>CP071065.1:1702500-4102500 GCA_017164015.1 Nostoc sp. UHCC 0702
TTCCCCGTTCGCTCACCACTACTTAGGGAATCTCTATTGATTTCTTTTCCTCTAGCTACTAAGATGTTTCAGTTCGCTAGGTTCGCTCATACCTGTCTATATATTCAACAGGCTGTAACTTGGGTTGCCCCATTCGGATATCTCCGGCTCAATGTTTGCTTCCAACTCCCCGGAGCTTTTCGTCGGTAACCACGTCCTTCTTCGCCTCTGTGTGCCTAGGTATCCACCGTCAGCCCTTATTAGCTTGACCACTTTCAACAATTGGTGTTCACCACTGCATACACAATCTCTTCAATTATTTGAATGTCTGTGTCTGCCTGCTATTTTCGCGTTACTATGCAGTTTTCAAGGTTCTGGCTGAGATTTATTCCCAGCAGTCTGACATCACTATTTCAATGTCATGTTGCTGAATTTTTTCTCTACTTTTTACAGGTGGAGGTTAGCGGACTCGAACCGCTGACATCCTGCTTGCAAAGCAGGCGCTCTACCAACTGAGCTAAACCCCCAGATAACTAGTTATGAGTTTTTAGTTCTTAGTTATGAGTTTTTATACTCTTAACTTTTTACTGTTTACTCCTAACTTTTTTCAGGTGGGCCATCCTGGACTCGAACCAGGGACCTCACCCTTATCAGGGGTGCGCTCTAACCACCTGAGCTAATAGCCCATATCGAACCAAATATAGTTTGAAAGCTCTTCACAAATAGTTGCGACCGACCTAGGTTTGACCATCTCAATCATCTATTTACTATTTGCTTTCGATTTTTGAGTGGATTAGGTCTCCCTAAAAGGAGGTGATCCAGCCACACCTTCCGGTACGGCTACCTTGTTACGACTTCACCCCAGTCACCAGCACTGCCTTAGGCATCCTCCTCTTTTGACAGTTGGAGTAATGACTTCGGGCGTTGCCAGCTTCCATGGTGTGACGGGCGGTGTGTACAAGGCCCGGGAACGAATTCACTGCAGTATGCTGACCTGCAATTACTAGCGATTCCTCCTTCACGCAGGCGAGTTGCAGCCTGCGATCTGAACTGAGCTCCGGTTTACGGGATTTGCTTGCTATCGCTAGCTCGCTGCCCTCTGTCCGGAGCATTGTAGTACGTGTGTAGCCCAAGACGTAAGGGGCATGCTGACTTGACGTCATCCCCACCTTCCTCCGGTTTGTCACCGGCAGTCTCTCTAGAGTGCCCAACTTAATGCTGGCAACTAAAAACGAGGGTTGCGCTCGTTGCGGGACTTAACCCAACATCTCACGACACGAGCTGACGACAGCCATGCACCACCTGTGTTCGCGCTCCCGAAGGCACTTGAAGCTTTCACCTCAATTCGCGACATGTCAAGTCTTGGTAAGGTTCTTCGCGTTGCATCGAATTAAACCACATACTCCACCGCTTGTGCGGGCCCCCGTCAATTCCTTTGAGTTTCACACTTGCGTGCGTACTCCCCAGGCGGGATACTTAACGCGTTAGCTACGGCACGGCTCGGGTCGATACAAGCCACGCCTAGTATCCATCGTTTACGGCTAGGACTACTGGGGTATCTAATCCCATTCGCTCCCCTAGCTTTCGTCCCTCAGTGTCAGTTGCGGCCTAGCAGAGCGCTTTCGCCACCGGTGTTCTTCCTGATATCTACGCATTTCACCGCTACACCAGGAATTCCCTCTGCCCCGAACGCACTCTAGTCATGTAGTTTCCACTGCCTGTATCTAGTTGAGCTAGACGCTTTGACAGCAGACTTACATCACCACCTGCGGACGCTTTACGCCCAATCATTCCGGATAACGCTTGCATCCTCCGTATTACCGCGGCTGCTGGCACGGAGTTAGCCGATGCTGATTCCTCAGGTACCGTCATTGTGTTCTTCCCTGAGAAAAGAGGTTTACAACCCAAGAGCCTTCCTCCCTCACGCGGTATTGCTCCGTCAGGCTTTCGCCCATTGCGGAAAATTCCCCACTGCTGCCTCCCGTAGGAGTCTGGGCCGTGTCTCAGTCCCAGTGTGGCTGATCATCCTCTCAGACCAGCTACTGATCGTCGCCTAGGTGCGCTCTTACCACACCTACTAGCTAATCAGACGCGAGCTCATCTTCAGGCAATAAATCTTTTACCCCTTGGGGCACATCCGGTATTAGCCACCGTTTCCAGTGGTTGTCCCCGACCTGAAGCTAGATTCTCACGCGTTACTCACCCGTCCGCCACTGTGTCCGAAAACACCGTTCGACTTGCATGTGTTAAGCATACCGCCAGCGTTCATCCTGAGCCAGGATCAAACTCTCCGTTTTGAAGTGTTTGCTTTATAGCTCTATCTTGACTGTAATATTTATCCACCTCAGCCTGGTGCTTCAATTTACTTGACGCCGCCTACTTGTGGTATAATCGCTTTCAAACTATAATATTTTCATGGTTCGGTTGCCTCCCGGATTGCACTCTCGTGCGCTCTGTGTTCGGCACTTATCCAATATAACTAACCTCCCCAACTGTGTCAACTCTTTTTCCTCTTTTTTGGAAAAATTATTTTCTCGTCGCTATAAGTTCTACTCAGTCAGGGTTTTCGGCTATGGTGTTTTTGGATATCACTCAGGATCCTTGGAAGTTGTGAGTAAGTCTGTTGTTTTGCCCCAGTGGTTGGTTTTAGATTCTCTTTTGCATAGTTGGTTACTGGAAGATCTTGGCCGCGGCGATCGCACTACAAATAGTCTGTTAGTCCAAGATGTCACGCCAGGAGCAGCCAAATGGATCGCTAAAGCACCAGGGATAATTGCTGGATTACCAGTCGCAGCTAGAGTGTTTCAACTTTTGAATGAAAAAGTTAGGTTTGTGGCTTTTGCGGCGGAAGGTACAAGGTGTCAGCCAGGACAGGTAGTGGCAGAAATTGATGGATCGCTGGATGCACTACTAATGGGGGAACGGGTTGCACTCAACTTGGCTATGCGTTTAAGTGGGATTGCCACGCTAACTAAAAAATATGTAGAGCAAATTGCTGATTTATCTGCTCAGTTGGTGGATACGCGCAAAACTACACCGGGGCTAAGAATTTTAGAAAAGTACGCAACTGCTGTGGGAGGGGCGATTAATCACCGTATGGGGTTAGATGATGCGGTGATGATTAAAGACAACCATATTGCAGCGGCTGGAGGAATTGGACAAGCAATTATCCAGATTCGTTCCCAAATTCCTTATCCTCTAACAATTGAAGTAGAAACGGAAACTCTAGAACAGGTGAAAGAAGCTTTGCACCATCAAGCCGATATTATTATGTTGGACAATATGCCTTTGCATATCATGCATGAGGCGGTGCTGTTGATTCGTCAACAAGATACTCGTGTGAAAATTGAGGCTTCTGGGAATGTAACTTTGGAGACTATTCATGCTGTGGCAGAGACGGGTGTAGACTATATTTCAAGTAGTGCGCCGATTACTCAGTCAAAGTGGTTGGATTTGAGTATGAAGATACTACAATAAAGTGTTCAAACAAGTCTTCCAGAAAATAAATTATCCCGGTTGAAGTTGTTGATTGATAACTGATGAACGCCAGGTGCTTCAAGTCGGGAAAGCGCAAGGGCGCACCGACTCCTGATGAATGATGACTGTTGACTGTTAACTGTGAACATTGGGATATTTTTTTACTTGGAAGTTCCTACCTCCATACTTACATATTGCATTAAGAAAAATTGATGCAATTTTCTTGCTCAGTAAAAAAGCAAAATCCTTGATTTAGCGATAAAAAACCATAAAACTGAGGTAGCTTTATCGCGCATCTTTTTACTTTACCTAGGGTTGTACGTAGAAGTGTAACATATGAGCATAGCAAAGTTAGTATACTGCGATATGTTTGGGGAGCAAAAACTAAAACAATAGGCTCATTGCACCGATGCAAAACTTACCCTCGTCTGCCAGCCCTTTGTGTCAATGTTAGAAAAAGAGAACAAAAAGAGTCAGGGATCACCACTCTGCAATAGCTTTCATAAAAACAAAGTTAAGATTTACTCTACAAATTATCCCCATATCATGTCCGGTAAATTATTTATGATATGTGCAAAGCGAGTGCAACAAAGTAGAACTAATTGACATCTACCCCATCCCTGAAGGGAGGGGATTCTAAGAAGTTGCCTTCTTAGGTTTTCTCTTTCCACGACTCGGCTTACCCAGAGGAGTTTCCCCACCTGTGCAGAGGTCGATGTCTCCAGAGACGATTAACGTTCCCGTGTGCCCCACGGTACGGAGTCCGATCTCAAGTATGTTTCGCGCAGCGTTATGATCACGGTCTAACACCGTTCCGCAATGGAGGCATGAATGAGTTCTAGTGCTAAGAGATTTTTTCACAACCTCACCACAATTAGAGCAATTTTGACTAGTTCCATGAGGCGGTACAGCAACAGTCACCACCCCGAAAACTTTGCCAAAATATTCAACCCATTGCCTAAATTGGGCAAACGCTGCATCACTAATCGATTTGGCAAGGTGTCTGTTCCTCACCCTTACGGGTTCGCCAGTCGCTTCAAGTCGGGGAACCCGCCCAACGCGCTGGCTCACCATGTTCCGCACCTTCAAATCCTCGTAGGCTACCAAGTCGTTAGACTGGACTACGCACCTTGCTGTCTTAACAGCAAAGTCTTTACGCTGGCGACTTACTTTGAGGTGTTTACGAGCGAGTTGATTTCTGAACTTGACTCTATTTTTAGAACCTTTTTTAGTCTTAGACAAACGGCGTTGCAACCGTTTCAAAGACTTTTCACTTTTACGGAGATGACGCGGGTTCTCAACTTGATTACCTTCGCTATCAGTCAACAAGTGGTTAAGTCCAACATCCAAACCAATAGTTTTACCCGTCGGCTCTCGCTTCTCTACCCGTTCTTGGTCGATACAAAACTGGGCATAATACCCGTCTGCACGACGCACAACCCGCACTCTTTTGAACTGCTTCAACTGGTAGAAATGCAAGTCGCGGGTTCCCCAAAGCTTGAAGGTTCCCGCATTAAAACCATCGCTAAAAGTGATACAACGACGGTCGCTGGAGAGCTTCCAGCCCCTAGTTTTATACTCAACGCTCCCATAAGTGTGTTCTTTTTTAAATCGTGGATAACCCTTCTTTCCTGGCTTAGACTTTTTACAATTATCAAAGAATCTTGCAATTGCACTCCATGCTCTTTCAGCAGAAGCTTGTCGCGCCATAGAGTTAAGTTTGTCCACCCAAGGGAAGTTTTCATCGGCAGCAAGTACGGCGCAATAAGCACTCAAATCGTATCTGCCAATATCTCGGTTATCCATCCAGTATCTCAGACAAGCATTGCGAACAAAACGAGCAGTTCTAATCGCATCATCCAGCGATTGATACTGCTCTTTTGTCCCCTCAAGCTTTGCCTCAAATACCAGCATAGTTACGTCAAATTCACTGACGTAATTATATCACAAGAGACAGGCGATTAAAATCGCCCGCGCCTAGCCCCCATAAATAGAATTTAGGGGCTTTCTCGGCGCGGATAGCTCGGTAATTCCTTTGTGGTTTGGAGATTGCTTCACTTCTGACCCTGCTGTAAGCCTAATACCAAAGCTGCGGACAATTATTTGGCCGGGCATGATACTACACTAAAACCTAATCTGTCTTTGTTTTAATTCATATCTTACACCAGTTGCGTTATTGACATTTTTATAGGGTGGGCACTGTTAATGGTTCATTCAAAGCTTGATTTTTACGTTGTTGGCAGTGCCCTTTCGTAGCCAGCGATCGCAGTTTACTTTAACAGGACTTACGCACAGGTCACGGAAGAACGAACCACAAGCAACAGGCAGCGCGTTGCTGGAGTTGCCACAACAGTGGCAACTGCTTCACGAAGAACATGTAGACACGAAGTGGTGAGGGGGTCAGAGTAATCTATTTTCTAAAAAAACTTGAATTTTCAAGATGAATTAGGTTTATTTATGTAAATAAATTTAGAGTAAATTATAATATTATTAAGTTTTGTTGCTAAAAAATTAATTAAATATGAAGACAATGGCAATTTTACTGCCGTAAGTTTACTTATTCTGCTTGAAAAAATTTTTAATTATAAGTGAATACGGATATTTTGTCAAAGGACGTTAACGACTAAAGCTAGTATATGTACGCAATAGTATTAATTTTTTGTTAAGATTTGATAGTGCAGTTAATTCACTTGTGTTAATTTAATGAACTTTTTTATTAGGTTGATAGCTACCTCTAACTTTAGACTGATGCCAAAACTCGCTTATTAATTATATTTCTTAAGAATCGAGCTTGTTTTAGAGCAATAGCTCATCGCTGAGATAGAAGCTACTAGCAACGATTTTTCAGTGAATTGATTATTTATTCACAGTAAATATTTAATAAAGATTTTATTTTTTGGCAAAATAACTCAATCTACTGTGGATAAGAAAAAAGGCTGGATGAAGTAAGAATGCAGGGAATACACAAAGACTTATGGAAACGAACTTAAAAATCACTACCGCAGTGATAATATGTATAAGTTTTTACATGATGGTTCCAAAAATTGCCAACACCAGAGGCTCCGTTGGCACTTTGACTGCTGATATGTTGAGTATCGCTGCCAGCGATCGCTCTACCACTTCAAGTGTTACTTCTCAATATTCAAAAGACATATACGTTCCACCCAATTATGGTGGCCCTGATAGTCAGCATGGAAGCGGCACCCGGTGATACTATAAGAATGGGCCTTAGGCAGTAGGGGTAAAAATAACACCTGACACTGACTCAGGACTTTCAAGACAGGCAAGATACTTAATAGAGCAGAGCTAGAATCATCTTACTTGTTTAAAATTTCAGATTTCCACCATTGGTATTTTTGTACAAGCGTGTGGACTTGCCAATTAGAGTCAGGTTGAGGGTAATCTAATCGGTAGTGACCTCCCCGACTTTCAGTTCTAAAAGCAGCACTTTTGAGAATTAAATAAGCTACATCTAGTAAATTACGAGTTTCTGCCCAAAGTCGCAATTGCTTCTCACAGTCTGGTCTGTCAAACTTAACTGGTTCATTTGGATGTAGAGAAAGCAAAAATTGACTTAAAGGTAAATTCGCAAAATCTTGCTGCCAAGATTCAATAGTTGCGATCGCACTAGACAAACCTGACTGTTCCCGACAGATACCTGCACTTTGCCATACCAAGCGCGGTAACTTTTCTCTAAGTCCTTCTAACTGCACTTGCTGGCTTTGCCACTCAGCATCAGCAAGGGTGAACACAGAAGGAGCCAAGATGAATTCAGATTTTTTGACTTCATCCTTGATACTTGTGAGTCTCTCGTTGAGATCAGCCATCTGCGCCCCAAATACAATACATTCCAGCAAGGAATTACTCGCCAGACGATTTGCCCCATGCACCCCCGTACTAGCTGTTTCTCCCACCGCATACAAACTGGGAATATTCGTGCGATTCTTCAGATCTGCAACAATACCACCCATCCAGTAATGGGCTGCGGGGGCTACAGGAATTGGTTCATGAAAAACATCAATGCCCCAATGTTGACAAACTTTGATGATGTTGGGAAAGCGGTGACGAATTTTGTCGGCGGGGATGGGACGCATATCTAGCCACACATGGGCAGTAGCGAGATCGACAGCAGTACGTTGCAGATGGCTGAAAATCGCTCTACTGACTATATCTCTGGGTGCTAATTCGCCAGCAGGGTGATAATCAAAAGCAAAACGTCGCCCTTGATTGTCAACGAGGTGTGCCCCTTCACCACGTACAGCTTCGCTAATCAAAAAACGATCTGCACCAGGTTTGGTGAGGGCTGTAGGGTGAAATTGCACAAATTCTAAGTCCCGGAGAATAGCCCCCGCCCGCCAAGCGATCGCAACTCCATCACCGGTACTCACAGCCGGATTAGTAGTCTGGGCAAATACTTGACCTCCGCCACCAGTTGCTAGTACCACAGCACCAGCCCTAATCCATCTGATTTCACCTTGATAAAACAGGCTAATTCCCTGACATTTACCGCTTTGGGGTTCCAGCCACAGACTCAACGCTAAAGCTTGCTGGATAATTTGAATATTCTGGCGGTGCAATACTTGAGCAGTAAGGGTGGTAGTGACTTCTCTACCTGTGGTGTCAGCGGCGTGGAGAACACGGTGACGAGAATGAGCCGCTTCTAGAGTTAAAGCTAAAGCTTTGCCATGCCGATCAAAAGCAACCCCCAAATCCACCAAGGATTGAATGCAGCTAGGGGCTTGTTGGGCAAGAAATTCTACTACTTTGGCATCACACAAGCCAGCACCGGCTTGCATCGTATCTTCAATGTGCAGTGTGGGAGAATCTTCCGGGGCTACAGCAGCCGCAATCCCACCTTGTGCCCAATCACTGGCGGACAAAGAAACTGTTTCTTTGGTAATCAAGCCGACTTGCAAGTTCTCTGGTAAACAAAGCGCTGTGTATAGTCCAGCGGCACCGGCACCGACTACTAAGACATCAAATTGGCTAGGGATATCTATTTGAGGCAAGGTAATGGGGGAGGGAACGGGAGCTCTTGAGGGGGGGAGTAGGGGGATATATTTTCGTTGATTGTGTTTGTCTACTTATCCCTACTCTAATAGAATAGTCCCACTCCTTGGAATTGGGAGTGGGCTTTGTGCTAGATTAACCGCAATTGCAGTTATCTGTATATACCATTGTTAAAGCGATCGTCTCCCTCGTTGAAAGCAGGCTCGAACTCTGTCACCGTGAAGTGATCGAAGTTGGCTTGGAGAGTTTGTTTTTGGCGATCGCTCAATCCTTCAATATTCAGCACATCCTCTACACTTTTGTAAGGAGCATTTTTAATGATTTTCTTAGCAAGAGTGGGATATAACCCTGGATATTGCTGAAAAGCTCGCACGTTGGTATTATTCAAATCAATTTTTTTCCCAAATTCGGTTCCTAGCTTAGCATCTGCCCGATTCTGACGCTCAATTGCCAAAACTGGGACTTGAGGAAGAGCAAAGCTATAAAAACCAGCAGCCTGTGCTGTCTGAGTTGTTCCTAGCCATCCCCAGCAGCCAAGCAACAGACTAAACACTGTTAATAAACGCACCAATCCTTTCACGATTTTTCTACCTCTTTCCATCAATACTGAAAAAAAACGGCTTTTAGCTAACAAGCGCCATTTAGCTCAGAGTCCATAGTTCTAACTATTGACTCTTGACTATTGACTAGCTGATAGCTTAATCAACACACAGCAGTCATCAGAAACTAATATACAGCTTATTAATATCCACAATATTTGCTAGTACTTGGTTTGACTCTAATTTTTCTGGGAGAGGCAGAACTTAGGAGTTAGGAGTTAGGAGTTAGGAGTTAGAAGTTAGAAGTAAAGAATTATTTTCCCTATCTCCCCATCGCCCCTAATGCCCACTTCCTTCGGTCGTGGGGGCCCCGAGTTCCCCATCTCCCCATCTCTCAAGCAGCACTAGCAGCTATTAAAAACAGACTATCTACCAAAATTGTACTTAAGACTGCGCCACCAAAGGCATACCAGTGTCGTTGGTCTAGACGTAAAGGTAAAACCCCGCATGTAAACAAGACTAGGGCTAAAATCACTGCCCAGGCTTGTCCCCAAGGAGTTTGTACTTGTGTCATAGCATTTTGTAAAATTAATGACACACCAGCGGGTTCCACCTGCATAATTTGCCGCCAATAGGGCATTAAGTCCACTAAGTAGAAATACACGTCTGTCAAGACTGTACCGAGTAAAGAACCCAAATAAAACCAACTGCCAACCTTAGCCCAATTCCGCACCAGACACCAACAAGCGAATGGTAGTCCTATAGACTCTATTGGCAAATGCCATAAAGGTTCCCAACGCAACCAGCCCCAATAAATTGCTCCTGCTAGCCAACTCCAGCTAAAGCCTAAGAGCAAATCTCCCCACAAATAAGTTGCAGGACGCGACATTAAGGCAAAACTCAGCCATATCCAAAATCCAGTCATCGCTAAACTCAGACTTGGTAGCGATCGCACTAATGGCGCTTCCACAAAAACTGGTACTGATACCAAAAATACTGCTGCCGCAAATACTAACCAAGTTTGTCGCCAAGGTATTGAGAACGGAAAAGAGGCAGATGAGGAGAGTGCAGACTCCAATTTCATGATACTTTCTTGCCCAGCCTCGGTTGAATGTAACTCAGTATCAATAGAGGTGGCTGTAGTGTTGTAAGACGACAATGTATTATTAATCAAAGTTTTTAATATTTGTTACTAAACTTTATCTTATTTAAGATATCACATCTCAAAATCCCCCCCTAGGGCATTTTTATTATACTCAAATTTTGTCAAAAGCTGGTGTCATTGGAGAGGATAAACATACGAAACTCTTTTGTGTCTGTGCTTGTCCGTAATTTCCCCCCTCCCCTTGTCGTCTTCTGGTCTGCTAAATATTAAAGTTTGATGAATTGCCAAAATTGCGTTGACTTATTGAGATGGGTGTAAGAACATGGTCAGCGTCTTAGATGATGTTATCGATCGCTAAAATTGAATTATTTACAAGATTGGGTGTAGCTAAAAGTATAAACAATAACATCATCACTTAAACAGTGTTCATTCTCTTCTCTAGAATAGGAAAAAGGTATTATGGAGTTTATTCAAGCTTTTATTTTAGGTATAGTTCAAGGTATTACAGAGTTTTTACCAATCAGTAGCACTGCACATCTGCTGATTGTGACAAAGATATTTGGTTGGAAAGAGCTAGGTTCTAAAGATTTTGTCGATGCAATTCAATTTGGTAGTGTTATAGCGATTGTGGGATACTTTTGGTCGCTGATTTCTAGCGTATTCAAAGGTGGAATTGAAGCCCTAAAACAAAAAGACTGGGAACGCGAAGAATGGAAAATTATTGTAGGTATTGCAGTCGGAACACTACCTGCATTAATTGTCGGCTTTATTTTGAAAGATGTGATCCCTGAGAGTGCCTTAATTATTGCCATCATGTCAATTATCATGGCAGTTTTACTAGGTTTGGCAGAAAAAATTGGTACTCGCAAGCGAGGTTTCGAGTCATTGCAGATTCGGGATGGTATTTTGGTGGGATTAGGACAAACACTTGCTTTGATTCCTGGTGTTTCTCGTTCTGGCTCGACATTGACGACTGGATTATTTTTAGGATTAGAACGCGCTACAGCAGCAAAATTTTCATTTTTATTAGGGTTTCCAACTCTGACTATTGCAACCCTATATAAAAGTTTAAAAATATTCAAATTATTTCAAGCTCATCAGTTACCAGATAATATTGTTGCACTGTTAATTGTAGGGATTATTTCAACGTTTATTTTTTCCTACCTATCAATTGCATTCTTAATTAAATACTTAGCAACTAAAAATACTTTAATTTTTGTTTGGTATAGATTAGCATTCGGCAGTGTTATTTTATTAGCGATCGCAGCAGGTTGGCAAGCATAATTAGATAATAGTCATTAGTCATTGGAAGTGTTAACTGTTGACTGAGGAGTTATTATTCGCTCCTCTACTCCTTTCTTTGCCCCTTTGCTCTCCATCTCCCTATGTCTACCATTCAACCAGCCCGCATTACCAGAGTACTACCTGATTCCATAGCTGCCCTTGTTGGCTTTGAAGCGGGGGATGCGATCGTTGCTATCAATGGTACGCCTCCCCGCGATTTAATTGATTATCAATTTTTATGTGCTGATGAAGTTCTAGAACTAGAAGTTGTAGATGCTGCTGGCAAAACCCATCACCTTGAAATCGAAAAAGACTATGACGATGACCTGGGGTTAGAGTTTGAAACTGCTCTATTTGATGGTTTAATTCAGTGTAATAATCGCTGCCCGTTTTGCTTTATTGACCAACAACCGCCAGGTAAGCGTTCTAGCTTGTATTTGAAAGACGATGATTACCGTCTGAGTTTTTTATATGGTTCTTACCTCACCCTGACTAATTTGCCAGAAAGAGAATGGCAACGAATTGAACAGATGCGCCTGTCTCCATTGTTTGTTTCTGTTCATGCCACAGAACCCGAAGTCAGAATTAGACTGTTGAATAATCCGCGTGCAGGGCAAATTTTACAACAAATCAAGTGGTTTCAGGACAGGCGATTACAAATTCATGCCCAAGTTGTTGTTTGCCCTGGTATAAATGATGGCAAACATCTGGAACAAACTCTACAAGACTTAGCGTCATTTTATACTGGTGACTTGCCTGCGGTGGCATCAGTGGCTGTAGTACCTGTGGGTTTGACGCGATTTCGTCCCCAGCAAGACGAACTCATACCCGTAACCAGAGAAAAAGCTAGGGAAGTGATTTCCCAAGTGCGATCGCAATCAATGCAATTTCGTCAAAAATTTGGTTCCAATGTTGCTTGGTTAGCTGATGAATGGTTTTTGATTGCTGGTGAAGAATTACCAAGCGAATCTGAGTATGAAGAATATCCCCAAATTGATAACGGTGTTGGTTCCATTCGTTTATTTCTCAAGCAATTTGCAGATGCAGCCGCAGAATTACTACCGCCGAAAATCTCTCCCAAACGTCAATTAACTTGGGTAGTAGGCAATGCAGTAGAAAAAGCTTTTCAACCTATCGTGAATCGCTTGAATACTGTTGATGGTTTAGAAGTAAAGATGCGTGCTTTTTCTAGTGATTATTGGGGGCAAAATATTAGTGTAACAGGTTTATTAACTGGTCATGATTTACTTTTAAATTTAGAAGGGCAAAATTTAGGTGATGGGATTTTACTGCCAAATGTCATGCTCAAACATGGAGAATTAGTATTTTTAGATGATATGAGTATTGAAGAATTAAGTCAGCGCTTGAATACAAAAATTTTTCCAGTAGCAGGAGTTGAAGAACTGATAAATACTTGTATTGCTGACGATTTAGGTGATTTGACAATTCGGTATCAAACAAGTGAAGAATTAAAAATTAAAAATAAGTAGCCATCATCAACTATGTACATCAAAATAAAACGCTTTGTGTCTTCGTGTCTTTTGTGAGGCAGTCGTTCAAAGGGGGTTTCCACGCCACTTGTGCGGCTGCGGGGGAACCCGGACAACGCAGTAGCTCCCCATGAGGAACTGCCGAAGCGCGAAACGGTAGCGTCGGAACGAGCGTCACCAAGGGTGGTTTAAGATTTTTAACCACTAATACCAATTCTGTGCGAAGTTGCACCATAAAATACCCCCCAGCGACAGCCAGGGGGTAAATAAATTGCATTTTCATAAGAGATTACCAAGAAATAAATTATCCAATCTTGTGGGGTGGACATCTTGTCCGCCCCAAGCCTAGGGCGGGCGAGACGCCCACCCCACAAGAAAAATTATATATTTTTTTATTTGTCAGTCCCTAAAGAAATGGTGTAAGACATGCCGCCGATGATTCCCCGACTTGAACGGACTGCCCACACAAAGTATTTTCAAGTAAACCATCATAAACTGCTTACATTAAAACGCATCAAAATATTCTTCACCTTACTCTGCTATAACGAGTAATTTTGCATCTACAAATTCTCTGTGAGATTGTATTTTAGGACTTACGCGCATTGTCATATTTTTTTCTTTGTGGGTTGTCAAGAGTCAAAAGTCAATAGTCCAAAAAAGCTTGATTTTTGACCATTGACTCTTGACTCTTGACTGCCATCGCCAAAAATATGTGTGCCAGTTGCGTAAGTCCTGTATTTGATTGAGTTTGAGACAATTCTTTTATTGCCCTAAATAGGGTGTATTTTTAGGTAAGACTTAGAAGCGTATTTGAAAAATAAATGGTATGGATGATTTTTTGATAAAAATCAGTTGTTTTTCGGAGGTAATTTATTGTTATGCTGAATGATAACTGATGAGTAAGTTTAAGAATTGATTATCTGAGGAGGGGGTAGTGAAGAATCAGGATAAAACAAATAAAAAAATTAGGCAAACCGGATTCTTCATCTTAATTTTTAAAATTTTAATTCTTAATTATTTTGGTATTTTACCCGTAAAAGCAGCAAGTGAAGAACCTGTATTGAGCGTAGTCCAGAGCCAAGAAAATACACAGCAATGGACAGAAATAACAAAGCGTTTACAAACAATAGGGGTAAAGTATTGTGTGATTGGGTTAGCTGACGTGAGGAGCGCAGGAGATTGGGGCGATCGCACAGTATTATTTTTGCCAAATGTAGAAACATTAACGCCAGCCCAAGCGATCGCCCTAGAGGAATGGATGAGTAAGGGCGGAAACTTGATTGCCACTGGGCCTGTGGCAAGTCTGTCAACCCCAGGAGTACGCCAGTTATTGCGATCGCTAATGGGAAGTTATTGGGCATTTGGTCTGAATAACACACAACAGATCAAACCCGGAAAAAGCAGCATCAAGGAATGGGCAAACCAAAACGAACTTTTTGGTGAGGTACATGGTGGTGTTGTGATTCCTGATGCCGCCATTAGTCAAGCTGTTGCTGTGTGGAATTCTCAAGATAATCCCGCCGCAGTGGTGACAACTGAGCATTCCACATTGTTGGGGTGGCGCTGGGGAACAGATAAAGCTTCCACAGCAGAATTAGATAATGCCTGGTTAAAAGCCTCCCTGAATCGTCATTTGACATCGCCAAGAAACGGCAGCAATAAAATAGCAGGAGGTTCCCCGAATTGCTCTACTGGCGTGGCCACTGCGGTGAGGGAGGGGCAAGGGAGCAGCACTTCGGCTTCGCTCAGTGACCAGGGGGCAGGGGAGCAGGGAGCAGAGAAGAATCCTGCTGCGATCGCTACTGCTCCTCAACCTAGACCGCTTTCGGGAGTCACACCGCCAAGTTCTCAAGAACCCATAGACCAACTCGAACAAACAGTGCGTTTGGATGTTACACCCAACTCCAATGCACCAATTGATCGCAATGAAGCGATCGCTCTCCAACAAGAGCTAGAAAACCTCATCGGTCGGGTGGAAAGTGCTTATTTGGCTGCGTCAGTCGATGCTGCTAATGTTGATAAACCGGAGTCTTCCAAAGTAGAACAAGTACAGTTAGCCTCAACTCAACTTGAAATACCAATCCTCAACAGAGAGCAAGTTTTAGCACAAGCAAGAATAGTTGCCAAAAACTTACCCCAGTTAATCGCCGAAAAAAACTATGCCCTAGCTCGTCAACAGTGGCAGGCGACAAAGGCAAATTTGTGGAAGCTGTTTCCAACTGATCGCCGATTAGCTCAAGCAGAAATCCGAGCAGTTTGGTTAGACAGGGGGACAATTGTTCGTGCTGGTAGCGAACAAGGGCTAGCTGAGATTTTTGATCGACTAGCACAAGCCGGAATTAATACTGTCTTTTTTGAAACTGTTAACGCCAGTTACACCATTTATCCCAGCCAAGTCGCACCCCAGCAAAACCCATTAACTCGTGGATGGGATCCACTAGCGGCGGCGGTGAAACTAGCCCATCAGCGACAAATGGAATTACATGCCTGGGTTTGGACTTTTGCAGCTGGAAACCAGCGCCACAATGAAATTATCAATATCAATCCTAATTATCCAGGCCCAGTACTTGCTGCTCATCCTGATTGGGCAAACTATGATAACTTGGGCAAAACAATCCCCATCGGTCAGACTAAGCCATTTTTTGACCCAGCAAACCCCGAATTGCGGCAGTACTTACTCAAGCTCTATGAGGAAATCGTCACCCGTTATGATGTGGATGGTCTCCAACTAGACTACATTCGCTATCCCTTCCAAGACCCACTTGCAGGTCGGACTTACGGCTATGGTAAAGCTGCAAGAGCGCAGTTTCAGCAATTGACAGGGGTAGATCCAATCAATATTTCTCCCAGCCAAAAAGACTTGTGGCAGAAGTGGACGGAATTTCGCACCCAGCAAGTTGATAGCTTTGTCGCCCAAGTATCACAGCAGTTACGACAAAAGCGATCAAACTTAATTTTGTCGGTTGCTGTATTTCCTTTACCAGAAGTAGAACGCATTCAAAAGCTGCAACAGCATTGGGAAGTTTGGGCTAGGCGAGGGGATATAGATTTAATTGTTCCTATGACTTATGCCCAAGATACTCCTCGCTTCCAACGACTAGCACAGCCTTGGATAGCCTCTACACAATTAGGTTCTACCTTGTTGGTACCAGGAATTCGCTTGCTTTCCTTACCATCAATGGGAACATTCGACCAACTCCAACTCGTAAGGGACTTGCCAGTTAGTGGTTATGCACTTTTTGCAGCTGAGAATTTAAACAACGAACTACAAAATATTTTTAGTAGCACCCAAGGAAAACTTCAACCCGCAACTAGTGAACCCATTCCCCACCGTCAGCCTTTTAAAACTGCTGCTGTCCGTTACACTGCACTGCAACAGGAGTGGAAGTTTATTTTGCAAAAAGACCAACAACAAGTGCCTGCTAAGATGATCTCAGATTTGAATAACCAAGCAAAAGTCGTACAAAGTGCTTTAGATCAGCTTGCGGCGTCACCTTCTGCTAGTAATTTATTAGCAGCCAGAGCCACGCTAACTCGATTCCAGATTCAATTTCGCATGTGGATACGCCAACAGGCTATGGATAATTCCTATCAAGCCAAAGTCTGGGAGAATCGCCTTGCAACTATAGAAAGGCTATTGCGTTATGGAGAGCGACGGATACTGTCGCATTCTGAAAGCTGACAGTACTTATGCAAAATCGCTTCATATAGTAATTTATATAACTAACCTACCATTTTCCTGATAGAAACGCCGCGCCAACGGTAACGCAGGAGAGCGAACGGCTGAGTGCAGTTCCTCATTGGGCAACCCTGCATTTGTTCACCGCTTCACGTCTACACTTCATTACGAATTATTGACTGTTCGCCACTGACAGTTGAGCAGGAAGCATCAGTATCAAATATGATATCACTAATGGCAAAACGGGGCGTCAGCGTGTTGGTTATGTCCGTTTCGCAAATAGTGGGATACTTTACAGAGCAAGATGTAGTGTGCCTAGCTTCAGGGGTTGACTGGAAAACAACCAAAATTTCTGAAGTTATACACTCTTGTGTGATGACGCTGAAGCTGACGATGCGGCATAGTCTTAAATCCTACTTTGTTGGTATGACTTACCACGAGTTTTGTAGACTCTTGAGTACCAACCTTTATTTTGCCGATTTACTAGAACACTACCGCCACAAATCGAGTAAAGACAAACAACTCATTCACCTGCATCCTATTCAACGTGCTGTTAAGCGGATGACTGAGATGTTAAATGATGTTTTGCTAATCGGCAAAGTAGAAACGGGCAAACTAGAATTTAGAGCGAAATTTCTTGATTTAGTGGCATATTGCCGTAATTTAGAGGAAAAAAACCAGCTAAATTGCTGCAATAAGCTAGTTAGTTGCTTCAATAGTGAATATCATTCAACACCATGTAGCATGGATGATCAGTTACTAGGACATATTTTAGGTAACTTCCTTGCAAATGCGATTAAATATTCGCGAAATAATAGGACTATTAAATTTACTATCAGTTGCCAGAATGAACGAGCCGTATTTGAAATTAAAGATTGGAAAATGCGTATTTTACCAGAAGGACTTCAACACATTTTTGAATTATTTTTTTACGACAAAAAAGTTACTAGTATTCTAATAAAAACATTGGGTTGATATACATAGAAATTTGAAATAATATTGCTTAAATACTGTGATTATATACATGATTTATTGTAGTTTCGCCATTAAATAACCAAATATAAACTGAGGGAAATGATGATTAAAATTTTAGTAATCGAAGATGAAGAAGCAGTGCGGGGAAACCTGATAGATTTGTTAGAAGCTGAAGATTTTGAAATTGTTGCAGCAGCCAATGGCAGAATTGGTATAAATTTGGCTTTATCTGAATTTCCTGATTTAATCTTGTGCGATATGATGATGCCGGAAATTGATGGATATGGAGTGTTATCAGCATTACGTCAAGAGCCATTAATGGCAACAATTCCTTTCATCTTTTTGACAGCAAAATCCGCCAAAGCTGATTTCCGTCAAGGTATGGATTTGGGTGCAGATGACTATCTCACTAAGCCATTTACTCGTGCTGAATTATTAAGTGCAATCATGAACCGCTTGGAAAGGCAAGCTACTTTAAAAAAGTATTTATCCAATCAACCTACGAATAAAATTTTATCTCCTAAAAGGCAGTTATTAGAAATTAGTTTACACAGAGTTGTCAGAGATAAAAAGCTTTTAGAAGAATTCGAGGTTTATTATCAACCTATAGTCGATATTAATTCTGGGCATATAGTTGCTGCTGAAAGTTTGTTACGTTGGCAAAGTCCTGAATTAGGTTTAGTTTTACCAACAGAATTTATTCCTTTAGCAGAATCTACAGGTTTAATTATTCCTATTGATCGATGGGTAGTCCAAAATGTTTGTCAACAGATTAAAAGATGGCATGACGCAGGAATTACTTACTTGACAGTTACTGTAAATTTATCAGTCATGGAGTTTAATCAGCCCGATTTTATCCATAAAATCATTGATTTTATCAAAGTCAATCATCTCGAAGCAAAATACTTGCAAATAGAACTGACCGAGAGCATGATTATGCAAGATGTGAATAGTGCGATCGCAACTATGAATGAATTGCGATCGCTCGGTGTCAGCATCGCTATTGATGATTTTGGTACTGGTTATTCTTCTTTGATATATTTAAAGAATTTCCCAGTTAATACCCTCAAGATTGATCGCTATTTTATCCACAATGTCGCTCAGGATTCTCAGAAATCTGCCATTACTAAGGCATTGATTGAAATGGCTCATAATCTCAACATGCAAGTAATTGCTGAAGGTGTAGAAACAGAAGCAGAATTATCTTTCTTACGCGAAAACAACTGTGATGCTATGCAAGGGTTTTTATTCAGTCTTCCATTACCAGCAGCAGAATTTGAGAATTTTTTGTGGAGTAATAAACGCTTACCTAGGTTATCTGTATAAGTAAAGTTTACTATGACAGTTAGTACAAAAGAGAAGCAGAGGAGTGGAGGGGTGCAGGGGCGCAGGGGAGATAAAACTTTTCACTCTTGCCAACTGACAACACACCTAGCACTGAAGTTTAATAAAAGCTTGGGCATTGCTAAAAATGCAACAGCTGGTTTTAGCAATGCCATAAGCTAGTTGGGTATGTAGATTTGGCTGACTCAAATACTATTATCTACAGTCGATGTTTGCGATGATGTTGGGGTTTCCGTTGCAGTTAGCGTACAACTTGTATGATTTGTATACGAACAGACAAATAACTATATAATTTATTGGTGATATATCAATGGCAAAGCGATCGCTCCAAGCATCAGTAGAAGGCATTAGAAAGGCTAAACAGGCTTTTAAACGCAAAGGTTGGACGCAAGAATACCTAGCTGCTGAAGTCAGTTTAGAAACTCGCCAGCCTATTTGGAAATTCTTTACTGGTAAGCCTATTGACCGCCATGTCTTCAACGATATTTGCTTTGCCCTTGAGCTAGACCCCTCAGAAATTGTACTAAAGCCAGCTGTTACTGAATTTACAACCACAGATGCGCCTGCTGATATTAACCTACATATTGATGCCATAGTCCTAAAACTGCGGTCTGCCCACCACGATAAAATTCAAGCTCAGTGCGGCACTTTGCATCTTTTAGATATTGCCCGATCTATCAGTTTAAATGACCTTTATATTGATGTCAATATCTTTGAAGAACTCACGAGTAACAGATGGCTAGAAATTACTAATTTACCAAAGTTAGACACCCATGAATTTAATAGTTTTAATCTAAGTCAATTAACTCAAGAAAGTGTTTCAGGACTAGAGGTAGTTACAAAATATTCCAAGCTCATCGTACTGGGAAAACCAGGTTCTGGTAAAACTACATTTTTGCAATCAATTGCTCTTAGTTGTATTCAAGGAGTTTGTTTACCTGAATATTTCCCAATTTTTATCAGCCTGAAACAGTTAGCTGAAGATCTTCAAGGGCATAATAAAATTAGTTTATTAAAATATTTACATGAAGACTTAATCAATTTTGGCATTTCTGAACAAGAGCTAGTTACATTATTTTTTCATGGCAGAGCTTTAATCTTATTTGATGGTTTAGACGAAGTTACTCAAGAAGATTCTGCAAACATTAACAATATAATTAGTAATTTTATTGATAAATTTTATAAAAACAAGATAATTATTAGTTGCCGTCTTGCTTATCACATTTATAAATTTCAAGGATTTACAGAAATAGAAATTGCTGATTTTACTAAACCACAAATTGCCAATTTTGTCGAAAAGTGGTTTTTGTCAGTTGCCAATCATTCTCCAGCAAAAGCCCAAAAATTAGCAAATAAGTTGATGCAAAAGCTAGAATTGTCGGAAAATCGACCAATTCTGGAGTTAGCTAGTACACCAATTTTCCTGAATCTCATCTGCTTAGCTTTTAAATTTATAGAAGATTTTCCAACTAACCGCTGTGAACTTTATAAGCAAGCATTGGATTTGCTGCTAACCGAATGGGATATAGCTAGAGGTATTAAAAGAGATCAAGTTCATCCTGATTTATCGTTGCTGAATAAAATTAAATTGCTTAGCCATATAGCAGCAGTCTCTCTAAAGCAAAGAGATTACTTTCAATCTAAAAATAAAATATGGCAAATCATCGCTGACTATTTACGTTCTCTTCCCAATGCAACAACAGATGCAGATGCTTTAGAACTACAAAGTGCAGCAATATTAAAAGCGATCGTAGTACAACATGGATTATTGATCGAAAGAGTACGAGGGATTTATTCTTTTTCACATTTAGTTTTTCAAGAATATTTTGCTGCTAGACAAGTTTTGATAAATCCCACTACCCAAACTATACAAGAATTTATTAATTCTTTAGAGCCAGAGCGTTGGTATAATGTATTTTTGCTAAGTGCAGAAATGCTAAATTCCGCAGATAATTTATTGCAATTAATCAAAGAAAATATTGATAATTTAGCACTTCAAAATGTACAATTACATAAATTTATCAATTGCTTAAAGCAAAAATCATTGGCAGTCAGTGGATCTTATCATCCAGCTAGTGTACGTGCATTTTACTTTACTATTGCCCTTCCCTTGGAACATCCTTTAAGTTGCAATCAAGATTTAGCTATATCTTTGGATCGCAAACTTGCTGGTAATCTTGCTGTTGATTTAGGATTGGATTTAGCTCTCACTCATGCACTTGCTGTTAGTCTAACCATAACTAGTAATATCTTTTATCAACGTTTTTCAGCTTTGAGTTTAGCTCTTGACTTGAGACATCTGCTTACAGATCAACCGTCTTTACAAAAATCGCTACAAAACCTAAAAAACCAGTTACCATTGCCCAGTCAAGGTAGAGATGTTCTCAAAATATGGTGGGAAGCTAATGGCAAAACTTGGACTGGAGAATTGCGAACTTTGATGATTGGTAATCGCCAAATTGGTCATAACTGGGAGTTTAGCCAAGAAGATTTGCAGCAACTACAGCATTACTGGTATGCTCACAAGTTACTCTTAGATTGCCTCAATAATGTTAACAATATCACTCCGAAAATGCGGGATTGGATAGAGAATAATTTGTTTTTAATTTGTATTTAGATTTCACAAGACATGAGGCAGAAGCTAGTAAGTAAATCTGTCGTCAGTTCTTAGCCTTAATGCTTGAAGACCACACCCGAAAACTATCAATGACGAATTAGACAAAAATCGGACTTTAGGCTGGCGACAATTATTGAATTTACAGTCTAAAGTAAGGTGGTTGTGTACAATTTATACTGCCATGAAAGTCTCTGCGCGTTTCTTGCTGCTTATTTTGCTATTCACCACAGCAGCATGTAACCAGACTCGCGCTTCCTCAGATAGTCTTACATCCCAAGCACCTACACCTCTGGCCCAGGCAAAAAGTCCTACACAGCCGAAAAACATCATCCCAACTCAACCACTTTCACCAACACCCATCCGCATTAACCTGAAGAATTTACCTGCACCCTTTGCCACGGAAAGTGCCTCTAAGTCACCTGAGGTAATAGGAATTCCCCAAAATCCGGTGCTGCGTGTACCAGCAGGTTTTACAGTTAACGTCTTTGCCGAAGGACTAGATGCGCCCCGGTGGCTGGCTTTAACTCCTGGTGGTGATGTGCTGGTGACAGAAACCAGACAAAACCGTATTCGTTTATTGCGTGATACCAATGGTGACGGGGTAGCCGATAGTCAAAAGACGTTTGCTAGCAGGGCAAACGGACTCAATAGACCCTTTGGTATGGCTTTTGCAGGTAATTTTTTCTTTTTGGGTAACACAGATGCAGTACTGCGTTTCCCTTATAACCAAAGTCAAAACCAGATTACAGGTGAAGGAGAAAAAATTGCTGAGTTACCTGCTCAAGGTTACAACAATCATTGGACACGCAATGTTGTTGTATCGCCCGATCGCAATAAATTATATGTTTCAATTGGTTCGGGAACTAACGTAGATGAAGAACCCTTACCACGGGCTTCAGTGCAGGTGATGAATTTGGATGGTTCCCAGCAGCAGACTTTCGCCTCTGGTTTGCGTAACCCAGTTGGTTTAGACTTTCACCCTATCACCAAGGAACTTTACACCACTGTCAACGAACGCGATGGCATTGGCGATGATTTAGTTCCAGATTACTTCACACGCATTCAACCGGGGGAATTTTACGGTTGGCCTTATGCTTACTTGACACCAAGCAACCTTGACCCGCGTCAAAAAGTGAACGACAAAAGCAAACGCCCGGACTTAGTAGCCCGTACCCGTACCCCAGAAGTTTTGTTTCAAGCGCACTCAGCAGCATTGGGTTTACAATTTTATGACGGTCAGACCTTTCCCCAGAAATACCGCAATGGTGCTTTTGTAGCTTTTCGTGGTTCTTGGAATCGCGATCGCGGTACTGGTTATAAAATTGTATTTGTTCCTTTCGATAATAAAGGGCGATCACAAGGCTACTACGAAGACTTTCTCACTGGATTTTTAGTTAACCCCTCTGTCCCCACTACTTGGGGGCGGCCTGTAGGCTTACTTGTTCTTCCAGATGGCAGTCTATTATTAACAGAGGAAGCCAATAATCGGATTTATCGGATTCAATATACCGGGAATGGGGAGATCAGGGAAAAATAACTCCTAACTCCTAACTCCTAGCTTCTAACTCTTATTTGGTTATCTAGTTTAGAAATTTAGTTGAGATTTATTTATGACTGAGAATGAAAATAATGATCAGTTAAATAGCAATGAATCTTCATCACATTCAGGGGCAAGATACTGGGGTAACGTGAATGTGATAGAAGAAGGAGAGACTTATAGAATTAGCCGTGTTGAAATTAACCCTAGGCACGGTATTAAACCGCAGATTCATTATCACCGTAATGAACACTGGGTTGTAGTCTCCGGTGTAGCAAAGGTGACTTGTGGAAATGAGGAAATATTACTCAATCGCAACGAGTCAACCTATGTTCCCGCAGCAACGTTGCATAAAGTCGAAAATCCAGGACATATCCCCTTAGTAATTCTGGAAATTCAAAATGGCGAGTATTTGGGTGAGGATGATACTGAGCGTCCTTATGACCTAAATTTAGTCAAGCCTGCATCTGAAGGTAAATAGTCGTAAGTGAAAACAAGGGATGGGGGGACAAGGAGAATAAAAACTACTCCTTCCCCACTGTAAGATTACCGTTTAGACAGCAGGGGAGCAGGGGAACTCGGGGCCCCCACGACCGGAGGGAGTGGGGATTAGGGGCACAGGGGAGAAAAATTTGCATCGGTAATCTTACAGTACGAAGGGAGTGATCTTAACTCTTAACTCCTAACTCCTAACTCCTAACTCCTAACTCCCCATTCCCTATTCCCTACTCCTTAATTTTTTGGTTGTTAATATCTAATTCTTCACGACGAAGAGTTTCTTGAGCTTCAACTGTATTTTGTTCCACAACCTTCTTGACTTTGACTTCCTCACGTAAAACCGCTTCTTTGCGGATTTCAGGAGTCTCCTCGTAAATTTCCACACGCGCAACTTCGCCTTCACGGAAGTCAGCGTCACCAGGAGAGGCTGTTCTACCTGCGTCCGCTGGAGTAGTGCGTTCAATAATTACTCGCTCTTTTTCAACAGGTACAGCAACATGTGCTGTCTCAGTTTCAACGTGTTTGCCAATCGCTACTTCTCCTGTTTTCACACGGGATTTATTGGCAATTAACCGTTCTTCGTACAGTTTAAGACTTTGATGATCTTGGTCACGGGTCTGGTAAAGGTCTGGTTCCCGTTCGTAGTTATAGGTGTCACGGTCGTAAGTAGCCGTTTGTGCAGGTGCAGCTACACTTGGCTGGCTATAATTTAGTGAAGTATCTACAGGTGTTGACGTGTCTAAAGCTGACTCTGTTGTTGGCCTGCGATAAACTCCACGCACCTGTTCTTCATAATCGTAATCAATTCGTTCCAGATTATCGAAATTAGGTAAGTTTTCTACTTGCTCTCTGGTGAGTCCTGTAGCATAGACACGTCTATCAGTATAACTGACGCGAGAACGCCCAATTGGTAACAGCACTTTCTTACCAAAAACCCAAAAGCCTGTGTCAACGACTAGGTAACGTAAACGTCCAGAATCATCCACTAAAATATCTTTGACTGTGCCAACTTTATCATTGTCTACATCAGAATAGACATCAAAATCATCGATGTCATAGTTATTATCATCATTATCTTGATAGTTGCCAGCAAAGTCTTTCAGCTTATAAAGAGCCATATATTTTTACCACAGTAACTACAGTTACCATGCTAAAAGTCTTTTAGTCCATGCCCTCTTTCTAGCGATTGAATTTAATTTATTCCTAAATTAATACCTATAGTCGATGTATGTTTGAGTATTAGAGATAGCAAACTGTAGAGAATACAAATTTACTATAATATAAAGAATTTAATTAAATATTGCTTGAGTAAAAATACTCTAGTTCTCATTTAGAACTTTTATAGTTTAATTGATTTTCAATAGACTTATTGCAAAAGTAGGGAAAAGCGTAAGGATTAAAGCCCATATTCCGCACCTGAAACTGTCACAAAAGAAATGGCAAGGAATTTTGGGGCTAGTTTTTAGATCCAATACCAAAACTGAAGGGATGGAAAGTTAAAAATCAAGCCAGAGTTTGGCCGTGCCCTTTAGCTGCTTGTTCAGCTTTCAGCAGAAGTTCCCGTCCATATCCTTGACCTGGCAAAGCCTCAGCAACGCACAGGTGAGAAACGAACAACCATCTCCAGTGTGTTTCGCCAACTAAACCGCCAACAATTTCACCTTTAGCATCTCGAATCAAGACGCTTAAAGGATCAGGACTTACGCAACTGGCACACATATTTTCTGCGATGGCAGTCAATAGGAGCCAGCGCGTTGCGGAGGTTCCCTCGTTGATTGCGACTGGCGTTCAATAGTCAAAGGTAAAAAGTCAAGGTTTTTGGACTTTTGACTCTTGACTTTGGACGATTTTTGTCAAAAATATATGATACTTGCGTAAGTCCTAAGGATATACAACATCCTTTTGTTGCTGACTACTGTTGTTGTAGTCCAGAATATTGGCAATGACAGCACGAATATCTTTAGAGTCAGGATTATCCTCAACTGTGATTGTTAGCTCTGCCATCTGAGTTATCAGCAGTAAATAGTGGCAGGATAACACACAATTACGCTTTTAGACTGATCTAATTAGTTTCCTTGTTATTTTGTTACCTTCCTCCTCCCTCACTTTGTCATTGGGGTAATAGAATGAAGAGCGAAGCCTTTGTCCTGCCTTTAAGTAACTAAAGGTAGAGAATTAGTAACAGATTAACAAAATTGGTAAAGCAAAAATCTGTATTCAAAATAGGCTTGTAGCATCTATAACGCTTGTAAATTTTTATGACTTCCCGGATTCGCTTTTTGATGTGCGCCCCTGACCACTACGATGTGGACTATGTAATTAATCCCTGGATGGAAGGGAACATTCATAAGTCATCGCGCGATCGCGCCGTCGATCAGTGGCAGCAACTATACCATGTCCTTAAACAACACGCTATTGTCGATTTGGTAACGCCCCAGCTAGGTTGGCCTGATATGGTTTTTACTGCCAATGCTGGCTTACTCTTGGGGGACAATGTTGTTCTCAGTCGCTTTTTACACAAAGAACGTCAGGGAGAAGAACCTTACTTCAAACAATGGTTTGAGGAAAATGGTTACACAGTTTATGAACTGCCTAAAGATTTGCCCTTTGAAGGTGCAGGAGACGCACTTTTAGACCGCGAGGGACGTTGGCTGTGGTCAGGATACGGTTTTCGTTCAGAATTAGATTCTCACCCTTACCTAGCTAAATGGCTGGATATTGAGGTGCTTTCCTTACGATTGATAGATGAACGTTTCTATCATTTAGATACTTGTTTCTGTCCGTTAGCTAACGGGTATTTACTTTACTATCCCGGCGCTTTTGATGCCTATTCTAACCGTTTAATTGAGATGCGAGTAGCAGCAGAAAAGCGTATAGCAATAATTGAAGCTGATGCTGTCAACTTTGCTTGTAATGCGGTAAATGTGGACAGCATCGTAATTATGAATAAGGCGAGTGACTCTTTAAAAACACGCCTAGCAAATGTTGGTTTCCAAGTTATTGAAACGCCGCTGACGGAATTTCTCAAAGCTGGTGGTGCAGCTAAATGTCTCACCTTGCGGGTAACGGAACCAGTCAGGGCAGAAATTCATGCGAATGTGTCGGTAGAAAGCCGAATTATTCGTATAGAAGGGCACTTGCTCGACTCTGGCTTGATTAACCGCGCCTTGGATCTAATAGTAGATGCAGGCGGTAGCTTCCAAGTCTTGAATTTCGACTTGGGAGAACAAAGGCAAAGTACCTCAGCCGCAGAGGTGAAGGTGTCAGCGCCATCCCATGAAGTGATGGAAGAAATCATCTCGCAGTTGATTGATTTGGGTGCTGTCAACTTGCCCCAAGATGAGCGAGATGCCAAACTAGAGCCTGTGGTTCAAGCAGGGGTAGCTCCCGATGATTTCTACGTCAGTACAATTTATCCTACCGAAGTGCGGATTCATGGGCAATGGGTGAAAGTGGAAAATCAGCGCATGGATGGCGCGATCGCGATTACCCAAACTACCAACGGTTTAGTAGCAAGGTGTAAAATACTGCGTGACCTGGAAGTCGGCGAACAGGTAGTTGTAGATGTGCTGGGTATCCGCACCATCCGCAAACCAGAATCGCGGGAACAACGCAATGCCCAAGAGTTCAGCTTTATGTCGGCTGGTGTTTCCAGCGAACGGCGTGTGGAGTTGGTGGTTGAGCAAGTGGCTTGGGAATTACGTAAGATTCGTGATGCAGGTGGTAAAGTAGTTGTCACGGCTGGCCCTGTGGTGATTCACACTGGTGGCGGCGAACATCTCTCACGGCTGATTCGTGAAGGTTACGTACAAGCGCTGTTGGGTGGTAATGCGATCGCAGTTCACGACATTGAGCAAAATATCATGGGTACATCTTTGGGTGTGGACATGAAGCGGGGTGTCGCTGTGCGTGGTGGACACCGCCACCACTTGAAGGTAATTAATAGTATCCGCCGTTATGGCAGCATTGCCAAAGCTGTTGAAGCGGGGGTGATTAATAGCGGCGTGATGTATGAATGTGTACAAAATCATGTACCTTTTGTGCTGGCTGGTTCGATTCGGGATGATGGGCCTTTACCTGATACCCAAATGAATTTGATTCAAGCACAGGAAGAATACGCCAAGCACTTGGAAGGTGCGGAGATGATTTTGATGCTATCTAGTATGCTGCACTCGATTGGGGTGGGGAATATGACACCTGCGGGGGTGAAGATGGTCTGTGTGGATATTAATCCAGCTGTGGTGACTAAGTTAAGCGATCGCGGTTCTGTAGAATCGGTGGGTGTGGTGACAGATGTGGGATTGTTCCTGAGTCTGTTGATTCAGCAGTTGGATAAGTTGACAAGTCCCTATGTTGCTAAGGTAGGTTAAGAAAAGTCTCACGCAAAGGCGCAAAGGCGCGAAGAAAGGAAAATGGCAAGGGTAGCTTTCAATGAACAGTTGCGGGTTAATTGGGTGAGTTTGATTGCTGATTTTTTGCTGGTGGGGATGGTTTTTGGCCCGCCAGTAGCCCCTTTTTTGGCTGCGTCTGGTGTGTCTTTGCTTGGTGGGATTGCGGACATCATTTATTTCATGGGTAATCATGTATGTCCGCAACCCAATATGGGGTTAGATTTAGCACCGCCGTTTATCATGGCTGTGTGTATGCGGTGCTATGGCACTGTGACGGGTTTGTTGATTACTCGCCTGCTGTATGGGGTGACTGGTGGTAAAGGTTTTTATTGGCTAAGTCAATATGGTTGGAATGGTGCAGCTTTAGCTAGTGTGTTGATGATGGCTTATCCGCTGGAATTGGCGGCGCAGGTTTTCGGGTTGTGGAGTTTTAATAACTACCTAGTTACGCCTTTTGGGTTAATTACAGGTTTGGCGTGGGGGTTGTTTACGATGCCGATTTTGCATCGGGTAGAGATAAAATCAACAACTTCATAAACTATAAAACTCAATAAAAATCAGGTAGCCTTTTTCCGTATCTTCTTATCTTGTCTGGGTTTGTGCTGAGAGGCGCAAGATAAGGCTATTGAAAATAGAGTCAATCAAGTTTCAAATGAATGTGTATATTTTGACAAAAATTATGGTTAAATTATTAATGATATGTATATTAAACAGCTAAAAACAGCTAAATCTATGCAAACGACAGAAATTCCTGTAACAATTATCTATTTGGGTGCAAAGCCAAATTTTTTAAATTTTGCCTTGAAATCAGCAGCAAACTTTAACAATACAGTTGTGTTTATCGGAGATAAAACTAATAAAGATTTATGGTCAAATTACTGGGATAGTACTCTAAAAGAATCTAGTAAGTTTCAAGCTTTTTTTAAAAACTACGTTCATATGTCAACCACAGGTGAACATTATACTCTTGCTGGGATTCAAAGATTTTTCTATTTAGAACAATGGATGCAACAAGAAAATATCAAAAAAACATTTTTGTTAGATGGTGATATTGTAACTTTTACTAATTATTCAGAGCAACTTTATTCAGCTTTTTCTAATGATTGTATAGCTTCTTTATCGACTCCAGAAGATCAAGAATCCAACTTTAGATGGGCATCTTCTCCTCATCTGTCGTATTGGACGCTTGAGGGGTTGGAGGATTTCACAAATTTTTGCATTGAAGCATACAGTAATAAAAGCATACGAGATCAGCTAGAAGCTAAATGGCAATGGCATCTTGCTAATAATAAGCCAGGAGGAATAATGGACATGACTTTATTATATCTATGGTCTAAGGGAAATTCTCAAGTGGGTAATGTTGCTAAAGTCATCAATGATACGACAGTAGATCACACGATAACTTCACCAACTAATTACTTTAGAAATGAATATAGAATGCAATTAGGTTTAAAAAAAATTATATTCAAAAATGGAATTCCTTATGGTTATAATCAAGTTTTAAATAAAGAAATCAGATTTTTATGTCTACATTGCCAGGGCACTAGTGCGAAAGACTTGATGAGATTTTTTTATTATAAACAATTAAGAAATTTTTATCCCATTGCGAACTTTGTTGCAATAACTCAATTGCAGACTAAGAACTTTATTAAAAAGTTAATAAGAAAGAAATAAAAAATTTTAGCCCAAACTAACATTACAAGGTTTGGGATCTGAGGGTCGAAGTGGTTTATTTAGCTTTATCGCACAGTCAGAAACCATTGAGTGATTCCCTGGGCGATCGCTTTTGCCATTTTCTTCTGTTGTTCTGGGTTGACTACCTGCTCAAATTCTTCGGGATTACTCATAAAACCCAATTCCAGCAGCACTGATGGTGCAGCCGCCGGACGTGTCAGCGCTAGGTTATTCCAAAAAACACCGTAATAAGGTTTATCTAGTTTTTTAACTACATAATTTTGTAAAAATATCGCTAAACTGTGGGCTTGGGGCTGATACCAAAAAGTTCCAAATCCCTTGGTTTTTTCAGCATCACCATCATCGGGTAGAGAATTGTGATGAATGGAAACCGCGATCGCAGGAAGTTCTTTTCTAATAATCTCCTGACGTTCCACTAGCGAAACTTCGCGATCGTCCTCCCGCGTCATTACCACTGTTGCGCCTAGTTTTACCAAATCGTCGCGCAGCAACTTTGACACCGCCAAGTTGACATCTTTTTCTAAATAACCAGTTGGCCCGGCAGCACCAGATTCTTTGCCTCCGTGACCGGGATCGAGTACAATCTTGATACCAGATAAAGGCTTTTGTCTGTCACGCCCAATTGCAGGCGGATGACGCAAAGCCAACACCAGGGTTGTGCCGTCGTATCTCAGCTGATATCCCCACTGTTGAGCTTTTTTGAGGTTAAAGGTGTATTGTACTTGTCCTGGAGCTACCTGTTGCCAATCCAGGCGAGAAATTAAGGGGTCATCATCCAAACGAATAATGTCAGTTTGGGCAGTGGTGTTATAGAGTGTAAGGGTAAAATTATCCTTGCCTTGTTGTACGCTTACGGGTACAGGAACTTGTAGCGGAAAAACCATCTCTGTTGCACTAGGGAGTTGACGGTATCCGACACTGCGAATAATTGTACGTGGCGGAACAGCACCTGGTAGAATGCGAGTCTCCTTGGTATTAATCCAAGCTCCATAGTCTAGGCGTAACCATTCACCTTCCCTTGCTGTAACTGCTGCGCGTGTTCCTTTGGGTAGTGGGGTGAGTCGAGAATAATCGGTACTAGGGCCGGTACGTGCTACACCTGAGTCTACTGTCACCTCAGCAACAGGCAACTGCGCGGGTGAGAGGATTTGAATTTTGCCAGTTCCTGGTTGAGTTATGGTCTTGCCATTCAGCGTCAGTTGAAACTGAGGTTTTCCCAAATCTACCTCTTGAGTTACATCTGGGACAACAGCACCAGAAATGATGTTGTCACCGTAAATTAGACCTAAGACATTAGTCTCAGGTTGGGGAACCGTGGTGCAACCCTCATACTTGACTGCGGTAGACTGGGCAGTAGGTTGATTTCGTCCCGTCAGGGCTGCCAAATTAGTTGGTAACTGGGCCTGCTGAGGCTGGGGCGAAAGGGCAACAGTTTGATTAGCCAGTTTCACAGCAACACTCGCTTTGGGGGGTGCGATGGCGCTAAAACAAATTAGTTCCCCTGGTAATTTGGCAATGTCAGATGCGGGAGTCAGAGAACCTTTACCAAAGGCTAACCCCTGTGGTAACTCAGGCTGAGTGTCAAGCCTAATCACCTTAATCTGAAGTTCTTGATTTTGGTGACGTATAGTAAAGAGATTCTCGCCCAACTGCAACGGTAAACTTGGGGAAAAATGACCAGCCCGACTTCGCCCAATTGACTTACCATTGATGAAAACCTGACCATCTGTTGGTGCTGTGCCAAGGAAAAAAATTTTTTGGGCACTTGTCTGGTAGTTCGTCTGGGGAAAAACAACCACAAGAGATGATTCTGCCAATGCTACAGAGGGGGTGACAAAATAGCTTAAGACTACTATTCCTAAAAGTTTTTTCACGGCAAGATTACACACAATTTACCACAGTGACTGTGGCACAATGACGGGATGTATTTTGAGAAGTCGCTAAAAATTCAAACTACTATGACTAAGTTTATCTTTGTAACTGGAGGTGTAGTTTCCAGTATAGGCAAAGGCATTGTAGCAGCAAGCCTGGGACGTTTACTCAAGTCACGGGATTATTCGGTGTCGATTCTCAAACTCGACCCTTATATTAACGTTGATCCGGGTACTATGAGTCCCTTTCAGCATGGAGAAGTGTTTGTTACTGAAGATGGTGCCGAAACAGATTTGGACTTGGGGCATTACGAACGCTTTACTGATACCTCCATGTCACGCTTGAACAGTGTCACCACTGGCTCAATTTACCAAGCAGTAATCACAAGAGAGCGTCGCGGCGACTATAATGGCGGCACGGTGCAGGTGATTCCCCACATCACCAATGAAATAAAAGAACGGATTACGTTAGTTGCTAAAGATACTAATCCATCTGTCCTGATTACAGAAATCGGTGGTACGGTGGGAGATATTGAATCGCTGCCGTTTTTGGAAGCTATCCGCCAATTGCGGAAGGAGGTAGGACGACAGAATGTGCTGTATATGCATGTCACACTCTTGCCGTGGATTGCCTCGGCCGGTGAAATGAAAACTAAGCCGACACAGCATTCAGTCAAAGAACTCAGATCCATTGGCATCCAACCGGATATTTTAGTTTGTCGGTGCGATCGCCCCATACCCGTGGGATTAAAACGCAAATTGTCAGAGTTTTGTGATGTACCGGAAGAATGTGTGATTACCTCCCAAGATGCCAGCAGTATTTATGAAGTACCGCTGACTTTGGAACGGGAAGGACTCGCACAGCAAACCTTGAAGTTACTGCACATGGAACAACGCCAACCCAATCTCGTGCAGTGGCAAACAATGGTAGAACGGTTGTACAGTCCAAAATATACAGTGGAAATTGCCATTGTTGGCAAATATGTCAGCTTAGGTGATGCTTATCTTTCGGTAGTAGAAGCACTGCGTCATGCTGCTATTGCCACTCATGGCAATTTGCGCTTGCGTTGGGTGAACTCAGAAAAGTTAGAGACCGAACCAGCCGAAGCTTATCTGGCGGGTGTGGATGGCATAGTTGTGCCTGGAGGTTTCGGTCTTCGGGGAGTAGACGGCAAAATCGCCGCCATTAAATATGCCCGCGATCGCCAAATTCCCTTCTTAGGTTTATGCTTGGGAATGCAATGTACCGTGATTGAATGGGCTAGAAACGTCGGGGGTTTAACAGGTGCTAACAGTGCGGAATTCGATCCCGATACTAACTATCCAGTGATTAACTTGCTGCCAGAACAACAAGACGTAGTTGATTTAGGCGGCACAATGCGTCTGGGTTTGTATCCTTGTCATATTCTGCCCAATAGTTTAGCTTTCCAGTTGTATCAAGAAAAAATAGTTTCTGAACGGCATCGTCATCGGTACGAGTTTAATAATACTTACCGCCAGCTGTTGTTAGATTCTGGCTATATCATCAGCGGCACTTCTCCCGACGGACGCTTAGTTGAAATTGTGGAATTTCCCCAACACCCGTTCTTTGTATCTTGCCAATTTCATCCAGAGTTTAAATCGCGCCCAGGTAATCCTCATCCTTTATTTAGAGGGTTTATGCAAGCTGCGATCGCGCTTAATCATCCAACCTCTGGTTTACAAACACCTGTGGAGGTGTCTTGATCAATTGAAAATTAAAAATCAATCTTTTTGATTTTTGAATTTACGCACAGCAACATTGACTTAGGATTTCAGGAAATTTTTTGACATTCAGTCAGGGTGACTATCTTTCGTAAACTTCGGACTTCAGGAGATGTTGTGGCGTACTGGGTGAAAATCCTTTACGAGAGGAAAGAATATGTAGTGAATTTCGGCCATGTTAATGCTTTTTGTTACGAAAAGAATGGCAGGGTTACTTTTTGGTTGCCTGATAGTGCTATTCCCATTGTGATTAATCCACAAAGTAATCCAGAAGACTATCAAAAGGTGATCGATTATCTAGAACGCGTCACTGGGTTGGAAATAGAGAATGCCTACTGGGTGAAAATCCTTTATGAAAAAAATGAATATATCATTAACCTCACCTGCGTTAGTTCCTTTTGTCAAGAATCTAATGGCAGGATAACTTTTTGGTTGCCTGATGCTACTATCCCCATTGTCATCAACCCCGTGAGTAATCCCGACTCTTATGAAAAAGTTTTACAATTCATTCAAAAGCAAACTGGATATTCTTTCTCTTGAAAATTTAGATTTTAGATTTTGGATTTTGGATTGAAATTAAAATGTAGGGTGCGTTGTCGCGCAGTGCAACGCACCACCAATAATTAAAGGTGCGCGATTCCTACGGCATAACACACCCTACTAGCCACTGGCTGTTCAACCGGACTTCATATGAAATTCAATCTAAAATCTAAAATCTAAAATCTAAAATTCGGTTAGGTAATCAATTCTTGCAGCCGCTTCAATACACTCAGTACTTGATGTAGTTCTGAATCACGTTCAAGTGATAGTGCATAAGAACGTGCATATCGGGGTTGTTCTTGTTGAATCAATTTGACAAAAACAAACTCCCTACCATTAATCAGTAAACCAAAAGTTGGTTGTGCAGTGTTGGGATGATCAAGCATATAAGCTAGTGCTTGGGGTAGGGCTACCATGACATCGAATTTACTACTTTTAGATTCGATAACCAGTACCCAAAGACGTTTTTGAATGACTAAGACATCAATGTTTCCTCTGACGATAAAACCTTCGTCTTCAGCAGAAATTTCAACCGAAGCCTCAGTTTCCATCTCAAAAGGTGGTTGATAAAATCCAGCTAAATCGAGTAAAGGAGACAGCACTACCATCTTTACCGCCTCTTCTGACATCAGACGGCGCTGATTCAAGTTTAAATAGTTACTTTTCACTCGTTCTACAGCTTGCTTTTCAACATCAGTCAGAGTCGGTAAATTCTCTGTCCATTCTGTGAAGAAGTTGCTGTCTGTGGTAAGTTGTAAACCAAATTTTTCTTTTAGTTCGTAAAGACTAATGTCTCTGGCTTGAATAATTTGAACCATAATTTAAAATCCCCAATGGTGTTGCCATGCTAATTTCGCAGCACCTACCATTCCCGCCGTGTTACCTAATTCTGCCGGCAAAATTTGCAAACCCAGGCGAGATGTAAACATGACTCGCTTCTCAATTTCTGCCTTCATCGCTGGTAAGAAAAACTCAAAACTAGCACTGACACCGCCACCAATGACGATCGCTTCCGGTGTCAAAACGTAAATCAAACTCGTTAAACCAATACCCAAATCTTTACCATATTCTTGCCAAAAAGTCAAGGCTTGAGCATCACCAGCTTCAGCAAGAGTGCCTAATTCTGCTGGTTCCTTCCCCGTGCGGCGACGAATAGCGATTAGCGAGGCATATTGTTCCAAAGAGCCTTGATTGCCGCTGTTACACATGGGGCCATCGGGGTTGAAGGAGATTAAACCCAATTCTCCAGCTGCTCCTTGGTGTCCCGTAAACAGTTTACCATCAAGGATAATCGCCCCACCAACGCCAGTCCCCAAAGTCAAGAGGATGAAATTTTGAAAGCGGCGACCAGCACCTAACCAAGCTTCTCCCAAACCTGCACAATTAGCATCGTTAGCCACAACAGTAGGTTTGCCAATTTTGGCTTCTAGCCAGTCAGCCAAAGGCACATCATGCCATCCTGCCAAATTAATGGCGATTTTGGCAATGCGCCCTGTTGCATCTGCTGGGCCAGGAGTACCCACAGCAATGGCAACAGTTTGATTATCCAAGTCAACTTGAGCGATCGCATCTACCATTACACCTAGAACTGCTTCTGGTGTAGCGGGTTGGGGAGTTGGCACAGTCAAAGATTGCAAGCAAGTACCATCTTGACTGAATCGCCCCAGCTTAATCGCTGTTCCTCCCAAATCGATACCAATTACTTGAGGATTCACCACTATCAAATTTTTAGAATCAGATGCATATTAGCTTTTTTGAATTTTGGCGCGAAACAATTCCGAGTCTTCTGTGTTTTTAGCAGTGATGCGTAAATCAGTCACAACCGCAGAGCGAAAACTCGATCGCTCTTGCCAAGCTGTGACTGGTGTACCCCTTAAGATACCAGCAAGGGCAACAGAAAGCATAAACCCGCCAGCTGCGGCGACAATTAAAGAAAGGTTATCTTTCACACAAATCTCTCAATAACAAATACACAAAAATTTAGACGATGAAACTGTTTAGTTGGTGTCAGGTGTTAGTTGTCAGTTGTCAGTTGTTAGTTGTTAGTTGTCAGTTGTTAGTTGTCAGTTGTTAGTTGTCAGTTGTTAGTTGTTAGGGGGACAGCATCCACAGATTCTCTGTTGGACTAATAGTTCTCTCAACAGCGTGCTACTGCATGTGAGTTGTTAGTTGTATAACAGTTGATGACCACTGACCACTGACCACTGACCACTGACCACTGACCACTAACCACTGACCACTAACCACTGACCACTAACCACTGACCACTAACCACTGACCACTAACCACTGACCACTAACCACTGACCACTAACCACTGACCACTAACCACTGACCACTGACCACTGACCACTAACCACTGACAACTAACAACTAACCACTGACCACTGACCACTAACCACTGACTCTTAACTATTTCCGGATTCCATTTTCTCGCCGTAATCGGGGATTGACAAATTCATTTAGCCCCTCACCAAGTAGTGATAACCCTACCACCATCAATGTCATTGCTAAACCAGGGAAAAGCGTAGTCCACCAAATGCCAGTGGGTAGTGCTTCTAGAGCTTGTTTTAAATCATGTCCCCATTCTGGCACTTCTTCGGGAAGCCCTAACCCCAAAAAGCCCAAGCCGCCTAATACTAAAATCGCATCGGCGGCGTTAAGCGTAAATAATACGGGTACGCTTTGAATTACGTTGAAAAATAAATATCGAGAAAGTACAATCCAAGTGGAAGCGCCCATTGCTTGAGCCGCTTCAATGAAAACTTCAGTTTTCACACTCACGGTGTGGTTGCGGACAACGCGGTAATATTGGGGAATGTAAGCAATACTAATGGCGATCGCAGCATTCAATATCCCCCGCCCGACTACAAATGCTAGCGTCACCGACAGCAGTAAGCCCGGAAGGGTGTAGATGCTATCCATGAGAAACAGCAACACCTTATCTAATCTACCGCCAAGATAGCCACTCAACATCCCCAATGGCACACCAATAATCATACTTAGCGCTGTGGCTAAAATCACTACAAGTAGTGCTGCTTGAGCGCCGAATACCGTGCGGGAAAATACATCATGCCCCAGACGACTTGTACCAAACCAATGTTCGCCTGATGGTGGCTGTTGAGGGGGATTAGAGAGAAATTCCTTCGGATTTTGCAGCCATCCCCAAGCCTGAAATACAGGCGCAAAGAAAGCCAGGAAGATGAAAAATAGAGTAATAGCTAACCCAATCACCATTAATTTCTGGGAAAGATTGGGATTTTTGGCAAAACGTAAAAATGTCGGCAGTTGACGTTTAGTAATGGTCATTTGCGATCGCCTGCATTAAGCAAGATACGCTGACCATTGTACCTATGGGATTGGGGATTGGGGATTGGGTACTGGGGACTGGGGACTGGGGACTGGGTACTGGGGATTGGGGACTGGGGACTGGGGATTGGGCAAAATCTCTCATAAAATTGAAAGACTTTAGATTAGGATGATATGGGAGATAGGGGTTTTGAGTCTTTAGACTTCTATCAAGATAGCCTCAAGCTGGTAAAAGCGGCTTACCGACTAGCAGATAGTTTGCCTGATTGTGAGCGTTACAATTTGAGCGATCAATTACGAAGAGCGGTTTGTAGTTTGTTACTGAACATAGCTGAAGGCTATGGGCGCTATCACTACTTAGATAGATTACGTTTTATGTACATTGCTCGCGGTTCATTGGCTGAAACCAAAAGCGCCTTCATAATTGCTGAGAGTCTGGGGTACTGCAATGCAGAACAACTAAACTGGGTAAGTCAACTTAAAGACCGGATTGAAAAAGGTCTTAACGGTTACTGTCGTTTCATTCGTTCCCAGCAACAAGGAAAAGAAGAGTACGGCACTAAATTAGGTGATTGGTGATTAGGTATTAGAAAAACTCTTCCCCAATCCCCAGTCCCCAGTCCCCAATCCCCAGTCCCCAATCCCCAATCCCCAGTCCCTAGTCCTTAAAGATTACTTTCAATTAACTGCCGATATTCGCTTTTTTGTTTAACACCTTTGAGTTCTTTGACCAATTCCTTATTTTTAAAGAATTGGACTGTTGGTGTACCTGTGACAGCAGCATTTTCGGCAATATCGCGGTCTTTGTCGATGTCAATTTCCACAAAGTGAATTTTGCCGTCAAATTCATCTACTACTTTATTTAATATCGGCTTGAGGGTATGGCAAGGGCCGCAACCAGGAGAGACGTATTTGACAATGAGTAAGCGATCGCTTTCGTGGAACAATTTACGCAAGGCATAACCACCTTCGTGGCGTGTCGCCTGCACATTAAATCCGGCTTCTTCCTCGGCTTCAGTTTTCTTGGCAGCTGGCTGATGTTCTAATTCATTCACAGCTGTTTCTGGCTGTTGATGGAATTCTTGAATCAAACCACTCGAAGACAACCAGCGTTCTGCTAACATCGCCGCCATACAACCAGTACCGGCAGCTGTAATTGCTTGACGAAATTCATGATCTTGCACGTCGCCAGCAGCATAAACGCCTTCGACACTGGTTTCTACAGAACCGTTTTTGGTGACAATATAACCGACTTCATCCAGTTCTAATTGTCCCTTAAATAAGGAGGTGTTGGGAGTGTGACCAACGGCGTAGAATAATCCTTTGGCGTTGAGTTTACTTTCTTCACCAGTTTTGGTGTTGCGGATTTTCACCCCTTCCATATGACCGTTACCGAAAATATCCACGGCTTCTGTGTTCCAATGCACCTGGATTTTCGGGTTACTCAAAACTCGGTCTTGCATAGCTTTAGAAGCCCGCATTTTATCGGTACGAACTAACATATTTACCTTAGAACCATACTTAGTCAGGTAAATAGACTCTTCCGCTGCTGAGTCACCAGCACCAATCACAGCCAGTTCTGCACCGTGAAAAATTGGTGTTGCACCATCGCAAATCGCACAAGCTGAGATACCGCGACTCCAAAATTCATGTTCGCTAGGTAAACCCAGACGCTTGGCTGTCGCACCAGTAGCAATGATGATGCTGTTGGTTTTCACTTCCCTTTCAAGCGATCGCACTGTAAAAGGACGCTGACTCAAATCAACAGATATCACATCCTCAGTATATAATTCAGCCCCCCAGCGTTCTGCTTGCGCCTTCATCTGATCCATCAGTTCCGGCCCGGTAATGCCTTGGGGAAACCCAGGAAAGTTTTCTACTTCCGTCGTTGTCATTAATTGCCCACCAGGCAACCCCCCGGCTTGGAAACCTTCAAAGACAACGGGTTTCAGGTTAGCTCGTCCTGCATAAATAGCGGCTGTGTACCCTGCTGGCCCAGAACCGATAATCACTAAGTTTTCTACAGTCGGGTTAGTCATGACAATAAACGAACTCATAACGACTACGCTTAATATAGCATAATAAATTGGGAATTGGGAATTGGTAATTGGTAATTGGTAATTGGTAATTGGTAATTGGTAATTGGTAATTGGTAATTGGTAATTGGTAATTGGGAATTGGGAATTGGGAATTGGTTTATCTCCCTCATCCCCCTCATCTCCCTCATCCCCCTCATCCCCCCATCCCCTGCACCCCCGCTCCCCTGCTGCTGGATGGGTGAATCATACATATGATAGGTATAGAAATAATTTCTGTCGTGTTATGTCCTTCACCATTACAGACTTAGAGCAGCTAAAAACCGAGCATCCAGAATGGCGGATGGAGTTGGTAGATGGGAATATTATAGTTATGGGGCCATCAGATTACGAGTCAGAGGAGATTGGCACTAGGTTAAGTACCTTCTTGAATATTTGGGTAATGTCGCGTAGGTTAGGGCGAGTGACTGGTTCCAGCGCAGGCTTCATTTTACCTATGATACAAGAGGGCGATTCGGAAAAAACAAACCTGCGTGCGCCGGACGTGTCGTTTGTTAAGGCTGACCGGCTGAAGAAGACTAAGCGCGACTTTGTGGAGATGGTTCCAGACTTGATGGTGGAAGTCAAGTCTAAAACAGACAAAATTAAACCTCTTGAAGAGAAAATAGAACTATTCTTAGAACTTGGGTGTACGGTTGGGATACTGATTGACCCTGATAAATTGACAGTAACGGTTTATCGACTCAATGAAGCTCCAGTGGTCTTGCAAAACGGGGACACCCTGACGTTACCAGAATTGCTCGCTGGTTGGGAACTGGCAGTATCAGAGTTATGGCCACCTGAGTTTGAATAAAGCAGGACTTACGCAACTGGCACACAGATTTACTGTGATGGCAGTCAATAGTCCAGAGTCAATAGTCTTTAAGCAAGATTTTTTGGACTATTGACTTTTGACCCAGTACTGCCCAGACGAAAAAAATATGACAATGCGCGTAAGTCCTATAAAGTATTTGCACAATTGAAATTGAGAGTCTAGCCCTTGGTCAACATCAAGGGCTTAGTTATGTTTGTACTATTTTGGATGCAAGAATTTGGCATTGTGCAAGCCGATTTTTGCATCTTTAGGAATTGACTTTTTTGTGGAAATTACGGTGATGAAATTATAGCAAGAAAGTTTTTTACCTGAAGTGATAGATCAGCGATCGCAAATGGGTAAGTTCTTTCTAGAACAGAGCGATCGCAGTCTACACCCAAACTCAGGATAAACACCATGCTCAAACCAGAATTGCAAGCCAAATTCCTCAACCACCTCAGCAACCGTAAGCACAAAGAAGATGAAGGTTTTACATTAATTGAATTGCTAGTTGTAGTAATTATTATTGGTGTACTCGCAGCTATTGCGCTACCTTCACTACTCGGTCAGGTAAACAAAGCAAAACAAGCTGAAGCTAAGAATAACGTTGGTACTATTAACCGTGCCCAACAAGCTTACTTCTTGGAATACCAAGGTTTTGCCAAGGATATGTCAACATTACAAGTAGGGGTTAAAAGCAACACTGAAAACTTCTACTACTCTGTTGTTACAACTGCTGATTTGGGAATTGTTTATGCCTCAGCTTATAAAAAAGCTTTGAAATCATACTACGGTGCAGTAGGTACTCAATTAGGCGCTGGTGCTACTTCTGAAGCATTGACAGTAGCAATAGCTTGTGAATCTCCAGATCCTAAATCAGTAGCGAGCTTTCTAGCTGTGGCTAATATCCCCGTAGGCGATATCGCTAACGCTACTGCTTGTGCCAGCGATTACAAGAGTTTAGCTAGATAAGGAAAAACCCATTTGATTTATCTGAAATTTACAGCGATTTTTAGTTGATGTTTTGTAGGAGTGAGTAGTGTAAAGACTACTCACTTTTGTCTTATCTATTGAGTGAGATGATATGAATAAATCTGGTTTGATTAATCCTCCCGTTAAATCGCAACACAAAGGGTATGAGTTGCTACTCCAAGGTAATTATCTCCAAGCTGCGAGTATTTATGAACAAGCAATTTCTACAGAACCTGATGTTAAGTCCAACTATTGGTATTTAGGCTTAATCTTGTTGTTACAGGGGCAAGAAGTAGAAGCCCAAACGACTTGGTTAATGGCAATGATGGAAGAGGAAGCAGAAGAAGTTGGATCTGAGAATGCAGAATTAATAGAAATATTAAAAGCAGAAGCAGAACGTCAAGAAAAGCTAGAAGAATATTCCATTGCTTGGAAGATTAGACAAAGTATCAAAGAAATTTCTCCTCATGATGTTCACAATTTATTATATCTTGTACAACTTTCCATAGAAGCCAAGACATATAAAGATGAGGACTTACAAAAATATAGATTAATTCAATTACTTAAATCTGAACCACAGATAGAAATTAATTTAGAATTGTTATCGTTAGTTTTGCGGAGTATTTTGGATTTTGCATATTTAGATCCTTCAACTCAAGATTTATTGCAAGCTAGTTTACCTTATTATGTAAATAACATCCCAACTCTGAGAAGTATATTGCTACCTGCCGCTGTCAATATTGCCTATTCTCATGGACATTCAGAAATAGCTACAACTTTATCTGAACTTTATTTACAGTTAGATCCTCAGAACACGGAAGTTTTAGGACATTTAACAGCCTTTTACCAAAATCAAGGTAATTTTGATCAAGGTATAGAAACAGCTAAGCTACTCTATTCTTTAGTAGATTCTTTGGCAGAAAAAGTATTTGCCAATCGCCAGATATTACGTGGGTTGATTAGCGCTGGTGGTTATTGGGAAGAATCTTGTTCTGTCAATCGCAAACAGCAAGAGTTAATTGCAGCACTTATCAAAGAAAATTCCCAAAATTTAGACCAAAGTAAGACTGTTAGACTGTCAGGGGCTAATTATTTTGCGCCTTATATTGAAGATAATTTACAGGAAAATAGAAAAATTCAAAATCAATTACTTCAGTTGTGTAAAGATAATAATGCTATTTATGGAAAAAAACAAGTAGAAAAATATTCTCATGGGCATTTGCAAAGAAAACAGCAAATTGCAGCGGATAAAAAATTAAAGATAGGGTACATATCTTATTGTCTGCGAACACATTCTGTTGGTTGGTTAGTCAGATGGATTTTTCAACATCATGACCGAGAAAAATTTCAAATTAATGGCTATTTCATGGGTGCAGATAATATGTTAGATTTTCTTCATCAATGGTATATTGAGCAGGTAGATCAAGCATATATATCCACAAATGTTTGGTCTATGGCAGAACAAATATATCAGGATGAAGTTGATATATTAATTGATTTAGATAGTATTACATTGGATACTACTTGTGAAGTTGTTCAATGCAAACCTGCACCAATACAAGCTACTTGGTTAGGTTGGGATGCTTCTGGCAGTCCATCAGTTGATTATTTTATTGCTGACCCTTACGTTTTGCCAGAATCAGCACAGGAACACTACAGGGAAAAAATTTGGCGTTTACCTCAAACATATATAGCTGTAGATGGTTTTGAAGTCGGTGTACCTACAGTAACTCGTGAACAGTTGGATATTCCTAGTGATGCAGTAGTATATTTTTGTGGTCAGCGAGGCTTTAAGCGACATCCAGACATTACAAAATTGCAATTGAGGATTATTAAAGAAGTTCCTAATAGCTATTTTTTGATTAAAGGAATATCTTCTGATGAAGAATCTGTCAAAGCATTCTTTTATGAGTTGGCACAAAAAGAAGGTGTAGATACCTCAAGACTGCGATTTCTTCCAGGTGTGCCTTCAGAATCAATTCACCGAGCGAATTTAGGTATTGTTGATATTGTATTAGATACCTATCCTTACAATGGTGCTACAACCACTTTAGAAACTCTGTGGATGTGTATTCCTATGGTGACGCGAGTAGGTGAACAATTTGCTGCACGTAACAGCTACACCATGATGATGAATGCTGGGATTACAGAAGGTATTGCTTGGGCTGATGAAGAATATGTAGAGTGGGGTGTGCGCTTAGGCAAAGATGAAGCCTTAAGACAGCAAATCGCTTGGAAATTGAAACAATCAAGAAAAACATCACCTCTGTGGAATGGTAAGCAGTTTACCCGTGAAATGGAAAAGGCTTATACACAAATGTGGCAGAGATATATTGAGTAGGGGCGCACAGCTGTCATTGGTGTCAACTTAACGTAGAAGCCATGTCTCGCAAGGAACTTAAGTTCCTTGCTAATAGCAAAAGTCATCTGAAGATGACTAAATATCCTCAAAAATCTTGAGTCTACTTCAGTAGACTTTAGCTATTAGCCGCTTAATTCATTCCCAGGCGGGTTATGAAGCCAGCAGTTAAACCATCTCTAGCTTAAGTTGACACCAATGCACAGCTGTGAACCCCTACTAATCGTTACATAATATTTAGTGGGTCTACATCTATTGTTAAACTGACAGAATCATGGGCAAGCGATCGCACTTCTTCCCAATCTGGTAATTCTGGTAATGCATCAGGGGCAAATTTCAGTAATATTTGCCAGCGATAACGGTTGGCTACCCGCACAATACTAGCTGGTGCAGGGCCTAATATCTCGAATCCTTCTTTGGTACTCAAAGCTGTGGCGATTATTTGCGCTGTATTTTGCACTTGAATAGGGTCAAGGCTACTCAAGCGCAATAAAATTAACCTGCCGTAGGGGGGATAATTAAGTGCTTGCCGTTGTTCTAATTCTGCTTGAGAAAAAGATTGATAATCGTGTTGTTTTACTGCTTCAATTACTGGATGATCTGGGGTGTAAGTTTGCACAATCACTCTACCTGGGTCGTCGCCTCTCCCAGCACGTCCAGCAACTTGCGTCAGGGTTTGAAATGCTCGTTCGCTAGCACGATAGTCTGCTAAATGCAGCAGTCCATCAGCGGCGACAACGCCTACAACTGTCACCTGGGGCAAATCTAAGCCTTTAGTGAGCATTTGCGTACCCACTAATAACTGTGCTTCCCCGTTAGCAAACTGAGTCAGTAGGGTGCGGTGTGCGCCTTTGTTGCGGGTGGTATCGCTATCAAAGCGGATGTAACGCAATTCGGGAAACTGTCGTGTTAATTCCTGTGCGACTCGCTGAGTACCGCTACCAAAGAATTTCAGGTAAGGAGAACTGCATTCAGGGCAATGTTGCGGATGCGATCGCACATAATTACAGTAGTGACAGCGCAATAATTGCGGCGCGCCTTCTTCGGTATGGTGATAGGATAGCGACACATCACAGTGGGGACATTCCAAAACATATCCACAACTGCGGCAAGATACAAAGGTACTGTGTCCCCGGCGATGGATAAATAAAATTCCCTGTTGTCGTCTTTCTTGCAGCTGTTCTAAAGCTGATTGTAGCGACTTACTAAATATAGAGCGATTTCCTTCCTGCAACTCGCGCCGCATATCCACTACTTCCACCGGCGGTAAAGGGCGGGAGTTGATGCGTTCGGGGAGGGAGAGATAGTGGAAGGGATGAGGGGGATGAGGGGGATGAGGGGGATGAGGGGGATTTTGCTCCCTTATCTCCCTCATCTTCCCCATCTCCCCCATTTCCCCCACACTCAGCCAACTTTCCAATGAAGGTGTAGCGGAACCCAAGATTAAGGGACAGTTTTCTAACTCGCTTCGCCACTGGGCGACAGTGCGGGCGTGGTAGGTGGGGATCGGTGAATCTTGCTTGAAGCTGCTGTCGTGTTCTTCATCTAAGATGATTAAACCCAAGTTGGGTAAGGGGGCGAATATGGCGCTGCGAGTCCCAATGACGACTTGAGGGTCTCCTGTCAGCATTTGTCGCCAAGTGTCGTAACGTTCGCCTTCGGAAAGGGCGCTGTGATAAACGCTGACTTTATTACCAAAGCGGGCGCGGAAACGGTCTGTTAATTGGGGTGTTAGTCCAATTTCTGGTACTAAGACAAGGGCAGATTTACCAGCTTTGAGTAGAGGTGCGATCGCTTGCAGATATACTTCTGTTTTACCGGAACCTGTGATTCCATGCAACAACACTTGAGCAAATCCGTCTAGCTGTTGTATGCTTGCCAAAGCGTTGCTTTGTGCGGCGTTTAAAGACTTTGGTTGGTCTTGAGCTAATGCTGGACTGTGTTCAGCTCGTAATACTTCTCTGTCTTCGATGACAATGTAGCCCTTTTGGGCCATCGTCTTCAGGGTAGAGGTACTAGTATTGCAAATTTGCAATAATTCGTTGTGCCACACCTCACCACCACGTCGTCGCAAGACTTCCAAAATTTCTCTTTGACGCATAGTTAAATCTCGGTCAAATATATTCCCTACAAGCGTCACTGCTTTTTCAAACTTAGGTTGAATCTGTCGTGGTGTTTCTAAATAGCTTTCTACCAAACCTTGTTGTACTAGTTGGCGTACTTCTTGGTATGCTCGTTGGACTTGACGGTGTAAGTAACGGAAGCTATGGTTTCCTTCTTTTTGTTGTTGCAGGAGTTGCAAAATTTTATTAGCGTCTCTACTTTTGACTTTTGGCACTGAGCTTTTAAAGCTTAACAAAGCGAGAGTTTTAATCAGACAATTCTTGTCAATTATGTTGAATAAATACAATTTAACCAGGCAAGAATAAGGGTGGTTGACAGAACGAAACAGGGGTGTATCTAACCAGGCATCAGCATTAGTGTTTGTAGAAACCGCTGCACCAGTTATGGTCAATCGGATGCGACGCTGGGAACGCCCTAGTAATCCTGGTGGTAATGCTACCCGGATCACCTGAATTAAAGGCGTATAGTAATATGCGGCGACTCGATTTAATAATTCCCAATAAGTGTTCTGGAAAAATCCTCTGGTGACTACATCTTCCACTTCCCGGATTTTTTCTACTGGAACATTTGGTTGTGCCAATAAACGAATGGCGATCGCTCCTAGTTGCTGTGCGCCAAATGGCACACTTAAAATATCGCCTGGTTTAATTTCTAAGTGTGTCGGTAATCTGTATGTAAATAATCCTGAGCTTTCTGGAGAGTCCACCAGCACTTCTACCCAGCGATTTACACTTTTCGCTGACTGGTAAGATTCTCCTGGCTCTGCAACCACAAAATTGGGTAATTTTATGTCATTTATATACATATTTTCTAACTTTTATGATAAATATTTGTAGTTTCTTTACTTATCTTGCACAAATTTTACTTTTTTCTTTGTTTAAAGTAAACTGTATTTAACAATACTGTTATGCTTCATAATAGTTGATAAGTTTCCTCTTATGTAATCTACTAGACAAATTGATATTACCCTTACGTGCAATAAATATTTTCAGTCCGCTATAAAAAATAAAACTTCTCCTCGGCTATTTTGAAAATAGTTGGTCTATCTACTAACTATGGCATAGCCCTTTTTCCGCCTATCGATAGATATTCAATGCTTTGTGTATATGAGATGCTTTTATACAAATAAAAAATTGCGAAAATTAAATTGCTCAATTAGTGCCATGTAGGAAAAGTTAGGAGAAACATAGAACCCCAAAACCAATATCGCGATCGCTCCAAAAACTCCCAACACATAAAGCTGAAAAAATTTATAAAACTATATGAATTTTTGAGATGTTGGGGAAAATTTACCTGAGTTCTTTGCCTTTGTTAAAGTTGAGCAACATTGAAGGGGTTTGACAGATTTGGGGATTAATAAAAAAATAAGAAATATATCTGTATATCTGTTAGAACCTGAGAAGATAGTTTTTGGGTGCAAAAACCAGTATTTGTTAGAGGTTCTATCTAGCAGAACCAAAAAATGACAGCTAGAGATTAATTTTCACTGCTACAGAGCAATTAGCAGAAACTTATAGTTTGGTTTTTGTAAAGGTGCATCTGTTTCTTAGGGAAAACTACCAAGCTTCAAGCAAGTAGCTGTCACTAAAATTATGTACCAAACAAAGCAACAATCCCTAAAGGAAACTATGAACATTGCTGAATTGGGAACAATGGAAATACTGGAGAATACTGCCGAAAATGAAGAACAATTACTCGAAATTCTAGAACCAGTGGTGGAGGAAGAACCCCTAATTACCGAAACTCTGGAATCAGAGGAACGTGATGGGGATGAAATGGCGGCAGCCAGGCCTTCAGGATACAATAAAACCGAGCATGATGATGCTGTAGGCGCGTTTTTTAAAGAAATGGCGCGTTACCCGTTGCTAAAACCCGATGAAGAGGTAGAATTGGCGCGGCGAGTTCGATTTATAGAAGAAGTGAGAGAAATACAAGCTTCTTTGCAATTAGAACTGGGACACCAGCCGACAAGGTTACAAATAGCTTCTCAGTTAGAAATGACGGAAAAGCAACTAGAAAATCGCTTATATCAGGGTCGAGTTGCGAAACGCAAAATGATCCGCTCGAACTTGAGATTGGTAGTATCAATTGCCAAGCGATATCTAAATCGCGGAGTACCTTTTCTGGATTTAATCCAAGAAGGAGCAATGGGTTTAAACCGTGCTACAGAAAAGTTTGATCCCGATAAAGGATACAAGTTTTCAACCTACGCCTATTGGTGGATTAGACAAGCGATAACAAGAGCGATCGCTAACGATGCGCGAACAATTCGCTTACCGATCCATATTGTAGAAAAACTTAACAAACTTAAAAAAGCACAGCGAGAACTCAAACAAAAACTCGGTCGAAATCCCTCCGAAGCGGAAATGGCAGAAGCTTTGGAAATCAATGTCCAACAACTACGCCAACTACAACAACTACGCCGTCAAGCACTATCCCTCAACCACCGTGTCGGTAAAGAAGAAGACACAGAATTGATGGATTTGTTAGAAGATGAAGATAACCTCTCTCCAGAAGCAAAAATGAACGAAAACATGATGCGTCAGGAGATTTGGGAAGTCTTAGGCGATGTATTAACACCAAGGGAGAAAGACGTAATTTCTTTACGCTATGGCTTGACCACTAGTGAACCTTGTACTTTGGAAGAAGTTGGCAATATGTTCAATCTCTCCCGCGAACGAGTGCGACAAATTCAGAGCAAAGCTATGCGAAAATTGCGTCGTCCTCACATTGCCAAACGCTTAAAAGGTTGGTTGATTTAAAAGTTACATCTACTGTAACCTATAAAATTAACCACAGAGTTTAAATGATGTGGCTTGAGATCAGTGCAACCCATGATACCAATTTTGGATTTTAGATTTTGGATTTAGGATTACAAGTCTTATTCTTATCTATGCCAATCTGGTATAATTTGGTTGGCTTCCTTAAGGAATTAAGGGGCTTGAATTTGTATATAGTTAAATCCTAACCACCAGCAAGCCACCATTTAGGTATTTACAAAACGCATCCCAATTTGAAAAATGATTGTGACAAATTAATCCACAATCCCAAATTTAAGTTGCACTTCCATCGCCCCAAAGGTACAACCAAAAATCCCAAATGGTATCAGTTTTGATTTTGTATTTAGTTATAGTCATTAGTCAAGAGTCTATAGTCAAAAACGTTACACATTTGACTATAGACTATAGACTATGGACTTCAGACTATATACTAATGACTTCACGTAGCGATTTGATTTTACGTTTTGCTGAACCTTCTGATAGCAACATACTGTTTGAATTAATTAAGGGGCTGGCAGAGTATGAAAAATTATCTCATGCTGTCACCGGCAATGTTCTCGCACTCAAAGAACATTTATTTGGCTCTCCAAAATACATTGAGGCAATCCTAGCAGAATATGCAGGACAAGCTGTTGGTTTTGCCTTATTTTTTCACAATTATTCCACATTTTTAACCAAGCCAGGAATTTATCTAGAAGATGTGTTTGTTTTACCAGAATATAGGCGGCAAGGTATTGGGAAAGCTCTTCTGAAAAAAGTAGCCCAGATAGCTGTTGAGAGAAATTGTGGACGTTTAGAATGGAGTGTGTTGGATTGGAACGAACCAGCCCAAGCATTTTACCGCAGCATGGGGGCATCCATATTAGACGATTGGCGAATCTGTCGCGTTACGGAAGAAGCGCTCACCCAATTAGCAGCTAAAGAATGAAAGATGAAGTTGGAAATTAAACAGAAAATACTTTGTGCCTTAGTGTTAAAAAACCACAAAAGACACAAAGACACAAAGAATTGTCATTCTTAATCTTTTATTCAATATCAATCTTTGGGGAGAAGTTTGACAGATTGTCTTTTGACTATGGCTGCGGCTCACAGCAGAATTATAGTGGCTATTCTACTGAATACGCCTTTGTTGCAGAGGGAACACTCAATGAAAAAGATTCTTTCAATATTACTGTTGGGCATAACAATCTTTACCTTTGCCTTCAGTAGTCCGGCTTTAGCAGACGCTGCTAGTGGAACCAAAATATTTAGTGCTAATTGCGCTTCTTGCCATGCAGGCGGTAAGAATTTGGTAAAGGCTGAGAAGTCTTTGAAGAAGGACGCTTTGGAAAAGTATGGTCTTTACTCAGCAGAGGCTATTATTACCCAAATTACCAATGGTAAAAATGCCATGCCCGCTTTCAAAGGTCGTCTAAAACCGAACCAAATTGAAGATGTAGCTGCTTACGTACTTGAACAAGCAGATAAAGACTGGAAGTAAGGACTTTCAATAAATAAATTATCTTACTTTAAGTTGTTGACTGATGACTGATGACTGTGAACGGTAAGTTAGAACTTTTGATCAGGGGATATTTGTGAATTTGGTTTATTTGCAAGTATCTTAACTAACTTCTCAGTTCAAAAATTAATGATTTGCGGGGCTTTTTGTCCCGCTAATTTTATTTTTGATGAAATTGTCACATCCACTGCATATACCAATTTTAGATTTGAGATCAAGAGTTTTTAGCACAGGGCAATTCTCGGAATCCTAAACAATACTACTCATCCCAATTTGGTATTATGACTGATTTATGGCGATTTTTTTTCAGTCTAATTATTGCTTTGTTTCTAATTTCGACTCCCAGCGCACATGCATTACCGATGTTAATTGCCCAAACCACATCTAGTGACTTCTTAAAATTGGGCGTAGATGAAATGCAGCGCGGTAATTATCAGCAAGCAATAGAAAATTTCAACCAAGCTATTCAAATCAAAGAGGATTTTGCTGTAGCTTATAGCGATCGCTGTCTTACTTACCTGCATTTACAAGATTACCACCAAGCGATCGCTGATTGTACTCAAGCCATAAATTTTGCACCCAAAAATATTGAGGCATATCTCAACCGGGGACTCGCCCACTATAGACAAAGAAATTTTTCAGCTGCCATTGCTGATGATAATCAAGCGATCGCACTTCAGCCTGCTGATTTTCGAGCATACTATAATCGGGGCTTAGCTCTGAGCGCAGCGGGTTATTATCTAGAGGCAATTAATGATTATAATCGAACATTAACTCTAATTCCCCCAACACCTAATTTAATCCTTACAGATATTTACAATGACCTGGGCTTGGCTTATTTAAAGTTGCAAAACTTAGAAACAGCAATGCTCAATTTTAATTTGGCAATTCATCTCAATTCTGAAGATGATAGAGCATACTTTAACCGGGGTTGTGCTTACGGTAGAAAGGGCGATAACCTTGGTGCAGTGCGCGATTTTTCCCAAGCCATCAGGCTCAACCCTAGCAATGCCCTAGCCTATGTTAACCGGGGATTGGCTCATTATCGCTTAGGATATTATCAAAGAGCGATCGCTGATTTACAAACGGCATCTGAGTACTTTGGACATCAAGGCGAGAATGTTGCTTACAAAAAAACTTTAGATTTACTTAAAAATATGCAACATCAATTACAGTTTATAAATGTAATGGCTCTTCTTTTATCTTGAAAATCTATTAAGGCTTGGTGAAATATGACAATATGTCTTTTGACATAATTGTACTGGAACAGCAACAATATCGCCTAGTGACTGTTTTTACTAGGTGTGATAGAGAACGTGAAAAAGTCTTTTTGGTTGCTACCAGTTGCTTTACCAAGTTTACTGATATGTTTTCCTGCTTTTGCTGCTGATACTGATATTGAGCAAAAAAATTCTCAAGTAACTTCTGATATACAGAGTTTGAGTGAAATTGCGCTACCTACCACTAGCGCCGAATTGTTAACTCAAGAATCTGCACCGGATGATGTTGAACAAGAAACTCAACCAGATGCAGAACCAGAAACAGAGCCAACTACTGATGATGCAGATATTAATATAGAAGCGATCGGAGAACAAGACCCTGTACCAAATTCTACTCCAATTTATGTCATTGAGAAAGAAGAAATTCAAAAACAGGGTGCTACAAGCGTAGCCGATATTTTAAAAAGAATGCCTGGTTTTGCTATTAATGACGTAGGACATGGCGCAGATATTCACACAGGTACTTACTACCGAGGAGCCTCAATAAATCAGTCTGTATTTCTGATTAATGGCAGACAAATTAACACCAATGTTAACACTTATCATGGTGGAACTGACTTAAATAGTATTCCTGTAGAGTCCATCGAACGAGTGGAATTATATAGCGGTGTATCCTCTGCCTTGTATGGTTCTTCAGCCTTTGGTGGAGTAGTGAATATTATTACTAAAGAAGGTTATGGCCCACCTAAATTGACTGGTAGCCTTGAATTTGGCTCTTTGAACTTAAATAATCAACAAGTAACTTATGGCGGTTCATCGGGTGCTGTTAAGTATAACTTCAGCTTTGAAAGATACTTTATAGATAACCGTTATCGTGTTCCTGTAGGTGCAGCAAATCGTAATAACCAGGGATTTTTAACCAATGCAGACACAGCCACAAGTACTTATTTTGGCAGTATTGGTCTAGATTTAAATCCCAGAAATTCTTTGAATTTAGATATTAGTAAACTCAGCAGTCGTAGAGGCTTAATTTATTTCGGTTTTCCTCTCCAAAGAGACAGACTAGACCATGATGGTTTAAATGTTGGCTTATCTTGGAAAACTCGGCTAGGTAATGGAGAAACCTCCAATCTGACAACCTCAATTGGTTATAACCAAGATTACTTTAGTACCTACGGCCCTTCAGGCGGATTTTACCGTACAGGTGTTTTAGATACACAACAATTGACAGCTAGAGTAGACCATGAGTGGCAATTTAGCTCAAATAACAAATTACGCTGGGGATTAGATTTAAAAAACACCGATTTAAATGGTGATGTTTTGAGTAATAACCCTAGTAGAATTGCAAATAATGAAACTGAAAATAGAAGTCTATTCAATACAGCTTTGTTTGCTGTGAATAGTTTCAACTTTAGTGAGAATTTTAAGTTAGATTTAGGGCTAAGACAAAGCTTTGATGGTCAATTTGGAAATTATTTAAACCCAAGTGCTGGGTTACGTTATGCCGTCAGTCCAACATTTGCTGTGCGTGGAAGTTGGGCTGGAGGACAGCGCAATCCTGGATTGGATCAGTTATATGTTTATGATACGGTTCATGGTTGGGAACCAAACCCTGATTTAGAACCAGAAACAGGTTCCTCTTGGACTGCGGGAGTCGATATTAATTTTTCAGATAATTTGAGAGGGCAATTTACATACTTTGGCAGCAGTCTAGATAATCGCTTAGGAGTTCTATCAGGAAGGTGGGCAAACATTGGACTAGTAGATACCAATGGTTTAGAAGCGGCTTTACAACTAAAAATTGCTTCTGGTTGGTCAACTTTTCTCAACTACACTTATACAGATGCTCAAATCAAAACAGGCACAGAAAGAGGTTTACAGTTGGGTTTGATTCCCTACTCTTTAATGCAAGTCGGTGTAGGTTATCAAAATGCAGGTTGGCAGGCTAATTTATATGCTACTTATAACAGTGGCGCTCGCAGATCCGTTTTTGCTAACACATCTGCGGGTGATAAGTCTACAGATTTCGCACCATCTTTCTTTAATTTAGACTTCAGCGGTCGTATACCTCTAACTAGCAATTTAGGACTGAGTGTTTATTTAGAAAATTTACTAGATGAACAGTATGAACGAGTTAATCGTATCTATAGTCCTGGTTTTACTTTCCGTTTGGGTTTAACCTCAAATTTGTAAGTAAAAATTAGGAGTTAGGAGTTAGGAGTTAGGAGTTAGGAGTTAGGAGTTAGGAGTTAGGAGTTAGGAGTTTGGAGTTAGGAGTTTGGAGTTAGGAGTTAGGAGTTTGGAGTTTGGAGTTTGGAGTTACAAATTCTCCTCCATTTCCCCATCTCCCCTGCTCCCCTGCTCCCCTGCTCCCCTGCTCCCCTGCTCCCCTGCTCCCCTGCTCCCCTGCTCCCCTGCTCCCCTGCTCCCCTGCTCCCCTGCTCCCCTGCTCCCCTGCTCCCCTGCTCCCCTGCTCCCCTGCTCCCCATCTCCCCTACTCAAAATCAATTACAATGGCTAATATGAGAGCCAGAATTGAAAATCAAGTGCTTTTTCTGCACCATGAGGACTTGCCAGAGTTTAAAAAAGGTGGTTCTGTGGTCAGAAACTCTTACTTTTGGGCGCTACGTTCAATTGCTGGTAAAGCTTCGCGTTATGGTGATTGGGAATATGAACCGGAGGTTTGGCTGGCGCTGGCGCGAATGCTGTTGTCGTTTGCTGAGTCTGGGTATTTGGGTTATCGAGAAACCATGCTGGAGTTTCCCCAATCTCAAGGGGAAATTCCTGATGTGCTGCGATATGTGTCTACTTGGGAGTAGTTATAGCAGACGCGATCGCCATGACCTACAATAGGACTTACGCACTCGTGACGAAAAACTAAGCTTTTGCGATTACAACGCTAAGCTCGCTCCGGACGTAAAATCGTAGTCCGTGCCTAAGTCCTGTACAATTATTTCGTAAAAAATATACAATACTCTTACTTATAATTGAAAACAGTTTTACGAAATCGGTTCAAACACCATTTGGGGAATCAACACTTCATCTTGTAATTGTCCAATACCCAAAAAGCGAGTCTCTTCATCATAAACTCGCACTATGCCAGAAACATCCAAAGTTATGGTAACTTTTTGACCTTGACACCATTTTTGAGCAGACGTTGCTGGTAAGTTAACAGATGATAAATGTTGCAAAGCTGCATCTGGAGAAGTTGGTTGAAATGTCCCAGCTTGCAGTTGTGCTTCTAAGTCTTCTAAGGTGAGACTATCTGCTAAGTGGAAACCACTGCTTTGTGTGCGTGTCAAAGCGGCGAGAGTACCGCCTGTTGCTAAAATTGTACCTAAATCACGAGCGATCGCTCTAATATATGTACCAGCACCACAAGCGATCGCAACATCTAATTCGGGAAAATCCCCTTCCCGCCAGTCCAAAATTTCTATTTGAAAAACTTCTACTATCCGACTTGGCACTTCTACTGTTTCGCCTTGGCGTGCTAAGTCATACAGACGCTTCCCGTCCACTTGAATTGCACTGTAAATAGGTGGGGTTTGCTCAATTTTACCCTGAAATTGTGACAGTGCAGTTTTCACATCTGCAAAACTTAATCTAGTGCAAGGACAAGAAGTGATAATTTCGCCTTGCAAATCGTCTGTTGTGGTACGCACACCCAGACGGATAGTGGCTTTGTAAGCTTTTTCCCCTGGTAGATATTGTAATAGCCTTGTGGCTTTACCAAGTGCGATCGGTAACACCCCTGTTGCCGCTGGATCTAAGGTTCCTGCATGTCCCACCCGTTTGAGGCGCAACAGCTTTCGTACCCGTGCTACGCAGTCGTGGGAAGTCCAGCCAAATGGCTTGTTTAAGTTGAGAAAACCTTGAAATAATGTCAAATCAATTCTTTCAACCATTAGTCTATCTTAAATGTTCAGCCAATTCAGAGTCACAGATACTATAACGGTTCTGGTTCTACCAAGCATTAGATTATAAGCAAAAGTAGTGCTGTACTACTCTTACATTCTTATATAGGTTTCAAGTGCTTTAAGCTTTGACACTGTTTTGAAATTAATACTTGCAAAACTTTCAACACTTAGAACAAAAGAAACTCACTAGCAAGTTTTAGGAACTTTTTTAATAACGGTAAAATTTGGGAATTGGCTATGGTTGACACAGCACTGTTTGGCAAGTTTTTCATCTTGATTTGGCGATCGCGTGAAACTTGTAAAAATCAAAAGTAAGAAAAGTAAGAAAAGTACCTATCAATAAAACTAGTAAAAGTAAGAAAAGTAGGAAAAGTAGATTTTTTTATTTAAAGGCTTTACTAGCTTGTTTCTATGCTGTAATTTGATGTATTAAATAGATAGTGGTTCAACAATTATATAGTTAAACTTTTTGGACTGATTTGAACTGAAAATTTGAGCAGGGTCTTTTACATGATTTTTAGGCTTAGGTACTCTAATCCCAAACTGGTAAAGGATGTCTTGCTTCAGCCTAAAAAATCAAGTGTTGAACTACGAATTAGTACAAGCAGTTCATAGTTAATCAATAATGTAGCAGTCCGCTTTGATTAAGAAATATTTCCCAATCTAAAATCTACAATCTATCTTGAAAAGTTTGTTCAACATAGAAACTATCATTGCCAATTTTCGTCAAAATCAAAATAGGATAATACCAACCAACTCTCTAAAATTGGACAATAGATTCAAACCCAAAAGTCCAGGTAAAATCAGATTTTCTTAATTAAAAATTACCCAATTATTGGTATTAGCTATTGAAATAACTTACTTACTTTCAATCAATGGAGAATTTATGGCTGATATCGGAACTAATGAATTGTACGATGTAAATCAAGTTGAAGAAGTATACGAAGAGGAATCAAGTGAAATAGAAAATGAGACTTCGGATGATGATTTAGAAGACCTTTTAGCAGATACATCTGTAGATACAATTACAGCGTATACTATGGGTAGTTGGTAATAATCGAAAGCACTTACTTACAATTTTCCCTACTCGCCTAAAGCGAGTAGGGAGTAGTGAGTAGTGTAAAGCGAAAAATATAGGTTTTCAGCTTTGTGAGGGCATTGATTTTACAACAAAATTATTCACACTTGACAAACAGCAACTAAGAGGTTGTTTGAAAAGTGTTTCGCTGTGACTTTAGGCACTTTTAGATCCCCCCTAGCCTAAAAAAGGGGGGAACCTGAATCAAAGTCTCCCTTAAAAAGGGAGATTTAGAGGGATCTAAAACTTTTGATACCAACAAGAGGACTTTTAAAACATCCTCTAAGAACCAGTAGTAAGTCGCTTCGGTAAGCTAACTGTAACTTTAGTTCCTTGCCCTAGTTGACTAAACAAAGTAATATTACCACCATGTAACTCGACACAAGCTTTAGCGATCGCTAGCCCTAAGCCCGTACCAGGGATTGTGTCAACGTTACTGCCACGACTAAAGGATTGAAACAAGTTTTTTTGATCTGCAATCGGTATACCAATTCCTTGATCTTTGATGTGAAACATCACTTGTGATTCTTTGCCCATCAGGTGGAACTCTACAGTGCCGCCATTGGGGGAATACTTAATGGCATTAGACATTAAATTGATAAAGATTTGCTGCAAAAGACCGCGATCGCCCCAAAAGCCTTGGTGATTTCCTGTAAATTTAAAAATTACTTTGTGACGCTCACCCAATGTCTGTTGCTCTTGTTCTATGAGATCCGAGAAAAATTGCAGCAAATCCAGCGGGATTGGTTTAAACTTGGCTTTGTCCAACTCAAATTGATTAACTAAAAGCATGTTATCCACGAGTTTGGACATATACCTTGCTTTCTGCTCAATGATTTGCATGAATCTCTCTTGTTTAGATTCATCTAGGTGGTGGTGATGTTTTACCAGAGTTGATGCAGCAGCCAAAATTGAAGTTAACGGCGTTCGACACTCGTGGGAAACCGTCCCAATGATTTGGGATCTAAATGCATTGAGTTGTTTTTCTTTGTGTAGTGCTGTTTGAGTTTGAGCAAGCAATTCAGCCTGTTGAATTGCGATCGCTAGTTGCACCGAAACTTCATAGAGCATCTCTACATCATCAGCTTGCCACTGACGCTCTCCTATACTGTGATGGGCAATCAACAAGCCCCAAGGCTTCGGTGTTGGCTTTCCATTGTTATTTAAATTAATGGGAACCACTACATGTGCTTTAGTATGAAATTGCTCTGTCAGCCTGTCATAGCAATTACTCAAGCCAGCTTCATATATATAAGAAATTGCTGGGTTACAACAAATTGGCAATGGGGAATTGGCAATTGGGGATTGAGAATGGGGAATTGGCAATTGGTTATTCTTCCCCTGCTCCCTCATCTCCCTCATCTCCCTCATCTCCCCTGCTCCCCAGTCCCTGCTCCCCAGTCGCCAGTCCCCAGCCTCCCCTGCTCTCTGTTCATAGCAGATATGTGGAATGGGATTCTCTACAATAGACGCTACTGTATCTTTGGGCTTATCCTTTGGAGTAGGAGCAGCCACTTTCTGAATGTCTAGGCGATCGCCTAGTGATACAACAACATCGCATGATTGGGCTGACGAGGCAACTATCTTGCCTGTAGTATCACAAGAAAACTGATACACCATCACGCGATCGCACTTCAGAAGTTGCTGTACTTCTGCCACAGCGGTATTTAAAATTTGCTTTAAGTCAAGAGATTGCCGAATTCGCAGAGCCGTTGTAGCTATTAAACGCTGCCGCTCTTGAGTTTTGCTGAGTTGGGCTTGCAAGCCCAATTGCTTAATCGCGTTACGGACTGCCAATTGCAGTACATCTGGTTTGAGCTGTTGCTTCACCAAATAATCCAGCACACCCATTTTCATCGCTTGTACAGCGACCTCTTCATCACCACGGCCTGTCAATACAATCACAGATACGGGTGTCTTAAATATTTCCTGCTTCAGCTTTTTGAGTAGTTCTAATCCACTCATGTCAGGTAGGCACAAATCGAGCAGTATGACATCGAAGTGCATTTCTTGGCACAAAGTTATGCCATCCTCTGCACAGTCTGCCTCCCAAATCCGATAAGACTGGTGCGGATCTTTCATCAGAAATCGACGATAGATTTTGCGATCCGCTGCACAATCATCAATTGTGAGTAGCATCCATGTATCTGACATAGAGGATCTAGAAGCAATATATATGCTTCTGATTTAGATTGTGATTTGTTACATAATTCTAAAGTTAAACTATATCAAATATAAATAAAATCTAAATTTCTTTACCAAATATCAAGGGAGTGGGGAGTGGGGACTGGGGACTGGGGACTGGGGACTGGGGACTGGGGAGATGAGGGAGATGGGGGAGATGGGGAGATGAGGGAGATGAGGGAGATGAGGGAGAGAATAACTAATACCCAATTCCCAATTCCCAATTCCCAATGCCCAATTTATGGCGGAGTATTTGCTTCTAGCCAGTAGTCAACGAATGCCTTAAGCGTTTTTTGTAGTTGCTGAGCATTCATCGGCTTGACTAAATAGCCATTTGCGCCCTTTTGGTAACAATATTCAATATCCCTAGGGTTGGATGATGTGCTAAAAACAACAATAGGGATTTCCTTCAAACTCCTGTCTTGCTTTAGCCGCTCTAAAATGTCACGACCATCAATCCCTGGCAAATTGAGGTCTAGTAGGATAACTGAGGGGCGTGGCGCTATATCAGAATTGTTTAGAGCTTCGCCAATGCTTTCGCGATCGCTTTTCTGCTGATGGAGAAACTCTAAAACCTCATCTCCATTAGTACAACGATATATGGGATTCTGCACAGCCATCCGCCGCATCAAGCGTTGCAGCATTTTAAAATCTTCATTGCTGTCCTCAACAACGAGCAGCGGTTCATGAAGTTGTGTTGTCATGCTTGGTTCTTAAAAAACTTTACAAAAAAAAATATTTTGTAATTATATTAAACTATTCCAGCGTAAAATAGAACGTTGAGCCAACGCCGACAGTAGACTCAACCCAAATCTGACCGCCATGAAGCTCAATAATCTTCTTGACAATAGCTAGCCCTGCACCTGTTCCTCCGCCATACTTTTCTTGAGAGTGGAGCCGCTTAAAAAGTCGGAAGATGGTTTCCATATGATGTTCGGGAACACCAATCCCATTATCCCGGACGTAAAAAGTGATTGGGCATTGGGCATTGGGCATTGGGCATGGGGTATTGGGTATTGGGAATTGGGCATTAGTTATTCTCCCCCCCATCTCCCCCATCTCCCTCATCTCCCTCATCTCCCCTGCTCCCCTGCTCCCCATCTCCCCATCTCCCCATCTCCCCACCTCCCCCATCTCCCTCATCTCCCCTGCTCCCCTTCCCCCCCTATCCCCACTCCCTGCGGTCGTGGGGGCCCCGAGTCCCCCCTGCTCAACAACTCCCCGTATATAGCCAATCTCAACCCACGGCTGTGCTTTATCAGTGTATTTAAGCGCATTGCTAATCAAGTTACTGAAGACTTCGTTGACGAGAACTGGATCACACTGAATTGTTGGTAATGGTCGAGGAATGCGTATGTCGGCAAGTTCACAGTTGTGGTGACTGGCACGAAAGACATCAATTACTTGGTTGAGTAATTCGTTGAGATTAATTGTTTGCAGGCGTAGTTGTGCTTGCCCTAATTGCGACAACCGCAGCAAAGCATTAATTAAAGTTTCCATCCGTACAGCTAAGAAAACTACTGTCTCCAAGCACTCAACCCCCTCATCGTCCAGCACTTGGGCGTAGTCTTCCAACAGTACTGTCGAAAAGTTATAGATACCCCGCAAAGGTTCTTTGAGATCATGAGAAGCGGCGTAGGCAAAGGAAGCTAGTTCTCGGTTGCTGCGCTCTAATTCCAGGTTGATTTTCGCTAACTCATCCGCCTTAGAAAGTACAATACCAACGATCGCATTCTTCAAAGCTAAAGCACTGTCAAGTTCACACTGTTTCCAAGGTAGAGAAGTCAATTGCACTGTTTGTTGCCAATTCTCAAAGGATTTGCGGGGAGAAAGGCTAACGCTACCATCTGCTTGAACTTGAATCGATTCATTGGGGTTGCCTGCCCAATGTACATTTTGGATGACTTCGGGGCGAAACCAAACAATGTAATGGCGCAAAACTTGAGAAATCCGTAACAGCACCAGCCCACTAGCAGTATCTTTAAAAGCAACAGCCTCCGGGTAACGCTTCGCTAGAGAATCAGTCACAAACAAATTTTCACTAACTTTGGTATCTGCCCATTCTATTAGTGCCTGCACTTGATTAATAGTTGGTGTTGCTCCCACAAGAGTGAATTCATTATCCAAACAAACTGCTGCGCCAGTTGCACCCACAAGATCCAACAAGCGGATTTCAGGTTTAATCAAAGCATCAATAAAATTATCTACTTGAGAAATCGACTTGATGAACTCTGACTGTAGCGATTGCAGTTTTACTTTATAGTCCAATTCTGACTGACTAACTTTGTGCGTTAACTCTAACGATACAATCCGTCCTAAAAACTCGCATATATTCCGCATTTCATAGGGAATATGCTTGGCTGTTTGATGATGACAAGCAATTAATCCCCAAAGCTGTTGCTCTTGAACAAGAGATATCACCAAAAGTGCCGTCACTCCCATATTTTGATGATATTCCACACAACAGGCATCAAAACTTCTGAGTATAGACAAGCTTAAGTCGAGCGGTTGGTGTGTTGTAGGGTTTTCAATTGGAACTAGCTTGACTCTTTGAGCCTGTAAATCGGGGATAAATCGCAGCAAGCAGCGTGTATATAATTCTCTAGCCTGCTCTGGAATATCTGTGGCGGGATAGTGCAGTCCTAAATATGGTGATAAATCTTCTCGTTTGGCTTCGGCAACCACAGAACCCGCTTTGTTATGGTCAAATTGATAGACCATTACTCGGTCAAATTCCGTAATTTCTCTGATTTGTTCCGCCACAAGATGCAAAAATTCTGTCAAATTTGATGTGCTTTGCATCTTGGCGATCGCTTCCCCAGCCAAAGCTTGAAAGCTGGAAAAACTCAACTCACAACTAGAGTCAGTCGGCTCTAGCTCCAAAATCACAACATCTTCTATACGATGAACAATACCGTCAAAGTATCTTTCACCGTCTAAAGTCATGATTGATACTTTAAAAGCATTTGCACTACTAATTTTTTTCGCCAAAGCCTGCTTGATTGCTTCAACTTGCCGAGCCTCAAGCAAGTAACTTAGGGGTTGGCTAAGTAAATCCTCTGGTTCTTTACCCAAGAATATTTGGGTATTATTGCTAACTTGTACTATCTCTAGTTCGCTACTGAGTGCTAATAATACACCATGAGGTTGAATAGAGCCAGGTATATGAATCGGTTGGCGATCGTGGTTAGTCAAAGGAGGTGTTTGGGCAGCAATATCTTCAGACTGGCTCATAAATCAACTGATGGAAAGCTGATTTTTACAAAAAAGCAACTTAATTTTACATTTTTTCAAAGTATATCCCAAATTGCGTAGACGCAAAGTGGTGAGGGTGTCGCAGCCAAGAGGATGCCACTTTCAAAAGCTGTTGGCATTAGTGGAGTGGCTCCGGTTCCCATCGATTGCCATCTCAAGAGCATTGTAGCGGCAATTCATTAATTGCCACTACATGACAATAAACCAGGACTTACGCGCATTGTCATATATTTTTGACAAAAATCGTCCAAAGTCAAGAGTCAAAAGTCCAAAAACCTTGACTTTTTACCCTTGACTATTGACTCAGTACTGCCATCGCAGAAAATATGTGTGCCAGTTGCGTAAGTCCTGAAGGTTTCAGCTATTGTTTGCGTCAGTCCTACTATTTAAACATTTTCAATGAAAGTATAAATCAATAATTAATTATTCATTTCCGAATAATCATTAGTTAAAAAAATCTTCACTTTTAAAGAACCCTATTGAAGCGTGAATTTATCTTATTTCCACCAAATGATATGGTGAAAAAGTCAAAAGGTATATTCTCTTAAACTTGCAAATAATTCTCTAGAACGAAGCTGTTTAGAGTTGAATTTGAGAACATATAAGCATAGTAAAGAGGCTTTAATTACTCGGCAGTATAAGTAAAAGGGTGAATGAGTAAACATAACTTTAATTATTTTCATCCACTAACTTTTACTTCCAAACTGCTATTAACTGTATACGGAAATTTCTAATACATCTTTAATATTAGCAAATTTTCTGCCTCATCATTTAATGCTTATTAAGCAGCAATCAACCATCTACGAGGATTTGAACTATGGCTGGACAAATGTGTTGGCTCCCCACAAAAGGAAGTAATGGCGAAATGATTTTGCACTTAAGGACAGCGCCAAATCAACCTTGGCAACCTTACAGAAGCCATCGGGAGGCTGTACCAGACTATGATATTCCCCACGGTTCCAAGGGATGGGCGACTTATCATAAATTGCGTCAGTTAGGTTGGACTTTAATTCCAACAGCCCAAGCTAAAACCATTACATTCGGACAGGAATTGAAAACTGCCTAACTTCTTGAAGCGATAAACCTTAATCATCTAACAAGTGTGTGGAGTGTAAAGATGTTTAGTCAAACTCAAGACATTAGCTATTTTGATTTATTGGATTACCTGCGCCAAAAGCTTGACTCAATTGAAATTACTAATTCTAGAGTTGCTCGATTCTTCTGTTGGCTGATTCCATCTTCTTGCCCATTTGAACGAACTATCAAAGTTTTTGAGCGAACACTATTTCATATTCCGCCATTGTGTAAGCTAAACCCACTTTATGAGCAACTCATTGGAATCCGTTTTCGCTCACTTACTTACCTTGCAAGCCAAGGTAATGAAATTTAAACTCTTATAAGCTGTTCCACATTTAACTTGCATATAATGGGCGGGCAAGATGCCCACCCCACAAGAATTTCAAAAATTTAGTTATGCAAACTAAATGTGCTTTATCTTATCATGTTCGGTTAAAGATTTATCATTAAGACGGCAGGGGAGAGGGGGATGTGGTTCGACTTCGCGGTAGTTGAGCGTAGTCGAAACTCACCAACCGGGGGATGAGGGAGAAATAACTAACTCCAAACTCCAAACTCCAAACTCCAAACTCCAAACTCCAAACTCCTAACTCCAAACTCCAAACTCCTAACTCCAAACTCCAAACTCCAAACTCCTAACTCCTAACTCCTAACTCCTAACTCCTAACTCTTTATAGGAGTTAAATAAAAATTGTGACATGCAGCAGTGCAACACCAACATCTAACATCCAAAAACCAAAATTAAGTATAGAGTTAGGGATTTTTAGTTTAAAGGATTTCGGTTTGTTGAAGTCAGTATCAAGCGCTTGTGCTAGTTCGGTTGTACTTAGGGACTGGACAAGACTTAAACCAAGGGACTGACTAGAAATGGTTTTAGCATAAGCAGCATTGAGGTAAGGTCTATATTGTGACTTTCCCGCAACATAAGTTTGGAAGAAAGGCAAACTCAAAACATTCATGTATAGACGCGCTTGGGAAGCATTACCAACTACATCGGCTGGTAATGACACTTGTTGGCTTGTAGGGTTACTGTTGCCTATGGTGGAAAAGTGAGTTCCACCTAAAAGCATGACAAGATACTTTGGTGAATTCCCGAACCATGAGAAAGGCAGAATTTGCTCGTATAAAGCTGGTGCAACAGTATCGTCACTACTACCAACGACCATTACAGGAGTTTTGATTTGGCTTAAGCCGACTTTGCCGAAAATAGAACTTGTAACTGGGTTAACTGCGATCGCAGCTTTTACTCTTTCATCCCGTAAGTTATACTCAGTACTAAACTTGCTGCTATTCAAAGCCAAAGCACTACATTGAAATAGTAAAGACATATTCCAGGTTTTATGTAGCGCCTGTGGTTTACAGTCTTGTTTGAGTTGCTCAAAGTTAATCTTAGCGCCAGCCAAAGCTAAGGCTGTGTAGCCGCCTAAAGATTGACCATAGACACCAACTTGTTGCAGATTTAGCCGACCTTTAAACCGTGAATCAGACTGATTACTCTTCTCTAGTTGATTCAATACATATTTGACATCTAGAGGTCTGTCTTTAAATTCATCAGGTTCTACTACTTCATCAGTGTGTCCATTCAAGGATAGTTGCAATTGTTTGGCATCACTACCTGGATGATTGGGCACAACTACAGCAAATCCGTAAGAAGCTAGATGAGTGGCTAAATATTGAAAGTTACTGCTGTCTAGACCTAGACCGTGAGAAATCACAATTACAGGTGCAGAATAGACATTGGGAAGATAAACATCGGTTAATAAAAGTCGGTTGCGTGTCGAGTCGAAAAACTTCAAAATATATTTTTGCGACTTAAAGTTTCCTTGACCCCGTAATTCTGGTAACTCTGAAGATATATGCTGAGGAATGTTAGCAGCTTCTATATTAGACTTTTTGGCCACAGTAGCGATCGCTTGCTGGGTTTCATTGACTACTTTCTCTAGTTCTCCAGCGATGGCGAAACTATGTGCTAAATCAATCTGGATGCTGCTGCTGGGATACTTGCGTAACAAATTTAATAACGTTAAACCTCCCGGTTCAGCAGAGGCGGAAATTAGCGCCGACCGTAAGGCATCAAATTCAGGTTTTGGTTGACGAAATTTAGTTTTAATCGCTTCTCCTAAACGGTGTACTAGAGTTTCTCCTTGAGGTGTATGGAGAAATTGAGAAGCTACTACCGGACTGACTTTTACACGAGTCAGTAAAACCTGTTGTAATTCCTGAAACTTTTGTGGTGGCAAATATTTTTGATAAACTGCCAATTCATGATCAAGTGTGCCCTTTTCAGCATAGTTTTCTAAAGCAGCAACTGAAATGGACATTTCTATTGCTGAATAAGAAGCATAAATTCGCTCTGCTGCCATTGCAGAATTACTAATTCCAAAAGTTGGCAGCAGCATTGAAAGAACCAGCAAGAGCGAGTTTTTTCTCAGGGTGCTAGTCCAATTACTAAACAAACTATTCATCGCTCAACTGTTTCGGTGATGTTGTTTCACGAGGCGTTGGCTTTGGTAGTTATTCAGACACCCTAGTTTACTTAATATTATTCGCCTCAATGGTTATGGATTTTCTTGATTTTTTTCTCTTGAATCAAAGGTGAAAATTTAAATTTGATAGAGAAGCGCACATAGAAAAAGTATCCACCTAACAAGAGATTTATTTCCATGTGTTGCACTTACGGTAAAATCATAACAAATGAAAAATTGCCCTGCCTCAGTAGCTATTATGTAACTTTAAATATGTAATTATTTATGATTTTCTAGCCACGTAATAACTATGAAAATCTCTATGTTAATTATGATTTTTCCAGGCGATCGCTACTGAACCACCTACTACTAAACATGCTCCTAAAATTGCCATTATTGTCAGGTGTTCTCCTTTGAGCATAGAAGGTGCAATTACTGATAAAAGCTCAACTGATAGGATTGTCACAATGGGTGCTAAAGCTATGACTGCACTTACTTTTGATGCCTCCCAATGTTCTAATGATTCTGCAAAAGCACCATAAGCGATGAGAGTATTAAAAGCACAAAAAATTAGTATTAGTAAATGCATAGTATCTAATGTAAAAATTGTTTTTACACTAGTAAAGGGAGTGAATAATAAAGCACATACTGCATAAATAACCAACATGATGTGAGCAGAAGATAAAGATTGCAACAATTGCTTTTGTGCCAAAGCATAAACAGCCCATGCAGCAGAAGCTAGCGCAATCAAACCACTGCCAAAAAGATATATAGTACGACTTGTAAGTAAATTAGTTATTTGTTCATTAAAAAACAAAACATAACCAAAAATTAGCACAATGACGCCAAGCCATTGATATAGCGTATAACGTTCCTTAAAAACAACTAAACCTCCTAAACCTAATAATAGAGTTGATAATTGAATGACAACTTCAGCGTTAGCAGGTGTTGTTAACGCTAAACCTTGTATAAACAAGAAGTAATTCATCGCTAACATGAAAATAGCGATCGCTAATAGTTTCCCAGAAGCAGAACGCAATTGTTCTAACTTTGGTAATTGACCGCGCACCCCTAAATACACAGCAAGCAATGCAAACGATGTCAAAAAGCGAAACCAAATAATCGTGTAAACATCAAGCGCTTGCAGTGTTATCGTCAGTGCAATAGGTAGAATTCCCCACAATAAAACAGTCAACAGCGATAACGCCAGCCCTAAACGCCAGCGGCCGGAACTGTGGTGCATAGTATGCATAATAAATTAATTAAAGTTTTCAGGATCAAGGGTCGAGACACCTCAGGGGGAGCGGGGGAGCTGGGGAGATGAGGGAGATGAGGGGGATGAGGGGGATGAGGGAGAAATTTTTACCTCAATTCCCCATTCCCAATGCCCTATGCCCTATGCCCAATTCCCCATTCCTCATTCCCCATTCCCAATTCCCCAGATTAAAAGTAATTAGCCATCCAAGGAGAATTACCTGCGAATATTTGCGTGGCTTTAAAAATAGCTGCTTGTGTAGCATCGAGTTTTCCTGCAAGCTGCAAATGGTGACTTTTGCTTGCTGTTGATATAGGTTATGAAAGATTTCATGATTGCTGGCAATTACAGATTGTAGAGTTAGTGGTTGCTCTCGCAGTTGGATACTTTGACTGTTGATTTCCCAAATGCAAAAACTACCTGCTTGCTCGTACCCTGCTTTGCGGTATAGCCGTTGAGTGGCTGGATAAAGAACAGAGATAGGTACTCCTTGATTGTAGAGTTCTTGGAGGGTGTGCTGCATTAATGCGATCGCAGCTCTACCTCCACGATATTCTGGAGCAATGCCCACTGCGGAAATTCCTGTCATTGGTACACGCTCGCCACCCCACCACTGACCCATTGAAATAATACCCAGTCCACCTACAACTTGCTTGTCTCGATAAATAATGCGAAAGTTTTCTGAGCCGATGCGATTGATGTATCTTTCACTCTCACCCGCCCGCATGACAAAACACTGTTCAAGGATATATCCCAGTTGCTGAAGCTCTTCTGTATGTACAAAAGTACTGTACTCAAATTGAGATGCCATACTAATTCGTAATTGGTAATTGGTAATTCAGACCCATTTCAGAAAGACCTGATACAGCCGCTTTCCAACCCGTTATCCTGTTTTTGAATTTGGTGTCATCACTTGTATTCTTAGTAGTACAAAAAAACATCATACTACAAAATCCAATACTTTTAGCACTTCACGCTATTGGGAGCAGGGTAGTAGGGGAGTAGCGGAGTAGGGGAGCAGGGGAGATAAGGGAGATGAGGGGGAGAATAACTAAACCAATGCCCAATTACCAATTCCCAATTACCAATTACCAATTACCAATTCCCAATTCCCCTAACTCTTACCACTGAGGATTCGCCACAATTAAAGCCTCTGCCGCAGATTTTTCTAAAGGCTTCGAGAAAAAATATCCCTGGCCATATTGACATTTCATTGCCCTCAGAAATGCTAGCTGTTCTGCTGTTTCTATTCCTTCGGCTGTCACATCTACACCGAGTTTTTTGGATAGGGTGACAATTGTTTCAACAATATCTAAATTACCTTTATCTATACCGTTACCACTCACAAAAGTGCGGTCAATCTTCAACTCATTAATGGGAAAATTTTGCAGCCGACCTAATGAAGAATAGCCTGTACCGAAGTCATCAATTGCCAACTGAATTCCTAAATTTCTGAGTTGCTTGAGCATAAAAGTGGCTTTTTCGCCATTTTGCATAATTACGCTTTCTGTAATCTCTAGTTTTAAACTGTGTGCATCTAGTTCAGTTTCTTCTAGTACTTGATTGATATGCCACAACAGCTTGTTTTGACTAAATCGAGAGCTACAAAGATTAACGCTAGTGGTCAAAGGCCGCTCACCCAGATTCGCTGAGTCGGGGGGGAAACGCTCTTGCCACTGTTTTGCCTGACGACATGCTTCATGCAGCACCCACTCATCAATTGGGATGCTTAGCCCAGCTTCTTGGGCTGTTGGCATGAATTGTTCTGGAAAAATAATCCCACGTTCTGGATGCAGCCAACGCACAAGTGCTTCAAAACCAGTTAATTTACCGGTAATGAGTGAGACAATCGGTTGATAATAAATCCGAAACTCTTGACGTTCAATAGCTCGGCGCAAAGCAGTTTCTAATTGCAAGCGTGCTACTGCTTGAACATGCATCTCAGTGTTAAAAAGCTCATAGCGTAACTTGCCTTGTGCCTTAGCTCGATACATTGCCAGGTCGGCGTTGCGTAGAAGGTCTTCTGGTTGGTCATAACCTGTGACGCTTAAGGCAACGCCAATACTCGCTGTGGTAAATACTTCTTGCCCACCTAGAGTGATTGGAAGTGCTAGTTTTTCTTGAATCCGCTCAACAACACGCACCACATCGCTGACATCCTTAATCCCCTCCAGCAAGACTGTAAACTCGTCTCCTCCCAACCGTGCAGCTAGATCTATGGAACGCAAGCATTCCTTAAGTCTTTGAGCAACAGTCAGTAGTAATTGGTCGCCACATGTGTGTCCCAGACTATCGTTGATAAACTTGAAGCGGTCTAAGTCTAGAAACAGCACAGCAAATAGATAATCTGAATGCCGCTTGGAATAATCTACCGCATGTTTGAGGCGATCCATAAATAAAGCGCGGTTGGGCAAACCTGTAAGTCCATCATGATACGCAAGGTGCAGCAGCTCTGACTCGACTCGCTTGCGTTCTGTGATTTCAATTACTAATTCCTGATTTGCTTTGGCCAGTTCTGCTGTCCGTTCGATTACACGCATTTCTAGCTCGCTATGAGCTATTCGTAGCGCTTCCTCTGTTTGCTGTAGTTTTTGATTCTTTTGTGAAAGTTTTTCGATGTAGACTGCTATTGTTTTGATCAGATTGTTAAAAGATGTTGACAATACACCAATTTCATCTGAAGTGGTGACGGGAACTTGCAGAGTAAAATCCGATGAAGAGCTGACTATCTGAGCCACTTTAGTCACAGCTTCTATGGGTCGGGCGATCGCCCGACTGGTAGAAAAGGCCAAGACCGCGGCGAACAGAACTGAGAGCAGCATACTGATAGCAATAATCTGGTTTCGCAGATTCTCTGCTTCTAGCAAATCTTGCTTTGCTTGGTACTCTTGCTCTCGAGCTGTTTTAATGTAAGCTGTAAGTTCATATGCACGGCTGACAATTGTACGGAATTCATTACCACTTGTAAAGTCTGTAATTAATTTCTGAGCTGCATCAGTTGATTGTGCTGATTGTGCCTCTAATATCAGCGGCTCTGCCCGATTCAACACTACTACTATCTGTTGATAGAATTTTTCTGTTGCCTGATGAGCCTTATGTAACAAAGGCTTCAAGTCTTTTGTCGCTGTGGTTTGTGACGAGGACTGTAGTTTCCAGATCAGTGTCTTAATTTCTACTGCTCGAATAGGCAGTTGTGACTTGTGTTGCTCAAATTCTGTAGGCTTTCGCAACAGAGGAACGAACTCTCTGGTCGGTAGAGTCTGAAGCATGGCAACTTGCAAGTCACTCAAAAGCCGACCTTGCTGATTAGCACTGTCTCGAATAGCACTCGCTTGTTGCTGGTATAAATTGCCAATGGTCAACCCAACTGTTGTCCCTCCTATGGCAATGCTAAGAGCTAAAGCATAGCCACCAATAATTTTGTTTCTCAGACTGAACAAAGGCGGAACAGACGATAGCCTATTGGAAGACGGTTGTAATAGGCTAAATTCATAGGCTGAATTGGGTTGACTCTTCACAATACTCTGGCTTTTAGAGGAATGTTTCTACAGCAGATTACATAAACTAAACAGTATATGGCAATCGTATCTGAGTTGTGAAAATTACTTTGTTTTAACAAACGCTCAAAAATAGGCAGCGTGTTGTAGTGAGTCTAGCACTGCTCTGGGTATTCCAACCAGGGTGGCAGGTTATTTTTCCTGCGTTTCCAACTGACAACGCTAATTGTACTTAGATTGTGCTTGGAACCTAGATTATTGATACTTTTCAAACAACCTCTAAGGATTTGTAAACTCGCTAAAAAACTTTCGTGAGCAAGCTTTGAGAAATTGAACGCCTGAACTGCCTAGAGATTGAAAGCCATACAGAGTAAAGGTTGAAGCGTCATTCAGATTTTTTACGAATCAGTTCTCAGCTCGACTTTATCCAAAATTAAGAATTTGGTTGTCCTTGTAGTGCTTGGCAACAACTTTTTACACTTCACTGATTCGATTCATCATGAAATCGAAAAAGTAAAACTACCGCCCTATACTAGGTTTCAACAAACCGCGATCGCGTTGCTAGAAAATGGATAAAGTCCAGCTCAGGCCATTCCTCATCCCAAATCCAAAAACTAAAATGGTATTAGTTCTCGACGGACTTGACAACGGCAGGCAGTATTATATCCGGTGAACTCATCCACCACTTAATAATTCTTTCTTCTTTGACGCTACATTTTACGGCACCTCCTGCTGCTCTGAGATAGGTAATAACCTTTGGCAAAATTTGCCGTATCGTTTGGCATGTTCCTTGAGCAGTAAATATTTCTACTTCCCCAAATTTTTTTTCCATAAATACTGAATAAAATCCCATATTTCTCAAGGAATTAATTAACCTGGGGTCTGATTCTGCTCGTGACAAGGTAATGTGGAGTTCGTCTTGACGAAATGCCCCAGGTGGAAGAGATGACAATTGTAATTTAAAAGGAATTTCAATTTCTGGATTAAAAGGTGTTTCCTCAATCTCTATATCAACAGGAACATATTCTGCTTCTATATATCCTTCTATATCTTCAGAATTATCCTGCAAATAATCGATAATCGCATCAAAGCTTCCTCGAAATTCTTGGACATTCTTGGTTTTTTTGGTTAGATGCTTTTTCGGAGGACAATGAGCAAGTCCTTCGGGATGACCTGAAAAGTCAGAATTCCAAAATTGTTGCCCTATGAGAAATTCCTCAAAAGGATTTGCAAGTGTTTGAGCATCTATATGAATGTGGAATTCACCTAATACTGTTAACAGGTTAGATTCACGTTTAAATGTATTTTGTTGTGTTTTTGAATTCTTCATTTTGTTTAAGTAAGCCTTCTTAAGGATTGCCCTACTTTATACTCAGATTTTGGTTTTCCTAACCGTGGTTACACTTAAAGTTTTCCCCCTAACTCATTTGAACCCGTAATTTGACTGAAAAAAGATGATACTAAAATGACTGAATTGCAGGCAAATTCAGGTTTTTTTGGGTATCCCAAGTGTCAAATTAGAGAAAGCAAAAAATACTGTTTTACCAAAACATTAAAATTTTCTATAGAATTCTTTATCCTTAATGCAAGTTTGTGCGAAAATTGTATTGGTGGATTTAATTTCCAAGTTAATTTATAAAGAAATTATTAAATTTTTGATTAATACCAACAGCACTTACGCGCTTTGTCATAAATTTTTAGTTGAGGCTGTCAATACTGACAGGATTTACGCAACTGGCACAATAAATAAACCTGATGAAATAAGGGCGTACATCTGTACGCCCCTACAAAGTATCTGTTAGTTGCAGGCTGGTTAAGTTTCCAAGATTTCCAATAACTGTGCTTCACTTAACTGATTAATTCCCAATTCCTGCGCTTTATCTAATTTAGAACCGGCATCTTCTCCTACAACTAAATAATCAGTTTTTTTGCTGATGGAATCAGTTACTTTACCACCAGCTTTTTGAATCAATGCCTTTGCTTCATCTCGCTTTAAAGTTGGCAGAGTACCCGTAATCACAAAAGTTTTACCAGCTAATTTTTGATTACCATCATCAACTGTTGTTACTTCAGCTGCGAATTGCAATCCTGCTAGTTGCAAGCGTTCAATTAAAGTTTGATTGGCATCAATACGAAACCACTGATATACAGACTGAGCAATTTCAGCGCCAATACCGTAAATGCCTTCAATATCAGACTGCTTTGCTGTAGCCAATTGGTCTACTGTGGGATACTTCTGTGTCAATAATTGAGCATTCACACTGCCAACATGACGGATGCCTAAACCATACAATACCCTTGACCAAGGTTGATTTTTCGATCGCGCGATCGCATCCACTAATTTCTCTGCTGACTTTTGCCCCATCCTTTCCAATGCACATAAATTGCTTTCTGTCAAGTCATATAAATCAGCAACGGAATGCACCAAACCTTTATCAACGAGTTGATGCACCAGTTTTTCGCCCACGCCCTTAATATCTAAAGCGTCACGGCTGACCCAATGTTCAATGGAACCTTTAAGAATTGCTGCACAGGAAGCATTAACGCACCTAGTAACCGCCTCACCTGATTCTCGCACCACTGGTTGACCGCAGACTGGGCAATTGCTGGGCATAACAAACGCGCTTGTGTCAGCAGGACGGAGTTCTTTGAGTACCCGCACCACTTCCGGGATGATTTCCCCAGCTTTGCGGACAATCACAGTGTCACCGATGCGGATGTCTAATTGGGCAATGCGATCGCTATTATGTAAAGTGGCGCGAGAAACAGTTGTCCCCGCTAATTGCACTGGGCGCATTTCTGCCAACGGAGTCAACGCACCTGTTCTCCCCACATTCACCGCAATATTTTCTACACGGGTGGGTGCTTCTTCTGCTGGGTACTTCAACGCCACAGCCCAACGCGGGAATTTCTGCGTAAACCCCAGCTGTTCCTGTAATTTAAAAGAATTCAGCTTTACTACCACCCCGTCAGTCATGTAAGCTAAATTCAGCCGTTCCGTATCCCAATATTTGTAATATTCTGCCACCTCTGCTAAAGAAGCACACAACTTGTGGTTAGGGTTAACGCGAAAACCCATCTTTTGCAATAACTCCAAAGCTTCCCATTGCGTATTGGCAATACTCGCGTCATCCATACCAGGAATGTGCAGCGTATAAGCAAAAAAATCTAACCGTCGCTTAGCTACAATGCGTGAGTCTAATTGTCTGAGTGTACCAGCTGCGGCATTGCGCGGATTAGCAAATAACTGTTCACCAGCTTTAAGGCGTTCCTCGTTGATTTGTTTAAACACTTCTAACGGCAAAAACGCCTCGCCCCGCACTTCTATTTTTTCCAGATTTTCTAAACCTGCTAAATTCAAGCGCAACGGAATTGAACGAATTGTCCGCACATTTTGGGTGATGTCTTCACCCATGACACCATCACCCCTAGTTGCACCCCTAACTAGAATGCCATTTTGATAGGTAAGCGCGATCGCAGAACCATCAATTTTCAGTTCCGAGACATATTCTACTGAAGCTATGGTCGGTACTTGTCGCCGCCAACGCTGCTCCCAGCTTTGCAATTCATCAACATTAAATGCATTTTCCAGACTGTACAATGGGATGTTGTGCCGCACCGAAGTAAACTGCGTTGCTGGTTTCTCACCCACCCGCTGAGTGGGACTATCAGGTGCAATTAATTCTGGATACTGAATTTCCATTTGGTGCAATTCCCGATACAGTTGGTCATAAACTGCATCTTCCATGATTGGTGCATCTAGCACGTAATATGCATAGCTGGCTTGTTGCAACAACTGGCGTAATTCTTCTATACGTTTTACTACTGACTCAATCTGTATCATTAGACTTTTGCTAAATACTTAGGAATAGAGTTTAGAGACAATGAAGCCTGCATAGGCAGGCTTTGTTTGTATAGTTCCATCATAATAAGGATGAGGATAATGAAAGAGGTTGGTTAGCAATCCCTGTCATGGACTTGATATAAAAATCCAGTTACGTCAATCAGTAAATATTAAGTAGGGTGTGTTACGGCTATGCAAGGATTTCGGAGTTTGAGATAGTGAAGATTAGCCGTAACGCACCGAAAAAGATGGTGCGTTAAGCGTTGCTATAACGCACCCTACAATTTAAGGTTTACTTTATAAATCATCTCTTACGTCAATCAGTTTATGATTAGCACTGGATGTTTGCAGTTCGCTACACCTACAAGCGTCATTATATTTTATAAACCTTCTGTATTTATACGTTAAAATCGAAGTTACAAAGCACTATGATAAACTCAATTATTTCTTTAGTTGTTACTTTTTGTTTATGTTTTTAAGTATTCCCGTCAGCAACACCACACAAGGCTTAATTATCCGTTCGATTATTGCTGTTTGTATGCCCCCCTTAAGTGTATTTCTCACACTTCTTAGTAAAGGAAGGAATCCTTTTTCAGGTCATTTTTTTCTTAACCTTGTTCTAATGCTTGTGCCAATTCCTCTTGTGGGTACTTTTCATGCAATTTGGTTTATTGTAAATCAAGAATCTGGGCAAATATTAAGTACTCAACCATTATCACAAAGATCAAGTACTCAACAATTTTCTCAACCCAATACTATATCCAGTAGTTCACCTAGTTCATCAAATACTAGAGTACTAACCAAAAAACACATGCGTGTAGCCATTTTTGCGCTCATATTTGGTATTTTTATTAGCATTATTACTGTTGGTATTAATTTATTTAATACTTACTTAATCTGGAAAAATTCACCGCATCCAACACAAATGAACTTACCAGCAAAACCTTATCAACAAAATGACAAGTCTCGCTAACTGTCCTTGTTGCCCAATACACAAAGTATTGTTGGCACTGAGCCGAGATAGGGCGGGCCGCCTCCAAAGGTATTTCTTCTATTTTATTGATAATTGAGGCAGCTAACTTAATTTTCTTTCCCCGTGTATTACATGGAAAAGAGGGCTGTGCTTTACCATGTAATACATTAATCCGCCGTTTTTATGTGAAGTCATATTTCGCCAACGGTATCGGGGGGTTACTAGGTTTAATGTGAATCGTCGCATTTAATTGCACACCCAGTCATGGTTAAAACTTTCACAGGTACACGCCCTATTGTCATTGCCCACAGAGGTGCTAGCGGCTACCGTCCAGAACATACTTTGGCAGCTTATGAATTAGCGATCGCGCTAGGATGTGACTATATTGAACCAGATTTAGTTTCCACTAAAGATGGTGTTTTAATTGCTCGTCATGAAAACGAAATTTCCCAAACCACCGACGTTGCAGACCGTCCAGAATTTGCTCACCGTCAAACCACCAAAATTATAGATGGAGAATCAAAAACTGGTTGGTTTACAGAAGATTTTACGCTTGCAGAACTGAAAAGACTACGAGCAAAAGAACGTATTCCCCAGCTGCGTCCACAAAATACAGCGTATGATGGACTGTTTGAAATTCCCACATTGCAAGAAATTATTGATTTAGCCAAAAGTAAAAGTACTGAAAGTAATCGTACCATTGGTATTTATCCTGAAACCAAACATCCGACTTACTTCCAGTCTATAAATTTATCATTAGAAGAACCCCTATTGGCAACTCTGCAAGCAAACAATTATCAGGGACGTAACGCACCAGTATTCATTCAGTCTTTTGAAGTGAGTAACTTGCAATATTTATCGACAAAAACTGATTTACCTTTAGTGCAATTGATCAACGCTGGTGGTAAACCTTATGATTTTGTAGTTACTGGTGATGTTCGCACCTATGCAGACTTAATTACAACATCAGGCTTAGAAGAGATTAGTAAATATGCACAGGCGATCGGAGTTCATAAAAATCTAGTTATTCCTAGAGATAGTAATAATAAATTGCTGTCACCAACATCTTTAGCCACTGATGCACATGCAGTTTCTTTGCTAGTTCATGTTTGGACTTTCCGCAATGAAGACATCTTTTTGCCACTAGACTTTCAAGGAAATCCTCAAGGGGAATATGAACTGTTTTTCAGCTTAGGGATTGATGGCGTATTTAGTGATTATCCAGATTGGGGAATGGGGGATGGGGGAGATGGGGGAGATGAGGGAGATGAGGGAGATGAGGGAGGAGAATAACTACTCCCTTCCCGCTGTAAGATTACCGATGCAAATTTTTCTCCCCTACTCCCCTGCTCCCCTGCTCCCCTGCTGTTTAAACGGTAATCTTGAGGTGGGAAAGGAGTAATACCCAATGCCCAATCCCTTCTAATACAGCGATGCCAATACCTTATCTGCTGCTACCCGGAATGCAGTTGCAGCACCCGCACTCATATCACGGGGCGCACAGATGCGATTTCTCACATAGGCGAGTGTGATGGCCCCTACAGCAGCCACAAGTGGGTCGGCATTGTCCTTACCGCCTACGCGCCCCCACGGTAATGCTGTGCCATTGCCATTGATGAGATAGTCAGCTAATAGTCGCAGGTGAAAATCAACTGCTTCTTTGACTGCTGAAGTGTCGCCATTTACCGCCAATGCTTGCACTCCAGAGTTTTTCAGGATGTCTCCAATGGCAACTTCTCGGTTATCAGTCAATCTTTCAGCCGCTTCTGCTCGAAATTGAATTTCCTGGCTAATTACTGGGTCGGGGGGTAAAAGATTACCAATTGGTGTTATGCCCCATCTGCGACGTAGCAGTAAATTGTTAGTAATATCATCCGATTTAACGCGGTGATAAGCAGGACGCTGCTTAAGTGCTTCAAACCAGGCGTTGATGCGAGGATAACGTGGATTTCCCTTGAGGTGATATCCTCGATAAACGGGTAAGTTAGCTGCTAAGCGGTCTAGATGAGGACTATAACTAATATCTACAATACTAAAAGTTGACAAAAAGTAGGGGCCAGGATACTTTCCTAAAGTTTGTTCAAGTTCGTCTAATTTAGCTTCAAAAGCTGCCTGTAGGTTGGCTAACTCATTAGCATCTTCAGGAGGTTGTCTGAGGAATTTGTAGGCAACATCCCTAAAACCATTGGTTTCAGCATCTTCAAGCCACTGCCTCGCAATGGCGTTTTCTTCTGGGTCTTCAGGGAGTAAGGTTGGCCCAAATCGTTCTTCCAATGCTAAAAGAATGTCTTTAGATTCATAGACTAACTTGCCCTCAATTTTCGCAGCGGGGACAAGAGTTGTAGGAACTAAATCGGTATACCATTTAGGCTTGTTACTTAAGTCGATGAACTCCGTTGCAAACGGAATTTCCTTTTCTTCCAGAGCAAACCAAACCCTTTCACAAAAAGGACACCAAGAGTTGGTATCACGGTAAAGTAATACTGGTGGTTCTATATCTGGTGGCAGCTTGTGAAGACTGCTAGGGATGGGAGCGGTAGAAGGCGATTGTCCTGGTCTACGCACGCGTCGAGCAGGGGTATTTTTTTGAGCAGTTTCTAATAGTTCTTCCCAACTGGATATTGTGTTTTGATCTGACATATTGCACCTTGTTTCAACTAATTTCTATTTCTTTTAAAAATGCACCTAGAGATTGTATTTTTTGCCAATTTCAACATTTTTCCTGTGTCTTACTCATTTGTAAACACAAATGAGTAATCAATGCTCTATATGCATTGAAAAAGTAAGCATCATCTTGCTTTGTCTTACATATAAAATTGCTGTCAATTAACTTTTTTCTGCCTGCTTAGCAATATACTTATCAAGTAGGAATTGCTTGAAATGCGGTTGTTCTAAATTAAGACCGAGTTCTGTAGCTTTTTGAGTAATTTGTTCATAAGTCAAGCCTTGATTAATAGCGGTGGCAATCAAAGCAATGCCACCAGCTCTTGCTCCAGCAGCACAATGAATTAAAACTGGTTTGGGCAAGTTATCAATCTCTTGAATAGCTAACTCTGTTAGTTCCTGATTGGATTCTGAAGCCTTTAATGGGACGTTGGCATATTGCAAGCCAACTGCCTCTGCTTGCTGCTGTTCGTCACTTAAAAAACCTGCTTCATTGGGAGAACGTAGGTTTAGCACCGATTTAAATCCCTCTTCGGCTGCTTGTTGTAGCTGTTCAGGCGTTACTTGTCCAGTGACGCTGAGGTCGTCACTAACCTTTTTAGTATTACTCATGACATAAACTACACTATTTCGGTAGATTTATAGTATTTTATAGTAAACTCTGTGTAAAAATCCAGAGTCTGTAGTTAGGACTTAGGAGGGGTGCTGCCGTAGCAGTACCCGTACAGGAGTCAGAATATAGAAGACTCCTGACTCCTTTTTTCTACAGATTTGAGTGCAGTTTCTGATGCTAGACAGCTACAGGAGTAGGACTAGCAAATTTAGCATATCGCTCAATGTAGAATTCTTTGGGTTTAGCGATCGCTTTTACTGAATCACGTTCTTTCAGAGCATGTTTCCACTGGCGTACACGGCTAAATTCCTCTGGTAGCCTAAAGCCACGATACTGCTTGAGTGCTGGCCAGCGTTCAAACCAAGGGTAAAAGGTGAAATCAACCAAACTGATAGATTCACCAAACCAGTAGGGGCCGTCTTTAGAGAGCTTTCCTAGAGCTTCGTTTTCGATGAATTCCAGATGTTTGTATAGTTCTTGTTTAGCTTCTTCTTGTTTTTGGGAATCTGAGCTTCGCAAAAGATTAGAAAAAGCAGGAACTAATCTGGTATTTGCAAAATCAATCCAGATGCGAGCCTGTGCCCTATCGATAGGATTTTTAGGTAACAATGAAGGTTCAGGAAATACTTCATCTAGATATTCGTTAATAACTGCCGATTCCCAAACTCGGTTGTCACCATGAGTAATTGCAGGCACTTTGCCATAGGGAGAAACCTGAGTAAATCCTTCTGGCTTATTTTGCAAATCAATCTCAATCAAATCGAAGTCAATGCCCTTCTCTTGGAGTACCAAACGAGTACGGTGAGCATAAGGACAAGTAACTGCACTGTAGACTTTGATTTCAGCCATGTTTAAGTTCCTTTGTGAATAGGACTTCTGAAACGGCATTGGGAATTGAATGATAATTCAAAATCCCAAATCTTATATTGTTAGTGTTACTAAAAAACTGATTTATCAAAAATTAAGTAACTTCCCAAGCAACAATTAAGCATCTTGTGGGGAGGGCATCCTGCCATTGGTGTCAAGTTAAGCTATTTCTAGCTTAACTGTTGCATTCCTTACCTGCCTAGAAATTTATTCCCAGGCTAATAGCTAAACTATACTGAAGTAGACTAAAAATTTTTGGGGTTATTTAGTCATCTTTAGATGATTTTTGCTATTAGCAAGGAACTTAAGTTCCTTGCGGGACATCACCGTCACCTTAAGTTGACACCAATGGCATCCTGCCTGCCCTTCAGACTGGGACGGGTGAGGACACCCATCCCACAATAAAATTGGGCATATTTTTTATTGACAAGTTCCTAATAATTGCAAAATCCCTCATTTGTAGTTGTTTAGCAACACTAACCAAACTTTTTTACACTAGAGCCAAGGCACTTCTTCAGGTGCATAGCGGAAGGCTCGAAAAACTGAATTTTGTTCTCCACGAGTGACCAATGAATTTTCACCAGGAACATTACGAAGCGCAAAATGGGGATTGATGTATTCCCAGACAATTTCTCCTTCAAATGTCACCTCGAATATGCGACCGAAAGCACCTTCTGTAATCAAAGTATTGCCATTTGCGAGGCGCTGCGCTCCTGATATATATGAACTAAAGAAATTGTGGGGTGGGCTGTCGGTGTACTCCCAAACTATCTCTTTAGTTTCGCGGTTGACCTCAATCACACGGGAGAAATTGAGTGCAGTATGACGGCGATGTGCGCCGTTGTCGAAAATCAGGATATTGCCGTTAGGTAATTCGTTAGGGAAGTGTTGCTGTGCTAGTACGTCATCACCTAGCGTCCAGATGATCTTTCCTGTTTGGCGATCGACGATCGCAACTGTGGAGATGTTGCGAAAGCTCACTATAATATTGCCATCGGCGAGTTCGCCCACAGTATTACCATGAGTCCATTCGTGACGGTGATCCTGGGGAGTAATAGTAAAAATATCCGGATCTAGGTGTTCGTAGGCGTGCCAAGTCCACACAATCTCGCCACCAGGAGTCACTTCGTAAAGTACATCAGCATAGATATCTCCATCTGCTTCTGTTCCCAGTACTCCGCCTTTGATGCGAGGGACTAAAGACTGAGGTATTTTTTCAATAGCCAGTAGAATCGTGTTGCCATTGCGGAGTCGGCGGCCATCGTGATGATGGTCTGGATGCTTATACTCCCAGATAATATTTCCTTGGGGATCTGCTTCTAAAACAACACCACTTTTGAATGCAGGCCACAAAGGAAAACGTAGTGAATCGTCTGGTGGAGTCTTACCGTTATAAAAGAGGTTGCCATTGGGTAAAAGATAACCATATAACCCTGGCGGATATGGTAGATTCCATTGATGTACTACTTCGCCTTCGAGGTTTAGCAGATAGACTTCTCCCTTACCTGTAAGCGGCGCAAAAAGAGTATATCCTTTGAATACTTTGTCAGGATTGTAAGCTCTTAAACCAGTACCCCGACGACGAATAGTATTTTGGTCAACAGATTTTGTTGCAACAGTCATATATCACCTATTAAATATCTTGAATTGGGCATTGGTAATTGGTAATTGGTAATTGGGAATTGGTAATTGGGAATTGGTAATTGGGAATTGGGAATTGGGAATTGGGAATTGGGAATTGGGAATTGGGAATTGGGAATTGGGAATTGGGAATTGGGAATTGGGAATTGGGAATTGGGAATTGGGAATTGGGAATTGGGAATTGGTAATTGGTAATTGGTAATTGGTAATTGGTAATTGGGAATTGGTAATTGGTAATTGGTAATTGGTTATTGGTTATTGTCCCCTTGATCCCCCCATCCCCCTCATCTCCCGGTTGGTGAGTTTCGACTTCGCGGTAGTTGAGCGTAGTCGAACCACGTCCCCCTCATCTCCCCTGCTCCCCTGCTCCCCTGCTCCCCTGCTCCCCTGCTCCCCTGCTCCCCTGCTCCCCCGCTCCCCCGCTCCCCTGCTCCCCTGCTCCCTTTACGGCGCTGGGTTTGGAGATTGACCATGAACAGCATCTAACTCTTCCAAAATGTCTTTATCGAGAACGACATTGACACTTTCTAGATTCTCTTGGAGTTGTTCTAATGTTGTGGCACCGATAATTGTGCTGGTGACAAACCAACGACTCCGCACGAATGCTAAAGCCAGTTGTGCTGAACTTAGTTGATGGCGCTTAGCAATATCAACATAAGCTGCTACTGCTTCACTAACTTTTGGTTTAAGGTAGCGCTGACCAAAACTTTCAAATAAACTGAATCTTGCTTTTTCTGGTTTGCCATTTAGATATTTACCAGTTAATAAACCAAATGCTAAAGGACTATAAGCCAGTAAGCCAATATTTTCGTAATAAACTGCTTCTGCTAAAGCACCATCAAACACACGATTTAGCAAGTTGTAAGCGTTTTGAATAGAAACAACTTTGGGTAATCCTAACTGTTTAGCAGCATTACTAAATTGGGTAACTCCCCAAGGTGTCTCATTACTCAAACCAAGATAGCGAATTTTTCCGGCTTGAATGACATCAGCAAAAGCTTCGAGTTGCTCAACTATCGGTGTTGATGGTTTAACTTGAGTCGGATCAAATACTGTTTGTCCAAAACGTGGCACATAGCGATCTGGCCAATGGATTTGGTACAAGTCAATATAGTCTGTCTGTAGTCTTTTTAGACTATCGTCTACAGCTTGTTTGATATTATCACGGTCAATTGCTTTTGCTCCACCACGCAACCATTGAAAGCCTCGACCAGGCCCCGCTATTTTAGTAGCAACAATCAATTTGTCTCGCTGTTGATGCTTTAACCATTCTCCAATGTATTTTTCAGTTGCACCATAAGTTTCAGCACTGGCTGGTACTGGGTACATCTCAGCCGCATCAATGAAGTTGACCCCTTGGGCAATAGCATAGTCTAGCTGTTGGTGAGCTTCTTCAATGGTATTTTGCCGCCCATAGGTCATGGTACCAAGACAAATTTCTGAAACTTTTAGGTCACTTTCGCCAAGTTGGTTATACTGCATATTCCGATGTTGTGATTCAGTCGAATTTCAGACGTTAATATTCTTTTAGGAAAACATTCTGTTTTTGTAAATTGCTCCTGAAATTATAAATCTGAGGTTACAGGATTAATTTCCTAGGACAAAGATTTGACAGCTTGGGCTAGCTGATAAATTTGCTTAGCAATAGTTTTGGTTTGCTAAGTATTCGTATGCTAAGTATTTTTATATAAAGTTTCTCCAATGCAAATATTTTGTTTCAAAACAACACAAATATAGCAATCATTCAGGATCAAGTTTCCAGCCCAATCATTGATTTACTAATCCCATAGCAAATCAATTTATTGCTTGTTATTGCATAGATAAATCAGAAAAGTAAGCTGGTTTTGAGTAATAACAAATCTCCAAAACTGTAGTTAAAACACTTGCTTTTTTTTGAATTTTGTGTATACTTCCTTTTTACATAAAATACAATAAGTCGATAGACTTGTCGTAGATTATAGCAAAAAATCTTGAAATTCTTCAACCTAAGTTCGGCGTAAGAAAAAGTCTGAAAACTAGTCTAAACTCCAGTTCATCAGCAGCTTCCACTTGCAGGGCTTGAGGAACTCTGATGGTGCGATCGCTAAACAACGAAGCTATAATTCCAGGGAGACGCACAGGTGTCACAGCAGCAGGTGACCACTCTCAATGAATGTATAAATTAGAACTAAGGAAAACTTTAGTTAATTCGTGATTAATATAGACAAAAATATAACCCACATTCCGCACTTAAAGTGTCACACTACGAATTTTCGGCTTTTGGGGTTTTGTCGATGCGCGATCGCAATCCCGATTTGAGATTTTTGTATCAAATACAACGTTAAAGTTAAATTCAGGACTTTAAATTCAGTTAAATTCAGTTAAATTCAGGTATTTAACCTGAAATCGACTTTCTTGTCTGGCGATCGCTGTTAAAAATGCAAGGGCAGTTAAGACATTTAAAAAATATTTAATAAAAATTTTATATTCCGAATCTGTATATTCAACGATGCGATCGCAAGCAAGTCAAGCGATCGCTCTCGAACTTTCCGAAAGCAAAGGAATTCCCTAAAGTTCGGGAATAGCTTCACTTTCTAGTCAGTTCTTAGCCTATTAGTGGGACTTAGACAAAAAATACCTTAAAAATAGCTTCAAATCTATATACACAAAGACTTTGACATCGTTAAGCGTAGTTTGTTGATATATCTGGGTTTGGGCTATTTTTGAGCATTTGGTGTATTTTCCTTACCCTGCATGGGTTTGAGGCTTGTTTTTACCTCAAAAATGTTTAAGTCCCGATAGGCACGGAAGTAGAGGATAGAACGAGTTTTGCCAATTGAAGCGATCGCTACCTCAAAATTGACTTGCTTTTTAAATTCATCTGTGATACTTTTTGCTAGTAGCCTAACTACGGTTTTCCGAGCGGTTTACCGTTGTTTAAGCAACTGATATCACAGCTAAATGGGCGGTTATCACGAGAGTACTGGAGTTTATCTCTAGGCTCTCATCCTTATAAGTTAAGGGGTGTAAAAGTTGTTGAATCAGTTTAAAAAGTTCTTAGTGCGATCGCCACAGCGTTCAACTATAGGCGTCAATACATTACTATTTACCACTTACTGGGTAGCGTTGGCAATCTCTGGCTGCGCTTCGACCAACTTGGCTAATTCTGCAAATACTGCCGCTACAAATGTGAGTAACCAAACTCAAGAGAAAACCGGTTTGATTCGCCTGGGATTTCAAAAGGGAGGTGCGGTGCCAATTGCTCGTCAAAGAGGAGAGTTAGTCAAGAAACTTGCCGCTCAAAATATCAAAGTTGAATGGGCTGGCCCTTTTGACCGTTGTGCTACTTTACTCCAAGCAATTAATGCTAATCAAGCGGATATAGGCGGGTGCGGAGATATACCTGGTTTGTCAGCGATCGCTGCTGGTCAAGAACTTTGTATTGGGGCTGTGCAACGTCCTAGACCTGAATCATTAGCTAGTGCGATCGTTGTTCGTGGCGACTCTTCAATCCGTAAACCAGCTGATCTAGTGGGTAAAAAAGTTGCTGTCAATCAAGCTGGTGCAGGTGAGTACCTGTTATTAAAAGTATTAGAAAAAGAGAAGATTCCTAAAGAGAAAGTTCAGCGTGTCTTCCTTGCCCCAACCGATGCTGCACCCGCTCTTTACCAAGGAACTGTGGATGCTTGGGCTGTTTGGGAACCGTATATATCAGTTGCGGAATTAGAGCATGGTGCTAGGAGAATTACCACAACTCATCCAGCTCCCACCTACAGTGTCATGCTTGTCCGCAATGACGCGGCGGCAAAATCTCCTGAAGCCGTGAAGGCTGCTTTCACAGGTTTAGGTCAAGAGTATGAATGGTTGAATCTCAATAAGGAAAAATCATCTGAATTTCTGGTTAAGGAAATCAAAATCTCTCCAGCTGTGGCTAGGCGGGTAACTGAAAATCAGGGGCCACAGGAACTTGTCATACCTAATGCTGATGATATTGCCAAAATTCAAAAGACAGCTGATTGGATGCTAGAGCAAAAGATTCTGCCGCGTAGGGTAGATGTTGCTGCTGTTGTTTGCCCGACTGCTAAGTAGGCAGGGGAGCAGGGGGGCAGGGGGGCAGGGGAGCAGGGGAGCAGGGGGGATGGACTCACTAATGACTAATGACTAAGGAGGTGCGCTGTGCCGATTGAATTTATTGGAATGATTGGAACGCGACAAGTGTCTGAGTTGGATGGGCCGACGGTCTCTATAACTGGTGGTTCTATAGATCCAGCTTATGTCCGCAAGTTTGCTCAGGCTCATGAGGATGGCGGTTTTGACCGGGTACTCGTTGGTTATGGCTCAACTGGCCCTGATGGCTTAACGGTGGCTGCGTTTGCGGCGGCTGCAACAGAACGGTTGAAGTTTTTAATCGCCCACCGCCCAGGTTTTGTGGCTCCTACTCTCTTCGCTCGTAAGGCAGCAACTCTTGATCATTTTACTAATGGTCGGATTGCGGTACACATTATTACAGGTGGTAGTGATGCCGAACAACAACGCGATGGAGACTGGCTTGACCATGATACCCGCTATCGCCGTACTGACGAATATCTCGATATTGTGCGTCGGGTGTGGACTTCTGCTACTCCCTTCGATTATGATGGCGAGTTCTATCGGTTGAAAAATGCTTACTCGGATGTGAAGCCTCTGCAACAACCCCACATACCAATCTATTTTGGAGGCGCTTCTGGTGCAGCGATACCTGTTGGTGCAAAACATAGTGATGTCTATGCTATGTGGGGGGAACCAATTGCGGCAATTAAGGAACGAATTAGTGAGGTAAAAGCTGCCACTCCTCCAGGACGTTCTCCACGGTTCAGTGTCTCGTTGCGTCCGATTCTGGGTGATACTGAAGAGAAAGCGTGGGAAAGAGCGCACTCTATCCTATCGCGGGTTAAGGAAATCCGGGCTACTAAAACAGAAAACCAGCTGCCAACAACTCCTTACTTGAATTCGGCACGTCCGCAAGCAGTGGGTTCTCACCGCTTGCTACAGTTTGCCCAAGAAAGCGAAATCTACGATAAGCGGTTGTGGACGCCAATTGCTGCTGCTACTGGTGCTTATGGCAATACTACTGCTTTGGTTGGAACTCCAGAAAAAGTAGCAGAATCTTTGGTAGATTACTACGAGGCGGGGGTAACAACTCTGCTGATTCGAGGATTCGACCCTTTGGGGGATGCGATCGCCTACGGTCGTGATGTAATTCCCTTAGTACGAGCAGAAGTGCAACGGCGAGAGCGACAAACAACTGTTGTGGCTTAATCAATCTATTTTAAGGAGTCTCATGCATGACAAGGGTGATGATTTTTGATGTTAACCAACAACCCTTATACCCAGTACGCATCAGCCATGCCAGGATCTTATTATCACAGGGTAAAGCTGCGGTATTCCAGCGATATCCCTTTACGATTATTCTCAAGGAAGCTCTCTCACATCCTATGTTCGAGCAACTAGGCTTTAAAATTGCTCATAGTGGTGTTGTGACTACGGGCAAGAAAACTAAAACTAATTTTATTCACTTCCCCCAGCGAGGAAGAGCAAGATAGATGACACACACCATCCTGGAACCACTACCGGAAGACCAATGGTTTATTGATAGTACTGAACTGCGTTCTTTTGTGGCGACGGTGCGTGAAATTAGCGCCAACACTACGGAAAACCGCACGCAAACTCTAGTTAGGCTGGAACCCTATTTTCAAGAGTTGCTGCAACAGCAGGAATGGTTAAGCGAAAAATTCATTCAAGTCAATCCGGAAAGTAGGATGGGTGGTGGTATAGGTCAATGGCTGCTTTATCGGGCACTAGACCGTTCTTTAACAGTGTTTAGCTTGGTAATTCCTCCGGGTTCAACAACTCCTGTACATGACCATCTGGCTTGGGGTTTGATTGGTTTATACAAAGGCAACCAGCAAGAGACTGTCTATCGCCGTGTAGATAGCGGTGATGCAGAAGGACATGCAGAATTAGAAGTAGTTGAAGAGCGATCGCTGCAACCAGGTGATATCTACCGCCTGTTACCTCCAGATGGAGATATTCACGCTGTCAAAACTACATCCCAAACGCCATCTGTATCCATCCATGTGTTGGGTAATGATACCGGCTGTATCTGGCGTCACCAGTTCAGCCCTGAATCACACAGCGTCAAATCGTTTCGTTCTGGATATTCCAATGCTCCTTGCAAAGAGGAGGAAGAAAAAGAATATGCCTAAATACAATAGACCCCAACCTCCTGTATTTGACCGAGTTGAAGACGAACGCCTACAACGCAAGCAACGCCTAGCTGCGGCCTTTCGTTTGTTTGGCAAGTTTGGGTTTAGCGAAGGTACAGCAGGACATATTACAGCTCGCGATCCTGAGTTTACAGACCATTTCTGGGTAAATCCATTAGGAATGTACTTTGGTCATATTCGTGTCTCTGACTTAATATTAGTTAACAGTGAAGGCGATGTAGTTAAAGGTGATGCTGCTGTGAATCGCGCTGCCTTCGCTATCCATTCCCAACTTCACGAAGCTAGACCTGATATCATAGCTGCGGCACATGCTCACTCAGTATACGGTAAAGCTTGGTCTAGCTTAGGTCGCCTGCTTGACCCGCTAACTCAGGATTCCTGTTCTTTCTATGAAGATCATGCGTTATTTGATGATTATACAGGTGTTGTTTTAGATACCTCTGAAGGCAAGCGGCTAGCGGAAAACTTGGGCAATAAAAAGGCAATCATCCTGAAAAATCATGGCATTCTCACCGTGGGACACACAGTGGATGAAGCTGCCTGGTGGTACATTACTTTAGAGCGATCGTGCCAAGCCCAACTTTTGGCTGAAGCTGCGGGTAGACCCCATATCATCAAACACGAAACAGCACGTCTAGCACAAACTCAAGTGGGATCTCATGTAAGTGGGTGGTTCAGCTTTCAGCCACTCTACGACAGAATTGTACGTGAAGAACCTGATTTGCTTGATTAAGGGACTGGGGACTGGGGACTGGGGACTGGGGACTGGGGACTGGGGACTGGGGACTGGGGACTGGGGACTGGGGACTGGGGACTGGGGACTGGGGACACTTCGGCAAGCTCAGTGCATCGCTGGGGACTAGTATTTTTACTCAGCGCTTTCAAGGCAGGATGCAGAAGAGATACTGCTTGGAACTTATTTGTTACCGGATAGTTATTCTTCATGCTGCACAGGTCAGGTTAAAAGGAAAAAAGAATTTTTTGGCTTTTCTATTCCTAGTATTTAAGTGTATACTACGGTAAACCTATAAGTTTATAGCCTTTTAAGCAGTTAAAAAAATTATCCCTAATGATCAGCTTATTTTTTCGCCGCTTAATCTCGAAGTGGATATTTTTGATCAAGTCTACGAATATCCAATTGAGAAACAGACAGAAATTCTTCTTATCTATACCAATTACAGGGGCTTTTATTACAGGTCTTTGTCTAAGCTTGCTATTCGCAGCTTGTTCACCAACACCAACAGTTAACTCCTCTAGTTCAAATACTCAGTCAGTTAGTAATTCTGCTCCTACTAAAGCAAATGTATTACGATTTGGGTATCAAAAATCGAATATTCTGATCAAAGCTAAGGGTGTATTAGAAAAGCGTTTGTCACCAGAAGGAGTATCTGTAAATTGGATTGAATTTCCTGCTGGGCCGCAACTACTAGAAGCAATGAATGTAGGTAGTATTGACGTTGGACATGTAGGAGAATCACCACCAATATTTGCCCAAGCAGCAGGAGCATCACTAACTTACATTGCAGGAATTGCTGCTAGTCCTGCTGGTTCAGCGATTCTTGTACCTGAAAATTCTCCAATTCAACAATTAACTGACCTCAAAGGCAAAAAAATTGCTTTTCAAAAAGGTTCTAGCGCTCATTTATTGTTAGTCCAAGCATTAAAAAAAGCTGGATTGAAATATACTGAAATCCAACCTATCTATTTACCTCCTGCGGATGCCCGTGCTGCGTTTGTCAAAGGCAGTGTTGATGCTTGGGTAATTTGGGATCCATTTTATGCCGCAGCACAAGAAGCAACAAAAGCCAGAGTTCTTATTGATGGTACAGGAATTAATAAACAGGGTGGTTATTATTTAGCCACCCGCAAATTTGTGACTGAAAATCCGCCAATTGTGAAGGCAGTTCTAGAGGAAATCCAAAAGCTGGAAGAATGGTCTAAACAGCATCGACAAGAAGTAGCCCAAACTCTATCACCTGTATTAGGAATTGATATAGAAACAATGAAAAAGGCAACTAATAGACGGACTTTTGGTATTGTGCCAATTGACGATAACCTGATAAATTTACAACAAGAGGTAGCCGATACATATTATCAATTGAAATTGATTCCCAAACAGGTTAATGTTAAAGAAGCAGTGCTGACAAAAGAACAATACGCTGCATTTTCACCCAAGATTTAAAGTGAATTTGATGGGTGATGGGTGATGGCGGTCTACTGGAATCTGGTATTTACTTGGGGTAGCAGATATTGAATTGTTTTCCGGCTCTTTGACTTTATCCTTGATACTTCACACTTACTATGACTCATCCTACAGAACTACTGCGATCGCGCTATGGTGAAATTCCCTTCAATTCGGAAATTGCATGGAATGAATCTTTAACAACATTGCTGTCTCACCGTTCCATCCGTGCTTATCTATCTGACCCTTTACCACCAGGAACGCTGGAATTGCTAGTTGCTGCGGCTCAATCTGCATCTACTTCTTCAAATCTGCAAACATGGAGTGTGGTGGCGGTAGAAGATCCACTACGAAAAGAGGATTTATCAAAGCTAGCAGGAATCCCCAGAGGTGTAATTGTTGTAGTGCTGTAATACGGGGAGCGATCGCCCATTCATCAGCTTGTTGTGGGTATGCTTGTATTGCCCAGTAATTATAGTTAAGCAAATGAGCTTACCACCAATTGTAGAAGACCCTAAAAACTATCTACGACAAATGATGACTAGTTTTAGTGAGCGCACATGGTCAGCAGGATGGTATTCTGGTCTGGAATTCATTCTCTGGCGTCAAGTCAGAGAATGTTCAGAGGATTTAACAATAAGAGAACTAGCTGATTTCAACTTTTGCGCTGGACTAGCCGGCGGTTGGTGGATGTGGGATAAATTTCAAAAAACAGAAGTTTTTGTGCCCATAGAAAAATGGCTAGAAGCATTTACACAGCAAGAAAATAATTAAACTTCTGTTGGTGGCTCCTCTTCAGGACTGTTCTGCTAGAGGTGAATCCCCTTATTCCCGGTCAGTTTTAGCTTGTATGAAATAAGCTTGAATTCTGAGCAGTTCCTTATCAGTGGTATTAAAGCGCTCGTCAATGTCGTCGAAGCCATGAGTGATAGCCTCTGACATTTGCTTTAAATTGTTTTTGAGATGCTCAAAATCTCGTTGGGCTGCATACTCTTTTTTAGCAACTTCAGCTGCGTTCTGGGTAGCTATATGTTTATCGTAGCGAATCTTATTGATCCACCAGACAATCCAGCCAGAAGATGCAGAAACCGAAGCCAATAAAAAACCTGCCATATTAGCATCGAATTTCATTGTTATTAATGTCAGCTTTTATGTGATTACTCAGAATCATCAATGATTCTATTAATAGATATTAAAGTCTTGCCTAAAAACTGAGAAGGGAAAAACTCTAATTGAAACCGACCCTGTTGTATAAAGTGAATTTGATAATTCTTAGCCAAATTAATCACTTGAGAACTGGCAACCAGCCTATCTGGATAATCAATCAAAACCTGGTCTAGCTTCCCGGCAGAAGTATAATTCTTAGCTAGTTTTGACTTAGGGTCAATGGTAATAATCAAACTGGCATCATTATCAAATAAGTAAGGAATGATTACAGAATTAACTTTTTTCAAGTCCCATCTATACTCATTCCTAAATACTAACTGAGTGTTAATCATTTACTTAGTAGTTCTTTTTGTTGTCTTTTTGGGGTTAGTCGTTCGAGATGTAGAACTACCTTTCTTAGGACGAGTGGGATTAGTAGAAGTTTTAGGTAAACTAACACTAGTAATAGTTCCACCTCGATACTTCTTACCTTTGAGAGTATTTTTAATCAGCAAGCTGGCTAATTTTTTCGGATCTGCAAACAACAAGTATGATTTGTGATTTGATGATTTTTTACCAGCTTTGCTGCTACCACCGCTTCCATTTTTGACATTGATGTAGACTCTAGCAGGTCTAGGTCTATTGATGCCAAAACTTAATCCTGGCTCATTATCTTTGGCAATAGTAACGCCTAGCTCTTTAGCTATATCATCGGGATAAGCATTTTTGTTGCCAATCCAGGCAAACTTTACTTTAGTTGTTCCACTGCCTCCCTGACTTTTATTGGAGTCAGAGGTATCGGTCATGGTAATGAACAAAGTACAAGGTTCAAGTTTTTGTTTTTGCGCCATTTAATCACCTCCTGGTTATTATTAATAAACAATTAGAGATAATCAATGGCAATGATAGTGACATCACCACTAGCAGCAGCAGCAGTTGTAAAAGGAAGATTTCCAGAAATAGAAGCGTTGCCAGCTTCCAAATCAATGGTAATCTGAACATTATTTGGCTGATTTTCAACAGGTGTTACAGTTTTTTCAGCAGCAGATAATAAAGAAGCTGTTTCAAAAAAAGCTGCAATAATGTTGGACGAAGTTAAATCACCATCACCATTGTTAAAAGTAGAATAAGTACTACCTAAATAGTCACTTGCTACAAGTTTAATTGTCCCATCTGTTTGAACACTAGGGATAACTGGAATAGTAGCAGCAACAGCAATAGTACCTGTGTCAAAGCTCACGGTGGTAGATAGATTTCTTCGTGGAGGTAAACCAGGGTTAGCGCCATTGCGGGTATTTTCCGCAGCATCTAAAGAGCGACAGATTTCAAAAAATGCTTGGGGAAGTTGGGTAGATTTTAAACTTCCATTGGTTCCAGGATCAAAAGTACTCATCTTGTTCTCGTCGTAAATAATATAGTGACCGTACTTGTAATCCGTTGTAGCTGGAAAATTGCCTAAATTGAGGGGAACAAATCCAAAAGCATTCTTTGGGACTAGGGTCGAAGAAAGTACTGCACGCGAGGGACTCACTATGTATAAAGTTTCGCGCCACACTATAAAATTGTTTTGTAAGGTAAAAATGCGATTTACAGCTTGGGGTAAATAGTTAAGTGCAGCTTCCCAGTCTATGGTTATTTCATCGCCGCTTGGTGTTTCTACTGTATCAAGCGGAATAGTTTTAGACCCATCAGGTTGGGTTCGTGGTTTTTTAGGTAAAAAAATATAATAATTACGTTTCCATTTGTAAGCAATATAAATCCTTTTTTTGAAGAGATTGTTGATAACCTCCAATAAATAAGTATTAGAATAATTAACTATTCTGGCAAAATCAGTTAACTTAATAGCTTGCTTGCCGTTAATTTCATAGACTATGCTGAAGTCTTTTCTAATTTCTTTCATTTGCTTCTTTTTCGCAACTTTTTACTCCATAAAGGAATTGTGTCTTTCTGTCCATTGGGAAAGAATTGACAAAATACGGGTATTACAGTTACTTCCTTATAATTGTTATTGGTGTCTGTGCTATTGGGTGGAAGTTTACTACTTTTAATCAAAATCTCAGGATTAACATATCGTTTAAGCGCATCAATAGCACGAATGCACTCTGTTTTGTCTTTAGCGTTTACGATAATGTTGCTATTGTCAAATAGTTTATAAACCCCCATACAATTACCTCTTTTAAAAGTAGGAAATGTAGGGTTATGCTCTTTACCGTAAGCGTAGTGAGGAAGCGATACAGTCCACCTAGACCGCCCAATTTTACCGCCCCCTAAATCTTCTGCATACTGGATTAATAACTGTGGTACTTGTGGACTTCTCCCGGGCCACCAATCAGGCACTGAAAGATATGATTCATACTCTTTATTTTTGGCTAAACATAGCTCAGAGTTAGCCTTAAACAATTCCTCATGTTCAGAAATGATTGTGGCTGCATTACTGGCTGTACCAGCTTTATTTGTAATGGCTTTAACAGTCTCAAAACGTTTTTCTATCTTCCATTCACCGTTAGCATCCTGACTACAAACACAGACAGGCACTTGAACTGAAATAAACCTCACGTCTGCATCCTCCCCTGCTTTGCCATTCTCCCCAGGCTTTCCATCAACACCATTTTGACCATTAACGCCGTTACGCCCATCAATGCCATTTCTGCCATCAATGCCGTTTCTGCCATCAGTGCCGTTACGCCCATCGGTGCCGTTTTTGCCATCAATGCCGTTACGCCCATCAGTACCGTTTCTGCCATCAGTGCCGTTACGCCCATCGGTACCGTTTCTGCCATCAACACCATTACGCCCATCAGTGCCGTTTCTACCATCAACACCATTACGCCCATCAACACCATTACGCCCATCAACACCATTACGCCCATCAGTACCATTTCTGCCGTTAATGGCATTTCTGCCGTCAACGCCATTACGCCCATCAGTGCCATTTCTGCCGTCAACCCCGTTACGCCCATCAGTACCAGATAAACCGCGTAATCCAGGGCGACCATCAACCCCGTTACGACCGTCAACACCGTTGCGTCCATCAGTGCCAGGTAAACCGCGTAATCCATTACGCCCATCAATGCCTGGGCGACCATCAACCCCATTGCGACCATCTCGTCCTGGGCGACCGTCAACCCCATTCCTCGGTATCGGGTAAGGTTTGAGAACAGCATCAACACCGTTACGACCATCTCGCCCAGGACGACCATCAATGCCATTTTTACCATCTTTGCCATGAATCACAATTGGCGCTGGGGCTGGTCTATAAATGTATTCAAAAGTGTTTTTTACCTCACTTTTGGTCAATTCAATGGTTGTAACCTTGCCGTCAGCGCCATTTCTACCATCAGTGCCAATTCTGCCATCACGACCATTGACACCATTTCTTCCGTTAGCGCCATTTATACCATCACGACCATTGACACCATTCCTCCCATCAGTGCCGATTCTGCCATCACGACCATTGACACCATTTCTGCCATCAATGCCGTTTCTACCATTACTTCCAGGTATCCCACGTTGACCAGTACTACCTGGTAAACCGCGTTGACCGTCTCTACCATTACTTCCGGGTAAACCACGTTGACCATCTCTACCCGCTAACCCGCGCTGACCATCGCGTCCAGGGTTACCTCGTTGACCGTCAACCCCGTTACGACCATCACGCCCACTTCTGCCATCTCTGCCATCTCTGCCATTTCTACCATCAGTTCCAGATCTGCCTGGGGGCCCCGACTGCGCGGCTCTGTTTCTCAATCCACCGACAATCATCTGAAGGGCATTAACTACAGTTTCAAGTTGTAATTGACCTGCCCTAATTTCCTCAATTATTTGCTTTAAAAAAAGTAACCCATCAATTATTGATAAAACTCGATCAATTTTTTCTAGTAATCCTCCAACGGTTGCTGCAACAGCTGATATTTTTGCTGATAGTGCAGCAATCAATCCGCTCAATGCTGCCAAGGCTGCAATGGCAGCAGCTAACCCGACAAGAATAGCTTTTAACTCTTTCAATTCTCGCCGTACATCTTCAGCAATATTCATTGCTTCCCCTGCTCTGGCGTATGCATCACGTGCTAAATGTAAAGCACCACGCGCTAATTTTCGAGCTTCTTCATCAACAGTATTCCTGTTAGAAAGCCTTGCAACTTCTGCTCTTAAGGCTGCTAATTCATTCTTGATTTCTGCACAACAATCAGCCACGATTTATTCCTCTTACTGCTGCTGTAATAGATGCAATTTCATTTCTAATTTCATGACAAGGAATGCAGCAGTATCCAGGATATCCAGGGCATTCACAACGCATATAACCATCGGGGCAATCATCATCACAAGAAACCTTGTAATTCCCTGGACAATCAATATTGTCTGTAAAATTATTACCACTACCAGTAACTTTTATCTGACAAATGGCAGTTGATTGTAGAATTTGTATACCATATCCGGAAACGTAATAATACCATTGAGGTTGGATAAACAAGCCATTCATTGTTGGTGTGACTCCACGCCCATTAAATCCTGTATTAGCTGCATAACCAGGATTTATCCCATTAGCAGTAAATTCATAAGAAACTCCATCATCTCCTACTCCGTAAAATCTATAAGTCCCAGAATCGTTTTTAACAACTTCTACATCAATCGGTATAAAGTTTGTTTCATACCTTGTTGATTGATTGTTTTTGATGTAGGTTACTATTGCCTTGTTTTTCTCATTACAATATGTCATGTGTACTGAATCGCTGTTGCTTCACTTATATCCTGATTCCAAATACGAAAGTTTTTCAATTGACCATTAAAGTTCCCATTGGCGCGAGTAGCACCTATAGAGAAAAATCCATTAAAAACTGTAATGGGGTTCGCTGAAACATCAAGGATTTTGATTTTATCAACAATAACTTTAATACTGCCATTGGCTAAAATAGCGATACATTTGTGCCAATTGTTATCTTTGAAAGTTTGAGAGCTATATCCAGAGCTAGAAGGATACCCATACACAGCTATGTTCCCCGCTGAATTCATTGTTAATGCTGGTGTAAAAGTACCACTAGATAAATCTTGGCTAGCCCTAAATTCCCATAGTCCTTGGTTAAAGTTAAAACTAGTTTTAAAATCAATTCCTATACTGAAATTTGATAATGCTGCATTTGAATTATTAAGGCTTACTCTACTACTGCCATTAAAAATGACACCTGTACTATCTAACGTGCAATTAACGTAGGTTCCATTCCGACCATTTCCACTACTATCTATTGCTGCTGTACCTGTTGTTTCTGTTAGTAGTAGTGAACACCATGTAGAAATAGTGGAACTGCTAGATAATCCTGCTAAGAAATTAGCCTTTGTAATGCAATAAGTCTTACCAGTCCCAGGATTTTGCAAGATTAAATAATCATCGTCATCGGACTCTTCTTGAACAGTCAGTTGTTTAATTTGGCTCATATGCGAAAACTATAATTTGATTGCTCATGTATGGCTTGTTGCTTCTTCTGATTTGAAATGGCTGCCAACCGATTATCTTCAATAGTTCAAAAACTTCGGAGTTATCAAAAGTAATCGGTTGATTGTTCTCGTTGGTTATCGGTTGATTATTCTCATCGGTAATAATGCCTTGAAAATTATCCAAGGCAGTAATTACAATAGCTGCCATCAGACTGGCAGCCGTGTTATTGGGGGAGGGAGTCAATCTTAAAAGGGAAGATTTTTGAATTACTAAAATATTCTCATCTTGGAATGCTCCTTCACCAAATATCTGAGTCAGGGAAAGCTGTTCCATTAGTAATTGTCAGGGTCTATCTCTGCATTTGTGTCAGGTTTTGATAAATTGACAGTTAATTGGTCAACTCGATAGGAATCGTTGTTGGTTCCCCTAAAGGTGAATGACGGGTAGCCCTGGTCAATGTAAATACTTTGGTCAAGGTTGTTATCAAAGCCTGTTTTTGATAATTCTGACTGCGCTTTCAACACAATGCCAGCGAAAAGACTTTCAGCTCTATTTAAAGCTGCTGGTGTCAGTCTTGGTAAGTCTGCTTTGACAATTGTGATTGTATCAGCTGTTTGAGTTGCGCCAGGGCCAAAGACCTCTGTAAGTGTTGGTTCCGCCATAGAAACGAATTTTTTGTGAAGTGAATAAATCCGTTTTAGTCCCTAATTCCAAAATGGTAAATGTTCTTCTTTTATGTAAAACCGGAAGTATTACTGATGGCGTGAAACTATTGCTGTGAATAGTATTGATGCATATTTAGCTATTAGCTAAATACAAAAAACTTCCGGATTAACCTCTCATTTAGGTAAAACCGGAAGTCACTGACATCAAAAATTAATCTATGAAAAACAACCGCAATGGTCAAGCAGCTGTTTTCACGCTTGCCGAATATTCTAAAATCCGTAAGAATATCCGCGCTCAAAAATACAAATTGCTTTTAGATTTGGCTTGGTTCACCGGTGAGCGCTGGGGGGCACTGGTACAGATGAAGGTTAGCGATGTTTACGATTCTGATGGCAATCCGCGCAAGTCAGTTACTTTTCGGGCCAGAACTCGCAAGGCTTGCGGGGGAAAACAGAAAACTAAGAAAACCAGGGAAGTGCCAGTACACTCGACTCTTCGTGAAGTATTGAGCGCGTACACCCCAGATTCAGACTCAGAGTGGTTGTTTCCAGCCAGGAGGAACTACACCCAAGGGGAAACCAGCAAGCATATTACTCTGCGCTATGCGGATCTGGTGTTCCGTGAAGCTGTTGAAAGGGCCGGTCTAGCAAGTCGCGGGTTTAGTACCCACAGCAGCCGCCGCAGCTTCGTAACCCATCTGGCCAAAAAAGGCATTTCCCTGAGAATTATTCAAAAGCTTATGGGCTATGCGGATTTGAAAATGCTGTCACTGTACATCGATGTGACTGATGAGGATTTGGAGGGTGCGATCGCTACACTATGACCCAAGAACTATACCAGAAAATTGAGCAGCTTTATGTCAAAGCCACCCAAGACTTGTACACGCCGCTGCAACTTGCTTAAACTTTAGAAGCAATGGCTAATCAAGCGTGGGAGGCAGTAGACAAACTCCTAGACTATGAAAAAAACTAACCACAGGGAATACTAAATCCACACTTACATCAACCAAGTATGGGATTACAGCTATTTTTCTCAATGCAACTTGATGAGACTCCCCAGTTGAACCGGGGGCGAATATTTTTAATTGACGACAACAGGGGCATTATTGGACGGTGGATTGCCACCAGCGGCGTGGGCACATTTCAAGATGTGGGCAACTGGAGCAAGCAAGGTGGTGGAGTTATCCCGCCGCTGTATGAGGTGAAGGATGCACCTAGTTTTTACACCGTCGCTACCAAGCCTGTAGATTTGCGCCATGTCAAAGGGGTAGAAGGCAATGGCTATGCCATCACCCCATTTGAGGTTGTTACCAAAGCTGGGGTTAAGCGTTCTGACCTGCTGATTCATAAGGATGCAAACGCCCCAGGCTCACTAGGCTGCATTGTGTTGCCACCCCAGGAGTTTGAGGATTTTGAGAAAGTGTTTGTACGAGAAGCTAAGGGATTGAGTGACGTTAAGTTAAGCGTCGGTTATACTTATTGACCTAGCAAAATAATTAATAGGTTAAAGTGCGATCGCGGCCTAGAGAAACGCGATCGCTATTTTCTTCTAGGCTTATTGCAACTTCTTCTCATTCCTGCATTGATGCAAATCCTCTAAGAAAATCAGCTATTGGAAATCACATCATGGCTGATTCAAATAAAAAGCTTGATTTATCAATACTTTCAACCTCTACTCCGACCCCCGCGCAGCCGGGAAGCTGTCCTGGGCTGCGGCTGCTCCTGGTGGCCCCCGCTGCTGATTTCATTATTGAGAATGCTTGAGAATATGGGTGTAGGAGAGTAGGGAGTAGGGAGTAGGGAGTAGGGAGTAGGGAGTAGGGGCTAATGTGACGAGTGAATCAACTTTTCAATCTCACTTGGGGTTTGACCATCTGCTAGAGCAAACTCCACCGCCGCCTTTCTCTGTTGCGCCAGGCGTGATTTCACATTGCCACCCCCAATGTGACAGTGCCGGATCTTCCTGCCCTCCATCCAGCAGTAGCGAAAGTATTTATGCTTTTTGGTGCCGCGCTGCACCCAGTACTCCTCTACCCAGTGAGTGTGTTCGGGAGCAACTTGAATAACTGGTTTTTGCTCCCGAACACTAGGTGTAACAGGTGTAGCTGATTTTACTTGCTCCCGAACATAATAATTTTGTTCGGGAGCATCGACGGTATCAGTTTGCTCCCGAACAGTATCGCAAGTATCTGCTGTTACCTGCTCCCGAACACTGTTATCGGGGGTTGCAGCGTCAGCTGTATCAGTCGGCTCTAGTTTTGGTTGGGATTGTTCGGGAGCAACTTGGGTGTCAATCAAATCGCTAATCAATTGATCGATAGTATCGTGAAAATCGCGCTCTATCTCTTCAATGGAGTAAGCAGTCGTTTCACAAGAATAAGCATACTGACCTTCTGGAGAAAATAGATGATACTTGCACTGATATTTAGTTAACTTGCCGTGAGTAGTTTGACTAATCAGGCTAAACTCACCACGCCATAACCAATAGAATTTGACCCAGGTTGTTGGTATTGTTGAGAGCGAAAATAAAGTCAGATGTTGCATAATGTTAATTCACAAGTAAAATTGCTCCTGCCAATAAACGGCAGGTTTTTTTATTCAGACAATTGGATTATTCCCAAGTATCTGCTCACGTCTGTGACAAACTTGTTGGAAGTATTCAAACTGTCGCTTGGCTTGTTCAGTTATTTGATGGGCATTACTTGTTACTTGAGTAATTGCCTTATCGAAAGTACGAGGGGCACTCATGCCATCAGCGTTATAGATGTAATGGAATTTGTCGATAAGCACCTGTTCGCATTGATTATTTAGTTCAAGCATTTGTAAGAGTCTTTCATGGTCAATTAGCCAGTTGTACTTATTTTTGAAGTAGTTTTTGTAATAATCCTCCTTTGATGTAAGAGCGTAAAATCGACACCTCTCCAAAATGCCCTTAAGCTTTTCGGCGGTTTTGGCTGAAGCATAACGGCGAACTCCTTCAAAGAGTTCGCAAGTTATGGCTTCTTTCTTCTCAGGAACTTCTCATAGAAGTTCCTGAGAAGTTACTGAAGAGTTACTGAGGGGTGCTGAAATGCTTGTATTTTCAGGGGTTTCAGGTAAGATATCCGGCATTTTTTGACCGTCATTCGGTAAATTTATGCTGTTATTCGGTTCATTTATGCCGGATATAGGTTCAAGAATTGCCTCTGTTTTTTCAACGGGTTCCGGTTGGCTGTCGTTTAACCAATATTCTTTAATTCTTCTTGCACCATGCAGGTTAATTACTAGCCAACACGCTGTTTTACGACTGTCTTCAATTGCCGTTTCTCGTTTGAATTCAAATAGTCCTGCTTTGTATAAAAGTTGTCTGGCTAACCTAAATGCTTTCTCACCCAAGGATGTTGTTAGCTTCATCCATCTACTACCATATTGGTCTGAAGCCCAGCATTCATTCCAGAGTGTTTGTATTGTTTTGGTTTGATTAATTACCCAGTGCAGGTCATCGACTGGGATGATACAGTGGGGTTTATTGTATTTGGTTGATGATTTTTTCTCTCTGTGGCGATTGAGAGAAATTACAGCAGATGGAGGATTGTTTTTTAAACTATGTTCTGGCATAATTGTATTAGTTGATAACTATCAAAAGCCACCCTTGAAGCGAATCTATTGGTGGCTTTTTGATTTTTTTACGTAGTCGTCTATTTTGAGAACGAGTAGCCTCTAAACAAAATTGTGCAAATCACAATCAGTCCGATCGCTTGCAGAAAGCCAATTGGCCGAACTGTTGGGAATATGCCTGGCATTACTGCATTCTTTGTCAGCATCAGTGGTAGTGCTGTAGCTACAGCTACAAGTATTGTGGTTGCAACGATTAGCAATAAAGGACATTTTTCATAGTGGTTAGTGGTCAGTTGTCAGTTGTCAGTGACGAGTAGAGTTACTTACGCAATGCCTTGAAAGACTTACGACAATGTACCCTTTTGTACTTCTTCCAGCGACAATGTACCCTTTTGTACTTCCAGCGACAATGTACCGTTTTGTACTTCCAGTAATTTCGGCAAGCAAAATACAAATAATACTTATACGTCCGCTTGCGCGTCTTGGTGTTTGGAGATTCTCTGTTCATGGGTTTGGGTGTTCGGGAGCAGGGGAGATGGGGGGCATTGGGAGCAGGGGGGCAGGGGAGCAGGGGAGAGGGGGAGAGGGGGACAAGTCAAGTAAGTCACTCGATTTTGTACAAAATCATCCACCGCCGCAATTGCTCGCTCACGTCAAATTGGCTATTGGGCATTGGGAGCAGGGGAGCAGGGGGGAGTCATCTGTCAGCCCACGCGGTTTTGCTTGAGTACAAGACAGGCTTGCTGTATTGATGTGATGAGATTTGGATTGGACTGAAATATCTGTGGCAGTCTGTCTAAGATTTCGGCTGCCAATAATACAGCCTCAATCTCATTTAGTTCAGGGTCAACGCTTTTGATGAACTCTATGAATTTATCTAATCTCTGGGTTGCCAGTAGAGCAACATTTATTGTTTGTGTTTCTTGTGGATTGGTCATTTGTCATTAGTTGTCAGTTGTCAGTAGGGAATTGGTAATTGGTAATTGGGCATTGGGTGTTGGGGAGATGGGGAGCAGGGGAGAGGGGGACAAGTCAAGTAAGTCACTCGATTTTGTACAAAATCATCCACCGCCGCAATTGCTCGCTCATGAAATTGGGCATTGGGTATTGGGTATTGGGGATTGGGGACTGGGGAGATGGGGAGTACTTGCCACACCCAAGGGCGCGGGTTATAATGTGCCGCCCGGTCATTAATTAACAGTTGACTGTGATCACAGTGTCCTGTTACTGGCATAATGCTTTTAGATGCGTATTCCTCATCCACCCAGCCATGAAAGCTGGGTGGTTATCGCACCTATGCAAAACCGCCCTCACCCATACGAGTAAGGACGGTTTATGGTTCTTCGGAATTTTCTTCTAGTTCTTCGTCGCCTTCATCTTCTAGTTCTTCATCTTCTTGAGCGGCTAAATCATAGATTTCTTGTCTGATCAGCTTCATCTCTTGCTCAAAGGAAGCTGTAAAGCTCTCGTTATCGTCAAGCCGCGCCTTTAAGCGTTGACGGTGAGAACCAACGTAATCATTGAAACCTTTCTCTAATATCTCCAGGCGCTTTAGGATTTTCCCAAGAGCATCGCTTGTGGTTTTGACGATGACATTTGTCCCAGTGGTATCTCTCCCCTGGCTATCTTGGCTACTAAATCCGCCCTGCTTAATCCCATCGCTTCGGCCCTGGAGCGAAACATCTCCCAATCCTTTTGGCTGAGGAACAGCGACACATTTTTTGCGTCGTCCGCTAATTTTTTTGGTCTGGCCATCTATAAATTCATTCACAACAGTAAACCCATTTTACATACAGAAAATAAAATCTCATATAGAAAACTATTGACAGGAAGTTTTCTATATGATTAACATAACATTAGTTTCTCATACAGAAAACTAAATTCTTGAGTTTTCTCTTTCTCACCCATCGCCAACCGGGAACCAATGCAGTTAGCACCTTGGCAGAGAACAGCAATGAATTCAGCCAAACTTGTCCCGCGTTGAGCGATCGCGTGAGTGATGAGTGATGAGAGCAACAAGTCGCGGAGATTAAAAAAATCTGGTGACTGTAATCTGTACTGCGGCCGCAGTCTGTAACTGACCTGAGAGGTGAATTCTACTTTTAGCCAGGGGCGATAGTGACAACATCGCCATAGGAGGCGGGTAGATGTACCTGGGTGAAAATCCCTTGGAGGCAGGCGTGTCAAATTCGACACGCACAGATTACAGCCATGAAGTAGCACGCCATACATGGCACTGCAACGGATAACAGTTTTTAAAAACACGCGCAAACCCCTGCGGCCGGTCGCAATTTATTAACCATGAAACCAAAATATGTAACCAGAGAAAAACGCATTCGGCAGTTAGAAAAAGAAGTCCAACAACTCAAGCAGCAAGTGCAAACACTCACAGAACTGCTCGACTTTACAACGGCGATGGTTTACCGCTCTCGCTCAATTGAACGCGCCAAACTTGGGCGAGATTTCCATGACTAACTACTACCGTCACAACTGCCAGCAAAACCAGTTCACTTATACAAACGGCGTAGGTTGCCACTGCTACCACGTCCCGATTTGGTGATTTTAAGTAAGGAAACAACAACATGACAGTCCAAGAACTAATTGAACAATTGCAACTTATTGAATCTGGATTTGAGGTAGTTGCTTTTGACTTCAGCAGCTGCTCGTCGTATGTAATCACAAGAGTCAGTGAGAATGAGTTTGGTGAGGGCCCACTCTTACTTGTGTTTGATAGTGACGAATAAAAGAAATCTACACATGGACAGAATCAAAATTCGCTTGATTGGCTCACCAAAAGGTGTAAACGCTTTTGCTGAATTCTGAATTCTTCAGTAAAGTAGCCCTTACTGTTCCCAGTGCTTTGGAAATGGTCAATAGGACTAAAAAACAAGTAAAACGAAACGACGGGAAACTCATCATGAGATTAACAATCGAACAACTAATTGAAAAGTTAAAACGATATCCAGCCGACTCTACGGTCTTTGTTGACGATAGCGATGGTTACTGTTTTGATATTTCAGAAATCTATGTTTCACCAGACGACAACGTGATATTAAGCATAGATTCAGCTTCCAAATATAAAGAAAAAAAAGTCGTTGTTGAGCCAATCGATCCTCGCTACCTGAAGTAATGGGACGAATCGAAATCCGACTAATAGGAACTGACTCTGATGTAGAAGCTTTTGCGGCTTTTCTAGTCAAAACATCTGGCTACATCACTCCACTGAAAATCATCAGCGAGGGTGAAAATCGATCATCGCGCAAAAGCACCGACAAACTCCGCTATATGGAAGTTGATTTTGATAGCAGTGCAATGCAAGGTGAGTAATAACTTATACATCATCTCCCTCATCTCCCCTTCCCCCCCTATCCCCAGAGGGGGCCCCGAGTCCCCCCTGCTCCCCTGCTCAAAATTGGCGCGCCCATACAGTTATGCCCTTTCACTCCTTGGTAAAGCTAGACGAAACACTAACTAACAACCATGAAAAACTCTTAAGTTTCACACGATTTTAGTCGCCAAAGTCGAGAAAACGCGACATTTCCTGGGGATAAAACTAGCGGACTAGTGCAGCACTGCGGTGTTGTAAGGCACTCCTCGCCTTGGGTTCAACTCCCTTTTATCCCCACCCTTAAGAAGATCAGCCAGTAGCAATCACTGGCTACTGGCTTTCCCTAAACGGAGGTATAAAACTAGACGCAAATCAACCACAACATCACAACAAAATGCACTTTTAACCATCGCCAGTAGAGCTACTGGCGCTTTCTTCCCATCACCAATGCCATCAACAAAGTTCGTAGGAGGTTTTGCCTATGCCTACGTAGAGCATGTAGTAACTGCTTCATTAAACCTTTTTAAATTTATAGGGATGACACACCAGGACGCTCGTCCGCTTGTGTGGGCTGGCCCTGGTGTTTTTTTGAAACTTTGGATGCAAGGAATTTGAATATGCAAGTCATACTCACTGATAAACCGTGGGCGATTTACTGCACGTCTAAAACCTGTCAATACCAGTGTGTTGGGCGCTACCGCAACCGCCAAGACGCTGAAGACCAGCTAACATTTTTACGCAAACATGTACCACAAGCCAAATTTGTACTTTTGTCAGACATCGAGGAGCAAAGTTTACATGTCTAACCCACTTCGGTACTACACTGCTGACATAAAGAGCGACGACGGCATACTCGACGAGCTAGAACTACGTTATGGCAGCTACTTTGAGCTGATGATTGACCGTGACAAGTGGTTCTTGCTCAACAGCATAAGTATCAGCTTGTGTGTTCAGGCACTAGGTCAAACCAGCAATGAAGTTATCGCCCTTGGTGCTAGGTTACAAACCCTAGATGCTAGTACCAGAAAAGCCATTATCAAGTTTTTGATTGATCAGCTAATCCCACCAGTATTACCTGAACCTTCTTTTAGCTATTTTGTCATAGCCTATGCACTGATGAGCGAGGAGTTAACTAAGTACAAAGTCGATACCACCGCCCAAGATTTGCGCCATTCATTTTTCGACCAAGCTGAACAAAAGTTTAAGCAGATGTCCCCTAACGAGTTGGAGGGTTTTCTACAACAAAATTACCCAGCGTGATTATGGAGCGATCGCTGTGCCTTTGGAGGAGAGCGATCGCGTGTCATCTACCTTGTCAAAAATAGCACAGTTTAAAAATGTATGACTCATTAAACCTTGAAGATTTTCGCCATATTTTATACATCATCAGGGACAACGATAAACAGCATGACTGGTTAACCCACAAAGAAATTCGAGTTTACTTGCATTGTTTGCGCGAACTGTGGACAGAACTTAACATTTCTGATTCTTACTGGTTGCCAAGCATCAAGTTTCATTTTCATGCAATGGCGCTACGGATTTCTCACGAGAAACGGGCAATTCTTGCAGCACGATTACTTGATTTGCTGGTTCGCCTAGAACAACCCAACAAATCAAAACAATTTGATAAATCTACTGAAGAGGCGAAAAATAACTCTACTGAACCAAAGGAGGCTGACACGGACGATATCCCTTTTGAATCTGGGGAATTGCTCCCCTTAAACCCAAGTTAACTAAATTACAAGTGCGATATGTTTTACGACTACCAACAGAAAGACGAAATTATTGACGAGGACATTTTGATATGACTCAACAATCAGCTACTTATTACCGAATTTTAAATTTAGGTAATTACGAAAATAAGCGTTTAGAGCGCTTTCGTGAAATTAAAGAACACGAAGATCCAACTACTGTTCCTCGCCAACTAATGCTAGAAGTTGAGCAATTAATCAGGGAGGATGTTGAAAAAGAAATAGTTCAACACATTGAGAATCTCAAGGCTCAAGAAAGAGAATTTCGGCAAGAAGTAACAAGACTGAAAACCGAAATTGAGCAACTGAGAGCAGAAAAAGCTCAATTACAAGTTGAACCTAACTCAATTCAAGACACTTCCGCCGACGATACATCATCAACAGCTTTTTAAGGTTCAACTTATGACGACAGAAGAATCTGATTTTTTGATGGACAAAGAAAATTATGTACTCAATAGCATCATGAGTGGGATTGCAATTCAGTATTTATGCAATCTCACAGGTAAATCCTTGAACTATTGGGTTACAAGGTTGAGCAAGGAAGCCAATGAACAGTGTGACCAATTAACCAAAGAACAAGTCGAGCAAACTGTCCAAGACTACCTAAAAAACAAATACAAGAATGATTCAATTGTGAGTTTAAGCTATGACAACAGAACAAAGAATCAGGGCAATAGAAAGGACGATTGATATATTGTGCCGACATCAGCTGTCAATTGCAATCAGCTTTAGTGAGTTGGTTGAACAACTCGAACATGGAATTAGTGACTATTCCTTAATTAAAACAAAAGTCAACAATGATGTTGGACTACTTCAACAAGTCAAACCATTGAGTAAACAATGACTGAAAACAACACTAATACCGAAAACATTCCCCAACCGGCTTTAAGTTCTGATTACTATCCAGTTTGGCACTCACTTGAATACGTCAAGGGGAAAATTATTAGCGCTCAAAGATATATGAGTGCTTATAGTAATGGGAATTACCAAAGCTCCCAACAAATTAAGGATTTTCTAGTACCAGCTTCTGAAAAGTTAATCCAAATTATCGACAACGATTTGGATTATGAGGAGGAGGAGGAAGAGTCAGAATAACCGCCTGATGATGGCTACGCCGACCCCGTAGCCGAAACTAGGGCAGTTTGCCCTAGTCGCGGGTTGGGTCGCTACCAATTCGCCCCTGGTGCAAGCCAGGGAGGGAATGAGCGGTGGTACGGGTTTTTAGCAGGAAATGACCGTAAGGTTTCTTGATTTCATGAATCCACCACCGCAATTTATTCCCTGTCCGTGCTGGTTTAAGAGTGAATTGTTAACACTAATTTGGGAGATTCGTGACCATTTTAGCACGGTTTAAGCTGTCAAAAAATAGCTCCCGTTACCGAACCATGACATGAAAATATTAGGTTTAGACGTGTGTAAAAACAGCGTCGTAGCTTGGGAATTAATATCAATTCCCCGCAACTTTAGAGCCTATTTTCGAGATAATAAACGCCCGAAAGATGATGACCCTTTAACATTTAAAGCTGACGCTACTGGGGTCACAAATTTATTAGCTCTAAAGCCTGACGCTGTTGTTTTAGAACCTACTGGCATCCATTACAGCTGGATTTGGGCCCATATTTGTGCTGCTGAAGGGATACAAGTTTTGTGGGTAGGTCATGCTGAGGCGACGTACTACCGAAAACAAAATAAACTCCCTGACAAAAACGACCAAGCCGACGCCCTAGCACTTGCAGCCTACGCGCTGCTGCATTGGGGTGATGATGAATTCTTCCTTCAGTTCGAGCCAGGCAAGGTGGCGCAGGTGCGAATCTTGTGGTTGCAATTGCAATCAGTTAATAAGATACAAAGCCCAATTATCAACCGCGCTCGTCAACAGCTAGCACGGGAATTTCCCGAAGCGGCACTACTGCCGAGCAAGCCAGCTCTTAGTGATGGTATGTTGCCCCTGTGGTCGTGGCTGGCTGGGCGCGATCGCAATACCAAACGCAAAACCACGTATTACGACAAACTGCATGAAAAGTCCATCGCCAAAAAGTACGGCGTTGAGATATCAACGTTCACCAGGCGATTATCGAATATGCTGTGTGATCTGCGTGATTGGGAAATCGAAATCCAAGATGAGATGGTACATTTTCTCAACGCCCCCGAATTCGCCCCTTACCGTAAGGTGATGGGAGATTTCGGCATTGGTATCAGGCCCCAAGCTTTACTTATCAGCCAAATTTACCCAATTACCAAGTTTGAATCTTTGGGACGATTTAAGCGCCGGTTGGGATTGGCGAAGGATGAAGAGAGCAGCGGCGATAAGGAATCCATGAAAACCGGCTCAGGTTCAAAAATGTGCCGCAGTCAATTGTTTTTGTGGATCTTAGACATGATTGCTCCAGAACACGCTCGTCCCAAAAACGAGTGGGGGCGGAAGCTGGGGGAATTCTACGACGCTCGAAAGTCCCGATTTCAGGATAATCCAGAACTTTGGAAACAGAAAACCGTGGCTCGTCTCCAAAGGCAAGCACTCGCAGAACTCAAGCGATCGCTCTCACAAAATCTGTTGTCAATGGTCAGTAAAGAACTTCAGCCGCAAATGCAAGCTACCCTTGATGCCACGCTGCAAGCGATGCAGCTGACCTTAGCTACTTCCATGTCCGCGGGGGATGTTGCTCCAGGGGTGAAGGAGAAGGAAGTTAAGCGAGGGTTCGGCAATCTAGTAATTTCACAAACCGCAGCCTACGGACTGCGGTTGATGTTCAAGGAGTTGAAAAAGGCTGTTGTCAAGTCCAGTAGTCATGATAGCTTAGCTATCGTCTGTTGCGAAAGGGGCGATTAGCATTTAAAACCGAGGGGATGAGTAGAGATACTCATCCCCTCAACTATCAGTGAAACTTTGTTAACCTAGAGTGAAATCAAGCACACATCAGGCAAGCTCCTTTATTTTTGGTTTGGTTAGCAGATTTGGCTCGTATAGCTCACGTTGCTGACAGTCGTGGCATATCTCATGATGCTTTAGAATACTTGGAAATGTTTGTGATGGCAACCGTTGATGCCACGTTGGCGGCGCAAAATGCAGCGGTAGCCGCTGAGTCTCTGGGGTTGGGAACAGTATATATCGGTGGTATCCGCAACAAGCCGGAAGAGGTCGCCAGGGTGATCAATTTGCCTACTTCCGTGTATGCTGTGTTTGGGTTGTGTGTAGGCTATCCTAATCCCGATGCGGCGGCTGCGGTGAAGCCACGTTTACCCCAGTCTGCTGTGTTGCACCGCGAAACTTATAAATTAGCAGACCAAGATGAAGCGATCGCTCACTACAACAACATCATCAAAGAGTTCTATACTGAACAAAAGATGAATATTCCTGGCGATTGGTCAGAACACTCAGCCCAAAGGATTGCAACTGTGGAGTCTTTGAGAGGACGCGATCGCTTGCGTGAAGCTCTCAATAACCTCGGCTTTGGGTTACGATAAAAGGGACTGGGTATTGGTGATTAGGGATTGGGGATTGGGTAAGAGCAAACAAAAAATTATGGAAGGCTACCCCAACCACAGTAAATTTTGTCCCAATTCCCCAGTACCCAGTCCCCAGTACCCAGTACCCAGTCTATGGATTTGCAACTCACTGGCAAAATAGTCTTAGTCACAGCTGCTAGCAAAGGTCTAGGCAAAGCTACAGCACGCCAATTTGCCCGTGAGGGTGCAAAAGTTGCTATCTGCGCCCGCAGTGAATTAGTTGACAAAGCTGCTGCAAAGATAGAAAACGAAACAGGTACAGAAGTGTTGGCAGTACGTGCAGATGTCACCCAACAAGCAGATATTGAGCGGGTGATTAATGCTACTGTGGATAAGTTTGGCGGCTTGGATATCCTCGTCACCAATGCGGGTGGCCCCCCTGCTGGCACTTTTGATTTCTGCAAGCCGCACACTCGTGACTAGAAGTCATGAGTTAGGCGCTCCATATTTCCATATTTTTTTTCTTTTTATGGTCATGCACATGGTAAGATAAATTATGGAAGTAAAACAGTGCAGAGGCTACGTTTACGCAATTGAATATCATATTGTATGGTGTGTTAAGTATAGACACAAGGTACTGAAGGATGAAATAGCTGAGTTCCTGAAAGAGGTTCTAATTGAGACGGCAATTATCTATAAATTTAAAGTCGAGAGTCTTGAGGTAGTAGAGGATCATGTTCATGTTTTAGTATCTGCAACGCCTCAGCACACTATTCCGAATATAGTCAAAATGCTAAAAGGAATATCAGCTAGAAAGCTATTTTTAAAATTTCCCGAACTCAAAAAAAAGTTGTGGGGAGGTCATCTTTGGAATCCTTCATATTTTGTAAGCACTGTTTCAGAAAATACAGAAGCACAAGTGAAGAAATACATAGAGAACCAAAATGCAGAAAGCGTTTAAAGTTACACTCATTCTTAACCACAACCAAGAAGTCTTAATTAATAAGAGTATTGGTTGTGCAAGGTTTGTGTATAACCACTTCCTAGCATTAAAACAAGAGTTATACCTCACCGAGCAAAAAACGTTAAACTATAATGCTTGTAGTCAGCGACTAACTCTACTCAAAAAAGAAGTCGAATGGCTCCAAGAGGTAGATAAGTTTGCCTTACAAAACTCACTTAGGAATTTAGAGACAGCATACAAAAACTTTTTTGCTGACTTCAAGAAAATTAAAGGTAGAAAAAACGTATGCTTTCCTAAATTCAAAAAGAAGCATGGGTGCAAGCAGTCTTACAAAACCAACCTGACTAATGGCAACATTCAGGTAATTGAGAATCGTTTAAAGCTTCCCAAGCTAGGATGGGTGAAGTTTCATAAATCTCAGGAAATTACTGGAAAACTTGTAAATGTTACTGTAACTCGTACTTCATCAGATAAATATATTGCTAGTATTCTGTGTGAAACAGAGATGGAGAGACACTCAATAGTGGCTCAAAATATTGGTTTAGACCTGGGAATTAATTCTTATCTTGTTACAAGCAATGGTGAAGTTGTAGATAATCCCAAATATTACCGGACTCAAAAAAGGAAGTTACGTAAAGCACACAAAAAACTATCCCGCACTGTAAAAGGTAGTAGTAATAGAGTCAAAGCAAAAATCAAGCTGGCTCGTACCTACGAACGTATTACGAATTTGAGAGATGACTTTCTACACAAACTTTCAACTCGCCTAATTAAAGAAAATAGTATTATCTGTATCGAAGATTTGCGAGTCACCAACATGGTTAAGAATCATAAATTATCTTTGAGTATTTCAGACGCTAGTTGGTCTAAGTTCGTTACCATGCTCGAATATAAAGCTTTATGGCATGACAGAATTGTGCAGAAAGTTGGTACGTTTTATCCTTCGTCTCAGACCTGTAATTGTTGTCGTTTTGTTAACCCATTAGTTAAAGATTTAAAGCTGCGCGAATGGTCTTGTCCACAATGTAGTAGTTACAACCTAAGAGACAATAATGCAGCTTTGAACATATTGGATGAGGGATTGAGATTAATAGCCGCCGTGGGTATCCCGGAGGCTCTAAACGCCTGTAGAGAACTTGTAAGTCCTGGATCTTTTCAGGCAGAGATCGTTGAAGCAGGAATCGCGTGACTTCTAGTCATGCGAGGTTCAAGAGACTGATTTAGCAGCTTGGGAAGCCGCAGTTAATTTAAATTTGCTCAGTGTGGTTCGCTTGATTCAGTACGCCTTACCTCACTTGAGGAAATCTACAGCATCAGCAATTTTAACCATCACCTCAACCTCAACCAAACAACCAGTTAAAAATCTCGTGTTGTCGAATTCAATTCGACTCGCAGTCATTGGTTTAACCAAAACCCTTAGTCAAGAATTAGGTAGCGATCGCATTCGTGTCAACAGCATCTTACCAGGCTGGACATATACAGAACGAGTGGAAGAATTAATCACCGCCCGCACTGCTAAAAGTGGTCAGCCCAAAGCAGCAGAAATCGCCAGTATCAATGCAGCAATTCCTTTAGGGCGCATGGGGACACCAGAAGAGTTTGCCAATGTCGCTGTATTTCTCTGTTCCCCAGCCGCCTCATTTGTGAATGGAGTCATGTTGCAAGTAGATGGCGGACTCAACCAAGGAACCTTTTAATCGGCAACTTTGATGCAACCTCTGTGGGGATTTTCAAGCCTTGCTGAAATTAAGTATAAAGCCGTTGACGGATGACGGATGAATGATTACTATCATCAGTCATCCGTCATCAGTCAACTCAATTGCTAAATGAATCTATTTGTCTTTGTTCTTGTGGCTTTGGCGTCCGGCTTCGGCATGTTGCTCTCGTGTACCACCTTGGGTACCCTTTTCTTCAGTATCGTCATCATCATTGTCTTGCTTTTGAGAGCCACGGTGAGAATTTTTGCCGCCTTCACGACCGATTTCAGCCATATGTTCTCTATCTTGACTTACAGTCTCGCCCCCCTTTCTTCCAGCTTCACGAGCTTCTTCAGATGTAAATTCATGGGCAGTACCCTTTTCATGAGCAGCTTGTCCGCCCTTACTAGCAATTTCACGTTGCTTATCTTCATCCATAGAAGCAAAGCCACGGTTGCTTGTATCTGACATGATATTACTCCTTGTAACTAACTAAAGCTTTGGTATTTTTTAAATTGCAAAAAGCTTGCTCGGTTTCTAATTTGTTCCGTGCAGTCACGTTCTCAATTTAGCTATTCAAATGAGTGCATTCATGGCCCTTTAGGAAGAATATTCTAAGCTGGGTCATAACTTCAGACATATAACTTTTAAGTTAGTGTGTAAAAATACCTGCTTCAAGGAAAAAAGCAGGCTTTGTAGAATCACATAAAAAAATCCACCCACAAGTGGATGGAAATGATCTCTCAAGTGTTCTTCAAACACTTTAGGGAACTCCAACAAGATGACTGTGAACAGAGGGATATTTTTTATTGGGAAGTCTTTTAGATTTTTTCAAAAATCAAGCTTTTTTGGTCTATTGACTATTGACTGCCTCAACTCAAAATTTATGGCAATGGGTGTCAGTCTTGTTTATCTTTTGTACATCTTGATTTTTAGGATCGCCAAGATTAATTCTAAATACTTAAAAATACTAACTGTGGTAAAATACCTATCAAAAACTTGATTTAAATCTGTTATAGTAGCAATTTGTATGATTTTACTCACCTTTTTATGAGCCATGAAGGCGCAGCAGCTTTGAGCGTTCCCACCTGATAGCCACTACTTTGCATTGTCTACAATTAGGGATTACCAAGAAATAAATTATCCAATCTTGTGGGGTGGGTCAGAAAGCCCACCCCACAAGAAAAATTGTATATTTTTTTATTTGTCAGTCCCTTAATTCAAAATTCACAAACTTTCTTAATATTAAATTGTCCCAAAACGAGTTATCAGCTACTAGCTGACAACACAGCAACAAATATTTAGGTAGCCGCTTGATTATTTGGGGTTATCTGTGATAAATTTCTCTCTACATCCCATAAAATACGGTAAATACATCGATTTAAAGTATTTTATGTTAAATACTATGAACGTAGTTGTAGAGATTTGGAGTTAAAAAGGACGATGTAAACTAACAGCATTACATCCTAGACCACCGAATCTAGAAACTCATCTCTAAGGCAGGACATTCTGTATGAGCAAAATACGTGCTGTGATTGTTGACCCCAATGTGCCAGGGCGTTTGGCACTGAGTGAAGTGGCTGCACCAAAGCCTGCTTTAAATGAAGCTCTGGTGCGGGTTCAAGCAATTTCTCTCAATCGGGGAGAAGTGCGACGTTCAACCTCAGCAGAGGCAGGTTGGCAACCTGGTTGGGACTTGGCTGGTATAGTAGAAACCCCTGCTGCTGATGGCTCTGGCCCTGGCCAAGGAGCGAGGGTAGTGGGCTTACGCCGTGCCGGTGCTTGGGCGGAACTCGTCTGTGTTCCTACCAACGCTCTAGCAGAAATCCCAGCGTCAGTATCGTTTGCTCAAGCTGCCACATTACCAGTGGCGGGTCTAACGGCGTACCATGCTTTACTTAAAGGTGGTTCTGTTTTGGGTCGCCCAGTTCTAGTTACAGGTGCATCGGGAGGCGTTGGTTACTTTGCTATTCAGTTGGCAAGGTTATCAGGAGCGCAGGTTACAGCACACATTCGTCAACCTGGCTATGAGACTTTTGTCACAGAAGCGGGGGCGCAAAATGTGGTTATAAGTGAAGACCTTTCACCGGCAAAGGAGTACGGCCCTTATCATTTGATTTTCGAGTCAGTAGGCGGCAAAACGCTGGGAATAGCCCTCAGCTTACTGGCACAAGATGGAAAAACAGTGTTGTATGGAATTTCTGGAGGGGCAGAAGTCACATTTAACGCTGCCGAATTCTTCGGGACTGGTGGCGTGAGTTTGTATGGTCTACGCCTATTCGATGAGCTGAGATTTGAATCAGCCGCAGTCGGTCTAAAACGGCTTTTAACTTTAGTAGAAGCAGGCCAGTTGCGTCCTCATATTGATGTGGAAGCATCTTGGACGCAAATAGCTGATGTGGCGCAACAGTTGCTCGACAGGCGCTTTCCTGGTAAAGCTGTATTGCACATTTCCAACTGAGCATGAGCAACAATGAAGACTTCTGGCTGAAACTAGAGCAGCTTGTAGCCACTAGTAATCTTAAGATCAATCGCCCGCGAGGAACATCACATCCACGGTATCCAAGCTTTGTTTATCCCTTGGATTATGGATATTTGCAAGACACTCAAGCAGGAGATGGAGCGGGTATTGATGTTTGGATAGGAAGTTTATCTGGGAAAACAGTGACTGCCGTCATTTGTAGTGTTGATTTAGAAAAGCGGGATACAGAAATCAAGATACTTTTAGGTTGCACATCTGATGAAACTCAAACCATCTTGAACATCCACAATACAGGCTCTCAATCAGCTACATTATTGCTTCGCAATCACAACTGAATTACAGGTAGCGTCTGGGTTAGGAGAAGGTCGTTGACTGATAACTGTCATCAGTCATCAGTCAACACAATTAAATATGCAATCTTTATATAAGTAGGTCGGTGCGAATAAAGTTAAAGCTTCGACTTCGCTCAGCTTTAACATCGAGCGAAGCCGAGATGTTAACTAGTGAGGGTCGTCAGTTGTCAGCGATGCACTGACTTGTACTGAGCTTGTCCTGAATTTCGACTTCGCTCAATTGCCGCGTAGCCGACTTGTGCCGAGCGAAGCCGAGGTAAGGGCGCAGTCGAAGTAGCGTGGTCGTTGTGTTGTTAGTTGTGAGCCAGCGCGGCCAAGAGGGGGTTCCCACGCCACTTGCTCCACTTGGCCAGACCCCAAGACCCAACGGGAAAGGCACTTTGCTATCGACGGAAACCGCCAAGACAGCAAGTGCCTCACCGCAGTGGCTCCCCATGAGCGACTGGCGATCTTCGCAGCGTTAGCGAGCTTGCGAGCGTCACCCGTAAGGGTCAGTAGTAAGGGTTTCAGGTATATTTACCTTTCGTAACATAGTCATCAAGAAACAGAAAAGAGAGCTTTACGAAGAAGTAGAAAAACTCAAAGCTACTAAGGACAAACTCACGGGGGTGGAGGCCGACCCGGAGGATATCCCTTTTAACTCCCCTGATGGTTTTTAACTAAATTGTGAATTGCGATCGCGCGGCTAATGAAATGACGCGATCGCAAAAAACTGAATCACTGGGCATTGCAACAAAAAGCCAATAAAATCAAACCCTGACAGAGGCGGAAGGTAAACCTTTGCATTTATCAGGGGTAATTTTATCTTAGCTCCTAGTCCCCAGCGATGCACTGAGCTTGTCGAAGTGTCCCCAGTCCCCAGTAACTTGTTAGAGTGAAAGGGAGTAGGGAAAGATGAGGGAGTGGGGGAAGATGAGGGAGCAAAATCTTCCTCATCCTCCTCATCTCCCTCATCCTCTTGTGCCTATCTTACCTCGCCCTTAGCTTGCTTCTCCTGACAAAGTGCTTGTATCAGGAAGCAGTTCTAGGAATTTGTCAATGTCGTCAAAAATAGCTTGGTAGTTATTCAAAGCAACTAAATTGTTGCTATCTTTAGCAGCGCGATCGATTTTAATCAGGTGATTAAAGAAATCTTTTGTTATCTGACGTGCTGCGGGTTGAACCTTGGGTAAAAGATTGGGAGTGACATAACTCATACTCAACTTAGCTTCCGTAATGGGGCCATGTATAAAATTACTCACAAATATCCAGTCTTTTTTATCGATCAGGTCTCTCAATTCGTCAGCGCGATCGCGCACTGCTTTAATTTCAGGCACGTATGTCTGAATTTTTTGAAGTTGAGCTGTTGTATAAGTCGGAGGTGGAGCTGCGACGTTAGGGCCGCCACAACTGATGAGGAATGTGGCCAATAATACCAGGATTACCGAAAATATCGAGCGTTGACGCGCCATAAACAGAATTTATTTGTTTGCCGATTACCAGTGTCATTTTAGATCGCTAGGGTAATTGTTCGTTCCTGTCAGCAAGAGAATTTGCCGAAAATCTTGTACTATACCGAATATTTTTGAGAAAGTACAGAGTTAGGGGTGATTTTTGGAAAATTTTTAAGTATAATTACTTAAATACCTTTTTCCTATACATAAACCTTCGATGAGCAGTTTTTTAGCAGCTTTTAGTACGAATAATTGTCAGGGAAGTGTGATTTATGGTTGCGAAATCCAAAAGGGATTGATAAGCTGAAACACCAAGATTATAAGCCTTCTGGCGGTTTTTCTGTCGTCACATTTGAAAGCCGATATCATGTCTTGCCCATCGCTGATCAAAAAAACCTCACCCCCTTCCCCTCTCCTTGGTAAGGAGGGGGGTGCTGAAGGAGTTTGAATGTTTTAGTTACTGGATAAATTTTCTGTCCTTCCCCTTTTCTTGGTAAGGAGAGGGGTGCCGAAGGCGGGGTGAGGTTCAACGTCAATTATAAGTAATCATGCAGACTTGATATAACACCACAATTAGGAGTTTTTTTGTCGTGAACGCATCTGAACAGGCAACTAACCTTGAACTCGCCAGCAAGATTGCTACGGTAGTTAATCTATTCAAATTCGAGTTTCCTGATGCCAAATCGGATCTCAAGCCTTGGAAGAATGACCCAGAAACAAGGGAATTGGTTGATCCAGATTCCATAGATATTGGCTTTCACTTTCCTGGGATCAGTAAATCATGGCGTAGTCGCAGTGTTTTAATTCAAATCCGGTTTTATCAAGATCCTATCAATAATTTACGCCGGGCGATCGGTATAGAGGTGGCTGGATTTGACCATCGCGGAGAGGCTTGGCGACTTTCTACGGTGGAAAACTGGAGCTTTTTCGGCGAATCTTTGCCTTCTCGTGAAGTGGGGGATAAGCTTAAGCAAGTTTGCCGGCAGATTTTAGAGGTATTTAATAAACAGAATAGTTAGGAAATTTCAATTGCTGAATGTTGACTGATGATTGTGAACAGTAGAATATTTTTTATTTGGAAGTTCCTAAAACTTTGGCGTTACTAATTAATGCTATCGTACCCAAAAGCTTTTTGCAGGGCTGGTTTTATGGTTTGTTTTCAATCCCCTTGCGGGGTAGTAGGAAGTTGAAACTTAAAAGTCTGTCATCAAAAAGTAGCGAATAAAAGCGTTTCAATCCCCTTGCGGGGTAGTAGGAAGTTGAAACAGTAGCCAGGGTTTCAACTGTTCGGGAGCTTTTAGTTTCAATCCCCTTGCGGGGTAGTAGGAAGTTGAAACTTAAAAAATACTTGAACAAAATATCTAGTATAAACCGTTTCAATCCCCTTGCGGGGTAGTAGGAAGTTGAAACCTGGATGCGCTTTTCGTTTTCAGCAATTTGTTTTTGCAGGTTTCAATCCCCTTGCGGGGTAGTAGGAAGTTGAAACTCAAAGCATTTTATGGAAACAAGTGTACACGCTAAGTTTCAATCCCCTTGCGGGGTAGTAGGAAGTTGAAACTTTTCAACATCTATAGACCAAAAAGGCAATTCGCAGTTTCAATCCCCTTGCGGGGTAGTAGGAAGTTGAAACACGGTGAAATACCCATCCCTAACGTAGTTGTGAACGGTTGTTTCAATCCCCTTGCGGGGTAGTAGGAAGTTGAAACTTGATAAGCAGCTACAACATGGTGACAGAAGATTTTCTGTTTCAATCCCCTTGCGGGGTAGTAGGAAGTTGAAACATTTACCATTTTTTTTTCTTTCATTCAAGCAAGATTTGTTTCAATCCCCTTGCGGGGTAGTAGGAAGTTGAAACTCTTTAGCCTGAAACTGTTACAGAACAAGGTTCCTGTAAGGGATTTTGGCGGGGGAGAAATTTTGGTTATTTTCAGCCGCTGTTATTGCAAAATACTTGCATTTACTCTCACAACTGAAACGCTGTAATTATTGATTTGTCAAGGTTCTGGCGATTTTGGCGGGACTCCAGGGATTTTGCCCCCGCTTCGCCCTGCCAAACATCAAGCTGATTACATAATCATATAATGATTGTTAGTGATTGTCGAGTTTCTATGAACTAATGTAATACCAATTTAAATAATCTTTGCCACACATGGATTAGTAGGGGCGTACAACTGTCATTGGTGTCAACTTAACGTAATAGTGATGTCCCGCAAGGAACTTAAGTTCCTTGCTAATAGCTAAAGTCATCTAATAGATGACTGAATATCCCCAAAAATCTTAGTCTACTTCAGTAGACCTTAGCTATGAGCCGCTTAATTTATTCCTAGGCGGGTAAGGAAGCGAACAGTTAAGCTATTTCTAGCTTAAGTTGACACCAATGTACAGCTGTACGCCCCTACAAGGTATCTGTTGCATTCTTTTTTCAAATTGGTATAACTTTTTCTCGTAAGAGGCTTCCAAATAAAAAAATACCCCACTGTCCACAGTCATCAGGAGCCAGTGCGTTGGGGAGCCAGCGCCGTGGGCGGGTTTCCCGACAGCCGCGCGACTGGCGTCCGGCGAGCCGCTCTTGTTGCAACTGGCGTTCATCAGTCATCAGTCATCAGTCATCGGTCATCAGTTAAATGTTAAATGTTTAAGAATCAAAGAGCAAACATCAGTCGCTGCAATTGAGTTTTGCTCGACTAAATGAGTTTGATGAGTGATAAATAAAGGCCCTTCCGCTGGAGAATTGGTAATGTGTCCGTGAGAACCACGCACTAGGGAAGCATCTAGAGGAATCACATCCATTAAATAGCGAAAACCCAATTGTTTCTTCAGCAATTTCAAAGCAACTTTTACCTGGGGAATTTTTAACTGGGGATCTAGGAAAAGTTCTACAGGATCGTAACCAGGTTTGCGGTGGATATCTACAGTTCTAGCAAAATCAGGTGCTTTCGCATCATCAAGCCAATAATAATAGGTAAACCAAGCATCAGGCTGAGCGATCGCAACTAATTCACCTGCTCTATCATGATTAAGATGGTAGGCTTTCTTCCCCTCTTCATCTAATACCTGCGCTACCCCTTCAATTCCTGCTAAAATAGAGCGAACTTTGGGAATATACGCCGGATCATTCACATATACATGAGCAATCTGATGATCGGCCACAGCAAAGGCAATGCTAGCACCAAAATCGAGCAATTCTCGCCCTAATTCTTCTCGCACAGCAATTAAATTATTTGCCCGTAGTACACGGTTTAAATCCACTGCTTTGGAGACTGGGGTAATACCATATTCAGAAAGAATAATTACTTGAGTATTACGTGCTTGATAATATTGAATTAATTCACCACAGACAGCATCAATTTCTTTTAAATCGGTTTGGATCTGTTTTTCCTCGTGACCAAATTTTTGCAGACAGTAATCTAAATGAGGCAGATAAACTAATGATAATGTAGGGCTATAACGTTCTGAAATCCATTTGGCTGAATTGGCAATCCATTGGGTAGAAACAATTGAAGTATTTGGCCCCCAAAAGTTGAATAAAGGGAATTCTCCTAAATCAGATTGTATTTGCGATCGCACATCACCAGGCTGTGTATAAATATCAGGTAATTTTCTGCCATCTGCCGGATACATCGGGCGTGGTGTAATGGCATAATCTGCTGAAGAATACATATTGTACCACCAAAAAAGGTTGGCACAAGTAAAGTTTGGATCGATAGATTTAGCAATTTCCCAAACTTTTGTAGCCTGTACTAGTTTATTAGATTGCCGCCAAAACTTCACTTCACATTCATCACGAAAATACCAACCATTAGCAACAATTCCATGTTCATCAGGCAATTTTCCTGTTAAATAAGTAGCCTGAACAGAACAAGTTACAGCAGGTAATACTGGTGCAATGGGTACTACTCGCCCTTTAGCAGCCCAAGAAGATAAAAACGGCGTGTTTTTTCCTAGTAAACTGGGTGTTAATCCTACAACATTGAGAACAACCGTTTTCTGCATAAACTTAATCTCCTTTTAATTGGCTGCTAGCGTTGTTAATACCCACTCATATTCTCGCTGAATTGAAGTTAGTAAATCTATCTTCATTTCTGGTGGTAAGACATCCCAGGTGTAAGTCTCAATTTCTAGATGTTGGCAAGCATTATTTGTCTGGAGTAAATGTAAAACAGTCGCAATATCATCTTGGGTAGATTCCAAAATCTGATAATCACGAATAAAAATTGGTACATGAAAGTGAGTACGCCATTCTTCAGCTACAGATTGTTCTAAATGTGGTAGTGCAGTGACTAAATCAGGATAGTGATGTAGTGTCCCGTCGCTTTGACGTTCTATTACTTGGTGAAGATAAGTAGATTCAGCAAAAGGATGTAAGCGTTCAACTATTAAGCTACGTTTTTCAACTTCAGCAGGTAGTTTTACTTGAATGGCTGCACTGATTTGAATCTTGCCAATTTTGATTCCTGCTGATTGCAAACGCGCAAATACAGACTTTGGTTCTTCATATTCAACTGAGAAATGACATGTATCATAGCAAATACGCACATGTTCTAGCAATTTAGTTTCTGCTAAAGTCTGTTGAATATTTAATTTTTCTGATAAGTAATTACCACCAATTAGTAATAACCAATTTTGATAAAAATCAATGACTTCCGATGTCTTCTCAATTAATCCGTCTGGTTCAGGTTCTAAATCAATATGGAGTAACTTGCCTGTTTCATCGCGGATGCGAATCATTTCAGCTACAACTAATGCTAGGTTAATACAGCTATTTTTGAAAACGGTTTCAGAAGTTGCTTGGTCTGCTTGCCACCAAGGTTTATAAGATAGAGGCAGTGTAGAAATTCCACCAGTTAGCCCTGTTGGTAAGAGAGTTGCTAAAATTTGTGTCAAGTTTAATGTATAATCCAGCCGTTCTTGTTTTGACCAATCTGGTGCATAAACTTGGTCTTTTACTACCTGCCGATGAAATCCCCCATAAGGAAAGCCATTTAGGGTAAAAACATATAAATCTTGCTCAGTTAGCCACTCTTGAAATTGAGCTAAGTTATTACTTTCTAAAAGTTCTTTTGCAGCTACATCTGCTAATCTCAAGCCAATGCCAAAGGGTGCTTCTGGTGATAAACGTGATTTGAGATTGGGAAGATATTTTTTTAAGTTGGCAAAAACTTCTGACCAGGTTTCTCCTGGGTGAATGTTGGTACAATATGTTAAGTGAATGTTGCTGTCTGTTGTAATTTTCATGATTAATTTTCACGCAGAGGCGCGGAGGCGCAGAGAGGATATGAGTTTTATTAGAGGATGTTTAAAAAGTATTAGGCGAATAGAATTCGCTACTACACAAACGCGCGTCCGCCTACGCGGACTAATGAAAAATCAAGGTTTTTAAACCCACGAAGGTGGGTTTTGTCTGTGTAGCTGCGACTTATAGTCGCCAAGGCTTTCTTAGGGTGATTTTAAGTAACTGCGAATAATTGTGCTAATTTCATGGAAACTGGGAGTAAAATTAGCACTAATAAACCGTAATATAAACCAGCGAAACCTGCTGCAATTGTTGCATCTAAAATAATTAGAGATAACACGCCTACTTTCACCGCAGTTCGGATTTTTTCGGGTATCGGTTCACGCGCAGCTTTCACAAAATTAGGTAAGACTCGGATAGCTAATAAAACCGCAAATGGTAAGGCTGTAATTACTGCATAGTCTGCTATAAATCCCAAGGCTAAAACTGCTGTCAACACCATCCCAATTAAGAGTAGTGCTAGTACTCCTGTAATCTTTTTGCCTCCATGAACTTCTCCTTGACTAATTGCGGTGATTGCAGCAATATAAAGAACAGGAATCAGGGCTAAATACCAACGTTCTGAAACGATCGCAGGTACTGCACTGACACCCAATAATAAGTTACAACCACGACACAAACCCATATTCAGCGGCCCAAAAAAAGCATGATGCTTGGCGATCGCGTCATAAAATAAAGCTGCAAAAGTAATAACTATAGCTATGGTGGCGCTCAACCAAGATACTTGAAAAGCTGCAAAAATGCCGATGGCAAACAGCAAACTACCCAATAAAGTAGCATTCTGACGAGACACGCGATCGCTGGGAATTGGTCTATTTGGTCGCTCTTTTGCATCCAATTCTGCGTCGAAAACATCGTTAAAAACGATACCACCACCGTATAAACCAGTTGTCGCCAATAATAACCAGCCTAAAGGAATTAAAGTGGCAAAACTTCCTTGTCCATTGATTAATTCATCAAAAATAATTCCACCAGAAGCAGCAAAACCAACAAGAATATCTGCCCAAGCGGTAACAATATTAGCAGGACGCATCAATTCTAAATAACCGCGCCAGTGTTGAAAATTCCAGCTTGTAATATTCACTGGTCTATCTCCTTTAGTATTTACGCCTACCTGATTTAAAATACTTAGTGCCTTAGTGCCTTGGTGGTAAAATTATTGAACCACAAAAGACACTAAGACACAAAGAGTTTTCATTGATTCTGAGTACGTAGTTAATGATGCTTACTTATATAGTTACACATCATCTCTTGAATTTTAGGAACTCCCAAAAAAAAATATCCCTCTATTCACAGTCATCGGTCAGCAACTTCAACCGAAATAATTGATCTTTTGGAGTTCCCTTAACTAAACATTCACCGCTGCGTATTCAAATGCAGGTGCTACTTGCTTGCCTAAACTAGGATCTGTAATTTCCACCATTTCCTGTGCTTGCAGCTTCAGTTCATACATTAAACCCATGACAGTGTTCAAGTACTGCGGTTCACCATTGAAGGTTCTGTGCAAACCGTTGAGGAGATTTGTGTAGGAGTAGTTAAACTGATCCACCAAGCGCAAGGCTCTACTGCCTTTTGGATAATACTGAGTTTTAGAGTTCTCCACTAACTGCCAAATCCCATCCTCTTCTAAGGGTATAGGCTCACCACTATATGAATATCCTTCCTTAACTGTGGAATCTTTTTGTAGGCGGCGACCGTGATATATCTCTGCAAAACGGTAGTAGTGAGCATATGCCCCTTCTGGATCTAGAGGGCTATTATGTGTACCCTCACCTTGCTCTACAATGATTGTTAAAGCATTCACAGCCTCGTCTAAGTTGGTGACAGCAAACAGTTGATCCTGGGAAAACCATTGCTCGTTGACGACTTGCCGATTGGGATTTCCTTTAATGCAATGTGTCCCCAATTCTTTAAGTTTGTCGATAATTGCTTGGTAAAATTGACCGATAGTTGCATACTCCTGTGTTCCCAGGAACATGAAATTAGGCCTAACTGGGAAATTAATCGGATCTTCTGGTTCTTCGATCCGCATAAAGGTATTTTTCAATACTTCTTTGGAGAGCGGCTTTAGTCCCACAATCAAATCATTACCGATATTCATTGGCAAGTTACCGGGGTAGCTGGGAATGAATTTTGGGTGGTTGAGGTCAGGATGACCGCCGATCGCATTCAGGACATTAGCAGCTATGGTCATATGTAGCATTTCTTCACGCACTATTGACAAAATAATGCGAACAACCTCTTGATTGCGACCGGGTTTGATGGAGTATAAGGCAGTCAGGTAGGGGGGAATGGTAGCATGTTCTAACCTGATGGCTGACTGGAGGTATTGGTACAGTTCAGCAGTGTTAGTTTTAGAACGGATTTCTTGAATGATTTCGGCGCGGAGTTTCAGCATCAAATTCTCCTTCAGGTGCGATCGCTGTTGATTTTTCGGGCTGCTTTAAAGCTTTGGTAGAATTGGGCCTTGGCACCAAGGTCTTCAATTTCCTCAATCTCGACAGGTGGTGCTGACACCAATGCTTCTTTTGAATCTACCTTTGGCTGCTGCCAAGAAAGCTTCTGTTCACCGTAGACTAAGGCGTAACTACCATCTGGTGTTTTCTGACGCAACCATTTGAGAATAGTCTCTTGCTTGGGGTGGGATAAATCGCGGGTAACGGGCATAAAATTGGGATTACTGGGATCTAGAGAAAAAGCCAGTTCCAGAATGGCGCGGTGTTCCTTCACTGACTCATAGTCACCGAGGTTCACCAATCTCTTACTCATAATCGGATAGAGATTGCTGTATTGTTGGAGGATTGGCTGAATGTGTTCGATCCATGTGGGTTGTTCGGGAACCACATACTCGTCGTGCAGCAGCAGATAGATAAAATCGAATTGCTGTTGTTGTCCTTCAATTTGCCCTTCTAGTTGGTATTGAATCATGTAGACTTGACCATCTAGATACTTGCGGGGATTATTAGGATTAGTGGTAACGATGGTCAACTCAGCTTTGCCGTCAGCATCTGTACTCAAACTGGTAGGAAAGGAAACCGCTGAGGCTGGCGTATTAATCACAGGGATGGTGGCTTTGGGAGGTTTTGGATCTGTTGGTCGCCCGCCTCCTTGGCCTGGAAGTGGGGGTAAAACAGCAGCCGTTATTTTGGTGTCAGTCAACGGTTTACCGTAGCCCACAGCAAACAAGTTAGTTTGCACTGTCTCTCCCGGTTCGACTCGGTGAACAAAATTATCAGCACGAATTAGTAAACCGTTCACACTCTCTCGAATGGCTACTACCCCATTGGTTCTATTGCTCATCTTAATCAGGGCGAGGGGCTTGTTTTGAATTGACTCAAATACCTCTGGCTGCAATTTCACAGCCCAAATTCCAGAGGTTTGACGCAGCCAGTCTTGTTCACGGTAGGGGATTGTTGTACCCAGTGCAATAAAATCGCTATTTTTGCTGACTTGCCCAGACTCTTTGGTATTTTCGTCTGTAAGTACCGCCAACTGAAGATCGTTAATGTTTTTCAGACTTCCATAGCCATCGATGAGGGGTAAAGCATTGGCAAAATCGGCGAATACTGTTTTTGTGTCTTCGTCTACACGACAATCGAAGAAGTTAATATTATCGGCTGTTCTTTCGCCGTTGAGAGGAACCATACGCCGACCGAGAACAAAAGAGCGGGGTTCATTGGGTCTATAGGGGGCGATCGCACCAATAACTGTACCAATGGTGAAACGATTGGAGGTACTGTTTGTACTATAGCCGAAAGTAGCCAGCCGTATTGATAGTAACCCGTCGCTAATTGCTGCCTTGAGTTCTTTTAAAAAGCGAGAGTTGTGTAAGTTATCGCCCCATTCTAAATCGGTGAGTACCGATTGGAAACTAGCCGAGGCAGTCTGATCTCCTGGAGATGCGCCTTCCTGACGACCAAATAAGATGTCTCGAAAGGCGGCTGGCTGGAAATTAGCAGTTAGCAAATGAGGTATCTTACCGTCGGTGAGTCGAATTTTCAACCCCCAAATCTGCGAGGCTAGCTGCCATTGCGGATCAAGATCTACTAACTTACCACCAACGCGATCGTTAGAACCGTCGATGAAAAGACCGACTGCTGGATCAACAGTGGCATCTGTGGTACCGCTACCATCTTGGTAGTGAACAGATTGCACTTTGCAGTTGATTAAACGGTACGCCCCAGAGCCAATTGGATTCCACCAACCGTTGGCCACATTTCCTTGCTGGAAGTTTTGAAACCGCTCCTCAAACGTTGCATTATCGAAGTGGCGAACATCATTATTGACAGTTGAGACATCTGCTTGGAAGTCGCCTGCAAATGTCAGCCGCAGGTTATCTAAATAACTCATTATTATTCCGGTTTTTTCAGTGTGAATAACTGGTTTCTTGTTTTATAACTGGGAAAAACGCGGTTTATTAGGCTTATTTACAATCATTTACTATTATGCTATTTCATAGCCTATTTACAAGGATTTTGCAATTTAAAATGCTTTTAAAAATCCTAATTTACTCTATTTCAGCCTTAAATAATAGTGATTAATTTAAAATTTTACATCTCTTAAAATTCTTTAATTACTCTAGAAATAAAAAATTCAATGATTGAAAGCATTTTCACATAAAAAATGAATTTATTAACTCTAAAATCAATGAAAGAAAAGTATTAGGCGAATATAATTCGCTACTACACAGGCAAAGTCCCTTCGGGTGACGCTCGCGCTTCTCGCGCTTCGCTCTTGAGATCGCCAGTCGCCTGGGTCGGGCTAACCCTACCAAGAGCGCTGGACTCACCGCCTTTGCGGACTAACACAAAATCAAGGGTTTGGAACCCACGGAGGTGGGTTTGGTCTGTGTAGCCGCGATTTATAATCGCCTGGGCAAGTAACATATTAGACTTTTCAAACAACCTATTACAGCCAATTCATTTGTTGTCAAAATTTTTGGAAATGGTATTAATTGTTTGAATTTCACAAAAAAAACTACAAATGCAAATTTCTACTCAATCAGCGCAAAGTCAGAAACAGACTTAATCCCTGGTTCCTGTCCCCGCAATACAGAATTACCATTGAACAACTGACGCTGATCGATAGATTGGGCATTGAGCCAGTCTGATGCTTGCATCTGCCCAGTTTGACTGTAAGCTGCTAGGGCATTTTCATAACAAACTGCTCTGACATGTTCTTCAGGAATGCCCCTGTCTAACATTAACTGAGCAGTTTTCGGAACAGCTAACGGATCGCTGATACCCCAATCAGCACTACTATCTACAATAATGCGAGTACATCCATATTGGCGGACAATCTCTACCATCCTAGCGTTACCCATCTTCGTCTGTGGGTAAATTGTGAAAGCTGCCCAAAAGCCCCTTTCTAGAACTTCCTCAACGGTTTCTTCGTTGTTGTGGTCAATAATTACTTGTGATGGATCTAAGCCATATTCAATGCATCGATCCATGCTACGGCTAGCACCCGCCTTTTTATTGCGATGGGGAGTATGAATTAGCACTAGCATATCGAGTTCTTTAGCTAATTCTAATTGCTGGCAGAAGTATTTATCTTCTACTTCTGTCATGTCGTCATAGCCAATTTCACCAATGGCTACAACTCCCTCTTTACAAGCATAAAGCGGTAGCAGTTCCATAACTTCTGCTGCTAGGGCTTCGTTGTTAGCTTCTTTCGGGTTTAAGCCAATTGTGCAGTAATGTTGGATGCCGAACTGTTTAGCACGAAACCTTTCCCAACCCACAAGACTGCTAAAGTAGTCTTTGAATGTGCCAGCGCTAGTCCGGGGTTGTCCTAGCCAAAAGGCTGGTTCAATAACGGCAACAATGCCATACTCCCGCATTACCAAGTAATCATAGGTAGTACGGGAACACATGTGAATGTGAGGATCAATGAATATCATACTATTGCTATACGATAGATAAATTTCTAATTACGAATGACGAATTACTAAGACAAGCTACTCCAACTCAAATCACCTCGTTGAATAGATGAGTGCAAATCTGGGTAACGTGAGAGTAATACTTGCGCTTCGGGTAAAGGAGATTCAGCACAAGCTAATGCTGCTGCTGCTTGAGAAGCTGTATCACCATCAGCTAGGACTTTTTCCAAATCTGCAATGATTGCAGTATCAGCAAACCGTCCCACAGGTCGCCAAAGTTCTGGTGACACTGGGCGTTTGGCTGCCCAACGTTCATGAGCATAGTCTGCTAGCATCCTCGCTAATTCTGGGTTAGCACGACTATCCAAACCCCAAATTAAATGCAATGGACTGCCTACAAACAAAGCTTTCAGCACCATCTGATTCCAGGCAATATCATCTAAATATTTTGCCGGATAAGGGTTGCGTAGTGCGATCGCACTGAAAACATTACTCATGTTACTGCGAATTCCCTCGGCAGCCCGTTGACGATGTAACTCTGGATGTGGCAACAAGGGCAAACTTTGATACAGGACAACTAACTCCCCCATATCGGCGGTGGTAAAAACTTGATCGAGCGATCGCAGATACTGCTGTGTATCATCGCACTGCAAAGCCAGAAGCAAGAGTGTGCGACCTGCTTGATCTACACTCCAATGACCAGGATACCAACCAGGAAGTACAGCCTGTGCTGCTTCTAAGTCCTCAGATGTTAACTGCAAACTCTCCTTACCTAGATAACGCGGCACAGCACTGAAAGCAGTAAAAAATACTCGCTCAGCAGCGCCGCTAGCAATCTGTGCCTGCTTCTGTTCTAGCCAAGCAATACTTTTGTCTGAAGCAGACTTTAACAGCCATTGATGCAGTAACTCGTTTACCCTAGCCATGATTGATTCAGAAGAAGTCTCCTAACTTTTTTCTTTGATAGACAAGTGTCAAACTTGCGACTAAAATGCATACTTTCTTATTAAAACACACCTCAAACTCATCTAGTAATTTTACTGAATCTATAAGAATATCTTAGTTTAAATAAGATACTGTAAAGATATTATTGAAAACAGATAAAAACTACACTTGTTTTCAGCAAAAACATTTAGAGTATATGTAACAATATCGATTGCCAGCCCCAAAGCTAAACTACCTACTAGTCTTAACATAATTTGTCAAATCTTGCGTATGGGCTGTTAACTGTTGTAGGAACGTTGCAACCTTGCGCCCCTACGTTAACTGATAACAGCCATCACTCATTTGAATCATTGATTGATTGGCTCAATTAGTCTAGTGAGTTATTTCTGGCTGCAAGTGCTGGCATAGATTTATATTTCTCAATTTGCTGCCAATCTTAATTTAAGTGGTGCATGTATTTCCAGTTAATTAAAAAGTCATATTAGCAAAATGTTTATTGAACAAAATACTGTCCTCAATTTGCAACCACTTAAACAATGTGTCCGTGTGTTCTTTAATTATGATGTTCACTTCACTAGAGGTCTGTTTGAGTTAAATAATCCTTTATTGGCGCAAGTAATTGGCGCAGATAAACAGACAACAGCAAAACAAGTGGTAACAGTAATAGATGGAGGATTATTACAGTATCAAAGTGAGTTATTAGAAAAATTATCAGTTTATGCCCAGCGTTATGAAGATATATTCACCTTAAGCGGCGAGCCGATAATAGTTTCCGGTGGAGAAACAGTTAAGAACGATTCTAGATTTGTAGAGCAAATTCATCAGCGCATCAATATATGTGGATTGTGTCGTCACTCCTACGTGTTAGCCATTGGCGGAGGGGCTGTGCTAGACATGGCAGGATATGCAGCAACAACTGCTCACCGAGGAATTCGGCTGTTGCGAGTGCCGACTACAGTGTTAGCGCAAAACGATTCGGGTGTAGGGGTAAAAAATGGCATTAATGCCTTCGGCAAGAAAAACTTTCTCGGCACATTCATGCCACCTTATGCTGTATTAAATGACTTTGATTTTCTAACTACTCTTGATGAGCGAGATTGGCGTTCTGGTATTGCAGAAGCTGTGAAAGTAGCGCTGATTAAAGATGGCGATTTCTTCGATTTCATCATGAATTATGCCGATAAATTAGCTAAGCGAGACATGGAAATCATGGAAAAGTTAATTTATCGGTGTTCTCAGTTGCATTTAGAGCATATTGCTGGTAGCGGCGACCCCTTTGAAATGGGTTCATCACGTCCTTTAGATTTCGGACATTGGGCTGCCCATAAACTAGAACATTTAACAAATTACAGTTTACGTCACGGTGAAGCCGTAGCTATTGGCATTGCCTTGGACAGCACCTATTCATATTTAACAGGACTACTTTTGCAATCAGAGTGGCAAAGGATTTTAGGCACACTGAAGAAATTAGGGTTTACATTGTACGTATCGGCACTGACAAAGCAATTAGATCAACCAGATCATCCCCATTGCCTATTTAGAGGACTTACCGAGTTCCGTGAACACTTAGGAGGAGAATTGACAATCACCCTTCTAGAAGCAATTGGGCAGGGTAGAGAAGTTCACCAAGTGGATTTGTCTTTGTACAAAAAAGCAATTTTGATGCTGCAAGATCATTCGTGAGAGTTTAAAACAATTAGGACTTACGCAAGTGTGTTATTTTTTTCTTGTGGGTTTTACTGGGTCAAAAGGCGCTCCTGTCGGCAACTCCCGAACCAAGTGGACGATGTGGCGTCCAAGACTGCGACCCCCTCACCGCACGCAACTGGCTCCCCTTGACTATTCACTCAGTACTGCGATCGCAGAAAATATGTGTGCCAGTTGCGTAAGTTCTGTAATCTAAAATTACCCTGAAGGGTACTATCGAAAAATAATCTCTGCAAGCATAATACTTAATCTATATATAGCAATCCGATTTGATTTCTGAATCACTCGTAGAGGTAAGGGACTGGGGACTGGGGACTGGGGACTGGGAAGAAGGAATAAAGGTGTACTGAGTTTTGTTCAAAAATCAAATATGAGTCCTATATTCAACTCAACTTGTATTGGTGGATTTGCTCCCAGCAAAGGTATAAGGAAAACGGGGGCTTTACGCTTCACGCCTCGTAAAGCGTCAATAGGGGGTAAGCGTTGGTGGGAGCTTTTCCCCATCAACGCAGTCCGCATTCCCTGTTGCCTTTTACCTACTTATTACTTAAGAACGCTTTTACTAACAAAGATACAAAAATAAGAGCAAGCAAAATGAACACAAATCTAAAAAACTACCGCTGGATTAAAACTAATTCCCCCATCGCCTCGTCGCGAACCGATGATATCTGGTTCTTCAACCCGCAAGAAGGCTGGCTAGTCAACAGCAACGGGCAGGTGAGCGTTACCCAAGACGGAGGGTCAAGCTGGACTACCAAGTATCAACTACCTCCCAACTTGCCAGGAAGGCCTTATTTACGATGTATTCAGTTTGCCTCGTCCCAAGTGGGCTGGTTTGGAGCCGTGACTAACGCCAGCAAGGAAAATCCTGGGGATTATCTGAAGTATCTGCTTCACCAAACAACAGACGGTGGTAACACATGGACACCTGTGGACAACCTTCCGGAGGGTTCTCCCGGAGGCATTTGTGGTCTGTCCGTGGTTAATGAAAGGGTGGTGTATGGTTCTGGTGCTAACGATCCCAACCAACCGGGCCCCTCCATTATCAAAACAACGGATGGAGGGAAAAGTTGGAATGTTATCGATATGAGTCGCTATGCCTCAAACCTAGTCGATATCCACTTTTTTGATGAAAATCGTGGTTGGGTCGTAGGTGGGAGGAAGCAGGACAGTTGCCCACCCGATCGCCAAGGCTACGAACGCGAACCGCAGTATGCTCAGTTAAAGCCAGTCGTACTTTACACCCAGGACGGCGGCAAGACGTGGGCAAACACCGTAGCCAACATCACATCCAGCTTCGATTGTGGCGGTTGGGGTTGGAAAATTTACTGGCTCAATGAAGAGGTTGGATTCGTTTCCATAGAAAATTTCCTCAGTGGTGCCATCTTGAGAACCACGGATGGAGGCCAAACCTGGGAGATGTTTCCCGTCAATGACTGCCGCACTGGTACTGACGGCAACCATGTTGCCAACGCCAATCTCGAAGGAATCGGATTTATCAGCAAAGACTGCGGCTGGGTTGGGGGCTGGGGTGATGCTCAATTCATTGGAACGTATAACAGTTGGACTTGGAACGGTGGACAAAACTGGGTAGCTCAGGACAGCATTAAGGGCGATCCACTCAGTGATGTCCGGGTCAACTCGAATCGCTTCCGCTTCTTCTTCGAGCCACTAGTGGGTTACAGTTCGGGCAAAATGGTTTACAAGTACACAGACCAACCGTTGGCTCCTGCTCCTAGACAACTTCTGGCATCTGTGGCTACTCTGGAACTGAACTCGCTTCCATCTAGTGTACCAGGGACGGTCGAGATCCGTCTCAATGTACCCCACGAAACTAAGAAGCTTTACATCGGGTTTTGGAATTATCTGGCTTGGCACAAAGGCACGCTTGTTGATGAGGATGACCCCCAGCCTGGTACGCGGACATTCATCTGGGATGCAAAAGATAATGACGGTAACTCGCTAGTAGGTGGCACTTACATTTGTAGAGCGATGTGCGACGACATTTGTGAAAGTATCAACATTGATTTAGCCTCGTCATCATCTTCTCAATAAAAAACTTGAAATATCAATACGACTTACGCGGATTGTCATATTTTTTCAGCCAAAGCCGTCCAGAGTCAACAGTCAAATGTCCAAAAAATCTTGACCATTGACTGTTGACTGTTGACTCTTGACCCGAATATATGTGCCAGTTGCGTAAGTCCTGATCAAGTTTGACCGAGCAAATACTTTTAGTCATAGAGGGAATATCCTGATAAAACTCTTATGGGTTATCCTTTTGACCGCTCTTTCAAAGCTATAGTTGGAAATAGGGAATTGGGCAATTCCCAATACTTTTTTCTCGTATTTGCACTCCGATGAATTAGGTTAGCGCAGGCGTTGCGCGAGTCATCGAGCGTTATTACAAATTACAAATTAGTACAGCTACCATCAACACAGAATGGCGATTGATAAGTACTAGAACGCTTGCCAAAGAGAGTATAGCGGTTATCACGAATTTGTTCGTAAAAGCGATCGCCTGCCCACTTCATCCCTGGTAATGCTCGATAAGCGTCTACAAATATACTTCCTACTGGCAGTAACCGCCCAATTTCCTCAGCCGCGTTACTGCCTTGCCAACGTTTTTGAGGCTCATTGCCATCAATTAAAATCATTCCCTGTTCGCAATCTTGGGCTGTAATTCCCCACTGTAAAAGTATCTGCTCATCTTGCATGGGAGCGTAGCGAAACAACTTCCCTTCGTCTAAGCTCTCCAGCAATTGCACTAAGGTGACGCAGAGATTACAATTCCCGTCGTAAATTACGTAGTAAGTCATGAAAATAACGGCTGTTTGGGGATGATCATCTGTCTAAAGGCAATTTTAATATTATCAGGACTTACGCAACTGGCACACATATTTTTGGCGATGTCAGTCAAGAGTCAAGAGTCAATGGTCTTTTATCAAGCTTTTTTGGACTATTGACTTTTGAACGCCAGTTCGTTCAAGTCGGGAAACCCGCCCACACGACTGGCTCCTTTTGACAACCCACAAAGAAAAAAATATGACAATGCGCGTAAGTCCTAAATCTAAAGCATATCTAAAATTGCATAGTGAAGCAGTGAAAGACATTGACCGATGACAGCCATGAATCATCAGTCATCAGCCAACATGATTCTAGATGCAACTTTCATCTGAACAGATTACACTAAAACAGAGTGTTTCTTGGGGTGAGACGATGCTAGAAGATAAAATCTTAAGTGTTGATTTTGCTCAAGAAGATGCTATTTCAGAAATTGTGCCGCGATCGCCCCTCATTTCCAGTTATCATGCTCGCTGGAATGGCATTCGTTTAGATCATCATCGACAGCCTGCCCACGAAACCCCCGAACATTCTTTTCAACAGCATATTATCACCATTTGCCTAGAACCTGGTGTCACCAAAGCAGAACGAGTGTTCAACGGACGCCTCCAGGATGAGCATATAGCTTATGGGGATGTTGTGGTTATTCCGGCAAACACCCATCACATATCGCGTTGGCAATCAGAAGTCGAATTTCTAATCCTGAGTCTAGAACAAGCTTTTTTCACTCGTGCTGCTTTTGAGTCAATAGATTTTCAAAGCGTTGAAATCACACCACACTTTGCCGCATCTAATCCTCTGATTCAGCAGATCGGGTTGGCACTCAAGTCCGAGTTAGAATCAGATCACAGGGGTAGTCGCATCTACATTGAATCTCTCACAACGACACTGTGTATTCACCTGCTGAAACACTATTCTGTATCCAGTGATCAGATTTTTTCTGACTCTAACGCTAAAGGTCTTTCACCCCGGAAGTTGCAACAAGTAATTGACTACATTAACGATAACTTAGAAAAAGATTTGAGTTTGGCTGAAATTTCTCAAGTAGTGGGAATGAGTATTTATCATTTTTCCCGGCTATTCAAACTGTCAACAGGTTTTACACCTCATAAATATGTAATGAATAGCAAAATTGCCAAAGCAAAATATTTATTGACTAAAACTGACAACTCTATAGAGCAAATATTTGAAAAAGTGGGTTTTCAAAGTCAAAGTCACTTCACAAATGTCTTTCGTAAACAGATTGGTATCACACCAAAAGTCTACAGGGAAAAATCAAATAAAGGATAAACTAGTATTTTTCAGTTTATCAAATGACCAGGCATGAGTTGTCAAAAAATATTTTTTACTTTTGACCGAGAATTGTACTCAGCATGTACACTAGGATATCAGAAGTTGTTTAATAAGTAGAAAAGATTCTTTTATACTTATTAGACATTTCTTCATTTCAGACTTCATCGTTTACACTTCATCCTTCATGAGATACAAACTCTTAGGTAAAAGCGGGTTACGAGTCTCAGAACTGTGCTTAGGCACCATGACCTTTGGTGAAGACTGGGGTTGGGGTGCATCTGTCGATGAAAGCCGTAAAATCTTTGATACCTTTGTGGAAGCAGGGGGTAATTTTCTTGACACGGCTAATGGTTACACTGATGGCAGTAGTGAAAAAATTGTCGGTGAATTGATTGCCCAAGACCGGGAACGTTTTGTAGTTGCTACTAAGTATTCCTTTCCTTTGCGGATGAATGAGAGTAAGGGCGACCCCAATGCTAGTGGCAATCATCGCAAGAATTTGGTGCAATCGCTAGAAGGTAGCCTAAAACGGCTGAATACCGACTACATTGATTTATTTTGGTTACATGCTTGGGACTTCACAACGCCAGTAGAAGAAGTCATGCGATCGCTTGATGATGTGGTTCGCCAAGGTAAAGTACTTTATATCGGTATTTCTGATGCACCCGCTTGGATCATTGCCCAAGCTAACACAATCGCCCAATATCAAGGATGGACGCAGTTTGTCGCTTTGCAAATTGAGTATAATTTGATTCAGCGGACACCAGAACGGGATTTGCTACCATTGGCAAAAGCTTTTGATTTAGCAGTGACACCGTGGGCACCTCTGGCTGGTGGTGTCTTGACAGGTAAGTATAACAAGCCGCTGCAACCAGGTGAAGAACAGGGACGATTTGCAAATGCGGCGGCGGGAAGTATTTCAGAACGCAGTTTAGCGATCGCTGATGTTGTTAGTCAAGTTGCTTTTGAAATTGGACGTACACCTTCACAGGTAGCAATAGCTTGGTTACGCGCTCAAAGTGGCATAATTATCCCGATTATTGGCGCACGCAAGCTGACGCAGTTTCAAGATAACTTGGCGAGTCTAGATGTCACCTTATCAGCAGAGCATCTGCAACGCCTGAATCAAGTCAGTCAAATTGAACTTGGTTTTCCCCATGACTTCTTACAGAGTGATATGGTGCGCGATCGGCTTTTCGGTGGCACATTCAACACCATAGAGAATCATCGCGTGTAAGTGAGTAAATCTAACATTTCTCTAGTATGAAAAAGATAATAGCTTAATATCCTGCTAAAACCATCTGTCTAGAGAGAGTTCCAAAAACTAAACCACTATCTGTAGACTGTTTATATCGATCCAAGACGGTAGAATCATGAGCGACAACACAATTGCATCACGTCTATACCCTACCCGCATTGACATTCCTGCCCAAGCTAGAACACAAATTGTAGTAATTCTTAACCAAACCTTGGCAGCTACCTTGGATTTGAAAACCCAAGTCAAGCAAGCGCATTGGAACGTTAAAGGAACTGACTTCTATCAGTTGCACGAATTGTTTGACGAAATTGCTACTGAATTAGAAGAGTACGTTGATATAGTTGCCGAACGCATCACCGCTTTAGGTGGATATGCTGTAGGCACAGCCCGGGCCGCCGCTAGCAATTCGATTCTGCCAGAATATCCTTTTGATATTTTAGACGGTAAAGAGCATGTGACAGCTTTGGCAGATCGCTTTGCACCCTATGGCAAGCATATCAGGGAAGCGATCGACAAAACTAATCAATTAGGCGATGCGGATACCGCCGACCTTTACACCGAAGTTTCTCGTACCATTGACAAACGACTCTGGTTCTTAGAAGCTCATCTGCAAGTTTCAGAAATCAAGGGAGAGAATGGATCAGCGGGTGCTACTCAAACTCAAAAGACAGCTGCTGTAAGATAAGCACTTTTGAGCAACACACATTTTCTCAAACCTAGTAGTATCTTTTTGGTAAGTACGCCACTTTTGAGTGCGTACTTTTCATTTTATATGTACATACTTTACTATTTAAATAGTTGAAAAACAATTCTAATACTAATTCGTAATTAGTATTTCAAACTGTAAAAAGTTGCTTTAAGCAATTATCACTCATTTTGAAGTTTCTCTTGACGGGCGATATCTAACAACAAAAAAACTTGAGATTTAGCGAGGTGAACTTATGTCTCAAAATACTATTAACTACCTAATTCATGATAGAAACGCCCGGGGTCACGCTCAGTTTGGCTGGCTCGATAGTTACCATACATTTTCCTTTGGTAGTTTTTATGATCCTAACCGCATGGGATTTCGTTCCCTGCGCGTCATCAACGACGATCGCATCGCCCCTGGTGCTGGATTCCCTACCCACGGTCATCGTGACATGGAAATCCTCACCTATGTGCTGTCAGGTGCAGTAGAGCATAAAGATAGTTTGGGTACAGGGTCAGTGATTCGTCCTGGCGACGCACAAATTATGAGTGCTGGTACTGGAATTCAACACAGTGAATTTAATCCCTCGTCAACTGAAGCCCTCCACTTGCTGCAAATTTGGATTTTACCTGATGAGCAAGACTTGTCACCTAGGTATGAACAAAAAGCTTTTTCTCTAGAAGAAAAGCGTGGCAAACTACGTTTAATTGCTGCAAAAGATGGGCGGGATGGTGCTGTGACAATTCACCAAGATGTTGATTTATATACATCTGTTTTAGAGGAGGGTGATGTTGTCAATTACCACGTCAAGCCTAATCGTTATGCCTGGTTACAAATAGCTCAAGGTATCGCAACCTTAAATGGTGAGGAACTGAGGGCAGGCGACGGAGTGCAAATTAGTGGGGAAGAACAGCTAGAAATCAGCACCAACATCGGCACAGAAATCTTGCTTTTTGATTTGGGTTGATAGGCTGAACTACATCTAGTGGTCTGTTAGTGGTCTGTCAAGCTGGTCTATCAAGCCAACTTTGAGGGGTGAAGGTAGGGAGTAGGGAGTGGGGACAGAGTTTTTTCTGTTTCTCACATTTACATCAAGTTCGGCTAATTACTTACGATATAGTCGGTTTGCTTGGTAATAGGTAATAGGTAATGGGTAATAGGTAATACTCAAAACCAATTCCCAATTACCAATTCCCAATTACCGACCTCCACAGATATCATAAGTGTTTAAACGGACATGATATTACTTATCCCCAGCAAAGTTGGCTTGGTTTCGCCCATGATTGTCGCCCCTTAAAGCCGAGATATTTCACCAACCTCCTCGATTAGCCGAGCCAGCATTTCCTGGGGACTCCAGTATCCTTTGCCAACTTCTGATACTCAACTATCAACCTGTTGCTGGACTTCTCTGAGTCTATAATCAGTCACTTTTTTGCTGTAATATCATGTCCGCTTGATTACTTATAAAAACCAAAGAACCCCACCCCACCAAAGCTACGCTTTGTTTCCCCTCCCCGTTGACTCTGAGGGGTTAGGGGTGGGGTGCAATAATTGCGGGAATCATAACTAATTAACCGGACATGATATAGTTAGTATTTTTGTAGGGTGGGCACTGCTAATGGTTTGCTCAAACCTTGATTTTTAGGTTGTTGGCAGTGCCCACCGAGTGGGTTAATTGACAATGGTGCAAGATATCAGTTAAACAACAACAAAATTGTTTGCCGTCAGTGACAGGCCAGTATCTAGTTGTGCAAATTGTACTTGACTAAACCCACCACCAGTACCATCAGAGTCAAAGTACAATGCACCTGTGCTGTCATTATAGATCAATCGCTGCTCACTGCTGGTTGCAGATACTCCCAGGGTAAACTGACTCTCTAAGAGTAAACCGATTGATAAGCCGTCAGTAAAACCATCAGCCGATAACAGAATCTGTTCATCAGCAGCACTGAAATCATAAAGACTATCAATACCTTCGTTGTAACTGTTGAAACCAAAGCTATCGATACCAGCATCACCAATTAGGATATCATCGCCATTGCCACCTATTAGGGTATCATCGCCATTGCCACCTATTAGGGTGTTATTGCCAAAGGCACCAGCAGCAAATAGATAATCATCGCCATCACCGCCATCAAGCAGGTTATCGCCATATGAGATACTAACATTTAAGTTATCGTCACCAGCGCCACCGTTGAGGGTGTTGTTGCCTGATGTGGAGACAGCCACAGTTACTTCTTCACTGTTTAAGTTGTAATCTTCGTCAAAGAAATACCGGGTGTAAGTGTAGCTGGTGTTGCCAGAGGCAGAAAGATAATCATTGCCATCGCCGCCATCCAGCAGATTATTGCCTCTTGAATAGTTAGCACTTAATGAATCATTACCAGTGTCACCAAGTAGGGTGTTATCGCCTATTGAATACTCAACATACAAACTATCGTCACCAGCACCACCGTTGAGCGTGTTATTGCCTGAGGTGGATACATAAACAAATTTATCAGGAGTTGAGGAGAAGTAGTAGTAGGTCGTAATGTACGCTTCACGAGAGGCAGAAAGATAATCATTGCCATCACCCCCAGAGAGTAAATTGTCGCCTGTTGAATAATCAGCAATCAAAGAATCGTCACCAGCACCACCGTTGAGAGTGTTATTGCCAGTGTAGTCTGAGTAATAGCGATCGCTGTTGTAGGTGTTTCCGGAGTAGGAATAGCCAGAGGCAGACAGAGTATCATTGCCATCACCCCCAGAGAGTAAATTATCGCCTATTGAATTGTTAGCATTCAAGGAATCATTACCCGCATCACCATTGAGCGTGTTATTCCCTGTTGAAAAGTTAGCATTCAAGGAATCATCACCAGTGCCACCATTGAGCGTGTTATTGCCTGTTGAGTCATTTACACTCAAGATATCGTTACCAGTGCCACCATTGAGTACGTTATTGCCTGTTGAGCGATTTACACTCAAGATATCGTTACCAGCACCACCATCTAAGGTGTTATTGCCATTTCCGCCATAAGGATAAAAACCTCTGAAGATGTCGATGAAGTAGGGAGAGGCAGATAGAGAATCATTACCATCACCACCATTGAGTAGGTTATTGCCTGTTGAACCGTCAACATACAAAGTATCATCACCAGCGCCACCGTTGAGCGTGTTATTGCCAGAAGAGGCATCGCCATATACAGATTCGCCGTTCGAGCCGAAGTCGCCAGAGGCGGAAAGATAATCATTGCCATCACCACCATCAAGCAGGTTATCACCAACTGAAATGTCAACATACAAACTATCGTCACCAGCGCCACCGTTGAGCGTGTTATTGCCTGATGGGGAGACAGACACAGTTACATATTCGCCTGAGTAACTCTCACCAGAGTAGATGCGCTTGTAGTAAGTGTAATCGATGTTGCCAGAGGCAGAAAGAGTATCATTACCATCACCACCATCAAGCAGATTATCGCCAACTGAAATGTCAACACTCAAAGAATCATTACCAGCGCCACCATTGAGTGTGTTATTGCCTGACGAGGCGTAGAGGGTATATTCTTCTGGGTTGTTGTCGTTTGGTAATGAGTAGCCAGAGGCAAAAAGAGTATCATTGCCATCGCCACCATCGAGTAGGTTAGCACCTGCTGAAGCGTCAACATTTAAGTTATCGTCGCCAGCGCCACCAAATAGGGTGTTATTGCCTGAGGTGGAGACATATACAGGTATTTCTTCGCTATATAAATTGTAATCTTGGTCTAGAAAGTACTGGGTGTAGCTGTAGCTGGTATTGCCAGAGGCAGAAAGATAATCATTGCCATCGCCACCATCCAGCAGATTATTGCCTCTTGAATAGTTAGCACTCAATGAATCATCACCAGTGTCACCAAGTAGAGTGTTATCGCCTATTGAAATCTCAGCATACAAACTATCGTTACCAGCACCACCGTTGAGCGTGTTATTGCCTGAAGTGGATATGTAAATAATATCACCAGGAAAGGAGGACAAATAATACAACAGCTGAATATACTGTTCGCCAGAAGCAGAGAGATAATCATTGCCATCTCCACCAGACAGCAAATTGTCGCCTGTTGAATAATCAGCAACCAAAGAATCGTCACCAACACCACCGTTGAGGGTGTTATTGCCGGTGTAGTCTAAGTAAGTGCGATCATCAAAGTAGTAGTTGTCGGAGTAGTAATAGCCAGAGGCAGAGAGATAATCATTGCCATCGCCACCAGACAGAAGATTATCACCTGTTGAATTGTTAACACTCAAAGAATCGTTACCACTGCCACCATCTAAAATGTTATTGCCTATTGAAAATTCAGCAATCAAAGAATCGTCACCAGTGCCACCATCTAAGGTGTTTTTGCCAGAAGGGACATAACCATATGAACTAGAGTTGTTCGGAGAAAAGTAGCCAGATGCAGAGAGATAATCATTACCATCGCCCCCTAACAGCAGGTTATTACCTCTTGAATGGTAAACATACAAACTGTCGTTACCAGCACCACCATCTAGCGTGTTATTGCCATCTGTGTAAAAAGTAACAAAACTCCTGAAAGCACTGACGGTGGAGCCAGAGGCCGAGAGATAATCATTGCCATCGCCACCATCAAGAAGATTATCCCCAACTGAACCGTCAACATTCAACGAATCATCACCAGCACCACCGTTGAGGGTGTTATTGCCAGAGGCAGGATAGCCAAATAGATAATCATAATCATAAAAGAAGTCCCCAGAGGCAGAAAGATAATCATTGCCATCGCCCCCATCAAGTAGATTATCCCCAACTGAAACGTCAACAGACAAGCGATCGTCACCAGCGCCACCATCTAAGGTATTATTGCCTGATGAGGCGTAGAGGGTATCTATTGTGTCAGAGTAGCCTGCTAAGTAGTAGCTATTGGCAGAGAGACTATCATTGCCATCGCCACCAGAAAGTAAATTGTTACCTGTTGAATAGTTAGCACTCAAGGAATCGTTACCAGCGCCACCATTAAGCGTGTTATTACCAGAGGCGGCTATGGCGCGATAGTCATACACAGTTTCGAAGTAGTATAGAGAGATGGAGATGCTATCATCAAATGCTGTACCTGTAACCTCTAATGCTTCGAGATTACGGTAGCTGACTTGATTAGTGCCTGCGGTAATTGTGCGTTGCTTAATATCAGCATCGAAACTGGAAGTGATTCCCACACTCGCATTGCTGTAATCAATGGACAAATAATCCTCACCCGTCCCCCCATCTACTGTTTGAGTGGCTAGAGAAGAGGGGGCAACATCTGGGGCGCTAATATAAAACGAGTCATTGCCACTTCCACCCTTGAGTGTGTTATTGCCAGTAGTTGAAATAGCATTGAAGATATCATCATCAGCGCCTCCCTCTAAACTGTTATCTCCTGTAGAGTAGCTAATATCTAAATAATCATTGCCGCTTCCACCCTTAAGTGTGTTATTGCCAGTACTACTAGATGCATTGAGACTATCATTACCTGAGCCTGCATCTAAACTGTTATCCCCACTAGAAGAAGTGATATCTAAATAGTCATTGCCATTTCCACCCTTAATGGTATTGTTGCCACTCGTAGAAGCAGCATTCACAGTATCGTTCCCAGTACCTCCATCTAGTGTGTCGTTGCCGCCGTTACTATATAAAACATCATTACCTCCCAAGCCTCGAATCAAGTCATCGCTTGTTGTGCCATTGAGGATGTCGTTTACATTAGTTCCATTGATGTTTGCCATGATTTTTTCCTAGATGATTTGATGTTTTCAAGGATTGAAATTTTGAACCTGTAGTTAACGCTGTTTTAGGACATAAAGAATTTGCCGAAAATTGATACTTTCGGTACGCTTTATGTCCTTCTTGAAGAAAACCAATTTTTCTTCTACATTCATACTGTTGACCAAATTGCAAGTAGCTTTTACCTAACTTCTAAGTCTTACTTACGCACTACAAAAATTCTTGGATGGATGAAATACGAAAATAGCTCGATTTAGGCTTTTGTTAATCATGCTGCGATCGCTAGATAACGCTCTGAAAGCGTCCAAAATCAAGCTTGATACCTAAAAGCCTCACTCGATATTTGGTTTTCTGTCTATGCGTAAGTCCTACTAAGTAAGTAGACGCAATTAAATCTAAGATGTCCTAAGCAAGCTCAACGATGTGAAATGTGGCAATCTCAGTCAAAGCGATCGCTTCACTTCGTACCCACAGGAAGGCGTTCCGCCAACGCTGCGGACAACTATCTTATATTTTTTTAGATCTAACTACTTAGTTTGAAAATAGGGAATAGGTGACAGCTGAGCAAATAATTACAAGTTTCCTAATTCGTAATTCGCAATTGCAGGTACAAGTCCCTTACTGTAGTTATGGAAAGTAAAAAAGACATTCCTGGCTACAAGCCCATGACTAAAGTCGCAGGGTAATAATTACGAATTACGAATTACCTTGACAGGAAAATACATTTTGGTCTCCTGATTGCGGACTATTGCCCATGAGTATCTAGCCTGAAAATTGGGAACCATTCAAATAATAGTTTAACAAACTGATACTGTATATCCACTTACATGTCTATGGTTTTAGAAACATCTTTACATACTCTTCATCTTATGAGTTGAAAAACTTGTACAAAAGTAGATAATGTTACGTAGTATTTACATACGTGTAATCAACAATTTGCAGATAACAGAAGGCATATACCTAAAGAAGTAGTAAAAAAAACATATTTTATTCATAATTTGTGTAAATTTTTGGTGAAGAATAGGCTTTGCATAAATTGTTACCTATAACAATCCTACTTAAGTTATGAAAATGGTTGAATAAATCCATAACTTAGTACTTTTGTCAAAAAAATATATTTCACACCCCCTCCCTAATTGCCCCCTGCCTACTTGCACTAAATCAAATGACAAACAACCAAGGAATTAGTTTATGCTGAAAGTAGTGAAAGTTTAAGAAATTTTAAATTCTGTTCCCAGAGTACTCATGCAATGCATTGTTAATCGCCGCGCTCAGTTTTCGGCAAGCCACCGTTATTGGTTGTCAGAACTGAGTGAAGCCGAAAATATTGAAAAATTTGGTGCTTGCTCTCAATTTCCTGGACACGGACATAATTATGTCTTATTTATCTCCCTAGCTGGAGAATTGGATAAATATGGCATGGTGCTGAACTTGTCAGACGTGAAACAGGTAATCAAGCGCGAAATTACCAGCCAACTAGACTTTTCTTATCTCAACGATGTGTGGGCAGAATTTCAACAAACTCTGCCCACCACTGAAAATATTGCACGGGTTATTTGGCAACGGCTAGCACCCCATTTGCCTTTAGTCCGTGTGCAGTTGTTTGAACATCCTGAACTTTGGGCAGATTATATAGGAAACGGAATGGAAGCGTACCTCAGCACCAGTACTCACTTTAGCGCGGCCCATCGGCTAGCTCATCCTGATCTCAGCAATGAAGAGAATGCTGAAATTTATGGTAAGTGTGCCCGTCCCCACGGCCACGGACATAATTACCATTTAGAAGTCACTGTCAAAGGAGAAATTGCTCCGCGCACAGGCATGATTGTCGATTTAGTTGCTTTGAATCGGGTGATAGAAGATTATGTACTAGAGCCATTCGATCACACCTTTTTAAACAAAGACATTCCTTACTTTGCTCAAGTTGTGCCGACTGCTGAGAATATCGCACTTTATATTAGTAAGGTACTGCGATCGCCCATTCAAGAATTAGGAGTTAAGCTTGACAAAGTTAAGCTGATTGAAAGTCCTAATAATTCCTGCGAAATCTACGCCACTGATTTGGAATCAAACCATTCATTGGTGACAGATGCAGTTCTCGCTTCGTTGTAATACAGTCGAAACCTCACTCTGCATTCGTTAACACAAAGGCTTCCCTCCCTGCAAGCGGGGAGGGGTTCAAGGGAACTCCAACAAATAAATTATCTGGGTTGAAGTTGATGACTGTTGACTGTTGACTATGAACAGTCAGATATTTTTTTACTTGCAAGTCTCTTTACAAACATCCTCTCAGCGTTGCTTTCCGCTTCATTTGTAATTTTTGCAACGTGATCCATAAGTGTTCTTTTTTGGCATAATATTACCAATTAGATTGGTAAATTTTTGGTTGCCCTGCCATTGGTATACCAAGGTTTATCTGCAAATCAAGCCATAACAGTGTTTGAAAGGCAGGGGGGCAGGGGAGCAGGGGCGATGGGGAGATAGGGTGATGGAGAGAAAAATAAGTCCTGCCTCCTGACAACTGACAACTGACAACTGACCTCTAAATTTTGACTATGCCACAAGATTTATCTCCACTTTGGATTTCGCTGAAGACATCTTTACTTGCTACATTTATTACTTTTTTTATCGGTATTGCTGCTGCCTATTGGATGCTAGGATATCGCGGCAAAGCCAAATCTTTAATTGAAGGTTTATTTGTCGCTCCCCTGATTTTACCTCCGACTGTGGTTGGTTTTATACTATTGGTCTTTTTTGGCAAAAATGGCCCCGCAGGGAAACTGATGCAGTCTTTTGACTTCAGCGTTGTCTTTACTTGGTATGGTGCAGCGATCGCAGCTACTGTGGTAGCCTTTCCCTTGATGTATAAAACTGCACTAGGAGCTTTTGAACAAATTGATCAAAATCTGCTGCGGGTAGCTAGAACTCTTGGTGCTAATGAATCGACAATCTTTTGGCGCATCAGTTTACCCCTAGCGGCTCCTGGCATTGTAGCAGCCACTACTTTAGCTTTTGCCCGCGCTTTGGGGGAATTTGGCGCTACTTTGATGCTTGCTGGTAACATCCCCGGACAAACCCAGACCATTCCAATGGCGATTTATTTCGCGGTAGAAGCCGGCGCAATGGATGAAGCCTGGTTTTGGGCGATCGCAATTATGGTAATTTCTTTATCTGGAATTATTGCAGTTAATTTCTGGCAAGAACGTAGGGAGTTCTTGAGCAGGGGTGGGGGGGAGCAGGGGTGCGGGGGAGCAGGAGGAGCAGGGGAGCAGGGGAGCAGGGGAGCAGGGGGGGAAGTTATTTCTACATTTTATACTGTGCAATCTGGTTCTGAGTTTGGGTTGTTGGTAGATATCGAGAAGATACTTAGTGGGTTTGATTTAAATGTTACTTTCACAACTGATAGGCAGCCTCTGGGATTATTGGGGGGGTCTGGGGCTGGTAAGAGTATGATTTTGCGGTGTATTGCTGGCATAGAAACACCAACCAAAGGTCGGATTGTTTTGAATGGACGAGTATTATTTGATTCTCAACAAAAGATTAATATTCCCAGTCGCGATCGCCGCATTGGTCTTTTAGTACAGAATTATGCATTGTTCCCGAACATGACTGTGGCAGAAAATATTGCTTTCGGCTTGCCTAAAGGACTGTCAAAATTAGCTACTAAGCAGCAGGTGCAAGTCCAGCTATTAGCAGTACAATTAGAGGGATTAGGCGATCGCTATCCGCATCAACTTTCTGGCGGTCAGCAACAGCGGGTAGCACTGGCGAGAGCTTTGGCAAGTCAACCGGAAGTACTGTTATTAGATGAACCATTTTCTGCACTGGATACTCACTTACGTAGTCAACTAGAGCAGCAAATGGTGACAACATTAGCCTGTTACCAAGGTATCGCCCTGTTTGTCACTCACAATATGGAAGAGGCTTACCGAGTTTGCCCCAATTTATTGGTAATGGAGCAGGGAAAAGCGATACAGTACGGCTCTAAACAAGATATTTTCGAGCGTCCCGCCACTGTCAGCGTTGCTCAATTAACAGGTTGCAAGAACTTCTCAAAGGCTGTTGTCAAAGCATCTCAAGAAGTGGAAGCTGTTGACTGGGGTTGCAGCCTGCAAGTGATGGAACCGATTCCCAACCAGTTATTTTCCGTGGGAATTCGCGCCCATCAGTTAACCTTTACCAACGACTCATCCCAGGAAAACACTTTTCCCTGCTGGTTAGTGAGGACTAGCGAAACACCCCACAGAATGACGCTGTTTCTCAAACTGCATTCTTCCCCCAGCAATCCTAATGATTTTCATCTGCAAGCGGAAGTCTTCAAGGAAAAATGGGCGATTATGAAAGACCAGCCTTTGCCGTGGTATGTTCGTTTAGATTCTCTGCGATTGATTTTGATGGAATAATTTTTAATCTAAAATCTAAAATTTCAAATCGGCACGGTCAAATATTTAAAGTGTGTTAGGATCAATTCCTTGCTGTTGTAATCTGGCTAAAAGATTTTGTAATTGTTCTTCTGGGGTTTGGTATCTATTACCATTATCGTCATACCAATATAACCATTCTCGTGTTCTTCCTTGATAAGTACCCTGTTCCCGTCCAATACTTAAACCTATTTCCGGCATCCAAATTTTATCGCCTGGTTGTAAAATATATTGACCGTCAACTAAGCGATAAACTTCTAAACGTTGACGCTTGCGACGTAGCCGCGTTGGTGCATAAATGACATAATACAAAATGCCTAATTCGGCATAGTCTATTTTCTTTTGTTCATATTCGCCATTGTAAGTTTGAGAAACAACTTCTAAAGCTAAAATTGGTGCAATTCCCTCTTCTTCCCAAAAAACATAGCTGGAACGTCCATTTTCTCCAACAAAACGTTCCACCCCTAAACTCAAGAAACCATCAGGAACTATGGCTTTCTTACTGGGTGTATAATAAACTCCCATGTTAATGCCGAAAAACCAGTCATCGCGGTTTTGCCAAATTGAGGCTAAGATGGCTAACAATAAGTTGGGAATTAATATTTGCAGTTCGTTATCCACGGGAGTATCATCTGAATCTGGTAATTCTGCTGATGAAGGTAGGCATTCTAAAGGATTGTAGTTGAACATAAGCAGTTATTAACCCCCAGAAACTAGGTTTAAACTCAGTTTTCCATTATTCAAAGGTAACTCAGTCTGTTTTTGACTTCTCCCCGCGATGAATCGACGGGGATTCTAAACTGATACTTCGCAGTGGTTTAAAAACGCACTGCTCTGTTTGTTCTTAGTTGTCACCCAGATATAAATCCGAGTGGGATGAGTCAAAACACCCCTACACACTCCACTTAGATTGATTCCAAGTATTGTGCTTACTTTACGCATGATGTTGGCTGCACCATTACAATCGGCGTTGATGTACCAATTCATCGCGGTGCGGAATAATCCGCGTTTTACTCTTGTTCCAGAAGATTTCCACCCTTCGGGTTTTTCGCCGTGTTTAGGTAGCGTATCCCCATCAACAAATGATGCTGCTGAGGTGTTAGCTTCTTCTGTTTGAATAAACTCAATGCCGTGTTGAGTACACAGTTGTTCAATTCGTTCTTTAAGCCTAGTGGTCGGGATTTGGACAAACTGTTGGTTCTTTTTGTTCCCCAAATTGACCCCAGTTTTGATGCCCTGCCCCCAACCAAATACCACTCGCCCTATGCGGTATTGCAAGCAGTGATTGACAACGATTTTGGCTGCTTTATTAATCGCATCCCTGACTTGCCGATTTCGTTTCTCGGTGATGGAGGCGAGTTTATTTGACCAAAAGCCCAGTGGTTTATTTTCCTTAATGGATGACACTTGTTTGTTATACCAGCGGTTCAAGCTTTTGATGTGATGCCCATCGACAATGAAACTCGTACCGATGTTAGACACGCAAGTTAGCCAGTTGTCTAACCCGTGGTCAATTCCTAGTACTCTGTCTTTGTTTACATCGCTTTTTACAGTGCTGGTTTGATAGACAAACTCAGCATAAAAGCACCTATTCCTTGGCAAGATTCTCAACTCTTTAATATCAGAGAAATTTAAGTTTGATGGCATTGGTAGAACGAATGAATCTATGCCAAACCACACCTTAACTTGAGTGCCAAGAGGTATTCTAATTTGATTGTTTATCAACTTGAGTGCTTGAAATGGATAAGTTACTAATTTCAAACCATCCTTACGATATTTTGGTGGTTTGGGTTTATCTATAGGACTCATATTTGATTTTTGAACAAAACTCAGTACACCTTTATTCCTTCTTCCTAGTCCCCAGTCCCCAGTCCCCAGTCCCTTACCTCTACGAGTGATTCAGAAATCAAATCGGATTGCTATAGTATTTCACCACGTTTATACGCTGCATTCAACTCCCTGAATGATTTGAATGCTTCAAATACAGAGCGGCAAGCTTGCTGGGCTGCTTGCGAGTAGAGAACTTGGAAATGGCGGTTTGATTTCATCTCGCTATCTAATTCAAACTTGGTGATGTAGCGCCTAGCTTTAAACCAGATTTGACGAGCGTAGTAGATAGCGCAGTTTGATAGTTTGTTTGACTCCGAGCAAATAAATTCTAAAATTGCATTTGTATTAGAGTCACAGTGAATCAAAATTTGTTGGCAACCGTACAAGAAATTACCTCCTTTTTAACTATTAATTATCTTATATTTTCAGCGGTATTAGTGTTAAGATTGTGTGGAGAGTGCGGGTTAAAACCCGCGATTCGCTTATATCCCCCGACTAAAGTACGCTTGCTCTACGCATCACGATCCGTAAGAGACTTTGGTTTTAATTTCATCACTATGGCGATTTCTGAAGTTGGAGGATAAAAGCGATCGCCAGTAACTCAAAATCATAACTTGCGATCGCTCCAGCTTTTACAATGATTGGGCGTTCCTGAGAATCTCATTCCAACCGTTGACCACCGATTGTAAATTCTCTGGCAGGTTACTTTGAGAAATATCGTTGTATTGAACCGTTCCCTGTTGACTTGTAACAGTGTAAGTGATGTAATCAGCAGCACCATCAGGGGCTGGGTAACTCAAATTTCTGTATTCCCCCAATCGAGAACGTCTTAGTAATTGTTCAAACTGTCGCACCTCTTGCAAAGTAATCCGGCGTACACTTCGTTCAGAATCATTAGCATCACCAATCCGCACACGAATCAAAAGCCCATCTTGGAGTAACACTGTTTCGTAAGTTCTACCAGTGAAGCCGCCGCTGGAGATTTCCCGAAATACTACACCTTGATCCAAAGGTGGTGGTAACTCACTGGCGGGAATGGGAACAGGTTGAAGTGTATTGTTGCTAGAGTCTTGAGAGTTCTTAATTTGATTCCAGGCTTTGACTACTGACTGCAAATTCTGCGGCAGATTATTTTGAGAAATATCGTTGTACTGAACTGTTCCCTCTTGACTAGTAACAGTGTAGGTAATGTAATCAGCAGCACCACTAGGGGCTGGATAACTCAAATTCGTGTATTTGACAAATCGATAGCGTTTGAGTAATTGTTCAAATTCTCGCACCTGTTGGCGAGAAATGCGGCGCACACTTCGTTCTGAATCATTAGCATCACCAATCCGCACGCGAATCAAACGCCCATCTTGAAGTAACACTGTTTCGTAAGTTCTACCAGCGAAGCCACCGCTAGAGATTTCCCGAAATACCACACCTTGATCCAAAGGTGGTGGTAACTCACTGGCGGGAATGGATACAGGTTGAACAGTACCAGCATCACCAATAATTTGACTGGCAACTGGATTAAACTTAACTAGAGAATAGTTGTCAGTGTGATAAACAAATTTTTGTTGGTCAATGGCTACAGTCACCCGCCAACCAGGTACTTCTGCAAGAGTACAAACATCACTTGCTAAATCCAGACAGCCATTACTCCAAACAACCTGTTTTGCTTCAATAATATTTTTTGTACTCACTCCAATCTTGATTCTGGCTCGGCTAGATGCATCTGCCAACACCTGATCTACAATAGACTGTGGTAAATTTGCTACTGGATTATTCCCATTGACAAGCTTAACTCGTGAACCATCTTGATTAGAGAGAACAAACCAGCGTTGATTGCCAGCACCCACAGTTACTTGCCAACCTGACAATAAAACAGGATCGCAAGGATTGGGGTAAGTTGAGCGATCGCAACCATCAACCCAATCAGTCTCAATAAAGTCTACAATATTCAACGCTCTACTGGGCAATCCTGACACTTTTGTTGCTTGACGCAAAACGGCATCCCTAACATTGCCAGGCAATTTTTTCCCAGTAGTTTCACTAACCTTTTCATTCACCCTGATGGCGGAACCTGTTTGATTGGTGTGATAAACCAAAACTTGGTCAACAGCACTGACAATTACCCGCCAACCAGGCGTTAAAGCCGGCAGACATAATTCATCTATCTTTGCCAAATTCAGACAGCCATCTCTCCAAGTCTGCTGTTGAGCCTGAATGATGGTTAACTGAGAAATCGGCTGTTGCAAACGTCTGGATGCTGTTTGTAAAACAGTATTTCTCACAGATGCGGGTAATTGACTTGATAGGTTGTCTGAGGGGAACTTAGGCGTAGCTAAACGCAAGGATCGCCCGTTGCTATTGGTGTGATAAGTCCAGTTACGTTTGCCATTAGAAACTACAACCTGCCAACCAGGAACTAGTGCCTGGGTGCAAAATTCATCTCTTTGAGGCAGTGCTAAGCAACCATTACGCCAAGTTTTTTGACTATAATCAACAATTTTGAGTTCTGCGAGCGAAATTTGCTCTCTGCGGGCTAAATCTTGCAGCACTGCCTTAGCTATTGAAGGTGGCAAGCCGTTTGATTTAAGATTGTCTTTGCTAATTTCATTAGTTGTTTTTGCTAAGGTGTTGGCAGAAGCCGCAGTAGCGTTTTTACTCAGGGTTAACCCGCTACTAACTGACAAAATGCCAGTCAAAATTAAAGCAGTAATAATTCGGGCTTGATTGGTTGTATGGTAATTTTTTAGCATAGTTTTTATGATAAGATGCCTATATTAGTAGTTAATCAAAATCTAAATGATTAATTCCTAAAATTTAGCAATTAGGAACAAAAATTAAGTTATCCCAAAACTAAGTAGTCGGGATTAGTTGAGCGTCTGTGTTTTAAGGCAGATATGAAGCTAGACGCTGATATATAAATCATTTGTTCCTTGAGATTTACACTATCTTCAAGTTTTATACCTGTCAATGAAGATTAAAGGAACTAGGGACTGGGTACTGGGGAGCAGGGGAGCAGGGGAGATGGGGAGCAGGGGAGATGGGGAGAAATAACTTCGTTTTACCATTCCCAATTACCAATTCCCAATTACCAATTCCCAATTACCAATTCCCAATTACCAATTCCCAATTCCCAATCAGTAGACAAAAATGCAACTTCTGTCAAAATATACCAATCATAGTTCATGATTTGTTTTTTGATGGCTGTAGCAATTTATGCAAATAATTGTAAAGTGGTGTGTGCAGTTTTTTAGGTGGAACATTCTGACAAATAGAAAATCGACTTTGTTTGCTGTGATAGTTACCTTGAGCATGGTACTTACGGTGATATTATCTTTACCATTGAATGCTCAAACGACTTCTGCGCGATCGCTCTTCACAGAGTTAAGAGGAGTGTGGTTAACAAATATTGATAGTGATGTGCTATTTGCAGGCAATCGCCTGAAAAATGCCTTACAACGCCTCGATGAATTAAATTTTAATACAGTTTATCCTGCGGTGTGGAATTGGGGATATACTCTTTATCCCAGCAAAGTTGCGGGCAAAGTGATTGGGCGATCGCTCGATCCCACACCAGGGCTGCAAGGGCGTGATATGCTCCAAGAAATTGTCACTGAGGGACATAAAAAAGGGTTAACAGTGATTCCCTGGTTTGAATTTGGCTTCATGGCTCCCGCTGATTCCCTTTTAGCCAAAAATCATCCCCAATGGCTCACCAGCCGCAGCAACGGTACAAAGATTATCAAAGAAGGCACACATGACCGCGTTTGGCTAAATCCCTTTCGCCCAGATGTACAACAATTCATTCAAGATTTAATCGTTGAAATCGTCAAAAACTACGATGTAGATGGTATTCAATTTGACGACCATTTTGGCTTACCTTCGGAATTAGGCTACGATGCATATACAGTAGCCTTATACAAAAAAGAACACCGTGGAAAAGCTCCTTCTAAAAATCCTCAAGATCCAGAATGGGTGCGTTGGAGGGCTAACAAAATCACCGACTTCATGAAACGGGTATTTACAGCCATCAAAGCCAATAACAAAGATTGCCTTGTTTCCGTCGCACCGAATCCCCAACGTTTCTCCTACGGCTTCTTTTTAGCAGACTGGCAGAGATGGGAACGCATGGGACTCATCGAAGAATTGGTATTGCAGATATATCGTAATGACCTGAATGTCTTTATCAGCGAATTAGAGTATCCAGAAGTCAAAGCAGCACAAAAACATATACCCGTGAGTATCGGTATTATAGCCGGCTTGAAAAACAAATCGATACCCATCGCCCAGATTCAGACACAAGTGCAAAAAGTGCGCGATCGCAACTTTGCCGGCGTTTCCTTCTTCTTCTATGAAACCCTATGGAACCTCAGCCAAGAAACAGCCCTAAAGCGACAATCTAGCTTTCAGCAAATCTTCCCCACACCAGTGGCTTATCCGAATTTGCTCACAGGTTGGAAACCGTAGGGGGGATGGGGAGCAGGGGAGCAGGGGGGCAGGGGAGATGAGGGGATAGGGGGATGGGGAGCAGGGGAGCAGGGGAGATGAGGGTATGAGGTGACAACTGACAACTGACAACTCCTAACTCCTAACTCCTAACTCCTAACTCCTAACTCCTAACTTCCTATTCCCAACCGCCCAGCCAAGCCGGGAGTTAAGGGTAAAAGGGTAGTAATCATTAAGAATAGAGCCAACAGACCTAAAGCAGCTCTGGCATCATCGGGTTCGGTGATTTCATTCAAGCTGGGGCGTTCTAAATCCCGTTGTAAGAACAAAATCACAAATGCCCAATATAGAGCCAGAGTATTGGCCAGAGCCACTACTCCTAACAAAATTAAAGTTGCAAGTGTTGCCCGTCCTGCGGTTTTACGTCCATAAATTGCTTGGACAATGCGACCACCATCTAATTGCCCTGCGGGCATTAAGTTTAAAGCAGTGATTACCAACCCCAGCCAACCAATCACTACCAACGGATGAACATTTACTAGGGGTGACTGTAAAGCCGAACCCAAGACAACCCGCGCCAAGCTACCCACCAAAATGGAGCTTTGGAAAAACTGATTGGGCAATTGAAATAAACTGCCTGGGTGGGAAAGCAATAACCCAACAATCAGCATTAACAAAGAAACGATACCACCTACGGCTGGCCCTGCCAAAGAAATATCGAATAGTACCTTGCGATTGGGCAACAGAGATTCAAAACGAGTAATTGTACCAAAAGACCCAATTTGCACGGCAGGCAAAAAGAAGGGCCAGCTGAGGCGGATTTGGTGACGACGTGCAACTAACCAATGACCGATTTCATGAGCTACCAAAATCGCCAATATGCCAGCGCCTATGGGCAAAGCTTCTGTAAACCGTTCCGGATTAGCGAATAAATCGAAATTCAGCAGCAGTCCCGCAGTTTCAAAACTGGTGGCGATAGTTGCCACAGCCAAGATACCTGCAAAGACTTTTTGCGGTAACATCGTCGGTTGTGGGTCACTACTGCTGGGTAGAACAATCACCACAGGTTTTCCATCTGTGTTTTGCACTAAAAACAGGCGATATTTATCACCTAGTTTTTCTTTTAAACTTGCAGTCAGGCGCTTGTAAACCTCTTCTGCTTCTCCCCGGAGATTGCCTTTAAAAATAGCTCCTTGTTGGTAGGCAATGGTTTCTGTAGCAAAAAATGTATCAATACCGAAAATGCTTTTAATAGCATTTAAGTCTTCTTCTGGAATAGGCAATACTTCAATTTGCAATTGAGCAATTACTGGCTGTGGTGTATTTTCTGCTTGTGATGAAGGATCAACCGCCAGCCTTTCGGTTGCCCGTTGCCTGAGTATGGCCTCTTGACCAGCCGATCGCAGCTGTTTTCCCAAAAAGATGTACAATCCAGCAGAAACCACCACCAAGAATAATATACCAGCTATGTTGATATATATTCCGGCTGCAAACAAACCAAAGAACAACAGCCAGGGGGTCATTAACACCACAGACTGCAACCAGGCTAAGATTCCCAGCCTACCAAAAGGTCTGGCGCGATAAAAGCCCCAACCTAAAATTCCCAAAGCTACTAGCAAAAGTGTCCCAATGATGAGAGTCTCTGACGAAGTAAACATTTCCAAACCCTTCGCTGTGAAAGACCAAGCCCGAATTAGTCAGGTGTTAGAGATACATTTATCAGCCTACACGATTCATTGGGGACTGGGGAACTCGGGGCCCCCGCGACCGCTCTTAGTGGGGATTAGGGGCAATGGGGACTGGGGACTGGGGACTGGGGACTGGGGACTGGGGACTGGGGACTGGGGACTGGGGACTGGGGACTGGGGACTGGGGACTGGGGACTGGGGAATGGGGACTGGGGACTGGGTAATAAATTCTTACCAATTACCAATTCCCAATTACCAATTCCCAATTACCAATTCCCAATTCCCAATTCCCAATTCCCAATGCCTCCTTAGCGATGGCTGTTGTAGGAAACCTTCTCATCATGGCTAGAATCTAGCTGGTGAGGTTGGGGTCGAGGTGTTAAGCGATCGCGGATTCTGCCAATTACGATATAAAGAATTGGCACGATAAACAAACTTAGGAAAGTAGAGACTATCATACCTCCTGCGATCGCTGTACCCAGAGATTTTCTACTAGCTGCGCCTGCTCCCTCAGGATTTACCAATGGCCAAACACCCAAGATAAAAGATAAGGAAGTCATCAAAATGGGTCGCAAACGCTCTTGTGATGCTTGGACTGCGGCTTTAGTCAGTGAAAGACCTTGCTCTCGCAGTTGGTTGGCAAATTCTACAATCAAAATGGCATTTTTACTTGCCAGTCCAATTAGCATTACCAAACCAACTTGACAAAACACATCGTTGGGTAGACCTCGTAGAGATTGCGCCGACAGTGCCCCCAAAATAGCTAGAGGAACTGACAGCATAATAATTAAGGGGTCAACGTAGTTCTCATACTGAGCAGCTAATACCAAGAATACAAACACCAGCCCCAATCCAAAAATCAGCGGTGCTAGGCCTCCAGATTCCTTTTCTTCAGCGGTGATCCCTGCCCATTCATAACCCATAGTTGCGGGTAAAACCTCTTGTGCCAGTTTCTCCATTGCTGAGGTTGCTTGTCCAGAACTGTAACCAGGTGCAGCGGAACCGTTGATTTCAATTGAGCGGAATAAGTTGAAGTGATTGATTGTTTGCGCCCCAGTATTAGGAGTGATTTTCACTAGATTGCTCAGGGGAATCATTTGATCGTTGACAGAACGAACGTACAATTTACCTATATCATCAGGGTTAGAACGATACTGAGCGTCTGCTTGCACATATACTCGATAAGTCCGCTGTAGTAAGTTAAAGTCGTTGACATACCGCGAACCCAAGTAACTTTGGAGAGTATTAAAAACCTCGTCTACGTCAACTTGCAGGGCTTTAGCTTTGTTGCGGTCTACTTCAATCAACATCTGAGGCGTATTCGCATTAAATGTGCTAAATACAGCTTGCAATCCTGGTGTTTGATTACCGCGCTGGAGTAACTGACCCATGATTTGCAGCATGGTATTCAAGCCACTGTTACCAGCTCTATCTTGTAGCTGAAATTGGAAACCACCAAAATTGCCTAAACCCTGAATTGATGGTGGATTAACTGGAAAAATTCTGGCTTCGGGAATTGCCGACACCACTCCCGCTAACCTACCTATGATTGCTTGTGCTGACTTTGCTGGGTCGTGACGTTCTTCCCAAGGCGTGAGGGTTGTAAAAATCGCACCACTATTGGCAGAGTTGCCACTAAAACCAAAGCCACCTATGGCAAAAGTACCCGTGACTTCAGGTATTTTGAGGATTTCTTGTTCTACCTGAGTCATCACCTTGCTGGTGTAGTTGAGGGAAACTCCTTCTGGCCCTTGGATAATGGTGATGAAATAGCCTTGGTCGTCATCTGGAATAAATGCTGTTGGCACACTCAGGTAAAGCCAGCCTGTCACGCCCAAAGACAAGACAAATAACAGCACAACGATCGCTGTGATTTTTGTCAAACGATACAGGATGTTTTCGTATCCCCGGCGTGTCCAATCAATAAATCTATTAATCTGGTCAAAAATCCAGCCCAACCAACCGCGTGGTCTTTGTCCCCGACGCAACAGCAATGCTGAAAGTGAAGGGGTCAGAGTAATGGCAAGAAAGGTAGAAATTCCCATTGAAAAAGCGATCGTCAGCGCAAATTGCTTATATATTTGTCCTGTGGCTCCTGGAAAGAAGGCTACGGGTACAAATACCGCCATTAGCACTAGGGAAGTGGCAATTACTGCGCCGAATAACTCCCTCATGGACTCAGAGGCAGCTTGGCGGGGTGACATTCCCTCATCTTCGATTAAGCGAGAGACGTTCTCAACGATGATGATGGCGTCATCCACCACCAAGCCAGTTGCCAACGTCAGACCAAACATGGTCAAGGTATTAATGGAAAATCCGAAAACCTTGATAAAGGCAAAAGTGCCAACCAAAGTTAGGGGCACAACGATGACGGGAATCAGCGTGGTACGCCAGTCTTGCAAGAAGATATAAATTACTATAACAACAAGAGCGATCGCTTCTATCAGGGTCTTGACAACTTCTGCCAGAGATGCTTCTACAAACGATGTGGTATCAAAGGCCACTTCATATTTCATGCCTGGCGGAAAGCGTTCCGCTAGTCGTGCCATTTCAACTTTTACAGCCCTAGCAACATCCAAGGCGTTACTTCCCGGTGTGGTAAATATGCCTATACCTACACCTTCATTGCCTTTAAATCGCAGGAAAGAGTTATAGTCTTCTGCTCCCAGTTCAGCCCGACCGACATCTTTGAGTTTGATCAACGTGCCATCTGCACCTGTCTTGATCACTATGTCTGCAAATTCCGATGCCTCAGTCAGTCTACTCACCGCTTGCAGGTCTATTTGATACATCTGCTCTGGGTCTGATGGCTGCTGACCGATTTGCCCTGCACCCACCTGTAAGTTTTGTTCGTTAAGGGCATCGATTACATCTTGGGCGGTGAGGTTGCGACTAGCAAGGCGGTTAGGGTCAAGCCACAGACGCATAGCATAGCGGCGTTCACCAAAAATCTGTGCCTGACTTACACCATTAATTCTTTTGAGGGCATCGATTATGTATAAGTCGGCATAATTGCTTAAAAATACGTTGTCGAACTTTTTGTTATCTGAGTACAGCCCCATCGCTAAAATGATGCTATTAGACTGTTTATTGACAGTTACTCCAGTTCTTTGAACAGCTTCCGGCAACTGCGGTTCGGCGAGGGACACGCGATTTTGCACGTCAACTGCGGCAATATCTTTGTTCCGGCCTGGGTCAAACGTAACTGTAATCGTACTGTTGCCATTGTTACTACTGCTCGAAGTCATGTACTTCAAGCCTTCAACACCATTAATTTGGCGCTCTAAGATAGTCGTTACCGTATTTTCTACAATTTCAGCACTAGCACCGACATAATTAGCAGTAACAGTGATTTGAGTTGGGCTAATATCTGGATACTGCGCTGTAGGTAGCGTTGGAATACTAATTGCTCCTACCAGCAGAATCAGGATGGCGCAAACACTTGTAAATACAGGTCGCCTAATAAAGAAATCAACAAACATTGGGAATTAGGAATTGGGAATTAGGAATTAGGAATTGGGAATTGGGGAAATGGGAATGGGAAGTTAGGAGTTAGGAGTTAGGAGTTAGGAGTTAGGAGTTTGGAGTTAGGAGTTAGGAGTTTGGAGTTAGGAGTTTGGAGTTAGGAGTTTGGAGTTTGGAATTGGGAAAGATTTTCCTAGTACCCAGTCCCCAGTCCCCAGTCCCCAGTCCCTAGTCCCCAGTCCCCAGTCCCCAGTCCCCAGTCCCCAGTCCCCAGTCCCCAGTCCCCAGTCCCCAGTCCCCAGTCCCCAGTCCCCAGTACTAAGATTCAGGAACTATCGGCAGGCCATCTCTAAGATTCAGTAGTCCTGAGATGACAATTTGCTCTTGTGGCTGTAATCCTTCGAGAACTTGGTAATTATTACCTCTAATATTGCCTAATTTCACTGGTTTTTGCCTAGCTACCAGTTGCGATACTCCTTTTGGAGATGTTTGGGTTTCGGCTACGTAGACAAAAGTTTCTCCAGCTACACGAGACACTGCTGTAGCTGGAATTAATACTCCAGAACGCTCACTCCACACCACTCTAGCTCGCACTAATTGATCTGCCCGTAGCTCACCTTTTGAGTTATTAAAAAGTGCTTTAATCAATATTGACTGGGTATCATTGCTGGCATTTGGAGCTATGAAAAATACGCGACTAGTACCTATGACTTGACCTTGTGTATTCAATAACTCTACAGGCATTCCCTTACGTAATTCAGCCCCTTTGTCTGTTGGCACAGATATTTTGACTTCTAAAGGTCGGTTTTGAGTAATTGTCACTAGCTGTGTGGAAGTGTTAACAAAATCACCTATTTTGACTGGGATATCGCCAACTGTGCCATCAAAGGGAGCGCTAATGCGGTAGTACTGAAGCTGAACTTGTTGTTGTTCAGTATTTGCCTGAGCTTGCTGCAAGTCCTTTTCAGCCTGCAATATGCTAGCTTTCTGGGCTGAAATCCTGGAATTAATGACACCGAGATTAGCTTTGGCTGTGGCGAGCCTATTGGCATACTGATCCTTTGTTTGTCGAGCCACGGCTCCTTGGTCTGCCAAGGTCGCATACCTGTTGTAGTCCTGCTGATTCAATTGCAAATCAGCAAGGTTGGATAAACGTTCGGCTTCTAGGGATTTGAGTGTAGCGCGAGCATTCTCCAATTGTGCTTTAGATGCTTGGGCAGCAGCATCAATACTACTGACTGCTGCTTGTTGCTGTCTGGGGTCTACTTGGATAACTGCCGCTCCCGTTGCGATTGTATCTCCCGACCTGACAAATATTTGCGTGACTTGACCCTGAATTCTCGGCTGGAGTGTCACGGAACGCCGAGACTCAAGACTGGCGATATATTCTGTACTCTCGTCAATTGTGCCGATTTGGACTGGAGCTACTTTGACTCTTACCCCTGGAGGTTGAGCATTAGTAGATGCAGGTTGTTGGTTTGCAGGAGTGAGCAAACGCCAAACTACAGCTGTTCCACCCCCTACGATTAGTATTAAAGCTAACAATAACCGAAGCCACCGCCGTTGTTTGCGGGGTGGCTCGTAGGAGGTCTGGGGAAGCTGGTCTCCAAAATCGGTTTGAGGCTCAGGGGATGTCATGACTTACAGGCAACCTAAGAACAACTTAAAACATTAACTAATTAAGCACTACAGAATCAGGATTTGAGGTTTGAAGTTGAAATTTACTGATTTAGCATGACGCTTTGTAAAGCATTTTGTGGTAATTCAACCAACTATACCGCTTTAGACATTTTGCACAATCTACCCAAAGGTCAATGATAAAACCTAGTTTACAAATTAAATGATCTCCCTGTCTTTTCTGTTATTGCGGAAAATATTCTATTATTGCTTTCAATAGTCCAAAGTAATAAATACAGGACTTACGTAACTGGCACACATATTTTCTGCGATGGCAGTCAATAGTCAATAGTCAAGGGTAAAAAGTCAAGAGTCCAAAGTCAAGGTCTTTGGACGATTTTTGTCAAAAATATATGACAATGCGCGTAAGTCCTAAAATAGTCATAAAAAGGGCATTGGGCACTTGTACTGAGCGACTTGTGCCGAGCGCAGTCGAGGTAAGCCGAAGCATTGGGCATGGGAGCTATATCGATAGATATCGATGTATTATTTTCTCATGATTGGCTTGAAAAAGACTTTAAGCAGATTAGTAGGGGAGGCAGGGGAAGATAAAATCAACAACTCTTGCCTCCGGACAAATGATCAATGACAATCCTCACAAGTGGCTACATCAGTCATCACAATTCTACATGCAACTTTGATGTGGAATAGCTGAGCAACATCTGTTCAAAAGCTGTGGAGAGCGCTGTTTGAAACCGCTGTCGATGCTTTAGTTTGAAAAAAGGTCGAACTATTTCTGCGATCGCACTAGAACCATTCCTGTTATCAATAACTTTAATTGTTCGCAAAGTTCCCAGTTGTATTTCTTTTTTTACCATTAACTCAGAAATTCCGGTAGCACCTTCACCATTCTCGATCGCTGCTTTTGCCATCTCACCGCTATTGAACACTAAAATCACATTGAGTTCGCTCAGATTGATGCCCCAATTTTGCAAGGCTTCCTCAAACCTTTGTTGAGTTCCAGATTCAGGAACTCGCATCACCCAAGGGGTCTTTGTCAGTTCGGTTAACTCAATTTCTTTGCGTTCAAACCAAGGATGAGATTTACCCACTACAATTTGTAAGCGATCGCTCCCCACAATTTCGTATTCTAGAGTACTCTGAAGTGCTGGTTTCACATCTCCTTCCACTAAACCCAAATCAAACTGTCCCATTGCTGTTCCCACACAAATCGTTTCTGCATTGGCGAGAGTACAGTTAATCTGGATACCTGGATACTTACTTTTAAATTGACTAATCTTGCTTGGTAGCCAGTAGTTACCAATTGTCAAGCTTGATCCTAATTTCAATTCTCCACGTTGCAGGTTGTTCAATTCCCGCAATCCCCGTTCTGTCAAGGCTACTTGGTCGAGAATTTTCCGCGCCTCTACTTGTAGTAACTTTCCAGCTTCGGCAATCTCGATATGGCGACCAATGCGATGGAACAGCTTGACTCCGTATTCTTGCTCTAAGTTGTGAATCGCTGCACTGACGGCAGGTTGGGTAATATAAAGTTCTTCAGCCGCACGGGTAAAGTGTAGATGTTCTGCCACGGCGATAAAGATTTTTAGCTGCTCAAGCGTCATCCCTGCCATTTGTAGTTTCCCAAAAAACGAATGTCAAATTTCAATCACTTCCATTTATCATTTTGACAAAAAAAAGCATTTGATTCTATCGGTTAGTTTGCATACAGTATAAATCAAGCCTTTAGCACCGGGCCCAAACAGCTGAGGCAAAGATTGTAAATACCAGTCGAACGAACAAGCGCGTTACCGAGCATACGCGCAGCAACTTGTCGTCAGACATCGCTCGGTAGTTAAAGGAGATATGTGAATTATGAACAGTTGGCTATTTAGTACATTAATTATTGGGGTTTCCGCTGCTTTTGCCACCACATTTGACGATAATTTATACTTAACAGCCTTCTTCGGCAAAGTCAATCGTCACTTCCGACCCAAGCACATTATTCTTGGTGAATTTCTGGGTTTCACTGCATTAGTCTTTGCTAGTATGCCTGGATTCTTCGGTGGTCTAGTCATTCCAGAGGCTTGGATTGGATTGTTAGGTTTGCTGCCGATCGCTATTGGTATTAGTCATTTATTGAGCCGCGAAGTGGAGGCGGAGTCAATACAAGCTGTGTCTGTTTTATCATCTACTGCTCCATCTCACCCCCGCAAGAAATCACTATTGGCAACAATACGCGATCCCCATACTTATCGTGTATCGGCAGTCACTATAGCCAATGGTGGAAACAACATAGGGATTTACGTACCATTGTTTGCTAGTAGTAATCTCCCAAGTTTAGGCGTAATTTTATGTGTGTGCTATGCAACTGTTGGGCTGTGGTGCTTCCTCTCTTATAACTTGACTAGTAATCCTTTGTTGGCTCCTGTTTTAACTCGCTATGGTCGCAAAGTCTTTCCATTTGTGCTGATCTATCTGGGATTATCCATCCTGATTAAAAGTGGCACATTTCAACTTTTACCTAGTTTCGCAATGTTTTTCCGTTAGGCTTATGGGAAATGTTACCTTGACTATCGTATCTGTAGGTGTTAGTGATGTTTTTCAGTAATTTTAATTGCTAATCATCAACTATCACCTGAAGAACTAAATAATTAATTATGTAATTAATAGGTGCATCATGAAGTTTTTAATTAAAGTAATTATTAAAATGCAAAATTTAATATCAATTAGCATGATAAAAACCATGAAACTCTGGAAATATTTGTTAATCCTTTTGATGATTTTTGCGAATTTAGCCTTTGCTCAACCTTCATTTGCTGATAGACCAAAAATTAACAAAAACCCCGACTATATAGAAATAACTAAAGCAATTAAGCAACTATCTCAAGTAAAAGATGCTCAAACTCAACTTGAAGGACTGACACCAGAAGCAACTCAGAAGAAAATTGATGAGTTAGAATTCCAAAAATATGCTTTAGAGACGGGCATCAACTGGGGTCAGTGTGATAACCAAACCGGAAAGACCATAGCAGTATACGGTAAAAATCCAAATGACGAAGAAAATGAAGATTACTTATATGACAATGGGCTGTATTTTTTAGCTGATGGTCAGACCACTAGAAATAATTGGGATTGTGATGGTTTCTATCTCCCGAATGATGTCAAAATCGTAGGTTTAGCTCAAGATCAGCAAGTTCAAGAATTTACAGAATCAGTTGCAATCAAGATACCTGATGGTAATCGATTGACGATTAAACGAAATCCAGAAACCGATGCAATTGAAGTCAACGTTCCTAATGTCCAAATTGTCAAAGCTAATGATGTCAACTGGTTTATTCCCAATGTATCCCAGGCTCTCATAGATACACGAGTACCCAATGCGCCTAGCGAGAATTCCTGAGTTTGACAGGCAAAATCTATCCTGAGAACAGTTTTTTTCAATTCAATATCAATCTAAATGGGGTAACAGCCAAAATCAGAGAAGTAACAGGAAAAGTACTGGTGAAAAATCTCTTTGATTTTGGCTGATTTATTTTGACTTCTAAAATCTGATACCCGGCTTGCTTTATTTAGATATCTGCACTAAAATAAACTTTGAAAATAATGAACAAACATATCAAGTATATTTCGGTAGTGCGATTATCTCCCTGGATGCAAATAGCCTGGAAAGAGATTTGCTACCACCTTGGTATTTTTTGGAGAGGAACTACGTCAGGGATAAGGGTGTTATTAATGCAGCTAAAGTCGAAACCCGTCGGAGAAGACAAAGATAAGAAGAAAGCAGGACGACTCAATCCGTCACGAATACGGGATCACCTAGCAAACGAGCGTACCTACCTTGCTTGGATGCGGACAGGGATCGCTTTGTTGGGTTTTGGTGTAGTAATTGTGCGTCTGCGTGCCTTCCAAGTACCCTTAGTTCCGCGTCCTGGCACCGGCTGGAAGTTAGGTTTAGTCTTCTCACTGGTGGGTTTGATTACGGTATGGCTCTCAACAGGACACTATTTTGCTGTTCGCCGTGATATTGAGGAAGACACCTATGAACCCACAGACCGTTGGGTGATTCTCTTCAGTCTCGCCATCATGATTCTCGGCGCTGGAGTCATCTATTTTGTCTTTACAACTCCTTTAGACCCTTTAAGTCCATTGATGCCTGAGTAGGGGAGCGGCCCTAGCTGTCTAATTGGTATGAAAGAGCTTGAGATTCAAGCACAAAGAGAAGTTCTTAATGTTGATGGACTAAACCTTGTATTGTGCTAACTGGATGATGAAGGCGATGTTTTTGTTGACGAGGAGCTTCGGCATTAGCTAATCTACGGCGTTGAGTTTTGTACTCTGTTATAGGTACTTGAGAGAAGTTTTTCAATTCAGATTTCGCTACACAAATGAAAAACTACGTCCTATTTTCAAGATAGAAATGTAGGTAAAAGTTTTAGCTGTCATCTGGCACTTTCTGACTACTGCGATCGTCAATTTATCAGGACTTACGCAACTGGCACACATATTTTCTGCAATGGCAGTCAATAGTCTTTAATCAAGGTTTTTTGGACTATTGAACGCCAGTTCGTTCAAGTCGGGAAACCCGCCCAGACGACTGGCTCCTTTTGGCCCAGTACTGCCCAAACGAAAAAAATATGACAATGCGCGTAAGTCCTATTTATTTATAGCGGTTTTCATCTGAGTTAGATACCAGCTAATTGTAGAAGTAATTCATTAATTACTTCTACGGTTTACCTTACTCAATTGCTATTCGCTATAAATCTCACTAATAACCTTTTTATCAAGGTAAATTATGAAAATCAAAACCGTCTTATTAAGCGCTGCATTAGCAAGCGTTACTTTTATTGCTGATTCAAATATTGTGCAGGCTCAAGACTGCCCTCAAAACGGGGTAGTTCCTGCTTCAGTGCAAACTAGAATCATTCGTCAAGAAAAATTTGGTTATCGCTTTAGAATTCCAAATAACTACAGAACAATGACGCATCAAGGGAATGTATTACTAGTATTTGACCCTAACAGTTTTGCTGAAGCGCAATGTTTAATCAAAAACCAAGCTCCTAGAGAATTACCCAATGGTATCTCGATTTATGTAAAATCTGTTAATTCTAAAAACCAGAGTTTACTCAATATCATTAAAAAAGATGATCCAACAACAGATAAATTTGAAAACATCAAAGTTGCTAACCGAACTGCTGTCACTTACATCTCTAATACTTTAGGAGTTAACCAAAATGTTTCTTTGTTCACTCCTGACCGTAAATATATAATTACTATCTCAGCCCCGTTTAACTTTAAAGAAGGACGCCCAACTAGTATTTTTAATAAAAAAGTATTTGATCAAGTGATTTCAAGCTTTAATTTTGTTCGTTGATATCATAGTAATTGCTAAGCCGATCGCATGTTTTGCTGTTGATACCGCTGTTGCAATTGATACATATGATTAAACAAATGCCAGCAATATTCCTCTGGTAGTCCACAGGTGACAGCACCGCGCAGCACGACGTTAAAGTACCAGTCGTTCGGCGCAACTTCTTCTGCAAGTTTATTCACTACTACATAGGTGCGAACATCTTTGTACACCCGATTTTGGCAGTGAATATCTACTCCTTCATGGCGATAAAGACCTTGGGAAACACCTTCACGTATGTCTAACTGTTCACTCAGCCGCAAAGGTAGCTGATAAAGTACGCCTTTTACACTGGCTTTGGAGTCTTTGACTACATCCAAAACGCCACAATTGCGAGTTGGAGAACATAGATAAAACCCTAATCGATATTCTTTTAATATTCCAGTACCGATGATGTAATGGTGGGTATTTTCGCCAAGCGATCGCTTTAAATCCACCGGACACATACAAGAACCGTAAGCAAAATAGTAGAATGTCGGCTCCTTCGGTCGCTTTTGTTGCAGTTTCGACTCTGCATTTGTAGGATTATGAGGTTGCACCCAGATGTGGTGTGAGTGTTCACTTTGATTACTCATCTATCCCTGGAAGTATTTGCTACAAGCATAATTGTACCATAAAAATATTAATAAATACAACATTATTTTGATGAACAAACCGTAGTTTAGGGTAATGATGACTGATGACTATCAACGGTGAACAAAAATTTCCAGTAAAATTAATACTGGCGCTAAAACAGCTGTTGCTCAAGCCATAAGGAAATGATCATGACAGAGGCTAAAAATGTAATCGGCACCAACTTAGAGCTTTGCTGCACTTCTCCCATGACTGGGTATTACCGCGACGGTTTTTGTCGCACAGGCGGTCAGGATTTTGGATCGCATGTCGTATGTGCCCAAGTAACAGCAGAATTTCTTGAGTTTACCAAATCACGAGGTAATGACCTTAGCACCCCCGCTCCTGATTATAATTTCCCTGGTCTCAAACCAGGCGATCGCTGGTGTTTGTGTGTTTCTCGCTGGCAAGAAGCTCTAGAAGCTGGTGTTGCTCCACCGGTCATTCTTTGGGCCACTCATCCTAGAGCATTAGAAGTCGTTTCCCTAGACGAACTGAAAAAACATGCACTTTCAGTTTAGGGTGTAGGGAGCTTGAGCAGGGGTGTGGGGGTGCGGGGGTGCGGGGGTGTGGGGGTGCGGGGGTGTGGGGGTGCGGGGGTGCGGGGGTGCAGGGGAGATGAGGGAGAAATAGCAACTGACAACTGACAACTGACAACTGACAACTGACAACTGACAACTAACAACTGACAACTGACAACTAACAACTGATACTTGTGTGTGATGATAGTATGAATGAGATTTTGAGCTAATTCAGCGGCACAAATGGCACGCACAAAGTCTGGACAAAAGATTCCTATTGAGAAACTTCAAGCTTCTATAGTAGAACTAGAAAAGTTAGAAGAGAAACCTAAAGAAGAATTAACACTGCGAGAGAGCATTTATTTCCTTCGCGCTCATTTGCAATCTGCTCTGAAGAAGGGCTACAGCTATCAAGACCTTTCTAAAATACTTGCAGTTCAAGAAGTTAAAGTTTCGGCAGCCACAATTAAACAATACTTAACGGACATTGAGAAGGAAGAAAGTTCAAAGAAGCCAAGGACTAAATCAAGAGAAGTTAAGCCAGCTGACTCTGCTGCTCTTGATTTATCAGCATCATCAGCAACCCCACCAGAAGCTGAATTAACTCTATTCTTTCAAAAGCTGAATGCAGATGTGGATCAGTCTACTCTAGAAATTCCACAGGAGCAGTCATCAACAGATAGTATAGAGCCTGAACAGGAAATTACCAAAGTTGTGAGGCGAAGAAATCCAAAAACTTCTAAGCCGAAAGCAAATATTTTAGATGACTTCAATCAGTACTAGGGGTAGCTGTTATGCCGACAATTCATTTAATAGATGGTGAAAAGGGTGGGGTAGGAAAATCTCTGGTAACGCGGACAATGGTTCAGTATTGTCTGGATAAAAGAATACCGTTTGTACCTGTGGAGACTGATAGATCTAATCCTGATGTCGCTGGTGTTTATAAGGGAATATGTCAGTATGCTGTATTTACTGAAGATGAACGGCAGGCTGATAAAGCAGATAGAATTTTTGAAATGGCGATGTCTAAACCAGTAATTGTCAATCTGGCTGCTCAATCCCATAGAGCTGTCAAAGGCTGGATTGAGAAAAACCAGTTAATTGAACTGGGAAGTTCTGAGGGAGTGAGTTTTTGTAAGTGGTTTGTGTCTACAGGAGGTTATGACAGTTTAAATTTATTTGTGCAGTCAGTAAATAGCTACGGTGATAAAATCCTTCATATTCTAGTAAAGAATTTCGGGCTATGCGATGATTGGGAGCATGTGGAATCAGACCCAGTTATGCAAAAGCTGCTGAAAAAACACAGCATTCAGGTTATAGATTTTCCGAAACTGGCATATAAAGAAAGAAATATCATTGACCAAAACCGCCTGACTTTTGCTGAAGCCAGAGAATATAAAGAATTTGGGGTTCTTGGTAGGCAGCGAGTTGTTCATTTTCTCAAGCTTGCTTATGCTGCTTTTGAGAAAGTAGGTATTTGGTATGAAGAGGTTAAGTAGAGGATAAAGGTGCAGCAGGTAAGAAGACAATAAGCTGTTCCACACAAGACATCTAATTGTGTTGACTGATGATTGATAACTGATGACCTGTCGGGTGAGGCTAATAGCGTCACCCCCTCCCCCGTTGGAAGGTTCCCTCGTTGAATGAAACTGGCGTGGAAACACCCAAGACGGCACTGGCTGTCTTTTATCGGTTATCGGTCATCTACCTTCTCCTGACCTAAACGCTTTAGATGTGCTTGAGCTGATCAGCGATCGCTCAATTAATAGATAGATATCCATATCATTTATAATAAAAAATGCATTTTGGTTGTGTAAACTAATTATAAAAATGCCACAAAGCAGGCGAACATAATTAAATGTAAAATGCCAACCGAATCAACTCACTCAAGAAAAGGCTTTTCCCTCCTGCCCTACGGCTTGGTACAATGACGCTAAGCGAGTCGCTAACGCTCTTAAGATAGGTATTTATTCCACTTGGACAAAGCCTAAGACCTTACTGCTTCAACGCAATGGCTACCCTTGGCAGAAGACTCGCTACCACTAACGCGCTACGACGCAAGGCTTAAGATGTGCCAGTGTTTCACTTGCTGCCTTTTAGTTAGAATATCTGTAGAAAAAGGTCAAAAAGTTAGTTATTTCTTTAAAATAGAAAAGACAATATTTACTAGACAAATCACACTGAAAGATAGTGATTATTTCAAAATATAATTTCTTTAACAATTGTTAACATTTTTGAAAAGTCTTTAAAAAACAATCAAAAATATCTATAACACCCTCTGTTATGGAAATAAAAATCAGAAATTACACGGATATAATTAAATACAAAAGTGATTAAGATGATATAGCACTAATGAAAATATCTGAATGTTCGGAGTGTAGCAATCTGATTTGAGAAGTGAAAAATTAGTGATGGTGTAAAGTATGTTGAGAGGAAATTCTGCATTGTAACGCTACTCTACTAGTAATGCTTTTGTTGTCTTTTTATTTCTTTTGAGCTTTTCAAGCTGACTCAGAAAAGCTACATGCTGACACATTTAAAACAAATGGTCTGCTATGAAAATTAGCTCACCAATTGTAAAACGCGATCGCACAGATGCTTGCAGATAACTAGATGGCTAGTGTGGGTTTTAGAAGGGCTGACTTACTTTTTAATTAAAGGAACAAAGTATGACCCACCCGGATATGATGGTATCGAATAATATACTTGATGAATTTAAAACTTGTACTCAACTGCAATATAACGGCCAGTTAAATATTAAAAGTTCAAAGGGACACCAATGGACTTTCTACTATCGGCTGGGACGAATTGTTTGGGCAACGGGGGGAACTCATCCTTTTAGACGTTGGCGTCGTTATATGGCTCAACATTGCCCCCAGGTTGATATGGATAAGATGCAGTTACGCAAGCAAGACATATCAATTAATCACTGGGATTATCGCCTGTGGGAGATTTTGTATAAAAAACAAAAAATTCAACGAGAACAAATCAATGTTATTGTGGAAAGCACGATCGCAGAACTTTTGTTTGACCTAGCTCAGCAAACGAATTTTGTTTCTGGAAGTTGCGATCGCAACCAAGACGTGATCTTAGAAACACCAATGAGTTACACGAGCGCAGAGGTGTCTGTGAAACATGTGCAAGACTTGTGGAAAAATTGGTCAGAAGCTGGTTTGGCGAATTTTGCTCCTGACTTAGCACCCGTCCTGCGAAGACCGGAACAACTCCAGCAGCAGGTTAGTCCATCTGTTTACAAAAATTTTGTAACTATGATTAACGGCAAACACACGCTGCGGGATTTGGGAGTCAAAATGAAGCAGAGTGTTTTGCCTGTCACCCGTTCGTTACTTCCCTATATTCTCAAAGGTATCATTGAACTAGTGGAAGTACCTGATTTACCCTTGGTAGTCACCGAAGACCAAAACAACTCTATCTCCGCACAACCGAAAAGATCAACTGTTCCATTGGTAGCCTGCGTGGATGATAGCCCTCAAGTCTGTAAAATGCTAGAGGAAATTGTTACCGCAAATGGACTGAGGTTTGTCAAGATTCAAGATGCTGTACAAGCTCTACCAACCCTCATTCAGGATAAGCCAGATCTAATTTTTCTAGATTTGATCATGCCAGTTGCTAGCGGTTACGAAATTTGTACTCAGTTGCGACGAATTTCTGCCTTTGCTAATACACCCGTGATTATTTTAACGGGCAACGACGGTCTATTAGATAGAGTCCGTGCTAAGGTAGTCGGTTCTACAGATTTTCTCACTAAACCTGTAGCAGCAGATAGGGTAATGAGTGTAGTACGTAAGTATTTACCCGTACAGGCTCCACCTCAAGCTAAAAGCAGACCTCAGCCTCCTTTAGAAGTCTGTCATTAGGGCAATAAACAAGGCGGGAGGCAAAAAGAAAGAAAAGCTGAAAATATCAGCCTTTACTTCATTTCTAACTGCATAGTTCTTGTGAGCCTGCTGCAATAGTCACAAATCATTGATAATTTACCTTTGATATTTCCTTGTTCCTTCATCAGAGGAACTGTAAAAAAATACTTTTTAGCATCAGGGTATGACTGATACCAAATTGGGTTAGGTGGTCTTGTCTCAAATTTCTGGAAAAGCTTTTTGGTCAAGACTTTTAAACCAAAATTTCCAATTCCAAATTAGTATGAGCCATAGTTTTACCCAAAAACATTTTTTCAGCTTTGGGTTATGTCAGCCTAAACTATTAACGGGATTGATAAAACCTTTTTTTGTGAAAATTTCCGATAGGAAAAATGTAAATATTACGTATTTCTTCGGAGTCAAATATAGAAACAATGAATCAAAATTGGATGAAAACAAAAACTTGTATCAATCTAATTTTGATATATGTTTCAGTTTTTCTTTTCACTTTTAGGAGAACTTGACAGGTACTTACTATGAATACTGTTTTAGTTGTTGAAGATGGTTTGACTGATATGCAAATCCTCAGCCGTTACTTGCAACAGGCAGGTTATTCTGTCATTGGCGCCACAAGTAGTGAAGAGGCTCAAGTCAAAATAGACAGCACTAAGCCAGATTTGATATTTCTTGATGTAATTTTGCCAGGTAAAAGCGGATTTGAAATTTGTAGAGAACTGAAAAATAACCCCAATACTAGCAATATTCCTGTAGTTTTTTGTTCAACTAAAAATAGTGACGTAGATAAAATTTGGGGAAATATGTTGGGTGCAGAGGGTTATCTTTCTAAGCCAATTAATCAAGAAGAATTAGTATTAGTCCTCAAGCAATTTTTGAAATAAACAATGAAAATATAAATTTTCAAATCAGTTACTATTTGGGCTAATCAACTCAACCAGTACTCAAAGGACAAATAACTTTGGAGAACAAGGAAAAATTTTTAAGCTTTAATTTAGGAGTAAGGGATACAGCAGTAATTGCGTTACAGCACATTACAGAAGTTATGCAAGTATCATTGACAGAAATATGTCCCGTTCCGCAGATGCCTAGTTGTGTTTTGGGTATATACAACTGGCGCGGCGAGATGGTTTGGTTAGTTGATATAGAGGAAATGCTTGGTTATTCATCATTTTCCCAAGGAGTAAATTTACTCTCAAAAGTGATGGCTATTATCTTAGAAATTGAGGGTAAATATTTAGGATTGTTGGTGCGTCAATTCATGGATATTGAATGGCTAGATGATAGTCAAATAAAATCCCCATCTGGTGAGTTATTTTACCCAGAAATGTCACCTTTTTTGCGAGGATATTTTATTAACGATGCTGAGGAAATGATGTTCAGTTTGGATGCAGTAGCGATTATCCAATCTCCTATGTGGGCTATTCATAATTGACTAGGATTTGCACTCCTTTGGAACAATTGGAAGTCGCGGTTAAACAAACATAGCCGCGATTTTAATCGTTAGTTTAGATACAAAAATTGAGTTGACGAATTAGTAAGACATTCTTGTGCAGAGACTATTGTAGTATTCATATTTATCTCAATTTTAAACTACAAATATCATGCATAAAATTCATAAATTAAAAATCAAAATTGAGGTTTTTTCATATGACGATCGCGTACCATAACAGCCGAGATAACGAAGATATATTTACCGATTTAAATCAGAATGATAATAACGTGAAAATAGCGAATATTGCAAGTGATGAAGTTGCTGGTCTAAATACAATTACTCACGATTTTAAAATTTGGCGGCGGCAGTTGCAAGAAATTAGCACTCACATGCGCCAAGCCACAGAGATGGATACGCTACTGAAAGTTACTGTAGCACAAGTTCGAGAAAAAATTGCTTGCGATCGCGCCTTGATTTATCAATTTACTTCTTTTGATTCTGGTACTGTTTTAGTAGAATCTAGAACTCTTGGTTGGACACCTATTCAAGGCGAAACTATTCCGGGAATTGTTTTTGGTTCCTATACCAATCAAGACTATCTAGAACCGATAGTTATTGATGATGTTAATCAGATACAACTCACAGCTTACCAAAAACAACTTTTAGATAAATTTCAGATCAAATCAAGTTTAAGTTTACCAATTTTAATAGAAGGTAAAGTCTGGGGCTTATTGGTAATCAACCATTGTTCTGTAGCAAGGCATTGGCAAGAGATGGAAATTACCTTACTATCTCAAATTACCACAGAACTAGCTTACAAATCGCAAACTTTTGAATTTCAACAAGAACTGCAAAAACGCACATTAGCAAAAAAATCAGTAGCCAAGGTTATTGAGAAAATTCTCCACTTATCAAGTCTTGATAAAATTTTCCAGACAACCACCCAAGAAATCCGCCAATTACTACGATGCGATCGCGTCGGTGTTTATCGCTTCAATTCAGACTGGAGTGGTGAGTTTGTCGCTGAATCAGTGGGTCAAGGTTGGGTAAAAATGGTGACACCTGAATTTTATATGGTCTGGGAAGATACCCACCTCCAAGAAACTCAAGGAGGACGTTATGCCAAAGGCGAAAGCTTTGTGGTTAATGATATCTATCAAGCAGGTCATGCTCAATGCCACATTGATATTTTAGAACAGTATGAAATGAAGGCTTACATCGTTGCCCCGATATTTACTGGAGAGAAATTATGGGGCTTGTTAGGAGTTTATCAAAATTCTGGCCCTCGTAATTGGCAAGCTTGGGAAGAAACCGTTGTGACTCAAATTGGTTTACAATTTGGTGTGGCTATCTCACAAAGAGAATATGTGGAAAAAGCGGAGAAAAAATCTGAGCAATTAACTCAGATAATTGAGCAAGAACAAGCTTTTACCAAAATAGCCAACCGCATCCGCCAATCCTTAGATGTGCAAAACATTTTCAAAATCACCACTCAAGAAGTACGGCACTTATTACGATGCGATCGCGTATCTGTTTTTCGCTTCCATCCTGATTGGAGTGGTGAATTTGTCGCCGAGTCAGTAGGTAATAATTGGGTCAAATTAGTAGCCCCTGATATTAGAACAGTTTGGGCAGATACCTATTTACAAGAAAATGATGGAGGTCGGTATAGCAAAGGTGATAGCTGTGTTGCCAATAATATTTATCAAATGGGCTATTCTTCTTGCCATATAGAAAGGTTAGAACAGCTGGATATTAAATCTCATGTGATTGTGCCAGTATTCACTGGTGAACAATTATGGGGCTTGTTAGCAGCTTATCAAAATACAGACTTTCGTGAATGGCAAGCTTGGGAAATCAACTTTATAGTTCAGATTGGTTTGCAATTTGGCATAGCTTTATCACAAGCAGAACATCTCGAACAAGTGCGGGTGAAATCTAAGCAACTAGTTCAGATAGCCGAACAAGAAAAAGCTGTCACCAAGATTATCAACCGGATGCGCCAATCATTAGATATAGAAGATATCTTCAAGATTACCACTCAAGAAGTGCGGCAATTACTGCGAAGCGATCGCGTAGCTATTTATCGCTTTAATTCAGACTGGAGTGGTAAATTTGTAGCTGAATCGGTAGGTAATAATTGGGTAAAAATCATCAGTCCTGATTTCAAATCAGTTTGGGAAGATACCTACTTACAAGAAAATCAAGGAGGTCGATATGCCAGAGGTGACAGCTTTGTAGTTAATGACATCTATCAAGCAAATTTGACTCCTTGCCACATTGAGATTTTAGAACAGTTTGAAGCCAAATCTTATGTAGTAGTTCCGGTATTTTCTGGAGATCAATTGTGGGGCTTGCTGGCAAGTTACCAAAATTCTGCTTCTCGTCATTGGGAAGAATCGGAAGTCAGCTTAATAGCACGTATTGGCGACCAGTTAGGACTAGCATTACAACAAATTGAATATCTGCAACAACTACAGGGACAGTCAGCCAAATTAGCAGAAGCCGCAGCCAGGGAAAAAGCCGCTAAGGAGTTACTGCAACTACGTTCTATTCAACTCCTCACAGCCCTCAGACCTGCCCTCAACGGTGATTTGACAGTACGTGCGCCAATTACAGAAGACGAACTAGGCACTATCGCCGACGCTTACAATAATACCTTGCAAGCCCTGCGGCAAATTGTCATCCAAGTGCAAGCAGCCGCCCAAAAAGTTGCCCAAACCTCTGGTAACAGCGATGCTTCACTAGCGGGACTGACCAATCTGGCAAAACAACAGTCTCATGATATTACTCAAGCCTTAGGCGAGATTCAACAGATGGCAGACTCCACTCAAGCTGTGGTGGCTAACGCCGAGTTAGTGCAAGCAGCAGTGCAACAAGCCAATCAAACTGTAGAGTCTGGCGATACAGCCATGAACATGACTGTCAAAGCCATCCAAGGGATTCGTGAAACCGTCGCCCAAACCAGCAAAAAGATTAAACGCCTCAGCGAATCATCACAAAAAATCTCCAAAGTGGTGAATTTGATCAGTAATTTTGCTACACAGACAAACGTACTGGCTTTGAATGCAGCCATTGAAGCCACCCGTGCAGGTGAATATGGCAAAGGCTTTGCAGTTGTCGCTGATGAAGTTCGTTCTTTATCTCGCCAGTCAGCAGCAGCAACCATCGAAATTGAAAAATTAGTCCAGGAGATTCAAACAGAAACTGGGGAGGTGGCGGTAGCGATGGAAACTGGGATACAGCAGGTAGTAGAAGGTACTAACCTTGTCAGTGAAACCCGCCAAAACTTGAATGCGATCGTTTCTGCAACTGCTGAAATTAGTCAATTAATCCAGCAGATTACCGCAGCCACCCATCAACAAATGGGGCAATCGGTAATGGTGACAACATCAATGAAAGAGGTAGCAGAAATTGCTGACAAAACCTTTGCTGAATCTCAACAAATTGCTACTGTCTTCCAAGATTTATCAGGAATGGCGCAAGATTTGTTAACGACTGCGAGTAAGTTTAAAGTCAACTGAATTTTAGATTTTAGATTTTGAATTTTGGATTTTGGATTATGAATGAGGAGGATTTTAAGCGGAGAACAAAGCAGTTAGCATTGCGAGTAATTCACTTGGTAGAAGCCCTTCCACAGAACCGAACTGCGGAGGTAATTGGTAAACAGCTAATCCGTTCAGCAACATCTGTGGGTGCAAACTATCGGTCAGCTTGTCGTGGCAAGTCAATCGCTGATGTCATTGCTAAACTCAGCTTGGTAGAGGAAGAAGCCGATGAAAGTCTTTATTGGATGGAACTTATCATTGAGGTTGGTTTATTACCAGCAGAAAAACTGAGCAACTTAATGGCAGAAAATAACGAAATTCTGGCAATGACAGTTGCATCAATCAAAACCTTACGCAACAAAGCCAAAATCCAAAATCCAAAATCTAAAATATGATTACAGACACAGAAATTCGTGAACAAGGTTATCTCTATTTTTTAGCAGAAGCCCCAGAATTAGTCCAAACTATCGAGCAAGAATTGTTTAGTTTGTCGGAAGATTATAGCATTGCTAAAGTACATAATCTCATGCGAGCAACTCATACAATCAAAGGTGGAGCTGCTAACGTTGGGTTAGAAATAATTAAGATGATAGCCCATTCTTTAGAAGATGTATTTAAGGCACTTTATAGCCCAGAAGTGATCATTGATGCTGAATTACAAACGCTCCTCCTACAAGCTTATGAATGTCTTCATTTAGCACTCAATAAAGAAGTTACAGGAAGTACTGTTAATGATGAAGAAATTATTCACCGAGCAACTTTTGTTTTTGCACAATTACAAGAAAAACTTGGAGATGCTTTCGGCAATGACAATCATATTCCCACTTCCCAAGAATTGGGTTTTGATATTGTTCAATCTATATTTGAAGTAGGAGTACAGCAACGCTTAGAAAGTATTGCTGAAGCCATTAGCAATCCTCCGGATTCTACCGATTTTGGAAATTTTTTAGTTTCGCAAGCTGAGGTTTTTCTTGGTCTGGCAGAATCTTTAAATTTACCGGGATTGGGAGAAATTTCCCAAACAATGATCACAGCGCTGCAAGCAAATCCTGACCAGGTGTGCCAAATTGCAGAAGTTGCTTTTGCAAATTTACAGCAAGCACAAAAACAAGTATTAGCAGGCGATCGCACTTCTGGTGGAACTCCTTCTCCAGCTTTACAAAAACTTGCAGGACTGGTGCAGGAGAAGTTATCTGTAGAATCACATGATGATTCGTCTACTACACCAGATACTACAAATATCAATCCTACATCTGTCAGTATTGGAGAGGAATTTTACGAATTTTTAACTGCATCTGGAAACACTAAAAATGAGCGGATTAAACCAACAACTGCTAAGTTGTATTTAAAAGTAATTCAGTATATTTTAGGTTGGTTTAATCACGAAATGGAAATACCAGAGTCAGAACTGGTTTTGACTCTACTTGTTTCCAAAAATCAAGATGATACTTCATTTAGTTATATTGAAAATTGGATCAGCAAATTTCTTGATTTTCTTCGAGACGAAGAAGATAAATACAATCTTTGTCTGTATCGACAAGGTATGATTTTAATCATTCTACTTGCTGTTGTCAAATTTCAATATTCTGTAAATAAAAATGACAACAATCTTGTCTTGATACAAAGACTACAAAATAAAATTAGTCAATTAGCAAAAGAATACAAGAAATATCCTCCTGTAACTGCCAAAGAAAAAAATTGGCTTGAAAATCCCAAGTTACAAAAACTGTTATTTTTGAAAAATATATCGGCTCCTGTCTCATCTACAGATGATAGTTTGTTAGAGGCAATCTGGGGAGGAGAAACGCATCAAAATATTACTGATGAAGTCGAAACTAACCAATTTCAAGACGAAGTTAAAATTGATAATTCCTTAGAAATAGGTGAACCTTGGGTTGCAAATGAACAGCAAATTACGAATATCCCTGTTTCAGCTATAAAAAATATTGAACCAATAGAAGATAAATCTCAATCTAACAAAAGTAAAAATTCTCGGCAAAATTCATTTATTCGTGTAGATACAGAAGGACTAAGACACATCAATTATCTAGCAGGAGAATTGCTAATTCACCAAAAACGGCGGACTTTACATGATGAACAAATCCAAGAAATAATCGAACAATTATTACAGCGACTTACCAGACACCAAGAAACTTTAAATCAATTACGTGATTTACCATTACAGAGACAAAGTTTGATATCCCAATCCACACAAAATTTTGCCAGTGTGAAATTTGATTCTCTAGAAATGGATGTATATACAGAATTCAATTTAACTTTACACGAAACCATCGAAGAAGCACTACAATTACATGAAACCACAGAGTCTCTTGACTTACTCCTCAAGCAAGCTATTCATATTAGTAATACAAAGCAAAATTTAGCTTTTAGCATTATAGATAATTTAGTAGAAGCACGAATGTTGCCATTGGGGAATATCTTGAATCGTTTCCCCCAAATGATTAAGAAGCTGGCAAATGTTTATAATAAATTGGTAGAATTAAAACTCACTGGTGCAGAAGTGCTAGTGGATAAAGCCATAGCTGAAAAGCTTTATGAACCATTATTGCACCTAGTTCGTAACGCTTTTGATCACGGTATTGAATATCCACAAATTCGTCAGCAAAGTGATAAACCAGAACAAGGTTTAATCGAAATCCGTGCCTATCATCAAGGAAGTCAAACTATTATTGAAGTTCGTGATGATGGACAGGGGTTAAATTTAGAAAAACTCCGCAGAAAAGCTCTTGAACTTTATCCCATCCAAAGTGAAGATAAAGCTAGAAACTATGCTGCTAATCTAACTGAAACTGAACTATTAGATTTAATGTTTTCACCGGGATTTACTACTGCTGATAAGGTGAATGAAATTTCGGGACGTGGTATAGGTTTAGATATTGTGCGTTCACAGTTGCAAGCACTTAACGGCTCAGTTTCAGTTCAATTTTTGCCCAATCGAGGCACAACCTTTGTACTTAAAATTCCTTTTTCTATGACCACAGATAAATTAATGTTAGTCCAAGCAGGGGGTGTTGTTTATGCTTTCCTTTTGGATAGTATCGAAAAAATATTGATACCCTCACCTCAGCAAATCAAAGAGTTTGAAGGTAAAAAAGTCTTGCATTGGAATACAGACCAAGATGAAGCTATGGTCAGCCTCCATCAACTTTCAGACTTGATGTATTATAAAGGTTCGTTTTTTAATAGCACAAATTTATCTAGTACACCAACTATTTATGAGCCAAAATACCTGAACAATCCTGTGCTTTTGCTGCGGCGAAATCAAGGAATTTTTGGTTTAGAAATCGACCAAATAATTGGTGAACAAGAATTGGTGATCAGACCTTTAGGGAATGCGATCGCTCCCCCAAAATATATTTATGGTTGTAGTAGTTTAGCTAATGGTAACCTCATTTTAGTGATTGATGGTGCGCTACTCCTAGAATCTAACGAAAAGCAAGCAACTCTTGAGATTGCAGCACTACCAGCAGCTGCTTCTGCCAATAAAAATACCTTGCAGATGTCAGGGTATACTACTCCATCCATACCGTTACTTACTGCTTCTACTTCCACAGATACTATAGAAAAGCAACCAATTCAGTCTCCAGAACCAAATAATAAAACACCAAAAGTAGTGCTGATAGTAGATGACGCAATTAGTCTGCGGCAAACCCTCTCTCTCACTTTACAAAAATCTGGCTATCAAGTAATACAAGCACAAAATGGTGTAGAAGCTTTAGAAAAATTGCAACGGCATCCCGACATTCAGGTGGTAATTTCCGATTTAGAGATGCCACGAATGAATGGTTTTGAGTTATTAGGTAATCTCCGTCAAAACCCAAATTTTGTCAAAATGCCTGTAGTGATTCTCACTTCGCGCAGTGCCAATAAACATCGGCAACTTGCACAAGAATTAGGCGCACATGCTTACTTAACCAAACCTTATTTAGAGCATGAGTTTCTCTCTACTATTGAAGCGTTAGTTAATCAAGATGTGAAGAATCTAACTACTGTAGTGATGAATTATTAATCATTACAGACCATTTATAAAGTAAATCTTAAGGTAGGGGCTTGTAGCCCTCAAGAACTGGGGAGGTATTTTTCTTACTTCCCCAGTCTTTGCTACTCTGTTGAGTGAGACTCCAAAACCTTTCTAGGAACAGTTAACTGCTGAAGCCGAGTTCACTTTTGTTAAATCGCCAGTGAATACAACTGTGTATTGAAAAGGTGATGAACCAGTGCAAGTCATGGCATTTGTATTGGCGCGACGGGGACTTGACCACGAATCTGCCTGCACTGTCAAATTTGAGCCATCCCATGACAAACTTTTGACAACTAAAGAGTTACTTTTACCATCACTTGGCTTTTTGGCAGAGAAAAATGTGGCATAATCAACGGTGCCATTTTCAGGATTAATACGGGCTATCACTGCTACTTTTGCACCGCCGCCGCTGCCATAGCTAGACAGCCAGCGTCCAGTGGCAAAGAGTCGAAAATCATTACCAGTCTGGGTTCCAGTGGAGGTGAAAACGCCATACAAAACGCTTCCAGACCAAAGTAATCCATAGCCTGTACCATCGTCATTGGTTGTTTCGTAGTCGCTGCGACACCATTTCTTAACACCATTATCGAAACGAATAATGCGAGGATCTTTGTTCTTAGATGTTACTTGCTGATAACCAATATAGATACTTGTTGTCCCACTAACCACCTTAGGGCCATTTTTAGCTTTGATGGTTGCCTCACTGTCATTGCATGTAAATGTCACGCCTTTACTGACAGAGGTTTGCACAGTAGTTTGGGCAAAAACTTGAGGAATTGCTAAATCAGATCCCAATACCGCTGATAGAAATAAAAATGCTAAATACTTCGGCACTTGGCGGTGATAAATCATTGCACTGAATTGTGAAAACTGTGTAAAATGTCACCATAACATAAAAGTTAACAAGTGCCAAATTTTTAGTTACTTACTGAAGTGATACTAATTTATAATTCATAATTCCTAGGTGCGTAAGACCTTGCGCTACTGCTTGATTCAGGCATTTCTTCAGGCTTTACCTGGTTATTCAAACAATACCTTGAATTCTAGTTGGCTAAAATACAGCTAAAATGCTGTAATTAAATGCAAAGATATTGATAATTTTTCAATCTTTTTATTGTAAATTTCTACGTATTATTACTTAAAAAAATACACGGAGATGCGAACATTAGAATAAGCTGCCTTTGCGGCGTCTAGACGGCTGAAATACCAATTTTCCAAATAAAAAACAGTATGTGGAGAACTTTCCTGCCCTACCTACATACTGTTGATTTTCAGTTCCTTTGGATATTGAACCTACAAAGTCTCCAAATAGCTCAAAAGGTCTGCCATCTCTTGAACGCTTGGTTGGAATTTGGGCATGGGTGGTGTTTCGCCACTAATAACTTGGTGAATCAGTCCATACCGAGATTTGTGCTTTGAGACGGCTTGCAAACTGGGGCCTACTCGTCCGTCTGCTTCCAGTCCGTGACAACCAGCACAATTGATTTGAAAGATAGCATGTCCTTGAACTGGGTCTCCTGCCAGAGAAAGAACACTTTTGACGTATGGATCGGAAGCTCGAACCATCTGAACCCCAAAAATGCCTAAAGGGACTGCTAGCAGTATCGCTAGAGCCAACAAAGCGATCCGCTGAATCAGAGTTTCATGTTTGGTAATCTTGTTATCCAAAAGGTTTGCTGTGAAAGTCTAGGTGTGCTAAAAATTTTTCATTTCCTACACATAGCTTAAAAGTTCTTGATGGTGTCTGCAAGCACAAATTAGAGTTTTTTAATGAACTGTTGTCACCTAAAAACAATGCAGAGAGCGGGATTCATCCCCGATTTGGTAAAATCAAAACGAGATACGAATTTTGAACATTTGCAAACAGGAGATTAAAAGTGGTTGAACCCCTGCTCTCAGGTATTGTCCTTGGTCTAATTGTAGTTACCCTCGCTGGGCTGTTTTACGCTGCCTATAAGCAATACAAGCGCCCTAACCAGTTGGGAGGGTGAGGAAGTGAGGGGAATGGGGGGATAGGGGGATGAGGGGGATGAGGGGGATGAGGGAGATGAGGGGGATATTCATATTACTTCTTCTTCCCCTGCTCCCCTGCTCCCCTGCTCCCCTGCTCCCCTATTCCCCTGCTCCCCTATTCCCCAGATTCCATGATTCTGTAGAAAGTCAGGGCTGTGTTGCCGTAAACTTTCTCACGGCAAATTTCCCAAGCCGGAATTATTGGAGCTGTCCAAGCTTGGGGGCTGTGTTCTGCTACTAGTTCACCGTTGGCATCTAACAGTTGATGGTGGGCGATCGCTTCTAACACGGGCTGATACAATCCACTTGCATAAGGTGGATCAAAGTATATTCTGTCAAACTGTTTTCCTGATAAACTTTTTAGCTGCTGGATGACATCTCCCCGCAATACAAGCCATTCTTGTTCAGCATGAGCTACCTGCTGCCAATTTTGTCGGATAGTTGCACAGGCTCGGCTCGATTGTTCAATCCCTATGACTAAGCTAGCTCCTCTACACAAAGCTTCTGCGCCCATTGAACCGCTACCGGCGCACAAATCCAAAAAGCGACAACCTGCTATTGTTTCCTGCCAAATATTAAAAACTGCCTCCCTTACCCGCGAACTCGTGGGTCTGGTTTCTTGCCCTGGTAAAGTTTTAATCTGGCGATTACCGTAGATTCTCAGACTCATTGGTTATTAGTCATTAGTCAATGGTCAATAGTCAATGGTCAATAGTCAGCGGTCATTTTCAATTTTTAACAAATGACAAAGGACAAATGACAAATGACAAAACAGAATTATGCAGCTATTTTCTCCCGGACTTGAGCAACAAAATTAGACAGGATTTGCAAGCCAATGTTAGAAGATTTTTCGGGGTGAAATTGAACTGCTGTCAGGTTTTCATGAGCGATCGCAGCTGTAATTGTCTGAGTACCGTGGGTAACAGTTGCAGCACGAATTTCGGGATCAATTGGGTCAACATAGTAGGAATGGACAAAATAAACCCAAGGTTGAGATGGTAAATGCTCCCACAAAATACTTTTTGGTTGAGTCACTTCCAGCTGATTCCAACCCATGTGAGGAATTGTAATTCCTGGTTCTGGACGAAACCGTTTGACTTTTCCTTTGACAATTCCTAGTCCTGGTTGGATACCTTCTGCACTTGCTTCAAAAAGAATTTGCAAACCTAAGCAGATTCCTAAGAAAGGTTTACCAGATGCGATGATATCTTTTATGGGTTGCTCTAAATCACGCGATCGCAAATGTTGCACTGCTGGATCAAAAGCGCCCACTCCAGGCAACACCACTGCATCCGCCTGTGCCAATTCTTTAGCAGAATGAGTAACCTTGGGAGTCGCTCCAGCTTTTTCTAAGCCTTTACAGACTGAGTGCAAATTTCCCATGTCGTAATCTACGACCGCAATAATTGGCATTGACCTGCTCCTTGTAATTTAATTATGGAGGGTTTCTCTATTCTAAATAATAATTGTTATGACGAAAAGATTATTATTAACTTCTTTTGACACTTGGCTTGAGGATCAACAGTCAAATTCTTCCGATGATTTATTACTAGAAGTTAACAAACTGGACTCGCTCCCCTTTGACTTAGAATTTTTACGCCTGCTACCTGTAGATGTGCAACTTGCTAGTTCGCAGGTAATTCAAAAAATCGCTGAATGGCAACCCGACTATATTATCTGTTGTGGTATGGCTGCCAAGCGCACACAATTAAGTCTGGAAGCAAATGCTAGCTGCGAAGATAGTGTTTTGCAAACAGCGGTTGATTTAGAGCAACTAGTCTTGGGAGCGTCGGCAGTTGAGATTAGCCATGACTGCGGGAAATTTGTTTGCGAAGGTCTTTATTATTCAGTGTTAAACTATCTCCACCAAAACCAACTGACTGCACGTTGTATCTTTGTCCACGTTCCAGTTTTAACTTCAGAAAACTTAGGAGGAATTCTCGCTGATTTTGTATTAATTATTCACAAACTGGCACTTTCATTAAATTACTAGCGTCTCTTAGTTGGAAAATGTATCTAAGTATATGTTGCCTTTGCTACTAAGTTTTCTCCTTGCCCAATCAACTCCTGCTGCACCACCGCCTGAAGAAGTAGTGCAACCGCAAGAAGTCCGCCCTTTACCAGGTCAATTGGATGGGGTGCCGACGTTTAACAGCAATAGTCCAGAACTAGTTTTGAAAGAAGGGATTTTACTGTCTACATTCCCGCCAGATGGGAAAAAAGTGCCAACAGCGCATTTAAATTTTCCGTTTCGCGGGCGATTTGATGTTTTTGCCCACCACATTGCTAGGGCTGAACCAGCAGAGGATCTGAGATCACTATATTTAGGAATAATTCTGCATAACCCCACCGCTGAGTCGGTGAAAGTGAATATCTTGCAGGGGGCGAGTTATTTAAGTCAACCAGATGCACCATTTATTGAGTTACCAACTTTGACTCAAAATATTTTGGGTACAGTTTTTGCAGGCCCGGGCGATCGCGTCATGTCTGATGTGCTGAGGGGACGACGACAAAATATTTTCCCCGCCCAAATTGTGATTCCAGCAGGACAAAGTCAGATGTTGCTAAATCTGCCGATTCCGGTGAAGGGACTAACACCGCCTTTAAATGGTCGGTCTACGTTGGTACGACTACGGAGTAATGGCACAGTATATGCAGCTAGTCTTGCCATGTTTGCCCGAACTAATGCTGATGGTAGCGAACGTGCCCCTACATTAGAAGAGTGGCAAAATTTATTAAATAATGGTGATTTATCTGGGCCAAGGGATAAAACACCAACTCCCCTAGAGGAAACCGGCAAGCCCAGAATTTATGGTCGTGTGGCGGGAGTAGCTGCTGGTACTCAATGGAAAGCATTATTAATAGATAATTCTCAAACCAAGTATTTAACTATTCCCCAGCCTGGTCAAGTGTTTTCCTATGCCCTTAGTACTCTGCATGGTGGAACTTTGGGGACTGGTCAAATTCAAAGTGCCCCCATGCTGGTACGTTACCCAGATACTGCATATCGCGCTCATGGCAACTATGGAATTCAATATAGTTTGAAGTTGCCGTTATATAACAATACTTCAAGTCTGCAAAGAGTTGCTATATCGATACAAACACCATTGAAAGAAGACCAGTTGGGCAAACCAGGACTACGCTTTTTGAGTACACCAGCCCGGCAAACCTTTTTCCGGGGAAGCGTGCGGGTACGTTATAAAGATGACCAAGGCCAGCCGAAAACACAGTTTGTGCATTTGGTACAAAAGAGAGGACAACCTGGGGAACCGTTAGTTTTACTAAATATGAAGACAGGCGATCGCAGATTGGTAGAAGTAGACTTGCTTTATCCGCCAGACGCTACACCACCGCAGGTATTGACTGTATCAACTCAATAGGGAATAGGGAACTCTATTGCAGGGGTGCAGGGGTGCTTTGGATTTGTATCAGTAATTGAGTGAATGATTAGAAGGGGGTTCCTTTTTCTTTTCTTTGTCGTTGCAATGCTTGTTCGTACCACTCTAATTCATCCAAAAATTGACCGACTCTCTTGGTCAAAGCTGCTTCTTGTGAAGCACCTGCTTCATCTAGAGAGTCGCCAATTTTGGAAATGGCAAAAATACTTGAAATAGTAGCCATTCCCATTTCTGAGAGAAAAGCGCGTAACTGTATGGCTGCGCGCACTCCGCCAAAGCCACCAACTGAGTAGGAAACAATACCAGCGGGACGGAAAAAGTATTCCTCTAAATAGTGATCCATCAGATTGCTCAATCCTGGCTGAATCGAATGGTTATATTCTCCCGCAACAACTACAAAACCGTCTGCTGTTCGGATATGGTCTGCCAGTTCTTCCATCTTTGCAGGAGCCTGACCTTTACCATATTCCTTATACATCCGGTCTAAGATGCCAAAGTCATATTCTTTCGCATCCGCAAAAATCACTTCATGGTTTCTTTGCTGAAGCTGATCAATGATGAATCTGGCAGCTTTGATGCCCTGGCGATCGCTCCTGTAGGAACCATAGAAGACTAATGTTTTGAAACTCATAGTTCTCAAGTCTAGCCACAAGTAGAATTTACCATCTGCTGGGTGTAAGATGCGATCGCTTTTTCCCCTTTTTATTAGAGGAAATCTCCGGCTGTGGCTATTGCTCAGGTATCCCGCAGGTCATCACCTCTAAACCAATCCGGCTTTGAAGCGCAGCGCGGGGTGCGATCGCAAAACTTTTCGGTGTACTGGCTTTTTAGAACTAATCAGCGCCGACATGATATCAGTTCTGATTCTCAAGGCAATATTAAAAAAACCTTAATCTATCTCATGAAAGAAGGCATTAACTATTAAAATGTCAACAATAGTAATAAATCTTTACAAAAACCGTTCCTAACTTCTGTTGACTTTGTAGCCATGTTTTCATCTAAAGAAAGGGAAAAATTCTTTCATACACAACTGGTTAAATATGGCATAAATTACCAAAAAGCCGCCAAAGTCGCCAGAATTATAGCCTCTGGTTGTCCAGATACCCTTTTGACTGAGGAAGAAATTCGACTTAGCAAACAAGTATGTCAAGACTGGTTAAGACAGCACCAGCGTGTAACTTCAATTTTAAGAGAGCATACGAAAATTCAGTAACTAACATTTGACTGATGACTCTCAACAGTGGCATATTTTTCTATTTGGAAGTCCCTAAAAGGACTGCTTGCAGTGTTTACTATTAGCAGGCATGGTATGTACAACACAGGTAGCGTTTAAAAACCATTCCAAATTGTAAGCGCCTATTGCAGTTGCAATAATAGACACTATAACTACCACAGTGGTAGTCCAAGGCTTAATCTCACGCATAGATTATTTGTCATTATGGATTTTGTAAAGCATACTACAAACACGCTACCAGAACTATATCCATGCAGTGTGTTTACTTATACTATAGACAATAACTCAACACCACAACAAAAGCTGTCGTTATGAATGGAGGAGCTGTCGTCACCACAAAGTTTGCGTTGATAACTAAAATAAACCCTGTGGTTATGAATGAATATTCTGTCGTTACCACAGCGAAAGCTGTACTTATAGCATTTTCCAGTAAGCGCCAAGTACATCTAATAACCTCACCCCCGACCCCTCTCCGAACTCACGGAGAGGGGAGATAAAGCACAGCTTTATTGGGGTGAGGTTAAGGTGTACCTCACTTGCTTAGGAAAGGCTATATGAATGCTGAATCTGAAGTTTTATATAATATCATGTCCGGTTAATTAGTTATAATTGCCCCAGTCATTGCACCCCACCCCCAACCCCTCCCCGTTCACGGGGAGGGGAAACAAAGCATAGCTTTGGTGGGGTGGGGTTCTTTGGTTTTTATAAGTAATAAACAAAGGACATTATATAACAGATATAAATTACCTCTTATTGAAAACCCTTTGTGACCTTTTTTTGCCCCTTACTCTTGGGTTTAGATTTGTTAACTTCTGTGACAGCTTCTTGAAATAAGTTGTGCAGATGCATGGGGACACTGGCAATTTCTGGTAATTCTGGCTGGATAGGTTTACCAAATTCTTGTAAAAGTGTATCTAAGTCACTTTCCACGCTCAATTCTGGACGTTGCACAACAGCTTGCAATACCTTTTCTAATTGAGTTGGATACTGTTGGGCTAACCGATGCCAAATAAAGGCGTTAATACTTTTGTCCGTGAGGTAAAAGCGAATTAGTTTTTCAGCGCCTTCAATGCTTTGCCAATCTTCAGCTAACAAAATTGTTTGGATTTTACTGTATGTTGGTAAAAACATTTGTCCCCAACGGGGATGAGAAATAGCTGTCACCTGTTCTGCTTTCTTCAGTTCGGCAGGTAAATCAACTTTTGGTATCATCATTTTGCTGTTGCCATTTTTAGCATTAAATATCTCAGAAACAACTTTTGAGTCGCCACCAATTTCTGCAACAGCTGCTTTAATTTCCTCTTCGTCAACCCCAGCTTCTGCTGCCACCTCAGTTAGGGATTTGGAAGTATCAAGTCCTGCTGCTGTCAAGTGTTTTTCAGTGATGATTTCTTGGAATTCAGCGATTTTTTTATTCAGTTGGTATCCTGGTAGGGTGATTTCATCGCTGGCAAAAAATTCAACAAACTGCTGATGATATGTCGCTACAGATTCCCAAGCTGCTTCTAGTAATTCTGGGGCATCGCTGTAAAGTTGATTTTTATAATTGTCTTTGAAATTACCAATGGCTACAGCAAGTTTTGGTTTACCTAACTTACCCAAGAGTGTGTAGGGGCCAGAAAATGTCCAGTAGCTATCAGTAACTGGAGAAATGCGAGTTAACAATATTTCTCCAGCTTTCAAGCGAGATAATGCTTGTAATATTTGGGTATTGTTTGGTTTGACAATGTAATGTTTATCTGTGAGCCAGTTGGTTAACTCAAAACCATCATCAAGGTTTTGAGTAATAGCAAATAAACCAATAAAACTATGATGCCAGCTTAAAATCAGGTTGCGATCGCTTGATGATAAATCAGAATGGTTGTCAATAAATAATTCTAGTGGTGAGTGATCACCGACTTTTCCTTCTGTGAGAAACCTGTCAATAATTAAATCCTGCTGTGTAGCATCGCCATTGCCACGGCGTAACTGTTGTGCTGCATAGGTTTCTAGTGCTTGTGCCAGTTCACCTTCGGCATCAAGGACAAAATTAACTAAAGCTTGTTTAAGGGCGTGCGATCGTTCTAATATGGCATCCACAAGTAAATTTCTCGGTTGAATAGTTGTAGGTTATGGGTTCCGAGATCAATTTAGCATCTGGCAATAGCTAGATGTGTACGAATAAATAGGGAATGGGGGGAAATAATTCAACATTCCTAACTCTTAATATCAGCTTGGAGGCTTAAAAACCCGATTTTTACTCCTCCCTTTCCGTTTCGGAAAGGGAGGCTGAGAGAAAGAGGTAGTAACGAACTCACGTCAAGAATAGAGTCGTAGCAAAAAGGGCAAGGAATCTTGCCACTACAAATTAGAAAACAAAGTTATCCGCATTGGCTAAGCTATTTGACGATACATCCAGTACCGTCAACAAATTCGTCGGTACAGCCCGACCTGTTAAGCCATCCGGGTCAATCAGCACAGCGGTATTATTGCCTTGAGATCTAAAGCCTAAATAACCTTGTGCAGTTGCAGTTTCATAATTGAGACTGTCGAGGTTCAAACTGGCAAATAATTCAGTAAAAACAATCTTGTCCGCACCAGGTGAAAAATCAGTGATTCTGTCTCTGGCATCGCGGATATTGGTATAGACAAACAAGTCATTGCCTGTACCACCAGTGAGAACATCGCTACCAGTGCCACCAATGAGAACATCATCACCAGCACCACCAGAAAGATCATCATTACCACCTTTGCCATCAATGGTGTTGTTGCTAGCTGTTCCTGTGAGGACATCTCTACCTCTAGTTCCCGTGAAGTTGAGGGGAGTGACTGTTAAATCAAAGATTTCACTCACACTCGCATTACTCGTGTCAGTAGCAATTACTTTCAGGTTAATGATGCCCACATCTGTAGCATCTGCTGTGCCACTAAAGGTGCGGGTGTCGCCGTTGAAGGCCAGCCAGTCGGGTAGGAGGTTATTGTCAGCGAGGGTGGCAGTGTAGGTTAAAGTGTCGCCTGCATCGACATCAGTAAAGGTATTGGCATCTAATGTGAAACTGAAAACACTATTTTCAGTGGTGGTGATATCTGCAATGGCATTGGCAACAATGGGGGCATCGTTGACTGGCTTGACGTTGAGGTTAAAAGTACCATCGATGCTACCACCATTACCATCGCTGACAGTGTAGGTGAAGCTGTCAGTGCCGTTGTAGTTGGCATTGGGGGTGTAGACGAAGTAGTCGTCATGGCTAACGCTAGCTGTACCGTTGTCGTTAAGCGTCAGTGTGCCGTTACTGGGGTTAGTGAAGCCAGTGATGCTTAAAGTGTCGCCATCGATATCTGTATATCTACGTAGAATATTGCTAGCAAGGATGTTAACAGCAGTATCTTCGTTGGTAGTAGCCGCAGTCGTAAAGCCAAACACCACATAGCTCGACCCAGAAAATCGACTAAGGAAGCCACTGCCTTCTGCCCCGATAATCAGGTCGTCAATGCTGTCGCCGTTAATGTCTCCGGCACTGCTGACGGAGCCACCAAGGAGCCGATTCGCATCAATGCCGTTAATCACAAAGCCGTTGCTGCCATCCAGGTCAGAGAGGTTGAGGCTGGCACTAAAGCCACTGCTGCTGCCAAATACTACGTAGCTTTCCCCAGCACTAGACTGACCGTTGGGGTCGGCATTTCTTGCCCCGATAATCAGGTCATCGATGCCGTCGCCGTTAATGTCTCCCGCACTGCTGACGGAGATACCTGAGTAGTCACCCACATCAATACCGTTAATCACAAAACCATTGCTGCCATCCAGGGCAGAGAGGTTGAGACTGGCGCCAAAGCCACTACTGCTGCCAAACACCACGTAGCTTTCCCCAGCATTATACTGCCCGTTGGGGTCGGCATAGGATGCCCCGATAATCAGGTCGTCAATGCCGTCGCCGTTAATGTCTCCCGCACTGCTGACAGATCTGCCTGAAAAGTCAAAAGCATCAATGCCGTTAATCACAAAGCCGTTGCTGCCATCCAGGGAAGAGAGGTTGAGACTGGCACTAAAACCACTACTTTTGCCAAATACCACGTAGCTTTCCCCTGCACTAAACTGCCCGTTGGGGTCGGCACTGCGTGCCCCGATAATCAGGTCATCAATGCCGTCGCCGTTAATGTCTCCCGCACTGCTGACGGAGGAGCCTGAGTTGTCACCCCCATCAATACCGTTAATCACAAAACCATTGCTGCCATCCAGGTCAGAGAGGTTGAGACTAGCGCCAAAGCCACTGCTGCTGCCAAATACCACGTAGCTTTCCCCAGCACTAAACTGCCCGTTGGGGTCGGCATAGGATGCCCCGATAATCAGGTCATCGATGCCGTCGCCGTTAATGTCCCCTGCACTGCTGACGGAGATACCTGAGACGTCACCCCCATCAATGCCGTTAATCACAAAACCATTGCTGCCATCCAGGTCAGAGAGGTTGAGACTGGCACTAAAACCACTACTTTTGCCAAACACCACGTAGCTTTCCCCAGCACTAAACTGACCGTTGGGGTCGGCACTGCGTGCCCCGATAATCAGGTCATCAATGCCGTCGCCGTTAATGTCTCCCGCACTGCTGACGGAGGAGCCTGAGTAGTCACGCACATCAATACCGTTAATCACAAAGCCGTTGCTGCCATCCAGGTCAGAGAGGTTGAGACTGGCACTAAAACCACTACTTTTGCCAAACACCACGTAGCTTTCCCCAGCACTAGACTGCCCGTTGGGGTCGGCACTGCGTGCCCCGATAATCAGGTCATCAATGCCGTCGCCGTTAATGTCTCCCGCACTGCTGACGGAGGAGCCTGAGTAGTCACCCACATCAATATCGTTAATTACGAAGCCGTTGCTGCCATCCAGGGAAGAGAGGTTCAAAACTGCTGTAACTGCTGTGGGTGCGTCATTTACTCCATTAATGGTCAAATTGACCCTAGCTGTACTAATAAAGGTGTCATCGCTGACAGTATAGGTGAAGCTGTCGCTACTGCTTTCACCCACAGCCAAAGTTTCAAATTCACCATTGGGATTATAGGTGAAAGTGCCATCAGCATTCAGGGTGAGTAAAGCACCTGAACTCAAAGTAATGGGAATGCCAACAGTTACCGGAGTAGTGTTGACAGTCACCACCGTTAAGGGGTTGTCTAGGGGGATGTCGTTGGCTAAGACAGAAATGTTAACAGGGGTGTCTTCGTCGGTAGTAACTATGTCATTCACTGCCACTGGAGGTTCATCCATAGACCTAGTGGCAAAGCCAAAGATGACGTAGCTCTGTCCAGCATTTTCCCGTCCATCGGGGTCGGCACTCGGTGCCCCACTAATCAGGTCGTCAAAGCCATCCCCATTGATGTCCCCCGCACTACGGTAAAAATTTGAGAGGACAAAGCCATTTCTACCATCTAGGAAAGATAGATCGAAGTTGGCACTAAAGCCGCTACTCTTGCCAAACAACAGGTAGCTCCTACTACCGCGGATAATCAGGTCGTCGAAGCCATCGCCGTTAAAATCCCCAGCACTGCTGACGGAGGAGCCTAAGAATTCTGCATCATCAATGCCGTTAATTACAAAGCCATTGCTACCATCCAGAGACGATGAGCCGAACCTGGCACTAAAGCCGTCATTCTTGCCAAACACCACATAGCTTGCTCCACTGAACTGTAATGTCGAGCTGTTGTTGCTACCTGTTGCCCCGATAATCAGGTCGTCGAAGCCATCACCGTTAATGTCTCCTGCACTGCTGAAAGAGGGAAATGAGTATGCAACCGAGTTAGCGCCTATAAACACGAAGCCATTGCTGCCGTCCAAAGTCGGTAGGTCGAGGGTAGCACCAAAGCCCTCACTTTTGCTCAAGACTACGTAGATCTCCTGTGTTCTATTTCCCACAATAATCAGGTCATCCAAGCCATCACCGTTAATGTCCCCTGCACTACCGAAATTTCTGTTGGAATAAGCAAATGCTTGGGGGCCGTTGATCACAAAGCCGTTGTTACCATCCAAAGACGAGAGGTCGATACTGGCACTAAAGCCACTAGTGCTGCCAAAGACTACGTAGGCCTCTCCGGCTCTTTCCACACCATTGCTGGGGGTGGCAACCGGTGCCACGATAATCAAGTCATCTATACCATCGCCGTTGACATCTCCCGCGCTGCTGACGGAGAAGCCATTCAAGTCATTGGCATCAACACCGTTTAGCACGAAACCATTGCTGCCGTCCAAGGACGATAAGTCGAGGCTGGCACTAAAGCCTGTGCTACTGCCAAACACCACATAGCTCTCCCCTGCATCAGACTGACCGTTGGGGTCGGCAAAGAGTGCCCCGATAATCAGGTCATCAATGCCGTCGCCGTTAATGTCTCCCGCACCGCTGACTGAGAAGCCTGAGCGATCGCCTGCATCAATGCCGTTGAGTACAAAGCCGTTACTGCCATCTAGGGATGAGAGGTCAAGGCTGGCACTAAAGCCGCTACTGTTGCCAAATACTACGTAGCTCTCTCCAGGACTAGACTGTCCGTAAGCACTCGGTGCCCCAATAATCAAGTCGTCGATGCCATCGCCGTTGATGTCTCCCGCTTTGCTGACGGAAAAGCCTGAGCGATCGCCTGGATCAATGCCGTTAATTACGAAGCCATCCAGGTCAGAGAAGTTAAATACAACCGAAATGGCAGATTGATTGGTGACGGAGATGGTTGTGGTAGCCACCGCACTGGTGTTGGATTCGGCTTCGCCATCATCAACGATAAATTGAATCGAGGGTCCGAGTGTTACGATAGGGGCAGTATTGTTGTAGGTAATTGAACGCAATACTTGCTCGTAATTGGCTATTGTATCTGTCCCCGTCAGGGTGAGAATGCCTGTTGATGAACTTGAGTCGTAATTGTAGCTAGCAGTTATATTTGTGCCAGTAGTATCGGCGTTCAAAAACTCAAATTCACCCAAACCAGAGTTAACACTAAGAGTAATAGTGACACCCACCAAGGTGCTACTGTTGGCATCCGTTAAGGTGAAGTCGCTATCAACTATAGAGACTGGAGTGCCGCGATAAAAGGTAGTGGCAAAATCAATACCAGCCTCATCGCTGCCATTCAGGTCTAGTTGCGGGGGAGCATTGGTAATGCTGTCATTTAGATCAGAGAGATTAAAGACTACATCAGCCATCTTTGTTGATTCTCCAAGTGAGTTTGCATGTATTGAGTGTAAAATTTTCCAAGGGTCACAAGACGTGAAATATCATGTCTTTACATAGTTGAATCATTTCTCATCCAAAGGCAAGCCGCTAAAGGTTTTGTTGTGCCTGGGTTGGGAAATTCCCACGATCGCAGAGTCTCAGTGAAAAGCACAACCACACATGTATCCTGGACAAAAGACCACTGGTTCAAATACTCCCCGTTTGAAGTCGGCAAAGCGAAACTCTCCCCTCCCAGAGTTGAGTAGCCAGAGTTTGTCTTGATACTTTTCTACAAGCTTATTATCAATAATTAAAAACTAATGAGAATGGCTAACTCAAAAATTAGGGTTTGAGGAAAGGTTTAAATGACCTTTTCAATATACGCTGACAAACTAGTTTTGACTCAAATGCCGCTTTTGAATATTGTAAGCATATAATTGTATCTTTTTGTCAATTATTTCTACTTGACTATTTCTCTAGAGTGAAAGTTGACAGGGAATGTATAATTAGCGCGTCTACTCTTTTATAAAAAAAATCTAAGGCTGGCTGGCTTTCTGAACCTGATACATAGCATATGTGGCAACAAGAAAAAAAAGATAGTGCGATCGCAAATCTGGCATTATTACTGGCATTAGCTACCACCCCTACGGCGGCGAATCTCTTCGTGTCTGCACCCCTGCTGGCACAATCTGCTACTGAGACTCCCTCTTTCCCACTGCCGCAAACAGTGGACAATGGGGCTACGGTGCGGATTGATGGTTCCAGTGATTTGGCTACAATCAACCAAAACTTAAAACAAAGTTTTGAGAAACAGTTTGCTGGCACTAAGGTAGAAGTTGCTACTAACAGCACAGAAGCCGCACTGAAAGCTTTAGTCGATGGACAAGTTGATTTAGTGGGGATGAGTCGCGGCTTGACTCCAGAAGAAAAAGCACAAGGTTTGGAACAAGTCCGCCTCCGCCGAGAAAAAATTGCGATCGTGGTTGGTGCAGATAATCCTTTTAAGGGAAGCTTGACTGATAGGCAATTCGCAAGAATTTTCCGAGGGAGAATTACAGATTGGTCGCAACTGGGAGGAACTGCGGGTAAAATTAGAGTCATAGACCGCCCCACAACCAGCGAGATTCGCAAAACGTTAAGCAATTACCCTGTTTTTAAAGCTGCTAAATTTGCTACAGGTGACAATGCTACCCAAATAGCAGAAGATAACACCGCAGAAATCATCAAACAATTGGGTAAAGACGGTATCAGCTATGGAATAGCGAGTCAGGTGTCAAAGCTGCCAGGTGTGCGAGTTCTTCAGCTACATCAAACTTTGCCAGACGACCCCAAGTATCCTTTTTCACAACCAATAGTATACGTTTATAAGAAAAATCCCAGCCCAGCCATAGCAGGTTTTCTCGGCTTTACCTTGGCTAAGCCAGGACAACAGGCTATGGAAGAAGCTAGAACTGCTGAAGCAAATGCGATCGCTAAAGGTGAATCGCAAACATTATTAACAGCAGCAACTGCCACACCCACCCCAGAGGCAACATCAGCAACAACTGCCACACCCACCCCAGAACTGAAACCTACTGAACAGCAACCTGTACCCACTGCGGTATCTAATCCAGTAGCCCAAGGGCAATTTTGGTGGTTGCTGTTGCCTTTGGCTTTGCTCACTGGATTGGTAACCTGGCTTCTGAGAAGGATGCCATCGGATGCCAGGCAAACAGATAACATACCAGACTCAACTCCCAATTCCCCCGCGCTAACAGATAACACAGGCGTTGCTTTGCCTGTCACTGAGCCTGTAACTGAAACCCCATCCAACCAGACGACATCAAATTTTGCAGCAGAGGAAATCCCCACAGACTCTAACTTGAGTCAAACCACAACCCCAGCCTTATCTGACACAGCAGAAAATATCACCAACCCTGGAGCCGCAGCTTTAGCAGGAGGTGCCACCGTAGCAGCCATTTCGGCTACAGCTACCAACACAGAAGCAGCTAATCAACAAATAAAAGCTACAGATAGTTTAAATACTTATACGGAAGTAGACCCTTACGATCTAGGAGAATCTCCTTGGGACATAGAAGCACCAGCGGCTGTTGTCAATACTTCATACCCACAAATCTTAGATATCTCTAAAAATACACCTAATGTCCAACCGCCTACGGTGGAAGACACAAACATAATTTCTGACCAGCCAGATGTTTCAATAGTGGCATCTTCCCCTGTTGAAGTGGCTGACGAACCCACAGCAGAACAACCCCAGCCAGAATCAAACTGGCTAGAAGACATTACAAGAGCAAACATCTCATCTACTACTGAAGAAACTGAAAATACCACACAAGTCAATCCTGCTGAACTATTCTCAAGTGAATCTGCCGAAGTCACGCCGGATTTAGAATGGCCCACACAAGTATTTTCGGATGTAATTCCTGAACAATCAGATGTAGCGCCAGTGGCATCTGCTGAAGATGAGGCTATTGCAGTGCCAAAAGACTCGACAGCAGAACAACTGCAAGCAGAATTGCATCGGCTAGATGAAATTACCTCAACTGAAAGTGCAACTGAAGGTGCGGCAAGTATTTGGCCTGAATTTGGCGAGACTACAGAATTCCCAAATGCTTGGCCCACCGCAGAAGTGACAACTCCACTGCCTGAACTGCCAGATCTCACAGAAGAGGCGTTTAATGTGGTAGCCGACGAGGCTGAACTGACAGATGATGAAACAATCTCTAACTTCTCAGAACAAACAGAAGATTTTACTCAACCAGGCTTAGCAGATTTTGCAGAAAGTGCAGCCATCACAGGAGCAGGAATTGGGGCATGGGCTAGTATTTATGGCATTCAGGACAGCACTGAATCACAGGTGCAGGCGCAAAATTCTAGCAATGACAACATAGTTACAGAAGATGAACAAAGCAGTATTGTGCTAACACCACGCACTCCTCAGTCGGCTGATGTCTCGTGGCAGATTTCAGCAACTGACAAGCAAGCACTGCAAGCATCTGGTTCTCGATTAGCACTGCTACTTTATGATGTGACTGGGCTAGACTTGAGTTATCAAACTCCCCAACTAGTGCAGCAGTATGTTTGCCAAGAAGCAACACATCAGTACTCTGTAACCATTCCTCAAAGCGATCGCGATTACATTGCAGAAATCGGCTATGTTACTGATGGTGATAATTGGGTAATACTAGCGCGTTCAGCCATTGTTCGCGTTTTCAGTCTTCCCTATACAGATGAAACTGTCGCTCATCAACTACTGCCAGAAGATGAACACAGCACTATTGTGCTGACACCCAAAACTCCTCTGTGGGCTGATGTTTCGTGGCAGATTTCTGCAACTGACAAGCAAGCACTGCAAGCATCTGGCTCTCAATTAGAACTGCGACTATATGATGTGACTGGGCTAGATTTGAGTTATCAAACTCCCCAACTATTACAGCAGTATAACTGCGAACAAGCAACACATCAGCCCTACGTGGCGATTCCTCAAAGCGATCGCGATTACATTGCAGAAATTGGCTATGTCACTGGCGATAATTGGGTAAAAATAGCACGTTCAGCCATTGTTCGCGTTTTCAGTGTCACCGACACAAACGACACTGGGCTGCATCAACTACTGCCAGAAAATGAACACACCAGTGTTGTGCTGACACCCAGGACTCCGCTGTGGGCCGATGTCTCGTGGCAGATTTCTGCAACTGACAAGCAAGCACTGCACGCCGCAGCTTCACCATTAGCACTGCGACTATATGATGTGACTGGGCTAGACTTGAGTTATCAAACTCCCCAACTATTACAGCAGTATGTTTGCGAAGAAGCAACACATCAGCGCTTCGTAGCGATTCCCAAAAGCGATCGCGATTACATCACAGAACTCGGCTATGTCACCGATGGCGATAATTGGGTGAAACTAGCGCGTTCAGCCATTGTTCGCGTGTTCAGTCCTCCTGATGGAGATTTCTGGTTTCTAGCCGATGCTGAACTAATTATCCACGGAGCAACACAGCCAGGTGCAACCGTGACTATTGCAGGTAATCCTGTCACACTCAAATCAGATGGTACTTTCCACTTGCGTATCCCCTTAAGAGACAACTTCATCGACTATCTAATCACAGCAGCTGCTGCTAACGGAGAACAAACTAAAACCATCCACAAAAAGTTCTCGCAAGAAACTTTGGAAAGTTAGGAGTTGGGAGTTAGGAGTTAGTTGTTAGTTGTCAGTTGTCAGTCGTCAGTTGTCAGTTGTCAGTTGTCAGTTGTCAGTTGTCAGTTGTCAGTTGTCAGTTGTCAGTCGTCAGTCGTCAGTTGTTATTCTCCCCTGCTCCCCTGCTCCCCTGCACCCCTGCTCCCCTGCTCCCCTGCTCCCCTGCTCCCCTGCTCCCCTGCTCCCCTGCTCCCCTGCTCCCCTGCTCCCCTGCTCCCCTGCTCCCCTGCTCCCCTGCACCCCTGCTCCCCTTAACTAAATTGCCAATGCTCGCTTCTCTAGTTGTAATTCAAAGCGATCGCCAGGTAATGGTTCAATCACTCGCGTCGCCAAATTGTTTTTCTCTAGTGACAAACGAAACTCCTCAAAACTTCCCAGATACTTCAGGAAGTTTGTTACTAATCCCTCAAATGTCACATCTCCTCCATTTGCTGTGGGAAGCATTATTTGCGGTTTCAGCCATTTTGCTAGTTCTAAAGCACTGTTCGTTCCTTTAATAACCGATCCAACTAAAGGTAGTGCTAAGTCGATAATTGGCGTAATTACCACATCGATTGGCGCAAGCTGTTTAATTTGTGGCGAATGATACCCATGAGGCTCGTAGTAAAGCGTTAAACCAGTCTCCAACTCTTTGAGCAAAAAACCATTTTCTACGACAGTAGGGCCAATTGGCGCTCCGGGAAAAGCTGTAATTTCTACTTGATTGTTCAATGTGAAAGTTTCACCATGAGCAAGGGATGTCACAGAGGCGTAACCTAATCCTTGCGCTACTTTTGCCGCATTGGGAGAAGCCACAACTCGAATTTGATGGTCAAGCTGCCTGAGTGTTGGTAAATGAGCATGGTCTTCTAAACCTTGAGACAGCAGAATCAGATCAATATTCTCAGGTATTGGGCGTTCTTGCGATCGGGAGCCTTTGAATAGCCAATCCAAATTGGCAAAGGTTAGAGAACCAACCAGCCAAGGGTCAATAAGTATCCGTTGGCTGCCGATTTCAATCAGCCAACTATTATTGTCTAACCAAGTAAAATACATAGCCAATGCGAAGATAACACCTGCTTTTATTATCCATCAGGGAATGGGGGGATGAGGAGATGGGGGGATGGGGGAGATGAGGGGGATGAGGAGACAAGAGAAAAAGATTGATAACTCCTAACTCCTAACTCCTAACTCCTAACTCCTAACTCCTAACTCCCCACTCCCCATTTTTAAGGCAGAATAAACCCGTATTTCCTCAATACCGCTTTGGCTTGACCGTTTGATAAAAATTGGACAAAATCCTTGGCACCACTAATATTCTTGCTGCTTTTAACTACTGCTACAGGATAAACAATCGCAGAGTGATATTTTTCGTCAGCAGCAACCACAACTGTCACCTTGTCGGAAATTTTGGCATCGGTGGCGTAAACCAAACCTGCATCAGCGTTGCCACTTTCTACCGATGCTAAGACTTGACGCACGTTATTAGCGTAAACTAATTTCGATTTCACCAGGGGCAAAATTTTTAACTTATCGAGTACTTGCTCAGCATATTGCCCTGCTGGAACACTCCTAGGTTCACCGATCGCAATTTTCTTAATTTTGGCATCTTTGAGGTTGTAGAAACTGGTGACACCAGTCACACCCTTCGGCACAATTAAGACTAAGCGGTTTTTTGCCAGGATAGAGCGAGTACCCGCAACCAATAGCTGTTTTTGCTCCAAAGCATCTACTTGCTTCTTACCAGCAGAAATGAAGATATCCGCTGGTGCGCCCTGCTCAATCTGTTGCTGTAAAGCACCAGAAGCGCCAAAATTATAATTAATGTTGACATTAGGTTTACTCTGTTGATAGAGAAGCTTAATTTCTTCCATTGCATCTTTCAAACTAGCAGCGGCAGACACAAGTAAATTTGTGTTTGATTGCGCTACCACAGGAGAGGGTGTAACTAATGGCAAGCCAATTGCTAAAAACCAGCTAGCAATTACTGTGCCGAAGAAGGCAAAAATTTGTCGTCTTTTCATAAGAAAATCGCACTGAGATAGATTCTTCTTCAAACGATTGACGCTTGGTAGGATCGTACGAAGCGTCATTCCAATATGTACCAACCTAATTGGTAACATTATGCCAAGAAAAGAACAAGGATGGATCACATTTCAAACATCAGAAGAGGAGCGGAAGCTTCTAGATGAGTTCTGTCAGCAGTCTCAGCGCACTAAAACTGAGATTCTGCGGGAATTGGTGCGTGGTCTCAACAAGCAGCAAACAGCACCTACATCACTACCAACCACGCAGGAGAAAAAAGAAGATGTTCAGCCTGAGTTAGAAATTATTAGTCCCAAGAGAGCGCTAAAAGTTAGCTCCCGCAATATCCTTAAGGGTGTTGTCAAACGAGTTGTTACCGGAGCTGTAAATAGTGAGGTGACAATAGAGGTGGTTCACAGAGTTGAGTTAACCTCAATTATCACCAGAATGTCAGCAGAGGAATTACAACTTTCTGAGGGGACAGAAGCCTATGCCGTAATCAAGTCTAACGATATTGTGATTGCCAGAGAATAGAAAGAATGTATTTTATTAGGACTTACGCACTGTAGAAATTTCTGATTGTGTGGATTAACTATAATAGGTCGTTTCAGGCGTTTCTTAATTATCTTTTGAGAAGTAGCGTCGGCCTAGCCCAACCCAGGCATTGCTTAAAAAATCAGGACTTACGCAACTGGCACACATATTTTTGGCGACGTGTGTCAAGAGTCAAGAGTCAATGGTCTTTAATCAAGCTTTTTTGGACTATTGACTTTTGACCCCTTGGGGGATCGCCAGTCGCTCATGGGGAGCCACTGCGTTGCGGGGGTCTCCCCCCATCCCCAGAGGGGGCCCCAATGCCCCCCGTTGTAGCAAGTGGCGTGGAAACCCCCTCTTGGCCGCGCTGGCTCACTATTGACAACCCACAAAGAAAAAAATATGACAATGCGCGTAAGTCCTAAAAATGTCGAAAAATCTAGCTTGAATGCCTGAAACATATACTGCACATTTAATTCTTTCTGTCAATGCGTAAGTGTTATGTATCCAATTATGCTTATCAAAAAATATCATTAAGCAAAAGACTCAAGCATTGCTACTTGAGTCTTTACTAGATTTAATTAAGTTACTGAGACTTTTGAGTTGAGAAACAGCACTTAAAATAGTTGAGTTTCTTTAGCTTAGTAGCGGTTACGTCCGCCGTATCCTCCCCCACGGTTTCCACCAAAGGAACCTCTGTCTTCCTTGGGCTTAGCCTTATTCACTTTGAGGTCGCGGCCCATCCATTCAGCACCATCAAGAGCTTCGATAGCAGCTGTTTCTTCTGCTTCTGTACCCATTTCTACAAAAGCAAAACCGCGTAGGCGACCTGTTTCACGGTCAGTAGGTAGCTGAACTCGCTTTACAGAACCATATTCTGCAAAAACAGCGCTGAGCGCCTCTGATGTAACTTCGTAGGAAAGATTGCCTACATAAACTGACATAAATTATCTCCGAGAATCATACGAGAGTGCAGAGATTTAGATTTCGGAGAGAAGTCTGTAAATACCAAAAGGAAAAAGCCCATCAATACTAAAAACAAACGCTGTCGCCGAATTAATTCTCATCTCCCAGGATGGCATAAAAATCCAGTAATCAGGGAAAAAATTTAAAAAATGTTATCAAATGTTATATTAACAAGCGTTCCCTAAGTGTTCGCTAAGCTAATGTGCGTCCAAATAGCAAATTATATCAAGTTCGGCTAATTACTTACGATCTAGTCGGTTTGCTTGGTAATAGGTAATGGGTAATGGGTAATAGGTAATACTCAAAACCAATTACCAATTACCAATTACCAATTACCAATTCCCAATTACCGACCTCCACAGATATCATAAGTGTTTAAACGGACATGATATTATCTGGTTAAGACTGCCATTAGTCATTAGCCCTTTGTCCAAAGTCCAATTGTAAATAATTTTGACAAAGGACAAAAAACGACCAAATGAAGTGATTGTGTAAATTAAATGTGTTTTAGCTTAGTATTCAACCGTGTGATTGTTTCCAATCACGCAGGGTTCTTAGGGGAGGGGCGGCCCTCAAACCTTACCCGCTCTAGGTAGTCTAACTCTTGCTGCATCTGATTGACGACAAGCTCGTAACATTCACGCACATACTGGCGATCGCTAGCAGCTTGCCGACCGTAGCGTTCAAATACAATTGGAGGACAAACCCGCGTGCATATAGACACAGGCAATGGAATATCGGGGAGTGGCCCAATTCCTAATCCCCAAGGTAGCCCCAGATAAATGGGAAAAACTTCCGGATCAATGCCAAACAGCCAAGGCATCCCCCACTCATGAAGTTGCCGTACAACTTTGTATAAATCAGCCAGCACAATCAGCGTGTCGTGGGCACCCGATGAAATTACAGGCACAATCGGCACATTCTCCCGCAGCGCTAACTTGATAAATCCTTGCCGTCCCGCAAAATAAATTTGATGACGCAAATGATAGGGCCGAAACACATCTTCGGCTCCACCTGGATATACCAGCACACTTGCTCCTGAACGCAAAGCAGCAGAAGCCATTTTAGGATGAGCCACGATAGCTCCAGCCTTCGCAACTAGTTGCGCCAATGGGGGACTTACCTGCCAAACCTTGGGATGCATCAGACCGTAAACGCGCCGTTCAACACCAAATCGTCGGAACCAGTCATAGATCACCATTCCCATATCAGGAGCTGCAAGTCCTCCATTGTGAGAGCCGACAAATAAGACTTTTTCCTGTGGTGGGATATGATGCCAGCCACTAGTTTGCACTCGAAAATAGTAGTTATAGAAAAAGCCCAACAGGGGCATGATAGTTTCAATAAACTTTGGATCTCGTTCATCCAAAGACCAACCAGGTTTAAGGAGAAGTTTGCGCTGCTTTTGTAACATTTATATATCTTAATATAATTTTGTGGAAGTTCAGGACTGGGGTCAGTGGTCAGTGGTCAGTTGTTTTCTCTATTCCTTATTCCCAATGCCCAATTCCCAATTCCCACATATCCCATACTATTGAAAGTACTTGAGTTCAGGTAAAAATATAGCAACTTTAGCAGCTTGTGATACGCTAACTGCGTGAAGAATCAAGAGGTACTGAAGATGAGTAAGCTGAGGGTGGGATTGTTGTTTGGCGGTCGTTCTGGGGAGCATGAAGTTTCGATTAGTTCAGCACGGGCGATCGCTAAAGCCTTGAGTGCAGAGCAAAATGCTAGTAAGTACGAAATCTTGCCTTTTTACATCCAAAAAGATGGACGTTGGTTAGCGGGAGAAGTACCGCAACAGGTACTAGGGTCTGGTATCCCGCGCCTAGAATCCCAAAATTCAACACCCGAAGAGCAAAATCATCTGGTATCTAACCCTCAAACTCAAACCTTAAACCGTTGGCAATCACCCTCTCAAGTAGCTGAAGTCGATGTTTGGTTTCCTATTCTCCACGGCCCAAACGGTGAAGACGGTACAATTCAAGGCTTACTCACTTTAATGCAAGTTCCCTTTGTTGGTTCTGGCGTGCTAGGTTCGGCAATGGGTATGGATAAGATTGCCATGAAAATGGCCTTTGAACAAGCCGGAATACCGCAAGTGAAATACAAAGCGTTAACCAGAGGGCAAGTATGGTCAAATCCTTGTGTATTTCCCAAATTGTGTGATGATATTGAGGCAACATTAGGCTATCCCTGTTTTGTCAAACCTGCTAACTTAGGTTCATCAGTGGGTATTGCCAAAGTGCGATCGCGCCAAGAATTAGAAGCAGCGTTAGATAATGCTGCTGGTTATGACCGCAGGATCATTGTAGAAGCTGGAGTTGTCGCTAGGGAAGTAGAATGCGCCGTTTTGGGCAACGAGCAAGCCCAAGCTTCTGTGGTTGGTGAAATTACTTTTGATAGTGATTTTTATGATTACGAAACTAAATATACCGAAGGAAAAGCAGATTTACTGATTCCAGCAGCAATACCAGATGCTGTTAGCCGTCAAATTCAGGATATGGCCTTGCAAGCCTTTGCAGCTGTTGATGCTGCTGGCTTAGCAAGAGTAGACTTTTTCTACGTAGAAGCCACAGGAGAAATATTGATTAACGAAATCAACACCTTACCAGGCTTTACCGCTACCAGTATGTACCCCCAACTCTGGGCCCACAGTGGAATCTCCTTTTCAGAATTAGTAGATCGATTAATTCAACTGGCTTTAGAAAGACATTCTCAGTAATTGGGGACTGGGGACTGGGGACTGGGGACTGGGGACTGGGGACTGGGGACTGGGGACTGGGGACTGGGGACTGGGGACTGGGGAATCGAAGTTAGGAGTGAAGAATTATCTCCCCATCCCCCCATTTCCCCATCTCCCCATCTCCCCATCTCCCCATCTCCCCATCCCCCCTACTCAAAAGCTCCGCACTTTTTCTGTAGCATATGTTGCACAGAAAAGCTACTAGAATCAAAAATCTAGCTACGGATACTTCATAGATAGCTCTTTTAGTACAATCATGGTCTAGAGGGGTACAAATCTGAAAGTAATCATGGAAAATAGTCAGAGCGTACAGCGTGAGTCAACCCAAGTAACAAAACTAAAGCCAGAACTGACAAACAGTAAGTCGGGGCTAATAGGCGGCTCGAACATTTTTATCTATCTGCTGACACAGCATCCTTTGCTATTGTTAACTGGGTTGTTAACAATGTTTCTGGGGACTGCTACATTGGCTGTATACAGCCTTGGTTATGCTGGAGGTGGGGAACAAGCAGAACCAGAAGAAATCCCAGCTGTAGTTGAAAAACCAATCAAAACACCCTCTGAGACTAGCAATCCTACACCTTTATGGATGGTAGCTGCGATCGCTCTCAGTTGTGCGAGTGGTTGCTTTATAATTCTGCGATTACTTCAACGTCCATCACCAAGTCAAAAAGTCCGCAAACATATCAACCACCATCAAGCATCTGTGACACCAAGCCGTCACCAAAGATTGGAACCACAGACTCCCAAGAATCCGCCAATTTTTGTGCCATTGGAACCACTCAAGCCTATCACTCCAATGCAAGCAAAAACAAAGCCTTTAGTTACAGTTCTCCCACCAGAACACAGGCATCCGCTGGATAATAACCAAGAATCTCTAGCAGACTTAATGGATATTCGTAAACAGAAGTCTTTGTCTTCAATTTTACGTAGTTCTTAATATCAGTCTAGCTCAAAAAGCTTTAATATGAAGCCTTTGACTTTTAGGGGTACGGGATAACCGTACCCTTATTAGTAGCTAAATTCATTATATCATGTTCGTTTAAACACTTATGATATCTGTGGAGGTCGGTAATTGGGAATTGGTAATTGGTAATTGGTTTTGAGTATTACCTATTACCCATTACCCATTACCTATTAGCTATTACCAAGCAAACCGACTATATCGTAAGTAATTAGCCGAACTTGATATTAGTCATTAGTCATAGCATTTCACTGAATTACTGATACAAATCCATCAGTAGAGACGTTCCGGCGGAACGTCTCTACTGCACCCCTGCACAAGAGCTACCTATTTGTATCAACTGTGATTCTCCTTATCCCCCTATCCCCTGCATCTTCCTCATCTTTCTCTACTCCCCGCTCTCTGTAATTCATATCTTGCACCAGTTGCGTTATGGAAATTTTTGTAGGGTGGGCACTGCTAATGGTTCGTTCAAAGCTTGATTTTTACGTTGTTGGCAGTGCCCATCACAGGGTTAATTGAGAATGGTGCAAGATATCAAGTAATTTAAAAACCTGCCAAAATGGCAACCAGGCTGAGATTCACTAAGTTAAATTGTAGAAGATAAACGACTTCAAGGGTTTTGTTATCAGGGACTACCAAAATTAACTGTTTCACATAAAAATTGCAAAATTAATTTTTGGGCGATTTAGATGATGTATTAACTGAAAACTATACCTTTTTCAAGACTGATAGGAAAATTTTATTCCAACAAATAAGATATATCTAAGAATAATTTTCAGCCTATTTTTCTGAGCAAATAAACATAAGTAATCAGGCTTGACATTTGCCGCAACGGGAATAACAAATATGTATCGGCGTTGTCGTTGACGTACACATTAGCCCCCTAAATAACGGGCAACGTCTGCATATATTCCTGAACGCTACAGCGGCAAATGCCAGGGTGGGAGATTAGAGGCGATTGGTATGCCTCCTCCCACTCTTTTTTTATTGACAGGACTTATGCAGCTAGATTGTTAAACCCCGTTCTTAAATACGGGGTCTTCATCCAATGGTATTACAAAAAATTTGTCTTTTGGAGAAACTCAACAATAGTTGCATTTACAGCTTTGAAAGCACCAGTCGAAGCATCATGACAACAGTTAGGTAGAATTTGGAACTGAGAATTAGGGATGCCTTGATGCAATTTTTGACCATGAGTAACTGGAAACCAAGTATCTTCTTCACCCCATAAAATTAATGTCGGGCACTTAATATTACCCAAATTATTTTGAATTTCACTGAGCATATTTGGCTTATTAGCTTGGTAATCTTCAATTTCTCGTGCTGCTATTTGTAACTCTTCAGCGACTTTTGCAAAAGTACCAGGCAGTTCAATAAACGGGTAAGATATCCAGTAGATATCTTCTTCGGTCAATATTGAAGGGTCGAAAAGCACCGCGCGCCTTTCCATGGCCATAATTTCTCTAAAAATAGGTGCAAACAGATAAGCCAAACGCAAGAAATCAATTGTTTGAATTATTTCTATGGGCGTTTGGGCCAGTAACCACATAGGCCAATTGGGTAGACGTTCAGTGAAAATAGGTACATTTATCACTACTAAACGCTCTATTAATTCAGGATTTTTTTGAGCAAGGCCCAGAGCAACTAATCCACCCAAAGATTCACCAACAACTACTGCGGGTTCATTACATAATGCTTGAATAATTCTCTCAAATTCAATCAGTTGATGACCTTGATGTTCTCTACGAGACAAGGGTTTTTCTGAAAAACCATACCCTTTGGCATCAAAACAAATAACCCGAAAATATTTAGATAGCGCGGCAATACTGTAACGCCAATTGTAACTCCAACTACCTATACCATGTAATAAAATTAGTGGCTTACCTATACCTTTTTCACCATAAGCAATTTGTACAGGATACCCCTTAGCATCGGTAATAACTAGACTTTGCCGCCCTTTAGGGAAAGTGGACTGCCACCAATCTTTCATTCGCTTATCACTGACTAATTTCTGCGCCAGTTTTGGCACAATACAGCATTCCAATTATTAGCATGGCAATGCTAATAAGACAATAACAATTAGCAAAAATCTAGCGTCTACACTTTGCAGCTAACGGCGAAATTTTAAGAATTCTTCCAATAGTTTAAGATTATATTCATTTGCTGTCCAAGCAAAATCAAACAAGTCTCCGAATACAGGAACAGTGCCTACTAAGCTATCGATAACCACATTCAAGAACATTCTGCCTAAAGTAGCCTTAGGTACACCTAATCGAGATGCTTCCCAGATAATGTAAGTAGAAAGTAAAAATCCTAAAACATCACCGCCAATAGGTATAAATCCTATAAGAGGATCTAGACCAATAGCAATTGGTGTTCCGGGAACAGCAATAACTTTATCAAGCAGGCGGCTAAGTTGACGTAGCCGCTGCAAAGTTGGTGCATAAGCACTGTCATCAATATCAGAAAATCGTGAATAAGAATTAGGCATATGGGCGATCGCTCGTTTAAAGTAGAATCGTCCAATATTTTACAAGTCAATAGTCAATAGTCAATAGTCATCCGTCATCAGTCACGATCTACTTTTGAACGCATATCTTTCTCGACAGATACATTTAATTGGTCGCCTACTAGCATCACAGCAGCACTCATCCACAGCCACAGCATCAAAACGATCACAGTCCCCACTGCACCATAAACTTTATTGTAGTTACCAAAATTCGCCACATAAGTGCGAAACAAACCAGACAGAATCGCCCAGAAGACAGCTGCTAAGATTGCCCCAGGCATTATCGGTGTACCAGAATTCCACACACTAGGGCCATAGCGATAGACAAAAGCAAAGGCGGTTGCAACTATACCTAAAGCTAAAGGCCAGCGTAACAACAGCCAAACATGGGACAAAAAGCCCAAAAAATGATTTTCATTCACCACCATTTCCAATAGTAAATCACTGATAAATACCAAAAAACAAGCCAGCATTAACAGCAAGATAGTACCGATTGTTAATCCTAGCGAGATGAGTTTGGCTTGCCAAAAGGGGCGCGTTCGTTCTGGGGGAATTTGATGAATTTGGTCTAAGGCTGTCATGGCGGTACTTATTGCCCCTGAAGCAGTCCAAATTGCGATCGCAAAACTTAAAGAAAACAAACCTCTATTTTTCGAGTTGGTAATTTCCTTGGTGGCAAAATCACGAATCAGCTTCAAAGCTTCTTCTGGTACAACTTGACTCAGTTCTTTAACCAGTTCTTTAAAAGTGTCTTGCAAGGATGCTTCAAACAAGCCGATGGCTGTAACTACGGCTAGAATCGCTGGAAACAACGATAACATGGCATTGAAAGCAATTTCTGAGGCTAGCCCCAAAAGTCGCCTTTCGGTTGTCCTAGTCATAGTTTTCTTGATTGTGCGCCAATTAAGATGGCGAAAGAAGCGGACAAAGCGAGGCTGTCCCATGATTTTTAGCTCAGGCTAATTAGTTTCCTCAAATAATCTCCCAAATTTTAAGTGATTAAGCAAAATTATTTATACGTGTCTCAGGGGAAGGAGGAAGGTTAAAACTTTGCCTGTGGCAAGAAAACAAAAGCTGAAGATTGCAACAAACAATTATTTCCCCTTCTCCAAAAATCATAAATTTTCATGTAAAGATGCTATGGTATGTCTTTGATACGCACGTAGTGATGTTTGTTGCCATTAAAATTTTCTTTTTATTGATGTTTTCGGCTGATAAAAATCCTAAATTAGTAGATCAAGAGTATTAAAATGGCTGAAAGTAATGATAATACCGCAGTTTTAACACAAAAGTGGTTAGCGGAAATTCAGGCACTTAAACAGCAGTTGGTAGAACAGCAACGCGATCGCGATGCCGCTTGGGAGAGTGCCCAAAAATGGCGCAAACTCTATAATACAGAAGCAGAGCAACGCCGCACAGATGCTGATCTATCCCAAAAGGCGATCGCATCGCTGAAAATAGAACTTCACAAACTCAAAGGCATTGATGCCACAGTACTTGTTGATGGTCAAACAACTACAGCAATTACTCAAGAAATCCAACAAATCCAATCTGTACAAGAATTGCAAGCCAAATTGATCGCAGTCACCAAAGAACGCGATCGCTTATTGCAAGCTTTGAAAACTGAGCAAGAAAACCACGCCCAAACTCGCAAAAGCCTGACCACCGCTTTAGGTGATGCTATTGATAGTTTGGCACGACAACGAGCAGGAACAGAAGCACAGAAGGGGAAAAATTCTGTATCTTAGCTCACTAATAGTAAAGCGCAGTTGAAGAAAAGCGACCAGAATAAAAAGAGTTGAACAAGAATGATGTAATAAAAAAGAATTGTTGTAGGGTTATTACTGAGAAAAACTAAGTGGAATAGTTACCTTGCTCGATTCTTCACACTCCCCTATTTCCCCTACCTCTGCATCATCTCAGCCTGCGGTTCCGGCTTTAGAAATCAATGCTTCCCGCCAGTTCACCCCTTGGCTGAACCAGCAAAATCTGAGTTTGGCATTTACCACCTATCAAGCCGGGAAACTCTTCTTCATCGGCTTGCAACCCAATGGCAAACTCTCAGTCTTTGAACGCACCTTTGAGCGGTGCATGGGATTGTATGCTGAGGGCAACAGCCTTTACATGAGTACTCTATATCAACTGTGGCGGTTTGAAAACATCCTCGAACCAGGACAAACCTACCAAAACTACGATGCCGTATATTTGCCCCAGTTAGGTTATGTAACTGCCGATTTGGATATTCATGACATCGTTTTAAGTAATTCCTCCAAAGATTTAAATACACGACAAATCATTTTTGTCAATACATTATTTAGTTGTTTAGCCACAGTTAGCGAAACCCACAGTTTCGTGCCGCTGTGGCAGCCGCCATTTATTAGCAAACTGGGGGCAGAAGACAGATGTCACCTGAATGGCTTAGCCATGCGTGACGGCAAACCCCAATATGTAACAGCTGTCAGCGAGTCAGACGTGGCAGAAGGCTGGCGGGAACATCGGGTGGATGGGGGTTGTGTGATCGACGTACAGAGCAATGAAATCATCCTCAGAGGATTGTCTATGCCCCATTCGCCTCGGTGGTATCAAGGCAAACTCTGGCTACTCAACTCTGGGACGGGAGAGTTTGGCTATGCCGACTTAGAACGGGGAGTATTTGAACCCGTGGCCTTTTGTCCAGGATACATGCGTGGGTGTGGTTTTCACGGAGACTTTGCGATCGTGGGAATTTCCCAACCCAGGCACAACAAAACCTTTAGCGGCTTGCCCTTGGATGAGAAATTGCAGCAGAAGAAAGCCGAACCTCGTTGTGGGTTGCTAGTGATTGACCTACGAAGTGGCGATATTGTTCATAGTTTAAGACTAGAGGGGGTGGTGCTGGAATTATACGACGTGGTGGTACTGCCACAGGTGCGTTGTCCGATGGCGATCGGGTTTCGTAATGACGAAATTCGGCGGATGGTGACAGTGGGATGAGAAATGTTTCAACTGTGTAAATACATGATATTTCGTGTCTTTTGAGCAGTTGGGAATCTTCCAAAAAAATCAGGAGAATCAATAACTATGGCTAATTCAGTCTTCAACATCTCTGAGTTGAATGGCAGCAACGGCTTCGTAATTAACGGCATTGATGCGGGTGATGATTTAGGTAGATCCATCAGCAGTGCGGGGGACATCAACGGCGACGGCATCGACGACCTGATTATCGGGGCACCCTTTGCCGACCCCAACGGACAGTCTGGTGCTGGAGAGAGCTATGTGGTGTTTGGCAGTACCAGCGGCTTTAGTTCCAGCTTCGATTTATCGTCCCTCGACGGCAGCAACGGCTTCGTGATTAACGGCATTGATGCTTATGACTTATCAGGTCGTTCCGTCAGTAATGCAGGGGACATCAACGGTGATGGCATCGACGACCTGATTATCGCCGCATCGTCGGCCGGTATCAACGGACAGAGCTATGTGGTATTTGGCAGCAGCGGTGGCTTTAGTGCCAGCTTCGATTTATCTGACCTTGATGGCAGTAACGGCTTTATAATCGAAGACTCTAATGGATATTACTCCTCAGGCGGCTCCGTCAGCAGTGCCGGAGACCTCAATGGCGATGGCATCGACGACCTGATTATCTCGAATAGGTACGTAGTGTTTGGCAACAGTGGTGGCTTTAGTGCCAGCTTCGACCTATCGTCCTTAGACGGCAGCAACGGCTTTGTGATCGACCTCCCTAGCCTGTACGGTTATTCAAACTCAGGTATTGTTGGAGACATTAACGGCGATGGCTTCAACGACTTGGTTACTGTAGGAACTGGAACTACCTATGTGGTCTTTAGTAACAGTGGCAGGTTTGATGCTACGCTCAACGTATTTGACCTGGACGGCAGCAACGGCTTCGTCTTTAGTGGCGGTCTTGATGGAGGTTTTCGCTCAGTTCTCGAATTCAGCAGTGCAGGGGACATTAACGGCGATGGCTTCGACGACCTGATTATTGGATCAAAAGGAACTGGTGCAAGTTACGTAATCTTTGGCAACAGTGGCGGCTTTAGTGCCAGACTCAACTCATCATCTTTGGACGGCAGCAATGGTTTCGGGATTAACCGTAATGGCACCAGTTTCTATGGCTTAGGCGGAATTGTCAGTAGTGCGGGGGACTTTAACGGCGATGGCTTCGACGACCTGATTATCGCGATAAATGCTCCATTTTCTCCACTGGCAGAGATTTTCTATGTGATTTTTGGCAAGAGTGGCGGCTTTGATGCCAACTTCGACCTATCTTTGCTAGACGGTACAAATGGCTTTGCAATCAACGGTATCGACTCAGCCACCTCTGTCAGCAGTGCAGGAGACATCAACGGTGATGGCTTTGACGATCTGATTATCGGCACACCCTATGCCAGCCCCAACGGACAGTCTGGTGCTGGACGCAGCTACGTCATCTTTGGTTTTGCCACTAGGTCTATTGATGAACCTCCTCTAGCAGTGAATGACACAGTTACCACCGACGAAGACACCGCCGTTAACATTTCCGTCTTAGCCAACGACATTGCCCTAGACAACAACCCAATAACAGTAACGGCGGTCAATGGTAATACAGTTACTGTTGGCACTACTATTACTTTGAGTTCGGGTGCTTTACTCACCCTCAATGCTGATGGTACTTTCACTTACGAGCCTAATGGTCAATTTGAAACTTTGGGAGTAAGTGAAAGCTTCAGTGAAAGCTTCACCTACACTGTCAGCGATAACAGCATTAACAGCAGCACAGCCAGCGTCAACCTGACCATCAACGGAGTGAATGATGCACCCAGGCTTGTATCAGTTTTTAACCTATCTGACCTGGACGGCAGCAACGGTTTTGTGATTAACGACATCAATGATGACCGTTTAGGCTTCTCCGTCAGCAGTGCGGGGGATATCAACGGCGACGGCATCGACGACGTGATTATCGGGGCAACAGGTTACAACACCAACGGAGTGTATGGTGCTGGGCCGAACTACGTAGTGTTTGGTAAGAGTAGCGACTTTAGTGCCAGCCTCAATTTATCCTCCCTGGATGGTAGCAACGGCTTCGTGATTAACGGTATCGATGAATTTGACTTGCTAAGGATAGTTAGTAATGCGGGGGATATCAATGGCGACGGTATCGATGACCTGATTCTTGGGGCATATGGTGCGCGCTCCAACGGACAGAATTTTGTTGGGGAAAGCTACGTGGTGTTTGGCAGTACTAGCTTTAGCGCCATCCTCAACCTATCGTCCTTGGACGGTAGCAACGGCTTCATAATCAAGGGCATTGATGCATATGATTTTTCAGGCAAGTCTGTCAGCGGTGCTGGGGATATCAACGGTGACGGCATCGACGACCTGATTATCGGGGCATATACTGCTTCTGCTAACGGACAGTCTGGTGCTGGACAGAGCTACGTCGTGTTTGGCAGTACTAGCAGCTTTAGCGCTAGCCTCAACCTATCTGACCTGGACGGCAGCAACGGCTTCGTGATTAACGGCATTGATGCAGGTGACGGTTCAGGCAGATCTGTCAGCAGTGCGGGGGACATCAACGGTGATGGCATCGCCGACCTGATTATCGGGGCAAGAGGTGGCGACCCCAACGGACAGTCTAGTGCTGGGGAAACCTACGTAGTGTTTGGCAGTACTAGCGGCTTTGGGGCTAGTCTCGACCTTTCCACCCTGGATGGTAGTAACGGCTTTGTGATTAACGGCATTGATGCAGGTGACTATTCAGGCTACTCTGTCAGCAATGCAGGGGACTTTAACGGTGACGGTTTTGATGACCTGATTATCGGGGCAAGAGGTGGCGACCCCAACGGACAGTCTGGGGCTGGGGAGAGCTACGTGGTTTTTGGCAGTAGTAGCGGCTTTGGCGCTAGCCTCGACCTTTCCACCTTGGATGGTAGTAACGGCTTTGTGATTAACGGCATCGATGCCGATGACTTTTCAGGCTTCTCTGTCAGCAATGCAGGGGACTTTAACGGTGACGGCATTGATGACCTAATTATTGCCGCAAGAGGTGGCGACCCCAACGGACAGTATAATGCCGGAGAGAGCTATGTGGTGTTTGGCAGTACTAGGGGCTTTGGGGCTAGCCTCAACCTTTCCACCCTGGATGGCAATAACGGCTTTGTGATTAACGGTATCGATGCATTATATGGTTTTTCAAGTACCTCCGTCAGCAGTGCAGGGGACATTAATGGCGATGGCTTCGACGACCTGATTATTGGGGTAACAGGTGCCAGTCAGTCTAATGCTGGCCAGAGCTATGTGCTGTTTGGCTTTGCAACTGGGGTTACAACCAACGAAGATACCCCAGTTAACATCCTTGCCAGCAATATTCTGACTAGATATACAGATATCGAGGGCGACACTTTAAGCATCACTACCTTCACTAACCCCAGTAATGGCACACTGACGCTTAACGACAACGGTACACCTAGCGTTACCGATGACGACTACTTCGTCTACACCCCCAATGCCAACTACAACGGCACTGACAGTTTCACCTACACTGTCAGCGATGGTAATGGGGGTAGTATCGATGGTACTTTTAACTTCAACGTCAAACCAGTCAACGATGCCCCCATTGTTGCCAATGCCATTGCAGACATCACCACCACCGAAAATAGTGTTTTCAGTTTCACCTTTGATGTCGATACCTTTACTGATGTCGATGCAGGTGACACTTTAACCTACACCGCTACCCTCGCTGACAATAACCCCCTACCCGACTGGTTGGCGTTCAACCCCGATACCCGCACCTTTAGCGGCACACCAGATGATACAGATGTGGGCATCATTAACCTAAAAGTAATTGCTACTGACACCAGCAATGTGAGTGTGAGTGAAAGCTTTGATTTAACAGTCACTCCCCTCAATTTCACGGGAACTAAAGGCAGAGATGTCCTCATAGGAACAGGCAGCAACAACACCATTGATGGCAAAGGTGGTAATGATGATATCTCAGGTGGTGCTGGTGATGATATTCTCATTGGTGGCACTGGTAGCGATGTTCTCACTGGTGGTGCTGGCAATGACTTGTTTGTCTATACCAGTATCCGCGATGCTAGAGACAGAATCACTGATTTTTCACCTGGTGTGGATAAGATTGTTTTCACTGAATTATTTGCCAGTTTGAACCTCGACAGTCTCAATTATGAAACTGCAACTGCACAAGGTTACTTAGGTTTTAGATCTCAAGGCAATAATACTGCTGTGCTGATTGACCCGGATGGTTTAACAGGTCGGGCTGTACCGACGAATTTGTTGACGGTACTGGATGTATCGTCAAATACTTTAGCCAATGCGGATAACTTTGTTTTCTAAATTTTAACAGCGCGGCTTGCCTTTTTTGCTACGACTCTATTCTGATTAACTCGACACTCATCACTATTCCATACACAAATCTCATGAAAATTTCCACTTTGCTTAAAAATTTAACCTTCAAAGCCAGTCTTCTGTGCTTTGCTAGTTTAGGAAGTTTCGCAATGACTACTAGTTCTGCTAATGCTGCTTTGCTTGACTTGGGCAGTTGGCAACAATTTGGAGATGTGACTACAACAGCCTTGGGTGAAGCTAACTTGTCTAATAATGCTTTACAAAATGAGGATTTTTTAGAAGATACAAATTTTAATTACTCTGGGAATGCTGCCGGTTCTGCACGTCCTTTTCCAGATTTACAAGATTTTCTCGGTTTGCAACCCGAAGCGCTAGATATTGAAGGCGAGGCTGTGGAAGGATCTGCTATTAAAAATACTGTGACTGTTGCAGCTGGTGATGTGTTGCGTTTTGATTGGAATTTCCGCACGAATGAGACGCTAAATAAGGATTTTGCTTTTTTGTTGGTGGACAATACGCTGATTAAGTTGGCGGACAGTACTGATGCAACTCAAGCTGATAGTCCTTTTGGGCAACAAACAGGAATTCGTTCTTATACTTTCAGTACTGCTGGAACTTACACTTTTGCTTTGGGTGTGGTGGATGTAGATGATTTTGACACGACATCTGCTTTTGAAGTGACTAACGCCCTAGTCGAAACTGTTCCCGAACCTGCTACAGTCTTGGGTTTAGGGATGGTGTTTGCTTTGGGTGTCAGCAGGCGGCGTTTTGCCTGCAAAAATTCGCCACAACGTAGGGTTTAAAAGTAAGAGATTGTTGACTGATGACTGATGGCTGATGACTTTTATCAGTCATCGGTCATCTCCTGATCCAGAGAGAATTATACAATTTAGATGTGCTTTAGCTTATAATATCATGTCCGCTTAATTACTTATTCAAACCGAAGAACCCCACCCCACCAAAGCTATGCTTTGCTTCCCCTCCCCGTTGACGGGGAGGGGTTAGGGGTGGGGTGCAATGACTGCGGGAATCATAACTAATTATCCGGACTTGATATAATTTCCGCTACTGGCTTCGATGCCATAATTGTTTTCACATGGTCTGCAAGCCTAATTGCTAAAGCGACAATAGTGAGTGTGGGATTAGCATAGCCTCCTGTAGGAAAAACTGAACTACTGGCGATAAAAAGATTGGAAACGCCGTGGACTTGGCAGTTTTTATCTACAACACCCTGCTTTGGATCATCATGCATACGTGTCGTTCCCATGTGATGATGTGTACCAGGATGAATTAATTTTGGTAGGTTGCCATCTCGTTCAACTTGTAATTGACCGATCGCAGCACGAGCAATTTCTTCAGTGAGTATATCCTGTGTTCGCTTAATGTTGTGGATATCAATATCGTTCCAACGCCAGTGTAACTTGACTTGCTGACGACCGAGGCGATCGCGATCGCTAATCAGGGTTACTCTATTGTCTGGGTCTGGTACTTGTTCTGTTTGATGCAGGGCTTCAAATTCAACAAATCGTTTCTCATGACCTGGAATATACGACCAACCACCCCAAGCCAGACTCGGAATAAATGGTTGCTGTTTGCTAACTGCCCCATAAGCAGCAGGCAAGATATAATCAAGACCAATCATCAGATTTGTGAAGTGTTTCAGTACATCTTTACGGGCATCTGAATTATGTCTTAAAGCCAGCAATGCTTTCAGCGAATTAATAGCTTTTAATTGATATGGTTGAGGAATTGGAAATAGCAATGTACTATTATTTAATATTTGTTCGCGCCGCATAACTTCTTCAGTCAAAGTTAGCTTACCCATTACAGGTACATTATTTACCCGCCGTAGATCATATAAAGCTGTACGCTTGAAAAGGTCTGAATTAGCAGGTTTTAATTTTCCACAACCAACTAAAGGATGATCCATAAAGAATCTACCCACCAAATCGTTTTGATTGCCTAAACCAACTGTTTGTGTCTTGTTTGATAGCAATAGTAAACGTGCGGTTTCAATGCCACCCGCAGCTAATATTACAACTTTGGCACGAACCCAAAATTTATTACCTGATAAACAGGCTACTCTTAAACGAGTTACAGTTTTGGCTGTTTCATCTGTTTGAATTTCCATCAAATTAGCGTTGAGATAGGTAGTAATATTACTAGCCTGATTAATTTCTTCACGATACTCATGGGTGAAGACAGCACGAGGGCCAAACTGAAACATGCTGGTGGTGACATTTCCAGCCAATGGTAATTGAGGAGTTGCAGTATCTTCCCAAGCTTCAGCATTATAAGCAAAAGCTCCTAGTTTACAAATTCCTTGGGCGCGATCGTAGAATGGATCAAGGTGAGATTTATCAAAAGGCCAACCACTGTATGGTAGCCAGTCTCGTTTCTCAAAATCTATCTTGTCTAAAGGTACGTACCTAACACCAATTTGATTGTTACCCAAACGAATTGCCCAAGAGTTTGCTGTACCACCAAATTGAAAACGACGTTGTTCGTCTAGTCTGCCAAAAAGATTCCCCACACTTTCACCTTGAGAAAGTGATTGAGTATTTTTGTCAAAATCCAGTCCACCACTTTCTAAAAGACAAACCCGAAAGTCTGCAAAGGCTAATTCTCGTGCCAAAGTAATACCTGCTGGCCCAGCACCAACAATGCAAACTTCAGTTTCAATAGTTTCATCCAGAGGTAGTGTACGTGCGTCAATTAACATTAATTACCTATAGCAATTCTAAATTATTCCTGAAAAAGGACATTGGGATAATTAGTTTCCTAATTTCCTTATTTCAATAAAAATGAATATGGCACAACTCATGGAGAATTGCCACATATAAATAATGCTGTTTTTTCAATATTCAGTATTGTATGATATCGTACTATATTACTAGTAAGATTTATGACAATTTATTTGTCATAAATCGAACAAACTATATATAATATTAGCTTTATGTAAATATAGATATATCAAGATTTGTATGTATATCAATTAAAAATTCAATATGTATAAAAACACAAAATTTTTCTCACTATTTTTGATATTGATTTAAGTAACTGAATGTTTGACATATTGATGTTCATAAAAATTTCACACACGAAATATCTTAATTTACCCTTTCTTTATAAAAAGACTAAAAAATTGCCGTTAAATTATTTCACTGAGAATAATTTTAAAAAAATTTTTCTCTATTGATGTGCATCCTCTTTTTCAAAAAATCAACAAAAATAAAATAGCTTACGGTAATTCTATTCGGGTTGTGAACAAAGATACTCTGTTGTATGTAGGTCTTAGCCCTCAAATTGTTCATATCCTCATTAAGAAAGCTGTAGCAGTTTTTGTTGCCTCCACAAATCCATCTGTCACCTAAGAATGGAACCACTAGTATGTCCGTAATTACTACACTTGCAAATCAATATTATCTCTACGTCAGACGAGGACAAAAACCAATACCTTGGAATATATACGACACTCAACCGCCGATTAACTTTGGCTTAACTACTTATTTTGGTAAAGTATTTCAGTCTATAGAGAAAAGTCTGAAAATCAGTGGTTTAGTATTTTATGTAACCTGGGATGAAATTGATGAACTTCCATCATACGGGTCAAATGTTGTTGTTTTTGTATTAGGAGACGAGTGGTATCGCATCCCAAAATACGCTCACAAGGTAAAGGCAGTATTTAAATGTATAGGTACACGCCCCATCCTTGGATGCAATCCTCTTTTCAAGCCTTCTTTGCTCAACTTGTTGACACTGATTCAATTTCTCAGAATCTTAGTTGTTTGCTTACCTGGTTTCCTGAATTATCACTGGCACAACTTCAAAACCTTGTTATCAGGTCAAGGTACAATAACACCTATCTACGATATTCCCTTGGGTTACAACAACTCAAAGGATATGTCAATTAAAGATATTAAACAACGTCTCTATGATAGTTATTTTTCTGGTAGCGTAGTACATGTACCGTATCCTTTATGGTCTTTGAAGTACTGGTTGGGAACTCCAAAAGCTCTTGCTCGAAAACTCATGATAGCGAGTGTCAATAAGTTCAAGAGAAAAAATCCAGATTTTAAAGTTGAATTATCAATCACTGGTGGTTTTCGCAATAGAACTATTGAAGATGAGCGCAGCTATTGCGAAATTATGATGGATACAAAAATATGTCTGGTTCCTAGAGGCACGTCTTTTGAAACAACTCGTTTGTTTGAGGCAATGAAATATGGATGTATTGTTGTCACAGAAGCTTTGCCTTCGCGGTGGTATTTGGATGGCTCACCTATTATTAAAATAAAGGATTGGGGGGAATTGGAGGGGATATTAAGCAATCTCCTAGGGAATGAGCAACTTATGCAAGAAATGCACGAAAAGTCATTGAATTGGTGGAAGAATAAATGTTCTGAAGCTATTGTTGCAGAGTACATTGTCGAAAAATTGTACGGCAGCGTCCCTGTTTGGAAAAAACACTCAGCAGGTGTGTCTATGACCTTGACTCCGCCCTAATACCATTTTGAATTTTAGACTTCGTCGTGAGCGCTCAGTCGAACGATTTTAGATTTGAGATTGTGAAACACAGTAGGGGCGGGTTCACCCAGATCATCATTGATAATTGATACTATTTTTAAACCCGCCCCTAGCAGCTTTCTAAATGTCAGACCGTTTTACTTTAAAGTTGATACCAATAGGCAGCAGGGGTGCAGGGGTGAAAGTGTGCTTTGGATTTGTATCAGTAATTAAGTGAAATGGTATCACAATCATTTTTCAAATTGGTAAAATCTAGGAGTTAAGCTAACTGTCATTAGTCATTAGTCCTTTGTAAATATTTTTGACTAATGACTAATGACAAAGAACAACCAGATAAAGAGATTATACAAATTGAATGTGGTTGAAACGCTTAATTTTTAGTCTTTTTAATTGGTTTGGGGCGAGGAAATTGAGAAGGCGGCTTAAAGTTGTTGACTGGTACATCAGTAAGCGCCTTCTGCATAAAATCGCGCCAGATGGGAGTAACCATACCTCCGCCTGTGGCACCGTGAGCTAATTGTTTGTTATCATCTCTTCCTACCCAAATGGCAGTTGTTAATTGTGGTACTGTACCAATAAACCAAATATCTTTCTCTGAAGAAGTTGTGCCGGTTTTACCTGCAACTGGGCGATTTATAGCAGCACCTCGGCCAGTTCCTTCTTTAACTACCGACTGCATGACATCTAAAATTGCGGCTGATGCCCAAGGGTTAAGAACTAGCTTAGGCTTAGGGGTATTATCTAGTAAGACATTACCACTGCTATCATTGACACGGGTAATGAGCGTTGGGGGCGATCGCCAGCCATAATTAGCAAAGGTAGCATAAGCACTAGCCATTTCCAATGGAGTAACACCGATGGCACCCAATGGCAAAGAAGTCACAGGTTCCATCGGACTCATAATTCCCAAAGTACGGCAAGTTTCTATAACTTTATTTATTCCTACCGCTTTGCCAATCTTCACCGCCGGCACATTCCGAGACTGTGCTAAAGCAGTACGTATCGATATTTCACCCTTAAAGGTATTATCGTAGTTGTGTGGAGAATACAAACCATCAATATCAGGATAACTGACTGGGGTATCAAGCACCGTTGTATCTGGTGTAAACTTGCCGCTAGCAAAGGCAGTGTAATAAACAAACGGCTTAAAAGAAGAGCCTGGCTGACGCTGCGCTTGAGTTGCGCGGTTAAATTCGCTCTTCTTTGAGTCTACACCACCCACCAGTGCTTTGACAAAGTGGGTACGTGGGTCAATTGCTACTAAAGCCATTTGATTGTTCTCTAACCCTTGACCTTCAAGAGTTTTATGCCACTTTTTGATAGTTTGTTCTGCCAGCATTTGCAAATTACTGGCTACCGTAGTTTGCACCCGCATTCCACCTTTAAGGACTGCATCACGCCCAAATTTTTTAATTAATTCCTGCGCCACAGCATTAGTGACATAAGGAAAAATACTAGGTTGAAATGACTTAATTTTACCGAGTTTAATTTCTTGCTGGAGAGCATCATCATATTCATGTTTGGTAATCCATTGCAATTCCAGCATCCGTCCCAGTACTTGCCTTTGTTTTTGGATAGCTAAATTCTTGTTCACAAAAGGGCTAAATTGTTCTGGGGCTTGGATTAAACCCGCCATCATTGCTGACTCAGCCAAAGTCAAATCAAAAGCCGATTTATCAAAGTAAGTTTGTGCTGCTGTTTCTGCACCATAGTTATTATGACCCCAATAAACTTGATTGAGGTACATTTCTAAAATCCGGTCTTTACTGAAAATTTGCTCTAAGCGAATTGCTAATACCGCTTCAGCTACTTTGCGGGTAAAAGCACGTTTGCGAGTTAAAAAGAGATTTTTCACCAACTGCATGGTGATGGTAGAACCACCCTCATGTACACCACCTGCTGTCCAGTTAACTATAGCAGCACGGCCGATACCTCCTGGATCAACACCAGGGTGGTTGTAGAAATAACTATCTTCACTGGCTAAGACTGCTCTTTTTAAATTTGAGGAAATTTGATCTAAGGGTACAATTTTTCTGTTAGCTTCTCCATGTAAACCGACTAAAAGCTTGCCTTTGATGTCATAAATGTAAGTTGTTTCTGCTGGCAAGAAGTTCCGTATTTGTCCGACCTGTGGCAAATTACGGAAACTAATAGCTAAACCAACCAATCCTCCAGCCACAACAGAAGTTGTCAATATAGTGATTGTTAACAGAGTACCACCAGTGATTTGACCTACTTGTCTCCAAAACTCGAAACTAGGTGAAGTCTGGATTTCTGGTTGCTGTTGTTCAAAAGTTTTTGACGAAGACACGGCAATTGCACTTCCTCACTTGTGAATACAACTACAATTTATTTAACGAAACTGGTGAAGTAATTTTGGCAACTATCAGCGTACAGTTGCCAAAGTAAATAAATTGGTTGCCAAATAATTTTCTAACTTTGAGTAGAGTGTAGAAGATAACTACCTATTGTCATGAGTTCTAAAATATAACCCTCTGACTAAAGTTAGAAAAGATAAAGTCAAAGGTAAGGGATTAAATTTAACTTGAGTTCGATTGACCCATGACTGATTACTGATGACTGTGAACAGTGGAATATTTTTTTACTTGGAAGTCTCTTAGAGACACGCCATAACGCATCTCTACTGTAATTAATGACTGCCTTCTTCCGCAGCGGCAATTTCTAGTAGTAGCTTGAGTGCTGTGTCAGGGTTAAGACTGATGGAATCAATGCCTTGTTCTACTAGAAAGTGAGCAAATTCTGGATAATCGTTAGCTGCTTGACCGCAGATACCAATTTTACAAAGAAAGGCAGAGGGCAGAGGGCAGAAGGCAGAAGGAAAGAAGTATAGCGTTGATCGTAGTAACGAGAAGACCACGCCAGCCAATCATCGGGTTTTTTTCTGTGGGTTCAAACTGCTTACCACCCAAAAGATGTGCGTATTCGTTGTTTTTGAAATCTGAGAAGCGGACAATTACAGGTTTGGGGTAGGCAAGAGCGATCGCTTGCTGTAATTTCTGCGGAAACGGAGTTTGCAGCATCAGTAATCTAGCTTTTTTGCCACACTGCCGTAGATTTGTGAGATTTTCGACATCTAAGTTTACAAATATCTCTCTGAGTTTTACTTCTAACCCTGCTGAAGAAATGAAAGTCCTATAAGCATAAGCAGTTGTCGCAAATCCTGTAGGAACTTTCACTCCTTTGCGCCGCAATTGCTGAATCATTTCACCTAAAAAAGCATTTTTACTGCCTACTAATGGAATGTCTGCAATCCCTACATTGTTCAAAGGTAAAACCAAGGCTTGTTCTTTAGAATTTGGGTTTTTATTGTTTGAATGTACAAGTATTTCTAACATGCCTGAGGTTTCCATAATCATCAAGATACTTAAAAGCTGTGTAGTAACTTAATTTACTGCTAAATTTCACCGTTAATCTTTATAGGGAGTTAATTTGAGGATCTTGTGAGGATAAAGCTAGTAGGAACTTCCATTCACATTTGGCATGTAGGAAACGCCAGAAATCTTTGGATAATCTGGTGTTGAAGAGCTAATGTCTTGTGGACTGGTTGAATTTAAGTCTAGCAACTAAGCATCAAGGCTACAGCAAGTCTAAAGTATCACTACTGCTAACAGTGAATGTAAAATCTCAAAATGCTACTTCAGGGTTATTACTTAAAAAAATATGTATAAATATTAAAAAAAATTGATTAATATGATTTTCTTCACAACTTCCTCATATTTCACGACTATCCTCGAAGTATAAATAGATTTTTGAATTACTGCTGGCTTGTCAACTGACTATTTTCATTTTCCACACACTTTTTTACAATCAGGGTTTCAAAAAAGATGAATTACTGTCCTTGCTGTTCTGGATTACTTTTACAACATGTATGTGGTTCCGAAATTTCCTGGTTCTGCCGTCATTGTTGGCAAGATATGCCAGTATTTAGTGCAAATCATTCTGGTTCATTGGCAGAGGTTGTGGTAAGTGAATTATCTACAAATCTTCAGAATCGGAAAAACACGAATACCAGAAATTACAATACCAAACGCAAAACTGTGACTGGCTGGATCGGAGTACAAAATGTGCCAGCATAAGGCGAGAAAATCGGCACATTCCTCAACTAAGCTAAAACACATCTAAATTGCATAGTCACCCATCAGGGTCGTTGACCGATGAATGATCACAATCATCAATCATCAGTCATCAAACCCCTTATTGCTTAAAACCCTCGAATAGATTCGAGGGTTTTCTATTTTGCTTTTATTTTTAATTTTTATTAAATGGGATGCTGTGGAGATAGAGCAATTTATACTGGTAGCTTCAATCTTCTTCCCAAGTTTCACAACCCAATAGGTCAATAACCCTATCTCTAAGCAAAAATTCGTTTTTTTCTAGTTCTAGCTCAAAACATATCCAGTCACGATTGGGAATGTATTTACAGAGTGTATAAATTGGTTGTTGACGGTTCACAAGTCCTTTATTGACTAGTTGGCGTACTTCTTCCTTGATAACTTCAATGTCATATTGAACAGCAGTATCCATAACTCGTTCCTTCGTTTTTGATCGAGGAATTAATAGCCAAAGCATTATTGTTTTGGCTTTATCTTAAAGTTATCAAAAAAATTGGAGGAAATTGTGAAGAATCAAGACGTTTTAGTTTATTTCAGCTAGCTATTTTTTCAGTCTTTAGATAGACTCAATACATAAAAAATTATGCAATTAGTTAAAATCCCCTAATTTATTTGATTAATAGACTTTTTTTGATGATGTTGGTAGGTCAAAAAACCAGAAAAAATTAACATGCCAGTTCTAATTAATTTGTGAAATTCTCTGGTCGTTTCCTTCTAGTCGCCAATAGACTAATATCAGCAATTGAGAAGCTTCATATCTTGCGCCAGTTGCGTTATTGACATTTTTGTAGTGTGGGCACTGCTAATGGTTCGCCCAAACCTTCATCTTTACTTTGTTGGTAGTGCCCACCACCGGGTTAATTGAGAATGGTGCAACATATTAGAAGCTAGACAAATATTTGAGGAATTGAAACAAAAACATAGATGGTTCGCAAAGATTCTTTGCGAACCACTATATATAGCTATGAAGTGATTAAAAAAAATTAATTACACGCAGGCTTGCCTTCAAGTAATACTATTGACCAGACAAACGCCAAATCTTGATTGTATTATCTTCACTACCACTGACGAGGGTCTTACCATCTGAACTGAAGGCAACAGATGTCACAGTATCGGCATGGCCCACGAGTGTGCGGATTTCCTCTCCTGTAGCGAGATTCCAGAGTTTGATGGTGCGATCGCGGCTTGCACTGGCGAGGGTCTTGCCATTGGGGCTAAAGGCTATGGATGTGACGGTGTTGGCGTGACCTACAAGTGCGCGAATTTCCTCTCCTGTTGCTAAATTCCAGAGTTTGATGGTACGATCGCGGCTGGCACTGGCAAGAATCATACCATCGGGACTAAAAGCAATGGATGTGATGGTGTTGGCGTTCTTCCCAAATGTACGGATTGCTTGTTGCTTGCCTAAATCCCAAATTTTAATCGTCTTGTCAAAACTACCACTAGCTAGGGTACGACCATCAGGACTAATGGCAACTGACCGCACCCAAAATGTGTGCCCTGTCAATGTCCGTATCAACCGTCCTGTTGCCAGATTCCACAGTTTGATAGTTTTGTCATCACTACCACTTACCAGAATTTTTCCATCCGGGCTGATGGCTAGGGCTTGAATTGAATCAGAATGCCCCTCCAATGTGCGGATTTCCTTTGCTGTTGCCAGATTCCACAGTTTGATAGTTTTGTCATCACTGCCACTGACCAACGTTTTACCATCCGGGCTGATAGCTACGACATTTACCTTTTGGGAATGTCCCTCCAGTGTGCGGATTTCCTCTCCTGTGGCTGCATTCCACAATTTGATGGTGCGTAGACCTTTTTCGGACAGCTTCTCCTTTGAATCGCGATCGCCACTGCTAGCAATGGTAGTACCATCTGCACTGATAGCAACGGATACGACCGATTTTTCATGACCAGTAATAGTGTTAGCTAAGGCAATGCTATTTAAGGTAATATTTGGCGGCACAACCAATGCTTCACTGTTGTTTGAACTAGTATGATACTGATTGAGCCTAGATAATAAAATGGTCTGCACACGCCGATATTGGTGATACCAAGATTCACCAAATCCAAACAATAGCAACACAGCAGTTACCAAGACTATATTTCTCAATAGTGCAGATTTAGCTGGTAATAATGGTGTCTGAGTGACTGGTAGTTTTCCCGAAGATTTACCAGCTGGTGGTAGGGCGAGTGGTTGTTTTGGAATCAAATGCGCGATTACTTCATCGGCTGACTGGTAGCGTAGCTGAATATCTTTTTGCAACAGTTTATCGAGGATCAAATCCAATTCAGGGTTCAATGGACTCCGCAAATATTCTCGCCAATTATTCACCCAACCGTAGCCATATTCCATCCACAATTGAAACGGGGAAGTTCCAGTTAATAGGTGAAAGCAAGTCGCGCCTAAAGCGAACAAATCGCTTGCGGGACAAGCCTTACCATCTCTAATTTGTTCCAGGGGTGAATAGCCATGTGAACCAATGGATGTGCCAATTTTTTTCTGTACTTTTGCAGTTAACTGCTTCGAGGAACCAAAATCTATCAAGCTTAAGCGCCCATCCTTGCGATTGCGGATAATATTTTCTGGTTTAATGTCTCGGTGAATCACGCCGCGATCGTGGATGAATTGAAGCACTGGTACTAAATCCAGCAAAATTGCTTGAATTTCTCCAGGTCTATAGGCTTTGCGTTGCTGTAACTCTTTTAACAAGTTTTGCCCATTAATAAACTGTTGCACCAAATACAAACAATTGTCTTGCCGAAAATAAGCCAACAGAGTTGGTATTTGTGGATGTTCTCCAAGTTCTTGCAGTCGCTTTGCTTCTTCAGCAAACAAATCCATCGCTTTTTTCTGTGACCAAGTTCCTTGAAATTTCGGCGCTAGTTGTTTGATGACACAACGTTCATTGAGTTTATCTGTATCTTCTGATAGATAAGTTCTGCCAAAACCCCCTTCATCAGAAAGCACCTGAATGACACGGAAGCGATTTCTCAAAAGTGGCACCAAGGGGGTGCTACAAGTTTGGCACAACTTCTTTCCATTAGGATTTAGGGGATTTGGGCAATCGGGATTTAAACAGCAGATCATAATCTGACAGACGCGACTGCACTACAAAATATGCTAAGTTTGCCCCGAAATTTCTCTTAATATAATTAGCTCTCGCTTGATGTTGGTAGAAAGCACTGGTTTGGAGATTGGGGAGTTACTTATATAGTCAATGTTGGTAAATGCTAGGGTGACTATAACAAAAAAACTATCCCATTTTAAATTGCTGATTGTTGACTGTCAGCAATGAACAATTATCATGAGATATTTTTCTTTATCAGTCCCTAGTCAGTTTTCCTCAATATGGAAAACTACGAGAGCCTTGGGATGAGTTATTTCATTGATTATATAGTATTTTAAATTGACCGTCTTTTAAAATTTTCAATTCGGGTATATTTCCTTGTCTTCTCATGAATAAAAAAATACATATAAGTAAGTAAAAAATGATATTTTTCAATTATTAATATTATTTCAATTAAGTCAAACTTTATACTATTTTTTTTAATAATAGTTGCTGATTAATTAAAGATAAGTAACTATTGAACTGACTAAAAATACTTTGTGCCTTGGTGTCTTTTGTGGTTGAATATTTTTTACCACTAAGATACTAAGGCACAAAGAGTTTTCATTGGTGCTGGTGTAGGCAGTTCATGACATGCTACTTATTGTCTTGGAGTTTGGCTTTGCGTGCGCGAATAGCGATCGCTGTTCTTGCTGAGGGTGGCACATATATCTGAGGAGTTTCTGCTTTGGAAAGAGAATTACTCGTCAGTGGTTGGGTAGCTAAACAGTTACTCAAAGATGGCGAATAGTTTGGAGTACCCAAAGCTTTCATCACATCCTCAACTGTATTAAAGCGCTCTTGTAAAGGAATTTTCAGCATTTTTGCCAAAACTCGAGCAAAACTATCGCTGACATCTACCTGTTTGTGCCAACATATTTCACCAGTATGGCTGTCATGTGCAAATTCTGAAGGTGCTTTCCCAGTCAGCAGATAAAGACAAGTCACCCCCACAGCATAAATATCACTGGCATAAACTGGACGTAGAGAAATCTGTTCTGGAGGTGCAAAGCCGATTGTTCCTACAAAGTTGGTAGTTATAGGTTTATTTAGTGAGTTTTCACAAGCATCAGCTAATTTCTCTTTCACCGCACCAAAATCTATCACTACTAACCGTCGGTCATCCTCACACCGTAATAAATTTTGAGGCTTAATATCGCGATGAATCACACGATTTTGATGAATATACTGCAAAATTGGCAGTAATTCTTGCAAAAACTGTTTAACAGCAGCTTCACTCTTGAGGCCATTTTGCCTGACTTCTTGGGATAAGGTATTACCCTTGATGTATTCTTGAACTAGATAAAATTCTCCATTACTTTGAAAGTAGTCTAGCAGTAGGGGAATTTGCGAATGACTACCGAGTTGAGCCAAAGTTTTTGCTTCTTTCTCAAAGCGCCGACATATACTTGGCCAAGTTTTGGGATTAGTCACCTTGGGAGAAAGCTGTTTAATGACACACAGGGGATTTCCTGGTAATACAGCATTTTTCGCTAAAAAAGTGATGCCAAAGCCACCTCTGCCTAAAATTCGCAATATTTGATAGCGATCGCGAAATAGCTCCTTGGAACCACACATTTGTGCCAGTTGATTGTGTTCTAAATTGTACTCGTGTAAAGTAGTAATTTTTTTAGGAAAGCCATTCATCAGTCAAGGGCAGTACTATATATTGTCCTCAATTTAACAAGAAATATTCTTCAACGCCAGTAGTATTACTGCGTTTTGCCAAATCCTAATCTTTGCAAAGAAAAGCTAAAGGATGAAGTATGAAGTATAGTACTAAATTTAATTAAAATTTACGCAAACATTAACAAAAACTGTAATATTACGTAAAAATAATTCATGAATTGCCGCTTGTGTTGACTGATAACAGTTATCGGTTATCAGTCATCAGTCATCAGTTATAAGAAGGTAGGCTGAAAACCCCGCACTTTTAAGCCGGGGATGAAAGCCACGACGTAGGCTTTAGCCTACCGTGAAGTTGTTTTTTTGTGGTTCAGGTAAAGTATCAATCAAGTCTTCAATAATTTGAGTAATTGTTTTATCTTTTTCGGCAGCTAATAAACGTAGCTTATTGATTCTGCGTTCAGTAATCCGAATATGTAAATCTTTTTTTGCCATGCTCTGTACATTTTGCGAACATAATAATATTATTGTATATATCCTTAAGCAAATTAAGGAGGTGATAATGCAGTGCTGGTTTTAGTGTACAAAGTCAAGGGTAAAAAACAGCAGTATCAAGCGATTTATGGAGCGATTAGAACTACTCAGTTCATCCGAAATAAGGCTCTTAGATATTGGATGGATGCACCCAACGAAGCGAAAATAGATAAGATTGCTTTGAATAATTATTCAACAGCACTGCGTAAAGAATTTGGATTTGTTAAAGACTTAAATTCAATGGCTTGTCAGGCTGCAACTGAAAGAGCCTGGCTATCTATTGCTAGGTTTTACGATAACTGTAAGTCTAAGAAGGCAGGCAAAAAAGGGTTCCCACGCTTCCAGAAAGATAACCGTTCGGTTGAGTACAAGACTTCGGGATGGTCGCTACACCCGACTAAACGACGTATTACCTTTACCGATAAAAAAAGTATTGGTGAAGTCAAGCTATTAGGGAAGTGGGATATTCACACCTATCTTGTTAAGTCAATCAAGCGTGTTAGGTTAGTTCGGAAAGCTGACGGTTACTATTGTCAATTTGCAGTCGATATTGAGGTTAAACCTGAGCCTAGGACAGGTCATGGTGAGTTAGGTCTTGATGTGGGACTTGAATTTTTCTACTCTGATTCAAACGGACATCACGAGGAAAATCCTAGATTCTTAAGGAAGGCTGAGAAATCGATTAAGCACGCTCAACGACAGATTTACAAAAAAGAAAAAGGGAAAAACCAACGACGAATAGCGCGAGCCAGATATGCCAAAAAATATTTGAGAGTAAGTAGGCAAAGGAATGAACACGCGAAGAGACTCGCGCGTAACTTGTGCAAAGCTAACGCTTGTGTCGCCTATGAAAACTTGAATGTGAAAGGCATGGTAAAGAATCACTGTTTAGCTAAGTCCATCAATGATGCTGCTTGGACTATTTTTCGTTGTTGGTTAGAATATTTTGCTGCTAAGTTCAACACCACAGTTGTTGCTGTCAATCCTAGAATGACATCTCAAAAATACAGTGATTGTGGCGCAATTGTGAAAAAGTCTCTTTCAACTCGTACTCATAAATGTAGTTGTGGTTGCCAGATGCAAAGAGACGTGAACGCAGCGATAAATATTTTGAATCTTGCTAGACTTGCTAGGGACGGGCAGTCCCGAAGTAACGCTACAGGACTAGCAACCTCTACTCTAGTTGGTGAAAACCTGCTCTTTGCAAGTAGCTAGGAAGAATGTAGAATCCCCTGGCTTTCCGTTAAGATCAGCGACAGCGAAATCATAACAGCCAGGGGAGTGTCAACTAAGGTACTTCAATCGGAATCAAAGTATTTTCCGGCAAATAGTTGCGGAAACAGCCTTCATCTGACAAAATCAAAATCAGGCGTACAGGATAATCTGGTGGAACTTGCAAATCTGCCCACGGCACCGCCACTTCCAAACAATTATTTAAAGCTACTTGAGCGCGGCTAAAACGTGGAAGCCATTGATAACTGTCTCCAGCTTCTCGAAATTGCACCGATTGCGTCAGTAAATTAATCTCCAGATGATGGTGAAATAAATAATTAACTGGCGCTGTATCTGGCACATCTGCTAGGGGAACTGGGCTGTTGTGCATTGTTTGATTCGGATAAAACCACAACAAATTCAACTCTGTGGCCAAATCTTTTCCTGGCGCGACGCCGCTTTTAAAGTCCACTCGCAAATAGAAATTCAGGTGGTCTACCCCATACCAAAGTCGTTGGATGACACTACTGTTGTGCATTGTCCCCCGCGCCCCGCCAATTTCTAAGCGTCCAGCTTTGTCCCAGTCTTGTTCATCACCTTTACCATCAATCACAGGATGAATAAATCCTTGGGGTGTATGGTCGGCTTGTGCTTCGTGAACCTCCACTGCTTGTCTGAGATAGGGTGGTATGGGTTCATTTAAAGCTTTGTAAATGCCAAATAGGTGTTCCCGAAATAACTGGTCAAAGATGGCATCTTGATTTGAGGAATGACCTTCACCAAACCACCAGAACCAGTCGGAACCCTCTGCAGCGTATAAAGCTTCCCAAGCTGCTGGGTTGTTTTCTTCTGTGGCTTCAGGATGATTTGCCAGAGTGATCCTAGCTTGTGTGAGGTAGTCCCAAGCACGATTTTTGGCAGGGTCGCCAATCCAGGTAGTAAAGCTACCATCCACCCAAGAACCGCTGTGCAGTTGTCCTCCGGGGATAGTGGCTGTGGCTGGAAATTGTTGCAGAAATTCGGAAACGGTGACGAGTTGCAGGTGAGGTTCGTTGCTTAAGCTTTGATACAAAGCTTCTAGGAAAGGTTTGCCGTCTTGGGGATAAAATTCCCAGCAATTTTCGCCATCTAAAGCAATGGTCACTAACCAAGGTTGGTCGCTTTGGCGTTCTCTTTGCATTTTGGCGATCGCTTGCAGGTGTCCTACTAAGTCTGCTGCTGCCTGTTTTGGTGGCATTGCCCCGTAGGTAAAGCCAATTAAATCTGATAACCTGTGATCACGAAATACAATTGCCAAATCACCCGCTGGTGTTTCCAGGCGGTAGGGTCGATACAGTAATTCTGGCTCTTGGACGTTCCCCGCCCCATCCCGGTGGAAGAAGTGTTTCAGCGTCCACCCCAAGACGGCTTCATCTGAGCAAATCCACTGAAATCCTTGTTTAATAATATATGGTAAAATTTCCGGGCTGACTGATTGTTCTGAAGGCCACAAACCACGTGGCTCCTGCCCAAAGCGGTCTATATATAAATCCCAAGCTTTCCGCAAGTGGCGGGGAATGTCTTCTGCCCACTGAAATCGTGATTTAGGTAAAGTCATATTTGGCACAGCTACCCGCCCAGAGTTAGTATCAGCGAGCAAAGGCAAAATCGGGTGGGTATAGGGAGTGGTAGTAACTTCCAACTGCCCCGTAGCTTGCATTTTGCGGTGTTGAGGAATGATGCGGCTGAGGATTTGGCGCTGTTTAGAATAAATCCGCTGGCGATCGCTTAAAGTAAAGTTTCGACCCTGTTTTATCCAAGCGCCAATTTCTGGGTCATCCCAAAACAGAGGATCGATCCACGCCAAATTGTGCCAAGCTAGCAAATCACCATAATCTGGCAATTCCCAATTTGCTAAACACCAAGATTGCCCTTTTTCCTGCCTTTGCTGATACAACTCGGCATAGCGGGGATGAGGATCAATCAAGGTGTGGTGATTAGCATCAAAAAAGTGTTGGATAATAAATACCCGTTGTTCTGGAGTTAATTGTTCAACGGGTGTCAAGCTAGCTGTCAGATAAGGGTCAAAAGCAGTACCAGCAATATAATCTTCTATTTGCAATATCAAGGACGGTACCAAATTCACCGTTTGGTGTAACTTCGGATACTGCTCCAGAATTAATATTAAATCCAAATAATCTTTAGTGCCATGCAATCGTACCCAAGGCAGGCGGTAATGCTGGCTAGAAGAAAGCGAAACGCCGCTGTCAGGAGATTTGTACAGCGGCTGATGTTGATGCCAGATGAAGGCGACGTAGAGTGGATGGGACATAGTTACAGTGAGGAGCGATGAGTTATGAGTTCTGAGTTATAAGTTAACCCATAAACTCCTAACTCCTAACTCCTAACTTTTAAAATACTTGCTCGACTTCTGAAATTTCAGGAATCAATTCCTTCAGACGGCGTTCAATGCCCATTCTCAGGGTCATAGTGGAACTAGGACAAGAACCACAGGCGCCTTGCAAGCGTAGTTTGACTATAGGCCCATCGAGTTCTACAACTTCCACATTGCCGCCATCAGACATGAGATAAGGGCGCATTTCATCTAAGACTGTTTCGACGTTTTCAGGTGTCAGTTCCATTGTTTGAGACATTGTTTGAGACCTCTTGCGACTGAAAAAACTTTATATTCAATAGCTTGTTAACTCAATCCTAGATCCAATTGCTGCTAAATTGTGTTCTGTGACAAGTTTACGAGCGTGAGGTCATGCGTTCATGACTCATGAATAAGTTTAGTCTATCCAGTGCAAGAAAGCAGGGGGGCAGGGGAGCAGGGGGGATGAGGAGAATAACAACTGACAACTGACCACTGACCACTGACCACTGACCACTGACAACTGACAACTAACTCACCACTCACAACTGCTTGACAAGTCGCTGTCAACAGATAAAAGCATTACTGGTTGTTGATATAGGGGTACTGTGAATGTGACTGTTGAACCAAGTCCTTCACCGAGACTGTAAAAATGCACTTCACCACCCATTGCTTCTACTAGCTTCTGGGATATTGCCAGTCCTAAACCTGTACCGCCGTACTGGCGAGTACGGGAGCCATCTACCTGAGAGAATAATTGAAAGAGTTTATCTTGTTTGTCTAAGGAAACGCCGATACCAGTGTCTGCTACCCTGACTCTCACCATCCCTGGAAATTGCTGGTCTTGAAATTTTGCTTTTTTCAGTACTAAATCAGCACTGATGGTGATGCCGCCTTCTTGGGTAAATTTGATGGCATTGTTCACCAAGTTGAGCATAACTTGTAGCAGCCTTTGGTAATTGCCTTGGACAATGATTTCATCGCAAGTGTGAGGTAATTGCATCCGGAAGCTGAGGTTTTTCATCTCTGCTTGGGGACGCATGAAATTTTCTACATCACCAAATAGCTCATCTAGCTTAACTGGAGCGCAAACTAGCTCCATTTTACCTGCTTCGATTTTGGCTATGTCTAAGATATCGTTGATGATGTTCAGCAGGTGTATTGATAACTGGTGAGCTTCCTGCAAAAATTGATTTTGTTCTTCTGGGTCATCTGCCATACCCTCTAATATCAGCTTCAAAAATCCGATCATGCCGTTAAGAGGCGTGCGAATTTCATGGGATACATTGGCCAGAAATTCGCTCTTTAAGCGTGAGGCTTCTTCGGCTTTTTGACGTGCTGCTTCTAATTCTTTGTATAAAGTAGCATGAGCGATCGCAGTTCCCAACTGATCTGCTACTTCTTTTGCTACCTCACGTTCCGCATCTGTCAAAGGGCAGCATTCATCGCGCAAAGTGATGGCAATTAATCCATTTGCTTGGTCTTGATAGCATGTTGCCACAACTAAAATTTTCTGCCGCTGAGATAGAGTATACTCTGACACCTCCATCACAACTGGTTCTAGGGTTGCTAATGCCTGAGCAAACGCTGGCTCAGAAGCTATATCTATTTCTAAGCCAAGCATGGAACTGCGTTCTGGCTGATGATACTCTGCTATCACCCGCACTCTTGAGCTAGAAGGCTGGTAGGGACAAATAATACAACGTTCTAGCCGCAGCGCTTTCCCCAAACTGTCTACTGTTTGTTGCCAAATAATATCTAAATCTAATGTCCGCCGAATATTTCTGGTAATGAGATTTACCAGTTTATGATGTTGCTGTGAACGCAAAGCCATCTCTATCTGTGTAGATGGTTTTGATGCCACATTCACTTGTTGTTTGTTGACTGTTGCTTGCAATAGCCGCCCCATAACTAAAACTGTAGTAGCCGCAGTTCCCAGTTGCGGCATAATCGGGCAAATCACCAACTCCAACTCGAATAATTCTTTGTGGTAGCTAAACCAACACTGAAACTTTTCTGGCACTAAATTGGTTAAAATTCGGCGCAATCGTTCCAAGTAGGCAAGTTGATCTACGGGGGCAAAAATTTGATTTTCATTCCCCTGATTGAGTATTTGCTCATGGTTTAACCCCAACAGTTCGCTTTGCTGCCAATAAAAGGTCAGATAGCGCCCTGCCCCATCTTGCGTGTATACCAACTCGGCTCCTAAAGTTGGTAATGAACTATCGGTTTTGTTGATATATTCCAGATTTTGGGGAAATAAGTTTGGCAATTGAGAATTGGCAGTAATAGTCATTAATCGAGTTGGATAGATAAATAGCAACTCAAAACAGTTTTTCTAAAGCTGCTCAAATTTTGGCATAAAATGTTACAGCTTTGGCAGACCTTCATTGGGTATTTTGGCTGATTTAGAATCCAGATGGGCAAACTTTACATTTATTTTATTTTTTATTTACAGCATATTTATTGCTGTCAATCATTCCATTCACCTCTAGGTGGAACAGGTGTACGGTGGGGAGTGCGTGTCAGTTCGTCATCTCTGTTAACATCACCTCGTAACCATTGACGGATCGCTACCTCAATCACTTTGCTGGGGTCGTTGGTCAAATGTTGAATTTGCTCCACTAACTCCGAATCTAGGCGGACAGCGATTTCTACCTTTTCGGCTCGTCTAGGATCCGCATCGGTAGCTTTCTCTTTCATATTCATAGGTTTATATACTCAGAGGTTGCTTTGTCAAAAGCTTTGTCAAGTAGTTCTATTCATGGTTCGGGTTTATTTACTGACAAGTTTTAAAGGTAACAGTTACATAGTTCCCCGAAATCCAACCAAAATAACAGGGTCAGGTTTTAATTGGTAATTTTGATAGAACTTGCTCTTTCAATAGCTTTTGGAAGTTTTGCCAGTAAATCAGTAGTTATGGGCAATTACGGGGTGTAACTACCCACGAAGTTTAACTATGTACTTAATATATATTTATTGTACGCTCCTGCTTGAGCAATACAATCAGGTAAAAATAGACTTTACTTTTTTCTTTAAAGTCGGTTGGTGGTCAGTGGTCAATTGTCATTGGTCATTAGTCATTAGTCATTGGTCATTCCCTAATCCCCAGTACCCAATCCTTAGTACCCAGTACCCCATTCCCAATTCCCAATTCCCCAATAGCAGCATCTTGGCTAATAAAGCATTAAAATACATTAAGTAAATTGCTCTTTTAACCTTGGTTGCTGCTTCAGCAAAGATAGTATATGACTGACGTTCCCGCAGTTCGCATTCGCAATTTTTGTATTATTGCTCACATCGATCATGGGAAATCAACCTTGGCCGATCGCTTACTGCAAGCCACTGGCACTGTTGACGAGCGGCAGATGAAGGAACAGTTTCTCGACAACATGGATCTGGAACGGGAGCGCGGCATTACAATTAAGCTGCAAGCTGCCCGGATGAATTATCAAGCTAAAGATGGTCAGCAGTATGTGCTGAATTTAATTGATACACCTGGACATGTGGACTTTTCTTACGAAGTGTCGCGCAGTCTTGTGGCTTGTGAAGGAGCATTATTGGTAGTAGATGCGTCTCAAGGTGTTGAGGCGCAAACTCTGGCGAATGTATATTTAGCTCTTGAGCATAATCTGGAAATTATTCCGGTTTTAAATAAAATCGATTTGCCTGGGGCAGAACCAGACCGAGTAATCAGCGAAATTGAAGAAATTATCGGTTTAGATTGCAGCGGTGCAATTCTAGCTTCTGCCAAAGAGGGAATCGGTATTGATGAGATTTTAGAAGCAGTTGTGGAGCGCGTACCGCCGCCAAAAAATACGATAAATGAACGCTTCCGAGCGTTGATTTTTGATAGCTACTACGACAGCTACCGAGGAGTGATTGTCTATTTTCGGGTGATGGATGGCACATTGAAAAAAGGCGATCGCATCTATTTAATGGCTTCTGGGAAAGAATACGAAATCGACGAGTTGGGCGTTCTTTCTCCCACCCAAAAGCAAGTACAAGAACTACACGCTGGGGAAGTGGGCTATTTAGGGGCGGCGATTAAAGCTGTGGCTGACGCGCGGGTAGGAGACACCATTACTCTCGCCAACGCTAAAGCAACAGAACCTTTACCTGGGTACGCAGAAGCCAACCCAATGGTTTTTTGCGGCATGTTCCCCATCGATGCCGACCAATTTGAAGACTTGCGGGAAGCTTTAGAAAAGTTAAGACTCAACGACGCGGCGCTGCAATACGAACCTGAGACTTCTAGCGCGATGGGGTTTGGCTTCCGCTGTGGGTTCTTAGGCTTACTGCACATGGAAATTGTTCAGGAACGCTTAGAGCGAGAGTACGACCTGGATTTAATTATTACAGCGCCTTCGGTGGTTTATAAAGTCATAACTATCAAGGGTGAAGAACTGTACATTGATAATCCTAGCCATCTACCCGCACCCAACGATCGCGAAAGAATCGAAGAACCCTACGTCCAGGTAGAAATGATTACGCCGGAAATCTACGTCGGCACATTGATGGAGTTGTCACAGAATCGGCGTGGTGTCTTCAAAGATATGAAATATCTCACCCAAGGACGTACTACACTGACTTATGAGCTACCTTTGGCGGAAGTCGTCACCGACTTTTTTGACCAAATGAAATCGCGATCGCGCGGTTATGCCAGCATGGAATATCACATCATCGGCTACCGCGAAAATCCGCTGGTGAAGTTGGATATTATGATTAACGGCGATCCGGTGGATTCTCTGGCGATGATTGTTCACCGAGATAAAGCTTACAACGTCGGGCGGTCAATGGCGGAAAAACTTAAAGAATTGATTCCCCGTCATCAATTTAAAGTGCCAATTCAGGCATCCATTGGCAGTAAAGTTATCGCCAGTGAACACATCCCCGCCTTACGCAAAGACGTACTTGCCAAATGCTACGGTGGTGACATCAGCCGGAAGAAGAAACTTTTGCAGAAGCAAGCTAAAGGTAAAAAGCGGATGAAATCTGTAGGTACTGTGGATGTTCCCCAGGAAGCCTTTATGGCAGTACTGCGTTTAGATCAAAGTTAATTTCAGTAGATTTATAGGGAATAGGGAATAGGGAATAGGGGATAGGATTTTTTCTTCCCCACTCCTTATTCCCTTAATTTATTGGAGGTAGTAATATCATGTCCGTTTAAACACTTATGATATCTGTGGAGGTCGGTAATTGGGAATTGGTAATTGGTAATTGGTAATTGGTTTTGAGTATTACCTATTACCCATTACCCATTACCTATTACCAAGCAAACCGACTAGATCGTAAGTAATTAGCCGAACTTGATATAACATGCTTCGAGTATGTAAAATGCTGGATTTTAAAACAGTATAACGAAAAATCCTCTCCCCCGCCCCCCTGCTCCCCCGCCCCCCTGCTCCCCCGCCCCCCTGCTCCCCCGCCCCCCTGCTCCCCCGCCCCCCTGCTCCCTACCTCTTCATCAGGGGGTAAGATACTTCCCACATGTTTAGCTTTTTTAGGTTAATCTTCTGAGGATGTTTCATATGGCCTTTGCTGATTTCCTCAGCCTTGATAACCTTATAAACAGCTTTTTCAAAAAAACTGTTAAAAAATCTAAAAGTTTTCGTAAACATACCCACTGGAATTGCCACCCTTGTATTTTTAGATAAATCTCGTTCTTTAGATATTTATAAAAGCAGCGGAGAATCTAGTATATGAAAGTACTGGTACTGAGTTGGGAGTTTCCACCGAGGATAATTGGGGGAATTGCGCGTCATGTAGCCGAATTGTACCCGGAACTGGTAAAACTAGGGCATGAAATCCATTTAATTACGGCAGAATTTGGTCAGGCATCGATGTATGAGGTTGTCGAAGGAATACATGTGCATCGGGTGCCAGTGGGACATAGTAACGATTTCTTTCACTGGGTAGTCAATCTCAACCAAAGCATGGGACATCACGGTGGTAAGTTAATCCAGGAGGAAGGGCCGTTTGATTTAATCCATGCTCATGATTGGTTAGTTGGGGATGCTGCGATCGCTCTCAAGCATAATTTTAAAATACCTTTAATCGCCACTATCCACGCCACTGAACACGGGCGTTATAACGGTATTCACACTGTAACTCAACATTATATTAGTGCTAAAGAAAACTTACTTGCTTACAACGCTTGGCGGATTATCGTTTGTAGCGATTATATGCGGCAAGAGGTACAACGAGCGCTGCACAGTCCTTGGGACAAAATTGATGTGATTTATAACGGTATCCGTGCGGAGAAGAAAAAGCACCACGAAGATTTTCACGCTTTAGATTTTCGCCGCCAATTTGCCGAAGATGGCGAAAAAATCGTTTACTATGTCGGTCGCATGACCTACGAAAAAGGTGTACCTTTATTACTCAATGCTGCTCCCAAAGTACTTTGGGAAATGGGAGGATACGTTAAATTTGTGATTGTTGGTGGTGGTAATACCGATCATCTCAAGCGTCTAGCTTGGGATTTAGGAATTTGGCATAAATGCTATTTTACCGGTTTTCTCTCCGATGAATATTTAGATAAATTCCAAACTGTGGCTGACTGTGCCGTTTTTCCCAGTCTTTACGAACCTTTTGGGATTGTTGCTTTAGAAAGTTTTGCTTCTCGCGTTCCTGTGGTAGTTTCCAATACAGGGGGTTTTCCAGAAGTCGTGCAACACACCAAGACAGGTATTGTTACCTGGGTAAATAATCCTGATTCCCTTGCTTGGGGAATTTTGGAGGTTTTGAAAAATTCAGCTTATCGGCAATGGCTGGTTGATAATGCTTATGAAGATTTAGGGCGGCGCTTTAGCTGGCCGAAATTAGCCGAACAGACTGATAAAGTTTATCACCGAGTAGTGCAAGAGCGATCGCAAGTTGTCTGGTGAGCAATAAAGTCTACCTTCTAGTATATCACATTCAGGACAACTAAATTTAGCTGTCCTGAATCAGTTACTACATATCATGTAAATTTTCTTTAAACTTGCATAAATCCTTAATCAACTTTCGATAAATCTACAATAGGCACTGCTGTAAATTCTTCAGTAGTGGAAATTTAACCTGGTTGTGGATGCAATTTCGTAATCAGTAACATCAGTTCAACAGCGATTTATCAAGGATAACTATATGAAACTGCTCCCTTTGGATAAACTAGGAGCTAGAGAAGCCAATGGTACGGTTGATTTTGGAATATTTCTTCCTTGGGTTTCTGCAAAAGATGGAAATCGGCTCAAGGTAAAAGTTATCCACGAAAAAGACCAATTTCTCCAAGACACTCAACCCTTAGAATTTGAACTCAAGCATTCTATAGACCCAGAGTATGGTGATTATTGGTCAACTCAAATAAATATCAATACTTCCCAAAAACCCAGTCCCAAATCTGCATGGGGAGAACCAGGTACATATGTTTACCGCTATAGTTTACTAAATCCTAATAAGGGTGAAATTGATTGGATTCTTGACCCTTTTGCTAGAGAATTTGGTGTCGGTAAATTATCTGCTTTCACACTAGGTTATCAACCACATGAGTGGAGTGAAAAAGAAACAACCTGGAAAACTCCAAACTTGAAAGATATTGTTTTGTACGAATTGATGATTGATGAATTCGGCGGCGATATCGATGGAACAATTGAGAAACTCGGCTATCTCGCAGATTTGGGAGTTAACTGTCTTGAAATCATGCCACTTTCCAATGTCGCCTTGACAGTAGATTGGGGCTTTTTACCACTGGGTTACTTTGGTGTCGATGAGCGATTTGGCAATAGAAAAGATTTACAGAAGTTGATTGATGCTGCACATCAAAACAACATTGCTGTAATTGTCGATGCTGTTTATGGTCACACTGGTGACCATTTCCCATACTCTTATGTTTACAGACAACTAGAGTATCGTGAAAACCCTTTTATGGGAACTTTTGCTAAAGATTATTTTGGCGAAAGCACAGACTATAATCGCAAGTTTACCCAAGACTTCTTCTATACAGTCAATTATCACTGGCTAGAAGTTTATCATGTTGATGGCTTTCGCTATGACTGTGTACCTAATTACTGGGATGGTTCTACAGGAGTTGGTTACGCTAACTTAGTCTATACTACCTACCAAACGGTTAAAGAAAAGCAATCAGTCGGTGAATATTGGCAGAGATTTTTTAACAATGACATTATCAATTTAATTCAATGTGCTGAACAGTTAGAAGGGCCAAAAGAGATTCTTGCCCAAACTTACACTAACTCTACTTGGCAAAATGAAACTTTCGGTGCTGCTAAAAGTGTAGCTTCTGGAAATCGAGGTGATTTGGCAAATCTTGGCTTTAGACTTGGTTTGGATGGCTATCCCACAGAGGTGACAAACAACGGTAACAAAATTGCTAAGGCGGCGCTGCAATATATAGAAAATCATGACCATTCGCGCTTTGTTTGTAACTTTGGTACGATCGCCCGCGATAATGATTTATTACAAGAAGGTAATCGTGACCTGTGGTACAAAGTCCAGCCTTACCTAATGGCGATTTTAACTGCTAAAGGTATTCCTCTGCTGTGGCAAGGTCAGGAATTTGGTGAAAATTATTACCTTCCAGATCAAGGTTATGGTAGGGTGATGTTACTTCGACCTGTGCGATGGGATTATTTTTATGACCCCGTTGGTAAGAAGGTAATTGCTTTAGTACGAAAGCTGATTAAATTGCGTCGTCAGCAATCACAGTTTACAGAAGGTGAGCATTTCTTTTACAACAATTATGACCGCTATCAGTCCAAAAATGTTCTGTTATACTCTCGCAAACACGGTGACAAGTTCAGCTTGGTAGCACTTAACTTTGGCGATAGCGATCAAAGTGTACCCTTCTGGTTCCCAATTCCTGGAGATTATCAGGAAGAACTTCACAATGAAAACAATTTAATTGGCGTTCCCAGTTATTCGGAATATTGGGTAAAAATTCCTAGTAACTATGGAAGGATTTGGACAGTAACAATCAACACCTAATCTATTTGAGATTTTATCTGTCCGAAATTAAACGCCACAAGCAATGTGGAGATTTTAGCAAATAACGCAGAGAATTAATGATTACTCTGCGTTATTTTGCGTTAAAAAACAGTACAAGCTCTATACGCTGGAAATTTTACCTGAACTGGTGCGAAAGTTAGCAATAATTGCAGTTTGCACCAGAAGTTTAGTATGACAAACGCATTACCAAATGTAGCAAAGCGCTTGAAGACTGTCGGAACCAAGTTGTTGAGGATGGTAGTTGTGTTTATAGGCGATTTTATAGCAGATTTGAAACGCTACTTCCTGGGCGACACTGCCGATTTTCGTTCTCCCATACCTGAGACTGTTTATCCTGTCTTAGCTGGGCCTGTGATTAGCTTGGGTGGGGGTGGCCCGGATGTAGAAGAAGGTATCCAATGGATGATTAACCAAGTTCGGGGAGGTCATAACAGTACTACTAAAGTTGATGTTGTAGTTCTCCGCACTTATGGTAATCATGATTACAATCAGGTAATTTCTGACATGAAGGGCGTTAAGTCTGTGGAGACGCTAATTGTTAGCAATCGACAAGATGCAAACAAACCGGAGATTGTCGAGAAAGTCAGAAATGCTGAGGTAATTTTTTTTGCTGGGGGCGACCAATGTCAATACATTCGCAGCTGGAAAAGTACCAATTTAGAGGCTGCTGTGAAGTCAGTTTACGCTAGAGGTGGTGCCATTGGTGGCACTAGCGCAGGTGCAATGATTCAAAGCGAATACGTATATGATTCTTGTGCTTGTGAAGATAGTGTTGAAACTAGAGATGCATTGGAAGATCCGTATCAAAATATTACCTTTACTTACAATTTTTTCCAATGGCCTTATTTGCGGGGAACCATTATTGATACTCACTTCGACACTCGTAAAAGAATGGGTCGAACTATGGCTTTTATTGCGCGTCAAATTCAGGATGGTATTGCTAATAGCGTTTTAGGAATAGCTATTAGTGAGGAGACATCGGTTGTGATCAATAAATATGGTTTAGCGAAAGTTGTGGGGAGGAATGCAGCATATTTTGTGCTGGGAGATCATCCCCCAGAAGTATGTCAACCCCGAACTCCGCTGACTTATTATGATTATAAAATTTGGCGAGTTCCCAGCGGTGATACCTTCGACTTAACTAACCTGCCAAATAGAGGTTATTATTTCCGCAGTATCCAGCGGGGAAGGTTTAGTTCAGATCCGTATTGAATTGGGAATTGGTAATTGGGAATTGGTAATTGGTAATTGGTAATTGGTAATTGGTAATTGGGAATGGGGAATTGGGAATGGGGAATTGGGAATGGGGAATTGGGAATGGGGAATTGGGAATTGGGAATTGGTTTACTTATTTTCCCCCTCATCTCCCTCATCCCCCTCATCTCCCTCATCCCCCTCATCCCCCCATCTCTTCTACACCAATGTTGTCTGCTTGCGTAAACTTTGAATGGTAGCGATCGCATGTTTCGCTACAATATCAATCTCCTCTTGGGTGTTAAATCGTCCCATGCCAAACCGCACTGAAGCATAAGCTAGCTTTGGGGAGTGTCCCAGTGCTGTGAGGACATGGGAGGGTGCTGTGTTGGCTGAGGAACAAGCAGAACCGGAAGATACTGCCATTACTGGCTGTAGTCCTAACGCTAGTGCGGTTCCATCAATGCCTTCAACGCTGATATTCAAATTTCCCGCTAGCCGCTTGGTAGGATGTCCGTTGAGGTAAATTCCCTCTAACTGGGAAAGCTGTAACCACAATTTTTGTCTCAGTTCGCTTAGGCGTTGATTTTCTGTTGTCTGTTCTGCCAAAGCTATTTCTACAGCTTTGCCAAAGCCGACAATTTGCGGTGTATATAATGTACCAGAACGCATTCCCCGTTCATGTCCGCCTCCATGTTGCTGGGGAGCAAGTTGTACTCTGGGGTTGCGCCTGCGGACATATAGCGCTCCAATACCCTTGGGGCCGTATACTTTATGTGCTGTCAGCGACATTAAGTCAATTTTCATTGCTTGCACATCAAGGGGAATTTTCGCGATCGCTTGAGCTGCATCTGTGTGAAAAATTATATTGCGATCGCGGCACATTTCCCCAATTTCTGTTAATGGCTGCAACACACCAATTTCGTTATTTGCAGCCATTACCGACACCAAAATTGTTTCAGGACGAAAAGCTTTTTCTAATTCGCTTAAATCAATTAATCCATCTTTTTGAACTGGAAGAATAGTAATTTCAAAACCGAGATTTTTTAAATATTTACAAGGGTCAATAACTGCGCTATGTTCAGTGACAACAGTAATAATATGCTGTCCTTTTTGAAAATAAGCTTCAGCAACACCTTTAATAGCTAAATTATTAGCTTCGGTCGCACCGCTAGTAAAAACTATTTCTTCTGGGGTAGCATTAATTGCTGCTGCTAATATTTCCCGCGTTTGTTTAACTGCGGCTTCTGCTTCCCAACCGTAAACATGACTAATACTCGATGGATTGCCAAAGTGTTCTGTAAAGTAGGGTAGCATTGCTGCAATAACCCGTTGATCTACAGGTGTGGTAGCATGACAATCGAGGTAGATAGGGCGAATAGACATAAATTAACTCAAAATTTGACTTAATTTTTTGAAGATACTTAGAACTTGATACAATTCATTTTTTCGCCTCAACAGGGAAAACTCTTCAGATATAGCATACATTGGCATATTTTGCTTGGTCAGTTTTACAAAAATAAAATGACTACCATTTGTGACTAATCCAAACACAGGTTTTTCTGGATTAGGATTAGCCAGCATATAAACAAGTGCTTGAGGTATAGTTTCTAGAAGAGAAAAGCTAGACCTTTTAGATTCAATGACCAACAGCCATAATTGTTCTTGAATCACTAAAATGTCAATTCTTCCTCTAATAATTTCACCTTCATCCTCCGCAGATATTTCTATTGATTGCTCACCTCTAATATAAAAAGGATCATCATAAAATCCAGCTAAATTGAGTAAGGGAGATAAAACTACTAATTTTACCGTTTCTTCTGATAAAGGAGGACGTTTTACTAAACGTAGAAAGTTAACTTTTATTTTGTCTAAGTTTTGTTTTTCTAAATCTGTAATTTCTGGTAATTTTTCAAACAATTCTGGGAAAAATCCCTCGTCTACAGCTTGCTGTAGACCAAATCTTTCTTCCAGATAGGCAAGCCCGATATTTTGTGCTTGAATGAATTGAACCATAGTCCATTTAAAAACAGGGTATAAATATTGTAGCACTCTATTAGTCTTAGTTTGAGTCGATGTAATTAACTCACAACTTTACCTAGTTTTTTTAATATATTTAAAACTTGATATAATTCATTTTCACGTCTATATAAAGTAAATCTATCAGATAAAGCATATATTGGTTTTATTTGTTTTATCAGTTTGATAAATTGAAAATCTTCCCCATTTATTACCAATGAATATACCGGGCGATCGCGTTGAGTATTTGCCAGCATATAAGTGAGAGCCTGGGGAATTGCCTTAGCTAAAGAAAAACTTGATCTTTTAGATTCAATTACTAAAAACCACAACTGATTTTGCAAAACCAGTACATCAATTTTCTCTTTAATAACTTCTATATTTTCTCCATTATTATTGATAAGCTCTTCACTAATCTCGATAATTTCTTCTGTAAGAATATGAAACGGAGGACGATAAAAGCCAGCCAAATCTAGCAAGGGAGACAACACCACTAATTTTACAGCTTCTTCCAAAAGATGAGCGTTTTCAAGTACACTGAGATAGTTGGTTTTAACTCGGTCTAAGTATTGCTTTTCTAATTCGGAAATTTCAGGTAAATAGTCAAACCATTCTGTAAAAAAATTCTCATCTTCAGACTTTTGCAGTGCAAATTTTTCCTTTAAGTAAGAGAGAGTGACATTTTGGGCTTGGATGACCTGAACCATATTAATTTCACCTAGCAAAAAGTCTAATTCCTTACTTAGATGATAACGCTGGCATCATTGCTTATGAAAATTGGCTGGTTACATTGTGTTTTATTGCTGAAAATATACCTGATGTAACATTACAGCAACTACCTACTCATCCAGCTGTTAATTCTCGTAATTTAGTTAAAACTGCTTGAGCATGTCCTTTGGCTTTGACGTTGGGACAAGCATGGGCGATGATTCTATCAGGTGAAATCAGGAAAGTTGAACGAACAACACCCATATATTCTTTGCCCATAAACTTCTTCAGTCGCCAAGCACCATAACTTTCTGTTAACACATGTTCTGGGTCGCTCAACAGGGTGATTGATAAGTTATGCTTGTCGATAAATTTACAATGGGATTTACCTGAATCTGGACTCACGCCTAAAATTGTCGCTCCTAGTGCGCTGAATTCTTGATACAACTCGGTAAAGTCTTTCGCTTCCGTGGTACAACCAGGGGTGTCGTCTTTGGGGTAAAAATAGAGGATAACCCACTGACCACTAAAATCATTCAAACTGACTAGGTTGTCATTTTGGTTAGGAGTCCAGAAATCAGGCGCTTTTTGTCCAGCTTGGGGAATGTTGCTCATGATGGGGTGTTAAAAATGGCGATCGCTTTCAAATTTTACCGAAGAAGGGGAAGGGCAAGGAAAAAAGCTTTAATTCTATTTCCTTCCATCATCAGTTAATGGTACAAATTCTGTGACAATGATTAACAGCAAGCCGGAATAGTCATCTCAGCTACTCATGAGTCATTCTCAAAACACTCCTTTACCACGCAAACCCTTTCAAAATCTTTATGCTTTTTGGAAGTTCTCCCGCCCTCACACCATTATTGGCACAAGTCTGAGTGTATTAGGTTTATATTTAGTTGCCATTGCTCTTACCTCTACAGAATTTTCTTATATTCAATTGGGTTCACTTTTCGGTACATGGATTTCCTGTCTATGTGGCAACGTTTATATTGTCGGTTTAAATCAACTCGAAGATGTGGAAATTGACAAGATTAATAAACCTCATTTACCAATTGCATCAGGTGAATTTTCTAGAGGGCAAGGGCAATTAATTGTAATCGTTGCTGGTATTTTAGCACTAGTTATCGCATGGTTAAATGGGCCTTTTTTATTTGGTATGGTGGCTTTGAGTTTAGCCATTGGTACGGTTTATTCATTACCACCGATTCGTTTAAAACAGTTTCCATTTTGGGCAGCTTTATGTATTTTTTCAGTGCGTGGCACAATTGTGAATTTAGGGTTATTTTTGCACTTTAGTTGGGTTATGCAAAACAACCAAGCAATTCCTTTTACTGTTTGGGTGTTGACGTTGTTTATTTTGGTGTTTACCTTTGCGATCGCTATCTTTAAAGATATACCCGATATGGAAGGCGATCGCTTATACAATATCACCACTTTCACGCTCCAATTAGGGCCGCAAGCTGTGTTTAATCTGGCTCTTTGGGTATTAACTGTCTGCTACCTAGCAATGATTTTAATAGGTGCATTACATCTAGCTTCAGTTAATTCGCTATTTCTGGTCATTACTCATCTAGTGGTGCTGTGTTGGATGTGGATGCGGAGTTTAGCAGTGGATTTGCAAGATAAAACTGCGATCGCTCAATTCTACCAATTTATTTGGAAACTATTTTTTCTAGAATATCTCATGTTCCCTATTGCCTGTCTTTTGGTTTAACACAATGTTAGAAACATTTCAAGCAACTGATCTTGTTGCGATCGCTATAGTCATTTCAAGTATCATCCTGCTTGGTTATTTCGGTTGGAAAACCTTAATTACCTCAGATTTTTATCAAAAAGGAATTGAACTTTATCAGCAAAAAGACTATCAAGGTGCAGAAGCAGCGTTTCGCAAAGTTATTGCTATCAATTCTACAAATGATGTCGTTCGCTTGTTATTAGGAGATGTTTTAAATCAACAAGACAAAGTAGAAGAAGCAAAGGAATTATTCACTGAAGTAATTCAACGCAGCCCTAAAAATGCTGATGCTTATTTGCGTATGGCGAATATTTTAATGCAGCAAAACCAAAAAGAAGAAGCTAAAACTAATCTACAAAAAGCTCAAGAATTATTGCAAAAACAACGACAACCAGAGCAAGCAAAAAAGATTGCTCAACTTTTAGAGCAAATAAACGCAAGGTCAAACTGATTTTAAAAGCTTCAGCAATCGAATTTTTGTAGGGTGGGTAATGGTTTTATAGCAGTCCTAAATCATTCCTGAGAAACAAGATACCCGACTTCTCAAAGAAGTCGGGTATCTGAACAAATAGTACCAGCAAAACCCTATTTTGAGGTTGCAGCCATTGCCCACCTTACTGTTAATTGAGAATAGTGCAACATATCAGCTTAGCCCTAATTTATAGTTATTGGCTGAAGTCTGCAATCTTTGATAGCTGGGCGTAGCATCATAAGTACACACTCGCATGAATCTAAAATGATAACTGAAGCAAGGGGCAAAGTTTACCTCGTAGGTGCTGGCCCAGGAGATGTGGCATACCTGACGGTAAAAGCTTATAATTTGTTGGGTCAAGCTCAGGTTTTAGTTTATGATGCTTTAGTAGATGAGCAATTGTTAAATTGTGTACCACCTGATTGTTTGAAATTAGATGTAGGCAAACGTGGTGGTAAACCGAGTACGCCACAAGCAGAGATTAATAATTTACTTGTGAAGTATTGCCAGCAAGGTAAACAAATCGTCAGGCTGAAATCAGGCGATCCGTTTATTTTTGGGCGTTGTACTTCTGAAATTGAAGCTTTGAAAGCATCAAATTGTGAATTTGAAGTAGTACCTGGAATTTCCTCAGCCCTAGCAGCGCCTTTGCTTGCAGGAATTCCGTTAACAGATCCCGTACTAAGTCGTTGTTTTGCAGTGTTTACCGCCCATGAAGTAGAAGCTTTAGACTGGGAGGCGTTGTCAAGGTTAGAGACACTAGTAATATTGATGGGTGGGCAAAATCTGCCAGAAATTTTACATCAGTTGGTGCGGTATGGCCGATCGCGTTTAACACCCATTGCCATTATCCGCTGGGCTGGAACCGCCAATCAACAAGTTTGGACAGGTGAATTAGACAATATTCTCGAACAAACTGCTGGCTTATCTCTCTCCCCGGTGGTAATTGTGATTGGCGAAGTTGTCAGGTTATCCAATTACTTACAACCTGAGAAAATATAAGCTGAAGACAGCCAAAACTTCTAGTCCCAACCATGTCAACCAACTTCCCCTCATCCCCCTCATCTCCCCACCTCCCCCTCACCAGTAAAACAATCTTGGTGACACGTTCAGTTGGGCAATCTAGTCTATTTAGCGATCGCCTGACTGCTTGTGGTGCTACAGTTATCGAAATGCCTACTTTAGAAATTGCCCCACCTTCGAGTTGGCAAGCTTTGGATCATGCGATCGCTAATTTATCTGACTTTGACTGGTTAATTCTCACTTCTACTAATGGCGTAGACTATTTTTTGGAAAGATTGCAGATTCAAGGTAAAAATACCTCTGCTTTGGCTGATGTGAAAATTGCCGTTGTTGGTGATAAAACAGCCCAAAGTCTCAAACAACATGATATCCAACCAGATTTTATTCCCCCCAACTTTGTCGCTGATTCTTTAGTGGAAAACTTAACAGCAGAACTATCAGGGAAAAAAATTTTATTTCCCAGAGTCGAAAGCGGTGGACGAGAGATTTTAGTTAAGGAATTAACTGCAAAAGGTGCAGAAGTAATTGAAGTTGCAGCATATCAATCTTGTTGTCCAACTAGTATCCCATCATCAGCAAAGTTAGCTCTGCAAAATCGTACAGTAGATGTAATTACTTTTGCTAGTTCTAAAACTGTGCAATTTTTCTATCAACTCGCAAGCAGTATATTTGTTAATAATGTTGATGGCAATCAATTTTCTGTGGTGGCAAATAAATTAGCAGGAGTTTGTATTGCTTCTATTGGCCCCCAAACATCGAAAACCTGTCAGTCTTTATTCGGGCGCGTAGATGTAGAAGCTGAAGAATATACTTTAGATGGGTTAACTCAAGCACTGATAAAATGGGCAATAAATTCGTAATAATTCAGTTATTGATTGATGACTGTGAATACTTAGCAATCAACAATTACAATGATACTTTTTTTATTTGCAAGTCCCTGACTATTGACCATTGACTATTGACTATTGACAAATGACTAAACGTATTATTGGTTTAACTGGAGGTATTGCCACAGGCAAAACTACCGTCGCCAATTATTTGGCTAGCGCTTACAATTTGCCGATTTTGGATGCAGATATCTATGCTAGAGATGCAGTAAGTGTAGGTTCGCCCATTCTTAGCGCGATCGCTCAACGTTATGGTGAACAAATTTTACTACCAGATGGCAGCCTCAACCGCCAAAAGCTAGGCGAAGTTATCTTTCAGCATCCAGATGAACGCAACTGGATAGAAGGCTTGATTCATCCTTATGTAGGCGATCGCTTTGTTGATGCGATCGCCCAATCCTCATCGCCAACACTGGTGTTAGTTGTTCCTCTGCTGTTTGAAGCCCAGATGACCAATTTAGTTACAGAAGTCTGGGTTGTGTATTGTTCTGAATCACAACAACTGCAAAGATTGATACAGCGCAATCATTTAACTACAGAACAAGCACAAGCCCGCATCAACAGCCAATTATCCATTGAAGAAAAAGTATCTCGTGCAGATATTGTGTTAGATAACACTTCTACCTTGGAAACACTGCTAAAACAGGTAGACCTTGCCCTAAAAATAGGATAAAAGGGACTGGCGACTGGCGATTGGGGACTGGGGACTGGGTTACAAATGGTCAGTGTTGAATGGTAACTAACAACTGACAATTCTGTAAATATAAAGACAAATCATCTCCCCTGCTCCCCTGCCCCCCCGCTCCCCCGCCCCCCTGCTCCCCTGCCCCCCCGCTCCCCCGCCCCCTGCCCCTTATGCTATTGTTAGATTTCCCCTCCCACAACTACATCTCGAATTCGCAGACTGGGGCCACCACAACCCACAGGTAAACCGTTTTGTCCACCTTTTCCACAACCGCCAGATTCATCCCAATAAAAATCATCACCAATTGCTTCAATATCGGCCAGGGTTTGGAAAACGTTCCCTGAAAGTGTGACATCCCGCACTGGTTCGGCGATTTTGCCGTTTCTAATCATCCAAGCTTCCCCAGCACTAAAGGTAAACATTTCTCCATTAGTCATGCCACCCAGCCAATTACGGGCATATACTCCTTCTTTGATATCAGTAAATAAATCTGCAACTGGGGTTTGACCTCGTTCAATCCAGGTGTTTGTCATCCGCACAATGGGCGTGAAGTGATAATTGAGACAGCGGGCGTTGCCTGTGGGTGATTCCTCCAACTTGCCGGCGGTTTCACGAGAATGCAAACGTCCCACCAAAATACCATCTTTAATCAGTTGGGTAGTGGTGGCGGGTGTACCTTCATCATCATAAAAATAACTACCGCGATGTCCTTGGGGGGCGGCGCCATCAAAAATTTGTAGTTCTTCTGGGCCAAATCGCCGTCCGATGGTCATGACTTCCAGCAAATCAGGATTTTCGTAAGCCATATCTGCTTCCGAAAGATGTCCAAAGGCTTCGTGGACAAACAAACCTGTGAGGATGGGGTCAATCACGACGGTGTAAGTACTACCTTTCACCGATGGCAGAGATAAAGCTGCAACAGCCCTTTGGGCGGAACTTTTAACTTGTTCATCCAAATTAGTTAAGTCTTCGTAGGCTTTACGAGAACCAGTAGTTTCTCGTCCAGTTTGGATGATTTCGCCGGTTTTGGCGGTGGCTGAAAAGCGCATTTCCATATCTACCCAAGATTGCTTGATGAAAGTGCCTTCTGAGGTAGCGAGGATAACTGTTTGGGTGCTGTCACCATAACGCACTGAAGTAGTGGTGATGCGGCGATCTACAGATTTTAGTAGTTCAGTATAGCGATCGCACAATTCTTTTTTCTGCTTCAGGGGAACTTTCCGGGGGTCAGTACCTGTGAGAGGTAGTTGGCATACTGCTTGCACTGGGTCAATGGGAGCGAGTAAAGTTTCTTCATCACCAACCATGCGTGCAGCTGCGATCGCTTCTTCAATGCGGTCTTGAATCGTCCCCAGTTGGTTAAAGCTGCTTAACCCCCAGCCACCTTTATGACAAGCCCGAATATGTCCCCCAATAGAAATACCTTCGCTGAGGGTTTCTACCTTGTCGCCACGCAACAAGATATCAGTTCCTTCTGCTTCTTCGAGGCGAATCATCAAATAATCTACACCGGATGAGTAGCGGGCGATGAGGTCAGAAAGTAAATTTTGTGCGTCAGCAATTGTACTCGGCATTTTTAGGTAGTAACCATGACCAACTGCCTTTATTTTGCAATTATTTTGTCAATGTTGGGTACTGGGAATCGGGAATGGGAGCATCTCAGTTTTTGAAGTGGCTTAAATTGACAGTAACCCATTGAGGTAAGCACAGCGATGGGCAAGGACTTGAGGCATATTTTCTCGTTTCCATTGCGCTCCTGAAATCTTAGATAGTACTTAAAAACTTGCTTTTAATGGGGGCCAGAAACACAATTTTTGGGCAGGCGATGCCCAAAGGCAAGCCGCTTTACGTCTACGCATAATCTTGATACGCATGATTCATTCAAGTCGCATAAGTTTAGTACGAGAGATAACTTCATACCTCGTTTTTTCTGTAATTTAAATATAATCACTACTTGACAAAAATAATATTATTAGAAAGACGCAATTGGCACGGTAAATAAAGGTTAGGGTTGTCAACAGTCTAGAAAGAGGAGGCAGTGCTTGGGCGGCTTTGCCGACAGCCGCGCAACTGCCGTTCAAAATCCAAGCTTTTTTGGACTATTGACTATTGACTATTGACAGCCTCAACAATTTATTTAACCGCAGAGGCACAGAGGAGGACACTTCCGTGCGGGGGTTTCCCCCGCCCTTGGAAAGTGTCCGTAGCGCAGAGTCAAGAGAAATTTTTCTGCAAAAATTTTACCCACCTTGACAGGGCTACTCCTAACTCCTAGCTGAATTACACAGCACAACTCAACTCGCCAGCTTTTTGGGTAAAGAGGCGGTTTTCTCGATAGTCTACAGGACAATCAATCACAGCAGGCACATCTTGAGCAAGGGCTTCTTTAAGTATGGGTATCAAGTCAAGAGTAGATTCAACTCGATAACCTTTTAAACCCATACTTTCAGCTAATTTGACAAAATCTGGATTGGTAAAATGCACAAATGATGAATTTCCTATGCCAAAATGATTTTCTTGTTTCCACTCAATTAATCCATAGCCTCCATCATTAAAAATTAAGGTGACAAACGGAGTACCAACACGCAAGGCTGTTTCTAATTCCTGAGAATTCATCATAAAACCGCCATCACCTGTCACCGCTACAACTTTGCGGTTAGGATAAACTAGTTTTGCTGCTAAACCACCAGGAATAGCAATACCCATCGCTGCAAAGCCATTAGAAATAATACAAGTATTAGGGCTATAGCAATGATAATGACGGGCCATCCACATTTTATGTGCGCCAACATCAGAGATGACAACATCATCGGGGCCCATTACCTGCCGCAAGTCATAAATTAATTTTTGTGGCTTGATGGGATAACCTTCATCATGGGCATATTGTTCGTAATCATCACGAATATTTGCCCGTAAACTAATGGCAAAAGGATTAGGTTTACCCTGACGGTCTGCCAGTTTTAATATTTCATAGAGAGAATCAGAAATATCTCCCACGACTTCGGCATGGGGAATATAACTACTATCAATCTCCGCTGGATTTAACCCAATATGTACAATGGGAATTTTGCCATCAGGGTTCCATTTTTTCGGAGAAAATTCGATTAAATCATAGCCGATCGCAATGACTAAATCTGTGTTGTCAAAGCCGCAGGTAATGAAATCTCTTTGCTGTAATCCCACTGACCACAAAGCTAAGTGATGAGTGTAGGGAATCACACCTTTACCCATGAATGTATTGGCAACAGGAATATTCATCTGGGTGGCGAATTGCGTCACAGCATCACTTGCTTGAGCGCGAATTGCACCGTTTCCTACTAAGATAATTGGGTTAACTGCCTGAGAAATTACCGCTGCTGCTGCCCGAATGCTAGCAAAAGATGCATAGGTTTTTTCAATTTCATCTTTACGCAAAGGTTTGCCTTCTACAGGCATAGCAGCAATATTTTCTGGTAAATCGATGTGAACTGCACCAGGTTTTTCACTTTGCGATCGCTTGAATGCTTTCCGCACAACTTCTGGTGTAATACTCGGTCGCACAATTTGCTTATTCCACTTAGTCACAGGTGCAAACATTGCCACCAAATCTAAATATTGATGGGATTCAATGTGCATTCTATCTGTACCCACTTGACCAGTGATAGCCACTAAAGGCGCACCATCGAGGTTAGCATCTGCCACCCCAGTCATCAAGTTTGTTGCGCCAGGCCCAAGAGTAGAAAGACAGACTCCGGCTTTGCCTGTCAAGCGTCCGTAGACATCCGCCATGAATGCTGCACCTTGTTCATGACGAGTGGTAATAAATTTTATGGAAGAATGTTTAAGTGCTTCTAAAACGTGCAGATTTTCTTCACCAGGGAGTCCAAAAACGTATTGCACTCCTTCATTTTCTAGGCACTGCACCAACAATTCAGCTGTATTCATTTGATTTCCTTACTAATAATAAAAAGATGGGGAATGGGGACTAGGGACTGGGGACTGGGGACTGGTGACTGGTGACTGGGGAAGAGTTTTTCTAATACCCAATACCTAATTTCCGATATCTAATCCTCAATACCCAATCCCTAATACCCAATCCCTAATCCCTAATCACTTCACCCACACAGTCTTAACATTGACGAATTCATGTATACCCTGAATACTCAATTCTCTGCCATAGCCAGAACGCTTAATGCCACCAAAGGGTAGGCGGGGGTCTGATTTGACTAAACCGTTGATAAATACTGCACCGGCTTCGATTTCCTCAACCAGGCGATCGCGTTCTTGATCGTTTGTTGTCCAAGCACTTGCACCTAAGCCAAAGGGTGTAGCATTAGCGAGTTTAATAGCAGCATCGATATCAGGTACACGGAATAATAAAGCCACCGGGCCAAAGAATTCTTCTTGGGCAATTGGTGCGTCAATGGGAATATCTATGATAATGGTCGGCGGATAAAAGTTTCCAGGACGATTTGATAACGGATGTCCACCCGTGAGGACTTTTCCACCGCTTTTCAGGGCGGTTTGCACTTGCTGGTCTAAATCTTGCAGAATATCAGGGGTTGCTAAGGGGCCTAAGTCGGTGTCTAATTCCATTGGATCGCCAACTTTTAGCGTCTCGAATTTTTCTAGTAGCAGCTTTTCAAACTTGTCTGCGATCGCCTCTGCTACAATAAAACGTTTGGCTGCAATACAAGATTGCCCGGTATTCAACATCCGTGCTGTAGTCGCTGTAACAACTGCTGTCTCTAAATCAGCACTTGCTAACACGATAAATGGATCGCTTCCTCCCAATTCCAAAACAGTTTTTTTAATTTGTTTGCCGGCGGCGGCGGCGAGGGATGCACCTGCTGGTTCGCTTCCTGTTAAGGTAGCAGCTTTTACCCGATCATCAGCCATGATGTCAGCAACTTTAGCAGCACCTATTAACAGTGTTTGAAACACACCTTTGGGAAAACCTGCCCGTTGAATAATATCTTCAATTGCTAAAGCACACTGCGGTACATTAGAAGCATGTTTGAGTAAGCCGACATTGCCCGCCATCAGTGCCGGTGCAGCAAAGCGGAACACTTGCCAAAAAGGGAAATTCCACGGCATCACCGCGAGAACCACACCTATTGGTTGGTAGCGAACAAAACTATTGCTAGCATCGGTATTTACAGTCACATCAGCCAGAAAATTAGCTGCTTGTTCAGCGTAGAAACGACAGACAGTGGCACATTTTTCGACTTCTGAGACTGCTGCCTTCAAAGGCTTACCCATTTCCAGAGTCATTAATTTAGCAAAGTCTGCTTTTTCTTGTTCTAAGATATCCGCAGCTGTTTGTAGCCAGTGCGATCGCTGTGCAAAACTAGTCTGACGGTACTGCTCAAAAGCCTCACCTGCTAAATCCAGTTTAGCGGCAATTTCTGCATCTTTGAGCGGCTCAAAAGTTTTGAGCGTTTCCCCAGTGGCGGGATTAATGGTGGCGATAGCCATTGCCTGACCTCCCGTGAAAAAGTAGCTCCAGGTAGCTTCCTAGTGTTACACATATTCAATAGGGAAGCCACCACCCAAATTCTAGTCTTTTAGTTGAGAAGTGGTTGCTCGATATTACAATTTCGCAATTAAAATAGAAACAAAATATACAATCTGAGTATGTATTTTTATTGACTAGATTGTCAGTTGTTATTTGTCAGTTGTTAGTTTTCTTTCCACTGACCACTGACCACTGACCACTGACCACTGACCACTGACCACTGACCACTGACCATTGACCATTGACCACTGACCACTGACCATTAATACAATTTTGTTTGATAAACTTTTACTAATCGATCAATACCTTTGAAACGATAATCACCCATTTCGTAAAAATCTTCAGATTGCGAAAGCATTCTATGGGTGACTTCACTAATGACGCATTCGCCCGGAGGACAAACTGCTTCCATGCGGGCGGCGAGATTAATCGTAGCTCCTAATGCTGTATAGTCTACTCTTTGAGAACTACCGACATCTCCGACGACGGCTTTACCACTATTAATCGCAATGCGTAATTGTAAGGGTTCCTGCCAAAAGTTATTGGCATTGAGATGTTTCATACGAGTCAGCATACCTTTGGCAGCGATGGTGGCGCGATCGGCATGATCTGCTTGCAGTTCTGGAGCGCCAAAAAATGCCATAATACAATCGCCAATATACTTATCCAAAGTGCCGCCACAGGCAAACACTTCTTGCAACATCTCTTCAAATAAATTATTCAATAATTGAGCGATCGCGGTTGGTGTTAACCTTTCAGAAATCGCTGTAAAGCCAACCAAATCAGCGAACAAAATGCTGATTTCGCTTTCTGTGGGGGCTAAACGGCCATCTGGGAACCCACCTACAGCTATTAATTGCTGTACAACAGATGGAGAATGATAACGTTCTAGTCGGTGACGAATGACTTCTTCAGTTTTAAGTTTCTCTGCCAACAGCCAACGTTGTACACTAGAAGCCACAAGGTTTGCTAAAGCCGAAAAAAAGCTGAGTTCTTCCTCACCGTCATTTTCCCAATGGTAAGAAGAAATATGACCATCGGCGTAGAGAACACCCACAACTTTATTCTCATTCCATAAAGGCACTGCCATAGCGCTGCGAATGCCTTTGACCAAAATACTGTGTTCTCCAGCAAACCGTTCATCTTTATGAGTATCAGCGGTTTGAATAGCGAGTTTTGCCTCAAATACATTTTGGCAGATACTACGACTAATCCAATTTCCATTGGTTGCTAGATATTGCTGTTCGTAAATGTTTCTACTAGCAGCGCTGACTAATTCTAAGTGACTGTTGCCACTCACATCAATTAATAATGCTAAGCGGTCAATACTGTTGAGATAACGAAACGCAACTTGTTGCACTTGAAAGAAAATCTCTTCGATAGATGCTGCTGCACAAAGATTTTTAGCTATATCTACTAAGTCTTTGAGACGGGCAATGGTTTTGTCTTTGTTGCTGGTTTCACCATCTTTGCTATCAGCTTCTATCCATTGCTGTTGGAGTTGTTCGACGTTGCGAAAAATCGTTTTTTGCTCGGTGGCTTCGGAAATAATAGTATAATCATTTATTGCGTCTGTAGCAGAATTAGCGAACAACACTACCAAGTTGACATTCCCCAACCAAATAATATCGCCGTGATATAACTGTTGGCTGGTGGTGACAATAGTTTGATTCACTTGCGTCCCGTTTTTACTGCCTAAATCCTCAATTATCCACATCCCATCAGCCATTTTCACCAACTGGGCATGTTGACGGGAAATGCCTCCATAGGGTAGATACAAGTCACATTCTGGCAAACGACCAATGATGAATTTATCTTGATTCACAGTCACCGATGTTTCGGTATTTCCCTGTTGAAGGCGTAACGTAAGTTCAGTCATGAGTGTGATATATGTTTCATAAAAGTTAGGTGTACGCCAAAGGTTATCCCTGCACCCTTACTTTATGGCACTGTGAACAGCATTACGACAACTAGAGGTAGTAAATATTACACTTTTATTCCCCTGATTTTTCACGGTATCTGGAAAACCTCTCTCCAAACCTCTCTCCTACGAGGAGAGAGGCTTTGACTTCTCCCCCTTCCCTCGCAGGGAAGGCAGGGTAGTTTCATACGATCACAGAAAAATTACAACCAGGTATCAAAGCCTCTCCCCCCGTGGGGGAGAGGTTTGGAGAGGGGTCAAAATCTATGTTTCAAAACGAGAAATAGATACTAACATCATTTTCTTTTTTTGTATGAAACCACCCTGGGGGGGCTGGGGGGGGTTAGGTTTCCTATTAGCTTTTCCACATGACGTGAAAAGTCAGATATTCCCAGCGATCGCACTTGAGGCAAGTGTAGCGCTGTTGTGAATGCGATCGCCATTAACCTGGAACTAGCGCCTATCGCGTTCTAAATCCCATATTGCTTTTTCTAAATACCAGTCCTCTGTTCTCCCCGGATTTCTGCTTTTAACCTGTTTAACTAAGCGATGAGCTAATTGATTATCTCCCTGTACCAAAACCAAAAGTCTATTTTTTAGCCCGGAAACGTCATCTTTTGCTGAGAACAAGCTAGAAGATTGCGGACGAGGTTTTGACTTGGGACGTGAATTACGCGATGTTTTTGGAAAGGCTACTACGGGGATGGTGGGAATTGCGTCAAACGCCAGCATAATTATCACGATGACTGACAACGGAATTGAAAGCCAAAGTATATAAATTAAAATTTCCATAGATTCAGTAGGTAAGAGCTACTTAATCTACATTGCAGTAATGTCGTGTTTGATACAACAGGGTTTTCCACAGAGAAAACTGGGGGGATAGGGAGACAAGATAAAATTTTCTTTGCTGCTCTCCTGCTTTGAAAGCTCCCCTGCTCCCATTCCCAATGCCCAATGACCCCACTTGCTCCACTTTGGGCTGCCCAAAGTGGCGTGTGGCGTGAGACCCCTCATGGCCGCAAGGCTGTCCCATGAGGGATTGCCGCGCATGGTTTCCTGACTTGAACGAATTGATCAGGCAGTCGCTCAAAGCTGATGCGCTCTTAACACTGCTAAAATTAACTAGTTACTATGTAAACTCTGTAGCCTCGATTAGTTTCTTTCAACTCTGCAAATTAGGTCTTAAGTATGCCAACTCATAGAACTGTTCTTGTAATTGCTGACTCTGATAATAGCGATCATGATTATGAGCATCAATTACAACAGGATAGTAATGTTGCATACAAAATTCTTACAGAACAATATAATACCCCAATTATGGCGCTGTCTCAATCACAGCAGATTGATGGCATACTCTTAAAACTTCACTTTCCCCACTCTAATAGCATCAAGCTACTTCGTCAACTAAAAGAACAAATGGGCGATCGCTGCCCACCAATTGTTGTGATTGACAGTGGAGACACAAAGGTTGCAGTACAGGCTTTCAAGAATGGAGCTGTGGATTATCTGGTCAGAGATCAGATCACTGCCGATGATTTGCGCCTAGCAATGCGGAGTGCGATCGATAATGCCAAGTTGCGAGAGGAACTGCAACGTAGTCAGGAGCAGTTTCAAACATCGGTTGAGAATATGCTCGACTGCTTTGGCATCTTCTCAGCCATGCGGGACGAGTCGGGGCAAATTCTAGACTTTCGCATTGATTATCTCAATGGGGCGGCATGTGAAAATAACCGGATGCCGAAAGCAATGCAGATCGGTCGAGGGTTATGCGAGGTGTTACCCGCTCATCGTGAGTCGGGGCTGTTTGATGAGTATTGCCGATTGGTTGAAACCGCCCAACCGTTGATCAAAGACTCGCTCATCTACGATGACACCTATGGCGAGCAGCATCTGGTTCGGGCATTTGATATTCGAGCCACCAAATTGAATGATGGCTTTGTCGCTTCCTGGCGAGATGTCACTGAGCGCAAGCGCCTGGAATTGGAACTGAGCCACACGGTGACAGACCTGCAAAGTCAACAGAGCCGCCTCCAACGGCTGATTGATACGGCTCCCATTGGTATCGCCATCGGTTCCCTTAAGGGCAACCTGATGGTCATGAATGATACGATGCTGCGCCTATATGGCTACACGCGCCAAGCTTTTGAGCAGCAGGGCATCAACTGGCGTGACTTGATTCCGCCAGAGTTAGCTCAAACCGCCCAGCAGAACCTGGAACAATTGCGAGACTGTAGCTTTCTCCCACCGCAGGAGACAGAACTGCTACACCCTGATGGCTCACGAGTCCCAATTTTGTTGAGTGCGACGCAGTGGATGGATCACACCGATGAACATGTAATTTTTGCGGTAGATTTAAGCCAGCAAAAGCAGGCTGAGGCAGCGATTCAACAACTGAACCGGGATTTGACAAACCGGGTTGTTGAACTGCAAAGTCTGTTAGACATCATTCCTGTGGGTATTGCGATCGCCGATGATCCGACCTGTAGCCAGATGCAGAACAATGCCTACCTGCGACAGATGCTAGGCGTTGACCCCGGCAATAATATCTCCAAGAGCGCGCCCACTGATGAGCAGCCTCCCTATCAGGTTTTCCAGAATGGACAGGAAATATCTGCCGAAAATTTACCGATGCAAGTGGCAGCCAAATTGGGTGTAGACGTGCGAGACGCAGAGTTTGACATTCTGCTACCAGATGGCACGGTACACCAATTACTGTCCTATGCAACTCCCCTACGAGACGAGCAAAACCAAATTAGAGGTGTAGTGGGAGCCTTTTTAGACATCACAGAACGAAACCAAGACGCAGCGGCTCTCAAAGCCAGCCAACAGCGCTATCGAGAGTTAGCCGAAGCCATGCCGCAAATGGTTTGGACTGCGGACGCAACGGGAATGGTCAATTATTGGAATCAACGCTGGTACGAGTATACAGGGTTGAGTGAAGTGGAGTCTATGGGCTTAGCCGGAGCTGACACGGTTCACCCCGATGAACGCGATCGCACTTTAAGGCAATGGAGTCAGGCGATCGCCAATGGCAACTCGTTTGAAATTGAATACCGCATTCGCCATTGGGATGGTGAGTATCACTGGTTTATCTGTCGAGCAATACCGACACGAGACAGTCAAAACCAAATTACAGGATGGATTGGCACGATTACGAACATTGATGATATCAAGCGCAGTGAAGCATTGGTGCAGCAGAGTCAGCAGCAGCTCCAGCAGCAACTCGCGGAAATTGAAGCCATTTATCAGTCTGCTCCCATTGGTTTGAATGTGCTGGATACTGAACTGCGTTTTGTACGAATCAATCAGCGTCTTGCAGACATCAACGGACTACCCATTGAAGCTCATATTGGGCGTAGTGTACGGGAACTGTTTCCGGATCTAGCAGATACAATTGAACAACTTCTGCACCCGATTCTGAAAACCGGAGAACCCCTACTGAATGTCGAAATTCATGGTGAAACCCCGGCACAACCTGGTGTGCAGCGCACTTGGCTAGAACATTTTTTGCCCTTGAAAGCTGGAGATCAAGTGGTTGGCATCAGCACCGTTTGTGAAGAAATTACCGAGCGAATTCAAATACAAACTGTTCTGCGAGCCAGTGAAGAACGATTCCGCCACATGGCAGATAACGCTCCCGTGATGATTTGGGTGACAGACCCCACAGGTTATTGCACCTATCTCAACCAGGGCTGGTATAACTTTACAGGTCAAACAGAGGAAACAGGTCTGGGATTTGGCTGGCTTGATGCGGTGCATCCTGAAGATAGCGAATCCTCCAAAAACGTTTTTTTGAGCGCAACCAATCGTCAGCAGGCGTTCCGCTTAGAATATCGTTTGCGGTGCAAGGATGGTGAATATCGCTCTTGCATCGATACGGCAAGTCCTTGGTTTGGGGAAGCTGGGGAGTTTAAGGGATATATCGGCTCTGTAATTGACATTAGCGATGTCTACGACGAGCTTCGCTTACGCAAACAAGCCGAGTCAGCCCTGCGCCTCTCTGAAGAGCGCTATCGCACTTTGTTTGAGACGATGAATGAAGGCTTTTGCGTTGCGGAAGTGCTGTTTGACGAACACAACAAGGCAGTCGATTACCGCTTGTTGGAAATTAACTCAGTTTTTGAGAAACACTCAGGGCTGAAACAAGCACAGGGCAAAACGGCGCGCGAGTTACTGCCTGATTTGGAACCATTCTGGTTTGAACTTTATGGCAACGTTGTACTGACTGGTGAACCCGTCCGCTATGAAAATTACTCTGGCGCAATGAATCGGTGGTTTGATGTTTCCGCCTTCCGGATTGGGCAGCCAGGAAGCCGAAAAGTTGCGATTCTGTTCGAGGACATCAGCGATCGCAAGCGTAGCGAAGCTGAACGCCAACAGGCACAAGCAGCACTGCATGAGAGTGAGAACCGCTTGCGCCTAGCACTGGAGTCAACGGAGTTAGGAACCTGGGACTTGAATCCGATCACAGCAGTCTTGAAATGGGACGATCAATGTAAAGCGATGTTTGGGCTGTCGCCCCAAGCCGAAATCAACTACGATGTTTTCCTGGCAGGTTTACATCCACTAGACCGCGATCGCACTCATCAGGTTGTGCTGCAATCGCTCAATCCTGAAAGCGGTGGTGAGTATGACATTGAGTACCGCACAGTGGGAATTGAAGATGGCATAGAACGCTGGGTTGCAGCCAAGGGAAAAACATTTTTTAATGCAGCAGGAGTCGCCATTCGCTTTATTGGTACCGTCCTCAACATTACAGAGAAGAAACGGGCTGAGGCAGAACGGGAGCAGCTTCTTCAACGCGAACAAGCAGCCAGAGCAGAAGCCGAACGCGCCAACCGCATCAAAGATGAATTTCTGGCTGTGCTTTCCCACGAATTGCGATCGCCGCTTAACCCGATTTTGGGTTGGACAAAATTATTGCAAGTGCGTAAGTTTGACGAAACCCAAACGAGTCAAGCCCTGGCGATCATCGAGCGCAATGCTAAATTGCAGACACAACTGATTGATGACCTGCTGGATATTGCCAAAATCCTGCGCGGCAAACTCAGCTTGAATATGGCTTGCGTCAATCTATCGTTTGTGATTGAAGCTGCGATCGAAACAGTCAAAACAGCGGCTGTCGCTAAATCTATCTCACTGCATCCTGTGTTACCCAAGATTGGGCAAGTGTCTGGTGATACCGCTCGCCTTCAGCAAATAATCTGGAACTTGTTATCCAACGCCATCAAATTCACTCCCACCGGTGGGCGAGTAGATATCCAGCTAGACCGGGTGGGCAATCAAGCAGAAATTACAGTCAGGGATACTGGTAGAGGTATCAGCCCAGACTTTCTGCCCTACATCTTTGAATCCTTCCGCCAAGAAGATGCCTCGATTACTCGCAAATATGGGGGATTAGGTCTGGGCTTGGCGATCGTTCGTCAATTGGTTGAGGCTCACGGCGGCATGATCACGGCTGACAGCCCCGGTGAAGGGTTAGGAGCCACATTTACTGTCCAGTTGCCTTTGCTGAATCTGCAACCAGAAATTAAGCAGATAGATGAGTTGCCACAACAAGAACTCGACCTTACAGGAATTCGAGTCCTTGCTGTCGATGATGATGCCGATACTCGTGAGCTATTAACAATATTACTGACTCAATATGGAGCAGAAGTTTTGACTGTTGCCTCAGCGGCGGAGGTACTGGCAAATTTGCAATCCTTTCAACCAGATGTATTAGTCAGTGACCTCGGTATGCCCGAAGTCGATGGCTATACCCTGATCCAACAGGTACGTAGCTTATCTTCCGCAAAAGGAGGACAGATTCCAGCGATCGCCCTGACTGCCTATGCCAGAGAGGACGATCACCAGCAAACCCTAAGTAGTGGATATCAACGGCACATCACAAAGCCACTTGAGCCAGAACAGTTGGTTCAAGCCGTGGTGGCACTCACACGCAGTAAATGCGATCGCATCCTTTAACAGCGGTGACAGTTAGGAGGTAATTCTAAAGGCAGAGTACCTAACAACCCCTTACGAAAATCTGTTAAAAGTTGCCTAGCGGCTCTTTCTACATCACCTTTGTAACGATGCTCCGCTAAAGCATGTAAGTACGATTCTCCTGTATACTCTGTGGAGTCAAGTTCGTAACGTGTCTGTAGTGGAAGTTGTGGTAATAATAAATCAGGAGCCGTAGCTTGGATGTCATTAAGTAAATCTACGAAGGCGGATGCTACTAGTTGATTGTCGTAGGATGCTTGACCAATATCGTCACAAATCGCTAATTTCAAGGCGGCATCCTGATTTTCTAATCTAGCAGGAATGACACCAGGAGCATCTAGTAATTCCAATTGATCGGAAATTCGCACCCAACGCAACGAGCGAGTCACCCCCGGACGAGCTGCACTTTCTACCACACGTCGTCCCAATAAACGGTTAATTAAGGCTGATTTACCAACATTGGGAAAACCAATAACCACGGCACGCACTGGACGGGGTAACATCCCGCGATCGCGTCTTCTTTGATTGAGTTCCACCCCAGCGGCTTGTGCTGCTTTGGAAATTGCCACTACACCTTGACCTTGTTTAGCATTGGTAAAATAAGGCACTTCTCCTTGAGTTCTGAACGAATCTATCCAAAGCGATCGCACTTGGGGAATAATCATGTCTACCCGATTCAGCACCAAAATTCGCGTTTTACTCCCCACCCACTCACCTATTTGGGGATGGTGTGTCGCCAAGGGAATGCGAGCATCTCGTACCTCAAGTACCACATCTACCCGTGAAAGCTGTTCTTTGAGATTCTTTTCAGCTTTGGCAATATGCCCTGGATACCATTGAATCAGATTTAATTTATAGTTATTTGTCAGCGAACTACGCAAAATCAATACCTCCAGCCTATTATTTCTCTAAAATGCTCAAAAGCGCGGTTAACAGTGATTTTTCTTACTTAAAAGTATAATTTAATACTTTTAAAATTCATGGTCAATTAATGCACATTTTGAGAGCGTACCATGCTCATAAGTTTATATGTCCATTTTAAAATTTACTCCAAGTACTAGTCCAAGTAATCAGCAAGATAGACATACTAATCCCCAAAGGGGGCCCCGAGTTCCCCAACCCTCCCACCCCCCTTTCATCCCACGCCAGATGCAACTTGAGCATAAGTTGAAACTCACCCAAATCCCTATTAGGGATTGAAACGAAATTGAGCCTTTCTCAGCAATTCTTGAGACAGGTTGAAACTCACCCAAATCCTTATTAGGGATTGAAACGCAGAGGATGCGAGTATTGTTCGTACCCTTTTTGAAAGTTGAAACTTACCTAAATCCCTATTAAAGATTGAAACGTAAGGTGTTATGCGGGGGCGATTGCTCTTTTGTGACAAACGCGATCGCTCTCCACTGCAACAGCCGCCTATCCCTCAACCTTCACCAGCGATCGCACGGTACCAACTGAACCACCTCGCAAGCGTGCAAAGTCTTGTTGTAAGTGTGGGCGTGTCTAGCCTGCTAGTTTGTCTACTAGGCTGCTGGGTTTTTCAGTAAAAATAATTTTTAGTCAAAACATTTGACTATCTTATCTGTTAAAGTATTATCGTTAAATCGCTACTTTCTATAGATAATAATCAAATGCAGCCTACACAGATATTACTGCAAATGCTCATGGGTTGTTGGGTTACGCAAGCTATTTATGTGGCTGCTGAACTTGGTATTGCTGATTTACTCAAGGACGGCTCTAAAAATTACGATGAATTAGCAACAACGACTGGTGCTTGTTTCCCTAGATTGTATCTGTCCTGAAGCGCAGCAAAGGGAAATGGGTCTATGTCTACTGTCATACGTGAATTGTCCAGTGGGCGTGGGCGCGTTTGTACAGTGGACAGTTTATCATGGGAGCGATCGCAGCGCTTTAGGCTGCTGTGGGGTGTCGGGGGTGCGATCGCGACGAAGTATGAATAGCGATCGCGCAAAACTTATTGAAACTGAATTATATGAATCGGTCTGCAACTTATAGCAGTGCTGCTGGACAACTTGAGCGACTGGATACAATCGATTTAGGTTTTCTATTAGGAATGATACCAGATATCTCTGATTTGATTGCTCAGACGGAAGTGCAGTTGCAACCAGGGGATGGGGTGGTGCTTTACACCGATGGTATTACCGAAGCAGAGAACCAGGCAAAACAATACTATGGTTTAGAGCGGCTGTGTGAGGTGATCAGCCAAAACTGGCAATACTCAGCCAATGAAATTAACCAAGCGATTATGAAAGATGTGCGATCGCATATTGGCGAGAATAAAGTTTATGGTGATATCACCTTGCTGGTGTTGAAACAGAAATAATAAATATAATTATCCCGCCTGATTCGCTAAAATTGATAGAAACTGGAAAAATCTTGTTTGAAATGGCGATCGCACTCTCACAAAAAGGCGATCGCTATAAAGCGGTCATTTCACCGTCGCAATCCTCTAAATAAATGGAATGTGAGATATAATGAATTTATCACTGAATCAATCTATATTAACTTGCTATGGATTCTTTAAACCTACGCACAAAAGTTATTACAGAAATAAATCTTGTCCCACCAGATAAATTAGAAGAATTATATAACTTTATTTATTATTTTCGATTAGGTATAGAAGTATCTAAACCTTCGCTTAACAAAAATATGCAGTTTGCTGGCTGTTGGAATGATATGTCAGATGAAGTATTTGCTAACTTCAATGAAGAAATGATCACACGTCGCCAGCAAGCATTTTTAGGAAGAAGAAGTGATGAAGCCAGCCTTGATTGACACAAATATTTTATCCTTTTTCTTCCGAAATCATAGTCTAGTTGTTGAGCGTTTTCAAGCCTATCTGAAAGAGCAGGACAAAATTAACATCAGCATCATCAGTTATTATGAAATTGTCAGTGGATTAAAACATCGTGACGCGCAAAAACAACTAATATCTTTTTTAGAATTTGTTTCATACAATACGGTTTTACCTCTAACTACAAGTTCTGCAACAATTTCTGCTGATATTTATGCCAATTTAAGAAATAAAGGAACACCAATTGACGATATTGATATTCTGATAGCAGGAATTGCCATAGCCAACGATTTGATTATTGTCACAAATAATATCAGAGATTTTGAAAAAATAGAAAATTTACTACGCCTATTACTTATTATTGTGAATAAAAGGCGAACTGACAAGTCAGCGCTTGCGCTATCGCTCTTATCCCTAAAAAAGAGCGATGTCTACGACGGGCTGTTCGGTGACGCTCTTCTGTAAATCAAAGGCGATCGCTCTCCAGCTTACGGCATCGTGGAGATCGCACCGATAATTGAAAAGGTGGGTTACATTGGATTAACGCACCGTACAAGATCAGCGATCGCACTCAAGAAATTATTTAGAAAATAGCCCTCCACAAAAATAGAAGACACAACATTAAAAATAAGCACGTATACAAGAGCCACAGCGACCATTTTGTGGTATGGAGTTCGGTAATATCTTGTCCTACTCCTGGGTTACTCAAAGCACCACCGATCACGTATGCTGTTTTCTGTAAATCAGGTATTGTCAGCACTTCCTGCGACGCTGAGAATGTTACTGTAAAAGTGCTATTATTCGCTCCCTGCTGATAACTACTACCATAGGCTCCCTGACTGAAGCTTCCAAGCTCGATAAAGCCGAAGAGTTTGAGATTTCCAGTGACATTCTCTTGCCAGGACTGTTTAAACTCAGAGAAATTGGCGTTGTTGTATCTGATCGAGATCGTTGGATAGTTGGAAATGACCAAGTTGGTCAGAAACCCGAAGTCCCCCCCCTCTTTAAAAGGCTTTAGATTGTAGGCTGGGGAGTTTGTGAATATGAAACCGCTAACATCTTTAGTATCATTCTTCACAGCCTGTGCAATTGGATCTGGGTAGAACCAACCAATATTGGTAGCTTGTTGCCAAGCTGTTGGAGCCATCGGCACTACAGAGTAGCCTTTCCAGTTTAGGGTGATTGAGGCATCTGTACTTGTTCCCTGTACCTTGGACATATCGTAACTGTCACCAGCCGTTGTCGTAAATTGGAGCCAAGAGCTGACCGTGAAACCAGCTTTCCCTTCAATCTTAACATTGATACTCCCCCCAGATGCCTGCGAGGTTGTCATACTCAAGGTGATAGTTCTGTCGCTGTTTAGATCGTTCAGGATATCTGACAAGGCTTTGGAAATCTTGTAGCCTACCTGAAATTCTTTCAGCACTTCCCCACTAGTTGGATCGAGGGTCTTTATACCGCCATTAGAACTATTAGGATTTTTAGTGTTTGTTTGCAACTGGCCAATAATCCAAGAATTCTCCGATACCAGATCCAGAAGCGCGTTGACTGGTCTCATCATATTCAGGTATTTCGAGACATCTGAGATAACCTGATCGGCAGATGGAGGTGCATCCGGGAGTAAATCTCCCAGCTTTCGCGCCTGTGCCATCTGCTGGTACGTCAATGGCGGCTTATTTGCTGCCTTCCTTCCGCTCCATTTCCATCCCATAGATATTACGATAACGTAGTCAAGCTTAGTTACAATCCCGTAGTCTTTTACTTCTGCCAATTGATCATTTGTAATTAGACCAAAAGTCGTTTGATAATTTGAGACGACTGTTTGAGCTTGGGCTTGAGCATTGGTTTGAGCTTTGCTTAATTTGGCTTGATCACTGTCGTTTAGCTTATATACAATACTCGTAATTACTTGGTCGTAAGCATTTGGAAAGCCTCCTGCGGGAGAAAGTTTAGCAGTCCCTGGCACATCACCAGGTAATATCCTCGCGCTTATGTAATCAAAAGTGCTTTCGTTGAAGACGTTGTTTATATTTTGATAATACCAGTGAAAGTCACCTTGAGAGGGGAACTGAATTGGATAAAGTTGGGATTTAAGGATATCTTTAAGCGCCGCCATAGCATTTGCTTGTAAGGCGGAATAAAACTGTTCTCCACCAGAATTATCGCTGTTTGTCAAAGTTATTGCCTGCGTGTCTATTTTTTGGGTTGCTTCTTTCATTATTTTTCTCCTGATAATTTCGGTATGGCTAATGTTAGTAGGTTATTTTTACCTGATCGGTAAAATTTTTGCGTTGCAGCATAAATGCAGTATGAATTGGCGATTAAAGGGATCGCTCTTCCATAAACAAAAGGCGATCACACTCTTATCTCTAAAACTAAGTCAAAAAGCGATCACTTTTTTATCTTCATCAACAAGGTGTGAATCTCTCGCTATCCTATAGGAAATCGCACTCAATGGAGTTCAACGATCAGTTGCTGGTAATGTAGGTTGCAAGGGGTTAGAAGTCAGTGATCTATAAGTTATAGAAGAAGCTTTATCTCTGATTCAGTTTGTAATTTATGCCATTTATAGTGACGGATGCTTGACCATAACGTGGAAAACTGCCCCTTCTATTGAAGTATTCACCAATTTGTTGTGCAGCGTCTCTATAGAATTTTGGCTGGTTCTTATTATACCAGGGGTCATTATGGGGATTGGGGTCAAATTTATACGTCTGGGAGGGTCTAGTACTGTTATTTAATTTTATTGTGATTCCCCGGTTTTTGCTCCAGCTTTCCTCTTGATAGTAGAAACTGTTGGTGACAGCTTGACCACTTGATCCTGGAGAGGTTACTGTGATGTTCCCTTCAATTGCCGACTTCGGAATCATAGCTGAGTCTCCCTGCTGTAATAGCGCACCACTAACATCACCATTTCCTACTTTAAAGTCGAGTACTTGTGCACTTGCTGTACTGATGTGTAATACAAAATTCATGACTAACGCGAACACAATAGCCAATGTTATTCGGCGAATTCCTTTCATTTTTGCTTCTCTTTTGCTTTGAATTTTACTTACTGCTCATAATTTGTTAATTACAAGAACCGTTGATATGTTTTCAGGAATTTATTTTCTCCAAAAGCGACTTGTTTTTCTTCCCACATCTTTATAGACGTTTCCCCACCCCAATTTGTGAATTTTTCGAGTTAGCGACAATTTTTCTCCCCAAAAATCCACCCTCAACCCCTATAACCCTTCCTCCTCGTACCTTTCAGCCTCTGCAAAATCTTCTCAACCTCCCCGCCGGATACAACAACTGCTGACTCAACGCACTTTCATAAGCCTGTATCGCCTCCAACCTATCCCCCAACCCCGCCAAAGCTCTCCCTAACCAGTAATCAGCCACAGCCGGGTTAAACGCTCTCAATTCCTGACACCCCTCACAAGCCGCTTCCCACGATCGCTTACTAGCCCCAATATCCCCCAACACTCGATAACTGTCCCCCAGCCACACCGCCGCCGGTACTGATTGCAGATAACCCCCTGCTGGTAAAAGCTCCCTTCCTTTCTTTAACGCCGCCATCGGGAAGCGATGTTTCTTAGCCAAAGCCAACACCCGCCCATGACGAAACCAAGCATCAGCTAACTGGGGCTGTAGTTTTGTCCCCTGTTCAGAAACACTACACCCTCGTTCAATCTCCTTAAAGCATTCCACCAACACCCGCCCCGCGATCGCCCAAACACTCCAGCGTTCAGGAAACCGCTTCAACATTTCCTCCACTATGGAAGCAAGAGTCGTCTTACTCCCCTCTCCTCGTAGGAGAGGGGTAGGGGGAGAGGTCACAAACGGCAAAATCTCGCACAACGCCCGAAAGATTTCTGGTTCTAGTAATCGCGAAATTGCTCAGACACTGAGCCTTTCTGATGGAACAGTGAGAAACCATATTTCTCATGTTCTTACAAGGTTGAATTTGCGCGATCGTACCCAAGCCTCAATTGTTGCTAATTCTTTCCTCTCTTGGTTAGAGGATGTTTGAAAAGTCGGAAAGGCTGTAAAAAAGCTCTCTCAGTATAAGCGTAAATCTTGCTGATTATTAATAGTGTCAGATTATTGATAGGACTTACGCACTGTACAAATGCATCGTGATGTGAATTAACGATAATAGGTTGTTGAAGGCTTTTTTTAATTATCCTGCGATCGTAAATAGACCATGCTGTGCCCTTACGAAATATGTGGTTTTTAAACTTGTATATGGGGTAAAGACAAGATACGCGCAAAATGTATCACGGTGTAAAGTTGTGTAAAGTAGCTATGTATTTATGTCTTTCAAACATTGCCTGGTAGTAGCAGATGCTGATCAGCTATCTAATATGGGAACAATTAGGGTGGCATTATGGCAAAAAAATACATTGTAGATTTAAAGGAAGCAGAGCTATTTCAAGTGCGATCGCTAATTAAAACAGGTAAGCATAAGGCGCGAACGATTAATTGCGATCGCTGGGTACTAAACATGGCTGAAATATCCAAATTGCCTGTAGTACTTATGTACGATGTGTCAGTCCTAAATTTGACTGAAATAACCAGTGTTACTTACTGAGTCTCATTTATGACTCACCAAGGCGATTAGAAATCGCGGCTACACAAGCAAAACCCACCTTCGTGGGTTACAATCCCTAATTTTTTATTCAGCTTGATGCAAAATCAAACGATTGCCATCGGGGTCGTAGGCGTAAATTTCTCTGCCGTGGGAAGCAATGGATATTTCTCCAGGTGGAGGATAACCCAAGGTAGTCAGGTGTGCGATCGCATCTTCTAGGTTACTCACTTCTAAACACAAACTTAGCTGACTTTTAGCTGAGTTTTCAAATTCTGATTCGTGTATTTTTTTGGGTTGAAAAATACCTAATCGCACACCAGTTAGCTGAAATTCAGCATACACATTTGGTATGAAAGAGGCTGGTTTTTGCCCAAGTAAATCGGTATAGAAATTTACTAAATTATCAAAATTAACAGATGCTATGGTGACGAGTGCGTCTTTATAGTCCAAAACCATCTCAGTAAGTCCGCGTAAATATTTTTTGTTGGAATTCAGCAGGGGAGCAGGGGAGCAGGGGAGAAGGGGAGCAGGGGAGATGGGGAGCAGGGGAGATGGGGAACAACTGACCACCGACAACTGACAACTGACTAATGCCTCATGATGCTGCTCCTAGAACGGAACCGTGGCTAGACAAATTTCCGGCTGAAGTATGAAGTATGAAGTATAAAGTATGAAATGACGAGTCAAGAGTCAAGGGGAGCTAGTTGCGTGCGGAGGTTCCCTCCGCCCTTGCAAACTAGCATTCAAAAGTCCAAAAATATTGATTTTTGACTTTGAACTTTGGACGATTATTATGAATAAAATATGACATTTACCTAAGTCTTAGTAATGATATTTTGTCACTTCATCCTTTATCCTTCACACTTTTTTAGTCCAACTAACCAATTAATTTTTGCCAGGTTATTCCTCCTACAATCCCATCAGCAAGTAAACCATTCTGTCTTTGAAATGTCTTAATTACTGCTTCTGTCTGAGGCCCATAAACACCATCAAGCTCAACACCTAGACGATATTGTAAGTATCTGACAACTGTACCGCCAGCGTGGTTGGGTCTAATGATGCGTTTCGCTAAAATTAAATTAATTGCATTCCATGTAGTTTCCCCAGCAACTCCAGTTGCTTGAATTCCCACAATATTTTGAAATTTTTCTATTGCTGATTTTGTTACCTGACCCGCGATGTTGTCTTCTACCAAAGGTTTACCAGCTTTATCAGTTATTTTTAGCCGATTTAAAGCTTTTTGCAATCTGAGGATCGTGGTATCTGTATTCTGTTCATCATCTGGGACAGGAGGAACAGGAGTGCTGGGCAATTTCCCAGTTAAACCTTTGACGATGGCATTAGCAAGTGCTTCCCCGTCATATAGTTTCATATCTTTTGAAGAATCGAGGAAGCAATTTTCTATCAGAATCGCAGGCATATTTGTGTTTCGCAAAACAAATAAGTGAGTACCACTCTTAACGCCTCTATTAAAAAATCCTAATTTAATGATTTCATCTAATACAGGTTTGGCGATTTTTCTACCACTCTCACTAGTTGCAAATACTTCTGTACCATTAGCTTGCCCATTAAAAGCATTAAAATGTATTGAAACAAAAACTTCCACTCCGCTAGCATTCGCTTTATTGCACCTTTGTGACAGTGAATCCTTGACTGTGTTAGCACTATCTGGCTTACATGTTATGACTTCATGCCCCAAATCTTTTAACTTAGCTATAACTTTGTTACCTACCTCTAAAGTGAGATTATCCTCAAATCTTAGCCCTCTAGCGCCAGTGTCTGGAGGACAATTATGCCCAATGTCAATTCCATATCTCATCTGTTAATCCTCAAATTTTTACTTTTTTTAGTCTTTTACAGCTTGACATATGCAGTTTGGTTAATATCTATTAAACCAAATCTATTTCACATATTGTCTGTGACAAAATCTCAATTATTTAGTTTATATTGTAACCAAAAAATTTTTTTAGGTATTTATATCTAAAATAGTAATAATTTACTAATTTTTGACGTTACTTTCAATAAACTAATTATAAGAATTATTAAAATGATAACTTTTTGTAAAAGCAAATAGCTATGACCTACAAAAATTTCAAGCGATCGCTTTTTCCAGAAAAGTTTGTGATCTACTCACAGAGGAACACCTACACAGGTTTTTGCCTCCCCTGACAAGAGAAAGTGCGATCGTGCTGAGGAGCCACTGCGTTGGTATTAGCGAAGCGTGAGTCTTCTCGCAAAGACGCTACGCAATCCTTACGTTATACCGTTTCACTCAATTACTGATACAAATTTTTCACCCCTGCTCCCCTGCTCCCCCGCTCCCCTGCTCCCCTGCTCCCCCGCTCCCCTGCTCAAGAGCTGCCTATTTGTATCAACATTAAAGTAAAACGACTGACGGGGTGAGGTAGTCCCAACTATAACTTCAGCTTAGCTGGGGTACTTCACATTGATAGGAATCTCAATTTGAAATTCAGCCCCCTGTTCTGGTTTTGATAAACAGGTAAGTTTTCCCTTATGCTTGTCCACTACAATTTGATAGCTAATTGATAGTCCTAACCCCGTACCGATGCCCACTGCCTTAGTTGTGAAGAACGGATCAAACAAACGTTTAAGCACATTTTCTGGTATTCCTGACCCATTATCAGTAAACTTAATCACAACTGTGTTGGTCTCAGTTACTTGAGTATGAACACGGATACTGCTAGGTGTTTCTCGCATCTGTTCCATAGAGCGCTGCGTATCTCGTTGTTCTAATGCATCTAAAGCATTAACTAAAATGTTCATGAAAACTTGATTGAGCTGTCCTGGGTAGCATTCTACTAGAGGCAAATTGCCATATTCTTTGATGATTTCAATTGCTGGACGATTATGTTGTGCCTTGAGACGATGTTCTAGAATTACTAAAGTGCTGTCAATGCCTGAATGAATATCCACAGCTTTGCATTCCGCTTCATCCATGCGTGAGAAATTTCGCAACGAAAGAACGATTTGTTTAATTCGGTCTGCACCCATTTTCATAGAGGAGAGTAATTTCGGCAGATCTGCCATCAGAAATTCCAGATCAATGGCTTCTATCTGTTCAGTAATGACTTTTACGGGATTGGGATAATGTTCCTGATAAAGCTCAACCAACTCAAGTAAATCATGAATGTATTGGTTGGCAGGCTGAATATTACTATAGATAAAGCTTGTAGGATTGTTGATTTCGTGAGCAACTCCAGCAACCAATTGACCAACAGAAGACATTTTTTCGCTCTGTATCAGATGAGCTTGGGTGCATTGGAGTTCTTTGAGGGTTTCCTCCAAATCTTGTGCTTTTTGTCGGAGGGCTTCTTCAACAGCTTTAAGTTCGCTAATATCCCTGGCGATGCTAGAAAAATACTCAACCTTACCGTCAGGTGATTTATGAGCAATGATCAGTTGGGAAATGGGAATTTCTCGTCCATCTGCTCCCAAAAGAGCCGTTTCTCCCACCCAATTACCTAATCGAACTGATTCTGGTAATCCCTGATTGAGGATAATCTCGTTTGTCCAGCTTGGATAATTTTGGGACAAATTTCTGTCCTCCAAGGATTCTTGTTCTGAAAGCCCCAACATCCTACGAGCTGCTTTATTAAAGTAGAGAACTCGCCCAGTTAAGTCAGCTGTGCTAATAAAGTCTGGCGATGCCTCTAGAATTGCCAGCAACTTTGCCTGTTCTTTTTGTGCTTGTTGACGTTCACTAGTATCACGACCTACGCCAACTGTCATTACCACTTGACCTTGTTCGTTACGGATTGCAGATTTAATTGTATGAAACAGGCGTACTTCGCCATCATAGCGAGTTGTTCGCTCTTGGGGAATTTCCAGTGTCTGTCCAGTTTCAAATACGTAAGCATCATCTTTGATGTATTGGAGGGTATTGTCAGCCTCATTGAAGGGTGCATCAATGATATCTTGGAGTTGCTCGACGCTCATACCGTAATAATCACGAAATGCTTTGTTCGCCCAAATAATCCGAGATTTAGGGCCTTTAACCAGTACCATATCAGTAATCGCATCAAGGATTTGCTGATAGGTCTTTTCGTTTTCACGCAGGGCGGTTTCAAACGACTTTACTTTCGTCACGTCCTGCACTGTTGAGACAATGCTAATTACCTTGCCATCAAGGTTAGTTATAGGAGTATTACTCCACTCACAAATAATAATCTTTCCATTTTTGGTTAGATTTTTAGTGAGATTGTTACCTTCTAGTTTCTGTTCAATTAGTAACTCCATGATTTTGCTAACTTGTGCCCTATCACTTACTGGCACAATTAGTTCTGTCAGCTGACAACCGAGTACTTCACTTTTGCTGTATCCAAACAATTTTTCAGCCGCCGGATTCCATTGTGTTACCTCAAAGGCTGCATTCCATTCAATTACTGGCAAAGGATTGTGTTGTATTATTAACAATAGTTTGTCTTGCAAATGTTTCAAGTTTTGCTCTAAAAATTGATGCTCGACTTCTTGACAGTTTGTATTGGTTTGGTCAAGTTTGAGTATCTGATTGACAGAACAATGATTACCGTATTGAATGCCTTGTGATTGAGGTTTCATCCTGTCTATGTGACTGAATAGATTTGTATGGCTATTAAATTTAATATTCCCTATTTTTTAACTAATGTAACATTTTTCCTCCTCAATAAAGGAAATTACTGCCTCGTGAATGCCTACTTATTTAGAGTATAGCGAGAGTGCGTAGAGGTAAAGGGATGAGGAGGTTGTTGTCTCGGACGGCTACGTCTTCCTTGTCCTCCCCTCTCTCATACCGTTTTACCTTAAGATTGGTACAGATGGCAGGCAGGGGAAGTAATATCAATTTAAGTCCACGTAGGTGGACGAGAGTTCGTGTAGTAGCGAATTCTATTCGCCCAATTATTTCTATATCTAGCTAACTTTTGGAGAAAAAACTATGGGACTTACCATATCCCGATTTAGGTGGGCAAAGCCCACCCTGCATTAGTGAAATTTTTTCACATATCATTTAAGATTGCGATAGCTGAGAATGCATAAATCTGTGTAACTTCCTCCTCATTTAGACTTTGCTAGTTGACTAATTCTAAATGTGCATTATCTGAAACTACAACCTCCAAAGTCCCCTCTAAAAACTTTGCCTGACAAGCACTACGCTGAATCTTGCCACTGGAAGTTTTGGGAATACTCCCTGTCTTAATCAGTGCTATTTTGTAAACGTGCAACTCGTGTTCTTGCACCACAGCCTTACGGATAGCTCTCGTCACCACATCTACATCCAACTTTCGCAGCCAAGTACGTTCTACTTCCTGAACGATGACTAAGCGTTCTTCATCCTCGACCTGAATTGTAAAAGCTGCTCCACAACTAGGTCGCAGTGCTGGGTGGCTCTGTGCCACTACCCATTCAATGTCTTGGGGATAATGGTTTTGACCACGGATAATGATCACGTCTTTAAGTCGTCCTGTGATGAACAATTCGCCATCTTTGATGAATCCTAAATCTCCCGTCCGCAGAAATGGCCCTTCTTTGGTATCTTGCAGTTGCGCCCCAAAAGTTTGCTTTGTTTCTTCTGTGCGCTGCCAATATCCTTGGGCGACGCTAGAGCCAGAAACCCAAATTTCTCCAATTTCTGCGGTTGCACATTGGGTTAATGATTCGGGATGAACAATAACTACTTTGCTATCAATTCCAGGCTGTCCATGTCCTACGAAAGTCTGTACTTTCTCGTCGCTTTTGGCTTCTATTACCTGATTTTGTGCCAGTGCTTCTGCCTGAATTGTGTAGAAATTCGGTAATTTTTGGTTTTGTGTGCCAGCTACTACTAAGGTTGCTTCTGCTAAACCGTAGCCAGGGCAAAAGGTGGATAGCTTAAAACCGCAGGAACTGAAGGCTTCGGTAAAGCGTTGGATGGTGTCTGCTCTGACTGGCTCGGCACCGTTTAAAGTCATGACTAAGCTACTTAAATCGAGGGTGGCGCGTTCAGAGGGTGTGGTCTTGAGGACACAAAGTTCGTAGGCGAAATTAGGAGCGCCACTATGAGTAGCTTTGTAGCGCGAAATGGCCTGAAGCCATTGTATGGGTTTTTGTATAAAGGTTACGGGAGCCATCATATAACAGGGAAACCCTGCATACAAAGGTTGAAGAACTCCATAGATTAGTCCCATGTCATGGAAAACAGGCAGCCACGTTACCATGACGCTTTGTGAGTTGTACTGCCATATCTGTTGGGTATATTGGGAATTGTGCAACAGGTTGGCATGACTGACCATTACACCCTTGGGCGTTCCTGTAGAACCGGAAGTGTACTGGAGAAAAGCCAGAGTTTCGCTATCTACTGGCACTGGTTGCCAGTTTGATGCTTGAGCAATAGGGATGCTATCGCTAGCCAGTAATGGCATATCGGCAAACTCTGGCTCTTCGGCAAATTGATTTTGGATCTGGGTGAGAGTAGAGCTAACGGTCAGTGTTATTCTTGTTTGACTATCTGATGCGATCGCCTGTAGTCTGGATAAACTTTGGTTGCGCTTGGGTGGATAAACCGGAACAGCTACAACACCGGCATACAAACACCCGAAGAAGGCAGCTATGAACTCTATTCCCGGTGGATACAACAACAGAGCGCGATCGCCAGCAACTGTGAGAGACTGAAGATGGGCAGCGATCGCTCGTGCCTTTTGGTCTAGTTCCAGGTAAGTCAAGCTGGCCGCTTCAGTTTCTCCATCTTGCAGAAAACTATAAGCCTTTTGCTGTGCTTGATTTTGCGCTCTGTAACCTAGTAATTCTACTAAGGTTGAAAATTGATCTAAAGGCATTCGAGAATTACTCAATTAAATATTCATGTAATCGTTATAATAGTTGCCAAAGATACCTATAAAACTATATTTTTACTTAAAATTAATAATCTATTTCATTTCGTTGCTTATCCTACATCGCCCAGTTCTCTGATGTGATTTGTAGTGTAATACGGTTGTATTTAGTACCGTTAGGATAACTTTGTCATAAATTTATTTGTATTTACTGTCATTAAAATTAACATGGTATTTTTGGCAAAATCTACTGTATGTTACTTGACAATTGAATATTAATCATGCTGTTAAGAAAATAAATTATTCCGGTTGAGGTTGTTGACTGATGACTGTTGACTGTGAACAGTGGAATATTTTTTTACTTGGAAGTCCCTAATTTATCGTACAAACATCTCTGCAATTACATAAATTTTCACAGCCTGTTTGATGCACTGTATAAATTACATCTTTACATCACCCATTCTGATTTCTCCCGCTCAAACAACACTTTGATGCAAATTTTCGTTTTAGGGAACTCCAAGTTATTGACCTTTTTGTAGGGTGGGCACTGCTAATAGTTCATTCAAAGCTAAATTTTTACGTTATTAGCAGTACCCACCGCAGGGTTAATTGACATGGTGCAAAATATCAGCAAAAAATAATTTTTCGCAATTATTTTTAGTATTGTGTTAACTAAACTTGCCAAATAATCAAGCTTAACTGAGTATTTTTGCACATATGTTTCTCCCCTAAAAATATTAAAAACTAATTGATTTGAGAAAATATTATGTTATGCTAACATTTAGATAAACTAAGACTAGCAAAAGCATTAACAGGCTTGGGAAACAAACTGTGTTTGAGGAGTTAGCTATTTTACCTAAAAGTGCTAGTGAATCAGTTGCAATTTTTTGTAACTTTTAAAGAAATCAGTCCCGATAAACTTCGTATCCCACCATGTATGAAAAACGAGTAGGGGCTAGGGAGCAGAAAAGGCAAGGAAGACTAAGGAGAAAATTATCAGTCCTTGTCTTCTAACTGCTAATTGTTGACTCTTTTGTATTAATCTCCAGCACGAGGAAAGGCATGAAAAATACTCAAGTAACAATCAACGAAACACCTTGTAAACATAATCAAAAAAAATTGGGTGGCAAGAAAAAACTAACTTGCACAAAACTACCAAAACCAGGTGCAACCCAAGGAAATTGTCCTTTTGATGGGGCAATGGTTTCTGTCGGAGCTATTACTGATGCTGTTCATTTAGTACATGGCCCTGTTGCTTGTACTCACAATCCTTGGGCAACTCATGGTAGCCTCTCATCAGGCTCTGAATTATACCAAACTGCTTTTACTACTGACTTTGGTGAGAGTAATGTAGTTTTTGGTGGTGAAAAGAAACTGTATAAAGCTATTCTCGATGTTGCTCAACGCTATAATCCTGCGGCTGTTTTTGTCTACGCTACTTGTGTTACTGCTTTAATTGGTGATGATATCGATAGTGTCTGTAAACTGGCTGCACAAAAAATTGATATTCCGGTTGTCTATGTAAATTCGCCTGGATTTCTTGGTAGTAAAAATTTAGGGAATCGCATCGGCAATGACACTTTATTGAATTATGTCATCGGTACGGCAGAACCAGAATTTACTACCCCATTCGATATTAATCTTGTTGGTGACTATAACGTTGCAGGTGAAACGTGGAATGTCTTACCACTATTTGATAAAATGGGGATTCGTGTTCTATCCAAAATTACGGGTGATGCTCGCTATCAAGAAGTCTGCTATGCTCATCGTGCTAAATTGAATGTAGTGCTTTGCTCAAATGTAGCTATACAAATGGCACAAACAATGGCAGAACTTTATGGAATTCCTTATATTGAAGAATCTTTCTACGGTGTGGAAAACTTAAACCGTTGCTTGCGGAATGTTGCTGCAAAATTAAGCGAATTAATTGGAGATAATTTTGTTGCACATGAGCTTCAAGAACGTACAGAAAAGTTAATCGCCCAAGAAAATGCTGCTGTAGATATTGCCTTAGCACCTTACCGTTCTCAGTTAAAAGGTAAGCGTATTATTCTTGCTACTGGTGGTGTCAAAACTTGGTCACTTATCTTAGCAGCTAAAGATTTGGGAATGGAAGTTATTGCTACTACTGATGGCAAGACGACAGAAGAGGAGAAAGCTAAAATTAAACAATATCTTGGCCAAGATGGGATGGTTTTGTCTGAGGCAACTCCCCAGGTATTATTAAAGGTATTACAGGAAACAAAAGCTGATGTGTTGATTGCTGGAACTGGCAATCAATACACAGCACTAAAAGCCCAAATTCCTTTTTTGGATATTAACCATGAACGTTATCATGCCTACGCTGGTTATGCGGGGCTGGTGGAATTGGCGAAGGAATTATCTGAAGCTTTGTCTAGTCCTGTGTGGGCGCAAGTTAGAAAACCTGCTCCTTGGGATGATATGGGCTTTTGAGCAGCAGCTGTGCGGAATTCAAAATTAAGCTAAGGCAGATCTAATATCATGTCCGCGTGATTACTTATAAAAACCGAAGAACCCCACCCCGCTAAAGCTACGCTTTGTCCCCCTTCCCCTTAGTAGGGGCGCACAGCTAGCTGTGCGCCCCTACTAAAAATCTATACAGCAGATTGCGGGTGAGTACCCGCAATCTGCTGTATATGCACGTTGACAATGATTCGCCAAGAATGGAAATATCCGCGTGAAGATATTGTAGAACTCCGCGATCGCTTCAATTCTCTAGAAGATAAAGTTCGGCAAATAGAAGACCAACTTAATCTAGAACAACCTTATTCTTTAACTGCAACTCAACAACGGTTTAGTGAAGAAACTTACCGAGTAGTTTGCATAAGTAAATTTTTAAATTATTGTAGGGTGAGATGCCCACCGAGTATATGCAACTTTTATGTAGAACAGCTTATTACTGCTGAGTCTATCAATTGGAGGAGGAATTTATACTGTAACTCTCAGTAATCTAGACAAAGGGTAAAAGCTAACTTGATAAAAAAATATACCATTGTAATTGTTCATCGCTGAATCCTGACAGTCATCAGTCATCATCTAGGAAAAAATCATGGAACGCATTGCATATTTAGGACTCGGTATCATGGGTAGTGGTATGGCAACCAACTTGCTCAAAGCAGGGTATCCTGTTACAGTTTGGAATCGCAGCCCTGAAGCCTGTAAACCCCTAGTTGAACAAGGTGCGACACAAGCACAAACGCCAGCACAAGCTGTTCAAAATGCTGATGTGATTATTTATTGCCTGTCTAATGACAACGCGGTTGAAGATGTTGTCTTTGGGGAAGATGGCATTTTATCAAATGTGCAATCAGGACAAATTGCCATTAATACAAGTACAGTTCATCCTGACACATCCCACAAAGAAGCCGCAGCTTATGCCCAAAAGAATGTCGAATTTCTTGATGCTCCCGTTTTCGGTAGTAAAAATGAAGCTATATCTGGAGGATTGTGGATTGTTGTAGGTGGCAAGCAAAATGTATTTGAGCGAGTCAAACCGATTTTCGAGACATTTAGTGCTACAGCACATTACATGGGTGACACTGGAAAAGGAACTTCAATGAAACTCATTGGTAACTCCATAGTCGCAACCCAGATCGCAGCTTTAGGAGAAGCGATGGTGCTGGCAACTAAAGCCGGACTCAATCCGAAAGACGTTCTCGATGTACTACATGTGGTAGATTTTCGCTCTCCCGTTTTCGATGGGGTGGGCAATACATTGATCAATCGAGACTTTACAACAAGTTTCGCTTTAAAACATCTGCTCAAAGATGTAAATTTGATCGCTCAATTAGCCCAAGATTTGAATTCACCAATGCCTGCTGCCGCAATGGTACGAGAAACAATTAAGACGGCAGTGAATCAAGGATGGGGTGAAGAAAATGCCACTGCTTTGATCAAAGCTTTAGAGTTAGAAGCTGGAGCTATTGTTAAATCATAATTCCAATAACAATATCACTCTTGTACTCCTACAAAGAAGCAAGCGAAGCAAGCTACGTTTAACCTCTTTGAAAGGAAAAGTTGTTGACTGATAACAGATGACAGTCATCAGTCATCAGTCAACACAATTAGATATGTATGCAACACTAAATGTAGAACAGCTAATTACTCTTGATTTGGAGTCAACTCCTTAAGAAAACTAATGCTAGGAGCAAAGAAGTATTCCCCACCCTTGAGGTGTACCCAAAGTTCAAAGTTAAATTCATCAGTCGTTTCTGGTTGTCCCCATTCGAGCGGCCATTTCTGCTTTCTCTCAGCACCAGGTACAGTTTGACCAATCAGCGGATCGGGGCCGACATTGACCTGAACAAAGTTAACGATATTTGACCAGGACGCTTGTATAAAATTGAACTGATTGGCAATATCAGCTTGAAAACACAAGAACAACAAACCTGAACCTGTACTTCCTGCTTGAGTGTGGTCACATGCCCCAAAATTGACACCACGACGAGCAATACGATGATTTTTCTCTGTCTGTAAAGACTGTTCTGAAGTCACACCAGACGATTCCACATGTCCTGTATCGCCTCTAGGGTTAGCTTTACGGATGTGAGCGTGGAACGGACACTTGGTTGCTGCCACATCTAAGTCATAATTGAAGTCATTGGTTGTTGTTGCAGGTATATCCGAAAGTGTTAAGGGCGTTCCATCCCGAAAACGACCCATAATCAAAGCACCAGCTAATTCTTGATCTATACGTAGGTTTTCTGCTAGGAATTGCTGAGCGCTATTAAAGGCTGGAACATCTTGTTCGAGTTTGCGGTAAACTAAATAACTACCGTAGCTATCCTCTAATTTCCCATTGGGATCTTGAGCCAAAATCAGACTCAGAGGAGCTCTCGGATCCCAATTCACAAAGCCATCACGCAGGTCGGCTGTAATCACATCTTGCTTCAAAAACAATGGTTGACTGACACCATCGACAAAGCCAAAATGTTCAATAGCTTGTTGGTATTGATTTCTGAGTACAAAACCATCTTCTCGGTGAACAACTTGCGCTAACAGATACAGTTCTCGCGTAATTTGGTTAACTGTCTGCAATAATTCCACCAAATTATCATCTGCTATCAGCAATAAGGCATGAATTTCTTGTTGGAACCCTGGCTCCCACTCTTCAACAGCCGGATCGCGCAACAGGTTTTTTACACTATCATTTCTCATACCATAGCGAAAAGGTTCATTGCCAGGTATTTGATATGGTTCAAATCCCAAAGACTCATAACCCTTACGCGTTAACAAGAAATTGACAAATGGATCGCCTTTGATTGAAAGACCTTGTAGTTTGCTTGTTCTGTAGCGTTGAGCCTCGTCTGACTGTTTTTGAGCAGATGTCACCCGATGAGCAAAATTTTTAATCCATTCCTTGAGTGCATCAGTTTGATCGGGCTTAAATTGCAAAAATAGATGCACACTATGGTCACGTCCATGTCCTTTAAGAATATTGCCCTGTAAATCACTCAGCAAAGTCGCATATTTACCAGGATTTGTAGGGTCAATTCCTTGTTCTGGAATTTCTTGCAATTCTTCTTCTGTGAGTGGTGCCATTATATTGAGCTTCTTTTGTGAGATTTGGATAAGACTGTTGCTGTTATTAAATAACAGCAACAGTAGATTTGAAAGGTAATCAGCTAACGTTGTGAGATAGATTCACTATTTTGGCTTTGGAAGGAAAGTGGCCTTTATTGACGTAGAACAACATGTAGTAACCAGGTGGATAAAGATTGGCGTTGCTCGGTGCTTTAAAACTGATAGAAGAGTTAGTATCTGAGAGGTCTTGTGTGATCTGCAAATCTGCCAGCCGTTGGCCATAATCAAAAGCGTGAGTTATAGTACCCAGCTTGATGAGAACAACAGACCCACCAGGAGTACCATTGTTGACTGAAATTGTGCTTGATGTATCGTATTTGAGTGTTAGCGGTTCTGTTGTAATTTCTGGACGAGGGCCATCTTTGAACAGATAAGGTGGACTGAATATTTCTGCTTGCCAAATCTCAGCAGGGATAAAAGGTAATGTGTCACCTTCTGCAAAGTAAAATTGAGGGTCTTCGTAATACTTTTCTAGAGAGAACTGTTGAACATTGTCTGATTTATCTTTCAGTATTGGTATTTTGTAGTACTCTTTGGGGTCTGGTAGCACATCTACACGAACTGTTCCATCTTCTTGTCTAGCTGCACGACTAACATTGCCACCAATGCTTAAAACACGACCATCAGGTAACAAAAGAGCGCCATTATGATAGAGCCTGGGGAACTTGGCAGGGTTCATAGGAGTGGTTTTATAGCGCCCTTCAGAAAAGTTATTAGGAGTCATCAGTAATGGCTCATAAACCGGGTTGTATTCTGCAAATTGACCACCATTGATGGTTAAGACTTCTTTAGTGGGCAGAATTACAGCCAAATTCATGGCACGAGGCTTATCAAGAAAGTTCTCAACAATTTTCCATTCCCCATTGGGCTTATCGGTATGTTGTGGGGCAACCCAACGTTCTAAGCTAGAAGCAATCTTGATTCCCTCTTTCTCTAGATCCTCTTTGGTCTTGCCTAGATAAGGCCTGCCTGCGTTAATATCATTAGTGCCTAATATGCCCCCAATGAGTAAAACGTCTCCTTCGTCGTTGGGATCTAACAGCGCTGTTCCATAAACTTTTGATATCGCTTTTCTGTCGGGGCCTGGTTCAAAGCTGACGGTAAATTTATCTGGGTTACTTGTGTTAACTGTCATCAAATAACTCTTGATGCTCTTGTGAACTTCAAGAGGGAATTTACCGGCGCCGTCACCTGTTATTAATAATTTACCATCAGCAGTAGGAAAGACACGCGGATAAACATCGATGTTGTCGTAAGTATCTGCGTTAATCTTGGTATTGAAAGGACTATTTTTTACATAGGTCAAATCAATGAACTGAAATTTCTTAGTTGCAGGGTCGTAAATTTCAATCGTGGGTGTAATTTGACCAGGTTTACCATATTTTAGACCAGAGAAAATGACAATTTTTCCATCAGCTAGAGTTACAGGACTTGGATACCAACGTCCCTCTTTAAGTGGGTCAAGTTTTGACCAAGTTTCAGTTTTCCAGTCGAATACGTTGGTCTGTTTCGAGCCTTCAAATAATTCACCTGGATAGTAGCGATTAGAGCCACTAATAAAGAGAATACTCCCATCTTCTAGATGTATGTGTCCTGAACAAAAAGGATCGTTACTTTGCCCATTCTGCACAGATTCAGGTGAAGGAATACGTTTAAATCTACCATTTTCAGGATCAAAAATAGCTGAATTATCAACTACTTCCTTAAGGCTTCCGTTGACTCCATCTACAAATTTTTTATCTGTAGTCAAAGTGTTACGATTGCTGCTGCCATTGACAATTAGTACTTTACCATTAGGCAATAGCGCTGTATGTACAGCTTGTACTCCATCTGTACGCAAGGGAACTACTTCCCATTTGCCTTTTGTTTTCCACGACTCTGAATCTGTCTGAGCTATGGCTAACCCTGGATTGATTAGTAATCCTACTAAACACAGTAGAATTACTAGAATTGCTAGTCTTTTCTTCACGGATTTATTCTCTATAAACAGTAATGAAACATTGTTCTAGAAAAAGTGTGGGTTAAAGAATCTTCATAGAAGCATTCCTTCACACTTCTTAAAAAACTATGTTCACGCTTTTATCGACAATGCAATATCTGCAACCCACGCGATCGCTACAATTGCAAAGTCAGTTTACACAAACTTATGAATGTCATGATATTTCCTGTTTTTTGAACAAACTATCTGTTACAGCAATAATGCAAGTTAAAACAAGATAGTTGCTTGATGATCAAAAATCTACCTTATTACCAAGTTTATGAAAAGCTGAATAAAATAAAAATTAACAGAAAGTCAGTAGTCTGAAAAATTTTGCGATCGCTCTTTAATTAATTTAATCAAATAAGTTGTTTTAGCAGATTTTTGTGCATGAATCTGTAATTGTAATATATTCTAGTTTTGAGATTTTTTTACAAAGTGTCATATTAAGTAATTTTAATTAATAAAATCGAAAATAATGTCAAGCTTCATGCTAGAAAATAATAGTCAAGTTTGAGAATAAATTATTGTCAAGTGTAATACTAAAAATCACAGTAAAAGTAGTTGGGTGCAATTAAATATAAACTTGTGATACCTCAATACAAAGGCCAGAAATACTGACTACAAACTTTGATTCCGTACAAATCTCTGCAATCTCGTGCTTACTGGGCTTCTATGGTTTTGGGAATTATCATATCAAGTTCGGCTAATTACTTAGAGGATGTTTGAAAAGTCTAATATACTACTCAGCAGGGCGATTAGAAATCGCGTCTACACAGACGAAACCCACCTCCGTGGGTTTAAAAGACCTAATTTTTGGTTAGTCCGCGTAGGCGGTGAGGGGGTCGCAGTCTTGGCGGTTCCCGTCGATTGCGAACCCCCGAACCCGAAGGGACTTTGCCTGTGTAGTAGCGAATTATATTCGCCCAAAACTTTTAAAACAACCTCTTACGATCTAGTCGGTTTGCTTGGTAATAGGTAATGGGTAATGGGTAATAGGTAATACTCAAAACCAATTACCAATTACCAATTACCAATTCCCAATTACCGACCTCCACAGATATCATAAGTGTTTAAACGGACATGATATCACTAATTAACCAGACTTGATTTAAATTGCATATTCACTAATGAAATATGTTGACTGATGACAGTCATCACTTATCGGTCATCAGTCAACACAATTAGATATGCAATCTTTATGTGGAACAGTTTATCAACCTTAGTTTAGACTTTGACGGGGCTTAGGAGGAGCTATTATCGATAATCCTGTCGCTGAATATCTCGTAAACGAGCTGCATCACGCATACCATATTCAGGACGACAAAAACGATTTATTTGTGCTTCAAAAAATTCCCGATTGGCTTGTAAATGCCTGGGATTTTGGTCATCTAAAGGATATAAAAGTGCAGTTCGCAAAGCTTGAATTACCGCAGACGTGACATTGTACATTGACCTTTGGAAAGTAACTCCCAACTGAATCAACATATCATCTTCACCCCGGCAATGTTTTTTATAATACTCAATAAGATATTCAGGCAAGAAATGCAACATATCTTGCATTAATAATGTTGGTGGAATGCCTGCTGTACCAACAGGAAATACATCGGCATAGAGAATACCATAGTGGAAATCTTCTTGCTTATCAGGTACTTGACCTGCTTGAGCATTGTAAGATTTTGTACCACGAAAAGGAGCAGTGCGATAAAACACAGCTTCGACGTAGGGTAATGCTGCTTCGTAAAGCCAGGTAAAACCTTTGGATTTGGGGATAATTTCGTAGCATTCGCCGCGAATATAAACATGGTGGTAAATGGGACGGCCTGCGATCGCAAAAATTCCATTCACCAAGAAATTCATAGCATCGGGGACTCCTTTAAATCCGCCTTCGTCATAGATGTCTGACATTTCAAAGAAAACCGGTGCCATGACTTCCCAGAACAAGCCCAGATTAGAGTAGTAAGACATCTGGCGGCATTGTTCTAAAAACATATCTGGAAACAGCTTGTAGAGTCCCAGCATCAGGGGATTGCCTTGGAAGTATGCCTTAATTGCCCTGTCTGCATTGGCTTTGTACTCTTCGCTATCCAGATAAGCATCAAATTGATTGACTGGCGCGTACATCTGACGATGCCAAAGCATAGCCCGCATACAAGCTTCGGCAAATTCCATATTGATGCGATCGTGGAATAAGTGATGCAGTAGCTTTGGCATTTTGAAAGTTTCACCTTTTTCCATAAATGCCAAAAGTTCCGGGTGGGCAGTTGCTTCACCACGCCAAATTCGCAAATCGGCATCATCACCTGCATAATGATTGTGACGCTCTAAATACTCTTTGGGCAAGAAATATTTAAACAAAGGTAACGGTTCTAAAAATACACGTTCGGCAATATAAAGCAAGTCACGCCAATAAAAATCCATCGGCACTGCATAAGCTTTATATATGCCGATAATTTGCATCAGGTTTTCTGGCGTATCAGGTAACATGGAACCGCCAGCTTCCAAACGATGAATTACTTCTGCAAATTCGTGAGTAGAAGGAGGTAATTTAGTTAGGAGTTTATCTGGAGTTTGTACCATTTTCTTTTAGGGATTAGGGATTAGGGACTGGTGATTGGGGACTGGGGATTGGGGACTGGGAAGAGATATTTTTATGTCCTGGTTATGTGATTTATCACATGACTGTCTAGCTTGAAAATAAGGCACAAGGCAGAAGAAAGATTCTAAATTCTCCCCATCTCCCCCTCTCCCCATCTCCCCCTCTCCCCATCTCCTCCTCATTCTTTGAGGGCTACTTGGGGAGTTACAGTTTTTTCGATGGGGGGAACGGCTGCAACTATTGCTGTAGTTGTGGGTTCTGTCCATCGCACTAACCAGGTAGGTTGTACTCCTAAGAAGATGATCAGGGCTGCCAATATGAGGGCTGGCATTTTTTCATGCCATTGAACTTGAGAATAGTAAGCAAGGTTGCTGTCGAGTCTGCCAAAACAGGTGCGGTTGAGAAGGATGACAAAGTAGACGGCAGTTAAACCAGTTGCGACTACGCACAACAAAGTGGGGATAGGAAAAACAGAGAAGCTGCCTTGAAAGACAATAAATTCGGCGATAAATCCTGTCATACCGGGAATGCCTGCGCTAGCCATGCCGCCTAAAACAAGTAGGGCGCTGGTGAGGGGTAAACCACGTATGGGACTCATCAAGCCATTGAGTTTATCTAATTCACGGGTTCCTACCTTGGCTTCTACAACTCCCACCAAATGGAAGAGGATGGCGAGGATAATACCGTGGCTAAACATTTGGGCAACTGCACCGACGAGTGCTAGGGGAGTGCTGGCGGCGGTAGCGAGGAGGATGTAACCCATGTGTCCAATGGAACTGTAGGCTACCATGCGCTTGATGTCTTTTTGAGCGATCGCTACTACAGCTCCATAAATAGCACTGACTGCTCCCCAAATTGCCAAAGATGGGGCGACAATACTCCAAGCTTCGGGAAACAACGCCATGCCAAACCGCAAAATCCCGTAGGTTCCTAGCTTTGCTAACACACCACCAAGAAGAATAGCGATCGGGGCGGAAGCTTCAACGTAAGCGTCTGGCAACCAAGTGTGCAAGGGAACCAGAGGAATTTTTATCCCAAAACCTAGTATTATTCCGACTAACAGAGTAATTTGTAGTGCCGTTGATAAGCTTTGGGTGGAAATTGCATCATAATTAAAGCTGGAGGAGCCAGTTAGCCAAACTACACCTAAGAAAGTTGCCAGAATCAAGGCTCCAGAAACAGCAGTATATATGAGGAATTTCATCCCAGCGTAGGCTCGTTTTTGACCACCCCAAATAGAAATTAACAAATAAAAGGGTATTAATTCGAGTTCGTAGAACAGGAAAAACAGCAGTAAATTCTCTGCCAAAAATGCGCCCGCAACTCCACCACTCACGAATAAAATTAGGGAATAGAAAAGCCGGGGGCGTTCAATCTGCTGATTGCTGCTGTAAATAGCAATCCAGGTGAGCAAACTATTTAAAATCAGCATCAAGATGGAAATTCCATCAACTCCCAGTTTATAGCTCAAACCAAGAGTTTCGTTCCAAGGTAGATACTCTTGTAGTTGCATCCCTGGATTATTAATGTCAAATTTCAGGAGGATAAACAGATTCCAGAGAAGAATTATTCCAGAAAGAGTTAATGCTCCTAAACGAATGCGATTCGCAGGGATATTGAGAGGTAAGACTGCGATAACAGCCGCAGTCACAATTGGGAGCCAAATCAAAACACTGAGCATGGTGAATTGAAATTTAATTTGATTAATGGGTAATTTGAAAGTTTGTATCCTTCTATTTTTGGTTCATCAAATGCTAACTAATCATCGTGACACGACCAGTATCTAAATCATAATAGCCACCAGCAATTACGAGTTTTTTCTCAGAAACCAACTGCGAGAGAATCGGGGATGTTTTCAACTTTTTTATTTGTGACAAAATGTTGGCTTTACAGGCATTTTCTAATTTGTCCCCAGGTTGATTTAAGGATGATTCTATACCAGGTTGAATCGCAGCCAATAAAGTCGCAATTTGACCAGGGACTTGGGCACCTTTAACTGTGGCTTCTACCGCACCACATCTTTTATGCCCCACCACCATAATTACTTTTGAACCTAATATTAAACTGCCAAATTCCAGACTGCCGGTTTCTTCTGGCGTGGCAATATTACCAGCCACACGACATACAAATAAATCCCCAAATCCTTGGTCAAAGATAATCTCGGAAGGTACTCGTGAATCTGCACAACCGAGAATAGAAGCAAAGGGTTTCTGACCTTTAGCAACTTCTATTAGACGTGTAAAAGTTTGATTGGGATTTTTGCGTTGTCTTTTAACAAATCGGTTATTGCCGTCTATAAGTTGTTGCAGTGCTTGTTCAGGAGTCAGATCTTCTTTGGCAACTGCTTTTTGGGGAAAAACTAACTCAGAACCTACTCCTGCTGTGACTATGCCTGTACCTACTGCGCCTGCACCGAATTTCAGTAAGTTTCTTCTGGAAACAATTTTTTTCATTGTGTTATCCTCACCCTTGAAATATTGACAAAAAATTTGTTAATTAATCAACTATTAGCAATTAGCTTTTAGCTCAACTAAAATATCAAGTCTAAAAACTGATTTCCCCAATATGGCCAAGTAACAAACATTCCTAAGACGCTAACTCCTAAAAGAACTGTGAAAGCATAAAACTGAGTTTGTCCAGAGGTGCTATATTTGAGACTTTCACCAGTACCAATGGAAGCTAGACCAACCAAGTTAACAAAGCCATCAACTACAAAGCGGTCAACAAGATCGGCTAATTTAGAAATCAGGTCAACACTCAAAACTATGCTCATCCGATAAAGTTTTGGTGTGTAAAAATCGTAGGCAATTAAGTCTTGCAAAGGTTGCCAAGGCAGGCGAATCGGTTTAGGAACGATATTACTCAGATAAATGACGCTGCTAATGCTGCAACCAAAAATAGTTGACCAAATTAGTAGTAAGGCGACATCTTTATTGAGATCTGCCCAACTCGGCAGCAGTGATAAGCTTTGTAACACCAAAGGCATATGTAGAACAAAACCCAGCAAAATCATCATTGGTAAAGCCATAGGAGCGTGAACTTCTGGCGATCGCTCGCTCATTTGCTTGGGTTTACCACCAAAAATCAGACAGAATTCCCTTGTTAAACTGAAAGCTGTGAAAACATTGACCGCTATTACTACTCCTACCAGCCAAGGTTTAATTTCCCACAGTCCCGAAGCTAATTTCAACAATGCCCAAAAGCTTCCCAAGGGAGGAAAACCAATTAATCCCAGAGTGCCAACAATATAAGCTAGTCCGGACATCGGACGACGCGACCACAGTCCACCTAACTGGCTGACGTTTTGGGTGATGCTGTTCCAGATGATTCCGCCAGTACTCATTACTAACAAGGCTGAGGCGAGGGCGTGGGTAAGTACCAACAAGAGTGCGGCTTCGTCTTGCTGGGTGCCTACGGCAATGAACACCAAACCCATATAGGCACTCACTGAATAGGATAAGCAGCGTTTGATATCAATTTGAGCGATCGCAATTATAGAAGCACCCACTGCTGTTACTGTACCAATCGCTACCATTGCTGATGAAACTATGGGCGACAGACTCAAAACAGGTTGCAGTTTAATTAGTACCCAAGCACCGCTGGCAACTACTACTGAGTTCCGTAAAATTGTACTGGGAACAGGCCCTTCCATCGCTTCATCTAACCACAGATGCAAAGGAAATTGAGCGCACTTACCCATCGGCCCCGCCACAAGTGCCAAACCAACAAGTGCTAAAAGCGTCGGGTCAACATTGGCAGTAGCTGCCCAATTAGCTAATTCGGTATAATTCCAGGTTCCAGCTAGGGGCCAAATTGCCAGCACTCCCATCAACAGGAATAAATCTCCCACCCGCTTAGTTAAGAAAGCATCTCTCGCACCGCTGACAACCATTGGCTGACTAAACCACAACCCAACTAACAGGTAGGTTCCCAAAGTCAGCACTTCCAGAATTGCATAGCTGAAGAATAGGTTATTGCAAAGGGCCAGGGCACAAAGTCCGGCTTCAAATAAGCCTAATAGAGAATAAAACCGTCCCCAACCCCAGTCCATTTCCATATAGCCAATGGCGTAAATCTGTGCCAGCAAATTCAAGCCAGCAATCACTACCATTGCACCTATACTCACTGAGGAAATTTCTAAATCAATGGAGAAGTTTAAACCAGCAGTACTTAACCAAGGTATGGATACTTCATATGGCGCTTGATTCCAACTTGCCAAAAATGCCAAAGCAGCATGGACAAACGCCAAAAATGTCATGATTAAATTGACATAACCCGCAGGTCTTGGCCCAGTGCGTCGAATAATTCCCGGCGACCAAGGTAGGGCTAAAAGCCCACCAATCAGGGCGTATAAAGGCACTAGCCAAACCGTTTCAAGCAAAAATTGAGCCATGAACTCACCTCAAAACAATTTGCAGCAGAACAAAGCGCAGGTGTAAAATACAACCGTTTCCTTCAGGTAATACTCAGTATGGAAACTAAGACAAATTAATTTTTGCTTAATCTTATTAGAAATAGATTAGCTTTATATGTGACAAAAGGAAATAAGCTGATTAGATAATTAAGCGATATTAACTCTAATAAATTCTTATGTATTATTCTTCAATGGTAAATATTAATTTAACTCTATGATTTAAGTCAAGCAATAGTATCTATTGAGTTAAATATATGGATACAAACAAGCGATCGCGCCTCGAAAGCGCTAACAAACAAGCGAGGTGCAAGTTGCTGTGAACTAGTGTGATAACAGGCTGCTGGTTAACAGTACATCTATTTGTACTTTTGTTAAGACAACAGTAGGGTCAAGATGCGGTACATTGCTGAAGAATTTCAGTTGGATGCTGCAATTATCACCAGCAATGGGTAGTATAAATAAAGACTCTGCTCTTAAGGACGGGGTTTAACTATCTGCTTATTTCGTAGCGCTTTGAGTCTGCTGATGATTGAAATTTTAGCTACACTCTCTGCTTCTGCGGCAGCAGGAATGAGAATAGGCATACCGCTATTGATCATTGGACTGTTGCATGGCACTAACTTGTGGTCGGAAGTTCCAATTTTATCTCACATTTCTTCGCCAATCTTATTAGGCTGCCTTACCAGTTGGTCATTAGTTGAACTACTTGCCTCAAAAAAGCTATGGGGACAAAGACTGGTGCAATTAGTTCAGTTATTATTGTCTCCCCTCGTAGGGGCAATTATGGGGTTAGCAGTCGCTTCAGCTACAGCAGCACCGGACTGGCTAATTGCCGTAATTGGGGGTTTGTTAGCTTTAGTACTTCAGCTGGTTCAAATTGGTTGGTTCTACCGCTTGCGTGGCTTGCCATTGTGGGCAGTTTTTCTTCAAGATACCTTGTGCATTGCTCTGGTGCTTTTCGCCTTTGACGCCCCCCGACAAGGAGGATTAATTGCTTTAATTTTGCTCTGGTTTGCAGTGCGTAGTGCTAAGCAATGGTATGACTGGTATTGGCGGAAATAGGGAATGGGGAATGGGGAATGGGGAATGGGTAATGGGTAATGGGTAATGGGTAATGGGTAATGGGTAGTGGGTAATGGGTGAGATGTGATGACTAATAGTAGAATCCAATTCTTAATTACCAATTACCAATTACCAATTACCAATTACCAATTACCAATTACCAATTACCAATTCCCAATTCCCAATTACCAATTACCAATTACCAATTACCAATTCCCAATTCCCAATGCCCCATGCCCTATTGCAAAAGGCCTATCATGTGCAATAGACCGTGACCGGTAATCAGTTCGATAATTAGGGCAATAAAGCCCAGCATGGCAATACGACCATTCCAGACTTCGGCGCTAGTAGTCATCCCCCACTCCCAATTTTCTTGGGGGTACATTTTGACTTTTTTCTTCATCTGGGTAACTTGGGAAAGTTTGAGACTGGGCTTTTTGAGCGCATCAATCACTAGGTCTGCCAATGCTTTGATAAACACCGGATGGGTGTTGGGAGCAGGTACCCGACGAAAGTTTTCAATCCCTGATTCTTCAGCTATTTCTCGATACTCAATATCAATTTCTTGTAGTGTCTCTATGTGTTCTGAGACAAAACTGATAGGTACGACTACTAAATCTTTGACGCCTTGTGCCCCTAGCTGTTTGAGCGCATCTTCAGTATAGGGTTGAAGCCATTCTACTGGGCCTACGCGGCTTTGGTAAGCTAAGGTATAGGAATTAGGACGATTGAGGGTTTGCATAATCAAAGCAGTACAATCCTCAATTTCTTGCTGGTAGGGGTCGCCAGCTTCTTCAACATAGCTTTTGGGAACACCGTGAGCGCTGAAGAAGATATGAACTTCATTGGGATTGGAAAATTGTTCTAGTTCCTGGGCGATGAGTTCTGCCATTGACTGAAGGTAGCTTGGTTGTTTGTACCAGGAGGGAATGACAGTGTATTCAATGGGTTGAAGTTTTGGGTCTTCTTGCCAAAGTCTTTCTAAAAGCCGGAAACTAGAACCACTAGTACTGATGGAAAATTGAGGATATAGTGGCAGAATCACCAAGTGATCGATGTTATCTTGGGTAAGTAGAGCGATCGCTTCTTCAGTGTAGGGATGCCAATAACGCATTCCCACGTAAATATTAGCCTCCTGCCCCGAATAACCCAACTGTTGCTTCAAGGCTTCACCTTGTGCCTCAGTAATTCGCCGCAGTGGCGAACCACCGCCGATTTGCTTGTAGTTTTCTTGAGATGTTTTGGTTCGCCGTGAGGCAATGAACCAAGCTAGGGGTTTTTGCAACCAACGAAATGGTAGGCGAATAATTTCCGGATCAGAAAATAGGTTATACAAAAACGGCCCGACATCATCTAATTTGTCAGGTCCCCCCAGATTGAGTAATAAGACGCCTACACGACCCATAGCAGTTACTTTCCCCCAATCTTTTCAGAATTTTTTTACTAATGTTAACAATATATCTTTAATTAAATATAAAGGTTAATAGTCAGGAAAGATGTAATGGCAACAATTTTACGCGATTGGAGTTACCGCTATCAATGGTTGTATGATGGTATATCGCGCTTAGCAGCTGTAAGTGTAGGCGGTGAAGCCAATTTTCGGCAACTCGCTTTGCAAGGCTTAACAATTCACTCAGATAATCAGGTATTAGATTTATGTTGCGGCAGCGGTCAATCAACCCAATTTTTGGTTAAATATTCACAAAATGTAACAGGATTGGATGCTTCACCATTATCTTTGCGACGCGCACAGCAGAATGTCCCTGAAGCCACCTATGTGGAAGCTTTTGCTGAAAACATGCCGTTTGTAGATAATCTGTTTGATGTGGTGCATACCAGTGCGGCACTGCATGAAATGCAGCCTGAGCAATTACGAAAAATTATTAATGAGGTTTATCGGGTGCTGAAACCGGGAGGAGTATTTACACTGGTGGATTTTCACGCACCTACTAATCCGATATTTTGGCCTGGGGTGTCACTGTTTTTATTATTGTTTGAGACAGAAACGGCTTGGCAGTTGCTGAAAACTGATTTGCCTGGTTTGTTAACTACAGCTGGGTTTGATGTAGGCCAGCCAAGTTTGTATGCAGGCGGCAGTTTGCAAGTGATAAAGGCGAGGAAATGAACTGCGGGGTATCTTGAACTGGGGAGAATGAAGTGTATAAGTTCGGCGATCGCTTTTATTGGTATTGAGTTTAAGTTAGTCGTTTGAGTAACATAACGGGTAAGTTTAACTTAATACCATTTTTACTCAAAAAAAACTTGATCTCATGACCAACAAAAGTACACAGATAGCTGAATTTAACCCAGAAGATGATTGGTGTTTTACTAGCGAGTCCTGTGAAACAACTTTCGGTGGCAGTTTGGACTATTGTCTAGGATTAGCAAAAGATTGGCATAGTCCAGCCGAGCGCACAATTAAAAGAGCTAGAAAGCGTTGTCTGTTAACTGGAAGCTTCAAAATGTCGATGTGGCGGATCGAATATGACAGCAATGGTATCGGGAAAGCTCTTGAGCGAATGATTAAGGAGAAACCTGAAATTTGACTTAAAATATCATTATTAAATCTTTAAACACATTCCACCCCTCTTGACTTACTGTGACAGACATTACCATTTTTAACATTGACAATTCAAACCCAGGAGATGGGTTTTTGTTGTGGAAGCGATCGCTATAACTTTGCCGTGACAGCTTCATCTACTATGGTAGCTGCGCGATCGCCCTTGATCGGTTTTCTCTACCTGCAATTTCGGCTATTGTCTATGTTGCCGTCTGGTTATCATCGCCCTAGTCATCACGATTTCCAATAAAATAAAACCCCAGACTTGATAAAATCTGGGGATTTTCCTCTTGAACCACCTTTTTATTTGTAACTTAAAAATATTTATGCAACATCAATAATCTAGACATAATTTTCTTAATTATGTCTATTTTTATGGTTATATAAATCACTTTTTATATATAAGTTTCAACGAATTTTTATCTTCTGAGGTTGATCATTGCTCTGAAAATATTTTCAAATCTAGAAAAATCTACATATTATATAAGTGATTTAAGTAGATATCTAACCAGACATAACTCCTGAATTTATGTCTAATAATTTATTTTTAAGTATTGTTTTTTGAAATTTGATTATTCACAATAAAGGTAGCCTCTAATAAATAGTAGGGGTTCTTTGTAATAACCTAACCTTATCCAATGTCTGTAGTCCGCGTCAGCGGACTTTTATTTATATATAGTTATATCAGGAATTATGTCTAAATGTTTGCTTTAAAAGACTTGATTTTTTTAGATAAAGATAGAAAATAAAAATACTACCTGATTATTGCCCAATCAGGTAGTAATAAGCCCTTATAGTATGTCCGCTTTAGCGGACTTTATTAATCACATTAAAAAGCATAGGGCGAAACTTTTCTTCTGTAAAGCAGAGAAAATTTTGCAGATTTTCCGGTGAACAGATGATCTATCCTAGTTAGGGTAGGTAACTGTGTAGGGTTGATAAAATTGAAGACACCCTCACTAGTTAATGCGGTATCTGCAAAAGTTACAGGAGACAAGACGATGAGAAGTACGGGCAAGAAAAGATTGGACGCAGCCATAGCGATCACAACATATGCTGTTGGTAGCGGCACTGCCTCAGCCGTACCAACTCCAGGTGTAGAATTGCCTAGACAATTGCTATTAACAGCTTCTGATATTTTAATGTATACCAATATTTGGAAAATCTATTTTGAAGAGGATTTGACCAGTAAGGGACTGTTAGAAATACTCAGAGAATTAGGTTTAGTGACAATTGGTGCAACAGGAACAGCTTATCTAGTTACCAAAGCAACTACAGCAATCTTGAAGGAACTTAGTAACTGGACTGGGCCATTGGGATGGGGTGTAACAGCTGCGATCGCAGGTTCCTTAAGTGGTTTATTTGGACTTGCTTGGACGCTATATTGTGATCATCTTTATTCTCAAAGATTTTCCAAGCCAGCTTAATTCTATCTAAGTACTAAATTTGTAAAAATGTTTGCGTAAAAATACGTTAAAAAGCGAGTTTAAGGTATTTATTTTTACTGCTATAGCAGATGGTAGGGGTATTGACAATTTTGGCACAAAACTGAAAATATGCAATTTAGATGCACAAGATACTAAGTTGTGCAATTAACTCATATTTCTCAAAATGTGTGAAAACAGACACTATTTTTTATCGCTTGTTCCAAAGCTTCCCCAGCATCTTCTTTGAACTGATTCGCCAACCCCCAGAAACAGCAAACACCTATCAATTTTCATCAGTTGAAGTTAAACAACTGGCTTTCCGAATTGATGGTGTATTTCTCCCTAGGAACAATGCACCATCACCACCGATTTATTTTGTTGAAGTCCAATTCCAATTTGACAAAAAGTTCTACTCACGCTTTTTTGCAGAAATCTTCCTTTATCTGGATAAAACCGAATTGGCTAATAATTGGCGGGGAGTCGTCGTTTATCCAAGCAGGAGTATCGATACAGCAGATACAGAAAGATATATTGAATTACTGACTAGTCAGCGCATAAGCTGTATTTATCTTGATGAACTAGATTCAGGAGGAGAACAGTCTATTGGCATTGAGACAGTCAAGTTAGTAATTGAACCAGAATCAACTGTCGGTACAAAAGCTAAGGAATTGATCAAAGCCACCAGACAACAAATAACTGATGAAGTCACCCAGCGGGAACTTCTACAATTGATAGAGACGATAATTATCTATAAATTTCCTAAAGCAAGCCGGGAGGAGATTGAGCAAATGTTGGGCTTAAGTGAGTTAAAACAAACTAGAGTGTATCAGGAAGCTAAGTTAGAAGGCAAGATTGAAGGCAAGATTGAAGGCAAGATTGAAGGCAAATTGGAGGCAGTGCCTTTTATGCTGAACTTGGGTGCAACTGTGGAACAGATAGCAGAAGCATTAGGTTTAGATATAGAACAAGTAAGACTTGTAACCCAAAGCACTCAGTTAAATCAGGAACAAGATCAAGATTGAGACTTTGTAAACAATCTCTTAGAGATTTAACCTCAAGATTGTGTTATTTTTCCAAAACAGCAAGCCGCTTGTTTTGGAAAAATTGCTGAGAGAAAAACAAGAGGAGATTGAGCAAATGTTGGGCTTAAGTGAGTTAAGACAAACTAGAGTGTATCAGGAAGCTAAGTTAGAAGGCAAGATTGAGGGCAAGATTGAAGGCAAATTAGAGGCAGTGCCTTTTATGCTGAGCTTAGGTGCAACTGTACAACAGATAGCAGAAGGATTAGGTTTAGATATAGAGCAAGTAAGACTTGTAGCCCAAAGCACTCAGTCAAATCAGGATAAGGGTAAGAGTCCGACGCTAGGAAATGAGTTGGTTTCAAGAATTAAGATGCACAACAATCTTAATCACTAAATTTCAGTACTTCTTCTATAGCAAAACTGCGCTGTTTGTCTAACTCCAGACAGCGCAGTTTTTCTGCTGGAAAAGCCTTACCATAGTATTCATATCGTTCCGGATCAGTTTTTTGATCTGTTTGTTTCCATAGTTCCTCGAAGTAACGACAGCGTTTTTCACGCATTACCATCTCCATACAAGCGATCGCAGCTTGAATCACTTGCGGAGTCCGAAGTATTTCTTTCTTACTTTTCTCATTGAGATGAAACAGATGGGAAACTAATCCTATATCTTCAGACAATTCTAGATATCTGTCTTGCAGACTTGAGATTAAATCAACTTGCTCATCTGTTGACTCTAAAATCTGCCGCCACAAAAATCGATGGTGAGAAAGGCTAAATTCTAAATCCCGTTCATCTAAGGCTACCATAATAGCTTGACGCTGTTCGGGACAATGCAGGTAAATTCGCAACAATAAAGCTTCTGCTAGTTCTAAAAGACTACGTTCGCTGGTGGGGACTTGGGACTGGTGACTGGTGATTGGGGACTGGGAATAATTCCTAGTGTTCCACTCTCTCCTAGTTGGTAAAGGCTTAGAGTATGTAGCCGCAGCCGGAGCAATTTGAGTGAGTAAATTTTCTACTCGTAGAGGTATCAGTCTGGTATCCCCTAAGCTGAGTATTTCTGCACAATAAGAAACGTAATAGTTACGGGTATCACTATTAGTTATATTTTTCAGTAATTTGACTATTTGCTGAGTTACCTGTTGAAAATCGGTTGCTTGCTTTAAGTCGCGGTCTTTTGTAATTTTTTGAATCTGCCAGTCTAGCCAAAGTGGAGCATTTACCAATAGTTGTTGATAGTCTTCTGGCGTATGAGTATGCAAGTATTCATCTGCATCTTTGCCATCGGGGAGGTTGAGAATTTTCAGTTGAACAACGCCATTGTATGCTAAATCGGCAATTTCACCAATTGCTCGTTCGGCGGCATTTGTCCCAGCTTTATCAGCATCAAAGTTGAGAACTAACTGTTTAGACTCTGTATAACGTAATACTAATTTGACTTGCTCCAAACTCAGGGCAGTACCGAGAGAGGCGACAGCATTATTAATACCAGCAGCATGGAGAGCGATCGCATCAAAATATCCTTCTACCACCACCGCCTGATTCTGTTGGGAAATTCCTCCTTTGGCTTGATCGAGGGCAAATAAGGTTTTACCTTTACTGAAAAGTTCGGTTTCTGGTGAATTTAAATATTTAGGTTGCTCATCGGTGAGAGTTCTCCCACCAAAGGCAATCACACGCCCTTGCACATCACGAATGGGAATCATCAGGCGATCGCGAAACACATCGTAATAATTGTTTCCTTCCTTGCGTGGTTTAATCAATCCCGCTTTTTCTAGTAGTTGTACTGGGTAGTGTTTATCTTCTACCAGATAGCGGTAGAGAGTCTCCCAGCCTGCGGGTGCATAACCTAAACCAAACTGCTGAATGGTTTGTTCTTGAAGTCGGCGTGGGAATTGCAAATACTGAATTGCTTTTTGTCCTTGGGATTGTCTGAGGGCATGTTGATAAAACTGTGCTGCGGAAGCGAGAACTTCATATAATTGTTCACGCAAAGACAGCTGACGCTGTAATTCTTGGCGTTGTTCAGGTTCGAGAGTTTCCACACGCACTTGATGACGCCGCGCTAAATCTAACACTACCTCAGTGAAAGAGCGCTTTTCCAAGTCCATGAGAAACTTGATCGCATTTCCCCCAGCTTGACAGCCGAAGCAATAGTACATTTGCTTTATCTGGCTGACTGTAAAACTGGGGCTTTTCTCATCGTGAAACGGACACAAGCCAATAAAATCTTTTCCACGCTTGCGTAAAAGTACATGTTCTGATACGACATCTACAATATCAGCGCGTTGTTTCACTTCTTCAATTGTATCTGGGTGCAAGCGCTTAATTTGCATAATATTGGGGATTGGGGATTGGGGACTGGGGATTGGGGACTGGGGATTGGGGATTGGGGACTGGGGATTGGGCAATGGGGATTGGGGATTGGGGATTGGGCAATGGGGATTGGGGATTGAAGGTTTACCCAGTACTTATTACCCAGTCCCTAGTCCCTAGTCCCCAGTCCCCAATCCCTCGCCATCAACTTTAGAGAAATAACAATGGATTTATGACAAATTACTTCTGATAGCTATTATATTGTTGTTGCCAAGCCACAAATTATGTATAGAATTGCTGACGCTTAATTTTATAAGAGGAAATACTGTAGATGGGGCGTATATTTATTTCAGCGGCTCACGGAGGCAAAGAAGCAGGAAGAATTGACTCAGGTGCGATCGCAGGTGGTACAACCGAAGCTAGGGAAATGATTCTGCTACGGGATTTAATTGTCACGGAACTGAGGGCGCGGAGTTTTGAAATTTTAGCAGTTCCCGATGATTTGAGTGCCGCAGACACCATCGCTTGGATTAATTCTCGTGGTCGTCGGGGTGATGTCGCCCTGGAAATTCAAGCTGATGCGGCTAGTAGTCCTTCTGTGCGTGGGGCTAGCGTTTTCTACATTGCTACTAACAGCGATCGCAAAAACAATGCTGAACTGCTACTAGTAGGACTGTTGCGCCGCGTACCCCAATTGCCAAATCGGGGAGTCAAGCCAGATACAGATAGCGGATTAGGTCGTTTAGCATTCTGTCGCCAAACAACGCTACCCGCTTTGTTGATGCAAGTGGGGTTTCTCAGCAGTCCAGAGGATCGCTCTTTGCTACAAACTCGCCGCCGGGATTTTGCTCTGGGAATTGCTGATGGCTTGGCATCTTGGAGTCGTGTAATTGATCCAAATCCTCAAACGCCCCAAGAAGTAAATTATTCTGCAATAAATATTAACATTAACGGGCAAAATTATCAAGAACAAGGCGTACTCATAAATGGTAATGCTTATATCCCCATTGATTTAGTTGATCGTTTGCGGATTGATCTGTCAACAGCGCCTAATGTCCGGCGTATTACCTATCGCAGTGTAGTCTATGTGAAAGCTGTTGAACTGGGGGATTTTAATGTTGCAATTTCTTGGGATGCTGGGACTCGCACTGTCACTTTACGATCCAATTTAGTAGTTTGCCCTGGTCAATTAGATCAGGTGATGTCCAACGGAAGTACCTCGGAAGTGCAGTTGCAATTATTCCTGAGAAACAACAATGAAAATGCTTTGGTGAAATTTCCTGATATCCCCAAACTCTATCGAGAAGAAGCCAATATAGAAGGGGTAAACTATGACATTGCTTTCTGCCAAATGTGTATAGAAACTGGATTTTTACTTTTTGGTGGCGATATTAGACCTGAGCAAAATAACTTTGCAGGCTTAGGTGCAATTGGTGGTGGTTCGGAAGTAGCAACTTTTGCAAGTGCCAGAATTGGAGTAAGGGCACATATCCAACACCTGAAAGCTTACGCTAGTTTAGAACCTTTGGTGAACGAAGTTGTAGATCCACGGTTTCGTTTTGTGACTCGTGGCATTGCACCAACAGTTTATCAGTTATCAGGGCGCTGGTCAGCAGATTTAGATTATGGTACAAAAATTACAGCAATGCTTAAACGACTATATAAGTCAGCAGGACTGCTTTAATTGATATCTTGCATCACTTGCGTTATTGACATTTTTGTAGGGTAGGCACTGCTAATGGTTCGTTCAAACCTTGATTTTCACCTTGTTGGCAGTGCCCACCGCAGGGTTAATTGAGAATGGTGCAAGATATTCAGTTAAGAAACTTTGGGTGCTTAGCGAAGCGGTAGCGACGAAGGAGCGTCACCCGTAAGGATTGCGATCTCAAGAGCGTTAGCGACGGAAAGCGTACCGTCTCTCCTTAAGAAAAATTTCTCACATAGGCGATCGCCTACTTCATGCATTTCTGATAAGCAGATTTTATCACCGCTATCAGCCTTTTGTTGTCAAGTCCTGTTGACTATTTGTAACAAAGTTGTTAAATTTATTTACATGAAGTAATAAACCAAAGAAAAAACTATGTATACCACCATTAACGAAGACGGCGTTCTCAATAACTACGCAACTGAACCCAAAGTTTATTACGCTCAATACCCTGCAATTTGGGAACAACGCAAATATGTTTTACAAGGTGTGTTCGCTACATTACTTGTCACCACTCTAGTTTTGGTTGGTATTAGCGTTAGCTAAGATTTTTAGATTTCAGCTTTGGTATCTCCCATCGACAGAAAAGATTTCTCAGCCTCGGTTAGTTTACCGGGGTTTTTTTTGTTGTTGGGTGTCAAAGCCCTTCGGGTAGGGGAAAGGTTAAAGGGAAAAGGGGAATCGCATTGTTGTAACGGGCTGCTATAAAGTGCTTCAATCAAGCCCAAAGGCAGAAATTCCTTGCAGCGCGTTTGTGACTTTGATTGCCAGAATCAAGATATATCAGGGCTTTTGGTAGCCAATGCTGTGAGCGCTTTCTTGTACGGTCTGGGATTAACGTGAGTTCGATGAACCTCTCACCAACCCCTCTTAGACGCAAAGAGGTGGCTCTAATATCTTCGGTAAAGAACGAAAAAACAACCTTTTGAAGCCTCTCTCCTTTGAGGGGAGAGGAATGGAAGCGGGGTCTTTTAAATCTGTCGAACTCACGTAGGATTAAAAACCTTTTTAATAATTACCGTAAAGCGACTGCTGGCATTGCTTATTCTCTTAATTTATTAGTTTTACTTAAGAAATAACATTAGTGAAATTTTCCCAAAAATGTATTCATTATTACGGATTTAAGATTTCAAATAAGCTATATGCGGTCACTACTTGAAAACGCTCACAGAACTTTTCCTCCTGCTGAATTTATATAGAGCTTATGAAGCAACTAGAAATTGATTAAGGTTTATTAAAAAATTACTTAACTGTCTTAACTGTCCTTGCATGTGCGTGATGATTTTGACAATATATTGACATACTGTACAGGCAGCAAAAACCAACTTTAGGCAAATTTCAATAAATGTGGTTAAGTACAAGAAAAATTCGTACTCTTGATGATTTGGAATGGGCAGATCATCTTAGTTGTTTGGGTTTGCGGCACTTACATGAAGTTCGCAGTATCGATTCTTGGTGTAATCCACACTTTGACTACTCCCAAAACTTTCGATTGCATTCATTAGACGAAGTTTGGGAAATGCTTAATTGGCTTCCAACTCCTATTGGTCAGCAATACCATCTACTGTTTGCAGATCCTACTACTCAAAGAGTTCTGCTAAACCAACCTAATTTGAAGCTGCTCGGATATGATTTATTAAATAATAATGGGCAATCATCTCTGTTGAACTATAGACCCTGGATAGGAGATTTAGCTCCTTTAGCTCAAAGAATCAATCAGTACGGATTATTAAGTTGGGAGGATGCCCAAGCTGCTTGTGCTATTCTTCCAGAGGCTTGGTGTTATCACCCTAACTCTAGGGTAAAAATTTGGGTTTTATTTGAGTGTATACAGTATGTAGACGATAACGAATGCCCGCCAATGCGCTCTCGCGCTGTTGGTAAGCGCGAGAGCAATTACTCGAAAGCAACAAAAGATTATAGAGCTGTTACCCCCGCGTTTTTGGGGAACAGAACATGAGAAACTTTTAATATTATATCTATTTTACTGGTTAGAAAATCCCCATCAACGATGGTTAAACGACTGGATAAGTCAGCAGGACTGCTTTAAAAAACTTACAAGGTTTATAAAGGATTTTCAAGCAATTCTCAATTGTGGCGTTGGGCATCAAAAGCGCCCTTCAGACAAAGGACGGGTGAGGACACCCATCCCACAAGAAAATTTGGGATGCATTCCACCCAATTTCATAACCCTCAGCTAGAGGCTACGATTTCCTCTAAGAAAAATTTCTCATACCATTTCACGAAATTCTTGATACAAATTACTTTTCTTTCTCCCCCATCTGCCCCAGCTTGCCATCTGTATCAATCTTAAGGTGAAACGGTATCACATAGACGATCGCCTACCTCATGCATTTCTGATAAGCAGATTTTATTACCGCTATCAGCCTTTTGTTGTCAAGTCCTGTTGACTATTTGTAACAAAGTTGTTAAATTTATTTACATAAGGTAACAAACCAAGGAAAAAACTATGTATACCACCATCAACGAAGACGGCGTTCTCAATAACTACGCAACTGAACCCAAAGTTTATTACGCTCAATACCCTGCAATTTGGGAACAACGCAAATATGTTTTACAAGGTGTGTTCGCTACATTACTTGTCACCACTCTAGTTTTGGTTGGTATCAGCGTTAGTTAAGATTTTTAGATTTCACTATTTACATAAAGTAACAAACCAAAGAAAAAACTATGTATACCACCATTAACGAAGACGGCGTTCTCAATAACTACGCAACTGAACCCAAAGTTTATTACGCTCAATACCCTGCAATTTGGGAACAACGCAAATATGTTTTACAAGGTTTGTTCGCTACATTACTTGTCACCACTCTAGTTTTGGTTGGTATTAGCGTTAGTTAAGATTTTTAGATTTCAGCCTTGGTATCTCCCATCGACAGAAAAGATTTCTCAGCCTCGGTTAGTTTACCGGGGTTTTTTGTTGCTGTATAAGCCCGATTTTTTCGCCCAAATGGCGATCGCTCAATTCAACTAGAATCTCATCAAAGCAACGACTTGGTAGGCTTTTGACTTATTAAAAAGGTTTAAACTTCTAAAAATAAGGTGTTATATCAAGTTCGGCTAATTACTTACGATCTAGTCGGTTTGCTTGGTAATAGGTAATGGGTAATGGGTAATAGGTAATACTCAAAACCAATTACCAATTACCAATTCCCAATACTTCGGCTTACCTCGACTTCGCTACTTCGACTGCGCTCAGCACAAGTCGGCACAAGTGCGAGAGTACAAGTTCCCAATTACCGACCTCCACAGATATCATAAGTGTTTAAACGGACATGATATTAACCATCGCCTATTATTAAGGTTTTTAATACCTTCTTATCCTTAGACTCAGCGCTAATTCATATGATTTAGGTGGTTTTAAAGAATCGAATAATTTCGCGGACATGATCGAGAAATTGCCCATCGGTGGAAAGTTGGGCGATCGCATTTTTTGCTTCTCTCCCTAAACGTTCATGTTCGCTTTGATTCGTAGCCCGTAATTCTTCTAAATTCGCGGTAATCTTGGCTAATTCTTTGCGAGTTTCTTCGCTAAAGCGTTGTTGAGTTGCAGTTAAAGAATAAGGTTGTTCTGGATTAAGTTGCTCTTCTATTTGCCGGACTTTCTCTTCTAAAGAATTGAAGCGATCGCGCAGTTCTACAATATCTTCACGGGGATATTTCCATTCAGTACGAATCATTGTCAACCGCGCATATAAATATTCGTAAGCGCGAATAGCTGGACGTAAAATGGTTAATAACAAAGCTGCACCAGAACTGATATATCCCACAGCACTAATACCAGTGGCGGCGAGGGTATAAAGACCAACGGCTGAAAATAAGTGTAAGGCAATGGCAACCCAGAGCGATCGCTTTGCCAATAAATTGACATATTTTACTTGTTTTTGATCTACGGGAATGCCTTTTTCAGTGGACTGTGCTGCTTCTGCTAACACCTCTTTTGCTTGAAAATGCACATTCCAAGGTACAGTCACAATCACCAACAACCACCAAAAACTTGCACCACCAATCACCCAGTCAAGGAAGTTACCTGCGGGTATGTGCAACCATTGGAACAATCCAAAAGCTAGTAGCACTACAATTACAATTCCCATAACGGAACTGATCAATAAATTGAAATACATTTTGCCCTACCTTTGGTGAAACTATCACCTCGATCATGACTAGTATTGGCATTTATACGTAAATGTTTGTGATGCTTTTTCTAGTTGCACATCTTTGTTGGGGAATTTTCAACAAATAATAACAACGGCTTGAAGTTGTTGACTGATGGCTGTCAGGGACGAACAATTACATTTGTCAGTCCCTTATTCAATAATATAGCTACGCCAGATGCGTTGAGTAACTTTGCTACCTTTATCTGGAAGTAGCAATCGCCAGGTTTTACCTTCTTGCTGAATTTGCAGGTAAAGGTCAAATGCTTGTTGCGGTTGCGTCAACTGTCTCTTAGGTAACTTGACAATTAAGTCGTAATTTCCGCGAACGCGGAAAGCTGGTAAATTTTCAATTGTTAAAGGTTGTTCTTGGGTAATTGATAGCCGTTTGATTTCAAAACCTTGAAAGTCTAGATCTACTTGTTGGCTGAGTTGTTGTTGGGTTTGCGATAGCTGAAATGCGATCGCTTTTTGCACTAACTCGCTAGTCGGTAGTAGTCCAATACTGCCACAAGCTGCCAATAGTACCAGCACAATTGCTGTAAAAACGAGCCGCACCATGTAATTTCCAATATTTCACTCTCCAGCGATAGTATAGCGGTAGATGCGTTAAATTATCTAATCAGCTATGTCATCACAAACAATTAATCTTGATTCTCAGCTTTACGACTACCTTTTATCTACTTCTGTGCGGGAACCTGAGATTCTTTATCAGTTGCGTCAAGAAACTGCTAGCCATCCCGGCGCGAGAATGCAGATTTCACCGGAACAAGGACAGTTCATGAGACTGTTGGTGCAACTTTTAGGTGCAAAAAAAACCTTGGAAGTAGGGGTATTTACTGGTTATAGTTCGCTTTCTGTAGCTTTGGCCTTACCTGCTGATGGCAAGATTGTCGCTTGTGATGTCAGTGAAGAATTTACTGCGATCGCTCGCCGATATTGGCAGCAAGCAGGGGTTGCCGATAAAATTGACCTGCGGTTAGCACCAGGCTTAGAAACTTTAGATGCACTATTGGCAGATGGACAAGCCGGGACGTTTGATTTTGCCTTTATCGATGCTGATAAAGAAAATTATGATGGCTATTATGAGCGATCGCTGCAATTATTGCGTCCGGGTGGATTGATTGCTATTGATAATGTTTTATGGTCTGGACGAGTTGCCAATCCCCAAGTTCAAGACGAAAGTACTCAAGCTATCCGTGCGCTTAACAAAAAGTTACATGATGATCAACGGGTTACGCTGTCTCTTGTCCCTATTGGAGATGGACTGACTTTAGCACTCAAACGGACTTAAGACATTTTGTAACTAAATGATATAAAAGTTAATTTGGAAATTAATAGAGAAAAAATTGAGAATCAAGTAATGTTGATAGCATGGTTCTCAATCTTTTTATTTGAAGTATTTTTTCAGACTTTGGACAAAAACGAGTGCTTGTGTAAATAATTGGTGAAGCAAAAATCTAAGCATCATAAATTACCCCATTTATTTTTCAAATTAGGGTTTTTTGCTGCTTGTAAACCAGCTAGTGGTAGATTGACTATTATATTTCTTTGACCCAAAATTTTGCTTGTGTACGTAATTACATGCAAAAAAATCTAGCGTATAGCAGGATCATCAACTAGAATTAACCAGAATATCTGGCTTGTTTAATTGATGATTAATTGCTTACGATTCCATGTGTCAACCTTTTTAATAATAAAAATGACCACCAATTTATTCACTAAATTATCAGTTTTAACTGCTAGTGCTACTTTGAGCTTAGCTGTAATCAAAGCTGACCCTGTACAAGCGTTCACATATAGATTCGACATTGACCCAACTGCAAGTTTTATTTCTTCATATACATCCAGTCCTGATAGCGTAGCCTTTTCTTTAGCAGATTTGGGAATTAATCCAGGTGACACAATAGAACTAGAGCGGTTTGGAACTTTTTCACCATTTGGTGATCCAACTGATGAATATTATGGTTCAATGTGGTCTCTTTTCAGCACTGACAATATTTTGCTACCTAGTAGTGGTGATTATAATGGCGCTACAACTGAAAGAGTTCCGGGTGCTATTGATCCTATTGTTGTAAATGGTTGCCTACCAACTCAATGTTTAGATAATGGTATTTTTTATATTTCACGCAGCGACAGTTTTAGTAGTATTGTTGTACAAGTTCCAACCAACGCACAATATCTATTTATTGCTGCTGCCGACAGTGTATTTGATGATAATGTAGACTCCGATGGTGATTTTGATGTAACTATTAGTTCTGTCACCGCCGCCGATGTTCCTGAACCCGGTTTAACGTTGGGTTCACTAGTATTCGGTGCTTACAGCATTGGTTGGCAATTCTCACGCAAGCGCCAAAAGTCCCGTAGCATTCTACTCGATAAGATCCAAAAATAGACAGAGCAATGATAGGGTTAACTTATCCAGTGGACTACAACTGAATGTATAAATCTTTAACCATACAGAGTGCAAAGTTTTTGATGAATAGTTAAGGAAATAAGAGGTAGTTGCCGATGGCAACCGCCTCTTGTCTCTTTATAAGAATTATCATTAATATGGGCTTTTGATTTTTGTTGAGTAATTTATTAATTAAATCTACCTTAAAGTATTAATTTTAATACAAATTTACGTATATTGTAATAAAAATGTAACTTAAGTAAGATTTTTAAAAATAGTTAATTAAGTATCTTGATGAAGTGACAACCATAGCCGATTTATCCAAAAAGATTAACTATACTAAATTATTGAATAATTTCTAAAATTTGATATTTTCAATTAATACAAATCCATATTATATGGAGTAATATCATGTCCACTATATTACTTATTAAAATCTTTGAAACCCACCAAAGCCATGCTTTGTTTCCCCTCCCCGTTCACGGGGAGGGGTTAGGGGTGGGGTGTAATGACTGTAGGAAACACAAATAATTAACCGGACTGGATATCAAAAATAAATGTATGCATTTGGTCTGGCCAAAAATCCGAAAAAGAGTTTTGCAAAAAATTAATCAAATTCCCTTTGTGCGACATCAAGCTGATATTGCTTATCAAATAGCTGTTGAAAGGCATAAATACTACTTACCGAGTATTTCTCAAGACGACCTGAAATTAGTTGAAAAAATTCAAACTGAAGGAGTTGTAATTACTTCATTAGATGATTTAGGAATTTTATCTAATTCTCAACTTCTTGATTCAGCAAAAAACTTAATGGTCAAAATGACCAGCAATAACTCTATTGAGAAAAATCAATTTGTTATTCATGCTACTTCCCAGCAACTGATGGAACATCCCCAAATTTTTTTGTGGGGTTTAGAACAACGTTTACTGAATATAGTAGAGCATTATATCGGACTACCAATAGCATATCATGGTGCATATTTTCGTAGAGATATCGCCAATAAATTAGAAATAGGTTCTAGGCTTTGGCATATAGATCCAGAAGACCGCAAAGTATTAAAAATTATAGTTTATTTAAATGATATTGGTGAGAGCCAGGGGCCATTTCAATATATTCCTCAATCTTTAACTGCAAAAGTAGCTCAATCTCTCAAATATACTTATGGTTACATCCAAGACAGCACTATGCAAAAAGTTATATCACCCACTAATTACAAATCATGCATAGGGAATGCTGGTACAGTAGTTTTTGCTGCTACTGGTAGTATTTTACATCGAGGGAAGCCACCTGAAACTTCAGATAGATATACTATCTTTTTTGATTACACTTCAAGAAGAAAACAAGAGCTATATTATATCAATTTTACTCTGCCCGATAAAGATTTAGTTTTACTATCCAAAAACCTTTCTGAGCAACAAAAGCAGTGTCTTTTTTGGCAACAAAACTCTTGAGGGGACTGGGGACTGGTGATTAGGGACTGGGAGGATTGGGCTTTTTTAAATCTATCGAACTCATGTTAAACAACAATGTTGTTGACCGATAACTGATGACAGTCATCAGTCATCAATTATCAGTTATATCAAGTTCGGCTAATTACTTACGATCTAGTCGGTTTGCTTGGTAATAGGTAATGGGTAATGGGTAATAGGTAATACTCAAAACCAATTACCAATTACCAATTACCAATTACCGACCTCCACAGATATCATAAGTGTTTAAACGGACATGATATTATCTATCAACAATGCACTACATAAATCCTGATAGGATGATATCACTCTAATATTACTTCACTACGCACAACTCCAGCACGTTCATGACGAGCTAAAAGTTTGACTCTACTACCCAGAGTAGCACGTATTATCCATTCGACTTTCGCCCGGTCTTTAGTTGGGTCACTTTGCCTTCTACCAGGAGATGAAGGCTTGTAGGCACGTCCCTCTAATTGACCTAAATCTTCTATAAGCTTACCTGTTTCCAAAGTTGCACCAGCAGGCAATTCAATTTCACAAATACAACCTCGCACCAGCTTTTTATCTAAGGCTTTTTGAGTAATATAGGTAGATAACCAGCCTGTGTTCTGTACAACCAGCCGCACCCGATACATGTCATCACCTAAGCTATAAACACTGGCTTCGTAAATTTCCAAACGAGGAGAGATTAATAAATGCCACAATAGCCAGTCGGGGAAGCGGGCTATTTCTTTCTCTAGAAATTCTGGGGGTGGGTTTGTCCAAGCATACATGCTATCCCAACCGCCGAGTTCGACCTGACCGAGTTGGGGATGGTCGAAGGTATACCAATTTACGTAACCCTTACCTGCAAGTTGTTCATCGTTCCAACGCAGCAATTTCAAGTCATCTTCTAAAGGATGTTCTCGTTGCCAGTCGGTGTATTTATAGTTAGTAATTCCCGCTTGCTGCTGAGGACTCCAAATTTCTACTGTCCAGGCAAATAAACCTTGGTATTCATAAGCCCAGTCATCGAATGTACCTGTGATTACGTCTTTGGGGTCGTAGCGAAATTCATGGAATGCAGAGATGGCTGGGTATTGGGTGAGTTCAGTGCCTTTTTCGCCGATGCGTTGGTAAGTGCGGAGATCATTTACAGGAAATTCTTCATCGCTGAGGTGGGTGTAAGGGCGGATGAGAACGCCGCTGAAGGTGTGAAAAGTAATGGCGCCGGTAATATTGGGATGATTTGTAATAAACTGGATTAGCGATCGCACTTCTGTTTCTGATGAAGGGTAAGATCCTGCTCCTGGTTGCTGTGATTCTTGCCGCCACAAGCTTGGAAAATTGCGGTTCAAGTCTAACCCTTCTTTTGGACGTTGGATTTTAATTTCCACGCCGTCATAATTTTCTATCTTGCCTTCAGGTAGCACACGATAATATTGACCACCAGTTTCTGTTGGTTCACGACGCACTAATAAGCGAGGTTCAGTAGGGCAGATTTTCCAAGCACCATTGGCATCGGGAATTCGCATCAATAAAATCCGGCCATCGCCATCTATATCTTCCATCACTAATCCATCGTTGCGTTCTTCATCATAGGGATAGGGACGAGTGCTAGAACGAATAAATTTTGGTTTTTCTGCAAGTGCCAATTCTGCGCCGTCAGGGTTGACACGAGGGCAAATGTAGAAGGTGCGGGTGTCTAAACAACGGGTGATGTCTGCATGTGTGCCGTAGCCTGTAACTAATGTTTGCAGGTGGTATAGCAATGCACTCGACGCTGCTAATTCGGTGGCGTGGATATTACCATCAAGCCACAGGGCTGGTTTTTCTTGATGTGAACGAAGGGCAAAGTTGGTGACAGTCAATAACCAAATATCACGACCTTCGTAACTTTTGCCGATACTTTCTATTTGCACTAAGTGAGGAAATTCCTGTGCATAACTATGTATAATCTGTGTCAGGTCTTCGTAACGATAGTATTTATCAAACCGAACGTTTGGCATAACTTATACGATTTTGGATTTTGGATTTGAGATTTTGGATTGTAAATCGCCTTGTGTGTCCTGGTGCGGGTAAATCAATCACACGCAATCATTCAGGACTTACGCAACTGTCACAAGCAATGGTGCGGTGTAACCGCGCCGTGCGCCTAAACAACTACGCGATAAACATAGGAACAGCCGGACGTTTTAGTTGCTGAACTAAATAATTAGATAGTAGTCCATGCTTAATTTGATAAATTGTTTGACCAGTTATATAAGCTAAATTTTTGAGCCGAAGCCAGACTAAAATAGCGCAGGCGATATGATTTCTTTGAATACGACCCTTACGGCATTGACATGATTCAATGCCAGTCAATTGCTTTAATTCGCGGTGAAACTCTTCAATTTTCCATCGAACCTTACACACTTTTTGTACAACATCCGTAGAATCTTGAGATAAATCGTTTGTAGCGATAAAATCCGTTCTGTCGGTCGAGACAGTTACTCGGAATAGTTTCACTTTTTTAGCTTGAGGAAACTTTTTTATTTTTATTATTTTACCTGATATCAACTCCTCCTCATTCCAAGATAATGATTCAATCCTTTTATAATTTTCAAGACAATTAGTATCATCTACAAGTCGATTACGTTTCAAAGGACAATAATAATATTTTCCTAAGCCATCAATGTATAACATTAATTTATTTGTGGCATACCAACTGTCCATTAACACAGCTTGGAATGGTAAAACCTTATGATATACAAGGTTTTGCAGCATTTCTGTTACATGGTCTATTTTAGTTTTACCATCTGAGTCTGGGTCATAAATACGATAGTCAACCACCCAAAATTTTCCTTCTTCATGATTGACATATATACAATTTATTAAGCCGATACCCTGGATTACACCATGTTGGTTGCCACTATATTGTCGTTTACTTGTCTCTATTTCTGTGGCGTATCGTTTATCCAGCACCGTGTCATCAAAAACTAGATATGCAGTATCACTCACTTGGACGATATCTTTAACATTATCCCAAAGCAAACGAGGTGTTAACTTTTCATTTTTGAGATAACGGTTAATTTTATCATGACTGATCTGATCTAAATGCTCTGCCAAATTCGTGACTGTATAATTAATCTGACTGCTCAACAAGTATTGGCAATAGTTAAGTTTAGTAAATCTCATAAAATACAAGGTTTATTTTATGAATCCTTAACTCTATTTTCTCATAATTTGAACAAGGCTTCACACAGAGACACGACTTTAACTAATTTTCGCAAGCCCCTTGTTAGTAAGCTCATCTTTGCTAGTACATATGTCTTGTAGAAATGCGATCGCCTGTGCCAGTTGCGTCCATTATTCAATACATCTGTACTCAATTTTAGCGATCGCCTGTGCCAGTTGCGTAAGTCCTGTCATTGTTCAAATTGGCATAACTTATACGATTTTGGATTTTGGATTTGAGATTTTGGATTGTAAATCGCCTTGTGTGTCCTGGTGCGGGCAAATCAATCACACGCAATCATTGTTCAAATTGGCATAACTTATACGATTTTGAATTTTGGATTTGAGATTTTGGATTGTAAATCGCCTTGTGTGTCCTGGTGCGGGCAAATCAATCACACGCAATCATTGTTCAAATTGGCATAACTTACTTTATATGTGCTACTTGAAGTAAAATAATAATCCAATTCCGACGATCGCTATAATCACGCCAGCGATCGCTCTCCAACTGACTTTTTCACCCATGCAGACAGTGATGGGAATTACAAACAATGGGCTAGTCTGCAACAGTGTGGAAGCAATTCCCGCTGATGTCAATTTAATTGCTGTCTGTTGCAGCCAAACTCCTAAGTAAGTTCCACAAAAGGCAGCAAAGCAACTTGCGAGAATTACTCGCCACGATTGCCAGTCAGGGGTGTTGTTTTTATGCCTGGAAAAATTGACCAATAATAGTATAACTAATACGGCTGCACTCAAGCGCAATAAGGCAGCCCACAAGGGTGAAATACTGGCAGTGGCAAAGGCAAGGCGAGAGATAACTGTGCCAGTGGCATTTGTCATTGCTGCTAATAAACCACAGCCGATACCTTGCCATAGGTGCGTTGTGGAATTATCGGTTGTACCGGGAACTCGTTCTGTCACTACCCAAGCAACTCCCAGAATAGTCAGCAAAATGCCACACCAAGCAATGACACTTAGCTGTTCTTTGAGCAATATCATAGCTGCGATCGCGGTCATTGGCGGAGCTAAAGTTCCTATAAGTAAAACGCGACGCGCCCCCAAATAATTTATGGCAGCTAGGAAAGCTGTATCACCCAAACCAATAGCCACTGCACCGCTGAGGAGAAGTAGACACAAAGGCTTCAGGGCAATATTTGGCAGGAGTTCGCCACTAATCAAGATTGTCACAACAAGCAGGGCGATCGCAATTATCCCTTTAATCAAGTTGAGGTGCAGTGGCGGAATCCTTTGTCCTACAACTCCATACACGACCGAAGCCACAGCCCACAAACAAGCAGCAGCTAAAGCTGCTAATTCACCTTTACTATCTGTGAGGATAAAACTTAAATAATTATTAAAAATAATATCAGTCCCGGAATTTATGCCTGAAACTCTTTAATAATACACCAAACAATTGAATAAAAATTAGCACTCAAAGCTAGCAAGTGCTAATTGTGAGATAAAGTTTAATTCCTCTGACATAGACGGAAATATTCCTTTTTTGAGGTAGTATTTTCATGTTTTTTAAGAGATAATTTGTCTAAAAATCAAAATCTTCTATACAGCTAATTACCAATTGGGAGGACTGAGATGAAATACACTTTTGACATTATAGGCGTGTCTCCAGTTTGGCAATTTTTTACTAATCAACAAGAGAGTCTACAAAAGCCACAAAACCAAGGAGTAGAATATTTAGGAACGCAGAAATGCACGCTGGATGCATTGATAGAAACTGTGGAACCAGTACCAGCCAAATGGAATTGGAATACTGAGCAAGTGATAGATACAGTAGTGCAATTTTGGATGAATAACGCGGAAACTATTCGTTATTGGAAAGCACGTTTAAGCGATGCTGGTAACGATAATATATTAGTGGCAAGGGTGGCTGATATCACAGCTTTGCAAGCTGAATTTGAATCTCTGCTAGGTAAGAATTGGTAAGCAATTTGGTATAAATTAACTTTATTTTGGGCATTGGGAATTGGGCATTGGTAATTCTTCCAGTGGACTAATACCCACTTGGCCCAAGTAGGGCATCTTGTGGGCAACGGACGGGCGAGACGCCCATCCCACAAAAAAATTCTAATGTCCCAATTGAGGTTTGCCACACCACTACTTTATAAAAGGCGTCTCAATATTAACATTGAGTATGGGCAAACTTTGTTTTTTCCTCTTCATCGCCTGTTTTGTAAATTAGATTTGCGACCACAACTGCTAACAAACCTACTCTTATGAGGGAATATGCTTGTAAAGTTGCAACAAATTATCATTAAACCTGGTCAACAAATGTTACTCAAAGATATTAGTTGGCAGCAGTTAGAAAACATTTTAGAAGAAATGGGAGAAAGGCGTGCAGCACGTATTTCTTATAGTCATGGCTGGTTAGAAATTATGGTTCCCTTAGCTGAACACGAAAAAGATAAAGAGTTAATTGGTGATTTAGTCAAAATTATCTTAGAACAACTGCAAATTGATTTTGAACCTTTCGGTTCTACAACACTCAAAAATGAGCGAATGCGGCAAGCAGTAGAACCAGACACATCTTTTTATATTCCAAATCAAGCTGCTGTCATTGGTAAAAATCGAATTGATTTAACTGTAGATCCACCACCAGATTTAGCAATCGAGATTGATATTACTTCCCGCACTCGATTTGAGAATTATGAAATTCTAGGAGTTCCTGAACTTTGGCGATATACACAACAAGGTTTAGAAATTTCTTTGCTACAAGATGGCAAGTATATTAAATCTCAATCTAGCCCTAATTTCCCTAATATTCCAATTGTTGAATTAGTCAACGAGTATGTTCAACAGTGTTTAACTATTGGTAGAAGTCAAGCTATGCGTAATTTTAGAAATTGGGTGCAGCAGAATTTATAACCATCTATAAACTGACATTTTAATTCAGGTAAATATCATCACATTATCATAGAATTTAAGAGGATGTTTTAAAAGTTTTGGGCGAATATAATTCGCTACTACACAGGCAAAGTCCACCTACCCTTCTCCTTCGGAGACGCTTACGCGAAGGGTTCTGCAAAGTAGTACGTGGACTAATGAAAAAGTAAGCATCTCAACCCGCGCAGGCGGGTTTTGTCTGTATAGGCAAGCCACTGCGCTATCGCGGTTCCCCGACAGCCGCGCATGTGGCGCGTGACTTCTAGTCGCCAGGGCTTTTCTGCGTTGTGAAAGATATCTCTGGCTGGCATAATTTAGTATTATGAAGGATTTTCTATCAACTGACGCACATAGGGTTCGTGAAACGCCAAAATAATATCTTGTTTGGGTACACCCATTTCAACCAATCGATTGGCAATTCCTTGTTCCGTACCATCATGTTGAATCCATATTTTCCCATCTTTAACTTAGGGTTAGTTTGGTAGTAACGCCCAAAGATGTACAAGCGATCGCATCCTCTTTTTACCTGAAACTGCCACAGGGCGATCGCATTCACGAACTGTTGCACCTAAACCTCAATAAGAAATTTCAAGTACGCACTCAGACACACCATACTGCCTTGGGATGAGTGGAAAGTTGATATAAGTATCCTTTCATTTCATTTACAAAAAGACACAATTGGGTAAAATTAGTTAAAGCAATCTCTGCTCTTGTTAAACAAAGGCATCAGTAAACCCATGCAGCTGAAACTCAGTGCATTTCGATTTCCTTTCGCGCCCCTGCTGCTAATTGCCCCGTTTTTCCTCTGGGGTACAGCAATGGTGGCAATGAAAGGAGTAATACCCCACACCACACCGCTATTCATGGCAGGTGTACGTTTACTACCAGCTGGGGTATTAATTCTGATTACAGCAGCACTTATGGGTAAACCCCAGCCGAAAGGTTGGGCATCATGGCTGTGGATTGCTTTATTTGCGTTGGTAGATGGGACGCTATTTCAAGGCTTTTTGGCAGAGGGTTTAGTTAGAACTAGTGCTGGGTTAGGGTCTGTGATGATTGACTCCCAACCGTTGGCTGTCGCCTTGCTGTCGTTGTGGTTATTTCAAGAACACATTGGTTTTTGGGGATGGCTAGGACTAGGATTTGGAGTCACGGGGATTAGTTTAATCGGCTTGCCGGATGAGTGGATTTTACATTTTTTTGACTCAGGGGTAAATGTCACAATTGGCAATTGGCAAAGTCTGTTTGCCAGTGGCGAGTGGTTAATGCTGTTAGCGGCCCTTTCTATGGCAGCGGGAACAGTATTAATTCGGTTTGTAACTCGTCATGTGGATGTGGTAACAGCTACGGGATGGCACATGATTTTAGGTGGATTGCCGTTATGGGGAATTTCATCGGTTGTGGAATCCCAACAGTGGCAGAATCTTGTACCCTCTGATTGGGTGGCTTTGGGTTATGCCACAGTATTTGGTAGTGCGATCGCTTATGGGTTATTTTTCTACTTTGCCTCTAGTGGGAGTCTCACTAGTCTCAGTTCTCTCACCTTCTTGACGCCCGTTTTTGCCCTGCTATTTGGCAATCTCTTACTCTCGGAAGTACTCAGTCCCTTGCAATGGCTGGGAGTCTGTTTGACTTTAATTAGTATCTATCTCATCAATCAGCGCGATACTTTGGCAGGGCAAAAAAACATCGTGTCTGTGGCGGAAAAAACTACCACACAGCCACAAGTTTTAGAAGCATCTGCTAACAAGTTAAATTCTGTAAACTTATCGGTAAGAGAATCTGAATCACCACAGAATCAAGTCTGATTGCCACAAACGAACAAGCGGTAATTAACAACTATCACTTTATTAGAGAAATAGGCTTATAAGCGAACATTGGCACAATTTCTCAAGAACTTTATCGTTATCTAGTGAAACAAGCAGTTAAATCTCTACAATCATCTTTGTTATCAAATGTTTTACTTCGAGATGTTTATGTCTCTAAACACGACCTGTCGAAGCTTATGAATACCGCTTGCTATCGTGTAGTTTACAGCAAGAGCGCTGAGACTATTGGCTGATGGTGGCAACTCAAAGCTCAGGCTTATTCGCATAGGTACTCCTTTAATCGGTCGCACAGTTAAAGATTTTCCTTTGTTCTTACCAGCCTGAACCAGCCGTGCAGAGTACTCTTCACCATCAGGAGTAACTACTCTCGAAACACCTCTATCATCAGCATATACATAAAAACCGTAACCTGCGTACAATCCTGTTAACTCTTCTTGTTTTGTCAACATGAAGGAACAAGTTACAAGTATTGGAGCAGAAAGCCCACCAGCAACAGACTGAAAATCCAAAAATTTTCAGTCTGTTGCGTCCTTCAGGGGTGGGATGAATGTGTAGCACCTTTAGGTGCAGTCTCATTATTAGGCACCTGCAAAGAAAAAAATGTCCCACCGGATCATAAATATTTTGGACATAGTGTTGATATATTGGGGCTTTCGCCCCTTCGGGGCGAAAGCGACGGTGGGACATTTTTTTTATTGGAACTCCCTTAGCGAGTTTTTTGATTAGCAATATACTTTTTGATTGTCTCACTTGAAGCATCCCCAGCCGTTCCACAAAAATAACTTCTTGTCCACATTCAGGGCAATCTTAATAAATGTGGAAACTCTTGCCTTAGTATCCTGGATGTATATCCCTTCAATCTAAACATAATTTGGTCTGGAGCTAAGGTCGGAGGACAGCTAACAAAAAGATGTACATGGTCTTCGATAATTTCAAGAGCTAGAATCTCACACTCTAGCTCTTTTGTTTTTTCATAAAGCAATTCCTCAAGCCTGATAGCGACATTTCCAACTAATACTTTTTTGCGTCTTTTTGGTATCCACACGAAATGGTAATTAATCAGAGTGACTGATGTTGTCTTGTGCCTGTATTTTCCTGGCATATGTAAACTTTATATAAATCTATGGTCAATAGGTCGTACCTATTGAGGATATGACACTAGAATAAAGAAAAGCATCTAATCAGGTCTAAATATTATGCTTGCAGGTAAAAGTCCTATCAAGAGCTACAAGAATAATGATGTTAAAGAAAGTGAATCCGTCAAAATAAGAGGCAAGTGGCTTTATGCGGTTCGCAACCAAGGTGAAGCACTTAATCTACTGGGTAAATACTCAGTTCATGAATTAGGTTGGGGTTCTAGTTATTATGATTGCGATAGTTTTACAGCCCAAGAGAAAGCGTTACTAAAACAGACAATTAAATAATTTAATTACAGTAGAGATTATTAGGTTAAGCCCATGCTGGTCTTAGAAGCTAAGTTAAAAGGTAAACAAAGTCAGTACCATTTAATAGATGAAGCTCTTAGAACTGCTTTATTTATCCGCAACAAAGCTCTCAGACATTGGATGGACAATAGAGATATTGGCAAGAACGAACTGCAAAAACTTTGTGCTGTTTTAGCTAAAGAGTTTGATTTTGCAGACAAACTTAACTCTATGGCTCGTCAAGCTTCTGCTGATAGGGCATGGCTTGCAATTAAACGTTTTTACGATAATTGCAAAGCTAAGAAACTGGGCAATCAGGGATTTCCTAAATTTAAAAAACGTGGACATTCTGTAGAGTACAAAACGTCAGGATGGAAACTTTCTCTTGACAAAAAATACATTTCATTTAGTGATGGGTTTAATATCGGTAGGCTGAAATTAATTGGTACTCGTGACTTAAGTTTCTACTCTATCAAACAGATTAAGCGAGTCAGAATAGTTAAACGTGCTGACGGTTATTTTTGTCAATTTTGTGTTGATGTTGAACGCACAGAACAGCATCAACACAATGGTAAACAAGTAGGAATTGATGTAGGACTCGAATTTTTATACACTGATTCTGATGGTAAGACAGTTGAAAATCCCAGGCTATTACGTAAGTCTCAGAAGTCTTTGAAACGCAAACAGCGCAAAGCTTCTAAATGTAAAAAAGGTTCTTATAATCGCCGCAAAGCTGTTAAAAAACTAGCTAAAAAGCACCTCAAGGTAAGTAGACACAGGAAAGATTTTGCTGTTAAGACCGCGAGAACTCTAGTCCAGTCAAACGACTTGGTAGTTTATGAGGACTTGCAGGTGCGAAATATGGTTAAGAACCATCATTTAGCTAAATCTATCAGTGACGCTTCGTGGTCATTGTTCACTGATTGGGTGGACTACTATGCCAAAGTTTTTGGCACTTGGGCAATAGCAGTTGCACCTCACTACACATCTCAAGATTGCTCTGTTTGTGGAACACGAATAAAAAAATCTTTGTCCACTCGCACCCACAAATGCCATTCTTGCGGAACAGTGATGCACCGCGACCACAACGCAGCTAAACAAATATTAGCCAAGGGGATTAAAAATACGGGAGGGCATCCCGAAATCAACGCTTCTGGACAGAACAACCTCTATCTAGGTGGGGAAACTCCTCTAGACAAGTTGACTGGTTGAAAGAAGAATCCCACACCTTCAAGGTGTGGGAGTGTCAAAAGTTTGAGTTTTCTTTGACATGTCTGAAATTCAAATTTCAAATTTAACTCTTCGTCCTCTACCGCCTGTGTTACCTTTTTTTGTGCAAGTGATGGCGCTGTGTCAAGTGTAGTTGCAGTAATCAAGCCCGCAATTAAGCTATATCTAGCGAAAAATTTGGTAAAACTTTTCATGTTTGTTTCAAAAAGAATACAGACTAAATTAAATAGCAAAACCTGGATCTAATACAAGCTAATTATTATTTAAATTTCTTATCATTTGCAGGATAAATCAGAACTACATATCAATTCATCACTTTACCCCTATTTGTGCAAGAGGTTTACTAAAGCCAAGCAAGGAAATGCTCAACTATTCCACATAATAAAATTTATATATATCATTGTGATGGCTGATGACTGTCAACAGTCAACAGTCATCAGTCATCAGTTTTCAACATAGCATAGAGTCGAAACTCCAAAAGCAAGGGGCATTGGTGTAATTCCCATTGCACAGTTGAGACATTCAAATCTTTAATTAACCCACTGCGGATATCCAACACCCAGCCATGAACAATAGGCACATTTCCCTGATAGAGTGCCTGACGCATGACGGAAGTTTGGTAAAGATTTTTAACTTGTGCTACGACATTGATTTCTGCCAAACGATTCAGACGTTCTTCTCTTGTTGGTAAGGCATCAATTTCTTCTTGTTTCTGTAGATATAGTTCCCGAATCGGATTCACCCAGTTATCAATAATTCCGATGGTTCTCCATTCTAAAGCTGCCTTAATTCCTCCGCAATCGTAGTGACCACAAACGATAATATGTTTCACCTCAAGATGCAAAATAGCGTATTCTAAAACGGCTAAAAAGTTAATATCTGTGAGAGAAACTTGATTAGCAATATTTCGATGTACAAATAACTCTCCTGGTTCTGTCTGAGTAAAGTTTGTTAGGGGCAGACGACTATCAGAACACCCGATGTAGAGAAAAGGTGGTGTTTGTCCGCTGGATAATTCTTCAAAGTAAGTCGGGTCTATAGCCAGTTTTTCTGCAACCCATGCCTGATTATTTTTGAGTAGTTGTTCAATGCTGTTATATTTCATCAAATTTGATAGAGCCTCTCATAAATATTTTAGCTGTTCTATAATTTTTGGTTGACTAATATGAATTTCTTTATAATTAGTTCTATTTCTCTTGCAGACGGTTGATGTTTTATATATAAATATTTAGAATTCTGTATCTTATGAAACATCACAAGTTATCTAAATTTTGTATGGACGATCAGCTTTGCGTCCATACTTGTGCGTAGTGATACAAACAGTTGAATTCAAGACTTGCCAGATTTTTTTATTTGGGTTTTTTGCCCTTTGTTAGTTGCTATTTAAGGCTTTGAGGTTTGTAGGTAACTGGAAATTGCAACGCGCGTTTGTTTGAAATGTAGCACTAGCCATTGACAATTTTTTAATAATCGAATAACAAGGTGGCAGCATACTAAAAAAGGCGTTAGTGCATCCCTGCCAGGAGAATCAGTAACGCCCTACGATAAAGTTAATACGGATAACATAATCATGCCACAAAATACCGATTACAAAGCTTCAAACTCAGAAAACCAAGCGATCGCTTACAAAGAGCGCCTTCATTCTTGGGCAATTGCGCGTTTACTTCCTGATGCACAACGGGAAATTGTTGCTCGTTTTCGTAGTCGCTCTGATGCAGATGGTTACATGCAGCATCTACGTCAAATGACACCCAACGTTTCCTTGATGGTTGTTTTTGATTGCCAACGCGATGAAGCTGTGATTTAACAAGAGCAGGGGAGCAGGGGAGCAGGGGAGCAGGGGAGCAGGGGTGCAGGGGTGCAGGGGAGCAGGGGTGCAGGGGTGCAGAGAAGCAGGGGTGCAAGAGGTAAAAAGTTAAATTCTTTACCAGTCCCCATTCCCCATTACCCCTAATCCCCACTCACGAGCGGTGAGGTAGCCCCCGTCTTGGCGGTTCCCGTCGATGGGGGACTACCGAACCCGGAGGGTCGCGGGGGTTCCGAGTTCCCCAGTCCCCAGTCCCCAGTCCCCATTCCCAATTTTCAATGAATTCCTCCTCAAGGAATCTTTTCAAAAACCTTTAGGGAGATGTGATTATCTAGAAAATCAGTATCAAATATAGCAGGAAGAAAACTACTACCTGCCATAAGGAGACTGATGAGATGACTAGGCGAGCGATTTGGAGGTTGTTGCAAGAGACATTTAAAGAATGGAATGAGGATAAAGCCTCACGGTTAGCAGCAGCATTAGCTTATTACACAGTTTTTTCTATCGCACCTTTGCTCATTATCGTAATTGCGATCGCAGGAGCAGTATTTGGAGAGGAAGCAGCAAGAGGTGAAATTTTTCGACAAATTCAAGGCTTAGTTGGTTCTGACGGCGCAAAATTTATTGAAACAGCTATTAAAAATGCCAATAAACCCCAAACAGGCACTATAGCTTCTATTATTAGTATTTTACTTCTATTATTGGGTGCAACTGGTTTATTTACAGAATTGCAAGATTCCTTAAATACGATTTGGGAAGTCAAGCCAAAACCAGGACGAGGTTTTACTAACATAATTCGCCAACGCTTTTTGTCGTTTGCAATGGTGCTAGGTATTGGGTTTTTACTTTTGGTATCCCTAGTAATTAGTGCAGTATTATCAGCATTGGTGGCATATTTTAGTAACTTGTTACCAGGTGTAGATCCGCTTTGGCAGTTAGTCAGTTTTCTCCTTTCTTTTGCTATCACCACGGTGCTGTTCGCACTGATTTTTAAAGTACTACCCGATGTCAAAATCACTTGGAGTAATGTTGCAATTGGAGCTATTATTACTTCAGCATTATTTTCTATCGGTAGGTTTTTGTTAGGACAGTATTTAGGTAACAGCAGTTTTGGTTCAACCTATGGCGCTGCTGGTTCACTGGTAGTTATCCTAGCTTGGGTTTACTACGCTGCTCAGATTCTTTTTTTTGGTGCGGAGTTTACTCAGGTTTACGCTAGAAAATACGGCAGCGGCATCACCCCAAATAAGAATGCTATACCTGCGAAGGAACAGAGCAGGGGGAGCAGGGGAGCAGGGGAGCAGGGGAGATAGGGAGATGGGGAGCAGGGGAGATAGGGAGATGGGGAACTAAGAAAATAATTCCTGACTCCTGACTCCTGACTCCTGACAACTGACAACTGACAAGGGTGAAATCAGCGCTCATGGAGAAATGGTTGTTTATCGATTGGCGGGGAATTTTTGTTCCTAGCATTAGTATTTTGGAATTAATTATACGTGGGTCGCTGGTCTACCTAGCACTGTTTTCGGTACTACGATTACTACCTAGCCGACAAATAGGAACACTAGGAATTACTGATTTGCTTGTAGTTGTACTATTTGCTGAAGCTGCCCAAAATGCAATGGCTAGCAATTATACATCGATTACTGAAGGAGCTATTCTAGTAGGAACTGTTATTTTTTGGAGCTATTTTCTTAACTGGTTAGGTTACAAATTTCCCAGGTTACGCTTCCTTAATCCCCCACCGCTATTGCTGGTAAAAAATGGTCGGTTAATTGAACGACATCTGCAACAAGAGCTAATCACAGAAGATGAGTTGATGAGCAAGTTACGTCAACAAGGTGTAGAATTTTTGGCTGAGGTGAAGTTCGCATATATGGAAGCTGACGGTAGCATTAGTATCATCACATCTGACTCAAAAAGTAGTACCATTACTGAGCAAACTCAGAATTAGTAAAAGGGACTGGGTATTAGGTATTGGGGATTGGGTATTGAATATTAAGAATAAAAACGCTCTTTGTATAAACTCAATTCCTTCCTAGAGCATGGATTCAGTAATCAAAAACCTAACCCCCCAGCCTCCTGACCTTCAAGGTCAGGGGTAGCTCAACTCCCCTCTCCTCGTAGGAGAGGGGTAGGGGAAGAGGTTCTTCCAGGATTACTGAATTGGTGTTTTAGCCCCCAGTCTCCAGTCCCCAGCCCCCAGTTCTCAGTCCCCAGTCCCTTTTACCTGCACTAAATGAACTAAAAACTGTAGAATATGACAGTCGTATTCTGCCGCGAACGTTGATTGAGCGTTATACTTTGCCCGAAATGGGCAACCTGTGGACTGAATCTTATAAATTAAAAACCTGGCTTCAGGTAGAGATTGCAGTTTGTGAAGCCCAAGCTGAACTAGGTTATATTCCCTCTGGTGCAGTTGAGGAAATTAAGGCTAAGGCAAATTTTGACCCTAAGCGGGTGCTGGAAATTGAGGCTGAAGTCCGTCATGATGTCATCGCTTTTTTGACAAATGTCAACGAATATGTAGGTGATGCCGGACGTTATATTCATCTGGGTTTAACTAGCTCGGATGTACTAGATACCGCTTTAGCACTGCAATTAGTTGCAAGCTTGGATCTGTTATCGCAACGCCTGGAAGATTTAATTCAGGCAATTCGCCACAAGGCACAAGAACATCGTCATACGGTGATGATTGGCCGATCGCATGGCATTCACGCTGAACCGATTACTTTCGGTTTTAAGCTAGCTGGCTGGTTGGCAGAAGTGTTGCGTCATCAAGAACGCTTGAAGATTCTCCGCGATACTATTGCCGTGGGTAAGATTTCTGGTGCAGTTGGCACCTATGCCAATATTGAACCACGTGTGGAAGCGATCGCCACTCAAAAACTCGGACTCAAACCTGATACAGCCTCAACACAAGTTATTTCCCGCGATCGCCATGCCGACTATGTGCAACAATTAGCTTTGGTAGCAGCATCCATTGAACGCTTTGCTGTAGAAATTCGCAATCTGCAAAAAACAGACGTTCTGGAAGTTGAAGAATTTTTCGCCAAGGGTCAAAAAGGCTCTAGCGCTATGCCGCACAAGCGTAACCCCATTCGCTCCGAACGGCTGACAGGAATGGCGCGACTTGTCAGAAGTCATGCAGGTGCAGCTTTAGAAAACGTCGCCCTTTGGCACGAACGTGACATTTCCCATAGTTCTGTGGAAAGGGTAATTTTACCAGACGCTTGCATTTTGACGCATTTTATGCTGGTAGAAATTATCGATTTAGTAAAAAATTTGTTGGTTTATCCCCAGAACATGGAACGCAATCTTAATTGCTACGGCGGTGTGGTGTTTAGTCAGAAAGTGCTGCTAGCTTTGATAGACAAGGGGTTGAACCGTGAAGAAGCTTATGCGATCGTTCAAGAAAGCGCTCATGCTGCTTGGAACAAACCAGAAGGCAATTTTCACGACTTGATTAGTAAAGACCCGCGTGTCACCCAAAACTTATCGCCAGCAGAGATTGAAGTGTGTTTTGACCCTCAGCAACATCTGCGGCATTTAGAAGAAGTTTATCAAAGGCTGGGTATTTGAGCAGGGGAGCAGGGGAGTAGGGGAGCAGGGGAGCAGGGGAGCAGGGGGGAGGGTTTCAAGGTTTTTGCACAAATGTAGGAATAATAAGTAGTCAGTGGTCAGTTGTCAGTTGTCAGTTGTTATTCTCCCCCATCTCCTCATCTCCCTCATCTCCCCATCCCCCCAGCTGGAGCAATGGAAGATGAATTTTATTTTTTGTTAGCCCGATATTCTTGAATTACATGAATAATCGACGGTAGTAGGGAAACTACAATAATTAATCCAATAATCGGTAGCAAATATTTATCTACTTGTTCAGCTGGTAGAGTTTTACCTAAGAAAAAACCTAATAGAGTGATTCCGAACGTCCAAACTAAGCCACCGATTAAGTTTTGACACTCTCAGGGCTAAAGCCACTGAGATTCTTTAATCAAAGACATGACTTGCTCAGACAGGATTCTCCAGCCTAAGTAGAGGACTCATCTCCTAAAGCGTTACTTGCGTCTAGCGCAAAAGTTCCCGTATGCCCTACGGTACTCAATCCTCGACTAAGGATATTTCTAGTACAGCACGGCGGAAATAAACCAAGCATTATTGTGAGAAACTAAGAAAGTAGAGTCAAAGCAGTTTAGGCTGAAAACAAGGGAACCTGGTGTGGCACGATTAGCTGCAAAAGTATTAAATTTGAACGAGAGCGATCGCTCACAACTCCAACAGTTGATCAACCGACACAATACGGCGCAACAAATAGTACTACGTGCAAAAATAATTCTCCTAGCGTCAGAGGGGAAAAATCATGGCGAAATTGCTCGATTATTAGATATAAGTCTTGATATGGCTCGTTTATGGCGAAACCGATGGTTGGAAAATAGCGATAAAGAGTTGTCTATTTTGCAGAGATTACAAGACTCAGAGCGTATTGGCGCACCAGTAAAATTTAGTATGGAGCAAGTAATCGAACTATTCGCCCTTGCATGTTCACCACCCGAAGACTATGGACGATCAATAAGTCATTGGACATCAAGAGAACTAGCGGACGAAATCATGAAACAAGGTATCATTGAAAGCATATCTGTCCGCCATGTTGGAAGATTATTAGAAGAAGCAGAACTTAAACCCCACCAGAGCCGCTACTGGTTAACCCCCCCCTCTTGATGAAGAATTTGACGCAAAAGTTGAAGATATTACTGGTTTATACATCAGTGCGATTGAACGTTATCAAAACGGAGAGCGTACAATATCGATTGATGAAATGACTGGGATTCAGGCTACAGAGCGTTTAGAAAAAGATTTACCAATGCGACCGGGTAAGGTTGAAAGACGGGAGTTTGAGTATATTCGTCACGGTACACAAAGCTTAATTGCTAGTTTCGATATTGCCACTGGTCAAATTGTTGAACCAAATTGTGGAAACACAAGAACCGAAGAAGATTTTGTCCAACATATTCGTCGAATTATTGAAAGCGACCCTCAGGCAATCAAATGGCATTTGATTATGGACTGTCTTAATACTCACCAGTCGGAATCATTAGTTCGCTTTGTTGCACAAAAAGAAGATTTAAACATTGACCTTGGAATTAAGGGCAAAAGTGGCATTCTGAAATCGATGAAATCCCGTGCAGCTTTTTTGAGTGACCAAACACACCGAATTGTTTTCCATTACACACCCAAACATTCTTCTTGGCTCAACCAAATTGAAATTTGGTTCAGTATTTTGGTTCGCAAGTTACTCAAGCGTGCTAGCTTCAAAAGTCAGGATGACCTCAAAACCCGAATTCTCGAATTTATCGATTACTTTAATCAAACAATGGCTAAACCTTTTAAGTGGACATATAAGGGTAAAGTGTTGGCTATCTAATGCTTGGCTTATTTACGCCGAAGTGTACTAGCTGCATTTTCGTCTCTATCCATCACACACCCACACTGACAAACGTGGGTTCGAGTAGATAGCGTTTTCTTAACAAGTTCACCGCAACTAGAGCATTCTTGGCTCGTGTATTGCGGATTAACCGCCACCGTGACTTTCTTAAATACTTTCCCAAAATATTCAAGCCAGACACGGAACTGATACCAAGATGCGTCATTAATAGACTTAGCTAAACAGTGATTTTTCACCATATTTTTAATCCTCAAATCTTCGTAGGCTATCAAGTCGTTAGACTGAACTACGCACCGTGCTAACTTAATGGCATGGTCTTGACGTTGCCTACTTATTTTGAGGTGGCGTTTTCCTAAAACCTGTCTTGCCTTGCCTCTATTTTTTGACCCTTTGACTTTTCTAGAAACACGTCCTTGCGAACGCTTAAGAACTTTTTCTGCTTCACGAAGAAGCTTAGGATTCTCAACCATTACGCCATTAGAATCGGTGTAGTATTCTTTTACTCCTACATCTAACCCAATAGTATTACCAGATGGTTCTATGTTTTCTTGACGAATAACATCAACACAAAATTGACAATAATAACCGTCAGCCCGCTTGATTAATCTTACTCGTTTAATTTGGTTAATTTGGTAGAAGTGAAGGTCACGAGTCCCTTTGATTTTTAATCTACCAATACCTTTTTTATCGGTAAAAGTGATTGATTTGCGATCATCTGCAAGTTTCCATCCAGATGTTTTGTATTCAACTGAACGACAATCTTTTTGGAATTGAGGGTATCCTTTTAAACCCGGAATACCCTTCTTGCAATTATCATAAAATCGAGAGATAGAAGACCATGCTCGTTCAGCACTAGCCTGTCTAGCCATCGAATTGAGTTCATTAGCAAAGGGAAAATTAGCAGCCAATACAGCGCAATATTTCTGCAAGTCGTTTTTACCTGTATCCTTAACATCCATCCATAGCCGAATACAGCTATTACGAACGAATTGTGCAGTCCGAATCGCATCATCTATTGCTGTTAACTGAACTGGTTTTCCGTAAGCTTTAAACTCAAAAACTAGCATCATTCTTGCCTCCAATCTTATACTACCATTTCTGGCGTAAAGCTGTCAAAGTAATTGATAGTATAAGATTGAATGCGATTAAAACCGCCCGTGTCGCTTATATCTCAGCACGCTTTGTGACTGAGCTTTACGCTTACCGCATATTCCTGTAAATCAAAATGCATAGCATCTCACATGGTAAAGAATATGCATACAACATCTTAACGTTCAGCAATTTTTCTAAATGCTTTTTATTGTTAAGTTTAGGTAAAATTATTCAGGTATGAAACATTGGGCAGTCATCTTATCGTTGAGGGCCAAAGGCTTTGAGAAAACCAAGCAAAGCCTCATTGACTTCTTGGGGATATTCTGCGGGAACCCAGTGACCAGCACCAGGGACGATAACCTGTCCTTTCAAGTTCGGAACTAACTGAGTCATTGCATCCAAATTCATTCCTGGAAACTGCAATACAAGGTCTTTTTCACCAGCAATGAACAATGCTGGTTGCGATATCTTTTTGCCTGACAACTGGGGAGTAATTTCTATATTGCGATCAAGGTTGCGATACCAGTTCAGGTTGCCACGGAAGCCGCTTTGTTTGTACTGTTCGACGTAATAATCTAGATCCTCTTGGGTCATACCTTTTGGTAGCTGTTCGGGGTCGATAAGTCCGTCAAGAAGACCAGAAGTTGATGGTTTCGGATTCAACATCAGTCCTTCAGGAGCAGAAGCGCTAATACTATAATGAATCATACGTAGGGAACGACGGATGTCTGTTTCAAATTCAGCTTCGGCAATTCCAGGCTTTTGGAAATAGACCATGTACCAGAAGTTGTCCCCAAAACTCTCTTGCTTGGTTAATGCTCCAATAGGGTAACGGAAGTAAGGAACACTCATTCCCACTACAGCACTAACTCGTTCCTCATGTAGCAATGCTGTATTCCAAGCTACAATTGCACCCCAATCATGTCCGACAACAATGAATCTTTCGTGACCGAGAGCGTCAGCAATTCCTACAACGTCCCCCGCTAAATTGAGTATGTCGTAAGCCTCAATTTCCTCTGGAGCATCGCTACCATCGTATCCCCTTTGATTGGGAATGGCCACTTGAAAACCTGCTTCTACCAGTGGCTCGATTTGATGACGCCATAGATACCAGGATTGAGGCCATCCATGAAGCAGGATAACTAAAGGCCCCTCACCCTCAACAACCGTGTTCAGACGAACCCCATTCGTCTCAATCGTGCGAAAGTTGCGCTTGTTCATATTCAAACCTCTTCTATTTCGCTATCGACATATCCACCAGCTATCAAATAATTTACATGACAATGACTATAGCCAAACCGGGAAAGACAGTAATCTTCAAAAGTTGAGTGCGTGGAGCCATATAATCTGCTTTTCCAAATAATTAATATGATTAAGTTGAGGTAAATTTATTTGCATATGGCGCATTGGGCATTGAAAAACTTCTTACCCATTCCCCATTCCCAATTCAAAATTCCCCATTCAGGGTGCAAAATGCGAAGATATTGGAAAGTACTAAAGCTATTTTGGAGTACCGCCATAGCAGCGGAGATGGAGTATCGCCTCAACTTCGTCATATCTACCCTTACCAGTTTGGGTAATCTTGGAGGCAGTTTTTTTGGACTATTTTTGTTTTACCGCAATGGCTACACTTTTGCTGGTTGGTCATGGGAAGCAGCTTTGGTTGTTGTGGGAGTTTTTACCTTGCTACAAGGCTTTTCTGGTAGCTTTCTGGCTCCGAATTTAAATCGCATTGTCCGCCATGTCCAAGAAGGTACTTTAGACTTTGTGCTACTCAAACCTATCCGCAGTCAGTTTTGGCTTTCTACTCATACCTTTTCCCCTGCTGGACTGCCTGATATAGTTTTTGGTAGTTGCATTATTGGGTACGCAGGTAAACGCCTTGGGTTGGAAATCAGTAATTACTTATTTAGTGTGGTGCCGTTGGTATTCGGCTTGGTGATTCTTTACAGCCTGTGGTTTATGCTGGCTGCAACTAGCATCTGGTTTGTGAAAATATACAACGCTACGGAAGTGCTAAGGGGTTTGTTAGAAGCTGGAAGATATCCCATCGCAGCTTACCCAACAACTTACCGCTTTTTCTTCACTTTTGTTGTACCAGTGACGTTTTTAACTACTATACCAGCAGAGATTATCTTAGGGCGAGGTCAAATTACTTGGTTAATAGGTGCGGCAGTGTTGGCATTGGCGCTGTTTTTCGTTTCCACCTGGTTTTGGCGGTTTGCTTTGCGATTTTATACCAGTGCTTCGAGTTAAGAGATACTTTTCAAGGTCGCGTTTCGTAAGCCCGCAACGAGCTGGATCTCAAACCATAGCTCACCATTATCTCCAAAAGAACCTACACCCATAGTCTGCCGCAGGTTCCAATGTCATTTAATCGAAAGATAGTTAGCTTGACATTGGTATCGCCATAAGAATGATGAATTTGTTGGCTTAGTCCTATCAAAGTTGGATCAATTAGATAATTCTCACTGTCAGGGTCAATAGCAATAAACCAGTTATAATGCGCCTCTATCAACTGCTCTCGCAGGCGCTCGAATACAACACGACATCGCATAGCAAGAATATCGCTCTGTTCTTGGCGACGATTAAGTTGTTCTGCCGTTATAGCAGATGGTGGTAAGATACGGCTACGACGAAGGTGAGAAACCAAGTAAACGTGTAGCACCATAGCGGTTATCAAGTAGTAAATTAGTGCCACAAATCAGGCAGAACTTCATCCCATCCGGGTTCCTATCCGGTTTCTGACAGATGGGATTGAGGCAATAACTCATATAAAATTTTGTATAATACTTCAATACCTTCGCCAAAATAAGAGGGTAAAAAAATTTTGGCATTTTTGGCAAAATAACCGATACATAAGCCTTGAGCTTACAAGGTAGGTTAGAGGCTCAAACCCTTGATACTGCCTTAGTACGCCAAAAAAGCCTTGCGATAAATCCAGAAGGAATTTTTAGGGTTTATTGTTTTTGCCCAACCCTAGAGGAAAGGATGTTAATACATGAAATTACCCTCGTAAATTGGCAAAGGTATTGATACTTATATTAATTTTGCACACAAAGGCAGCTATTTTGGTGTTGCTGTACAACCTTTGCCATTACTTTTAACAGTAGGTACTATAAATAATTAAATGGGTAGTACTGGACTCGAACCAGTGACATCCTGCTTGTAAGGCAGGCGCTCTACCAACTGAGCTAACCACCCGTTTTTCTACACCATAAATAAATATAGCACAACATCTTGCAAAAGCGCAAGGACTTTGGAAAAAAAATTTTCTCTGTTAGTTATTCATATTTTGAATTCATCTAGCTTAACGCCTGTCTGTTCACGGTATCCTTGAAAAAAGCAGCGCAGTCGGTGCGTTCGTCGAAGACGTTGCCCTTGGCATCGCTCCTTGCCCCAAGTCAAGTTATCTACACAACTGCCAATATATGAAAGCTTACGAGATTCAAAGCCATGCCGGCATTGATGCTTTGACGTTAGTTGATCGTCCCCAACCCCAACCCACAGCAGGGCAAGTTCTGATCAAAGTTCGAGCCACATCGTTAAATTACCGCGATTTACTAGTGGCTGAGGGAGCCTACGGTTCAGCAGTGAAATACCCGCTGATTCCTCTGTCTGATGGTGCAGGGGATGTGGTCGCGGTGGGAGAAGGTGTCACACGGGTGAAAATAGGCGATCGCGTGGCTGGTATTTTCTTCCAAGACTGGATTTATGGCTCTCTAACCAGAGAGAAAATGAAATCGGATTTAGGAGGTGGTATCGATGGGATGCTCGCTGAGTATGTGGTTTTACACCAAGATGGTTTAGTTTTATTACCTGACCACCTATCCTATTGTGAAGGTGCAACTTTGCCCTGTGCTGCTGTCACAGCTTGGCACGCTTTGGTCACAAAGGGCAATATTGGTGCAGGTGAAAGTCTTTTATTACTCGGTACTGGCGGCGTTTCGATTTTTGCCCTCCAGTTTGCCAAGATACATGGTGCTAGAGTGATTGTCACTTCTAGCAGTGATGAAAAATTAGCACGAGCTAAACAGCTTGGTGCTGACGAGACTATCAACTACAAGATTGCACCAGACTGGGAAAAGAAAGTTTATACACTGACTAACCGCACAGGTGTAGATCATGTGGTGGAAGTAGGCGGTGCTGGGACTCTACCAAAATCCCTACAAGCAGTCCGCATTGGGGGACGTGTCAGCTTGATTGGCGTATTGTCAGGCAGAGGTGAGGAGATTGACCCCATGCCAATTTTGTTTAAGAGTTTAGCAGTTCAGGGGATCTATGTGGGTAGCCGGGAAATGTTTGAAGCGATGATAAGAGCGATCGCTCAACATCAACTTCACCCCATTATTGATCAAGTTTTCCCTTTCACCGAAGCAAGACAAGCTTATCTTTACCTCAAAAGTGCTGCTCACTTCGGTAAGGTTGTAATTGAAGTGGGGACTGGGGACTAGGGATTGGGGACTGGGGACTGGGGACTGGGGAAAGATTTTCCAAATACCCAATACCCAATACCCAATCGCCAGTCCCTTTTAATTAAATTAAAACTGCCAATTGAGTTGTACCCCTAAGACATCCACTTCGCTTCCAAATTCACCTCTTAAGGTATCCCCTGTAGAACTGGTTTCGTTAATGGGGCTATCCTCAGAGAAAACATGGGTATAACCAATGTCGAAACTGAATGACTTGGATGGTCGGTAGCTAGCGCCAAACCCTAGCAAAGTGCGATCGCCACCTGGCAATCTGGCTGTGACATATTCATCACTAATAGGGCTAGGATCGTAGGTAATACCAGTCCGTAGTGTTAATCGATCATTGACTGCGTAGTTAACCCCCACGCCAAAACGGTAGGTATCATTCCAGTTCTCTGGCTGTACGCTATCTGGTTCATTGGGGTTGGCAAATGACACTCGTAATTCCCGAAAGCGACTCCAGCGTGTCAAGGTTACATCACCAACGATGGAAACACGGGGATTAATTTCTTGGTAAACAGCAAGTGAAAGTGTATCGGGCAGTTTTAAAACGGCGCTAGCACCTGTATCTGTGAATCTTCCTGTTGCTGCGGCTAATCTTGACACACTCGCCGGAACTGTGAAGTCTGCATCTCCTCGGATTTCTTGGGTAATGGGAGAACGGTAACTTAGACCAATGCGCGTGCTTTGACTCGGTTCGTACATGATTCCCAAGTTGTAACCCACACTCCAATCAGAACCAGTAACTTTAACTAAACCATCTGCTTGTTGAGGTTGGGTAGGTAAGCCTACACTCCGACCGATGGAACCAAAGTCAATGGCGTTAGATAGTTTTGCTTCTGCATATTGTACATTCAGACCCGCACCGACAGAAAAGTTATTAGTTAATTTAGCTGCAATGGTGGGATTGATATTGATGGTAGTGAGACTAGACTCTATTGCTTGGTAACGCCCAACCCAATCTCTGTTGTATGTGGTAGCCAGTCCAAAAGGTACATTGATACCAATACCCGCTTTCACGGTATCAGAAAGGCTCCAGGCAGCGTATAAGTTGGGCACAGCAATATCAACACCTGCATCCCCCCCATTATTACCAGTCAATGGCGCACCTGATCTGACGGTAGAGCCTTGGTTTTTAAATTTGACTGTGGGGAAAATTACATAGGAACCCCCAACAAAAGAATTGCCTGTTAAACGAGTCAACCCAGCGGGATTAGAAAAAATCGTACTGGCATCTTCAGCGCTGGCTGCACTTCCAGCAAAAGCAGTTCCCAGATCCTTGACGCTTTGTTCATTCAAAGCAAATCCTCCAGCAAATGCTAAGCTTGCTGTACTGCTTACTGTCAGTGTCGTCAGTATTGGTACTAGCGACAACTTTACGCGTAACTGCTGCATCTTCAGTTTTTATAACCTTGTCTGATGTTTGTTTTTTAAGTGCAAGCACTTAATTTTCTCTGAAGATACGTTAATTACACCAATTTGTTATTTGTAATTCGTAATTTGTAATTAAGGAATTAAAAGCATCTATGGCACAAACTAGGATGATTGCTTCGTATTGATTTGAGTGTAAATTTCGACATTAAAGCCCCGTAGGGTTGGTACGGGGCTAATTGCTAGATAATTAGGATTTAAGTTGGCAGTGCGATCGCAAATGTTCTAACGCTATCTTAGGCAGGAATAAACTTGAGTGCGGCACCATTCATGCAGTAGCGTTTGCCAGTGGGTTTAGGGCCGTCATCAAAGACATGACCCAGGTGTCCGCCACAGCGATGACAATGCACTTCAGTTCTGGTCATAAACAACGACCGATCTACAGTAGTAGCGATCGCGCCTTCAATTGGTTGAAAAAAACTAGGCCAGCCTGTACCACTGTTAAATTTGGTGTCAGATATAAACAGTGGCAGTTCGCAACCAGCGCACACATAAGTGCCTTCAGTATATTGCTTATCAAGTGGGCTGGTGAAAGCCCGTTCGGTTCCATGTTTCCGCAATACACGAAACTGTTCCGGCGATAAAATTGTCTGCCACTCTTGTTCAGATTTGCTAATTTCAAACTCAGTATTAGAAGTTGCCATGTTTTCCGACCTCGGATTGATATTGAGATAACGTGATAAAAAGGCTGCACCAACTAATACAGCGCTAACCTCTAAAAAATAGCGTTTGTTCATACATCTATTATTTTCTATGTAAGCGCCAATTTACTCAAGTAGAGGAATCATCAATTACTAGAATCGGCGATCGCCCGCTCATTACTCCTGAAAAACTGATTAAGATTCGCTAAGGAATGGAAAGAAATTTCACGCCTATTGCTAGTAGGCTGGATAGCTACGCACAGTTGTGGGTGAAAATTTAAATAAAGTAAATCTATAGGCTTAGCGTATATTTAAGTTAGTTTAACAAAATATTAAAAATTAGTAAATTAATATACAGACAGATCCTCTTGCTTGTTCACTTTCAGCACTGACAAAAATTTTTAAATTTATATACTCCTTTGCCGTTAAGCCTTTTGCTGTGTAATTTTGATACAGTAGTACCAGTTAACCGCAGATAGCTGCAACTACAATGTGATATATGCACAATTTCAAGCAGTAAGAACTGCAAGCAAGACTAAGCCACTCAATCAGGATTTTCGAGTCAACATTATGGAGCAAAACCAGCAACCACAGCGCCGCGCCGCTGATGAGGTGTTTCAAGAATCTCTCGACCAATTGAAGGATATCCTACAAGAAAGTTCGACAGAGGATGAAGATACACCAAAATTAGATACTAGTAGTGACAGTGAAGTCGAACTCGATCAAGATTTTTTAGCTATTGATTTAGAGGCTTTTGAGGATGCAGTTGCTGATATTGAAAAATATCTGGAAGAACGAGCAAAATAAAAGTGCTGAGTTTTGGTACTTCCAGAAAATAAATTATTCCGGTTGAAGTTGTTGACTGATGACCCCTTCGGGGTTCGCCAGTCGCTTATGGGGGAGACCCCCAAGACCCTTACGGGTGACGCTCGAAGACTCGCTGGCTCACTCTGAACAGTGGAATATTTTTTTACTTGGAAGTCCCTTTAACTTTGCGCCTTTGCGCCTCCCAAGTCTTAACCTGTGACCTTTTGTCGCTGTGCTTCATACAACATTAAAGCAGCTGCGATCGCCACATTTAAAGACTCCACTCCTGGACTCAGGGGAATTTTGACTTGCTGATCTGCCATCATAGCTAAATCTGCCGATAAACCAGCACCTTCATTCCCTAATAAAATCAAACTGGGTTTTCGCCAATCTATTTCCCAATAAGTTAAAGTTGCAGTGGGTAAAGTTGCCACTACCTGCATTCTTTGCTGCTGACAAAGTTGCACTGTCGCTTTTAAATCTTCACTAACTGCCATTGTCATGCGGAACCACTGCCCAGCAGAAGCGCGTAGGACTTTGGGATTATCTAAATCTACACTATCTTCACTCAACCATAAGCCTGATGCACCAGCAGCGGCAGCAGTACGAATGATCGTACCTAGGTTGCCTGGATCTTGTATGGTTTCCAAGGCTAATATTATACCACTAAACGGCACTTGAGAAAAGCGATCGCCACGTTTTGCTGTTGCCACTACACCGTCTGGTTGTACTGTAGTCGCGATCGCACTCAAAACTTCCTCACTGACAATTTCTGCCCGTTGGCAGCGGCTACAAGCTTTTTCCCATAGTGAAGCATGAGCAGCTTGCCAACTGGGAGTACAACACACTGTGACTAGGGGGTAATTCACTGCACAGGCTTCCTCTAACAGGTGCGTCCCCTCCAGTAAAAACAGCTGTTCCTGATGTCGCTCCTTGGTAGAGTGCAATTTACGGATTTGCTTGATTAAAGGATTTTGTAAACTAGTCAACACGATTTTATATTTGAGATTTTGGATTTGAGATTAATCTCAAATCCAAAATTGATATGCGGAACCCGGGACTTGAACCCGGAAGCCTTGCGGCACTAGAACCTGAATCTAGCGCGTCTGCCAATTCCGCCAGTTCCGCTGGCATTATTAATGTTTATCGACAATTTCTTATTATTGCGTAATTTTCGATGTTTGTCAAGGGCTAGTTTTAGAGTCTTATTCCATAGAAAATACAGGATTACAATGTCTGCACAGTTACAGGGCAGGCAAAGTAGAAGTCAGCGAAAACAAGCAGGACTTACGCACGGACTACGATTTTACGTCATTACGAGCGTTCGCTGAAAGCGTTCCCGAAGGGTAGCAAAGTAATCGCAAAAGCTTAGTTTTTCGTCACGAGTGCGTAAGTCCTAACAAGGTAATTTGATATTTTGACCTCGTGAAGCACGACTACAAGGGGGACAGAGAAGTATTGTGCCAGATTATTTTCTAGTGTTGACTGATAACCAGTACACAGAGCCAAAAGAGTTTGAACTGCTGCAACTCTATTGTAAATATATGTAAAAATTTTACTTAACTAAATACGCGTTACTAAGAGCTTGAAATTATACAAACTTTTTGGTATATATAATCAAATTCAGCCTTGATAAAACCTAGTTTCTTGAAGATGGAGCAAAAATTTCACTATTTAGGGAAAAACGATCAGGATGCCTTGGATGTATCTCAGCGATTCCGGAAACAGTGCAATTTTTAGGGAGATTATTTTGACTGTGAAAGGGCTACCAGATGAGCTTAATAAATTTTGTAAAGATATTCTTTTAGAGTGCGAACAATTTTGTAGTTATGAGCGACTTAGCTCGTTTTGTAGAGGACATTCTACTCTGTATTTTTTGAATTTTGAGCTAAAATCAGCTTCTAACCAAGATGAATTATTTGAATTAAATTTACCAATTTTCTTAGAGAACAACCATAAAGAATATGGCTGGTCATTTAGTAATTTGTTGAAAGCTTTGATCAAAAATTGTCATGAAGGTGACGAAGGTAAAAAAGAAAAACTTCAAAAAATTTTAGCTGAAATAGTTAAATTAAATAATCAACCTCAAGGAGACCCACGAGGAAATGCTATTGAATCAAAGACAATTATAGAATATCGACAAATCCTTTTTAAATCAATCATAGAACAAATTGATTTTATAGAACAAGAAAATGCTGTAATTGAGGCTCTAAAAAGAAACTCGACAGGTGCATTTTTAGTTCATGGATATGATGAAAGATACGGACAAAAAATATTTATTACTCGACTATTCCGAAAATTTCCACAGTTTAAAAATTATATGAAAATTACCATCAGTTTAGCTGGAATGAGTAAAGTTAAAGAATTATGGAACCAAACTAGTTCATATTTTTACGATTCAGATCAGACTTCTGAAATATCACCAGAGCAAATTAGGTATAAAATCTTTGAATGCTTAGAAACTCAAAATATAATTTTTATTTTCTCTGAAGCTGATCGTGCTTATAAAAGCTTTATACCAAAGGTAATTAATGAATTTTGGAAGCCAATTGTAGAGGTAAAAAATCAGAAAAAATGTTGTTTAACAATGATATTAATTGATAGCAGAAGAACAGTTTGTGTGAAAGCAAAAGATTATTTAGCTTGGAATCATTTAGAGCATCAATATCCCAAATTTCCCCTGCACTTAGATTCTAATTCTAATTTTTCAGAGCAACTATTGGATCAATGGTTAAACAATGCTATCAAGCAAAAAATAGTACCGAAAGATGTACTTCCTGGAGCCTTGATGAAGGAATCTGAAGGAGGTGTTCCTGAACTTGTTTATAGAAAAATTTGTTCTTACTGTGATGTTCCTTGGGAGGAATTCGAGCAATGCTTGATTCAGTAATACCTTGCATTTATACAGGTAAATCCGAATTTGATGGACGTGAGCCTTATATACCCTCGCCAAAGTTAATTGAAGCAGTAAATCTAACAATTTTTTTAAAAAAACGTCCTTTGTTGCTCAAAGGCGAACCGGGTTGTGGTAAAACTCGTTTGGCTTGTGCTGTAGTTAATGAACTTGGGTTACCTTATGAATCTTGGTATATCCAATCTACAACTAGGGCAAAAGATGGTTTTTACACTTACGATGCGATCGCTCGTCTCCAAGATGCCCAATTATCACAGTTTGATGCAGAGAAACACTCAAAAGTTAACGACCCTAAAAATTATATCAAACTTGGGCCGTTGGGTCGTACGTTTCTGTACTCCCTAAACAAATCGCAGCGTCACGAACTTGGTTCGTTGGGTTGTGAGTTTCAGGAGTCGTTGGAAAAATCGCAGCACGACTCACTAGAAGAACCGCAACGCTGTGTAGTTCTTATAGATGAAATTGACAAAGCCGATATAGACTTCCCCAACGACTTACTTCAAGCGCTAGATGAGGGACGATTTACCATTCAAGAAACAGGAGAGGAAATCAAAGCGAACCCAGACTACCTTCCAATTATATTTATTACTAGCAATGATGAGAAAGATTTACCTGATGCTTTTCTACGTCGCTGCTTATTCCACTATATTGAATTTCCTGAAAAAGATGAACTAATAGCTATTATTAATGCCCACTTTCCCGATTTAAAATCTCAAGAAGTTGTGACAAAAGCAGTTCAACGCTTTCAACAATTGCGAAGCAAGATGGAACAAAATAATAAAACTGGGAAAAAAGTGAGTACCAGTGAGTTAATTGACTGGTTTACAATCTTGCGAAAATATTCCAATGACGAGGCTTTGAGTTTACTTAAAGGGGAACTTCCATTTGCTGGAGTTTTACTGAAGTATTGGAAAGATTATCGGGACTACTTACTTACATCAGGGGAAGAAACAAATGAATCCCCTTGAAATTCCTTTACTTAATGATTTGCTAACTATATTTAAAAAACTGCGGTCATACGGATTTCCCTTGGGTATTGATGATTATATGTTGGCACTACAAGCATTGCAAGGCGGATTTGGTGTGGGCGATCGCCAAACATTAGAGCGATTGTGCTGTACACTATGGACAAAATCTGAACAAGAAGCTCGTGTGTTAAATCGACTTTTTGATGAAGTGCTAGCTCAACCCCAAACTCACATCAATCAATTTTCCCCTAAACAACCAGTAAAACCTGCGATCGAAACACCTAAAAAAACCGAAACGCCAACAAAGCTAGAAGAACCTGTAAGTTCATCGCCACCAATACCTGTTTCCGAACAAGTTAGTCAACCACAGCTTAAAAATCAAAAAACTGAGCCTCCAACATCAACTGCTGAAACAAGTCCACCCGCTGACATAGTGCAAGAAATGGAACCAGAACAGGTAATTCAAGCAGTTCGCACTAATCAACCTAGTAGCTTTGAAATCAGCTACTACCCCACAGATTTATCAGCAGAATATCTACCAGTAACCAGCAGAGAGATGAAGCAAGGTTGGCGTTTTCTACGTCGTCGCGTGCGCGAAGGTACATTGAAGGAGTTAGATATAGCAGGTACAGTAGAAAAAAATTGTTACTACGGGATTTTACCTGAACCAGTGATGATACCACGCTATACCAACCAAGTTAAACTGGTATTACTGGTTGATCGAGGTGGCTCAATGGTGCCTTTTCATCATCTCTCCCGTCAATTAATAGATAAAGCTAAACGGGGTGGAAACATTAAGAAAACCAGTGTTTACTACTTCCAAAACTTTCCTGAAAAATATCTTTATAATGACCCAACTCGGCTAAAAGCTCAACCCATTGAAGATTTTCTGAGAGCTATTGATAAAAAAACATGCGTACTGATTGTTAGCGATGCTGGTGCTGCACGAGGTAATTATAATCCACAACGAGTCAGGGATACACAGGAATTTATTAACCAGCTTCAGCAATCAGTAAATTATTATGCTTGGTTGAATCCCATGCCTAACGATAGCTGGGATTATAATACTGCTGGTCAAATTGCTCGTTTTGTGCCAATGTTTGAAATGAGTCGTGAGGGACTTAGTGCAGCTATTAATACTTTACGTGGACGCTATGTTTATTGAAAGCATCCTTACTAATAGATGTTGTCATAGTTACTATGAGTGAAGCTAGTACAACAAATTTGGACATAGCTATAGAGCGAGTCGTAGGATTTGCCCAAAAATATGATCGCGCACATTTAGACTTGGCTTGTCATGCAGCATTTCCGCAAACACTAACACCTGACTTACTTTATCAAATTTGGCTGCGCTTCGTACCGCAAGCTCCTTGGGTAGCGGTTGCTCGCATACTTCTGTCTCGTTTGTGTCGTGAGGTGGGTTATGAACTTTACGAGATGGATGTTGCTGTACGAAATTTGTTGCTAACAGAACTTAAGAAAGATAAGCGTTTTGCCAAGCAGCAATTAGATAAATTAGCCGAGTTTTATACCCATTATTTAAAACAGCAATTGAAGAGCGAAGGACAGGGAGAAGATTTAACTCAACCTCAATATTGGATAGCACTTGCTCATAGCCAACCCGATGAAGTTAATCGTGAATTAGCAAAAGCAATTGAGTCGAGATTGAAACAAGAAAACTGGGAAGAACTGTTTCGTATAGCATCTTCTATAGAAGCGATTCCAGAAGCATTGGTTGAATTTGAAGCACCACTGCTTAATTATGCTCGTGGAATGTTGAGTTACACTACTGGGGATTTAGAGGGTGCGGCGGAAGAATTTAGCAACCTGCCAAGACGAGAACTTCAAGTTAAGATTGCTGGAGTCAATTTATCAATTCCTGATGAAGTTGAAGATGCTTTAATTGAAGTAGAATTAACTTTCTTGCAAAGATTGTTGCAAATAATTTCCGAAAGTAATAGTGATAAACAAGTAGTTGAAGCATTTCTGCAAAAGAATATAGGAAAATTGAATGAACATTTAGCAGAAGTATTGCGGCTTTGGGCAAAGAATAAATTGACACAAGCGCAGCCAAATAAAGCGCAATCACTAGCTACAGACATCAGCAATTTTAGTATTTTACTAACTCAGTTTTCCCTAGGTTCTAAAGCCAGCAATATAGAGATTGCTATTACGGGTTATGAAATAGCGCTGACTGTCTTTACCCGCGAAGCATCTCCTAAAAATTGGGCAGGTATACAGGCACTCTTAGGGAATGCTTATATAGACAGAATTCTGGGAAATAAAGCGGAGAATTTAGAGCAGGCAATTGCATTTTATTTGGCTGCACTCCAAATCTTTACCCGCGCTAATTTTCCTCAAGATTGGGCTTTGACACAAATTTGTTTGGGGGAAGCTTACAATAACAGAATTCTGGGAAATAAAGCGGAGAATTTAGAACAGGCAATTACATCTTGTTTGGCTGCACTCCAAATCCTTACCCGCGATGATTTTCCCAAAGATTGGGCAGGTACACAAATTAATCTAGGAGTTGCTTACATTAACAGAATTTTGGGAGATAAAGCTGATAATTTAGAAATGGCGATCGCTGCATTTGCTGCGGCTTTAGAAGTGAGAACCCGCAGTGCCTTCCCCTATGAATGGGCTGCTACACAAAATGCTTTGGGAACTGCTTACCGTGACAGAATTCGGGGAGATAAAGCTGAAAACTTGGAAATGGCGATCGCTGCATTTGAAGCTGCTTTGTTGGAAAGAACCCGCGATCGCTTTCCTGAAGATTGGGCTTTGACACAAAATAACTTGGGAACTGCTTACATCCACAGAATTCGAGGAGATAAAGCTGAAAATTTGGAAATGGCGATCGCAGCTTTTTCTGCTGCTTTAGAAGTGTACACGCGCAGTGCTTTTCCCCAAAACTGGGCAGAGACGCAAAATAATCTGGGAACTGCCTATTGTGAGAGAATTTTGGGGGACAGGGCAGAAAATCTGGAAATGGCGATCGCTACTTATTCTGCTGCCTTACAAGTATACACCCGTGAATCGTTCCCATATCACTGGGCTTTGACGCAAAATAATTTAGGAAGTGCTTACCGTAACAGAATCCGGGGCGAGAAGGCAGAAAACCTGGAAAGGGCAATGGCTTATTGCCAAGAAGCTTTGAGTATCTTCACTTTTGAGGCTTTTCCTGGTAAATGGGCACAGACGCAAAATAATATCGCTCTTGTTTCCCGTGACAGAATTAGAGGCGAGCGAGCAAATAATTTAGAACTGGCGATCGCTTGTTTCCAAGAAGCTCTGCAAATTTATACCTTTGATGCTTTTCCCTACGATTGGGCACAGACGCAAAATAATCTGGGAACTGCTTACTGTGAGAGAATATTAGGAGTACGAGCCGAGAATTTAGAACTGGCGATCGCTGCATTTCATGATGCTTTAAGGGTTAGAACCCGCGATGAATTACCCTATGATTGGGCACAGACGCACAATCATCTGGGAACTGCTTACTGTAACCGAATATTAGGAGAGCGAATAGAGAATTTAGAAGAGGCGATCGCTTGTTTCCAAAACGCTCTGGAAATTTATACCTTTGATGCTTTTCCCCAAAACCATGCAGAAACTTTATTTAACATGGGGATAGCTTACCAAGAAGCACACGAGTTTACCTCAGCTTACAACACCTTTAAATCTGCCATTGCCACAGTAGAATCTTTACGGGAAGAGATAATTTCTGGGGAGGAAACCAAACGCAAACAAGCCCAAGAATGGAACAAACTTTATTGCCACATGGTAGAAGTTTGCTTGAACTTAGATCAACTCACGGAAGCATTGGAATACGTTGAACGTAGCAAAACTCGCAACTTAGTTGAACTGATATTAAACCGTGATTCTAAAACTATTTTCTCTTCAGATGCCCTCAATCAATTAGAACAACTACGAGGCGAAATCGCCGCCGTACAAGATAAAATTCAAAATGGCAAAGGCGAAAATCCACAAGCTTTAGGGCAATATCTCCAAAAATTGCGACAGCAGCGCAATGAATTACAAGACAAATACTTGCCAGTAGGTTATGGCTTTAATTTAGAGCAGTTTCAAACAAACTTGGATGAACAAACGGCCGTTATCCAGTGGTATATTACCAGTTTTGGCTGGGAAACTTTTATTATTACTCGTCAAAATATTCAACGATTCAATATATCTATGTTGAGTAATAATCATCTGGATGCTTTAACTAATTTTACTAATGATTATTTAGATGCATATTCTAACGGCAAAGTGGCATGGAAAGATACTCTTGCCTCTCGCCTCAGCCATCTTACAGAAATCTTACAAATAGAATATATTCTTCAGTTAATACCAAAAAATTGCTTACGTCTTGTCTTGATTCCCCATCGCTCTTTACATCTATTTCCTCTCCATGCACTTCCCTTGGCTAATAGAGAATTTTTGTGCGAGAAATTTCCCAAAGGTGTAAGTTATGCCCCTAGTTGCCAACTGTTGCAACAGCTACAATATCGAGAACGTCCAAATTTTAAATCTATTTTTGCTATCCAAAATCCTACAGGAAATCTAGTAGGCACTGATTTAGAAGTAGAAAATATAAGTAGTTTATTTCCTATTAGCCAAGTTTTGAAAAATGAAAGTGCCACAAAAATAGCAATTAATAGAGAAAAATTAAAATTGATTAATTGTTTGCATTTGACAAACCCTATTGATAATAATTATTATCCCTTAGAAGAATTTAGCCTGATATTAGCTAATAATGAACGCCTGACTCTCAGCAATATTTTGGAACTTGACCTCAGTCAATGCCGTTTAGTCACCCTCTCAGGTGGTGAAACAGCTTTAAGGGATATCACAAACTTTAGTGATGAATATATCAATTTGTCTAGTGCTTTTATAGTTGCTGGTAGTACTAGCGTAGTCAGCAGTCTTTGGAATATTGATGATTTTTCAACAGCTTTGTTAATGATTAAGTTTTATCAGAATTTACATGCAGGTAATACAGTTGCAATTGCCCTAAATCAAGCCCAAATTTGGCTGCGAAATCTTACCAGAAGTGAATTAGAAAGATGGTATAAATTTACATCACAGCTTGAACCAACGCTTCGTGAGGGACAGCGTATGTTAATGCGCGAACAACTTAATAGATTGACTGAATTAGCTGATAATAACCAGCCATTCCGGGAACCTTATTATTGGGCTGCATTCTGTTGTATTGGCCAGATGGAGTCGCAAATTTCACCTGACGAAGAAAATATTTTAAATTTTATATACATATTACAAAACCAACCTGAGTTATTAACCACAGAAGACCGTGCTGATATATTAGAATTGCTGGCAACCCTAGCAGATGATGTGGAAGAAATCTCAGATGCGATCGCTCTCTGGTACAAAACCCGTCCGCAAATTCTAGATGCTATCCTCAACATACCCATCGAGAATTTAGACAGTTCACGAGCTGCGGAAGGCCGTAGAACTTCCATCACAGATGCAGAAATCAAAGAGTTGATTGAAAACTTGCTAAATCAAAGTAGTAAGTCAAAGCAGTCGGACTCTTCTTCATCCTAAATAAAAAAGAATAATATTAAAAAATATACAGCAGTTTGCAAGTAAATAAAGTACACATCTTAATGTAAAATCTTGTGGGGTGGGCAGGAAAGCCCGCCCTTTTGTATCTCACTCATATCATGTCCGGTTAATTAGTTATGATTCCGACAACCATTGCACCCCACCCCTAACCCCTCCCCGTTTACGGGGAGGGGAAACAAAGCGTAGCTTTGGTGGGGTGGGGTTATTAGAGTTTAATAAGTAATCAAGCGGACATGATATCAAATGAAATCTGCTGTATATGCCTGGTATCCCTTCTGACCCCCCTGACTTACATTACCGATTGCGAAATGCTCTGCTGGAATGTGAACAATTTAAGAGCAATGACAAACTCATATCTGTTTTTAATAGCTACGAATATCTCAGACCTTGGCGTTTTAGAGTACCCCAGGCAAATAATATCGCTAGCAGGGTAGACAATGTAATTGGTTTTTTAGTTAACGAAACTCACAGTAATAGCCAAAATGCCCTTGTCTTACTCTTGCGTTCGTTAAGCAATTTAATAGATAAAGACGATCAACGTCATCAACAACTGGCAGATTTAGCAGTCGAACTGAAAAATGCACTTGAAAGTACATCAACTAGGAGTCAACCTCAACCAACAAATCAACCAGAAAAGAATTTTAGAGGTAATCCAGTACCAAACAAAGACCAAGCACCAATACTTGCCCCGATAAAAAATCGCTGGGCATTTTTAGTAGGTGTCAACAGATATATCGACCCTAACTTTAGGCGCTTAAATTTCTGTGTAGATGATGTGCTGGTATTAGCAGAAAAACTCAAAGCACTAAACTACATAGTTGTTTGCTTACACGACAGATCTGAACGTCCTAACCGCTTCCCTACCTGCAACAATGTAGTAGCAGAGTTGATTGAATTTTGCAAAAATGTCAAACCAGATGACCTGTTATTAGTGCATTTCGCTTGTCATGGCAAACGTGTCAATGACAAGCCTGTATTAATTTTAAATGATACTCGTTTACCAATATTGGAAACAACTGGCCTGTTTCTAGAGGAAGTACAACAGCACATGGGTTACAACAGTAAAGCAAAACAGCACATGGGTGCAAAACGTTTAGTGCTGACGCTGGATGCTTGTCACATGGGAGTAGAAACTGGCAGAGACGTTGACGACCCAGAGTTTATTCGTAATGCTTATGAGTTAGCTGAAGGTTTTGCTTTAATTGCCGCTAGCACAGCCCAGCAAAAAGCGCAAGAGTGGCATGGCAAAAAGCATGGGGTATTTACTTACTACCTCCTAGAAGCACTCGAAGGTAAAGCGGATATGGGTAACAAAAAGTTTGTCACTGTGGATGATGTTAAGACTTATGTATTAGATAAACTCAAGCGTTGGAGTGCGGAAAATAGCGGCATTATTCAAGAACCAACTGCCTACACCGAGGGGTTAGGAGCCATGATACTAGCAGATTATCGCACTACTCCAGCTACTCCAGGATCAACATGAATATTGTAGAAAAATCTAAAAAATCATAATTTTCTCGAAAAAATAATTAATTTGGCTATATTATCGTCGCAGCTACGAGGTATTTATCAGCCAAGAAATCAGGAGGGTTGGCATGAAGCGCAGTCAAAAAACCATGATGGGGTTATTCATGCTAACTCTGGGTTTGGTATTAGCAGCCCCATCAGCTCAAGCTGAACCAAAAGTGACCCTAAACCCTTCTAGTTTGACAGTGGTGGGAACACAATGTCCAGTTTTTTTAAAATGCCCACCTGTTAAACGCAACTTACTTGTCCAGACAAATGAAGCGATCGCTAATTTACAACTAATCACTCTTGATTTAAATCGTGCAGATTCATCTGCTATTGTTCCAATTAGCGCCATTCAGCTGACCTTATCTGCAAAATCAGTACAACCCAAACAACCTTTAACTGTCCCTGTAGAGTTTGACTTTCACAAAATTCGCAGTGGAGAATATAGTGGTCAACTCCTTGTAGTTTATGACAACGGGGAGTTATATGTTCCAGTTATAGTGCGACTTAAAGACCACTGGCTTTTTCCTTCACTTGTGCTTTTACTGGGTGTTGGGCTGGGAATTGGAGTTTCAGCCTATCGCAATGATGTTATGCCTCGTGACGAAATCGTAGTACAAATTGGTCGCATCCGCACGCAAATGCAAGCTGACTTGGAACTGGCAGAAGCATTTCAAAGAAAAATCACCGGATATTTAATCGATGTAGAAACGACTTTAGCTGCTAAACGTTGGGATGAAGCACGACAAGCAGTAACCCAGGCACAAGCGGTTTGGGATAAATGGCGAAAAGAAAGGGAAGATTGGGTAGTGCTGGTAAAATATTTGTCTGAGTTATTTAAGAGCCTCGAGTCTCTCAATAAAGATGCGCCTTACGTGCAAGTGGTGCGTAGCCAGTTAGAAAACGCAAAGCGACAAGCAGCAGATAAGGAAGCTACCCAAAAGTTCCGCGAAGATTTAGATAATTTACGACAACAAATCACCTGGTACCAACAAGCTCAAGCTAAACTCGGCCAATTCGACGATCTGAGAAATAAGTTGACTGATTTAGCACCAGACACAGACAAAGAGGAGTCCCTCAGACTCATATTACTAGGCTTGCACAACGATTTAGATCAGCTTTCTCCCAGCGATCAAAAAGCTGTCGAGGATTGGCACGAAAAACTTAACAATGCAATTGACGAATTATACAAGGAAATTAAACAAATACCTAGTAAAACTAGATCTGCTCAAAATATATTTAGAGATGCCAACGACACTCCACAAAAGACACTTCCCAACCCAGTTCCTGAAGTCATTTCTGCACAACCAAGCCCAAAACAAGCTGCCCGCAATATATATTGGTTTAACTGGTTAAGCTACGCGATCGCAGTAGGGCTTCTGGCAGGAGCAGGATTTGGACAAATTTATGCTAGCCAACCCATGTTTGGTGCTAATGGCTGGAGTGATTATTTTACCTTGCTAGCTTGGGGCTTTGGAGCAGAGGCTACTCGCGATGCTATTACCAAAGTTGTGCGTGATTGGAAGTTACCGGGACTCAAGTAAACAACTCAGGACTTACGCACGGACTACGATTTTACGTCCGGAGCGAGCTTAGCGTTGTAATCGCAAAAGCTTAGTTTTTCCTTACGAGTGCGTAACTCCTAAACTAACGTGAGTTCGACAGATTTAAAAAACCCCACTTCCATTCCTCACCCCTGAAAGGAGAGAGGCTTCAAAAGGTTGATTTTTCGTTCTTTACAAGGATGTTAAAGCCCCTCTTGGACGCAAAGAGGGGTTGGGGAGAGGTTTGTCGAACTCACGTTAAACTATCAACCGCGCTGCTTCACCAACACAGTGGCTGCAAGCAGTGGCTTACCGCAGAAGCGTCTACAGCACTCAGCACTTTACTATAGAGATTATCGATAGAAAATTGGGAATTATTAGTAGTGGTTGAGTTTCCCTTAACCGAACTCTTAAATACCATAGGCAGTTCGTAGTGCTTTTACTGAGTATTTACTGTTGCTAAAGGGGTATAGTCAAAAGTTCTTCACTGGAATTTTCAAATGTCTATAATGCTTGCCACTGGATGGTTACAGCCTGAAATTTCCACCAGAAAAAATTTTCTTGGCCCAAGAAGTAGCGTCAAAATTGTAGACAAACCAATTCTTTAATGTAGAATCAAAACCAACTTTAACCTATAGAATATGTATTCTTTTTGGAGGTAGCCTTATTAATCCTTCTAGCAGCTTACCAGATGCCAAACTGGCTCCTGAAGCAGACTCCTCAGTCTTGCAAATATGGGGTGGGCATCCTTTGCAAGGTCATGTGAAAATCAGCGGGGCAAAAAATTCCGCACTGGTGATTATGGCTGGAGCCTTACTGTGTTCCGGAGATTGTCGCATCCGCAATGTTCCTTTATTAGCGGACGTAGACAGAATGGGTCAGGTTTTATCAGCTTTGGGTGTTCGCCTCACACGACAAGGCGACATTTTAGACATTAATGCCAGGGAAATTACCACATCCAAAGCTCCCTACGAACTAGTTACCCAACTGCGGGCAAGTTTTTTTGCCATTGGCTCAATTTTGGCACGGCTAGGTGTGGCACAAATGCCTTTACCAGGTGGTTGTGCAATTGGAGCCAGACCGGTTGATTTGCATGTCCGAGGATTGCAAGCGATGGGAGCGGAAGTGCAGATTGAACATGGCATCTGTAATGCCTATGTCCCAGGTAGTAGTAAAAGATTAAAAGGAGCCAAAATTTACCTGGATACTCCCAGTGTGGGAGCAACAGAAACGTTGATGATGGCTGCTACCCTAGCCGATGGCGAAACCATCATCGAAAATGCTGCACGCGAGCCAGAAGTAGCCGATCTGGCAAATTTCTGTAACGCTATGGGAGCCAAAATTCAAGGTGCAGGCTCTAGTACAATTACGATTGTTGGTGTTCCCAAGTTGCATTCTGTTGACTACAGCATTATTCCCGATCGCATTGAAACAGGAACATTTTTGGTAGCTGGAGCCATCACCCGTTCAGAACTTACCTTATCGCCAGTACAACCAGACCATTTAATCCCAGTGATTGCCAAGCTGCGGGAAATTGGAGTCACAATCATTGAGGAAGCGCCTGATATTTTACGCATTTTACCAGCGTCAACTCTCAGGGCAACAGATATCGAAACCTTACCGCATCCAGGCTTTCCCACAGATATGCAAGCGCCGTTCATGGCTTTGCTGACTTTAGCGGAAGGTGACAGCTTGATTAATGAATCTGTGTTTGAAAATCGCTTACGTCATGCTTCCGAGTTGAATCGCTTAGGAGCAGACATTCGCGTAAAAGGCAACACCGCCTTTGTCAGGGGAGTACCCTTATTATCTGGCGCACCAGTATTAGGTACAGACTTACGGGCATCAGCAGCCCTAGTTTTAGCAGGACTAGCAGCCCAAGGACAAACCACAATTCAGGGATTGCACCACCTTGATCGGGGTTACGATCGCCTCGATATGAAGTTGCAGCAATTAGGAGCTAGAATCCAGCGTGTGGGCGCACCAGCAGAAGCACAATTGGCTCCCAATACCAGTGCTTCTCCATCGTCGATTGCTAAATAAGGGAATGGGGAATGGGGACTGGGGACTGGGGACTGGGGAATTGGGAATTGGGGATGGGGAATGGGGAAATAGCAACTAGTTATTCTCCTTCATCCCCCTCATCCCCCTCATCTCCCTCATCCCCCTCATCCCCCCTACTCCCCTACTTATCGTTATACTAACTGTGGGAGGCTGTTGATATTTCGTTTTTCCAGTTTGCTACACCATGTCTTTCTTCAAAACCCCGCTAATTGGTTTAAAAGCTGACGCATTTCGTCATCCCTTAGACTTAGAAGCTACTAAATCGCTCAAGCAAATACCAGGTTTAGATTTGATGGTGCGAAATTGGCTCGGGCCAATGGCAGAGCAGATTTTCTATGTGGAAAATATAGCCTCCAGTATTCTGGTGGGTGAAAACCAACTGCCTGATTTACACAACCTGTTGTTAGAAGCCTGCAAAATTCTGGATATTGAGCCTCCCCAGTTGTATGTCCGGCAGCATCCTGCCCCTAATGCTTACACCTTTGCTATGCGGGGTAAACAACCTTTTGTTGTGTTGCATACCTCGTTGATTGATATGCTCACACCAGAGGAAATCCAGGCAGTGATTGCCCATGAACTAGGACATCTTAAGTGTGATCACAGCCTTTATTTGACACCTGTGAATGTATTAGTTTTAGCAGCGGCAATTGTACCTAATATCGGAGCTGTTCTCGCTCAAGCTATACAAGCACAACTTTTAGAATGGGTACGCTGTGCTGAGTTTACCTGCGATCGCGCTGCTTTGTTAGCCACTCAAAATCCCAAAGTTGTGATGTCGGTATTGATGAAGCTGGCTGGCGGTTCACCCACCTTAGCACCGCAACTTAACCTCGATGCCTTCGTTGCCCAAGCCCGCGCTTATGATGATATCAGCAAGACTGAACTGGGTGAAATGGTCAAAATAGCCCGCACAGCCGAATTAACTCATCCAGTCCCAGTGCTGCGGGCGCGAGAAATTGACCGTTGGTCAAGCAGCACAGAATATCAATCTTTATTACAAGGTCATGGATTCAAGGATACTAGTGACACCTTACCCAAGGGAGGGTGGCGCAACTGGTAGAGCCAACAGAATCACAACCTGTTTTAATATGTAATATCAAGTTCGGATGATTAGTTATTAAGAAAGGCAGGCTGAAAACCCTTGAGGAACAGCAACGCAGTTGCGAATTTTGTACTTCAGGCAAGGGGACTAATTACAAGAAAGATTAAAAGCAACGGAGAACCCGGAAGCCTTTATTAAGATAGCTATTGAGAATGGCTATGAATTCTCAAACGAAGAACTAGAGAGAGAAATTAGCCAATTATCAGATGAAGATTTGGCAGCCATTGTCAATCCAGGCTGGGGAATTAGAAGACACATTCATCCTAAATAAGTGTAAGCGGTAAACAAACATAACATTACTTGTTTAAAGAAGAATGAGCGCAGTGTCAGAATTGGTGGAGTCAGAATCACTCTTGTGGGGAATTCAGACGTTCTACTCATTGTAGACCGCGCTTATTTTTAATGAGTGCGGGGGTCTTAAACCCTTTTATTCATCCGCCATTTGTAGAGAATTCGCTTTCTGTATTCTGACTCCTGAGTCCTGTATTCTGTTTTGATAAAATAAGACCAATTTACAATCAGGCTTGCTTAGACTTTTGTCTTCGATTTCAAAAGTTTGTGTTTGATTGACTTTTTTGGTTGATTACTTTGTCCTGGTATTACATAAAGGATTTATCGATTGATGGTAAATTATTTAGGCACAAACTCCTTTATCCCGCGATACAAGCTATGACACTCAATTTATATTTACTGCGACATGGAGAAACTACTTTTAGTCAAAGTGGTAACTTCTGCGGTGAAACTGATGCGGAATTGACCTCCCAAGGGATGCAGATGGCAGAGAGTTTTGCCGATGTTTATCAAAGCTTATTGTGGGAAGCTGTTTATGTTAGCCCGATGAAGCGCACAATTGCAACTGCTAAGCCATTTTGTGATGCTATCGGTATGGATATGCAGTTGCGTGACGGACTTAGAGAAGGTAGTTACGGCAAATGGGAAACTAAGAGTAAATCGTTTGTCCAAGAGAATTACCCAGAAAACTATGTAAAATGGTTGACAGAACCCGCTTGGAATGCACCATTAAGTGGAGAAACTGCGGTAGATATTGCTAACCGTTCTATGCCCGTAATTGCTGAAATTCAAGAAAAACATCCCCAAGGTAATGTTTTAGTAGTTTCCCATAAAGCCACGATTCGGATTATGCTTTGCAGTCTACTGGGAATTGATTTGGGACGCTATCGCTATCGGGTGAATATTTTGGTCGCGTCGGTAAGTATGGTTCAATTTGGCGTTAATGGCCCCTTGTTAGAAATATTAGGCGATCGCCATCATATACCCAATCATATTCGCTCTCGCCCGGGAACATAATAGCCCCTACTAGTAGTTCGTCAAGAAACTATGTTTTAGAATGCCAGCCAGGACTGTATGCAACAGTTCAATAACAAAGTAAGCGAAATCAGAAAAAGTATTAGCAGGGAACTCCAAGCAATTTGCTTAAACAGTGTACAAGTTAATCTCTTCTCGGAAAATGTACAATGGGAACAAGAGCTTACGCTCCCATCCGCAACAGCCCCTACCCCTCACTTACCCAGGGCAAACGCATCTAAAGTACTCTTGATCATGACCAACATTGAGAACCAACGAGAAAAACGCTATTTCTCGTTTGATTTATTTTCCAAGTCTCAAAGCGATCGCTAAACCTTTGTCAATAAACATGGCTTAATGCGATTATTTTGGAGTCTATTGAGAATAGTCTAGCCTTCTTGACATGATGCGTTTGCCCTGGTGCCCACCCGGAGGTTATTGAGATTGCTGCAAGATATCAGTTCCTACTATGATTAAATTTAATCAAGATTAAAAATCTATGTTACAGACATTTAGGCTGAAAACTATATGGTAGTCCTAAATGATAGGTGTGAATAAATAAAGCCTGTAATACTTTTAAAATAATGGTTTTCGTCTGTATATTTTCTGATGAATGGATTAAGATTGCTATCAAGTATGTAGTATATGATCAAAGGAATTTTATAATTTCCTCAATCACAACACTTAGTATAAAAAATATAAAGCTGCCAATTCAATATTTCATCATACTAAATTGATGGGTTATGCTTATATAAATTATTTAGGAATATATAACTGCTATGATATGAATACAAAACAGCGATAACGCTACACATTGTCAAGTAACCAAAATAGATGCTCAATAAGTTTTCAAAGTATATGCAGCGAGGTAAATAAATTTTAGACAGGCAGATTTGATGCCAATTAGCTATATGAATTGAAACTTTTAAATAGTAGCTTTACCTGAGTCTTTACTATTATTATGCCCAAGTACATTTTATTTGCTTGCTTTCCTTACACTTCAGATTTAGCGTCTGGAATAACCATTAGTCATAACACTGAAGAAGATGAATACAGAGGAATAATTAATACTAGAACATATGAAGCATTAAAACAGTACAGTGTTAAGAATAACGTTCAACTTATTGAATTACTGAAAAGTGAAGGTTTCAAAGCTATTAAATTATTAGAAAAGGATGGCTATATAGGGCTTGAGCAAATTTGAAGTGAGCAATTATTTTAAAAATTTGAACCACCAAGAAGTTGGTGGTTCAGAGAAGATATCGTATTAACTACTAGTCAAGCACTTAAGCAGGAAAGAAAATCCGGCTAATAAACGTTCTGGCGAACCCTGAAACACCAAGCGCTAGCAAAATACTAGTAAAAAACAGACCTATTTGAGGGTTAGAATCTAGTCGCTTGTCTTCTCTACCACCTGTAAAGAATAAAGACCAAGCTTGCGAAGCATTGATAGTCTTAAAGCTATTAAAGTCAGGTCTGAAAACAACAGGACCGAATAGCTCAGGGGATTTGAAGTCTAAATCATTTCTCATGTAAATAACTATAACAAAAATCTTGCAAAAAAGCTACCTTTCTGATAGAGATATACAAATAATGCCAAGTAGATATGTCGAGGATAGCGATCGCCTAGTTTCCTGGTAATTTTTCATGAGGACTACGTTTAACAGAAAGTTTGAGCAGTTTTATTGTTTCTGCTACTAACTGCTCCACTTTAGAAGGCTTTTGGATATAAGTTTGAAACCCAGAAGCAAGAGCCTTCTTATGTGCCTTAGCTTCAGGATTGCCACTAAAAGCGATCGCGGGGATTTCTCTTTTTTTTAAAGAGGTAAGTGTTCTGACTTTCCGTATTAACCAATAGCCATTTTCTCCTGGCATATTAATGTCGCTAATTAAGAGATCCAGTTGAAATTGCTCAATTAACTCAAATGCTTCTAAGGCATTGTCTGCCACCATTACCTTACTTCCATAAATTTCAAAAATCTCGCTAATGAAAAACCGCATATTATCATCATCGTCCACTACCAGAATTGTCAATCCTTTAAAAATATCTAAGTCTCTTGTCTCGTCTTCAAAATTTGTACTCTCAAAGTTATTTGGCACACATATTTTACTCATAATTTTTAGTCCAAGCTAAAATTTTGATGTCTGTTAATCAGCTACCAACTACTGCCATGTCATTAATACATCGGTGTTTTGCTTTGTCAGCTAATGAATTATTTCTGCTAGACTGTACTAGGTTAACTATCATGTCAACTAATTGATCCAGGTCAATTGGTTTGAGTAGATATCCTTCAAACTCTATCTCTGGAATTTGCTCAATAGTACCTGTGGTACAGGTTGAAGTCACAATAATTGGAATATGATTCCTATTATCTGCTTCCTTAGCTGTCAATTGATTGAGTAAAGCATAGACACTTTCACCTAAAAATCTAATTTCACAGATTAGGATGTTGGGGACGAACCAAGTCAGGATTTCTAAAGCTTCCTTTATAGAGCCAGCTGTCATCACATTTGCGCCAAAATGTTCGAGAAAGATGCTATATAGCACTCCACTATTAAGATCGTTGTCTACAACGAGTACTTGCACATCTTTGAGTATCCCAACTTTGGAAGGAGAGGCAATAGTTAAATTCATAACAAAACCTGTGATTAAGATTTTCAGTGGAAAGCGGGATAAAAAAAACCGTAACTACAAAGGAGCTAAATAACCGTGTAGTCGAATCAAAAGTAAGAGAGAATCACTTAAATGGTTCAGATGAAACATTCTGCTCCTGTACTATGATTTGGTGTTGTTTGAGTTTGTGAATTAGTTGATTAACTACGACACAAAACTTATTAAAGTTTCTTTTTGCAATACAAACTTCTTTGAAGAATCAACCAAAAGAGCTATTGCCATTCCCTCTCCTCAAGTTCTTTTTGAGGCAATAGTAAGGTGGCTTCAATTTCTTGTCTGATAGCAGCCGTCACCTCACAATTGCTATGCAGGCAATCGAGTAGTAGTTGATTGGCATCGTAATAGCGTTGCAGCACTTGCTGTTGTTCAGCACTAAACTGCCACTGGTGGTTAATATTGCGATAGTTCATCACCGTCATCTTTAACTGTTCAGCCCAGGCTGCATAGCTCGTCTGTAACCATAGCCGAAACCTTTCTTGATTTTGACGAGAATTTGGCAATTGCTCAGAGAGTTGTTGCAGGGATTTATGGAGTCCAACATCCAGAACAATACCCAAAATGTTCGACAGAGCATCTCCACAGACGTGGAAGTGGGCAAAGTCTTGGCTCTGATCAATTGCACACTCTAGCAGCAGGTTATCCAAGGCTGCATCGAGAAACATCCCCTGGTCAAGGCTGCTGGCTAAGGCAAAGTGAGGAGCTACATGAGGAGTCCGACTCAAGGCCAGGTAAAATGCTCGAACTGTGGCATCTTTTGATTGGGTGGGAATAGTGCGAGATTTTTGGCTAGCCCAGGTCAAAAACTCTTGTAGATAAGGGTCTTGGGAAACCAGTGCATCAATCTGTTGCTTCATCAACTGTACCAAAGAATCTGCACTCCGGAGCATGGTAGCCGTTAACAAGAAGATTTCGCGCCAGTGCGGGTCAGTGATATGACTGACTAGTCCAGAGAGCGCTTGCTCAAATGCTTGTAGGTTATGGCTGGCAACGATTTTTCTAGCTGTGAAGTATTCTTGAAATGCCAGATAGGAGAAGGAGAAAATTCCCCGCGCTCTTTCTGCTAGTAGTCCATGTTGCGCCTCAATTGCTTTCAGCGCCGCTTCACTTTCTATTTGCAGTTCATCTGCATCCATCGGGACGTTGGTCAAGTTTTGAATATAGTCACCAATATATTGCTCAACGATGCGTTGCTCAAAGAAGTACTGACCTTGCTCAAATGTCGCTGCTGCAATCTGGCTCAAGAATTTGAGCTTTTGTGGTAATAAAAACCCTCGGTAAACCTCATCCCGTTCAACGCCTTTGGCTTCATCCCATTTACCCAAAAGCAGGTCTAGACCTTGCTTATAAAAGTCAGTGCGCTTAGTCGGAAATTTTTCTTGACCATGAAATACCCAGCAGGCAAGATGCAGAAATAGAGGTGTGACGACGAGTTGGCGAAATTGCCAGTTTTCATCTAAGTCTAGTTTCTGAATGAACTCAACGGACTGGGTCTGACCATCTTCAGTGTTGGTCTTGGTAAAGGCCACAAACCATTTTTGAGCGAAGGCTCGGATTTGTTCTGAGGTAAATGGGGCAATCTCAACATCGCTAAAGCCTCGCAGTCTCAGTCTTTGAGCTGCTGTTCGACAGGTAGCCACCAACTGATTTCTGTGATATTTATCTGAAAATCTGCGAATTTCGCTTAAGACAGCATTGCTTTGTTGGTTAAGAACTTCATCCATGCCATCAAGCAATAGTAATACTCTGCCTGCATTTAGTAAGGTTTCTATGACTGAGGCATCGAAAATGCCAGAGGTGAGGAATTCCTGGCAGATGTAGTTTAATAGGCTGAATTCGTTGGTAATCTTAGACTCCTGGGCAAAATTTCTCAGTGTGATGAAGATTGGCACCTGATTCGCCGCAAATGCACCTTGGTTACACTGAATGGCGAGATGTTGCAAAAAGGTGGTTTTACCTACGCCTGGTTTACCTAGCACCCTCAGCTTGGAGTATATTTCAACTGCTTGTATACCAGGTATCTGTTTCTGCTCTACCTCACCTAAGCCAAAACGGTCAAATTCTTTTGGATCAAGGTTTTGTAGCTCAGTAATTTCTAACGACTGAAAACTGGCAATTGCCTCCAAAATATTCACATCTATATATATGTCATTAATCGCAACCGGACGGCTGATGTCCAATAACTGCAAAATGCCGCACTGGTCTTGAATTTTGTCGAAGCGTTGCGATCGCACTTGTTGCACTAACGCATCAATTTCTAGGACAGAGGGCTGGGTGAATTCTTCTCGGTCAATAAATTCTGCCGGAGGATCAATAGCAATCTCTCGCCAATTGAGTGATAACACCGAACAAATTTCAATAAATGTCAGACGTTCAATCGGTCGTCCACTAAAAAACCGCCAAATGGGTTGTCGAGTTTTTAAGTTGACTTCTATTGCTAGATTTTCTTGAGTCCAACCTGTGCGGGCAAACGCTTTTTTAGCCTGTTGAATCCCAATAGATGATGCTTGGAGCGATCGCTTGACCATGAGGCAAAAACCATGCTCCTCAAATCAAATAATTTTAACTTTTATTACTAACTACAATTTTATCGTTTTTTATGTGATAACAACATTATGCCCGCTTAAACTTATACAAAATGCAACAGTATACTTTAATATTTTTTAATTTTTTTAACAAACTCAAACGTTATACATTCATCTTATACATCTCAAACGTTGGTAAGACTTGATTTCAAACAGGGATATGTAATGCTACATCAGAACACAACAAAAACTTATACCGTTTCACTTAAAAATGATACAAATAGGTTGGTAGGGACGCACAGCCGTGCGTGTACCCCTAGGAAAAATCTATATTTATCATTATTTTCGTGAAATGGTATTACTTATGAATGCTCACTGTCTGTCTGAAATATTGGTAAAAGTCAAACTAAACCTCATCCATCTTGAAAAGTGGAGTATCCATTGAAAACATATTACTGTGAACAATTGGGTGTATAGCAGTCCTAAATCATTCGTGAGAATGTAACCCCCCTGTAGTCCTACACCAGATGCGTGGCTGTCGGTAGAGCCTTCCCCCAGACGCTCATTCGTGTAGCGTCTCTCCTTGGGAGAAAACTCGCACAACGCTTGCGCTAACGGCAAAAAGCGCAGCCACGGCGGTGAAGCAGAGCATTAATTATACTGAGTTTTTTCAAAAATCAAATAGGATTGCTATAGTTGTTACGCAAATCTCTCAAGCATTAAACAGGCATTTCCTGATAACAGTGGCTACAACGCCAATAAATTTCCTGTGAGCGGACGTGACGGAGTAAAGTGCATGAACAGCAAAGGCAAGTATGTCTCATCATCATAGATTGCCTAATTGTTGGGCATATAATTCGTTGGTTGCGACCAATAAGTAGCCCTTGAGGTAATCGTACCTCACCGATTAATAAAGCCAGCATTTTCTTATTTCCTTGAAAATTGGTATTTTAGATAGCACTCCTATTTGATTTTTGAAAAAGACTCAGTACACATCTATCCCTTTTTCCTGTTCCCTGTTCCCTTCACACGCAAGTAAATTCAGGAATCAAACCGGATTGCTGTATTATCTTAAGTATAAATCATCTTGACATAACAATTTCTACTTTGATATGGTTTTTGGTTCAAATTTTATGCTATGCTAGATAGGCATTCTAAAATGTTAAACAAATCAGGCGTAGCAGTATATTTTATTTTAGCTAAGCCAATTTATTGATAAGGTTGAGTAGAAATTGAAAATTAAAGCGTTGGATATCAAAGCTGGTGATCGCATCGTTGCCTACTGCAAGAACAAAAGGCAAATCTGCAAAGTCAAAGAAATTTTAGATCCGGGTCAGAGCAATATCACTCTTTCAGTATTCACAACTGAATATTACCGTGGCTGCTCAGTCTCATCTGTAATTAGGTTTCAATTGGATGCTTTAGTTGAACTAGTAAGCTAGCGACTGTGTCCAACTTCGCCAAAATCGTCAGCTGGATGTAAGTGAAGACGATTTGGGGATGAAATTTTTCAGTGACGTATCCGTAGTCATAGCCTTAGATATCATACGTTCAATCTGGCAACAAAGATGAGTTTGCCAACTGAGAGTTTTGTCAGATGAGCAGATGCAGAATATCAGCAAAGCCTTAGCATCAATATTGTGAATTGCGATCGCAGTCTGACAAAGCGGTTTATCATAACTCTGGTCTGATAAAAAACCATTGTTTAATTCCACAACCGCCACCATGACAGATGTTTCAAACAACAATCGCTTCCAACCAATTAATCTATTTGAATACGAACAGCTAGCGAAACAGCATTTATCTCAAATGGCCTATGATTACTACAGCAGTGGCGCTTGGGATGAAGTGACATTGCAAGATAATCGTGCTGCCTTTGAGCGCATCAAGCTGCGACCTCGGATGTTAGTAGATGTGAGCGATCGCAACCTCAGCACCTCTATTTTAGGGCAACCTCTGCAAATGCCCTTGCTAATTGCACCGATGGCTTTTCAATGTCTAGCTCATCCAGAGGGTGAAGTGGCCACAGCACTAGCTGCGGCATCAGCAGGTATAGGCATGGTATTGAGTACAATGGCTACTAAAAGCATTGAAGAAGTAGCGGCTGTATGTGACAAACAAAATGCTTTACAGTGGTTTCAGCTTTACATCCACAAAGACCAGGGTTTAACTCGTGCTTTAGTAGAAAGGGCTGATGCAGCAGGCTACAAAGCTTTGTGTCTGACTGTAGATGCACCTATATTAGGACAACGAGAACGCGATCGGCGTAACGAGTTTGCTTTACCACCAGGTTTGCATCCGGCTAATCTTGCAACTATCTCAGGTTTAGATATTGACCACCAAAAAGGCGAATCGGGATTATTTACTTATTTTGCCGAGCAACTCAACCCAGCAGTAACTTGGCGAGACTTGGAATGGTTGCAGTCTTTGTCTTCGCTACCTTTGGTAATTAAAGGAATTTTACGGGACGATGATGCTGTACGAGCTGTCGAGTGTGGAGCCAAAGCAATTATTGTTTCCAATCATGGTGGTAGACAACTTGATGGTGCGATCGCGTCAATAGAAGCCCTAGCTGAAATAGTAGCAGCAGTAGATGGTAAAGCAGAAGTACTTCTAGATGGAGGTATCCGCCGAGGCACAGATATTTTGAAAGCCCTAGCATTAGGAGCAAAAGCAGTACTCATCGGGCGGCCTGTTTTGTGGGGACTGGCAGACAGAGGACAAGCTGGTGTATCTCATGTCATATCCTTGCTACAAGACGAGTTTAGTGTCGCAATGGCTCTGTGTGGCTGTATTCAGCTACAAGATATTGACTCTAGTTTGGTCAAATCAGTCAATTTTGCCAGTAAATAGCCAAAAGTAGCTAAAAAACTGGTATTTGCCGTTATATTCGGTAAATTAACAGATGCGGTCAGAAAATTACATTCCCCCAAAAAATTCTGGATAAAAAATTATTAACCCTTGTCAAAAACTCATTAAATAGAGTATGATAGGAAAGTTGCACCCAAGGGCGGGTGGCGAAACTGGTAGACGCACCACACTCAAAATGTGGCGACCTTGCGGTCATAGGAGTTCGATTCTCCTCCTGCCCACTACTAAAACCATAAAGAAAAATTTTACCATCGGTGACAGATTAGCGCTGATAGTGATTGAGCATCTGCTTTCAAATAGATGAGTGTCATCTGTTTGTGGTGCTTTACTTCAGATATTTAAACAAGGCGTTTCAATTGTATATAGAGATTTAGGTCGTTGCCCTAATGGTAGAAGTATAGGTAATGAACTTTTGAAAAATATAATTTGGCAAGGACGCAATCAATCAATGCACATGGTATTAGAGAGGGTTGATAAGTTGGAGTAAAGATTACAATCACGGTTGTTTGCTATATTCAAGGAAATGGCAGGTAATTAAATTGTTTATTTAATTGAACGCAGGAGATTAGACTATGCAGATGGAAGTAGTAGAATTTCAAGGTATCGTCAAAGATGGTGTAATTCAAATTCCCGAAATCTATCAAGAAGAACTTAATGGAGAGTCTGTCAAAGTAATTGTCATGAAAAAAGTCAAAAAAACAGCAGCAGTAGATATTATTGCTGAACTCATGGAGCATCCAGTTGAGTTTGAATGGCCCCCTTTGAAACGAGAAGAAATTTATGACCGCAAGTTATAAAAATGGCTATTTTATAGATTCTAATATTTGGATTTATGCTTTAGCAAATAATCAAGATATTAACAAACGCAATATAGCTTGTCAGCTAGTTGATGCTGAAGGAGTAATCATTAGCACGCAAGTGATCAATGAAGTATGTCTAAATTTAATTAAAAAATCTTCTTTCACTGAACAACAAATAATACAGTTAATAGAGGCATTTTATAAAGGTTGCCACATTATTACATTTAATCGTGATATTTTTGTGAACTCTTCCAATCTCCGCAGTCGATATCATTTCTCTTTTTGGGATAGTTTAATTATCGCTTGTGCTTTAGCCGCAGGAGCAAATATTCTCTATTCTGAAGATATGCAGGATGGGTTAGTGGTAGATAATCAACTAGAAATTGTGAATCCTTTTAAAGAACGATAGGTAATTGTTAAAAGTTACTAATAATTACGAGGTAGAAGGATGGCTTACAGTGATTTCAGCCTTGCAAAAGTGAAAAATGATTTTGGCTTGACTTTAGACGAAAGCCGTAGTTTATTTGTTGATACCAAACCAGTATTACCATCTGCAACTTTAAAAACTCTTCTTAGTGATTACATTCCCTTAGCCATATCTATTTCTACCGAAAAAGCTAGGTCTGAATTTTTAATTGCGCCAATTTTAGCCGAAGTTAGACGATTATTAAATAACCAAATTTCTCTATTTTCGGGTAACGAATTTAATGTTGATGCCCAAAGAGGTTTACAAGGATTTTGTGATTATATTATGAGCGGTTCTAAAGAGCAATTATATATTACTGCTCCGGTAACTATTATATTTGAAGCTAAAAAAGAAGATATTATTGGCGGTCTTGGTCAATGTGTAGCTGCGATGGTTGCAGCGCAGTTATTTAATCAAAGCAAAGGTAACGAAATTGAGCGCATTTATGGTTCTGTGACTACTGGAACTAGCTGGAAATTTTTATTTTTAGAAGGCTCGGTTGTTTATATTGATGAAATTGAATATTATATCAAAGAAGTTGATAAGATTTTAGGAATTTTGCTGCAACCTTTCCAGCCTGTGTTGTCTACTGTTTGATTCTGAAGATAGAAACGTTCTCAGAGCAAATGCTGGCTTTTGGCCCCACTAACGCCCCAAAAAACACATTTTAATGGTTATAATATATAGATAGCCCAAAAGGCTTGCAAAACTAGGGTTTTATTGACGACAAACAATTACTCACTGTACATTATGCGACTGAAAAGATGGGAATCTCCCCGCCGGGAAGGGAGAAATGATAAAGGCAAAGGCGGTTCAGCAAGAAAGCGACAACTCAAAAAACAAAGGCAGATGCTGCGCCAGAGATTAAAAGAAGGCAACAGTCCAGAAAGCAACCAAAATCAAGAAAGGGGAAGACAAAAATATCTTCCCCTTTTTTTATTATGGGCAATAAATAAGCTGGTAGGCTGTGTTGTGATGCAGCGTAACGCACTATCACTGATTTTTGGTGCGTTAGGACGTTCTGTCTATAAGGCACGCTACCATATTAAATCTGATGTTTTCAGCTTCGCTCGAAGTTGATTGTACTTAAATTTTCCCTAAAATTAAATTTATTGTTACTTTTAAACACCTCTAATTACGAATTAAATGCTATTGTCTCATCTCTATAGTTTTTTAGCTGCTCCTCTTAAAGAAAGTTCTGTTCATCGAGATAAACACTTTGATAAATCAGTTGTATTGTGGTTAAGTTTGAGTCTAGGTTTTGCAGGCTTTTATGGATTTTTAGGACTACAAAAAGGCTTTAGAGGAGAATATGTTGCTCAGGATGATGCACGAGAATACGTATTTTGGATGCAGCAGTTTGTTGATCCAAAATTACTCCCCAATGATTTGATTGCAGATTATTTCCAATCGATTACACCTTTGGGATTTGCCGCTGTTTACAAATTTATGGCAAGTCTAGGCATTCACCCTTTATTTTTGAGTAAAATCTTGCCAATTCTGCTGGGGTTGATTGTTACCATCTACTGCTTTTGGCTGTGTCTACAAATATTTCCAGTGCCAATTGCCGGATTTATTACTTCTTTACTGCTAAATCAAAGTCTTTGGTTCAAGAGTGACTTAGTTTCTGCCACACCCAAAGCTTTCATCTATCCGTTACTCTTGGCATTTCTCTACTATCTCTTGCGTGAATCTTGGCTAATCATTTGTCTAATAATTATCTTAGAAGGGCTTTTTTATCCGCCACTACTATTAATTTGTTTAGCAATCTTGTTTATTCAGTTGCGAAGTAAATATTTTTGGTTGATAACCACAGTGGTATTAGGGTTTTTAGTAATGTTACCCTATGCTTTAGCTTCCTCTGAATACGGGCCAGTTGTCACTGCCTCTCAAGCCTGGAAAATGCCGGAATTCTGGCCAGGAGGACGGCATCCTTTTTTTAACAATAATCCTTGGTGGTTTTGGCTGCTTGGTCAACATAGTGGCATTTTACCACCGTTAATGCCTCCCCTAATTTGGTTAGGATTGTTCTTACCTGTGGTACTGCGACATTCGTCTCAATTGCCGTTGGTCAATTTGGTAAAAAGTAAAATCAAAATACTACCGCAAATTATCATAGTGTCCTTGACTCTATTTTTTGCTGCCCATGCTTTTCTATTAAAACTGTTTTTTCCCACCCGCTATACAATTCATTCGCTGCGAATTGTGATGGCTGTTGCTGCTGGTATCACGTTAACTGTAATGTTGGATAAGTTTTTATGTGCATATCAACAAAAACCTAGGGTTTGGCAACTGGCATTAACATTAGTTTTAGCTGCTGTCCTCATTCTCTACCCAAATTTTTCAGGACGTTTCCCCACAACAGATTACAGACAATCTGGAGAATCAGCTTTATACAAATTTCTGCAACAACAACCTAAAGATAGTCTGATTGCTACTCTTTCTGACGAAGCTGATAACATTCCGACTTTTGCCCAAAGGTCTATTTTAGTGGGTAGAGAATACGCGCTTCCTTTTCATCTCGGTTATTATTCTTTAATTCGTCAACGCACGAGTGATTTGATTGTTGCTCAGTATAGTCAGAATTTGACAGCAGCAAAACAATTAATACAAAAGTATAAAGTAAATTTTTGGCTGCTGGAACGTACAGCTTTTCAACCTGAGTATTTGACTGAAAAAACCTGGCTGCAAAGTTTTCAACCTGCGTTTGCTGAAGCTGTCAGCAGTTTGTCACAGGGGAGTGTTCCGGCGTTGGCAAAGCTAACATCTCACTGTTCTGTTTTGCAGACACAGAGGTTTATTGTCTTAAAGGCAGAGTGTATTAAGGGACTTCCAGAAAATAAATTATCCTAGTTGAAGTTGTTGATTGATAAGTGATGACTGATGACTGTTGACCCCTTCAGGGTGACGCTACGAGCGTCGCTAACGCTTCAAACATCGCCAGTCATCAACTTGAACCGTGATCAATTATTTCTTGGAATTCCCTTAGTATTATACCTTATCCAAGATTGAATCATCTATTGAGTTGAGTAACTCCTTGAGATATATATCAGGGAGTTTCATGCATAAGGAGCGGTATTGGTTGTCTGGAAGTTCATGTAAGTGTGATTTGGCTTGGGAGTATAGCCTTTCTACAAGATGGAGACAGTGCTGAATTGAGCCGCTATTGTTGAAAATACGCTGTAGTTTACTTTTTTTCTCAGGAGAAGGAACAGTTCCTATAGCATTAATAATTTCAGCCCATTGCCATGAGTCTTTTGGTAAATACTGTAGTGCATGGTTGACAACAATAGTTTTCTTGTTTGTTTTAATATCAGAAAAATTATCTTTGCCCGAATTTTCAGCCGACACCATTAGATCAATAATATGATCGGCTATTTGATAAGCAGTACCAAAATCCATAGCATAGGCATTTAAAGCATCAATTTGGGCTTGTGTAGCGCCACTAATGATGGCGCCTGATGTTATTGCACCTGCCAAAAGTGGCCCTGTCATTAACCGCGCAATATGCAGAATTTCTTTTTCATCGACAATTAAGTCTGGAGATAAATCGGCAAGCTTTTGCTCCAGGAATAAGCCTATAATTGTGTCGCGAGCCGATTGGTAGAAAATCTCTTTGAGTAGTGGGTTATCTGGAAGCAAGCGAATTGGTTCCAATTGAATAATAGCTGCGGATAACAGTGCAGCAGCCTCTCCGTACTGAATTCTTGGTGTTGGAAGATCCCCACGCTTTTTTCCTGCATCCAAAATCACGCTGTCATCTATAAGAACATAATTTGCAGTGATGATTTCATAAAGCATTGCTATTTTGTCAGCGTCTTCAGGTATTCCACCAACAATCCCACTTCCGCAATACGCCAAAGTTGCTCGCAACCTACGCCTACTGTAAAAGAATGCGAGGTTAAGTGGCTGATAGAGAGCATTTTGCTGATCGTAGTAATTCCTTAATAGAAAATTTACACGTTCACGATAATATTTCATTGATTCTAATTCAGACATAATGTTAATAAGGGTCATGGTAATAGATTTAACTTCTGAGTCAGCTTGATGGCTGGTGAGCGCTGCTTACACTTATTTGCCGAAAAAACCTCTTGACATCTACCCTAAAGGCTTACCTGGACTACCTCCTGCTATTTTTTAATTAGTCGAAATCACGTTATTTTAGCGATCGCTCTCTAAGATGACGCAAAGCCTTATCCCTCATTTTTATGTTTTCTGAAAGCAAGGCTGAAGTATTTTTATTTTATCAAATTAAATTATTAGCTACAACCTACTTAAGCAATTGTATTTAGCTATAGTTATGTATTATACTTTTTCCTGATTTTACTGGCTTTATTCGGTTAGGTGCAAGATATCAGCCTCTGACAGGCGCGTTTTTCGCTCCCACAAAATATCAAAGAAACACCTGTTTTCTGTGTTTCTTGAGAGCGTCCGACAGGCGGCGCACCACCCGTTATGAATGAAAGAAACATTTTCTTCCCCTACTCCTACTCCCCACTCCCATGTTTCTTAAGAGCAGCCCCACTCGTGGCGCGCCACGAATCAAAGAAACATCGGTAATGCAATCCCTTTCCCTTTCTTTTGTGTTTCTTGAAAGGATAGAAACTTTTACAGCAGTTCCAACAGGATAGAAAATTATTTTGTAAAACTTAAGGTTTGAAAAACTAACAATTAGCGTATGATATTAAATGTCAGCCGTACACATTCTTTGTACATATTATGCAAACTCTATCTACTGCATAAGTAGTCAGATAAAGCAGCAGTCATTGGTCACAAACAAATCAGCTATACCTTCGGTATAGCTACCGCTAACGCAATTTGATAGACAAAAAAGCAGATGAGCAAAACACGTCAGTCTAGTAACTCATCGGTTGTCTAGTGTTCATTTCTTGCACCAGTTACGTTATTGACATTTTTGTAGTGTGGGCACTGCAATTGGTTCGCTCAAAGCTTGATTTTTACATTGTTGGCAGTGCCCACCGCAGGGTTAATTGAGAATGGTGCAAGATATCAGACTAGCTCCCACCTAGACCGTATTTTATTGTTTGATAAAGGTTGCATTGTCGAAGATGATACCCGTGGCGAATTACTAGCAAAACGTGGTGCTTACTATATGCAGGCAGATGGATTTTTGCCTGTACAAGCCGCTTACAGTGGCAAAGTATAAAATTGACTGCCAAACAAGGAGGGGAAAAAATTGCTAACAGTCCATAGCGAAAATGAACTAGAATTAGCTGCTGACGTGCTGGTAATTGGTGGTGGCCCTGCCGCAGCATGGGCAGCATGGGCAGCCGCATCCCAAGGTGTGAAAGTAATTATTGTTGATAAAGGTTTTCTGGGTACCAGCGGTGCTGCTGCTGCCAGTGGCAATGGCATCATGGCTCCTTCTCCAGAGAATTGGGAGAAAGTTTTATCGGAGCGTTATCGCATAGGAAAAAACCTAGCTAGCTTACGTTGGATAGAGCGTGTTATCGAAAAAACTTGGCTCAGTTTGCCTCTAGTGGAAAATTGGGGTTATCGTTTCCCCAAAGAAAATGGGGAATCCGTGCGTCAGAGTTATTATGGCCCTGAATATATGCGGGTACTTCGCAAAAACCTCTTGCGTGTTGGTGTGCAGATTCTCGACCAAAGTCCTGCTCTAGAGCTTTTATTGGCTGACGACGGCTCAGTGGCTGGAGCAAGAGGTGTGCAGCGGCAAAATCATCGCACCTATACTGTTCGCGCGGGTGCAGTAGTCTTGGCCAATGGCGGTTGTGCATTCTTGAGTAAAGCATTAGGTTGCAATACCAATACAGGTGATGGACTGCTGATGGCAGTAGAAGCTGGCGGCGAACTCTCCAGTATGGAAGCTTCTAATCACTATGCCATCTCGACCGCTTTCAATGCCACAGTGACACGGGGTGTTCCCTTTGGCTGGGCTAGTTACACCGATGAAGCAGGTAATGATCTTGGTGGCTATATCAATGGTCGTCGTGAGCCATCGTTCCTTCCTAATGCCCTCCTCAAAGGCTCCGTTTATGCTCGTTTGGATCGAGCTACACCTGAAGTTAAAGCAGTGATTGAAAAGTCTCATTTCATCGCTTTTCTACCCTATAAAAAAGCTGGCATTGACCCCTATACAGAAAGAGTACCTGTAACACTGGTTTTAGAAGGTACAGTCCGTGGTACAGGTGGAATTCGGATTGTGAATGATAGTTGCGGTACAAAGGTTCCTGGACTTTACGCCGCTGGTGATGCTGCATCGCGCGAGTTTTTAGCAGGTTTAGCTTCTGGGGGTGGTGGCCCCAATGCCGCGTGGGCAATCTCCACAGGGCAATGGGCAGGAGAAGGAGCAGCTATGTTTGCGAAGAGTCTGGGCGCTCATGCAAATCAACGGGTTACGCGTCCTACTGGTCAGGCCGGATTGCGATCGCACTCTCCAACTTCCTCTTCATTCGATAGCGGGGCGATTGTGCGCGGTGTACAAGCGCAGATGTTCCCGTTAGAGAAGAATTACTTGCGTTCTCAGCAGGGACTTCTGGATTCCCTCGCCAAATTAGAAACGCTGTGGCAGCAGCTACAAGGGAACCCGAAACAGGATACAGTGCGCGATGTCGAATTTTCTCGTCGAGCCGCTGCTCTGGTGGCTGTGGCGCGATGGGCATATTTTAGCGCTTTACATCGCACGGAAACGCGCAGCGAACATATTCGTGTGGACTATCCCGAAACCGATCCAAATCAGCGTTATTACCAGGCAACAGGTGGCTTAGATAAGCTATGGGTGAGGCGTGATTGGATCACGGATGCGATGTGTGGCGACAAGCCCTACCCTTCTGCTGACGGAGACGCTACGCCAACGGGAACGTCTTCGACGAACGGGTTCGGCAGTTACTTCAAGTCGGGAAACCCGCCCAACGCACTGCCTCACCGCAAAGCGTCTACGGTACACCACCATTACTAACCACTCAACCCACAACCTCTGTATCAAAGTTGTAGCAGGAGCAGTATCATGATCGAGCTTGTCAGCCATCAACTCTGTATCAATTGCAATGTGTGCGTCCAAGTTTGTCCTACCAATGTCTTTGACTCCGTACCCAACCAACCACCAGTGATTGCCCGAAAGGAAGATTGTCAAACTTGTTTTATGTGTGAGGCATATTGTCCTGCGGATGCGCTCTATGTTGCGCCCCAATCTCATACCAATGTTGCAGTCAATGAGGATGATTTAATTGAAAGTGGCATCATGGGTGAATATCGTCGCATCTTGGGTTGGGGATATGGCAGAAAAAACAATAGTGAATTAGATACTGCTCATAAACTGCGCCAACTGCCGCGCCCCTATCAAAGTTAATTTAACTTTTACAGCAGAAGTCCCACATCTCACTCTTAGGAGTGTGGGATGAATGCGAGTGAGTTGACGACAGTTCTCCGACTAATGCCGACAGGCATTAGTCGGAGAACATGGAGAAAACGAGCAAATTATTCAGTAGGGGATTCTTGCGCTTCAATATATTTTCTGAGTGTAGAGACTGTTACTCCACCACAACTAGCAACAAAATAAGAACCACTCCAAAATACGTCTTTCCAATAAAAACTTTCTAGATGTTCTGCAAATTCTTGGCGGAGTTTTCTAGATGATACAGACTTGAGATTATTGACTAACTTGCTAAGTTCAACGTCTGGATGATATTGGAAAAGCAAATGTACATGATCCTCCTCTCCATTAAACTCTACCAGCTTACAATCCCACTTTTCTAGTAATTCTTGCATTACAACATTGAGTCTACTTAGCATCTCAGATGTAAATGCTTTACGCCGATATTTAGTAACTAATACTAAATGTACTTTCAGGTCGCTAACAGACCAACATTAGAAACAAAATCATTTTTCATAATTTTTTGCAACTATATCTCAATCACTGTATACTAAAAATGTAACACTAATTTGGTCGAACAAGTGAGAACATCCTATCAGTACCGATTAAAACCAACTGCATGGCAAGCAGAAAAGATTGACAAAACGTTAGATATGCTACGTCATCAGTACAATTATCAGCTTGCTCAAAGGTTTGACTGGTATGAGCAAAATCGCTGTTCTATTGATAGATGTTCTCTAGTTGTTTGCCACATTCCAGAACTAAAAAATAAGCCTAATAGATTTAGTCAACAAGCAACGCTAACCCAACTAAAAAAAGACCGCCCTTGGTACAAAGACATTCACTCTCAGGTTTTGCAGGAAGTCCCTAAAAAAGTTGAGATTGCTTTTGACCGTTGGCTAAAAGGAGATACTAATGGAAAGCGTAGTGGTAAACCTAGATTCAAAGGCAAAGGACAATATAAAACATTTACCTATCCACAATTCAAAAAGGAGTATATTAATAACGACCAAATAACACTGTCCAAAATAGGATCTGTCAAGGTAATTATTCATCGTCCAATACCAGACGGCTTTGATATCAAAACTGTATCTGTCACCAAAAAAGCCGATGGCTACTATGTGACTTTGAGTTTAGAGGATAAGACAGTTCCAACTGTTAAACCTAATTTTGATATTATTAATATTGTTGGTATTGACGTAGGACTAATAGATTTTATTGTTACTTCTGATGATGAAAGAATTGCTGCACCAAAGTTTTTACGTAAAGCTGAACGTAAATTAAAATCAGCGCAACGTCGTGTTTCTAGGAGAAAAAAAGGTTCTAACCGACGGAAAAAAGCTATTAGAAAGTTAGGCATTCAACACAAAAAAGTAGCCGATACTCGAAAAGACTTTCATTTCAAAACGGCTAATGACTTACTCAAAAAGTATGACGTTGTTGCAGTCGAAAAACTAAATATCAAAGGACTAGCTAAATCCAGACTGTCTAAAAGTGTCAATGATGCTGGGTGGGGTCAATTTATTTCGATACTTTCAAACAAAGCCGAAAATGCTGGTTTGAAAGTGATCTCTGTAAATCCAAACGGCACTAGTCAGGAATGTTCTAATTGTGGCACTAAGGTAATAAAGTCTCTATCAGAAAGAACCCACAATTGCCCTAATTGTAAGGTGAGTTTGTGTAGGGATCTGAATGCGGCAATAAACATAAAAAACCGTGGGGCGCACGGTCTTAAAGCTCAATCAATGTCCTCTTAGAGGAGTCTTTGAGAAGCCTACACTTACCTGTACTCAGGAAGTGTAGGTACGTCACATGTTCTGTTCTGGGATAAAATCTATTGATGAAAGGGTTATGTTGTTTACCTGCTGGAATTTTGATTAAATCTACGATTTTGGCACTTTTTAAGCCGTTTTTTGATTTATTTATCATAAATTCGGCTCTTAGTGCCATGTCACGCGATTAAACTCACTTGGGCTAATTTATCAATTAGAGGCTATTTAATCAATGAAAAGCTTTTTTGCCCTAGCCGCAGCACAGATAACGACTAGTTTGGCACTCTGTGCGACTTCCATCATTGCTTTTACTAATCTGGCTCAAGCTGCTAATTTAACATTTGACTGGAAGGGTGACGCTGGTTATTCGGCTTCTGGCTCGTTCAGCTACGATGAAACCATTACCCCAGCCATAATTTCTGAAAGTGGTGCGGGAGCTACAAAAGCCTTGCAGTCACTATCTGTTTCTTTTTTCAATCCATCACAGGAATTGATTGCAACTAATAACGAAGTTGTTAATGGTGTATCAAACAATCAGTTTTTTGAGTTTAACTTTGACACAACTACAGGCAATTTCTTTGGGGCTTTTGATGTCGGTACTGGTAGTGGTATCGGTGATGTTTTTATCAGCAATGTTGAGGCTCCCGGCCGTATCTTCATCTCTCCGGGAGCGACCTTTTATCTTTACCAAAATATTACAGCAGACTATAGTCAATTACTCGATTCGAGTACGAATCGGATTAAAGTATCTGCGGTTCCTGAACCAACAACTGTTTTGGCAATCCTGGTAGTTGGCATGTTGGGTGTAGCACTCGGCAGTAACAGAACTGTTTGCAAAAACAGATAAGGGGTAGAACTGGCTAAGCTGTGAAAGTGTGCAAACGCGCACAGTGCGCGTTTAAAAAACTGTAAAAATTGACTTTGATGATTGAGATTAAAAAAATCACTCCCCCAGCTTCCCCTCACAGGCGCAATTTTGGGTTGGTCGAGTACTAGGGCGGCAGTGGTGGACACGAAAGCTGCAAACACGGAACCAACAAAAGTATGCTAAAGGTGTGAATGTAGCGATCGCAGCCCCCAACTCAGAAAGACTAGAAAATGCTGTTAGTGCTATTCGGCCTTAATCTGAGTAGTAACCTCAGCGATGAAATCATCAGTGATATCCGCAAAATCTTAGTGCAATATAAGGTAATTTTCTTTCGTGGTCAGGAACAGCTTGATGCTAACGGACAAGTAGCTTTCGCTCGTAGATTCGGAGAAGTCACTACAGCTCACCCCACCAGTCTGTTGGGACGTAGGGCAAATGCGAACAGCGCGTTGCTTCCAGGAAATGGGACTTCTGCCACCACAGACGCTTTGGGAGTTTGTTTTTACCGGGGAAGTGATGCCTGCTGGAGCTGCTGCAACTATATATGGTTTACAGGCGTTCGTGGCTGAGGTTCCTGCTGATAACCAGTGGTTGGCACTTTGTTGGAATGGCGACGTGATGAGAGTGGCGGCTTGGGCAATCACGCTCGGGGGACATGTCGGCATTGGTCTGGGAGATTATGCTTACACTCGCTTCGGTAAGCCGCACAACGGCGAGTTAGTGGACAAGGTTGCGAAGATGGCGCATACACTCGGTCGGGAAGTTGCAACGCCAGCGCAAGCGCGTGAAATTCTCAAGATGCCGCCGCGATCTGCTGTTCCCCAAGAGCTACAGGCAACTGCCAGCTAAGGCGGTAGCATTAATTTTGATAATCAATTGGGATCTAAAATGTAGGGTGGGCAATGCCCACCTGGCGAGAAATGTAACTGCGATCGCTCAAATAAAATGAAACAAAAAATTAAACGAGCTTTTTTAGACACAGAAGATGGACAAATTCTTTATCGCATCGGTGGCGAGGGTGAACCGTTGCTGTTGCTGCACATGAACCCCCGCAGTAGTGATGAATATAGAGAACTCATGCCGATCATTGCTGAACGCAGATTAGTCATAGCAATGGATTTGATGGGGTTTGGCGATTCAGATAAACCACCTAGAATGTATACGATCGCCGACTACGCGAAAACGGCGATCGCGCTTTTAGATGAATTAGGTATAGAAAAAACCAGCATTATGGGAAACCATACAGGTGCTTTTGTGGGCGGAGAAGTAGCAGCGAGTTATAGCGATCGCGTTGAAAAACTGATCTTAGGTAATGTAGCTGGTTTTGGTGAAGGAGGACAAGCAGAGCTATTCAGAAAATTTGAGGAAGGTTTTAAAATCCAAGAAGATGGGGAGCATCTCATGGAAAGATGGTTAGCCCGTTCTCGATATGTAGGCTCTGCCGAATTAAATCACCGTTGGGTTTTAGACGATTTAAAATGTTTTGGTCATCCTTTATACGCAGTTTGGGCTGTAGGCAATTACTGCCTAGATGCACCAGAAAGATTTCGTTCCATCAAGTGTCCAACTCTGATTATTTGGGGAATGGATGATGTCAAAGAATTTGAAAGATTGAGTTTAGCAAAAGCTGGCGATCGCTATTTTCTTTCTCAAGCAATTCCTCATGGCAAAGTCGTTGAATTTGCACAAGGAACAATATGCATGATGAATCAGATACCTGAAGAAATATCGCAGGTAGTCATCGACTTTCTGAATAATTCAGAATAGTTCAGCCTCTAATTTTCTAGGATTGCTGTACACTTAATCTCTACAAATAGTCCTGGTGTAGATAAAGCAGTTATTCCAAATCCCGTCCAAGTAGGAAAGTTATTAGTGAAATAGCGATCTTTTACTTGCATAAATAGTGGCAGGTGTGGAATTGTAAACTGCTGTTCTGAAGTATTAGAAGGCAGAACTTGCAAATTACCCAGATTCACCCCTGTCACATGGTAGGTAATCATCTCTACCACATCATCGAAAGTTGCTCCTGCTGCTGAAAGTACCTTTTTCACATTCTCGAAAGTCTGGACAAATTGGGCTTCTACTCCCTCTACTACCTGTAAATTTTCATCGCGTCCCACCTGTCCTGAAATATATAATGTATTGCCCACCTGAATGCCAGGGCAGTAGTGATACTTTTCGTATAAGATTTCCATTCCTTGGGGAATAATAACTTTACGATTATTCACGATCTAAGTAGCTCCACACTTTTTAAACTGAAAATTTGGCGTTGCATAAATGCGGGATGAATTGAAATGTTTAACCAAAGTGGAAGATTGATTTTTTGCGCCTTTGCGCCTTTGCGCGAAACAAAATTCATCCCATTAATCAGCAACGCCGAAAATTTTAACCTTTCATCCCAGTGACAACCGAACGCGCAGCATCGGACAGCAACCAAGCATCAGCAGCAGGTGTCACGAAATCATAGCCCTTAGCAAAATACAGGTAACATCTGTCGCCTGGGCGGCGCGGAGTTGCTCTACTAGGACGCCCATGTCCGTAGCACCATGTTCGTGGTCGATGATAAAGGCATCGAACCCACACATCGAAAGAAGTTCTATTGAGTCACCATCTGAGAAAAAAATCCAGCAACCGATTGGTTGGGAACTGGTTTGGAGCATTTTCTTCAGTCTATTAGGTCTGAACATAATTCGTTATATTACAAATTAGCTTATTTATTGCAGCCTCCGTTTCACTTCTTCAGCCAAATTAGCCAATCCTACTTCTACTTGTTCGCCTGTTTTTAAATCTTTCAGCGATGACTTTTGCGCTGCTGCTTCTTCAGAACCAATAATTACACAGAATTGAATTCCTTGTTTGTCTGCTAGTTGGAATTGTTTACCCAAAGCCCGCTTGTCAAAGCTAGTTATAACGTTAATTCCAGCCTGACGCAGATTTTGTGACACTTTTAAATAAATGGGCATCAAATCCTCTTGCATATTTACTACCATTACCTGTGCGGGTGTGGCAGGCAAGATACTCAAAATACCAGCTTTTAGCAACCGACTAATTAAGCGAGTTAAGCCAATGGAAATGCCCACCCCAGGCATTTTTTCGCCTAAAAAAGTTCCTACTAATTCTTCATATCTGCCGCCAGAACAAATACTTCCCAAGGCTTCGTGTCCTAATAGAGTTGTTTCGTAAACAGTACCGGTGTAGTAATCAAGACCACGCGCAATGGATAAATCTATACAAAAACGATTTTCGGCAACTCCGAGATTACGAACGCCTGCAATTACTGTTTCTAACTCAGTAACACCCAAGTTAAATTGTTCGGCTTCTGGTAGATTTTGAGCGAGGTGCTTGAGTTTATCTAACACTTCGTCAACTGTGCCATCAATTTTAATAAAATCGATGATTTTTTGAGTTTGTTCTGCTACGATACCTTCTTGTTCTAAATTATGTTTTACTTTAGCTTCACCTACTTTTTCTAAAGTATCGATGATGCTAATACAGGTTTTAATTTTGGTTTCGGCAATTCCTACTGACTGAAAAAACCCTGTGAGAATTTTACGATTATTGATGCGAATCAGAAAATCACCGATATTCACTGCTTCAAATATCTCAGTGATAATTGCGGGCATTTGAGCATCATACAATAAGCTGAGTTCTCGACGCGCAACTACATCAATATCACATTGGCGAAATTGTCGGAAACGTCCATCTTTTGCTCTTTCTCCCCGAAAAACTACATCCGTTTGATAGCGGGCAAAAGGAAAGGTTAATTCATTGAGGTGACGGGCAATATACGCTGCTAAAGGAACTGTTTGGTCAAATTTTAAAGCTCTTGCTTCTGAACCTGTTTCGCCGGCTTTATCCTTTTCTATTTGTCGATTTGGTGGCAAAATAGGATCAATACCATAAATGATATTGTCGCCTTGATTACCTTTGGCTTGTAGCACTTCTAAACGTTCTACTGCTGGGGTTTCAATGGGTGTAAAGCCATAGCTTTCAAACACTCTACGAATGGTATCTAGTAAATATACTTCTAGACGTTTTTCGCCAGGAAGAAATTCTGGAAAACCACTAGGAGTTGAAAAATTAATTTTGTCTGCTTTTGCCATAACTTTATTTTAGATTTTAGATTTTAGATTTTAGATTATAATAAGCTATCTAGGATATATATCCTGAAATTTTTTGACTCAGAAAATAGTCCGCTAACGAAGAAGCCGTAGGGTGTATAGTCGCGTAGCGCAACGCACCATTACAGATTTTCGGTGCGTTAGGACTTATATCAAGTTCGGCTAATTACTTACGATATAGTCGGTTTGCTTGGTAATAGGTAATAGGTAATGGGTAATATAGGACTCATATTTGATTTTTGAACAAAACTCAGTACACCTTTATTCCTTCTTCCTAGTCCCCAGTCCCCAGTCCCCAGTCCCTTACCTCTACGAGTGATTCAGAAATCAAATCGGATTGCTATAGGTAATACTCAAAACCAATTACCAATTACCAATACTTCGGCTTACCTCGACTTCGCTCGGCACAAGTGCGAGAGTACAAGTTCCCAATTACCGACCTCCACAGATATCATAAGTGTTTAAACGGACATGATATCAATCCATAACACACCCTACTCAGGCTAGAGAAGGATTTTAGGACTTGTGTATACACCGTAGACAAGCGAGGAGGGGAGTGTTAAGTCGATTGAATTTATTTACTCAGAAAATAGTGCGCTAACGAAGTGTAACGCACCTGGAAAGTTCAAATTTAGTTTATCAAGTATTTGGTGAATGTTGAAGTTATGAGGGTAGCCGTTCTTCTTGGATGAGAGTACGCTGAAAAAGTTGATGGTTTTTGAACCAGTGCCAAGTACGAGCGCGGTAGTTATTACAAGGGCTAATAAGTATCATTTCATATAATGACATCTCCGGTTGTTCCTTGTATGTAAAATGCAAAATAACGGTGGAATCATCTGCTTCCCAAGCTCTACCTTTAATGCGATTGGTATCAAATAAAAGATTTTTTTCGCTATAAAACCCTGGAAATTCATACTCTTCTTTTTTACCATCAGCCCACTTGTAGCGGTTGATTTGGTAGTAGGGATAGGGAGCATTTTCTGGAAACTGGCAGGTTAAATGAGATTCATACTTATCAAGGATTTTTCCTTCTGTATCAATTAATGTATATGTTCCTATCCAATCTCCTTCATGACGGGCAAGTACAGGCATTTCTTCGCGGATATTAGACATTAATATAACTCCTTGATTTTAATTTTGATGACTGATGACTGATGATTGTGCGATATTTTTTAGAATGGAAGTCTCTCTGAGATGATTTATAATAATCTATTATCTGCCGCGATCGCGTTCCAAATCATCAATCACTTGTTGTAAATACCACTCATCTGTCATCCCAGGATAATAGTCTCGCTTTTGTTCAATCAATCTTTGGGCAATTTCCCAATATCCCCCAACTAATCGCAACACTCGCTGACGTAGCAGATTATACTTTTGATGTTTGGACTCCGGATGAGATGTGTTGATTTTTTGCAGGCTATTTAAGACTTGGTGGTAATTGTCCCAATCTTCTTTTTCACAATAAATACTAGCTGCTCGCTGATAATCTGCAATAGCTTGTTGCATTTCTTCTAAAAAAGTATGGGCGATGCCGCGATTGTAGTAAGCTTGAGCATCATCGGGATTGATTTGCAAAGCTTGGGTGTAGTCAGCAATTGCACCGAGATAATTACCCATTGCCCGATAGGCGTTGCCTCTGCCAACATAGACTAAAGCATCTTGGGGTTGGATTTGCAAGGCTTGGTTAAAATCAGCGATCGCTCCTTGATTATCCCCTAAAAGTGAGCGTGCTTTGCCTCGGTTGCGATAAACAACGGTATCCTGAAAGTTTAATAGTAGTGCTTGGTTAAAGTCAGCGATCGCTTCTCGGTAATTCCCCATTTTGCAACGTACTACGCCACGGCAGCAATAAGCTTGAGCGTCTTGCGGATCGGCTTGCAATACCCAGTTTAAATCTGCAATTGCCTCCCGCGTCTCTCCCTTTTCAGCTTTTTCTAATAACTGCGTGAAATATGCGTTTGTGGAGATGATGGGCGCATTCTGGGAAATTTGTTGTTGAACCACTGGTTTTTCTGGTGGTTGTAGCTGTTTAATCTTTTCCAAACACAGCCGACAATTTTCTTTATCTTTTTGTTGTATGTATAATTCTGCCGCTTTTTTAAAGCTAGCGATCGCATCTTGAATATACCCTTGTTTGCGCCGCACCATTCCCCGTAGGCTATGAGCCGCAGCATAATTGGAATTTAGGCGAATAGCGCTTTCCACATCTGACAGCGCCCCTGGCAGATTAGAGAGCGCCACCCTTGCCAATGCACGACAATAATATGCTTCGACACTCTCAGGTTTCTGCCTCAGTGCTTCTGTATAATCTGAAACAGCTTGATGGATTGCTCCTGAGTCATAATAGGCTAAACCTCGTTGCAAGTAAGCTTCAGGAAAGTGAGGTGTCAGTTGTAAAGCACGGTTAAATTCTGCAATGGCTGCTGCGTAGTCTTTTTGTTGTGCTTTTTCTAATCCTTTATTGTAAAATTCGTCATTCATAGCATTTGCTTAGTTGAATCAACTAGTTGAATTCCACAGGGCGTGTTTCTTAAGCTTAACTGATACGATTTTGGATTTTAGATTTTGGATTTGGGATTATGAAACAGTTAGGGATTTCCAAGAAATAATAAGAAATAAATGACAACTGACAACTGACAACTGACAACTAACAACTAACTCCTACCAATCAAGGTTGTAATTGCTGTGACTAAATCGTCTGGTTCGATGGGTTTGGACAGATGCATTTGAAAACCGGCTTTCATAGCTTGTTCAATGTTGGTTTCTCCGGCATAAGCTGTTAAAGCGATCGCTGGTATTAGTTTACCTTGCCCTGCTTGTAATGCTTTGATTTGGTGCATCAACATATAACCATCTACCTCTGGCATCCCAATGTCACTCAGTAAAACATCTGGCTGTGTTTGTACTAATGCTTCCAGTGCATCCTTGGCTGATGCTACAGCGGTGACGTTGGCTCCAAATTGCTCTAGTACAAATGTATGGAAGTCGCGGGTATCTGCGTCATCGTCTACGACTAAGATGTGGATGCCTGTGAGGATTTCAGTTGTAGGAAGAGTGTTTAAGTCAGTATTTATATCTTTTGTGGTGGTTAATTCTCTCTTGATTAATGGTAGCCTGACTGTGAAAGTCGCTCCCTGCTGTTCACCTGGACTTTCTGCCCAAACCCTGCCACCATGTAGTTCTACTAGGTGACGGACAATTGCTAAGCCTAAGCCCAAGCCCCCAAACTTCCGGGTTGTGGTACTGTCAGCTTGACAGAAATATTCAAACACATGAGGCAGGAAGTCAGGGCTGATTCCCTTGCCTGTGTCGCTGATGGTAATCTGAGCTTGAGTATCAATGCGCTCAAGCTGAATTTGTATTTTTCCTTTTTCAGGAGTGAATTTGACAGCATTCGATAACAGATTCCAGAACACTTGCTGTAAACGACCGGAATCTCCCAAAACTGGCTCACAAGAAGCATCGAGCATTGTCTGTATTTGAATATCTTTAGCTTCAGCTGCTAAATGCACTGTTTCCAATGCTGCCGAAATCACAGAAACTAAGTTGACAGCAGCGATGTTGAGGTTAACTTTGCCTTGTAAAATCCGAGAGACATCGAGCAAATCTTCAATGAGTTGAGCTTGTAATTTAGCATTGCGCTCTATTGTGGCAATAGCATTTTTAATTGCTTCTGGCTTAAACTCACGGGTCTGCAAGAGTTTCGCCCAACCAAGAATGGGATTGAGAGGCGATCGCAATTCATGGGATAATACTGCTAAAAATTCATCTTTGATGCGGTTGGCTTTTTCGGCTTCGGCTCTGGCTATTTGCTCAAGTTGCAGCAGGCGATCGCGTTGGGCTTCTGCGGCTTTGCGTTCGGAAATGTCAATCACTGAACCGATGTAACCTTTGAACTTACCATCCACCCCAAACCAAGGGCTACCGACATCCATGCAATAGCGATATTCGCCGTCAGTACGCCGTAAGCGGTACTCTAGATAGAACGGTTCGCTGCGATCGTTGGCTAACAAAAACACATTTCTGGTATAATCAGAATCCTCTGGATGCACGGCATTCAACCAGCCAAATGCTAAACCTGTGTCCTCGGTCTGACCAGTAAAGTCATACCAGCTTTGGCTGAGGAAGGTACAGTGACCATTGGTGTCTGTCACCCAGACCATGAAGGGGGCATTATTAGCCATGTTGCGGAAGCGTTCTTCATTTTCCCGCAGGATGTTTTCGGCTTGTTTGCGATCGCTAATCTCTGTCACAAACACACTTACACCTTCAGCAAAGGGATAGATGCGATTCTCAAACCAGCGACGCCAAGCTGGATAAAAGTACTCAAATCTCACAGTGGTTTGTTCGGCTAACGCCCGATGAACTTGGATATCAAACTCAGTGGCGACGACATCAGGAAACACTTCCCAAATGCTCCTACCTAGCAACTCTTCCTTCCCCTTGCCGACAACTTCCGCTACTCGGTCGTTCACAAAGGTATAATGCCACTGTTGATCCAACACAAAAAACTGGTCTTGGATACCAGCTACAACTCTCTCTAAATGTGCTTTTGCCACCTCGGCTTCAATTCGCAAATCTTGCTCACGTTCCATGGCCTCCTGCCGCAGACGAGCCATTTTTAAAGCTGCCTCTACCCGTGCCAACAATTCACGGGCAGAGAACGGTTTAATCAGGTAATCATCAGCTCCTGCTTCTAAACCTTCTACCCGTGCTTCTTCTCCCGCCCTTGCCGATAGCAGGATGATCGGGACTTTTCTCGTCTGCGGATCAGCCCGTAATGCTTGCAGCAGCCCAAAGCCATCTAATCGAGGCATCATCACATCCGTCAGTACCAAGTCGGGGACACGCCCAAGGGCAGCAGACAAAGCAGCTAAACCATCCCCTACAGCTTCCACCTCATACTGTTGACTTAGCAGTCGCTTGACATAATCGCGCATATCTGCATTATCGTCAGCTAGGAGAATGCGGGCAGGGGAAACTGGGGAAGCTGGATAAGAATTTACATATGTATAGTCTTCTGGAATAACTTCCCCCCCTGCTCCCCTGCTCCCCTGCTCCCCTGCTCCCTTTGGCAGCCAACGCAAAGCTTCTTCTAAATAGGGAGTCGCGCCTAATGCGGTGGAAGCTAAGGTGCGAGTTCCACTAATCCGCTCTTGGGATAAATGAGCCGAACCTGTGGGAATTGACACAGTAAAACAACTACCCATTTCCAGAACACTTGTCACTTGGACTGTTCCGCCATGCATTCGCACCAATTCCTGCACCAGTGACAAGCCAATTCCTGAGCCTTCAAAAGTGCGTCCTAGCGCTCCTTTGACGCGGTGGAATCGTTCAAACAAGTGAGGGATTTCTGCTGCGGGGATACCTATACCTGTGTCTCGTACTGTCAATTCAACATGGTCGTTTGACCACTGCAAGCTGACTGCAATTTCTCCTGCCAAGGTAAACTTGAATGCATTGGATAACAGGTTCAGGACAATCTTTTCCCACATCTCCCGATCCACATATACTGGTGCTGGCAGGGGAGGACAATTGACTGATAACTGCATCCCTGCTCGTTCTACCGTTGAACGAAAGACACTCGCTAGTTCTGCGGTGAAAGCCGCAAGGTCGGTGGGTTCGTATGATGCTTGAATGCGTCCAGCTTCAATACGCGAGAAATCTAACAAAGTATTTACCAGTTTCAGCAGGCGCAGTCCGTTACGTTGCACCATTTCTAATTGTTCTCGTTCATGGGGTGGAAGCAGGTTGGCACAATTAATTAAGGTTTCCTCTAGTGGCCCCAACATCAGCGTTAGGGGGGTACGGAATTCGTGGCTGACGTTGCTGAAAAACACGGTTTTAGCGCGATCAATTTCTGCTAACGCTTCGGCACGTTTGCGTTCTTCCTCGTAAGCTTGAGCATTGGCGATGCTGGCTGCGATTTGTGCCGCAACCAGTTCGATGAATCCTCTATAGTTGTTGTCGAAGACCCGAAACGGGTTCAAACCAGCTATTAATATACCAGCTTTTCCCGTCTGACCGGATGGTGCAATGGGTACAGCCACAGCTTGATGGGGCGATCGCTGCCAAACACCACAAGGTAGATTACTAAAATACGCTGGCAAATTTTCAACCAAACTGGCCTGATGCGTTTTGATGACTTCGGCAAAGGGCCAAACTCCATCAGCATCAATAGCGACTGTTTCAGGGACTGCTACATGGTTTTGCTCGATCCCACACCTTCCAGCCAGAAAAACCTGCTGTTTATCCGGCTCAACCAGATAAATCATGGCAAAGGGTAAATCGTAAGGGTTGGTTTCCAAACAACTCACACTCAGCGTACAGGCTTCATCGAATGTCCGCGCGTCTGCCGTCCTAGCCGCCAGTTCTCGCAACAGTGTCAACTGACGTTCACCGATGATCCGTTGGGTGTCCTCTGTGTTCGCGCAGATAATCCCGCCTGTGTTGCCTTGGTCATTAGGAATCGGGCTATATGAAAATGTATAATAAGTTTCCTCCGGGTAGCCAAAGCGCTCCATAATCAACAGCAGTGCTTCGTCGTAAGTCCCCTCATTCTTCAGCATCGCTGATTCTGCGCGCGGCCCTATCTGATCCCATATCTCCCGCCACACATATTCAGCAGGCTGCCCGAGTGCTTCTGGATGTTTACCGCCAATAATCGCCTTGTAAGCGTCATTATAAAGGTTTATCAGTTCTTCGCCCCACCAAACAAACATTGCTTGACGGGAGGTGAGCATAATCCGCACGGCAGTTTTCAAACTCTGGGGCCACTGGTGTGTCGGGCCAAGAGAGGTTTTCGACCAGTCCCGTTCCCGCATTCGCGCACCCATTTCACCGCCGCCGAGAAGGAAATTTACATCAGCGTTGCTTGCTGAGGTTGGCTCGTTCTTCATCCCTTGCTCTTGATTGGTCATGCTTGTGTTACACAGCTACAGCTATGATTATCTCCCATCAAAATCCTTCGTGGGTCAGACGCTGATGCTTGTGAACATCCATTTTCAGGCATACACTACTAATTGGTAATTATTAGTTCGTAATTTTGCCTTTAATACCAATTGTATCTGAGGCTGAACATTAATGCTTTCAGGGTAGAAGTCTAGGCTACAAAAACAAAGCCTGCCTACCCTCCAGCTTCTGCTTTAGTAGTACACAGGCTAATTCTATACATCTTCATCCAGAATTGGTATTAGCAACTATTAACAGAGTTGTTGCATAATTTCTACTGCCTTCCCGCTGTAAGATTACCGATACAAATTTTTCTCCCCTGCTCCTCTGCTCCCCTGCTCCCCTGCTGTCCAAACAGTAATCTTCAGGTGAGAAAGAAGTATCTTTGCCAGTAGTCACGCCAGAATATACTTAGCAAAGATATCCTGGTTAACAATGGTGTTGTCCTTGTTAAAGTAGGAAAGATGGGCACAAACCAAGCTGGGCCAGATTTGTGGGCAACCTGTGGGGCTAAGTCCTAGGTGTTCCTGAGTGATCTCGAACCTATCCTGTAACATACCGCCAACGAAATCGCCCTTTGCATCCAAGTTGATCCATTTGCTTACCATAGAGGGTCGATGACCGTTGTGATTTTCTGGGCGCAAGAATTCACGCACCGGGTCAATTGATAAAGGGCTGCCGACGGTGAAAAAGTTTGAAACACGTCCCTGTAAAATTGAATTGGCCTCAAGTTCTCGCAATCCTTCATAGGCAACGACACTGCCCCAGCTATGAGAAATAATATCGATTGTGTTGTTATTACTCAGCAGGGGCTTGACAATATCTGTGAAGCGATCAATGATACGCTGGCGCATTTGGTCATTTAACATATAAATCAGAAAGTCATCGATCGCTAGCTCCAGTTCGTGTTCTATCCAACGAAACTGCATTGTCGGAGGTATCTGCAAACCACGGATGATATTTGCCGCTAGTTCTTGGCGCTGCCGATCTTGTAAAACATCTACAATTTCTCGCCGCAATTGCTCTTTGTTCCTAGTCTCAACTGCATCGATAACACCTACAGTAGAAGTACTGCGGGATTGCCCTTTAACTGTGAGGTTATTGACTAAATCGCTCCATAGCACCTCTAAGCGCGTGTCGCCAAGGTTTCCGTCTTTAAAAACTTGTCCTACGTATGGTCGTAGTGTCTGCCACCAATTATCGGAATAATGTTGCTGATACCGACTAATCCCATGTACATATACCAGATAACGGTTGCCAACTATGGATGGCCCTAGCCACCACGCCCTGCTTTCAGGTGTTGCGATCGCATCTACAGGTGAGATACTCCTATTTTGTGGATCTTGGCTAGAAGTGACAATTCCTACAGCATCAAAGCCGCGAGCGATCGCTTGTAGTTTAGCATGGCGAATTGGGTTTGGATCATTGCGGAACAAAGTCCGGGCAGCCAGTTCGATGGCCCGTCGGCTGTCGCTGAACTGAGAAGTCCGAGACAGATATTGAGTCAGCGCCAGGTAAAAAAGTGCCCCTAGACTCTCGGTATTAAACAGATATGCTCCCTGTTCATCCAAGGCTTTCATGATGTTGTAGGCAGCATAGTTGTGAATTCCACTATTGTAGTGAACGCCTCCCCAGTCACCATCTGGAGTTATCGGCAAGTTGAGGTAATCACGCATATGGCCAGGTTGACCATATTTAGTAGGATTGCTCAAGTCACGGATCGGTATCCCCGTACCCTCAAGGTCTTCTCCCATTTCCCAGTTCCATGTAGACAAATCTCGCTTGTCAAAGTAGTTAGAGATGATAATCCCAAAAATATCTGAGTAGGATTCGTTTAAAGCACCAGATTCACCTGCATACTGAAGCCGTGCTGTAAAGTCAGTGACTCCGTGAAATATCTCGTGGGCGACGACATCAAGCCCCACAGCGTAGGAACGCAACTGACCACCAACTCTCCTCTGACCATACACCATTTGGGTTCCTACCCAAGCTGCGTTGCGCCACTCCCGACCGTCCGGACTGTCATTAGTGCTGATGCAGTTGATACTGGAAATTAGCGGCCCGCCTCTGTTGTCGATACCATTGCGACGCAAAATGTCCCGCAGAAAAGTTGCCACCACTTCTGCATTGGCGTGGGCGCTGATGGCTCCTTTGGGCCAAGGATCTGGCGGATTGGTGACGTAATTGCCTGGTAATAACCCTGAATTCAGGTCTTGAAATTGGAAGTCGTAGGTATGGACATTCAGATTAATGTCTTTCAGTATCCTCTGATCTCCTACTACGACACACCATATTTTACGCAGCTTGTCAAGACCATCTAGCGCTTCAATCTGCTCTGGAGAGCCAGAGTCTGTGAGATTCGGCGTTCGGGGCAGTTCAGCCACCAAGTCACCATTATGGGCATCAATTAAGTAGTCCATCAACAACGGCATCGGCTGGGCCGTTGGCGGCTTCTGGGAGTATCGTTGGTATACATCCTCAATTACGTAGATTAAACGCCAGCGATCGACTGCTGGGTCAAAGTAGTAACACAGACGGGGTGTGACTTCCAGTGGCTCCAATCCATATCCCGCTAGGGTACGAACCTTGTTCAGCGCCTCGGCTGGTGAAATCCGCGCTGTGGAGTCTACATTTATCGGTTCTCCTAGTGAAGAGTTGACTGCAAGTAGCTCGTTCCCATCGTCCATCTCGATAGTGATTAGGGAACCGTAGACAGGGATTTTGTTGTATGTCTGGCGAAATTTGACAGTTTTCGTTCCCGTCAGGGGCAATGTCTCGGTACCAAGAATTTTAAACTCACTAGGAATGCGATTCACTGGTGGAGCGGTAAACTGGGGCAGTTCTTCGCTTGCTAGAGCCTGATTTAAGTGCAGGCGGGCGGCTGTTTCTGGGTCAAAGTTACGTAGACCTATAGCTTCTGTCGTCCTGAAAGCAGGTAAAGAAGATCTGCCACCTCGTAACGCCATAGCCACTTGATGCGAAGTTTCGTCTTCGGCGTGGAAGGCAAAGGTGCGAAGTCCGTTGTGACTCATGATATTGTTCCTCCTAAAAGTTCTGGAGAAAATCTTGTTTTTACAAGTTTTGAAGTTTTTAAATAACTAAATCAAGATGCGACGGTCTTGTTTGAGAATCTTGTTAAGATATCAACCTTTTACAGGCGCGTTTTTCGCTCCCACAAAATATCAAATAAACACCTTTTTCTCTGTTCCCTATTCCCTCTTAACTGCAATGGTTATACACTTCTTATTTCACCATCTCACTTGATTTTGGCAACAGAATATTTCAAACTTCTGGAATCAAAAGTTTCTTTTGTATCTGAATATCAACATAATTACTATTACTCAGTTATTCCTCTAACTCCAGAGAGAAATCAGATGAAGATAGTTGGTAATTTGAAATACTAAATTTTTCCGTATTTTAAGAGATAATAGACAACAGTATTAGGCAATAATGATTAAACATACTGTGAAATTAAGCACTGTTCAATTGTCGCTAAAACTGATTGAGAAAGTGTTAAAAAATCGTAGCCCCCTTCTAAGCCAAATATAATTTTACGAGTTAGTCCTAAACAATAATCAGTGAATAAAGCATAATCTTTTGGTTGTAAATTGATACTTGCCAAAGGATCTTCTGCATTGGCATCATAACCAGCGCTGATAATCAGTAAATCTGGTTGAAAGTTGGCTAAAAACGGTACTATCTTTGTTTCCCAGAGTGGTTGATATACACTGATGTCACTACCAGGAGGTATTGGTAAATTGAAGACATTATTATGAAAGCCACGCTCACTTGCTTTGCCAGTACCGGGATAACAGGGATACTGATGTAGAGAACAGTAGGTAATTTGTGGGTTGGTTTCCACGATCGCTTGAGTCCCATTACCATGATGTACATCCCAATCGAGGATGGCAACGCGGTTAATTCCCGGCTGTTCTAGGGCATATAAAGCTGCGATCGCTGCGTTGGAAAATAAGCAAAAGCCCATTCCCGCATCACTTTCTGCGTGGTGTCCGGGTGGACGTGCCAAGACAAAAGCCGGGTTTGCTGTTGCTAGCACGGCATCAACTCCATCTAGCCAAGCACTCACCGCCAACAATGCCACATCATAACTGCGCGGTGAAACTGGCGTATCACCATCCAAATAACCACCGCCACTAGAGGCAATTTCCCAGAGTTTTTTAATGTAAGCTGGGGTATGAGCTTTGACCAACAGAGGCATCAGCGATGGTTTTTCTAGTGCTGGTGTAGGTTCAAGCCAAGCAAGTTTTTCTGCAAAGGCAGCTTCTTTCAAGGCGTTGACAATCGCCGTCAAGCGTTCTGGTTTTTCTGGATGGTATCTTCCAGTTTTGTGTTCCAGAAATTCGTCAGAATAGATGATTTGCACCATAAGCCGGATTGATCACAAATGAATATTTATTTTTTTGCTACAGTTATTTTAGCTTTAAAACTAATACTTGCAGGTGCATCCCAGGTCAAATATTTGTGATGTGGGTGACATATAATCAGGACTTACGCAACTGGCACACATATTTTCTGCGATGGCAGTCAATAGTCAAGGGTCAAAAATCAGGTTTTTTTGACTTTTGATAACTCAAACTAAAAAAAAATATGACACTTGCCTAAGTCCTAATAATAAAGTAATAATAGTTAGTTAGCTACATAATTTTTCATATTTAATGTATTTTTATATGAAGTTAAAATTCATGAAATCTGCAATTGTTGTGATTATTTTTAGTACAGGGTTTTTAGGAACAACTTATGTTAAAACAACCGCCACAAAACCTGTACAATTTACACAACAAGCTACTCAACTGCGAACTCAAGGCCCAGACGGTTTAGAAAAGTTTCTTAGCACCTACGCCAAAGCACTTAATAATCCTTCACCCCAAATGCGTCAAGCTTTAGACGCACTTTGCCAACAAAAGGATTGTCACGCTTCTAAACTTTACTGGTACACTGACTTAGAACAGGCAAAAATCGCAGCCAAAGCCACTGGTAAACCTATTCTTTCACTGCGTTTACTGGGAAGACTTAACGAAGATTTAAGTTGCGCTAACAGCCGTTTTTTCCGCATCGCTTTATATCCTCATGCAGAAATATCTCAATACCTGCGACAAAACTATATTTTACATTGGCAATCTGTGCGTTCAGCACCGAAAGTAACTGTAGATTTTGGTGATGGACGCAAGTTAGAACGTACAATTACAGGCAATAGTATTCACTATATTTTAGATAGTTCTGGTCGTCCTGTTGATGCAATTCCAGGTTTATATAGTCCATCTGCTTTTCTGCGTCAGTTGGTTGATGGCGAAAAAGCAGTGAAAGAATCTACTAAATACCAAGGTACAGCACGGGAACAATTCTTGCGTGTTTATCACCGTCAGCGTTTAATAGCTATTCAACGTCAATGGAATGAGGATTTAACAAAATTAGGAATCACCACACCGCCACGTTTACTAGAAACGCCTCCTGATACTAATGATTCACCCAATGCCTCCACTGCGGGAACTATTGCTGTGACTAAAATGGCTACAGAAGCACCCATGTTGAGGAATTTGTCTTCTACAGGTTTGAGAGCAATTACTGATGAAGCAACATGGCAGCGTATTGCTCAACTATATAAAAATGATGTTAAGTTAGATAAAAATAGCATTGCGTTGATTGATTCTAAACGTTTTCAAAAAGGAAATGCTGAAAGTTTGCAGCGTGTAGTGAGCAATTTTGAAGCAGCAATGGCTGTGGATACTGTGAGGAATGAATATCTGCTACACGGGCAAATTCATCAATGGTTTATAGAGAATGATCAGACAAGTGATGTTAATTCATTGAATGAAAAAGTCTATGCGGAATTATTTTTAACTCCTAATTCTGATCCTTGGTTGGGATTGATGAGTAATGACAGTTATAGTGCAATTGATAATGATGGAGTGAGCAAAAAATAGATTTTACTCATCTAGAGCCATTGTAGTAAATTACTCTTTTTCCACCTGAAGATTACCGTTTAGACAGCAGGGGAGCAGGGGTGAAAGAATTTGTATCAGTAATTAAGTGAAATGGTATAAGTAGGGTGTGTTGTTGCTTGGCGCAACGCACCATCACTGATTTTCGGTGCGTTATGAACGTTAGTCCATAACGCACCCTACTGGACTGTTTCAGCTAAAATAGGGCAATAGATTTTTGATAAAATCAAGATCAATTAATCTTTTATGATTTTCCCTAATGCACCAAATTAGCTGAAACAGTCTACTAGCTGAATATTTTGTCTACTCTTTGGTGAAACCAATCATTTCATCGGTTGGTTCATCCAGCATTTCTGGTACTAAAGCGGGGTTACTCCTGCGTTCTTCTGGCGATTGTTGTCGGATGACATCATCAATTTTTGGAGGATGTTTAATCATGTCAAGTACCTCCGGACTTAATTGTGATGCATCACCTTCTGGATTGTTCTTTTCGGCTTGGTTGGGTGCTGTTTCTTCATTCATAAATATTGTCTCCAAGTTCTAGACTCAGCTTAAAAGATACTGTTATCAAGTACACACTATCTTGGGACTTAAATAATATGTGAAAATTTTCAGTAATCTAGGGTGGGCAAAGCTACGTCTATTTCAAAAAGCAAATAAGAGTCGGATAAAATAGATCAGGACTTACGCAACTGGCACACATATTTTTGGCGATGGCAGTCAAGAGTCAATGGTCTTTAATCAAGCTTTTTTGGACTATTGACTTTTGACCCCTTCGGGGTTCGCCAGTCGCTCATGGGGGAAACCCCCAAGACCGCGCTGGCTCACTATTGACAACCCACAAAGAAAAAAATATGACACTTGCGTGAGTGCTAATAAGAAAGCATGAAAATTATTCTTTCCCTACTCCCTACTCCCCACTTACTATTTCTATAAATTATTGAATACATCTGAAAAAATGATAATCCCCTGAAACTGGAGATGATTCATGCAAGCAAATTGCATATAACATAAAAAACGTAATTATTCGGTATTTTTCGTTTCACTAGATTAAATAGGAAAACAACTGTGTTCTCAAACAAGCCCCCCGCCAGCAATCAAACTCAACGTTGGAAATTTCTGCAACTTTTTGGACTGGTAAAACGTAATCCTCTGATGCTTTCCAAGTGGGTGCTGGGCTGGGCAATTGTGGGGGCTATAAGTGGTCTATTTGCTGGGTTGTACTGGAATATTTTAGAACTGATAACTCACCAATTCCAAAGATTCGAGGGTCTGAGTTTGCTAATAGTAATGCCGCTAGCTGGTTTAATTATTGGCTTGGTGATTCATTTTCTTGGAAATCCTGGTGAAATTGCCGTAATTGTAGATAATATCCATTTTCGTGGTGGACGCTTAGATGCTCGCAAAAATCCCTCAATGATTCTGGCTTCGCTAGTTAGCATTTCGGCAGGTGGTAGTGCTGGCCCAGAAGCCCCATTAGTACAGGTTACAGGTTCTTTTGGAACTTGGGTAGGCGATCGCTTGCAACTCCAAGGAGAAGACTTGAGATCCATGAGTCTGGCGGCTATGGCTGCTGGCTTTACTGCCTTGTTTGGCGCACCTCTTGGCGGTGCGATGTTCGCCTTGGAGATTTTGCACCACCAGCATATTGTGGAATATTACGAAGCTTTGATGCCAGCCATTGTTGCCAGTTGTGCTAGTTATCTGGTGTTTGCATTCATTACTCACTTGGGAATTGCACCCACTTGGCATTTCCCCCAGTACCGCTTAGAGAACATCGATGATTTTGCTATTGCTATCCTGTTTGGTATCGTCGGGGCGGTGGCGGGATGGATTTTTATCAGTATTTTTCGGGGTTGTCATCGCCTCTTCGCCCGCATTCCCGGCCCAATTTATTTACACACCACAATAGCAGGGCTAGGACTTGGCAGTTTGGCAGCTTTATTGCCGCTAACCCGTTATTTTGGACATGAAGAGTTAGAATCAGTTCTCACTACTAACTTTTCTGCTGTTTTCCTCTTAGTTCTAGCCCTTGGTAAAATGGTTGCCATCAGTATGACAGTCACAGGTGGCTGGCGTGGTGGATTCATTATCCCTCTGTTTTTTACTGGTGCTTGTATAGGGAAGGCAGTAGCAATATTAATTCCCGGACTTAATTCTACCCTAGCGATGATTTGTACAATGGCGGCTATCAATGCATCTGTGACGCGCACACCTATAAGTACGACTTTGTTATTATCAAAACTGACGAACTTCAGTCCTTTTACACCTATTTTGTTTGCTAGTTTGATGGGATTTTTTCTGGCTCCCAAAGTTCCCTTAATTGCATCTCAACTCAAGTTACAGCAACCTTTTGAGGAAATTGAAAATTCAAAGGGACTGGGGATTAGGGATTAGGGGCTGGGGATTGGGTAAGAGTGCGGAAAATTTATGGAATTTGCTGTGGTATAGAGCCAATTTGCTCACAATTTCCCCGTTTCAAAGTGGCGTTCTTCCCGCCACCAACCTTCGGTATAGTGGGTGATATCATGTCCGGTTAATTAGTTATAATTACCACAATCATTGTACCCCACCCCCGACCCCTCCCCGTTCACGGGGAGGGGTGACAAAGTGTAACTTTGGCGGGGTGGGGTTCTTCGGTTTTGATAAGTATTCAAGCGGACATAATATGACTTATAGCCGCAACCAATTAAAAACTAATATCTTTTTTTGATTTCAATTTAAAATTGAAATTTAACAGGTTAGATTAATTATTCTACGAAAATATTTGCAGCAAGATATTTAATACTAAATTAAACCATGATGACGCCAGATGAAGCAATTCCAAGCTTGTGCAATTAATCTTTCACAATCCCAAATTTCCAATCCAAAATCCCAAATTATCAAAGTTAGCTCTTGCGGCATAAGCAGAGAAAATTATGTTAAAATTATATCAAAATATGGCAATTATTCAAGAGAAATTTGGCAAAATTTTGCGCTTTGTCAACTGTAAGGGCTACAATCTACATTTTTTGGAGTTTTTTAGATTATGACAACCTCACAGGAGAGGATTATCCCAACAGATCTGCGGAACGAAATGTCCCGGTCTTATCTAGAATACGCCATGAGTGTGATAGTGGGGCGGGCGCTACCAGATGCCAGGGATGGTCTTAAACCTGTGCATCGTCGTATCCTCTACGCCATGCACGAGTTGGGACTAACTCACGATCGCCCGTTTAAGAAATGCGCCCGTGTAGTCGGGGAAGTGCTGGGTAAATATCACCCCCACGGCGACACAGCAGTGTATGATGCCCTGGTGCGGATGGCGCAGGAATTTTCCATGCGATCGCCCTTAGTTAACGGGCATGGTAACTTTGGGTCGGTAGACAACGACCCGCCTGCGGCAATGCGATACACAGAATGCCGCTTGCAAGCCTTAACCAGTGCCGCCCTACTGCAAGACATCGAATCGGAAACCGTAGACTTTGCTGATAACTTCGACGGTTCCCAACAAGAACCAACAGTTTTACCATCACGGATTCCCCAACTGCTGCTGAATGGTTCTTCTGGCATTGCCGTAGGGATGGCAACCAACATCCCTCCCCACAACTTAGGCGAATTGATTGATGGCTTGGTGGCATTGATTCACAATCCAGAAATCACCGACCTTGAGTTAATGCAGTATGTCCACGGCCCAGACTTTCCGACTGGGGCGCATATTCTCGGAACAGCAGCCATTAAAGAAGCTTACACCACCGGGCGCGGTTCCATCACCATGCGCGGCGTGGCTAACATTGAAACCATTGAACAGCGGGGACGCCCAGAAAGAGAAGCAATCATCATCACCGAATTGCCTTATCAAACCAACAAAGCAGCACTAATTGAAAAAATTGCCGAATTGGTGAATGATAAACGCATCGAGGGAATCGCAGATATCCGGGATGAAAGCGATCGCGACGGGATGCGAATCGTCATCGAACTCAAGCGCGATGCCTATCCCCGCGTAGTCTTAAACAACCTCTACAAACAAACGCCACTACAAGCCAACTTTGGCGCTAATATGCTGGCGTTGGTGAATGGCGAACCCCAAATCCTCACCCTTAAGCAGTTCTTACAAGTCTTCCTCGATTTCCGCATCGAATCCATTGCTAGACGCACCCGCTACGAACTGCGGAAAGCTGAAGAACGCGACCATATTTTACAAGGTTTATTAATTGCCTTAGCACATTTAGATGCAATTATTAACTTAATTCGTCATGCTCCTGATGCACCCACAGCTAAAGGTGAATTAATCACAACTTACGGACTTTCGGAAGTGCAAGCCGACGCGATTTTGCAAATGCAACTGCGACGGTTGACTGCCCTAGAAGCAGACAAAATCCGTATTGAACACGAAGACTTGCAAACGCAAATAGCTGATTTACAGGATATTTTGGCACGTCGGGAACGGGTGCTAGAAATCATAGAAACCGAAATCAGCCAAATCAAAACCAGCTTTGCCACACCCCGCCGCACAGTCATCACCCACGCCGAAGGGGAAATAGATGAACGCGATTTGATTGCCAATGAAAAAGCAATCATTCTGCTCACAGAGCAAGGTTACATTAAAAGAATGCCAGTCAACACCTTTGAAGCCCAAAGCCGTGCGACCAGAGGCAAAGCCGCAGCTAAGGTGAAAGATGATGATACAGTAGAGCATTTTTTAACTTGCTGTGACCACGATAGCGTTTTATTCTTTAGCGATCGCGGTGTCGTCTACTGCCTGAAAGCCTATCAAATTCCCGTGGGTTCCCGTACCAGTCGCGGTACACCCATCGTGCAAATGTTGCCCATCCCCAAAGAAGAAAAAATCACCTCAATTGTACCTGTTGACGAATTTAGCAGCGATGTATATTTGGTGATGCTGACTAAAGGCGGCAACATCAAAAAAACCGAATTGGCAGCTTTTAGTAATATTAGAGCCAATGGCTTAATAGCCATTTCCCTAGAAGAAGGCGACCAACTGCGGTGGGTGCGACGTGCCAGAGTCGAGGACAGCATAATTATTGGTTCTCGTCAAGGTATGGCAATTCACTTTCGCTGTACCCACGAACAACTGCGTCCCTTGGGTAGAGCAACTCGTGGGGTAAAAGCCATGAAACTCAAAAAGAATGATGAATTGGTGGGGATGGATATTTTGCCCGCAGCCATTCTCGACACTTTGCCTACAGATGTAGCTGAAGTCGAAGAGGTGGAAACAGAAGAAATCGAAACCAACGAGGAAGTCACAGAAGTACCAGGAAACGGTCATGTCGGCCCTTGGGTGTTGGTGATTACCATCGGTGGATATGGCAAACGCGTACCAGTTGCCCAATTCCGACTGCAAAATCGTGCCGGACAAGGTTTAATGGCAACCAAATTCAAAAACCGCAAAACCAAAGACCAATTAGCCACCCTAGGCATTGTCAACAGCGACAACGAAATCATGATGGTCACGAATCGCGGTATCATCATACGTCAGTCCGTCAACGCCATTTCAGTACAATCGCGATCGGCAACTGGTGTGAGAGTGCAACGTCTCGACGAAGATGATGCAATCACAGGTGTGGCAATAGTTCCTCCCGATGCAGGCGATGCAGAAGAAGCTGATTGAGCCACTCCCCCGTTTAGAAAACGGGGGATTCAGGCATCAGACAAGGATTGCAGCCAAGGGCTGTCTAACATCCTCTAGGCCTAGGGTTGAACTCCCAACCCTTTTGATATTTACCGAAGCGTTGGTGTCCCGGTCATTAATAGATAACTCCTGCGGCATTGATTGACTGCAAGAGATATCTATTACGCTTGTGACTGTAGAGTTTAAACTTCAGGGTTCTCATAAGTGTTATTATACCACTAATAAGCTTATTAGTGGTATAAGGATGAACAAGGAACAATTACTGACTCACATCCAGCGAGTGATTGAATCAAAGTACGCAGGGCTGCAAGTTGCATTTGCTCAAGATAATGAATTGTCAGCCACGTATGTCAGCGACGTACTCAAGGCAAGAAGAGAACCTGGGAAAAAAATCCTTGAGGCTGTAGGGGTTGAAAAAATTACTGTTTATAGACCAAAATTGAATGCCAAATAAATTTGGCTTTTTCGCTTATATCCCCTGGTTGAAACGCGCTTGCTCTACGCATCACACTCGTAAAAAGCTGGGGGAGAGGTTAACCTTACTCCCCTACTTGATTGCCTTAACCAGTGGGGTTTTAATGGGGCTAACCGTCGCCCCTGTCAACGCATGGTTCCTAGCTTGGATTGCCCTAGCACCCCTATGGGTGCTAGTTGTCACTTCAGGCAAACGTAAAAACCAATCCCCCCCTGCCCTCTTCTGGGGTATGGGTTATCACGGAGTCGCCCTATTTTGGATTACTGGGATTCATCCCATGGATTGGTTGGGCGTTCCTTGGTGGCCGAGTTTGGCAATCACCCTATTTTGTTGGTCATTCATTAGCCTCTACGGAGGCATATTCGCCGCCATTTGGGCGGCTGTGATGGTTCGTGTTGCCAAGCAGAAATCGTGGCTACGTATTTTAATTGGCACAGCCCTATGGTGTGGCTTAGAAGCACTTTGGAGTGCAGGCCCCTTGTGGTGGAGTTCCCTGGCTTATACTCAAAGTCCCCACAACCTGATTATTTTACACCTCGGTCAAATTTCCGGCACTAGTACCATCACAGCAGCCATAGTTGCCATCAACGGCTTAATAGCGGAAGCGTGGATTAACTATCAAGAAAAAAAGACATCTTTTGCCCCTTGGCGGTTCGTAAATCCATATCTAGCGATCGCCACAGCACTACTAATTATCCTACACCTAATTGGTTGGGGTTTATACTCTCGTCCCATCGCCCAACCCGCAGCAGCAGCATTAAAAATAGGGGTTATTCAAGGTAACATACCCAACAAAATTAAACTAGCTCCTGAAGGTTTGCGTCGTGCAATCACAGGTTACACCGATGGCTATTTAACTTTAGTAAATCAAGGTGTAGATGCAGTTCTCACCCCAGAAGGAGCCATGCCTTTTTTCCAAAGCGACTTAGGAGGAACTCCCATTATCTCAGCAGTGCGAGAAAAAGGCGTAGTCGCTTGGGTTGGTGCTTTTGGAAAACGAGGACGCAGCTATACCAATAGCTTATTTACCGTCATTGGTAGCGGTGAAATTACCAGTCGTTACGATAAAGCCAAATTAGTACCACTGGGCGAATATATTCCTTTTGAAAGTATTTTAGGTGGTATAATTAGCCGTTTATCACCACTGGATGAACATCAAGTACCAGGTTCAGCCAATCAAATTTTTGACACCCCTTTCGGACGAGCGATCGTTGGTATTTGTTACGAATCAGCTTTTCCTGAACAATTCCGCCGTCAAGCTGCGGTGGGTGGGCAATTTATTCTCAGTTCCTCTAACGATGCCCATTACAGTGCATCTATGCCATTCCAGCATCATGCACAGGATATCATGCGGGCAATTGAAACTGATAGATGGACAGCACGGGCAACTAACACAGGATATTCAGCTTTTGTAGATCCTCACGGCAGAACCTTGTGGATATCTCGATATAATACCTACGAAACTCACGCCGAAACTATTTATCGTCGGCAAACACAGACTTTTTACGTGCGTTGGGGTGATTGGTTGACACCTCTATTGTTGGGGTTAGGTGCTTTAGCATGGGGGTTTAATATCTTCTGGCAGAATGATGGCAGTAGCAAGTTGAGGTAATTAAAATTTAATACATCACGTCTCTATAGGAGGGATGGTGGCATGGAAAACTTCGAGCAACGCAGGCTTTTATCTGCCCTCAGTCATGGAGCAATATTTTTTAGTTCTACCATAGTTTCCATTGGCATACCCATTGCAATTTTTTTAATCAACGAAGACCCTGTTGTTAAAGAAAATGCCAGAGAATCTTTGAACTTTCATATTAACCTTTACATTTATGCGGTTATTTTTGGATTACTAATTCTTGTCGGAATTGGTATTGTGTTGTTAATTGTGTTGTGGGTGGTTAGTATTATTATGCCAATCATTGCCATCATCAGGGTTTTAAAGCAGCCGAATGTACCCTACCGCTACCCCTTGATTTTTCGCTTTTTATAGTGGCGGCAAAAGGGTCAGCTAACGCTTCGTACCCTACAGGAAGGCGTTCCGCCAAGGCTGCGGACAATTGTTCAACCGGACATGATATTATATCAAGTCCGGTTAATTAGTTATGATTCCCACAGTCATTGCACCCCACCCCTAACCCCTCCCCGTTCACGGGGAGGGGAAACAAAGCTACGCTTTGGTGGGGTGGGGTTCTTAGGGTTTAATAAGTAATGAGCGGACATGATATTATAGCGTTTCCTAATCATATGAGGTACATAATAGCCCCCTCCCTGCAAGCGGGGAGGGGGTTGGGGGTGGGGTTCTTGTACCTCACTCAACCGAGAACCGCTATAGTTAATGATTACGAAAACTACCCCAGAATTAGCCTTGAACCGTAATAATTTTCAGTGCGGTAACTTTGGGGGAGATTTCGGATACATTAGTTGATGGACTGCAACAAGCAAAGGCAAAGAGAATGGAAGGGTGGCAGCAAAAGCGAGTAGTGGTTGTGGGTGCCGGCTGGGCTGGTTTAGGCGCAACCTACCATTTGGCAAAGCAGGGGTATGATGTCACACTTTTAGAAGCAGGCCCCTATCCTGGTGGACTTGTGGCAGGTTGGCAAACAGCAGGAAAATCCACTGAAGCTGGCATTCACGGCTTTTGGTATCCTTACAGAAATATTTTTTCCCTAATCGGTGAATTAGGAATTAATCCTTTCACTACTTGGACTCGTTCCTCGCAATATTCGCCTGCGGGGTTGGAAGTGGAATCACCGATTTTTCAGGACTTACCAAGACTCCCCTCACCTCTGGGTACTTTCCTCTACACTCAGTTTCAGCGTTTGCCACTGATCGATCGCCTGAGTGCTTTGCCTTTGCTTTACGCTGTTGTGGATTTTGATAATTCTGATGCAGCTTGGCGGCGTTATGATTTTGTCACTGCCCGTGAACTGTTCAAAGATTTTGGCGTTTCTGCCCGACTATATCGTGAAGCTTTTGAACCAATGTTGTTGGTAGGTTTGTTTGCCCCTGGTGAACAATGTTCAGCCGCAGCAACGCTAGGAATGCTTTATTATTTTATTTTGGCTCACCAACCTGATTTTGATGTAGTTTGGTGTCGGGGAACAGTGGGTGAAAAAATATTTCGTCCTTGGGTGGAACGGATTGAAAAAGCTGGTGCAAAACTGCTACCCAAGCATCGAGTTACAGATTTAATTGTTGATAGTAATAATCAGGCGAAAGGTGTTGTTTGTGGTGACGAAGTTTTTGATGCTGATGCGGTGATTTTTGCTGTTGGCATCACTGGCATGAAGAAAATTGTCTCAACTAGTGCTAGCTTACAAAGTCGGGAAGAATTTCGTAATTTGAGTAACTTAGGGGCAATTGATGTTTTAGCAACAAGGCTGTGGTTTGACCGCAAAATAAATATTCCTCGTCCTTCTAATGCTTGCTTTGGTTTCGATGCAACTACAGGATGGACATTTTTTGATTTGAATGCTTTACATGATGAATATAAAGATGAACCGGGAACAGTAATTGAAGCTGATTTCTATCATGCAAATCAGTTTTTGAATTTGAACGATCAAGAAATTGTGTCCATAGTTCAGCGTTATTTAGCAACTTGTGTACCAGGATTTCGGAAAGCAAAAGTCATTGATAGCAACGTGATTCGGCTGCCAAATGCAGTCAGTCACTTTGCACCAGGTAGCTATCGTTATATGTTGCAAGCTTTAACAAGTTTTGAGAATGTATTTATGAGTGGCGATTGGATTGTCAACCGTCACGGTTCATGGTCACAGGAAAAGGCTTATGTAACTGGGTTAGAGGCGGCGAATTTGGTATTGTCCTATTTAGGAGAAGGTACGCCAGCTGAGATTCTAGCTGTAGAAGCAGATGAAGCCCATATCCAAGTGGGGCGATCGCTCAACCAAACAATGCGTAACTGGGGTAAATTTATCTTGCCTAATTTTTGGTTGCCTTAGGGATTTTCAAGAAATAAGGGGATGAGGGGGATGAGGGGGATGAGGGAGATGAGGGGGATGAGGGGGATGAGGGGGATGAGGGGGATGAGGGAGATGAGGGGGATGAGGGGGATGAGGGGGATGAGAAATAATTCTTCACTCCTACCTTCTGCCTTCTGCCTCCTACTTACTTCGTGTCTTTGTGACTTTGTGGTTAATATTCAACCAAAAAGACACTAAGACACCAAGAAGCACTCAAGCAACCTGAGAAACTCGCTGTTGAACTGGAATTGTAATCACGAATTCTGTCCCTTTACCGGGTGTAGATTCACAGTACAGATTACCACCATGCTTTTCTACAACAATTTGGTGGCTGATAGACAAACCTAATCCTGTTCCTTTACCGCTAGGTTTCGTAGTAAAAAAGGGATCAAATAACTTTGATTTCACGCTTTCACACATTCCCGGCCCATTATCAGCGATATGAATGGCAACCCATTCATCTTTAATGATTTCAGTCCGAATTTCAATTCGACTTGGTTGCTTGAGAATCTCCGCAAATGAACGTTGTTGATTGTACTCATCCAGTGCATCAATAGCGTTGGCAACAATATTCATCAACACTTGATTTATCTGTCCTCCAAAGCACTCGATTGATGGCAATACACTGTATTCCTTAATAACTTGAATTTCGGGATGTTCTGGTTGTGATTTGAGGCGATAATTCAAAATTGTCAGTGTGCTATCAATACATTCATGAATATCAACTTCTGTCATACTAGTATCCTCCAGACGCGAGAATATTCGCATAGACTTGATGATTTCACGAATGCGCCTTGCACCAAAATTCATGGAATTAAGCAGCTTTAACAAATCATGCTCAAGAAATTCCAAGTCCAGCAATTCCTCTTGTGCTTGAATCCGGGGAGTGGGATTTGGGTATTCTTCTTGATAGAGGTGCAGCAGATTCAGCACTTCTTGGGTATAGTCATTGGCATGAACGAGATTGCCATAAATAAAATTTACAGGGTTATTAATTTCATGAACAATCCCAGCAACCATCTCTCCTAAGCTAGATAGTTTTTCATTTTGAATCAGCTTGATTTGCATTTGTTTGAGGTCATCATAAGCAAGGCTGACTTCTGCAACTTTTTGTTCTAACTGAGCATTTTTCTGTTCTAATTGCTGTGCCAAATCATGCAGTTTTAAATGCAATTTCACCCGTGACAAAACTTCTTCTTGCTGAAAAGGTTTGGTAATATAATCTACAGCGCCAACTCTAAAACCTTCAACTTTGTTGGCAGTATCAGACAGTGCCGTCATAAAAATGACTGGAATATCTCTGGTTAACGGATTTGCCTTTAATTGACGACAGGTTTCAAACCCATCAATTTCTGGCATCATCACATCCAACAAAATTAAATTTGGTAAAGCATATGTCACCCGTTCTAATGCTACTTTTCCCGATTTCGCTACCCACACTTCCAAGCCAACCTGATCTAGAGCATCAGATAACACACCTAAATTTGCAGGATTATCATCAACAATGAGAACCGTTGCAGTTTGCTCAGTTAGAAAATTCATACCGCTTACTTCAGAGATTGAATGAGTGCCAAAATTTCTTGGTCTTGAAAACCTTTTGCCAGCTGGTGCAGCTTTTTCGCCAAGGGAATATATTTTTCATCCAGTTGTTCGAGTAATGCTGCCTGTTTTATAATTCCCTTAAAGTTGCCTTTCATCACTAATTCATACAGAATTTCTATTTCTGCTGTGGGTGGAGCGACTAAGGTCGCATTGTCTCGTTCTGGCTGGTTTAAGGTTTTCTGTTCTTCATAAAGCCACTCTAGATGCAGAAGTTGCCGCAATTTCTGGAACAGTTCTATTGCTTGTACAGGCTTGGGCAGAAAATCATTACCTCCCACTTCCAAGCTGCGATGGCGATCGCTTTCAAACACGCTGGCTGATGAGACAATAATCATAATGTGCTTAAATGCTTGTGACTGTCGAATGCATTTGATTAGCCCAAAGCCATCGAGTTCTGGCATTAACAAGTCGGTGAGAACCAAATCTGGCTGAAATTCCTCAACTTTGCGCCAGCCCTCTTGTCCATCCTTAGCTTCAGCAACCTCAAAGCCGATGGGAGCCAGCAAATTGGCAATTACTGAGCGATTTTCCCATTTATCATCAACAACCAGAATCTTGGGACGGCAATTTATGATACCAATAATTTGCCCAAAATCATCGGCTTGAGATGTTTTGATCCATTCCTCAGCGGCGGGCAAATTCACATCAAACCAAAAAATACTACCAATTCCTAGTTCACTCTGAACCTGAATCTTGCTACCCATCAATTCCACAATTTTTTGGCTAATTGCCAATCCTAAGCCTGTGCCTTCGGTCTGGCGGCGGTTGTCGCCTGCTTGTTCAAAGGGTTGAAAAATAGCTTGGTGTTTTTCTGGGGCAATGCCGATGCCTGTGTCGCGGACTTCAAAGCGAATTTTTCCTTCAGCGGCATAACTAATGATAAAATTAACACTGCCTCTGTCAGTAAATTTAATGGCGTTACTCAGCAGGTTAATTAACACTTGCCGTAAGCGTTTTTCATCTGCACGGATACCGACGGGTAATTCTGCGGCTAATTGATATTGGAAGTTAATGTTTTTCAGTTCGGCACGGATGCGGCACATCTCTGCAACGCCTTGGAGGAACGCCGGTAAGTGAAAATCGCTGTTGAGCAGTTCTACTTTCTGGGCTTCGATTTTCGACAAATCTAGAATGTCGTTGATTAAAGTCAGCAAATGGGAACCACATTGGTAAATTACATCAACACGCGATCGCTCGTCTTCTTGCAAGTGTTTGGCACGCTGGAGAATTTGAGCATAGCCGAGAATGCCGTTGAGGGGAGTGCGTAATTCGTGGCTCATGTTAGCTAAAAATTCACTTTTAGCAAAACTGGCCGCTTCTGCTGCTTCTTTGGCTTTGGCAAGGGCAAATTCAAATTGCTTGCGTTCGGTAATATCGGTGTTGGCTCCCACCCACTCACGAATGCTGCCATCTGCTGCTAAAATCGGTACAGCCCGTATGCTCAGGTAGCGATACTCGCCATCGTGACGCCGAATCCGAGTTTCGGTTTGATGAAGCGTGCGGTTAGTAAGTGATGTTATCCATACCTCTGCTGCCTCTGCCTGGTCGTCAGGATGTACCATATCCTGCCACCCCCACCCCCATATTTCATCTATGCTTTGTCCTGTAAAGGCACGCCAATGGGGTTGGTCGGTGACAAATCCACCCTCAGCATCAGTAGTCCAAATAATTTGAGATGTGGCTTCAATCAGCGAACGAAATCTTTCTTCACTCAATTGCAGTGCTAGTTCTGCTTGTTTGCGATCGTGGATATCTGTACATGTACCAATCCACTCCCGGATACTACCATCTTCACCGAGAACCGGAACGCCTCGAATTTGGAAATATCGGTAGCTGCCATCTGTTGCCCGTATCCTATATTCTGTGTTGTACAAGCTTTTAGTTTCTACTGCTTGCATCCAGATTTGAAATGTTCGGTCGCGGTCATCTGGATGAATCGCATCTAACCAGCCAACACCAGCTACCTCAGCTTGAGTTTGTCCGGTGTATGCTCTCCATGCAGGTACATCTATCACCTGCCCGTTGGCATCTGTTGTCCACACCATTTGGGAAGTTGCAGTGATTAAACAGCGATAACGTTCTTCGCTATGTTGCAGTGCTAGTTCCGCTTGTTTGCGATCGTGGATATCGTTACATGTACCAATCCATTCACGAATACTACCATCTTCACTCAGAATTGGAACGGCTCTAGTTTGGAAATATCGGTAAATACCATCTGCTGACCTGACTCTATATTCTGCGTTGTACAAGCTTTTAGCTTCCACTGCTTGCATCCAGATTTGAGATGTTGGATCGCGATCATCTGGATGAATCGCATCTAACCAGCCAAAATTAACTATCTCAGCTTCGGTTTGTCCAGTGTATGCTCTCCATCCAGGTATATCTATCACCTCCCCGTCAGAATCTGTTGTCCAAACAATTTGGGAAGTTGCGGTGATTAAACAGCGATGGCGTTCTTCACTTAGTTGCAGTGCTAGTTCTGCTTGTTTGCGATCGCTAATATTGCGTGTGATGGCGATGATGCCGAGGATGTTACCATCAGCATCCCGCCAAGGAGCTTTTGTAGTCAGATAGATGCCACTCGTGTCACCATTAGAGAGATACTCCTCGTAAGTTTCCGCAATGCCCGTTTTGATAATCTGTTGGTCTTTTGCTACTATTTGACGTGCAATCTCAAGCTCAAACACTTCAGAATCGTTTTTACCGATCATCTCCTCAATTGGTTTGCCCAGAAAGTTTGCCGTATTAGAGTTAAGCGCAACATAACGCCCTTGACAATCTTTAACAACAATGAAGTCTGGTGTACTTTCCAAAATAGAGCGTAACAGCGTGTTACTTTCCTGCAAATCTGCTTCAGCTTGTTTGCGCTCGTGGATATCGATACAATTGCCAACCCACTCTCGGATGCTGCCATCGGTTTCTAGCAGGGGAATACCTTGCGCCAGCATGTAACGGTACTCACCATCATAGCGTCGGACACGAAATTCTACCTGATATTGGCTGCCAGTTTTAATCGCTGTTTCCCATGCTTGAGTCATTAATTGGCGTTCATCTGGATGAATCGCATCTAACCATCCCCAGCCTTGAACTTCTTGGGGGGTTTGCCCTGTGATTTTCCTCCAACCAGGATTGTCCTCGGTGGAAAAGCCATTGACTGAATTTGTCCAAACCATCTGAGAGGTTGCTGTGATTAGCGAACGATAGCGTTCTTCACTTTGGCGTAGTGCGATTTCTGCTTGTTGGCGTTGCGTGATATTCTCACTGAAGATCATCAGGCCGCCAATTTCACCGCTTGCCGTATGCCAAGGGCGGATTGACCAACTTACCCACTCAAAAGACCCATCTGCCCGTGGAAAAGGATCTGCATCGCGTTGTACTACTTCCCCTGCTAAACATTGCTGGTGAATCTGTTGCCATTCTTGGGGAACGTCGGGAAAGACTTCGTAGTGAGAGCGTCCAATAATGTCATTTGTCAGATTATACTCTTGAAGCCATTTGCGATTGATTGCCAGATAGCGCATTTGGCGATCGCATATCACCATCGCCACGGGAGCATATTCGATTGCTTGGTACAAATAGGATTTGCTTTCAACCACAGCGATTTCTACGGCGTTGCACTCTGTTAGATCGGTTTCGCTAGCGATTTGCGATCGCTCATTTGCTTTTTGGTTTTCAGATTGGAATCTTTGGCTCATCGTCAAACGTGAATTCCAGGTTGGATTTAAGGGCTTTTACTGAATTGAGGGTTAGATTCACTTCACATCTGAAATTTATTGTGCAGAACTGTCTATATATGGATGTCTATAATACAGAGTTCTCTGTCACGTTAGAAAAATCACAGTGATCAAGCAATTTCTGACCCTCTGTTTCCATTGAAACCACATTCACCCTCACCTGAGATCCGGGCGAAAACGGAATTACATATTTACATTACTTAATATTTATTAATTATATACATGATTTCATATCAAAAAGTAACATGTTATTAAATATCAGCTTTCTAATACAGACTTAGGAATGAGATATTGGAGATGAGTTTGGTGCAATATCACAAATCAACAGTATTTTATTGAGAAAAATTTATATTTTCAGCAACAAAATCAAGTATTGAAAAGCTTCTTTAGCCAGCTTTTTGAAGTAATTTTAAATTACTAATTAATGATTATAAAATGGACATTTTTCTAACTCTGATTAATTAGAATAAAAATTACCATTCCACAATCAATAGAAAAAAAAGGTGTTACTGATTGTGAGTATGATTGTCTGGTAAGCTAACTGAAAGTTCAAAGATGCAGTTTGGTAGCCCTGCTGAATAGTGTGATACAAAATCCTCTCCATCAATGAAGACTGAATCTTAGCAAGATTGCCTCCAATAACCAAAAAACTTTCCTTCTCAACCAAATATTTATGGTTAGAATTTACACTTACCCGCTAACCTTGCGGTGTAGCGGGTGATTCTTGCTTTACAGAAACCCGCTTTTTGGTACAAGTACCAACGAGTCTTAGAGGATGTTTGAAAAGTCGGTGAAAATAAACCTAGCTATGTAACAGAATGTAAAATCGACATAAACCTTATGATTGCTTCATTTCACTTCGTTTCATTCGCTGCGGACATAGCGTGAATTCTTTAAGCGATTCTACTTACTGTACCGTATATGCTGTGCTATTGCTTAAATCCTTTATGAGCAAGCTTTTCAAGACTTAACAGGAAAAGTCAGATTGGTATTTTATAAAGAAATATTAATTTTCACTTTTTGACAGTTTTAACTTATAAAATCTATTATTTAAATAAGTAGTTACTTACTTATCTCTATTGAAAATATCAGTATTAGTAAAAAACGTTACATTAATCTAATGAAATTAGATAATGTTAATGTGGTTTTTAGCATTTCCCAGTAAGCGCCAAGTATATCTAATAACCTCACCCCCAACCCCTCTCCTTACCAAGGAGAGGGGAGATAAAGCACAGCTTTATTGGGGTGAGGTAATCGTGATACCTCAGTTGCTTAGGAAAGGCTATATCTTTTTTGTAATAGACAGAAAACACCATGGCCAATGGTGAAACTCAACTTATCTAAAATGACAAGATTTAATATTTAATACTTATGATTAGCAATTTTCACAAAACATGGGTAGTGGTTGCTATAATTGCAACTTTCATAAGTGGCTGTAGATATAAAGATGAGTATAAAAAATTCGCAGAAGCTGGAAAAAATTTTGCTGAAGCTACTAACTCTCTATTAGATACTGCTGGCAATATTACAATCAATACAACATCTGATGCGATCGCGCTCACTTGTTCTTGACAATCGCTCCAAATAGCATCCATGCAATGGCAGATATCTTGGTGAATTGAGTGTGAATATACCTTTGAATATACTCATATATGAATATGTTTTAGACTTTTATTTCAGCAATTAGATACATGAAAAGTAGACTATTTGAATGTTTTAATATCATTAAGTAACTTAGATTTCTATCTAAGCGTATTGTCAATCACCCACTTGGCATATTTCGTAAATTACCACTTTTATTTTACTAGGAAAGAAAAATGATGGAGAATACAGAGAATACATTTTTTGATAAAACCTTCCGTGACAGCAATGGCAATATTGTTATAGCTGAGACGCCAAACCTACCGCTTATTGTTTGGATAGTAACTAGTCTACTTGCTCTAATTTTTACGACTGGCAAAATCAATACAGTGTTAGAAGTACTGGCAAATGGTTCTCTGTTTACTTGGGCTTGGCTGGAATTATTTGACGGGGTTAATTATTTTCGCAGATCGTTGGGTCTTGCTGTCTTAGTAGGTATTTTGGCATTAAAGGTTTTAATTTAAATGTTAAGGTAAGGGTAGATGAATAAATAAATTTAATAACTTTGCTAAATTTTATATTTTCTCAGTCTTTCGGCTGAATAAGCATTTGCATCTTAGGGTAGAAATTTTTTGCAGTTATAAAAGTTAATATTTATCACAGATGTAATGTTTAGTTGCTTTTTTGATATTGGATGTTTTCAACAATTTTATTTTTGGTTAAAAACCTGCACTGAAAGCTAAAGAATATTAGCTTTTCTCAAAGAATCAGGTTTTCAAATTGTTGAATATGCTGCAATCAGCTTTCAAATCTCCATAACTGGTTACAGTTTGGTGTAGCCAAACCATTATATTTGGCAGATTCTCTGACTGTAAAAAATTGGTTTGCTACTTCTAGTAAAAGTGAGTCCCAAAAAATAAAATGCCCAGCTGTATTAAGGATATTGTCGTTAGATAAGTAACTAGGCAGAGTGCTTTCGCTCTTTCAGGACGAAAGTGAAGGCTGGAGATTTTATTCTTGGCAAGTGCCAAAGCTTACGAGAGCAAGCAAATAAATCATAGGAATTTACAACATCTAAGGAACCATAATCATGAGATATTCTCCCTTATCCAAATCTGTTTTCGCGGCTCTGTTTGCCGTAAGTATGATAGCCGTACCATTATCTATATCAGTTTCTGCTCAAAGTGGTGGGTCTGGTTCTAGTAGTGGCACAAGTTCCGGCACTGGTACTACAGGTACTGGCACAAGTTCCGGCACTGGTACTACAGGTACTGGCACAAGTTCCGGCACTGGCACTACAGATACTGATACAGGTACTGGCACTACAGGTACTGGTACAGGTTCCGGCACTGGCACTACAGGTACTGGTACAGGCACTGGCACTGGCACTACAGGTACTGGCACTACAGGTACTGGTACAGGTTTCGGCACTGGCACTACAGGTACTGGTACAGGTACTGGCACTACAGGTACTGGTACTGGCACTACAGGTACTGGTACTGGCACTACAGGTACTGGTACTGGCACTACAGGTACAGGTACTGGCACTACAGGTACTGGTACTGGCACTGACGGTACATTTGGTACTGGTGGTAGTACAGGCACTGGTACTACAACAAATACGGCTCCTGGCACTGGCAGTACATTTGGTACTGATGGTACAGGCTCTGGTACTACAACAAATACAGATCCTGGCACTGGTAGTACAGGCTCTGGTACTACAACAAATACAGCTCCTGGTACTGATAGTACAGGCAATGAAACAAATACAGGTACATTACGCTATCAAACAAACAGTGACCAGAGGAACGATGACGGCTTTAATTGGGGTTGGCTAGGTTTACTTGGCCTAGGTGGTTTAGCAGGTTTAGCTCGTAATCGACAAAAACCACGAGTTTATAGCGATCCTGCTGATAGAGTAGGTTCTGGTACTAAATATTAATTGGTCGTGGACTTATACCATTTCACGAAATACCTGATATGGATACATGAGTAGAGACGTTTTGCCGCAACGTCTCTACTACAGCCAATTTCTGTGTTGCAAATATTTTTGGAAATGGTATTAGCGAAGCTTTGCCCTGTCTTCTCCCAATACGTAATCCTTGCGTCAGAGTTTTGTGTCGGTAGGGGAGCCAGTGCGTTGATTTTGGTGCGTTAGAACGTTAGTCCTAACGCACCAAAATTTATTGTGTGGCGGTCGGACAGCCCGCCACCAGGCTACTATTGGATGAGGATTATTGCTTCTTGAACTTTGGTGGTAAGAGCTTTTTGAAGTCCTTGCTCAACTTTTTGAATCAGTTTGTCAAAGGCTTGTTGATTAGCTGTTAATTGTTCTCGAAGAACCTTCTCTAACTCAGGCTTAATTTGCTCGCACATATCATCAATTTTTCTGTCGCTCAAAAAACTAGAACGAATCCAACTAGGGATGTCCAAATTTGTCTTGATTGTTTCTTGGACAGTCTTGCGATTTAGCTCCATCCCTGCTGCCATTACTGAAGCGCCGTATACCAATGCAATTGGCCAAGTCAAGTGTCCAGTTAATATCAAAGTGATGATGCTAGCTAAAGTACCTCCACCTATTACTACATTGACGATAAACGCTACTGTGTCGGCAAGAATAGCATCTCCAATTCGTAGTTCTGGGTTGACAAAAGTCGGCTGTATGCTGTCTTCAAATCTTAAACTGCTTCTGGGTATTTGGAATTTTCGGCATATGGGGTCAGTTTCTGCGGCTAAGTCGGGTTGAATTTTACTGTTAAACCAACTGATGCATTGTTTGTTAATTATCTGCTGAGAGCGATCGCCTTGCAACCAATTCTCTGCCCGATTTCTCATAGATGCTTCCAAATCGGCTAAGGTGCGGATTTGATTTTTTTGCCAGTCTTTAACCCCTGGTCTCACTGCATTTTCTAACAAACCCTCTGCCAGTGGCTTAATCAACAATTCAATTAACTCTGGGACATGTCTCTCAATCAGTTGTTTGAGCTTTTGTGAATCCAAAAGTTTGTTCACTTCTTGTTTGAAGGCAGCAGCACGCAGATCCCATCGTCCTACTCGCGCTAAACCCAAGGCAATGCACCGTTCTGGTTCCGGGTCGGGGCGAAGTAAAGTTTCTGGTTCGCTAAAGATTTCCTGACAAACAAGGTGAGTAAATTTCATCCGAGATGCACCACCAGTCATCAGTACAAATTTCGGTACGATGCTCAGTTGTTCTAGTTTTTCTTTCGCTTCATTTACAGAGTTACGAAACGACTCAAGCCAACTTTTTTGTCCTAGTTCAGCTAAAGGTTGATTTAAAATTTCCTCAATCATCAATTTGTTGACTTGGGGAATAAAGTAAATCTGTTCGTTGATAGATTCAAAACCACGGGCGAAAGAATTGGGATCACTGTATAGCTGTTCATTAGAAAAGAAATCTTCTTTAGCTTTGCGACAAGCAAGTTCACAACGGGCTTGGTGATGGGGATATTCTCCAAATACTTTTTCCAGTAAGGATGATTGCTCGTGATTGGCGAGAGTACGCTCAAAAATCGCCTTGTCAATTAAAGATGCTCCTAAAGCGTTACTGCCGAAATCTATGGGCACCTCCGATAAACTTTTAACCAGAGTAAAATCTGTGGTGGATGAGCCAATATCGACAATTAATACTGAAGAACGCAGTTTTTCATACTCTAGTTTGCCAGCTTCCTTAGCTTGCATGAAAGCAGCCCGCGATTCAGGTACAACGTTCAGCTGGGGAATACCAGCTTCTTGAAGTAGTTTTTGGTATTCTTCGCGATCGCTAATTGACCATCCTGAAGGGCAACCAACATAAAAGTAGCTATTTTCTCCCCCTTCAATTTGTCTAGTTTCTTGAAGTTGATGGTAGTAGGTAGCTAGAAAAGTGGAAATTATTTTCCTGTAGTTTGGGTCATTGTTTGGTTTTTGCTTGAAAGAGATAACTAACTGGCTAACACCGGCTTGAATTAAAGCTTGTTCTCCAACAAGATAACCGAGTTTGGGATGCCAACCAAGGGCTGTAATTTGGTTCTTCTTATTATTAACCTCAAGCATTTGGGGGGGTTCAATGCTTTCAACTATAGCTTTAGCTACAGCTGTTTCACCGTGCCCCAAATCAAAACCGATTGTTTCTAAAATTTTCATACTTTTATTGTCTATTATTCTCTAGCCTGGGAATAGGCTGGTTCAATTACTCGACCGCGTGTGAGCAAGCGATCGCCTTTCAACAAGGCGGGTGTGATGGTAACATAATCTTTGGTAGATGAATCGATACTTGGCTCGAAGTCAAAATACTCACGATAATTGTCCGGTTCTTGCGGTTGGTAAATTTGAGCGCGAATTCCTTGGGACATTAAAACCTGTGGTAAAAGTTTTACTAGTTCGCCTGCCATTTGGGGTTTATTCAGAAACGATGCACCCATCAGCCTTTGCAGAAAATGCAATAATTCTGGTAGTTCTTCTATACTGCGATCGCTTTCTATTTTATTTCCTTCTTCAAATCTAGCGACTGCGAGGTCGATAGTGTTAAGAGCATCGGCAAGATGATCTAAAAAAACTTTGCTATCAACTCGTAACACAGGTTGGGGTATTTCTAATGGTTCAATAGAAGTTGAATTGCTTTTGTCAAGTTGAAGCACAACTTCTAGCCCTAAAAGCAGCGAAGTCAGCAATATAGCCATCCAGGCACTTGGTGTAGTTTTGGTTAAAGAAAATAATGAACTTAAAATGCCCAGATAAATCCCTCCCTTAAGTACTTTCATGATTAATCTTTTAGGGGAAAACTCTGTCGCTGGATTAATAATTTGCTGTTGCTCACTAGGAGTAATTTGCACAAAGCTAGCCGCAGCAAGAGTGGCAATGGACTGTCGTAGCATATCCAAGAAGAAGGAAGCTAGACGTACTTGAACGATGTTTAATTCGCTAATATAATTTCTTTCGAGATGATCGAGTCGATTTTGAACCAGTTTTACTACCTGCTCGGTGCTGCTGGCATTGTCAATATCTATCTGGAGTTGGTTACGTTCTTGAATAAAAAGTGAATTAATTGTTTTCATCGCGTTGGCTAAGACTTTTACTTTATTAAGCTAATGTTTGTCCAAATTGCTTTCTTATCTGGTTAAGACAGTCATTAGTCCTTTGTAAAATACAAATGACAAAGGACAAAGAACAACCAGATGAAGTGATTGTGCAAATGTGTTTTAGCTTATAGTTGTAATTTAGCAAATATAATTACTTGACACTCCCACACCTTGAAGGTGTGGGATTCTTCTTTCAACCAGTCAACTTGTCTAGAGGAGTTTCCCCACCTAGATAGAGGTTGTTCTGTCCAGAAGCGTTGATTTCGGGATGCCCTCCCGTATTTTTAATCCCCTTGGCTAATATTTGTTTAGCTGCGTTGTGGTCGCGGTGCATCACTGTTCCGCAAGAATGGCATTTGTGGGTGCGAGTGGACAAAGATTTTTTTATTCGTGTTCCACAAACAGAGCAATCTTGAGATGTGTAGTGAGGTGCAACTGCTATTGCCCAAGTGCCAAAAACTTTGGCATAGTAGTCCACCCAATCAGTGAACAATGACCACGAAGCGTCACTGATAGATTTAGCTAAATGATGGTTCTTAACCATATTTCGCACCTGCAAGTCCTCATAAACTACCAAGTCGTTTGACTGGACTAGAGTTCTCGCGGTCTTAACAGCAAAATCTTTCCTCTGTCTACTTACCTTGAGGTGCTTTTTAGCTAGTTTCTTAACAGCTTTGCGGCGATTATAAGAACCTTTTTTACATTTAGAAGCTTTGCGCTGTTTGCGTTTCAAAGACTTCTCAGACTTACGTAATAGCCTGGGATTTTCAACTGTCTTACCATCAGAATCAGTGTATAAAAAATCGAGTCCTACATCAATTCCTACTTGTTTACCATTGTGTTGATGCTGTTCTGTGCGTTCAACATCAACACAAAATTGACAAAAATAACCGTCAGCACGTTTAACTATTCTGACTCGCTTAATCTGTTTGATAGAGTAGAAACTTAAGTCACGAGTACCAATTAATTTCAGCCTACCGATATTAAACCCATCACTAAATGAAATGTATTTTTTGTCAAGAGAAAGTTTCCATCCTGACGTTTTGTACTCTACAGAATGTCCACGTTTTTTAAATTTAGGAAATCCCTGATTGCCCAGTTTCTTAGCTTTGCAATTATCGTAAAAACGTTTAATTGCAAGCCATGCCCTATCAGCAGAAGCTTGACGAGCCATAGAGTTAAGTTTGTCTGCAAAATCAAACTCTTTAGCTAAAACAGCACAAAGTTTTTGCAGTTCGTTCTTGCCAATATCTCTATTGTCCATCCAATGTCTGAGAGCTTTGTTGCGGATAAATAAAGCAGTTCTAAGAGCTTCATCTATTAAATGGTACTGACTTTGTTTACCTTTTAACTTAGCTTCTAAGACCAGCATGGGCTTAACCTAATAATCTCTACTGTAATTAAATTATTTAATTGTCTGTTTTAGTAACGCTTTCTCTTGGGCTGTAAAACTATCGCAATCATAATAACTAGAACCCCAACCTAATTCATGAACTGAGTATTTACCCAGTAGATTAAGTGCTTCACCTTGGTTGCGAACCGCATAAAGCCACTTGCCTCTTATTTTGACGGATTCACTTTCTTTAACATCATTATTCTTGTAGCTCTTGATAGGACTTTTACCTGCAAGCATAATATTTAGACCTGATTAGATGCTTTTCTTTATTCTAGTGTCATATCCTCAATAGGTACGACCTATTGACCATAGATTTATATAAAGTTTACATATGCCAGGAAAATACAGGCACAAGACAACATCAGTCACTCTGATTAATTACCATTTCGTGTGGATACCAAAAAGACGCAAAAAAGTATTAGTTGGAAATGTCGCTATCAGGCTTGAGGAATTGCTTTATGAAAAAACAAAAGAGCTAGAGTCTGAGATTCTAGCTCTTGAAATTATCGAAGACCATGTACATCTTTTTGTTAGCTGTCCTCCGACCTTAGCTCCAGACCAAATTATGTTTAGATTGAAGGGATATACATCCAGGATACTAAGGCAAAAGTTTCCACATTTATTAAGATTGCCCTCAATGTGGACAAGAAGTTATTTTTGTGGAACGGCTGGGGATGCTTCAAGTGAGACAATCAAAAAGTATATTGCTAATCAAAAAACTCGCTAAGGGAGTTCCAATAAAAAAAATGTCCCACCGTCGCTTTCGCCCCGAAGGGGCGAAAGCCCCAATATATCAACACTATGTCCAAAATATTTATGATCCGGTGGGACATTTTTTTCTTTGCAGGTGCCTAATAATGAGACTGCACCTAAAGGTGCTACACATTCATCCCACCCCTGAAGGACGCAACAGACTGAAAATCCAAAAATTTTCAGTCTGTTGCTGGTGGGCTTTCTGCTCCAATACTTGTAAAAAGTCTGTTTGTGATGATTACTCGCAAACAGACTTAACATTTTTTCTGGTTTTTAATTACGCTTGCTCCCAGAGTTCACGTACATGATCGGGCAGCCAGCTAGCAATTTCCTGAATCCGCTCCTCGGAGAGTTCGTCTTTAGTGGCAGAAAACACCGCTTTCACCGCCTGCTCCCGCTCGACTGTTGCTGGCTTTCCAGCTTCATTTGCAACTCGGAACAAGAAGCGGTCAGAATCTATCTTGAAGATGCCAGGGCCTTGCCAAGGTGGACGAACCCGGCTTAAAAAGCCTACTATTGGATTGGTATCTTTCCAAAGATCGGCTATCTCAAACTGGAGTGCTTTCTCATCAGTAGGTACAGCCTCTGTATGCAGTTCTGATTCTACGCGATCGCTGGCTTCGGTCGTCATTAAGTCACGCATAACGCGAAACACCACTTCGGTAAAGTCCCTTGCATCATACAAATCTGGAAATCCGGCTTTTACCATGACCTTTTCCAAGAACGAGCGATGTTCATCGGCGATCGCAGTTCGAGTATCTTCTATTTGCGTTGGGTCAATTTCTGGAATGTTTGTTCTGAATGTTTGATCGGGCATTGTTTTTTCTTGTAGTTCTTAATCTTGAGCTTTTATCAAAACAGCAATATTGATGTAATTTGTCAAAACGAATGTGTGAATTCTCTACGAACTTGCAAATATAGCTTGCTTCCCCAAAGCTGTATAAACGGCGTTTTTACACAGTAGCAAATCAGAAATTTGGTGGTGAAGAGTTTGTATTGGATATTTTTCCTCCACAAACAGTGATTTTGACAAATATATTCAAAATCGCTAATTTTTTTCAAGCTTACTTATGTAAGATTGCACAAATCAAAAACCCTTAGTATCATCCAAAAGTTCGAGATGCCATCTATTCAAAAGTTAGAAATCCCACCAATTAATGGGACTTAGACAAAAATTAAGCCCAAATGTAACCCAAACTGGCTTGATAAGAAGCAAACAGGTCACGATTCAGGGTTAACCAATCGAAAAATCGATAATGGGACTTAAACAAAAGCAAATACTTTTTATACAAAAAATTTTAATACATATCCTCACAACTGTAGCAAAAGCTACTATTTAACCAGAATAGGGAGGCTCGATTTGAGCCATCCAGTTAAGGGTTTCAACAATCCAGTCCATATCAAGACGATATCAAACATCTATTAAATGTTAAAAATTATGTTAACAAATTCACGCAATTTAGCAATCATGATAAGTATTATTTTGTACTTATTAGGTAAATAAAAGTACAAATGTATGCTATCTGTTGAGCCATTGTTTTGTCCGTGTTGTACGCCCGCCCTTCTATACGCCTTATCTCAATACAGTTCCCAAGTCTTTTTGGAGCCGTTGCTTCTGCTGGACTCAAGATTTCTATCTGCTGCTGTTGAATTGAATCCGAAGCAGCGATCGGTAAAGCCTAAATCTATACTCTCCAACCTTACCCTTGATTAGACTCTCCAGATTCAATAGGAAGTATTTACTATGCTTTTTTTTCCCAATACCTGCCTTGGATGGCTCAAAGGTAAATTGATGGTTGGAATAGTCAGGGTGATTGCCACCGGAATCATTCTGGTGACAGGTGTTCTATTCCCTTGGAGTGGCTTTGCTCAGGCTGAAGAAGCTCCAGAATGCAAGTCTATCCAATCTCAAATCTTGATCAACAATGTTCGGATCTTTGATGGCGAGTCGAAGGACTTGACTGAGAAGAAGAACCTCCTCATTGTCAACAACAAAATCGAAAATATATCAGCAACTCCAATAGATTTCATCGACCGTCCCGAGCGTTGTCGCTATCCTGTAAACACAGAAGGACTAAGTCAAGAAGAAATAGCTCAAAAACAAGCAGAGCCTGAGACAGAAGAGGAAATAAAAACGCGAGAGAAGACCATTGATGCAACTGATAATCAGGTGCTGATGCCAGGTCTGATTGATGCACACTACCATATCATGTTATCGATCATACCGCAGCAAACTGCTTTGACTGCTGACATTGGTTACATCAATCACGTGGCTACCAAAGAAGCCAAGGATATTTTGATGCGCGGTTTCACTACAGTGCGTGACCTGGGGGGCCCCTCTTTCGGATTGAAGCGGGCAATTGATGAAGGAGTCATAGTTGGGCCGCGAATCTTCCCGTCAGGCGCGTTCATTTCCCAGACTGGGGGACATGGGGATTTTCGGCTGCCCAGTCTACTGCCAAAGGCACTAGGCGATCCTTTAACTTATGAAGAGCGAATTGGCTTGACAGCGATCGCCGATAGTCCTGATGAAGTTCGTCTCCGTGCAAGGGAGCAACTGCGCCAGGGGGCCAGTCAACTCAAGGTAATGGCAGGTGGAGGTGTTGGTTCAGACTACGATCCCCTCGATGCAACTCAGTACACCAAAGAAGAGATTGCTGCGGCAGTCCAAGCAGCAAAAAATTGGGGTACTTATGTGACCGTTCATGCTTATACAACGGACGCGGTTAGGCAAGCTGTTGAAGCTGGTGTCAAGTGCATTGATCATGGGCAACTGATAGACGAGGACACCGTTAAAATACTGAAAGATCACGATATTTGGTGGTCTTTGCAGCCTTTTTTGATGGACGAGGATGCAAATCCAAAAACGGGCGAAAATCTGGAAAAACAAAAGCTGGTGGCGGAAGGAACAAAAAATGCCTACAAATGGGCAAAGCAGTACGGAATCAAGACAGCGTTTGGTACTGACAACCTGTTTAGCGCCAAGAACGCTAAAGCTCAAAACAGGAAATTGGCAAAGTTAGTCAAAATATTTCCAGAAACGTACACCGAGTCTGATATCCTCAAGATGGCAACTGCGGACAACGGAAGCTTGCTGCAACTGTCAGGTCTCCGCAGTCCCTATCCTGGCGATCTGGGAGTTGTGAAAAAGGACGCACTAGCCGATTTACTACTGGTTAATGGCAACCCGCTTAACAACATCAATCTCATCACAGATCCGGAAAATAATTTCCTCGTCATCATCAAGGACGGCAAGATTTACAAGAACACAATCAACAACTAGTGGGACTTAAACATTTGTGAGGGTAAAATAAGTCTCAAACCTATGCAGGGCAAGGGAAACACACCAAATACCCAACCCAGATATATCAAGAAACTAGGCTGAACGATTTCAAAGCCTCTCTATATAGACATTTGAGTGACTTTTTTGGGTATTTTTTGTCTAAGTCCTATTAAGCACTTGCACTAGAAAAGCCTAGCAAAGTCTAGGCTTTAATTATGGGGTTTTGAAGAGGAGGAATTTTCCCTCACAACAAACAATGCTGCTCCCCAATTGATATATTGGCGCTGTTGCCCAAAGAGGGCAATAGCACTGTCACATTATTTTTGTTGGATCTTCCGTAAAAAGAATCAACAACCAACTTGAAAACATCTACACTATGTTGTCAAGGCCGCTTCTATATCTGGCTCTAGATTAGCTTTAGCTTCCTGAAATTCCTCAGCCAATTCACTTAGCTCTTGATTACTCATACACTCACGTACCGCAGTAAAAATTTCAGTTTCCTCTTCTTCTACATGATGCTGAACTGCTTGTTTTAATTCACTAATTTTTGATAAAAACTCCGAATCAGTCGGTTCGAGTGCTTTAATTTCTTCTAAAAGCAGTGAAACATCTTCGTGTTCTTCTTCGGCTTCTTCAACGTATTGTTCAGTTTCTTCATAGTCTCTCAAGGCAGGGTAGAAGACTAACTCTTCAGTTCTAGCATGTAAGTTCAATGCTTTATAAATTTGTTGGAAGTATTCAGTTTTTTTGTTACCCTTGGCTTTTTCTAATTCAGTAAAAAGTTGCTCTACTTGACGGTGTTCTGATTCAATTAATGCCAGAATGTCTGTTGCTTTGGTTTTAGCCATTTTCGTTCTCCTGAACTCACAAAATATCTGGAAATCACTAAATTTGCTAGTTGATTCCATATCTTTTATACATTTTCTACAAACTGTTAAATAAATACCTCATTCTTTCAGTCAGCTTTCCTTTCGACTTCAGGAATATTCATGTCATTTTCTACTGACTAAAATTCATTACCTGAGTATGATTGATGCTAAACTTTCTCTCCAAAAGGAACTAACAACAATTTGACTACGACTAGTTGTTAGTCGTTCTTGGCTCAGTCAACTTTCGGTGCTGTTGAGCATTGACTGTATCTGGTAAAACCTTGCTCACAGTACCCTGAAGTTTCGTCTTGAGTGAGCCAGCAATTATATGATCCTTGCCTGCCATTAGGGCCTCAAAACCCTGCTTGGCAACAATAGCCGGGTCATCCTTTTGGTCTGTGCCGACTTTAGTATTGTCCATACCTGCGCGGTGAAAGAAATTGGTATCGGTAGGCCCTGGCATCAGTGCAGTGACAGTCACACCTGTATCCTTCAACTCGTTGCGTAGACCTTGAGAAAACGATTGTACAAACGCTTTGGAAGCTGCATAGACTGCCTCAAATGGCCCGGGCATCAGTGCAGCAATTGACGAGGTGAACAAGATTTTACCTTGGCCGCGCTCGACCATATCCTTAACTACCCGCTTGGCCAAATGTACTGTTGACACAACATTCAGGTTGATCAGATTTAGTTCATCTTTCAGGTCAGTTTCACGGGCAAATTCGCCACCGCAACACCTGCATTAATAGCGATCGCATCCACAGATCGGCCTCCACCCCGGTGAGTTTGTCCTTAGTAGCTTTGAGTTTTTCTACTTCTTCGTAAAGCTCTCTTTTCTGTTTCTTGAGTTCTTTAATGTCCCAGAGCAAATCAAAGCTTTCCCTAACTTTTTGCTCTACCAGTTCCCCTAAAGCTGAGCGTAAAAGCAAGGTAAACAGGTAATTGGCTATGGATGCACTCGAAAATAGCAATTTTTCAGTCTCAGTTCTTGATGTACTTGATTTTGCATAATATGTACATAATCTGAAACAATAGCAGTAAAAGCAAAGAGGGGATTACGTTGAGTCAACATCCAGATGCCATTGCCCCCCACGGTGGACAGTTGGTAAATCGCATCGCCACACCTGAACAACAGGCAGAATTTCTCTCGAAGGCAGAATTTTTGCCGCGAGTGCAACTTGATGAACGTGCGGTTTCTGATTTAGAAATGATTGCGATCGGGGGTTTTAGTCCACTCACAGGTTTTATGAACCAGGAAGACTACGATCGCGTGGTGCTAGAAATGCGACTGGCTAACGGTCTTGCTTGGTCAATTCCCATTACCCTATCGGTAGCTGAAGAAGTTGCAACTCCATTACAGGAAGGCGGTTTGATCCGCCTAGATAACCCCACAGGTCACTTTATCGGGGTTTTGCAACTCACGCAAAAGTATCGCTACGACAAAACCCGCGAGGCTATCAATGTCTACCGCACCGATGATCCTAACCATCCTGGTGTGCAAGTAGTTTACAACCAAGGTGCTGTACACCTTGCTGGTGATATCTGGCTATTGCAACGCGATCCTCATCCTCAATTTCCAACTTATCAAATAGATCCAGCCGCCTCACGGCAAATATTCCGGGAAAATGGTTGGAAAACCATTGTTGGGTTCCAAACTCGCAACCCCATCCACCGCGCCCATGAATATATCCAAAAGTGCGCCTTGGAAACAGTAGATGCTCTATTTTTGCACCCATTGGTAGGGGCAACCAAAGATGATGATATTCCCGCCGATGTGCGGATGCGCTGTTATGAAATTTTGCTAGAACATTATTACCCCCACGATCGCGTCATTTTAGCAATTAATCCCTCAGCAATGCGTTACGCTGGCCCTCGTGAGGCCATCTTCCATGCTTTAATCCGCAAAAACTACGGTTGTACCCACTTTATCGTGGGACGGGATCATGCGGGTGTGGGTAACTACTATGGCACATATGATGCTCAATATATCTTTGATGAGTTTGAGCCAAGTGAATTAGGAATTGTGCCAATGAAATTTGAACACGCTTTCTACTGTATGCGTACTAAGCAGATGGCGACAACTAAAACTAGTCCCAGCAAGCCAGAAGAACGCATTCACCTGTCAGGAACCAAAGTTAGAGAAATGCTGCGTCGTGGTGAATTACCCCCACCAGAATTTTCTCGTCCCGAAGTAGCAGCAGAACTAGCACGGGCTATGCAAATAGAAGTATTGCCTTAAGACAGTTTGTTAGTTGGGAAATAGTATAAACTTTAACTTTACAGTGCAGACTTTAGCCCTTTAAGCTGTTAGCTGAAGGGCTAAGGACTGATGGCTAATTATGAAGCGGCGGAGTTTTTTACAACGGATTGGCTCAATACTCGCGGTGTTGGGTGTAGCTGAAACTGAGTGGTTGACTTTAGGCGATGCCTTCGGCGGGCAAAGCCTACGCTATTACCAAGCTTTAGCACAACCCAGCCCTCGGAAATTAGCATTATTGATTGGTATTAATCAATACCCAAAAAGCCCATATTTGAGTGGTTGTCTCACCGATGTGGAACTGCAAAAAGAACTGTTGATGCATCGTTTTGGCTTTTTAGCCTCAGATATCCTGACTTTAACTGAAGAACAAGCTAGTAGAGAATTCATTGAAGCAGCTTTTTTAGATCACCTGGGCAAGCAGGTTAAATCAACCGATGTAGTTGTTTTCCACTTTAGCGGCTACGGTACTCGCATTCAATTAGAAACATCGTCAGATACACTGCAAAATGCATTAGTTCCAGTTAATGGATATGAAAATGAGAAAATAGTCAACTATCTATTAGAAGAAAGTTTATTACTGTTGTTGCGATCGCTCCCCACAGAGCGAGTGACAGCAGTATTGGATACTAGTTACTATGCTCCTAGCACAGCCCACCTAGCAGGCTCACGAATTCGTGCCCGCCCAGAACTAAGAGAAGCACAGCTAGCAGCACCAGAACTCGACTTTCTCCAACAACTGAAAACTCAGAAATCACTCAGCAATCCAATTGTGCTAACGGCTACCTCAAGCCCCAACCAGGTAGCCAGAGAAGTACTATTTTCGGGATTTAGTGCAGGATTATTTACCTACGCCTTGACGCAATACCTCTGGGAAACTACCCCAGCAACAACAATTCAAGTTAGCCTTGCTCATCTAGGAAATTCTATGCAAAAGTTGGGTAGTAAACAGTACCCAAATTTATTAAACGAACAGAAAAATCCCCAGACAGCATTAGCGATCGAGAATTTGCTATCAGACAGTAATATTGGTGCAGAAGGAGCAGTAATTGCAATTAATGAAGAAGGAAAAGCTAATCTGTGGTTGGGGGGACTACCTGCAAAAGTGCTGGAATACTATAGTGTTAATTCCCGACTGAGATTATTAACTGGAGAAGAGTTAATATTGCGATCGCGTACTGGGTTAACTGCAAAAGCTCAAATTTCTCAAGTTGAAGGTGCAAGTTCCCCACAGGTTGGACAACTTTTTCAAGAAGCGGTACGAGTATTACCCCGAAATATTAATTTAACAGTTGCCCTGGATACTAGACTAGAAAGAATTGAGCGAGTCGATGCGACAAGCGCCTTTGCTGGAGTTGGTCACGTTTCGGTGGTAATAGCGGGAGAACAACCAGCTGATTATGTGTTTGGCAAACTACCGCAAACTCCTAGTCGCTACGGTCTATTTTCTCTAGGTGGTGAGCTAATTCGCAACACAGCTGGGGAAATTGAGGAAGCAGTCAAAGTCGCAGTACAGCGGTTAGGGCCGAAGTTACCAACCTTACTAGCAGCCAAATTATGGCAACTCACAGAAAATCAGGGTTCTTCTCACTTGCAAGTCAAGGCAACCCTAGAGATCATTAGCAGCATATCGCCTCGCGTAGTAATCCAGGGAGAAACAGCGCGAATTACTGGAACTTTAACTAAAAAATCACACAGCATTCAGTATTCATCACTCAGCACTCCTATTGTGTCTATTGGTAGTAAGATGCAATATAGAGTGCAAAATAATGGCGATCGCGCAGTATATTTAATGCTGCTAGGGTTAAAGAATAATAGCACAGCGATCGCCTTTTACCCTTGGCAAACTTCCCAAGATGCAAACACAGCAACTAAACCTTTACTCAAACAAGTAGTCATCGCCCCAGGCGAAACTCTTACCCTACCACAAAGTATTACTGCATCGGAATGGGTAATTTCAGGCCCAGCTTATGAGTGCGAACAGCAACTGATTTTCAGCACTTCCCCCTTCAACGAAACCCTTAAAGCCTTGGAAACTGCTAAGTATCCCGCAGAACAACAGCCCATTGGTCTATTGGTGAACCCTTTAGAAATTGCCCAAGCCTTGTTGCAAGACTTGCATAACGCTAGTGCAGTCAAAGCTGAAATGAATGGTACAGCTACTGACTCATATATTTTGGATGTGAATAATTGGGCAAGTCTCAGCTTTTGTTATCAGGTAGGTTAACTTTTTTGCCTCACGCAAAGGCAAGGCAGCGCGTTGCGGGGGTTCCCCCCGTTGTAGCGACTGCCGCGCAAAGGCGCAAAGAAGAGCGCAAAATCTAGTATCTTGGTTGTGTATGTGACAATGGATTTTGAGATTGTACTGTGTAGAGTTTCATGAATATCAACAATCGGGTTGGGTTAGCGCTGTCAATTGTCCTGTTATTTGCTAGTAATGTTACAGCCCAACCCAAGCCAACTACCCGACCGCAACCGCCTACACCCAGCCCCACAATTTCCACACAGCAGCGCGAGGAACTAGAAAAGCTACAGCAAGAAAAAGAAATCAGGGATAGAGTTCAAAACGAAGTTGACCGCGCTTTTAGTTACACCACAGCTATGCTGAATATTTTGCTAGTTGTGTTGACTCTGTTACCAATCTTTGCCACATTTGGTGTTTGGCTACTGTATCGTAGCGTGATTAGTCAGGTAATATCTGAGACAAAAAAACAATTAGAAGAAGAAGTTGAAAAACAACTGAAGACCCAAGTAGCAGAAGAATTAAAACAACAAACTGAAGCTTTATTAGAGCAAAAAAATAAAGAATTACAAGAGGAAATAAATAAGCTAAAAACTGAATTTGATTCACAAGTAGAATTACATTTGAAAAAATTAATATCAGATGCTCAAACTGCTCAAACTAAAATTCAACGCACTGTAACAGAACTTTCTCAGATTACACCTCAACCTTCACCAACGCAAGAACCTAGATCAACTGAAACACAGCAAAAAATACAACAGCTGACAACAGAATTTCAAAAGTTAGAATCTAATCCTCTAATCAGATTGACTGCCAATGATTATTTATCACAAGGAAATGCTCTTTTCTTTGAAAACCGCTATGAAGAAGCGATCGCATCTTACGACAAAGCCATTGAACTCAAACCCGACTACTACGACGCTTGGAACCACCGGGGCGTTGCACTGGGAAGCTTAGGACGGAATGAAGAAGCGATTGCATCTTGGGACAAAGCTATTGAAATCAAACCCAACGACCACGAAGTTTGGTACAACCGGGGCGTTGCACTGCGGGACTTAGGACGGAATGAAGAAGCGATTGCATCTTGGGACAAAACCATTGAAATCAAACCCGACTACTACGACGCTTGGTACAACCAGGGTGTGGTGCTGGGTAAATTAAAACGATATGAAGAAGCGATCGCATCCTACGACGAAGCCATTAAAATCAAAACTGATTATCATAACGCTTGGTACAACAAAGCTCGCTGCTATGCATTGACCCAAAATGTGGATTTAGCAATAAATAACCTGCAACAAGCTATTAAACTTCATCCTGCATACAAAGAAAAGGCAAAAACTGACTCAGACTTTGACACAATTCGAGAAGATGAGCGCTTTCATAAATTGATAGAAGGCTAGATTTTTGACTTGAAAATACTTTGTGTCTTTGTGCCTTTGTGGTAAAAAATTTTCAACCACAAAGTCACCAAGACGCAAAGATTAAGATTCTGCCGTTGGGTGTAATATACTCACAAATATTTCTGCAACAACAACCCCAACTTCTCCTTCGTCTGTGTCGGCGCTTTATCCAACTGAGTTAAAATTGCATACTTCAAAGCCGAATGTGCATCACTAGGCGGTGGATTTTCACTCAAACGCCGTACAGTTTCTTGAATCGCTTTTTGAGCATTGACTGCATTACGTTGCAAATTACCAATCACCATTTCCACTGTCACACTATCGTGGTCTGGATGCCAACAATCGTAATCTGTCACCAGCGCTAAAGTTGCATAGGCAATTTCTGCTTCCCTGGCTAACTTCGCCTCTGGCAAATTCGTCATCCCAATTATTGTTGCACCCCAACTGCGGTAAAGATGCGATTCTGCCTTAGTGGAAAATGCCGGGCCTTCCATGCATACATAAGTGCCACCGCGATGTAGAGTCACTTCTGGTAAATTCAGAGAAGCGATCGCATCTCCTACTACCCCAGCTAAATTTTGACAAATCGGTTCACCAAAAGCAATATGAGCCACAATGCCTTCACCAAAAAAGGTAGAAACTCTATTTTTCGTTCTGTCAATAAACTGATCTGGTACCACCATATCCAGTGGTTTAGCCTCTTCCTTCAAAGAACCCACAGCACTGGCTGAGATTAAATACTCTACACCGAGTTGCTTCATTGCATAGATGTTGGCACGAAACGGTACCTCTGAAGGCAATAAAGTATGATTACGACCATGACGTGCTAAAAAAGCTACTCTAGTCTCATCTAAAGTTCCCAAAATTAAAGCATCAGAAGGTAAACCAAAAGGCGTTTGGACTTGCACCTCTTCTACATCTTTGAGGGCATCCATTTTGTATAAACCGCTGCCACCAATAATCCCAATTTTAGCTTGAGTCATAATTCTTAATCTATTGACTGTTGACTGTTAACTGTTGTGTCCATTTTTACCACAGCGAATGCAATCCTCTGGTTGCTCCTCATAATTGAGCATCTCGTCAGAAATAATTATCTACCGCTGTGCATTGCTTGTGCAAATATAGCGGTTCTCAGTTGTGTGAAGTACATTTTTCGACCTCACCCCCAACCCCTCATATCATGTCCGCTCAATTACCCTTAATATCCGCGCTTACCCCACCCCGCCAAAGCGATGCTTTGTCTCCCCTCCCCGTGAACGGGGAGGGGTTGGGGGTGGGGTGTTTTTATTATGAGCAATTTGCCAGACATGATATCACGCCACTTGCGCTTTGTCTGTCGGGCGTTGCCCGCTCTTCGCAGTGGCTCTCCTTACCAAGGAGAGGGGAGTGTTTGCGCGCTTCAAATACGGGGTGAGGTTGCGACTGTATTGCAACGAAGTGAGAACCGCTATATTTCCCACTGGACGCAACCAATTTGTAAGTCTGACTTTTCACGGTATCTGGAAAACCCCGCTTCCATTCCTCTCCCCTACAAGGAGAGAGGCTTTGATTTCTCCCCCTTCCCTCGTAGGGAAGGGGGCTGGGGGGTTAGGTCTAGCGTTAGCTTTTCCGCATGACGTGAAAAGTCAGATTTGTAAGTAATTACACAAAATTAAGGCGTTGCATAATAGAAGGATGAATTGAGGTCATCTACTGTGCAATGTCCATACTGTGAGTCTACGGAAATTAGAAAGAATGGAAAACGCAGAGGTAAACAAAATCACATCTGTACTAACTGCGATCGCCAATTTATTGATGTGTACGATCCGCCAAAAGGATACTCAGAGGAACTCAAACAAGAATGTTTAAAAATGTATCTTAATGGTATGGGTTTTCGTGGTATTGAACGGGTTAAAGGTGTACATCATACTACTATAATTTATTGGGTAAAACAAATAGGAAAAAAGCTGCCAGACGTACCAAAAGAAGATATTGTACCAGAAGTTGGAGAACTGGATGAATTAGAGACATTCATAGGTTCAAAAAAAACAAAATCTGGCTGTGGACAGCAGTAAATCACTTTACTCAAGGTATTTTAGCCTGGGTCTTAGGAGACCATAGTGCGGAAACATTTGAGCCATTATGGGAAATTGTGAAACAGTGGGAAAGCTATTTTTATGTGACCGATGGCTGGAAAGTTTACCCCAGTTTTATACCCGATGGAGACCAAATTGTGAGTAAAACATATATGACGCGAGTAGAAAATGAAAATACTCGATTGCGTCATTATCTTGCACGCCTTCACAGAAAAACTTTATGCTATTCCAAATCAGAACAAATGCTGAGACACTCAATTAAATTGTTACTTCATTATTTAAAGTATCAAATTGTACCTACATAAATTAATTCATCCCTTTATTCAGCAACGCCGGATATTAATTTGAGTGCCAAAAATTTTGCTGATGGGAAAGTTGATGCATTTTTTGGATATTCAGAAAGGCTTAATTTTATCTTAAAACAGGGAACAAGCACTAGAGATGTAAAAATAGCATCCGCACCTATAGGTGAAGGAAAGCATCCCATCTTATTTGTTGATGCCTTTGTTTTGCGTCAGGATTGCGAGAAAGCTTGTCAAAAAGCTGCTGCTCAGTTTGTGAAGTATATCAATGCACCTCAAACTCATGAATGGATTTTGATGAGTCAAGACGCTGGTAAAAAAGCCATTCCGAGATACTTGCTTCCAGCAACACTCAGCGCCTTTGAAACACCCAAAGTTAAGCTAGATCCATACTACAAAATTCTGAAGTCAGAAACAAAAAACGGCTTATCCTATCCTAGTTCTGGCTTTCCTGAAATTCGAGGACAAATGAGAGATAACATTGTTCAGGAACTTCAATAAACTAGTTCCCTGCTATATATGCAAGTTAAATGCAGAACAGCTGACAACTTTGATTAAATACTGTGTTAATGTAAAGGCATCTACACCTAATTCGGTGCGTTCTTGGGCTGCTAAGATACCCGCTTGCGAATGCCACCAAGCAGCAGTCGCTACTATATCTTCTACAGCAATTTGTTTAGTTGCTGCTTGTGCCAACAATCCACCCAGTAGCCCAGTTAACACATCACCACTACCGCCACGCGCCAAAGCTGGAGTACTTTCGGGATTTATCCAAACTAAACCTTGGGGGTTAGCGATCGCTGTCCTTGCTCCTTTCAACAATACCACAGCCCCAGTTTGTGCCGCTGCTTCTCTCACAGCTTTGACTCTATCTTGCTTGGGGTCGGCAATATCGGGAAACAACCGCTGAAATTCACCAGTATGGGGTGTAAGTATTGTTGTGGCTTGTCGCTTTTGTAAGGTGGGGGTAGTTCCCATTTGTGCCAGGATATTTAAACCATCAGCATCAAGAATTAAGCGACCATCGCTGGCTATTACCTGTTGCACAATGGAAGTAGCATCTGTGGTTAAACCAGGGCCAATAGCGATCGCATTAAACGAACTTAAATCAGTCTTTTGTGGTAATTGTAGTTGAGCGATCGCTCCAGTTTCCGTTTCTGGACAACCAACAATCAGCGCTTCTGGCAAATGTGACACCAAAAGAGGTTTCAAAGATTCTGGTACTGCAATTGAGAGCATTCCCACACCACTTGCTCGCGCCCCCAAAGCAGTTAAAATTGCACCACCAGCATAGCGACGCGAACCGCAAATCAAAAGTAAATGACCTTCCTTATACTTGTGGGTAACAGGTAGACGGGGTAGCGGTAGAGTAGCAAGTGCCGTTGCTGGTGTAATACGTTTAATTTGAGGTGCATTCCCCACAACAGCTTGCACATCAGCCAAAGGAATATCAAAATCAATTAACTCAGCTTTGCCGAGATCATCTAAAGCCTGGTCTTGTAACAAACCCAACTTCCACAAACCCAAGCAAAAGGTGTGAGTAGCGCGAATAGCAGTACCCAAAACCTCACCCGTATCAGTATGCAAACCCGAAGGCAAATCGATACTAATAATTGGCTGATTCCATTCATTAACTTGATTAATTGCAGCAGCGATAGAATCGGTGAGCCTTCTTTCTAAGCCATATCCAAACAAACCATCAACCAAAAAATCACAATCTGGCACTTGTGATATTTCCTGATAATATGGGATACCCAAACTCTGGGCATACTGTAAGTGCTGGGAGGTTAATTCCTTAAACTTAGAAAAAGGAGAATAAATCCAAACCTCATACCCACGAAAATATAGTTCACGGGCCACCACCAAAGCATCGCCCCCATTATGACCAGGGCCAACGAGAATTCCGACGCGGGTGCTTGAAAACGACAGGGGAGATGAGGGAGATGAGGGGGATGAGGGGGATGAGGGGGATGAGGGAGATGAGGAAGTAATTTCTCCCCCTGCTCCCCTGCTCCCCTGCACCCCTGCTCCCCTGCACCCCTGCACAAAAGCACCCTCTCGTCCAAACTTGGGATAGATTTCCTGAATGCGACCGGCAATAAGTCCCGCCACCTTTTCCATCAAAGCTGCTACAGGCATTCCACCGGCAAAGATACGCTCTTCAATATCCCGCATTTGCCCAGCAGTCACGACAACTTGTGAAATTTGTTCTTGTCTGTTTTCCATCAGTTTTCAGTTGCAAGTTAGCAGTTAGTTGTCAGTTGTTATTCTCCCCATCTCCCTCATCTCCCTGATTTCCCTCATCCCCCTCATCTCCCTCATCTCCCTCATCTCCCTCATCTCCTGCTCCCCCGCACCCCTGCTCCCCTGCTCCCCATCCCCCTGTCTTTTCACTCACTTTCCGTAGTAAACCCTAGCATCACCGAATCCCAAATTTTGCAGGCGGTTGTTCCATTCTTCTGCTTCTGTTCGCCGAGCAAAAGGCCCTACTGCTACGTGTGGCCCTCGCGGGGCTTGTCTTTGAAGTATAAACCCATACAACCCTGTACTTTGTCTGATTCTTTGTGCGATCGCAGGTAACTCTTCCGATTTAGCGGGAATAGCTACATAGTAGCTAGAACTTTGTCCCCTATAAACGTCTCTATCACCCCTATTAGGAGAATTAGGAGAATTAGGTATTTGTTGTCCGTTACCAAAGTTAACAATCTGTGCGCCATAAATCTGATATGACTCAAGTTGTCTAACCCGTTCTTGAGCGCCAGATAGTCTGCTAAAAACTCCTGACTGAATCACAGAACGACCTTGATATGGACGGATGTAAGCTCCAGGTTCAATCCGACGTACTTGTTGCAGGGTTTGGTTATTATAATTATCAACGTACACTAAGTAACGCTGAAAATTCTGGCCATATTGATTAAACTGCCCTGATTGCGACGGCACAAACTCCTGCACTGATTGAGAAGGCACAAACTCCTGCACTGATTGGGAAGGTTGCAACTGTGGTAAAGGCTGCTCCCCATAGGGTACCGTTTGGATATCTGGCGGTGGCGGTAAACTGTCAACTACTCTTTGCTGAGCTAGCAACAAATTGCTGTTGTAGATTTGCGCTTGTGCTGGAATTGATTGGGATAGCAGCGCCAAACCTCCCAACAATAAGGACACCATCTCAAATCTGATAAATTTACCCCGTATTTTGGACATAGTAAATTCTACGTAAAATCAATGTTTTCAGTCTCTATATCTCTCAAATGCTCAAGTAATGCTCACTTTGAGAGCGTACCATGCTCATAGAGATTAATTTATCCGTTTACTTTCTAAAATACTCCAACTATTACTTAAAGTAATCATCAATGTAAGCATGATTAAGGATACAACCAATAAAAAAGCACCCCCTTGAGGGATGCTGTAAACAAATGATCAAACGCTTACTTGATAGTGCTATTGGCTCAACAGATTAACTACCTCACTCAGGAGTAACTTGACCTTGTATAGGGTGTATAGCCTTTCTTGCTCATACCTGTCTGGGTACTCCATCCTTTTGCCTTCCTGCGAAAATCTAATCAACGCTATTTGTTCAGTAGTTGGTTCACTGATCTCATCAAGTGCTTCCCCAATACTTTGAATACTTCCAAAGCTCGGTGATTTTATTCCTCTGCCTTGTCTAATTTGGTGTAAAGCTAATCCTGGGAATGCCATTAAAGAGGTGATTAAGCTATTTTTGTACCCTGCATTTCCTGTTGGCTTGATGCTGTATCGTAAGCACAACGCTTTTAACTCTTGAAGCGTCATCGCTTCAAGTTCTGAACGTCTAAACATACAATAGAATTGCCTCTTGATAAAAGACGGTATCGGTGGGTAACAACTTTCCACGGATGTACCCACCGATTTAAATAGCCTATTCTAATGGTTTCATTGGTATCAACTAGTATTTATATTTCTCAACAATGCCTAATCCTAAAGGTAATCCACAAAATTTTGAACCAGCACAACCAAAGGGAGAGAAACCATTCACCGACCAATTAAGCTTTAGAGTCACCAAGGAAATGAAGGAAGAGGTAAAGGCACATAACGATCCCGCCGACTTCTGTAGACGTGCGATTCAGAAAGCGCTAGATGAAGAGAAAGGGAAATAGCCAGAGGTAAGTTGTATCTCCAAGCCCATACACAGTAACCGATTAAAATAGCCATTACAGCAGTTTTCATTTATTTAGATCACACTCTTGCGTTCTTATTTGCGCCTTTGCAACGCCAGTTGCTTCAAGTCGGCAGAGCCGCCCAACGCACTGGCTCGCCTTTGCGTGAAGCCAAAAAAATATGGTTCATTTACCTGAAAATAGCCATTAAGCAGTAAGACCGCTGTTTGAAGTTGTTGACTGACATTACCAGCCTGGTAACGCGAAAAAACCTCAAACAAACTGAAGTGCTTCACTACCAAGCCTTTGAGGAGATATATGCTAGAATTGGACAGTCACGAAGTTACCGTGTCACACTTGTATGAAAAGCCTCTAATTGCATACGGAGTTGAGCGTTACCGTTACAAAGGATTTTTAAATTTTTAATTCCTGAAGCGGTACTAGCCTAGCAAAATTTAAAGATATGAAAAAAGTCGTAGTTGGTCTTTCTGGTGGCGTTGACAGTTCTACCGCCGCTGCTATCCTACATAATCAGGGCGCCGAAGTGATTGGTCTGACCCTTTGGCTGATGAAAGGCAAAGGACAATGTTGCTCTGAAGGAATGATCGACGCGGCTTATATCTGTGAACAACTGGGAATTCCCCATCAGGTTGTGGATATTCGAGATGTCTTTCAGACAAATATTATTGATTATTTGGTAACTGGTTATAGCGCGGGAATCACGCCTTTGCCTTGCTCCCAGTGCAATAAAACAGTCAAGTTTGGGCCAATGGTACAATATGCCCGTGAACAACTGGGATGCGATCGCATTGCTACGGGTCATTATGCCCAAATTCGCTATGAGGAAGCTACTGGGCGTTACCAGTTGCTAAGAGCAGTTGACCGCAACAAAGACCAGTCATACTTCCTTTATGATTTGTCTCAGGATTTACTCGCTGCGTCTGTGTTTCCTCTGGGTGAACTGCAAAAAGCAGACACGCGCCGCATCGCTGCTGAATACGGACTGAAAACCGCTGATAAGCCAGAAAGCCAAGACTTGTGCTTAGTGGAAAGTAACGGTTCCATGCGGGCATTTTTGGATAAGTATCTAGCCCCCAAAAAAGGCGATATTGTGGATACCACAGGCAAAATTTTGGGACAGCATGATGGTATCCATCACTACACCATTGGTCAGCGTAAAGGGTTGGGTGTTGCAGCCCCCGAACCGCTGTATGTGATTGAATTAGATGCAGTCAATAATAAAGTGATAGTAGGCGATCGCACCAAGGCAACCCAACCAGAATGTACAGTTAATCGGGTAAACTGGGTTTCTATAGCTGAACCATCGACCCCGATTCATGCCGAAGTGCAAATTCGTTATCGTTCCGCCCCTGTACCAGTGACAGTTATACCTCTGGAAAACTCCCGTGTGCGCCTAGTGTTTGATGAACCCCAGTTCAGCATCACTCCCGGACAAGCTGCGGTGTGGTACGACGGGGATAAGGTATTAGGTGGCGGTATTATTGAACAATTTAGCTTAAACAGCAATTCATCTCGATGAATTGCTGGTGAGTTGACGACAGTCTCCCGACGGCAGTTGCTACAAGTCGGCAGAGCCGCCCAACGCACTGCCTCACCAATGCGATAGCAAGGGAGGGAGACATGGAGGAAACGAACAATCTTAATCTTCTGGTTGTTGCTGATTTTCAATGTATTTTCGTAGTGTTGAAACAGTAACACCACCGCAACTGGCAATAAAATAAGAACCGTTCCAAAAGACATCTTTACTGTAAAAAACTTTTAAATGTTCAGAAAATTCTTGCCTCAGTTTTCTAGAGGAAATTGCTTTTAAATTATTGACCAATTTGCTGAGTTCTAAATCAGGATGGTATTGAAAAAGAAGATGTACGTGATTATCTTCAGCGTTAAACTCAACAAGTTTAGAATTCCACTTTATTAATAACTCCTCAAAAACAGTATGTAGGACTTATCCAAGCAACCCAAATACACACCGAGTCTATGGACGTACAGTTAAAAAATTTGTGCGTAGACGAACAGCAGACGTGAAGTTTCGTTATGCTCAGTTGCTCATCTGGGGAAAGCAAAATCCTATCAATTTAGTTGCCGTAAGCGGATCTAGGCTACGGAGCGTAATCGAACGCGTTTAAACGCAACAACACCAAAAATTTAACGGACAATATATGTTATGGGCTTGAAAAAATTGCTTCAAACCCTTGCTAGAACTGGGTAAAGAGAAACATTTTACACAATCGATACGGTGTTTATGGGAAGACGCTAGACTGCTAAACAGATCCAAAAGGAGCTTCAGTTTGCTCAAGCACGAGAAGCTTATGTTCTTTTTGCGTTGGTATCTGTTGGATGTACAACCGCATCAGGTTCTGTCTATGAGGTCTACCATCTTGCAGGGATTCATAAATACTCGGCCATTTTCGGCGAAATACTGGGCTGAGGGAAAAGTCTGCCAGGCTGTAGGCATTGCCGGTTAACAACACAGCATCTGTCAACGGCTTTGTTGCATCACGAGCTTTTCCCAAATGTTTGTAAGCGGCTTGACGAAATGCTTTAAGTCTGGCAAGTTTCATTTTGCTAGCTGAGAGTTGGTAGTTCTTCTTTCAGTTTCTACCAATGGGGGGTGTATTCAATCACACTCCCTTTTTTCTTCTGAATCTAGCCGTTTTAGTCTAAACGCCAATATATATCGTGTCCGGTTAAAGACTTATCATTAAGACCGCTCTTGAGCAGGGGAGCAGGTGAGCAGCCGCGCGACTGCTGTCGCTTGACCCGACAGCCTTTGTAAGTGGCGTTGGGAACCCTCCTTGGAACTTTCTGCAAAATCCAAAATTGGTATTAGCTTTGTTCGCCAACCGAAATCAGATGTGAGATATTTTGATATCCATACCCTTGGGTAAATCCTCTATCTTCCAAGAGTAAAATAACTTTCCTCAGTTCATCTTCAAGTTGCTGCTGACTACCCAACTCAGCCAATAGCATTTTTTGAATGGGTTTAACAATCCGTCTAATTTGCTCTTGATTGAGTTCCTCATCTTTTGGATGTTCTGTGATGAAACTATGACTAATAAACAGTTCAGAACCTTCAATACTTTGACTTTTAATTACTTGGATAATTTCTAGTAAATTTTTTTGAACAAATCGCTTCGTAGTATACTTCAAAATCACTGGATCTAGTATATAGCGTATGGGAATATCTTCTATATTTTTAGCAATTAAAGAACGTCTTTCTATTAAATCATTTAAAGTTTGAAATAACTGATTATAAGATAAAAACTGTTTAATATCTTGTACTAGCTGATTCCAAGTAGCTGAATTGCGTCTGAGAGCTACCCAATATATTAGATTGATTTCATCTTTTTTGATTACTTTAAATTGCTGATCTAAAAAGTCAGTAATCACATCATCAACAAAAATCGATATATCCATAAATGGCGAAATTTCACCATCAAATACAGTATGAATCTGCGGTGTAATTCTTTTAAGTATCCACGGGTTACTATAACGCCTGCTAAATTCCTCTAATTCCCTATCTGTACCAGATAGACCTTCTGCTATTAAAATTTCTTTTGCTTCTTGGTAGGTTAAAGCTCCCAATTTTTTGCAACGAACTAATTGTCCCTCTAATATTTGGATATTAGGAGTTATTTTTCTACTTACTAATAATAAATTGCTTTTATGGGTATTTTTGGCAATTTTCTCTAAAAATAGGCTATATTTTGCATAATCTTCGCTATCAGCACCTGTGATTTCTTCCCAATTATCCAGTATTATTAAACATTTTTGTTCCTGTAAATACTGCATGATTTGAGAAATATCCCCTGATTCTTTTTCACCTTTAGATAGGAATTGTACTAGTTTTATCAGGATTTGTTCAAATGGAGGTGCTGATTCTAGAGAAAGCCAGATTAAGTAATCATATTTATCAGCAATTTTATCTACTAAATGGCGAATTAAGGCGCTTTTCCCAATTCCTCCTATTCCGTGAACAATAACTAACCGACAACGTTCTTGAGTCAGCCATTTCCGAAGTTCAGCTAACTCTTGGGTGCGACCATAAAAACTAGACAGAGGAGGTGCTTCGCTCAGGTTGATGCGGGATTCTACATCATTTTCTGCTATTTTTTCCCACTGTAAGTCTAACACTTGGCAAAAAGCTTTGAATGTAACAGCATTAATGGCTTGCCTTGCTTCCCGAAAGCGTTTCCAAGTTGCTAAAGCTACAGCGTATGTTTGGGTATTATCCCAATTTAGATGTGGTTCTAGAATTTTACTTGCTTCCCTAAGAAATATTTCATCCATATCCCAAGCCTTTTCAATCTTGCCTTGTAACTCAATTCTTTCCTTTCTGGCTTGTTCAATTTTTTTTCTTCTGGCTTCCTTAATGAGTGTTTTTCCTCTTTCAGAAACTTTGAGGGTTAAGCGTTGTCTTTTAGGCATAAATCCAAGGTTTTTGGAGAAAAAATCATATTGTTACAACAATAGGGAAGCTATTTATATAACAATAATTGCTGTTATCGGTTTGGTAGGGGTTGCAAAAGAGTAAAGCTATATGCATCGTTATTATCACTGTTTTGATTAACTTGTACTAAAACACCAACACCTTTGACTGGTTTGCGATCGTGTTCATCATTTTGACTTTGATTATTAAATTCTACGTTTCCTGTAGCACCTGGAGCAGAAAATGTCGTATCGTTTAACCTTCTGTATACATCTTGGCGGTTTGGATTATTAATTCCCTGATTTTTCAGATCATTCAAAGCTTTAATAAATGCTTGGGCTGCGTCGTAAGAAGTTATTGTTCTCCAAGTGATACTTCTTATCCATCCAATTTCTGTGGCTTTTTGTTTGAAGTTATCGTTAGCAAGATCTGGATGAGAAAATACAGCAACCACCATACCTTTAGCAGCTTCTTTAAGGTTTAATGTCTCTTGGTCATAGAGAACATCTCCTGCTAATATTTGAAACTGTTGATTGCCCAATTTAATAATCTTTCGTGCCTGGTCTATGGTTCTACGACTAGGAGCTAATATCAGCGCTTGTGCCTTTATATTCTTTGCTATTTGTATGCAAATTTCTGGTTTATCTGTTTGTAAATTACAATATTGAATATGGTTATTGGGATTTACTTGCTTAAGTATCAATTTGTCTGTAAATTCCTTTCTTAGGGATTTGCTATACGATTCACCAGGTTCATAAGCAATCAATGCTTTCCGCAGTCCCAGCCTATCCCACATATAGTCAGCCAAATCATTAGCAGCAAGGGAATCATTAGAAGCTGTACGAAAAACGTATGTATTTAAATTATCTGCTGGGGAAGAAAGATCCGGTTTCCTGATAGCGGTACTTGTGGGCGCAATGAAAACAAGTTTTTTTGTATCATCAAGTGTATCTGCTCCGTAAATTTTTCCTGCTTTCCAAGTGTTTATACTGCTATAATGACCAATAACTCCTAAAATTTGACTTGTATTAAAATAGCTGTCTCCTGGAATATCATTGTTGGAAATATGGGTAGCTACTTCTTGAACTATATCTCTTGTATTATTATTATCCTTTGAGATTAAAATTTGGAATAAAGGTTGATCTGCGTTTAAAGCTTGGGCAACACCTTGCAGTATTTCTAGTGCAATATTACGGTTTGCTTGGCCAGGGATAACAACTGCAATTGTTGGAAGATTGCCATTACGAGCTAAGGCAGTTTGAGCTACTTTGGAGTTGTAGTCATAAATCCATGTTTCTGGATCAATTTCACATTTGTTTTGGCTAAAGGCTGTTTGTTGAGCAGCTAGTTGAAATTGATCTTTGGCTGTGTTGAAATGCTTTGCAGCTTCTGGGAAATCTGCTCTGGCAAAGGCTTCCATTCCTTTTTTTTTGGAATTATAAGCTGCTAAGCATTCTTGATTATTGTAAAGTACTGCTGTGTTAGGAAGAATTAAAGCTTCTTCTCCTCTGCTAAAGTATTCGGCAAAAGGTGGTGATGGCGTTGCTGGAGTTGGTGTCAGCGTTGCTGGAGTTGTTTCGGCGATTGGTACTGGTGGTTTAGGCTTAAGTTGTGAACCTATACTAACAGCGATCGCTAGTCCTAACAAAGCTAAAGAAATTAAACTTATCCGCCAACGCCAGCGTCTAGGAATTCTTTTCAACCTATCGAGTAAGTTATCAAACAGAGTACGACGCTGTGTCTCATCAGCAAGAGCATCAAGAACTTCTTGAGCAGACTGGGGTCGCTCTTCTTGTCTGTATTTGAGCATTGAGTCTAAAACATTGGCAAAACGCTCGTTTCTCACATTTGTATGTTGTCTCCAATTTGAATTCAACAGCAATTCTCTAGGATTTCCGCCTCCTGTCAACAAACACACACAGGTGGCGGCTAAAGAGTATAAATCTGATGCAGCAGATACTCTTTTACCTGCGAATTGCTCAGGTGGTGCAAAATCTGGAGTTCCTAATATAGTTGATTCATTGGCAGGTAATCCTTCAATTACTACCTGTTTAACTGTGCCAAAATCTATCAAATATAGTTTTCCATCTCTAGTACGGCGCATAATATTGGAGGGTTTAATATCCCTGTGTATGACTATGCGAGTACCATCGTAATTATGGATATATTGTAATATTTTCAGAATTTCCTTTAAAATGTTGACAACTTCATCTTCTGCAAATTGTCTTCCCTGCCTTAGTTCCTGAGCTAAATTATGACCTTCGATGTAATCCTGTACTAAGTAAAAAAACCTTTGCAACGAGCCTGTTACTTCCTTCACTTCCACCACAAAAAAATCCCATGCACTAGGAATTTGTTGATGGCGTAATTCTGCTAAAATACTTGCTTCATCCTGAAAAAATTTTTCTATGCGTTGAAGTTCTAACGGACTCAGTACTCGTCCAGAAGGATTTCTAGGGTGCAACTGTTTGATTACACGCAGTGGTCTGTGCGGAAAGTTAATATCTTCTGCTAGAAAAGTTCTACCAAATCCGCCTCGTTCTTCATCTGGAACTAATAACCTTAGCGGTACAAAATGTCCTTGCAAAATTAAAGGCATTCCGCAACTAGAGCAGCATATTTCTGTTCTAGAACTAGAAGTGAGAGATTCCTCTGGAATAGAATTGTGAGGATTATTACAATTTGGACGAGTGCAGTAAACTTCCATAGAGGAACCGTTATTATCCATTGATTAACCTTCAACGTGACTTTAGCTACACACAGGATGATAAAAACTTGAAAGCCAGATAATACTTTTTATATAAATATTTCTCTTGGTTACATCCGAATGTTCAAAAATGGTAATGCTAATTTCTAATTAATCCACACTTCAAAAAGCTTGCTCAAGCCAGGTTATCTACTTTATCCTGTGCTGCAAAACAATACATTTTTATGCAATTTTGTATAAGTTTTTTCTTCCTTTGTATGTAAAATGAATTTTTTAATAATATTATATACGTAATTATTCTCGAATAGAGTTAAGATTTTTGCAATATCCTCAAAGTAACGTTTTTTTGCTTTATGACAATTAAAAGCCAGAAAACCCCGACTTATTAAAGAAGCCGGGGTTTTCAGACAATAACTCAAATGAGTTTTTGTTTATATTTTAAAGGTAGTCCTAACTACTCCCAAAAAAATGTCACCATTGCTATTGTCGTGATTTGGTGCTGTCAGCCAAATCAAACCAGGAGTAATGCTGATTCTGTCGTTGATTTGATAGCGATAAAACCCTTCAATGTGAAATCCGGTATCTGGGTCACGGCGAACTGAGTTTGATAGGGGTGCTGAAGTACCAGTCAATTTAGGCTGCATCCCCACAATAATTCCTCCTAAATTCCCCTTTTTGCCCAAATCGGGAAAAGCCATTGTAACAGCCCAACTCCAGACATCAGCATCGCCTTTGACTTCTCCAGTCAGCGCCCGCGCATCGATATAAGTTACCCATCCACCAATTTGAAAGTCATCACTAACTTTTACATTGGTTTCAATTCCATAGGCATTAGCAGAAACTTTTCTACCTCCTAAATTGGATGCTAAACTGCCAGTATTATGGGCTAAACCGTCGGTGTTGTAACTATTGACGTAAGTCAAAGCGATTTTGGTAGCTGTGTCTTTTTTATTTGGATAAAATATAATCTGCCCTAACGCACCATAGCCACTGTCAAACAAGCCGTTAGCAGGGTCGTTGGTATTTTTTGCTAGATAAACCACCTCTGCTTTAATATTGTCGGTTGGTTTAAAAGTCACACCTGCACCCGTATCTCCACCTAAACGGTAGATGGGGCTGTAGCGACCAAAGCGAGAAATCGCATTATCTGCATCGCTTGAAAGAGGATTAATTACATCCCAATCATCGAAGTAACTATTAAAGCCTGTAACAACTAAAACACTAATTTTATCGCCTACAGGAAAACGATATTGCAATTTACTCAGGAAAGCTTCATTAGTTGTATTAGTACCAGATACGAAACTTAAACGAGTATCATTTCCAGGGCCATTAGGATTATTCACATTACTCGCCTGAATTCGTACTTTCAATTCATCTTTTCCCGTAAAACTGGATACGAAATTCAGGCGAATCCGATTAGAAAGTGTCAGGTTGCTATTATCTCCATCTCCACTACGGCTAGCATCACCAAAAGCATCTGTGACTGCAAATATCACTTGACCATCAAGTCTGGTGGTTGTAGAAAACTGCTGTTGTTCTAACAGTTCAGTACGTGCTTCTAAAGAATCAATTCTACCTCGTAAGGTAGCGAGTTCTGCTGCAAATTCTTCTTGCAGCTTTTGCAAAGTCACCAAATCTTCTTTGACGGCTATATCTACGATATCAGTATTAATTTGTTGGTTAATTCTGTCCAAGCAGGCGTTTAATCCAGAAGCAAACTCAAAGCGAGTCAGGGCGCGATCGCCTTTGAAACTCCCATCCGGGTATCCAGCTATACATCCATAACGCTCAATTAGAGACTGTAAGGCTTGAAATGCCCAGTCAGTTGGTTGTACATCAGAAAGCTGAGAAACTGAAGTAATTGGTGCAGAATCTTCAGCCTTAACTTTTGCGATCGCGCTCAGCAGCACAATCGACATCAAGGTAGCAGGAACTAAGCCTAAAATAACTCTGAAAAAACTCAACATATTTTTATCCTCACACAAATTATTTACTAAAAACCTTTTTTGCAATCGACAATATCCTTGATATCACCAAAAATTAAATTGATAGCAGTGCTGCATTTTATCAACGCTTACTATACACTCTGGCAAAGGCGAAAAGCAACTTAATTGATGTTCAGTATTGGGCAACTAAACCATCAGATAATTTTGAAAAACTGGGAATGCTACCGGAAATCTCGGAAACACAAAATTTGCTGTAAATGCCAAAATCATAGGAAAATTTAAGATTTTTGCAATTATGAAACCTCAGATACCCGGCTTATTTAATAAGTCGGGTATCTAGCTTTTGAGAATGATTCTGGAAGTCACTAAATAGCAATCAAACGAGTTTAAATCAGGCTTCAGCAATATTTCTATGGCAACGTAGATAAATTTAATTATTGATAAGTTTCCAAATTTGAGTAACGAATCTGTTCAGGATAAACCCGAAAAGAATCAAAGAAATTAACAGCTTCTGTAGTTAACTTATCTGCTGTGATCGCTCCCATAAAATAAACACGCTGATTAACCGCAAATAGACGATATTGTCCCAGACTGCCATCTGAGTGTTCCATAAGTAACTCCAAACCAGGATATCCATCAATTACAAGATTAGTACTTCTAATAACCTTGCCAGTAATACCAATACTTTCCTTCATTGCACTTTGCAACACTTGCCGCAGTTGTGGAATAGGTATTCTAGAAGCTTCTGGAAAATCTTTATGTTTAACTATGTATGCAGTTCGAGTCACAGCACTTGCAGATATCAATTGTTCGTCTGTATTTTGTGTGACTGTACCTGGCATGAAAATTTGAAAATCCTGCTGGGGGCCCCAATAAATGTTGTTGTCAACAACTAGAGTCGGCTGTTTAAATGTCCGAGTTTTAGTATTAATAGATACTAAATCACTTGCCAACATGGGTTGATTAACCAACGCCATTGCTGGGTTGTGCGTTCCAAGAGTCAGTGCAATAAAAGTGACAGCAATAGTTTTTGGAGCATTCTTAAGTAGCATGACTTGATCTCCTTCTGTGTGTTAAATTTATCTATGTGTGCTGAACCATATTTAAGGGTTTACCATTACAGCAAATATGAGTTCAAACCTCAGTTTTGGCTCAGAAAATAGTTCATTTAACGCTCACAGAAAAGTTCACTTCAGCTACATCTTTCCAGTAATATAGCCTTTCCTAAGCAACTGAGGTATCACGATTACCTCACCCCAATAAAGCTGTGCTTTATCTCCCCTCTCCTTGCCAAGGAGAGGGGTTGGGGGTGAGGTTATTAGATATACTTGGCGCTTACTGGGAAATGCTATAGCTCGGTTGATGACTGATGACTGATGACTGATGACTGTTGATAAACCCGCGTAAGCGGCTAAAGTCCCGTGTAACCGAGACTTATAGTCGCCAGCGGTAGTATAAAATTAGACTTCAGAAACATCCTTTGAGGATGCAGCAAGTTTTAACACAAATCGGTCTAAGCTATACGAGGAAGGTTTAACACCCTACATTTTATTGCTTATCATACACTTATCAAAGCAAGTAGATTGTCAGAAAAAATTTTTTCTCCTCATAACTTGAGTCGCCGTTATATTTACGCTTCAGTCAGCAAACTGGGAGAAGTGAGAACAAAAACATCCCTGATTCCTTGATCATCAGTCTGCGGTTTTATAGGAGTAGTAAAGTGGAAAAAATCATGATCATTCACTAATAATAGTTCTCCAGGATTGAGAATTTTACTAAACACAGGTTTCTCTTTTTTACCAGTATATAAATGTGTTTCTCCACCTTGAATATTTTCTCTAGTAACAGAGAATATCCCTATAAAGTCAGTCCCATCTTGATGGATACCTTCAGGTGCTGGATTCCCCATATTATCTGGTGAACAGGTAGTTCTGATTTGATGCACTCCTATTTCTGCTTCTGGGTGTAGTTTACAGGAATCAGTAAATGCCATGACTAATTTTTTAAAGATATCAAGTTCTATGAGTGCATCATCTAATTCTGCAAACTCTCTTTTTACGTCTCCCAATAATGGATTGTATTCTTTGCTTTGAAATAGGTATCCATGAGGTAGTTTAAGGGAGCGATCGCCAGAAACTATAAACCGAGATAATCTTCTTGAGCGATAGTTGCCTTTGATATAAGGATCAACAGGTAAGTGGTTAAAAAACGTCTTGAAACCTTCTGTATTGATTGAATTTACCTTTCTCAGAGTAAACAAAAAGGCATATTCTAATTCCGTTGCTTCCCATACTTTTTGCATAGGATTTACCTCGTTACAATTTAAATCCTCCCGCCTTTTTCTTTGTGAGAGGCTTATATCACTCAGTTTATGCTACTTTTTATTAAATTGTCGTTAATTTGACTACAGAAATTGACAAATCGTGATATTAAACTTTTTCCCAAGTGGGCATTGGGAATTGGTAAGCCAGCGCGGTGAGTCCAGTTCCCATCGATGACTGTCATTGGTCATCGGTCAACGACCTTAAGAGGTGATTATGCAATTTAGATGCGGTTTAGCTTACTATTCCCCATATAGCAACAAGGTTTGATGATGACTGATTGGCTTTACCGCTACCCACCTCTGTATCCTGGTATTCTGCTGAAGCGCTACAAGCGCTTTTTTGCCGATGTTCAACTTGCTTCTGGCGAAGTAGTGACAGCACATTGTCCGAATACAGGGCCCATGACTGGAGTCTCAACTCTTGGTAGTGCGGTGCAGCTTTCCAAAAGCGATAGTGCTAAGAGGAAGTTGGCTTACACCTTGGAATTGATTCAGGTACACGACAATGAGCCGACTTGGGTAGGTATTAATACTGTTTTGCCCAATCGAATAGTGAAGCTAGCTTTAGCAACACATCTTTTCCCAGAATTGGGTGATTATAGTCAAATTAAAAGCGAGGTGGTTTATGGGCTAGATAAAAAAAGTCGAGTGGATTTTTTATTGACAGGAAGTGATGAGCAACGCCCGATTTATTTAGAAGTAAAAAATACAACTTTGGCGCAGGGAACTTTGGCATTATTTCCCGATACGGAAACTACCAGGGGACAAAAACACTTGCGGGAACTAATGGCGCTGCTACCCTTAACTCGTGCAGTGATGCTTTACTTTATCAATCGCAGTGATTGTACGGCATTTGCCCCTGGTGATACTACTGACCCTATATATGGTAAATTATTGCGGGATGCGATCGCTCTTGGTTTAGAAGTGTTACCTTGCCGATTTGACGTTTCACCAGAAGGCATCCGTTATTTGGGTTTAGCAAAGCTGAAAATTTGAATTAGGAATTTTGCCTTGATTATTCTTGTTATGGGCGTGTCTGGTTCAGGGAAAACTACCATCGGACAACTGCTGGCGGCTTCATTACACTGGGAATTTCAGGACGCTGATTCATTCCACTCGCCAGAGAATATTGAGAAAATGCGTCACGGTATCCCCTTGAACGATTTAGATAGAATGCCGTGGCTGCTAGCTTTGCAACAGGCAATAGAAAATTGGTTGCAAGAAAATAAAAATGTCGTGCTGGCGTGTTCGGCATTGAAAGCTAACTACCGCGAGTTTTTGTTGGTGGATATCGATGGCATCAAACTAGTTTACCTGAAAGGCTCTTTTGAATTGATTCAAAAGCGGCTGCAAAACCGCCAAAGTCACTTTATGACCGAAAAACTGCTCAACAGCCAGTTTGAAACCCTTGAAGAGCCAGATAATGCTATCAGCGTAGATATTTCACAGCCACCAGAGTCTATTGTAGAAGCAATTAAAACAGCTTTGGGGATTTAGGCAATTGATGGGTAGATTTCAAAATAGATCATGGCAGATAAATTTCCCATCATTGAAGTTCCGTTTGATGCCCCTGAAGCTGCGAGACACCCTACTATGAAAACACTTTTTTTAGCTTGGCAAGATCCAAATAGCCGCGCTTGGCTTCCCATCGGTCGCTTAACATTTGACGGGACAAAATACCAATTTGTGTACACACAAGGTGCTACAAAAGCTCAAACTCAGTACAAGTTTCAGCTATCGTATTCTTTCCCTGAACTAAATAAGGTATACACATCGGTTGAACTGTTCCCTTTGTTCTCCAATCGATTAATGCGACGCTCTCGCCCTGACTACAAAAATTACATTAAATGGCTTAATGTCCCTGAAGGTAAAGATGACCCAATTGCCATTCTTTCTCGGAGTGGTGGACGTAAGGAAACAGATCATTTTGAAGTTTTCCCTTGCCCAGAGCCAGATGATAATGGTTTATACCACATTCATTTTTTTGCACATGGACTGCGACATCTTCCAGCCTGTGCAAATGAACGAATCAATCAATTGCAAACGGGGGAACTTTTATATTTAGCTAACGAATTTCAAAATCCTTATGACTCGCGTGCATTGCTTTTATGTACAAAGGATCACTACATCGTAGGTTATTGTCCCAGGTATATTGTGGATGACGTTTTCAAACTCAATAATAAAAATCCAGAACTTGTAAAAGTAGAAGTTGAGCGCGTCAACCCAGTACCAACGCCACTCCAGCTACGTTTGTTGTGCAATATGAGCGCACAATGGCATGAAGACTTTCAACCATTTTCTAGCTGGGAGTATCAGCCGTTGGTGACAGATATCCCAGCTGAGTTTGTAACTTCCTAAAGTTGATGTGTGGCTAGAAAAGCTTCGACTTCAGCAGCGGTAGGTTGAGAAGCGATCGCTCCTGCTTTAATGGTAGTTAGCGCCCCCACAGCACTGGCATAAGTCACAATCTGTTTTGCGATTTCTGCATCCCGCAATTTTTGGATACCATGCTGACTTAGCTGGTGGATGAAACCTGCCAAAAAGCTATCCCCCGCACCAGTGGTATCAACGACATCGACAGAAAAGGACGGTAATGTGCCTTCGTTCTCACCCAAGCAATAAGCGCAACCGTTCTCACCGTCTGTGATTAGCACCCCTTCAACCGAATCCAAACGATAAGTTATGGCTCCTGGATCTGTGGTATCAAATAGCCATAGAGCTTCCTCCTTGGCAAGTTTGAGAAAATCAACTCGCTTAAATGTTTCTTGAATTTTTTGTCGAGCGATATTTGCGTCTTGCCAAAATACAGGCCGCCAGTTCACATCTAGTACAATTTTCAGGTCGTATTGTTCTGCTAAATCTAGGGCGCGGTAAATTGCCTGTTCACTTTCAGGATAGGCTAATTCCAAAGTACCCAAAACCAGAAAATCTGCCTCTTGAAACAGCAAATTCGGTAATTGTTTGGCATGTAGACGCGTATCGGCAAATTCAGTGGTATCATACTGACCAAATCCTGCAAAAGTGCGATCGCCTGCTAGATCCCGTGTCACATAAACTTGCCGCGTTGGTGCTGTGGGATGGCGTTGCACTCCAGTTGTATCTACACCGACTTCCTGTAATAGCTTCACCAGTTCATTTCCAGCTTCATCTTCACCAACAGATCCAATAAATCCTGCGGTCGTTCCCAACTTCACCAAAGCACAGGCAACGTTTGCTGGTGCCCCCCCTGGATAGGGAGTCCAAGACTTCACTTCTTCGAGCTTTAGCCCTAATTGATCGGCTAAACAATCGAACAAAATTTCACCAAGGCACAAAACACGCGGATTGCTCATTTCATTTTAGATGTTAGATTTTCGATTTGGGATTAGGAATACTAGTATAAAATCTACAACAATCTTTACTCATCTGTCGCCAGTTTTTAAAATAAGAAAATAGCAATCTTTGCTACTACCAAAAGGTATATATAAACCTGCTATCTCCTTTTTTATCTCAGTATTTAAGCAGTTAATATTTCTATTAAGTAATGAATAATACCAAAATACTGAAGTATGGCTATTAAGCTGAAACTATGAAGTTGAAATAATTAAGAAAATATTGTCAATCGGATTACTGCTAACAGTTGAAACCCCTACCAACAAAAGAATCTTCTAGAATTAAAAAGAGTGATTAAGTACATATACCAAGGGAGGATAGAATAAGTCATGGCTGGTGGCGAGTCTCAGACCCCTGTTAGTCTGTCAGACAGAGAACTGCAAATTATCGACTTAGTGGCCGCTGGCTTAACTAACCAAGAAATTGCAGCAAAACTGGAAATTAGCAAGCGAACAGTTGATAACCATATCAGCAATATTCTCACTAAAACCCAGACGGAAAACCGAGTGGCTCTAGTCCGCTGGGCTTTACAGTGGGGCAAAGTCTGCTTGAATGATGTCAATTGTTGTTCACTGCCCAACCAGAACGATTAGACCATTTGCTAATAGAGATCCGATCAATAGCGTTTGGCAGACGCTAGCGATCGCGTCTAGTATGGCGATAAAATTCGTCTGGTATGCAGCCAAGCCAAATTTGACCGTTGACTAATTGTTCTCCTCCTCACGCCTTTATCTCTGTTAAATTGGCATTAGGGCATGGGGAATGGGGGATAGGGCATGGGGCATGGAGACTGAGGACTGAGGACTAAGGAAAGAGTTTCCCAATCCCCAATCCCCATTGCCCCTAATCCCCACTCCCGAATTCCCAATCATCAACAAAAATTAGCAACAATCTACTGCCTCAAGCGCTACATTTGTAAGAAATCTATGTTGCTCCATCGGCTTGGGGAGCAGTGTTCTTATGAATACTTTTGCTTCTGTTCAAGGTGGCTTGTCTGTTTTTGACTGGTTTAACTTTGATTTGACGACGCCTCAACCCACGCAAGATGCCGATTTACTCAGGCATCTGTCGTTTATTCCAGGGTTGAAAGAAATTATTATGCTGCGGCAAGTTCACGCCCTAGAACACGCTACTGTATGGGTTTTGAGTGAAAAAAGTGTTCATACTTCCATACCACAACCAACCAGTATTCAAACAGATAACGAACTATTAGGTGGGTTGTCTACGGAACAGGGATTCTACCTGTATGGTGAAGTGAATATCAGTGATTTACGACGTGCAGTTACACTAGGTCTACATCGCCTTACCAATGGTGAATGGGATTTGGCTGTACATCCTCGTTGCGGCACAAATTTATCAGTAGCGATGTTATTGACTGCTGGACTAGCTGTGGGTGTAAATCTGTTACTACCATTTCGACCAGTTGAGCAACTCATAGGTTTAGGATTGGCAGCAACAACAGCTGCTGAACTCGCACCTGATATAGGTTCTATCGCACAGCGATACCTCACAACTGCCATTCCCTTTAACCTAGCAATTGAAAATATTACCCGTACACGCGACATTTGGGGGCGCGAGGCACATTTTGTAAAGGTGAACTGGCGAGAGTGAAAGGAGCAGGGGAGCAGGGGAGCAGGGGAGCAGGGGAGTAGGGGAGCAGGGGAGCAGGGGAGCAGGGGAGCAGGGGAGCAGGGGAGCAGGGGAGCAGGGGAGCAGGGGAAAGAATTCTTACATAATTTCCCCCCATCCCCCCATCCCCCTCATCCCCCCATCCCCCTCATCCCCCTCATCCCCCTCATCCCCCTCATCCCCCCCATCCCCCCCATCCCCCCATCCCCCTCATCCCCCTCATCCCCCTCATCCCCCTCATCCCCCTCATCCCCCCCATCCCCCCCATCCCCTCATCCCCTCATCCCCTCTAAGAAAATTGTGTAATGAGAAAACTTTACTTTTTACTACCTGGAACCGATGGTAAATTTGCCTGTGGCGGTCTTTGGGCAGAGTTAAAAACAATGCATCTCGCTCAGCAGGTTTGTAGTGCTGATGTTGTAACTTATCGTCAGCGGGAAACAGGGAAGCGATTCATAGATGATCTGCTCCAAGAAGACAATTTAGATGATGCAATTTTGGTGATTAGCTGGGGATTTGATATCGCTCAACTAGTTACCAAACTCAAATCCTACAATGTTGTTTATCATGCTCACAGTGCAGGTTACAACTTCCAACTTCCTGCCAGTATCCCAATCATCACTGTTAGTCGCAATACAATGGGTTATTGGGGGCAAAAGTCTCCTAATTCACTGATTTATTATTTGCCTAATCAAATTAGTAACGAATTTAAAAATCTACATATTGAACGAGATATTGATGTTTTAGTACAATCTCGCAAGTCTTCTGAATATTTAATGAAAGAATTGATTCCAGCATTACAACAGCAATGTCAAGTATGCGTCGTTGATTCCTATATAGAAGATTTACCGGGACTATTTAATCGAGCTAAAATTTACCTCTATGATTCCGCTGAATATTGGGCACAACAGCGTGTAAGTGAAGGATTTGGGCTGCAACCTATGGAAGCTCTCGCTTGTGGTTGTCAGGTTTTTTCTAGTATTAATGGTGGACTTTCGGATTACTTAGATCCGGGATTTAATTCTTATAAAATTGCTGCATATTCAAAAGAGTATGATGTCCAACGTATCCTGAAGGTACTTAAATCTTCAGTTTCGCTAGCTTTGCCCGAACAGTTTTTTGCAGAGTATCGAACTGAAAATATTATTCAGCGATTTACTGTGATTTTAGATGAGTTGAACGATTTTTTTGACCACAAAGCACATCACAAACCTAATATCAAGAGTTTGTCAAGAGCGCGTCTGACAAAATTACTCAGCCAAAGGCTATACAGTAAGTTGAAGAAGAAATATTTTCAGAGTGTGTTGCGGTAAGTTCCCTAAATTTCCAGAAACACTCGCCCAAACCCTGATCAAATCGAGGTTTTGATTTTTCGTAGTCCGCGTACTCCCCAGGGTAGGTGGATGTGCGTTTATTTAGCCCAGCCAGTGCGCCCTTACGGTTCCTCCACAGGCTTGACATCTGGCGTGTGAATTCCTCAGATCAGGAAAGATAAAACTCTTCGTTGTAGATAACATAAAATTGCACTCGCAAGCCTTATTTTGGGGTTTAATTATGAAATACACACTTCTAGCCTTATTTGTTGCCATTAGTGCGATCGCCTTGAATCATCCTGCCTATGCCAGTCAAGAGGAAGTTTCTGCTACTATAGCTGATGGCGCTCAGGCTGCTGCTTTAGTCACCGAACCAATCACGATCAATAGTCAAGTAGGTAATGCCATCAACCGAACTAACAATTTTAAACAAATTGCTGACTCAATTGGGTCAGCACGCCAAGGAGAATGTCAAAAAATTAATCCTCTTGATTTGATTAGTAATCCGGGTGCTATCTTCAAACCATGCCAAAAGCAAACAAATAACCAAACTCCTCAAGCTACTGCTGAACCAATAGAGTATTTCCAGGTTCCTCGACTTGATTCTGGTATTAATGTCACAGTCACCAAATTTTGATACAGTAAATTGAATTTTAGCTACCAATAAAAAATGAGTAAGTATCAAATCAATATCGATTTCAGTAATGTAGATTTAGCTTCTCTGGAAACAGATGAGGATTTCCAAAAACAGGCAAAAATATTACTGCCCCAGGCACTTGTCAAACTAGGCGAAACGGTAGGTGAAAAGACTTGGGAGGAATTAAATAACACTCAGAATAAAGCAGCAACTAAACAGAAATTTTCTCAAAGTGAAAAACGTCGGTTTATTCAAGAAACAGGAAAAAATTATCAGCGCCATGCAAGCAACCGAGAAAGGCAAGAACTAGAAGACTACATAGTGGAACAATTACGTACCCAAAAGCAAGGAGCTACCTAATTTTAGCTAGCAATTTTAGAGCATGTCTCTTAAGTAAACTACCTACACTGTACGTGAGGCGTCAGTGTAGGCTTTTAGTAGCCCTGAACTATCTACACTGAGGTCGCAGTTTACGGGCGTTGCTGATTAAGAGTATGAATTTAGTCTGCTGCAAAGATGCAAATGTAAGAGTTTTCAACACTCGATTTTGCAATTTCATAGTTGAATTTAGCAATACCTGATTACGCTATCACTTTGTTCAGTATGATATTTTAGATTTTTCTAAAAGCTGAGCCAGTTGTGTGCAGGGGATTATACAGTAACTAGGCAATTAATTTTTGGCTAATGTATTCCGTAGCTTTGTTTGCAAAATAGTTTCCAAGCTTTGCATTTGATCTAACCAAATCTTTGCTCTTTCTCTTTGCAATTCTTGAATTTCTTGAATTAACTCTTCTTGACGAGAAATAGCTTTTATACATCCTTCAGCGATTGATGAAGGGCTATTATTTTTAACATAAATAGCTCCTTTATCAAATAATTTTCTTAGCGTTACAGTATCAGATAATATCAATGGTTTACCAATACCTACACCTTCAACCGCAACGCTAAGTTGGATTCCTTCTTCTTTTGTCAGCCCCAAGATAGCATCTGCATCAAGCAGTAATTGGTTAAACTCTTCTTCAGGTAAAAAACCTGGTAACTTCACATTATCTGGAACATCGCTGAAATCATGAATTCCTCTAGCACGCGCTGTGTTCCCAGTTAAGACAAAAGTAATATTTGGAGCTAAACGGGCTGATTCTAAAACATCTTGAATTGGTTCATCAACATTGAACGAACATGGAAAAACAATCAATGGATGAGAAAAAGAAGTTTTAGATTTATTATCTTGGCTCTTAATTACTACAGGCGGGTCTTCCAAAACACATATATTACCATTACTTAAATTATCCTCAATGACTTTTTTGTTTACCCAATCGTTATGGACAATCACTAAATCAGAATGTTTCAAAAGATAAACTGCACCAGGAATATTTATCCAAGGGCTATCAAAAGTATTATTGTGGCAATCTGCAATAATTATTGTTTTGGGTTGGAATACTTTTTTATAAAAATGAGCTACATGAAGTAATGGAGTTGGTGTCAGTTGTACCCAAATGATTTGAGGCTGGTGTTGGAAAAATAATCTTAAAGTTTGCCATGCCTTCAATATATACTCTATGGGTCTGAGAAAACGATATTTGAAAGAAAGTGTCAAAAACTTGAGATTATAACCAAAATAAGTTTGTAATGATATGGAACGGCGTTGGAAAGGAACCCATGAAATAAAAAATTGTTTGATTTGTTTATCTTGGTAGATTTGATTAATATTATTCATAACTTTATCTCAAAAATACAGCTCCAAAAATATGCTCAAAAACATAGGAAAAACTGATTGTATCCAGCAAATCATAACTAATCATACAGAGGGTAAGATAAGTTGATGGATTCTACCGTCTGCGGACTCGATCACTCCAATAGTAGAGCATAATTCGATAGAAAAATAGAAAATTACCAACTAAATAGCGCTGCCAAAGTCTTTGAGGCTCAGTAAACAATCTTGATATCCACTCTAGACCTCTATCAGTCATCCAACGAGGGCCTCTGTAAACGCTACCAGTATAAAAATCTAGACACGCTCCTAAAGGTAAAAATACCTTAGTATTGATTTGGCTCATGTTATCCAGAATCCACCGTTCCTGAAGTGGCATTCCAAAACCAACGTACAATAAATCTGGTTTAAATTCGTTAATTTTTTGAATTACAGCATCATTTTCTATACCAGATTTTTCAAAGTAACCATGATGCCCTTCTATTCTCAAATTTGGTGCAATTGCAAGCAATTTAGTTATAGCTTTGTCTACAACACCAGGCTTACCCGCTAACAAGAATAGAGAAAGATGATTATCCTGGCAGGCTTTAGCCAGGTCTTCTATATAATCTGGAGCAGTCATGCGATATTCGCGACGCACTGAGTACCCATAAAGCTTTGCTGCAAGCAAGACACCAAATCCATCGCAAAAAACTATATCCGACTTGTTTATAAAGTCTCGAAACCAAGGTAATTCGTAAGCAAAGTTCATTGCTCTAACGTTGACATTGCCGATGATAGTTTTTTTATTGATTTTTGCAACTTCGACTATGTACATTATTAACTGATTTACAGTCAATTTGTGAAACTTGGTGTTGAGTATCGTCACAACATCAAATTTATGTAAATTTGATATGTCTTTCATATTTCACACTTTAAAATAGCATGTGTAGTTATTCATGACTTACGCAAAAATTGCTCCTACGCTTAATTTATCGAACCGCCAAGATGCGAATAACCCCAATAATTCGTAGATTGTGCCTAAGTCCTATCATTGTTTAAAGGAGGCAGCAGTTAAAAGGCAGCTTTGCTGGAGGCCGGTTAGAGCGGGATTTAGACCCATCTCTAACCGAAGACCGCCAAATCTTTGATTTGGCGGGGGACTTAAACCCAGTTGGGCGAGGCAAGAAGACTTGCTTTCTGAAAGAATTTTACTTCTGCCTCCAGCAAAACTACCCCCTGCCTCGCCCGAAGGGTTGTTAAATTAATGCTAATATCATATCTTACACAAAATGCTGTGTTTCTATCAACTATTGAAGAAATTACTTAGGTTTTTGTTCTAGTCAAACTAGAAAGTCTTTAGTTGGGTAATATCAAAAATGAATGATTGATATTTATCTATCTTTTACCAACTTCCAAATTGGTCAGTAGACAGCTTTCCCAGCCGACGCCGCAAAACAGCTTTGATTTTGATAATTATAAAGGGATCTAAATATTTAATTGGGAAAGTAATTAATTCTCGCAACAGCCAGTTAAGATAAAATAAACGATGTTTTAACGCTAAATTTGTGGAAGATTGCTTAACAAAAGCAGACGCTACCCAACTACTTTCTTGAATCATAGTTAGTTTATTTTTCAATTGACCAGTCATTCCATTAAGTGAGTAAGAAGCAAGCGGTGTATCAACTAAGTGGAATTTCTCTCCAGATGTATAAGCTCTAAAAATAAAGTCATAATCGCCAGACATAGAATAGCTTATGTTAAATAATCCTAATCTTTCATAGACTGACTTTTTGACAAAGCAACTGGGATGATGTAAAGTAAATTTAAAAATTAAATTATCTAATTTCCCTGGGATAAATGTACTTATGTAAACACCGTTAATATAATGATTAATTGGAGAATAAATAATGGAAATATCGGGTTCAGCTATAAAGGTTTTTTCAACAATTCCTAATGCTCCATCGTTATACCAATCATCGGCATTAATAATACCTATAACATCACCCGTAGCACGGCATATACCCTTATTCATCGCATCATAAATACCTTGATCTTTTTCAGAAATGAAAACATCAATTTTGTCTAAGTATCTTTCAACTATTCCTATACTGCCATCAGTTGAACCACCGTCAATGATGATGTACTCTAATTGCGATCGCAATTTCTGCTCAATCACACTTTGTATAGTTTTTTCTAAAGTATTTACAGCATTATATACTGGTGTAATAATTGAGATTTTCATGAGTTTATAAAAGATAAGTGATTAACGAAGTTGTGAAATAAATGATTTTAGGAGTATAAATCACTCATTAGAAATATACTACAGAACAGGTATGCTGTAAATACCTGGATGACCGAATGCTAATTTTGATAAGTTGCTATGAATTCGGTAAAAATATGCGATCGCAGTTAACCTGAATATCGGCACTACGCCACCCCAACCCAAAAGTACTTGCTCTGTTGGGGATTGGCGTGCTTTACTTATAAATAATTATTGACCTCCCAGTTCTCCACACTCAGTTTGTTTGAAGCCGCTTTCTTTGCCAAAAATTAATAAATTTCAGAATGCGCCGCCTAAAACTTAAAATATAGGCAGTTATCTCGCTTCATTCCTTCAAGCTGATGAACAACAAGATTAAGCCAGATTGGGCTGGTGAAACTCTACTCTCCAATTTTGTTAATCTCCTCATCCAGACCAAACCTGTGTATAAGTTGATGAAAAACCAGGCTAGGCAAGTATTGATTAAAACGGCTGAGAAGAACGGTGTTCCTTGGCGCAAAAACTTTGAGGCTCTCGAAGCATCAGGAGCAAAACAACTGCTGGCTGAAGTTACTAATCCCGACGTTGTTTATCCAGACTACTACAAAGTACCCTTTCATGCCTACTCCGAAGGCAACCTCTGCTGGGAAGCTGCTTTTGAAACAGAGTCAGCTACCTATGCGATGGCGTTGCGGGTCTGGCCTCAAGAAAAACTTACTTGGGAAGCCGCTCATGCAAGGCTTAGAGGTAGCTTTCATCAAGTTCTAGCGACCTATGGCCCTGAGCAGGTAAGAGATATTTTAGACATTGGTTGCTCGGTAGGTGTTTCTAGCTTGGCACTGCACCGCTACTACCAGCAAAAGCAAGGGTATCCAGTTCGCACTGTTGGTTTAGATTTGTCACCTTATATGCTCGCTGTTGCTCAAACTAGGGATGTCAATCATGAAATATCCCAGTGGCTCCACGCTAAAGCAGAAGACACAGGACTACCAGATAATTCTTTTGATTTAGTGACCCTGCAATTTGTGACTCATGAGCTTCCAGACTATGCCAGCAAAGCAATTTTTGCTGAAGCCAAAAGACTGTTGCGACCAGGTGGTGTCATAGCATTAGTAGACAACAATCCGCGATCGCAAATCATCCAAAACTTACCCCCCGTTCTCTTCACTTTAATGAAAAGTACGGAACCTTGGAGCGATAACTATTACACATTCGATATTGAAGCCACATTGCAAGCAGTGGGTTTCACACAAACTATTACAGTTGCCAGCGACCCCCGTCACCGCACCATTGTTAGTAGGAGTTAGGAGTTAGGAGTTAGGAGTTAGGAGTTAGGAATGTTGAATTCTTTCTCCTATCTCCCCATATTTTTATGTATCTATAAAATTAGTAGCAAAAGTTTCCAAATAAATGTATAAATAAAATATTTTTTTAGATATATTATATATCCATATTTTTACATTTATTTCTTCCAGATAACAATTTTTTTAGCAGAATACATAATAAAAATAAAATAAACTTGCGAGGTAAATCTAATTTAATTAACTTGAGTTTGATGTAGGACAAGTAAGGTAAAAAATAGAAGTTCATCTAACTTACGTCTTAGAGGATGTTTGAAAAGTCTAATTTATTACTGACCCTAGCGACTAGAAGTCGCGCGCCACATGCAAAGGCTGTCGGGAAACCGCGCTCTTCGCAGTGGCTTGGCTATACGAGACTTTACCCACCTGTGTGGGTTTGAAACCCTTGTTTAAGCGTTAGTCCGCGTAGGCAAACGAGAGTTAGTGTAGTAGCGAATTATACTCACTAAAAATTTTTCAAACAACCTCTAATGACGGGATATTTGTATAAGCTATTTACCAGTAATTACATTATCTGATTTTGATTGAATTATATGATTTACCCTCAGAAATTTCATTAATTTAATTAAGTGAATACCACATTACTGAAATTCTGAGGGTAACAAGGTTTCAATTCAATAAGTCCAAACTAAACCAATTGTTTATTATTGATAAAAGACTTAATAAGTGGTTGCTAAGTTTCATTTGGTATTAATTTTTATCAATGGATGATTGCTAAACTGATTAAGAAAAACTCAAGTAAATTTCTCAAATAATTATCGCTGTTCAGAGAAATTTGAGTTAACCTTGGAACTTAGCAATTGTAAGGAACACATGTTGTTACTGGGTGGCAACATTAGAGATTCACTTTGGTCTCTATGTAATCGAACCAGCAAGTAAAATGATTATCATAGAATATGCAAGAAGGAAGCTTTATTTGGGGTCATCTAGAAAAACAGCATCGCGCAGTTGACAAATGGATTGATTTGGTATGGCTAGTAGTGCTGCTGTTGGCAGCAGTGTTACTGTTTAGCATCAATCTGGGGGGATTACCGCTCTTAGATTGGGATGAAGGTACTGTGGCACAGGTTGCGCGAGAAATTTGGAGTGCCCCAGGAGGTTCAATGCGTTGGCTTTATCCAACGTTAGGAGGAGAACCGTATCAAAGCAAACCTCCCCTGATGCATTTGCTAATTGCTTGGACTTATGCTTTGGGAGGCGTGAATGAGTGGACAGTACGCTTACCGGGAGCAGTTTTAACATCATTTTCCGTACCTTTGCTGTATTGCATTGGTCGAGAGATATTTCGCCAACGTTGGGCAGCGATTTATAGCGCTTTGATTTACCTGACAATGTTGCCAGTGGTGCGGCATGGTAGGTTAGCCATATTGGATGGCGCAGTGGCAACTTTTTTGATGGTGATGATGTTGTGCGTGCTGCGATCGCGCCGTGATTTACGTTATTGTCTCGGTATTGGCATCGGTTGTGGATTGATTTGCCTGACTCAAGGCTTGTTTGGCGTATTCCTAGGTGCGATCGCCATCGTATTTTTGTTTTGGGATACACCCAGATTGCTGACTAGTTACTATCTCTGGACAGGAATCTTAATTGGCATTTTGCCTGCGGCTTGTTGGTATGGGCTGCAACTGATGCACTATGGTTACACTTTTGTGCAAATTGGACTGGTTAATCCCTCCCTCAACCGCATGGCTACATTAGTCCAGAGGAATTCTGAACCACCTTGGTACTACGTGATCGAACTTTTCAAGTGGACATGGCCCTGGTTAGTGTTTTTACCACAAACTGCACGATTGGTCTGGGAAAATCGCAATCTTAGCTGGGCAAAACTCCTACTGGCGTGGTGTTGTGTTTATCTGCTGATTATTTCCTTGATGGGCGCTAAACTTCCCTGGTACATATTCCCGATTTACCCTAGTTTAGCCTTAGCTCTTGGTGCCCAATTAGCTGAGACGGAAAACTTACCTATACTTTCATCGTATCCCCGTGCTTGGATAGCTGGTTTTTCCATACTTGCCGTGGTGGCTTCCGCTAATAGCATTTACTTTAGTTGGGGTACTACACCGAAAACTGACTTACAGTTGATTTTTGCCGCCGCAGCTTTAACCATGACTTTGGCAGCTATTTTGGCAGAACGAGGGGACGGACAATTTCTGAAGATTTTGTTTTGGGGAAGTTACATTTCGCTGCTGCTATTGATGAAATCCAACTACTGGGTTTGGGAATTATGGCAAGCTTATCCAGTCAAACCAGTGGCGGCTATGATAGCACAGGCAAATCCAGCCGTGAAGAAGATTTACACATCTTTTCCCTATCATCGTCCCTCCCTAGATTTTTATAGCGATCGCACCATCATTCCCGCTTCTATCGGTGAACTGCAATATTATTGGCACTACAACGGTCAACCATACTTCTTATTGAATGCATCCGCTTTCAACGACCTGAAACTCGAATCCATGAAGCTAGTTGGCGAAGCCCAAGGTTGGAAACTGATCACAAAAGAGATTAATCGGCTGTAGAAAGGGAAGGGGAAGGAGTGCAATTAACGCCTTATACCATTTCACCGGAATCTTGATACATATAGATTTTTTTTCTAGGGACACAGCAATGCTGTGTCCCCATCAACCTATTTGTATCATTATTGAAGTGAAACGGTATTACGGCATCAAAGACAGGACTTACGCACAGGTAATTTAGTATTTGTAAAGGATTGCAACTGTAACACTTAGCTTAACAACTAAGGGCTTGTATCTCTTTCGTAATATAAGTGATGACATAGATTTCTATCGAATCTGATGATATTACTTAAGCAGCGATTTACACAACTTCATAAGCAACGTACCAGACTTCACCAAGGTACAATAATTCTGCCTAAACAGCTAAGAGCATTACTCAAACCAAGTATCTTCAGCTCAGTAGCTGTGGTTTTTAGCTTGGTAGCTCCAGTTTTTACTATCCCCTTAAACTCTAATGCTTCAACGAGCAAAGCACCCATTCAAAATCAACTAAATGCAGCCGATAAAGCGAAAATACTCTCGACTTATGCCAGCCTTCCTCTGCGTTTTGATACTAATCAGGGACAGACAAATAGGCAAGTCAACTTTTTGGCGCGGGGTAATGGCTACAGTGTGTTTTTGACTCCCACCGAGGCCGTGTTAAGTTTGCATCAAACTCTCAAGTCATCAACACAAAGCCGTCAGCCAGCAGTAACACCACAACAGACTGCTAAAATTCAAACTAGTGTTCTGCGCTTACAGCTAGTCAATTCTAATTCCACTGCAAAAGTCAAAGGTATTGAACAGTTGCCAGGCTTGAGCAACTATTTAATCGGTAAAGAATCTCAAAATTGGCATAGAGACATTGCCAGCTATGCCAAAGTGCAGTACCAAGCTGTTTACCCTGGAATTGACTTATTGTATTATGGCGACCAAGGGCAGTTGGAATATGATTTTGTAGTTGCCCCTGGTGGCAATTCAGAAAACATCCGGTTACGAGTTGCGGGTGCTTCTGGGTTAAAAATTGACCAACAAGGCAATTTGCTGTTGCATACACAACAGGGTGTGATTCGCCAGCACCGACCAATCATTTATCAGACAATAAATGGCAAGAAACAATTCATAGCTGGGGGTTATGTCCTACTAGGAAAGCAAGAAGTAGGCTTTAAAATAGCAGCCTACGATCAAAAGCAGCCGTTGGTAATCGATCCTGTAGTCAGTTATTCTACTTACCTGGGTGGCAGTAGCACTGACTACGGCGGTTATGCAGTTGCCTTAGATGAGGCTGGCAATGTCTATGTGACAGGGCGAACTTACTCAACTGATTTTCCAACTAACAGCGCTTTTGATGTCTTCAAGCCGCACACTCGTGACTTCCAGTCATGAGTTAGGCGCTCTATATTAGGTGATACTTTATGTTAAAATTGAATGATATTCAGCAAATTCAAGAAATTGTCATCCATCCAAAAAGCATTTAAAGTTACTCTCATACCCACGCATAATCAAGAAGTCTTAATCAACAAGACAATTGGTTGTGCCAGATATGTGTATAACCGCTTTTTGGCACTAAAACAAGAGTTATATGCTACGGAGCAGAAGACTTTAAACTACAATGCTTGTAGTCAACAGCTAACTCTACTCAAAAAGGAGATAGAGTGGTTAAAGGAAGTAGATAAATTTGCTCTGCAAAACTCACTCAAGAATTTAGAGACAGCATACAAAAACTTTTTTGCTGACTTGAAGAAGTCTAAAAATAAAAAAGGTGTCGGCTTCCCCAAGTTCAAAAAAAAGTATGGTTGCAAGCAGTCTTATAAAACCAATCTTACCAACGGTAATATTCAGGTAATCGAGAATCGTTTAAAGCTTCCAAAGTTAGGGTGGGTAAGGTTCCACAAATCCCAAGACATTACTGGGAAGCTTGTCAACGTTACTATTAGTCGCACTTCATCTGGCAAATATATTGCTAGTATCAATAGCGAAACTGAGATTGAGAAACATCCCCAAGTTAGTCAAAATATTGGGATAGACTTAGGCATAAAATCTTATCTCGTTACTAGTGATGGGGAAGTTGTAGAAAATCCAAAATATTACAGAACTCAAACTCGTAAGTTAGGCAAGGCACATAAGAAACTATCCCGCAGTGTAAAAGGTAGTAGTAATCGAGTCAAAGCGAAAATCAAGCTGGCTCGTACCTATGAACGAATTACCAATCTCAGAGATGACTTTCTGCATAAATTGTCAACTCGTTTAATCAAAGAAAACAGCATTATCTGTATTGAGGATTTACGAGTTGCCAATATGGTCAAAAACCATAAATTAGCCCTGAGTATTTCAGACGCTAGCTGGTCAAAGTTTGTCGCCATGCTTGAATACAAAGCTCTGTGGCATGACAGAATTGTGCAGAAAGTCGGTACATTTTACCCCTCATCTCAGACTTGTAATCATTGTGGTTTTGTTAACCCATTGGTTAAAGATTTAAACTTGCGCGAATGGTCTTGCCCTAGTTGCAATAGCTATAATTTGAGGGATAAAAACGCAGCACTTAACATATTAAGCGAAGGTTTGAGATTATTAACCGCCGTCGGTACGCCGGAGGTTATAAAAAGCGCCTGTGGAGAAATTGTAAGTCCTGAAGTAATTCAGGCAGAGTTCGTTGAAGCAGGAATCACGCGACTTTCAGTCGTGTGAGGTTCAAAACACTTTGAGTGGTTCCAGTGATATTTTTGTCACAAAGTTAAATCCGGCTAAATTTGGCGTTGCTTCACTCATCTACTCTACCTATCTGGGAGGCAGCAGTTCTGAAGAAAGCTATCTTGAAATTGCAGTTGACTGCAATGGTAATGCTTATGTTGGAGGGGCTACCACTTCCAGCAATTTTCCAACCAAAAATGCCTTTGATAGCACTTACAATGGCGGCGTTGATACTTTTGTGACGAAGTTAAATGCCAAAGGTAATGGTCTGCTTTATTCCACCTACCTAGGGTCTACTGATACTGATGATATTCGGGCGATCGCAGTAGATAAATATGGTAATGCTTATGTTACAGGGTTTACCTATTCCACTAACTTCCCCATCAAAAATGCCTTTGATAGCAATTTTGTAGGCAATGCAGAAGCTTTTGTTACGAAGTTAAATCCAGCTAAATCAGGCAATACTTCCCTTGTCTACTCCTCCTATCTTGGAGGTGACAGCGATGATGTAGGCTACGGGATTGCTGTAGATCAGGCAGGTAATGCTTATGTTACAGGCTATACCTATTCCACTGACTTCTCCATCAAAAATGCTTTTGATAGCACTTTTGACGGTAATCAAGAGGCTTTTCTCACGAAGGTGAATGCTACAGGGAATACCATTCTTTATTCTACATATTTGGGAGGTAGTGGCGACGATTTAGGTAGTGGGATTGCAGTAGATGGGGCTGGTAATGTCTATCTGACAGGTCAAACTAACTCTAATAATTTCCCAACCAAAAATGCTTTTGATAGCACTGTTGGTGGCTACGATGCTTTTGTCACAAAATTGAACTCAAATGTATCTGGTACAGCCTCCCTCGTCTACTCTACCTACTTGGGGGGCAGTGACTATGAGCTAGGCTACTCAATTGCAGTGGATAAATCTGGCAATGCTTATGTAGTAGGGTCTACTGCTTCACAAGACTTCCCAACCAAAAATGCTTTTGATAGCACTTTAGGTAGTAACTCTGATGCCTTTGTAACCAAGCTGAATACCACAGGCCAAAATCTAATTTACTCTTCCTATCTTGGGGGTGACAGCAGTGATGAAGGCTACGGAATTGCAGTACATCAGGCAGGTAATGCTTATGTTACAGGTATTACTAGCTCCAGCGATTTTCCAACCCAAAATGCCTTTGATAGCACTTTGGGTGGCGATATTGATGCCTTTGTTACCAAGATCGCTCCTTAACCTATTAATATCAAGTTCGGCTAATTACTTACGATCTAGTCGGTTTGCTTGGTAATAGGTAATGGGTAATGGGTAATAGGTAATACTCAAAACCAATTACCAATTACCAATTCCCAATTACCAATTACCGACCTCCACAGATATCATAAGTGTTTAAACGGACATGATATAATTTGTGAGTTAATAATCTGCGAAGACACAAGCTGTTCAGGCATGGTTCAAATCCAGGTAACATTATAGGAACTGGTTTTCTAAGGAAAAGCGATCGCTCTATTGGAAACAGGATACGGTTTGAGCAATAGAAACCGTATCCTATAGAGGGTAAATAGGACACGGTTTCACAAGAGTATTTTTCGCTATAATTATGATTTCAACCATAGAAAGATATGATTTATAGCAATGTATATATCTATGGTGATTCTTTCCCTGATTCTTTAATTTTCTCCGTTCCCAGAAGTGGTTGCTGGTCGTAGCTAGTGCTTTGCTGAGTTACAGCAATCATGCTCAAGAGAATAGCACTTCCTACAGCCAAAGCTACCAGAGGACGCTTGAGCAGGATAAAATCGCGTATAATCCTAGCTATAGGACTGCTTTGACGGCGTAGTGCTGAACAAATCAACATTTGTTTGAGCGTAAACGGATCGCGCACATAATGACCGCTGCGACAGACTACCACTCGTTCCTGGCAATACGGACAACTAAACAAGCCAATGTAGCTCTTGATTGGTTTTGGTCTAGCATTTCTTTGGCAAATAGGGCAAGTAACATAATGATTATCAAAGGTGTGTATATTCATCTAACTCGTCCGCCTAGTCCATTTATTCGCTCTATAACAATATTTATATTGAACTTTCTAGCAACGCTTAGTAGACTTGCCAGTATGAGATGACACCAGCCATTAATCACACATCTAATTATATTTCTACTAAGGATGATTCAATGGTCGCAACACGAGTATAGCTAGATTTAGGTAAGGATGACTCCTGTTTGGTGCTTGCCTGTGGTATCTCCATTAAGCCTACAGATATATATGTTTTCTCTCTAGAGAAGAAGTTGGCACTCACTTGCACCTAAAAAGCGATCGCGCTGACACTTACTATTAATTCTCTCCCATTTAACTATTTTCCCCACAAAAATTTTAAGCAGCAGCATTTTTTTTACCAAAGCTTTATGAAGGCAGGGGGAGATGGGGGGCAGGAGAGCAGGGGAGCAGGGGAGCAGGGGAGCAGGGGGGCAGGGGGAGCAGGGGGGCAGGGGGAGCAGGGGGGCAGGGGGAGATGAGGGAGATGAGGGAGATGAGGGAGATGAGGGAGATAATTTTTCACTGTTAACTCCTAACTCGTAACTTCTAACTCCTAACTCCTAACTCCTAACTCCTAACTCGTAACTCCTAACTCCTAACTCCTAACTCCTAACTCCTAACTCTTGCCTGTCTTCGGTAAAACAAGTAAATCAAACATAGCTTGTCTGGTTGATAAATAATGGCTCACAATGAGAAGTAACAGATAAAAATTTAAATTTTTTCTTACATTTACCCTCCCTCTCAATGACTCTCTTGCCTCCCGCCGATCTGAGGAAGGTAACGGAACAACCTGCCTTTCCTACTCCTTCTGTCCGTTTAACACAGCTGATTAACCGTTTTCAACTATCCCCAGAAACCGTTGTACTGTTTTTAGCCATGCTAATTGGTGGCGGCACTGGTATGGGTGTGGTGACGTTTCACTATTTGATTGAGCTGATTCACCACCTGATGCTGGAAAATTTAATGGGTGCGATCGGTGTCTGGGGTGCTTGGACTCTGGCTTGCGTTCCTATTCTTGGTGGATTAATTGTGGGATTGATGCGCTGGCGCACTCAAGACTTTGGCCCTGGACTTTCATCTCTCATCGCTGCTTCTCTTGGTACAGAGATTAAGCAACCACTACGACCAGTGACAAAGATGTTCGCCGCATCTGTTTCCTTGGGAAGTGGTGCTTCTTTGGGGCCAGAGGGGCCAAGTGTAGAAATTGGCGCCAATTTTGGCATGTTGTTGTCTTTAATACTACAAGGATCTCAAGAAAGACAGCGGTTACTTTTGGGTGCTGGCGCTGCTGCGGGATTGGCTGCTGGTTTTAATGCTCCCATCGCTGGGGTATTTTTTGCTCTAGAAGTGGTGATGGGGGCCACATCTTTTGCTACTTCTGCCGTGAGTGTGGTGTTACTAGCCGCAGTCGTAGCAGCATTAATCGCTCAAATTGGTTTGGGCGCACAACCTGCTTTTGCTTTACCTGTTTACCAAGTCCGTAGCCCTTTAGAATTACCGCTTTATCTTGGCTTGGGTTTGGGAGCCAGTTTAGTTTCGCTGACATACACTCAATTAATTCGTTTAGCAAAAGCCTGTTTTGCTGGGAATGTACCGGGGTTTAACTTTTTAGGACGGATTCCTAAGTACATTCATCCGATTATGGGCGGCGTAATTATCGGCACAGTGGCTTTGTACTTCCCGCAAATTTTAGGCATCGGTTATGAAACTGTGGAAGCAATGCTTCAGGATGTGGAGTTTTCGCTGCTTTTGTTAATTGAACTGCTAGTTGTAAAATTATTAATCACTGCTATTAGTGCTGGTAGTGGATTCGTGGGTGGTTTATTTGCACCAGCCATGTTTCTGGGTGCTTCTTTTGGTTCGGCTTATGCCAAAATTTTAGCCTCCATAGCGCCAGCCATTGGCGAACAAATGGCTGCTCCTCCAGCTTACGCGATGGTGGGTATGGCGGCAGTTTTGGCTGCGAGTGTGAGAGCGCCGTTAACTGCTATTTTATTACTGTTTGAATTAACCCGCGACTACCGCATCGTTTTACCTTTGATGGCAGCAGTAGGGTTAAGTGTTTGGCTAATAGAGCGGATTAAACCAAATTTTAACTCTAACTCTAACCTACAGCAGATTGGTCTTTCTGCGTTGAAAGACGAAAAAGCAGAAATAGTGCAACAAATCTTAGTAGAAGATGCCATGCTCTCTTGCCCAAAAAAGTTGCCTGCAACTTTGAATGTGGTAGACGCAGCAATGGAAATGATCCGCGATCGCTGCCGTAGTGCTTTAGTAATTGATGAAACAGAACAATTAGTTGGTATCCTTTCTCTAGAAGATATCAACCGTACTCTTTCGGTATGCCAAAATCACCCCAATTCCTCCACTGAAATCCAGAGCAATTTACCCACTCAAACACTCATAGATATTTGTACAACTGAAATCCTCTATGCTTGGCGCGATGAACCTTTATCTGAAGCTTTAGACCGCATGAGTCTAAGAGGTTTGCATCAGCTACCAGTGGTAGCACGAGACAACCATGAGCGCATTTTAGGTTTGCTTGAACGTGAGCAAATTGCGTTAACATGCAACTTAGCAGTAACACGTAAGGCACTTCATCACTATTTACCAGTGCGAGCCACAAAAGATATACTTAATAGTCATTAGTCATTGTTCATTAGTCATTAGTCAATAGTCAACAGCCACTAGTCAACAGTCACTAGTCATTAACTTTTAGACTGTGGACTCTTGACTATGGACTTTGGACTAAAGATATAGTCAACAGTCAAGTCATCAACTTTTAGACTGTGGACTCTTGACTATAGACTACTTATTATGCTGTAGCTTCTGCGACTTCAAGAGCTTCCTTGTCATCTGCATCTACCTGCCTCAGACGGATGTGCTTTTTCCCTAAAGTGATCAGAAACTCATCTCCTGGTTTGAGATTCATCTGTTTTGTATAAGCTGAACCTATCAATAAGTTGCCGTTCGATTGCACGCTAATTCTATAGCTGGCACTGCGTCCGCCACGCCCATTAGCATTGGGCGCACTGTCCAACTGAATACCTTCGGCATCAATTAGGGCATTTAAGAATTTCATCATATTGACGCGCTCTATACCATTTTTGGTAACGGTATAGTAGCCACACTGTTTAGCTTTTTCTTCTTTGCTAAGGTTCTCTAGCTCTTTGACTTTTTTGAGCAGTTCTTCACCGACTAGGGGTTCAATTTTTTTCTGTTTAGGCATCAACTTAGGTCGAAAATGAATGGTTGAAGTAGTTGAATCGATTTTATTTTAGCTGGCGTTGAGCTAGGAGGAATAGAATCCTTTAGTTTTTATCTCAACCTAGCCAAGTATATTACACTCATAGGCTAAATTGTTGCACCAATTACAATATTTTTAAAACAATCTATTTTCGAGAATGCCGATAACTATATATAGTTTGTGAATTACTGTTAAACTATATTTGTTTAAGTTTTCTAAACTAACGCTAAAACTAAACGATGAGGTGTGAAGGATGAAGTGAAGACTGCCTGCCGTCGCTTGCAACCTTCATACTTTCTGCGGTTAGGTGGATAACTAGATTACAAAACTATAACCAAAACTGATCCCTAGTCAATAGTCAATTGTCAAAAGTCAAGAGTCCAAAGTCAAAAGTTCACAGTTGAAAAATTCTTGCCGATTGAACTATTGACTATTGACTCAGTACTGAACAACAAAGCTTGTCAGAATGAAACTAACTACCAGAGGACACTATAGTGTAAAGGCGTTGTTAGATTTGAGCTTACAGCCGGGTTATGGCCCTGTATCTGTGAGAGCGATCGCCAAACGCCAAGATATCCCAGCTCCTTACCTAGAAAAATTGCTCATAGAAATGCGTCGTGCTGGCTTAGTAACATCTATTCGCGGTAGCATTGGCGGATACCAACTGGCAAGAGAGCCTGCACAAATCTCCATAGGACAAATTTTAGAAGCAGTTGGGGAAAACATTACTCATCTACACCACCATACCCCCACACCAGCACAAGCTGAAGATTGGGTGACATTTACTCTTTGGCAAAGGCTGAATCAAAAGCTCAAAGAAGCTTTGTATAGTATTACTTTGGCAGATCTCTATTACGATGCTCGTAGCTGGCAAGCGTCCCTCGGAGAAGAAGCTAGTTTTGTTGTTTAGTCAAGAGCAGGCAGTGCGAAGAGCGCGCTTTGCCGACAGCCTTTGCAACTGCCGTTCAAAAGTTAAGAATCTAAAGTAATAAATTCACAGTTGAAAAGTTTTTGGCTACTAAATTATTGACAATTGACTCTTGACTTTTGACCCTTGACCATTGACTAATGACTAATAATATCTACATTTTAATCATCGCTGCACTTTTAGATTACTTAATTGGTGATCCTTGGGGTTGGCCTCATCCAGTGCAATTTATGGGGTGGGTAATTTCTTCCATGACAAAATTTTCTTGGCAATTTTGTCATAATTCCCTAACACAACGGCTAGCTGGAATTTTACTAGGGATTATCTTAATAATTGGTAGCGGCTACATTGGTTGGTTAATAATTCAAGCTGCCAAATGGGTACATCCATTATTGGGAATTGCCATAGAAATTATTCTTTTAGCTAGTTGTTTTGCCCTGAGGAGTTTGCGAACAGCAGCAGAAGCTGTTTTACAACCTTTAAAATTAGGAAATCTCCAGGAGGCTCGTAAAATTTTAAGTAATTACGTTGGTCGAGATACACAAAACCTCACAGAACTAGAAATTTTGCGAGCTGTTTTAGAAACAGTTACAGAAAATGCCACCGATGGGGTGATGGCTCCACTTTTTTATGCAATTATTGGTAGTTTTGTACTAGGTGTGGGTGCAACTCCTGTTGCTTTAGCATATAAAGCCAGTAGTACCCTTGATTCAATGGTGGGTTATCGGGAAGCACCTTACACTTATTTGGGTTGGTTTAGTGCTAGGTTAGAGGATTGTTTGACTTGGATACCTTGTCGCTTAACAGTCTTGACTTTGGGGCTATTATCTGGTAATCCTTGGCATGTGTGGCGAATCTGTAGACGGGATGCAGTGCTTGATCCTAGTCCTAACTCTGGTTGGAGTGAATGTGCTTATGCTGCGATTTTGGGTGTGCAGATGGGCGGTATAAATTGGTATCGTGGGGTAGCGAAACAAAAACCCCTGCTAGGAGATGCCATTTATCCCATCAACCCAACCCACATTCAAACTGCTTTGCAACTGACTCAATACAGTTTTTTGTTGTGGTTAGGGTTAGCGATCGCTATATTCTTAATACTGTCAAACAGGTAATGAATGATAAATATAGGGAATTGGGCATTGGGCATTGGGCACTTGTACTCTCGCACTTGTGCCGAGCGAAGTCGAGGTAAGCCGAAGTATTGGGCATGGGGCATTGGGCATTGGTCAGTTGTCAATTGTCAATTGTCAATTGTCAATTGTCTCCCCATCCCCCCTGCTCCCCCGCTCCCCTGCTCAAGAGCCTATTTCCCAGTGCCTAATAGTACATTCTCCTATTGTGATTTTTTACTCAGGGGTATCGGTCTGTGGCTACTAAAGTAGTTGAAATTCTCTCATCAGAAGACCTCCGTCGTACAGTGAATCGCCTTGCCTCTCAGATTGTCGAAAGAACGCGTGATTTATCCCAACTAGTGTTCCTCGGAATTTATACTAGGGGGGTGTTATTAGCCGAACTGTTGGCTCGTCAAATTGAGATGCTCGAAGGTGTCACCGTGGCAGTGGGAGCATTGGACATTACATTCTATCGGGATGATCTCGACCAAATTGGGTTGCGGACTCCAGCCAAAACAGACATTCCTTTTGACCTCACAGGCAAAACGGTTGTGTTGGTGGATGATGTAATTTTCAAAGGACGGACGATCCGCGCTGCTTTAAATGCTGTGACAGAATATGGTAGACCAGAAGTAATTCGTTTAGCTGTGTTGGTAGATAGAGGTCATCGAGAGCTGCCAATTCATCCAGATTTTATTGGTAAGCTGTTACCTACCGCTAAAGAAGAGGTTGTCAAAGTTTACTTACAAGACTGGGATGGACGAGATGCGGTCGAGTTAATTGGTGATTAGTTTCCTGGGGGGATGGGGGAGATGAGGGGATGGGGTAGGGCGAACGCAGCCCATGTATCTTTTTACCTGCGTCATAACCTACATCTCTGGAAATCATCGTTGCTGTTTCTACTGATTGACCCTTCGGCTTCGCTCAGGGTCAACAGTGAGCGAAGCCGAACTGTTGACTATCAACTGCTGCTTCTGATGGACTCAAGTCACGCCCTGCATCTACTCTCACCCATTGATAGAGTTGGTCGTGAACCTTCAACCATGTACCATCTTTGCTGCATCTCCAAAAATAACCATAAACCGTTGACCATACGGGAAAATCCCCGGGCAACCCTCGCCATGTACACCCTTGACACAAAACATAGAGAATTGCATTTACTATCGCAAATAATGCTAATTTTCGGGGACGACCGCCTGGTTTTGCTTCTGGGAAGAGATTCGCAATTAATTCCCATTGTTCCCATGTCAGATTGCTACGGTATGCTTTAGTCATTCGCTCATAAGGTGCTGTTTTCTACAAATTTCAGCATACGCCTTGTGAGCTTTCTTACAATACCCCCCTACTTTTAAAACATCCTCTTAATCTTGGTCGTGATCATCAGTACTTTAGATGCGTTTGCCCTGGGGGGGTGGGGGAACTTAAGAGAATAATTCCTGCCTGCTGCCTGCTGGTTCCTGACAACTGACTCACCTCATAACGGGACTGCCATGATGATGAACTAGATACCACTTGCCACCTAAAAGTTGAAATACATTTGTAGCTATTGATTGTGCTTCTAACCTTCTACCATTGACGACTTGTAACAGGTTTTCTCTTAATACTACATAAGCCAGATTGTCGTTGACTTCTGTAGCAATTATCTCGGTGTTAATTTCTATGTAGGCGGTGCTTTTAAATATCTGCTCCCAAGAAATGCGGATATCCTTCCAACCACGCAGTACATTACGTCCAGGATGAATACAACAACTACCAGTTCCTTGTGACCATACAGCACTCATGGCCTCGATATCTTTTTTTTCAAAAGCTCGATAAAAAGCTGTGTTAGTAGCTAAGACTTCGGATGTCATGGAGAATAGTAATATCATGTCCGTTTAAACACTTATGATAACTGTGGAGGTCGGTAATTGGGAATTGGTAATTGGTAATTGGTAATTGGTTTTGAGTATTACCTATTACCCATTACCCATTACCTATTACCAAGCAAACCGACTAGATCGTAAGTAATTAGCCGAACTTGATATAACTCATAATTTTGCTGATGACTGATAACTGTTAAATAATACGAGTTTACCACCCTTCGCAGGCGCTTCTGTGGTCAACTCGCTCATGAATTACGAATTAGCAAGAATTTCTGTTTGTAACTGTATTAATAGTTTGCAATAACTGATTGGTTGTGTAAGGTTTGGATAAAAAGGCTTTGATGCCTACATCATAAGCAGCATTAACTTTATCGCTGGTAGCTAGTCCACTGACGGCAATAATTTTGACATCAGGGTTAATTTTTCGCAATGTTCTAATGGTGGTGATACCATCCATAGATGGCATCACCATATCTGTCAAAACTAAAGATATTTCATGGCGATGTTCTGCGTACAAGGCTATTGCTTCAATACCGTCACTGGCTGTGATTGCTTTGTAATTATGGTTTTCTAATGATGTTTTAGTAATATCTAGAATCGCGGCTTCATCATCTACAACTAAAATTAATTCTCCGTTGCCTTGAGGTAATTCTTCTTCTGTTTCTTCTACAGTTTCTGTTGTTTCTTGTGCTGGCAAATAAACTTTAAATTGGCTGCCTCTTCCCTCTTCACTGTATACGTTGATGAAACCACCGTGGCCTTTAACAAGACCAAGTACTGTGTAAAGACCAAGCCCAGTACCTTTACCAAGTTCTTTGGTGGTAAAAAATGGCTCAAATATCCTATCTAATATATCTGGACGAATGCCAATTCCAGTATCACTAACATTAATGACAATATAGGGGCCTACTTGAGCGTCAAGATTCATTTTGGCGTAATTTTCATCAATCAAGAGATTTTCGGCTGAGATTTTTAATTTTCCGCCATTGGGCATAGCATCTCTAGCATTGACACAGAGGTTCATTAACACTTGATGTAATTGTGTGACATCACCAAATACTGTGCCCAAATTTGATGAAATTTTGCTAGAAACTTCTATTGATTTGGGAAAGGTTTCTTTGATAATTTGCTGAATTTCTATGATTAAGTGTTTTAGTTGTAAAAGTGTCCGCTCTCCCTCGACACCACGAGTAAATGACAGTACTTGCTTGACTAAATTAGCCCCACGTTTAGTGTTAGTAATTAATATGGGCAGGAGTCGGCGCGATCGCTCATCAGGTATTTGTGTTTCTAAAAGTTGCGCTGTCATCAGAATGGGAGCAAGAATATTATTGAGGTCGTGGGCAATTCCGCTGGCTAATGTACCAATACTTTCTAATCGCTGAGCGCGAAGAAATTGTGTTTCTAGTTGTTTTTTTTGCGTAATATCTGTATTAACTACAAGGATAGATTGTGGTTTTTTACCGAACTCTTGTACTAATGTCCAGCGGCTTTCTACAATGATTTCTTTGCCGGATTTTATTTTTTGATGTAACTCTCCTTGCCACGAGCCATTTTTCATCAAAATTTGCAGTGCTTCTTGCAAGTGTGACAAATTATTGTCATGCCACAGTTCTTGCGTCTTCTTGCCAATTGCTTCCTCTTGTTTACAGCCGTAGAGACGCTCAGCGGCTTTGTTCCAAAATAAAATTTGGTCGTCTAAATCACGCACAAAAATTGCATCGGTGGCAACATCGAGTAAAGCAGCTTGTTCACGGATTTTCTGTTCTGTTTGTTTGCGTTCAATGGCGTAACGAATAGAACGCTCTAGCAGAGGTGCAGTTAATTGACTTTTTTCTAAATAATCTGCGGCTCCAGCTTTCATAGCCTCCAGGTCGATTTCCCTGTCTCCTTGACCAGTTAATAAAATTATGGGGGCAGAACATCCGTCAGCGATCGCCTCACGTAATAGCTCCAATCCGTTGTATACTCCTAAACGGTAGTCTACCAGATATATATCATGGTTGTGCAGGGCGTTCGTCGCAGACGTTGGCGCAGCCATCGCTGCCTTTGCTGCTGCATAATTATCAACCCATGATAATTCGCAGTTAGCTACTTGAAACTCACCAAACCAATGACTAGTTAATACATAATCGTCTTCATCATCATCAACTAGAAGAACTCTGATTCGGTTGTAGTTCATTTCTGCCTCCTACTGCATCTAGCGGCAGTTCCACAATTTCAAACCAATATTTGCCTATAGCTGTCATCATCTCAACTAATGAAGTAAAGGTGACAGGCTTGATGATGAAGGAATTCGCACCTAAATCATATGTATGATAAATATCTTCTTCTGCACCTGATGTTGTCAAGACTACGACGGGAATTCGCCGCAGGTACGGGTCAGTTTTAATATCTTTTAGTACCTCCAAACCCTGTTTTTTAGGCATATGCAAATCTAATAAAATTAAACCCGGACGAGGTGCAATCTTCGTGTCAGTATATTGACCACGATTATACAGATAATCCAGCAATTCTTCGCCATTCCTGACAATATGTAGTTCGATTGGCAATTGACTTTCTGCCAATGCTTCACCAACCAACATACTGTCATCATCATCATCATCAGCCATTAAGATGGTGACGCTTGTTTGCCGATCCTTCACTCTGTATTGTCTCCTTGATACTGGTTGTTCACATGAATTAAGTCTTAAACCATAACAAATTACCTAGCATAGTTGTACAATAAACCTTATTTTGGGGTCTTGTAGTAATCCCTCTCCAGGAAGAAAATTAATTATGAGAATTAACTGCCAATTTGACAATAAATTTTGCCCCTTGTTGTGGTTTACTTTGTGCAGTGATACTGCCATGATGACGTTCAGCAATTTTTCGACAGATAGCTAAACCTATACCTGTGCCTTCGTATTCCTGCCGAGGATGCAAACGCTGAAAAATATTGAAGATGCGAGCAATATATTTTTCCTCAAAACCGATACCATTATCTTCTACAATGATTTCGCACATTTCGGAATTGACAGAAACTTTATCTGATTGATTGTTTAAAAATTGACCAGAAATTTTGACAATAGGCGGTACTTCTTGACGGTGGAATTTTAGAGCATTGCCAATCAGGTTTTGTAACAATTGCCGCATCTGTACAGGATCGGCTTTAATGGTTGGTAAATCACCTAGTTCCACACGTCCTTTGCTTTGCTGGATACGCAATTCTAAATCAGATAATACTTCTTGTACAGTCTCTGCCAAATTTACAGACACAAAAGGCTGTGCCCTAGTGGTGACTCGTGAAAGTGTTAACAAATCTTCAATTAAAGACTGCATCCTCAAGGCTGCATTCTGCATTCGTTCGAGATAATCATGCCCTTGTTCGTTGATGGAGTCGCTACAGGTGGTTTTGAGCCGTTCGCCAAAGGTCTTAATTTTACGTAATGGTTCTTGTAAATCGTGGGAGGCAATAAAGGCAAATTGTTGTAGTTCTTGATTAGAACGGGCGAGTTCTTGCCGCTGACGAGTTTCTTTCTCTAAAATTAAACTTTGAGCTAGAGCAATGCCTATTTGATCTGCCAGTTGTCGTAACAGTTGAATTTCCCAGTTTGTCCACTCGCGGGGTGATGCACACTGATGGGTAATTAGCAACCCCCAAAGTTGATTTTGTAAAAAAATCGGCACAACAAGGGTGGCTCTGACATGAAATCGTTGCAATAATTGAACGTAACAAGCTGGAATATCAGCTTGTTCGATGTCGGAGATGGCGCTAATTCGCCCTTGACGGTATTGCTCGATGTAATCTTCCCCAAAGCAAGGGTCAGTAATTTCTTGCCCGGAAACGGTGGGTACACTATCAACTACTGCTTCTTTTACTACTATAAAAGAGTCATCGCATTTCAGCCGCCAAATAAATACACGGTCTGCGTGTAATAGCTTTTGCACCTCTGTGACACTAGTTTGAAGAATTTCATCGATTTGTAAAGACTGGCGAATTTTGAGAGTGATATCAGCGAATAATTGCGATCGCCTGTTTTGGCGTTGTAATTCTGCGTGTGCTTGCTTGCGCTTGGTAATATCCATGTCTACACCAGACATTCGCACAGCCACGCCAGAAGCGTCGTGAAATACTACTCCTTTACTGGCTAGCCAGCGAATGCTACCATCGCCTAAAACAACTCGAAATTCAATATCAAAGTCTGTTCCTTCCTGAATTACCTGCTGAATCACACTGTTAACGAAATTGCGTTCTTGCAGATGAATGCAGTTAATTAAAGCTTCATAAGTGCCATCGAAAGAGGGTGTTTCGATACCGTAAAGCGCTTCTAGGTTATCTGAGTAAGTAATTTTGTGGGTTTGGAGATCCCAGTTCCAGATCCCCATGTGGGCTGCTGACAATGCCATCCTCAGTTGTGCTTCTTGGAGTTTAGCTTGTTCAGTTTGCTGTCGCAACTTCTGCATTGTGCGATTAGCTGCCACAAGACGGCGTACTCTTTGAGACAATACTGGCCAATGAATTGGTTTGGTAATAAAATCAGTTGCACCCACAGCAAAAGCTTGTTCTACAGATGCTTGATCATAAAGAGCCGTAATCATTAATACAGGTATACTTTCACCATCAGAGAGTGCTTGCAATTTAGCACAACAGGTAAACCCATCCATGATGGGCATGAGAGCATCCAGCAGTACAATATCTGGGTGTAGGCGAGTGTAGGTATTAAGTGCCTCATAACCGTTACTCGCTTCTATTACCTGATATCCTGCTTCTTGCATGAGAAAGCACAGATGCATCCGCGTCAAATCGTCGTCGTCTACAACTAGAACCAGGGCAGAATCTTGGTTAGTCATTAGTTAAGAGTCAAAAGTCAAGAGTCAAAAGTCAAAAGTCAAAAGTCAAAAGTCAAAAGTCATTTGTACATAGTTTAAATGGTTTTTGACTGACAACTGACCACTGACAACTGACCACTGACAACTGACCACTGACCACTGACAACTGACAACTCACAACTGACAACTGACCACTGACAACTGACCACTGACAACTGACAACTGACCACTGACTATTTGTGAAGAATTGTATGCAAAACTCTCAATAATTGCTGTAGTGTGAAAGGTTTGGGTAAAAAGGCTGTGTGCATAGATGCTTTCGCGATCGCATACTGGTCGCCTGTTACTAGTCCGCTGACAGCAATTATGGAAAGTTGCGGGTTCATATTCTGCAATGTGCTAATAATGGTTGCTCCATCTATATCTGGCATCACCATATCAATAATCACGGCAATAATTTTATCTTGATGTTGGGTGTAAAGTGCGATCGCTTCGGTACCATCACTAGCACTCATGGTTTTGTAATTATATTTTTCTAAAGAGGTAGTGGTAATCTCTCGAATCGCTGCTTCGTCATCAACTACTAAAATCCATTCTCCGTCACCGACTGGCATTTCTATATTTTCTAATGTCTGGATTACATCTGTATTCTGGGCTGGTAGATATACTTGAAAGGTTGTGCCTTTGCTTACTTTGCTTGTGACGGTGATAAATCCACCATGTGCTTTCACAATTCCTAGGACTGTTGATAGACCCAACCCTGTACCATTACTCAATTGTTTTGTGGTGAAAAATGGTTCAAAAATTCTATCTAATAATTCACTCTCGATGCCTAATCCTGTATCAGTTATTGTGAGAACTATGTAATTACCAACTTGGGCATCTAGATGCATGATTGCATAGTTTTGATCAATAAAAATATTCTCGGCGGTGATTGTGAGTTTTCCACCTTTTGGCATAGCGTCACGAGCATTCAGACATAAATTCATCAGTACCTGATGCAGTTGGGTACTATCAGCACGTACAGGTAACAAGTCTGGCTGAATTTCTGTGGCGATCGCAATTGATTTGGGAAATGTTTGTTGGAGAGTTTGCTGCATTTCTAAAATCAAATGCTTGACTTGAATTATGCTGCCAAGAGGTGTCGTACCTTGTCCAGTGACATCGCTTTCAATTCCCCGCACAAAGGTTAGCACTTGTTTAACTAAATTAGCACCACGTTTGGCGTTGCTTTCTACGATTGATAGTATTTGCTGAGTGCTGGGATCGCTGCATTTGTTTTTCAGCAGTTGTACTGACATCATAATTGGTGACAACACATTATTTAAATCGTGAGCAATGCCACTAGCAAGAGTGCCAATACTCTCAATGCGTTGCGCTCGTAAAAATTGCTTTTCTAGTTGTTTCTTTTGGGTAATATCTGTGTCTACAACTAAAATTGATTTAGTTGGCGAGTGTTCATCATGTATTAATGTCCAGCGACTTGCGACTGTGATTTCTTGACCAGATTTGCTAATTTTTTGCAATTCTCCTTGCCAAGAACCATCTTTTAAAACAGTGTTGTAGATTTCTTGGTGCTGGGGCAAATATTCGCTGTACAACAGCTGATTAGCATTTTGATTGATAGCTTCAACTTTATTCCAACCGTAAAGAGTTTCGGCGGTTTTATTCCAATATAAAATCTTGTGAGACAAATCTTGTACGATAATTGCATCTGTAGTGATATCCAGCAATGCGGCTTGTTCTTTGATTTGTTGTTCTGCTTGCTGGCGTTGAGTGATATCTTCAACTATGTAGGCAAATTGCGATCGCTGGCTGGAACTAGGGATCGCTCTGACTGTTGCCAAGAGCCATATTTTACCTTGGGAAGTATCGTAAGAATATTCAAACTTTACGGGTAATTGGGTACATTCTGCTTGACGAAAGTAATGAATCCACTCAGTTACATGCTGGTGTGTCGCACCCATTTCTCGTGCGAGGCGATTTTGCATTGCTTCTGGGGTGAGTCCAAAAAATTTAGCTGTGGCGAGGTTATCAGTAATATGCAAAATGTCATTATCGACTAGTTCCACGATTCCCATCATCATCGGCGCACTGTTGAAGAAACTGTGGAGGATAGACTCACTTTGGTGTAGTGCTTTTTGTGTATGTTGATACTCAGTTTTTATGCTTGCTAGTTCCCCTAAATTCCTGCGGATTTCTAGTTGTTTGAGTACCAATCGGCAAAGCGATCGCAGTGCTTCCACTTGTTTTTCACTAATTTGGCGTGGTACGGTGTCTATGACACACAAAGTCCCGATGACCTCCCCTCCTGGTACGATCAAAGGTACACCAGCATAAAATCTCACATATGGACTTGAGGTTACTACTACTTCTGTGGCAAACTGCTCATCAGCCAAGGTATTGGGAATAATCAAAGTATCTGTTTGCTGGATGCAAAATCGACACAAACTGATGTTTATGGGCATTTCCTGCATATCTAACCCCACTTTGGCTTTAAACCATTGACGGTTAGCATCAATTAAATTAATTAAAGCTATTGGTGTATCACATATCTGCGCGGCTAAGGACACCAGATCGTCAAATGCTTGTTCTGGCGGAGTGTCAAGAATATTATATCGGTGGAGAGCCTCAAGCCTTGCTGCTTCATGGTTACACACTGAAGATTGCATTAACTTTTTCCTACTGTTACTGAATTACAACTTGCCTAAAATTGAGTAGCAATGGGTAGAAATGGGTAGAAACGGGCAGCAATTATATCAAGTTCGGCTAATTACTTACGATCTAGTCGGTTTGCTTGGTAATAGGTAATAGGTAATGGGTAATAGGTAATACTCAAAACCAATTACCAATTACCAATTCCCAATTACCGACCTCCACAGATATCATAAGTGTTTAAACGGACATGATATTAAGTTACACTTTCTTGCTCTTTTGTCGCTTACAGTTTTTTCAATCCATCAAGCAGGGTAGGTGTAACAGACGTAGCACAGAACTACTGCCTGTTATGAGTTTGGTTTCAAGTGCCATACACATTTACTAATTGGTAGTCCAAATGGTAAATGCTTCCTGATTAACTAAGCCTTCTCTGCACTTGTTGTTAAGCAAGTTATGCTCGAAATTATCTAAACTATTAGCAGCTAAGCTTGAATATTCTCATTATAGTAATATGTCTAAGGGAGGATGACAGGAAAATTAGCTTTTTCAATAAATATACTACGAATATACCTAATTTAGGCCATTATTAATACTCTCATAACAGGGAATAAATTGCTTTTACTAGATGAATAGCTGATCAGAGTTAGATGATCAATTTTAACAGGTTTGTATAAAATTAACAGGAATGCTCACTGGCTCCTGCTCACTGAGACTTTGATTTCCTCACGAATTAGGAATTACAATGACAACTACACTTACCTCTGCGATTAAACCAAAAGCTGAAGATAGCTTTGCCATTACCTTTGCGCCGTTATTGATTGAAGAAATTTATGCTCAAGCAGACGATCCAGCCAATGGGGCTGTGGTGGTGATGAGTGGTATGGTTCGCAATAATACTGATGGGCAACCTGTGGTTTCCTTAGAATATCAAGCCTATGAACCGATGGCATTGCGAGTGTTTTATCAAATTGCCGCTGATATTCGCTCCTTTTGGCCTGATGTGAAACGGGTAGTGATTCATCACCGTATTGGGCATTTACAGGTTGGAGAAATCAGCGTTTTAGTGGCTATTGGTTGTCCGCATCGGCGCGAGGCGTTTGAAGCTTGTCAGTATGCTATTGACACGCTCAAACATAATGCTCCTATTTGGAAAAAAGAACATTGGACCAATGGTTCTAGCAGTTGGGTGAGTATTGGTGCTTGTGAACAATCAACAGAAAGTTGTTAAACCGCTAAGCTAAAACACATTAAATTTGCACAATTACTTTATATGGACGTTCTTTGTCATTTGTCATTGGTCAAAAGTATTTACAATGGACTAATGACTAATGACGGTCTTTACGAGTGATGATGCAACTTGGATGCACATTAGCTTAGCTCGACTTTATCCAAAATTAAGAACTCGGTTTTCTTTATCCGGCAAAAACTCTGGCTTTTTGGCAAATACTTTTTCCACGTCACAGATTATCGATGAAGTTAAAAAAGTAAAACTACCGTCCCACAGAGGTTTTAGCGATAGCGATCGCATTGCCAAAAAAATGGATAAAGTCGAGCTAAGAGGATGTTTTAAAAGTTTTGGGCGAATATAATTCGCTACTACACAGGCAAAGTCCACCTTCGTGGACTAATGAAAAAATAAGCATCTCAACCCGCGCAGGCGGGTTTTGTCTGTATAGCCAAGCCACTGCGCTATCGCGGTTCCCCGACAGCCGCGCATGTGGCGCGTGACTTCTAGTCGCCAGGGCTAGTCTGCCGACGCTCCTACGTCGCTACCGCTTCACTAATAACCCAGTACAACCCACAAGAAAAAAAACTCATACTTGCATGAATCCTAGCAAAAATTGAGATGCTCTCTGGGAATACTAGCTTCATGAGGCAAAAATGTAATTTTACTATCAGGTAGGTATAAATGAGTACTGTGAGCCAAATCCCCATTATTGCCGGATATCAAATTAGCTCTCAACTGTATGCAGGCTCCAGAACCAAAGTATATCGAGCTATTAGAGAGCAAGAAACACTCGCAGTAGTCATTAAACTTCTGACATCTAAATATCCCAGTTTCAACGAATTATTGCAATTTCGCAATCAATATACCATTAGCAAAAATCTCAACATTCCCGGTATCATTCATCCCTTATCGTTAGAAACCTATGGAAATGGTTATATTTTGGTGATGGAAGATCGGGGGGAAATTTCTTTACGAGAATACATTCAAGCTACTACTCTGTCACTGGTTGAATTTTTGGCGATCGCTATCCAATTAACCAATATTGTCCACAGTTTACACCAAAACCGTGTGATTCACAAAGACATCAAACCCGCGAACATTCTGATTCATCCCCAAACAAAACAAGTTCAACTGATCGACTTTAGTATCGCTTCTCTGTTGCCTAAAGAAACCCAAGAAATTAAAAGTCCCAATGTTTTAGAAGGAACCCTTGCTTATATTTCACCTGAACAAACTGGCAGGATGAACCGAGGCATAGACTACCGCAGTGATTTTTATTCTCTGGGTGTGACATTTTATGAATTATTAACAGGAGAGTTACCATTTATCTGTGATGATCCGATGGAATTGGTGCATTGTCATATTGCCAAAATGCCTATGGCATTGGGGAATAGGCAAGAGATTCCGCAGGTAGTTGCGGATATTGTCATGAAATTAATGGCGAAAAACGCCGAAGATAGATATCAGAGTGCTTTAGGATTAAAACACGATTTAGAAAATTGTTTGTATCAACTTAAAAATACTGGCAAAATTACAAATTTTGAAATTGCTCAGCGGGATGTATACGATCGCTTTCTCATCAAAGAAAGACTCTACGGACGTGAAGTAGAAGTTCAGACTTTACTAGATGCCTTTGAGCGCGTCGCCAACGGCACATCTGAAATGATGTTGGTGGCAGGGTTTTCAGGGATTGGTAAAACTGCGGTAGTCAATGAAGTTCACAAACCAATTACTCGTCAGCAAGGGTATTTTATCAAAGGAAAATTTGACCAATTTAATCGTAATATCCCCCTATCAGCTTTTGTGCAAGTATTACGGGATTTAATGGGACAATTGTTGTCAGAATCTGACGCACACTTAGCACAATGGAAAACCAAGATTCTGGAGGCTGTGGGAGAAAATGGACAAATTTTAATTGAGGTAATTCCTGAACTGGAACGAATTATTGGTAAGCAACCTTCTGCGCCAGAACTATCACCGACTGCGGCACAAAATCGCTTTAATTTATTGTTTCAAAAATTTATTGCAGTCTTTACAACAAAAGAACATCCGTTAGTAATGTTTCTGGATGACTTACAGTGGGCGGATTCGGCTTCCCTTGTGTTGATTAAACTACTGATGCAGGATAACAGTTATTTACTACTGTTGGGGGCTTATCGAGACAATGAAGTTTCGCCGGCACATCCATTCATCTTGACGGTGGAGGAACTGAAGAAAGCCCAGAAGACTCTTAATACAATTACTCTTTCACCTCTTGCCTTGAATGATACAAATCAGTTAGTTGCTGATACATTGCATTGTACAACACAGCGATCGCGTCCCCTCACAGAATTAATCGATCGCAAAACTCAAGGAAATCCGTTTTTTATCACCCAGTTTCTCAAAGCATTACACGAAGACAAACAGATTAAGTTTAATTGTGACCAAGGCTATTGGGAATGTGATATTGTCCAAATTAATGCGCTTTCCCTCACCGATGATGTGGTGGAATTTATGGCGCAGCAGTTGCAGAAATTGCCAAAAGCAACGCAACAAGTACTCAAGTTAGCGGCTTGTATCGGCAATCAATTTGATTTAGCAACCTTGGCGATCGTTTTCGAACAATCACAAGCAGATACGGCGGCAGCTTTGTGGAAAGCCTTACAAGAAGGACTGATTCTGCCACAAAGTCAATTATATAAATTTTATCTCAGCCATGATCAGGCAGATGCAAATACTAGCAACATCGAAAATATCACCTATCGATTTCTGCACGATCGCGTCCAACAAGCCGCCTATTCTCTAATTCCTGAGGAGCAAAAACAAACAACCCATTATCACATAGGACAACTACTCCTAGAAAAGATTTCTCCAAAAGCAAGAGTTGACCGCATTTTTGAGGTGGTCAATCAATTAAACTATGGTACTGCTTTAATTAGCGAACAAAGCGAACGAGAGGAACTCGCACAACTTAACCTCACAGCCTGTCGCAAAGCCAAAAGCGCAACCGCTTATCAGGCGGCTCGTGAATATGTGGCAGTGGGTTTGTCTCTATTAGGAGAAAAAGCTTGGCAACAGCAATACCAAATCACTCTTGCTTTTCATGAATTAGCTGCTGAATTAGCTTACCTGTGCGGTGACTTTGAAATGATGGAACATTTCATTGAAATTGTCATTGAACAGACACATTCTCAACTAGAAAAAGTCAACGTTTACCGAATCAGAATACAGGCTAATGCCTCCCAGAATAGACTTGCTGAAGCTGTGGCCATCGGTACACAAATCCTGCAACAGCTGGGTGCCACCTTTCCCGAAACACCGACACAGACGGATATTCAACAGGCAATCCAAGAAATCAGCGAACTGATTGGTGACAGAGAAATTGCAGATTTAATTCACCTAAAAGCGATGGTTGATCCAGAAAAACTGGCAATTGTCCAGATTGCCAATAGCATTTTACCAGCAGCTTTCAACTCCGGCTCTTCCATATTTCCATTCGTAATTTGTTTGTCAATTAAATTATCTATTCAATATGGAAATACATCGACATCAGCCTATAGCTATGCTTGCTATGGCATCCTTCTATGTAGAGTTTTGCAAGATGTAAATATAGCAACAAAGTTTGCACATTTGGCACTCGCTATCATCACCAAATTTGATGCCAAAGCGATAAAAACTGAAGTATTAACTGTGTTAGGACTATTTATTCTACACCGCAAATCTCACATCAAAGAAACTCTATCAGTCTCCCAAGAGACTTATGTTACTGCACTCGAAGTTGGCAACCCAGAGTTTGCTGGATATTGTGCCTACAGTTTTTGTTTTAATTCTTTTTGGTGCGGTCAGCCCCTAGCAACTTTAGAACAAGATGTCCGCAGCTACTGCAATGGTTTGATGCAGTTAAATCAATTGACAACAGCTAATTACTGCCGGATTTATTGGCAATCTATTTTAAATTTGCTCTTAGTTGGGGAGTATCCGGTTATTTTATCTGGTGAAGCTCTGCAAGAGAGTGAATTTCTGCCTTTGCTGCTGTCTGCCAATGACTTGATTGGATTATATTTCTTTTATTTGTATAAGCTGCTGCTTTGTTTCTTATTTGGAGACATAGAGCAAGCGACAAACTATGCAGTTAAAGTCAGAGAATATTCAACTGCTGGTGCTGGGTTGATCGGTGAAGCTGTGTTTTATTTCTACGATTCTCTGATAATTTTGGCACAGTTGAGTCAACCTTCAGATGGGACATTACAAGCATTAGCGCAGGTAGAACAAAACCAAACACAACTGCAACAGCACTGGGCGCACTATGCCCCAATGAATCACCAACACAAAGTTGATTTGGTGGCAGCTGAAAAATGCCGAGTATTAGGACAGAAAACAGCAGCCATTGAGTTATATGACTTGGCGATCGCTAAAGCTAAAGAAAACGGCTACATTCAAGAACAAGCCTTAGCTAACGAACTTGCTGCTAAGTTTTATCTCGCTTGGGGTAAGGAAAAGGTGGCCGCAGGCTATATGCAGGAAGCCTACTACTGTTATGCCCGTTGGGACGCAAAAGCAAAAGTCGCCCATTTAGAACAACAATATCCGCAACTACTAGCGGCTATTCTCCAACCAAGTAACTTTGCTATCACATCTGAGGCAACTATCGCCTCAACTCTGATCAAAAGCGCCGGTAGCGGCCAAAATTTGTGGTTAGATTTTCTGGCAGTGATGAAAGCAGCACAAGCCATCTCCCAAGAAATTGAATTAGAGAAACTGTTAACGAACTTAATGCAGATTGCCATTGCTAATGCTGGCGCACAAATTGGTCATTTCATCCTGCGCCAAGACGAACAATGGTTAGTTGTGGCTCAAGCCGATCAACAAGGAGCAAAAACTTTAGAAACTCCGCTAGATAGATATCAAGAAATTCCTCAGAGTTTGATTTATGCAGTGGTACGGACTCAAGAGACGGCTGTGTTTGAAAACTTGAGCGATTCAGTGCAATTTGCAGGCGATCGCTATATCATGACTCACCATCCCAAATCAGTTTTGTGTACTCCGATTAATCGGCAAGGAAAACTCATCGGGATTTTGTACTTAGAAAATAACTTAGCTATGGGCACTTTTAGTGGCGATCGCATCGAAATTCTACAACTGCTGACTAGCCAAGCCGCCATCTCTTTGGAAAATGCCCGTTTGTATCAACAAATCGAAAACTATTCCCACACTCTAGAAGCAGAGGTAGACCTCAAAACCCACGCTCTCCACCAAAAAGCCCAAGATTTAGAGCAAACCTTGAAAAAATTGCAACAAACTCAAGCACAATTGATACATAGTGAGAAAATGTCATCACTCGGTCAACTGGTAGCTGGTATTGCTCACGAAATTAACAATCCAGTTAATTTTATCAAGGGTAATATCACGCATACAAAAAGTTATATCGCAGACTTGATCAGTTTGTTGACACTATATCAGCAAGAATATCCCCAACCTAGTCCAGTTATTCAAGCCAAGAGCGAAGAAATTGAGCTGAATTTTCTGTTTGAGGATATCAATCAAATTTTGGAATCTATGAAAATAGGCAGCGATCGCATTAGCCAAATTGTCTTGAGTTTACGCAACTTTTCTCGCTTGGATGAAGCAGAATTCAAAGCTGTAGATTTACACAGTGGCATTGAAAGCACGCTGTTAATTTTGCACAATCGCTTACAAGCCTCTGGAAATAAACCTGAAGTGCGCGTGGTTAAGGAATATGGCAACTTACCTCTGGTGAATTGTTATCCTAGCCAGCTAAATCAAGTTTTCCTGAATATTATCAACAATGCCATTGATGCCATTCGAGAGAATCCCAAAACCAGTGAAAACCCGGTAATTCGGATTCGCACTGAAGTCATAAACAGTAAACAGTTACGAATTGCGATCGCCAATACAGGTAGTACGATTCCTGTAAGTCTTCAAGACCGTATTTTTGACCCGTTTTTTACGACAAAACCCATCGGTCGTGGTACTGGTTTGGGATTATTTGTCAGCTATTCAATTATCCAACAACATGGCGGCACTTTGACTTTGCGATCGCAGCTAACAGAGCAAACAGAATTTGAGATTGTTCTCCCTATCCGTTGAACAACTATAGCAATCCGATTTGATTTGGAGAATCACTCGTAGAGGTAAGGGACTGGGGACTGGGGACTGGGGACTGGGAAGAAGGAATAAAGGTGTACTGAGTTTTGTTCTTAAATCAAATATGAGTCCTATATAAAGATGTGCATCCCTACTGTTGTAAGTTAATTTAAGCGAAAATGTTGAGAGGATTCGTTCAGCGTGACTGTATTTGGTTGAGCTATTTGATCATTAACTTTAAGTTTATAGGTGCTTTGTGGCAAACGCTCTAGATAGTAAACGCCAGCATCATTAGTCACAGAAAAACGGCGTTGTTGTGATGTTGTTGCAACTACACGTGCACCTGCAACTGGTTTACCTGTGGTATCTGTCACCACACCGGAGAGAGTGTAAGAAAGACGAAGTGGATTGAAAACCGAAGTGTAACTACCTGCAACTACTTCTTTGGAATTTGTTGCATTTCTTTACAGGAATTGCAGCATACTATTGCAGTTTGTAACTATTTTGTGTAACCGCAAGGAATATTCCTTTAGACTGAATCACAATATGAAAAACATGGGGATAAACGCAAATGCATTCGGTAAACTTATTGTGTCATGAGGTTGTCGTTGCTGTGTCATTCGTTGCTTGTATTGTCGGTCTAATATTATTGTGGGACACCAAGCAGCCAAAAAATAATATAGAAGAAACAGAGGAAATTCTGTTTAGAATGAGCTTTTCTTACTGGCTCGTTTACTGTGTTGCATTTGGCATCGAGAAGATAGTTTTGCCAGATTGGGAAACTGTACTGATAACTTTAAAAATCACTACTGCGTTATCATATTTTTTAACTTTTTCTTGTATTCTCAGTTTGCCACTACACAAATTTGCAGTACACCAAGTTGAAGAGTAGTCAATGGTCAATGGTCAATGGTCAATGGTCAATGGTCAATGGTCAATGGTCAACAGTCAAGAACTCTTGAACTTTGGACTATGGACTTTTGACTATGGACTAATGGTCAACAGTCAAGAACTCTTGAACTTTGGACTATGGACTTTTGACTATGGACTAATGGTCAACAGTCAAGAACTCTTGAACTTTGGACTATGGACTTTTGACTATGGACTAATGGTCAACAGTCAAGAACTCTTGAACTTTGGACTATGGACTTTTGACTATGGACTAATGGTCAATGGTCAAGAACTCTTGAACTTTGTACTATGGACTTTTGACTATGGACTATGGACTATATAATTAATTTTTCATGGCGATCGCAATTGCATCTGCAAATTTATCCTGATCTAAAGTGGTCAGGATAAACACTTCTTGTACTGTTTTACCTTGTCGGGCAATTACTTTATAACCACCGCGAATCGGTACAGATACACGCAATTGCATTTTCGGACAATGACCCTTCACCCGCCCAATCACTCCAGGCGTGACAGTTTGAATCCCATCTTGTTGACAGAGACGTTCTAAAATGGGGATGAGACCAGAAAGATGTGTGGAGTGATTCCAGACTAGTCTGCCATCTTTGCGAGCAGCTGAGGAGATAGAGTCTACCTTGGGTTTAGCCATGATGATTAAGCTGCTTCCAGAGGAGCCATAGTCAAGCCAGCGCGACGCAACTGTTGGTGATACAGTTCAGCTGGTTCTTGGGGGCCTACCCAAACGATCGCTTGTCCTTCATAGTGTACCTGATTGGTCAACTCCCAAGCGCGATCGCTGGTCATCCCTGGAATATACTTAGTTAAACATTCAGCCACATGTTGAAAAGTATTGAAGTCATCGTTGAGAACAATGACTTTATAATTCGGATAAGTCTTGCGGGTAACTTGATTAGACCGTTCAGGAGCTACAGTTGGTGCTGTACCCATTCCATAAACAGCTGCTGAAAGTCTTGTAACCATAAAACACTTAACCAATATAATTTTACAAAACTACATTATAAATAACTAGTTTAGTCTATAGTTGGGGACTGGGGACTGGGGACTGGGGACTGGGGACTGAATTTTTTCTAAAACTATAGTACGCCGTATCTAATACCCAATACCCAATACCTAATCCCCAATACCTAATCCCCAGTACCTAATCCCCAGTACCAGCGCGTAGCGCTCACTTCCAATCTTGCCAGTTTTGATTAAAAATTGATGTATTGGGGAAAGCTGTGGGGTTGCCATTTTGCTCTAACAGACGTTTCAGGGCTTGCAGTTGTGGTTCTGGTTCGGGTAAATCATCCACTAGTTCATAGGGTGCAACGGCATTTTTCAGCGAAAAAGCTGCAACAGTCCCCGCAGCTGCACCAGCAGACCATTCAAAGGAGTGTACCCGATAAGCGGCGGCGGCAATGTGACTAGTGGCAATACTTTTACCTCCTACCAATAAATTATCAATTTTCTGGGGAATCATGGCCCGCAGCGCAATTTGGAAGGGATAGGCTTGACCCCCGCCGCGCCTTTCACCTGGACGTTCTATGTTACCAGGGGTTTCTGGTGGGCTTTGAACCATGCAAGGATGAAAGTCTATGGCGTAGTGACCAATACCCACAGCATCCGGGAAAATAGTGGAACGAGTCCGCCGCATTGCTTGGTCTGGTGGGATTTTCCCTGCAATTACTGATGCAGCTTCTAAACCAGCAAGTGCTGCTTTTAACTGACGATACATATCTGCTGGTAGAGTGTTACGGTAATATTGATCATTGTAGTCACGGCGAGAAATATCAATTTCCCAAATGCCAAAGCCTTCTGGTTGTCCCCAACTAGGTCGTCCAATAATGCGCCGTGCTTCTCGCATATAAGGATACTTCGATAAGCCATGCACTGTACCCATTGGGGAATCTATGCCTGATAAGAAGCGGTTATTTGGTCGCGGTTGCTTTACACCTTCCCCTAGTTGTGAATCTGTAGTGCCAGCGACCAACCAGTAATAATATGAGAGGGCTTTTTCTTCAGCTTTGCCCAGACTTTCTGTCCGCAGTCCCCCCATCCAACCACCAGGATTTAATTGCCCAGTAGCTTGCAGTTGTTGACGAGTGTAAATCAAGTTATCAGCAGCGGTTCCGGGGCGGTAGTCGTTCCCCCAAGTCCAGTTTTGCATGGAGATGTCGCCCGGTGTGGCAGCAGTAAAGCTGACACCGCCAAATTTCGTAGGTTGCCCTTTGGTGGGACTCCAAATCCGACGGTAGGTGAAAACTAAATCAAAGTTTGCCAGTCGGGATAGTTCATAACTGAAGTATGGGGAGTATTGTAAATAGAATGGGGGCATTGTCTGCGGTTGTGGTTCCTTGGTTGCCTCCATTGCAAAAGTATAAGTAAAGCCTTGAGTGCAATAGGGGTCGTTTGTGGCGCTGGATGCAGAAGGTTCTAGGTAGGAACGTCCATCAATACCTAATCTGTAGGGGACATCTGCGAGGGCAATAATTTCTCCAGTTTCGCTAGCGTCTACGACGTACCACTTTGGGGCATTACCTTTAACTTGTTTGGGAACTAGGCGGATAATGCTTTTAGTTAACCTAGAAGAGTTTGCGTAACTATAAGCATCTTCAATGTTTTGAGATAAGGTAAAGCTGTTGATGGATGGTGCGCCTTTTGGGGGTTGATGTTGAATAGCGATCGCACCATTAATGATTTTGCCATCAGCACTAATTTCTAATTCCTTAATCACGGTGTTGGGAAACCATTGTAACTTACTTTTACCCCGTTTTTCGGCATCTAGGAGCATTTGAGTCAAAATGGTATGAGCATCGCGGGGGAGAAAGCAAGAGTCGCTTACCCAGCAGTCACCAGGGTTAAGTTCCCCATACTTACGCCGAATGCGATCGCGCAGTTCCAAATAACCGCGAGAATAGAATTGCAGAGAACGCTGTGTTGGTCGTTCATCTAACGCAGATGTGCCTTGAGAAGAAATTTGTCCTCCCAGCCAGTCAGTAATTTCCAACAGACAAACTGTTCTTCCTGCTAATAACCCCTCGTATGCTGTGGCGACACCGGATAAACCACCACCCACAACTAAAATCTCGCAATTCACGGTTTTGTCTGGGGTTCTTGGTGGTGCGGCGACAATATGAGAATATGGTGCGATGAAGGTAGATATTAAACTAATACTAAAGAGTGATGTCTGGACAGCAACTTTGTGTCTGCGCTTCATGATTTGGGAACTCTGTCTACTCCTGTGTCAACTTGTAGACGGTAGCACCCAGGAAATGTTCATCACAAGCGCCTTTTGGACAGTTTCAGCAGAATGTCCCTCAAGATAATGAGTTTAGAAACATTCTTGAATTGCTCACCCCACCGAAGTCTTAAAGGTAAGAAAAATTCAGCTATTCATACGTCAGAATTTCGTTTAGTGTAACCAGCCATTGGTAACATGGCTCATCAATGGGAGCAATGTCTCTTCGTCGCTGTGCTAAAGATTCTGTGTAAGCTGTTAGCCAAGCAGAAGCCAATTCTTGCTCAGTTGCAGCCTCTTCAGTTAATGTACGAGCAAACTGTTGGTCAACCCATTCTTCAAAAGTGAGTATTTCAAGAGATATCCCAAATAGTTCCTCAATTTCCTGACATCTAGGCACTAGTTCATCAATTCGTTCAGGTTCAAGACTTGTGACAAAACCAGCCTTTATAATTGCAGGATGTACTTCCAGTTTTTCTGATAATTCCTCAATTTCATCTCGCAAGTATGACTTCCCATACTTTGCATCCCATGCTTCCACAATTTGCCTATCCTCTAGAAGTTCAATATCGCCGACATTTCCATGCTTTTTATTTGCTGACCGCATTTGTGAAAGGGGTTTTAGCAAACTGTTTGGAAAAACTTGGTATTCTTGCATAGCTTGATACAGGCTATGCATAGCTATCTCCATCAATCGAGCAGCATAATCAGATTGATTAATGTGACGCAGTATAAGACTTAATGACATACCTTTATCAACAATTGTTATTTCCATAAACGAGGTCAGCTTTTCCACAGCCTGTACAGCTAATCTTCTAAAGTTATCCGCTTGATTAAGCAGTTGTGAAAGAAGATAGCGTAGTGCTACTTCAGAAATTACTTCATTTTTTTCAATTGCTTCAACAAGATTTAGCCATTCAGAACGTGCGCCTCTTATATTTGCTTTATATACAGATGAATATGGATAATTTTCAGCTAAGCTGCGTGTCATCATAAAACCATCTGCATTCAATCTTAGTAATTCATATTTTCGTAGAATAGGTGTAATGTATTGCTTATCAAGAGAACGCATAGAGATTCCATCGCACCAAGAAAAGTCTCTTGAACCCTTACTACCTTTGTGTAACCTAATATTCTGTCCTGGCTCAATTGCTTTAATGCACAACTGTAAAATTGTCAGACCTACTAACGCTCTACCAACTTCACTAGTTACTGACTGTACAAGTTTATCTAAAAGATATTTATGTACTTCTATCAGTTGCAAAAAATTAATATTCGATGAATCATCTCTACACAATAGAATCTGTCTTTCCAAGTAACCTCTAGAAAGTTCTACTGCTATTTTCTTGTATCGTATATTTGCTGCTTGACTCATTCCTCCTTCTGGAAATAATTGAACTCTTCCATCAGGTAAAACTAATTCACTTCTGTTTGTATATACTCTCAGGTGTAGCTCGTTCATAATCTGTTTAAAGACTTTTGCGAAGTTGCACACTCTTAGGATTTAGTGTAGGAAAGGCGTAAGGAATCAAATACTTACCGGGTGGAATTTGTGGGTTAGTGTTATGATTTCTAACTTCGTAGCCTATAGTCCGCAAAGACTGAAGATAGGAGAATACATTTTCTGATTTTACACCCCACCTATCTGCAAGCTCTATGGCTGAAAATTGAGTAGCAGTACCAATACACCTCGTAACACATTGGATTACGCGCCAAAGTGGATCAACCTTTAATTTAGGATTAAAAGTTATTATTCCACTAATTCGAGCATCATACTGATAATATCCAGATAACTGCACTAAATCTGCTTTGCCTGTAACTTCAGTTAACTTTTCTTCAAAAGCTTTCCAAAGAGATGTAAAGATTTGTGGTTCAAGAGCCTTTGCACAAAGCTTAACTGAATGTGTTTCGAGAACCCAGTCATCATAACCATAAGACGGATTAATCTCTATAAAGAATTGATCTTCGTCTGCCCAATTTTCATTAATACCTGCTGTGATTAGCCAGCATGAATCATTCAAATCGTAAGATAGATAAATTTTTACACCTTCAGAAGTTAGTTCTTTAGTCCAAGAAAAATCAGGAGATATAAATCTGATAGTTTTTCCTTTGTCTTCATAGTGTGAACGAGTTAAAGACAAAATTTTTCCAGTATTACGTAAATCAGCAATTGCAGATTTAGCTTTTTGAGCATAAATTTCTGTTAGTTTTCTCTTACGCTGCCTAAAATTTAGTTTTTTATTATGAGGTAAATAACTTATATCAAAAGGCAATTCACATTTCATAACTTGCTCTAGAATACTAAGAGCTAATATTCTACCTAATTGAGGAGGCACAGAGTTGCCAATTTGTTCAATCGTAACTTGGCTATTACCAACAATTTCATAGTCATCAGGAATAGTTTGTAACCGCTTTAACTCTGCAATAGAAAATCTTCGATTTTCCCAACTGAAAGGCCCAGTGTATTGTCCTCCTTGAGCTTTAATTGTTCGCACTGGAGTTGTTGGATCTGCTTTATACAGAAAATCTGAAAACTTTGACCTCCAGCTAAATATTGGGTGAGGATAACCCATTTCTTTAGTATAAAAACTATAGTTAAGTCCAGGCGGAATCTGATCGAGTAAATGCCCGTAGCGCCCACTTAAACCCACTTCTACATCTGAAATATTAGCACCTTCTACAGCTTCTCTTGCTGAGTAATAGGAATTTTGATTGAGAGAATCAGGGCCATGAGTAGGATAGGGAAATAAATATTCACCCTCTTTTATGCCGACAATAAATAAACGTTCACGATGTTGAGGTACTCCATAATCAGCTGCATCAAGAATACGAAAATAAATATTGTAGCCAACTTTTCTAAAAGCTTCTTGAATTTCTTGCCAAGCTGCTCCTGCATTCGCCCCAGTGATTCCATATACATTTTCAAAGAGAAATCCTTTAGGCTGAAGTACATCAAGAATACGAACATATTCTTGGAATAGTGTACCTCTAGCATCATTTGTTCCAGACACTCCGGCTGCTCTACGTCCAGCAGCAGAGAAGGTTTGGCAAGGTGGGCCTCCAATAATGAAATCAACTTGAAAATTCGATGGCGGTAAATAGTTTCTAATATCAATACACACAGGTTCCGAGTCTTCTAGCCATTTCCCTGGTAGAGTATTCCTTTGTAAAGTTTGAACATACTTGGCTTCAAGCTCTACCATTTGAATTATTTCAAAACCAGCATCATGAAATGCAATGTCTAGCCCTCCACCACCAGAAAATAAGCTGAGTGTTTTAATTGGGGTATATCCCTGCTGTATTAGCCATTGACGGAGTGATTGACCAAAGTTATCAGTCCATGCAGGTTCTTGTCTCACTCCAAGAATTGCTAAAATCTCTTGGAACCAAGCTTTATTAATTGGCTCAGAGCTAGACAAATCCAAGGAAAGAGACAACTGTTTCATTACTTAACCTATTTTAGAGATCACAGATTACTTTTAACACAGATGACAGACAAGTGTAACAGTGAGGTGTAATCAATATAAAAAGTTTAGGGCGTGGGACTTGTGGCTTGTAGAGTTAAAGCTGAGAGTTGAGCAGTGCTTTTTATCCTCACTTAAGGTAAATCAACTCTCCTGCACCCAATTTTCTAATACTAACCCTGGAATTTGAGAGAATTCTTTAATATTATTGGTAACTAAGGTTAACCCTAAACAAATTGCTTGGGATGCTATCAGCATATCCATTGAGCCAATGACAATTCCTTGGCGTTCTAATTCTGCTCTCATTCTTCCATAAGTTTGTGTTGCTCGTTCATCAAATGGCACAATATTTAAAGTAATTAAAAATTGATTTAGTGCTATTTGATTCTGCTGTTGACGTTGGCTTTTATAAACACCGTATTCCAGTTATGCAACAGTAATCGATGAAATACCTACATCATAAATATCTAGGGCTTGAAATTTTTCTATAACTTGAGGTGGGTGACGTTTAATAATGTAGATGCACGTATTTGTGTCGAGCAAAAATCTCATTATAGAGTCTCTCTTATATCTAAATAAGGCTGCTCTCTGCTTGTCATAAAATCCTCCGAAAACAGATTAAAACTCTCAAATAATGTTTGCCAATGATTTTCTTTGGAGATTAAAATAACAGCATTGCCTATTTTTTTTATGTAAACTTCATTGCCTTCTAATTGAAATTCTTTAGGTAAAATAACTGTTTGATTATTGCCGTCCATGATTAACTGAACAGTATTCATTTTTTACCCTCACAATTTATGCTCATACCTATTACAATAATTATACAATTTCTAGTGCGATCGCTACAGATTTCCGGCACAAGAGTTAAAATTGATATTTGCGATCGCGTACCCACATACTGATAGGTACAGCTTGACCTTGGGCATTAACTTTCACTTCTACTACTATCGGTTGTCTTTGTCCTGATTTAGTTGGTCTGGCTGCTGAAATATCCTGATTAATATCGTTACGTTGATCCTCTGGGATATAATAATTTTCCAAGCCGTAAGAAACTAAATTATAGCGACTGTAACGACCTTGCAAAGCTATTTGATTTGCAGGTAGGGAAGTCGGAAGTTCTCCACTTACCCGCACAGGTTTCCACGCTTGAGGAACTTTACCAGAAGATTTTTCTTCTTGCAGAATGACGTAGAAGCTGGTTGCTGGCGCTAAAGGCTGATATTTTTTGTCAGTACCAGGATGTTGCTTTAACAAATCTGTCCAACCAGGAAGTTTTGCTAAATTATCTACACGAGAAATTTCATAACCCAGTGTCACCGAATAACCGCGCAGTAAATCGTAAGGATCTACAGGTTGAGTTTGCAAAATAGCCGTTTTGCCTGTGACAACTGTGTAAACTGATTGAGCCGGTACTGCTAAAATAAATGCTGTTTGAATCAGCAAAGGTACAATAAACCGCCAAAGAACTATAGGCTGTTCTGAAGGTTCGGTTGGTAAAGGTAATGTTTGGTTAGTTTCCATAAAGTTAGGATCGCTTCAGAAGGGGGAAGTCAAAAGTCAAAAATATTTAACTCCTGGCTACGAATTACGAAATATTTTCAGATGCAGTTGGTAGAGAAGACAAATAACGCTCAAACCACAAACCGGCGATAATTACCCCAACACCGCATAAGACAAAAATCAAGGATTTCAATAATAAGGCGGTGTCGTACTCTAGCATTCGGCTAATAATTTGTAGTGTTAGTAATACTATGCCACCCCAAAAGGGGCATCTTTCACTTAATTCCAGTGCTTCTCGAATTAGTCCAAATGCCAAAACTGCTAAAAGCAGATTAAACGCAAAGATGGGAATAACTGGAATGGGAGTAATAGCTTGATGCACAAAGATGACTATGGCAGTTATCACAATCAAGCCGCCAATAAAAATACTTTTTACATCTCTTTGCTGACGCTGTTGGTTTTGGGTTGGACGTAACAAATACCACCATTGCCATACAGCTAAAATTGTGAAAATTGCCACATCTATCAAAGGTAGCCAGGTTGCTAAGGGAGTATCCCTAAATTGAGTTTGATAACCAACCATCCGCCCTTGCCACAACCCACGGAAAGATAGAGAATAAAATGTAATGCTAAAAAACACCCAAGTTAGCGATCGCGCGAATGGCTGAAACCGTTTATAATTAATTTGCCGAAACAGTGAATCATCATAACTCCACAGTAAGGCTGGGGGAACACTAAACGCAGCTATAATAAGCCAAAGTGGAGCATCTGTGTAGCTGATAACTTCCAACAACCTCAGATGATATTGCCAGGATATCACAAATGCGATCGCTGTAATTCTAAAAATCCAACGGGAACGACACCAGTAAGCTAAAGGTACAAACAGCAAGCTTAAGACTAATGGCAAATGTTCTATAACTGTCTTTCCCCATGTCAACTCATCAACTCCAAAGTACCAATTGAAAAATCCTATCCTAGACCCTATTAGCATTAAAATCAGGGCAAGCATTCCCAAGGAAGTCAAGCGCAGAGTGTACGCCATCAGCAAAACAGCTAATCCCCAACCTAAGAACAGTTCGTAACTTGAACCGCTAACATGGTACATCTGTGCTAATAGCGCCATATTAGCACCTATGGTCAAAGAGCCTACAATTAGCAAGCCTTCTCCTAAGACGCGTTGACGGCGTTGTCTGTCTCTGGAAGTCTGATTATTTCTGGTGGCTGGTTTCCACAGGCTAAAGCCAGCAATATTTGTCACCAAGAACAAACTTAATAGTAGAATTAACTTGACAGCTCTAGTCAAAGCTTGCCAGTTGGCAGCTACAAAAGTAATTACACCTAAGCCTAACAAGATTGCCCCAACCGCGATTAAGATAAAAACGAAGCGATCGCGAGCAGCCGTTTCTAGATGATCAAATTCATACCTTTGTGCCAATCTTTGATATAAATCGGCATCAATTAGCCCTTCACTCTGCCATAGTTGCGCTTCAGTACGCAACTTACGGCGAAAATTATCTAATAACATAATTTTTTTCAGCTATATATACGAAAATATCCGGACTCCAATATGCCGATACTCACATTTAATCACTTCAGTACCTACAGAAAGTGTCCAGTTTGTCAAGTGTAATACAATTATGTGCAGATCATTTTACCTAAGTAGGTCGGTGCGAATAAAGTTAACTAATGAGGGTCGTCAGTTGTCAGTTGTTAGTTGTCAGTAGTAAGGGTTTCAGGTATATTTACGTTTCGTAACATACTCATGTTTATTTTCACCCACCTACTTATGGGCGATCGCTGCTGTCTTAGAGGATGTTTGAAAAGTCTAATATACTACTCAGCAGGGCGATTAGAAATCGCGTCTACACAGACGAAACCCACCTCCGTGGGTTTAAAAGACCTAATTTTTGGTTAGTCCGCGTAGGCGGTGAGGGGGTCGCAGTCTTGGCGGTTCCCGTCGATTGCGAACCCCCGAACCCGAAGGGACTTTGCCTGTGTAGTAGCGAATTATATTCGCCCAAAACTTTTAAAACAACCTCTTACTGCCGCTCATAAAATTTCACAATAAAATTCTGCTATAGATTGGAGAGAGGCGTGCAGCTTCAAAAACTGGCTAACAGATGGGATGGTTGTAATGAAGAACAAGAACCAAGTTGTTTTTACCTTAATGTTGAAAAGCGCTGTTGTCTTTTCACCCTTACTGCTATCTGCTGGTATTGCCAGTGGACAAACCCCAACACCAGCCTCTAGAGATATAATTACTGTTCAGACTACCAATCAGCAACAGGAAGAATTAACGCGACTGAGGGCTGAAAACCGCCTTCGAGAGCAAGAAAAATTAGATTTGGAACGCGCTTTTAATCGTATCAATATCTGGTTAGTGATATTAAGTTTATTTCCAGTGGCAATCATTGCTTTATTTTGGCTGCTGCGTCGGGTGGCAATCCGTGAAATTGTTAATAGAGCAATGGCACAATTAGAAGGAATAGAAAATTTACAAAAGCAACTAACTATTGTTAAACAAGAAGCTGAAAATACTATACAAGAAGCTAAAAAACTCAATCGTCAGTTAGATCAGGAAGCTGAGGCACTCCAACAAAATATCAAATTACAGCAGACAAATTTATCTGTCTTGGCATCTGAGTTGTTGCAAGCCAAAGATAATCTGTTTACAGAGTTAGAATCTGATATCAAAATTGTGCAAGCAAAAGTAGAGAAATTAGAATTTGAATTTGCGGCACAATTAGTTGAATGGCAATCGGATAACCAACGACAAAAAAATCTGACAATAGAAAATTTAGGAAAACTCGAATCTGAATTTGTCCAAAAACTATCTGAATTACAGTTAACTGCTGAATACCAAAAGAATATTGCCCTAGAAAATATAGAAAAATCAAGGGATGAATTCATTGCTTTAGTTGCTAGCTTGCAATCTGATACTCAGCAAAGAAAGGATAACATTCTAGAAACTTTAACAACCTTACAATCAGAATTTGCACAGCAGCTATCAAATTTACAAGTTGATGCTCAACAACAGAAGGATTTAACGCTCTTCAATATCCAAGAGCAAATATCAGGGTTGCAGTCTGATACTCAACTAGAAAAAGATAAAATTCTGGAAAGTTTAACAAAACTGCAATCGGAATTTACATCACAGCTATCAAATTTACAAGTTGATGCTCAACAACAGAAGGATTTAACGCTCTTCAATATCCAAGAGCAAATATCAGAGTTGCAGTCTGATACTCAACTAGAAAAAAATAAAATTCTGGAAATTTTAACAAAACTGCAATCGGAATTTACATCACAACTATCAAATTTACAAGTTGATGCTCAACAACAGAAGGATTTAACGCTCTTAAATATCCAAGAGCAAATATCAGGCTTGCATTCTGATACTCAACTGGAAAAAGATAAAATTCTGGAAATTTTAACAAAACTGCAATTGGAATTTACATCACAACTATCAAATTTACAAGTTGCTGCTCAACAACAAAAAGATATCATATTGAGAAATGTTAGAGAGCAAATATCAGGGTTGCAGTCTGATACTCAAGTAGAAAAGGAGCAAATTATAGAAAATTTAAGAAACCTGAAATTAGAATTTATATCCCAGCTATCAAAATTACAAGCAGATGTGCAAAATCGCAAACAGCTAATTATTGAAAATTTAGAAAAATCAGGTTCTGAGTTTGTATCTCAATTTGCTGATTTGCAATTGAATGCTCAACAACAAAAAATGTTGATTTTAGAAAAGCTTGAAAAATTAGAGAGAGAGTTTGTCTTTCAACTTTCAGAATTACAGTTGGATGCTCAACAACGCAAAGATTTGATACTACAACAATTAATTGAAAATCAACCGCCATCTATTCCTGAATCAAAGCCAGCAGAGTCACCACAGCCACAGCCGGAAGTATCAGCAGATGATTTTGTGAAACAGGGAGATACTCTATTTGCTGAAAAACGATATAAAGATGCGATCGCAGCTTACAATCAAGCTATTAAAATCCAACAAGATCAACCTGTTCTTTGGTTAAAACTAGGCATCAGTCTGGGAAGATTGAAACGCTATAAAGATGCCATATCGTGCTATGATCAAGCTATCAAAATCCAGCCAGACTATCATCAAGCTTGGTGCGATCGCGGTGTAGCTTTTGGCAATTTACGACAGCATCAAGAAGCTTTTGCCTCTTTTGATAAAGCTACCAAAATCAAACCTGATGATGCAGTTGCTTGGATGAATCGGGGTCTTTCTTTGGTAGAATTGGAAGAATATGAAGAAGCGATCGCCTCATTTGACCAATCGCTACAATACAAACCTGATTCCGCGAAAGCTTGGGATAAACGCGGTTATACTTTAGTGAGACTGGGACGTGATGAAGATGCGATCGCTAGTTTTGACAAAGCCCTAGAAATTAAGCCAGACTATGGCAGTGCATATTATAATAAAGCAGCCTGCTATGCCCTACAAAAAGAAGTTAAATTAGCTTTACAAAACCTCAAACAAGCGATTCAAATTAATCCTAGCTACAAAGAAGAAGCCGCAACAGATATAGACTTTGATGAAATTGGTGATGATGAGCAATTTAGAAAGTTAATTGCAGAGTAAATAATCAATATTTAAAAACTTCTAGGATCTACGCTCCAGAATTTTTCGGATACTAGGAAGAGCAGCTTCAATTATTTCAGGCGACAGAGTTGTTTGTTGCCAAGTTTCCCTCTCTTCAAGTCCTTCTAACCAGGCATTTAGAGATGGGTAAGCTGACAAAGAGAAACCAAACTGAGGTAATGCCGACACTAATGTTCCAGCAACAATATCTGCTAGCGTCAGTGAGTCTTTCACAAAGTAAGAATTCCCATCCAAAAGGCTTTCATAAAACTGCATCACAGCAATAACTCGTTGCCGAGCAATTTCAGCTTTATTAGGATCAAGTTCGATTCCTATCAACAGTCGAGTTAAAGGGGTCATAGATACCTGAAGTTCATTGACTGCAATCATTTCAACCATCCGAACAATGGCAATATCGTCAGCTGAACTAGGCATTAATGATGGAGTCGGATATTTTGCCTCTAGATAATCTAGAATTGCTAACGACTCGACTACCCGCAATTTGTTGTCTACAATTACAGGAATTCGCTGAAGCGGGTTAATTGCAGTGAAATCCTCACTAAACTGATCTCCATCTAAATTGATTAAAATTGGCTCAAAGGGAATCTGTTTCTCTAGTAATGCCACCCAGACTCGACGAGCATTAACAGAGGTCGGATGATAGTAGAACTTCAACATTGAAACTCCAAAAATAAAACTACGCCTTCATCAGACTTTCCGAAGTTTAACAGCTAATACTATAAGGAGAAGGTCGTTGAGCGATGACAGATAACAGTCATTAGTTATTTGTCATCAGTCATCACAATTTATATCATATCCGGTTAATTAGTTATGATTCCCCCAGTCATTGCACCCCACCCCCTACCCCTCCCCGTTCACGGGGAGGGGAAACAAAGCATAGCTTTGCTGGGGTGGGGTTCTTTGGTTTTTCTAAGTAATCAAGCGGACATGATATTAGATATTGACATCAACTTTCCGGCTTCAAAACTTTTGTTTTAGGGAAGGTATAGTTGGATGAAATGGAGTTAACTACTTGTCCTAAAACTCGGATCATCACACTGGGTGCAAACAGCGAATTTGGCTGTTTAACCATATGTGACACTTCAATAAATCTCCGATAAATATCAGGATCTCTGACAGAAAGCTCTAAGACTTCATCCATATATCGATGCATGAATTGAGTCATTTTATCTGGTTGTCCACCTTCAGTGGTATCCCAGCGAAAATCTTCACTTGTTGCCATCAACCAAGGAGTTTCTAAAACTTTAGCCAGTTGCTTTTGAAATTGTTTTGTTAAACCTTTGAAATTGTGCTGTTGCTTCTGTAAACAATCATCTAGAGTTAACGCACCTAAAGCAGCAGTGGTCATTCCTTGCCCGTAGATAGGATTAAAAGCACAGACAGCATCCCCAATTGCAACCAAGCCATCTGGCATCCGAGACAGCTTTTCGTAATGATGCCAGCAATTTTCTGTACGCCGATAGCCATGTATGGGAGTAATGGGTTTGGCGTTTTTGACGAATTGGTAAATCTCAGGAGTACGCAAACTGCGTGCAAATTCGATAAAGCCGGCTTCATCAGTTGGTGGATAGTCTCGACTAATACCAATCAAGATCACACCCCAGCGGTTGCCTTCTATTGGATATAAGGCACCACCACGTTTGTCATGGGGTGGTTGAGAAATCACATACAGTACTTTCCAATCTGCTTGGAAATTCTCTGGTTGTTCATACCAACAAGTACTGTAACCTAAAAATGAGTTAATCATGGTTTCATTGGGAGATTGGTAGCCCATTTTCTCTAACCACTTAGGCAACTGAGAGTTGCGTCCGCTAGCATCAACCACGAAATCTGATGTTAATTCTTGTTCTTGCGAATCATCCAAAGAACACAGTTTTACTCCTGTGACTCTGGAATTGTCTTTATTAGTTACTAACCCCTTGACTTGAGTTGCCGATAAAAATTCTATATTACGGTAACTACTCAAACGACGACGAACTACCCACTCCAGAAAAGGACGACTGCAAGTACGGGTAACTAAGTCTGAAGAACCACGGTATGCCCAACCCCGCGCATGAAAAAAAGATGAGTCTGCTGTCCAGTTTACACTAGGCGCACCTGCTGTAGTTAATTCTGCTTCCATACCAGGGAACAACTGTTCTAGAATGCGATAACCTCCAGTCAGCATTACATGGACGTGATGTCCTTGGGGAACTCCGTGACGTGGTTCTGGCTGTTGTGGTAACTGGTCGCGTTCTACCACCGTGACATGCTCGAAGTGTTCTGCTAAAATTCTCGCACTTAAGAGTCCAGCCATGCTACCCCCAATCACAATAGCATGACTTCCATTGCTAGTTTTTTGTTGTGCCTCAATCAGCTTAGACATAGTTGGTCATCTTGTGAAAGATGTTTATATTCTTTCATAAGTACCAAAAATTCTATGTTAAGGTGCGTTACGGCTTGTGTCTAACACACCCTACTAACATGGCAAGGCTAAAATGATGCAATAAATTTTCTTGTGGGGCGGGCATCTTGCCTGCCACGGACGGGCGAGACGCCCATCCTACAAGAGGAAAGCTAATGCACTATTTTAGCTGTGTCGCGCCACTACTGTCTATTGCTGAAATCTCTAATAACAATAGTCATCAGTATCTAGACGCTCAGATGCATATCTACCTTTAATTTCTTCGTTGAAAAACGTACCAATTGAGTCTGCTGAATGTAAATCTTCCCAAGTTTGGGAGTCTACACCCGAATATTGATAAACTGCTCCATTTTGGAATTCAACTTGCAAAATGCATTCGTCGCTATCGTAGCCCACAGCCGCCGCCATTGATGAGTTAACTGGTAGCATGGCAATTGGTTCTTCTTCAAAAGGCAGTGCAGGAGTTTCAGCAATAATTTCGTTCAGTTCTTGCAGTCCTTCGTAAGCTTGTATTGGTGCAGGAATTTCCAAAAACTCCAGTTCATCACCTCGGTCAAGCAATAACTGCAAATATCCGTCAGAGTGAGCGATCGCTAATAAACTGCTCAAGTCTACCTTAGATAGCTTCATTATTTTTTATGCAACAAAATCTTTATAGTACATTTATACCAAGTAATAGCTTGGCTGTCAAGATTACAACCCATCAATTTAACTGACTACTAAATCTTGCTGATAGTTTGAAAAAAAAAGATCGCAATTTTTCATAACTGCATATATCATATATTTTAAGTCTATATAAAGTCTGGGTAAAGATACGATAAAAAGCTTGACATCTGTATACGCGGCAGATGTTCGCTCTTCAAAATCAGTCTGTAAGGTAGTGTATTACCTTGTCGATGAAGGTTTTAAATCAACTGTAGCTGTTAGTAATTAACAGTTACTTGTAAAGTATCAAAAACAATCCAGGCTAAAGCTGTGCCAACACAGGATTGCAGGTCTTGAAATTCAATCACACTGTTTTGGTCAAGATCCTGCCAAATCACCACATCTTTGCAAAATCTGGAATTTACACCCATGCATAGCCAAAAATCCCGACGCTTCTTGAGTAAAACAGTTATGATTGCGATCGCTGCGGCTACTGTTCTAGCCAGCGTTCCAATTTTGGCGAAATCTAGCCCTGTTTCATCATCCAAGCCTGCTGCATCAATTGCTCAAGCAACTACTACAGGTACAATTGTCGATATTGCCAGCGCCGACAAATCTTTAAGTACCCTAGTCACAGCTGTCAAAGCAGCGGGTCTTGTGGAAACGCTTTCTGGACAAGGCCCTTTTACAGTGTTTGCACCCACAAATGATGCATTTGCTGCTTTACCAAAAGGCACTTTAGAAACACTACTGAAGCCAGAAAACAAGGATGAATTGCAAGATATTCTAACTTACCATGTCGTTCCTGGGGCAATTGATTCTAAAAGTCTCAAGTCTGGCCCGCTTAAGACAGTTGAAGGCGAGGAACTTAACGTTCAGGTTGAAAATGGTCAAGTAACGATAAATGGAGCAAAAGTAACCACAGCAGATATCAAAGCCAGTAATGGAGTGATTCATGTGATTGATCGTGTGCTGCTTCCACGAGATATGCAACCTTAGTTGTCGCGCACCTAAAAAGCATATCTTTTAGTTTAGATAGTCAACAGTCCAAAGTCCAGATTAGCCTAGACTTTTGACTGTTGACAACCTTCACGAGTAACTATGCAATTTAAAAGCGTAATAGCTTAACTGTTTTATCTTTTGATCACGAATAATACAGCGGGAAAGACTTCGCATCTTTTGGTTTGACAAACACGCGTTGTTGTGGTTGTAACTGTAACTCGTTAAAGCGATCGCGTGTTAAATTCGCAGTCAGTACTTGCCCATCATCTAAAGTTAATTCTAGCTGAATTTCCCAACCTAAATGTATCAGCCGACTCACTCTGGCTGGTGTGGTAGAGCCATTGGGAGACTTTTCTATAATCACATCTTGCGGGCGTAAAAACACTTGCGGATGTGATGTTTCAAAACCACTGCTCTGGAAAATATTCGCGCTGCTGGGCAAAACGTTCACTGGGCCAATAAAGCTCATGACAAATGCCGTCGCCGGATTGTCGTAAATTCCTGCTGGTGTCCCCACCTGTTCTATCCGCCCTTTATTCATCACTACGACTTCATCGGAAACTTCCATTGCTTCTTCTTGGTCGTGGGTGACGAAAACTGTGGTAACATGTACTTCATCATGGAGGCGGCGTAACCATGCCCGTAAGTCTTTGCGGACTTTCGCATCAAGCGCCCCAAAGGGTTCATCAAGTAACAATACTTCTGGTTCTACAGCTAATGCCCTGGCTAAAGCTACCCGTTGTCTTTGACCACCAGAAAGTTGTGAAGGATAGCGATCGCCCAGTCCAGTCAATTGCACCAATTCCAACAACTGTTCTACCCGCCCTTTAATCTTCTTGGCTGGGGAATTGCGAATTTCTAAACCAAAGGCGATATTTTGCCGTACAGTCAGATGCTTGAATAGGGCATAGTGCTGAAACACAAACCCAATATTCCGTTCTTGTACACTTTGATATGTGGCATCCTTACCTGTGAGCAGTATTTTACCGCTATCTGGCATCTCCAAACCCGCAATTAAGCGCAGTAGGGTGGATTTACCAGATCCTGATGGCCCAAGCAAGGCAACCAGCGAGCCACTCTTGATTTCCAGACTCACCTGATCAACTGCTTTAAAACTCCCGAACTGCTTGGATACATTATCAACTACAATACCCACTGCTGCTGACCTCTGCAATTTTAATACGGCTTATTGCTAGGTTTACCGTGTTTTATTTATACCATACATAAAATAGTTTTGCCTTGAAAAATTTTAGTTAGTACAACTGCTGCGATCGGGCTAGCAACAATGAGCAGCACAAACCACTTAGTATGATGTTGGGGGTAGTAACCGTGAGAAACCTTGTAGTTGAAGAAGTTCCAAAACCTGTTTCCCAATGATTCGCCAATAATTATTCAAAGATCATTGCTTGTTCACAAACAAGGAAAATGGCGAGAACTTAGATATAAACGTGAAGAACTTACCGCTTCAGGAGTCTATGATTTTGTTACTCTAGAGCGTCAAGTGTTGATTTGTAGAGTCAGTACTAGGGTTGGAGGTAGACTAATTGGTCATATAGATTTAGCAATGGGAAAGGATGTAGAATATGCTGGGCGGCTTTACTTTTCAGGACGCGCTAATCGAGGCATTCTCCGCAAGTGGACTAATGAATCTGGACATTATCAGCCTCCCCCTGAATTTATAAAGAATGCAGGTTTACCTGAAGAACTTTTTGAACCAGGTCAATTCAAAAGTTTAATTAGTATCAATTTAATTCCTGGTAAGGATTAAGGCAGAACAGCCTTCGCACTGGGTATAACATGAAATTTGGTAAAATTGAAATGTAATTAAATCGCATGATAAATATTATTAGCTATTAATAGGTGAAAAAATATGACTAGCCGATTTATTACTGATAAAGACCATAAAGCTTTACAATTGAGGCTGATGAATTTACCGGAGTCAGCTCAGTTCAATGAGATTAACGCCATTTTAGATCGAGATTCAAGCATCGGTTTAAAGTTGGCGAATGCCCTACTGAAAAACAAAAAATACTTTGAGGTTCTTCTTGAGCGAGGGCTAGAGAAAGCAAATGCTAGCGATATTGAACTTTGGCTCAAGTATTTACTTCCACGTCTTGGCTTCCGGCGTGTTATAGCGATTTTATCTCAAAAATTATCAGAACAGCCTCAGCAAGTAGCTAAAGCTTCATACTGGTTGCCCAAATTTCTACCAAAAGGTAACGAGCAGGCTACAATCTTGCTGAAAGAACTTTTAAATAAGGAGAAACAGATGTTAGGTGGAGAGTACAAAGCTGTTCGTTCTTCAGGGCAAGTTTACAAATTAATTTTAAAAATCAAGAGTACAGGTGAATATGCAGTTTTTGGTGGATATGAATTGGGTAGTAAAGGTTCTAAAATAATTGTTGAAATCCTCAATCCAGAAGACTTATATCCAACTGGTGGAATTAGGCAAGTATCGCCTGGGGATATAGAAATACTCGACCCACAGCCTTACAACGATTGATTCAGGGTATCAATTGGTAGGTTCTGGGTTTTCGGCCTGATGTACTTATTGCTATGAGCAATTCCCGATTCCCAGTCTCGTCTTTTGTATCGAAATATTAAGGAATATTGCATTTATATCAAAACCTGACCTGAGAGCGCGAAAACAGTCAAAAGTCCGTGATACGATGCTTTCGGTAAATGTGAAGATTGGGAGAAGACCTTTGACACTACGGGTTGCTGTTGTTGGGTCAGGCCCTGCTGGTTCATCTGCCGCTGAAACACTGGCTTCATCTGGGATTGAAACCTACCTGTTTGAGCGCAAACTAGACAATGCCAAGCCCTGCGGGGGAGCGATTCCCCTGTGTATGGTGAGTGAGTTTGACTTGCCACCAGAGATTATTGACCGCCAGGTACGGAAGATGAAAATGATTTCGCCTTCCAATCGTGAAGTTGATATCAATCTGGTAAACAAAGAAGAATATATAGGAATGTGCCGCCGTGAGGTGCTGGATGGCTTTCTGCGGAATCGGGCGGCAAAATTAGGCGCAACTTTAATTAATGCTACCGTTCATAAACTCGATATACCGACAAACAACACCGACCCTTATACCATCCATTACGTTGACCACACAGAAGGTGGGCCACAGGGCATTACTAAAACCCTGAAAGTGGATTTAATCATCGGGGCGGATGGGGCTAATTCCCGCATTGCCAAAGAAATGGATGCAGGGGATTATAATTATGCGATCGCTTTCCAAGAGCGCATTCGTCTCCCCGAAGACAAAATGGCATATTACAACGACCTTGCCGAAATGTACGTAGGCAATGACGTTTCTACCGACTTCTACGCTTGGGTTTTCCCCAAATATGACCACGTAGCTGTCGGTACTGGGACAATGCACGTCCATAAAGCCAGTATTAAACAGTTGCAAGCTGGTATCCGCGCCCGCGCTAGTGAAAAACTGGCAGGCGGTAAAATCATCAAAGTCGAAGCCCACCCCATTCCCGAACATCCCCGTCCTCGCCGCGTAGTCGGTCGCATAGCTTTAGTGGGAGATGCTGCTGGTTATGTTACCAAATCCTCTGGTGAAGGCATTTACTTTGCTGCCAAGTCTGGGCGCATGTGTGCTGAAACCATTGTGGAAATGTCCAACAGTGGTAGCCGCATTCCCACAGAAAACGACTTGAAAATTTACCTGAAGCGTTGGGATAAAAAATACGGACTCACCTACAAAGTGTTAGACATTTTGCAGAGTGTGTTCTATCGTTCTGACGCTACCCGCGAAGCCTTTGTAGAGATGTGTGGCGACCTCGATGTGCAGCGGCTAACATTCGATAGCTATCTGTATAAAACAGTTGTCCCCGCTAACCCCATTACTCAACTAAAAATTACTGCCAAGACTATTGGTAGTCTAATTCGCGGTAACGCCCTAGCTCCTTAATAAGAGTAAAATCAGGCTTAACAACAACAGAGGAGACGGGGAGTAGATAATTCCAAATTCAAGATAAATAATTTTGAATTAGGGATTAATTTACTCCTCTTCTCCTCTGTAATTTTCATAGGAGTTACGCAAGTGTCACAAGTGATGGCAATGAGTGATACCAATTCACGAAAAGCCTGATACAAATAAAGCATCTAAAATAAAACCCTAACCTGTAATAAAAGCAACAATTGATGTGTTGAGTTTCTCAAGACGTTTTCCCGGTTTGGCGATGTTGCCAGTCTATTGAGTATCGTACAAACTTGTCGCTCTCAGCAACCCTCTGTTATTGATTTCTTTGGAGAGGCATTACGCGCACATGTTGGTCATACAATTGCCTACCCTTCGCTAATTCCTTTTTCTGCGACCTGAATTCTGACCTATGCGCCAATGGAGAAGATATTTATTTATTCTTATTGTATTATTCCTTTTAATAGGAATAACATCAGTTAATTACGCTGCTATTTTTTACTTATTTCTAGGATTTTTAATTGCATATTTAATACCGAAAACAATATCCTTATTCAAAAGAATTTACTTTTCAAGTAAAATAAAAACAATCATACTAGTAATAATAATATCATTGTTGTTATTATTAGGACAGTTCTTATCATTCCCTCCTAATCCTCTAAATATTTCTTTAAGCTTACATATTAGTGAATATTATATTTTTATTAAACCTCAATCATTAGAAATGCAAAAATTTATAGTTGAATATAAATTTCAAATAGATCAAGCATTGGCTAGAGAAATATTCAGTAATTCCTCAAAATATGATTTATTGAAATTAGGAAATGTTCAGTTGATTTATTTAAAAGAAGATGTGATCGGCAAAAATCAAGGATTGATACTAAAAGAATTAAGTATCTTTCCATTGAGCTTGGATTCAGATAGAGAAAGCCAGTTACGTCAATAACTGAACTTACCAGATAATATTCAATTATCAACTCTTTTTTGGAAAGACGATAAATGTTTAGAATCAACGGTAAAGCTCGTTGATTTCCCAAAAGGCTCTTTCTATGAATCAAGAGAACCTGTCAATTTTCAACGAAACTCTTATTTAAATAAAGATATACTTAGCTGGTCTAGCTGTGATTTAGAACAAGGGATAAAGTTTGCTTATATCCCCCCACCATATAATAATTTTGGAAAGCTAATTAAGCTATTTTCTTGGTTCCATTATGCTGAAAATTATTTACTTTTATTCTTAGGTTCTGGTATAACATTTACCTTCTCCTCCAAAGTTAAGACATTTTTACGCCGAATCAATCCAGTTATCAATGTTCAGACAGTAGCTATAACAAGTAGGACTTACGCAAGTGTCATATATTTTTGACAAAAATCGTCCAAAGTCAAGAGTCAAAAGTCCAAAAACCTTGACTTTTTACTCTTGACTATTGACTATTGACTGCCATCGCAGAAAATATGTGTGCCAGTTGCGTAAGTCCTGACAAGGAGTCAATCTATGACTGACAATCGCAATATCAACACAGGTGGCAACTATTATGAGCAGAGTGGGAACTTTGGTATTGGTCAGATGAGTGGCGGTGAAATCAAGGAAGGGGCAAAAGTCGCTGGAGTGATAAACGAGGCAGAGAGACAGAATTTAACCCAAGTGGCAGCAGAAATTCAACAACTCCTGAATCAATTAGGGCAGACTTACCCGATTAATACCCCACTAGAAAAACAGATAGTGGTGACAGAAGCTCTTAAGGAAATTGAGCGTAATCCCACATTGAAAGCACGGGTAATTGGTGCGTTAAAAGCAGGTGGTACGGAAGCTTTCAAGGAGTTAGTTGACCACCCAGTAGTCAATGTTCTGTTAGCTGCTTTGGAAGGTTGGCAGGACGCTGAGTAACTAGCTTTTAGTGAAGACAAATTATAAATACTGAGAACCAATAACGTCTAATTTCAACCCATACCAGAGTCACAAGACCCGAATCAAGTCTCTAATATGGATTGTGCGATCGCATTTTTGGCTATTTCCTCCATGATGCGATCGCTAATTTTTAATTTCGCTAAGCTGTACTAGTCATTTGTAGCTATACACACGTCTTTCTGTAGGCGTTCCCCTAGACACCCAAACATCATCTTCTCGTAGAGTAGGGTATGCCCACAGATGAGACAGCGAAGCACAGTTGAGATGTATGGTCGAGCAGAGTGCAGCTTCCCAACATAGAGGTAGCTTTTTGTAGAGTTGGGTAGAATCTACCCTGATGTTTTTGCTAAACTGCATCTCGCTCAGCATCACACAGACGATACAGACTTATGAAATTTAGCACAGCATGGCAGAAATAACTATCCACTTGAAAAAGCTAAAAAGTTTACTGCACAAACTTTCTTATCTTCTGCCTCCTGCCTTATTTCACTCAACTGTTGATGTTGAAACCCCCTCAGTTGATGGAGGAACGCTGGGCAATTCAAGACAGTATCCCGCACCATACACTGTCTTGATGTAGCGGGGGTGTCGGGGATCTGGTTCTAGCTTGGTTCTCAAGTGCCGGATATGTACTCGAATCGTTTCGATGTCATCATCTGGATCGTAGCCCCAAACTTCTCTGAGGATTTCGCTAGGGGAAACTGTCTGACCGTGGCGTTGCAGCAAACAGTGAAGTAGCTCAAACTCCAAGTGAGTCAGTTTCACAGTTTCACCAAACCATATGGCTTCAAACCTTTCGGGAACAAGGGTCAGCGGCCCATAGTTCAAAATCTCGCTGTGCTTTGCCGCTTGAGGAATGCGGTCAGTACGCCGCAATAAAGCCCGTACCCGCGCCAGCATTTCTTCAACTTCAAAGGGCTTGGTTAGGTAGTCATCTGCCCCAGCATTGAAGCCTTCTACCTTATCCTGAGTTTGGCTTAAAGCCGTCAACATTAACACGGGAATCTCGGCTGTGCGCTCATCCCGGCGTAGGCGTTGGCAAACTGTAAATCCATCAACTCTTGGTAACATCAGGTCAAGCATGATCAAGTCTGGTTGTAGCTGGAGTGCTAGAGCCTGACCTTTGATACCATCTTCAGCTTGGCTGACATCGTAGCCAGCCATTTCCAAGTTGACGGCAACTAGTTCTGAAATTGCTGGGTCATCGTCTATGACAAGAATCCTCGGCATTCTTAAAAAATTATTACTACTTATTAAGGATAAATAAGAACCTTTGGTAAATACAAAGATTGCTGTATTGATTATAAAAAAGATTTTAAATTTAACATAAAAATTAAAACTAAAGGACTCAAATCACAACTAAACTATACGAAATTCCAAATATAATGTGTTATGCCCCCTACAATCCGCCGCGATTTTTGCAAAATAGTGTGGCAATGACTATCTACACTGCTTTGTGGGGAAGACTTGATTGGCAAGGAACAACTGCACATCTAGAGCCGCCCTATCATAAAACAATTTTTATTGGGTAGGCAAGGTATGCTTATTGTCGCATAAATGCTCAGACACGCGCTGTGGAGCAACAATGGTTTTTAAGGCTGCTAGGACGTAAGGTACACGCTCTTTGGATATGTTGTGCTGTTATTTGACTGGCGTACCCACGGCAAAACAGCGAAATTTTTGCTAAATTACAGGGGACGTAGTTGTAAATACGTCCCCTACAAGTTCTGGGCAGTTTTAGCCTTTGAGATACCCGTTAATTACAGTACAAATTCAGCTAGCTTCGACTCTTCAAGTTTCCTATCTAGCTAGATGCTGGCTTTTTCTTCAAGAATCTACTCAATGAACCAGCTACTAACAGTCCTAAAATTGCTCCTGGTTCAGGAACAGCAATGGCTGTCAATTGGCCCCCAAGATCCAACCGACAGTTTGGGTATGTGTCACAGACTTCTGGTGAAAGATCATCTTTCAAGAATATCTTAGCCGTGGGCAATCCTTGATCCGGATTTTGGTAAGTGTAGAAAGATAAGCCTGTCACATCTGTTGCAAAGTCAATTCCCAAATCAAAGCCAAGAGAAGTGTCAAAATTACCTGTTTGTAAAACAGTCTTTGTGACTGTATCGAAGTTGAAATTGAAACTACTGCTGGAATTAGGAAAATCGTAGTCGAATTCTTGCAACAAAGTCCTTTCTGGGTTGAAGAAGGAAATGGTGAACCTAGTCAGATCATCCTTGGTGACGATGCTTCCTAAGAAATTATCGTCATAGCTAAAATTTCCTTTGGCTGAATAACCTTGATCTCCTATCCAATCAAGGTTAAAACTAGCAGCATCAGCACTGGGAAGATTAACTAATGTAGCTATAGAGGTGACAGCAGCAACAGCTACAGTAGCTTTGATTTGGTTACAAATGCTTTTCATTTTCTTGATAACAGCAATAGATTTTGATGTTGTTGTAGTTGTCAGTCAACTTATGCTAAAGGCTGTTCACACAACAGTGAGCTACTGGTGTGGTAATGCCAAAAAGCAAATATTTCAGCATTCACAATGTGAATTTAGCAAAGTGAATTTATGTACCTAATTAGGGATATGAAAAGCAATCTCAGCCTATAAAATAGGCTTTGCCACTTTTAGAGGATGTTTGAAAAGTCCTCTTGTTGGTATCAAAAGTTTTAGATCCCTCTAAATCTCCCTTTTTAAGGGAGACTTTGATTCAGGTTCCCCCCTTAAAAAGGGGAGCCAGTGCGGTCTTGGGGTCTCACGCCACGTGCTTCAACGGGGGGAACCCCCGCAACGCAGTGGCTCCTCAAGTAGAGCGACTGGCGTGGGTTAGGGGGGATCTAAAAGTGCCTAAAGTCACAGCAAAACACTTTTCAAACAACCTTTTAGAACCAGATGCCTTAGTCTCTGGGTATTAGGATAAGAATTGGCTTTGTTTGAGTTGATTAATTTCTCAAACGCCTTTGGGGAGATTGTATCACTAGATTCAATTTCATTCTTATAGTTATATCTATTTTTTTAAATTCTTAAATAATCTAATAAGTAGGTCGGCGCCAATAAAGTTAACTAGTGAGGGTCGTCAGTTGTCAGTTGTCAGTTGTCATTAGTAAGGGTTTTAGGCATATTTCCGTTTCGTAGCATAGTCATGTTTATTTTCACCCACCTACTTATCTTTTGTTTGAAATTATTATGTTCTGATAATTTAAATAAATCTTTAACTAGCCTTAACTAAAGTTGTTTAAGTACCATCACACAAACATTTTTTTGTCTTATCTGAAAGCTTAATTGGGGCTGAATAATCTAGAGAAAAACAGTATTTTAGCAAAAAAAGACTATTGTCTTGGTGTTTGTTAATCTTTATTATCTAACTAAGTCTTGAGCATAAGCTGATATTTTATCCAAAAATAAAATTGATATAAATTTTTAATCATTATGTAGCAATATCTACAGCAAACTGCCTCTTAAGCGCCAACGCAATGTGAAGGTCAAATACCAATTATGTAAATCTCAAAATTACAGCAAAACTAACTCAAGCTGACTTTATAGACTTTTGGGCATAGCTCTATGCTTAAGCCTGTGGGCGGATTTTAGCTATACCTTTACTATAAAAACTACCTTTTTGATGAAATTTTTTCAAAAAATTTAACTTCAATTAACTAACTCTAAGTTAAATAAAGCATTACCCGAACTTAATCAAAACCAAATATTTTTTCCTTAGCATTCTAAGTAACCAAAATATCCTGATGAAATTATCACGACGTAAATTCTTTACATTAGCAGGTGCGAGTGCTGCTGGTACCTTGATGGTATCTCCTTTAGAAGCTCTTTATGCAAGGAGAGCCAATGGTCAACGACTGTTTGGTAGAGGTTACGGGCCACTTTTACCAGATCCTGATGGCTTATTAGAGTTACCAGAGGGATTTCAGTATAGAGCTTTTTCTCGCACAGGCGAAATTATGACCGATCGCAATCCAGTGCCGGCTAGTCATGATGGGATGGCGGCTTTTCGTGGCCCTAGAAACACAGTTATTTTAGTTCGCAATCACGAACGTAGCATTGGTTTAACTGGTTCAAGAGTACAGGTGCCAAATCCCTACGATCCTATTGCCAGAGGTGGCACTACAACTTTGGTTGTTGGCTCCAATCGTCAGTTGATTAAAGACTTTGCTTCTCTCGGTGGAACCATCCGTAACTGTGCAGGTGGCCCGACTCCTTGGGGTTCATGGATTAGCTGTGAAGAAGATGTAACTATACCGACTGCAAGTAATGGAGTTACGCAGTTACACGGTTATAATTTTGAGGTTCCAGCGAGTGCAACCTCTCCTGTAAATCCAGTGCCTCTGATTGCTATGGGACGATTTAATCATGAAGCTGTGGCAGTAGATCCCAAGACTGGATATGTTTATCAGACTGAAGATCGAGGAGATAGCCTCTTCTACCGTTTTATCCCCAAAGTGCCTGGAAAGTTACAACAAGGAGGCACGCTTCAAGCTCTAAGGATTATAGGCAGACCTGAAGTCAACACCTCAAATAGCGGTTTTGTCAGGGGAGAGAAATTGGCTGTAGATTGGGTGGATATTCCTGAGCCAAACCCGACTACTGAAGATAATGTCAGATTCCAAGGTCGTGAACTGGGTGCTGCTCTGTTTGCTCGTGGGGAAGGCATCTGGTACAGCAACGGTGAATTTTACTTTTGCTGTACAAGTGGTGGTGCCATAGGGCGTGGTCAAGTCTGGCGCTACATTCCAGCTGATGAGACCATTGAGTTGTTTGTAGAGTCTACATCTAGAGAACAACTCGATGCTCCAGACAATGTAGTTGTAGCACCTTTTGGCGATCTCATCCTCTGCGAAGATGGAGGGGGTGACAATTTTTTGGTAGGTGTTACTCCCAATGGCGAAATCTATCAATTTGCACGTAATGCTCTCCAAAGTGGTGAATTTGCTGGGGCTTGTTTCTCACCTGATGGTCGGACTTTGTTTGTAAACATCCAAAGCCCTGGTATTACTTTCGCAATTTGGGGCCCTTGGAGTAAGTAGGTCATAGGAACTAAATCAAGTCATAAATCAAAAGCGATCGTAATGCTACTTTTAACAAATGCGATCGCCTCTACAAGCTTATTCTTGCACTCTCGGACGCTGCAACACAGTAATTATCTCTTTGGTAATTGCGTGTTGGCATTAACCGACTCCATGCCCCTACCTCGGCAAAACCTAAACTGTGCAACCTCTAAATCACTCCCTTCACCCATTCCGGCGCACCAATTAAAATCATCCGGTTTACTGGCTTGCCTGAAGTTGTTAAAGCGTCAATAGCAAGCACAGCAGGAGTTTCATTCGTGTCACCTGGTAGATTATCTGACATTTAAATTTACCTATTCTTTATGTTCAAAAGTAGGAACGTAATTATTTTACATTAGTATTCCTAGTTGTGAACATTTACTTAGTTATGCTCCTCTGAGACTATGAGGGGCATGGGAAGAGCAGGAAAAGCACTAAAACAAATACTCGAAACCTATAACATCAGCCAAAATCAATTGGTAGTGACAATGGGCATAGGACGTTCCACTGTTCACTACTGGGTTAATGAGACAAGAGATCCTCTAGCTGAGTCAATTCCAGAGATTGTTGAAGCGTTAGAGAAAATTAACTCTGCTGCTGCCAAAGATTTTTTGGTACTGTACCTAGGGCGCATCATTCAGAATGACGACCCGACATAAGCCAGATTGTTTGTTGCAGAGAAAATGCGATCGCAGCTGTAGGGGCGTACAGCTGTACGCCCCTACAGCTATATCAGGTATTTCGTGAAATGATATTACTCACTGGTGGTAACATTTCTAAAACTGCAATACTTAAATCAGGGAAATCCAAAGGTGAGATAGTCGCATCTTCTGGCAACACTACAACGCTAAGATAGCCATCCTGAGTTGGTTCTCGAAACACATGTAATTGCCGATTAATTACATCTAGCACCCAATAATCTTTAATTCCCGCCTTTGAGTAAGCTTTTGCTTTCGTTTGGCAGTCTAGCTTCAGGCTGCTATCTGCTACCTCAATAATCAGATAAACTTCAGGCGGGGTAGGATGGTGGTCTGCGTAGTCCAGTGGGTCTACTTTAACGACAGCAATATCCGGTTCTGGTTCAGACCGTTCATTTAACTTGATTGGGTCTTGAATGGATACCCACGCCCGATTTCCTAAACGGTTTTTCAGTAAGTAATCTGTCCTACCCACTGCTGAACGATGGGCTGTTCCTTTAGCAATCATCCAGATTATCTGTCCTTCTAGCAGTTCCACTCGTTCATCTGCACCAAAAATCCCAGCCTCAGCCATCCGGTGGTATTCCTCAACTGTCCACAGGCGAAGTTTTAAGGTGGTGTCTGTGTTCTGCATGGTTTGTCTAGCAAATGTGAAGGTTGTGGGCAGTGATTTCTATGGTAGCAGCATCAATAATTGTAGTGGTCGTTGACAGATGACTTGTACTCTCGCACTTGTGCCGACTTGTGCTGAGCGCAGTCGAAGTAGCGAAGCCGAGGTAAGCCGAAGTACTGATGACGGATGAGTGTGTGTTGGAGTTACTGATTAAGCTTCTACAATTTGGATTTCATCAAGTTGGTTAATTATCACATTGGCACCTCGGACATTATCTGGCTTACCTATCCAAGTGATACCAATACAACCTGCGGCTTGAGCATTACGCCCCATTTGCATATCACCTATAGAATCTCCTACCATCAATGTAGCGCCTGGTTCAACTCCTAAAGCTTGGCAAGCTTGCAGAAATAGCACTGGGTCTGGTTTGCTAGGGCCATCATCCACTCCTATTTGCACTTGGATGTAATCACTTAACTGATGGTGCATCACAAAATCATTTACTTCTGCTGTTGTCGCAGCTGAAATGATGCCTAGTTTAATTCCTGCTACTGACAAGGACTTCAATATCTCCAAGCTACCGGCAAAAAGTGGTGCAGGAGTTTTGCCAATATATTTTTCCGCTTCGTCTAAAGCCTGACGGGCTATTGTGAGTGACTCAAACCATCCTCTCCCAGTTTCGGCAATATATGCCGCTGCGGCAATTTCTGTTTCACGGCGACTTGCTACCGATATTAAACCTGCTGGGTCGAGGGTATCACTATTAATGCCAAACGCCATTAACAATGGTTCCCCTATTCCCGGAATTTGAGCGTCTATCAACCGCGTTGCTTTTTGTCCAAGCGATCGCAAGTAAGCTTCTGAGTCTTCTAATGTACCGTTTTTGTCAAAAAAAATTGCTTGGATATCGGTAAATGTAATGTTTCTACATTTAATAGTTGCCAAAAGATTCACCCCGCTGATTGAGTAATACCATTTCCAAAAATATTTGCAACACAGAAATTGGCTGTAGAGACGTTCCAGCGGAACGTCTCTACTCATGTATCTATATCAGGTATTTCGTGAAATGGTATAAGGAGGGGCGCAAAACTTTGCGCCCGTACAAGAGTCAGTAATAAGCTTTTCTAAGAAAATTGCACATCGACCGTTAACAGCCATCAGCCATCTGTCATCAGTCAACAAAAAAAGAGGGGTTTTCCCTCTTTGTAACATATTTCGATACTTTTAATTAAAGATAAGTAAAACTACAAATGAATTACTCTTCAATAGCTACTGGTATCTCTTCTTCTTCAGTTTCAATAGCTGCTGGGATGTCTTCCTCAACTACAGCTTCTACCTCTTCCACTGCTTCCACAGGCAAAGTCATTACCGCAGGGGCACCTTGTTGCTTAGCTAGCAGCTGTTCTCGATATTTAGCTGCCATTTCTTCGGCTTTATCGTAAACTAAATCGCGGTTTTTAATCATGTCACCGGGTTCGGGTTCCAGCTGTTTGGTGGACAAGGAAATCCGACCCCTTTCAGCATCCAAGTCAATGATCATAACTTTTACTTCGTCATTGACATTGAACACACTGTGAGGTGTATCAATATGCTCGTGAGAAATTTCTGAGATGTGCAATAGTCCGCTGACTCCGCCGATGTCAATAAATGCACCGTAAGGCTTGATCCCGCGAACTGTACCAATTACTACTTCGCCAACTTCCAGGCGGTTCATCTTGCGCTCAACCAATGCGCGACGATGAGATAGAACTAGGCGATTGCGTTCTTCATCTACTTCTAAGAACTTCAAAGGCAGTTCTTCACCTACCAATTCTTCTTTGGGTTTGCGGGTGCTAATGTGAGAACCGGGGATAAACCCGCGCAAGCCTTCAATTCTGACCAATGCGCCCCCACGGTTGGTAGCAAATACACCGGAACGTACAGTGGCATCTTCTGCTTGCAGCTGACGCACACGCTCCCAAGCCCGCATGTACTCGATTCGACGAATGGAAAGTGTTAGCTGTCCGTCTTCGTTTTCATCAGTGAGAATGAAAAATTCTCGCGTTTCATTTGACTGTAATACTTCTTCCGGGGCATCAACCCGGTTAATAGACATTTCTTGTATAGGTATGTATGCTGCTGTTTTAGCACCTATGTCAATCAGAGCGCCGCGCGGCTCTATACTGAAAACAGTTCCTGGTACAATATCTCCAGGGCTAAAGTGATAATCATACTTGTCAAGTAGAGCAGCGAAATCTTCGTGAGTAAATCCAATTTCTGTAGCGGTTAAGTTCTGATTGACCATGCTGATTGGTTCCTGGTATTAGTCTCCGTAAAGGTTGTGGCCTAAGGGCGATGTTGATGTCAGTTCCCCAAGGGGGTCTACACTTAACATCTTGTTTCATCCTAGCGCAGAAAAGCTAGTGTTAGCACATATCAACTTACAGATTGAAAATTATATCATATAATTATGCGGGTTAATGATTAGTCAGCTTTTGGGAATTTAGACCACAACTGAGATGGCGAGTAGGGAGTGGTGTAATTCAATTACTTAAAAAGCGCTCTTTAGCGTAGTGCTGATTCGTGGGAAACTGAACTACCCCACGGATAAATCCGGGGGGTTCCAACTTACTGCGTAAGTTTCGTTTACCGTAACTGGTTCCGACTCCTGACGAGCTATTGGATTACTGCACATCAACTCTGTCCCACCAATGGTAGGAGACTTCGGACTAGCCTTGGTTCTGGCTGATTGATTTGACCCCTCCGGGTTCGGCAGTTCGGACTCGACGGGAACCGCCAAGACTCCGACTGCCGAACCATTGTGCCAACCGTGCAGCAGGGATTGTTCCATCCCTAACCAACCATGTTTGGCTGATTGGATTGACAGAGTTTCTTTTTTTGGATCGACGTAACGACTCAGGTAAGCAGATAAAATATCACGTTGCATACGTAATCGACAAACTGAACAATGATGCACTCGTTGAGATAGTGATTTTTTGTGTTTATTACCACACAAACAAGTTTGCGACAGTGCAGTTTTCCTGGTCGAAAACATTAAAACAGTACCGCCAGCACTTTCAGCCTTGCGTACTAGTTCTGATTGAAAAGACGCGGGTGATTTAAACCCTATGGATTTACCATAATTTTTTTGCCATGCTTTGACAGATACTTTCTCGGTTTTGATATGTTTACCGAGAGTCAAAGTTTGGTTGACTAATCGACCATGTAAAGACTTACGATGAGCCGCTTGTTTACGTTCTATCTCACGTTTTTTGATAGCGGTTTTTTGATAGCGGTTGGACTTATTCCACCGTTTTGAACCTTTTTTGACAGTACCGTTGGGATTAAAATTACCAGGATTATTGGCACGGCGCTGTCTATCCATGTTGCGCTGTAGCTTTCTAATTTTCTTTTGTTTGGAATTTAATTCTACAGTAAAAGGTTGCCAAATAGTTTGATTATCCCCAACTATTGCAACAGTTGAAACGCCTAAATCAATACCAACCAGACCATCACTAATAAGATTTTTTGGCTTTTGATATGGTTCACCCTCACAGACCAATTGAGCAAACCAAAATGTTTTTTGATTAAGAAGACGACGCACTAAGCGAACATATTTAATCTTGGAGTTTAAACCATGCAATAACACAGGGTCATTTTTATCAATGATGCCTGCAAGTTTTAAACCCATCCATTCAACATTAGAAGCAGTCCAACGAATGCCTTGTTTATTAGTTTTACCTTCTACGGATGCAAACTGACCTTTTTGCTTAAACCTAACCTTTTTAGCCTTGCCGAAAGCCATTCGAGCTATTGCTTTAAATGCTCTGGTTGCTATTTTTTGAATAGCTTGAGCGTCAAGATTTGATTTAATCCAAACACTAGCTATAGCTGTTGAATTGGCAAACGCTTGTAAATCATAATCACTATACCTATAAGCTTCACGGGCTTTTTGAAAAGCTGTAGCACGTTCTTTTTTGCTAGACCATGTGCATCTATTGATAGATGTTGACCCTCAATTTGGGGTACACCGAGCAGTCAAGAGATTCAAGGGCGCAACATCCAGATATTTGCGGTTAGAGTTTCCACAATTAAAAAGCCGACTGCCTTGTTTGTGGACTAATTCTTATTTTGTATCCACTGTTGGCGGTGCGACTTTAGATACCATTAAAATGTATATTCAAAATCAGAAGGAAACTTGACGGCGAATAAATTCCCCCGCGCCTAGCCCCCATAAATAAAATTTAGGGGCTATCTCGGCGCGGTTAACCAGGTATATAAATTGGAATATCCGCTGTCCCCGATGATGGTGACAGCGGATAAAAATTTTATATGCCCTTACAAATTGGGTAATGGCAGCTTACTCGTCTTTCTTTTCAATGCGGGGGGGTTCGCGAAATGCGATCGCAAAGAAGAGAACACCTATACACAAGGTAAAAATTAAGATGTACGCAACGCTTTCCATGTTAAAAGCTCCTGCCTATCCAGCCAGTAATTGAGGTATTGGGGAGCCAGTTCGCTCAACGGGGGGAACCCCCGTTGAGCGAACTGGCGTTACTGGGTATTGGCTATTGGGTATTGGGGAGCCAGTCCCCAGTCCCTAGTCACCAATACCCAGTCCCTAAAAATTAGAGAGCTTCCTTCCGGCGGGTTGTCTTATCACCCACTTTCTGGAATAAACCAAACTCTACTTGTTCTTCTAGATCCGCATCCACACCAGCAAATACGTCTCGGTAGATTGTCCGGGAACCATGCCAGAGATGACCAAAGAAGAATAATAGAGCAAATACAGCGTGTCCAAAGGTAAACCAACCTCTGGGACTGGTGCGGAATACACCGTCAGAGTTCAAGGTTTCCCGGTCAAATTCAAAGATTTCACCGCCTTGAGCTTTACGGGCATATTTCTTCACATCAGCTGGATCTGTAAATGTCTGACCATTCAGGTCGCCACCATAAAAGCTGACGGTGACACCAGATTGCTCAAAGCTATACTTAGATTCTGCCCGACGGAAAGGAATGTCAGCGCGGATAATGCCATCTGCGTCGGTCAAAATTACAGGGAAGGTTTCAAAGAAGTTGGGGAGACGACGCACGGTCAATTCCCGCCCTTCAGAATCTTTGAATACTGCGTGACCTTGCCAAGACTGGGCAATGCCATCACCCTTGACCATAGGGCCTGTACGGAATAGACCGCCTTTAGCGGGGCTATTGCCGACATAATCGTAGAATGCAAGTTTTTCGGGAATCTGCGACCAAGCTTCAGAAAGGCTTGCACCTTCGCCGACGCTATTTTGGACGCGACGCTGAATTTCTTGACGGAAGTAGCCTTGATCCCATTGATAACGTGTAGGGCCAAACAGTTCGATGGGGGTAGCAGCGTTACCGTACCACATAGTACCAGCAACTACGAAGGCAGCAAAGAATACTGCCGCAATACTGCTGGAAAGTACGGTTTCAATGTTACCCATCCGCAGGGCTTTGTAAAGCCGTTCGGGGGGTCTGACTGTCAGGTGGAATAAACCGGCGATAATACCAACAACGCCAGCGGCAATGTGGTGAGCGACAATACCGCCTGGGTTAAATGGGTTAAACCCATCTGGCCCCCACTCTGGTGCTACTGGCTGTACGCTGCCAGTGATTCCATAGGGGTCAGAAACCCACAATCCCGGGCCAAATAGTCCGGTCAAGTGGAAAGCACCAAAGCCAAAACAAAGTAGACCAGATAAGAACAGGTGAATGCCAAACATTTTTGGCAAGTCTAGAGCAGGTTCACCAGTGCGGGGATCTCTAAAGAGTTCCAAATCCCAGTAAACCCAGTGCCAAACAGCGGCTAAGAATAACAGACCAGAAAGAACAATATGAGCTGCGGCAACACCTTCAAATGACCAGAAACCTGGATCGGTTGAGGGGCCACCAGTAACGTTCCAACCACCCCAAGATTGGGTGACGCCTAAACGTGCCATGAAGGGCAGCACGAACATGCCTTGACGCCACATTGGGTTGAGAACTGGATCGCTGGGATCATAAATAGCTAGTTCGTACAGTGCCATCGAACCAGACCAGCCTGCCACTAAGGCTGTGTGCATCAAGTGTACAGAAATCAGTCGCCCTGGATCGTTCAGAACGACTGTGTGTACTCGGTACCAGGGTAGTCCCATCGACTACGCTCCTCCTCGATGAGTTATGTTTACAAAGCAATTTTCTTACTGAGATTCTGAGAGCGGAAGCCAAAAGGCTTGCCAGTTACTTACATTCGGATTTCCTAATGCAGCGCTGTTTCACCGCTACTCAGAGAGTTTTCTGAGTTTTTGTTATTGCCAGGGTTCTGAGCTTTTCCACAGCTTAGTCTGAGAAGACAGTGTGGGTAGTTTGGCTATGCTTAAACGCTTTAGAGGCTCTACCTAGTAGAGTAGCGATCGCCCGTGTAACTGCCGAGAAGTTTTCGGTTGTGAAAACGCCTCTGTTGTTCTTTTAAAAACTGGCAAAAGCCTTGCAGGCTCTTGGACAGTCGGACAAGCTAACTTTTCGGAAGCCGCCTAGTAGACGTTCATGCACTCACCAAGCAAAAATGAGAATGTTTTAAAAAGTGTAACTATTGATGGAACTGTTTGCAAGCGTGTAAATCGATGCGATCGCGTAGCTTGCTTGAGTTATCTTCCCATGAATCCCTGCCACAATCTCGTTTACGTATCTTTAAGCTTATGTCAAGAAACAAGAGCAGGAAAGATCAAGCCCCAGGGCTTGATCACAAGACTCACTCATGCTTCCTTCCCTTCACGTCCAGAAATCACAATATGAGGCATTTAATACATAATCTTCATATTTTTTTACATAAATAAAATTACTTAAAACCTATATCATCTACGCTCAACTTTTTATGTAGGAGGTGGGCACAATTAACAGTGTTCAATTTTTAAAGTTGCCCATGCAATATTTTCATGCTCACTAGGTAATGGTACAGTCAGTCCACTGAAACAGAATTTTTACAACTTAACTGGCAATCATGGTCAAAAAGTTACTTGGGTGCAGTAGTTCTCAGAACATAAAACTATTTAATACTTCCAGGCAAATCCAAAATCTGACTAAATCTCAATCAGACAAGTCTTCAAATATTATTGCTTTAGTCAGATTTCAGCACGAGCAAGATAAGTTTAATTTGTAATTAATTAAACTATTTTTAAGGAATATTACGCACATTTTGACTGAAAATTCATCATTTTGTGATCAAGGCACAAAGTTGAATGAGACGAAGATAAATAAGCTCATTTTCACTATGGCGTAAAAAATAAGACATTACTTGGCAAAGCGAGCCATTAGTAGCAAAGCTCAACTTGATTAGTTGTTCAGAATACCTCTTGCCTAATTTTTTAGCTATACAGGTATTATTTTAACTATGTATAGGCTAAAAAAAACAGTATTAAGACTTATATTGAGCAAAAGCAAACAGTCCTATACGAAATTTGTTGAGTATTAATAACGACTACAACTTACAATAGGTTTACTACTATGCTGTAATTACACATTTTTAATTTAGCTTTACTTACCTAAATACTCGTCGTGGGGCAAATACCGATAAACTGGCGGGTTAGATGATGTATATAGTTCATTAAATGATGCACATAGTTCATGAAAAATTTTTATTATTGATGCTTTACTAGTATAATTACTCAGAAAATCCCCAAATTAAATCTGTACTTTATTTTCTGCTGTAAATATAAACACTTATATACAAAAAGCTTGGTTGCAAATATTGAAGGAATCAAATAGTACCAAGAGAAATTTAGAAGTTAAGAATAAAAATTTGGAATCACATCCTCCCCATCTTCTAAGTATTGCCAAGGTGAGCAATAGTGTATTTAATACACTGATTAGTCTACATTATTACTGAATAATGCAAACAAGGATAAAAGATGAATATACTGATGAACTTGTCTAAAACATTTACTCTCCAGGTATTAGCGTTGACTGCCATATCAGGTGTCACCCTCGCACAAGAAACTCCTGCTGTTCCTCAACCTTTAACAACACCACAACAGACTCCTGTTGTTCCCCAAGTGCAGGCAACACAAAGGATTTGCTCTTTAGATGCCGTTGAGGATTTATTACCTCCACCACAACAAAACAAGCAAAGTACTCTGCTTTCTTACCTTGCCCAAGAAGGTTTTACACAGAACCAAGAAGGTGCTTGGGTATGTTATGCGAACGACCCCAAAAAAGAGGGGCGTTACTATACGGTTTTTAAAGTTCAAGAAGTGAATGGAAAGCTGATAGGCAGTTCTTTCCTTGATGGTGGCAGCTTAATTGAGGGGCAAGAAAATCGCAGCCTAGACTTTTTTATGACCCTCGTTGAACGTCACATGAATACAAGTCTTGAGAACCAGGAAAGTATACGTAGGTATTTAGAAGCCTTCCTTTCCCTGGTTAAGCAAGGAAAAATACAACCCTCACGTCGTGCGTTTCTCTTTGACCAACCCAACCGTGCATTAGTTTTGTACCACTCACTCACAACAGGAGAACTCAAAGGTACAGCAATTACAATCAACATTCAATTGCCGAAAAATTTGAGTTCCGGCTCTGTAAGTAGAGAATTTCCATCTTCTTTAGGAAATAGTTTAAAGCCCAATCAATAATGTTGCCCAATTGTTAATAGCGAGTGGCAAACTTTTGCTGTAGTTTTTGTGAGGTGTATCTTGTTGAAGTCAACTTTTAAAAGTGCTGCAATTTTATTTTCATCTTTTGCGGTGTTACTTTCTGTGTGCCAGTCTGCCATTGCCAAACCAGTCGGGCTAAATTTAGGTGGCGAGTATGGTATTCCACCAGGACAAGAGCAAGAGCTGCTTCAGTATCAGCTAGAGCATGATAATCTAGGCCAGTTGCGAGTTATCCCTGGATGTACTACAGGATTTGGTCTGAGCTGCAACAAAACTGGGACAGTACTTGAGCAAATAATTAAGTCTAATGGCGGCCCTAGCTACGAACAGATGTTAATCCAGGCAGCTGGGGGGAGAGATAATTTACAGGATTTTAGTGCCTATTATGGTAATAATTTCAATGTTTATCAAACTCCGTATATCTCATTCTGGCGAGAACAAAAAACCTCTTCTTCAATCCTAGATAGTTCCCAATATGTTCTTGGACGATCTGTGAGTCGTACTCCTATAGAAGGTCTAGGAAATGTAACCAAGAAGTTTTCTTGGGCACCGTTAACAAGAGGTGATAATTCTCTTGACCCCCGTAGTGGATTATTGGACTTGAAATACTCCTACGGTCGTGTCTTGTTGAATGAGTTCGCAAAAATCTCCAACCCACAACAGCAGATTAGGTCTTTAAATCTGCCGCCAGATATGACGCAATATTATTTGAGTACCGTCTCTGGCGGCTTACGTGCATTGAAAATTGGAGATGAGCAGGGACTTCAGGACAATATTTTGAAAATATTCTCCTTTCCCTATACAACTGTCACAACTACTGACTACGGACGTGTACCAATTGGTGGTGAGGAACAGTTGGCACTCCAGCCAATACCTCTTGCAGGAGATGCTCTCAGTGTAGAGCCAATATTGTCAGAGGGAATAGATATAATCGCTACTCCAGAAGCTTCTCTAGCCCTTGAAGAAATTTTACCTGGGGCAGAAGTTAACAGTTTTCCGTGGTGGTCATTAGCTCTTTTATTGATTCCTTTGGCTTTCTTAGGAGGAGGTGGTGGAGATGATTCTTCCAGTCCAACAACTCCCATACCAAATATACCTCCGGATAATGTCCCGCCCACTATTCCCACCACCCCCCCGTCAGACTGCATTCCCACCTCTACCCATAATGTCCAAGTCGGCGAATGTCATTCGCCTGTGACAGTTGTGGAACCATCAACACTCAAAGCTATACTCTTGCTAACTCTGATGGTCTGTATAGTCAGTCGCAAACAGCGGTCAATCCAAACAAAGGAAAACTAATACTTACACCATTCTCAATTAACTCTGTGGTGGGCACTGCCAACAACATAAAAATCAAGGTTTGAACAAACCATTAGCACTGGCCACTCTACAAAAATGTCAATAACGCAACTGGAGCAAGATATGAATAAACTTGAACACAAATGTTGAGCGTTTCCCTACCCAAACTAACGTTATGGATAGGGAAACGCTAAACCAGTATAAAAGCGTAGCAATATGATGGTAGGATGAGTTTGGTATAGCGAAACAAATGATTGTGGAGCCACGACCAACTTTTTATACCAATAATTATGATTGCTATTTTTTAACGTTGGTATAACTTGATTTGAGAGTGCGATCGCTTTCACAAAAAATCTCTCAGCAGCTAACTGAGAGATTATAGTTTCCAATACTTTTTACATGAAATGTATCCCACACCAAAAGCATAACTTTACTTTCCAAAAAAGGTGTGCCAAAATGGCGATTTTTTGAAATTATAAAAGGGATTGGGGATTGGGTACTGGGTATTAGGGATTGGGGATTGGGTATTAAAGATTGGGAATTGGAAAAATTTATGGCTATATCTCTTTCCCAGTCCCCAGCCCCCAGTCCCCAGTCCCCAGTCCCCAGTCCCCAGCCCCCAGCCCCCAGTCCCCAGTCCCCAGTCCCCAGTCCCCTTGAATGGAAAAATGACCAAGCTGATCGAATACGAAGAGGCCAGCGACGAAGTACGCTCCGTATATGATGACATTCGGACTACGCGCCAGAATGACTACATTAACAACTTCTGGAAAGCTATAGCTAACCATCCCCCCACCTTGCAACGAACTTGGCAGGCGGTGAAGGAAGTAATGACTAGTCCTGGCGAACTCGACCCATTAATGCGCGAACTGATTTACATCGCTGTAAGCGTGACCAATGGCTGTGAATACTGCATTGCCTCGCACACAACAGCAGCGCGTGGCAAGGGTATGAGTGATACGATGTTTGGGGAAGTAATGGGGATAATCGCCACGGCTAACACAACCAATCGTCTCGCCAACGGCTATCAGATTCCTGTTGACGAACGATTCAAAACGTAAAAATACGTGAGTTCGACGGATGTAAAAACCCCTGTGCAATTAGAATGACTGGTGTGAATCCTATGTGGCTGCCTGCGCCAACAGATTTAACTTTATTGCCCGATGAAGTTCATGTCTGGCGAATTGACCTTGACCGACCCCAAGGGCAGCTACAAAATTTGGCAGCAACTCTCTCTGGTGACGAACTTGCTCGTGCTGAACGATTTTATTTTCAGGAGCATCGGCAGCGTTTTATCGCTGGTCGCGGTATACTCCGGAGTATATTAGCTGGCTACTTGGGTATTGAGCCGCAACAAATAAAATTTGATTATCAACCTCGTGGTAAACCAATGTTAGCAGATACTTTTGCTAACACTGGGCTAGCGTTTAACTTGTCTCACTCTCAGGGTTTAGGGCTGTGTGCAGTGAATTATACTCGCCAAATTGGTATAGACCTAGAATATATCCGCCCGATGTCTGATGTGGAGAGCCTTGCCGAAAGGTTCTTTTTACCTAGAGAATATGATCTGGTGCGATCGCTCCCTATTGACCAGAAGCAAGAAGTGTTTTTCCGCTACTGGACTTGTAAGGAAGCTTATTTAAAAGCAACCGGAGAAGGAATAGCTCAGTTAGAGCAAGTTGAAATAGCACTAACTCCCACAGAACCAGCCAAATTACAAACATCTGAAGACTGGAGTCTCCTAGAACTAGTACCTGCTGACAATTATCTAGCTGCTGTTGCTGTAGCAGGTTTTGGTTGGCATCTCAAGTGCTGGCAGTATTGATTGGGGACTGGGGACTGGGGACTGGGGACTGGGGACTGGGGACTGGGAAAGAGTTTCCCAATCCCTAATCCCTAATACCTAATCGCTGAAACTTTCATCCTCAGTCCAGCTTGCTATTGTTATTTATCATGTGTACCGATTGTTAAACCACGATTTGGAGTCCAATTTTCGACTCGTTGTTGGTTTAATTCGGCCACGCCCAACAAGCGATAAATTGTATCGACAGAAACCGGAGAAATTTGTCCAATAGCAAACATGATTTTTGTCAAGGTTTCTGTTAGAAGATTTTCATTGACAATTACCTCTGCCTTGTTGTGCTTAATGGCTTGAATTACAGCATTTACTACTCTCGTTGGTGTCGAAACACCTGCTAGTTTAGGTGCGGGTATGTGGCTATCAGCAGTCATGCCAATTTCAGAAACATATCCTGGACAAATTGATGAAAAATAAATGCCAGTACCTGCCAATTCCTGACGCATTGCATCAGTCCACATAATTAAACCTGCTTTACTGGCAGAATAAATGCTGTTGTAAGCAACGCCTTTTTTACCAGCTAAAGAAGCAATATTGACAATGTGACCGTTACCCCGTTCTTTCATACTGGGCAGTAATAAACGGGTTAATTCCATAGCAGACAACAGATTAGTTCCTAATACTGACTGAATCTCCTCTGTAGAATAGTCTGTAAAAGCTCGATGAATTTCTATGCCAGCATTATTAATCAAGATATCAATTGGAGCAACAAATTCTTGAATTTGCTCCACTAGAACTAGCAATTCCGTCAAGTTTTGAATGTCAAACGGAATACTGATTCCTTGACCACCCAAAGCCTTGATTTCATTACATGTTTGATCTAGCCTTGATTTAGAACGAGAAATGCAAACTATAGTTGCTTGCTCTCTCGCTAATGCACGCGCAACATATACACCCAGACCGCGTGAAGCACCGGTCAACAATACTGTTTTTCCTTTGAGAGTTACCATGCTCAAATGAACCCCGATTGTATTTTGTAAGCTGTTTAGATAAGTATTTGTTTGGCTTACGCAGAGCAGGACACTTTTGTGATTTAATTCCCAAAGTTAAACAAAGTGTAGGTCGTGTACAGGCATAGATAAAAAGTGCTAATAATAGCACTTTTCAAGTAGTTTATTTGTTGGTTAATTTACCCTTGAGAGAAGCAAAATGTTTACCCCCTAACTCAATAGTTGATTGTTCACACCCTGTTTTCAATCTTGCTAACAAATACTCCAAATTAGGACTGATAATATTAGTGCCATGATCTGGTTCTATCAAACAGGCTAAATTCATATCTGTGCCATATTGATTCACTAAATTATAAATACCTAAAAAGTTGAACACCCCTGATTCATAAGTACCACAAGGTACAGAAGGATTGTTAACTCCCATGAAATATTCATGCTGTTGTAACCACTCAACTGCTGGGTATCCGTGGAAATGGATCATCGGCATTCCATTGCTAATTAAATTTGGTGTATAGAGAGATGCGGACATTGCGATCGCTAGCATGACATACACATCATAAGAAGGCTTGATATCTGCTAATTGCGGATCAATTCCCTGTGGTAAATCTAGCAATAACCTATCAGTTAAACCAATTCTGAGAATGTCACTTTCTAGTTGCAAATTAGTTTTATTCGAGCCAGAACGAGCGCTACAAATCCAGATATCAGGAATTTGTTTAAACTTATATTCTGCTCCTATTTTGGTTTTTAAATACCGTCTACCGATGGTATTTTGTCGGACTTCATCACTATTGAAGCCAGTCACAGGAGTTAAGCTTTGCCACTCATGTTCGGGTATTTCAACTTCACCAATATACTGCGGTGGTTCTGCATAAGCAACAAAACCGTAAGAAACACCAGTTCTACCATTAACGATGACATTGACAATATCCCGATGAGATTGTCTTTTAATCACTTCACTCAGTTTGGAACCTGGAGGAAAGAGATTTGTATCTGCTAGCTGAGTACTCAAGCTAACTAATTTTTGTGCATAACTTGATGACTGGGGATTGTAGTTACCTAATTTAAATTTGCTCAGAGGTAGCGGTAATATGGGGACATAAACTTTAGGAATGAGTGACTTTAAAACAAACCCATCAACTTCATCTCTAGAAAATACTGAATCAGACAGATTCATGTTTAAAATAGAAAATTGCGAATCAGATACTCCAATCACAATTTCCGAGAAAGTTCTGACAAGAGTATTCAAACCCATCTTGATTTTTTGCTGATAAGGAGTTTGAAAATTCACAAACTCTTTATCTAAATCTGTAAGAACAATTACCTGAGTATTGGTAGGGTCTTCGATAAATTTAGCAGCACAATCTTCTGCCCAACCAATCAAACTTGCAATTCGGGAAACTGAGATTTTGCGCTCTTTCAAAATAAAGCGCGAATACAACTGATACAACTGCTCGGCTGTAAAAGTCTCAGCACGGCTTCTTACCGAAGGTGGTCTATCAACATCAATAACAGCATTAATTCCAGTTTTAACTACTCTGGTTTTGATGCTTTTTTTGATGTTAGTTAAGGGAATATTGATTTCATAGCGGAACTCTGTAGTAGCTTGTTGCCAAGGTGTAACATTGACCCCATATTCTTGCAACTTCTGTTCTAGTTCGGCTCGAAATTTGAGGATTTCTGCATTTTTGTATCCCTTGGGCAAAGGTCTAAAAGTGATACTTAACCTTTGAGCCATGAGTTTAGGATCAATAATTGGTTCCTTACACTCAAGACTTAATTGATCGCCAGATTCTCCAATTAAACGACCAATAGTTTGTAAACTTAAACCTTGTGGTAATGGTATTGTAGGAGTAATAGGGGTATTGCGCTCACGTAAAAATTCCAAAATTTCTGGCTTGCGAGCAGTTATTTCTGCCTGAATATCTGGTGTTAATACTCCCTTGGGAGAACGGATATTTAATTTTTCATTCTCAACCCAAATTTGTACACCTTTTTGGGTGAGACTCGCCAAAATTTCTGATGCATTCATAGTTATTTCCAAATTATTTTAAGACAATTGGTGAAATTATTTGCTCACACAACAAAACATAAAAAACTTCTTACCCCTCCCCCCTCTCTATTTTTAAATCTCAAACACTTCTGACTCAGAAGCTTGAGATTCTTCAGCTAACCGTTGGGAAAGTAATTCAATAGTGGGATAATGCCAAAGCAGTAAGGGAGACAGTTGAAAACCCAAAAACTTACCTGCTTTTGCAGCTAGAAGCATACCCTGCGCTGAATCTAAACCATAACTATCAAGAGGCGCTTGCATGTCTATTTCTGTTGCCTCAACTCCTAGTAATTCAGCTATATGAGATGTTAGCCAAGTTTGAATTTCTTCTACTGTATAAGTGGGAATTGGATTAGATAAACTCATGTGCCAACCTTAAAGATAGTCTTGGATTTCTGGTAATTTAACTTCGTGTCTTTGTGTCTTAGTGGTTGAAGATTATTAGCCACAAAGGCACCAAGACACAAAGAAATCTGACAATTTACTTTCTGACGCTTAAATCACCGCTGATAAGTTAACAGAATATTCGGGGCGATACTGACTGTAATATTCAGGGATTTGTATTCCTTGCATTTTCAAACTTTGGATGCGGTATAAAAATGCTGCTCCTGTCATAATATGGTAAGCAACATCAACAACTCGGCGATTATGTGGTTCGGCTAGATAAGAACCTTGCACCCAGTTATTGAAGCTACCCATTGCTGGGCCGCACCAAATTTGATAATCGACTTCTCTACCTTTTTCGCCAGAACTAGACCAGCGAGAGGATAATCCTAAATACCAGCGGAAAATTAACGCCATTTTCAGCTTGGGATTATTGACAGCTTTACCTAATTTCTCAGGATTTTTTTGAGATAGATAAGCTGCTGTTCCTTCCCATACTTCAGCAATAGTTTTGCGGAAAATTTGCTTTTCTAATTTCTCTCTTTCGGCGAAAGGAATTTCTTCAATTGAGTCATAATTTCTGTATAACTCATACAATTTTTGTGCCCGCATGGGAAACAATGTCCCTCGTTTGAGAACTTGAAGTTTTACCCCCATTTCAAACATATCTGCTGCTGGCGCCATCATGACATCAGCCATTTCTGCTTGTGCTAATAGTTGCTTAGTATGTTCACAAGCGCCTGATTCAATGCAAGATTGATTAATTGAGCCAGTCATGACATAAGCAGCACCCATCATAAAGGCTGCTAAAGCTGATTGTGGTGTGGCAATTCCACCTGCTACTCCCACTCTAATAGGTTGTTCATAATGATATTGTGCTTGAATTTCATCGCGCAAAGCAATAATTGAAGGCAACAAACAAACCAAGGGACGATTATCTGTATGACCACCAGAATCAGCCTCAACAGTAATATCATCAGCCATAGGAACTTTGGCTGCAAGTTTTGCTTGTAACTCAGTAATTAATCCTTGTTCAACAAGTTCTTTAATAATTCTGGCTGGTGCTGGTTGCAGAAATTTACTGGCTACTTCTCGACGAGAAATTTTCGCAATGACTTTGTTTTTGATTTCAATTTGATTGGCATCATTTAAACAAAGTCCAGCAACACGGTAGTAAACAATGTTGGGAGTTAAGTCGAGAAATGCAGAAGCTTCTACAGTTCTTACTTGATATTTGAGGTATAAATCTACAGCGCGGCGTTCAATGGCAAGTTCGCTAGGACTGTGAATTAAATTAAAAGCATAGGGGCCGTGAGGTAAAGCTTGTTGAATGCGATTAATTGCTGATTCTAAACGATCTGGAGTTAAACCGCCTGCGCCAAAGGAACTTAAAATCTTTTCTTTACCAAGGGTGATAACCATTTCTTCAGAAGCAATTCCACCAGCCATTGCGCCAGTGACGTAGGCATATTTTACGCCATGAAAGGAGAGAAAATTAGGATCGCCCAACTGTTGAATGCAGATTGGTGCAACAGATGTGAGTAGTTCTACTTGTGCTGTTGTACCATTCTCAGCAGGACATAAATAACCTTCGTTTGTTACACCAATTTTTCCGGCAACTTTCAAAATGTAACAAGGTTTATCTAAGGCTAACAATTTATCCTTGATGGCTGTCTGCTCAAAAGATATACCATCTAAAGACCCTTTCCAAAAAAGGTTTTGATTGTAGGTATAGGCAGAAAAGCCAAGACCATTATCAAGTTTATTGAGCAGCACATCTACAGTGGTCACAGTCGCTATTCCTCAAGTTTACTAACTATTTGTTTGTTCTTTATGTCTTGGTGTCTTGGTGGTAACTTTAAAACCACTAAGACACAAAGACACTAAGGTAATTGTTTATTCATTCAGTAAGTTTTCAGCACAAGCTAGTTGTAGTTGAATGATTTCGCTCATTTGTTTACTAAAATCTTGTCTGGCTTTTAAAAAGGCAGTATGGGATTTTGTTATCCGAGAATTGTTTGTAGTCAGTGTTTGATACTGGGATTGCTTGGCATCAAGTATGTTGATTGTGTTGTCAACTTCGTTTGTAGACGGAATAGCTTGAGGAATTACTTGTTTGGTGGTAGTTGACTCAAAAAATTGTAGTTGTTCTTGAGGTGCAAAACCGTGTTCAATGATAGTTTTCATCTGGACTTCTGCGGGCTGAGTTTTGGCGGGTGAAATGTTTTGAAAAGGACTGTCAGCATTAACAACTTTCTGGTTAATTTTCAGAGAATTTATCAGTTGTGAATCGCTGAATATTGGTATATTTTGATGCTGTTTTGGAGAGCGATCGCGCCTGTATTTCTCCGCAATATTTTGGAACAGTTTGCGGTTCTCTTCACTCAATATTGTGGCGGTAATCGAATTGCCTCCCAAGGTTACGGTTCTCAGGGTTGCTTTATTTTGATTGCTAGTTCCTTGGATAGGGTTGTAGAGTGGTGCTAAATTTAAAGCAACTCGATGGCTAATCAGTTTTGCTAATGCTTTGACAATAGAAGTATGGTCATCCATACCTCTACGATTGAGGGATACTGTGATATGTTCTTTGTCTTCTAAAATCTTATCGATCCAGCGAGAACAAACACTACCAGCACCAGCTTCAATAAATATTCTTGCACCGTCGTTGTAAACACGGTCAACTAGTTTGGTAAAATCAAGTTGTTGGGAAAGTCCGGTGGCAATACTGCGAGCAATTTCACCATTTTCAAGTTTAATAGGTTGATACTCAGCAGCAGAATAAAACACAACACCAGGAATATTTTGCGATGGTAAAGTGTTTAATTTTACTAATTCATCGTACTCCGATCGCATGGCTTCACAATGAATCACATGGTCGAAGGGAGCAGGAAAAGCGTTACAACCTAAAGCTGTAATTACTCGCTGACAGGCTGCTGGTTCCCCGGCAATTAATACTTCTTCATCAGTATTAATCTGAGTTAAATAAACACGCGGTTCATTTTTTAAACATTCTCTGACCTGAGATACACTGGCCATGAGAACATAGTTACTCCAAAGATTATTGTCTGAAGTGGAAGCAGTTTTTGGTAATTGCCAATACTCACGCACAGCATTTTTTGGCCCTGATAATCTATCGCCAAACAAAGCTGAAGAGTTAAAGCTGCTACTTCCTTGATAAAAATTACTCCAAACTCCTTGGGCAACCATCATGCTTGTTTCACCCAAGCTATACCCAAACACATATTTGGGTTTAATTTGAAAATCATCACTAATAATTGTGGTGATTAATCTGGTAAAAAACATTTCCGCTTCAAACATTGCTAAAGAATCATTTAGCAATCGTTTTTCTAACGTTTCTAAATGTCTGGTTGACAATTTATTCAAGCTTCGCGGGAAAACCAGCCTCTCCACATCAGCAACGCGTTGGTAAATACTTTTAACCATCGAGTCTTGGTAGACTCTAGGGAACAAGCGAAACAAATTACGACCGATACCAACATATGAATTAACCGCTGCTGGATAAACGTAAGCAATTTCACCTTTTTTACCCAATGGGTTAGCCGTAAAGTAACTACCTGCTGGTGTTAACCAGTCTGTCCCCCGGTCAAAAGCACTATTGACACCTTTACGGGCAGATTCAATTTCTCGGAGTAATTCTTTTTTGTTACGTCCAGTAATTGCTAAAGCGTATTTGGCTTGTGAATTCTGCCTAAAGGTAGCAAAAGTTTGGCTAGCAGTAGCTAATAAAGAAGAACTTTGATCAATACTTTGTTGGAGATTATCCAAAGCCTCTAGTAAAGTTGAACGCTGGTCGCCTGCTATGGGGAACAGATGAAAAGGCATTTGTTCGAGATAGCTGCTGCTGTATTGTTGTTGGTCAGGTTCTTCCGACAAGATTAAATGGGCGTAAGTCCCATCACATCCGATACTGTTAACCGCTGCAATTCGCCGTGTGGACTCTTTAGCGAGAAACCAAGGTCTTGATTCCGTAGCTACATAGAAAGGACTACCTTCCCATAATTGTGGTGCTTTCACACCAGACCAGTTAGGAGTGGCGGGAATGTACTTGTGATAGAGACACAAAGCAGTTTTGATTAAACTGGCAATTCCAGAGGCTACCTGAGTGTTACCAATATTAGCTTTGACGCTACCGATAGCACAGTGCAAACCATTACCTACCGCAGGATAAGCTTGTATTAAGCCGGTGATTTCTGCTTCATCTTCGTCAGGTACACCACTACCGCAAACCTCTACATACTTAACTTGGGCGGGTTGAATTCCTGCTTGCTGGAAAGCTTCGTGACAAACTTGGGTAACGGTTGCTGCATCGCCAGAACTAGAGTAGACTTGCCCAAAACTCAAGGCATCAACAACTGCATAGATGCGATCGCCATTTTCTTTAGCAGTATCATAATGCTTGAGTACAACTGCACCAGCACCTTCGCCAATTGTCCAACCATTGACTTTTTGGTCATAACTTAAGGTATTGGCACCTGTGTTAATTGCTGCCAACTGATTTCGCAACAACACACTTTCTACCCCGCCAGCTAAATCAACGGCACCAACGACCACTGCATCTGCTTCCCCAGAAATCAGTAGCATTTGTGCCACTTCCAAGGCTTTAAAAGCGGAGGTTTCCACCCCTGTGATGGTGAAGGAAGGCCCGGTAAAATTCCACAACGAGGAAACCCGACTCGCCATGATGTTGGCGATGTAACTAAGATATTCACCAATATCTACTTGATGGTGGACGCTATCTTTGACAATAGTTTCCAGTTGGGCAATTTGTTCTTGGGGTAAAGTAATTTCCGCAGCGTTTAAGCCGTCTTTAATTTGCCAAGACAAATCCCAGCGTTGTTGTAGCTGGTGGACAGATAATTCTGTCTCAGCCGCAATAATCACCGCCACATTACCGCCTTCTGGGATTTTCGCATCTTTGAGGGCGCGATCGGCAACCTTTAGCAGTAATAGTTGTTGTGGGTTGAGTTTTTCTACTTCATTTGGGGGGATTTTGTAACCGAGAGTATCAATGTCAAAATCTGTAATGTATGCCCCTACTGGTGCTTTTCCCTCTGCTAAACCGTACTCTTGCAATAAGTCTTTTTGTGCTTCTATGCCATACCATCTTTTCGGCGGTAGGGGAATAAAATGCTGTTTGCCATCATAAATACTCCGTTCAAAAGCATCTAATCCATTGCAGTCACCGAAAAAGGCATCCATGCCGACAATGGCAATCCTATTACTTTCTTGTTCAAACATCATCAATATAAAGTGTGAGGGGTGAAATGTGAAGATACAGTAGGGGCGTACAGCTGTACGCCCCTACAGCTGATTTATATCAAGTTCGGCTAATTACTTACGATCTAGTCGGTTTGCTTGGTAATTGGTAATTGGTTTTGAGTATTACCTATTACCCATTACCCATTACCTATTACCAATTACCAATTACCGACCTCCACAGATATCATAAGTGTTTAAACGGGCATGATATTATGTGTTGTTCTTCTTTCTTCGCGGAGTGTAAAGTATAAAATTCATACTTCATCCTTCAACTTTTGTCTGTTCAATAATTAGATGGGAGTTAGTGCCACCAAAACCAAAAGCACTTAAAGCTGCGTGTTTAGTTGTTGTATTCGGCCATGGCGTTGGAGTTCGCACAATCTTGTCAGCAGAAATGGCATTATTTTCTGAACCGAGAGGTTCATTGACATTAATAGTCGGTGGAATAACATCACCAGACATACTCAGAATCGTTTTAGCCAAGCTAACCATACCCGCAGCAACTAACAAGTGCCCAACATTAGCTTTAGTAGAACCAATTAATGGTGCTGCTTGGTGTTGTCCAAAAAATGTTTCTATGGAGTTAAATTCAGTAGTGTCTCCCAACAAAGTGCCGGTAGCATGACACTCCATATAATCAATAGCTTGGGGAGAAAGTTGTGCCTCCTGATAGGCTCGTTCAAAAGCTAGTATTTGCCCTTTTGAATTAGGGCTGAGAGAATGCTTACCTTTACCATCATTAGAAAGTCCGTTACCGCAAACGGTGGCTAAAATTTTATCGCCATCTCTGATGGCATCGCTATATCGTTTTAGCACAACCATCCCAATACCTTCGGATGTAATTAATCCTCTGGATGCTTTATCTAAAGGACAGCTAACACCGTTTTCTGGATAACCTTGTATTCCAGAAAAGAACATTCGTAAAAACAGCGGATCAGAACAACTAATTGCACCAGCTAGCATCAAATCAGCTTTACCAGACCACAGGTAATGAGATGCCATTTTAATAGCATAAAACGATGAAGAACAGGCTGCATCTATACAAAAATGAGTACTAGATAAAGAAAGAGCTTGGGCAATTAATGCAGCAGGAAAACCACAGACCATTGCATTGTATGGGGATGCTTTGGTGGTTGTTGGTAAAGCTGATAAATGGAAATCTTGGTCTTGTAAAAGTTCTGCGATCGCAGGGTCAATGGTTTGCCGATAAATTGGCGCAACTAATTGATTTGATAGCTTTGTAGGTAAAGATAAAGCACCTAAAATTACGCCACATTTTGAGAGGATATTTCTGTTTCCCCAATAACCACTCTGCACAATTGCTTGCTTGGCAGCATAAAGTGACCATTTAAAGGTGTTGTCTAAGCTTTGTACAAATTCTGCTGGTAGATTGTATTCACTGGCATCAAATTTAAAGTTGCGAATGAATCCTCCTCGGAGGAAGTAAATTTTCTCTGGTTGACCTTTAATTGGGTCGTAAAATATTGCAGGGTCTACGCCCATTTCTTCGACGGTTACAGATGATGTCGAATCTTTTGCTTGGGTAAGATTCTGCCAAAATTGCTCGGGGTTGTTAGCATCAGGAAAGAGACATGATAATCCGATGATGGCTATTTTTTCCACTACTGATTCCTCGTTGGGGTATTAGGTGACAGGGCAATTTTTCAGGGCAGCCAGAAGGATTTACGCTCCCTAAATTAAACGGTATTTACGCGGTTCCCCAAACTTCAAAGGATTACGGTGGGTGTTGCACGGGCAGAGATGTCAGCTACTTCTGTCTCACTGCAAGAATACCTAATTTTTTGTCTCACGCAGAGGCGCAAAGAGCGCAAAGAAAATAGGTAATGTTTTGGTGAGAAGGGAGTAGATATAATATCAGCTTATTATAGCAATCCTAAATGATTTATGAAGTTACGATACTTTTTTTCTCGCTGTGTCTTGTATGTTCTACTGAAGTACATCAGCAGCGGCTCTGCTACTTTAGACTTCTCTGTATTTGTTTTTTAAAGAATCTAATTTCACAACTTCAATAGGACTGCTATAGCTGAATAATCGTGAGTAATTACTTAACGTTAATTCGACAAGTTTTGTATTGACCTCTCCCCCAACCCCTCTCCTACGAGGAGAGGGGAGTAAAAACCTGATTTTTCTGTTGTTCCTGGGGGTTAGGGGGTGAGGTTTATCTAACCGTTTACTTACGTTTGTGTAAGTTCATAGGTGCAATAACGGCTTTAGCTCCTAAGATGCGTGAGTAAATTTTTCCTTCAGCATCGTGGAGGAAGAAGTTAGCGGTTACACCGGTGGCTGTTTTAGCCTCGACTTCGCAAGAAACATAAAAGGGTGCGTTGCACGGTACGGTTCTAAATTGTTCGGAATGTGTTAATTGTCCTGGTAAACAAACTTCTTGATGAAAATGGTTCAACCAAATCCATAAGGCTTGTGTACTCAAGTCTGTTGTGTAGGGATTGTGCCATTGTACTGGGAATTGTCCTTGTTGTTTGGCTGTGATTTCTTGCCAAAAACATTCGATGGTAATTTTTGTGGGATTAATATTCAAGACTCGGACTATTTTCTGAAAGGCTGGGCCATGAAATAGTGATGAATCACCGTTTTGATAAAAGTCTTTGCCTGTAGTAGTGATGATGTGATCTTCGGTCAGGTTCACGGCTTCATAAATGGGAACCTCTGGCAATTTTCGCACTATTTTTATTTGTGCTTTGTAATGAAAATGAGTTTTACCTGTGGTGGTATTACTCAATATTGTAGTTTCAAATTCAACAAACTCAGACTCGGTTTTGGCAATTTCTTGTATTTCTAAAATATGTTCTTTAGGTGAGTTTTCACTAAAGGTAATTCCTTTCAAAACTTTGAAATCTTTGCAACGTAAATAGGTGTAACCTGGATAAAGTTCTTCACAGGCGTTTATCATCCAGGACATGGCACAGGTAGCTGGTAATACTGGTGAACCTGCAAGCGTATGATCGTGTAAAAAGGGATTGGCTTCTACTGTCATCCGGCGACGGATGCGATAGCTTCGCAGTTGTTGATCTAAAGGTGCTGGTGGTCGAATGGTGGGACTACCAATCACAACTTGTGTGGTTGCATGATGAGCAGGATGCAGTTCGTTGACTAGCATTTGTGTGCCGGCTTCTACGGGAATAATGTCAATTCCCCGTTCGGCAAATGCTTTTTTGAGTTCTGGTGTCACCATACCACTATCCCATCCTCCCCAATTAATTGCAACTACGTGGCATTGAGGATATTGTTGCTTGATTAAATGGGCTGATTTGTTGAGAATTTCGTTAGCGATCGCATAATCAGATTGTCCCTGATTACCGTAAAAGCCGCTGACGGATGAGAATAATACTAAATGCTCTAGTTGATTGGGATTGACACAATTCAGTAAGTTCTCTAAGCCTTGCACTTTGGCGGTATAAACTTTTTCAAAATCTTGGTCGGTTTTCTTTTCAATCAATTTATCGGCTAAATTGCCGGCACCGTGGATAATGCCTGTAATTGTTCCTGTGCGTGCAACGGCAGTGGCTAATTTGGTTTGTAAATCTGTAACGTTTGTAACATCAACGCTGATATATTCTGCTTTTGCTCCTGTTTGTTGAATTGCTGCCAAGGTATTTTTGATTTCTCGGCTGGAAGCAATTTTGTTATATATCTTTTGTACGCTCATGGGTGTGGGCTTCTCTCCTTGAGAAAGCAAATTTTCCATGATGCGTTTTTTTAATGCTGATTCTTCAACACAATCTCGGACAAAATCTGGCTCGTTTTCGAGGATTTCTGAACGACCGAGGAGGATGAATGTAGAAGGTTGATGTTGTGCCATTTTGATAGCACATTGAGCGGTAATTCCTTTGGCACCGCCACTGATGAGAAAGACTGATGAGGGGCGAACCTGGGTTTGTGTGGTCATACTATTTAAGTTGGGAAATTTTGGATTTGGGCGTTGCGGATTTTAGCACGCAGAGACGCAGAGGCGCAGAGAGAAAGATTGAGTTTTGGTGTTCTAGTAGTAGTCTGTTAGACTAACCACAATATCCGCACTAACCCAAAGCTGCGCTTTTGCTCCCCTCCCTGCACGCGGGGAGGGGTTGGGGGTGGGGTGCGTTGATTATGGGTAATTTAGCAGACATCATATAGTTATATCAAGTTCGGCTAATTACTTACGATCTAGTCGGTTTGCTTGGTAATAGGTAATGGGTAATGGGTAATAGGTAATACTCAAAACCAATTACCAATTCCCAATTCCCAATTACCGACCTCCACAGATATCATAAGTGTTTAAACGGACATGATGTTACTGGCTGGATTTGAGAGGGGGAAGCTTAGGGAGTGGGGGAAGTTCGGGTAGAGGAGATAGAGGAGGTAGAGAAGGTGGTGGTGAAAGCTCTGGTACACTCTTGGGAAGAGATATAGGAGGGAATTCTGGTAGGGGAGGGAATTCTGGTAGAGGGGGTAACTCTGGTAAAAGTTCTTCCATTAGTTCCCCCTCATCCCGTTACTTCTCAAAGGAAGTAGTAAGGGTGACGCGTCCCTGTGAACCGTAAGCAACTTCGCTAATGTAGAGATTAGGATCATGAAGCTCAGCAATAATGTGTTGGGCTGAGAGTTGGGCGTCCAAAGTGGGACTTAAATCAATTGCACGAGCAAACACTTTGGGCCATTCCCATCTCAGCGTTTTAACTAATCCAAATAAACCAGCAGCGATCGCCCCAAAGTTGGTATTATGCTCAAAGCCAAAGGCTCCATCTAAGTGAGTCACGGTGAGGAAACAACTACGTTGGTAACGGGCTGCTTCGTTGAGGGTTTTCTTGAGGTGTTTGGCCATGAAGAAGACGTGCTTAACTATGGCTTTGTCCTGTTCTAAGTAAGCAATTGTGCTGATGTGGCTTGTCTGGAATGCTGGGTGAATGTGGATGAATGCCCCAATGGTGCCGAAGTTAGTCGCGATCGCTGATAATTTGTGTTGGAGTAGTTCTTCACTCATATCTGCTAGGGTGATGCGATTAACTCCGGCTGGTAAGGGCGATTGTTGCGGGATGAGCGATTGGGGGAAGCTTAAAACTACTACTTTCCAACCGCGTTCTACTAAGGTTTTCGCTACTTGGGAGGTGGTGAGGGAACCATCATCAGTAATTAAACTGATGTGTCCCTCTGGTAAAGTGAAATCTAAACTATCGGGTGGTGGCAGGAATTTGAGTTTGGCTGGACGCCGCCCCACGTTACCGATTATCTGGACTGGCTGGAAGTCAAACTGTGGCTGAGACTTTTTTTTTTCACCTCCAACTAACTGCTGGAGATAATCAACTATTTGCCCGATGGTGCGGAGTTCTCCCAGTTCTTCGATGTTTGGCTTGGGTAGGTTGGGGTACATTTCTTGCATCGTCCCCAAAATTTCTACCCGTTTGATGGAGTCAATGCCTAAGTCGGCTTCCATATCCATGTCTAGTTCCAGCATCTCTACTGGGTAGCCAGTTTTCTCGCTGGTGATGGCTAGGAGAGTTTGACCTAAGTCTGCATACTCATTGCTAGCTGTTTGTTCCATCTCTGTAATGACTGGGGTAACAACTGGCTCAGGTGCAGTCACTAATGTTGCCCCGGCTGGAGCTACAATTGTCATCTGCGGTGCATCTTGTAGTTCGTTAATGGCGATTTCTACAGAGACACTTCTAGAAGCGTGGGTTTGCAGATATTCGACAACTTGCCCGATGGTACGTTTTTCTGCCAGTTCTTCTAAGTTTGGCTTGGGTAAATCGGGATACATCTCTTGTAATGCTCCCAGAATTTCTACCCGTTTGATGGAATCAATACCTAAGTCGGCTTCCATATCCATGTCTAGTTCCAACATCTCCACTGGGTAGCCAGTTTTGTCGCTGGTGATGGCTAACAGATTTTTACCCAAGTCAGCGACATCAATGTTGGGAACAGCTATGGGTGCAGTAATTGTGAGTGCAGGTTCAGGGTTAGATTCTACAGCGTTAGGTGTGCTAATTTTAACTACTACTTCTGGCTGAGGCTCTACCACAGGAGCAGGTATGGCTACAGGCTCAGGCTGAATTTCCCAAACTGGAGATACAGGTGCTTCAGTAACCTTAACTACGGGCTGCTGTACAGGTTCCGGCTGGCTTTCGACTATTTTAGCCGTGGGGGGTACGGGTGCTTCGGTGACGGGTGTAGCGATGGTGAAAGGTACAAACTGGCGATCGCTTACTTGATTGGCTGGTGTTTGGGCTAATTCCGTAGTTACCTCTTCTGAAAGTAACTGCGAATACTCTTGCTGGATGAGTTGGAAAAAGTTTCTCGCGTATTCTATCTGTTCTTGCAGATATTGCTCGTGAATGCGTAGGGTTTCACCTTGTTGGGCGTGAAACTGCATCATGCTGCGTTCTACGCTTTCCATGACAACTTGCTTGAGTTGTGCTGTTTCTGTGGAAGATTTAGTATTAGCAAACAAAGCATGTTGCTGTTGCATCAGTTGGAAAAATGTTTTAGTGTATTCCGTCTGATGGTTGAGGTAAGTGCCGTGGGCTTGTAAATTCTCAGCTTGATTTTGCTGAAACTTTGTTAATAGGTACTCTAAACTTTCTAGTACCCTTTGGAATTTTATAGCTTTTTCTGGTGTTGTTTGCATCTTCGATTCCTGGGCTAGTTGATGTGAAAAGGACGCAGGATTCATTTCAGGTAGGGGGGATGGGGGAGATGGGGGAGATGAGGGGGATGAGGGAGTTACTACTGCATCTCGCCCATTTCCGTTTCTAGATGCGGAGGAATTAGTATTATTTGAAAGTTCAACGAGAGTGGGTGCAACATGTCCGTTACTCTCTTTTACTGCTGGAATTGCTGCCACAGTTTCAGTAAATTCAGGGGTGGAATTGTTTGATAAAGCAGCAGGTAAACTAACTTTATGTCCATCTTGCAAAGCGAGAGCAAAGGCATTTTTGGTTTTTTCCGAGCGATAGTTGATGCCGTTTAAACGTACATTCAACGCCTTCTTTTGCTCAGTTGCAGGTAGTGCAGGTGGTACTTCATAGGGGTCGAGGTTTTTCAAAGGCAAACCAAGTACGCGTAACTGTACAACTGCTTCTCGCAAAGAGCGATCGCTATTCTTTTGGGTGCTGGGGTTCAAGGCAACGGTGATGTGGGGGCGATCGCCTAGGGTATCTTTCACTAAGTTGGAAAGAATTTTCCTCGGCCCAAATTCCACGAAGCAGTAACCACCTGCTGCATAGATATTTTCAATTTCCTGTTTAAACAGCACCGAGTTGGAGAGGTGGCTTTCCAGGATTTTTTGAATACCTTGGGGTTCTTTGGGATAGGGCTTGGCGGTGACGTTGCTGAAAACGGGGATTTGGGGAGTTTTGAAACCAACGGACTTAGTAGCGATCGCAAAGGATTTTTGAGCGAAGGCAATCAGTGATGTATGGAAGGCTGCGGACACGGGTAATAATACAGCAGCGCATCCTTGGTCGTGCAATGTCTGCCGGACTTTAGCAATTTCTGCGGTGGGCCCTGCGACGACAATTTGTGTCGGAGAATTGTAGTTAGCGATGGATACTTGCGGATACTGTCTCAGTACTGCTTGTACTTTGCTGATGTCTTCTTTGACAGCCAGCATACTGCCCGCATCATGATCGGGGTCTTCTGGGGCTGCCATTGCCTGACCTCTAGCTTTGACGAGGAACAAGTAATCTTGGTCACTCAAAACACCCCCTGCCCACAAAGCTGTTAATTCCCCAAAGCTGTGTCCGGCGACAAAATCTGATTTGAAACCAGCTTGTTGCAATATAGAATAAAGTCCAGCACTCAACACTCCAATAGCAGGCTGAGCATATTCTGTGCGTTGCAAGGCAGCAATTTGAGCATTTTTTTCTGCCTCGTCAAACACCGGACGGGGGAAAACTATTTCTGATAGCGGTTGCAAATTATCTTTGATTAACAAGCTATCCATGTAGCCATGCAAACGCCGCATCAGGGGGAAGTTCATCACCAGTTCCTGGCCCATCTCCAAATATTGCGAACCTTGACCGGAGAATAAAGCCACAACTTTACCGCCCAACTCCATACCAGTGGAACGATAGTAAATTCCTTGGGGATGATCCCAGGATGCTGCTGACCTCTTGTTTTTCAGCCAGTCGATAGTAATTTGCATCAACTTGCAGGCTTCTTGCACATTCTCGGCGACAAACCCGACTCTGGCTGCAACCACAGGAATTTCTGCTGATTGGCATTCCTGGACTAATTGGGCATAATGTCTGTCACCGCCATCAGATTGCAACTTACCTAAAATGTCTTCGCATTTACCCAGCAGTTGTGCAGGGTTGGGGGCAAACAGTACCACCTCACGCGCACTATTATGTAAACGGTAAGCACGGTTTTGTTCGCTTTCGTGTTCTTCCAAAACGACGTGATAGTTAGTACCACCGAAGCCGAAAGAACTTACGCCGGCACGTCTTGGGGCTTCACCTTCCGCACGAATCCAAGGTCTAGTTTCCGTATTCAAATAAAATGCGGAATTTTGAATGTTGAGTTTGGGGTTAGGCTCGGTAATGTTGATTGTGGCTGGTAAGATTTTGTGATGCAGTGCCAAAGCTGTTTTAATCAAGCTTGCCGCACCCGCAGCCGCTTTTGTATGCCCGATTTGTGATTTGACGCTACCCAAAGCGATATGCTGTCTTTTTGAGTCATGTTCGCCAAAAAAGTCTCTTAAAGAGCCGAATTCGGTGGGGTCGCCTGCCATTGTGCCAGTACCGTGTGCTTCCATTAAGCCAACGGTGGCGGGAGAGAAACCGGCATCTTCATAAGCACGTTCTAAGGCTTTGACTTGACCTTCTTTACGAGGGGCATAAATACTCTTGTAGCGTCCATCGCTAGAGGTACCGATGCCTTTGATAACTGCATAAATTTTGTCGTTGTCGCGTTCGGCATCTTCTAGGCGTTTGAGGACAATCATCCCGATACCTTCACCCAACATCATCCCATCAGATTTAGCATCGAAGGGTTTGACATTCTCACTAGGAGAAACTGCCGGTGTTTTGCTGAAGGAGATGTAAGCCATGATGGTGTTGTCGGTGTCTACACCACCAGTCAGCATCATGTCAGAACGATGTTCTATCAGTTCGCTGATGGCCATTTTTAAAGCGCCGAAGGAACTAGCGCAAGCAGCATCAACTACACAGTTCATCCCGCCGAAGTTCAAGCGGTTGGCAATTCTACCAGCCACAACGTTAGCCAACATTCCAGGGAAAGCGTTTTCGTCCCACTTGACGTAGGCGCTTTTGATTTTATCAACGATTTTTTTGGTGTCTTCATCAGACAAACCGCTGCTTTTGAGAACTTTCTCCCAAATCGGATATTCTAAGCGGGCTGAAAGTGGCATTCCCAATTGCTTGGCCATGGCCACGCCTAAGATTACACCCACAGTTTCGCGGTTAAACTCACGAGATTCACCATACCCGGCATCTTCCATTGCCTCTTTTGCAACTACTAAACTTAATAGTTGTGATACATCTGTTACTTCCAAGATGCTGGGAGGAATGCCAAATTCCATTGGGTTAAAATCAACCTCTGGAATAAACCCGCCTCTTTTACAGTAGGTTTTATCTTCGGGGGTTCTGGGGTTCGGATCGTAGTAATCTTTGACGCTCCAATGTGTGTCAGGCACATCGGTAATACAGTCAATTTTGTTAACTATATTTTGCCAGTATTCCCGTAAGTTTCTGGCTTTGGGAAATAGAGACGCCATACCCACAATGGCTATAGGATTTTGTTGTAATTGTCTGTTAATTTTGTTAATTGACATGGGTTTTTCTGATTTCATTTTTTTCGCCTCTATAAACCGAATCAAATCATTTTCACAATTGTTAATCTGGGCTTCTAACTCCGCCAAGGCAGTATCAATTGAATTAGCAGACATAGGACATAGACTGTTCTTGAGTACTGTGGATGGTGAAGCAACAGTGATACCATTTGGGATTTTAGATTTTGGATTTTGGATTGGTAAAAAAAGCTAGTTAATTAATCAGCTTTTGAACGCTCCATCATCGCAATCTTTTCCAATTGGTATAATTTCTGTTGCTTACCAAAAATGAGTTATCTCTTCTTTTAAGCAGCTAGCTATCCTATCTGCTAAGGCTAAATGCTTTTTTGCAAGCACACACAACACAAGAAGGCTAGAGTATGAAGAATAAAAGTTATAACTTTATACTTCATGCTCCTCATTGTATTTCTTCACACTTCATACAGCGTTCGACTCTTGATATTGTGGCAGCAGGTCGATAACGTTGTTGAAACTGGTAAAATAGTCTTGGAGTGCGCTAGCGGCTTGACCAGTAAATTCAATCCATTCGTAATGGCAAATATCTTGGGTAATTGTATCCCACTGGAACAATGAAAACTTAGGAGTAGCTATTAGGACAGAAACGCTCTTTTCTCCCAAACTAGTTTGATTATCTAGCCTAACTGCAACAACGTAGCTGGTATTAATGACAACGTTCTGTATCTTGATAAATGCCATAGCCAGTTTCAACGTCCAGGATAATGTATTTTATGGAAATTGACCAAGAAAAGTTGACAAGTTCGTTACAGAAAAGACAACACCTTTACTCCGAATTAATCTAGTTAGCTGAACAAATACTCAATCAATTGTCAGGTGATGCAAATGCGGTTTGGGTTAGTTTTTGCTTTTCTAGGTTCAATCAAATAACTAATTTTCCTTGCCGCCTTGAAACGTTTGAATTAATAAAAAGATTAGCATACTTTATAGAAACTAAATCATTTCTTTAAACTAATTTCAGAAAAAAGCTGGTTTTTTGCTGCTGAAAATCTGAAAGTAAATATACTTGTTAAGTATATTTTTTGACCCATTACTCGTTCTAATACTTGACTTCGTGATAGCCCAGACATGAATTTTATCTTGATTAAGAGGGCATTACAAAGATTTGGGCAACCAAGTAATCATTCAACGAATACATAAATCATCAAGCATGACTATCAGTAAGATTTTTTCAGAAGAACATCATAATTGAGGAAGAATTTTTGATGAATTTTAAATATAAATCCATTAACCAAGACAATTAGTTATTTATAAAGCAAATATTAATTTTTAATTTGTGCGTCATAAACAACATTTAAATGAATTGTTATGAATCACCCAAAAATCGATTAATAAAGCATTGTCTGATAGCAACGTTACAGATTTATAATTGACTTCTTTGTGTTTTGGTGGTTAAAAACTTATTTTTTACTACAAAAGCACAAAGGCACAGAGAAAAATCTACTTAACAGTGGTATTCCTAATCCCTACTACCCAGTCACTAGTACCTAGTCCCCATTACTGGTTGCTTTCCAGCCCAATTTTGCCACCGGAGAATGCCGCGACTCACCAATTCTGGATGAGTATCCCCCATAAAACAGATACGCCCCATTTTTTCACAAGCAATGAGAATTTCTCCGTGTCCCATAAACGGGGCAATCACAAAATTATTCGGGCTAGTATACAAATTTATTAAGTAGTTGATGATTGCTTCTACTCCTTCAACGTTAATTGGTCTTTGTGGTTTAGATATTAATTGGTGAGAAAAAATTCCTACATAAATATTGCCCAGTATTAATTCGTATTGAAAGGGCATTTGATTATGCTTGTAAAATTCATAAATATGTCCCTCTGAACGCAGCACAGCCACAACCCGCGCCTCATTTACTAAGTAATTATGCTCCCAGGTAGGGGAAAGGGTAGCGATCGCTAACGCCGCATCTGAGGGCAGCAGTTTTCTAAACTCTGGAGTTGCAGTATGACCACAATATATTAAATGCCGTCCTAAGAGCCATTCCTCACCAATTTTGACTTTGGGTGCAGTAGGTGTTGCAGATTGCTCAATTAATGGTTCTGGCTGGCGTTGGCTTTTTTTGACAGCCAATTTAGCTGCTTTTTGTGCCATAGCACTTTTGTGTGCTAATATCTGTAGTTCTTTTTGCTTAGCTTTCAAGTCAGCAATTAGTTGAGCTTGCCGTTCGGCTTCTTCTTTGTCTCCCCTGGCTTGGGCTAACTCCAAAGCTTTTTGTGCCTCTTGTGCCAAACTACGTTCTTGACTACCAGCCCTAGCTATCTTCAATAATGCCGTAGGACTATCAGCGATCGCTGTACCCTTAATTAGCTGTTTAACTGCTGGATGAATACTTTTAGCAATCTGCTTACCGTGCTGGAAGGTGCGTTCAGAATATCCGACTTCTTTGGCTAACTCCACAGTTCTTTTTGGTGGTGGTGAAATCATTTCACCACCTTTATGGGTATGTTGATTATCACCCACTTTCGCCCGCAGTCCCATGCGTTCCATAATTTGATCTCGTTCCAACCACAGTTCTGAACGCTCTAGCGGTTCTAGCTCATTGCGGATCAAATTTTCGTCAATTTCTGCCAAACGGGCTTGGTCAGAATCTTGATAAGTCACAATATTACACTCAATAGCCTCTAGCCCCAACAGTTTACAGGCTGTCAGACGGTGTAAACCCGCAATCAAATTCAGCTTTTGATCTACCGTAATCGGGTTCAAAAGACCATTAGCCTTAATTGATTCCTTCAAATCGTCAACTTTTTCGCCTTTAACTGGGCGGCGGTTGCGACCAACTTGAATTTGGTCTATAGGCACTATAGGCATAATTACTGTTTTTGAGTGCGTTCAGGCAAAAGACTAATAATACGACTAAGATACAGCTAAAAAGTTTCAATTGGGGATTAGGGACTGGGGACTGGGGATTGGGGATTGGGGATTGGGGATTGGGGACTGGGGATTGGGGATTGGGGACTGGAGATTGGGAACTGGGGACTCTTTAGCGCCACCAATTGAAGAGAATGTCTTATGGTACACAACTGTAATGATAGCAATCTGTTGATAATAACAAAACTGCTAGATTAAGCTACTACACACAGAAAATTACCTACAAACTCAAATAGACTATTAACATTCATTAGTCATCCGTCATCATTCAACAATAAATCGATTGACAATATCAAAGTTTTTTGCCATACTTGAACACAAGTTTATCGAAGTTTTTCCGAGACATTTTCATATCAAGTTCGCTGATTACTTGTAATTCGGAGTATGCGTGCGGAAATCTTAAAATACCTCCCCTGCACCCCTTCTCCTCTGCTCCCTTGCAGTCTTCATGATAAGTCTTTAACCGGACACGATATTATTGGCGCTTCGTTATTTTTGAGATTTAAGTTTTTGGCTAGCGCTATGGTATTTTACGATACTTGATTCAATGGCAAATTAGGATAGAACTGAAGAAGATTTGCAGTAACGCCACAATTGATTTTGCCATCAAACCAGTAATTTATGTTGGTATGAAAGGCGTACTACATTCACATAGAGCTAATTTAACTCTCCGCTCGGTGAAGATCAAATGATAGAGGAAAAGCACCTCGATTAACTGCGGATGAGTTGATTGCAACCGACTGATATAGCCATCTAGCCAACTTTTGGGATAGCACAATTGGAATGAAAATATGGCAGTAAACAAAGAAAGCCGATTATTTACAAAATCTCCTGGTCGGTGGCGAATACTTTTGGCAGCTTCTATTACTTTAGCTACCGGACTAATATCATTCTATAGTTTTTCACCAATCAAGTTTCGCTCCGAAGTTCAAACTCCGCCAGCTAATTCTCCAAAGGCTACCCCTGTGAAAGTTGCTGTGACTGCCTTGGGACGTTTGCAACCTGAAGGCGAAGTGACTAATTTGTCTGCTCCCAGTTCAACTAACGGTATTCGAGTAGAAAAACTGTTGGTGAAGGAAGGAGACACCGTAAAGGCAGGACAAGTATTAGCGTATTTAGAAGATTATAGTCGTGCTACCACAGCCTTAGAACAAGCTTTAGACAAACTGCAAATTGCCAAAGTCAAACTAGCACAGGTAAAGTCTGGGGCTAAACCCGGAGACATCGATGCACAAAAGGCAGCGATCGCGAGTTTAGGGTCACAATTTAAAGGTGATGTTGCAACACAACAAGCAACCATCAACCGCATCCAGGCTGAAGTCAACAATGCTCAAACAGAGAACCAGCGATATCAGCAGTTATTTAAACAAGGTGCGATCGCTGCTTCAGTAGCAGATACTAAAACTTTGCAATTGAAAACAGCACAACAGCAGCTAACAGAAGCCAAAGCCAGCCTCAACCGTACTCAAAACACCTTCACTGAACAGCAAAAAGAAGCCATAGCCAAACTCAACAGTATTAAAGAAGTGCGTACAGTCGATGTTGACTTAGCACAAGCCGATGTTAGAAGTGCTGTAACTGCTATCAAGCAAGCAAAAGCAGACCAGGAATTAAGTTACATCAAATCTCCCATAGATGGCAAAATTTTGAAAATTCACGCCAAAACTGGAGAAGTAATTTCCAGCACTGGATTTGCTGAGATAGGCAAAACATCTCAAATGTATGTTGTTGCAGAAGTCTATCAAACCGATATTCAAAAAGTGCGTCTAGGTCAAAAAGCTACCATTATCAGTACAGCATTTCCTGGAAAATTACAAGGAACTGTGAACGAAATTGGTTTGCAAGTTGACAAACAAAGCATCTTTAGCCTCAACCCCAACTCAGACACAGACCGTAGAATAGTTGAAGTCAAAATATCCATCGATAATCCCGCAGATAGCGATCGGGTAGCTCGTTTAACCAATTTACAGGTGGATGTTGCTATTCAGATATAGTCAAGAATCAACAGTCAAGAGTCATTAGTCAGTGGTCAGTGGTCAGTGGTCAGTAGTTAATAGTCAGTGGTCAGTAGTCAGTAGTTAGAACAAATGACAAATGACAACTAACAACTAACAAATGACAAATGACAACTGACAACTAACAACTAACAATTAACAATTTAATCCAATGAATTTAAAGATTCCTTTAGCATGGCTACAATTAGCCCAACAGAAAGTTCGCTTTTTAGTGGCTATAGCTGGGATTGCTTTTATTGTCCTGTTGATGTTTGTACAACTTGGTTTCCAAGATGCTCTTTATTCCAGTGCTACCGCAGTGCATCAAAACCTGCGAGGTGATTTATTTTTAGTCAGTTCTCAATATAAATCTTTGACTTCAAGTCAAAGCTTTTCACGCACTCGTTTATACCAAACTTTGGGGTTTGATGGTGTAGAGTCAGTTAGCCCCATGTATTTGCAATTTGCAAAATTAAAAAATCCGGCAACCGGAGAGAAATACTCAATATATGTTATTGGGTTTGATCCGGGAAGACATGTGATGAATATACCGGAAGTCGAGCAAAACTTAGACAAACTCAAAATTCCTGATGTCATGCTTTTTGACCGGGATTCTCGACCAGAATTCGGCCCAATCGCTGCAAATTTTGACAAAGGAGATACGGAACAAACAATTGAAATATTTCCCTTTGATGCACAAATTGGATATAGAGTTAGAGTTGGTGGCTTATTCAGCTTAGGCCCTTCATTTGGTGTAGACGGCAATTTAATTGTCAGTGATTCAACTTTCTTAAGAATAAATCCTAACACTCGTCCGGCAGAGAAAATAGATATCGGTGTCATCTCTCTCCAGCCTGGTGTCGATGTAGAAAAAATTCTGAAAAATTTGAAAGCCAGCTTACCTAATGATGTGCAAATTTTCACCCGCCAAGAATTTATTAACTTTGAGAAAAATTATTGGGCACTGAGAACACCTATTGGCTTTATCTTGAATCTAATGTTAACAATGGCTTCTGTTGTAGGTGTAGTTATTGTCTATCAAATTCTTTACAGCAATATTGCAACACAATTTATTGCTTATGCAACTTTAAAAGCTATTGGTTATGCCAATAACTATTTATTAAATGTGGTCTTTCAACAAGCCTTAATCTTGGCATTTTTCAGTTATATACCGGGATTTCTTGTCTCTGTAATTTTATATGACTTTGCCAGGGAAGCCACTAAATTACCAATCATGATGACTGCTAATAATGCAACAATCGTTTTAATATCGGCAGTATTGATGTGTATAACTTCTGGCGCACTCGCTATCAATAAACTCCGTTCTGCTGACCCAGCTGATATTTTCTAGCAAGGGAGATGGGGAGATGGGGGGAAAAACAACTGACAACTGACAACTGACAACTGACAACTAACAACTGACAACTAACAACTGACAACTGCCCAATTTAAAATCCAAAATCAAAAATCCAAAATTGGTATCACCTCTGCTCTATGAATTTGCAAAACAAAACTCTTCTTATCACTGGAATTGATGAATTTATCGGTTTGCGTGCAGCCGAGTTAGCCATAGCGCAGGGAATGAAAGTTAGGGGATTGCAAAAAAATAGCGATCGCGAAAAAGTCCAAAATTTGGGTGTAGAAGTACTTGTCGGGAATCTTACCGATGCAGCTATTGCTCAAAAAGCTTGTCAGGGAGTAGACATCGTTTTACATACTGCTCAAATTACCCAAGAAGCTGGTTCACTAAAGGATTTTCGAGAAATCAATGTCACCGGCACAGTTAATATAGCTAAAGCTGCTAAAAATGCTGGTGTTAAAACTTTTGTGCATCTCTCCAGTGTGATGGTTTATGGCTTTAATTATCCTGAAAACATCACCGAAACCGGGCCACTCTGCGGTGAGGATAATGCCTACTGTCAGACAAAAATAGAAGCCGAAGCACAACTTTTACCATTGAATGCACCGCCTGATTTTGGTGTGATCATTATTCGCGCTGGTGATGTTTACGGGCCAGGGAGTATTCCCTGGATAGTCCGACCAATTCTGATGATGCGTCAAAAATTGTTTGCCTATGCGAATGATGGTAAAGGAGTAATCAATCACGTCTATATAGACAATCTCATTGACGCTATTTTTCTAGCGATAGAAAAAGAAACCTACGGAGAAATTTTCAATATCACCGACGGAGAAGACACTTCTTGGAAAGAGTATTTCATGCGTCTAGCGGCAATAGAAGGTTTACCGGCACCCATGTCTTTACCAAAAGATGAAATGAAGTTGTTTTTGAAACTACGCCATCAGGGACAAAAACTTTTTCGTAAAAAAGCTGATATTCTCCCAGAGTCAGTAGATTTTATGTCTCGTCCTCATGCTTATTCTGTTGCTAAAGCCCAGAGTTTGTTAGATTACAAACCCAAAATTGACTTAGAAGCAGGAATGCAACTAACACATGAATGGTTGCAAAAAACTGATATTCAACAACTAGTTAAATAGTTGGAAAATATCCACAAACATTATCTGGTATCTTGCACCATCCTCAATTAAGCCTATGGTGGGCACTGCCAACAACGTACAAATCAAGGTTTGAGCAAATTTTATGCAGTGCCCACCCTACAAAAATTTCAATAACGCAACTGGTGCAAGCTAAGTATGCTGGGCTTTACCCACCATACGTATATTTCAAAAATCAAATAGGAGTCTTATAGATGTTTGTTGAAGTGAAAAATTTAACATTCATCCCCCAAAGCTTTATCCCAAATTTGCAAACAGGCTAACTTCAAACCTTTCCCATCTTCTAGTTTGAGATAAAAATACCAGGATTGAGGAAAGTTTGGTAATTATGCAGTACGTTTCAACCATTATCTAACAACAATCCATACTATTCAAGGGTTGCTGTTACAGATATTTTATTGTCTAATCAACGCACATTTTTTTACTGAGGACTACAAAATTATGCTGAAAATAACTCATTTACGGCATCTTCTACTAGCTAGTTTATTGAGCATTAGTTGTGCTGAAATTGTCAATGCAGAGTCTGCCACAAAGCTGACTGTTTCAGTGAATGGAATCCGTCACCAAAAAGGCGAGATTTGCTTCAGAGTTTACGCTAGTGAACGAGGATTTCCTATGAGTAACACTAGTGAAGTTCAAAGTGGCTGTACTAAGATTACAGGCACTTCTGTCACCAAGGTTTTTTCTGGCTTGAAGCCAGGAAATTATGCTGTTGCTGTAGTTGACGATCAGAACGGAAATCACAAGCTTGATACAGACTTTTTTGGTATTCCTAAAGAAGGTTTTGGTATTTCCAATAATCCTACTGTATCTATCCAAACAGGTACACCAAAGTTTAGCAAATCAAGTTTTGTAGTTAAGAAAAATACAACAATCAATATTTTCATGAAATACTCGCTTGATCCATAAAGGAGAGCGGGGGAGCGGAGGAGCAGGGGAGCAGGGGGGATGAGGGGGATGAGGGAGAGAATAAGTAAACTGATTCCCTATTCCCTATTCCCTATTCCCAATTTCCCATTCCCTCATCTATTTGATCGCAACTCAATATTACACAAGGCAAAATTTGCCGGAGATTAGAGATTTCATGAAAGAGTTGACGATATTTTTGTCTAAGTCTTTGCTCGGTTGGCTGGCTATTCAGGCATGTATCACACTTATCTTTTTGTTGTATGTGCGATCGCGCCCAAAGACTATATTACCCGACGAACAGTTACCCAAAACGGCGGTGATTCTTTGTCTACGTGGAGCCGACCCTTTTTTACCCAATTGCTTGCAGGCACTATTAAACCAGAACTACCCACAGTACGATTTAAAGCTAATCATTGATAGTCAAGAAGATCCTGCTTGGCAAATTGCCAGCCAGACTATCAACGAACTAAAAGCAACCAACGTCCAAATCAACCATTTGAGGATAATACGCCACAACTGTAGTCTCAAATGTAGTTCCTTAATACAAGCTGTTTTAGACTTGGACGATTCTTATAAGGTAGTTGCCTTAGTAGATGCCGATACAATAGTCCATACCAATTGGCTGCGTGAATTAGTTAGTCCTTTAACTAATCCAAAAGTTGGGGCGACAACAGGTAATCGTTGGTATGTACCGACCGGTAGTTATTGGGGGTCTTTAGTACGGTATGCAGGTAATGTTGCTACAGTCGTGCAGATGTACTTATTCGGCATTCCTTGGGGCGGGAGTTTAGCAGTTAAGAAAGAAGTGCTTCACCAAACAGGACTGCTAGATAAGTGGGGGCAAGCTTTCGGCGAAGATATGATGATGCACAACATCCTTAAAAAACATGGGATGCAGGTCAAATTTGTGCCTTCTCTGATTATGCTAAATCGTGAAGAATGCGATTTACTTAGCTTTATAGACTCTCTCAAACGCCTAATATTCTCTTCTCGACTCTATCATCCCCGCTGGCTAGCTTTAGTGAGTGAAGCGATTTCTAGCATCCTCTTTCCGACGGCAGTCATAGTATTGTTTTTCTTGTCGTTGGGGGATGCACAATGGGAAGCTGCGGCTTTATTATTGAACAGTTACAGCATCTATACCCTAGGATTATTCTTGATCATGCTCATTGTGGAGTATGGAATACAGCAAGTAATTCGTTCTCAAGGTCAACCAGTCACAAAATTGTCACCGACTACGGTAGTGAGAATGTTGCTAGCAATTCCCTTGACACAGTGGGTATATGGGTTAGCAATGCTATCATCTTTTTGGATGTCAACAGTTAAATGGCGCGGTATTGTCTACCGAGTTCAAGGGCCTTGGAACATCCGACTAGTTGAATACCATCCTTATGATTTGTTGGATCAACCTATTGATAGCAAAATTTCTCTTTGACCTGAAGTTTGTAGTTTGAAGACGAGAAAGTACTGTTTATCAGTACTTTCGCTAACTATCAACTCAAGCCTATTAGTTAGAAGGCTGTAAACATCCTCTAAGCCTTCTAGAGTCATATTTAGGAATTATATCAGTCATCAGTCAATAAGATTATATCTACCACTTTTATATACAATACGTTATTTTTTTAAGTAGGGCGTTACAACTTTGTGTCCCTAAAGAAAGAGTTTATAGAAATTTATGAAGGGGAATTTATTAAGGGGAATTGCATCTGAATAGTTTGATGTTTTGATAATCCTTGAATCAAAACGAGAAACACACACTCTGTTATCTACAATTTAGACCATTTGTTAATGCGTAAGTCTTAAAGCAGATTGTATGATTAGCAACCTATGCGTGCGATCTTTTCTAACCGCTAGCAGATGATAGTAGATACAAAAATCAGGATGTTCATGAAAGATTTGCTGCGTAAGTCCTAAATCGCAAACCAGCATTTTCATGAAAGATTTCCTCGAATTATGAAAAAACAACCACTTCGCATTGCAATCATGACCGGTGTCTATGCACCGTTTTTATCAGGGGTTGGAGTTGCAGTACACCAACGAGTTCGCTGGTTATTACAGCAGGGACATGAAGTTTTTCTGATTCACCCAGAAATCAATGATAAATTTCCCATAGAAGTACGCGATCGCAAAGTACCAGGGTTAGCAGAACTGAAGTTGTACCCTAACTTTTCTGCTTATGCATACCCAACTAAACCTCTGATATTTTACAAGTCTCTTCCCGAACCCTTACACTATCGACATTGGAGTGATACAGAATTACTATCAGATTTCCAGCCTGATGTTGTGGTTGTGGAAGAAGCACCAGCAATGAGAGGTTTTTATTCACTTTTCTTACAAGGTTACGGCCGTCCTGTAGGTTCTGAATATGGCAAACTCACAGGAACTCCCATAATTTCTATCTTCCATACTGATATCGTTGCCTATATCCGATATTACTTAGGAGATACCTTTTTTGGTTGGCTGCGTCCGATTCTTCCTATTTTCATCAAGCAATTCAGCGAGGCTTACGACGCTAATTTCTTTTCTTCTAGAGAACAGCTTGCTAAATACACCAGCCTGAAATCTCAACGTAGTGAATATCTGCCATATCAAGGTATTGATTGCGAAAAATTTCACCCGAAAAATATTTGTTATGACCCTATTCCCAATGACCATAGACCAACTATTCTATTTGTTGGACGTGTGACTGCGGAAAAGAATGTTGATCAATTATTAGATGTCTATCCGCTGATTGCTGCCAAAATTCCTGATGTGCATTTAGTGATTATAGGTAGTGGGCCATTGGATGAAGAAATTCGTCGGTCTGCCCAAAAATTTGGTTCTGGTGTGACTATTTGGGGTGAATCTCACGGTACAGAACTGTTAGGTTGGTTTGCACGAGCAGATGTATTTGTTAACCCTTCTGTCACAGAAAACTTCTGCACTACAAATAACGAAGCACTGGCTTCTGGCACCCCAGTAGTTGCAGTGATTGCGCCTTCAACTTCAGAGCAGGTTTTTCCTGGTAAAAATGGCTTTTTAGCTGAACCTAACAACCCAACTGATTTTGCCCAAAAAGTGATTGCGATTCTAGAAAATCCTGACCTCAAAGCAAGTTTGACTCAGCAAGCTCGCCCCTCCATACTAGAATTTGATTGGTCGGCATGTATGGAAAAATTTGAAAACAAACTCTACCAACTTGTGGAAGCAGGTCGATTTAGTAACAGCTGAGTAGCTCTTGAGCAGGGGAGCAGGGGAGCAGGGGTGCAGGGGAGCAGGGGTGCAGGGGAGAAGGGGAGCAGGGGAGAAGGGGAGCAGGGGAGAAGGGGAGCAGGGGAAGAAATAACCTAGCGTGGTAAAATTCACTAGAGAAGACGACTCTCTAGATTAGCTAAGTAAGCCTTGGGGTCTCTGCGAAATCGATACTGTTCAATTCTGGCTTTGTGGTGTTTCTGCAATTGAGAGCGTAATTCGAGCCAAGTATGAATATCAACTTGTGCTAAATCAGATGCGGTAAAAGAATGAAGTTTAGTGGCGATCGCGCAAGCAAGTTTGACAGAACCACGAATGACGAGGGATGAGGGGGCAACCTTACGACCAGTACAACGACGTTGATGATGACGTAGCATACCAAAAGCATGTTCTAAGTCATTATTAGTTCTGGGAAAATCTTCAATTTCATAACAATGAAAAAGTCCAGACCAGTAGTTATGAGTGGTTTTTATAAAGTTATCAATTGCACTGTTCAGTGTACCAGCTTTCTGCTTTTGTTGGGACATTTCTGTTAACAGTTGCTGATAACTTTGTTTGACTCCAGCAGCATCAAGAGCTATTTTATTGTTGAGAATATTACTAGCTTTATCAACCCACTCATATGCAACCCTAACAGGTGAAAATAAAGATGCAGTCGCAGATAATCCCTTAGCTATCAGGTGTTTTAGGTTGACTAAAGGTGGTGGTAAAGCACTTTTTTTTCCATCCTTTCTAAGCTTTGCTCTATCAATGTCAAATTTTCTTGTAACTTTAATCCAGATGGCTAAGCGCGGTGGATGACCATCATTGGTTATAGAACTACGTACTGCCGAGCAATAATCTTCAATAATAGTCGCCAAATCCTTCTCTTCATTGGCAACACTACGTTCAATATCTCGTAATCCTCTAACTTTTTTCTTTAATTCCTTTTTTGCATGTCGATCCGCCTCATATATGGGTTTAATTGCTTCTTTTAGGTAATGATAATGACACAAACCATGAGCTATTTTTGGTAATGCTACCCCAACAGCTTTGCGAATTGATTGTTGTCCATCACTAACAACTCCATCAATTGGTACATCTAGGGTATTAGTTACTTCTAGTAATAACGCCACTAAATCTTCATTCCTTGATGATAATAAGGTTTTAGCAAGTAAAATTTCTCCTGATAAGCAATCTCGAATTACCCATAATACCTCATGTCCAATTTCTGGCTGCATTCCATCGATCGCTAATATCACCCGTCCTTGATTAGCCACTATTGCTTTTAACCTTTTATGGTCTTTTAGCCACAAAGAAAGTAACTCGTCATATCTGTCAATTAGGTGCGGGATGAAAAACCAGTGCCGAATTAAAACTACTATTGAAGAAGAATTCAGAAGTCAGAATTCAGGAGTCAGAATGCAATTCTAGGGGGATTCAAACCCACCACTGAATTGTTGCACCACCAAATTGAAAATTTGGTGGGGGAATTAAACCCAGTTATTCATCCACCAGTCGTACAGAATTCATACTGAATTCTGACTCCCGACTCCTGAATTCTATTTTGTTAAAAATCCCACCATTCGCTTTCTATTTGTAGCCTTGGCATTTTTAATTATTAATGTTTGGATTTATCTAGTCTGGCATTATCTTAGTCGCTTAAAAAGAAGTTCCAGACAAGTTTTCTCTCATCTATTTACGCTCAAACAGATGCTTGAATTTTTACGTCAAGCCGTAGACCGCAACTATGGGGTAGCCTGCGAAGTTTGTTTACCATCTGGCTGATTTTGATTGATTTTTAGAGTTCATCCTATAAGCCAATCTTATCATTGTTCTGAGACGATCAGCTTTTTTCCATTCCTCCAAAAACGGTATCGTACACTACTATTTTTTAGCGATCGCCAAACTTTTCGGTCTACTGAAGGTATATACAGCAGATTGCAACTTGGTGCGGTACAGACGATTGTAAGGGCGAACGGCGTTCGCCCCTACTCGTGTACCTCATTTACCTGAAAAACGCTGTATTATATATATTTTAGCAGTTTTTGACCCCCTATTTTTGAGAAATTTGCGAACAATCCCAGTTAAATATTGATCAACGCTCGGATGTTGCCAATATCATAGTTCAAATCAGCGAATTGCTGCTTATAGCCTGCCAAAGTATTTCTAAATTCATCAGGAATATCGTCATCTTCATTCTTGAGAATATAGCCATATTTAATGGCAGTTAGAACATTGACCATATAGATGAGATTGGTCGATTCTGCGATATTGGGGGCAATGTTTGGATCATCTTCACTGCCAAAACTACCATTACGTAATGCCAGAGAATTATAGAACAGTTCTCCCCCTTCATCAGCCTGAGAATCATTTACCCAGGAATGCCATAAAGTGATAATAAAGACAACATAACGACATAACTCTTTTAAGTTTTGGATATCTGCCGCACTAGGTTGATCTGATGTCGTTATCGGGCGAGTTGCCTTAACTTTACCATTAACAGTTGCCCTGGGAATGTCGGGTTTGTCAAGTTCATTGTAATCATACCAGTCGTAGTCGTTATCATTAACAGAGCCGCATAGTGGGGATGGTTCGTAAGCGACGCTATGTTCTACGAGATCATCTGAAAAACGACGAATTTCCACCCATTCTTTGACGATTTCCTCTTGGTACGCTTCAAAGAAAGTATCAATGTATTCGGTTAAAACCTGCCAGTAAAGATTAGTTATCTTAGCAAAGGTATGTGACTTGCACAGTGGCTGACGTGGTTTCCAGCCTTTCCAATCATAAGTTGCCATACTTTCTTTGCAAACCTGTACCACCGATGCGGCTGTTAATGGTCCATTAGTGGTAACTAAGCCAACTGTTGGCGATACTAAAACTTCATCAGCCCTTTGATTAATATTAACCAAACTTTTTAAGTGAGGAGATAATATCAAACGGACAGGATTTTTGCGTAAATTTCGGAAAGCAGCAATGGTATATTGTTCCATCTGTAAATGAGCCTTAATATAATGCTCAATCATTTCTGCTGCAAAGAAGCTATTAGTCCGAAAAATACGTTTTGCTTGTGACCATTTTTCCCCATCTTTAGGTGTATAAGTAACGGGGTCTTTTAGGCGAGAATGAGGAGCATAAGAATCAGGATAACGGCTTTGAACAGTGATAGCGGTAACTACCAAATCGTCCCCTTTCAATTCAAAAAATGCTTCCACATTATTGAGGTCGTGGTGCTGATCCTTTTCATACTTATCCCAAATGAATGCAGTTTTAAACAGATTAGGATTTTGCTTATTACGCTTCAGTAAACAGGGATTCATCCCATTGAGAACCCGCAAAACAAAATATTCATCGCTGCGGCTATAACCAGGATTTTTTTTATCAAGATTGATGGTCAAATTTGGGGGATAATCCGCTTGAATTTCTCGCAGAGTAGGCCGATCTGGATGGAGACTATTAGTAATAACGTGTTTAGCTTTAATTGGCACTAAACCACTAGCCGCATCATAACCCTGGAGGGTACGACCAACCGAATAATCATCGGGTGTACCTTCTAATTCACTAAAAAATAGACGAGCGAAAGGGCTATCGGGTTTATACAACCAGTAAGGGACTGTACAGGTGCCAAAATCATATTCTTTTTGCTTTACATTGTCTGGCCCTTTGATGATGTAAGCAATACGATAAGTAGAAACTGGCTCATTATTACTATCAAAGGTAATCCGATTTTCTAGCAATCTTAATTCTAAATCTGGCGTGTCTATAAACCGTGCATCTGCTGGATCATAATAGATAGTGAATTGACCATTATGATCAGTAATACCAGTACCTAAAAAGTCACCAGGGGTACCGATATCTCTGTCCCACAATTCTAATTGAATATTGTGTAATGGCTTGTTACTATCACTAAAAACTAACTTTCCTTTAACTTTGGATAATTCCTCAATCGGCTTATTAAACTTCTGTTCACGGATTTGAACAATGCTTTTTTTTGCTTTGCCTTCGACTTTGTTTTTACCTAAAGCACTATCAGCTACTTTAATGCCTAGAACTTGTTTTACTTCATTGGCAATTTTGTTTATCTTATCTGACATGATAATGACTCCTGAACAGGATAATGAATATTTACTGTGGAAATTCTTGCTGAATTACTTTACCAAAAAATTCAGCAAGAAAGCGAGGAGAGCAGGTACTCCTTGAAAGACAATAATTAAGCGATTTACTGTCATTGCTCCAAAGATAGCTGCAATTATTAAACAACTCAGAAAGAAAACCTTAATAGAAAAATCCCCAAGGATTAATCCAAAAAAGATTCCAAATCCTAAAAATCCGTTGTAAAGTCCTTGGTTAGCACCCATATAAGTTGTCATTGCTGCTAATTCTGGAGACATCTTGAAAGCACGAAGACTAGTATGACTTTGCCAAAAAAATATCTCCAAAATCATAATTGCAATTTGCACAATACCAGCAATACAGACGGCAATATCTGCTAATAACTTCATGGTGTACTTCCTTAAGAAACTCGTTAATTGTGATTACTTATCATAAGCAACCACAAAACGGCTTGGTATATAACCTTGATAATTAATTTTGCTTTCATCCCCAGCAATAAATCTTAACCCAGGCCTAAGCATAATTTGTTTGACTACTTCCGGAACCACTAATGCACCGATATGTTCTCCCAAACAGGTATGACTTCCATAACCAAAGTGCATATAGTTATAGTTGGGACGGTCAATGGAAAACTCATCAGGATTTTTCACCACAGCCGGATCAAACATAGCTGAACCAACACCAGCTAAGACAACGCTTCTAGCAGGAATACGGGTTTCTCTGGGGGTTCCTGCGGCTAATGTATAATCAGCCTCACAAAAACGTACCAGAAAGGGACTAAAGGGATTAAAACGAATAGCCTCCCAGACATACTTATCAAAAGTCTTGTCATCATTGGCTTGAGCTGCTGCTAAGGCCTTTTGGAAAATTTCAGGACGTTTGAGTAGTTGTTCTATTGCTTGAGTGATTACTTGGGCAGTGCCTTCGATACTTCCTACTAATAAAATGATCATGTGGCTGATGATTTTAGTTTCATCAAAGGAAATATCGTTAGCGAATTTTGTTGTCGCTAACCGGGTAAAAACGTCTGCGGGTGCTGTAGTAGCGACTGGCTGTGTTTTTTTCTGTTTGAGGAGTTCAGTTAGATAAGTACGCATCTCATTACCAGATTGAACCGAAGCTTCATGAACTTTCGGATCATTGGTCAAGTTTCTGAACATATCATCTTGGGTTGTTTTTGCCCAACGATACATGGTTGCTAAATCAGGGCCAGGAAAACCAAAATATTCGCCACAAAGCTTGATGGGTACAAATTTGGCTAAATCCTGTACAACTTCAATTTTCCCCGTAGCTGCTGATTTATCTAATGCAGATTTAGCAATTTCTCCTACCTTTTTTCTGACAAATGGTAAATCCTCCAATCGCAACACCGTTCTCATAACTGACTTGTCCCCCCAGTTATATTCTGAGTTATCCCTGGCCAGCATACAAGGGCCAAAAACCGGGTCCATTTTGGGAGCAAAAGCTCTGACTGAGAAGTATTCTGGGCGAGATAAAATTTCTTGCACGTCAGGAAATAAACTTACAAGAACGAATTTAGGGGTAATAAAAATGGGTCGATTTGACCGCAATTCTTTAAATAATCCTTGCCAATCTGTCCAAACTCCTTGATTAACAACTTGAACTCTCTCAGCAATATTTTCTGCCGGAATACTGTCGTACTTTTCTAAATAAGAAAAGGGCATATAAGTAACACTCCACTGTGCGTATGGTGCATTATTTGGGTCATCAACATGAATCGTTACAGTATCAGGATACACAGCGTTAGGAGAGCAGCCTCTACACCGTGCTACGTACTTGCCAGTATCTGCTTTTAAGGCGTATTTGCCATTCGCTAAACGTTCAGGAGTAAATTGAGCATAGGGTAAGGAGGGATCATCTACATGAACAGTAACAAAGTCTGGATAAGCACCTTTAACGATGCAGCCCCGACATCGCGCCACATACTTACCTGTGTCTGCTTTGAGGGCAATCTTACCACCACCCACATCAACAACCTCAAATTGTGCGTATGGATGGCTAGAGACAGGACTGTCGATATGTACTGTGATTGTGTCAGGATTGTTCCCGACAGTTTGCTGACAGTTATTGCAACGAGAAAACCATTTTCCGGTGTCTGCTTGTAAGGCTATTTTTAGACCTTTTAGCATTTAGGAATTATCTCCATTTTTTGTTTATGGAATTTTGATTTAAAGACATCCCTATTTCTTGATCTTGGGAATGACTTTTTCTAGATTTTTTGGTCGATAATCTGGACTGTTTTTCAACCGCTCAATTGCGCTTTCATGAAGGTCTTCAACAGCATCCCCGATTTCACGCAGCTTAATTCCTGCCAATTTAAAGAAGCCGGGATCGTTCTTAAATTTGCAACTATAATCAGGCTTAATCCCTGTCGGAATGGCGCTGATATCGAATTCTAGACCTAATTCCAATTCCCCAATGGAATCAATCATCCACTTCAAAGCTGCATCTGATAATCCCCTGTGTTCTTCTGTACCACCACCAACGCAACCATGTTCACCCGGAAACCATTTTTGAATCACACGCTGATTTTCAGCTTCAGGATTCTTCTGCATACGAGTTACAGCAAAAACTTCCCGCACTTCATCAATCGCCATGGCGTGCAATGCATTGAAAATATACTTATTCAAAGTAGTGTCGTGGAATTTATAACGCTGATGAAGCTGATCGCTAAACATTTTCAATCCAGGAGTTACGGGAATACCAAGAGCGCCGACAGTGTCAAAGCAACCCAACAGGGTAATAGGAACTCGCTCACCATGAGCTTCACGATATTGCTTTGCTTGGTTATCTTTGGGTTTAACCCCGCGATCGCGGTAAAGTTCGTAAGCTTCTGGTGCTTTTTGGATATGTGGACGCTCTAGAAGTCCTGAACAGTAAATCATTCCCGCTAAACTTCTAGCTGTGTATGCACCACGACTAAAGCCGAATAGATAAATTTCATCACCACGCACATAGTTAAGAGACAAAAATCGATAACCATCTTGTATATTTTGATCGATCCCAGCTCCTGTCGCACCACCCATAATCTTTTGGCTTTCCGTACCAATACCTTCATCATAAAAAACAATCTGTGGAGTGCCATCTACAGCGGTTGGTGTAATAGCTTGAGCTAATTTCACCACATTGCTTGGACAGGCACTTTTTAAATCCTGCCATGTTCCGTCAAAGCAAAGAATTAGACGCTTCATGTTTTGTATTTCCGCGTGTGTGAGTAAGCAAAAATAGAACAGATCATCTGTGAAAGTTGAAGATGATCTAGGGTAGCCGCCGAGAGGTAGAGTCGAGGGGAATGTTGCCATTCCACCCCTCTCTTCCGAAACCGTGCTTGCGGTAGGGTAGGTAGCCAGCGAGTTACCAAATATTGGCACTTTTCCAACCACCCCCCTCCAAACGAAGCATGACCGTTTCCGTATCACTTCGCTTTCTAGTAATTTTTACGTTTGAGAGCGTCACCGAAGGTTGTAAGCCATACAGTAATACTGGACTAATCCTCGATATTCCGCTTGATACTGGCTAACGGGAGCTGTAGGCATTGTCGTTGACTCTTTGCGTCATGTGTATAGGCTTCCCAAAGCGCATATATTTAACACAATGGTCTTTAATTACGCTTTTTGGAACCAAAAGACCCACACTACCGTTGATACATCTTTGACCACGATGGTCTTGACGCAGCTTTCACCACAACGTGAAGCAGCATAGATGCGCTTTTGCAACTTGAAAACATATCGCTCGACTTTTCGCCAATTAATACTTTTCCATCCCTCTGTCTTCAACATTGAATCAGATTTAGGCTTATTCATTGCTACTTGTACCTCTAGCTTTTGGCACATTGCGGTTCACGTCAGCATATCCCGGACAGGGAGCAACGCGCAAAGATGTGAACACCCTCCTCGCCTTCTCTTTCTTTTCTTTGCGCTCTTAGCGCATGAGCTTACATCTGTTAGTCAATGGCTGGAAGTGCTTTGACATAATTCAAAGTATGCTTGGCTTTTCAACTCAATAGTTGAGTTAAATTCAGAACTTTTAAAACTCAGTTAAATTCAGGTCAACTCAGCTAAATTCAGGTTAACTCAGCTAAATTCAGTTAAATTCAGTTAAATTCTGGTACGCTACCAGGAACATAGAAGTGTTCCCCAAATACACACTCACCTTGAATTAAAGGGTATATGTATAAGCCAACGAACTGTCACGCACCTAATTGACAGATATGACGAGTTACTTTCTTTGTGGCTAAAAGACCATAAAAGGTTAAAAGCAATAGTGGCTAATCAAGGACGGGTGATATTAGCGATCGATGGAATGCAGCCAGAAATTGGACATGAGGTATTATGGGTAATTCGAGATTGCTTATCAGGAGAAATTTTACTTGCTAAAACCTTATTATCATCAAGAAATGAAGATTTAGTGGCGTTATTATTAGAAGTAACTAATACCCTAAATGTACCAATTGATGGCGTTGTTAGTGATGGACAACAATCAATTCGCAAAGCTGTTGGGTTAGCATTACCTAGTATTGCTCATGGTTTATGTCATTACCATTACCTGAAAGAAGCAATTAAACCCATATATGAGGCGGATAGACATGCAAAAAAGGAATTGAAAAAAAAAGTTAGAGGATTACGAGACATTGAACGTAGTGTTACCAATGAAGATAAGGATTTGGCAACTATTATTGAAGATTATTGCTCGGCAGTGCGTAGTTCTATAACCAATGATGGTCATCCACCGCGCTTAGCCATCTGGATTAAAGTTACAAGAAAATTTGACATTGATAGAGCAAAGCTTAGAAAGGATGGAAAAAAAAGTGCTTTACCACCACCTTTAGTCAACCTAAAACACCTGATAGCCAAGGGATTATCTGCGACTGCATCTTTATTTTCACCTGTTAGGGTTGCATATGAGTGGATTGATAAAGCTAGTAATATTCTCAACAATAAAATAGCTCTTGATGCTGCTGGAGTCAAACAAAGTTATCAGCAACTGTTAACAGAAATGTCCCAACAAAAGCAGAAATCTGGTACACTGAATACCGCAATCGATAACTTTATAAAAACCACTCATAACTACCGGGCTGGACTTTTTCATTGTTATGAAATTGAAGATTTTCCCAGAACTAATAATGACTTAGAACATGCTTTTGGTATGCTACGTCATCATCAACGTCGTTGTACTGGTCGTAAGGTTGCCCCCTCATCCCTCGTCATTCGTGGTTCTGTCAAACTTGCTTGCGCGATCGCTACTAAACTTCATTCTTTTACCGCATCTGATTTAGCACAAGTTGATATTCATACTTGGCTCGAATTACGCTCTCAATTGCAGAAACACCACAAAGCCAGAATTGAACAGTATCGATTTCGCAGAAACCCTAAAGCTTACTTAGCTAATCTAGAGAGTCGTCTTCTCTAGTGAATTTTACCACACTAGGAAATAACTAATCATGCCCAATGCCCCATGCCCCATGCCCAATTCCCTATTTAAATTCCCCAGTCCCCAGTCCCCAGTCCCCAGTCCCCGATACCTTGTTAGAGTGAATTGGCTTTGGGTACTTTTTCAATTTGTTGAGTAAAGTATGCTTCTTGATGTTTGAGTTTTTTTGCGAGTTCTAAACCTTTTTGAAAGGCTGTTAGTGCTTGAGGATACTCTTTGCGTTCTAAATACATTTGTCCCATTTGGTCATATGCTTCCATCAACCCGTAGAAATTAACAGCTTGCTCTTGTGTGACTACAAGAATTTGACTAGTTTGTAAAGCTTCTTCTATTTGTCCAGTAGAGCGATATAGCGCTATTAACTTTTGCAAAGCTTCACCAGCACGAGTAAATTGCTGCAATTGCCAAGCTGTGGTATAAGCTTCTTGATAATTGTTGAAAGCTTCTGGTAGTAAACTCGGATTTTCTCGTGCTAGAGCTTCATAATTTGCAGCAATTGTGAGTTTCAATTTTGGTATTTCAGTCAGATTGTTTTCATTCACGTAAATTTTTGCTAGTTTTTCTAGCATATTTACTGCCTGCTGTGGTTGTTTTCCCTGCTCGTAAATATAAGCAAGCTGTTGCATGTATGCTAGTTCATTGGTGCGATCGCCTTCTTGGACAGCTAAACTCAGTAATTCTTCGTAGGTAGTAGCAGCTTGAGGATAATCAAACCAGGTTAAATGTAGTTCCCCTATAATTTTCAGGGTTTGTACTATTGCTGCTGCATCTTGTTGCTGTCGTACTGCTGTCAAAACTTGGTTATAAACTTCTAGGGCAGGTTTGAGCGATCGCACGTTTTGGTAAGCTTGACCTAGCGATCGCAAAAGTTCAACGTCAACAGTTTTTTGCGTCACATTTTTTTTGGCAACCTTTTTAGGGGATTGTACCTGTTTTTGAATAGCTTGCAATCGCTGATTAATGTAGTATATCTCTTGGCGATCGCTTTCATTCCAAGCGTAAGCACCCACCCGCGACAGTGCTTGCACCTCTGCTAATGAACCTAAAAAGCGCCGCAAGCGTAGTTCCCGGTTCCAAATTTCAAACGCTGCTACTTTATCCCCTGCTTGCAGTTTCAGTGTAGCTTGTTGATTCAACTCATCCAGTGCCACCTGCAATTGTAGCTGTTCAGAGAGGGTTAACTCCCGTTTATTCTTCAAATTTGGCAGCAGTGGATCGGGTGTAGTAATTTCCAGTGGGCTAGGAGGAAATTTATCCAGATCTTCAGGGTTTTGACTCTGTGCTAGAGCCAAAGAACTGCTAAAGAGTATAGCGATCGTAATAGTAACACTTAAGCGCCGTAGCATTGGTATTTTACCTATATGGGCAATTGGGCATTGGGCATTGGGCATTGGGCATTGGGTATTGGTTACTTTTTTATCTCTTTCCCAGTCCCCAGTCACCAGTCCCCAGTCCCTAGTCCCCAGTCCCCAGTTCCTGGTTCCCATTCCCCATTCCCAAGCTTTACAAGTTAGCCGGTAAGCGTAAAGCTCAGTCACAAAGCGTGCTGAGATATAAGCGACTCGTGCGGTTTTAACCGCATTTAATCTTTCTTACCCGTTAGTTTTACGCCAACTATGGTAGTATAAGATGGGAGGTAGAAAGATGCTAGTCTTTGAATTTAAAGCGTATGGGAAGGCGGCGCAGTTAACAGCAATAGATGATGCAATTCGGACTGCAAAGTTCATCCGCAATAGCTGTATTCGGCTATGGATGGACGTTTTAGATATAGGTAAAAACGATTTGCAGAAATACTGTGCTGTACTTGCGGCTAACTTTCCCTTTGCAAATGAACTCAACTCAATGGCTCGTCAAGCTTCTGCTGAACGAGCATGGTCTTCTATCTCCCGGTTTTATGACAACTGTAACAAAGGTATTCCGGGTTTAAAGGGATATCCTCAATTCCAGAAAGATTGTCGTTCTGTTGAATACAAAACGTCAGGATGGAAGCTTGCAGATAATCGTAAATCCATAACCTTCACCGATAAAAAAGGTATTGGAAGGTTAAAACTCAAAGGTACTCGTGATTTGCACTTCTACCAAATCAACCAAATTAAACGGGTGAGATTGGTAAAACGTGCGGATGGTGTGTATGTTCAATTCTGCATTGATGTTGACCGTTTTGAAAACATAGAACCGAGTGGTAAAACGGTGGGGTTAGATGTTGGCTTGAAGGAATATTACACCGACTCTGAAGGGAGAATGGTTGAAAATCCTAAGTTTCTTCTAAGGAGTGAAAAAGTTCTCAAGCGCTCTCAACGTCGTGTTTCTAGAAGGGTGAAAGGTTCAAAGAACAGAGGCAAGGCTAGACAGATTTTAAGTAAGCGCCACCTCAAAATAAGTAGGCAACGTAAAGACCATGCTGTGAAATTAGCACGGTGCGTAGTTCAGTCTAACGACTTGATAGCTTATGAAGATTTGAGGATTAAAAATCTGGTGAAAAATCACTGTTTAGCCAAGTCTATTAATGACGCATCTTGGTATCAGTTCCGTGTCTGGATTGAGTACTTTGGAAAAGTATTTAAACGTGTCACGGTTGCGGTTAATCCGCAATACAGCAGCCAAGAATGTTCTGGCTGCGGTGAAGTTGTCAAGAAAACTCTATCTACCAGAACCCATGCATGTTTGTGTGGTTGTGTCATGGATAGGGATGAAAACGCTGCTAGAAATATCCTTAGTCGGGGATTGGGTACGGTAGGGCATACCGGAACCTTTGCGCTAGACGCAAGCAACGCTTTAGGAGATAAGACCTCTACTCAGTTTGGTGAAAACCTGATTGAGCAAGTCATGTCTTAGATTAAAGAATCTCAGTGGCTTCAGCCCTGAGAGTGTCAAAATACTTTCAGATAATATTCAAGCAACTGGTTGATCATCTTTAAATGACTCATTCTACAGATATTGCCACCTTAGCTCGCTGGATGGCAGCAGATTTTAGCAATCAAGAACAAGCTTTTGAAAACCCACCTTTTTTTGCCCACATTCGCGTGTGTATCCGTCCTCTTCCTTTAGAACTGTTCTCTGGAATAAGCTTGTTTCTCGAACAGGCTTATGACTATATGCTTAATCAACCCTACCGGATGCGGGTTATGAAGTTGATTCAGACAGAAAACAACATTGTCATTGAACACTACAATGTTAAGGAAGAACAAAAGTTTTACGGTGCATCCCGCGATCTCGAACGGCTCAAAACCTTATCTATTGACCAACTGGAGAAAATGCCAGGTTGTAACATGGTTGTAGAATGGACAGGCAATAGCTTTAAGGGCAGGGTTGAACCTGGTAAAGGCTGCATTGTGGTTCGTAACGGTAAAAACACTTATCTTGATAATGAATTTGAGATTGACCCTGAGAAATTTCTCAGTCTTGATCGGGGACGAGATCTAGAAAGTGATGAGCGTCTGTGGGGTTCTATTGCTGGCCCATTTCATTTTCTGCGTTGGAACAGTTTTGCCGACGAGGTGATAGTAACTTCTGAGTCTTGAGTTCTATAAATGCTTTGGCGCTGAAGCAGGGAAAAGTTACCACGAGGTTTTCTCGCCAAAAGAAACTGCACTGCACCTGATGCTAAACCCCCACTTCACCAAAGTGGGGATTGTTAAATCCGAAATCACTTACCTTCCATCCACCAAGTTTCAAAGACTTTCGGATGGTTAACGTTATTATCCACACACAATGGTCTCGCCCCTCTGCCCTGAAAAAAATCGCTCTTTTTTTTGCAACACAGCAAAGAACAGTTCTATTGGAGAAAACATTCTATTTTCTGATCACAGGGATTGAACGCAACCGCCTAAGCATCCCTAGACTCGCAAGACTTATCAAACAGCCTAAGCTCATTGTTGGTTCGGGAACTGGTTTGATGGACTTGTAATTTTTGATTGAGAAATATTTTTCTGGTTCTAGGACAAAATCCCATTGAAAAGCGTAAGCATTTTCATCAATCAACGGGCCAGCAAAATTTGACAAAGTGGTGGGAAAATCGTCTGTCAATGCATCTAAGATATTAGGAAAAGGAGAAACTTGGTAGTAGTTCGCTGACGGCTTAATCACTTCTTTAGCCAAGGTCAAACTATCAAATTGTGTAGCTATATCACTACTGATTTTTACTGTGTCGTCCTCACCGTTCTCAGTCAAATCAAAATCAGTATAGTTAAATAAATGGAAGTCTAACTGATCCAAGCCAGTGTTTTTAATCTCGATATTCTCTAATAAGCTAGATCTACCACTATTTGGTGCGTCACCATCTAACTTGAAGTTGAGTGCTATTTCAAAGCCAGTACCAGCGTAGGTAGCACTGAGTTGATTGCTACCTGGTTCAGTTTGATTGATTCCAATCAAATTCAGGGTATTGATATCATTTTCTTTGCTTGTAGAGCCAATGCGATACCAGAATTGGTTATGGAATAAATGATTTTTATTATCAACCGTCCAGAAGATTAAACCATTATTGCTAGGATTATCTGAGAAAGAAGATTCAAAAGCAGCGATTGAATTATCATCACTCAGAGCTAAGACGGCAGATTGAGCTGATTGTTCTGTAATTCCGATTAAAATAACGGCAGCAGTCGTTACAGATGCCAATTTTAGATTTAGAGAGTTAAAAGATTTTTTGAGCATATGTCAACTCTTGTTTATATAGACATTCAAAAGCCAATAAAAAAGCAGTTAATTCAAATATATTTTTGATAAATAATATTTGTAATTAAACAATGGCTAATTGTTTATTAGTTGTAAAAATCTAAGAATTAACGTATTTTTACTTAATTACTATATCCTATTTGGTATTTTTTTATGAATTTCTTAATTTTATTTTTAGCTAGACTTGATTTATTTTTATGAATCGCGATCGCCTATGATATAGCAAAGTGCTAGCTATCAACTCAGTTGCTGCATTGCTATGATCAACCAATACTGTCTCAACCTATATGAATACGGCTATAAAACCCTGATTTTAGTTATATTTTGACTATTTTGATGAAATCCAAGCTAGTCATTTAGGAAAAGATATTTGCCACAAAACCAAACTTTTTGCAAGATTTGCAGGGTTAAGTTTTCCGATTTTCGGTCAATCGGAGATTTTCCTCTTTACCTTTCTGGTTCTCATCAACTAACAGTTGCAAAGGAACGTAAAGTTTCAATTAGATAAGTTATTTAACTTGGGCATTGTGCCTGTTGTTTTAGTCTTGTTCTGAGGCTTTTTTGGCGAACGCCTCCAAGTAGAACTCACGACCAACCCGTAAGATCTCGTCGCTCTCGTCTTGGTTCTCGACTACACGGGCAAGGAGGAGACACCCGACCATGCCCGCTAGAAGCGCGATCGCCTGCTCCTCACGGGAGCGCCGGGCGTGAAACGGTAGTAAGGTAGCCAAGCGGTCAATGTAGGCGCGAAGCCCCTGGGTGAAAGTGCGGCGCACAGGGCTTGGCTCACGGCAGAGTTCGCCTGCCAGCGCGGCTATAATACAACCTTGCCCTGGGTTGTTGCGGTGTTCCTCACTGAGATATGCCTCAATTATTTTGCGGGCTTCTTCGCCTGCTGGCGCTCCTCTAACTCCCGACTCGAGCTTTTCCACTGCCTCGCTTAGACCGTATGTACACGCCTCGGCCACTAGGGTCTCCTTGTTTTTGAAGTGGGCATAGAAGCCGCCATGAGTCAGGCCGAGCTTGCTCATCAGTTCACTGACACCCACGCTGCGTAGACCTTCTTCGCGGAAGGCTCGGGTCGCCTGCTGGAGGATGCGTTTATGCGTCTGTTGCTTGTGTTCCTTCGAGTACCTCATCCTGGCTTTTTCCTGATCTTTCCCTTACTTGTTCGTTGTCCCCTGTCCGAACACAAAAGCACCGAATCGAATGGGGGACATGCCCGCATCGTCTGTTTCGCCTTGCCCAGAGGTCTGGCGAACAACAAATTTGCTCTTTTGTTCTAGCACTTTGGTCTTGCTTGATTATATGATGTTCATCATATAATAAACATAACGATAACGCAAGAGCATGGAGCTTTCATGAGAAATGTGACCTTCGACCGTTTTGGTGACCCGAGTGAGGTTCTCCAAATCTCCGAAGTCCCTATCCCAAACCCGGAGGTGGGACAAATCCGCATCAAGCTCGTGAAGCGACCGGTTCATCCTGCTGACTTGATGATGATACGTGGGCTGTATGGGGTGAAGCCACCGCTACCGTCCATACCTGGTGCAGAGGCTTTAGCCATCATCGACGCTCTAGGTGCTGGAGTTGCCGGGTTCGAGCTTGGCCAACGTGTTGTGTCCCTGGGTGTCCAGGGAACGTGGAGTGACTATCTCATCGTCCAGCCAACTTCGCTGATACCCATTCCAGATAGCATTCCGGATGGTGTGGCTTGCCAAATGTTCCTTAATCCACTCACTGCGAGCCTTTTGCTCGATAGCGTCGTGGCGAAAAAAGGCGACTGGCTCATCCAAACAGCGGCGAATTCCACGGTGGGTCGCATCATTGTACAACTTGCCAAGCGGCGTGGGATCAACCTGATCAACTTGGTGCGACGCAACGATGCGATTGACGATTTGAAACGGTTTGGCGCTGAGTATGTTCTTTCCACCGAAGATGAAGCGTGGCCGAAACGTGTTCTGGAGTTGACACAGGGAGTATCAGTGACCAAGGCGATCGATGCCGTCGGTGGGCCGTTGTCGTTGGCGGTCATGAGCGTCTTAGGTCAGGACAGCATCTTCATAGTTTATGGTGCGCTAGCAGGGCAGCCACTGTTGATTGACCCTAACCAACTGGTTTTTGGCAACGTGATGGTACGTGGTTTCTGGCTGGCTAGTTGGTTTCAAACCGCCGATTCGGCACAGCTGCAAAACATCCTATCCGAACTCATACAACTGGTCGCCAGTGGGGAACTGATTCTGTCCGTCGAGGCGGAATACGATCTTGCAGATTTTAGGCAAGCTTTACAGCACGCGGAGCATCCTGGTCGGCTTGGCAAAATACTCCTGTCATCACAGGTATGAGGATGCAGCCATAAACGGCTATTGTGAAAACCCAGTTCTAAAACTTCCTATCAAATTCCTTTAGGGATAGGCCCGTCAGGCTACGAAAGACCTGAGGTTTGTGGCAGTATGACAGCCTCATCTGAACACCCTGTTGTGCCACGAAGCATTACCTCTGATGAGATTACCTTATTTCCGATGAAGTCTAATTAACAAACAACCAACGAAGGAGTTTTTCATGGACTTACAACTGAATGGCAAGCGGGCATTGGTTACGGGCAGTAGCAGCGGCATCGGTGAGGCGATCGCCAAGGTGCTGGCGAAAGAGGGTGCGGCGGTTGTCGTCCACGGTCGTCAAGAGAAAGAAGCCGATCGCGTGGCGCAAGAGATTGTTAGCAGTGGTGGCAAGGCGGTTGTAGTCTTGGGCGATCTGTCCGATGACCAAGCTGCGGCGCAAGTCGCCGAAAAAGCGCTATCAGCCTTTGGTGGAATCGACATCCTCATCAACAACGCTGGAGCTTTCCCCCCAGGCGACTGGAGCAACGAGAAGCCAGCCCAATGGGTCAATCTGTACAACCAGAACGTCGGCTCGATGGTTCGCATGATCCAGCACCTGGTTCCGCCGATGAAGCAGCGCGGTTGGGGTCGCGTAGTCAACCTGGCTAGCACAGTGGCGGCGATGCCGTTCGCGAACGGGCCCCACTACGCGGCGACCAAGGCCGCCAGCACGAACCTCACGGGCAGTTTGGCTAAGGAACTGGCTGGAACCGGGATCACCGTGAACGTGGTCAGCCCCGGACTCATTCACACCCCCGCTACCGAGCCAATAGTTCGCGGCATTGCCCAGCAGATGGGTTGGGGAGATGACTGGGCCGAGATTGAGAAACGGACTGTAAAGGAGGTCATCCCCAACCTGATTGGTCGGATCGGTCACCCGGAGGATGTGGCTGATGCGATCGCCTTTCTGGTGAGTCCACGTGCCAGCTATATCAATGGAACCAACATCCGCATTGATGGCGGGGCTGTGCCTACGACGAACTAGTACTTGACCAACCCCAAATTGCCGCGTGAGGGCAGGCTCTTGAGCAGGGGAGCAGGGGGAGCAGGGGGAGAAAGAGTGTTTAAATCAGGACTTACGCAACTGGCACATATCTTCGTGTCCAAAGTCAAAAGTCAAGGTTTTTGGACTTTTGATATCATGTTCGCTTGATTACTTATTAAAACCGAAGAACCCCACCCCACCAAAGCTACGCTTTGTTCCCCCTCCCCGTGAACGGGGAGGGGTTAGGGGTGGGGTGCAATGACTGTGGTAATCATAACTAATTAACCGAACTTGATATGACTCTTGACTTTGGACAATTTTTGCGAAAAAAAATATGACACTTGGGTAAGTCCTATAAATGTAACTTTTTCACTTCCAAGGGCCTCCCTAGGCTAAAGTTTCCGCAACGCAGTGCGCTACCCTATCAATACCTTCTCTACAGAGAATAGACTGGTAACTTAGCTAAAACAGCAAGAAGCCTCTGGCTGACTGCGACTTTCAGTTACGATGATCTCAAGGACTACGAATTTTAAACCTGAGCGAAGTCGAAGGTTTGACACACCAGTCGCGCGGCTGTCGGGAAACCCGCCCACAGCGCTGGCTCCTCTGGAACGGGGGATAAAGCCTGTCGCCCAGATGTAAGTCGCAATAATAGAGGACGCAAGAAATCTACTACTGCGCTTTCTGTTGGGCAGGAAGCCTACAGTGTACGCGAAGCGTACACTGTAGGTAGTTCACGCAATATCTTCTGCAAGAATGCGTTCCATGCAGCGTTCTGCCAAAGCTGCAATGGTAAAAGAGGGGCTTGTAGCTCCTGTAGAGCCGGGAATCAATGCACTATCAACAACATACAGACCGCGATAACCGATGACTCGACCATATAAATCGCAGGCTTTTCCTAAGACTGCTCCTCCTAAAGGATGGAAAACAGGAATGTTATCAGATACTAGATCTTTAATTAGAATTTTACGCTGAGAGTAGCTACCTGTTGTTATATTTGTTTGTGACTGGGTAATCGAAATAGCATTTTTCCTTTCAATTAATCTGGAAGCAAATTGTGCAGCTTTGAGAATTTTTGGATCTCCCAAATTGTTACTATCTGGCCACTTTAGTTTAACCGAACCTGTAGTTGAATCGTAGTTGAATTTTCCCTTTACAGAGGGAATGCCTATACCCAGAGATACTAGAGACCCTTCCGGAGCATTCCATATCGGGAATGATAGAAGAGAAATTGGGCCAAGAGGGTTATCGAAGTATTGAGTAACTACAGTTGCAGGCCCTCCCTGTCCCGGGTGTGTGGGTTGTGGAAAACCTAAACGAATAGTCAGAGTGTCACCGTTAGTTCCCCAGTCTAAACCAATATAGTCATTTAACCTAGGTAGTGTACCTGTGGCTTTGGCTTTGACTAGAAGTGTAGAGGTTCCCATAGAACCAGCTGCCAGAAATAGATATCGACAAGTAATAGTTTTTGTGGCAATAATTTCTCCAGACTCATTAATTTGGTTACAGGCAACTTGGTAGCCATATCCCGGTACTTCAGAGATTTCTGTTACTATATGGAGAGGCAAAATATCCACATGCCCGGTTTGCTCTGCCTGAGTTAGGTAGTTACCATCTAGACTCTTTCTGGCTCCACTATTAAGACCGTACCAGTTTTCGCCAATAATAGCAGAAGCAACCTTAGTGCCATCGATTTCTTGGCGAATAATATCCCAGTCTACAGCTATGTCTAGCAAACGGCTAGGTAATCCGGCAGCTGCCGCTTGCTGAAGAAAGAGCCTAGTTGATAAATAATAGTCAGTAGCCAAAATATCTTCTGGAATTGGTGCTGGCTTGATGATGGAATGAACGCGAGGGTAATAAACTCTATCCATCTCGTCATAGTCAATTGCTTGAGGAAAGACTTTATAGAAGAGTTCGCGGTTAGGTTGGTAAATAACACCGTTATAGACTAACGAGCCACCTCCGACTCCAGCACCACAGAAAACAGAAACTCCATTTTCATCTTTACGCTCTAAAACTCCTGTATATACGTCTATAGGGACTCCGTCTAACCCTGTTTTTGGGCTGAGCCAAGCGGCTCGACCATCAGGATTACGGTAAGTAGCAAAAGTATTTTGGGCAGGTGTAATAGGCCAACGACGACCCCGCTCTATAATCAATGTATCAATACCTGCTTGCCCCAAACGCAAAGCGGCAACAGCGCCGCCGAAGCCACTACCGATCACAATAGCTTCTACAGACTCATCCTGAGCATTAGTCCGACGAGCGCTGGCTAGTGAAGTCATCAAACCAGCGGAAAATAGACCAGCAGTTTGAAGAAAACGACGACGGCTATAAAATTTATTGTTAAGCATTGTAAATAGTTCTCTAAATCTTTAATTTTATTTGACAATAATATTTTTCTATTGCTGAAACTTCAGGGATTGGAAAAAGGAGACATTGCGGGGCAAGTAAAATTCATGAGACATAAATTTTGTCTTGGCTCTGTGCCAAGACTTTGAGCAGAAATATGAAAGACAACAAACAAAATCCTATGGCTATAAATTTTTATAGAATTGAAAAATCAAGCGCTCAAAAGTTACAAGTCAAGGGTATTCTCTTTGAATAGCAGGGAGGATCGGCCCGCCAAAGAAATTGTAGTCAAATCGCAAACTCTGAACCATCGTGTAACAGTGGTCTTTCGTCCAGTACTGCATTCCGTAGAGGCGGTCACTCCATTTGGCTAGGACTTGGTTAGCGCACTGATTCGATAACTCATTGAAATAGCTGTCGGTGATTTTAACTGGATCATTAGACCCAAGTTGTTGTGCAATAGTGCTAACCTGAATGTCTTGCAGGGCCTGGGCGGCACCGCGAATAATGTCTCCAACTAATTCGCGCTGAACTACGACATCCTGAGGCTCGGCAAGCCCAAGGTGTCCAGTGACTAACACCTTAAATGGATAGCGAAGGATTTCATCGTGGGCTTCGATAAAGCCTGGAATGTCAACAGATTGTGACAGATTCTTGAATATGTTCACGCGAGCCCAGATAATGTCTACCATCATCAACACCCGATCCTGTGGCAGCCAGATAAAGATGTTGCCTGGTTCATGGTTGGGGCCCTTGTAGTCGAGCTGAACTATCTTTTCTCCGGCGTGCAATGTGTATTGCCTGTCAAAAGTCACGGTCGGCAGTGGGCGTCGCGGATCGTTGATGCGGCGAAGCTCCGTCAGTGTGTCTTGGTGGGCGATGATTGTCGCGCCAGCAAACTGATTAGCTGTGCCGATGTGATCGCTGTGCGCGTGGCTATAGATGACCCACCGCACTGGCTTCTGTGTGACATCACGAATCGCTTTTGTCAAGTTATCACCTAAAAAGGCGGGTGCATCGACGACGATCACGCCAGCTCTAGTGACAATGAACATCGCGTTGTAGACACCATCGGTAACCCAGTAAACGCGATCGCCGATCTGCTTTACGAGATAACCTAGATTGGCGGGCACTGGCGGGTCAAGTTCTGGGTCTGGGAAGGTGCGTTGGGTTGTGACATTGGCGATGGCTTTCCCTGGTATGCCTCCTGGGCTGCCAAGAACGGTCAAAAGCACTGTCATCAAAAAAAGTACTGCCATCAGAAGCATTGTCATCGCTAGGCGGGGCACGAATCTCCGCGAGGTCAACATTATTATTAAATCCTCCTTAACACCTTCCTATTTTGCTTTCTTAAAAAAGCTCCAAATCCTACAGCTAGAACTAAGGCAAAAATATTTGAAGGTTCAGGAACTGCCTGAACCTCAAACTCATCGACTGACGCCGTAGGGCGGGCATCGTTTTTGAATAGATTCGTGATATCTTTGCCATTTACATCAATTGCAGATACCACGAAAGCCTCATAATCGACTTTTCCATCATTGTTCAGCTGAGGACCCAAGGTTATATAGACATCTGCTATTTCATGGACAGTGTTCGGGGGTAATCCAGGAGGACCACTACGAAATGAGGTAATTGAAGATAAACCTGTATTAGGATCTACTCCCAGGGTAAAGTCGGTATTAGGAAAAAACTTTTTATCATCGTCAGTGACATTAAAATCTAAGCCAGAAATCTCATTTGAATCGAAACGTATGTTAATTGATATAAACTCTAGATTAGTCGTAAGACCAGTAGTATCAAACACTGGTCTAAAATGAATAGTCTCACCAATATAACCCGCTATATCTAAAATGGGGTCATCGTCCAATTGTGCCTTTGGCGCAGCTAGGTATACGGACGCTCCATAAGCTGGGAGTCGAGCTAATAAAATAACTGTAGCTATTGATAAACCTTGAATTATTTTTAAAATGTTCATATTTTTTTCCTATAAATAGATAATTTTTTATTTTGTTAGTGCCACATTTAGGCTTTTATGTCCTCATTTTTTTAATTAATAATTTGATTCACGACTTAGTTAGTTTCACGAGTGTTATAGTAGCTTAACAATTTAAAAGGCTACTGTATAATTAATAGTAGTTAGAGATTTTTTTGCAATTCAATGCTCGTTAACACTTTCCTCTTTTGTTTTCTTAAAAAAGCTCCAAATCCTAGAGCTAGAACTAAGCCAAAAATGTTTGAGGGTTCAGGAACTGGCTGTACCTCAAACTCCTCCTGGACGCCTCCGAATAGAGCCGTGACATCTCTGCCGCTTGCATCAATTGCAGATGTCACGGCAACCCGATAATCGACTTTTCCATCATTGTTCAGTTGAGAACCCAAGGTTATAAAAGCATATGCTGCCTCATAGATAGTGTTTGGGGTTAAGCCTGGAGGGCCACTACGAACTCCTATTATAGTGGTTAAACCTGTATTAGGATCAAAGCTTGTTTGCCTAGATAAATTAGGAAAAAACTGTGCATCATCATTAGAGCGCTCTAGCCCGAACGCAGAAATCTCATTTGAATCGTAAACTATGTTGAGGGTTATGGACTGTAGATTAGCGATGAGACCAAAAGTCTCATTTACTGACGTAAAATTAATAATGTCACCAGGGCGACCCGCTATGTCTAAAATGGGGTCATTGTCTAATTGTACCTCTGGTGTAGTTAGGTTTATCGACGCACCATAAGCAGGAAGTCCAGCTACTAACAGAACTGTAGCCATAGATAAGCCTTGAATTAGTGGCGAAATCTTCATAACTAACTCCTCGAAAATCTCAAACTTTTTTCACTTTATCAGCACCACGCTTTAACCTTTCAGACCCAACTAAACAGGGTTTTTCTATTTTCAAAAATTCTGAAAATTTATAGTTTAATTTTATTATATTTATTGCCAAAATACAAATAAATCTACCCCAAAAAAAGACAAGAAGATTTATTTTTATAATATCGGGCGGACAAAGCAGGGATAATTAGACTTTTATAATCAGATGTCTATCTACGACTTAATCCCTTTTGAGAGCGTTGTAGTCGAGTCTCAACTTGAAATTATACTAAGCTTGTACCTTCCTCTTTTTCTTTTTTAAAAAGACTTAAAATCTTCCAGCTAGAACTAAACCAAAACTAGTTGAGAGTTCAGGAACTCGCTGTATCTCAAACTCCTGGGTGCTTCCGAATCGATCCGTGATATCTCTGCCGTTTACATCAATTGGAGATAATACCCTAACCCTATAATCGACTTTTCCATCATTGTTGATACCGTTTTACTTTAATGTTGATACAAATAAGGAGCAGGGGAACTCGGAACTCCCACGACCGCTTTCTAGGAGCCACTGCATTGGGCGGGTTACCCGACAGACGCGCGCAAGTGGCGTTGGGGATTAGGAACACAGGGGAGCAGGGAAGCAGGAGTGAGAAAATTTGTATCAGTAATTTTAGGTAGTCCCTACGTGTCCGCCGTCCACGCGTAAATTCGCGCCGGTGATAAAATCAGCAAGCGGACTGGATAGGAAGGCGACGGCATGGGCTACGTCGTCCGGCTGCCCTAAGCGATTTACTGCCAGAACTGGTTGCCACGTCTCCCTGAATTGTTGTCGCGCCGCATCCTTATCGGGTGCGCCCATTGTCTGCATCATGGTGTCTACGCCTTCGGTTTCAATGGGGCCGGGACTGACGGCGTTTACTGTAATGCCAGTCTTGGCGAGTTCTTTGCTCAAGCTGACCGTGAGCGTTAGCACTGCGCCTTTGGATGCGGCGTAGTCGGGGACGAACGGCGGCACAATGATCGCCCCGGTCGTCGCTATGTTGATGATGCGTCCCCACCCCTGTTCCCGCATAGGCAGCACAAGCGGCACAATCAGGCGTACCAGCGAACCAACATTCTGGTTGTACAACTTCACCCATTGCTCTGCCGACGCGCTTTTCCAGTCGCTCATAGGGAACGCGGCGGCATTGTTGATCAGAATGTCTATCCCGCCCAAAGCGTCAGTCGCCGTTTTAACGACATGGGCCGCGTCCTCGTCACGGCCCAAATCGCCTAAAGCAACGACAGATTTACCGCCTGCATTCTTGATCTCGTCAGCGACGCGTTGTGTGCGCTCGGCATTACGTCCATGTACCACGACAGAAGCCCCTTCCCGCGCTAGAACATGGGCAATACCTGCCCCGATGCCGCTGCTGCTCCCCGTCACAAGGGCACGTTTTCCCGTCAGTTGTAAGTCCATTATTTTGCCTTTTCTTCGTTTACTCAGCCGATAGCCGCGCTACTGTATCTTGGATCGCCGCCCGCGCCTCAGCAAGCGAAGAAGCCCACAGTTCACCGCTCCATAAGCCGGAAGTCCAGCTAATAACAGTACTGTAGCTATAGATAAACTTTGAATTAGAGCCAAAAACTTCATAATTAACTCCTCCAAAATCTCAAACTTTTTTTACTTTTTTAACCGAACTGTATTGATTGTGTCCCACTGTTTCAGACACAACTCAACAGATTTTTTTGCCCTCAAAAATCCTGGAAATTAGCAGCCATTTGATTCACAGCTTAATCTGTTTTGATGAGCGTTGTAGTCGAGCAAAAACTTGAAAATCTACTAATATTGCACCTTCTTCTTTTGCTTTCTTAAAAAGGCTCCAAATCCTCCAGCTAGAACTAAGCCAAAAACGCTTGAGGGTTCAGGAACTGGCTGTAGCTCAAACTCCGTGATTCCGCTGAATTGATCCGTAACATCTGTGCCGTTTGCATCAATTGCAGATATTACGCCAACCACCCAATCGGCTTTTCCATCATTGTTCAGCTGAGAGCTTAAGGTTATAGTGATATCATCTAGCTTGTAGTTAAAGTTTGGGGGTAACCCTGGAGGGCCACTACGAATTACTATTAGGGTGGTTAAACCTGTATTAGGATCAACACTAGCTTCCTAGGAAAAATCAGGGAAAAACTGTGCATAATCATCAGCACGCTCAGAATTCAACCCACTAATCTCATTAAAATCGGGAACTGCCAACAGGGTGAAGGACTGTAGATTAGCGGTGAGACCAGTAGTATCAATAAATGCCGGCCAACTAATAGTGTCACCAGGACGACCTGCTATGTCTAAAATGGGATCATCGTCCAATTGTGCTAATGGTGGGGTTATGTAGAACGACGCTCCATAAGCAGGGTAACCAGCTAATAACAGAACTGTAGCTATAGATAAACCTCGAACTAGTGCCGAAATCTTCATAAAGAATTCCTCCAAAAACTCAAACTTTTTTTACTTTTTTAACCAACCGTATTGCATCCTACCCTTTCACACACAACAGATTTACTTCTGCAATTTTGAGGTGACAAAGCACGGTTAATTAGACTTTTGTAAGAGGTTTATACACAACTTAATCTGTTTTGAGTAGCACTGTAGTGGAGCGAAAATTTAAAATTATATTAAGCTTGCACCTTCCTATTTTGCTTTCTGAAAAAGACTCCAAATCCTCCAGCTATAACTAAGCCAAAAATGCTTGATGGTTCAGGAACTGAAGCTGGCTGAACCTCAAACTCGAAGATGTTGAATTGATCCGTGACATCTTTGCCGTTAGCATCGATTGCAGATGATATGCCAATCCTATAATCTACTTGTCCATCATTGTTGAGTTGATCTCCCAAGGTGATAGTGACCTTAGATACTAAGCTACCGAAATAGTTTGGGGGTAACCCAGGAGGACCACTACGATATCCTGTAAATATGCCGTCCAAAACCGCATTAGGATCAACACTGAACTGCGTGGAAAAATTGGGGAAAAACTGTTGCAACTCGACAGTATCTTCACCCTCAATCTCGAACCCAGGAATCTCATCTGTAGCGCGAATTGCGTACGCAGTTAGAGACTGTAGATTAGCGGTGAGACCAGTAGTATCAATAAATCCCTCCCAAGTAATAGTGTCACCAGGACGACCCGCTATGTCTAAAATGGGGTCATCGTCCAATTGTGCTGCTGGTACGGTTATGGGTATCGACGCTCCATAAGCAGGAAGTCCAGCTACTAAAAGAATTGTAGCTATAGATAAACCTTGAATTATTGCTAAAATCTTCATAACTAACTCCTTCAAACATGTAAGAATTCAGGTGCAAGGTTTAGGCAAAAGAGAGGGAAGAACCTAACAACTGTGCGAGTGAGCAATTAAAGGCTTCGCCGATCGCAAGATTGTGTTGACCTAGAAGCTCGATCAGCAGAACGCGAATGCGTACTGGCATCACCCCTCAGTTAACCTCACAATACTGTTGCTGTGGTCGCATAGATAAACCTGGAATTAATGCCAGAATCTTCATAACTAACTCCTGCAAAACCTAAAGTTTTTTTGACTTTGTTAACCCAATTGTATTGATGGCTTAATTTAGATCTTGCACCTCTCCGTACAAACCCAGGTTAAGTAAAAAAATGTCCTTTTGTCTTTTGCTTTCTTAAAAAGGCTCCAAATCCTCCAGCTAGAACTAAGCCAAAAATAGTTGAGGTTTCAGGAACTGCAGATGGTCGTATCTGAAACCTCAGGACGCCCTGTTCTGGAAGCGGAGAACCGAATTGATCCGTCACATCTTTGCCGTTTACATCAATTGCAGATAGTACGCCAATTTCAAAAGCGACTTTTCCATCATTATTGATATTAGGCCCTAAAGTGATAATAATCTTTTCTACTAGCGTACGGATAGTGTTTGGGGGGAACCCTGGACGACCACCACGAAGTCCTATTATGGTGACCAAACCTGTGTCAGGATCTTTGACGGAATCGACAGAAAAAATAGGCCAATACTCTCTCAAAGAGTCAGCATCAGCGCCCTCAAAGCTGAAGTCAGCAATCTGATTTGAATCCCACACTCCGTACATGTCGAAGGTCTCTAAATTAGCAGTGAGACCACTAGTATCAATAAATCCCGTCCAAGTAACAACGTCACCAGGACGACCCACTATGGCTGGGATGGGATCATTGGGCAATTGTACTACTGGTGGGTTTATGTATATCGACGCTCCATAAGCAGGACAACCAGCTACTAACAAAACTGTAGCTACAGATAAACCTTTAATTAGTGCCGAAATCTTCATCATTAACTCCTGCAAAATCTTAAACTTATTTTTACTTTGGTTAATCGAACTGTATTGTGTATAACCCTTGATGCTCAACTCAAATAGTTTTATCTGTACTCAAAAACGCTGTAAATAAGGAGTTATTTGATTCAGGGATTAATCAGTTTTGATAAGCGTTGTAATAGAGCAAAAACTTGAAAATCTGCTAATATTGTACCTTCCTGCTTTGCTTTCTTAAAAAGGCTCCAAATCCTCCAGCTATAACTAGGCCAAAAACGCTTAATGGTTCAGGAACTGACTGTACTTCAAACTCCTGAATACTCCTGAATTGATCTGTGACATCTATGCCGTTTATATCAATTGCAGATAATATATCAAACCTAAAATCAGATTTTCCATCATTGTTCAGTTGAGAGCCTAAGGTTATAGTGATATCATTAAATTTGTGGTTCACGTTTGGGGGTAACCCTGGAGGGCCACTAATAAATCCTATTATGGTGGTTAAATCTGTATTAGGATCAGTACTTATCTCCCTGGAAAAACTAGGAAAAAGCTGTGCATTCTCATCAGTACGCTTAAAATCCAACCCAGTAATCTCATTTGAATCAAAAGATGCTAACAGGGTTAGGGATTGTAGATTAGCGGTGAGACCAGTAGTATCAATAAATCCTGACCAACTAATAGTACCACCAGGACGACGCGCTATATCTAAAATGGGGTCATCGTCCAATTGTTTTTCTGGTGTGGTTATGTAGAACGATGCTCCATACGCAGGAAGTCCAGCGACGAACACAACTGTAGCTATAGATAAACTTTGAATTAGTGCCGAAATCTTCATAACTAACTCCTCCAAAAATGTAATGATTCATGTGCAAGGTTTAGGCAAAAGAGAGGGAAGAACCTGAGAACTGTGCGAGTGAGCAATTAAAGGCTTCGCCGATCGCAACTTTGTATTGACCTAGAAGCTCGATGGGCAGAACGCGAATGCGTATCGGCATCACCCTTTAGTTAACCTCACAATCCCGCTGCTGTGGTCGCCAGTTCTTCAAGCTTGCGATCAAGCATTTGTGCGACTGCTGAGATTTTCTCGTTTTGGAATTGTCCCAGAAGAGACGACGGCTTGTCGTAGACGATGTGAGTCTTTCCGTCTTTGCCTTCGTACACAAACAGTCGCAAGGGGACGTAAAGTCCGACCCCTAAATTTTGTTCCAACATTTGTCTGGCAATTAGGGGGTTTCCAATTATATAGAGCTTGCCCTTGACGCCCTCGAATGCCAGGGACATGAGACTACCATGATCAATCTTTGTAAAGGTCATAAAGCCATTACTTCCGACCTTTGACTCGAACGCCTCCCGGAACTCATCCCACGACTTGCTAGCCAAGATAATTTGTTCAACGATCGCCAAATCAATCTTATCTGCGATCGCCATCGACTCGATCGCTTCTGCGACCTGATCGAAGGATTTGTTTGAAGACACTATGACGTGCGTCCCCGGTACAGTTAAGGTTTCCATTCCTTCTCCTTCTTGGATGCTGATACAGCTTTCAAATAGGGTTGTGTTGCCAAAAATTAGAAAAACCTAGTTGTAGTAGCTCAACAAGTTGAAACTCTGCTATTGATCCCGCTTCTATTGGGTCAAACTCTTGATAGATTCGGGCGATACCGGATGCTGTTACGCTTCCTCTAGGAGAAATGGGCAGTGTTTGCACTTATCTTAGTGCTATTTACCACTGAAGAAAAATAAGTAATGTAACAGCATGACCAATATTCGCCTACGCTGATAATGTGCCACTTGACGACGTGACCTGATCTGCTATAGCCGCCGCTTCACCATTAGAACGAGGGAAAAATCTTTGGCTAAGCCAGCGAGTCAAGGTATGAGAGAGCAATCCGAAGGGACCAGCAAACAAACAGACAACAAGCGAGTGAGTTGTCCAGATACCCATTCGCTGCCCTTCCCAATAAATCCAGCGACCGACAAACAAATCCACCACCACAAAATGAGTCCACCCAGCTGCTACAGCCCTTTCGTCTGCAAATAATTGCGTAATATTCGCCAGCCGAGGAGTGAATAAGGCTAGAGTTTCTGGTGTGATGCTGCTAACGAAGAAGTACAAATACAGTAATGCCAAAGCCACGAAGGGTACATATGATTCCATTACCCGCCGTGTGACTCCCCAATTCGGCAATAGAATCATCAACGCCCAAAAGGGCAAAACAAAGAGAGTAGCGACATCGAACAGTTGAACAAGTGTCATAGCTGCTTTCTCACATTAGTACAAAATTTGTTTACGATTCAGATAAATTTTTGCTGAATATATCCTCAACAATCAAAGCCAATATAGCTGCAAAATCTTTTATCATATTAAAGCTAAACTTGTAATAAACAACGTTTATTTATATTTTTTAGCTTTGCATACATTAAAATATTTATCATCATCATAATAAATATTTAGAAATTTAACTGCGCTTTAGCTTTATTAGCTATTTTTTACCAGCCCAAACTCATCTAAATTTACAGAGCCAAGTTTTTGAAACATATCTTGTAGAATGGACATTTTGACCGCCCTAATGGTGCAAATTACAAAGTGTGATAGCTTAAAATCTATCTCGATTCCTTTCTCAAAATTAAATGAAATTCATAACTAACCAAATTCTAATTCTCTAATATTTATGATCCTAAATGCTTTGCCTTTTTTCAGGATAATAGCATTCAAGCGAGGTTTTAAGTTCAAGAAAATACTTTCATTTTAGCTGATTTATACTGCCATAAGAAATCTAAACAATTTGGTTTAATTACTCAATTATGGGCTATGCAAGCTATATATATAAATGCTTTCAAAAAAATCATTCAATCTATTTTTTTTCAGATTTAGCTAGTGTTTTTGCAACTAAATGGGGACTCTTAACTTGCACATTTTAAAACCCTTATACAGTGAGGCTTTTAGAAATTTCGTAAAAATGTGCAAGTTTCATATTTTGCTGGCGCGTACTCGCGCTAGTAGGAGGCTCATATCTTGTACTTTCCCATATAATCCTTGTTTTACCAGGAGAAGTTTCAAGAAAATCATACAATTTTCTTAATTTTTACAGCTAAATCAAGTACTTTTGGTTATGTATCTAGTATTCTAATTACATCAATTTTTTGTTGCGTTATTTATTTACTAACCAAAGGAATATAAATCTTCGATTCATTTGATAGTACCACTCCTCAGAAAATTATGATAGTGTTCAAAGTAAAAAAAATATAAAAGTTTAAGGAGATGTCATCAATTGCCTAAGCTGGAATCAGAACGCTTGAAAAAGAATAGATAACAAAGAAACGATGACGCGTCGATACGCATTAAGAGATGACCAATAAGAGAAAATCAAAAACTTGCTGCTAGGGCGAGAGGGCTATATGGGAGTTACGGCTAAAGACAAGCGATTGTTTGTCTTTAGCCTTGTTGTACCGATATTGAGGAGGAATTAAGAAGAGAGATTTGGGGATTTACCTTGTGATTCACACCCGTACTATGGCGGCGGTCAAAGACCAAACTGTAAAAGCCGGTATTTCAGCACTTAGGAGAAGATGCCGACAACGAATATGCCATGATAGACTCGACGATTGTCAACGCCCACCACCATAGTGCGGGTTATGGGGGGTTAAGGCAGTTCAACAAGCAATTGGTCGCAGCAAAGGTGGATTGAGTACCAAAATCCATGCAACAGTAGATGCTTTGGCGAATAAACTGAGTTTTCATCTCACCCCAGGACAAGCGTGCGATTTAGATAGAGTTGACCAACTATTGCCTGAGTTAGTGGCTGACACCATATTTGCGGACAAAGCATAGGATGCTTTGAAGCGAGTGATTGAAACACAAAAGACAAAAGGCTTGACCGTAGAAAATCCACCAAAACGTAATGGCATCACAGCACGTAATTACAATCAACACTTGTACAAAGCCCACCAACGTAAGTGAAAACTTTTTTGCCAAGCTCAAGCAGTATCGAACAATCGCCACTGGCAATTGACAAATCTGCCACCAACTTTTTGGGTGAGATTTATAGCAGGAAACAGGAAACTCTTAACAGGGAAAAGGTTTGAAAGCCGCTTCGTGTCCATGTTTGATGATTAGTCCTTGTCCTCAACTATGCTTCAACTGCTATATTTGGTTGCTTCTGTTATCTGCTTGATTTGCTCACACACCCTAGTGTTCCTAACTATGCTAGGAAAGCTGATATTGTAAAGTTTAGTAAAAACAGCGTAACTTTTAGACTTCTACTTGAAGAGTTAATAAAGCTCCATGAATATAGGGTAAAAACAAAATCAACTAGTGTTCATTAGACATGTTGCTACGCAATCGTCATCATAAAAGTACAAATTTCTAGCAAAATAACATCACACTGCAAAGAAATTTTGCAAGATGTCTAGCGATATATCAACAGTACCAGGAATAACAAATTACCCATGAACTTACATAAGCGACCTGACGAACTAGAAGAAAAGCATTTGCATGTATTGAGTGAAACAGATGATTTTAACTATGCTGCGTTAGACTGTAAAACCCGAATCGTTGTTCAGCAGCGTACCAGAGAGATTAAGGAGCGGCTAGAAGATGCAGTTCAAGCTATCTGGCATGTTGGACAAAAACTTGTTGAAGTTAGAAATTGCCTGAGTTATGGGCAGTTCACTAGTTGGCTGAAAATAGAGTTCCAGTGGAGTCGCAGCACAGCCTACAACTATATCAATGTCTTTGAGACATTTGGCAGTTGTCCAAATTTTGGACAACTGAACATCGCTCCCTCTGCTCTTTATCTCCTTGCTGCCCCTTCTACTTGTAAAGAAGCCCGTGAAGAAGCTTTAGAAAGTGCGAAATTTGGAGAAACCGTAACATACTCTAAGGCTAAAGCCATTGTTGGTAAACACAAAAAATCAAGTCAGCCTAAAAATAATAATCAGTCAATAAATATAGATCCCTGCATTGAACCTCTAGAAAGAAAATCATCCGCTGCTGTCAAACCAAGTTTAAAGTCAGATGTGCCTCTTTGTCAGATAGACAAACCCGACACTACAGTCGTAACAGAATTATTAGAGCAGGTTGGAGAAAATATCAACCAATCTCAGGTAGATGACTTTGAGTTGAGTACTGATGTCTGCGATCTACCCAGCGACAACAATGAACAGCGGTTGGCTAAAACTGTAATAGAGAAACCTTCTTCAGAAGAAACAGCAGTAACAACAATAGCGAAAAGCCAGTTGTCTAAATTTGTGGATTTTGACGCTCGCTGTTTTGGTCATTTACGAACACAACCTATTTCCATGAACACTGATGATATTTGCCTGTTGTTGATTGCTAGCGTGAACTACCTGACTGACGAGCAGATCATCAGGGTATGGGAAGCGATCGCTCACCGCATTCCTTGTGAATTCCGCAGCAGTCCAGTTGAAATTGATTAGTTCTCAGTAACAGACTCTTAAAATTGGCATTGCTGATGGCGGTTTTCGCTTTTCTCTAATGAACTCACCTAGGAGTCAAAAGTCAGGGATTTTTGAAATTATCGCTACTGGCTCCTGAATTTCTAATTGTTGGGTGTATTTCAATGGAGAGAACCTTCGCACAGCGCTGGCTCTCTAACTCCTCTCCTACGAGGACAAAGAAAGTGATGCCTAGCAGTGTAGATAATTTTTAAATCAGCCGCCACAGTTTTGTAATCTTTCTAAAACAAAACTACTCGCTTGATTAAATTACTTCTTCACAACTTACAGAGATATTCTTTAAGCTTTATGAAAAAAATAATTAACATAATTTATTGAATTTAATAATGTTAATTAGTATTAAGTACGAATAATTCCATAAAAATCAGCTGATAACTTAGTAAGCAACTGTTTTTCTATTCAGGAATTTGTCGTGTTATCAGAAATAGAAATATTTAAAAATAATTAAATTGTGGCAAAAAAATTCGTTAAAGGATTTACAATCTATGTGTTGCAAGAGAATGCTATCGTTCATCCTTGGCTCAACGCTTTTTTCTCGACTTAGAACATTGACTGCGAACTACTGGAAAACTGCAAAATTTTACAGAGCAATATCTTTCCAATCATTGATTTCGCCAGTTTCGCCAATATTACGCAACTAAAACCCAAGGTTTGCCAACTGCTTAGTACACCTAGTTTGGCAGTAAGAAGAACCGAAATCAACTGTAGTTATACCGAAACATTGTGGAGCGTACTTGAGTTTTACACCTTTTAATCAAGAAATGATATCAGTCATTTTCGACTCATACTAAGTTGAGAATTATATGTTGTGATGATTAGACAAAAGCATCTATACAGAGTTAAAAGGCAGAGATAACAGTAGAACGAGGATTTAAACCTCTCTGTTGAAAACTATAAAATCTGTCATGGGAGAGAAAATTGAAATCTACATCTAACTTTTGACTTCTACTTGATGCCCTAAGCTGATTAAAATTGCTTCTTCATCACTTTTCAGACATCCTTCAATGATTCAGAAAATTATCTATTCAGTCCTATTAGCTTCTCCTAACTATGAACATACAAATTGAACCCTCTAATCATGCTATTGCAGTTATTGGAATGGGCTGTTGGTATCCTGGCGCACGGAATCTGCGGCAACTGTGGGAAAACATACTTGGCAAACGCCAAGAGTTCCGGCGAACACCAGATCAGCGATTACCGCTTTCTCAGTATTACGATCCAGATTCCACGGTGCCAGACAAAACCTACGGAAATCGTATGGCTGTCATCGATGGATTTGAGTTTGACTGGGTTAGTAAACGCATTCCCAAAACAGTTATAGATTCCGCAGATATTGCTCACTGGTTGGCTTTAGAAGTTGCATTGCAAGCTTTAGAGGATTCTGGCTACACCCGTACAACTATTCCTATAGAACGTACTGGTGTTTTATTAGGAAACACAATGACGGGGGAGTTTTCACGGTCTACTAATGTGCGATTGCGCTGGCCTTATGTCCGCCGTGCTTTGGTAGCAGCCGCAGAAGCAAAGGGTTTGCCGTCGGCAGTTATAGACTCTTTGGCAGAAACCATGGAGGATTATTACAAATCGGTGTTCTCGCCCATTACCGAGGACACACTTTCAGGTAATCTTTCCAATACGATCGCAGGTAGAATCTGCAATTTCTTGAACTTGCATGGTGGCGGTTACACAGTAGATGGTGCCTGTTCTTCATCATTAATTGCAGTGGCTAACGCTGCTAGTGCTTTGAGCAATGGAGACTTAGATTTGGCCTTTGCTGGTGGCGTCGATATTAGTCTCGACACTTTTGAATTGATTGGCTTTGCCAAGACCGGTGCCTTGACTCACCAAGATATGACAGTTTACGACCAAAAAGCCAGCGGCTTCATACCGGGTGAGGGTTGTGGTTTTGTTGTCTTGAAGCGCTTAAAAGATGCTCGTGCCGACGGCAACTATGTATATGCAGTCTTGAATGGGTGGGGAATATCTTCTGACGGCAAAGGCGGACTGACAGCACCTAGCCGGGAAGGGCAATCAATAGCTTTGCGTCGTGCATATGAACGAGCCGGTTACAGCCCCCATACCCTTGATTTCATTGAAGGACATGGTACTGGTACACCAGTGGGCGATCGCGCCGAACTCGAAGGTATTACCCTAGCGATGAATTTTGACGAACCAGCAAGCGATCGCTCGTGTGGTGTCACCTCCTTAAAATCCCTCATCGGTCATACCAAAGCCGCAGCCGGGATTGGCGCTTTTATTAAAGCCATCATCGCTGTCAACCGCCGGATTCTACCACCAGTAGCTGGTTGCACCGAGCCAAACCCAGTATTTGCAACTTCTGCTCGCTGTCTCTACCCAATCCTCCAAGGAGAAGTCCGAAACCCAACAGATATCTTACGTGCAGGAGTTTCCGCAATGGGATTCGGTGGCATTAATTGTCACGTTACCCTGGAATCTGGCGATGCTCCAGCGGCTCATCTAGCACCGTTCATTGCCGAGCAGGCTTTGCTGGTTTCTCACCAAGATACAGAAATATTCGTCCTTACTGCCCCATCCGTTTCTGCACTGCTGCGACGCACATTGGCTGCAATCAACATTGCCCAAGGATTGAGCCTGAGCGAACTCGTTGATTTAGCAGCACATCTCACCCGCGAACTAGAACCGCAACTACCAATTCGGGCAACAGTAATTGCCAGTACGCCTGAAGAACTAGTTGAACGTCTGACTCTCCTAGAAAAATTGTTGCGTGAAACGCCTCCTGCTCCCGGAAAGGTAGTTGTCAGTCCCCAAAAAGAAGTTTGGATTGGCAATGCCGTTGACCACAACCGCATCGGCTTTCTGTTTCCCGGACAAGGTTCGCAAAAATTGAACATGGTGCGATCGCTTGTAGAGCGCTATAGCTGGGCCAAAGACCTTGTAGAACAGGCAGATGGCTGGCTGCGCGACATTGGCTTGCAACCAGTGCGAGAAAACATCTATGTTCCACTCGACCGTGCTGTTAACCCAGAACAGGTGGCAGAGTGGTCTCAAGCACTTGCACAAACTGAAGTTGCTCAACCAGCTATTTGCCTGGCTTCCCTACTTTGGATGCAGTATCTCCAGCGTCTAGGAATTCAGCCTGTAGCTGTGGGTGGTCACAGCCTGGGAGAATTGAGTGCTTTTTATGCAGCAGGTGGCTTTGACGAGAAAACTCTCCTCTGTTTGGCTGGGGTTCGAGGACAAGCCATGTCTGCCCAGATGTCAGGCAAAGACCAAGGCGCTATGGCTTCTTTAGCTTGCTCCCAACAGACAGCTGAAGAAATTTTGAGTCGTGTTAGTGGCTACGTGGTTATAGCCAATATTAATAGTTCACGCCAAATAGTCATTTCCGGTGAACAGGCGAGTATTGAGCAAGCCATTGAACTGGCTATAGCCCAAGATATCCGAGCCGTGAGATTGCCAGTTTCCAATGCCTTTCATTCTCAACTGATTGCAGGGGCAGCCGAGTACCTGGGTCAACACCAACTGGTGCCAGATCAACTCCTGGAAATCAGCGTGCCGCTATTCTCAAGTTTAGATGGACAACAGCTAACACCAGGGCAGTCATTACGGGAATATTTTAGCAATCAAGCGATCGCCCAAGTTGATTTCGTCTCTCTAGTAAAAACCTTAATCCAGAAATGCGACCTACTAATAGAGGTCGGCCCGGGAAAGGTTCTCTCCAATCTAGTAGCTGATATTGTTGGTGCCAATGGCCCACTTTGTCTACCTGTGGAATCCAAACCCGGTGTAGATCGAGATTTAAACGTCATGCTAGCCGCCCTATTTACCCACGGTGGTGACATTAACTGGGAAACTGTTTACGAGAACCGTCTTGTCCGCCCCTTTGTCCCAGCATCCCAACGCATCTTTATTGAGAATCCCTTGGAACGGCCATTCGATGTGCAAACGGTGAATGAATCTCCCGCTTTGCAAATGTCTGAGTTTTCGCTGCCTTCCATGCTAGCTCAACAGAACCAAGTACCGTGGGAACTGCTTTCTGATTACTTTTCTCAGCGCGGCAAGTTTCTTACAGAAGTGATCAAAGCAGACTTGCAAACATTGCCATTGCTTGCTAACTCCGCTAACAGCTTAGCAAAAGCTCAAATAGCTGCTCCTGCGAAAGTGCCTGCTTTTACACCAGAGCCAGCTATTCCTGCCCACCACAACCAAGCCTCTAGTATTGAAACCATGCTTGTGGGTCTGATTGCTCAACAAACAGGTTTTCCACAAGAAAGTATCACACTGCAAATTAGGCTACTGGATGATTTGAACTTAGATTCCATTAAAGCTGGGGAAGTCATCGCTACAGCTGCCAGGGAAATTGGTGTCGCAGGTCAGATTGACCCCACATCTCTAGCCAACGCCACCATTCAAGAAATTGCCGAGGCACTGCGGATAGTTGCGCCAGCCATTAACGGCACAGTCACAGCAGTGGTACAGAACGGCGCGAATAAAGCTAAGAATGGGTCAGCGGTTGCGTTGAGAATCGAAGACATCCTTGTGAACTTGATTGCTCAACAAACAGGCTTCCCACAAGAAAGTATTACACTGCAAATTAGGCTACTGGATGATTTGAACCTAGATTCCATTAAAGCCGGGGAAGTCATCGCTACTGCTGCCAGAGAAGTTGGTGTCGCAGGTCAGATTGACCCCACATCTCTAGCCAACGCCACCATTCAAGAAATTGCCGAGGCACTGCGGATGGTTGCCCCAACTAGTAATGGCAACCATAATGGTGCGGTGACAGCAGCAGTTATGAACGGAAACGGAGGCAATGGAGCCAAGAATGGCTCAGCCGTTGCCCTTAAAGAAGCTGTCCCAGCCAAAAACTTCACTGATTTCCCCATCAAGACCCTTGAACACAAAAGCGAAACTCAAGTACGTGATTACATTGTCAAAGCAGTTGCAGAGGAATTTACACCAGTTACTTTAGGTAAACATGCTGAGGAAAAATGGCAGACTGCCAACGTACTTATTCTCTGTGAATCTGGGGAGTTAGACGTAGCACAGACCTTGGGCGACCAACTCCACAGTCAAGGGGCACAAGTGCAAACTGTATCCTTTGTGGGAGCCACGGCCCAAGCATTAATTGAAAGCATTGATTTTACCCACTTCATTGCTGTACTTCCCCGAACCAGTAGTGAGTCGTCAACAGACGCTCGTCTACTGAATATGATCGAACGCTTACGCAGCATAGCTACCCCACCTCCAGCCGCCCGTGCTAACCGTGAACACACAACGCTAGCGTATATCCAATTTGGTGGGGGTAATTTCAGCACAGAGCCTCCCCTAGCTGATGTCGAACAATGCTGTGCCATTGGTTTTGCTGCTAGTGTTCATCTTGAGCGGGCTGATTTGAAAGTGCGGGTCATTGATTTTTCTCCTACAGTCAGTCTCAACAAGTTGGCTGAATGCGTCATTAAAGAACTTTCCACCGCACATGTCTACATGTCTGCCGGCTATGATGACCATCTGACTCGCTATGTTCCTCGACCCCAGGTGCAAGAACCTGTAGATTATCAAAGGCGCTCACTTACATGGTCATCTAAGGATGTGATTCTCGTGACTGGTGGAGGAAAAGGCATTACAGCAGAGTGCGCCTTAGCCCTAGCTCGGAATACAGGAGTTCAGATGGCGCTTATCGGTCGCTCACCGCACCCTCACGGCAATATTGAAAGACGTGCAGCCGGGAGTACAGAGATAGCCAAGACTCTTGAAAGATTCAATGCTGAAGGTCTGACTTGTCAATATTATGAATGCGACATTTCTGACTTCGATGCAGTCACATCTTTGCTGGCACAAATACGGCTAGATTTGGGCGAAATCACAGGAGTGCTGCACGGGGCTGCTCTCAACAAGCCGCGGTTAATAGAGCAAGTATCTGCTGAATCGGCGTTTGATGAACTCAAACCCAAACTCAAAGGAGTCTTGAATCTGTGTCAAGCCTTGGCAAATGCACCACTCAAGCTTTTTGCAGGCTTCTCATCAGTCATTGGCATTACAGGGATGCAACGCAATGCCTGGTATGGTTTTGCTAATGAAGCACTCGACTTGATATTACGCCGTTTTCAAACTCAACACCCAGAAGTTGCTGTGATCTCAATGGCATTCAGTGTGTGGGAAGAAGTCGGGATGGGTGCAAGGATGGGCAGCGTTCGCAACCTTGCGAAGATGGGGATTCAGGCGATTCCCAAAGATGAGGGCGTAGCTCGATTCCTGCATCTAATCAAGAATGATCCTGGCGATACTCGTATTGTAATTGCAGCCCCAATGCAAGCTCTATCTGCATTTGAGTCCAGCGGCTTAGATACTTGGTATCCACAAAGATTTTTACCTCGTCCTGAGTTAAAATTCTTGGAGCGAATCTTGTTATGCGAACCAGGGGTAGAGATTACAGCGCGATCGCATCTCAGTTTAGAGCGAGATTCCTACCTGTTAGATCACCTCTACAAAGGTTCTTACCTATTCCCCACAGTGTTTGGCTTAGAAGCTATGGCACAAGCGGTTGTCTACGTCACCGGTGAGCATAACTTGTCAGCCATTCGCATTGAAGATGTCCGCCTTGAACGCCCAATTGTCGTAGATCCCCAAAAGGGAGTAGATATCGAAATTCATGCAGAGGTACCCGAACGTGAATTTAAGAATTCTTTGCGGCAGGTACATGTATCTATTAAGACAGAGCAAACCGGATTTGCTATCAGCCATTTTTCTGCTACCTTTGTATTAGGTGTAGAAAACAACCCACCAATAGAGCATGTCACTGTTCCAGAATCTCCTTTAGATATTGACCCACAGGCAGACCTCTACAGTTGGTTGCTGTTCCAAGGGCCTAGTTTCCAACGCTTACAGCAAATTTATACCCTCAATTCCCGAGAGTGTGTATTCCAAACACAGAGAAACTCATCCTCAACTCAAGCCAAAGAAGGCAGTTTAAATAGGGCACAAGGGCCATTTTGGCTGGGAGACCCCTATTGCAGAGATTCACTACTGCAAGTTGGACAGCTGGTGATTCCCCAAGACATTTGCTTGCCCATCAGCATCGATAGCATTGAAATCTACCAACCAACTAGCGATGCTTCTGCTTATATCGGGGTCACTAGACCTCAAGGTCGAGAAGGTAAACAATATCACAATACTGTTTTCCTCACAAATGCAGCTGGGCAACTTGTAGAAAGGCTGAATGGCTATCAATTGCGAATACTAGAGCATCGCAAGGATAATCCTACTGTTGAAGAGTTGGCTGATCCTAGTCAAAGGGATGAATGGATTCTCCGCAGAAAATTGAGCAATCAAGCTCATCTTTTCCGAGTTGCGGCGCCAGAGGTTTCCTTAGCCTACCTTCCTGGTATACATGCTCTACCCCCAAGCCAACGTCACGAACGAGAACTACCAATATTCCATAAAACTATCAGTCAACTACTTCGCAACGATGGTAATCAGTTATCAAAGTTACAAATCAAATGGACAAAATCCGGAAAACCTGTAGTTGATGGAGTAGAAGAACAAAAAGTAGGAGTTTCTCTTTCCCATGACGAGCGTGTCTGTATTTGCGTTGCTGGAGAAGGGCTACAAGGTTGTGATATCGAGCCTGTAACACATCGAACACAGCAAGACTGGACAGCCTTATTGAGTAATTCGCGAGAAACGTTAATGCAACAGTTACTTAATGCCAAGAGTTCTGTAGCTCATGCTGGTACGCGAATCTGGACGGCTATAGAAGCTTTACGTAAAGCTACTGAAGCCAACTCGATTAACTTAGTAGTTGACCGTATAGAAGGAGACAGTGTTCTGTTTGTTGATGCTGCTTCCAATGGTCAACTCAAAGTCCTCACTTTCCCAGTCAGACTCACACGAGGTCTAGAAAAAATGGTGGCTCTAGTGGTGGAGGATCTTTAATCTGCTGAATTAGCAGGGTTACAAATCAACTTTGGTGATGGTGTTGGAAAAATTGAATCTGAACCAAACACCATCACACTCAACTCAAACATTTAGTTAGTTAAAGGAAAATGTCAATGAACAATACTAAGTTTTATGATGTTGTGATTATGGGTGCTGGGATCGCGGGGGTTTCTCAAGCTCGCCACCTGCTGTTGAACATTCCCAACATCAAAGTGGCCTTAGTCGATCCTCGTCCAGAAGAACGTACCGAAAAAGACTTAAAAGTTGGCGAATCAACAGTAGAAATTTCTACTATGTTTTTTGGTAAAGAGTTGGGTCTTTATGATTACTTGATTGAAAATCATCCTCCCAAATACGGCTTGAACTTTCATTGGGCAAAACATACTGAGACAACAGAGTCCATTGATGATTACCATCACATTTGGTGTACTCGTCAGCCCTCCCTTGCTTCGACTCTGATGAACCGTGCTAAGTTCGAGCGCGATGTCTTAAAAATGAATAAGGAAATGGGGGCTAGTTTTTACAACGGTCGTGTAGTCGATGTAGAATTAACTCCTGGTGATGCCCTCAACATTGTAAAAGTGAAAGTGGGTGATGAGTACTTTGAACTTCAAGCCAAACATGTTGTTGATGCTGCTGGGCGCAGGTTGATTATTGGGCGCAAAACAGATAATGTCATCTCTGATTCTGAAGACTTGTATGGTGTCAACAATGGCTCAGCCTGGGTAAGGGTGAAAAATGTCGATCGCACAATTTTTCACAGTGGTTATGACCCCCTAGGTGCGACATGCAGCCATTATTATGCCACCAACCACATGATGGGACACGGGCATTGGGTATGGGTAATTCCTACAGATACCCAAACAATGGAAGTTTCCATTGGCATAGCTCATCATCATCAAGTAATCCCAGCTAGCAGTGTCAACACCAAAGAAAAGTTTTATGCCTTTTTAAAAGAAAATCATAATATCCTTTATCAACTAGTCAAGAGTGGAGAAGATATCGACTTCCATTACTTACCAAGATTGGCTCATAGAAGTAAGACTATGTTCTCTCAAGACAACTGGTATGTAGTTGGCGATGCAGCGGCTATCTTCGATCCGTTCTATTCCTTGGGAATGGTGATGATGACCTTTGCTATTGAGAGTAGCACAGAAATTATTCGCGCAAAGTTGGCAGGGGAGCCAGACGCAGAGAAAAAACGGGCTGTTTATAACGCTTTCAATCTGGGAACCATACGCTCTAACAATCATCTGATCCACGCTCACGACAGGCAACTTGGTGATGCTAGCATCATGAGCTGGCGGATATTTTTAGAAAATATGTGGTGGTTCGGAATTATAGTGCCTTTGTATGTAGGAAAATGGCACTTGGATCTGAAGTTTCTCCGCAAGTTTGGCAAACAAGGTCGTCATATTATTACCTCTTTGATGACTGATGTTTATAAACAGTTCGATGAACTGATCGAACGAGGAGCCAACCTGGGGATGATGTATACCCATCGAGCTGATCAACTACCTTTTCATTACTATGTAACTAGGGACTACGATACTTATTTACAAGACACTAAGTATGAACCCAAACGGGCCAATGTTTTTGTCTACATGAAAAACACTTACTTTTTTGTTGCTCTGTGGTATATAAAGTTCCTATGGAAAGGTTTTGGCATTAGTGGCTTGTTATCACCGCGCAATCTCCACCATATATTCAAGTTATTGAAAGCATCTGGTGAATGTGCATTGGATGAATTGATATTCAAGTTTCAGACCAGAAACATGCCAGCTAGCAATGTCATTGCCAAGGCTAGGGAAGAGTTCCAAAGTTATGAATACCGACCTGAGTTACAGCCTTGGATACAAAAGGGAACTGAACAATCATTGCCATCAAATGGTAAAAATGCAGCAAAAGTTCCAGAGCTAGCTAATCTGATGGCTGAATTACATTCTGAGATCAGACGTTAAAAAACTTGTTAGTGGTGATGGTGTTTGAGAATTAGACAACGAGCCTATATCATTTTGGGTTTTGTGAATCAATCTCTGGCGATCGCTTTTCCAATTGGTATGACCTCAAACATCATCACATTCAACTCAAACATTTAGAAATACACGTAGGGTGGGCAAAGCCCACCAAAACCTGGATGTGATTGGTAAAGCCGACTCTACATTACTTAAACATTTAGTCAGTCAAAGGAAAAAGTCAATGAACAATACTCAGTCTCAAGTTTATGATGTTGTGATTATGGGTGCTGGCATCGCGGGGGTTTCTCAAGCTCGCCACCTGCTGCTGAATATTCCCAACATCAAGGTGGCTTTAGTCGATCCTCGTCCGGAAGAACGAACCGAAAAAGACTTAAAAGTTGGCGAGTCAACAGTAGAAATTTCTACTATGTTTTTTGGTAAAGAGTTGGGTCTTTATGATTACTTGATTGAAAATCATCCTCCCAAATACGGCTTAAACTACCATTGGGCAAAACAAACTGAAAAAACAGAGTCCATTGATGACTATTATCATGTCTGGTCTATCAAACAGCCTCCACTCGCTTCGACTCTGATGAACCGTGCTAAGTTCGAGCGCGATGTCTTAAAAATGAATAAGGAAATGGGGGTTAGTTTTTACAACGGTCGTGTACTTGATGTAGATATAACTCCTGGTGATGCCCTCAACATTGTGAAAGTCAAAGTGGGTAATGAGTACTTTGAACTTCAAACCAAACATGTTGTTGATGCTGCTGGGCGGAAGTTTATTATTGGTCACAAAACAGATAATGTGATCTCTGGTTCTGAAAATCTTCACGGACTAAGCAATGGTTCAGCATGGGTAAGGGTGAAAAATGTCGATCGCACAATTTTTCACAATGGTTATGACCCTTTATCAGGAACATGCAGCCATTATTATGCCACCAATCACATGATGGGACACGGGCATTGGGTATGGGTAATTCCCACGGATACCCAAACGATGGAAGTGTCCATTGGCGTAGCTCATCATCATCAAGTAATCCCAGCTAGCAGTCTCAACACCAAAGAAAAGTTTTATGCCTTTTTAGAAGAAAATCACAATGTCCTCTATCAGCTAATCAAGAGCGGAGAAGATATTGACTTCCATTACTTACCAAGATTGGGGCATAAGAGTAAAACTTTGTTTTCTCAAGACAACTGGTACGTACTTGGTGATGCGGCAGCTATTTTCGACCCATTCTATTCTTTAGGAATGGTGATGATGACCTTCCAAATGGAAAGTACCACAGAAATTATTCGTGCTAAGTTAGCAGGCGAGCCAGATGCAGAGAAGAAGCGGGCTGTTTATAATGCCTATAATCTTGGGTATATAGAGTCTTGCAATCATCTGCTACGCGATCAGGATAAACAACTCGGTCACGCTAGTGTCATGAGCTGGCGCATGTACTTAGAAAATATGTGGTGGTTTGGGATGATAGTGCCGATGTATGTAGGAAAATGGCACTTGGATCTGAAGTTTCTCCGCAAGTTTGGCAAACTCAATGGTAGAGTTGTGAGAAAACTGATGGTTCATGTGTATGACCAGTTTAATCAACTTATAGAACAAGATGCTAATATAGGCTTGATGTACATTCATCGCGGCGGTCAATTACCTTTTGGTTACTATATAACCCGCGAATTTGACAGTTATCTACAGGACACTAAATACGAACCTAAACGATGCAATGTCTTTGCATACATGAAAAATATTTACTTCTTTGTTGCCCTGTGGTATCTGAAGTTTTTATGGAAGGGTTTTGGCATTAGTGGCTTGTTATCACCGCGAAATCTTTACCACGTATTCAATTTATTGAGAGCATCTGGCGAATGTGTATTGGAGGATTGGATTTTCCGGTTTAAAACTAGAGGCTTGCCAGCCAATAGTATTATTGCCAACGTGACAGAAGAGTTCAAGAATTATCGATACCAACCTGAGTTGCAACCCTGGACACAAAAGGTAGCTGAACAACCCTTACCAACAAATAGCAAAAATACTTCAATTGCTTCAGAGCTAGTCACACTCAAGGTTTAACTATAATCTCTAGGTGCCCAAAAGAGAACAGTCGTGTGAAAGGTAGTTTGGCATCTGTGTTGTGATACTGAGTTGCATTGAGTGGGGGAATGTGGTTCGACTTCGCTCACCAACCGGGGGATGTTATATCAAGTCTGCCTGATTATTTATAATTCGGAGTATGTGTGCAGAAACATTAAAACCCTCTCCACTGCACCCCTTCGCCCCTAATCCCCACTTCCTTCGGTCGTGGGGGCCCCGAGTTCCCCTGCTCCCCTGCTCCCTTGCAGCCTTAATGAAGCGATCGCCAAAATCAACAGATGTCAAAGACTGCCATTTCTTTCTGTTCTCTATATAAACTTTTGTTGCAAGAGGCGTAATTAGTTTTGGTTTAACTGAGGATAAAATATATGCTCACTCAGAGTAAAATTAGCTATTTTGTGAACAACCAGCGAAATTTTTTTCAGAATGGACAAACAAAAAATATTGATTTTAGGATTGAAAGTCTCAAACAATTAGAACAAGCAATTGAGCAGAATAAAGATGCGATCGTTAAAGCTTTGAAAGCTGATTTGCACAAACCAGGATTTGAAGCTTATTTTGAAATCATGGGAGTTATCAGTGAAATTAAATATGCGATTAAAAATCTGAAAAATTGGACAAAGCCGCAAAAAGTTTCTACGCCATTTTTTCAATTTTTGTCTTCAAGTAAAGTTTATCAGGAACCTCTGGGCGTAGTCTTGATTATCGGCCCTTGGAATTACCCAGTGAATTTAATTCTGACTCCTTTAGTGAGTGCGATCGCTGCTGGCAACTGTGCTATTTTAAAACCATCAGAAATCGCCTCACATACCTCTTCAGTTATAGCTGATATCATTCAAAAAACTTTCGATGCATCTTTTATTACTGCGATTGAAGGAGGTGTAGAAACCAGTAAAGAACTTTTATCAGAAAGTTTCGATCATATCTTTTTTACAGGAGGAACTGAAATTGGCAAAATTGTCATGTCAGCCGCAGCCCAACATCTTACACCAGTCACCCTCGAATTAGGAGGCAAAAGTCCTTGTATTGTGGATGATAGTATTCACATTGAATACACTGCAAAAAGAATCGTTTGGGGAAAGTTCAGCAATGCAGGTCAAACTTGTACGGCTCCTGACTATCTTTTAGTCAACCAGAAGATTAAAAAAGATTTGTTGAATAGCATCAAAGAACAAATACAAAAATTTTATGGTGACGACCCATCAACAAGCCATAGCTATGCACGAATCATCAATCAAAGACATTTTTCTCGTCTTTCTGAATTGCTCAAAGATGGCAAAATTGTAGTAGGAGGAGATACTAATTTAGATCATCTCTACATTGCTCCTACTGTTATAGATCAAGTCTCTTGGAAAGACTTGATCATGCAAGAAGAAATTTTTGGCCCTATTCTTCCTGTTATTGAATACACCGACCTATCAGAAGCAATTCAACTTGTTAACAAACAACCAAAACCACTCGCTTTATACTTCTTTTCCAGCAATAAAAAAAATCAAGAGTTGGTTTTGCAGTCAACAGTATCAGGTGGTGTCTGTATCAATGACACTGTTATGCATTTGACTGTACCAACTTTACCTTTCGGCGGAGTCGGAGCTAGTGGCTTTGGTCGTTATCATGGTAAGGCTGGCTTTGATAATTTTTCTTATCAAAGAGGAGTATTAAACAAATCCTTTCTGATCGATTTGAAATGGAGATATCCTCCCTATCGACAAAAAAAGCAGCACTAACTATGTAGATAGACGTAAATCAAGTTAACTGGTGAGGATCGTTATTTATTGAAAATACTTTGTGCCTTAGTGGTAAAAAATATTCAACCACAAAGACGAGGCAGCGAGCCGCTCTTGTTGCGACTGCCGTCACTAAGACACAAAGAGAAAAATTTTTACCTATTTTAGCGGTGAAACAATGATTGCAATTGCAGTTAGTCCTTATCTTGATGGTAACTTTTCTCCTGTACAAGCGGAAATGACTGTCAATAACTTACCAGTGATAGGTAAGCTACCTCCTGATTTATGCGGTATGTTTGTCCGCAATGGCCCTAATCCCCAGTTTCAGCCCCCAGGGCGTTACAACTGGATTGATGGGGATGGCATGTTGCATGAGATACAGATTAGCAATGGTAAAGCCGCCTACCGCAATCGCTATGTGCAGACACGGGGATTTAAAATGGAACAAAAGGCCGGTCGAGCTATTTGGACTGGTCTGTTGGAACCACCAAAGCTAAATAATCCCCCTAATAACCTCTTTGGGCCATTCAAGAATACTGCAAATACTTCTTTAGTGTGGCACGCAGGCCGCCTCTTGGCACTTTGGGAAGGAGGTGAACCATACGAAATTGACTTGCCTGACCTCGATACAATTGGCCCATACACTTATAATGGTCAACTAACTTCTGCTTTTACAGCTCACCCCAAAATTGATGCCAGAACTGGGGAGATGATGTTTTTCGGCTATTCTTTGCTGCAACCACCTTATCTACGCTATAGCGTTGTTTCAGCTGCCGGAAAGATAATTCAAACAGTTCCTATTGACCTACCAATAGGGGTGATGATGCATGACTTTGCCATCACTGAAAACTATACAATTTTTCTGGATTTACCCCTGACATTTAGGATAGAAAGGCTGCAACAAAGGGAACCAGCTTACATGTTTGAGCCTAATTCTTCTAGTCGGGTTGGTATTCTGCCGCGTTATGGAGATAACAGCAGTATTCGCTGGTTTGAAATTCCTACTTGCTACGTTGTACATACTCTGAATGCTTATGAAATTGGAGAAGAAATTGTCTTGCTTGGTTGCCGAGCAAATGATGCCAAAGCTCTAAATATACCAACAAAAACAACGTTAAATCACATCCAGGAAGACAAACCTAGTCTACACCGCTGGCGATTTAATCTGCGTAAAGGTGTGGTGAAGTCAGAGGCAATTGATGATTGGTCATCAGAATTTCCTACCTTGAATCAGCAATGGGTAGGAAGACAGAATCGCTACGGCTATACAGCAAAAATGGCAGATGAACAAACACCCATGTTTACTTTTGATGGGTTTTTGAAGTATGACTTCACCAGAGGTTACTCCCAATTGCATGAATTTGGATCAAACCGCTACGGTGGAGAAGCAGTGTTTGTTCCTCGGACTGATAGTGTTGAAGAGGATGATGGTTGGTTGTTGACCTTGATCTACGATTCAGCTAAAAAAACCTCTGAGTTGATAGTAGTGAATGCCCAAGACATAACAGATGAACCTGTGGCCCGTATTCTTCTTCCTCAGCGAATTCCTTACGGTTTTCACGGAATTTGGATTCCAAAAGGGTTTTGATCTAATGGACTTTATTAACAATCAGGTCAAAAATTAGACTTGATATCAGATTACAGCAGTTTGCTTTAAAGTGAGGTATAAAATGCAAAAATCCTTCGTTAAACATGAAAGTTTTCTAACTTTTACCTCAAAATCTGTAGCTTTTGTACTTCATACCAACGAAAACTGCTGTATCAGTCACTGTATCTATTTATATCTTTGCTGCTATCTATTAGTAACTACTATATTGACGAACTTAGGAAGGGAAATATGGTGAACAATGTTTATGATGTTATCGTTGTTGGCACAGGGCCAGCGGGATTAACTGCTGCTAATTTACTGGCACAAAATGGATTGGATGTACTGATGGTTGAGCGAGGAACTCAACAAGTTCTCCAACTTCCAGAAACCTTCTATGGCATCAACTCTGATTTATTGGCACGGCTGAAGATAGAGAAAAAAATCCAGATAGCAGTTGAAGAACCAAAACAAATTAGGTTAATTTCAGCTAATGAAGGTTTCAATTACCAAATTGAAATTGAGCCGAAAAAGTTGAAGAGTAATCATGATGGCATGGGACTCAACCGAGCAGTTTTTGAGCAAGTTTTGATAGAAAATGCTTTGAGTTATGGGGCGAGATATTTGCCAAACACAGTAGTGAAAGATTTTGTGTTTACTGGCGATCGCCTGACTGGTGTGAAGTGCTACAGTCCTGACGGCTATAATGAATATAGTGCAAAGCTAGTTATTGATGCTAGAGGCAAGCTGACACCATTGGCACAGCATTTAGGTTTGAAGCCAGCAGCGAAAAAACCTGATGATTATATGGCAATTTTTTCCCATTTTGTGGGGCATAGTTTAACTGAGTTGATTCCTCATGAAGGAATTTTGGCTATTACTTTAGATGGTGGCTACCTCTTGGTTATGGTTCTTCCTAATCAACGAGTGAGTGTCATGGTCGTTTTATGGGAAGAAAAAAGAAGAAGTGGTGCAAGGAATTTAGAAAATGTATTTGAGGAAGCTATTAATTGTTGGGAACCACTTGCTCGTGCTGTCAGAGCAGCTAAAAAAGTGATGCCGACGCAATCAGTGATCAATTATGACTGGGAATATAATAAGTATTCTGGCAATGGATTTTTGATTATTGGAGATGCAGTAGCATTTCTCGATCCATTCTTTTGCAATGGAGTAGCGATTGGGATGAATAGTGGGGAAATTGCTGCTGATTTTGCTCTTCAAAGTTTAGCCAAAGAAAATTCGTTGCATAGAATCGAACATTTATCTAGTTATGATCGCCAAATTCAAGACTTAATCCACAAGTGGGAGCGAGTTTGGGGAATTGAAAAGCTGAGTTTGTGCAGTATTGGTTTGCTGAAGCAGACTATTGGGCTATTAGGCCAGATTTCTGTTCTCAAACTGAAGGCAATTAATGAAAAACAAAAACAAGATACTCCTCTTGTTGTTCTCTAAGCTTGAGGAGATAAAGGTTTGTTAATCAGCTAAAACATATTTAATTGGCACAATCACTTTATTTGGTCATTCTTCATTAGTCAAAAATATTTACAAAGGAAAAATGACAGTCGTCAACCAAATAAGAAAGCAATTTTAACGCACATTCGCTTACTAAAATCAACAGCTAAAAAAGGAGAATCAAGATGATACAGGATGCTGTGGAAACAAAATTAAGTGACGATAAAACCCTGCCAGTGAATATTTGGGCTGAACGGGGGATTGCAGCGATTAGTCCTAGTGTACAGCAGCGACTTCGACAGATCCGTGGCACTTTGATTCAAGGATTTCAAGCTGCGATCGCTAGTGATGATCTAGAGGCAATTGTACCAAAACTGGATGGCATTGAAGATGAGTTGCGTGGATTTGCCTTCGAGGGGGTAGGTATGGGTCTGACTCAGCGGGATTTGGTTGCACCCAGCAAGCAGAATCGAGTTGAGGCATTTGTCGCAGGTGCTGGAGCCGCTTATGAACACTTTGTGTATGTGGGGGTAGGTTTGATGCTAGGCAAGCCTCCCCTGCCTCTAGAACCATACATTTCACAACTGAACCCAGAAAGAATTTGGTTAGTAATTGATGGCTATGGCTTTCAACATGGTTTGTCCCACTGGCAAAAATATCTCAATGACTTAGCCATCCCTGAGCATCTTTCTGGCTATGCTTGCCGTGTATTTGACCAAGGTATGGGCCGCAGCATTTGGTTTGTAGACGGTGCTGATGTGACTCATATCGCAAAGACTATCGCAGCTTTCCCCCCCACAAGACAGGCAGATTTGTGGGCTGGTATTGGTTTTGTCTGTACTTTTTCTGGTGGTGCGGAACGTGCTACCTTAGAAGCCTTAAAGACAGCAGCAGGGCCTTATCAGTTTGCTTTGATTGAAGGATCAGCTTTTGCCGCCAAGTCTCGTCAACGAATTGGCAGTTATTCCCCACATACAGAACTAGCTTGTGAGATTCTGTCGGGAATGAAAGCTAATGCAGTAGCTGAGAATATCAACAAAACTCTTCAAAGCTTCCAAACTAACGCCGCCACACCAAACCAAGAAGTGTGGCATCATTACCGAGCGCATCTAGTGATGCCTAGCGCAATTGCTTCATCAATTTAGTAATTCCCGCAAATAAATAGTACGTTTCCTACTGTTTAAGATTCGTGGAATCACCTTTTGCGAAAGACTTTCAATCCCAAATCTTAGCTCATTTGAGGTTCAGCAGCTAAAGGCTTTTGTGACCAAAAATTCATTCTTAAAAAAGGAAAATCGCAATGCAAGAAAATTCTTGGCAACTACAAATCAATACTGTGCTGACGCTTTTGAACAATACTTGGACGGGACGTGGCGTTAGAACAGACGATGAAAGAATGCAGCAGCGATTTTTTCAAGTTACCAATGCAATGTGGCAGACCCACCAAGCAGCGCTTGCTAGTGACAAACGAGAGGTACTTGTAGACAAGTTAAATTCAATTGAAACTGAGTTGTTTGGATTTGCCTTAGAGGGGATAGGCATAGGTCTTGCTCAGCAGGATTTAGTCGCACCTACCAACTATAATCGAGTTGAGGCCTTTGTGGCAGGTGCTAGTCCAGCTTATCGGACTATGGTTTATTTAGGGGTGGGCTTAATGCTGGGTAAGGGTCGGTTGTCTATTGAACGGTATTTAAAACCAAGCGATTTGACCAAAGTTTGGCCAGTAATAGATGGCTATGGCTTTCAACATGGTATGTTCCACTGGCCAGACTTTCTCGATGGTACAGCAACGCCTCCTGAAATATTTTCTGGTTACACTCGCCACATTTTTGACCAAGGTTTGGGTCGCAGTATTTGGATGGTGAACTGTGCTGATGTTAATCATATCTCCCGAACTATTGCAGCTTTCCCTGCAACCAGACAAGCAGACCTTTGGGGTGGTGTCGGATATGCCTGTGCCTCTATTGGTGGTGCTGAACGTGCAACCCTAGAAGCTTTAGGAACAGCAGCAGGGCCTTATCGGTTTGCATTGGCTAGGGCTGCTGCTTGCGCCGCCAAATTCCGTGAATTACTTGGCAATGCCGCCGGATACACGAAAATGGCTAGTGAAGTTCTCAGCGGTATGGAATCTGCTACACCAGATGAGATATTAAACAAAGCCCCGAAGATTTTCCCGACCAACAAAGCAATATCAGATTCCGAAGTTTGGCAGTTCTATCGGGTATATCTAGTAGTAGATGATTTGGTAGCTGTTGCCTAAGCTTTTTAAGTCCATAAAATTAGCTTTTTGTAAGTAATAGGCTTGACGCAAAACTATAGGCTACTTGAGGCAATTCATGAATTGCCGCTAGATGAAAATAAAGCTTTTGGCTATTGTTTGCGTCAGTCCTGAGTAAATATAAACTTAAGGAGAAACGGGTGATCACTGCTAATTCCATCACAAATGTCAATTACACAGGCACTTGTGTCATAGTGTCTTCAGACAAGTCATTTGAGGAAGTCACAAGTGGCATTGAGACAATGGCTAGTCAAGCTGACAACGCACTTTTGAGACAGCTAAAGAGGTTAGATACAAATAAATCGTTTGAGCAAGTCAAAAGTGCAGTTGAATCGATGCTTGGTAAAAGTGGGTTCACAATCTTGGTAGATTTTGAACTGGGTGGATTACTGACATCCCAATCTGGCAAGCGCAATAAGTCCAAACTCTATATAATTGGAAACCCGCTAATAGCTAACCAAATGTTTGAACTAAATCCTGCGGTTGGACTTTACGTTCCATTACGATTGTTTGTGTATGAAGACTTTGATGGTAAGACTCGTGTTACTTATGACAAACCATCATCACTGCTAGGTCGATTGCAGAACGAGGAGATTTTGAAGGTGGCTGAAATGCTCGATCAAAAGCTAGAAAAATTAGTAACAACGGCGGTATAAAATCTACAGTATCAGTTTGATGAGAAAAAGTATTTACGGAGTATAAATTATTATGACTCAAATAACTGTACGGCAGATGAATTTTGATTTTCCTGAAGCAATTGACAGGTATTGGTATGGTAACAGTCTCTTCAAAACACACTTTTTTAACAGCATTACGCTTTTGTTTCCTGATGGCGAGCAATTCATGCTTCGGACTCTCAAACGACAGTTAAAGCATATTGACAACCCCCAACTCAAGCAGGAAGTTTCAGCGTTTGTTGGTCAGGAAGCACAACATGCTGTTCAGCATGAGAAATTTTGGTATAACCTACGCCAGCAAGGTTATCAGTTTGACACGTATCTTCGCTTTCTGCGGTTTATTCTTTTTCAAGTTTGTGAAAATCAATTGAGTATCAAGTTCAAGTTAGCGATGATTGCAGGAGTTGAACATTTTACAAATGCAATAGCTGATCTAATCTTGAGAGAAGATTTATTTGCAGAAGCAGAACCAAGAATGAAAGAGCTTTTTGAGTGGCATTCTGCTGAAGAGATTGAGCATAAAACAGTCGCATATGATGTTTTACAAAATGTCACAAAAAATTACTTTATTCGTATACTAGGTATTTTCATTGCCTATACCTTTGTTTTAGGTTTTGTTAACCTGGGTTTAGTGATCATGCTATATCAGGACAAAAAATTTCTGAATATCAAAGTTTGGCAGGAAATGATCCAGTTCTTGTTTACCAAAGAAAAATTTGCCTTGAAAGTATTCTGGCACTCAATTGAATATTTCAGAATCAACTTCCATCCCTCACAAAAGGATAATCTGTTTTTAGCCAAGAAAGTTATTGGCTAATTATATCATGTCGGCTTGATTACTTATTAAACCGTAAGAACCCCACCCCACCAAAGCGTAGCTTTGTTTCCATGCACCATTACCCCATTAAATTCGGGCTTAGCCCGAATTTAATGGGGGTTCCGAGTTACCCGTACACGGGGGGTTAGGGGTGGGGTGCAATCAGGAAGATTACAAAATGGCAATTAAGGATTATGATAAAGCAATTCAGTTAAAACCTGAAGATTCTTATGTTTATAAAGAGCGTGGCAGTTATCGTTTAGAAATAGAAGATTATAAAAGAGCAATTAATGATTATACTCAAGCTATAGAGCTAGAACCAGATGATGCTTATTTATACAGCTATAGAGGAGATGTCTACTATGCAATTAGACATTATGTAAAAACAGTTGAAGATTATAACCAAGCAATTAATATAGAACCAGAAGAGGCATATTTTTATCGAGAGCGTGCTTATTGTCGTTTGCAAAATAATGATGACAAAGGAACACTTGAGGATTTAAAAAAAGCAGCAGCACTATATATAAAGCAAGAGAATCTGGAGAATTACCACAAAATTTTAGAAGAAATTGAAAATATGTATTAATATTTCAAACCATCATTATACCAAGTATTTAACTTGTAAGTTAAATACTTGGTATAAATTAGCCTATATTCATAGAGAATTGGTATAAATACAGTTTTAACACAGTATTGATGTTTAAAATTTGTGATTTCATAAATTAACGAAATTTTTTTGACCGACCGATTTATTCTCGGTCGGATTTTCTATTTTTTAATTACAGTTTCCTCCTGGAAATTTTCTCCTTCATTTTTTTTACAAGTTCCCTCTTGGCTATTTTTTCTTGTTGAACTTTTTTAATCACAAATAGTCGTAATTTTTTATAGTCCAAATTTTTTCTAATAGCGTAACTACCGATAGTACCCATCAAAGAGCTACTGCGTCTGTCTTTAGATGCTGTTTGGGAAACAACCGACGCTCCTAACTTACTAGATAACCAAATGTAAAATGGTAATTTAGCCTTTGGAGGTGTCTTATCAGACTTATGTATCATATTTTACCTTGTATTGTTTTGTCGTTGTATCTCCCTTGAAAGAGTAGAAATAACCTTCAGCATAGATCGACAGTAAAAAAGCCCATACAAAACGAGTTTCTAGCCGAGGGGCTATCACACTTCAAAATTGCATGAGCTTCTACTAAAGATATCCTAACATAATCCTAGAGATTTTACGGTTTCGTTTTGATGAAGATATTTCATATTTTGCTTCGTTTATACTATGGTTCCGAGCGTGACAGTAAATCATCCAGCGATCGCTACTGTGCCCAAGACTGTATCATAATTTTTGCAGAAATTGGCTAAATGTAAGAGGCTGAGGCTTTGGATTTAGAGATTAAAATAGAGTTAGGAAAGGTAGAGTTTACTTGATTAGGAGATTCTATGATGAATTTACAAGAAATTATTAATTCTATTGAAAGTTTACCCACAGAAGAGCGAGAGTATTTATTTGAGTTTCTTCGCCAGCAACGAATTGAGAATCGACGGGTTGAAATTTTGGCTAATGCTCAGGAAGTGATGCAGGCTTTTAAGGATGGGACAGCAAAGAGAGGAAACGTTGATGATTTGATCGCTGATTTACTAGGAGATGATGATGGAAGTTGTCTGGAGTAGTGGATTTAAGCGGTCTTTTAGGAAGATTACAAAGAAAAACCCGCAATTAAAGAATCAAATTATTAATGTATTAAGGCTTTTGGCAGATGATCCATTTACACCGTCTTTGAAGTCTCATAAGTTAACAGGAAATTTAGCGGGGTTATGGTCTTGTTCTGTTGCTTATGATTGTAGAATTATCTTTAATTTGTCTGATGATGAGAAGTTGTTAGAAATGGTTATTTTATTGATTGATATTGGCAGCCATGATGAAGTTTATTAAGTGGTAAAATAGAGGCTGAAACTTTGGATGTAGAGATGAAAATGATTCAGCCAAGTTAGGGTTTACTTTCGAGGAGGTTCTATGATGAATTTACAAGAAATTATTAATTCTATTGAAAGTTTGCCTACAGCATAACGGGACTATTTGTTTGAGGTTATTCGTAAAAAAAATTTAGATGCGTTCGCCCTGGGGGTGCAATGACTGTGGGAATCATAACTAATTTACCCGACATGATATTACACATCACCCTCAAAGCGGGTCAAAGTTCAGGGAGCAGGGGGAGCGAAGAAGTAACAATTAATAATTCTCTTCCTCCCCAGCCTCCAATTAGTTGCTAATTAGCTGCTGCTATTGCTTTACTCAATCGCAACTTGTCTAAATTAATTTGATTTAGCAGTAACCAGGATTGGATCAGGTCTGGGCCATGCACGTCTCCAGTTAAGGCTGCTCTGAGCGATCGCATCACTAAGCCTTTTTTGACGTTTTGCGCTTTGACTACCTGTTTAATAATCTCCTGGGCGGCTGTTTCTGTAAGTTGGGGCTGATTTTCTAAAGCTGTGATAATTCCCTTTAAAGCCGCAGCAGAACCTGGTTGATTGAGTTGCTGGCTGGCTTCATCGCTAAATTCCACTGTTTCGCTAAAAAACAGTTGACTCATGGCTACAGCATCTACCAAACGAGTTAAACTCTGACTAATTAAAGCTACTAACTGCTCTAACCAAGGGCGTTCTCGTCCTGCATCAAATTTATATCCTGCTTCTTGCCAATAAGGTATAACTAAATCTGTCAATTTATCGATTGGCGTATTGTGGATATACTGACTGTTCAACCAATCGAGTTTAGCCCAATCAAATTTCGCACCTGCTTTATTCACCCGCTCAAACGTAAACTCTTTGGCTGCTGCTTCTAAGGTAAATATTTCCTGAGTAGCCTCTGGTGGCGACCAACCTAGTAATGTCATGTAATTGACCAAGCCTTCAGCGGTGAAGCCCATTTGCTTAAAGTCAGAAATGGAAGTAACTCCATCCCGCTTAGAAAGCTTGCGTCCTTCCATATTCAAAATCAGGGGTGAGTGGGCAAATTCTGGGATTTTTGCACCTAAAGCTTCATACAGCAGAATTTGCTTAGCAGTGTTGGCTATGTGGTCTTCTCCCCGGATGACATGGGTAATTTGCATGTCTATGTCATCAACTACAACCACAAAGTTGTATAGTGGTTGACCAATACCTGCTTCTCTTGCACGGGCGATGACCATATCACCACCTAAATCGCTACCTCGCCAACTCATGCTTCCCCGTACTAAGTCATTCCAGACAATTTCTCGCTCATCTGGAATTTTGAAGCGAATTACAAAGCTGCGTCCTTCGGCTTTGTAAGCGGCTTCTTGTTCTGGGGTGAGGTTGCGGTGACGGTTATCGTAGCGGGGGGCTTCGCCTCTAGCTTTTTGCCCTTCTCGTAGTGCTTCTAATTCTTCAGATGTGGTGTAGCAGCGATAAGCTAATCCTTGCTCTAGAAGTTTTTCTACCGCTTGTTTATATAAATCTAGGCGTTGGGATTGGAAAAATGGGCCTTCATCCCAGTTTAATCCTAGCCAGCGCAAACCGCTGAGGATATTTTCAGTATATTCGGGGCGCGATCGCTCTAGGTCTGTGTCTTCGATTCGCAGGATAAATTTCCCACCGTGGTGGCGGGCAAATAACCAGTTAAATACAGCGGTTCTGGCTGTACCAATATGTAAATTTCCGGTTGGACTCGGAGCTATACGGACTCTAACAGTCACAGTTGATTCTCTCTTTCACAAAGCATGATTAATATAACAAGTGCTGAGTTAGTTGACTGATGACTGTTAACAGGCATTGGTCAAAAAGAAGTACTGCAAGTCACCCTTTTTACCTGATAACTCGATGTCCATTAACTCAGCTTTTTTACGGGACTGACGGGGCTCGAACCCGCAACTTCCGCCGTGACAGGGCGGTGCTCTAACCAATTGAACTACAGTCCCTTAATTGGCAACTTTCTTAGTATGCCTATTTTTTTTCTATTTGTCAAGTGTTTTGGAGTGAGTAGTTCAAATTTTTTTGCCTGTCCCACTCCCACATTGTAACATACCATCTTTAATTAGATACTACAAACTGTGATTTTGATGCCAGATGCCGTAGTATGCGGGATTGCAGTTGTTTATACTGCTGCTTTAATAAATGTTTACTCAATTGGGGTTGAGCAGAATGTGGTAGTTTTTTGCTTTGTTCTAGCCAAACTTTCAGTGTTTGGCGTTGAGTAGGATCGATTTGACAGCTGAGAATATTGGCGCAAGCATGGGGTGCTTCTAGGGTAAAGCAAATCAAAGGGTAGCGTTCATTTTCTGCCAATGAACTTACCATTTGATGAACTTGGGGATTTTGCATGTCTAGGTAGCAGGGTAGCCACTTGGGGCCAAGTTCTTGATTATAGAGTACTGTCACCCATAGCAGCATCGGGTGGGGAGATGTGACGAAAATAAACTGGCTGTAACGTTGAGAAAAGACACGTTTTTTAATTTCTTGTTTAGGTAACATCAGCCATAGTGTGGCCATAGTTCCTTGTGTGGTGTCTAGAAGTTGGGGAAAAACTATTTCTTGAATGGGTTTATCTTGGGGCCACACAAGTTGCCAAAAGGATTGTTCTACTGCTAGAGGTAATCCAGAACCGAAGTGATTGTTAGGGGTGGTTCTGGAGGACAAATTTGTGGGGAAGTTGGGACAATTGGACTTTTCTAGATTATTTAATATTTGCAGAATTGCCGTCATATTTTGCGGGCGATCGCTTGCATTTTTCGCCAGACAAGCCATGATTAAATCGTTGAGTTGCTGGGGTATTTTCAGTTGGGGTTTAACGTCTGCGATCGCTCGTGGTGCTTCAAAGTGATGTGCTTTATACCAAGCACCAAATAAGTCTGTTTCTGGCTTCCAAGGTTTAACACCTGTGAGCATCTCAAACATCATTACGCCCAAGCTATAAATATCAGAGCGACTATCTAAGTCTCCCCCTTCTAGTTGTTCTGGAGAAGAGTAAGGTAAGGTGCCATTAAATCCCTTACTTGTACTAACTGAAGTTGCATAATTGACAAATTTAGCGATGCCAAAATCAAGAATTTTGACTAACTGACCCAATATTGGGTCGGGGACAACTAATATATTAGCTGGCTTAATATCTCGATGAACTAGTGGATAAGTTTTGCCATCAATATTAATACCTTGATGAGCGCATTGCAAACCTAAACAAATTTGGCGTGCCAGGGTCAAAAATTTGGGTATAGGCATGGGAATTAAATCTTTCAAACTCCTGCCATTCAGATATTCCATCACATAGAATGGTTTACCTTCTTCACTGATCCCGTAATCATATGCCCGCACAATATGTAGACTTTTTTGGCTTAAAGCTGCACTTGTGCTTGCTTCTCGCTCAAAGTCTTTTTGCATCTTGTCGTTGACGAAAGTTTGTGAAAGAAATTTAACTGCTACTGGTATTCCTCCTAATAAAACATCCTCTGCTAAAAAAACTTCGCCCATGCCTCCCTTTCCAATTAACTGTTTAAGTTGGTAACGCTTGGCAAGTAGCCCTGTAGTCTGTGGTGATGCAAATACCCTTTTATTCACTTTTAGAACCTCTGCTGTTACCGTTATTAAAACTTAGCTTTTAGCAATTTTAGATCATATCAACTATAAACTAATTTTAGGAAATTTTACTGAGGTGCCAAAATATGTAAAAATCTCTCAAATAAGTTAGAAACCCAATTTGTAAAACTAGTTTTGCCCATCTGTGGTTCGACTGCTAAATTTTGCACGATTTCTAACTTAAGTTTTTGGTATTCTGTTTTTAGCAAATGTTTGGCTTGCTTAGATGTAATCAATTCATTTGCTTGTTGATTGGATAACCAATCTACAAGTTGTTGTCGCTGGTAAGCAGTGAGGATTAAAGTCATAACACGGACACAGGTACTTGGTTCTTCTAAAGCAAAAAATAACAAATGATAGTAACCTTTTTCTGCTAAACTATGGACTATCTTTTGCCCCCGATTATCTTTCATATCTAAAAAACAAGATAACCAACGTGTCAGAGAAATCTGGGCATCATATAGCACTGTCACCCACAAGAGCATTGGGTATACATGCATTTTGCCAATAAATTCAATGCTATGATTGTTATCTAATAATTTAGCAATCTCTTCTTGGGGTAACATTGCCCAAAAAGTTGGTACAGTACCTTGAGATGTATGTAATAAATTAGGAAAACCAATTGGAGCTATTGGTTTATTTTTTGGCCAATTTTTCTGAAAACACTCTTTTTCTGAGATTGAAGTTACAGGAACTAATTGTACTGCGGGTACGGTTTGCCAGATGTCGCTAATATTGGTTTGACAATCATTAAGTTGTAATTTAATAATTTCTAATAATTTTAAAATTTTGCTCATATTTTCTGGGCGATCGCTCACTTCTTTAGACAAACACATCATCACTAATTGTTGTATTTCCTGCGGTACTTTGACTTGAGAATTCACTTCTTCAAATGCAGGTGGTGTTTGAAAGCGATGAGCCTGATACCAACTACCAAATGATTGACTTTCTGTATGAAATGGATGTTTACCTGTCAACATTTCAAACATCAGTACTCCCAAACTGTAAATATCAGAACGTACATCTAGAAGTTTGCGTCCTTCCATGTGTTCTGGAGAACAGTAAGGTAAACTACCAATAAAAGAATCAGTGAGTGTCATCCCACTTCGTTCTGTTAAAAACTTGGCAATACCAAAGTCGAGAATTTTCACAATCTCACCTTTAGTATCTTCAATAATGAATATATTTTCTGGTTTAATATCTCGATGAAGAACGGGGTAAATTTCTCCTTTGAGGCTGATACCTTGGTGAGCGCACTGTAAACCTAAACAAATTTGCTGACAAATCTCTATAAATCTAGCGATCGCTAGTGGCTCAACTTTGAGAATCTGTTTTAAATTTTTCCCTCGAAGGTATTCCATGACAAAATATGGAGCTTTATCTTCTGTCACGCCATAACTCAACACACGCACAATATTTTTACTTTTACGCCCCAATTGAGCGCCAATAAAAATTTCTCTACCAAAGCGTTGGGATATTTGCTGATTTGCTAAATTCACCATGAGAATTTTGATTGCAACTTGTTTACTATCTCTGGCTGTATCCTTAGCCAGGTAAACTCTACCCATTCCTCCCTTGCCAATCAAGTCTGTTATTAAATAGCGGTTATTTAAAAACTTTCCAATATAAATATCTACTTCTGTTTTAGGAATTACCATATTTGGAAATTGTACGCTATTAAATCAGTTATAATTACTAATAATTAATTATTAAAACTAATTAATTATATCTTGCAAATTATCTAATTAATTAGAATTTAATAATTTGATGTATAAATAGATAAAAATTGTCTTTGAATTTTCATCAAGTTAATTAAAAATATTGAACAATACTTCTTAAACATTATGTAACATATTTGTTAAGCAAATTGTATGGGGAAATTTACTGAATCCATCAATATGCTGGATTGATTGGTTATGATACAGCAGTGAATCCACGTAAAAAAGCAAAAATAATATAATAAATTATCTATAAATTATATCTTGATTCCTTGATATAAATCTGAAAATATTAACCTGTTATCAGTAATACTTAGAGATGGCAATTAGGTATTGAACGACGATGCCTTTTTAAGTGCCAAGGCTTTTTTACCTTTTGCATAAATAAATTTACTTGCTCATTCTTCCCCTATTCTCTATTTTCTGTGCTTGCTCAATGCCAGTGAACAATTAACAGGTAGTCGAACATAATATTTGATAGCTTGCTCAGTAGGGACATCGCTAACACATAGTTGCTCATCTTCCCTCCGATAAACCACCCAATTAGCACAAAATTAAATACAACAGCAGGTACTCCCAAAATTACGGTGTTGAAATAATTAATTTCATCCTAATTTCATTTTTAAATGAAACACTAGTGTCAGAGTGCTTTTTAGCGCTGGCAATTCCTGATGCTCTATACTCAAGGACTTTTCAATTGCGATGCCTAACTCTCTGCGTTCCCAAACACCTACGATAATTCCTTGTGTTTCTGGCACACTTATAAGTCTGCTGTTATTAGCAAGTCCCGCAGTTGTTCTGGCTCATGGGGGACATGGAAACGAATTTCATACTGAAAGTGAAGCGACTCAAACTATTAATTCTATTCAGGTAGATGCTGACACAGCTAAACGGTTAGGAATCAAAGTGGAGTCGGTTCAACGCCAAGGGTTAGCTGTTGGCATTCAAACTACTGGACAGTAATTTTCCCTTCTTTTGGCAGAATCTTTTTACCAGAGTTTCAAGAACAAACTTTGGTAAATACCCTGACTCTTTATCCGGGGGTTTCTCTGGAAGCTACTAATGCAGTTGGTGAAACACTCCAGTACGCACTCAAGGGAGACTCTAGATTTCCCTATGTGCTGCTCGCCGTATTAACATGGCACTAGCAACATATTCAATTGTGGCGTGGCGATTGTTATGGTTGACTTATGAAGCACGATCTAATCCTGACCTGCCATGCGACGAGGTTTTAGAAGCCTGTGAATGGCAGTCTTTGTGTGCGACTATCCACAAAAATCCCATGCCACCTCAACAGCCACCTTCTTTACGAGAAGCAGTCCGATTGAGAGTGACCCTGATGCCAAGAAATGGAATCTAATAATGGATTGTCTCAATACCCATCAGTCTGAGTCTTTAGTTCGTCTTGTTGCCGAAATTGAAGGATTAGATATTGATTTGGGTGTTAAAGAGTGAATTTGGAATACTTCAATCGATGAAAACACGGGCGGCATTTTTAAATGACCCTACACATCGAATTGTCTTCCATTACACCCCTAAACATTCCTCTTGGCTGAATCAAATTGAGATATGGTTTAGCATCCTTGTACGTAAACTACTCAAGCGTGGAAACTTTGTTAGTACACATGAGCTGAAAACCCGGATATTGGATTTTATTGACTACTTTAATCGCACTATGGCGAAGCCATTCAAGTGGACTTATAAAGGTAAAGTATTAGCTGTTTAATGAGTACCCTATTTAAGCCGCACTGTACTAGTGTCATCAATTAAGACATATAATAGTTGCAGCAAGATAAATTGCGCCGAGAAAGTTTACTGCTCGCTCATCATAACGTGTAGCGATCGCTCGATATTGTTTGAGTCAGTTAACCGGAAAACTTATTCTTTGGAATTTCCCCTACTACATCCTGATGTTGTTGCTCCTGATCTCGATTATCATCGGGAAATTACCAAAGTTAGACCTCTTCAAGAAATTATCTTTAAAATTAAAGCAAAACTTCGTCCTGATAAAAATTATTTGTTAAAATTTATCAACCACAAAAATTTTTAGCATATAAGTAGCCTTTTGATATTTTCAATTTTGGTTAAACAACAGTGCGATCGCTCCCCCTACCCCATCCACTGCACCCTATCTGGAAGTCAGAGGGTTTTTTCAAAAACCCTATACTTTAAATCTGACCAAGGAAGTCTCGTTTGCCAAGTTCTACACCGCAGTGTCTGAGAATGTCATACGCGGTTGTTACATGAAAATAAAAATTTGGTAAAACAAAGTATAGAAGATATGACAGTCCTTGAAAAGATAAGGTGTTATCACGTGCTTGTAGGGTAATTGTTTTTTCTTCTGAACCATCAATCTGTTCAGGCTTAAATGTATTTAAATGTGCAATAGTCTTTTGAATGCGTTCAATCAGTTGAGGAAACGTTGCTTCATTATCCTCAAACTGGGGTGCTTCTATACCTGCCAGCCGTGCCGCACCTCTATTTACAATGTCACAGGCAATCTGTACTTGCTTAGATAATGGAAACATATCTGGGTATAAACGACTATTGAGCAATACAAAAGGATCTATCTTTTTGGTTTCTGCATATGAAGCACCTTTTTCGAGAATAGCTATGAGATTATTGAGTGTGTGAATAAAAACAGGGATTGAAGCTTGATACATGGAAATAGTCATTAATATTTCTCCAAAAAAGTTTAAATAACTTTGAGAAAGAAGATTCAAGGCATTTTTTTCTTCGCGCAAACGCTTAAATATAATCATCCCAAATACTGAGCGAGGGCGCTGCTAAATTCTTCGTAAGATTTAACATCGACCATTGTTTGTGCCAACGTGCCTTGCTCAAAGAACATGACAGCAGGAATGCTACGAATGCCAAATCGTTTAGCGACAGCTTGGCTGGCATCGAGGTCTAGCTTAAAGACTTTGACGCTTTTGCTGTACTCTAATGCAAGTTTATCTATCAACGGAGCAATGAGCTTGCATGGGTCACACCAAGTAGCTGTGCAATCTACTACAAATAATGCTTCGGTTTCAAGTAGGGTATCTAACTCGGTTTCGTCTTGAATATAAACGGCAGCCATAGTTTTGTTCAAAAGAGCATTATCTCATGGCTGTGTTGTTCTGACTGCGCCATTATTCACTTGAGAAGCAAAAATCCACTTTTAGTTGCAGTGCTTAGGGGTGAGGTTGAACAACACAGTCTGCTGTGGTATAGGTTTCTGTAGCGATCGCACTTGTTGGGGAGTACTGGGAATACGCAAGCTGAGTAATGGCGCTGAGAAATGTAGAGCGATTGTACAAGCGCTTATGGTAAGCGATCGCACTCCTACCAACAATACGCTCATAAAGGAACGAGTGCAAACAAGGCATCCTTAACACTGGCACTAACCAAGTAGATACAACAGTTGCGATGTTTGCAGTTTGGGGATAATTTAACCCAAACATTAGCTCAATTTTGTTTTCATTCTTATAGCAAGCCTTAATTTATACATAAAGACTATGCACTTAGCTGTTCTGGTTCTGTACCTGCTATTTCAATGACCCGACGTAACCAATCCTCAGTTGCAAGAGCAGCAGCTTGCTTTTGTTGGGCATCAGACCACATATCCTCCCAATGGAATAGCCAACGTGTCAAAAGACGACCTAAGTCAACTAATTCTGCGGCTCGGTCAATGTCATCTGCTCTTACCATATCAGGCACAGTCCACTCAAGAAAGTAGCGACTTTCCTTTATCAGGTCGAGTATTAATTCCTGGGATGATGATGCCCCAGTCCACAAAGACTGAATTTGCTCTAAGTGTTGGGCTAAACGATGTAGACGAGTAGGAACATCATCTTGCATAAAAGCTTGTTGCTCTGGTGTCACTTCAATCATAAATCTCCCAGAAATTCGATAATGATTTGAGTTACCGCTCATAGATGTTGCTGCTAAGGAACAATGTCAGGACTTACGCAACTGGCACATATATTTTCTGCGATGGCAGTCAACAGTCAATAGTCAATAGTCAAAAATTAGGGTTATTTGGACTCTTGACTTTTGACCATTGACAACCCACATGAAAAAAATATGACAATGCACGTAAGTCCTAAATGTGAAAAGATGTAGCAGAATCTTTGTTGTTTGCAAAGTTGCAAATTAGCGACTCATTGCAAAAATCTGTTCAGCTGTTAGAGGAATGTTGGGAAACAATATAGAATCAATTTGATCCTGTCCTCGAAACACCTTGGCGGGTAAATACTCTCCGTCTTGAAGTTGGTAGATTGTAATGGTTGGCTGCTTGGGGGAACCAATGAACCGAATGCCACCAAAAGCAGCATAGTCCACAATGATGTACTCTAAAACGCCTAATTCTTCATATTCAGCAAGTTTTGTTAGATAGTCGTCCTTCCAGTTGTTGCTAACGACCTCTATGATTCCGGGTGGTGGAATATATGCAGCAGCAGAACTAGAGCTAGTTTTCATCCTCTGCCAATCTTCTGTTGCAAATATGATAATATCTGCTTTGCGGCTTTTTTCCTTTTCTGGTGGTGTTGTCTTGAGCCGAACCTGCTTGGACTGGCGCGACACGTAAGGCAAATTATTCTCTTGGCAGTAATTTTCTAAATAAGTACACAGCCGGTGAATCAAATCCTCATGATTTGCGTTTGGTTCTGATAATGGCACAGGAATCCCATCCAATAGCTCAAATTGTCTGCCTGAACCATCGTCCCAGACAAGAAACTCTTCAAAAGTCAGTGGTTGTGTAACGGTTGCGTACATCGCCCTCACTCCATTGCTGACGCTTACTTTACTCAATGCTATCAAGATGTACAGCTTTGTCTATGAGTCTTGGCTGATTTTCTTGGCGTAGTTTTGAAATAACAGCTTGAGTTAGGCTAATGGCAAGCGATAGTTCCCTACACCCTTTCTCTAATCATAGGATCTAAAATCTCCATCGATTTATTTTGCCGGGGGCGGAGATTGACCATAGACTCAAAAATCAACCTGACAGTCAATGGCATAAAGCTTGCTGCCCAGATATTTTCTTGTCGGCTACCATCATCTAAATAAAGCTTGTTCGCAGTCATAGTGCAACTCGCCACCAGCAGCTAATATTCGTCGCTCAATATCTACAGCCGTTTTAATGTAGAACTTGTGCTGTTCCAACAATTGCTCAAATTGTTCAGGCGTGGCGCGATCGCCTAGCAACAGAATATTGGCTGCTGGTTTTGGCTGTCTACACGGATGAACCACCAACTACCATCAGTGCATCCAACTGAACCCAGCTTTGTATCGCTGCGGTAAATTCTATCTTCCAGTAGTTCGAGTCCGTGCTTCTCGCAGAGAGTGAAAATCTGCGCCATGATTTCATTACCAGTACCAAAAGGCTCGTCTGGTGGTAATTGTTCTTGCTCTGGTAACGTGCCTTTATAGTAGTGTTCTTTAATATACTCGTAACATTGGGCGGGTGAAGTAGCTCGGTAAATCTCGTTACCGTTGATCATCACTCGCCAATATTCGTCTTCTCCATGAAAGTCATAGTCGTAGATGATACTAGCTACTAAGTAACTGTCAACGTGGTAGTCACCAATATGCACTTCTTGGTCAAAATAGGAGATTTCTAAAAATGTCAGTTTTTCAGTTGGGACTGGTAATGGTTCGTCGAGTGTGCCTTGTTTATAATGCCAAGTAATATAACTATTGCATTTAGCCCAGGTATTTGCGCGGTGTTGTTCTACCCCGTTAACAGTGACTACTCAAGGCTGGGTTAAGTCATGGTCGTAGCTGATGGCTGCTACCAACTTCTCACCAGCGTAGTATTCGTGATCGAAGAAAGTTATTTCGACTGCTTTAAGTTCAGGAGCGATGGCGCTTGCTTGAGCTTCGATGTATCTGTCGAGTTCAAGTTGGGCGATCGCTTGCTCATCAACCTTTTTAACTTGGGTGGACTGGTGAGCGACGATTGTGTTAATCCAAGATTTCTCAAAAACAAGCCAACATGGATACACCAGCAAATAAAAAACAAAATACCAATCCTCCCCGTAGGAAGAAGTCTGTTGGACTATTATTACCTTTTGAGAGAAAGACGGCATGAGCCAAGCCGATGAACCGAAAAAGAACGAAATACCTAACCAAGTACCTCAACCACCAGCCCAGCCAATTAACTATGATTGGCGCGATCCTAGCAAACCTCGCAATAAAGAAGATGATGTAATTGTGGATGGCTGGCGGCGACGTGCTGACGGAACATTTGAGAAGGTTGAAAATACTGAGGAGAAACAATGACATCTTTTGTATGTGACCAAATAATAGATTTTGAAGCTGCTGAGGCTTTTGAAGCTAAAGACATTGAAAGCTTGATAGAACAAATAGAATCGTTCCAAACACAAGCACAAGCTTTTAAAATCCTAGTTTTGCTCAGAAATGCTCATTATTTGACTACAAGAGCATTTGCTATTCTTTATAACTACATTCGGGAACCTATTTCTGACAATGTAGTATTTGTACTAGTTTCTGCTGATAAATCGAAGATATTTCCACCTCTGCTGGATTTTGTGCAACATCAATAAGCAGCATAAACTTTGGGTCGCCCTCTATTATGGGTGAATTAACACCCCCACTGCAAGTTTCTCAGGCTGTCAGTGGGGACGGCACATAACCGATATGCAAGTACAAGATCAGTTGCAATCTATACATCAGTTATTCAAACAAGAGAAAGAGCGCAATAGTCAATTACAGCAGTGCGTAGACGAATTAGAGAGACTACGAGGGCTGGAGTTTGAAAATCGGCGGCAAAAACAACGTATTGAGGAACTTGAAACCAGACTCAAGGAACAAGCCGAACAGAAATGGAACAATACTTTTACCGAACAGGCTACCAAAGTACTGAACAAGGAAGTCAAACAGGCCCTTGAGAATATTATCGACTTGCGATCGCTAGCAGAAGAAGCCCCCAAAGAAAACGCGCAGGAGTGTCTACGCTTGATGGGTATCGCGTTGGGTAACTTGGCCAGTGCCATGAACAATTCCCAAGCCCTCGTAGCCCGCATTTCTCACAAGCAAGAGCGATCGCACTTTACATAATCCTTACCCAGAATATGTTTCGGGCATTTTTGACACGTTATTTTTTGACCCAGTATGAAAAACCGGAATCTAGATTTGATAAGGCTTTGAGAATTGTGGTGAGAAATCCAGGGTAGCTGCGGCGTTGATTTTAGATGCTGAACCCACACCGCAGGCGATCGCCTATCGAGTTGAACAACTACAATTTGTACCACAAGCAGTCACGGAGATTCGACAAGTATTATCACAGCCATTGTGTACTTGGTGGGATTATTGGGAAGTTGCTCAACAGTACGAAGTAATTGACTCAAGTGGGGACTTGGTTGTCTTGTTTCCTCTAGGGAGATGAGGGAGAATAACAACTAACCACTGACAACTGACAACTGACAACTGACAACTGACTCCTAACTCCCCTTAGTTCGTCCGTACTTGCCGATGTCGCAAGCGTTCGGGGCTACCTGTGGGAATGGAAGCAATTAATTTCTGCGTATATGCTTCTTTGGGTTCGCGGTATATGCTTTCGGCTGTACCTTCTTCCACAATTTTCCCGCGATTCATCACTAAAATGCGATCGCTCATAAATTTCACCACACTTAAATCGTGGGAAATGAAGATATAGGTCAGCTGAAAATCAGCCTGCAATTCTTTTAACAGATTCAATACTTGCGCCTGTACCGATACATCTAGGGCTGAAACCGATTCATCGCAGATGATGAATTTGGGATTTAATGCCAAAGAACGAGCGATACAAACCCGCTGGCGTTGACCACCAGAAAACTGATGAGGATAGCGATTCATCGCATCTGCACTCAACCCGACCCTTTCTAAAAGTTCAGCAACCCGTTCTCGCCGTTGTCGTTGTGTCTTGCCAACGGAGTGGATTAACAACGGTTCCATCACTGCATCCCCAATCTTCATCCGCGGATCAAGGGAACTAAAAGGATTTTGGAAGACTATTTGCATTTCCCGCCGCAATTTCTGCAACGGTTCTCCTTTGAGGGTTGTAATATCTTGTCCATCAAAGATGATTTTACCACTCATTGGTTCGATTAATCGCAGCAAAGTTCTGCCGAGGGTGGTTTTGCCGCAACCAGATTCTCCTACCAAACCCAATGTTTCCCCTGGTTTGACATCAAAGGAAACACCATTCACCGCCATAGTGTAGCGCTTTTTACCACCAAACACGCCCCCCAACACGCCCCGCACTGGAAAACCAACCTCAAGATTTTGGACTTGTAACAGAGGTGGCTTTTCGCCGAGGGTTGTTAATCTTGCAGATATTTCCTCGGTTGTCACTTCCGGTGGTTGTGGGGGTGATTTCGCCTCAATTAATAGCTGTCCTGTTGCTGTTTGTTCTGCACTCATGTAGTCAGAAACGGTGAGTAGTTTGTGGGGACGGCGGTTAAGTGTGGGGCGACAAGCTACTAAGCCTTTAGTATATGGATGCTGGGGATTGCTAAAGATTTGATCAGATGCACCGTATTCTACAACTTTGCCTTTGTACATTACCGCTACTTGGTCGGCAATTTCCGAAATCAGTCCTAAGTCGTGGGTGATGAAAATCAATGCCATCTCACGGCTTTGCTGTAATTCCTTGAGCAAATCTATAATTGTTGCCTGTACCGTTACATCTAAAGCTGTGGTTGGTTCGTCAGCAATTAACACTAATGGGTTGCAGGAAATTGCCATTGCAATCATCACCCGTTGCAACTGTCCCCCAGAAAGTTGATGAGGGTAACGTTCCAGCATGGCTTCTTTGTGCTGCTTTACCAACTGTGCCAACTTGGCATCATCTGGTTTAGATGAATTTAGCTGAGTTTGATGCCAAGTTTCCAGATACTGCTGTTGTATTAATTCATCACTAGGTAAAAGTTTAACTTCTTGCAGAGTAGCGATCGCAATTCTTTTGGCTTCACCTGCTGACACATCTTGATGCCGCCTAATCGCTTCAGTTAGCTGAAAACCGATGGTATACACTGGATTGAGCGAACTCATCGGTTCTTGAAAAATCATAGCGATGTCGCCGCCTCGGTATAGCTGCATTTGTTTTGGCGGCAACTCTACCAAATTGATGGGTGTACCATTCTCCTGAGGACGAAACCAAATTTCACCACCGCTAACTCTACCAGGAGTCTGCAACAAACCCATCACAGCTAATGAAGCGACTGATTTCCCGCTTCCCGATTCTCCCACGATTCCTAGAGTTTCACCTCGCTTTAGCTCAAAGGAAATACCATCCACGGCTTTAACAATGCTGTCATCACCGGAAAATTCAACTTGTAGATTGCGAACCTCTAGGACAGTTTCTCTCATAGGAGTTGGGTAGGAATATTAACTAAAAATTATTTGGATTTTAACAGTACTTTTAATGTTCAGGGGGACTACCTTTACCCTTGGGTCTTGGAGTCTCCTTGTTGAGTCCAAGTTGTGTGATTGTGAAACAGTTAGTGGTTAAGCTTTTGGGCAATCCATCTGTCGCAATCATGTTTAAAATTGGTCTAACCACAACTGATAACCTATAAATATAACGGATCTAGACGATGTAGCTACAGTTTTGTTCACAAAACTCAGGTTAAATTCGACCAGGGAAAGCAGGGGGCTATCGTCCTCCACCATCTGGTGGCAACGGCGTTGGTAACTAAAGTTGAGATTCAATAGTGAAAAAAGCGGTCAGCCCTGATGAACTGACCAGGTTTTGGTCAATGCTGAGATTTAGAAAAAAGTGCGATCGCTTTTTGGGGTAGCACCAAGGGCAATTGCACTTTCAAAATTTTTCGTTTTTTTTGCATAAAGCACAGAACTAATGCTGAATAGTATTACATAGCAAACGCTTTATGTGTAAACCAAGGGACAACAGCTTAAAAGTCCCTTATATTAACTCCACTACTCAAAACTGCTCTAGACTTGCTCTAGGGCAGTTTTGATTGCACTGGTGGCTAGCTAAAAAAATGCAGGTTCAACTTCCCACCATTTTTGAGTAAAAGGTTGCCGACGTGTATTAGTCCCACAATGAATTTCCCCTCGTCCGAGAAAATATGCTTCCCAATCATCAATGAAATGGCAAACTAAATTCAAAGGTTCTAAAACTCCTTTCACATAAGCTTCAAATTGGCATTGCTGATCAACTTTCGGGCCAAAAGGTTTAGGAATACCGAGATGCTGGTTGAGAACGATCATGTTGACCATGTTAGGAGAAAAAGTTTCTGCCCGTCCATCTCTATCGTTTTCAAACAAACCCGGTAGTTCGATAATATCGTCTTGGCTTAAGTCTAATTCTTCTTTTAAAACCTCTCGATTCCAATTAATATATTCTTGAAAGCGATGATTATGCTCGGTTAATTTTTTATTATCAAGTATCTCTGACACACTAATATCAGCTGGCCCTTTAGAAAATCGTTTTCCCTGCCGTAATAATACTTGACCATGACCTTGTTCTTGTAAACGTTGGAGAATGTTATAAAATTGGTCAGGACTAGCTAAAAGCAATTTAAATCCTTTAGAGGTAGGAGCAGGAACAAAAGTCATAAACTCATCAATATGTCCCACACTCAACCAATCAGAAAATATTTCAAAAGGGGCTTGGATTTTTTGGGCGTAGAGAAAATCTCGTAAGACCTTTAACATTCGACGACGCGGTTCAGGGATAATTTCTTTGCGAGTTCCTCCAAATATCAGACGACCGAAGGGATAATGAACGCCTTTGACGGTTACTGGAGGAGAAACTTCTAAATTGCCAAAAGAGTCTAATTTTGTAGCCAAATAGCGGCTTTTGCGAGTTACATAACCAAAGTCGATGCCTAAAAGTTTACGTTTGGGGAAGTCAACTAATCCTCGATCGCGGGGAGAATCAAACACCACGGACATCAGGTGTCCTGGAGCTTGAGTATAACCAATCTCAATCTCGTCTTGCATCCAAGGGTCATCCTGATGAAATTCAAAAGGAATAATATCTAGCTGTGCATTAGCTTTGCCAACAACTTTTCTCAGTTCTTCAATAAATTCCTTGTTAACTCCATTTGATAAACGAGAAACAAAGACTGTGATGGGGGATAAAGTATTAGGAGTCATAATCCAAGGCGCTACTCTGAAGATCACGCGATCGCTATAGAGAGATTTTTCATCTTTTACGAGGCTTAAAGTAATCTCAACTATGCCATCAAAGTCAAAATCAGGATAACTTAATCCCTCAATAGCTAAGAGAATATCTCGGTCGGTATCCCTGATTTTTGCTCTTGTTCTTCCTGGGCCAATTAACTCATAACCATCTCTATCTAATTCATCATATATGCGAATCTTTTTGGCTGTGTCTTTGCTAACTGACAAGTAAAGTTCGTATCCAGAAGGTAAATTTCTCAAACCAGCCTTACGAACAATCATAAAGCTAAAATCTTTCAAATCGAGCAGACCTTTGATGAAGTTATCTTTGTCATCATTTTCCTCATCGGAATAAATAATGTCGCGATCGCTATTCACTAATAAAACTGCACCATTACCATTTATCCCCCACTGCCAATCAGCTTTCTGAGGATTATCTTCTTCAATAACTCCATCCCGGTCTGCATCAATATCTAGACAAACCCGAACAACAGTTAAGTTCAGGTGTACTTGACTTAGCTGACGACCATTATCATCTTGAAAGCTTATTTGTAAAGAACGGTCTTTGATTTGATCACTAAAGGTTCTTGACAAAAGATTAATTTCTGGTAATTGTTCCAGAGAAAGAGGGGTTCGTGTAGAAATTGGTTGGTCGGTACTAGTAAAAAGTTCAACTTCTCCAGTAGGATTTAAAATCACAAATTGGCTCTGGGAAGGAGCTAGTTTTTTTAAAGGAATTTGCACTGGCTGGCCAACAACTAGAACTTCCTCATAGTTTCGACTTCTTTCTTTGGAAGCTGAACGACGCTCATCAATTTTTTCAACTTCTAATAACTTTCTCATAACCATAACGACTATTGAAGTTAATTGATTTTTACTGTTTTGTTTATCCTATACCTATTATGAAAACTTGATCATCATTTGTTTAATAAACTTTTCTAATGTCTAAGGGGACTTTTGCGCCCCTCACTGAAGTGCTAAATTAACTAAAATTATGAAACTCTTTGTAGACAAAGCGACTTATGACCTGAGAATTCCCAATTTGCTGGAAGTTTAATTAAGGCAGAGACAGTCAACGCAGACCAAATAGGTGGTAACATTCAGGACAACGACGCTTGAAACCACTCCAAACCATCCATGCCCGACTCAAAAAACTCAAAGCAAGTCAATATGGACTACTGGCGACAAGTCGCTACCCGTCGGGAGCAGCATCAAACAGACTCACTCGCAAAAGCCTACAGACTGCAAAGCTAGAGAGTTGAAAGGTTACGAAACCCATAGGTGGTAGAGACAGACCCATCACACAAGTTTCCATATGAACACCAGCTTCAGTCAGAGGAACGCACGCTGAGGAATCTTGATGATCAAGCGCGATCGCTTCCAGTGCCACAATGCAAAATTTGCTTTTTTTGCGTATAATACACCGCTAACAGGGAGATTAGAGATGAAGAAATGTTTTTACAGCCTCCTACAACCGTAGTTATTCCCAACATTGTCCGACTTGAGGTTAAAAAAGCGGGTATGTCTTTTAGTAGCTTGCTGCCAAATTGTTAGGACTTACGCGCATTGTCATATTTTTTTCATGTGGGTCGTCAAAAGTCAAAAGTCAATAGTCCAAGAAAGCTTAATTTTTGACTATGGACTGTTGACTGTTGACTGCCCTCACAGAAAATATGTGTGCCAGCTGCGTAAGTCCTGATTGTATGAGAGACTTAGAATGTCCTTGAATATTCAATCTTTAGATGAAGCGAATGGGCGGGTTCAACCTAGGTGGTACTAGGACGTACCTGATGATTTCTACAATTTCAACCATAGTGAAATTCGACAAAATGTACAATATTTTTCGATGAGCAAAACAAATTATACGGTATTTTCAAAGATCCAAAAGAGTTTGTGAGCTATTGTAGTTTTGGTGAAGATGGTCAACGGAAAAAGCTTGATGGTGAAATAACGAATGGAAATAGAACTTGAAGAGCAATTTGTCACCGTGGTCATTTCACAAATTGTCAAACCAGGACGTGAAATTGCTTACGAGGCATGGTTAAAAGAAATTACTAGTGTTTCTAGAACCTATGCTGGTCACTTAGGGACAAATGTAATTCGACCACAACCAGGTGTGCAACCAGAATATGTAATTATTTTCCGGTTTGACAGCTATGAAAATTTAAAGGTGTGGATGACATCGGGCGATCGGGAATACTGGCTCGCTCAAGCTCAACATTTGGTTCAATCTGAGCCTTATGTTCAACAAATTAGTGGATTAGAAGCTTGGTTTTCTCTTCCCGGTAAACCATTAAAGACTCCACCACGCTATAAAACAGCATTACTAACTTGGGCAGTTGTATATGTTTTGATTAACTTGTTGAATAGACCAAAGTAGCAACGGCGGGCTAGCCCCTAAATTCATTTATGGGGGTTAGGCGTTGGCGATTTTAATCGCCGTCCCCATTCTTCTATTAGCTCACTAGCACTGATACCCCTATTTATTGCTTCAGCTTTAATATTTTTCCAAGTCGTAGGAGTGAGTACCACGGTTCTCTTTGTCTTCACCTCATCATGCAAAACAGGTATGTTTCTTAATCGCTTTTTAGTTGTCATGTTTAGTAATGCCGTGTATACTAAATAAATTCTAGCAAATGTAAGGGAGGTGATTCAAGGGTGTTGGTATTGGAATACAAAGCAGTTGTTAAAAAAGCACAAGCTAAAGCTATAGATGAAGCTATCCGCACAAGTCAGTTTGTCAGAAACAAAGTGCTTAGATACTGGATGGATAATCACGGTATTGGCAAAAAAGAATTGTACCAGTACAACACTCAATTACGAGCAGAATATGACTTTGTGAGAAACTTAAGCAGTCATGCCTGTCAAGCATCAGTAGAAAATGTTGAACGAGCAATCAACAGATTTTTTGCTAATTGCAAAGCTAAAAAACAAGGGTTGAAGGGCTATCCAAAGTTCAAAAAACATAGTCGTTCTGTTGAATATAAGCAACAGTCTTGGAAGCTGCACCCAAGTAAGCGCCGCATCACTTTTACTGATAAAAAAGGTATTGGCGAACTCAAGCTATTAGGTAAATGGGATATTCATCAATACCCTGTTGAGCTAATTAAACGAGTTCGGATTGTTCGTAGAGCCGATGGTTGCTATGTTCAATTTTGCGTCAAAGTGGACAACCAACAAGATGCACCAATAACCACATCAGAAATTGGTATTGATGTGGGATTGGAATATTTCTACTCTGATAGTAACGGTAATCATGAGGAGAACCCGCGTTTTCTACGCAAGGCAGAACAGGAGATTAAAGCTAGCCAACGTAACATTTACAAGAAGAAGAAAGGGTCATCTGGTAGGATATTAGCTCGTGGTATTTATGCCCGTAAGCATTTAAAAGTAACAAGACAAAGGGATGAACATGCGAAGAGACTCGCACGTAACTTAACCCTGGCTAACGCTAAGGTCGTCTTGGAAGATTTGAATGTTTCCGGCATGGTAAGAAACCACAAACTAGCCAAAAGTATAACTGACGCTTCTTGGTACAACTTCCGCGCCTTCCTCGAATACTTTGGAGGGAAGTTTGGCAGAGAAATTATTGCAGTCCCTCCCCACTTCACAAGCCAGGAATGCAGTAATTGTGGCGCTAGAGTCCAGAAATCTTTAAGCACTCGGACACATTCTTGCAACAAGTGCGGACACATTGAGCAACGTGATCTAAATGCTGCCAAAGTAATTTTAAGTCGTGCAAGCGCTAGGGTCGGGCAGATCCAAAGTAACGCCAGTCGAGATGTTCCCTCTACTTCTATTGGTCGTAAGACCTGTAAAAGCAAGGAACGTCAGTGACGCTGGAATCCCCGCCATTTATGGCTGGGGAGTGTCAATTTTAGTACCCCTGTTTGCTACATTACCTCCGTTAATTATTTCATTGATCATTTCTGCTGTTATGGTTGTACTGTTGACCTATGTTGTCATGCCAAGGGTGACTCGTCTGTTTAGCTCTTGGCTATATGGGAAATGATGAGAAGGATATTTCTAACCGAAGGCGTGATTGGTTCTGGAAATTAGCTCATGAGCTAACCAATAAGTTTGATATACTATGCTTCGAGACACTGAAACTCAAGGGAATGCAACGCCTTTGGGGAAGCTGGGGAAGCTGGGGAACTCGGGGCCCCACAACCGCTCGTGAGGAGTCACTGCGGTGAGGTAGCCCCCGACAGGAGCGGTTCCCGTCGTTAGCGCAGCGGTAGCGTTAGCGAAGCGTTAGCGACGAAGGAGCGTCGGTACGAGCGTCTGGGGGACTGCCGAACCCGGAGGGTCTTAGAGTTTCCCCAAGTGGAGCAAGTGGCGTTGGGGATTAAGGGCAGCAGGGGGAGAAAGAAAAGTAATTTGTATCAAGAATTTTGTGAAATGGTATCAGAATCAATAGATGAAAATTGGTTGTGCTTTTTTCATGTTCCGTTACTGGGGTGCTTGTTCTTACAGGCATTGCTTCATTTTTTGCACAGCTACTACAAGCGCGATCGCTCTTTTTTAGTCTAAAGTCCAGTAATAAGCTGTTTTTTATCAGTCACTGCCCCCAACAATTTCAGTGTTGCAATAGTAGCTGTAGTTAAACCTGTAACTTCCATAATATTCATGCCCACATATGGTTTCTCGGCTTGCAAAATTTTTAAGCACTCACCTGTTGCTACATCCCATAGTCGAATTGTCTCATCATCACCACTACTAGCCAGAATCTGATTATCAGGACTAAAGAGGATTGACCAAAGCCTGCCTGTATGTCCTTGTAAAGTTTTGATAGATTCACCTGTACTAACATCCCACAAATTGACTGTATTATCTTCGCTGCAACTAGCTAGTATCTGGTCATCTAGACTAAAGGCAACTGCCTTTAACCAACCTGTACTTGCCTGCAAAGTTCTGTAGCATTCACCAGTGCTGACACGCCATAACTTGATCGTTCCATCATGACTGCTACTTGCAAGTAGTTCACCATTTGAACTGAAGGCAACGGACAAAACCCAATTATTATGCCCTTCTAGCGTTTTTTTGCACTCACCTGTGCTGACATCCCATAATTTAATAGTCTGATCCAAAGAACCACTTGCTAGCATTGTTCCTTGACGACAGAAGGCAACTGACCAAACCGCAGCCTGATGTCCATGCAATGTTTTTAAGCATTGCCCCGTACTGACATTCCACAACTTCAACGTTTGATCTTCGCTGCTACTTGCCAATATTTGCTCATTTGGACAGAATGCAACTGACCAAACAGCAGCACTATGTCCCTGCAATGTTTTTAAGCATTGCCCCGTACCGACATCCCACAACCTTACCGAAGAGTCATGGCTGCCACTAACTAGTGTCTGTCCATTGGGACTAAAGACAACTGACCGAACCTCAGCACTATGTCCCTGAAACGTTTTCAAGCATTGACTAGTATTTACATCCCACAACCTGATAGAAGAATCATGACTACCACTTGCTAGTGTCTGTCCATTGGGACTAAAGGCGATTGAGAATACTTGATTATTATATCCCCGCAACATTTTGAGGCATTGCCCTGTACGAACATCCCATAGTCTCACTGTTTGGTCATAACTGCCACTTACTAGGAGATCCTCTTGTGGGCTAAAGGCTACCGACAATACCCAGCTTGAATGTCCGTGCAATGTCTTGAGGCATTCATATGTACTAAGACTCCACAGCCTTATAGTCTGGTCAAAACTGCCACTAGCTAAGATATCTCCCTGTGGACTAAAGGCAACTGAATAAATTTCATTAGAATGTCCCTGAAAAGTTGTGAGGCATTCACCTGTGTTAATATCCCACAACTTAATAGTCTGGTCGTCACTACCACTTGCCAGCATATTACCATCAGGACTGAGAGCAATTGACCGTATACCATCACAATGTCCTTGAAAGGTTTTGAGGCATTCACCTGTGTTAATATCCCATAACTTAAGAGTCTGGTCATCACTGCCACTCACTAGCATTTGTCCATCTTTACTGAAGACAACTGAGAGTACCCAACTTGTGTGTCCTCGGAAAGTTAAGAGACATTTACCAGTACACACATTCCATAACTTCATCGTCTGGTCATCACTGCCACTTACTAATGTATGATTATCTGGACTAAAAGCAACTGACCAAACTTCATGCTCATGTCCATACAAAGTTTGTAGGCATTGACCTGTGTTGATATCCCACAGCTTCACAGCATAATCAGTAGTACTGCTAGCAAGGATACTACCATCAGGACTAAAGGCTAGTGATACAACCCAATTAGTATGTCCCTTACAGGTTAGAAGCTGTTTCCAATCGTAAACTTGGTACAAGCGAATCTCACCATTGGTATCACCCATAGCGAAAAGTTTACCATCAGGGCTAAATGCTACAGATAAAATACCACCAAAAGTTTCAGCAAAAACAGACTTAGCTAAATTGGCGTTTTGGAAATTGACATTGTGCAGTTTTACATTCTGTAAGTCTGCTTGCCAAACAGTTAAATTAGACAAATCATAGCCCTTTAAATTAATCTGAAGTTGACACAATAAATTGAGAATATTGCCAACTGTATACCCTGGTTCTAACGGAGATTCTTCTCGCAGCCTTGCTAGAATTTTATTTAATTGCTTTTCGATGCCTTTTTTATTTTTTAAATCAGTGAGTAGCCCATCTATTACTGGTCGGAGAACGAGGCTAATTTGAGCTTCTCTTATATAGTCTTTAGCAGTTGCCTTCATTAAAGGATGGGAATTAAAAAACTCGATATGCTCAGTGACAATTTCTTCACAAATATGCTCTATAAATACCTGAGACACATACTCCATAACTACAGGTTGTAAGGTGAAAGTTGCTGTATTTTTTTCAATTAGCGATCGCCGCACCAAAGACTCTAGAGACTCTAGTAATTTTTGAGTTGACCTTGGTAAGATAATGTCTTGTCGCAACTCTGCTAAAGTAACTGGTTCACGATTAATTGCTAGCCAATAAATTATTTCTTTTTCTAAATCTGACAACCGCTCAAACTGTTGATCTAAAATATCACGGATATCTCCAAATACAGATGTACTTTCTTGCAAAAATTGAGTCACTTTACCATCAAAAATATCTTGAATAGTTGTAGCAACTATTTTCAAAGCTAATGGATTACCTGCATAAACTTCAATTAGTAATTTCAATTCATCTTCTGCCGCAGTTATCCCTTTAATTCTCAAGATTTCCTGTGCTTCCTGCACCTTCAAACCACTCAGGGGTAATGAGCGAACAGGTGCTTCTTTCCCTTCAAGTAATGCTACTTCTTTGGGTTTTTCTCGACTAGTTAATATGATGCAGCTAGTGTGAGATGCTTCTCCTAACTGTTTGAAAAGCTCACCATATCCTTCATAACCTTCTCTATATTGTCCGGCCCGACTACCACCACGGAAAACTGACTCTACATTATCAAGTAACACTAGACAACGAGAATTTTGTAAAAAATAAATTAATCGTGATATTCTTTCACTTACGTTTTCTGATAAGTTGCTTTCTATTTCCTGCTCATCAGATAGAACTTGGATCAAGCTAGCAATAATAGTTTTAACGGGTGGAGCTTCTCGTAGCGATCGCCAGATTACATATTCAAAGTCTTCTTGAATTTGTTGAGCAAGTTTCACAGACAATGCTGTTTTACCAATACCCCCCATTCCTAATAATGCCACTAATTGGCAGCGCTCATTCAAAATCCATTGCTCTAAAGTACTCAGTTCTTCCTTCCGTCCATAAAAAACTGAACTTTGGGTAGCATTTCCCCAGTCAACCCGAGTATTTGAGTTTAAATAATCAGTTTTATCTAATTCGTAATTAAAAACTAAAAATAGCTTTTCCAGAGTTTTTTTATCAACTCCTCCTTCACGATTTAAGACTTTAGAGATGGTACTGGAATATAATCCTGTAAGTGTACTCATCTCTTCGAGGGTGTAGCTATTTCCATAATTGTCATTTGCTTCTGACATGCGTTTTGCTTCTTGAAGTTTTTGCAAACCTCTAGCAGTAAGTAAAACACCACGTTTACGTTTAAAATTTTTAGAATTCATGTATGATAAATTTATTAGTAATCTAATTTTGACGCTCGTTAACTTGGTAAATAAACAAATAGTGAGTTTTCATCAACAACCCGTGTATTTTGAGTTTAATTGTATTTATTGTAGCCAAACTGCTCACCTTCATCTTCAATACTTTTTGCATTCATAGCTCAGTTGTCCCTATTTATACAGCCTGATTTATCTAGTAATAAATAGAGCTAAGTGATGTAAATAAAAGACAATGAAAAATTTTTGAGCAGAAATGTCTAAAATAATCTCAAATTCTAAAAATCATCTTTAATTTGAAGTTTACCCAGCCAATATACTTGAATAACTTAAAAAAGCTTTTCGCGCAATGGCTTGAGCGGTGCTGAACTAAACTAAGTAGCTATCTAAGTGCTAGATGTTTGCTTGCGATCGCGCCTAGAGTAGTACTTAGGTGCGATCGCTCACTGTATTTAATTTACAGCCTTCTGCGCTGGCTGGGAATTATACATGGCTACAGGTTTTAAGATCACTTGCCATATTCCATGCCTAGCAGGAATTTCAGAAAAATAGTAGATTTGTTTTGCATACTAAAAGTCCAGTTTTATGTCAAGCTACTATCACCTTTTAACTTCTCATCTGTAGTTAATACTGTAAGTGGGGCATGGGGAAGATCAGGGGAATAAGGGGGATGGGGGAGATGAGGGAGATAACTGCTAACTCCTCCCTGCTGCCTTCAACTTATTTAAAGCGTTAAGCTAGAAAAAATCAGTTAAGTATTACTCATGCTTAATATTAAAGAACAGGTAGATACTTTCGCCAAAAAATTTGTTCCATCCTACCGATTCATTCGTTCACAAGAATCTACGATTGATAGCAGCCATTTGCCTCAAAGAGAACTAAATATCAACTCTATTAAAGTTCTTAACTGGAATATTGCTAAAAACAATTATGATAAAATCTGGCTCAAAGATTTTTTTAATATTGTTGAATATTACCAACCAGATTTGATATTTTTACAAGAATTCCGTCTAGAATTAGGGAGAAAAAAATTAGGAAAATGGATAGGGATGAATTGGAGTTATGCCCCTAATTTTATCGATGCACATCATCAAAGTTATTCAGGAATTTTTACAGCATCTACAATCAGTCCACTGACTAAAAAAGTTTTAATTACTAGGCATTATGAACCTATTATTAAAACTCCTAAAATTTCTCTAATCACTGAATATCCTCTATTTAATAATAAAACAACTATCCTAGCAATCAATAGCCATTTGATTAATTTTGTAGATTTAAATAAATTTAAAATACAACTGCATGAATTAGAAATGGTGTTATCTGCACATCATGGGCCCCTGATATTTTCAGGAAGCCAAGCAAGGAATTAGAATCTACTTTCTCTACGATGAAATTGGTTCAAAAAAACTATCCCGCTCATATATCAAATCTCTAGAACACAATGGAATTAGAGTCAGTGCATTCAACACCACTAAAGGTAAAGGGAATCGTTTCCAACTCAATTTCCGCAACCATCGCAAAATTATCGTGGTCGATGGTGAAATAGCATTTGTAGGTGGTCTAAATATTGGTGATGAATACTTAGGAAAAAATCACCGCTTGAGTCCTTGGCGCGACACCCATATGATACTCCAAGGCCCGACTGTACAAACCCTGCAAAACTCATTTATACGAGATTGGTATTGGGCGACTCGCAAAATTATTGAAGTTAACTGGCAAGTCAAAGCTAATCAAGAAATTAACCAAACTGCATTTATACTTCCTACAGGCCCCGCAGATCAACTACCAGCCTGTAAGCTTTTTTTCGTCAACATAATTAATCAAGCTCAGACTCTCCTCTGGATTGCCAGTCCTTACTTTGTCCCAGACGAATCAACATTGTCAGCCTTAAAACTGGCTGCAATGCGGGGTGTAGATGTGCGAATTATCTTACCAAACCGACCCGATCACTTACTTGTTTATCTATGTTCTTTCTCTTACTATACAGAAATGGAGGCAATTGGTATCAAACTATATCGTTACAAAAATGGGTTCATGCACCAGAAAATTATACTCATCGATCAGGATATGGCAGGGGTAGGAACTGTTAACTTAGATAATCGCTCTTTCACCCTCAACTTTGAAGTAATGGGCTTTGTTGTCGAGCCTGGCTTTGTCCAAAGTGTAAAAAAAATGTTAAAGGCTGATTTAGCTGCTTGTGTTGCTGTTGATTTATCTGAATACCATAGAAAACCTTTTTGGTTCAAGTTAGCCGTGAGAATTTCTCGCTTGCTAACTCCTTTACTTTAAAGTAATACCAATTCTTCGCTACAGAATTGTTCAATTTAGTTGCAGCGCTTGCTCCAAGCAAACCACTTGATGGATAGTAAGTAAACTCCTCTTACAACTAGATAGGGAGTATGTTCTCTTAGTCGTAGATGATCAGGGTAGCGGTGTACCACCAAAAATGGTAAATACTTTATTTCAAAAGTTTTTTCAAGGCAAAGATAAATCAGGCAGAGTTGGATTAGGTCTTTATTTTTGCCGAATCACAGTTGAACGTTGGGGAGGTAAAATTGGTTATTTTCCACGTCAAACAGGCGGTTCCAAATTTTGGTTCCGCCTGCCAAGACCAGTTAGTTAACTGATGATTGATGAGTGTTGACTAATGACTGTTAACACTCAGCATATAGGAATCCTCAATGATATGTGAAAAATTTGAAGTAATGTAGGGCAAGCTCTACCCACCATACTTGTATTTCAAAAATCAAATAGTATTCCTATAGTTTTTGTTTACTTTTCTAGTAACCAATCAAGTGCAAAACATCACGAACTACACTATAGCCAGCTAAATCCCAAAGTAAATAGGCTATAAAGCCAATCATTGCAAAACGACCGTTCCAAATTTCGGTTTGGGGTGTCCAGCCAAAGAGAAAAGCATTACGGTCTACGCCATTGTATTCTGGTGCAACAGCTGGTGGGTTAGTAGATGGACGAGTTTCACGGGTTGCCATTTTTTTCTCCAAAATGTTGATGAATGTTGACTGTTAACAGTCAGGATAGTTTTTGTTTACTTTTCTAGTAACCAATCAAGTGCAATACATCACGAAGTACGCTATAGCCAGCTAAATCCCAAAGTAAGTAAGCTATAAAGCCAATCATGGCAAAACGACCATTCCAGATTTCAGCTTGGGGTGTCCAGCCAAACAGAAATTCATTGCGATCGCGACCATTGTAAGCTACAGCAACAGGTGGTATATCGGTAGATGGGCGAGTTTCACGAGTTTCCATTGTTTTTTTCTCCTGGATCAAGCTAATTTTTAAATACTGGATTTTCTAGTAACTAATCAGGCGGGAAATATCTCAAACTACCCCACAGGTAACTAAATCCCAAAGTAGATAAGCAATAACGCCAATCATGGCAAAACGTCCGTTTGGGGTGTCCAGCCAAATCAAAAACCATTGCGATCGCTAGCTTTGTATTGTCTGGAAATTGTTGACAAATTTGTGGAGGAGCGAGATTCCATTTTTTTGTCCTGAGCAATTTGTTACTTAACTTTAAGTTAGCTATTTATCAGTCAGTTGCTTTCCGCCTCTAGGCACAATATACAGGCACTTCTTGTGGACGATTATCAGAAACTTATCCGTGCTGACAAATCCGTCTTGAGGAGGTGATAAAAAAAGTATGTAGTTGTAAATAAATGTAAAGCTGTGATAACTGACTTGTGAGTAAACTATAAATTAAAGAAATAAATTCGCTCTGATGAAATCATTAAAAATTACAGGCTACTAATCAGTAAATAGCAAGCTTTTCATTACATCATCAAGAGCGAATTATATGACAACTTATTTCGTGAGATAAGTAAAATTCTATCTATCGCTAGATATAGTTTTCAAACTTTAGAGAGATGCTTTAAACGCCTAAATTCCACGATTCTGTAAGCTACAGGAGTTAGGTATTGCCATAGATACAGAGATATATACACAGTTGCTTGTCATGAATAAATTCTTAATCCCCCAAATTTAAAGCTAGAAGAAGGAAATACAATGTTTCAATGTACAGAAATTATGCTGGGACTCTACAAACCACTATTGTGGTTGGCACAGAATCAAATAGGTGTCCCAGATGTATCACCAGCGGAGGCATCAGTTCTCACTTCGGGGCCGCGTTTTTTTGTCGCTTTAATCTCCGGGGTGATTCTAGCTTTTGCTTTCCAATTAGTATTAACTAACCTCTCGGTTGCAGCCGGTATTTCCTACTTGGGGCGTTCATCTGACTCAGATTCAGATAGTGGGGAAGCCGGAAGTTTGGGAGGTACGATTCGCAAAATTGGCACCGCAGTGGGTATTTGGACATTAGTCACTGTGACGATCGCCTTATTAATCGCTTCTTTCTTGGCAGTAAAATTGAGTTTGGTGATTTTTGACCCCAGGCTGGGAGCGATTTTAGGGTTAGTAATTTGGGGTGCTTACTTCTTGCTACTAGTGTTCATCAGTTCCACCACAGTGGGTTCTTTGATTGGTTCGGTAGTGAATACCGCAACCTCCGGCTTTCAGGCGATTATGGGGACAGCCACGGCTGCACTAGGCGCAAAAGCTGTAAATCAGCAAGTAGTAGCCACCGCTGAAGCCGCCGCCGCCGCTGTGCGTCGGGAATTAGGTAGTGCTATCGACCCCATAAGTTTGCGGGAGAACATCGAAGATTATCTCGAAAGGGTGCGTCCCCCAGAACTAGACTTATCGAGAATTCGCGGCGACTTTGAAAGATTACTCAACGATCCCCAACTGCAAGCCATCGCTGATAGTCCAGATCTGCGTAACATTGACCGCCAAAAGTTTATCGAGTTAGTCAGCAGCCGTACCGACCTTTCTAAACGAGACGTTAGCCGCATCGCCGACACACTATATAACGTTTGGCAGCAGGTAGTAAGTCAGCAAAAACCCACCCAAGACCGGTTAGGCGAATTGATTGATTATCTCAAATCACTACCGCCAGGACAAACCAAGACAGATGAACTCAACGCCAAGCTAGAGCGGCTAATTGCGGAAACTCGTTCCTCCAAAGAAGCAGACCAAAGGGCAACCCAAGAAGCCACACCAGGGCCAATTCAGCGCACACTCCAGCAAGGAATCACCGCCCTGAGTGGTATTGTATTGGGCAGAACAGACTTGTCAGATTTGGATGTAGAAAAGATATTGCGATCGCTTGCCACCGCCAAAGATAAAGCCACAGAACAAGCAGATAAACTAGGATTGCCCGTACCATCACAACCCTATAGCCCCATCCGCGCCGATGTGGAAAATTACCTGCACAACACCTTTGCTTGGCAACTGAGTCGAGAAAGAATTGCCCAAGAATTTCGTGATGTCATCTACGACCCAGCAGCAGACCCAGGTACAGTACGTAGGGAACTAAATCGACTTTCTCGCAACGATTTTGTCAAAATCCTCACTGAACGGGGACTATTGACCCAAGCACAAATTCAGCAGATTGCAGACCAATTAGAAGCTGTCCGTCAATCAGTGATAGTAACGGTTACAGCTGAAGAAGAAAGAGAGATAGTACTCGACCTGCAACGGCGAGTAGAAACTTATCTGCTGGTGAGTGCCAAGACAGATTTAACACCTGAAGGCATTGAACGGGGTCTTAAACCTTTGTTGGCAGACTCAGACGCAGATTACGAAACTCTCTCACGGCGACTCGCACAATTTGACCGCGAACAATTGCGGAGGATACTGCTACAACGTATTGACATTCAGTCATACGAAGCAGAAAGCATTCTCGATGAATTGGAAAAACAGCGCGATCGCGTCTTGATAGAATCTAAAGGATTGGCAGACCAAGCAAAATATCAAGCAGAAACTCTGTGGTTGAATGTAGAGTCATATCTGCGTAACACTGGCAAAGCAGAATTAAACCCTGATGCCATCCGCGCCGATCTCAAGAGGTTGCTGGAAGATCCCCAAGCTGGAATTTCGGCAATTGGCACTCGCTTGTCTCGCTTTGACCGCGATACCTTGGTACAATTGTTGAGTCAGCGTCAAGATTTGAGCGAACACCAAGTTAATCAAATCATCAATACCGTAGAAGAATCTTGGCACAGTGTCCGCCATGCACCCCAAGCTTTAGCAGAGAAAGCTAAGGAACAATACGACACAGTGACGACAACAATCGCCGATTACTTGCGGAATACTGGCAAGCAAGAACTCAATCCGGAAGGAATTCAACGAGATTTTAACAAACTGTTTGAAAGCCCGAAAGAAGGAGCTATTGCCCTGCGCCGTCGCTTATCCCAGCTAGACAGGGATACTTTGGTGAAATTGCTCAGTCAACGTCAGGATTTGAGTGAACAGCAAGTCAATGATATTATTGACTCAGTACAGACTTCGATTCGTGATATTGTGCGTGCGCCGCGTCGCCTCGCCACCCGCACCCAGCAAAGAGTACAGAACTTCCAAGCTTATTTAGAAGAGTACCTGCGGCAAACTGGCAAAGAAGAACTCAACCCAGAAAGTATTAAGCGTGATGTGCAATTATTGTTGCATGATCCGCGAGTCGGGATTGAGAGTTTTAGCGATCGCTTGTCTCAATTTGACCGTTCCACAGTTATCGCTTTGCTGAAAATTCGGGAAGATATTACAGATGAAGAAGCAGCAAGAATTGCCGATAATATAATATCGGTACGCGAGCAATTTGTCGAACAAGTACGGAGTATCCAAAGAAAGATTCAAGATGTCGTCGATGGTGTTTTTGAACGCATCCGCTATTATCTCAACTCCTTGGATCGCCCAGAACTCAACTATGATGGAATTAAGCGGGATGTGCGCCAATTGTTTGACGATCCCCAAGCTGGATTTGAGTCATTGCGCGATCGCTTGTCTTCTTTTAACCGCGATACCTTAGTGGCAATTATGAGTTCCCGTGAGGATATCTCTGAGGAAGATGCCAACCGCATCATTGATCAAGTTGAACGCGCACGTAACACAGTATTGCAACGTGCAGAACGCATACAACACGAAGCACAACGCCGCCTAGAAGAGGTGAAACACCAAGCACAGCGGCAAGCAGAAGAAACCCGCAAAGCCGCAGCCACAGCAGCTTGGTGGTTATTCGCTACAGCCATCGTTTCAGCTATTTTCGCCGCATTAGGAGGAGCGATCGCTGTTGTTGTGGTGTAGGTTGATAAGTTGTCTTTGCTAACTATTCTCAGCCTCCTAACTCTTAGGAGGCTTTTTTGTGTTATGGCAAAGTGCTGAGTGCTGAGTAGAAACCCACACGAAAAAAATATGACACTTGCATAATATCATGTTCGTTTAAACACTTATGATATCTGTGGAGGTCGGTAATTGGGAATTGGTAATTGGGAATTGGTAATTGGTTTTCAGTATTACCCATTACCCATTACCCATTACCTATTACCTATTACCAAGCAAACCGACTATATCGTAAGTAATTAGCCGAACTTGATATCAAACTAAAACTTTGGGCTATTTCTAATAGTTACTCTCAGTTGATTTTCTTATTGCAAAAGAAGTTTCTACTTTTTGCTTAGTCGCCATAGCCAGATATTATTGGATTGATAAACAGGTTTTATCTGGTAACCAACCCTTTTCTCTAGTCCCTCTCGTAAATCTTGAGAAGGTTTATATAAAAAGTAATCGCTAAAACCTTGAGGAATATTAGGTAATTCTTGTTGGCGAACCAACTGAAATTTTACATTAGGTTTGAGACTATAGCTTAATGGAACAAGATCGCTCCATTTTGCATCGCTAATAATTAGAGGTTGCTCGGTTTGGTTGACGACAGGAATAATAGCAGGGATTTGTCCAATTTTAGAAGGGCCATTATTCCACCAAACTTGTGCTGGAGAAATGACAGTATAAGACGCAATTCCTAATGAAAATAACACAACAATAAGGAGTCGCCATAATTTTTGTTGCCAGAGTTGAATCCAATGAGATGTTACTTGAGTTGCTAGTAAATAAGCGACAGAGATTTGAAGACCTATATAAGAGGGTATGAGATATCTAGTAATTCCAGAGCGCCTCCCACCTAAAATTAAATCTAATAGTATTAATGGTAGTACTGACGTGACGATTAAACTTAAAATAAATAACCAAGTTTCTTTAGCAGTATGGCGACATAGATAATAAACTGCATAGAAAGTCAAAGCGACGAATGCTATTACTGGAATAATATAAGGAAAAGGATTAGTATAAGTAAAATTGAATTTATTTGCGAGATCGAGAAAGAGCCTAGCAATATGATTCAACCAGGAAAAAACTAACTCAGGAATTCCATATTTAAAACTATATTTGATCCAGTTTGTAGTTTGACGAGCCTTATCTGCACTCAAAATTATCAAAATCATCCAGGGAAAAAACGCTAGAGTGCCAACTGCAAAAGATAATAGATAGTTCTTAACAGTTTTATTAAATTGGAATTTTTCAATAGCAATCATGTAGATGCCGTGTCCAAACGTCACTAAGAAAAAAAGAGGCAAAGTGTATAATCCTAAAGCTACCGTGATACTATAAAGCACCCAACTAAATTTATTATTAATTCGCCTTGCTCGCAGGAATACTACACTAGATAGTACGGTAATGAGTCCCCATAAACTATACTGTCGTGCTGCCTGCGCGTATAGTAAATGAAAGGGCGAGAGAGCTATTAATGCCATCGCCATCCATCCGACGAGCGGGGACTCAAATAATTCTCTGCATAACCAGTAAATGACAGCAATAGTCAGTATATTAAAGACAGCAGATAAACTTCTCGTAACTAGTACTGAATTTCCAAATAACTGTACCCAGAATCGCGTTAAAAGAAAATAAAGGGGCGGAAGTTGAGGTTCTTCGGTTGCTAGACCTTTAATAGTATCAAAAGTAGTTCTTTCAGGATTAGGAAACTGATAGCTTTGTATATCTTTAAAACTAACTATGTGAGTGTATAGTTGCTTTTCAAACTCTTCTGATGTGTATCCCGAAACTCGCAATGATGTAAAAACTTCATCATCCCAATAAATTTTTTTATCTAAATATATAAATCTAAAAAATATTCCTATTATTAATATTATTACTAATAATATTTTAATCCTTGAAAACCTAATTGTTCTTTGTATTGTTGTTTGCATAATTTTGCATACTAATTAAAAATTTGAACTTCTTTAATTCAGCATTTACATAATTTAAAACTCTAATTTTAGATAGCAATAAAACTATATTATTTTTCTTGACATTCCACAGAGCGATCGCTTGGTGTAAACACAAAATCACGGGAATGGCAATTTTGAGTGATTCTCACTATCGTTATTGTACCATTTTGGCGATCGCGCATTTTCTCCTAACTTTACAGCTAAAGCCGTTTTGCCAATACCGCCCATCCCTGTAATCGCAATCAGGCGTATTCCTCCCTCAATAGCTTGGCCCAGTCTCAGCAGTTCCTCACGTCGCCCAAAAAATAAGGGAATGTTGGGGATTTGGTTTGTACTAGCTGTGGACGAATTGAGGGGACGTTCCACTAAGTCTTGCCAATTTAAACCCAAAACCTGACAAAACACTTGAAATACTAAGCTATCAATGGCATCACCTTTGAGGAAACGTTTCCATGTCGATAAAGATACCCCTGCGCCCACGATCGCACAATTCACTACTACAACTGATTCCTTGGTTAATTGAGCATCACGTCGTAAATGTAGACTATTGTCAACATAAGCATCCACAATCTTGATGTTGACGATTATCAACATCAAGATTGTCCAGAAAACCCCAATGCCAGAGAATCTACCTAATGATGCGAATGAAACGGCTATAATCACTAATATCGACGCTTTCACAATTTCAGGTAAATCAGTAAACCGGATGATTTTGATTGGTGCGCCCGAATGGGTAAAAGGCGTGACTTACAGGTTACATAGTTTGGGTTTCGCTGATTTAGCACAATGGAGTCGATTGATGCCAACTCGCAACTCAAAACAGATGATTACTGTCTTGCAACGTCCGAGAGTGCAAGAATAAGTCTGCTCACAAAAGCGATCGCTTTTGTGAGTACAGCTTTCTCTAAATTTGTGACAAAGTAAAAGAGAGTGGGGAACTCGGAACCCCCAAGGTAAATGTAAATATCTCTCTCAAAATTGATAAATATTGATATTTGTTAATTAACATTAACCCACAAAAGATGTATCCTTTAAGATGCATTTAAGCTCAAAATTAATATTATTTTTGATTGTCAATTTATGTTTTCGCTCGTTCTTTGTTAAAATACTAACCTCCAAAAAGCTGTTCATATGAAGATTTTAGTTGTAGAGGATGACGAGTTAAATGCTTATGCCCTGACCGCTGTTCTCAATAATCAAAATTATGCTGTTGAAGTTGCCACCGATGGCGATGCTGCTTGGGATTTAATCGAAACTTATGACTATGATTTAATACTCCTAGATGTGATGCTGCCTGGACTAGATGGCATCAGCCTTTGTCGTCAAATCCGCTCTCGTGGTCTGCAAACGCCCATTCTATTATTGACAGGATGTGATAGCAGTCATGAAAAAGCGATCGGGTTAGATGCAGGTGCAGATGACTATGTGGTTAAACCTTTTGAACAAGAAGAATTGGTTGCGCGTGTCAGGGCTTTATTGCGTCGCGGGAGAACTACATCACAACCAGTACTAGAGTGGGGGAATTTACAGCTTGACCCTAGCTGTTGTGAAGTCACTTACAACCAAGATTTGCTGTCATTAACCCCGAAAGAATATGCGCTTTTGGAGTTGTTTTTGCGAAACAGTCGCCGGGTGTTTAGTTGCAGCATGATTTTAGAACATCTCTGGTCTTATGAAGACACTCCCGGAGAAGAAGCTGTTCGCACCCATATCAAAGGATTACGGCAGAAATTAAAATCTGTGGGAGCGCCCAATGATTTAATTGAGACAGTTTATGGTACAGGTTATCGTCTCAAACCGCAGTCAGAGGAAACAGCAGACAAAAAGCAGGAGACAGGAGCCACAAAGCAGAAGCAAACATTAGATGCAATAACCCAAATTTGGCAGCGATTTAGTGGGCGGGTAGATGAGCAGGTGAAGGTGCTGGAGGAAGCAGCAACTTTAACTAAGAAGGCTTTCAATTCAGACTTGAAAGCGCAAGCCCTACGAGAAGCCCATACCTTAGCAGGGTCATTAGGCACTTTTGGTTTACCTGAAGGTTCAAAGCTAGCACGCAAAATTGAGCAACTGCTGAAATCTAGTAAAACCTTGACGCCATCTGAAACAGCCAACTTCCAAAAATGGGTGAAGCAACTGCGTCAAGAAATTAAGGCAAAAGATAAACAAACAGCATCTCCACCAGCAACCGCCGATGAATTGCCTTTAGTATTGGTAGTTGACCGCAACCCAATTTTAACTGAACAACTCACACAAGAATCTGCTAAATGGGGATTCAAAGTTAATCTTGCAACCAATTTGGATGCAGCCAGAAATCTCCTCTACAGAGAGCATCCCCATGTAGTGCTACTTGACCCCAGCTTTTCGCTTCATCAAGAAGATAGCTTTAGCTTGTTGGCAGAACTTGCCCAACGTAAACCGCCTGTGCCTGTGCTTGTTTTTACCGAGCAAACAGATTTTACCAGCCGCTTGCAACTAGCTCGTCAAGGCGGACATACATTTTTGCAAAAGCCGATGCCCACTGCACAGGTGGTAGAAGCGATCGCTCAACTTTTGCAACAAGCACCTGATGCAGAAGCCAAAATCCTAGCTGTAGACGATGATCCGCAAATTCTCGCTTTATTGCAGACATTACTCAGCCCTTGGGGACTCAAAGCGATCGCCCTCAACGACCCACGCCAGTTTTGGGAAACTTTAGAAACCGTTGCCCCAGATTTATTAATTTTGGATGTGGAAATGCCTGATACAAACGGTATCGAACTTTGCCAAGTAGTACGCAATGACCCCCGCTGGAGTGAGTTGCCTATCCTATTTCTCACAGTTCACAGCGATGCCGAAATGGTGAATCAGGTCTTTAGCGTCGGTGCTGATGACTTTGTGAGCAAACCCATCGTCGGCCCAGAATTAGTGACCCGAATTATCAACCGCTTAGAGCGAATGAAACTGCGGCGGCGCTTAGCCCAGGGGGGGAGCAGGGGAGCAGGGGAGCAGGGGGGCAGGGGGGCTCTTGAGCAGGGGAGCAGGGGGGCAGGGGGGCTTGAGCAGGGAGGGGAAGAAATTTCCCCCTCATCCCCCTCATCCCCCTCATCCCCCTCATCCCCCTCATCCCCCTCATCCCCCTCATCCCCCTCATCCCCCTCATCCCCCTCATCCCCCTCATCTCCCTCATCTCCCTCATCCCCCTCATCCCCCTCATCCCCCTCATCCCCCTCATCCCCCTCATCCCCCTTTACCCCCGATTGGCATACCATCTTTGATGCGGAACCTGAGTGTGTCAAAATAATTGCAGCCGATGGTACTTTGTTGGCAATGAATCCAGCAGGGCTGGCGATGATTGAGGTAGATAGCGCCCAAGAAGTGATTGGCAAATCAGTGTATCCTCTGATTGCCCCAGAAGACAAAGATACATTTCGCACAATGAACGAAATTGTCTGTCAGGGCAGTAAGGCCACTATGCAGTTTGAGATCATTAGTTACCGGGGTAATCGCCTATGGTTGGAAACTCATGCTGTACCTCTGTGGAATGAACAAGACGGCAGTTGGCTACAGTTAGCTATTACACGGAATATCACTCAGCATAAACAGGCAGAGGCAGAACTACGGCGGGTTAATCGCAGACTTCAGACTTTAAGTAATTGCAATCAGGTAATCGTTCGTGGCAAGGTTGAGTCTGATTTGCTGGAAAATATTTGTCAAATTCTGGTGAACATTGGTGGTTATCGGCTGGCGTGGGTTGGATTTGCCCAAAATGATGCCGAGAAAAATATCCGCGTAGTTGCCCAAGCAGGCTATGAAGATGCATACTTGCAATCACGACATCTCACTTGGTCAAATACAGTTCGTGGACAAAACCCAACAGGAACAGCGATTCGCACAGGTGAAACATCTATTGTGCAGAACATTTTCACTGATCGCAAATATGAAATTTGGCAGTCTCAGGCGAACTCCCAAGGCTATGGATCATTTATTGCCTTACCTTTAAAAGATAACGGTGAAGCTTTTGGGGCGTTGAATATATACGCCACCGAAGTAGATGCTTTTGATGTTCATGAGGTGAAACTTTTAGAAGAATTAGCCGAAGACTTAGCCTATGGCATTCTAGCATTACGCAATCAGCGCGATCGCACCTTTGCCCAAATCGCATTGCGAGAAAGTGAAGAACGTCTTTCCCTGGCTTTGGAAGCAGTACACCTCGGTATTTGGGACTGGAATATTACTACTAATCAAATAATCTGGTCTCTTAGTCATGCCAAAATATTTGGCATCGTTCCTGGTACATTTGATGGCAGCTATGAAACCTTTAGATCTTACATCCTGCCAGAGGACTTAGAAAGCTTGGAACAGGCAATAAATGATGCCCACCTGCAACGAACTGACTTTAGTGATGAATTTCGAGTTGTTTGGCCAGATGGCAGCATTCACTGGATTGAAAGTAAAGGTAAATCTTACTACAATGAAGCAGGCAAGCCTGTGCGGATGCTAGGTACAGTTAGAGATATTACCACTCGCAAGCAGGCAATAGCAGCTTTACAACAGAGTGAAGCCAGCTATAAACAACTTGTTGAACTCTGTCCAGAAGCAATTTTTATTCAAAGTGAAGGTAAATTTGTCTTTTTAAACAGTGCTGCTATTAAACTTTTTGGTGCAACAACAACTGAAGAATTACTAGGTAAAAAAGTACTTGACTTTGTACATCCCAATTCTAAAACTTTAGTTAAAGAGCGGAACAAATACCTCAGAGAATTTCAACAACCCGTTCCATTACTGGAAGAACAATGGCTGCGTTTAGATGGCACAACTATTGATTTGGAAGTAGCCGCAGCACCTTTTATTTACCAGCAAAAATTAGCGGCTCAAGTCGTTGCTCGTGATATTTCTCATCGCAAAAAAACAGAGATAGCTTTATACAAAGCTAATAATGAATTGGAATTAAGGGTAGCAGAACGTACTGCTGAATTAATTAATGTCAACTGCAAATTGCAGTCAGAATTAGATGAACGCCAGCGGACACAAGAAGCACTACGAGTATCTCAATCTCGATTTGAAGGGATTTTAAGTATTGCTGATGATGCAATTATTTCCATTGATGCCAGCCAAAGCATTACTTTATTTAACCGAGGAGCAGAAAAGATTTTTGGCTATTCTGTCCAAGAAATTCTCGGCAAAGATTTAGGAGTACTTTTACCACAGCGTTTTTTTCAAGTACATCATCAACATGTGATTGACTTTGGCAAATCCTCAAATTCTGCCCGCAGAATGGGAGAACGGCGTGAAATATTTGGTCGCCGTAAGGATGGTACGGAATTCCCGGCGGAGGCTTCCATATCTAAATTAAAGATGGGAAAAGAAACTGTTTATACAGTAATTTTACGTGATATAACTGAGCGCAAGCAAATTGAGCGAATGAAAGATGAGTTTGTTTCTGTTGTCAGTCATGAACTCCGCACACCGTTGACTTCAATTCACGGTTCTTTAGGAATGTTAGCTAGTGGTCTGCTACACCCAGACTCAGACCAAGGAAAACGCCTGTTACAAATTGCTACTGATAGTACTGAACGCTTAGTGCGCCTGATTAATGACATCCTAGACATTGAACGCATCGAGTCGGGCAAAGTGAAAATGGAACGAGAAATCTGCAATCTTGCTGAACTGATTGATTCAGCAGTGAATGTTATGCAGCCCCTCGCCAACAAAGCGCAAGTGACACTATCTATCTCTAGCCTACCCGTACAGCTTTGGGTTGATCCAGATCGGATTGTGCAAACTTTGACTAACCTACTGAGTAATGCGATTAAATTTTCCTCTGCGGGGAAAACAGTATGGCTAGCGGCTCAAATAGAAAAAAATGAAATACTACTAACAGTCAAAGACACTGGGCGCGGCATCCCATCTGATAAGCTTAAAAGTATTTTTGAGCGCTTTCAACAAGTTGATTCTTCAGATTCACGCGACCACGATGGGACTGGTTTAGGCTTGGCAATTTGCCAAAGCATAGTAGAACAACATGGGGGACGCATCTGGGCTGAGAGTACATTAGGTGAAGGTAGCACCTTTTACATGACTCTGCCCATTTTGAGAGTTCTCGCAACCAACTCTTCCACTCCCAATTCCCCATTCCCAATTCCCAATTCCCAATTCCCTACCCCCTACTCTCCCCTAGTTCTAGTATGTGACGATGACCCAGTTATTCGCCTCGAATTGCAAACTTTGTTGGAACAAGGAGGATATCGAGTGGTGACAGTGGCTACAGGTAAGGAAGCGATCGCTTTAGCATCTACCCTACATCCAGATATCATTTTACTGGATTTGCTAATGCCTGGAATGAATGGTTGGGAAACAATGGCTGTATTAAAGGAAGCTGCAAAAACTCAAGATATTCCCATTGTGATTTGTAGTGTTTACAAACCATCTACAAATAGCCAACCAAGTGCAGATTTTGTTGATTGGGTAAGTAAACCAGTCCAAGAAAGCTATTTGTTGCAGTCACTCAAGCAAGTAGTCGCTAAATACTGCAAACCAGTCCGCATTCTCATTGTTGAAGATGACGACGATTTAGCCGAACTGCTGGTTACTTTGTTTGAAAGGCATGAAATTGAAACCTTCTTAGCCAAAACCGGACGAGAAGCCATCCGCTTCAGCCAACAAATTAGCCCTGATTTATTAATTCTTGATTTAATTTTGCCAGAAAGTGATGGCTTTGCAGTGGTAGATTGGCTACAGCAGCACAATCATCTTTGTAATATACCTGTAGTAATTTACTCAGCCAAGGATTTGGATGAGTCCGAACGTAATCGACTCAAATTAGGACATACAGAATTTTTGACTAAAGGACGTGTGACAACCCAAGAATTTGAACAACGAGTTATGGAATTACTTCAGCGAATTACTCACCAACAAGGTGGGGAGTAGGTACTACACTTATAACTTAAGTAGCTCAGACTAATTAAACGTAAAATTTCATTACGTAGGCGGAACACAGTGGAACGAAGTAATCGCAAAAACTCTATTTTACGGATTTAAAATTACATAGAACAAAGGTTTCATCTCATGTTCGTTTAAACACTTATGATATCTGTGGAGGTCGGTAATTGGGAATTGGTAATTGGTAATTGGTTTTGAGTATTACCTATTACCCATTACCCATTACCTATTAGCTATTACTAAGCAAACCGACTAGATCGTAAGTAATTAGCCGAACTTGATATCAGCCCTGACCAAATCAGAATCAATACTATTGTTTGATATTCGATACAACAGCTTTGTAATAAAGATATTTAATCAAAAATCTCACATCTCAAAATGGTATCAGAACAGGTAGCGGTAATGATAAAAAAGCGAATTCTAGTGGTTGATAACGAGGTGTATATTCAAGAAGTCGCCAAGATTTGCTTGGAAACGGTAGCAGACTGGGAAGTGGTAACGGCGAGTTCTGGTCAAGAAGGCATAACTCAAGCCGAGGCTTACCAACCAGACGCGATTCTGCTGGATGTAATGATGCCAGATATGGATGGGATCACTACCTTTGAGAAACTACAAGCAAATCCAGCAACAAAAGGAATTCCAGTGATTTTGTTAACCGCCAAAGTTCAAGCTTCTGACCGTCGCCGCTATGCTCAACTGGGAATGAAAGCTGCGATCGCTAAACCTTTCAATCCGCTAGAATTAGCTAATCAGGTGGCTACAGCCTTAGGTTGGAACCAAGAAAATTAGCAAATCACTTCGGGAGATAAAAGTAAGGAGTTAGGAGTTATTTCCCCCCCATCCCCCTCATCCCCCTCATCCCCCTCATCCCCCCCATCCCTCATTCCCCAGGCAAAATGTCATTGATGTTGATTATCCACGGGATACCTTGATTTACTGGAGAACTAATACTAATTTTGGCTTGGTTGGCAAAGCGTTTTAACTTGCTGGCCAAGTGAGGAACGGTTGTCATGATATGCTGATAGCTTTCGATATCATGACAAATCATAACTAACATGAGAATGCCACTATTGACTTTGAAATACCAGTGGCAACTAGATAACAGAATGCGTACTATGCGATCGCACGCTAAGTAAAATCTTCTTTTAATTACTTCTTCGAGTTGGCTAAGTAGTATTTCACTCATTAGCCTTGTTTTATGTGTAGGTAAATCATCAGGAGATAGGTATGGTTGTTTCATAGTATTTCACCCTTGTTATTGACTGATGATTGATGACTGATGACTTTTGAGTCGATTCAAGACGCAAGTTTTATGCCAAATAGCTGATTAATCTGAGTGAATTTGTGAATTACATCAGATTGTTAGTAAGTCTCATGTGAGATTTGTTCACTCCTATAGGACTTTTTATATAATTGATATTGGATTTTCTCTCATTTTCCTCAGAATTCTTTAGCAATTAGTCTATAAAAATAAATAATTTGTAGCTCTTCTTAAAAGAGTTTGGGTTCCACAACGGTATCGTAGTGTTACGCAAAAAGAAACGCATCGAACAATTGGAAAATCGTCAGTAAAAGCGATCGCTGAGGGGAATAAACCATAATTGGGTTTTTATCCCTCACGCCATTTGCACGCGGCTGTCGGCGAACCGGAATCATTAGATCATAAATTTGATTTGTAGCCCTTCTTTATATAGATAGGGCTACAAATTATTGTTACGCACAAGCCGCTATTGGGAATTGATATCATGTCTGCTAAATTACTTGTGATATGTCCGCAGCGAGCAAAACGAAGTGTAGCGTTCGCAATTGACTTCTAATCAACTAGACATGATATGAAATTACGGATTTATATTCTAAAAAATATCCCAAATTTTCTTGTGGGATGGAGAGAAGTTGCGTGCGGGGGTTCCCCCCCGCCCTTGCAAACTTCGGGGTGTCCTCACCCGTCCTTTGCATTTAGGGCAGGATGTCCACGCCACAATTGAGGATCATATCAAGTCCGGTTAATTAATTAGTTCTGATTCCCACAGTCATTGTACCCCACCCCTAACCCCTCCCCGTGAACGGGGAGGGGAAACAAAGCGTAGCTTTGGTGGGGTTCTTAAGCGTTTCTGTCAAACTATCCACCTCACCTGCATCGACACTAGCAAGTTTATTGACCCTAATAACCCAGCATCTAAAATTTACACTGAAATCGTCAAAGCTGGCTGTCCCAAGTGCGAAGATGGCACACCAAAGACTATGGCGGAACTGCAAACTTATTGGGACTTGCTGGAAACTGATAAACGTGTGGTTTTAGTGTTTTATCAAGGTATGGGTTCACAATCAGAAAAATTAAGCGATCGCTTTCTCCACGACCTCAGCAAATTTAACATAGCTATTTGTGTCAACGGTAACTAAGCAATCGATGATATTTTAAACTGGGTGCGGAGTCTGTAAGGATATAGGATTTTGGATTATGAATCAATCTGTTGCAAACATTTAAAATTGGTATAAATAAAATCATCACACCCTCTGCAATTGCGATCGCGCTTAGTATCCAAAAAAGCCCTTTTCAACTAATTGAACTACACTACTCCCCGTATCAACTGTAGTTTAAATATTTTAAAACTGCTGGAAATTGCCATGATATCATGTCCATTTAAACACTTATGATACCTGTGGGGGTTGGTAATGGGTAATGGGTAATGGGTAATAGTAAAAAACAATCACCCTTCGGGTTCGCCAGTCGCTCATGGGGGAAACCCCCAAGACCGCGCTGGCTCACCAATTACCAATTACCTATTACCAGGCAAACCGACTATATCGTAAGTAATTAGCCGAACTTGATATGAAGGTTATTGAATTCTCACGCGAACATGCAAAACTAATTACACAGTTTGAAACTGTATCTGCTTCCAGTGTGCATATTGGTGATGGTGTAGGTGAGGCTCATGTGTACTGTATCTACTTTGAGCCTAATAGTGCGATTGGCAGACATCAAGCAGGATATGGTCAATTATTCTTGGTGATTAGCGGTGAAGGTTGGGCATCTGGTGAAGACAATCATCGCGTGCAACTATCAGCAGGTCAAGGTGCTTACTTTGAGCGAGGAGAATTTCACTCTAAAGGTAGCGATACGGGGATGACCGTTATCATGGTACAAGTAAGTGACATCAATCCCCAAACAATACATATCATATCATGTCCGTTTAAACACTTATGATATCTGTGGAGGTCGGTAATTGGGAATTGGTAATTGGTAATTGGTAATTGGTTTTGAGTATTACCTATTACCCATTACCCATTACCTATTACCAAGCAAACCGACTATATCGTAAGTAATTAGCCGAACTTGATATCACACCACAACCAGCAACCTAACAATAAAAACTCTTTGTGTCTTAGTGTCTTTGTGGTTTAAGATTTTTTACCACTAAGACACAAAGGCACAAAGTTTGAAAATGGATTGTCCCAAAGCTGAACCAATAACTCTTGCACAATCGAAAATCCCAAATCTAAAATCCAAAATAAATATGTGGAGTTTTCAATATGTCTAATGATGCACTGACTCAGCCGGAATTATTAGATAATAAACCTGATAAACAGTACAATGCCCGCCAGATTCTCAGTGTACAAGAATTAAATACTTTCAACGATCGCTCTAACTCCAAAGGACTAATTCATTTAATTGGACATCTCACTATCATCGGATGCAGCGGCTACCTGTGGGCGACAAACTGGGGCAATTGGTTAATAGCAATACCAGCACTGCTAGTCTACGGCTTCGGTTTAGCTGCGATGTTTGCACCGATGCATGAAGGTGTTCACAGAACTCCTTTTGCTAACAATAATTTAAATGATGCTGTGGCTTGGTGTGCGGGATTACTCTCTTTTTACAACAGCACATTTTATCGTCATTACCACAAATGGCATCATCTTTATACTAGAGTTCCTGGTAAAGACCCGGAACTCACCGACTTGACACCGCACAACTTGGGGGAATATTTGTTAGTGCTTAGCGGTTTACCTTGGTGGGTGGACAAGATACGCGGACATGTCGGCATTGCCCTTGGTCAAGTTGACGATTACCCATTTATACCAGAAACAGCAAGAGTAGAAGTGATTCGCTCGACTCGCTGGCAATTGGGTATTTATGCAGGAGCGATCGCAGTTTCCATTGCAGTGAGTCAGCCTTGGTTTATACTTTACTGGCTACTGCCACTGTTTGTAGGTCAACCGATTCTGCGTTTTCTTCTCCTAGCGGAACACACAGGTTGCTCTCTTGACGCTAACCTGCTGACAAATACCCGTGTCACCCTGACGCTTTGGCCTGTACAGTTTCTCATGTGGAATATGTCATTTCATGCAGTACACCATTTGTACCCTTCAATTCCATTCCACACACTGCCAAAAGCTTATGAAAAGTTGAGTTCACACTTTACCCACGTTGATCCTGGCTACATCAAAGTCAACCGTGATATTCTGGCTCAATTGGGACAGTTAGAAGGGTAGGGAGATGAAGGGATGGGTGCTTCTTGCCCTCGCCCTTCATTCGTTACTCTTGAGTTACAGATGTTAGATATAATGTGCGTGAAGTCAGTCAGGCGATCGCCTTGTGTTGACCTCATGTTTTGATAGGCTCAGAAGTAACTATCTTGAGTTATTTGGTTTTGCGGGTGGGATAGGCGTGTCAACACTTAAAGGCGAACTTTTAAAAGCTTTCGGATATTTTTGAGCATGATGAAATATCAATATATATAATGTTGAAAATTTTCATAAAGTTTCTGTAAAGCGTAAATAGGGATAAACAAAAAAGTTGTTTGGATAATTTATATAAATAGCTGATGCATTAATAATTATATTTTTTAATTCCAGATATTTTTTTTGGGAACATAAAATTCTTAGCAGATAAATCAACTATATATTGATACTTAACTTAACAAATATCAGCCTTTTCACTAGAAAAAATCACACATTATCCGCAAAAGATACTTTTTTTAATTATTAATAATAATCTTTCAAAAAAGAATATTAGATACATTTAATTACAAATTCAAGATTTAGTAAAGTAATGTATTTCTCATTCTCTTCATGGTAATAAAACTACTAATATACAGTTAAAACTAACTTATTTAGCTGCAAAGGTGAACCTCGAAAATTACATAAGTAAAAACAAGAGCTAAAAAATTAGAAAAGTTTTTTTAATAAAAACCGGAGAAAATAATGGCAACTATCATTGGAATTGATCAACCAGAAACCTTGATTGGCACAATTTATAATGACCTAATTAAAGGCTTGGGGGGTGATGACACACTGTATGGAGATAGTGGCAATGACACATTAGATGGTGGCACTGGCAATGCACCTATAAGCCATACTTTAACTAGAGGGATAGGGAGATGGGGGGATGAGGGGGAAAATAACTAAACAAATTCCCAATGCCCCATGCCCCATGCCCAATGCCCCATTCCCAAATTCTATTACTTAGTCAAAACTATATCCGGGATTTCTTTTTCTACTGTCCGCAGAGGTCTATATAAATAACCAGAAATTGTAACTATAACAGTAATTATTCCTAGAACTATAAATAATAAGCCAATGCCACGCCCGCTTCCAACACCAACAATCCTGCCGACACTGCTTGCAAGTAGACCTTCCTTAGCCAACAGTGGCTCAAATACATAGTCAGCTAGCGGCCCAGCCAAAACATAAGCGAGTGGAAAGGATGACCAGGCAATCATCCGGCGCGCAGCAAAGACCCGTCCTTGAATCTCTGGCGCTACTTTGCTCTGCCAAATTGCTTGGCTAGAAGCAGTAATAATTGGCACACTAAAAAAAACGCCAAAGGCGGCGACTGCAATTAATGGTATAGAAGGACGCAACCCCAACAAGATGATGCAAACTCCTTGTAGGAGTCCAAAGCAGAACATGCCATAGACGCGCTTCTTGGGGCCTCCCCACACGCTCATGACAATACTACCGATGAACATACCACTACCACCAGTGGACAAGACATTACCAAGTACTGCGGGTGAAGCAAAAGCCAAGAGCATTGGTGTCACTAGTACAGTACCCATTCCCAAGACAAAATTGCCGAGGGCAAAAAACAGTAATAGCGCTAGCAGTCCTGGGTGAGCAAGAATGTAATTCCAACCATAGATAGTTTCTTGAAACAGTGAAGCTTTCTTTGCACGGTCTTTAATATCTGCAACTTCGGGAAACTGGATAAACAATAATGTAACTACGGCGAAGAGGTAGGAAGCAAAATCAATTAAAAGCACGCCCTGAATGTGCAGTGTCAAAACCAGTAACCCAGCTAGTGCTGGCGCAAAAACCCGTGCAGATGCTTCCCCAATTTGTACCATGCCGCTGGCACGGCCTAAGTGCCGTTTCGGCACAAGCAAGGTGATAGCCGCAGAAGCAGCGAGATACTGCAAGCTACTGCAAACCGAAATCACGGACATGCCAATGTAAATATGCCAGATGTTAAGCCTGTCGGTTAACGATAGCAGTGCTAGAAACAAAGTAGCTAAACCTCCGCCACAGCTACTAAGTATCATTATCCAGCGTCGTTCAGCGCGGTCTACGAAAGCACCAGCGATGGGTGATAGTAATATCCCAGGCAATGCAGTAAACAAAGAAACCAGCCCCAGCAGTGTTGTGGATGCTGTTTGTTGGTAAACCCAAACACCCAAGGCGAAGCCTGTAAGTCCTGAGCCGAAAAGTGAGATGATCTGTCCTAACCAAATAATGATGAAGACTTGTAGTTTCGGGATTGTAGTAGTTTTTGCCATGCCTTCATTTTTTTGAAACAGTAGTGTTAAATACTATTACTACTTACTTATTGTAATTCAAATAAATATTTTGTTTTTTGAAACACTTGTACAAAAATCACCATAAATAGTAAAAAGTAGAATAATTGCTGGATAATCAAAGAGAAAACTGGAATGAACAATTTAGTCAGTATAGTATTCAAAAAACTAGAGAAATACTTACTACCTAACTTTTCACAGTTGGTTTCTCAGTACTCATTAGTAGGAGATGCCATTTTTTTTGAAATTAGTCAGTTTCCTTGGGCTTATGAGTTAGAAGCGAATTGGCAAGTCATTCGTCAAGAGCTTGAGAAGGTAATGCAATATACAGAGACACTACCAAATTTTGATGATATTTCTCCTGAACAGCGGCGTATAGCTGGCGACAAGATGTGGAAAACCTATTTTTTCTATGGTTATGGTTTGAAGTCTAAAAAGAACTGCGATCGCTGTCCTGAAACTACAAAATTACTTAAGAGAATTCCGGGAATGAAGTTAGCATTTTTCTCCATTCTTGCACCCGGAAAACATATTCCTGAACACCGTGGTTCGCTCAAAGGAGTAATTCGCTATCATTTGGCCCTGAAAGTACCAGAGCCTCAGACAGCTTGTAGAATTCGCATCTGTGACCAAATAGCCTATTGGGAAGAAGGTAAAAGCCTAATTTTTGATGACACCTTTCCTCACGAAGTGTGGAATGATACTAATGATTACAGAGTTGTCTTGTTTGTTGATGTTGCCAGACCCTTACGATTTCCATTGTCGCTAGTTAACGGCTTATTATTTTATCTAATTGCCATATCCCCCATTGTTCATACTGCTAAAGGTAATCAAGAACAATGGGAACAAAAATTTGAAGCGCTGATGAAGTAGCAGGGGGGTAGGGGGGGGATGGGGAGATGAGGGAGATGAGGGAGATGAGGGAGATGAGGGAGATGAGGGAGATGAGGGAGATGAGGGAGATGAGGGGGAGAATAACTAAACCAATGCCCAGTCCCCAGTCCCCAGTCCCCAGTCCCCAGTCCCCAGTCCCCAGTCCCCAGTCCCCAGTCCCCAGTCCCCAGTCCCCAGTCCCCAGTCCCCAGTCCCCAGTCCCCAGTCCCCAGTCCCCAGTCCCCAGTCCCCAGTCCCCAGTCCCCAGTCCCCAGTCCCCAGTCCCCAGTCCCCAGTCCCCAGTCCCCATTATGAAAATCAAAATTCGTTTCGCCACAGAAGGCGATGTTGAGCAGATACAAGCAATTAAATCACAGTTAATTGTGCCTGCAACACTCACAGATATGAACCGTGGAGGGTTCATACGAGAACCAAATCGGGATGAGTATCTGTTTTTTATCCAAAACGCACATGTGATAGTGCTAGAAGACCTCCGGCGTAATATTATTGCTGGGTTTGTCATTGGCATTCCCGATGCCATGCTGCGTCGAAGTCCCATATGGGAACAAAGAAAAAGTGTTCAATGGTTTAAGCCAAATACTCTGGAGTTGCTGGAAAAGTCTAAACTTTGTTATTTTGAGCAGATAGGAGTTCTACCAGATGCAGCTTACAAAATATATGCTCCAGCTTTGGCTTTAGCTTTGCTCAAAATTCTATTTGACGAACATCAATTGCTTTTGGCAACAATTGTCCACGAACCTGTACAAAACTTGGCTTCACTTGCTTTAATGGAAAGTCTCTATGTGCGACAACTGGGTACTATTGAACGAGAATATCCCGAAGTAGGTCGATATAGTTTAGGTGTTTACTGTATTGAACAATCAGTTTTTAGGCAGCGTGTTGAAGATCCTATTACGCGTCCACGATTGGCTGTGAAAATACTGAATATGATGGATAGTTTGACTGAAAAGTCAGAGAATTTGGTTGACTGATGATTGATAACTGTTAACGGTCAAATACTTGTATTGCATCAAGACAGCGTTTTAATTGTGCTGACAAATCTTGAACATAGGGTTTTGTCAGCATGGTGTAATGATTGCCTGGGAGGCTATAAATATTTACAGAATTTGTAGTTAATTTGTCCCAACCAAACGCAGCAAAATGCAAATTATCAGATAAGACTTCGCTGGCTTGCAAAAGGGTGATTTGCTGAGAATATAGTTGTGGAACATAATTTTGCAATGCTCGAAGATTCGCTTTAAAAACTTCTATTAATGGGCTAATATGCTCATTCTCAACATCTTCTGGTAAAATTCCAGTTAGTTTTGCCTGCTCTATAATATAGTTTAGTTGTTCATCAAGGCTCAACTGCTGAAAAGTATCATCTGGTATTGCGAGATTTTTGCCAAAACGACCTCCTAAATCTATAGCAAAGTAGTTTAACAAGGCAGTTTCATCAAAGTTATCAAGGCTATTTTTATCACCATAATTAGGTATTCTACTGTCTATTAAAACCAGCAAGGCTACTGTTTCGCCTTGTCTTTGTAGCTGTTGCGCCATTTCAAAAGCTATAACTCCTCCCATTGACCAACCGCCTAAAAGGTAAGGGCCAGATGGCTGAATGATACGCATTGCTTTGATATATTCATCTGCCATGTCTGCAATTTGAGTTAATGGCTGATGTTGTCCATCTAAACCTTTGGCTTGCAGTCCATAAAAAGGTTGATCTAAACCTAAATTACGTGCTAATTCAAAGTAGCTGAGGACATTTCCACCAACGGGATGGACGCAAAAGAATGGTTGTTTAGTTCCATGAGGCTGAATTGGCACTAAGGAAGACCAATTATTTAAATCTGGTTGCTGACGGAGAATAGTTGCTAATTGCTCAATTGTCCCTTTTTGGAAGAGGGTAGTTAAGGGTAAATGCTGTGCAAATTGCTTTTGAATTTCAGCCATCAAGCTAACGGCTAAAAGTGAATGTCCTCCCAGGTCAAAAAAGTTTTCTTTGATACTCACAGGGTTGGTTTTGAGAACTTTTTCCCAAATTTGCGTCAGTTGCAGTTCCACAGCATCACGAGGTGCAACCATAGCATTTTCAACTGCAAAAGTAGCTTTTTCGGGTGCGGGTAAAGCTGGAAAATTCACTTTGCCATTTGGTGTAATTGGTATGGTGTCTAAAATGACGAAGGTATGAGGCACCATGTACTCAGGCAGTTTTTCTTTCAAGAAGCGGCGGAGTTCGCTGTTTGCCGGGATTTGCTGTTGATGAGAGACGATATATGCTACAAGGCGCTTATCGCCTAAAATATCTTCTCTCTTCATTACCACCGCCTGTTGTACCTGCGGGTATTGGTTCAGTGCAGCTTCTATCTCTCCTAGTTCAATTCTGAAGCCGCGTATTTTTACTTGGTTATCAATACGCCTCAAGTATTCAATATTGCCGTCAATCAAATAACGGGCTAAATCTCCAGTTTTGTAAAGTCGAGTTACTTCATTTTCGCCAAAATTATAAGTAATAAATCGCTCAGATGTCAGTTGAGGCTGGTGTAAATAGCCTCTGGCTAAGCCTGCACCACCAATGTACAGTTCACCGGGTACTCCCACGGGAACAGGTTGCAGATGTTCATCTAAAAGGTAAATTTGTGTGTTTGGTAAGGGACGACCCAAGGGAACGAACTGTGTATGATATTCAGTTGGTCTAGATTCAACACTGTAAGTTAGCACGCCTATGGTAGATTCTGTCGGGCCGTAATGATTGAAAATCTGGCAAGTGGGAGCATAGCTTTGAATTTGTTCAATTAAATCCCAACTTGTAGCTTCACCACCTAGTATAAGTCGTTGGCGGGGTGCGATCGCTTGCCCTTGAGATGATGCTAACAAGGCAGCAAAGTGGGAGGGAACTATCTTCAGATAATCGATGGGATACTCTTGGCAATATTCTGCAAAGGCATTGGCATCTGTTGCCCGTTCTTTTGATATGATGGAAAGACAGCCGCCGCTACACAACGAAGGAAATATGGCAGTATTTCCTAAGTCTGCGGCAAAAGTGGAAGCGATCGCAAAGTTACCCCCATCAGGAAGCTGTATTTTTTCTCGAATGCCATATATATAGTTAAGCAGTTGCCGATGTTCAACGGCTACACCTTTGGGTTTGCCGGTGGAACCGGAGGTGAATATCACATAGATTAAATTGTTGGCTGTCACCTGACTCTGGCAATTATTCTCGCTTTCAGTAGTAATTCTCTCCCAGTCTCTATCCAAGCAGATGACTTGCGTTTTCTGTTCTAAAACAGAATCAACTAATTCTGTCACCGTCAGCAGCACCGACACTTGGGCATCTTCTAACATTGCAACCAAGCGCTGTTGGGGATATGCTGGGTCAAGGGGTACATAAGCACCGCCTGCTTTCAAAACAGCCAGCAACCCCAGCACCATCTCTAAGGAACGCTCTACACAAATTCCTACCAGTACTTCCGATTTTACACCTAGCCTCTGCAAGTAGTGAGCCAACTGATTGGCGCGGCTGTTCAACTCCCTATAGGTAAGTTGTTTTCCTTCAAACACCACTGCTACAGCATCGGGGGTACGTTCCACCTGTTGTTCAAATAGCTGGTGAATGCATAAATCTTGGGGGTAATTTACATCATTATCATTCCATTCCACCAACAATTGTTGTCGTTCAACTGCTGTCAGCAAAGGTAATTCACAAACGCGCTGCTCTGGATTCTCAATTATACCTGCTAACAGCGTTGCAAAATGCCCTGTCATGCGAGCTATGGTGGCAGCATCAAACAAATCTGTGTTGTATTCCCAGATTCCTAACAAACCATCTTCAGTATTTTCCACAGATAAAGTTAAATCAAACTTGGCTGTTTGGCTTTCTGTTGGTAATGTAGTCAATGTTAAACCTGACAATTCCTTTGCAGGCATGGGAGTATTTTGCATGACAAACAGCACTTGAAACAGCGGTGTGTAACTTAAATTTCGCTCTGGCTGCAACGCCTCCACCAATAACTCAAAGGGTACATCTTGATGGGCATAGGCTCCTAAAGTTACTTCCCGGACTCGCTTGAGTAATTCGCCAAAGCTAGGGTTGCCTGATAAATCGGTACGTAGGACGAGAGTGTTGACAAAAAACCCAATTAATGGTTCAATTTCAGCATGATTGCGGTTAGCGATGGGTGTACCCACCAAAATGTCAGTTTGGTTACTGTAGCGGTAAAGTAATGTTTGAAAGGCTGCTAGCAGGGTCATGAACAGAGTAACCCCTGAGTGCTGACTTAATAAAGTTAGTTCCTCACCTAACTTTCCAGGCAGTACAAAGGAATGATGCGCCCCGCAAAAGGTTTTTACAGCAGGTCTTGGTCGGTCAGTAGGTAATGGTAATAAAGCGGGTGCGTCGGCGAGTTGTTGTTGCCAATAAGCTAGTTGAAATTCTAGCACATCTTTTTGTAACCATTGCCGTTGCCAAACGGCAAAGTCGGCGTATTGAATGGGTAGGTCTGGTAGGGGTGAGGGCAATTGCTGGCAGAAGGCTTGGTAAAGGGCTGCTAATTCTTGGGCGAGTATTCCTATTGACCAACCATCACAAACAATGTGGTGTATTGTCAGTAGTAAGATGTGGTCTGTTGGGGATAGTTTTAGTAAGGTAGCTCTGACTAGGGGGTCACAAGTGAGGTTGAAGGGGCGTTGAATTTCTTGTGTTGCTAGTTGTTGGGTTTCTGGGTGTTGTATTGTGGGATGAGTTTTCTCACGCAAAGACGCAAAGTCGCAGAGAGGATAATGCGATCGCACTGACAAAACTTGTAGAGTTAAGTTCTGGCTGGGGTGAATTATTTGTATGGGTTGTCCGTCTACTGTAATGAAGTTGGTACGTAAGACTTCGTGTCGCTGAATGATTTGGTTGAGGCTTTGTTCTAGGGCTGCTTGGTTAAGTTGACCTTCTAGGCGTACCATGATGGGAATGTTGTAAAAGGCACTGTCTGGTTGTAAGGCGTTGAGGAACCACAAACGCTGTTGGGCAAAGGATAGGGGCAGAGTTTGATTTCTGGCGATCGCAACTAAAGGCGGTATAGATTGTTCTTGCTTTTGTGTTAATTCTACAGATTTAGCCAGCCCTGCAATAGTGGGATGTTCAAACAAGCTGCGTAATGGTATCTCCACCGCCCAAGCTGTTCGCACTCGTGATATTACTTGTGTTGCAAGTAATGAATGTCCTCCCAATTCAAAAAAGTTATCATAAATGCCTACTTGCTCAACTCCTAATACTTCAGCCCAAATTAAAGCTAGTATCTCTTCTTGGGGTGTACGAGGAGCTATTTTATTATTTTCCCCTGCGATACTTGCGATTTCTGGTGCTGGTAGCGCTTTTCGGTCTACTTTGCCATTTGGTGATATTGGCAAACCATCCAGCAGGACGAAGTAAGAAGGTATCATATATTCTGGTAGTTTCTGTTTCAGGAAACTACGCAAATCGCTAATTATTGATGCTAGCTTTTCCAGCAAAACCACATAAGCCACCAACCGTTTATCGCCCGGAACATCTTCCCTAGCAATAACTGCTGTCTGAAATACAGCCGGGTGTTGACTCAGTACCGCTTCAATTTCTCCCAATTCAATGCGGAAACCGCGAATTTTTAACTGATTATCCAGGCGACTCAGATATTCAATATTACCATCTGTTAAATAGCGTGCCGAGTCCCCAGTTTTATACAACCTTTTCCCCCCTGCTCCCCTGCTCCCCCGCTCCCCTGCTCCCCTGCTCCCCCGCTTCCCAGCTCCCCCGCTTCCCCAAAAAGGGTTAGCAATAAACCGTTCCGCAGTCAATTCCGGGCGCTTGAGATAACCCCGTGCTACACCATCGCCACCAATGTATAATTCACCTTTGACTCCAATGGGGACAGGTTGTAAATGAGCATCCAAAATATAGAATTGGGTGTTAGACAGTGGACGACCAACGGGTACAATGCCATCAATAGAAAGATTGGATAGTGAATCTTCAAATCGAGAATTAGTAATAGAGCATTCTGTCACACCATAGGAATTGATTACATGAGTTTCAATACCATCAAATAATTGTTGGACTTCTTGATATTCATGTAAATACCAAATATCAGAACCAACTACAAAATATTTGACGAATTCAAGGGATTTTTGACTCAATTTTATATATAACATTAAGCCCCGTAAAAGGGCTGGATTTAAAGCTATGATATCAACTCTTTCTTGATAAATTAATTGATAAAGTTTGTCTATATCTAAAACTATTTCTAAAGGACAAAGAACTAACTTTGCCCCAGAGGAAAGAGCGACAACCAAGTTTCCTAAGAAGAAATCGGATGCAAAACTCGCTAATTGAATGACACAGTTGACCTCAATTTTAAAGCAATGATAAGCATTAGCTAAACCGCTATGGGTGTTCATCACTCCTTTGGGTTTACCTGTGGAACCGGAAGTGTAAATTACATAAGCTAGGTTTTCCCCAGTAACTCTACAAACAGGATTTTCTTGCCTTTGTTGAGAAATAATATTCCATTGGTAATCTAAACAAACGATTTTAGCTTGAGTTTGGGGAATCCTTTCTAATAACTTTCCTTGAGTCAGCAATACTTCTGGTTGAGCATCATTTAGTAACAAAGCTTGACGTTCCTGGGGATAAGCAGGGTCTAAAGGTACGTATGCACCACCAGCTTTGATAATTCCCAGAATTCCTACTATCATTTGCAGGGAATAGTCCATACAAATACCCACAATTTTCTCCGGTTCTACGCCCAGAGTTTGTAGGTAATGTGCTAACTGGTTGGCTTGCTGGTTAAGTTCGCGGTAGGTAAGTTGTTCGTCTCCCAGCACCACTGCAACTGCATCGGGTGTTTGTTCTACCTGGGCTTCAAATAGTTGATGAATATATATATTTTTGGGATAATCTAAATGAGTGTTATTCCACTCCAACAATAAAAGATGCTGTTCTTCTTGACTTAATAGAGGTAATTGAGAAAGATGTTGCGCGGGATTGGCAATGATACCTTCTAATAAAGTTTGAAAATTACCCGCCATTCTAGCAATGCTGACGCTATCAAAAAGGTCGGTGTTATATTGCCAAGTGGCTGAGAGTGAGTCTTCTTTTTCAACTATTGTTAAAGTTAAATCGAATCTAGCTGTCTTTTGTTCGATGGGGACAACTTCCAAGTTGAACTGCTGCGGCTGTTCTAGGGCGAACAAAACTTGGAAAAGTGGTGAGTAGCTAGAGTCTCGCACTGGTTGCAGTCTTTCAACTAAAATTGGGAAGGGAAAATCTTGATGCTCTTGCGCCAATATCACCTTTTGACGCACTTGAGCAAGAAATTTTGTAAATGTGAAATTGCTAGATAGCTGCGATCGCAAGACTATATAATTCACAAAGTTGCCTACAATCTCTGCAAATTCGGCTGGGCGAGTTGTGGGAGAACCTACTACAATGTCTTCTTGACCAGAATAGCGATAAAGCAGGATTTGGAAAGCTGCCAACAGAAGTGTGTAAAGCGTGACATTCTCAGTTTCAGCTAATACTTTTAATTGTTGGCACAGTTGTTCATCCAAGTTGAGGATGTGTGAGGCTCCGCAATAAGTTTGAATTGGCGGTCGAGGTTTTCCTAAAAGATTGAGTACGGGTAATTCCCCAGACAATTCTTGTTGCCAATATGACCAAAGTTGATCACCTGTTGCACCCGCCAAGATATCATTTAAAGAGCGAATATAATCTTGAAATTCCAAATTCAAGGGAGTTAGAGAAGGTTGCACTCCCGCCGTTTGAGCAGCATACACTAGGTGCAATTCATTGATGAGTAGCTCAAGAGAAAATAAATCAGCGACCAGTTGATGAGCCACCACAAGTAAAACATGTTGCTTTGGTGATTCAGTAAATAATATTATTCGTAGGCAGTTCTGCTCTATATCGAAGGGACGGTGAGCTTCTTCAACTAAACGGTGATTAAGTAGGGAAGGAGAAGTATGTTCGTGCTGGAAGCAGACTTCTGCTAATATCATGTCCGCTTGATTACTTAATAAATCCACTGAACCCCACCCCGCCAAAGCTATGCTTTGTCTCCCCTCCCCGTTGACGGGGAGGGGATTATGGGGAGCCAGTGCGGTCTTGGGGTTTCCCCAAATGGAGCAACTGGCGTGTGGGGTGCAATGACTGTGGGAATTATAACTAATTAATCGGACTTGTTCGTGGACTTGGGGAATCAGTTGACCTTCCACAGTGATGAAGGTGGTACGCAATAGCGCATGACGATTTAGCAGTGTACCAAAAGCTACTTGCAATGCTGGAATGTCTAAATCTATTTGCAATTGGATTGCGATCGCAATATTATGAACTGCGCTTGTTGGTATTAGCTGATGTAAAAACCACTGTGCAGCTTGACTGTAAGAAAGTGATTCAGACATTTTTGCAGGGGGCAGGGGGGCAATGGGGGGATGAGGGGGATGAGGGGGATGAGGGGGATGAGGGGGAGAATAAGTAAACCAATTCCCAATTACCAATTACCAATTACCAATTACCAATTCCCTATTCCCCAGTCCCCAATTCTCATTTCGCAGATATTACACTTACTTGTGTTTCTGCTTTTTGGGCTAAAAATTCCGCCAGTTGGGCTTCTATTTGGTTGCGAACGATTTGCCGATATTCGATAAAATGCTCGCTGTAAGCACACATTCTCATGTAGTGATCCCAAACGGCTGGGTTGTTTTTGATAATACTAAATAAATATTGCCAGAATTTCCAGCGGGTTTTACGTTTGAAACCTTGGCGCCACATCACTATTAATAATGCTCGTAATTCTATCCAACTAGGCATTTTAAAGCTTGCTCTGAATTTAGGCGCACCCATCTTTAAAAAACAGCGATAGCTACGCTCTAAATAACACTCTGGATCGTACAATTCCCAAAAGGCTTCGATGTATTCTCTGACGATTTCTTCTATGGGTCGAGTGGGGATAAAGTTCACTACGCTGGTTTGGTTGATGTTGGCATCTTTACTCACCAAGCGCCCTTCTTTTTCTAATCGATGCCAAAGGGCGGTGTTGGGTAAGGCTTGCAACATGGTGAAAAAGGCTTCGGGAATGGCTGTTTGTTTGACAAACTCGATAATTCGTGTACCAGCCCCAGATTTTTCGCCGTCAAAGCCGACAATAAACCCAGCCATCGGACACAACCCCGCCCTGGTAATGATGTCTACAGCCTCAACTAAGGGGTTCCGCATATTTTGGAATTTCTTGGTGAGATGCAAACTCTCTTCGTCTGGTGTCTCAATTCCCATAAATACGGAATTGAAGTTACATTCCACCATCATCTCTAACAATTCTGGGTCTTGCGCTAAGTCAACGGAGGCTTCGGTGGCAAAGTTAAAGGGATATTTATGTTCTGCTTGCCAAATTTTTAACTCTGTGAGTAGCAGTTTGACGTTGCGTTTATTGCCGATAAAGTTGTCGTCTACCATGAAAATTCCCCCACGCCAACCTAAATTGTAGAGACAATCTAATTCTGCAAGTAGTTGGGCTGGGTTTTTGGTACGGGGTTTGCGACCATAGAGGACGATGATATCACAAAACTCGCATTGAAAAGGACACCCACGCGAAAACTGGATAGACATTGAGCCGTAAGCATCCATTTCCAGCAGGTCGAAGCGCGGGATGGGGGTGTTGGTGACATCGGGCTTTTCGCCATCAGCATGAAATGTGCCGGTGCGATCGCCTTTTTCTATGGCCTCTATAAACATGGGTAGGGTAATTTCCCCTTCATCCAAAATCATGAAGTCCACACCAGCAGCTTTCGCTTCTTCTGGTAAAGATGTGGGATAAGGACCGCCCACAGCTACCAGTTTGCCGCGCTGCTTGGCTGCTTGAATTTGGTCGAGGAAATCTTGCTTTTGAACTATCATGGCTGAGAGAATCACCACTTCTGCCCATTGCCACTCTGCTTCTGTGACAGGGCGAATATTTCTGTCTACAAGTTTGAATTCCCACTCTTGAGGTAAGATAGCCGCCACGGTGACTAAGCCCAAGGGGGGTTGTAAGACTTTGCGATTAAATAATTCTAAAGTTTTGTCGTATGACCAAAAAGTTTTGGGAAATTCGGGATAAATCAGTAAAGCTCGCATTTTATTCAGCTCTGAATAATGGTAATTGGTAATTGGTAATTGGTAATTGGTAATTGGTAATTGGTAATTGGTAATTGGTAATTGGTAATTGGTAATTGGTAATGGGTAATGGGTAATGGGTAATTGGTAATGGGTAATTGGTAATTGGTAATTGGTAATTGGTAATTGGGAATTGGTAATTGGTAATTGGGCAGAAAAATTTTTTATCCTTTTGTATTAAGTTAGCGAACCTTTGATATTCACGGGTAAACCTTTGAGCTTTGTGAATGAACCTTTGATATTCATTCTGGAATTATTGCATTCGATGTTAATTAAACTTAGGGATTTTTAACCAATAAATTATCTATCTTGTGGGATGGGTGTCCTCACCCGTCCCATCAGGGCGGGCAGGATGCCCACCCCACAAGAAAATTTGAGATATTTTCTATTTGTCAGTTCCTTAAATGTACTCTGCCTCCTGCCTCCTGCCTCCTAATCACCAAATAGCTGCTTTAAATAATCGTTCATAAAGACTCCTGTGGGATCTAATTTGCGCCGGATGGAATGAAATTCATCCCACATGGGATACAGTTGACTCAGTTCTTTTGCTGTGCGGGTATGTAGTTTACCCCAATGTGGTCTACCTTGATGGTTCCTAAAAATCGCTTCTACTCCGTCAAAGTAGGTTTTGTAGGGCATACCTTTGTACATGTGAACGGCTATAAAGGCGCTGTCACGCTGATAGGCGGGACTCAAGTATATGTTATCGCCTTTTACGCAACGGTACTCGACTGGAAAGTGTACAGCAATGTTTTTGCGGCTGACAAATTCTTTAATCTCGCGCAAGCAGTCGGGGCCTTGCTGTTTTGGTACTGCGTACTCCATCTCATAAAATCGCACTAGACGAGGTGTGGGAAAAATCTGGTAGCTGTAATTTGTGGTTTCTCCTTGAGAAACTAATTCTGCTGATAATTTACTGACGGCTTTACACATGGATGGTAAAAAGCGGCAGAGTTCGCACAATACCCAAAAAACACCGTTTTCTAAGATTACGTCGTTTAATATGTGTTCGATGCGGGAGGATTTAATCGCTGCATCTGTCAAATCTTGCGTTTTGATTAATACTTGTTCTGTATGGGGAAACCACCAAAATTCGTAGTGTCTGTGTTGGTCTGCAATTGACTCAAGTTCATTTAAGCAAGTTGTTAAGTTGGTGCTGCGTCGCACTTCACGCAGGCGATAGGTAGGCTTTAGCTTCATGCGAATTTTGGCAAAGATACCCAAACAACCAAGTGATACTTGCGCGGCTTGGAAAATCTCCGGGTTGTGATTTGCAGAACATTCTAAAATTTTGCCGTCGGCTGTAACTAAGGTGAAACCTAGGGCTTGGGTTGACATGATGCCTAAGTTTGTGCCTGTTCCGTGGGTACCTGTGGCGATCGCACCTGCTAATGATTGAGAATCTATATCACCCTGGTTTTCTAGTCCCAAACCGTAGTCTGCGAGTAATTTACCCAAGGTATAAATTTTAGTGGCTGCTAATATACTGGCTGTTTCACCTTCCACAAGTTCAACACCTTGGAGCTGCCCAAGAGATATCATCGTGCTATTAGTTGCTGCCACTGGAGTAAAGGAATGTCCACTACCAACTACACGCAGTGAACGCCCAGATGCTACATGGGAGTGGACAATTTCAGCAAGTTCTTCGATACTAGTTGGTTGTAAGAATTCCTGCGGTTGGCACTTAACTAATTGGGCCCAGTTTTTCCAGCTTTTGCTCATAAGTAGTCCCCATGAACTGCGTGTAGTGGATGAAAACCCTTTGTGTCTTGGTGGTAAAACCACTAAGACACAAAGATTATACCTTCACTCCATACTCAGGACAAATTCTAGCTAATTCTTGAGCGATCGCATCTAAGGTCAAGCGAATTTGCTTTTCGCTATGAGTACAATTGATGAAGAAGCGTAAACGCGCTGCATTCTCTGCTACTGAGGGATAAATCATTGGTTGGACGTTGATCCCACGTTCAAAAAGTGCTTGTGAAAGTTGGATGCTTTGTGAGGAGTTGCCGATAATTACCGGAATTACAGGTGAATCTTTAGACATTCCTGTATCTATGTTGTATTTACGGGCTAGTTTTAAAAAGAGTTTGGCGCGATTTTGCAGTTTCACTACTCGCTGTGGTTCGGCTTTGAGTACTTGAATGGCTGTCAAGGCGGCGGCGGCGTTGGCTGGTGTGATGCCAACGCTATACAAAAAGCCTGGGGCCGTATATTTTAGGTATTCCACTAATGCTTTGCTACCTGCAATGTAGCCACCACAACTGGCAAAGGCTTTGCTTAAGGTACCCATCCACAAATCGACATCGCTGGGGTCAATATTGAAATACTCGCCAATGCCACGGCCGTGTTTTCCTAACACACCGATGGAATGGGCCTCATCTATCATCAGGAATACTTTGTGGCGCTTCTTGATTTCGATAAACTGGGGTAGATTGGGAATGTCGCCATCGACGCTGTACACGCCTTCTATGACTACTAACACTCTTTGAAATTCGGTTCGGCGATCGCTTAATATTTTATCGAGTGACTCCCAGTTGTTGTGTGGGAAGGGGAGAGTCTTGGCACCAGATAATGAGCAACCCTCTAAAACACTGTTGTGGATGAGTGAGTCGTACACTATTAAGTCTTTCGACCCAAATAAATGCCCGATGGTGGTGACATTGGTGGCGTGTCCACTGACATAAACGATACAGTCTTCAGCGCCTACAAGTTCTGCCAGTTCCTTTTCTAGTTCTTGGTGTAACGGCTTTTCACCTGACACCACACGACTGGCTGAGACAGTGGTACCATAACGAGCGATCGCTTCAGTAGCTGCACTAGTCACTAAGGGATCGCCACACATGCCCAAGTAGTTGTAACTGGAGTAATTAATTAATTCCTGCCCGTTAATAATTATCGTGTTATCAGCTACTTTTTCATGTATTTTAAAATAGGGGTTTCCACCCATCGATTCTATTTGTTCAAGTCGCTCTTTGAGATTGCGGTACTCTGGGGAAAGGTCAAAGTTATAGTATTCGGGCGGAATTTCCGTTTGTATCGGTTGAATATTGTTGTCTGGATATTTGGTTCTGCCATTACTAGTTGCTTTTGATGACACTTCATTTATACCAAGTGAATTAGTTACAACGGGAATCTCTATTTCTTGGGCTAGATGTTCGGCCAGGCTGGCAATGCTGGGGTAGTCCCATGTACTATTGGCTGAAAGTTCGCGTTCTAACCAATTACCCAAATCACTAACAAGTTTGACTCCGGTGACTGAATCTAGCCCATATTCAGCAAAGGACTTGTGAATATCAATGGCATCCAACTCGACTGCTAATTCGTTGGCTATCCATTTTGTTAACCAATTTTGAATCGATTCAGCAGTGTAAAGAGATGGAAAATTTGTTGCCAAACCTTTACCATTCAAACTGATGGCTTCCCCAGAGTGATTAATCAAAGTTGGACTTGCTGCTGAATTTTGACGCAGTAACTCGTCAACTGCATGATCTTCACCAAATACTGTTTGTTCTAAATCCCCAATTGCTTGGGCATAGCTGGATACAAGATTTGTGGTTTGCTTGGCACTCAGCACGACAAATTCATCTGGTGTACCCATTAATGCTCTATTCAGTGTCAAATCAAACTTCATTTGTGTCCATTCCACAGCCCGGCCGATTGCTGGGGATTGGTTGGACTGATATGCTTTTTGCACTGCTGCAAGCATTATGGCATATGTAGCTAATTCCCCAATTAAAACAGATGCCCAACGACTTGCCGAGGAACGCTCACCAAAAGCAGAATTTGCTGCACAACGAGCATTAATGCTTTGGGCAGCATCTTGCAAACGATTCGAGACAGCTGGCGCTGCTAAAGTATGAGAGAGAAAATAATCTAGTTCCTTGCTGCTGTGTAAAACTCGCGATCCCAGGAACATGTTCAGCGTTTCCGTAGGCCCTTCAAAAATGCGGAAGAGTCTCGCATCTCGAAGCATCTGGGGTGCAATATTATTTTCCAGATAGCCACGACCCCCCAGCAGTTGCACCAGGGTATCAGTAGCTTTCCACAAGAATTCTGGCCCTGAAGTTTTACAAGCTACATACGCCTCTTCGGGTACATTCTGCCCTGCATCCAGTAAATCTGCTATCAAATTAACTAGTGTTTCTACCGAAGTAATGGCTGCTGTCACTTCACTAAACCGCGCCAATGTCACCGGATTTTCTAGCAAACTCCCAGTAGCGATAGAACGCCGAGTTGCATAACGGTGCATGAGTTGTGCTACTCGTTTCATCCCCCCCACACTGATGGCCCCTAAACCCAACCGAGCAAACATGAATGTATCCTGGGCGACTTCCATCCCTGCTCCTGGTCGCCAAAGCAGATGGCTGGGTTCTACTGGTACATCGTTGAGATAGATAGTATTTTGCACCATGCCCCGCATTCCCATGGTCAAAGCTTCGGGGCCAATTCGCAAGCCTGGTGTTCCTTGACGTACAACAAAAGCAGTCATGCCACTCGATTGTCCGTTAGCATCTAAAAGTTGGACAAAAACGTTAATGACACCAGCCCAAGCAGCCGAACCACTCCAAATTTTCGTACCATGCAATTGCCAGCCACCCTTACCATTGGCCACAGCTGTGGCTGAAATGGCTCTAGGGTTCGAGCCTGCACCGGGTTCTGTGATTGCCAGTGCAGCCATTTCCCGACCAGAGGAAAGTACGGGTAAAAGTTCATCTTTGAGCGCTTGTGTGGCGTAACGTTGGATGGGACGAATACCCAAAGTATTATTGCCACCGACAAAGGTCGCCAGTGTTAAATCGCTGGCGGCAATTTGTTCAATGACGCGCATGATGTCGCGGTTGGTGAGTGCCAGTCCTCCGTAATTTTCAGGTACTTGCATCCCCAAAAGGCCGCGATTGCCAAAATCAAGTACAATATGCGGTGGTATGGAACGACGCTCATCAATGAGACGAGAATTAATGCGTTCATTGGCGTAACTGCGAAACCAATCGATAACATCGTTTGCCCGCTGTTTGCTAATTTCCGCAACTGATGCCGATAAATACATTTGTGGTTCTGAATAACTGAGAGGTTCTGTAGAGATTTGCTCAGAAATATTTTTTACTATATTTTTGGTACTGGAAGTATACAAAACATCTAAACTGCCAGCTAAAAAGCCAGCTTGACAACTGAGGCGTTGAATTTTACCACTAGAAGTTTTCGGGATGCGGCCAGTTTTCAACAGCACCACGCCATAGACTTCTAGTTCTAATGCGTGCCATATTGCCTGACGGATAGCTTTTGCTACTTCGTCCAATTCTCCATTCCGTAAGTAACTGCGCTCTACCTCACAAGCCACTACTAAGCGTTCACTGCCATCAACTTCAACTGCAAAGGCAGCGCTGGCGCTTGGTCGCAAAGCTGGGTGACTTGTTTGGGCAGCCAGTTCAATATCTTGGGGGTAATGATTGCGACCCCGGATCACAATTAAGTCTTTAATGCGACCTGTAACAAATAGTTCACCATTTTGCAAAAAGCCCAAATCTCCAGTACGCAGAAATGGGCCATCACCTGTATCTTGCAAGTATGCACCGAAGGTATTTTCCGTCTCAACAGGTCGCCTCCAGTAACCACCAGCCACGCTAGAACCGGAAACCCAGATTTCACCGATTTGATTCGGGGCGCAAGTAGTTAATGTTTCCGGGTGGGCTATAACAATTTGTTGTTCTAGGATGGCTCGACCACAGCTAACAATTTTCTGGACTTTTCCATTTTCTGCTTTTGATAGAAGTACTTGGTTTTGCTCTAAAGCTTCGGTCTGCACTTTTACAACTACAGGTGCCGCAGCTTTCAGTCCACCAGAAACAAATAATGTTGCTTCTGCCAGCCCGTAACATGGGTAAAATGCTTTTTGGGAAAATCCACATTCAGCAAAGGCATTTGTGAATTGTTCCATAGTTTCGGCGCGTACCTTTTCGGCTCCATTGAAAGCCACCTCCCAGCTACTCAGGTCAAGATTTAACCGCTGTTCGGGAGTAATTTTGCTGACACACAAGTCATAAGCAAAATTGGGGCCGCCGCTGGTGGTGGCTTTGTAGCGAGAAATCGCTTCTAACCAACGCACAGGACGCTGTAAAAAAGCTACTGGTGACATGAGAATGCATGGCACACCCATATACAAAGGTTGCAGCACATTGCCAATTAAACCCATGTCATGGTATAAAGGCAACCAACCGACAACTATGGTTTGCTGGGTATGTTGAAATCCTTGCTGGATTAATAATTGATTGTGCAGGAGATTTTGATGGCTGACCATTACTCCTTTGGGAGCAGCGGTGGAGCCGGAAGTATACTGAAGAAATGCCAGTGTGTCGCTATTAACCTTGGTTGCCTGCCAATCAGGAGCAAGGTTGCTGGTAATATTGTCGGTAGCTAGCCAATGTAAAGCTGCTAGTTCTGGCTCTTGTTGAAAGCTGTGTTCAATATTGGTGAAGACAGATGTTGTGGTGAGTGCGAAAGCAGCCTGTGCGTCAGCCACTATGGCTTGCAACCGATTCATGCGTTGGTTGCGTCGCGGTGGATACACAGGAACGGCAATCACTCCAGCATACAAACACCCAAAAAAAGCAGTAATAAATTCTATTCCAGGCGGGTAGAGTAGGAGTGCCCTTTCTCCAGTAGCTTTCATGCTCTTCAGCACCACAGCAATAGCTTTTGCCTTTTGGTCTAACTCTTGATAGGTTAGGCTGACTTGTTCTGTTTCTGTGTTGTGCAAAAAGGTAAATGCCAGTTGGTTTGGTTGGGAGAGCGCCCGATCGCACAATATATCTACTAAACTGGAGAATTTAACGAGATTTTCTAAAAGCAAATTTTGACTCCCCTGAAATTCTAAATTCAGCTAGCAACTTTCATGTCTTTAAATTTACCAAGATTACCTTAAAAAGGGACTTGGCAGTTAATCAAACAGACACTAAGATACTTAGCTAGTTCCCGCGCGTGGAGTTCAGCAATATGGTAAACTCTTACGCATTTAAATTACACATTCTTTTGTGTTTGGCAGTCAAAAGTCAAAAGTCCAAAACAATTATTGACTCTTGACTCTTGACGACCCTAACAAGTAAATCTGCAATCTCGTTGTGTTTTAGCTTACTATGATTGCCTTTAATCAAGTTCGTTAATGCATATTAGGCTCTATTTGTACAGTGTGTATTTATAAAAAATTGGGCAAAAAATCCCTGTATCTAGAAGAATTATTGTATCAGTATTGTTGAGGGGATGTGCGAGAAGTTGTAATTACATAAACTAGAAAGCCAAGGTGATATTAGGATTTTTTTGGTAAACCAAGGTATTGAATAATCAGTTGATCAAGCAGGCGATCGCTTAAAATTTTAGACAGCCAGATACTCATTTGGGCATCCCATCCTACTACATAACGAGTTTTTGGTTTTTTAGCACTCAGTGCTTTCACCACAGTTTTGGCAACATCTGAGGCAGGAAAACCATTTTGGCTCAACTTTTTGGCTGTGTTACGAGTGGCATCTACCGCTAGTGAGTATAATTCCAGCGCTTGAGGCGGCAATTTATTCCAGATATCATCAGCTAAGCTTATAGACTTATCCCAAATTGGCGTTGTCACGGTGCCAGGTTCAATAATCACAACCTCAATACCCCAAGGTTGCAGTTCTACCCGCAGTGCATCTGTAATTGCTTCTAATGCAAATTTGGAAGCGGAATAAGGGCCCAGAAAAGGCACAGCAACTTTGCCGTTGTCAGAACTAATGTTAATTACACGACCTTGCGCCTTTCTCAAAAGTGGCAAAAATGCCTGGGTGACAGCTATCTGTCCAATCACATTTATTTCCAGTTGCTTTCTTAACTCATCAATGGGAAGGAATTCCAGTGGCCCAGCTACGGCTATACCAGCATTGTTGACTAAACCAGCCAGATTAACATCATTCAAAGCTGCGCTAACAGTGTTTGCCGCTGCTTTAATTGATGCTTCATCGGTGACATCTAACAACAACGGTGTCAATCTAGCTGAGGTTTTAGTTTTTAACTGCTGACCATCAACCTCACGACGTACACCAGCAAATACCTGGTATCCTAAATTATCTAGGTAAATAGCACAAGCTTCACCTATTCCACTTGATGCACCAGTAATTACCACTGCTTGAAAAGTCTCTTTGCCAGCCATTGAGGTAACTTACATCCTAAAAAAATGAGAAGATATGCTTAGAGCAAAGTCAAGGAATCAGTTCTTAGTCTACTCAAAATCAGTAACTATTTTTCATGTAAATACAAGTTGAGTATCGAAAGCATAAAAATAAATGCTGTTTTGCATCAAAAGATGAGAGTGACATTAAAAATATGGAACTACAAAAACCACATCTAACTCCGCCATTGACCAAGGGACATATCTCTGTAGCACGGATGACAAACTATTGGTACATTGCTTGTCAGTCCCAAGAATTAACTGATAAGCCACTTGTCCGTACAATTATTGGTATTCCCCTGGTGCTTTTTCGGGGAGGAGATGGTAAGGCTGCTGCGCTTTTAGATAGATGTCCGCACCGTAATATAGCGCTGTCTTTGGGACGGGTTGTCAACGGTAATCTCGAATGTGGCTATCACGGGTGGCAGTTCGACGGTAGCGGTACTTGTCAAGTTGTACCTGGTCTGTGCAGTGTTCCAGATCAGAATGGTACAAAAGCAGTAACATACCCAGTCATTGAGCAAGATGGCTTTGTATGGGTTTTTGGCAATGCTGATATCAAGCCAGAAACACTTCCCTACCAGTTTCCCAACATTAATGACAACAGTTATACAACTTGGCGTGAAGAGTTTGCTTATGAGTGTACTCTCCATGCTGCTTTAGAGAATGTCACGGACGTACCACATACTAGCTTTGTTCACACAGGTTTGTTCCGTAGCGCTGCCAAAACAAAACAAATCACGGCAGCCGTTAGACAACAGCCGAATGGTGTTGAAATTGAGTACCTTGACGAACCACGTCCTAGCGGTCTTGCCGCCCAAATCATTGCACCGAATGTGACGGAAGTCAACCATTTTGATCGCTTTCTACTACCATCCATCGCCCAAGTAGAGTATCGGTTTGGAAACAACTATAACCTGCTGGTTACTCAAGCTTTAACCCCTGTGTCTGATTTCTATAACCGCAACTTTGTGGTTGTCACTTTTCGTTTAGGACTCCCTGGTTGGGTGATGCAACCTTTGGTGAAGTTTTTATTGTCAAGTATTATCCGTCAGGATGCTGTTATTCTCAAAGCTCAGGCGGAGAATATTCGCCGTTTTGGCGGTGAACAATTTATGTCTACAGATGTTGACTTAGTAAGTTCTCAAATTTGGTTTATGCTTCAGCAAGCAGAACGTGGTGAATTGCGCTCACCGAAGGAGATTACGGAAAAGCTTGTTCAAATTCTTGTTTAGGTTGACTTGAGCAAATTCGTAATTTTTGGGTTTAGAAACTTCCAAATAAAAAACATACAATTTTTCTTGTAGGGCGGGCGAGACGCCCACCCCACAAGACTGGATCATTTTTTTATTGCTAAAGCCTTAATACCAAGGTTTTAAACCCATTTTTCTGATAAATCCATCTACAACAAAGCGACGATCTGTGATTGGACTGTACCAAATTTCATGATCCTCTTTGCCTTGTCGTTCAAAATAGCATCTAGCTTCCAAAAGCATCTTTTTCAACTCAGGAGTAAACGATGCACCCATCTATAAAGCGACCTTTATCAATTCTTGTCGATGGCTGGTTAACTCAAAGGTGATATAGGACTCATATTTGATTTTTGAACAAAACTCAGTACACCTTTATTCCTTCTTCCCAGTCCCCAGTCCCCAGTCCCCAGTCCCTTACCTCTACGAGTGATTCAGAAATCAAATCGGATTGCTATAGAACCCATGTAGTCAGGAGGAATGATTCTGTTCAGTATGATGAGTTCTGGAATCATTTCTCGCAGCTTTTGCGTCAAAACCTCAATTGTAGAAGCTTCTGTCACCAAACCAGGTACATCATCACTAGTTGCAACCCAAACTTCTGCGTCTGAATCCCAAAATGCTTCTACCTTAAATGTGATTTGTGTCATCATCAAGTGGTTACAACCTAGTTTCAGTATATAACATGGAAGCGATCGCCTTTAATTTACCAACATTACAATAATTTTCAGGTATTTAAACTACGACTGAGACGGGTAATAGGTAGTGACTTTCAGGAAATGGATAAAATCGAATTGAAGTAGAAAATATGAGTAGATTTTCTTGAGCTATGAAAACTTTCATTTTTCCGGTTCTTCTATTGGAAATTGCTACCACTTTATCAGTAAATAACCGCATTCTTGCTAACGAATCTGGAAATAAAAATAATAATTTGATTGTTGCACAAGCTGCTAGTAAGGAAGAATTCATTGCTAGGGGTACGGAACCTTTTTGGAGTGTTACTGTTAGCAAACGTGGAATTGTCTACACTTCACCAGGAACGCAACAGCTAAAATTCCCTTATGTTGCACCATTAAAAGCAGAGGCGCGTCCCGCAGATTTGGTGAGAGTATACCGATTAAAAGGTACAGGCTACAATACATTAATCCTGAAGAAAGTTAGCAGTTGTAGTGATGGTATGTCAGAGAAAAATTATCCCTACTCGGCTATTTTTATTCAGGGTAATAAAGTTTTGGAAGGTTGTGCTGAGAAAAAATGATACTTTTGGCAGTTAATGACTGATGATATGATGTCAGGTTAATTAGTTATGATTACCACAGTCATTGCACCCCACCACGCCAGATGCTTCAAGTCGGCAGAGCCGCCCAACGCACTGGCTCCCTAACCCCTCCCCTTAGCAAGGGGAGGGGGAACAAAGCTACGCTTTGGTGGGGTGGGGTTCTTCGGTTTTAATAAGTAATAAGCATCTAAAGAAAAGTTTTGGGCGAATAGAATTCGCTACTACACAAACGAAGTCCGCCTGCGCGGACTAACACAAAATCAAGGATTTCAAACCCACGCAGGTGGGTTTTGTATGTGTAGACGCGATTTCCAATCGCCAAGGCAAGTAATAAATTAGACTTTTCAAACATCCTCTTAAGGAACAAAACCATCTTGCTCAGGCTGTGTACAAAGCTACTGGTTTTGTTGTAGAAGGAAAACTCCGCGAATGTCTCAAATCAGACAATGGTTATGATTCGCTGATCATTATGTCCATTTTACGAGCAGAATATAAAAAAGTGCGTTAAGTACACCGTAGAAGCAATTCATGATTTGGCTCTACAATTGAAAATCTGTATCAACGCAACTTTATTTTAAACTCCCACTCGTGTATCCTCTTAGCACAATAAATAAGTCTATTAATAGTAGTTGTGAATTTTACCCCATTGATATATCTCGATTATCCCTCTCAAAGCTGGTGCGTGATCTTTCTCAACAAGTCAGTGCTAAGAAAGAGTTAATGAGAGCAAAGCCACGTATTCCTAAGACATCACAGATATTACATGGGAGCAGTAATGTTTGATGGCTAAATTAATGACTTCGGCAAACCGTTTCAGCAGACAATTGATGCACTGGTTGTTGGTAGAAGACCGACAAGAGAAGAAAGGCCCTTACACCAAGGAAGAAATACACCGTAAACATCCTTGGTGGCAGGTAATGTGCTTGACTGGTGTAGATTATTTCTCGACTCTTGGCTACCAACCTGGAATTGCAGCACTAGCAGCAGGTGCGCTTTCTCCTCTGGCTACTTTGATTTTAGTTCTGTTAACACTGTTTGGGGCTTTGCCTATTTATCGGGTTGTGGCTCTTAAAAGTCCTCATGGTGAAGGGTCGATCGCTATGCTGGAACATTTGCTATCTTGGTGGCAAGGTAAGCTATTTGTACTGTGTCTACTCGGCTTTGTTGCCACAGACTTCATTATTACTATTACACTTTCGGCTGCTGATGCCACGGCTCACATTATCGAAAATCCGCTAGCGCCAATTTGGCTACACCATCAGGAAGTTGGCATCACACTGATTTTAATTGCATTGCTGGGTGTGGTTTTCATCAGGGGTTTCCGAGAAGCGATTGGGATTGCAGTATTTTTGGTGGGTGTTTATTTGCTGTTAAACTTGGTTATGATTTGCGTCGGTCTGTTTCAGATTGTAATTCACCCAACTGCGATCGCTAACTGGCAAGCTGCACTTTTTGCAAGCCATTCTAACCCTCTGGTAATGCTTGGTGTAGCTACTTTGCTTTTCCCGAAATTAGCATTGGGATTGTCAGGTTTTGAAACTGGGGTAACTGTTATGCCCCTTGTAGAAGGTAGCAGCAATGACACTCCCCAATACCCCAAGGGACGCATTCGCAATACCCGCAAGCTGCTGACTACTGCTGCTGTGATTATGAGCTTCTTTTTGCTTACCAGTAGCTTGATCACTACTGTACTGATTTCACCACCAGAATTTGCTGCTGGGGGTAAAGCATATGGACGCGCCCTTGCATATTTAGCACATCTTTATCTCGGTAATACTTTTGGCACAATTTATGATTTGAGTACCATTTCCATTCTGTGGTTTGCAGGTGCATCGGCAATGGCGGGACTGCTGAATATTGTACCCCGCTATCTGCCACGCTATGGGATGGCACCAAATTGGACAAGAGCAACGCGACCTCTAGTATTGGTATATACAGCAATTGCCTTTGTTGTCACAATTATCTTTCGGGCTAATGTGGAAGCTCAAGGTGGAGCTTATGCAACTGGTGTGTTGGTGTTGATGAGTTCAGCGGCGTTAGCTGTAACTTTATCAATTCACCGTCACAGAGCAAAGCAGAGAACATTGGTTTTTGCCATCATTACGCTGGTATTTATATACACCACTGTTGTCAATATTATCGAAAGACCAGAGGGTATTAGGATTGCTGGGTTCTTTATTGGTACGATTATTCTCACGTCGTTAATTTCTCGTGTTTGGCGTTCAACAGAACTGCGAGTTGAGCAGATTGAAATTGACGAAAATGCTCGCCAATTCATTGCAGAGGAAAGCCAAGGAGCAATCCGAATAATTGCTAATCGATTGAATGAGGGTAATGAGCAAGAGTATTTCCTTAAGGAAAAAGAGGTACGCGAGGACAACCATATTCCGTCTACCGATCCGATTCTCTTTCTAGAGATTATGGTATCTGATGCTTCGGATTTTGCTGATGTCATCAAAGTTAAAGGAATCCAAGTTGGTGATTACCGGATTCTGCGTGCTGAGAGTGCAGCGGTACCTAATGCTATTGCGGCTTTACTTCTGCATATTCGTGACCAAACTGGGAAGATTCCCCATGCTTATTTCGGTTGGGTTGAGGGAAACCCGATACAATACTTGCTGCGTTTTATCTTGTTTGGTGAAGGTGATATTGCTGTAGTGACTCGTGAAGTTCTTCGCAAAGCGGAGAAAAACCCGGAACGTCGTCCTGGTATTCATGTGGGGGGATGAGGAGCAGGGGGGCAGGGGGGCAGGGGGGCAGGGGAGATGAGGGAGATGAAGGAGAATAACTAAAGCAATGCCCAATTCCCAATTCCCAATTCCCCATGCCCAATTCTACTTACTTTGGCAAAACCACGCTTTGACGGGCAGTACGCTTGCGATCGCTTTTTCGAGTACCTCCAGCCATCTGATATTCATGGCTATTATTACCATATTTGTAGGCAATACCACGCAATATTTTCTCGGAATAGTCTGCTAAAACTTCTTCATTTTCGATGATCTGAGTTAGTAAGACATCAATAGTGGAGAGGGTGGTATTGTATGCTTCTAGAGTTTTTCTGAGGCTTTCAATTTTATCAGTATAATCTTTGACTGTTAATCCTTCGCCGACATCGAGAGTTGGACTAATAGATTTAATGCTGGCTAGACGTACTTCAGCTTTTCCAAGTGTACGTGAATTTCGTTTTGGTCTTGCCATAATTAATACTCATTTTCTAAATTACTCATAACTCTATAGTGGACAATTGTTGAAAAAGTTGTCATACGTGAAATTGTTGATTTTTCTGAAAAAGCCTAAAATTTGAGTACGTTACAAGATTTTTTGCCAATTGAAACTATACTTTGCTGTGTAGAATGTGGTTTGATCCCCCTAAATCCCCCTTAAAAAGGGGGACTTTGATTTTAGTTTCCCCCTTTTTAAAGTAGGGGAGATCTAAAAGTGCCTAAAATCACAGCAAAATCTTTCCAAACATCCCCGAAGGAGTGTAAAGGGATAAATACTAGTAACTTATGATGGACAACCTCAACAGTAGCAATTTTTATTTACCTTACAATCCAAAGCTTGTAGAAAGAGCAAAAGAACTTCGCAAAAACATGACCCCAGCAGAAAAAAAGCTGTGGTGTGAATATCTGAGAGATTTTCAATTTCGAGTTTTAAGACAAAGACCAATTAATCATTTTATAGTTGATTTTTACTGTCCTACTTTACAAGTAGTGATTGAAATTGATGGGGATAGCCATTTTACAAATGAAGGTCAAGATTATGACATAGAGAGAACACGCATTCTAGAAGGCTATGGTTTAAAGATTATTAGGTTTACAAATAGTCAAGTTTTAAATCAATTTGATAGTGTGTGTGAGCAGATACAGGGTTTAATCCCCCCTGAACCCCTTTTTAAGGATAAAACTTCTTAAAGTCCCCCTTTTTAAGGGGGATTTAGGGGGATCAAAATATTATGGGACAAGTTTACTAAGGTGAAGGCGGAAGTTGCTACAGGCTGCGCGAAACACCCAAACGTCAAAGCGGAAGTTGCTACAGGGAAGGCGGAAGTTGCTACAGGCTGCGCGAAACACCCAAACGTCAAGGCAGAAGTTGCTACAGGGAAGGCGGAAGTTGCTACAGCCTGCGCGAAACACGCAAACGTCAAGGCAGAAGTTGCTGCAAGGAAGGCGGAAGTTGCTACAGGGAGGTTTGGATTTGAACGCCCCGGAAGTTTTCTGAAAGTACGATATTGCACTAAGTAGGTGGGTGAAAATAAACATGACTATGTTACGAAACGTAAATCTACCTGAAACCCTTACTACTGAAAACTAACAACTGACAACTGACGACCCTCACTAGTTAACTTTATTCGCACCGACCTACTTAGCATTAATTGATTTGCGGCTGTAAAGTTAATGCTTTTGGTAGGAATGCCATCGCAGAGGGTGCGATCGCGATCGCTCACATTGGGATTTGATTTAAGTTGTTGGGCATCTAAAATTACATTTTGGGAATCTGGCTCATCGGCATTTTTAGCGATCGCCAGAACATGTAGCTTTTGCCATAAACTACGCCATTCCCGTATATAATTTTCCAGGAGTATCAGGGTGAATTCCATTGGTGCAGCAATCAAAAATCCAAAAAACTTCGTCTCTGGGGGCAATGCAGCGGATACTGGGGAGTTTGAAAGCTTACCCTTGGACAACGCTTGGAGCTTTGGTTAGTTTGTTGTTATTAACATTTGCCAATGCTCTTACCCCGCAACTATTTCGCTGGGGAATTGATGGCGGTATTGCCAAACAAAATTTACAAATTGTACTTTACAGCGCTGGCTGGATGGTAGTTGCTGCTGTTGCTCGCGGTTTGTTTAATTTTGGGCAAACTTATTTAGCAGAGGCTGTATCTCAAGGTGTAGCTTATGATTTGCGGAACAAAATTTTCAGCAAAATTCAAAATCTCAGTTTCAGCTTTCATGACCAAGCACAAACTTCCCAACTTTTAACCCGGATGACCAGTGATATCGAGCAGATCCGCACATTTGTGGGTACTAGCCTGATTCAGGTGATTGGTGGAATTATCACATTGGTGACTATTGCGGTGATTTTGCTGCTGATGAACTGGCGACTGGCGTTAATTACTTTGATGGTAGTGCCTTTAACGGGATCGTTGATGGTGCGATTTCTCAGCCGCAATAGTAAACTGTACGAGCAGATTCAACAACAACTAGGTGATTTGAATACTGTATTACAAGAGAATTTGCTGGGAATACGGGTGGTGAAAGCTTTTGTGCGGGAATCTGCTGAAAGGTTGCGTTACACGACCTTGAATGATGACCTGGTGAAGGTAAATATGAACACGATTCGCGCCATCCGTGATACCTTCCCCTTTATCTTTTTGTTAAGTAGTTTGGTAACGTTGGCAGTTTTTGCTTATGGAGGGGCAGAGGTAATTGGGGGTAAGTTCTCCATTGGTGAGTTGATAGCGTTTAATTCCTACTTAGCATTGATTCTGCAACCGATTTTAGTGATTGGATTTGCTGCACCTGCAATCGCTAGTGCAATTGCTTGTGCCCAACGGGTGTATGAAGTGGTAAATGCAGAAGTGGAAATTCGCGATCGCCCTAGTGCCATTTCTTTTGATACTTGTGGTGGTAGAATCACCTTTGAGAATGTTTCCTTTCGCTATCCTGGCTCTACAACCGAAACCCTCAAACAAGTTTCTTTTGAAAGCAAGCCCAAGGAACTGATTGCCGTGTTGGGGATGACAGGTTCGGGAAAAAGCACAATTATGAATTTGCTTGCCCGCTTTTACGATGTGACAGGGGGAGCAATTCGCATTGATGGGCGAGATGTGCGGGATTTTACACTGAAAAGTTTAAGAGATCATATTGGCATTGTCTTTCAGGAAACCACATTGTTTTCTGGGACTATCCGGGAAAATATTGCTTATGCCAAACCCAATGCACCGTTGGAGGAGGTGATTGCAGTAGCCAAAACTGCCCAGATTCATGATTTTATTGCCAGCTTGCCCGATGGCTACGAGACGATTGTCGGTGAACGGGGCATTGGCTTGTCTGGTGGACAAAAACAACGAATAGCGATCGCCCGTACTTTACTCACCGATTACAGTATTCTAATTTTGGATGATAGTACCTCGGCTGTAGATGCCAAAACTGCTGCCCAAATCCAAGCCGAACTTGATGATTTGATGCGTCAAAAGGCTTGTACAACCTTTGTTGTGGCTCAACGCATTAGTACCGTCAAAAATGCTGATCGAATTTTGCTAATGGATAAAGGACGATTAGTCGCCCAAGGTACTCATGAAGAATTAATGCAAACAAGTTCACTTTACGGCGCGATTTTGGAATCTCAGGTCAAGCAGAAGGCAAAAGTATGAAAAGGGATTGGGGACTGGGGACTGGGGACTGGGGACTGGGGACTGGGGACTGGGGACTGGGAAAGAGATATATTGATAGATTCTTTCAATCCAAAATCTAAAATCTAAAATCCAAAATTGTTATGATAAGTCCCATTGTCGCATCTGAGCAACAGGCAACTAAGCAACTTTCTACGCTACGGCGCTTTTTACAATACTTGCGACCCTATAACAAAGAAATTCCCATCGCCTTGTTATTAGTAGTGATTGGGGCTTCAAGTCAGGCAATTGGGCCATTTTTAATTGGCTGGTCTGTTGATCATATGATTGCACAGGGAAACTTGCCGGGACTGCTACTAATACTAGGATTACTAGGACTAATTTACGGTCTTGCTGTCTGGGCAACGCGGGGTCAGATTATTCGAGTCGGCTGGATTATGCAGCGGTTGCTGGCGCAATTGCGGCAAGATATTTTTACTAAAATTCAGAGTTTGCCACTGAGCTTTTTTGATCGTAGCGAAGCCGGTGATTTAATGAGCCGTCTGCTAAATGATGTTAATACTGTCAATCAGGCATTTGGACAAACTATCGCCCAAATGCTGGGTAACTTGTTAAGTTTGGTGGGCATTGTCATTGCTATGCTTTTGATTGACCTGCGGCTTGGGTTGTTAAGCAATTTGGTTGTGCCGCTGATGATTTTGACCGCAAGCATATTTACGCGTTGGGCAAGAGCGAAATTTCGCCTTACACGCCAGACAATTGGTGAACTTTCTGCAAAGTTGGAAGAAGACATTGGCAGTGTGCGAGAAGCACAAGCATTTAATCGGGTACAAGTCAATATTGAACAATTTAACATTCTCAACGCTGCTAACCGTGATGCCAATGTGGAAGCAGTGGCAATTACTGCTGCTTTTTTGCCGTCAATTGATTTTCTGAACACCCTAGCAACGGCGGGTGTGTTGGCTTATGGTGGCTATCTTGCTGTGACGGGTGAAGCAACAGTAGGTGTGGTGACATCGTTTTTACTGTATGTGCAGCAGTTCTTCCGCCCTATCCAAATTCTCAGCCAGTTTTATACCCAAGCTCAATCTGCTTTTGCAGGATTAGAGCGGATTTTTCTGTTACTCGATGAACCCTCGCAACTCAATGATGCACGTGATGCTACGGAAATGCCCCCAATTCAGGGTGAGGTAAGATTCGAGAATGTCACTTTTGGCTACAACCCACGGCAACTTGTTCTCAAAGGAGTAAATTTACACGCTACTCCCGGACAAATGGTGGCGTTAGTGGGGCCGACTGGTTCTGGTAAAACTACAATTATTAATTTAATTTTGCGCTTCTACGATGTGTCTGGTGGGGCTGTCAAAATTGATGATGTAGATGTGCGTAGTGTCACGCAAGCAAGTTTGCGGCATCAGATTGGAATTGTCTTGCAAGACAATATTTTATTCAGCGGTACTGTTGCGGAAAATATTGCCTTTGGCGCACCGTATGCCACCCAAGCTGATATTGAAGCGGCTGCACAGATGGCAAATGTGCATGAATTTATTACTTCATTGCCACAGGGTTACACAACTGTGTTGGGTGAACGGGGCGCGCCTCTTAGCCAAGGACAACGGCAATTAATTAGTATTGCGCGGGCGGTGTTGATTAATCCGAGAATTTTAATTTTGGATGAAGCAACCAGCAGTATTGATACTCGTACAGAAGCGTTGGTGCAAACTGCGATCGCTCGTTTACTACAAAATCGTACCAGCTTTGTGATTGCCCATCGTCTAAGTACAGTTACCCAAGCGGATCAGGTGTTAGTGATTCAGCAGGGGCAAATTGTTGAGCAGGGAACTCACGCACAACTGATGGCGCAGCAAGGTGTTTATGCAAACCTTTATGCGCTCCAGTTAGGTGCAGCTTCGGTGGAAGTATTAAGTTGAAACAACAAAAATATAGTCAGATACAGTCAAAACTGGGCAAGTTCGGCACGTTCTTGTAAAGAGAGTTGAGAAAGTTCAAGCTTGAGTTTTTCTGCGGTTTCGGTCATGTTATAATCTATCCCCAACAATTTAGACTTCTTGCTCAACTGTTTAATTAATTTTAACTGCGATCGCAATTGAACTAAAAGCTAAAAGTGGTACGAATAGTTCCTATGAAGATATCGTTGTTTCTAGAAATGTGTCCTGGGTCAGTAACAATAAAAAAGCCGGGAGTAATGGCAATGTTGTCGTTGACTAGGTAGCGGTAGAAAACTTCATAATGTGTGGAATTGCCACTATCCACATCTGCAACTAATATGCCGTTATTCAACTTTGGCGGTTGACCTACTAGTAACCCTAATAAATCTCCTTTTCTGCCGAAGGGGTCATATAATCCTAAAGAAGCTGTGTAGGTACTGCTGAGGACGACGGCATCTGATTCTAGGGAATTAGTCACCATCACGCCTCCCCAAGCGCCAGCAACTAGTTGATTAGTTAGTTGCCATTTGATGCTGGCATTAACGGCATGAATTTGAGATGGTTCGTTAATTCCCCCTGAAGTGTCTGCATTGCTGCTGCCTGTACCTGTATCTAATTGACCGTTACTAGCATAGGCATTTACATAAGCCAAACCAGTAATTAAAGAGGGAGTTGGTTTATATAATAGCTGCACTCCCAAGGCGCTATGGTCTGCACCAGATATGCCTTGGCTACTATTGCTACTACTTCTGGTACCATAGGCAAATTGCAAGCGCAGTTGGTCGTTAACCAACCAGTCAAAGCCTAAACCAGCATCAAGACTGCCAATTTTCAAGATGGGAGTAGAACCTGCAAATAGCGAAATTGCTCCTTGACCGGCATCTGCATAGGGTGAGTTGACGCTGAGAACACTGCTTAAGCTAAATCCTACAGGTTTGAAGGTAAAAACTACGCGATCGCTTAGTGCTGCAACGCGATATTCTACGGAATCTATTCTCACCTGATTATCATAATCTGCTTGCCAAGCCAGCCTAGCCATATTAGTGTTAAATGCTTTCGGATTGCTAAAGCTATCATCGGCAGAATTGCCTGTAACTAATGCCACTCGAAAACGGTCTTTGCCGGTAAAAGAAGAAACGAGTTGCAGTTGTGTGAGGTGGGTAAGAATTGTGTTGGCTTCTCCTTGACCTGGGGGGTCGCCGCCAGAACCGATTGCCAGTCCAAAAATGGTTTGTCCTGCTAATATAACTGTGGTGGAAAATTGCTGTGCTTCTATATTTGCATTCCGCGCTTCTAAGCTGTCAATTCTATTTGTTAAAGTGGCTAATTCTGAAGCAAATTCTTCTCTAAGATTTTGTAATATTACCAAGTCTTCTTTTTTGACTTTATCTGTTAAACCAGCAGCAATTAATTGATTAATCTTATCCAATGCTGCATTTAAACCTGCGGCAAATTCGTAGCGTGTTAAGGCACGATTGCCTTTAAAAGTACCATCGGGATAACCAGCAATTATACCATAACGTTCTACTAATGATTGCAAGGCGACAAAAGCCCAGTCACTAGGTTGCACATCAGATAATTGAGATACTGATGTTACCCGTTCGGTGCTGCTATCGGGTGAGGTTTGAGCTACGATAAAATCGGCAAGAAGTTGAGTATCAGACTGCTGATAATTTTCGCTATCATTTGCATTGACAAAAATCAATTTTGGTGTCGATTTTTCATCTAAATTTTCTGCCAATGCAGGTGCAGCTAAAAACAATAGTGCTGCACCCGATAGGAGCAATAATTTTTTTTTATTCATGGTCACCACTCACACCTGATATGAAAAAAATATGCCAAAATCTCAGCTAGATAACTAGCGATCGCGTGCAACGCCAGTTGTTAAGCTGCCACGATAAGGTATTCCTTCTTGAGGTGCGTCGCCGTTAACACCAAACACTTGAATTTGAGTTATTTGACCGTTAGCGTTGATCACTGATGCACTGGCATTATTGCCGCTCAAACCAGCTTGATTCTTGATACCTGTGTTGTCGTTAATGGTGACTGTGCCTTTATCAAAATCGATTGCTATTCTAGTCCTAGATCTGGGACTATCATCAGGGATAAAAACAGCATTACTGCCTTCTGTTCTATAAAAAATCCCAGTGACAACTTGCGGGTTGACAATTCTGATAGAAACTGGTGGACGAGGATTTAAATCACCTTCTGTTCCATTGAGTGCATCTGCTAGGAAAGTTCTAGTAAATCCTTTAAATCTTTTGGCTTGATTTTTCAATGAAGCTAAAGTTTCAATGCGAATAGCGTTGAGTGTTTCTTGAACTGGAGTAGATTCTTGTGCTACTAAATTTTCTTGCCCTGGCCCCAAACCAGAGGTGAGTGAAATAGTTTTATAAAATGCTGGTAGGTCGAATTCTTGTACTTTGCCCACCAATCCATTTTTCACTGCTACAGTCTGCCCACCTTGTAAAGCAACAGTTTTTTTACCTTGCTGATCGGATATTTTAATGTCTCCATCTGTGAGAGCAAAAACTTGTGTGGTGTTACGTGTATTGTCATGTATGACCATGACTGCACTGGCTTTTTGTGCTGGCAGAAATAAATCGTTATTTTGGCTAATTTTGCTGCTTTTATTCATAGCAATTAAAGCAGGATTATTAATTTCAGATGCAGTAGTTGCAGGACGTGCTGCAAGGATACTAATTTGACTTTGTGGTGTTTCTACTTCAGTCCCTACACTACCAGGTGGACTCAAAATTAAAGCAGTACCATTTTCTAATTTAAATATCATTTCGTTCAGGGCTATGAGATTCCGTAGCTTGAAGCGACGCAACCCTGGTTCAAATCGGAAGGTACTACTTTGATCTACTCGAATCAAAGATTTATCGTTAAAGAATAATTGAGCTTGAGAACTTGCACCAGTTCTAACTGCATCTCGAGGAACTATGACATCTTTTGGTTGTGCTGGGCGTCGAGTTTGGTTTTGCAGCAGTAGTTCAACTATCTTGATTAATTTGTAGACTTCAGCACGGGTTAGCAATTGGTCTGATTGAGCCAGCACTGGAGTCATCCAAGACAATGTTAGCAGTGTACTAACAATTAACTTTTGAGTTAATGACCAAATTCGCTGCCTCATCACACTTTACCTTACCTAACAATCTAAAATTCACTTGTTATGCTCGTTTTTATACTACATAGACCATAATCATTTTTCCAGAGAATTGATATTACGTTTGGTGAATAGCAAAATCCTCCTAGCAGTCGCTAGGAGGATTTTATGGTTGGTTGACAGTTGTTAGTTGTCAGTTGTCAGTTGTCAGTTGACAGTTGTTTCCTCATCTCCCTCATCCCCCTCATCCCCCTCATCCCCTCATCCCCCTCATCCCCCTCATCCCCCTCATCCCCCTCATCCCCCTCATCCCCCTCATCCCCCTCATCCCCCTCATCCCCCTCATCCCCCTCATCTCCTCGCAGCCCAGGCTCAAGGTTTGATCAGACGACGCACGGCTTGTTCTATATCTTGTTCTTTAATTAAAGATTCTCCTACAAGTACGGCATGTATACCAGCATCGGCTACTAGTGCTAAATCAGCATGAGTATATAAGCCTGACTCACTGACGACAACCACACCCAAGTTTTGCAATTGCGATCGCCTGGCTGCCATTAATCTTTGAGTTGTACTGATATCGATGGTAAAATCTTCTAGACTTTGATTATTAATTTCTACTAAACGGATGTCGTCTAACTTGAGTACCCGATCCAGTTCTGTCAAGTTATGAACTTCCACTAAGGCATTCATCCCCAAATAATGAATTATTCGCAACAAGTCTTGCAGTTCCCTATCTGTGAGAATAGCCGCCATGAGTAGCACGGCGTCTGCCCCCGCTGCCCGTGCTAAATAAATTTGGCACGGATCAATGATAAACTCTTTGCATAATAGGGGTAATGATAAACTCTTGCGGATTGTACGCAGATTTTCAAAACTGCCTTGATAAAATGATGCGTCAGTAACAACAGATATACAAGCTGCGCCACTACGCTGATATGCTCTAGCGATCGCTAATGAGTCAAAGTCTGCTCGAATTATCCCATAAATTGGTGATGCCTTCTGGACTTCTGTAATCAAGCTGGGTCGGTAAGGACTCTGTTGCAAGGCAGTCCAGAAATCTCGCACGGTCGGGGCAGCAGTTAGCTGGCGTTGCAAAGAAGCTAAAGACATCTGTTGATGCATGTGTACTACTTCTTGCTTTTTGTGCCACACAATCTCTCTAAGAATGGGATGCAGTCGGTTATTAACAGGAGTACGTGGGTAAATCATAAGCTGCGACAAATCGAAAGATGGGGTGACTCAGAAAGTATGAAGTCAAAAAACAAATGTTGTCCCTAGCTTTAAGGAACGCCTTTGCCTATGCTGAACATTCTTTATTTGCTGGTTGCTTTGTCTAGTGCTAGCATTCACTTACTTACATATAGCAGGGGACTAGGGACTGGGGACTGGGTGAAAAGTCTTTGTCTTGAAAAGTTCAGATCGGCGCAAGCCCCCGCTGGGACGCCAGTTGCTTTGGGACGCAAGCGCGATTGTTCGCACTGGCTCGACTTTTCGCTTTGTGTCTAGGTTTTATCATCTGTTGATGTCCTAACCACCAAGGCTTTTGCTATAAATCTAGTTTGAGCTAAGTAAGTCGGTGAGAATAAACACAGCTATGTTACGAAACGTAAATATCCCTGAAACCCTTACAACTGACCCTTACGGGTGACGCTCGCAAGCTCGCTAACGCTGCGCTAACGCCAGTCGCTCATGGGGGGAACCCCCAAGACCGCGCTGGCTCACAACTGACAACTGACGACCTTTACCAGTTAGCTTTATTTGCACCGACCTACTTATATTAATTTTTGTTTTTACAGCCTAACCAAATTGGATTTCATCTCAAAAACTTCTAATTTTTCGTTTTTACTCTCAGTGTCATTTGTCTTGGAACTGTCAACTAAACAGTTGTTTTTCAGGAGTCGAATGTAGGTGCGGTATGGAATGTAGTCTATGGGGTTGTACCCAGAAAAACGCAGAATTAAAACACATGCCCACGAATACTTGCCGGCAATAATTGCTTTCACAATTTGTTCAATTTGTTCGGTATTGATTTTTTTTCCTGTTTGTGCGTTGCAATTGTTATCGGTTTGATGCATGGTGTTCTCTCTTTTATTAAACTTGTAGGCTCAAGATTAAGAACTGTTTATTAGTCCCTAGTCTCTAAGACCCAGTACCCTGTTACTTTCCAGCTAACTTCACTGTTTCACTAAATAAGTTAATCAGCACAAAACGCAATTTATGCAAAATATATGCTGGCATAGAGTGCGAAGAAATATCGCAAATTAATTTTGAAAGTAGGGGAGAATTTAACTAGTCAGCATTTTTATCTGCCTAGTAAATATCTAGTTAAACCAACCCCTACAGATGAACCGTGTTGCAGAAGCAGCTTCTTTTTTAAGCCTACTCAATCTTCAGCAACAGAGATATGATCAATTTTTTGACAGATTTATCTGTTTTTTCGCTCTTGCCATTTATTAGTCTTTGATTAGGGTAATACCTGATCATGATATTTTTCTCTAATCAAAATAAATTATACTAAGTTACATCCCATTAGATAAAAAGCTCAAACTAAAGATTCTTTTTTTGATTTTTTCTTTTAATTTTTTAGATATGAGTGTTATTATTTTGCTATCTGAGGAGGTTTTAATTACTGATGTAACTATAGAAAAAAATAATTCCAGCTTTCTGGAAGACTCACACTTAATACAGGACTGACCCGCATTGTCATATATTTTTGACAAAAATCGTCCAAAGTCAAGAGTCAAAAGTCCAAAAACCTTGATTTTTTACCCTTGACTATTGACTCAAAACTGCCATGACAGAAAATATGTGTGCCAGTTGCGTAAGTCCTGTTACTTTCTAATTATTTGATTCAGCAACTCAAACGCCCCGATATTCGTATGACCTTGGTTTGAGTTAGATTCTTCTGTTATGCAGTCGCGTACCACCCATTGTTTGTGCCAGTTGCGTAAGCCCTAAAATTATTTCTTTGTGATAGCTGATATGTTATTAACCACATAAAATTTAACAAGATATATCCCTTTTTAAAGATGACTCTACTTATTTTTATATAGTTAAATTATTGAGAGAGAAAAATAATACCAGTTATTTTTAATAAAATAATTTTTTTTGTAGTTTACAATCAAATTATAAATATATTTTAAGTGTTTTTGGAAAAATTAATATAAAGACCAAAAAATATCTATTTTATCTTTTATTCAATGCGCTTGAATAACTATTACATTTGGATTGGATTAGGCGCAGCCAAATTTAGAATTAAATAGTGATTTATTCTGTGATCTAAACAGATGTAATGCAAATTACAAAATTAATATAAGTAAATTAAATGTTTAATTTAAATTTTATTTAAAGATTTAAATAAAATTTATATATACTAGTTGACTGCTGAAAAATATATTTTATCCTTAAAATAAGGACAATCAAAGATTAATTTTGAAAAATTACGTACATAAAATACTTTTATCAAGAAGCTTTTAATTAAGCAGTCAAAAATGTATATTTATGTAAACCCTATTTAAATTTTCACTCTCTTTTTGGTAAAATAGTATTTTACAATAATTTAAGAATGAAAAGAAAATTTTATCAATTAATTAGAATTTTTGGAAGTTCTGATTATTAACTAATTAATGCGTCTAACTATAATACTGAACGATGTAAATGTAGAGTTGTGACTACAGGATTAGTTACAGCAATGGTGAAATTTTGCGCTAAACTACTATGCATCTTTAATGAAGATTAACATTTCCTATATAAAATATCAAGCTAGTAAATTTGGTTGTGTGTTGGTGCGAGAGAAGAGTGATGAATTAATAGAGTTGACCATGCAAAAGTGGATTAATGAATTAAGGGATGCTAAAGAGCATTTGCAGCAGGAAGTTTCTCAACTGAAGAAGCAGGAAGCTCAGCTAGAAATATCCCTGTCTCTACTTCGTTCTATCCTCGAATCTACTGCTAATGGTATTGTTGCAGTCAATTGTGAAGGAGAGATTTTGAGCTTTAATCAGAAGTTTGTGGACATGTGGCAGATTCCAGAGTCTCTGATGCTATGCAAAAACTTTCCTCAAGCAAGCGCCTTTTTGGAAGACCAATTAAACAACCCGGAAGTTTTTCGTCGGGTTATGCAGGAAGTAGAGAGCCAACCTGATTGTGAGAGCTACGATATTTTAGAGTTGAAGGATGGAAGAGCCTTTGTCCAATACTCTGTGCCCCAGTGGTTGAATAGCAAAATTATCGGTAGAGTATGGAGCATTTGGGACATTACTGAGTGCAAACAGGTGGAATCAGAACTGCGTAACAGCTTAGAACAAGCACAACAATATAGAGAACTGAGAACAAACTTCGTTTCTGTGTTTTGCCATCAATTCCGCACACCGCTGAACGTGATTTCATTCTCTAATAGCTTACTCAACAGACATGGCGACAATTGGACAAAGGAAAAAACACGACCTTTAGTTGAGCATATTCAAACAGCTGTTGAAAAACTCAGCCAAATGTTGGATGATGTTTATTTCTTCGCCAAAGCAGAAGCAGCAAAACTAAATTTTGAGGTCGAGCCGCTTGATGTAGTTCAGTTCTGCAATGAATTAGTGGTACAAATCCAGATGAATCACAGCCATAATTCAATCAATTTTTGGAGTCAAGGTAGCTGTTTGACAACTTCGATTGATCAAAAACTGCTGGAGCCTATTCTTAAGAACTTGCTTGATAATGCAGTTAAGTATTCTCCAACTGGTAGCGCGGTTGATTTAGAACTTTCTTGTGACTATGATAAAATAATTTTTCAAGTGACAGATAGAGGAGTTGGCATTCCAGTAGCAGACAAAGAGCGAATATTTGAGCCATTTTATCGAGGTAAGAATAGTATGAATTTGCCTGGTACTGGACTAGGGCTATCGATTGTCAAAACCCTTGTAGAATTACATGGCGGTCAAATCACCTTAGAAAGTGAAGTTGGTGCAGGCACTAAGTTTACTGTGGCTTTGCCATCGGTGAGATAAAAGTTTTCTAGTTTCCATTTTGGGTGTTCCACGCTTATAGCTCTTTAACAGAGTACTCAGCACAGAGTTTGGTAATCATTCCTTGCCATCAATTCGAGTGAACAACAAATGATGCATGAATCGTCGAAAACAATTCTCATAATTGAAGATGATGCTGCTACTCGCAATCTCTTCTTAAAGATTCTTGAGGCTGAAGGTTTTGACACAATAAGTGCTGAAAACGGTCTTGTTGGTATTGAGCAAGCTCAAAAGCATTTACCTGATTTGGTGATTTGCGATATTACAATGCCAGATATGGATGGTTATGGAGTTTTGAATATTCTGCGCCAAGATCCTTTGACTGCAATTATTCCCTTCATTTTTCTTACTGGTAGCGGTACTAAGGCATGTGTTCGCAAAGGTATGGAGTTGGGCGCAGACGATTATCTTACCAAACCTTCTACTGTAGAGGAATTGCTTAGAGCGATCGCTATCCGATTAGAAAAACAAGCTCTCCTCAGATCCTGGTATGCTACTAGTTCTAGGGAAATCTCAGCATCGCTACCAAAAAACACGACTTCGTTGGCAACTGGTGAGTCATTCTTTCCATCAATTCCCCAACTCAAAGAAGTTTTCGACTACATTGAAGCTAACTACCATCAAGGCATTACCTTGTCTAATGTTGCTCTTGCGGTTGGTTATTCACCAGCTTACTTAACTAACAGAGTTGCAAAACAAACAGGAGAAACTGTAAACGGCTGGATTGTGAGGCGCAAAATGGCAGCAGCACGTCCTTTACTGAGAGATACTGACCAGACAATTGAGCAGATTGCTACAGCCTTGGGCTATCAAAATGCCTGTCATTTCTCTCGCCAGTTTCGTCAATACCACGGACTACCTCCTAAAAATTGGAGAAAACAACATCAAGTTTTTCAGGTTTCCAGAAATACAAATCTGCAACTGATGAAGAATCGTCCTCAGATGAGAAACTATATAGATAGTACCGAGGTAAAAGCCACTGAAGTGCAGATGCCTGCTTATAATTTTTAGCTGTTTTTGGGCTTTGTCAGTTGCTGCACTAACATTTGCACTGCCAAAGCCAATAAACCAATTGCGACTATAGCAAATATGCCACTTCCCAAGGCAACCACGCCTACAACCAGGGTACGAACAGCAGAGGTAATTCTCACTACTAATACATTAGCTGAATGGATGGGTTTGGTGGCAAAATTTGTGGCGATCGCAATCATCACTGAATAAAGTGCAAATCCTAGTCCTCCAGAAATCACCGCTCCTGTTAAACTGCGTAACACAGTCGGTAGAATTTGCACTTGGGCTTCTGTTGGTGGTGTTAAATTTTGGTCACTCATACAATTTTAGATTTTAGATTTTAGATTTTAGATTAGGAAATTACAAATTGGAGATACTTCTTCCCAATTTCCAATTCCCGATTCCCAATTCCCTACACTGACGATACTATCTGAATTCCATGTGTGGTCGTGCGAGTTACAAATAATTCTAAATCTTCGCTACTGATTGCTTCTCTAATATTGAGTTTAACTGTTTGTGCTTGTTGCTCAGACTCAACAAGAGCAAACACTGTGGGGCCGGAACCAGACATCATTGTTCCCAAAACGCCTTGTTGATTTGCAAACAGTTCTCGCAGTTGCAATACTTGAGGATAAGCTGGTAATACTACCCGCTCTAAATCATTGTGCAGTTTTTGGGCAATTTCTGCTGTGTCTTGTTCAAAGATTGCTTTGACTATTCCTCCTGAATGGACTGCGGCTGCACGCGCTGCTAAATCTTCGGTATCTCTAATGTAAGTATTACCAAACTGCTGGCGATAGGTTTTGTATGCCCAAGCGGTGGAGACTTCTAAGCTACGATATTTTGCCAATACTATATATATAGTATCCAAACTTGGTAGAGGTGAAAGTTGCTCGCCTCTACCTGTAGCAATTGCTGTGCCACCCGCTATACAAAAGGGTACATCTGAACCGAGGGTTGCTCCCAGTTCTTCTAATTCTGACTGAGTGAGTCCAAGCTTCCACAGTAAATCTATTCCCACCAACACCGCTGCTGCATTTGTGGAACCTCCAGCCAAACCAGCAGCTACAGGAATGTACTTGTTGACAGTAATTTCTACTCCTCCGTATTTACTAAAGGCTTCAGGAAATTGGATTGCCATGAGTTCTGCGGCGCGGTACGCTAGATTACTTTTATCTGTCGGTACTTGTGGGTGGTCACAGTGAACGCGGATGGTTTCGCTGTCGATGGAATGCAGTTGAATTTGGTCGGCAAGGTCAATACTTTGAAGTATCATTGCTAACTCATGATAACCATCAGCGCGATCGCCGATGATTTCTAAATACAAGTTAATTTTGGCAGGAGCAATTAAGGTGTAGGAACGCATTTTAAAAATTGGGAATTGGTAATTGGGAATTGGGAATTGGTAATTGGTCAATAGTCAGTTGTCATTACTTATTCCCTCATCTCCCTCATCTCCCTCATCTCCCTCATCTCCCTCATCTCCCTCATCTCCCTCATCTTTCCATCTCCCTACTTCCAACTCATTGGCTAATGTTACCCATTGGTTGACGCTGAGGTCTTCGGCACGGGTTTGAGGATTTATTTCTAATTTTTCCAGTAATTGTGTCAGGCGATCGCGTTCGATAACTGGTTGTAAATTATTTCGTAACATTTTGCGCTTTGCCCCAAACCCCAACTTGACTAGGTTTTCTAATTTTCGGGGGTCAATTGCTGGTGTTTGTATCTGTCGAGGATGTAACCGCACGACTGCTGAATCTACTTTTGGTGGTGGGTGGAATGCGGCTGCGGGAACTGTACAAATTAATTCACAATCAGCTAAATATTGCACTCGCACGCTCAAAGCTCCAAATGCTTTCGACCCTGGTTTAGCATACAATCTTTCTGCTACTTCTTTTTGCACTAGCAGCACAATTGAGTCAAAGGGTTCTGGGTTGGGTTTAGTAATTGTGCCGAGTAGTTTTTCGATGATTGGCCCTGTAATGTTGTAGGGAATATTAGCTACTACTTTATTTTGCTTTTGAAAATTAGCAAATGCTGCTGTGTGTGACGGTAAATCTAGGGTGAGGAAGTCTCCTTGCAGCAGTAAAAAATTTGACGTTTTACCTAGTTGCTTTACTAATAGTTTGCACAAATCGTAGTCAATTTCCACTGCAACTAGAGATTGTACCAAAGGTAATAAACGACGAGTGAGAATGCCGGTTCCTGGCCCTATTTCCAGGATGCGATCGCTCGCTTGACATTCTGCTGCTTTGATGATCGCTTCGAGTGCCTTTTCACTTTTGAGCCAATGCTGAGCAAAGAGCTTGCGCGGTCGTACCATTTATTTTCCTTTTTATATCTAACTTCTAGCGTTTTAATCAAAACCCGTTTCTTACTTTTTGCTTACTTTTTACTACCATTTTTTGACGTATTTTCCTTGATCTAATCTTGACAATTGATATTTTATATGCTGAAGCAAAATTAAGTCTACCTAAATATTGCCAAAAATCGTAGCGGCTGCATCATCAAAAGGTAAACAGACAAAATTATTGAGAAAAGCTGACTGTAAAACCAAAGTACGTTGAGAATTTTTGCTTCTTCTCGCACCATAAAATAGTTTAGCCTTCACAACTGAACAAAAAGATTCTAATTTAGGCAAATAGGGTCTAGACATAGCCCGTCGTAGATATCGCCTTGTTAATCACAATTTCCCAAAAGCACTTCTACCCTTATATATATAGCAATCCGATTTGATTTCTGAATCACTCGTAGAGGTAAGGGACTGGGGACTGGGGACTGGGAAGAAGGAATAAAGGTGTACTGAGTTTTGTTCAAAAATCAAATATGAGTCCTATATTTATGCCAAGATACTAAATAAACACTTACTGTAGTATGTTAGACACACCAACAGACTCAGACAGCTTATGGATTGTTACCGATGAAACACCTCAAATATCGATTCCTGACGGTGCTAAAAGCGGAATTAGTAATGCACGAGGTTGGGCAGGAGATGCAGTCAGGGAGGCTACTGAAAGTAAAGCCGTAGGAGATGCCGTTAAAGTTAGCGCTCAAAAATTAGAGCAAAATATGACTCACTTTCTCAAAGTAGTGGGAAGTTTGTTTAGTCAAGCTGAAGAGCAAGCAAAAGTTAACTCCAGGATGCAGCTAGATGAAATTGAGCTATCGGTGGAAATTAGCGGTGAAGGCGAAGTTAAATTAATTGGCAGTGGTGTAAAAGCTGGTAGCAAAGGAGCCATTGAGTTGAAGTTCAAGCGGCAAGAACCAAAATGAGATGGTGAAAAATTGGGCGATCGCAGTTGGCATTAACCAGTATGATTATCTGCAACCGCTAAACTATGCCCAGTGGTAGTGCTTGGTTCAATGCTAGATATTATGTTAGGCAGTTGCGCGGTGGTTCTTTCGAGAGTGAGCCATTCACCTGCCGTGCTAGCTACCGTATCAACCTTGGCCAAGACGCTCGCAACAAAGATTTGGGGTTTCGGGTAGTGGCGGTGGTTGCGTGAGTAAATTATATTTGATTTCTCACCCAAGCACGAAATGCTTTCATCGCCACATTTCTACCATCAATTTTACTCCGTATCAAGTATTCAGGGATAGCTTGAGCAATAGGTAAATTAGGAAAAATAGAACTACTAGGATATTTTACATATTGACCATTACTCAAAACATTGATTTCTAGCTTAGTTCCATTCCATCGCCATAACTCCGGAACTCCCAATACTGCATAATTATTAAACCGAGTACGAGAAGTAATATCAATTTCGATTGCTAAATCTGGGGGCGGGTCAACTGTTAAATCGATTCTATCCTTACCTCGGACAGCAGCTTCATTTTGGATATAGAAACAATCATCGGGTTCTACCCCAGCATCCATTTTTTCTCGTTCAAAAGTTGTAGACCCCAAACTCCAAAACTCAATATCAAGTTCCTCTAGGATAATTTTTACTAAATCCCCAATAATAACTTTAGCTACCTCATGTTCTGGTAATGGAGCCATTATTTCCAGCACCCCTTGACTGTAAGATATTTTAGAACTGCGATTTTCTCCCAATTCTGCCAAAAGATGTTTGTATGCTGACCAGGATATATTTTTAATTAGCAACTGATGACCAGCAGGTACAATTAATTGATTGAGTTCAAGTAACATAACCTTCCTCGCTTCTACGGTTCATCTAACTAGTACTAACTTCAACACATTTTTATTTTGACATGAAGCCAACATAGAAAGTACTGCAATTATTTTATCCTTTTAAACTTGGTACATATAAAATCAGTACAAACTGACTTTTGTGTGTGTAAATTATATGAAAATTATCAATATATAATCTAATCACCATGACAGCCATTACCGTCAACTTCAACCCCATCATCAAACTCACCGACGACCAATTTTATCAATTGTGTCGATCAAATCCAGATATCAAATTTGAGCGTAATGCCTACGGAGAAATAATTATCATGCCACCCACAGGAGGAGAAACCGGAAACCGTAATCTTGAAATTGGGGCTGATTTTGTCATTTGGAATCGCCAAACAAAACTAGGCGTTTGCTTTGATTCCTCTACCTGTTTCAAACTTTCCAATGGTGCAAACCGTTCTCCTGATGTTGCTTGGATACGAAAAGATAGATGGAATTTACTCACTCCTGAACAAAAAGAAAAATTCCCACCAATTGCCCCAGATTTTGTTTTAGAATTAATGTCTCCTAGTGACACCTTGGAAGAAACCCAAGCCAAGATGCAAGAATATATAGATAATCAAGTCAAGCTTGGCTGGTTAATTAATCGCAAAGCACGCCAAGTTGAAATATATCGCCAAGGCAAGCCTGTAGAAATTATAGAATCTCCTGACAAATTATCAGGAGAAGATACATTACCAGGATTTGTTTTAAATTTACAAATAGTCTGGGAATAACTTGAAATTAAGTGGTTACTTCCGACTGAATAATGGGAATTTCAATGATAAATTCTGCTCCATGTCCAGGTGTCGATTTACAATATAATTTTCCATGATGTTTATCTACTACAATTTGATAACTGATAGATAGCCCTAATCCTGTACCTTTGCCTACATCTTTGGTAGTAAAGAAAGGATCAAACAGTTTTGAAACAATTTCTGGGGGAATGCCCTTTCCATTATCTGATATTCGGATGACGATTCGGTTGCTATTGATAACTTCAGTGCGAATGTGAATTTGGGGTTGAGTCAAGATTCCATAGTCTATACTCAATAGTTCTGTATTTTTGACTGTTGACTGATGACTGTTGAATTTTGACTCTTCCAAAGCATCAATAGCATTAGTGAGAAGATTCATAAATACCTGATTGAGTTGTCCAGGATAGCAGTCAATGCGGGGAAGTTTACCATATTCTTTAATCACCAAAATCTCTGGATGATTTGGTTGAGTTTTCAGGCGGTTGTGTAGAATCATCAGAGTACTATCGATACCTTCATGGATATCTACCTGCTTGAATTCAGCTTCATCAAGGCGAGAAAAATTCCGCAGCGACAGAACAATTTCACGAATACGCTGAGTTCCTACACGCATAGAACTCAGGAGTTTGATTAAGTCTTCCTTGAGAAAATCAAGTTCGATCGCAGCAATTTCTGCTTGAATTTCTTCTGGAGGATAGGGAAAGTGTTCTTGATAAAGTTCTACCAGTCTCAACAAGTCTTCGGCGTATTCATTGGCTGGAATCAGATTAGCGTGAATAAAGTTGATCGGATTGTTAATTTCATGGGCAACACCTGCAACCATATTACCTAGTGAGGACATTTTTTCACTGTGGATGAGTTGAGTTTGAGTACGTTGCAGTTCGCGCAGAGTATTTTCTAAGCTATTAGCTTGTTGTTGCAATTTAATTTCAGCTTGTTTCCGTTCGGTAATATTGGTTGACACACCAAGAATTTGCTTCACCTTTCCATCCTCAGTGCGGCTGAATGGTGTCTCGCGACTATACAACCAGCACCATTCACCATTCGCTTGTCTAACCCGCAATTCAAACTCCAAAATATCCCCATCCTTGGACTTGAGCAATTTTTCCGCCTGCTCTAAAATATTTTCCGCATCATCTGGATGGGTAATACTAGGAAGTAATTGTTCTCCCATTTGTTGAATTTCTTCAACGGTGTAACCGAGAAGAGTCGCAATTTCTTGGTTTGCGTAAACATTGCGCTGTTCTTCTAAGTCGAAAATGTAGAGAACATTAGGAGAAGAATCAGCAACACGTTGAATAAAGTGCTGACTCGCTTTGAGTGCTTCTTCTGCTTGTTTACGCTTTGTAATATTAAACGTTGTTCCTACCAGTCGATAGATTCGGCCTTCACTGTTTCTGAGAGGATTAATTGTAGTTAACCACCAAGTTACTTCATTGTTAAAAATGATAGATTCTTCATAGGTGATAGCAATACCTGTGTTTATACAACTTTCATATCGCTGACGCGCCGTTATACCCTCACTAGTAGGAACAATCTCCTCCGGAGTTTTACCAATTACCTGTGCGCTACTAATTCCAGTTGCTTGTACTGTAGGTAAATTCCAACCAGCATAACGAAGATCACCGTTTTCTAGAACATTAACGACGAATATTAATTGATCGACACCATCATAAATACTACGCAAGAATTGCTCTTGCTCTTGCAATTGTTGTTCTGCTCGTTTGCGATCGCGAATATCGCGAGTAATGGTGGCAAAATATAAAGGCTCACCAGTCTCAGGACTTTTCAGCATAAACATGTTGTAATCAACTGGGATGGCTTGGTGAGTTTGCAAATGTCTGAAACGAGATTCACCCTGCCACAAACCATGCTCCATGACAGCTGGCACAATGCACTGCTGCACCTTTTCTAAATCTTCTGGAACAAAGCAGTCAAGCATACTCATGCTTTTAACGGCCTCTAGGCTATCGATACCAATTAAGTTTCTGCCAGCTTCGTTGATGAATGTCGGTTGTCCGTCTAGAGTAGCCACACCAATAAAGTCACTGCTATTCTCAACTAGTGAAACAAACATTTGCTTTTCTTGTTCGGTTTGCTTGCGTTCTGTAATGTCAGTCACCGTAACCACAAGTTGAGAAATTTGCCCAGTGCTGTCTAACAGAGGCGTTATATTCAACAGCCACCAAATTTCCTTGTCTTCAACAGGGAAAAATTCCTCAAAGAATATACTCTTGCCCGACTTGATACATTCGTTGTAGCGTTGGCGATAGCGATGTGCTACTTCCGCAGGTAATACCTCTGCTATTGTTTTTCCCGCAAAATTGTCCAGAGGAATGGGACTGGCTTTGAGGATAGCTGGATTTAACTTAACGTAACGAAACTCTGCGCCATCATCCAAAACATCTAGGACATAGATGCCGTAATCTACACCTTCCCAGATGCTTTGTAAAAACTGTGCCTGTTGTTGAAGTTGTTCCTCTGCAAATTGGCGATCGCGCAGTGCAGCTTGCTGTTCAGTAATATCAGATATCAAACCATACCAAATAATTTCACCTTTTGGTTGAAGTTCTGGGCGGGAAACTCCCCTAACCCATTTCTCGTAGCCAAAAGGAGTCATAACCCGCCACTCAAGTTCATAGTTTTGCAGAGTTTGGGCGGACTGAGCAATTGTTTGCTGAACCTTCAAAGCATCTTCCGGGTGAATGAACTTAAACGCCATAGATGCATCTTCCATCACCTGTTCCGCCTTGAGTCCGAGAATTTCATCACATTGCGAAGAAACATAAGGAAAGGTAATTGTACCATCAGGCTGAAGACGAAATTCATAAAGCATCCCTGGCACATTATCGGCTAGTCGCTGGAACCGCGCTTCGCTCTGGTGCAGAGCTGCTGCTTTGGCTTCTAACTCCTGATTTAGCTGTTTGCGTGCCTCTTCTGCCTGCTTGCGTTCTGTGATATCATACAAAACTCCAAAAAAGATGATCTCTCCAAGTTCATTGCGTATGGGAGTTGAGCCTCCTTGCCACCAACGAATTTCACCGTTAGGCTTGACTAACCGTCCCTCATAGTGCCAACGGGTAGCATTTTCCACTGCTTCTGTGACTGAGGTTATATAACTATCAAAATCCTCTGGATGCAAGCGAGCCAGAAAGTTATTGAAGTCTTCCATGATTTCAGTAGCTGTGATTCCCGCAACCTCCCAGATAAAATCGCTCATGTAGTCAACCGTCCAAAGACCGTTGCGATCTGCGAACTGGAAAATTGCCCCAGGCATATAAGCAGTAATATTTCTTAAGAGTCTTTCGCTATCTGCTAGAGCTATTTCTGCCTGTTTGCGATCAGTAATCACTTCCGAAAAAATAATAGTACCGCCCACTTCACCGGAGTCTTCATACCAAGGATGCATCTCCCACTTTACCCAATCAGTTGTTCCGTCTGCACGAGAGCAGGTCAGTTCACATTTTTCAGCAATTCCTGCCAAACAACGTTGATGAATTTCCCCCCAACGCTCTTGAATTTCTGGAAAAATTTCATCATGAGAGCGACCGATAATTTCCTCATTACCTAGACCGTAATCTTCTCTCCAGCAGCGGCTCGCCAGCAGATAGCGCATTTGCCGATCAAACATCGCGATCGCAGCAGGTGTATATTCAATAAATAAATCTATCTGCTCTTGGCTATATTTCGGAGTATTGGAGGACTTAGCCTGCTCCACACAGGCTACCACCTGACGCAGTTCTATCAGCTCTTGTTGAAGAGATTCATACGTATTTTTATTTACAGTAATGAGATTAGGAGCCATAGTTTCGGTATTTACCGGGTAGAGGTTCTGAAGTGGACTTCAGTATTTATGTTTCCCCAATATCAAGCCAACAACATCAACATCTGAGAAAAAATAGACAGTGTAAATGCTAAATTCACATACTTGTACCAATTGACGAAAATCCAGATACATATCCAGTTTATTAAGAGCGTCCGACTGGCGGCGCAGAAGCTATTACCTTATCTAAAACAACAAAAAAACTCGTACAACTAAAGGTTGATTTACTTAATCTAACTAAAGGCTAATTCAATCAACTTTATCAGTGTCTATAAATGTATGTTAATTAAATGAATTTGGGACAGTTTTATGGTTCAAACAACTTTGCCAGGCGATTCATTTACCGATGATAAAACGAATGGTTCTTTTCAGGTACCTGCGAATACAGAGGAAGGCGTGCCTTTTAAAAATGAAACTAACAATGAAGTTCAAATTCATTTTGAGGCATCTGGTCAGTGGCAATCAGGCCCTGCTAATCCTGTCACAGGCCCTGAAGGTCTCCCAGGCGAGCTATTAGAGAACTTGCAATTTCCCGACTACACACCATTTAGCCTGGTAGCCAATAACAAAGACTGGAGTAGTGTTTATGAAGTAGGAATACAAAGTGAATTAAGTGTTCCTGCTGGTGGAACCTTATGGTTTTTAATGAACGATCAAAGGAACTTGTATCACGACAATACAGGTAGCCTAACTGTTAATTGGTCTCAAAAATAACAGTTTTGTAATATAGGAAATAAGAGCGATGGTTTTATCAAGCCCACTTAGAACACCAATTCAGTAATCCTGCAAGAACCTCTCCCCCTACCCCTCTCCTCGTAGGAGAGGAGAGTTGACCTACCCCTGACCTTCAAGGGAACTCGGGGCCCCCATTAAATTTTGGCGAGCGCCCTAATTTAATGGGGATTAGGGTCAGGGGGCTGGGGGGTTAGGTTTTTGATTACTGAATCGATGCTCTAGAACACCAATTCAGTAATCCTGGAAGAACCTCTCCCCCTACCCCTCTCCTACGAGGAGAGGGGAGTTGAGCTACCCCTTCCCTTGCAGGGAAGGGGGCTGGGGGGTTAGGTTTTTGATTACTGAATCGATGCTCTAGAAGGCAATAGTATGGGTTAACAAAACCATCGCTACTTTTTTGGCATGAGTCTCCAAGCACTTGAGCGTTACGTAAAATAAATTATTATTATATTTATTGCTGATTTGATTTTTTACAAGTCCCTTAATTCAATCTATAAAAGTTATTGACTCAAAAATTCACCTAATTGATGCTTAATCAATAGACCTTTAAGAGTTGCATTTTCAGCTTTGAGTGCCGTGTTTTCAGTCTCTAATTCACTAATTCTCTCTTTGAGGGCTTCTTTTGTCGTACCTTGCCTATAAATTACCACTTCTTTATAAATTTCTAAATTAGTATCTTCATTCATCCATCTTTGATAAGTCTTAGTATGCTCTTGTACTGTATGCCCCATATAATCAGCCATTGTTTTGATGGGAACTCTCAAACGATGACCACGGATTGCATAAGCATGACGCAAATCATAAGGTCTAAAACCGATATCAGCAGTTCTAAATTTGATGTGCAGTTTTGCAGTTTTATTAATCAGTGTTCCTTCATTATCAGGTAATCTAATATTCTTTAAATTAAATAATTCCACCCAATGGGGATATAATGGAGGTATACCACAACTCCTCTCACCAGTCTTAGTACCTCCTGTCAAACTAGGATTTAAACTAACTAAATGAAAAGTATTTGCTGTATTTGTAAATGCTTCTAGATCTACAGCAAATAATTCATGAGGTCTTAACCCATAAGTTGCCAACATCCCATAAGCCCATTGCCATTGTTCGGGTTGTGTGATGTTATCCTTCTTCGCAAATGTTGATAAAGGCATCCCAATTTTGAGAAATCCTTGGATAATTTCCTCTTCTGACGGAACCTTCCGGATAGTGGGGTGAGGTTTGGGAGTAGTGTAAGCATCAATTGCCTTCAAATTATCAATTCCGCAAAACTCGCAAAACTTTTTCAGTTGCCACACCAAAAAAAACCGTGCTGATGTATTAGCTTGAGTTTTCTCTAAAGCTTCTGCCAGTGCTTGAGCAGATAAGGGTACATTTTGAGGAAGTTTTTTCAGATGCCTCATATAATGAGTTTCCCAAGTACGTATTCCTTGCCTGTTCTTTTCGTGAGTTTTCCAAAACTCAACCTCATATTCCTGAATCAATTCTTTAATAACTTTGACAGGTAGCTCCTGATTTGATAAACCTATATTCTGTGCTTGTTTACCTAGTAAATCTGCTGTCCACTGAAATTGCTTTGTCATTAATAATAAATCTAATTCCCGCGCTTTCAAGACAGCCATTTTCACACCAGCATCATTAGCTGCAAAACCGCATGAAATGGTATATTGCTTATTAGGACTACCATGTTTTCCAATATCACCAGGTTTACAGGGAAACGTCCCTTGTAAAGCTATACTTTTAGGACTAGATAGCTTAAGTTTAATTTTGATTCTATCTAAACTTAATGCTGAGTTAGCTTGCCCAATGGCGTGTTTAATCCTGAGATATTCACGTTCCATCTTGGCATGTTCATCGGAAGCAGGTTGTTTGGGTTTCCATAGCTTCCATTGAGATGGTTCCCATTGGTCAATTGGTATACCATCCCATTCAGATTTCCGGAAATCGTAAGTAGTAGATTTCCTGCTATTCATATACTTTTGCTGATAATTGTTTTTTCAGTAATTTAACAAGACCTACAAAATAAATATTATCAAATTTCAGCTAAGTAAACAACTTTAGCTGCACTGTGAAAATGTGGGATGGTAAGTACACTGACTGTGAGAATTGACCATCCAAAACCAGTGTGAAAAGATGCAGTAGATTTGCGATCGCAATTTTCTTTGTTTTAGCGAAAACATTCCTATGGAATCATATTTTTCAGTAGAGACTCCTATAGGGTGAAAATCCTGCTATTTGTATATCAATCTTCCTTCAACATAGCTGTTAAGATTTTGATGATGGCTAAAGTATTCTTCTATAACATCCTGACAGGATGTGGAGATTACTTTGGAATTGCCTAATTCTTCATGTGTTATACCTAAATTAGGTATGGAATTTTGATAACGATAGCCATCCATGCAAATGGTATATTTCTGGTCTTCTTGTATTAGTTGCCCATTAATACTTAACGATTCAAGCCTCTTTTGAGCATCATCATAAATTGCTTTCACACTTTTATTTAACTGGAAATATTCACCTACACCTTGTATTCTGTTTTCCGGTCTCATAATATGAGTAAATATTTGGGCCAGATGTGAGCCAGTAACTATGAATTTATAAAGTGTATCGTCGTAAGGAAAAACCTTTTTCAGATCACTCAACGTCACTAGAGGGCCTAATTCTGCTCCGCGAATTGCACCACTTGCTACAAAAACTACATCCAACTTATCTTGTTCAGCTAAAATATCAGCGATTAAGTTACCCAATTCAGTTTCTTGTTGACGGCTAGGATGGGTTAGTTGACGTGCTAATCGTCCAACAATTCTATTATACTTGCGGTCTACTTGTTCTTTAAAAGAATTAATCAAATTTTCGATATTAGGATCTGGTTGTGCCAAATTGTTATCTACAGGTAGGAGTTGCCACTTCCATTCAACAATGCTGTTAGTATCGTCATCTACTACAATATCGAATCTGCCAATCTGGTCTGTGCCGACTCCAGCTTGAGCAATTAAAATATTATTGACTTCCGCAGGCTGTTCTAAAAATGTATGGGAATGTCCTCCAATTATCATATCTACGCCCCATTCTGGGTTGAGCATTTGGGCTAATTTTTTATCCTGTTCAAAACCGATGTGTGTCAGAATAATTGTGAGGTCAATGTCCTCATTTTTGTAGGCATTACAAATCTTACCTACTTCTGTTGCAGCATCTTCAAGACTCACAAAAGTGCCAATACTAGTATCACGTTTTAATGTCCTCAGAGCTTCTTCAGTTACAACCCCGATGAACATGATATCGAATCCATCTACATTCAGGATCAGATAAGGATTCATCAAGCGTTTGTTATACTTTTTAATATATAAATTGGCATTGACGATAGGAAAATTCGCCATTTTTTCCAAGAAAAGCAAGTGAGGTAAACCATAATCTAATTCATGGTTGCCCAAAGTCACGACATCGGGTGCAAGATAATTCATAATTTCTATGGTAGAAACACCTCTATATTCGGTATCAATCATAGAGCCTTGGAGCATATCACCTGAAATGACGAAAAGCACGTTTTTCTCTTCTTGGCGTACCTGATTGATATATCCAGAAAGCAGCGACATTCCACCAATAACGTAATTTTCTGCTGTCCCCGTCGCCTCTGCTAGAAAGTCTCCATGCATATCATTGGAGTGTAATATCGTAAACTTTTTAAATCGCTCAGTAGACATCTTATTTTATCTTTAATAATTGACCTGATCATGCAATCTAACATCTAAAAAGCGTATAAAATATGACAATTTATTACAGATGGGGAATGCAAAACAGACACAACAAGAAAACCAACAAACAAAAAAATTGCATGGAATAGCAGTCAATGCACTGGGCTTTAGACTCAAACTTGATTGAAAAATATTTTACCTGCGGTTACGCAGATTCATAAAGTAACCCGCATACGGTTGAGACTGCAAAATTTCTCAATTTATGCGGAAATGATCCCAGCGTCACTGAAGTTCATAGCATAACTATGAGCAATATTATGAATATAAACAACAGATATCTTCTACCATTGATCACAGTGGCGATCGCAGCCAGCCTCAGCAGTTGTAGTTCTAACCCTATCTCTGGCAATATCTACAGCCAAACGACAGCACCAGCACTTATACCAAATACATCATCCCCAACCCCAACCCAAACGCCTAGTATGGCTCAACTGAGAGCTAAATCTACCAACGTTCAGCCTTCAGCGCCTTCTACAACTTCTAAAACTGTCAACGTCACCCTATACACAAGTGATGTTCAATGTCAAAAACTGATTCCTCAAAAAGTTTCAGTAGCAGCAGAGAAACCTGTAACAGGCGCAGTGGGCAAAATCATAGAAGAACGAGATACAGGCGATGTGAGTTTGTCTGGTTATCGTGTCAATGTCAAAAATGGCATAGCCACAGTTGATTTGCGACTATCTTCTCAGTCGAAGCGGCAATTAGCTTCTCTTTCGAGTTGTGAACAGTTTGCTTTGTTTGGCAGCCTCCGCAAAACTTTAACAAGTAACACCCAATGGAATATTAAAGAAGTTCGCTTCACCGAACGAGGTGAAGAAATTGTGCTTTAACGCGAATTTATCACAAACAATAAAAAATCAATGTTTCAGCCTATTTAATGTACTCTTTCCTGCTAATATAACTGGCTCATCTCCTAGTCCAATTTTTTTTCCTAATGCTAGAGCAAACATCGGCTCATGACGTAATTATTCATGGTAATTCAAATTTTCGTATCCTATGATCAACCCATATATCCGTTGTGTAATTAAGGTTTCTATTGAATGATCAATTCGATTTACTTTTCGGTAATCTTGGAAACATCAGTAAAGAGCGATCGCCCCTTCAGTTGACTACAAGCGATCGCCCAATTTCCCTACTTAAGAATCACCTACACATTCTTAGCTTTGATAATGTAATTGACGTAGATGTTTCTGGGACGGGTTTCGTTGCCTCCAAAATTGAGGATTGCGTGTGTGTCCTGCGACGTTTGTACAGTTCCATCACCTTGAGTGAAACTGTTGGAGAAAAAACCATCATTGCTATTAGGACTTCCGTTTCTACCGCTCCCCCATGATCGTACTTGATGCTTGTGATTTTGAACCTCATGCTCCTGCACTGAACCATTCTATTTGGCTTTCGGTAATCTTGGAAACATTTTGTAAGTTGTGATGTTATTTGCATATTCAAACATCTGAACGTTTAGTTGTGTTTAACGTTTAAATTTAAATGTTTGTTTAAATGTTGAAAACTTTGTATACAAATAATCAAACTGTATTAATTTCATACATAAAATATATATGCACAAATTTATTCCAGTACACTAAATGATATACATAATTTTATAACTAAGTACAAAATGATACAGCAGATAGGGGATTGTTAACTGTAAAATATCAATTTACGCGCCCGCCATCAATCATTCTCCCCTGCCCCCCTGCTCCCCTGCCCTGATTTATTAAGGCCTGTTACGTGAATGGACAGGTTAACCAAAAAGTTCTACAATCTGACTGAATGAGGTAAATTTACCTATTGTCCAATCAACCTAAGCATAGTAAAGATTTTCAGGTGATTTCGCGTGTTAGTGGAAGCGCTCTATTAATATAGGAAAGTCTTTAGTAAAGGGCAGGAAACAATATGGATGTAAAGCTGATTTTAGTTGGGTTAACAGTTATATTTACCGTTTCGTGCCTGTTTTTTGGCACGAAGAATGGATTTTATGATTCCGAGAACTATCACGGCAATGGCTCTGCACATTGACCAACTCTGTGGCTAGGCTTTTGGCGATCATAACTTCCAAATAACATAAACAAACATAGGCAAGTGCTTATAGCCCCTAGTTTGAGGGCTTCTCGTTACCCAACTTTTCCGAACCAGTGCGGGTTCGCAAGAGGCGTCCTCCCCAATCAAAAATCCATATTCTCAGGGTGTAGAGGCGCACTACGAAATTTACCCCTAGATCACAAAAGCAAAATTTGTGTAACTCTTGGCTTTTGGGATATGTCAATGACGATCAGGTTGGAGGGGAGGAGAGCATGAGGGATAATCTGTCGGCATCCTCTCGCGTTGAAGGTGGGGAAGCATCTAATGAATTAGAATGTTTGCCCTATAGTGTGCAACATAACGATGAGGGTTTGTGTTTATTAGTGCGGATGGGGCCACACCGTATTCTATTAGACTGTGGCATAGGCGACAGTTCATTACTGCTGGGCACGCTGACTCAGGCGGCTAGCCTTGGTAATTCACCCTTACCAGCAGATTTAGTTTTGATCAGTCATGCCCACCCAGATCACGCGAGAGGTTTGCTGGCACTACATCAGGCTTTCCCTCAACTACCTATTTATGCCAGTGAGGTAACTAGTAAGTTACTACCGCTGAATTGGCGAGAACAAGATGCTAAAGAAATTCCGCAATTTTGCCATGCCTTGCCGCTGCGATCGCCTGTAGAATTGCAAGCAGGTTTAGTAGTAGAATTATTTCCTGCAGGACATTTACCAGGGGCAGTAGCAATTCTGCTCACCTACACCAACGAACAGCGCTCCTACAAGCTATTATTCACAGGAGACTTTTTCTTATCGAACTCGCGGCTAGTAGAAGGTTTACGTTTAGAAGAATTGCGGGGATTAGATTTAAACGTGCTGATTATTGAAGGCACTTATGGTACATCCCGTCATCCCCACCGCCGCAATCAAGAAAATCAACTAGCTGAACGGATTAATCGCGCCATCGCCGATCATTGTTCTGTACTACTCCCTACACCAGCTTTAGGCTTGGGTCAAGAACTGCTGATGCTCTTACGTAGTCATCACCATTTCACCGGTAGGGATTTAGACATTTGGGTTGATGGTGCAGTCGCCACCGGATGCGATGCTTACCTAGAACTGTTACCCCACTTGCCTGCATCAGTGCAGAACTTTGCCCGCCATCAACCCTTGTTTTGGGATGAACGAGTGCGTCCGCGAGTACGTCGTTTGCAGTCAGAACATCGTGCCACTGTGGGTAAGTCTCCCTGTATTGTGCTGACTGACTCTACATCTGATTTGAAACAATATTGCCAACCTGATACTGGCCCTTGGTTGATTCTCCTGCCCGAAAAAATTGATATAAAAGTTAATAAAAAATATTTTACACCCACTACTATCGAAAGCTATCTTCTTGCCCAGCATAGTGATGGGCCTGGTACTACCCAGCTAATTCATAATTTACGACCCCAGCACGTCGTTTTTGTCCACGGTTCCCCTGCTTATTTGGCAGATTTGACTAGCTTAGAAGAGTTACAAAACCGCTACCATGTGCATTCTCCCGCCGCTGGCACATTAGTAGAATTACTTATTGGCGATACATTTTTGCAACCAGCAGCACCAGAGACTAACTATGAAGGTGAACTCACAGAATTAGGAACGGTAATCACAATTACACTCCCCGATGCCATTACAGCTGATAGTCGCTGGCGGCAGTTTGCTGACACAGGTTTAATCGAAGCCCGTTGGCAAGGCGAAGAACTAGTATTGCGGGGGTTGTCTCAAAGAGAACTGCTCAACCAAAATGGCGATCGCTATACCTTATCTGATGTAGACTGCTGTGGTAACTGCCGACATCAAAGAGGACAAAGGTGTTGGAATCCTGCTTCGCCGTTGTATAACTTTAAGGTAACTCTTGAAGGTTATTGTCCAGCCTTTGAACGTTCACTAAATAATGAGTAATGAATCACCCATTTCAAATAAATAAAACAGTTGCGGTATAAAAATTAAAAATTACGAATTACGAATTACGAATTATCAACTGACCAAACCAGCTTGAAAAATCTGGTTTGGAGTGAGATTCAATTCAGGAAAAGTTTGGGAGATAATGCGTAGACGCGAAGCGGCTTGTCGTCAGACATCGCTATCTCGAAACTTACTAATTTGATATTCTCCATCAACTAACTTACAGACAGAGATTGTCGGTTGTTTGGGATTACCGATAAAATTGCGTCCTCCCAACGCTGCATAGTCGATAATCCAGTATTCGGGGATACCCATCTCTTCATAATCGGCATATTTCAAGTGGTAATCGTCCCGCCAGTTAGTTGATACAACTTCAATAATCACAGGTATTGATGTACCATTACTGACAACAGATTCTTTTTTCCATAATGGTTCATTTATCAGGTTTGCACGATTTAGCACCAACACATCGGGAAAATAACCAGAATCTTTTTTGTGAGGTCTAACTATAGCTTGGTTGGGGATAACGTAAGGGAGGTTTAATCGGTCAATTAAAGCACTAAGCTTGATTGTCAAAAACCCTTTAACTTCTTCGTGTTCCCCTACCGGTTGTGCCATTTCAACAATACTTCCATTATGTAGTTCGTAGCGTACCCCGGTATTTTCAAGTAGGCGATCAACAAATTCCTCAAAAGTTACTAGCTTGGATATGGCTTGAGTCATAGATGATAGAGAACTAGGGACTTGCAAAGAATAAAATATACAGGCAACAAAAATACATTTAATATCAAGTTCGGCTAATTACTTACGATATAGTCGGTTTGCTTGGTAATAGCTAATAGGTAATGGGTAATAGGTAATACTCAAAACCAATTACCAATTACCAATTCCCAATTACCGACCTCCACAGATATCATAAGTGTTTAAACGAACATGATATAATTATGTTCACTTACTTAAACAAGAGGGGAAAAGGGATAATTCTTCCCCTTTCCCCTTGTTTGTCAAATATTTTACCTAGAATTTCACACTAGTACAGTAGCCACTGGCTCCACCTTTGTAGACTAAAGAACCCTTCGGGTGGAGCTAGTGGGGAACTACCCTAAGTCGATAGGCATTAAGGAAGGTAGAGCGGGGCTTTCCGTAGGGTAGCCGTACTAGTACGTCAGGATTTGACAAAAGCCCGGAATAATTGTTTTGACTTTTGAACGCCCTGCGGGTTCGGCAGTCCGATCTTGGGGGAAACCCCCAAGATCGGACTGCCGAACCAGTTGCGGGACTCGGGGGAAACCCCAACGGACAGTTCGCTCAAGTCGAGCCAGCCGCTTGCGGGGGTCTCCCCCCATCCCCAGAGGGGGCCCCAATGCCCCCCGTTGTGCGGACTGGCGTGGGAGACCCTTCCTGTGCGACTGTCCTTTGCAAGGCACTGGCTCCTTTTGACTTACTAGGTAGCTTAGGACTTAATTACTCACCATTTGAGTCAGGATAGTGGTTGCGGATACGCTCAGCTTCTGGACAATCTTCAGTCAGGAGAGGTTCCACATTACCGCGTGGCACTGAAGCTAATTTTTGGGTTACAGCGCCGATGCTTTCGAGGCGAACCATCTCCTCCCAAGAACAAATTTCGTCTTCCTCTTCTGTTTCATAGCGTAGAGTCACTAAATCTCCTTCTATGTCCAGGATGCGGGCACGCTCGATCCAGCGTTGCTGATCCCGCAAGAAAACACATACCTCCCGCCCATCGCAACACAGTTGATAAATCTTGCGGTGTAGCATGTACTGCTTCTGCCTTTTTAAACAACGTAGTTAAACCTGTCAAAATTTGGGTTTTACCCATTAGATAATACCTTTTAAAGGTCAGTTTTACAGGCAAAGAATCAGTGCGTCTGTTGACCCCAGCCGAAGATTTGCTTATAATTGTCAGATCTAAGGAATTTTGGGTCATAAACCAGGACTGACTACACCAGTAGAACTGAGTGTCTTTAAAGGTCATAATAGCGAATATCTACTTCATAGAAGTCACACAATTCAGGCGTTCTCCTAACCAAGTTGATATTTGCTGGTGAGTCTTGCTTACCATTATGTAATAAGGAATACTCCAAAACAAGAGGTGATTGCGGTTGTGAAATTTGCCTACTTGTATTCATTGGCATTACTGGGAAGTCTGGGGACTCGGCTTTACTTTTACCCCGTATGTATTTGATCTTAACTCATTCTCTTGCCGACCTTCATGGTTTTCAACAACAACAGCACAAGAGTTTTGAGTTTAGGGTTTTTACCTTTGGGCGATCGCGTCGCCTGCCCTTGACAATCTGCGCGCCAAAGCCAACAGTCACGGCAGTATCAGCAAGATTTGTACCGTGCAAGAAATTCTATTGGCACTTGCGAAGAGCCTTCTCGTTTGATTTTGCCTGCACGAACTGCATCGTATAAAGCTGCAAGCTCTGCCAAATCCTCTGACTGGTAGCAGTTAGTTGCCAGCACTTGTTGGAGTAGACCCTCAGATTCGACACTAAGATACCCAGTTTGGAAAGCAGATTCAACGAGTGAGCGAATCATGTTGATTAGGGTGTAGAGTGCAATTTATTACCACCTTTAGTGTGAAACATTTTTGTCCTGTATTGATTGATATAAAACAGCAATAATTAGTGATTATAGTTACATATTTTTGTGATCAACATCACAGTTACATAATGTAATGTAAAAGATTTAAGCGTTAACATACTGTTATACGTAAATACAAAAAATACAAAACATTTTTTGATTAAAAAATGCATGAATTTACACAAATGTTGATATTGTCAATAAATAATTAAGATACGTGTAATCAAGGGAAAAACTGGCGGAAATCCTCATCTTTGTGGCTTAATTGCACCCAGTCTAGGTTGAAAGACTCAAATTTTTGCACCAAACGATCGCAGGCAGGGCGTTCAGTGGCATAATGTCCAGCATCAATTAAAATTAAACCGCGATCGCGGCTTTCTTGAAATTGATGAAATTTACAATCAGAAGTTAAATAAGCTTGAGCATCGGTTTTCACTACTGCTTCAATAAAACTAGCGCCCGAACCGCCCAACACAGCAACTCGTGAAATCGTCTGTTGATTTTCAGCAGTGGGTGAAAAAATTAGATGAGGTGGGGCGAGTCGGGTGTAAATAGCGGCGAGTAATTCCTGTAATTTCAAAGCTGGTTTTAGCAGCCCGACACGCCCGTATCCCAATCCTGGGAGAGTTGGTACTATGGGGGTGACTTCCTGGAGTTCTAAAATCTGAGCCAAAACGTCAGCTGTACCATCTTGTACTTGGTCAAAATTCGTGTGGGCGCTGTAGACACCGATTTTGTTGGTAAAGGCTAACCTTACCATTTCGGCGATCGCTTCGCCAGTACATAGCGACTTCAGGGGGTTGAAAATCAACGGATGATGAGCAAAAATTAAGTTAGCCTTGAGAGCGATCGCTTCCTCCATTACCGCCAAAGTTGGTGTCAAACACACCAATACCCTTGCTCTTTCCTGCAATACTCCCGGTTCAATTTGCCAGCCACAATTATCCCAACTTTCACACCAAGCGGGATTTGCCCATTCTTCAAACCAAGTGATTAAATCAGCAATTTTCATTTTTTAATTTTTAATTTCTAGTTTGTGGTTGAATATTCAACTTTAATGCTACCTGCGATCGCATATCCTGATAAGGTTTGTTCCATACAGGTTGAGCGTTCCAGTTCCATGTTGCCACGGGAATTAGTTGTTTTTTGGCAAGATAACTTAACAGACGTTGTTCATCTTCCGGTTCGCGGGAGAAAGAAAAGGGATTACGGAAACCTGACTCACACAGTTTATAAGACGTGATTTGTCCGTGACTGATACGTTGTAAAAGTTCCTTACCTTTAACGAGTAAATAATCCAAAAAAACCAGACTGAAAGGATCAAATTGTGTGCGACTGTGTGGTTCTTTTTGTACCCATCTTGCCCACTCAAACCCATACATAAAATCGTGGACATAGCGGAAACGGATTTCCATTTGAATTCCGAATAACTCCGAAAGTGACACCATCTTGTTGCCAAAAGATTCTAGAAAAGAAATAGCATGAGTGTTTGCTATTAAAGCCTGCCTCAACATACTGCTGACCATAAAATCAAAATCCCAAAAGATGTTGTGCGGAAAGTTTTGCAACTGTGCATAAAGTATGCGTTCCAAGGTATCCCGCAGAGTTACTATCAGTTGCATGTCTGTGGTTTGTTCTGCAATCAAGTTTCCCAATTCTGTGAAGCTGGTAATTAAAGCCTTCTGCGGATTGAGTGATAACAAGTTAACAGACTGCTGGGCAAGGATTTGATCAAGAATTTGGAAAGCATCAGTTGATGACAGGTCTTGCTTCATAATTGAAACAGCGCAATTGATTTCAAATAAATATTAGTTTATATCGAATAATGTATAATTATTGTTTGATATTAATAAAATTAACGTTGCATGTTGATTAGACCTCTTGCATAAATCTTTTTTTGTATCACGCAGAGGCGCAAAGAAGGACTTTTGCAAGAAGTCTATTGTTCACTGTGAACAGTCAGCAAGTCACAATTATAATGAATTTTTTATTTATCAGTCATTTTTTTCGTACAAACGAAAAGTTACAATCATGTTGAGAATGGACGATATCTTTTTGCGTAGACACTGTAATTTAACCAGAAATATGGACAACCAACTCTCTTACATGACTGCGTTGACGATGTTCCCAAACATAAATTCCTTGCCAAGTTCCTAGCACCAAATAACCGCGATTAATAGGGATATGTTCAGAAGTGTGGGTGAGGGCTGTACGGATGTGTGCCGGCATATCATCAGGCCCTTCAGCATCATGAATGTATTTGCCTGATTCTGGTACAAGTTTAGCCATAAAATTAGCTAAATCCACAAGTACATCAGGGTCGGCATTTTCTTGGATGACTAAACTAGCTGAAGTGTGACGCAAAAATAGAGTACAAAGGCCAGTTTCCACACCCGATTCTGCAACTATGGCTTCAATTTTTGCAGTGATGTTGTGAAAAGATTTGCCATTAGTAGAAATTCTGAGTAGTTTTTGATAATGAGTCATTTGTAATGTTGGGAAAAGCTAATTAGCTGTTTGTGTTGGTTGATTTTATGTTGTTTCTTGATTTTGCTGTTCCTCATCAATAGAAGTGATGCTATCAGTATTTTTTGATTTTATTTGGCTAACTACACGCGCTGCTCCAATAGCCCCTACATAATTCACTACATTAAAGGTTGCTGATGATTTCTGTTGTGATGTCTGTTCTATTTTATTTGATTCCTTATTTAGACTAGGAGAATCAAAGCGATTCCAGGGTAGAATTGGCTTGCTAGGAAGATTATGAGCCAAAACAGTAATGTTATTTTGATCTGGCTTTGGTAAACGCAAGCTACCTTTAGAGGATGTTGTATTTTCTTGATTACTATTCATAATTTTTGCAGTTCAGGGATGAAATAAACCGATAATTGATGTAATAAAGCGACTAAAGCAATTCCGGAAGTAACAAAAGTAGCCAATGTCAAAGACTGGGCAATATCTTCTACTCTTTTCTGGTTGATATTATAAGTTTCTATTAAGTTAGCTAACATCTGCAACTGATAATCCTCTGTTGTCAGTGCCAAATAAATTTGGACATTTTCTGGATTAGGAGTGATAGCAAACTGACGCGGTAATAAAGCGCGGATTAATAGCAGAAAATTTAAGAAAAATAACGCTAGTTCTGTAACACTGAAGACGCTAAATAGAGTCAGAAGTTTAGATATTGTCAAAAAGCTTAACAAAGCAGTATTGGTGACAAATAAAATGTTCATCTGGCTAATTAAAATTTGCCGTTCTTCTTTTTGTCTTTCCAGAACTCTACGTACATCATCGGCAGCTAATTCTAAAACTGAATTTTCTGGTGTTGGAGATTCCACTACTAATTTAGCTTGTTTTCAAGGATTTAATCGGGCTGGAAATATTTTATAACAGCCTGAGCGATCGCCTCATTGCCATCCTTAGCAATTGGTTGGGATTTTTGTGGTTGTTGGGGTGGTTGATGAAGAAAATCCCAAGTTCCTTGAAAAAACTCTGTTGGGGTGACGATTTGATGGTAATTGTAATTTACAATACCCTCTAAAAGAAAAGCCGCTTCAGCAAAATCATCGCGGGGAATAGTCACCAGAGGTACTCCCAGGCGTGTAGCTTCCGAAAAAGTACCATAACCAGGTTTAGAAACAATACGCCCACACACAGGCATAAAATCCACAGGACGGTATTTCTGGTCATTAATTTTCACTAAATTAGGTAAATCAGGGGCAGATTTATCAAAAGTAATGAATTGCCAATCTGGAAAATGTCCCAGGTTATCATAGGGAATTTGTTGTAAACCCAAACCGCCAAAAGTTAGCAAAATAGTTTTTTCTCTGGGTGCATTTATACCCCAAATCGAGCGTACATCAACAGAATAACGAGGTGAACCACCTGTTAAGCCCACATCTGTGATATTCTTAAAAGCTTCCATGCTTTCGTGAAAGGGAAGACGAAACAAGCGATCGCACTGGGAATAACAATCACTAATCCAATCAGCGATCGCTATAAATTCACCACCCCAATCGCGGTAGATCAAATCCCAGCCAAAATTGCTCATCATCCAGCAAGGAATATTTGCTTTTTTAGCAAACAAAGGAGTCAAAAAAGGAATATCTGCCAAGATAAAATTGACACGATTTTGGCGGATAAAATTTACTTCCGAAGCAATCAAAGAATTTTGTTGCTTTTGAATTTCCAGCAACTTTGTTAAAGTCGCTTCCTTATCCATTGTCAAACTATCTGCTTGTATCACACCCAAATCAAATGCACGTGGACGATGAATAAAATCGCCTTCAATGTAAGACTCTAGCAACCACCGTGGGGCAGTAGTCACCATAATTAGTAATATTTCTGGACACAACTTTTGTATTGTGGCTGCAACCGATGCAGTGCGAGTGGCATGACCAAAGCCATGATTAGTAATAGCGACGTATAAAATTGGGCGTTCCATTTGATAGTGATGACTATTGACTTGTGCTGAGCGAAGCCGAAGTACTGATGACTATTGACTATTGACTATTGATTATTGACAAAATTTTTGTATTTCCTCAACCAACAAATCAATTTCAGATTCTAAAGTCAAGTAATGAACAGTAGCGCGGATACAGTTAGGATGAGCAATTGTTCGGGTAAATATTCTTTGTGACTCTAAGAATTGTACTAACTTGAGACTAGCTTGGGGTTGTTGTTGGGTAAGTTGGAATGAGACTATACCACTTTCCGGTGGGGCAGTCCGTAGACATTTTACATCGGGTAGCCCTGCCAATTTTCGCCAGAGGTATTCACTGTTATGGCAAATTTGCTCTTTACGTTCCTCTGATGTTCCCCATTGCTGATGGATAGCGATCGCCTCCTTTAACCCAACATACAATGGATAAGCTGATGTCGATACTTCGTACCTCCGCCCATCCGCTTTCCAACTCACAGGTTGATCTTGACTATCTACAACAACACCACGCAAACCGATAAATGTCGGATGCAAGCTGTCTCGCACTTCAGGACGGACATACAAACCACCCCCACCCGCCGGGCCACATAACCACTTATGTCCCGTGAAAGCATAAAAATCTGCCCCCAATTCACTTAAATTTAAAGGTAATAAACCAGCAGACTGGGCAGCATCTACCAAAACTAAGGAATCATTATTTCTGCATACTTCCACAATTTTGTCAAGAGGTAAAACTTGTCCTGTATTCCAAAAAACATGACTGACAATAACTAAGCGGGTATTGGGACGTAAGTGTTGGGCAATAACTGTCACAGGGTCGCCTGCATTTAAAGTTGCTATCAAGGGACAGGTAGTAACTTCTACAGCAAATCTACGTGCGATTTCCTGTGCTGTAGCAATTACACCAGGGTGTTCGCAATCTGACAGTAGCATATGGTCGCCGGGATGCCATTCAATACCCCACATAGCGATATTGCAGCCAACAGTGACATTTTCAGTTAGAGTAATACTTTCCGGTGGTGCGTGCAACTCACAAGCGATCGCTTCTCTAGCAGCTTGCTTTTCCTGGGTCAGCCAGGCATATGCCTCATAGCCAAAAGGGCCGATGTGCTGCACATGTGCTTGGCCTTGGCTGATAGCATCCATTGCTTTTTGAGGCATCGGCCCTTGCCCCCCGTAGTTAAAATAAATCTTGTTTGCTAAAGCTGGAAATTGCTCTCGATGGTGATGCAACCTGGTTTGTAAATTCATAGTCAGTGGTCAGTTGTCAGTTGTCAGTGGTCAGTTGTCAGTTGTCAGTTGTCAGTGGTCAGTTGTCAGTTGTCAGTGGTCAGTTGTCAGTGGTCAGTTGTCAGTTGTCAGTGGTCAGTTGTCAGTGGTCAGTTGTCAGTGGTCAGTTGTCAGTTGTCAGTGGTCAGTTGTCAGTGGTCAGTTGTCAGTGGTCAGTTGTCAGTTGTTATTTCTCCCCATCCCCTCATCTCCCTCATCCCCCTCATCCCCCTCATCCCCCTCATCCCCCCATCCCCCCATCCCCCCATCTTTATTTATCCGGATTATTCCCAGAAAACGCTAATTCTTGTTAGCTTAAAGGAATGTTAATTAATGCTGAACTCCTACTGCAATACCAACGCTGTAAGCGCCGACCTTTTTTAGATATTCACGGTGACTACAGTCAGCGAGATGTGCCCAATGAATTATTACTCAAATTGCAACAAGACAAAAGCGCTTATCGGCGGGGTATTTTGGCGCATTTTACCTATCACAAGCCAGATTATCCACATGGCAACTGGGAAAAAGCCCATGCAGCGACTTTAGAATTGATGCAGCGTGGAGTTGAGTACATCCATCAAGGAGTACTATTAGTCAACTACAACGAGTTGGCAGAATCAGCAAGCGAGAATATTCCTTTATCACCTCACTATCAAGCCTATACTCTCCTCAGCCGTCCAGATTTACTGGTCAAACAGCCAGGACAATCTCGCTTTGGCGATTGGATCTATGTTCCTGCGAACATGGAAATGGGTAAGCGTCCCAAACAGGAATATCAAGTTACTATTGCATTTCACGCCCAAGTATTAGCAACGGTACAGGAAGTTCCACCTAAAACAGCTTGGTTAATATTGCGTAGCAAAAACTTTAATTATCCAGTGGATCTAGTTAAATGGATACCACAAATGCAGCAGATTCTCCAGGAGTTTATTCAAGTTTTAGAGTCATCAGAACCACCAGAAGTTTTTATCTCCCGTCAGAAGTGTAGTCTTTGCCATTGGTATAGTCAATGTTATGCGATCGCTCAATCACAAAAACATCTCTCCTTGTTACCAGGCGTTACACCCCTGCGCTACGATCAATTGCAAACTCTCTCCATCACCACAGTAGAATCTCTTGCCAATACCAGTCCGACCACTTTAGAAAACTTAGTCGGATTCGATAATCAAGTAGCACCGAAGTTGGTAGTACAAGCCCAGTCTGCATTGTCAGGACGACCTTTTATCTTACCCAACCCGCCACCAATAGAAAATATTACATTTACAGCACCGATTGAGCTATATTTTGATATTGAAGCACAGCCAGACCTGGATTTAAATTATCTTTTGGGCGTTTTGGTTGTTAATAAAGAAGCCAACACAGAAGAGTTTTATTCATTTCTGGCAGAAAGACCAGAAGAAGAAGAATTAATTTGGCAGCAATTTCTCAATTTAGTTTGGCAATATCCCAAAGCACCAATTTATCATTTTTGCGTCTACGAATTTGATACAGTCAAACGCTTAGCAAAACTTTACCGCACTCCCAACTCCTCAGTGCAACCTGTACTGAATCGGTTTGTCGATGTATATGAACAATTAATCCAAAGTGTAGCATTACCAATAGAAAGCTATGCCCTGAAAGCGATCGCTCGTTGGCTGGGGTTTGAGTGGCGTAATAAAGAAGCCAGTGGTGCTAAGTGTATTTACTGGTATGACCAGTGGTTAGAAACAGGCGATCGCACCTTGCTAGAAAATATCCAACTTTACAACGAAGACGACTGTCGCGCTACCCGCAGAGTCAAAGATTGGTTTGTCAACTTTGTTCAAGCAGCAATGGTTTACAAATTAGATTAGGATAATAACCCGCAACTGAGTTTTAGGGGTCACAGAAAATTTGGCTAGGTAACGCTGTTAATTAACTGAAGGTAAAAACTATGAACATCCAGATGAAAGCGGAATACCCCTATAAGAGGATGTTTGAAAAGTTCCCAGTTGAGTAAAAAAAAGCTCTCAAGGCATAAGCTGTAGATACGTACATACAGCACCCATTGAGAGCAATGAGTAAAGCATACTCTAGTAACCTGACCCAAAGTCAATTCGAGTTAATTGAACCCCTGATTCCTGTGCCTAAACCTGGTGGTCGTCCACGAGAAGTAGAAATCTGGGCAGTGCTAAATGCAATTTTTTATGTACTGATTCAAGGCTGCAAATGGCGAGACTTACCTGGAGACTTCCCTGCATGGCAGACAGTGTACACATATTTCCGTAATTGGCGTCTTGATGGAACGTGGATAGAAATTCATGATCGGTTGCGGGCATGGACACGAGCGGATCATGAACGGCTACCAAGTCCGTCTGAAGCCATAGTAGATAGCCAAAGCGTTGAAACCGCAACTATGATAGGGATTGCTGTCGGCTACGATGCAGCTAAGAAGATCAAGGGACGCAAACGGCATCTGAGCGTTGATACATTGGGTTTAGTGTTACGCTTACTGGTTAGGCACCTCCAAGTAATAAAATGCCCAGACGACTTGCATAATTTTTTACTAGCTTTGACTTTTCAAACATCCTCTTAGTCCTAGTGCAGACATCCTTGCTAGTGCTAGTGGAGACCAGACAATTAAACTGTGGGATGTTTCTACAGGGGAATGTTTACAAACTTTTCAAGGCCATACGTCTAGAGTCAGAACAATTGTCTTTAGCCCAGATGGCAAGATTTTAATCAGTGGCAGTGAAGATCAAACAGTGAAACTATGGGATGTTGCTACAGGTGCTATTCTTAAAACATTTCAAGGACATCACAAAGCAGTACGGTCGGTTGCCTTTAGGCCCAATACTCCTATATTTGTGAGCAGTAGTGAAGACGAAACCATTAAGCTTTGGGATATTGAAACAGGGGAATGCTTGAAAACGATGAGAATTGATAGACCCTATGAAGGTATGAACATTAAAAATGCAATTGGTTTAACAACATCTCAAAGAAACACACTAATAGCTCTTGGAGCAGTAGAAATATGAATTTAATGTTATGATTTTCACACAGTAATTAATTGTGACAAAATTTACTTGCAATACTAAATATGAATAATGAAGAAGCTAAAAAAACTTTGGAAAATGAAGTACTAAATAATATAGGTAAACAGAATAATTCGAGTTCTCCGGGGCAAGACAGAGATGGCGATCGCTCATTGACAACTGAAGATTCTCCAGGTAAAGACAGAGATGGCGATCGCTCGTTGACAGTTGAAGATTCTCCAGAGAAAAATACAGATGGTGATCGTTCTTCGACAGTTGAAGATTCTCCAGAGAAAAACACAAGAAAAGATCGCTCTATTTATAAAAGATATGCTGGAAACCCTCGCCCCTGCTCCCCTGCTCTCCTGCTCCCCTGCTCAAGAACTCCCCTACTTAAGAGCTGTCTAAACGGTAATCTGCTGCTGGGAAAGGAGTAATATTTAATTAGTGGCTGTCTGGGCTTCTTGATAAATTATTTCTTGGAATTGAATAGAATCTTTTTGCGGGTCGGCGTGGCTAACTTTTACTAATATCTGTTCACCTAATCTGACTATGCGTCTAAATGACATGGGTAACTGCAAGCCTAAATCTTCTAAGAGAATCAGTGCCAAATTGCTGTCTTCTCGCAGCCACATTAAAACTGTCACATGCCAAACTTGCTCTGGATGACGGCGTAAATACTCTAATGCCCAATATCTATTAGTTTGCCGTTCTACCATCGTCACTTCTTGGGTGGTACTAGTGACGGTCATCATTACTTCTTTGAGTTGTTCTGCGGAAAAAGGCAGAACTTCACCCCGCAGGTGGGCTTTCAGTTGAAAGTGAGTGAGTAAATCACTGTAGCGACGGATGGGAGAAGTTGCTTGAGTGTAGGTATCTAATCCTAAACCAGCATGACGCACAGGCGTAATGCTCATTTCACTCTTGGGCATACAACGACGCATGGCGCAGGCACGCACGAATCCGGCCGGTAATTGAAGCAATTCTTCTTCTGGGGGTAATTCTGGCTGCGGCTGACCACGAAAGGGCAAGGGTATGTTATTAACTTGGCCGTAACGAGCAGCGACTTCACCGGCAAGAATCATCATCTCAGCTACCAGTTGCCGCGACTGAGAATCATCTAAAATGTCAATGCTGATATCGTCGCCTTTGACTTTGATCATCGCCTCCGGCATGTTGATGCTAATTGCCCCTTGATTGTAGCGCCAAGATTTCCGAACTCTTGCCGAATTAGCGATCGCTTCTATTTCTGGTTCTGCTTGCACTCCCAATTCCAGCATTTCATCTACATCTTCGTAGGTGAGGCGATAAGTGGGTTTAATGAAGCTGGTACGAATGCAGTAATCTTCTACCGCCCCAGTTGTATTTAAAACAACTCCAAAGCTGAGGGCACAACAAATTTGCCCCTGCACCAAACTCATGGGCCCAGTTGCCAGTACTTCCGGAAACATGGGAATCATACCCGTAGGTAAATAAACTGTACTTCCCCGCTTTCTGGCTTCGAGATCTAAATCATCTTCTGGTATTAACCACCGAGTCGGATCGGCGATGTGTACCCATAGCTGCTCCCGTCCATCGGGGAGGGATTCCCAGCTAAGACCATCGTCTATCTCAGTGGTGCTTTCATCATCAATTGTATAGACTTTTAGATGAGTCAAATCGAGGCGATTTGCATCTAAGTCAGTTGGAGGAAAATCCAAACGCTGTTGCGCCACTTCTACTACCTTGCTAGGAAACTGAACTGGAATTGAAGCACGACGCAGGAACAAGTTCTCGTGAGCGTTCCACCAACCCAAGTCTATCAATAATTGAAAGGCTCCTTGGGGGGTTGCGGCACGCCCCAGCATGTTCATAGTTTCTAAGACTGGGGCACTAGGAGGATAGGCACGAGCTAGAGATTCATAATTTAGCCCTACCCGTACAATATCTGCCAGTAAAGTCGCGTATTTTTCTAGTCCTTCTAAGCGCTGGCGATCGTGGCGCTGCCATTCTACTGCTTCACCTTGAAGCGCTTGCTCTACGCGAGCTAAAAATTCTTGTTGCCCTTTAGCTTTGAGGGTTTCTACTTCTATTTGGTGCTTACGTTCCGCCACTTGAGCTGCTGTTCGTGGTTCGTAAGCGTCTCCTTTTTGCTTGAAATAGAGTTTGTCGTCTGATAACAAGCAATGGGCGGCATAAGTTGGCGCTGGGTCTGATTGAGAAAACAGCAGATTTGCCATTTCAGCAGGTGTGACTGTTTGGGCGTCTTCCACCAGTAATTCCCATGCCACCTCTAAACTTGATGGATCTAAATAAGGCTTGACTTCCTCTAAAAAGTTGGTAATTTCAGAGGGCTTGTAGGCAAGTCCATCCACTGTGTAAGTAATTTGTCTAGGCGCGAGGCTGTGGGATTGACCGCGTTCGTCTACCACAAACCACCGGGTTTTCCCGTCTGGACGATCTACCACACCCAGACGGCGATCGCCTTGAACCCTAAATTCAACTAGCGTCCCCTTGTCCACAACTCTCGCACTCTAGTAATTTTTAGATTTTAGATTTGGGAGCCTGTCATACAGGAAGGATCTCCCGACTTGAGGAGCCACCCGGTTGCGGGGGTTGTCCCCGAGTCCCGCAAGTGGCATCGAACTGGCGCTCTTTTGGATTCAATAGCTGGTATTCAGTCTTGAATCCAAATTTTTTTATGTAGTAACCTTTACACTTTATTACTCAGATTTGTGATTTTGGACTCACAAAAACAAAGCCAATGTTATTTAAACACAGCTTCTTGAGATAATCCAAAATCTAAAATCCAAAATCTAAAATTGATTTAGCCTTCGGCATTGATAAAGGGCAATAAAGCCACAATTCGCGCCCGCTTAATTGCTAATGTCAAGTCTCGCTGTTGCTGACATGTCAACCCAGTAATCCGACGCGGCAGTATCTTACCCCGCTCGGTGATAAACTTACGCAACAAGTCAACATCTTTATAATCAATTGGCTCTCCAGGCTTGATTGGAGACAGGCGACGACGGTAATAGCTCATCTTTACTTGATTTCCTTATGAACAGTATGTTTGTTGCAGTGGGTACAGAACTTTTTCAGTTCTAGCCGATTGGTTGTGTTGCGACGATTCTTAGTGCTGGTATACCGTGAAACACCAGCGGATCGCTTGTCTGGATTTGTACGACACTCGGTACATTCTAGTGTCACTATTATGCGGACACCTTTACTTTTAGCCATAATCTTACAAACACTAAAGCCTGAGGAGAATTAACACAAATGACTATCTTCTCACATTTCGCCGTATTTTTTCAACTATTCGCTTGACTTTTAAATCCAGCGAGTAGCCACGACGCGACGAAACTACGAAAGTTCCAGCATAGCGGTCATGCAAAGCTTGCCGCAACTGAGTATCGGATAAAGCGTTACCACAGTCAATTGCCAGAGGAAGTAATAGCAGTATAGCAGTGGGATTGGCACGGATGTTGTTTAGGGCAATTGAAACCAAAAGTGCACCAAAGCAAATTATAGCTTCTCGTTTTAGCAGTGCCTGCAATTCTGGAATCCTGCTGATTACTTGGCCGTCCTCGACTTCGAGGATCTTCAAATCGAATGCCCAACGCCCTAAGCTTTGCCCTTGATTGTTGTACACCACTACCACCCGCAAAAGCAGCCAACCTATGACAAAAACTAGGATCTGAACAAATTGAATACCGATACTATTGCTTCCCAATAGAGAACTGACTAACCAGACACCGAGGAAATCAAGCCCTAATGCCATGCCTCGCCGCCCAATCTCAGCTTTGGGATAGTGTTTTTGGGGAACTCGTTCGATAGTCATAGCAAAGTCAGTGAATTCTTTGTGAGGGTCAACAGGCTAGAGGGAGCAGGGGAGCAGGGGGGACTCGGGGCCCCCTCTGAGGATAGGGGGAAAGGGTAGAATAACTAATACTCCATGCCCAATGCCCAATGCCCCATTTAATTCAGGTGTAATCCGCGCTTATTGCCCATGATAGCTTGTCAAGTTGAGGCGATCGCTTAAGTGTCCAATACTTATGACGTATGTCATTAATCTATACAATAATAACTACGTAACACAGTACATTATTTTAACCTTACTGTCAGTTGTTGCAATAATTGAATTTTTATAAAATTAAGTAAATGTCATAACATGAGCGTTTTAGCTATGCGATCGCGGTTTGATTGCAGTGTTAATAAATGTTTTTCTCTAATTTACTTAGTGTCAGGCTACCTTGAGTAAAGTTTACAGCTAAACAATTAAACTTCTCTTACTGCTTCTACCGTCTGGCTTTATACTTCTACCTTTGTAGAGAGATTTGTCGATTCACAAGTTAGATAATTACATTGATACTATTTGAAATTTCTATAACAGCAAATTGCATGTTTATCTGCTAAAAAATATTAAGAAATGTAGCTTTAGTAAGTTTGTTTCATCAGTTTATGTTTTTTATTATTAATAGTCGTTATTATGTTATGATTATGACAAGGTAAAAATTTTTTAACGTGTGTCTCTGACTAGAATATTGAGTTGAAGGCTAGAAAGTCCAATACAGCATAACAAAGTGAGATATCTAAAATTTATCTCATAGCAAACCATCTGTGCCTAATTTTAGAAGCAGAAGCGGTTATTAACATGATGGAAATACGTGGGTGCAAAACAAACCATGCATAATAACTTTCCAATTGCTACTGAATCATCATGTATTGTGCTTGGCAAAGAAGTGGTAAGTACTGCTAGCAGCGCTGAGATGCATCAACCTTACCCTTTGGAAAACAATGATTCCTTGGACAAAAAAGTGATTGATGCTGCTACTTTAATTAAAACCAGGAAATTCTTAGATCAGGCAATGGTACGTGCCTGGCACGCAGTGAAGTCAGAAAGTAAACCACCAAATCTGACTCCTATACGTTGGGTATGGCGGCTTGCAGGTATTTATCATTCCAGCCGCCATACTACCCCACTGATGGAAGAAGCCGCGCAACACTTTAGTGCATTAGGTCGTTGGGATTTGGCACAGTGGGCTGCACAGAAAGCTAGAGAGGAGGCAGACCATGACCGACTCGCCCTGCTGGATATTCAGTCGATGGGATATGATGCTCTTGCTGTAGTGCAAGCTTTTTTTCCAACAAGCATCAAGGATTTCGTAGATTACTTTACTCAAATTGTGCAAAGGACGAATCCAATTGATTGTGTTGGTCTTTGCTATGCTATCGAACGTTTAGGCACATTTGTTGGTGAGGAATACATCCAGAAAGTGGAGGCTTTACTACCACCAGGTATCCATGCTACACGCTGCCTACGCGTACACAGTAATATTGGCCCTGAAGTCAAGCATGTAGAAGATATTGTTGAGATAGTTGCACAGCTTACTCCACAAGAACGTAACTGTATCGCTAGGGCATGTTATGAAACGGCAGTATTACGCTTTAGCCCACCCAAAAAAGACTACATTTCAGACGAAGAACTACAGCGTATATTGAAACCACTGGAGTCATCTAAAGGTCTGCAACTAGAATCTGCTTATTAAGTGTCAATCTAAAAAATGAATGACTTTAGGCAGATTATCTAAGTTATCATACCGATTTTCCTGCGGCGGGGTAGCCCTTAAATCGGTAAAAGTTTCTGCTGGTTAACCAAGTAGAAAATGTTCTGAGTCATCTTTATCAAGCAACTAGATTAGCTAGTTTGGGATGGAACAATCCTTGCGGAAGGTTTGATAAAGCGGAACATTAATCAATCCGCGAGAACTGCGATTAGTTCAAAGTCTCCTACTTAACTGTGGGATAGAGCGGATCTTCCGTAATCTGATGGCTTGTGAGGAGTTGTCACTATTGAGTGTAAACGAACTCATGCAGTGAGTTGGAACCCTATACATTTATGCATAGGGCAGTTCAGAGCCATATTTGACTAAAAAACTTTCAGGAGAATGAAACGATGACGCCATTAACTAACGCTATCGAGCAAAATTCTTTAGGACAACAGCATACTAATAAACACGTCACAACTAGTAGTTTTGATGTATTTGACACTAATTTTGAGCTATTCAATGAAACCGAAATTGATGATTTAGAAACTTTAATTACTACTGAATTCGCGCAAGGATTACCTAACGATACGGAATTGCCTGGTTTGTAGATTCAGTTTCTTTACTCATTTAATGGTTTTAATATCAAGTTTGCTTAATTACTTATAAATCCTGAAGCACCCCAGCTGCCTGACGGCACCCTCACGCCACTTGCGCGCGATAGTCGGTAAGTCACTCATGGAGAGCCACTGCGTTGCGGGGGTCTCCTCCCCAGACGCAATGCTGACATTCATCAAGTGCAGATAATTCTGACTAACCCTCAATGGTGGGATACGGGTAAAAATCGCCGTAAGTGGAGATCTTACTGCCGCAAGGCTGTTACACAGATCATGCCTGATGATTTCCTCAGTGTGGTTAAAACAGTCATTGGTTACTGGGGCCCCATTGTCGATGGGCTGTGTCAGTGATGTAAATAAATCCCTCATTATATTTATGAGGGATTTCTTTATTCCTCCCTTACCACAACGGGATTTAAGAGATTTGACCGATAATCAATGCGGCGAAAAAGTTCAAAAGTCTTTATCAACTAGAACTCATATTTGTTCGTGCGGATATACCGAAGATAGGGACGTTAACGCCGCGATTAACATCTTGCAAAAGGGATTAAGTACGGTAGGGCATACCGGATCTTATAAGCTTGGGGAGTTTGATCCTCTAGCTCCGTTGGTGAGGCAATCACCAATAGCCTGTCCATCACGGGCGTAGTTGAAGTACATATAAACGTCAATCTCCTACATCAAAAATTAACAGATACACCCAATTCATGTAGATAAATTTTTAACAGTATAACCTCTGTTACATTCTTTGCCATGCATACAGTTATAAGTCCAACATCTACACATTTTTTAGCCTTGAATCAAAACCCATAAATCTGTCTAAGGATTCATGAAAAACCATCTCAAGATCATGCAGATTGAACTCATATACATTTTAATCCCTCAGTAATGAAAATAGATTACCTGATTGTAGGTAGCGGCTTATCAGCATTAGTTTTTGGGTCTTTGATGGCCAAATCTGGTAAAAAAGTTCAAGTATTGGAGTCTCACGAACATCCAGGAGGCTTTGGTCATACGTTTACAATGGCAAAAAAATATAAATTTAATGCTCAACTGCATTATGTTTGGGATTGTGGTGAAGGACAAACTGTAAATCGAGTTCTTAAAAAATTAAACTTGGATAAAGAAGTAACTTTTGAGCGATATGAACCTGATGGCTTTGATCACATGAAAATGCCTGGTTATTCGCTAGATATTCCCTCAGAACCGCAAGAGTTAATCAGGCGGTTATCTCATCTTTTTCCGGAAAATACCAAGCAAATTCGTAAATTTGTACTTGAGGTTGAGAATGTAAGTAAAGGATTAAAGATATTATCACCACCAATAATTACTGCTGAATTATTTCAACATTTGACTGTAGTATCATCTGCTTTAATCTATTTGAATAGTACGCTTCAGGATGTTTTTAATAAATTCAAATTAGTTAAAGAGGCACAAACACTTTTAGCTTTGCAATGGCCTGACTTTTTGCTGCCACCTGCTCAACTTTCTTTTTACGCTTGGGTGATTTTATTTACTAGCTATCAAAAAGGCGCTTTCTATCCTACACGGCATTTTGAACATGTAATTAATTCTTTAGTCAAAGTAATTAAAGAAAATAGAGGCGAAGTTTTTCTGAATTTAGAAGTCACTAATTTTATACTCAACAATAAAACTATAACTGGAGTCAAGGCAATTAATAAAACTAATCATCAAAATTATGAATTTACTGCTGAAACTATTATTTGTAATATAGATCCTCAAAAAGCTGCCCAGATGATAGGAATTGAAAACTTCTCAAGCAAGATACGTAAGAAACTAAACTATGAGTATTCCCCTTCCAACTATATGGCCTACTGCGTTGTTAAAGATATTGATTTGAGAGATTACGGTTTTGGAAAATGGAATACCTTCCATACTGGGCATCAAGATTTAAATGAAGCATTTGATCAAATGTACGATAAGCATGACTTTTCTAATCCAAGTTTTGCTATTACGACACCTACTCTAATGACAAATGATGAGCGTGATTGCCCTGAAGGATATCAAATAATTGAGTTTTTAACAGTTGCTAATTATGATTATTTTCAAGAATTAAAACAAACTGATAGAAAAGCTTACAGAATAAAAAAAGAGGAAATTTTAAATTCAATCATCAATATAGTAGAAAAAAAATATATTCCTCATTTTAGAAAATATCTTGTTTTTAAAATTACTGGGACACCAACAACTAATGAGCGGTTTTGTTGGTGCCCAAAAGGAAATTCTTATGGTTCTAACTTGACACCTAAAAATATGGGTATTGGTAGATTAAATTATGAAACATCTTTACAAAACTTTTATTTTTGTAATGCCTCATCTGGATATCCAGGGTTTGCACCTACTTTTTGGACTGGAGCAAATCTTTATCAGAAATTATCGGGAGATGTAATTTTAGCAAAGTAACTTTTTATTACTTTGCTAAAATTACCAAAACAAAATTTGAAAGTCAGAATCAGAATCAGAAGCGCTCAGCCTCTGTTCATAGTTGACATATGTAATTTGTATGTCAGCGAGAAATACATAGTGAAATACCACATGAAATTTTTGATTTAGTAGCTCTTCTTGGTGGTCGTGCTTGGCTAGACTGATTGATTCTGTACCCTGAATTCTTTTTCAATTCTCAAAGCATTCCATTAGTTTGGTGCTGGAATATGAAAATCGCTATTATTGGGGGCGGAGCAAGCGGTATGGTAACGGCATACCTGCTTGACAAAAATGGTCATCACGTTACGGTTTTTGAAAACCAACCTATTTTGGGTGGGCATATTAGGACATTAAATAAAAATATTAAACCAAATCAATCTGATTGTGACCAAATTTTAGAAAGTGGTGTGCTGGAATTCCCTCTTAAATTTCACAACTTTTTAGGTTTAATGAAAGATTTAGGGGTAGAACTAGAACCTGTTGATATTGGTTCAGCACTATTCTTACCAAATGGTGATTATTTTTTTTCATCTGTAGCAATTCAAAGAAATTTTACAGGAATTCAGCGTTTAATTGAATATCTTAAGCTTAATACTCTCTATGCAGGTGCTGCTGGACTATTGTTAAAAACACATTTTACTCAAATACAGCAATTATATAATCAGCCAATATCTCAATTTTTGAAAAGCCAGTGTATGCGAAATTACTGGTTAAAGTTGTTGACAATGTATAGCTACTCAATGGCATTTGAGCTAATCAACGACTTCCCAGCCCAGATGGGCATTCCGGTTCTCCAAGATTATATTTTTACTAACTGGGTCAGAATTAAAGGAGGGGTTTACTCCTATATTGAAAAAATTCTCGAACGTTTTCGAGGTGAAGTTTTTCTTAACGTAGAAGTTGCAGAAATCTTCAGAAAACCTGATTCTGTGGCTATCGTACTATCAGACGGTAAAAAGTTTCTGTTTGACAAGGTGGTTTTTGCAACACCACCTGATCAAGTAATAAAGTTATTGTCTAACCCGACCAAGGAGGAAATTAAACGATTCTCCAAATGGCAGAAAAACTCAGCAATAACTGTCATACACACCGATACCTCAATGTATGGAAATTATGGTGTTAAACAATCTTCGGAATTTGATTTTTTCCATACAAATAACGGATGGGGTTATAACACTTATTTAAACCAACTTTGTGGAGTATCCTCATCTCTTCAATACAGTTTAGCTTTTAACTTGGACAATTTCATTGCTCAAGACAAAATCCTTCACAGACAAGAACATCACACTCCTTTATATACTACTGAATCCTTTATGTATAGAGATGAAATTGTTATAACTAATGGTGAAAATAATACTTATTATGTAGGAGCTTATCTTGGAGATGGATTGCATGAAGGAGCAATAACTTCTGCAATTAGGGTTGCTGAATTAATGAGTTGATATTGCTCTGTCACAGTGAAAAGCCACCCTTGAGCGTCTACACAGGGGGTTGTTGATACTTTCGTCTATATTTGCAAATTAATTTTGGCTTTTGTTTGCAGTTCTCATACAGTTATCCTATTTAGGCCGTGAACATAGATTTATCTCACGCAAAGACGCAGAGACACAGAGAAGAGATTTAAGATAAATATTGAGGGTTCACAAATAATTGATCTTGTAATAATTCAACTTCTGCTCAAATAAATTATATAAATATAACTTTGGGAGATCCTCTGAGAATTATCTCACTAATGGTGTTTTTCTCTTGCAAAATAAGCAATTTTGTTACCTATTGCCACCCTTTTTGATAAAAATATCTATTCGCCTGAACTACGGCAAATCAAGAAGTTACTCTTACTACATTTTCTGACAACTGCACAATTCCATGTTACCTATGACTGAATACATATCTACAAGCAACCCAGTAAAATTTATACAAAAATAAGTAACAAAAGAATTGAGTATATATGTATCATTATTAACTATACTCCTCAAAGTATATTGATTAGGTAATAGGACTAGAAGGAAGTTTGTAATGTTTAAGTATTTTGTGCGTCTGCTACTTGTTGCAGTTTCCTTAAGTGTATTTTGGAGTATGACTGCTTCCTCTGCCTTGGCAAATAGGATATATGAACCCACAACCGAGTCGTTATCAAAGCATGAAGTTCCAGACTGGTTCTTGGATGCAAAACTCGGTATTTTCATTCACTGGGGGGTGTACTCTGTACCTGCTTGGGCACCATTAACTGGTGAATTTAATCAGGTGGTTGCAGAACGTGGTTGGGAATATTGGTTTTTGCATAATCCTTATGCTGAGTGGTATTACAATTCAATGAAGCTTGAGGGCAGTGATACATATAACTATCACCGCGCAACTTATGGTGAAAACTTCACATATGAAGACTTCATTCCAACTTTCAACGCAGCCATTACAAACTGGAATCCACAGAAATGGGCAAAACTGTTTTCTCGAGTAGGTGCGCGGTACGTTGTGCTAACAACTAAGCATCACGATGGTTTTTTGTTGTGGCCTAGCAAAACTACAAGCCAGCCAGAGCGTGTCGCAGTGCGAGATATTGTTGGTGAACTGACACAGGCGGTTCGTACTGAAGGTATGCGTATGGGCTTGTACTACTCTGGCGGTATTGATTGGTCTAAGCAAGATACAACAGTCACAGATTTTAATACTTTATTAGCAGCAATTATCCAAGATAAAGCTTACGCCGAGTATGCTAATGCTCATTGGCGAGAACTGATTGACCGCTATCAGCCGTCCATTCTGTGGAATGATTTAGGCTACCCTGCTGGTGAGACAAACAACATTATTGCCTATTTTTACAATCATGTACGAGACGGTGTGGTTAACGATCGCTTTGATTTGGGTGGACAATTGGGTTTGCATTATGACTTCTCAACACCCGAATATAGCCAACTTCAACAAATCGCACCAAAAAAATGGGAAGCTACGCGAGGTTTGGGTTATTCGTTTGGCTATAACCAAAACGATACTGATCTAAATATAGCAATCCGATTTGATTTCTGAATCACTCGTAGAGGTAAGGGACTGGGGACTGGGGACTGGGGACTGGGAAGAAGGAATAAAGGTGTACTGAGTTTTGTTCAAAAATCAAATATGAGTCCTATATGATTTCAGTAGATGAATTGGTTGATTCGTTTGTTGATATTGTCAGCAAAAACGGCAACTTGCTGCTCAATGTTGGCCCTACTGCGGATGGTTCAATCCCTAAACTGCAAGAGGAACGTTTGCTGGGGTTGGGTAAATGGTTGGACATCAACGGTGAAGCTATATTTGGCTCAAGGTACTGGATACGTTCAGAAGATGTAACCTCTGAAGGTTTGCAAGTGCGCTATACCACCAACAGGGGTAATTTGTACGCTGTGTTGCTTGATACTCCAACTAGTCATCAAATCACGATTCAGGGTTTAGTTTTGCCTAGAAACACGACCATCACAATGTTGGGAGTACGAGGCCGACTGAAGTGGGAACAGTACGGTCAGAACTTGTTGATCACGTTACCGCAGATGTCTAAGGTGAAAAAATCACCAGCCTACACGTTGAGAATTAGCAATATACCTGATGCTCTCTAGATTCAACCAGAGTACATGACAATGCCCCAGCAGCCAACCCATGAATATCAGTTATTCTGGCTGCTTGGGGTTATGAATGCGATCGCTCTTGGGCGCTGATTTCCCTACAATCACAACCCAAGTTTTACACAGCCTGTTTAGTTGGTGCGATCGCGCTGTGATAGGTAATACCGTTTTACTTTCATGTTGATACAAATAGGCAGTTCTTGAGCAGGGGAGCAGGGGTGCAGGGGAGAGTGTTTTCAGCTTTCTGCACAGACGCACCGAATAATATCATGTCCGCTTGATTACTTATAAAAACCAAAGAACCCCACCCCACCAAAGCTACGCTTTGTTTCCCCTCCCCGTTGACTCTGAGGGGTTAGGGGTGGGGTGCAATAATTGCGGGAATCATAACTAATTAACCGGACATGATATCACCCGCTAACAAAAGCGGTGTCGCGGGTGAGTGTCAATCTACTTCCTACTCATTAAATAAATCCAAGTCTGTGACAGCACCAAGACTGCTAGAGGAAACTAAAAGAGCATATTTTGCTAAGATGCCTTTTGTATAACGGGGTGGACGGGGTTGCCATTTGGCGCGGCGACTGGCTAATTCTGCATCGTCTATATTTATTTGTAATAAGCGAGAATTAGCATCAATGGTGATGCTATCACCTTCTTCGACCAGAGCGATCGCACCACCAACGGCGGCTTCGGGAGCAACATGTCCGACTACCATCCCGTAAGTACCGCCGGAAAAGCGTCCATCAGTAATTAACCCGACTGCATCACCTAAACCGGCACCAATAATTGCTGAGGTGGGTGCTAGCATTTCCCGCATACCAGGGCCGCCTTTGGGGCCTTCGTAACGGACGATAATTACATCACCGGCTTGAATTTTACCTGCAAGGATGGCATCTAAGCATTCTTCCTCGGAATCAAATACCCGTGCAGGGCCGGTAATGCTGGGATTTTTCACCCCGGTAATTTTTGCTACTGCCCCCTCTGTAGCAAGATTGCCTTTGAGAATAGCCAAGTGACCTTGAGCATACATCGGATGATTCACTGGACGAATCACATCTTGATTGCTTGGTGGTTCATCGGGGATATCTGCTAAAATTTCGGCGATGGTTTTACCTGTGATGGTGATACAATCACCGTGAAGTAATCCATGCTCCAATAGCATTTTCATCACTTGGGGAATACCACCAGCTTGATGTAAGTCTGTGGCGACATATCTACCACTGGGTTTTAAATCACATAAGACAGGGACACGACGACGGATAGTTTCAAAATCATCTAGATTAAGTTCTACACCAGCTGCACGAGCGATCGCTAGAAAATGTAACACGGCGTTAGTTGAACCACCCACAGCCATAATTACAGAAATAGCATTTTCTATAGATTTGCGCGTGATAATTTGCCGGGGTAACAGTTGATTGCGAATTGCTTCTACTAATACTTTGGCTGATTCTTCGGTGCTATCAGCTTTTTCGTCATCTTCCGCCGCCATTGTGGAAGAATAGGGTAAACTCATGCCCAGGGCTTCAAAGGCCGAGGACATAGTATTAGCTGTGTACATCCCACCGCAAGAACCAGCACCAGGACAAGCGCGGCGTTCTACTTCCATCAGTTCGGTGTCGTCAATTTTACCACCACTGTATTCACCCACAGCCTCAAAGGAACTGACAATAGTCAAGTCGCGGCCGTTGTAGTGTCCAGGTTTAATTGTCCCACCGTAAACAAAGATAGCTGGGATATTCATCCGTGCTATTGCAATCATTGCCCCTGGCATATTTTTATCACAGCCACCGATGGCAATCACGCCATCCATACTTTGACCTTTACAGACTGTTTCAATGGAGTCAGCAATCACTTCTCGTGACACTAGGGAATACTTCATCCCCTCAGTTCCCATAGAAATGCCATCACTAATAGTAATTGTGCCGAACATTTGCGGCATTGCCCTGGCTAGTTTAATTCCAGCTTCCGCTATGAGTGCTAGTTGATTAATCCCCATGTTACAGGGAGTGATGGTGCTGTAGGCATTAGCCACACCGACGATTGCTTTGTTAAAGTCTTCATCCTGAAAACCTACTGCACGCAGCATAGCCCGATTTGGCGATCGCTGCACCCCTTGTGTGACAACTTGACTTCTGAAATTCTCTGATATTATTTTTTCACCCATTGCTCGAACCTCGATCAAATCCTGTACGAGTATCATAGGTACACTTATTTGAGATGTCCAATATATATTTATTTATAATTGAGACTTATAAAGTATCAAAAATTTGCAACTACGACACCTGCACTACTTTTATTAACGCTTTAAAATTGTTCTGTGCGATCGCTTCCACCAACTGAACCACTTCGCCAACACTCAGCAATTAGGCGAATGATATGGATCAGGTATAGTCACAAGTGCGATCGCAATTGTTCTAAGAGGATGTTTTAAAAGTATCAATTTGGATCAAAATCTAAGTATAGTCAGCACTGAACAAAGCTGAAACTACTATATTGTTCGTTTGTTTTTTCTGTTTCTGACATTTCTTATTCCCGGCAAAGTTAGTGTGACAGAGTACTAGCCTTTTTTCTAGGTTTTATTTTTTAAGACTTTGTGAGAAGATTGACCAGTATTTTAACAAAGCTTAAGGTTATTGTTTTTCAATGTGATCTAGATTGTCAACTCAACAGGAGTAGCTAATGGTGGTCAATAGTGAACTGAACAATAAAGTAGCCCTGATTACTGGTGCAAATAAGGGTATTGGGTTTGAAATGAGCCGTCAACTCGGACTACATGGATTGACAATTCTGATTGCGGCCCGTAATTTAGAAGCGGCTAAAAAAGCTGCTGCTGACTTAGAAAATCAAGGAGTCTTGGCCCAGCCCATTGCCTTGGACATAAATAACAGTAGCCAAATTCAGTCTGTCGTGCAACAGATTGGTGAACAGTTCGGTAAGCTTGATGTTTTGATTAATAATGCAGGTGTATTTTTGGATGGTGACTGGTTAATCAGTAATGCTAGTTCTGTTTCCATAGACATTATTCGACAGACATTCAATACGAATTTTTTTGCTTTGGTTGAACTGACTCAAGCGCTATTGCCATTAATTTTAAAAAGCCCTAGTGGTCGAATTGTGAATATGTCTAGTATCGAAGGCTCATTGACACTTCATGCAGATCCAAATTCACCAATTTATGACTCTAAACCATTTGCTTATAATGCTTCTAAGGCAGCAGTTAATTCATTTACTGTACATTTAGCTCATGAGTTGCGGAATACTCCTGTCAAGGTGAATAGCGCTCATCCAGGTTGGGTAAAAACCGAATTGGGTGGTGAAGGCGCAATCATGGATCTTGCAGAAGGAGGGAAAACAGGCGTGGAGTTAGCAATACTCTCTGATGATGGGCCAAGCGGTGGCTTTTTCCATTTGGGACAACCAGTGCTTTGGTAAAAAGGTTTACACCATGAGTAATTGTAATTGTTTCTTAACTTAATGCGATCGCCTCACCGTCAACGCCAACAGTAGTCTCACGCCACTGTTGAAATCGCAAGCTCTTGAGCAGGGGTGCAGGCTTCAGCGTGAGCGTCAGCGTTCGACTGAGCGCTCACGCCGAAGTCCGAACAGGGAGCAAGTATTTGTACAGCAATAGCCAAGGTGGTTAGGACATCAACAGATGATAAAACCTAGACACAAAAAGGCTTTTCACCCAGCGATGCACTGAGCTTGTCGAAGTGTCCCCAGTCCCCAGTCCCCAGTCCCCAGCTATATCAGTGCTGGCTCACGCCACTCCCCTAAAGTCGGGAAACCCTGACTGTGGGGGTGGCTCCCCTATGCGCGCAAAGCCCTATTCCCGACCTCAACAAACAATCTAGCTGCGTATGTCCTGTAAATAACTACATTTCCTATCTATCCAATCTTTATCTAGAGTGGATTATGATAGTTATTAGCAAAAAGTAATGTATTTTTTCTAGAAATTACCTGGCAAAGATTGAAGCTATATATGCCATAATGTCACGAGCCAGGAAATCATAACTATTTTGATACCCCAACACTTAGATGATGGAGTTAAAAATGTTTACTGTTAAAAAATATATCGCTTGTTTTGTTTGATTCAGGCTATTCGTTTGACTTGACAGAAGAATTTTTAGGAAAACTTCCCCTATGTCAGGAAATCAAAGTATTTTGGGCTAAACCTAACCTATCAGAGGGGTCGTTAAATTACAACAGGGAGAAATTTTTATGCAATTGTTAGATTTTGAGAATACTGAGGTTGAGTTATCTTCTGATGTCGGTGGTAATATTCATATTTCAAATAATACACCCCACCCACGCCCACTTTTACAGAGATCGCGCTGGCAAAGTTTAGATGGTCAATGGAAATTCGCCTATGATGACGAACAGCATTGTTATCAACCGAGTGATTTTAAGCAATGGACTCATAATATAGAAGTTCCCTTTGCTCCCGAATCTACCAAAAGTGGTATTGGCGACCACGGTTTTCATCCAAATTGCTGGTATGAGCGGGAATTTGAAACCCCAACTGGAGACGGCAGGTTACTTTTACATTTTGGCGCTGTGGACTATCGCGCTCGTGTGTGGATCAACGATCAATATATAGCCGAGCATGAAGGTGGACATACCTCTTTTACCCTTGATATTACCCATGCCTTGAATGACAGCGGCACAACAAAGGTGACAGTGTGGGCGCAAGACGATCCGCACGACCTCGCCAAACCTCGAGGAAAGCAAGATTGGCAGTTGAAGCCGCACAGTATTTGGTATCCCCGCACCAGTGGTATTTGGCAGACTGTTTGGTTAGAGCGCGTGGGTGAGACTTATCTCGGTCATTTGCGTTGGGTTCCCGACTGCGAACGTTGGGAAATTGGCTTTGAAGCTGGACTGGCTGGTAATGTACCTACTTCGAGTTTACAAATTAAAGTTAAACTCAGCGTTGACGGTCATGTGGTAGCAAGGGATACCTATGAACTATTCAATGGCGAAATTAGCCGTCGCATTGCTCTGGGAGATCCGGGTATTGACGACTGTCGCAATGAATTACTCTGGAGTCCAGAAAAGCCCACACTTATAGATGCTGAAGTTCAGCTATGGGACAAAGACCATCTACTGGATGAAGTCAAATCTTATACAGCAATGCGAACCGTCAGCATCCAGCGCGATCGCTTTATGCTCAACGGTCGCCCATACTATCTCCGGCTAGTTCTCGACCAAGGCTACTGGCCCGATACATTGATGACTCCACCTAGTAATGAAGCATTACGGCGTGATGTAGAACTCGTGAAAGCGATGGGTTTTAACGGAGTACGCAAACACCAAAAAATTGAAGACCCCCGTTTTTTATATTGGGCAGACGTTTTAGGGTTGTTAGTATGGGAGGAGATGCCCAGTGCTTACCGTTTCACGCCCAAAGCCGTGGAACGCATGACCCGTGAGTGGACGGAAATCATCAAACGAGATGTCAGTCATCCATGTATTGTGGCATGGGTTCCTTTTAATGAATCCTGGGGAGTGCCAAATTTGATTGAGACAGCGGCTCATCGCAACTACGTGTTAGCAATGTATCACCTGACCAAAACCCTCGATCCGACTCGTCCAGTTATTGGTAACGATGGCTGGGAAAGTACAGATACTGACATTCTTGCTATTCACGACTATGAGACTAACCCCCAACGGTTGGCACATCGTTATCGACCTGACGTTAAATTATCAGATCTATTTGAGCGTAGCCGTCCTGGAGGACGCATCCTCACCCTGGATAACTATCCCCATCAAGGACAACCAGTGATGCTGACCGAGTTTGGTGGTATTGCCTATGCTCCTTCAGATACGCCTGATGCAGATAAAGCTTGGGGATATGAGCGCTGCTTTAATATCTCTGAGCTAGAAATGAAGTACGCTGCTTTGCTGGAAACGGTCAATGATGTTGAGCTATTCAGTGGATTTTGTTACACACAATTCACCGATACCTTTCAAGAAGCTAACGGTTTATTATACGGCGATCGCACCCCGAAATTTCCCATTGAAGCAATCCGCGCTGCAACCCTCTCAGGACAAGGATTATGTACTCCCACAAGCTGTTAAAGCCCGACGGACGCAAACTAACCTTATATAGTCGTTACCCAATTGCTAGTCAGCTAGAAGCTACTAGCCCCAGTAACGAGCCAGTGCAAGCTAATCCACACCTGCGCTGGCATCCCTTACGTGGCGAATGGGTAGCCTACGCCAGTCATCGTCAAGGGCGGACGTTCATGCCGCCCCCAGAATATAACCCCCTCGCACCTACCAGCAACCCGGAGTTTCCCACAGAACTACCCCAAGGTAAGTATGATGTGGCGGTGTTCGATAACCGTTTCCCCTCGATGATTGCTACAGCAAACAATCCTCCTGAGTGCATTGTGGAAACCTTACCCGCCAATGGAGCTTGTGAGGTAGTGGTTTTTACTCAAGATGCCCGCGCTTTCCTCAGTTCCCTAGAATTGGCGCACCTAGATTTGCTGTTGCAAGTGTGGGGCGATCGCACCCGTGAACTCGGTGCAAATCCCCAAATTCAGTACGTATTGCCCTTTGAAAATAAAGGTGTAGAGGTAGGGGTAACTTTACACCATCCCCACGGGCAAATTTATGCTTATCCTTTTATACCGCCCGTTCCCGCAAGAATGTTGGAAATGCAGCGGCAATTTTATCAGAAAAATCAGCGGGGTTTGCTAGAGGATTTAATCCAAAAAGAGATAGCCGACAATCAGCGGATTATTTATCAAGATGAGCAAGCGATCGCTTTTGTCCCAGTGTGTGCGCGTTATCCTTATGAAGTCTGGGTTGCACCTGTTCAGCCAGTTAGCAGTTTTACAGAACTTACCCCAAAACAACGCTTAGGACTAGCCAAGGCATTAAAAACCGTCACCCTCAAATATGACGGTTTATGGAATCGCCCGTTTCCTTATTTAATGGCTTGGTTCCAAGCACCAACTGACGGTTTAGATCATCCCGAAGCCCATTTACACGCCCAGTTTTATCCTCCATATCGCACCAGTGACAAGCTGAAGTATTTAGCAGGAACTGAACTTGCAGCCGGGATGTTTGCTAATGATGCTTTACCAGAGGAAAAAGCCAAGGACTTACAAGCGGTAGCTGTAAATATCGAAATGCCAATTTCCGTATAAAAGGAAAATAGGCAACTTACAAGGAGTTGGTAAATCATAGCTTTTAAAAGTAGGACTTACGCGCATTGTCATATATTTTTGACAAAAATCGTCCAAAGTCAAGAGTCATATCATGTCCGCTTGATTACTTATAAAAACCAAAGAACCCCACCCCACCAAAGCTACGCTTTGTTTCCCCTCCCCGTCAACGGGGAGGGGTTAGGGGTGGGGTGCAATAATTGCGGGAATCATAACTAATTAACCGGACATGATATCAAAAGTCCAAAAACCTTGACTTTTTACCCTTGACTATTGACTCAGTACTGCCATCGCAGAAAATATGTGTGCCAGTTGCGTAAGTCCTGAAAAAGTTCTAGCGGTGAAATTTCCTCATTAATATCCAGTTCTGCTTTGAGGATACGGAATAACTCTAGCTTTCCGTGTATTATAAATACCAACCTCAGACAGACGCAAAAAGATGCAGATGAATTTGATATTATCTGTATTTATCTGTGTTTTTCTTATGAACGAAGAAGTATCCAGGAAGCTGGAGTTAATCAGACAAACCCTCTCGGAAACTGAAGTAGAGGGTGTACGTCTACGTGGTACAGATTGGTTTGCTTGGGCTACTGCTGGCGGTTCTAACACCGTCTTGCTGACTGCTGAAACTGGCGTAGCAGAGGTTTTAGTCACAGGTCAAGATGCGTGGATATTGACAGATGAAATTGAAGCGCAGCGCCTCAAAGATGAAGAATTACCAACTAATTTTAAACTGCACATAAACCCTTGGGCTGATGCTGCGGCTCGTGAGGCTTTTGTGAATGATGCGACTGCTGGAGGGGAAATTGTCAGCGATCGCCCCACTTCCCAAGAGCAACCAATACCACCCTCGCTACAAGCGTATAAACGAGTACTAGTACCAACTGAGCTAGAACGATATCGCCAAGTTGGACAAAAAGCCAGCGCAGCCATGACAGAAGTACTACAAGCCGCTAAGCCTACCTGGACAGAATATCAATTAGCCGGTGCAGGTGCAGAAGCATTGTGGGCAAAAGGTTTGCATCCAGCGCTGACACTGGTAGCCGGAGAGAGACGTTTACCCCTGTATCGTCATGCTACCCCGACCGGAGAACCAATTGGACGGCAAGCAATGCTAGTCTTTTGTGCTAGAGGTTACGGATTGTACGCCAACCTCACACGATTTGTTTGTTTTGGTAGCCTTTCCAACGATGAAGCCGAATTACATCGTCATGTCAGAGAAATAGAAGCCGAAGCACTATCTGCATCTCAACCTGGAATTACTCTGGACGCAGTTTATCATGCATTAGCTCAAGCTTATGAACAGCATGGTTTTGCTCATGCTATCCGCGAACATCATCAGGGAGGAACTACTGGATATTTAGGGCGAGAAATTGTGGCAAATCCACACACAACCGAGGCTTTGACAGAAAACAAGGCTATTGCTTGGAATCCTAGTTTACCAGGAGCAAAAGTTGAAGATACTTTTGTCATCCTCAAGGATGGAAAGCTAGAAAACCTGACTTTTGACCCCAACTTTCCTAGTGTTGAGGTGCAAGGAAGATTGCGTGCAGTGCCTTTGGAAATTTAAATCTCACATCAAGTATTACAGAGAAATCCCCCTTTTACCTGACGGTATCAAGGGGGAAATGGCTAAAGTCTAATGCTGCTAACAAAATTTTTCTATTTATAAAAAATATTAAGCTCAAGCTTACAGAGAATTTAGTAAGGTAAAATACTTAAAATTTGCCTTATAGCCATTTTCAATCCGGTGAGGTACAGGTATGGAAATAGACCTAACCCCCTAACCCCCTGACCCTAATCCCCATTAAATTCGGGCTAAGCCCGAATTTAATGGGGGCCCCGAGTTCCCGCTTCGGGAAGGGGGAACAATTCAAAGCCTCTCTCCTAAAAGGAGAGAGGTTTGGAGAGAGGTCAAAATTGTACCTCACTAGTTCGAGAACCGCTATATTAGGGCTGGTTAAGTGATGTATTGCATCATTCTCAACAACCGTAGGCTGGGTACGGTTAACTCTTTTTGCCTATTTGATTTAACCTCAAAGCGAAACCGGATTAAGGATTGATAATTCCGTAGTAAATGGCAACAACAAATAAGAAAGCAGTTCATAAAACCAGAGTAAAGCCATAATGTAATCGCTTATCTGGTAAATCTTGACTAGTAATTACACTATCCTTTTGTACCTGAGTTATATCCTCAGATTTGCTTGGATTTTTAGGATTTATATAAGCAGGTGTGTTCTCTGGTGATGAAATGTCTCTTTTTTGGGTTTGAGTTTCTTTCAATTGCATATACTTTTTGTGCCATGTTTTGTGGCTTTGCTGCTGCCATATTCCCAAATATTTACTAACCAGTAGATCATCCTTAAGAATTACTTGAGTTTGAAGCTTTTTTGTAATTAGCAATACTCTTTTATCATCAACTGAACAAATCTATTTTTTCAATTTTTACCAATTTTGCGGGCACTGGGCAAACTTGTATGGAATTTTATTATTTTATGTAACGTCTTTAGTAGCGAAAGGAGTTAGAATATGGCTAGAGAAGCGTTAATAGATATCATTTGTCTAGGTTGTTATAAAAAATTAAACCTGTAGATAGATGTGCAATATTTGAGTAATTTGATATCAGAAAATACTTATGAGTTTTCCAAAAATATTCGGTAAACTATCAGAAATTCAAGCTAGCGCACCAGGAAGGGTCAATTTACTTGGCGAACATACCGACTACAACGATGGTTTTGTTTTGCCAACAGCGATTCCTCAACAGACAACGGTACAGCTAAGTTTCAGTGATGATGGACAACATCACTTTTATTCAGAAAATCTTCAAGAGCCTGTAAATATTTTAGACATTAATTATACGCCTTCTGGATTCGCCAGTTATATTTTTGGCTGTATTGAGGTGTTGAAACAAGCAGGATACAGCATTCCTTTGCTGAATGTGTACGTCCAATCATCAGTTCCTATAGGTTCTGGCTTATCTAGCAGTGCAGCTTTAGAAGTAGCAACAATACGGGCAATTCGGCAACTTTTGAATCTCGAAATCGATGATGTGGAAATTGCCCAACTAGCCCAACAAGCAGAAATTCACTATGCAGGCGTACAATGCGGCATTATGGATCAAATGGCTTCTAGCCTTGCTGATACTGAGCATATTTTGTTTTTAGATACCCGAACTCTAGAACGTCGTATACTACCTTTTCCTAGCAAAACAACGATTTTAGTTATAGATAGCGGTGTACCTCGCACCTTGGCAACTAGCGGGTATAACCAACGTCGTGCTGAGTGTGAGGAGGCGGCGCACTTATTAGGAGTCAAGGCACTAAGAGATATCACAGAAGTTCAACTGACAGAAAGATTACCAGAACCATTAAACCGTCGCGCTCGTCATGTGGTGACAGAAAATAACCGTGTCTTAGAAGTTTTGCAGGGAGTAACACCTGAGCGTTTTGGCGAGCTGATGAATGCATCCCATTTTAGTTTGCGTGATGATTATGAAGTTTCCGTATCGGCATTGGATACATTAGTAGAAATTTTACAGAAAACCCCAGGCGTATTTGGTGCTAGGCTGACAGGTGCGGGTTTTGGGGGGGCTTGTGTAGCTTTGGTAGCATTAGGTGAAGAAAAAGCGATCGCTACTCAAGCCTTGAAACAATACAACAATGCAGGATATGCAGGACAGATTTTAGTTCCTAACTTCGAGGTAAATAATGCAGCCTAACGTTATTTTTGGCAATGCTGTCAGTGAAGGTGCAAATCGCTGGGGTTGGTTTATGGGACATTTTATCACCCCAGATGATGATCCACGCTCCACCACAGCATTAGAAATTAAATGGGCTGTCCATAAAGCAGGGGACAGTAGAACCGAGTGGGCAATAAATAATCAAGCCGCTACTCTTTCCGTCTTGATTAATGGCCAATTTTGCCTTCAGTTTGAGGATAGAGAGATTACTTTATCTCGTGAGGGTGATTATGTGCTGTGGTGTGCAGGTGTACCACATTGTTGGGTTGCTCAGTCCGACTGCACTATTCTAACGGTGAGATGGCCTTCAACACCAAATGATAGTGTAGCCGTGCGATCGCTTAGTGTCTCCTCTAACGAGTGATTTTATTGTTGATGTCTCTTAGGATTTTTGAAAAGCGAGAGTTGGCGATTTCCACAAATTAAAACACTTATTTTGAATCAAGATAATGGTTTTTCTTTACTTCATTTATTCCTTGCAAGTCCCTACCAGGGCAAACGCATCTATCTAAATATTGACAAAGTGGTACAGGTATAGATACGAACAAAGGGAGCGATCGCGCCCCCTACACCCTGCCCTGATGAGGTTTGATGTTTTCTTAGTGCCATTCGATTTTAATCGGAATTGCACACTTAATTTAGCTCTTTTCTATTGTGCAATTGTGAATTATTTTGGTCTGTTAACATTTTAAACTCAATAGCATCATGGCTGCAAAACAGACGCATGTCACTACTGTGAGCCAGCGATAAAGCACGCAACTTTTTTTGATTATACAGTCGAGCCTTGCGGTCTACCTCCATCATCCGCTGATATGCACTTAGTCCAGGTGTACAACGTCCTTCAACTGAGCCTACTTCGTGTCGGTAAAAGTAACGTTTGCCTTGGGAAGAAGGAGAAAAGAGGATTTTACTTTTTTATAGTCTGGAATCTTTATTTCAGTCTATAATAGCTATCCCTAGCTATTTATCTGCCAATTTATATGTATTATTATCGCTAAACTAGCTAATACTTTAGTTAGCTAAAATTATTACATAATTAACAATAAATTTCATTTAACTTAATATGTAAAATATCAGAATAATACGTTATTATCGACAAGCAATTAGCAAAAAACGTTGTAATATCATGTCCTGGCGATCGCTGATGAAAAAACCTCACTCCCTGCCCCTCTCCTTACCAAGGAGAGCGATACCAAAGGCGGGGTGAGGTTCAACGTCAATTATAAGTAATCATGCGGACTTGATATTAGAGCCTGATTTCAGTTAGGCTCTCAAACTATCTATAAAAGAGGTTAAGAAAAATGGTTCAAAGTATAGGCGGTATAGCTAAATATTCAGCTACCGACCTAGATAAGTTAGCGCAAGAACTGAATCGAGACGGGATTTGTGTGATTCGGAATCTTTTCGAGCAACAATTGATTGAGCAGTGGTTAGAAGCTTTTGAAAAGTTATTTTACGAACGTCAAAATCAACCAGGTGGATTAGCTCCCCGCGACATTTGCCGCTACTATCTAACCTTACCTTGGATTTACCCCTTTGCTAATGAGTTGGTTTTCGCCAACTCAGTGATTAGGGGTGTCCTAGACCGCGTGTTTTACCAAGAGTACGTGATGGTTCAGTTAGGGGTTGATGTCCCGTTCCAGGGTTCAGATTATCAGGAAATCCATCGGGACTTTCGCCCATTGTTTTGCGATCGCATAGTTACACCACTTTACGCCCTAGCAGTTAACTTTCCCCTTGTGGAAGTCACAAAAGAAAACGGGCCGTTTCAAATGGCGCTTGGAACTCATTTACTACCGCGTGAAGAAGGATTACAAAAGATTGCTAAAGGTGAAATCCCGATGGAATCTTTTTATATGCAGCCTGGAGACGTGATGGTGCGATCGCCTTTGGCACTGCACCGGGGTTCTCCAAATCGGACAAACCAGCCACGACCAATGATAGTCATGGGCTATACTATGCACTGGTTACATACCCCAAAAGTAGATTTGACTCTCCAACAAGACTACTACGATAGTTTGCCAGAAGAAATCAGACAGATGTTACGGTGTCAAGTGGTAGAGCAATTGTCCAAGGAAAAAGTCGAAACTTATATCAATTTCAAGTATTAGTCATTAATTGCTAATAACTAATGATCAGGCTGGCGAAAGAATGTTGACTATTGACTATGGACTATACTAATCCGGTCTACAAAGGTTATTTTGCCGATCCCTTTGTTTGGCAATACGAAAACGTATATTATGCGATCGGCACTGGCGCAGCAGAAGCAGAAGGAACGGTAGACAATATTGACATCAATAACAAATCCCGTGTCTTCCCTCTGTTACGTTCTTTTGATTTTGTGAATTGGCATTTTGTAGATAACGCACTGCTGCGACCAGATCCAGCCCTTGGGGATAATTTCTGGGCGCCCGAAGTTGCTTACTCTGATGGTCAATTTTACCTCTACTACTCTGTAGGGCATGAAGACAAGAATCATCAGTTGCGTGTGGCTACAAGTGATACTCCATTGGGGCCTTATCAAGATGTTGGCAAGCCACTTACAGATCTAAATTCCTGTCCCTTCGCCATTGACCCGCACCCATTCCAGGATGATGATGGTCAATGGTATCTGTTTTACGCTCGTGACTTTTTGGATACAGAAGGTGGTGTACGTGTAGGTACAGCATTGTTTGTAGACCGACTCCAAAGTATGACCAAACTTGCTGGTGAAGGGAAAATAGTTTTACGTGCGCGATGCGATTGGCAACGGTTTCTAGCCAATCGTTTGATGTATGGTGAAATCTATGATTGGCATACTTTAGAAGGCCCTTGTGTTCGTAAGCATGAAGGTAAATACTACTGCTTTTATAGTGGTGGACGTTGGGAAACTGAGAACTATGGTGTAGATTATGGCGTTGCTGACAACGTGATGGGGTCTTACTCTGATGCGGGTAACGAAACGGGGCCACGAGTGCTAAAGTCTGTTCCTAATTTTGTAAGAGGGCCGGGACATAACTCTATTGTTGTTGGGCCAGATGGTAATACTGAATATATCGTCTACCATGCTTGGACAAATAACATGGATATGCGGCAAATTTGTTTAGATCAACTCATCTGGACACCAGAAGGGCCACGTTGCATTGGCCCTACCTGGGCACCGCAGACTATTACTGGCTGTTAAAGTTACTCCAGAAAAAGTTAAGGGATTTCCAACAAATAAATTATCCTCAATTGTGGGTGGGCATCCTGCCCTTGAGGCAAAGGACGGGTGAGGACACCCATCCCACAAGAAAATTTGGCATATTTTTTTTTTGGAATAAATTTGAGTTGTTTTAGTAATTACAGCACTTTTCAGGTAAATGAACCTCACCCCCAGCCCCTCTCCTTACTAAGGAGAGGGGAGTCGGAGAAGGGCGTTGTGTTCTATTCAAATGAAAATAGCTGTCATAAAAAATCAATTATTTAATTGATGTCATACAGGGCGTATTTTTCCCGAATTAGTTATAGAACCAGTTCTATCTTTGGATAGTAAAGCTACTAGAAACTGGGAACTATTCTTAGAGTATAACCTGTATTAATGGTGTAAATATATGACATCAAAAACCCCTCCAGACAATCGGCAAGATGATGTTAAATATAAGCCAGAAGATAATCCTGGAACTCAAACGACTGTACCAACTACAGAAGAAGGTGATACTCCTCTCGATGAGAGATATCGGATGACTGGTCAAGAATCAGGTACTGACGTTCGTCAGGGTGCTGAACCTGAAGCCCCAGGAGGTACTGTTACAGCCCCAGGTCTTCCCAATCAAGGAACAGATTCTCGTTAAAAAGATTCTTGAATTTTTGGTACTCCCCGAATTTATAAATTCGGGGAGTACTTTCAGTAAGTCAAGTTGAATAAGCAGGATAATTTATGCTCAATATGTTGTATTTCTTCAATTGTGATTCCTGAAATAATGCCGTATATTTCAGTATAAATTTGTTCTGAATCGCTTTTTTCCAGAGCAGATAAAATTATCAAGTCCTTGCTATCTAGTTCTGGCTTTAAAGTTAGGAGAATTGATTCTAATGAACCAACTATGCGGTAATTACTAGAATATTTAGCTACCTCTTTCCCTAACCTCAATAGGGTGTGGCGTTGCAAGCAAAGTGGAGTTGAGCCGTTGACGCGGAAATTGACATCAATTACGTACATATGCCCATCTTTATCTTCTAAAACATCGAAGCCAATAACGCCGAAATATTTGTGCTGATGAGCATATTGACCAATAGCGGCAATCATCTCAGAGAATCGATTCGTGTCTGTTTCACGGTAGTGAATAATACCGCCTAAATAGTTGCCGTCTGAGGTAACAAGTTGACTTGTAGTACCGATGAGCTTTATATCACCCGCATGATTCAGATAAAACTGGACGCAGTAGTTCTGTACAACATTTTTAATGAACTCGGAAACAATAATCGTATCCAGCAACTTAATATGCAGATATTGCTTCAGTTCTTCAAAGCAGTATTTGAAATCGCTGGGATTGTTGATAATATAAGTGCCTTCTCCAGAAAGTCCGTGAGATGTTTTGATTAGATAGGGAAATTGTTCTGGTAAGTTAATATCTTCAAGATTAACTTGGTGAAGATTGTAAGTTTCGTATTGCGGATGTGGCACTCCCAGTTCGGCTAATGTTGCTTTGTTGAGCAAGTAATAGTGAGTATCAGGAGCAACAGCGTGTTTTTCCCTTTTGAGGTGATCAAAGGGAAATAGAGTGATGAGTTTGTCAAAGCGATCGCTATGATTGAGATTATCAAGATAAAGCGATCGCTGCATCACTTCTATGTTGGTGTAGCTATAGCCAAAATGTTCTTGCCAATAATCCACTAGCAACTTTGGCGGGAAACTGGTAACAATTCCTGGAATAGCATCACCCAACACAGCAAGATTTTTCCAAGGTTCTTTCTGGAAAATTTTATCGTAGGAAGTTTTGGTAGCTTCACTACTACCATCTTGAATAAAATATTTTTTTGTGTTGGGATAAGTAGCCCAACTAGCAGTAGCGGGATAATTCAAGATGAAGGCATAGCCTGCATCTGTGATGTCTTCAGCAAACAGATCAGAAAAAGAACTCCCCTGGAAGTAATTAAAGTTGTATTTTGAATTCATGGCTAACTTGAAAAAGGGAGCGAGGACTTATCAATTCAAAAAACTTTTTGTATAAAACTAAAATTTAAAGCAGTTTAAAAATTATTTACTGTATTTTTACTTTTTTTGACTGAAACTTAATCTACCAAGCGAAACAAGTCAATAAACTTCTTATCTATGCCAAAAGAAAGCTTTTGGAAAATAGGGAGTAGGGAGGAGCCACTGCGTTGGAGGGGTGGTTCCCCAAGTTAGCGCAGCGAAGCGCGAGTCTTCTCCCAAGGGGAGACGCTACGCTTTCCGAGCGTCTCTTGGGGGTTTCCACGCCACATGCAAAGGCTCTGCCGACAGCCTTTGCATGTGGCGTTAGAGAGTAGAGAGTGAGGGGAAAACCTTTTTTATCAGGACTTACGCAATTGGCACAGGGCGATCGCCATTTTATAGTCTGAAGTGGAATGAGTAGCGATCGCCAGCACTAGGTCAGTCCCTAGTGATTTCCTAGTCTGGATTGCGTCTGGCAAATTACTCATTCCGAAAATTGTAATAATTCGCAAAAAATATACATAGATGATGGTGGTATTATTTTTTTGCTATCTGACTATTAAAAGCCTTTATAATCCTCAATACCTCTGACAATTTACCAGGGTGAGTTGATGATTATTAAACCCTTAAACAAAATTTAAAGTTCCCATGAACAAAAGATTACTTGACTACAAATACCCATTCATTCTTCTATTAGGTGCAATAATAGCTAGCTTTGGATTTTTCTCGAAAGTATCTGCTCAAAATATTTCTGCTCCAGACACTACTGATTCTGTTGCAGCCACTGTCAAAAATCAAGAGTTTCCCCAGTGGGGATATTACACGGTGCGAAGGGATTTTCGCAAATGTCTTTCTCCCATATGCGGGGGATTTTTCATCAAGCAGAACAATCTGAAAGCTACTCCTTGCGTCGATGGTGTTTTTCGCGATGAATGCTATGTGTCTGCAATTGATTGGAGTTCCCTGAAAGTAGCACCTGACGAACTGGCAAAAATTGAAAATGATGATGGTAGCCGTCTGATTCTCAGAGGTAGCATAGTTCCAGTGGAATTTCCTGGATTCGGTGAGTTCGGGAATTTGAAAGTTAAAGAAGCCTTCATAGCCGCGACAGATGCCCCACCGAAAGGTACTTTTGTGGCACTTAAAGACAATGGCATTGTCTGTATCACCACTCCTTGCTTCTCTACAGATAAGCTTGTTTTGAATAAGCCTAAGATTTCTCAAGTTTCGTCAATCGATTTGAGTCAAACAGGTGCAACACCAAAACAAATTGAAGCAGCAAGAGAAGAAATTTTCGGTAAAGGTTTGATTACTGTAGGTAAAACTGAGGTAGTAGACAACTTAGATCCGACCAAGAGAGATATTAAGTTTGTGGCTACACAATTTTATCTGAGAGTGGAACCGAACTAAAGGAATTGTCAGATAAATTATCTGTTTTTCATGCTTCTGGTAACTAGCGATCGCCTGTTTTGTCCTAATTATTATCACTGCATTGTTTGTCTAATTTGTCAAACAGCGTGTTTTTGCCTTTTGAGGTGATCAAAGGGAAAAAGAGTGATGAGTTTGTCAAAGCGATCGCGATGATTGAGATTATCAAGATAAAGCGATCGCTGCATTACTTCTATGTTGGTGTAGCTATAGCCAAAATGTTCTTGCCAATAATCCACTAGCAACTTTGGCGGGGTGGGGTTGTTCGGATTTTATAAGTAATTAAGCGAACTTGATATAACTTGAAAAAGGGAGTGAGGACTTATCAATTCCAAATTTTGACGAATTATCAATTACGAATTAAGTAGGTGGGTGAAAATAAACATGACTATGTTACGAAACGTAAATATACCTGAAACCCTTACTACTGACCCTTACGGGTGACGCTCGCAAGCTCGCTAACGCTGCGAAGATCGCCAGTCGCTCATGGGGGGAACCACGCCAGATGCTCCACTTGGGGAAACCCCAAGACCGCACTGGCTCCCCAAGACCGCGCTGGCTCACAACTAACAACACTTCGACCACGCGGTAGTTGAGCGCAGTCGAAACTCAGTGCATCGCTGACAACTGACGACCCTCACTAGTTAACATCTCGGCTTCGCTCGATGTTAAAGCTGAGCGAAGTCGAAGCTTTAACTTTATTCGCACCGACCTACTTAACTAAATTATTTCCGAGTAAACACAGCTATCCTGTCCATTTTTGCGGTCATATAACCGACTGCCATATCCTGGGAATTATACGCCCAACCCACTCGTCCTTGATGGTCTAGAAGAATGCACCCAGCTTCCCCTTTGACCTGAGATGCCAACTTGTCAATTGCCATCTGTGCTGCTTCCTCTGGGTGTCTATCTCCCACCAAAAAATCGATCGCAGTCTTAGCCAAAACCACTGGAATAATTGACTCGCCATCACCTGTTGTTGAGCAACCGCCGAATTTATTATCAGCGTACAAGCCACAGCCAACAAGCGCAGTGTCACCGACGCGACCTTGTTGCTGCTTAGTAGTGCCGCCAGTTGAAGTGCCAGCAGCTAAGATACCGCTAGCATCCAAAGCCACACAACCTACAGTATTGGGGCGATCAATTACTCGGTTCTCTTGCTTATCTTTGCCTGCGCCCGCCACTACTGTTATCAACTATTCGTGAAGAATCATTCATAACTAATCGTTGACATACTCCCCCGAATTCAATTCGGGGGATTCTGGGGTCAAACAACAATTGCAGGCGCAGCCCGTCCTCAGCAGCTATTAATGGTTAACTAAGATACTTTTGATTGCCGCCATAGGATGAGTTTCAATTCAGAACAGTAGTAAGCCCCATTACTGATTTGATGTTCGTGGTCAACTAACCAATCATAAATTTGTGTAGCTTTTGCGAATGCCACTTTTTCTGAGCGATAAAGCTGGGGAGTAGGGCAGTAGGCCTGCCCATTCATGTGTATAGCTGCAATTTGCCAATAATCGCTCTCTGGTACAATTTCCAAAAACCCGTTGCTGTGAGGCTGGATTATTCCTATATTCATCTACAACCATTGAACTTTAAATGAAGACCATACAAAGCCGATACCAGCCATTCAACCGAGTCAAAGCTGGAATCACGAGAGAATGCAGTAGCAACCCCTGCTAATGATTTTGGGTTCATAACGAATGAAAATCTGAATTATTGGTCACTTTTTGGCTATTTATCTTAATGCTAGTTTGGGCTTGATGGTGACAGTCTTCGCCTCAAAACCAATATCAAAACAGCAAACTAGCAAAAACCAATATGTGGGTAAGTACCATAGTCGCATATTTGCATTATTTAAGCTTCATGTTATGTTTTGGCGCTCTGGTGTTAGAAGCATTCAACTTAAAAAAAGAGTTGAGTCTGAATGAAGCTTGGAAAATTGTCATAGCCGATGCAGTGTATGGCATATCGGCAACTCTAATTCTTGTAACAGGTATCTTGCGTGTTATCTACTTTGGTAAAGGCACAGATTACTATTTGAGTAACCCAGTTTTCTACGCCAAAGTAGGGGTTTTTATCGTGGTGGGTTCTTTGTCTATTTATCCCACTGTTTCTTTCGTTGCTTGGCTCTTAGATTTGCAACAGGGACGAGCGCCCAAGCTGGAATTACTAAAGCTAAATCGTCTAATCTGGCTGATTAGAATTGAACTGGTTGGCTTTATCCTAATTCCTTTATTGGCAACAATCATGGCAACAGGAATAGGCACAAATTAGGGCGTGTCATCAGTTCAACCAGCAGCAACTGCTTGTTTAACATGAGCGATCGCATTCTTTAGCAGCAGGACTTACGCAAAAGATAACGAAAGTAGCGGTAATTCATGAATTACCGCTACGGAAGAATAAGGTTTTCGGTCCCATCTTGCGTAAATCCTGAGCAGTTGTCTAGCTGAATTTGACACTCTCACCGTCAACCCTTCGGGTTGTACTGAGTCATCTTTGGACAACCATGGGTGACTTAAGTAAGAAGCAATTAAGAATAGGTAATCAACAATCAAACATAGATTTAGAACCACCAGCAAACGCAGGGTAAACGCAGTTAAAACAGCAGGCATTGGAGCGATCGCTGACTACAGATAGCTCTACATTTTCATAAAGGTTTACCTGCTATGGCTCTTATCCAGTCTGCTTTATAGCTTCTTTGTCACCCCTTCAGGCTAGGAATTTTTGTGTTTGATGAGATTCAACAAATAATATTTATAGGGGCGAAGTTTTGCTTTAATTTTAAACAGAAATTCTTGGATAGGTCTAACTTTCGTAATTTCCTGATGGTAATCGAGATCAGCAGCCACAACATCAGGATGTAGTAGGGGAAATTCTAGAGAATAAGTTTTTCGGTTAACTACCTTTGCTCGTCTTGATTTGGTATGTGTAGCTTTGGGGCCAAACCCAATATTGGCAACTAAATTGACAGCAGGCACAATAGCCATGCCAGAATTGGACAGAATAGTAAAATACCACTGCCAATCCCAAGTGTCTACCTCATTGCGGTATGCTCTTTGAAATCGCCACGCCATTCCTAAAAAAAGAGCATCATCAGCCATAAACTCTCTAATTTGCTGCTGAACTTTTGGATTAGTCCAAGCTTGGATATCGTGATTATAACAACGCCATGCCCTTGACCAAGAAGCCCACCCCCAGACTGGGCAGGGCCAATAAGAAAAGTGATAACTCTGGCTGTTGGACTTCCATTTCTTAAATCCATTAGTCCCTATAATAGTCATAATCCGTTCATCATCCTGATATTTCTCCAATAACTCCTCACAGTATCTAAAGAAACTGGGATTTGGTAAGCAATCATCCTCAAGAATAATGGCGCGTTCAACTATACTAAAAACCCAGTCTAATCCACTAGAAACCCGCCGACCACAGCCCAAGTTGACATCAGAATAATTTTTCAGGACTTGGCAATCCCAATCTACCCGCGAGATAATATCACGGGCAGCAGCACAGTTATTAAGATCATCTGCTTGGTCTGGACGAGGCCCATCTGCAACTACTAAAAGTTTGGGGGGTTTCGCTTGGCGAATAGCCTCGAACACTTTTTCTGTAGTATCAGGTCGATTAAAGATTAACAAAGCAACAGGAGTTTTCATATCTAGCGTAACTGTTTGAACATATATTTCAAAGAAGCGAGTCCATACTTGCTAATTAACTGTCTTAGTCGCAGCCAATGGAAAATACCTTTATGTTTGTACTTGCTGATGAGCAGATTGTATAAGCCTTTTGTCCAGATATATTTGGGGTCAGATGAAGAGTGTTGGCTGAAATCTTCAGTCTTAAACAGACAATTTTCGCGCAATTTAATAGCTAGCCATCTGATAAGTGGAGCGGTCTTAAATTTTGACAATATTTCTTCTGGTAGGGGAGTCTCTAACACATCGCTAGCTAATATCAAAGCTACATAGATAATTCGCTTGATTCGTAACCTTTGAGCTTGTTGTGTGATTCGTTGCCAATCCATTTCTGGGTGAGTGCAAATCATTGCAGCTACATTGCAGATATCACCTAAATGTTGCCAAAATACCTTATGCCCATTTATACAAAGTATTAACAGATGCTCTTCTGGTGAGAGGGTTAGTATTGTTGTGCTAGTAAGGGATAGTGGCTGAAGGTATTGCCAAAACCCCGCAGTTTCAAGTTCAAGTTCCCACGGTGGTATTCCATAGTGAAGATCCACGTTGACTTGGCGCTGAGAGTGCCACAGTTGAGCTTGGAGATATTTTGCTTCATGTTGGCTGTCATGTAACATGCAATAGCCTTGAGCAATCAGCAGTTGTTTGGCTTTTGCATAATCCTGTTTGCGAACCAGGATATCTAAATCGCCGAATTGCCGCAGTGCCAGATTACCATAAGCCTCAACCGCCAATACTGGCCCTTTAAATGGGATAGCGCAGATATGGTGTTCATTAAACAGCGCTAGGAGTGTCAACAGTTCTTGGGTTAGCAAGAGGTTGTGTAGGGCGTTAGCGTGGAAGTAGCCACGAAGTTGAGCCAGAATAGTTTTAGGAACATTTTCTGGACAGGTGGCGTTCAAGCTTTGGTACAAAAGTGGCATAACTCCTTGAACGGCTGCTGTTTGCAACAGGTCAGTCCAATCGATATCTTGTTGGAGTAAAGTTTTGATTCGCTCTGCTGTTTGGGGAGTAATGCAGGTTCTCGAACAGCACAGGAGTAGCTCTATTTCTGCGTTAGTTGTTGTTGGATTTTTGGTATGTGGTTGAATTAAAGTTGTCATTAACTTATCAGCGGTAGTTTTTGGCTTGGGTTTCAAATAAGTCGGCGTAAATACCACCCAGTTGCATCAGTTCTTTATGAGTGCCGCTTTCAACAATTCGCCCATGTTCCATTACATAGATGCAATCAGCCATTTTGACTGTGGAGAGGCGATGGCTGATGAAGATAGAAGCTTGACCTTTGATGAGTTGGCGGAATTTTTGAAAAACTTCGTCTTCGGCTTTGGGGTCTAAGGCACTGGTGGGTTCATCTAGGATGATGATTTGGGAATCACGTAGGAATGCTCTAGCTAAGGCGATTTTCTGCCATTGACCAATGCTGAGTTCTTCCCCTTGGTCAAATAACTTGCCTAACATAGTGTCATAACCTTGGGGTAAACTGGTGATGACTTCATGAGCGCCGGAGCGATAAGCTGCTTTAGAGATATTTTCATCATCTGGAGCAGAGTCAATATTGCCTAACCAAATATTTTCACAGGCTGTGAGATGGTATTTAAAATAGTCTTGGAAAATCACGCTGATTTCGCGTCGCAACTCAGCGATCGCAAATTCGCCCAAATCAATGCCATCAATAGTTATACTACCGCCAGTGGGGTTGTAGAGGCGACACAGGAGTTTGATGAGAGTAGTTTTCCCTGAACCATTTTCTCCTACTAAGGCGATCGCTTCTCCGGGTCGAATAGTCAGAGAAACATCCTTGAGGGCTTGGCGGGTGGAGTTGGGGTATTGGAAACTCACATGGTTAAACACAATCCCCTTTTGCATCGGTTGGGGAATCGGTTTAGGATGTGAAGGTTCCACTACCTTGGGTTTGAGGTCAAGGAACTCGTAGAGGTAGGTGAGAAACAAGTTCTGTTCATAGAGACTAGATAACCCTCCTAACAATCCCTGGAAGGCACTTTTTCCCTGACCGAATGCTTTGTGATAGAGAGCTAAGTCCCCTAGTGTGAGTATACCTTGGACAGTTTGAGAGATAATGAAACCATAGGCAGCAAACATTACTATTCCGGCAACGGCTTGAGCTGTTAAGTTAGCGATAGACCGACGCTTGGCAATAGCAAAGCTTTCTTTGTAGAGTTGCGATCGCAATTTATGAAACCGCTGACTAAAGATTGAACCTAAGTTAAACAGCCGAATTTCTTTAGCAGTTCTATCACTGGTCAGCAGCGCACTGTAGTAGCCAGCACGCCGCCTGATGGGTGTGTGTTCCTTCTCCCAATGGTACATCACCTTGGCGTATTTCAACCGCACCAGTACAGAAGGAATACCGACGACGAATAAAACTCCCGCAATTCCCCAATGGAATGAGAGCAGTAAACCAACTATCGCCAGCAGAGAAATGCTGTTTTGACCAATCTGGCTCAGCTGATTGACAATCTGGGTAGGTCGCTCTGGTGCTTCCCGTTGCGCCCGTTGCAGCTTATCATAGTAATCCGCATCTTCGTAGTATTCTAAGTCCACCTCAATCGATTTGGCATGGAGAATGCTTTCCATGTAGTCTGTCACCCGCTGCGCCTGGAGGGTGCTGATGAGATTGGCGGATGACTCGCACAAGGTTGTTGCTAGGGCGACAGCACCCACTAGAGCCACTAATAGCATCACCTGACCAAAGGCAACTTGCTTGTTGGGATTGGTGAGGCTGGTAGAGACGGCATCTACCACTAATTTGGTAAGATAGAGGGATGCTAGGGGTAGTATACCCTGCAAGAGAATCAGCGTTACCTTTGCAACCGTTAGTAGCGGCGCACTTTGCCAGACAAACAGGATAGCACGCTTAATTTTCAGCATTGAGGCGATCGATGGTGAGGAATCCTTCTTGGATGAATTTTGTTGCTAGGTCAATTTTCCCTTCATCAGTAATTAAGCCACCAATATCTTTGACAGCGAATGATTTTGATTGCAACAATGTCTTAATTGAGTGGGAGACAAACAGCGGAAATTCTAGTTTTTTATCATAAAATTTGAAGTATAGTTTTTCGTTGTCTTTATCAATTTTGAATAGAATATTTTCTCGTCTACACAGAACTGAATTTAAATTCAGCTTGTTAATTTGAATCGAGTCTTTAAAGCGGTTTTGGTCTTCTGAGCGTTTACTGGCGATGTATTGGTCAAATTTTCTTGACCGTAGCTCATCAACGTTCAATTTATCCATTAAACCCTGAATGAGGTTGTGAAACTCTTCTTTAAACTCCTGCTGGCGATGTTCACTAGTTAAAGCATTTGGTAAGGCTTTGCGGAATTCCGGTTTTTCTTCGGCTAAGTCAGCAAGTTCTCGCAGAAGTTCAAAGTAGTAGTTGGGATGTAAACCCAAGGTAATATGCACTGAGGCAGTATCAGTAGTTACAGCGTCATGTACCAAGCCTCTGGGGATATACAATAAATCCCCTGGTTTGAGTTCTACTTCAAATGTTGGTTTGCCTAATTCATATTTATCTTTGTATTTATTATGGGGTAATTTTTGCGAAGGAAGTTCTACAGGTGTGTTGTATAACCGCCAAATTTTCGTTCCTGTGGTTTGGAGAATGAAAACATCGTGGTCGTCGTAGTGGGGTGCAAAACCTTGAGCGTTGTGTGGCGTGATGTAAATGTTGAATTGTAACCTGATTTTCAGTTCGTGTTCTAGATCACTGCAATAATTAATTAGTTTGAGAATCGAGCGATCGCCGGCATTGATTATTAGGGTATTTCCTTGGTTGAAGAGAACAAACAGCTTGTCATTATTGACAAGAGATGAGTTCTGGTAAGACCATTTCCAAGCAGGTACTTCATCTCCCTTGTTGACTACTCGGAGATGGGAGCTTGGGATGTTTTTATTTTGGAATAATAAATCAATGTCATCTGCATTGAGAATGGCATCGTAATAATTGGGTTGATTACGGGAGATATAAAAATACTGTTTTTCGTAGTAATTTTGAAAGAACTCTTCGAGGGTATAGGGAGAAATTAAACTGGTAAATTTGTAGTTCATATTCATTGTTTTCACTGCTAAAAACAAATTATTAGTTAAGTCTCATTAAGCAGAGACTATTTATAAACAAAAGTAGGGTGTGTTACGGCACAATATGACTAAAGATGGTGACGATAAATATTTTTGCCGTAACGCACCGTTCATGTCGGTGCGTTACGCTGCGCTCTAAGGCACCGTACTGGACTGACACGACTAAAATGATGCAATAGATTTTTGAGACAATTGATTTATATCAATGTTTTCTAATTTTTCCTAATGCAGAATTTTAGCCTTGCCACGGCACTACTTGCACTACTGACTGACAAGCGAATACACTGGTCAGACACTGTATTATAAATTCCCCATACCTGGATTATTAGGGTTCTCAAAAATTGGATCTGCCGGTCTACTATTAGGGTCTTCATTAGTATTACCAGAACCAAAATCAGTAGTAAAAAAATCATCTTTTAGTGGTATTGTATTGGGATCATTTATCGGGCCCAAATTACTTCCTAGTGCATCACCCCCACTTCCACCTCCACCTAATGTAAAGTCTTTCATTGTTCCATATTTCTTTAGACTTGGTTGTTCATAAGAAATTTTTATCATTTTGTCCTCCATTTTTTGATTAAACTCAATTAAATTAAAGATTGCTTCAATTTAATTTCTTGCTCATTTTCTCGTTCTAGTTCTCGTTCAACCCAAGTAATTAACTGTTTCAGCACCCTGAAATATTTGGGATTCTCCAGCTTCCAGATATTGGCTTGATTAGCTAATTGAATACACTCCTGAAAATGCTGTTCACGCGCTACACCTTGCAAAAGTTCACTTGGTAATGGAAAGAAACGTGCGAAGGCAAAAAAAGCTTCTGTCCCTAACATTTTAGTAATCTTAAATTCTGCTCCATCTTCCACAATAAAAATGTGAGCGAGGGGGAATGGTTTATCGGGGAAGTTTTCTTGATTTTGAATGACACGTTTTCTTGACCCTGAAAATAAAGGTGGTAATTTTGATTGGTTATAACCAAGTCCTTTGACTGTCGCAGGCCATATTTTTATCTGTGGAAAACCGGGATACACCATCGCTTTACCTGTTGAATTCAAGGAGATGGCGACCATATCATCGCCTAAAACTGTGTAGCCGCACTGAGCAAATGCAGCAGCAGTTGTAGATTTACCCGCACCAGGACACCCAGCAAAGATGATAACCTGTTCGCCTATTTTTACTGCACTTGCATGGAGGAGAAAGAAGCCTCTTTGATAGAGGATTAAACCCAAAGCTTCGCTCAAGATGTACAGGTTTAATAATTGTGGGTCAATTTCATCAGAGTCGGGGTCAACGATTAGGGTATTACCATCTTTAGCTAATAGTGTTGCGACTCCTGGCCATTTTAGGTACGCTTCATTTATGTGACCACCGAATAGGGCTTCAATTCCCTGACGTTGAATTGACGTTGGTTCTAATTTTGGCGGGTTGAGTTTGCCTTTTTGGATATAAATGTCTGTTTTATTTTCTCCTTGTAGTAATTCAGGAAGAGGGAAATCAGAGCGAATATTTAAATCATAGACTTTGTAAAATGACATGATAATGGCTACATTTTTCTTTTTTTCAGGCGTAGATTGGGTTGAGGGATGAAACTCAACATTATCGAGACTTTGTTGGGTTTCGCTGTCGTTCTACCCAACCTACGATTAAAGGCTGTCGGACGGGTTGATCAAAAAATGCGTGATTGTCTGACTAATCTATTAAACTATTACCATTAGGATTGTTTTCACTTACTTCTGCATTACTACTGCCAGGATCACCCACGTTTGAATTGGCACGAATCGATACTCCACCATTACCTAGTCCACCAGCATCACCACCGCTACCACTTGAAGCATTTGTGAACTCTTTCATTGTTCCATACTTTGTAATTTCAGGTCGTCTGTAAGAAAGCTTCATTTTTCATTCCTCACTAAAATGAATTTTATAAAGTAGTTACAGCAAAGAATGAGTACTTTGCTAAATTTAGGCACATAGAAAGAATATTGTAGAAGCAATTATCCTTGCCCTGCGCCTCCTTTGCATCCAGGGAGTCGCAGAGTTTGAAAAATCCTGTCTAGGTATTAATCCAACAGCGTATCGTTTTGTATACTAATGCCTGGATCGCCGTTTTGTGCCGATACATTTGCATTAGTAGAACCAGATCGACCGAAGTTATCAGATCCACTTCCTAATGTATTATGTGTAAATTCTTTCATTGTTCCGTATTTATTGAGGGTTGGTTTTTCATAAATAATCTTTCTCATTTGTTTTCCCTACTTTTCTATTTCCTTAATTGCCCACATTGACAAGAAGATTACACAAGTAATCATCCTCGCCCTGCGCCTCCTCTGCAAGCAGGGAGTCGCAGAGTTTGAAAAATACTGGTACTCTTGATATAAAGCATTGGTATGCAAATAGTGGGATAAATTTGATTTTTTTGCCAATAATAAATCATCAATCAACTTCCGTTCATCATTCTCCATCGCTGGAACAATAAACCCATAAAAATCTACCTTACTTACCCGACGACGCACTTCTTCAGGCAATATGTCCTTCATCGCCCGACGCATTACACCCCGTCCAAATCCATTGCAAAACTTTAAATGTGCTGGTACTGCTAAACACAATTCAACTAGTCTTTTATCCAAAAAAGGATGACGAGGTTCTATCGCCAAAGCTGAACTAATCGCGTCAATCTGCTCAGTACCTTCTAGCAAATTCCCTGATGTTATTCCGCGATAATGATTCAAATACTCAGATGGTAAGTAAGCAAATTGATAGTCAATTTCTGCTTGCAATAACTTACCTAAATTTATCTGAAAAGCAAAATCAGCATGAATAAATGAATTCTGCTCTTTCCATTTCAACCGACGTAGGTTTTGGTAAATACTCCTACCTAATAAACCTACCATATTTCGAGGAGAAAAAGACCAATTACGAAATGCTCTGTAACAAGTTTTGATATATTTTTTTATTTTAAAATTCTTGATTAGTTCTTTTAAATAAGGCAAAAGATATTTATATAATTCCAATTTAATCTTCTTTTCTAAATCAGCAGCATCATCTGCATCTTTTGTATAACCAAAACCAGCTTCCACAATCTTTTTTAAATGCTGCCATTCTCCTGATTCAATTAACTCATTGGGATAATCTTGACCGTGAGAAACTATCGTATCTCCATCATGACCAGTCAACATCACTCTTGCACCTTGTTGATGAACTGATTGGACAATCGTCAACAGCATTGCTGGAGTTGGCATTTGTACAGGTTGATCTAACCAAGGAGTTACTGTTTGAGCAGAGCCAATTGGATTACTCACTTGACCGATATGATGTTTAAAGCCACCCTGTGCCAACACTGTATTGACATAAGCTTTTTCATCAGTCGAAGGTACACCACAGTCAGCGTAAACCGTTAATAATTCAGCTTCAGGGTTTTGTTGTTTTAAAAGATTCCGCGCCACACAGCTGACAGATGAAGAATCCAAACCACCACTCAGGGTAGATACAATTGGGTAAGCACTGCGTAAACGACAAGCTATAGCTTCTGTAAACCGTTCCCGAAAAGCTTCTACATAATCACTATCAGACTTCAACACCTGTTGAATTTTCTTCGCTTCTGCATCCAAATCCCAATAAGATTTGCATTCCATCCCCTTCTCACTTAATTCCATCCAGTGAGCCGGAGGAAGTCGGAGAATATGTTGATAAAAAGTCTCTGGCTTCAATTCGGCGAACCCACTTAACTGACACAGATATATACCAACTTTGGCTTCATTAATCTTGCGGGGTACTGCTTCTAAACACAAAAGACCTTTAATTTCGGAAGCAAAAGCAAAGAATTTACCAGGTTGATGGTAATAATAAAAAGGCTTCACCCCCATGTGGTCTCTAGCACAAAAGAGTACCTGTTTTTGCTGATCCCAAATAGCAAAGGTAAAGTCACCTATAAGTCTTTCTGGACATTGCTTACCCCACTTTTCATAAGCAGCCAAAATTAACTCACTATCGGTAATTTTTTCTGCTGGACGGTGATTAAGGCTTAATGCACAAATGAGTTCATCTCGGTTATCAATCCGAGCATCTGCTGTCATCACTAGATTACCAGTCCGGTTAACCAGAGGTAGTTTTTCTAGCAAAGATTCAGGTGTTGTCCAGAGCATTCGATGTCCCAAACCAACGGAACCTTCACACCAAATATCTGCTCCATCTGGCCCCCGGTGAGCCAAAATATTTACCATGCGTCCGAGATGTTCACGTTCTACCGGAAGACCATCAAGATTGTAAATGCCTACAATGCCGCTCACAACCTACCTCTCTGAAACAGTTTACTCATCTCGGTTTAAGCGTAGGTTTTACCCCACCCTAACCCTCCCCTTATCAAGGGGAGGGGACTGGATCTCTTGTTTCCCCCCTTCACAAGGGGGGATTAAGGGGGGTAAATCCAAGCTGTGTGTACACGGTGGCTCCTACAAAATGAAAGCTAGTAGTACAAATCCATACGTTCTCGATGTTGTCGATGCTGAATCTGGTGCTTCAATAGCAATACCAGCACAACCCCAGTGACTAGTCCGTATGCAACTGCACCCGCAATAGTTCCAAGCTCATCTATAGCCGTCAGCAACCTAACTACTGGTTCTACCCCTCCTTTGACTGCTCCTCCCAAAGCACTAGCAAATATCCACCAGCTTGCATGTGGGATATAACGTCGCAGTAGTAACCATTGGAGAATGGCAATGACAACCCATTCTAGTAGTCTGACTAAAACTCTTGTCCAAAGAATCTGAGTATTGATCAACTCATCTCCTATTGCTAACTCTCCTCCTGGTGGAATCAAACTAAAAATCCAGCTTCTTGCTCCAACTACGTTAATCAGAACGAAAGCTATAACCCATCCATAGGCGCTAAGTAATATCCACCAACCTAAATGTCGAATGTAGCGTCGCAAGACTAGCCATTGAGTGACCCCAAACGCTGTTTCCAAGAAAAAAGAGAAGTCTTCTAGTAGTTCACTTGCAACATTAGCTAGTATCCATAACGACACCAAAGCTAAATACGAAAGTAGGGTGCTTTTCCATTCAATGCAACTCCTCAATCCAAGACTTAGAAATTTACTTAGCTGCATGACTAACTACCAAATCATCATCTCTACCTGTGCAACATTCAAAAGACGGCATTGGGGTAAATCGTGCAAGGTCTGTTAGGTTCCCAATTACGACCTTTTCTTGATGTTCAACCCAAGCATGAGCCTCAAACTTTCCTTTGTCCCCCTTAGCAACACCAATTCGCAGTTCTGGCGAGTAACCGTACTGATTTAAGAGTGTCTGTGTAGTTAAGGCACGAGCTAGGCACTTTACATGACCAGGCATATAGTAACTAGCAACGTTAACAGCCCAGACTATTTTGTCTATAGATGATTCGTCTAGTGTCTGCGGTTTAGAAGTTGCCTGAGTTAATCTTGCTAAAACCTGCTGCAAGGTCTGAAATGATAGCAACCATAGTCCTAATCTGACTGCTCCTAATATGAATGCCGCACTCAATAAAAGATAGCGATCGCTCGCTGTAAAATTCAAGAACTTACGCAACCGTTTCATCGCTGACCTCGATTAGCCCTTCAGCTTCCATTTCCTGGAGCATTGCGAACAAATCGCGATCGCACTGTTCAGGCTCAACTTCATATTGTGCCAAAAGAGCATCCTGAATTTCGCTGATAGTCTTTGGCTGCTGGATTAGATTCCAGATGCTAGCACCCACAGCATTCAAACCGTAATAAACCCCAGATTTGAGATTGAGGATAACCGCCTCTCCATCTAAATCAGAAGATATCTGTTCTTTTGCTACTACTACTCTTGAATCACCTGTCACCATATGCTATTCACTCCTCGACAAATCACAATTTCCCCCTGAATACCTATGTTGATCAAACGGTAGCAACTATCAGTCCTACCCTGATGACTGCAAGTATAAGTACAGCCTTAGAGCAGGCGATCGCTTGCAGTCAAGCTGAAAAATTGACACAACTGTTTCATTGATTTATCAAAAGCTATTTATGAATTCAATCAGTAGTATTTGACTAAAATTTCTTCAAAATAGCTGTTTTATGTTGATTTTATTAGTTTCTCTTGAATTTATTCAGCATATTTATTTATTTACCACTATCCCTATGTTACTTAAACATCTTTACCAAATCTTAAACTTGTAACTCAATGTAAAGACTTATACATACGCAGAATGAACATAAATAGCAATTTAACCTTCGCTCAGATGTATTTTGTCCACTGATTGAAAAAGCGATACCTTCTTAAATTTCGTTAGTCTCTTGACAAAAACGCATGTTTTACTTGCGAAAAAGGCAATTATTGCTTGTGCTACAACCAATTGTGTGGTAAACAATAGTGCTAAGAAATACATAATTAATTCTTATAATTGAAGCTGAAGATATCACTGCACAAGCAAGAATCAAGTTCATAAAAACTTTATAAGATGCTGTTAACTGTACAGCCTCAAAGTCACGATTTCAACACCCCCAACACCCGCAAAATCTGCGTAAGTCCTGCGGTTTCCTGAAAAAAATGTGCTGCTTAACACAATCTTAATTTCAGCTTGTTCCTGGCTTGGTAGATTTATTGTGTTTGGTTAAGCAGAAAGTAGGAGATTAAGTCAAATCAAGCCAGTGTTTGTGCTTTTTACAACTGACTTTCCTGAAGTTTGCCAAGTATATTAACATCTCAGTAGAGGTAAATTATGGAAGTTATGGATTATGACCGCCTGCTAGCAAATCGGTGCAGACGGCGGAGTTTCTTGTTTGGTGCAGGATTTTTAGCAGGGTTAACAATAACTAGCCAATCGCATCTAGTATTAGCTAACTCCAGGTTTTCTGGCTATCCGTTTAGTCTTGGTGTTGCTTCTGGTGATCCTTTGCCGGATGGTGTTGTGATCTGGACGCGGCTAGCTCCTGACCCACTCAATGGCGGTGGAATGCCACTGGTAAATGTCCCAGTGCGGTGGCGAGTTGCTACTGATGAAAAAATGAGACAGGTTGTACGTCGAGGAACAACACTAGCGACACCAGAGTTAGCACACTCAGTACACGTTGATGTCCGTGGACTAGACCCTGACCGTTGGTACTGGTATCAATTTCAAGTGGGTAATGAACTTAGCCCCATTGGACGAACTCGCACAGCACCAGCATTTTATGGCTCTATTTCACAACTGAATTTTGCTTTTGTCTCCTGTCAAGACTGGCAAAACGGTTACTACACGGCTTATCGACATTTGGCTGAGGAAAACCTTGATTTTGTGGTTCATCTGGGTGACTACATTTACGAATACGGCCCAGAATCTGGTGGGCCACGCCAGCATAATAGTCCGGAAATTATCACCCTTGCTGATTATCGCAACCGCCATGCCCTGTACAAGACTGACTCAAATCTGCAATCTGTTCATGCTGCCTTTCCTTGGATAGTCACTTGGGACGATCATGAAGTTGAAAATAACTATGCCAACTTGATACCCGAAGACAACCAAAGCCAACAAGAATTTGTCACTCGACGAGCCAATGCCTACCAAGCATACTACGAACATATGCCGCTGCGTCTGGTTTCGCCGCCTTATGGAAATAATCTCCAGATATATCGGCGGTTCTCTTTCGGCGATTTGGCACAGTTGCATGTATTAGATACTAGGCAGTACCGCACTGACCAACCCTGTGATGACGGACTCAAGCGCCGCTGCACTCAAGCATTTGATGCAAATGCTACGATGACAGGTAATGAGCAAGAGCGTTGGTTATTTGATGGGTTAGCGCGATCGCGATCGCGGTGGAATGTGATTGCTCAACAGACAATGCTGGGCCAGTACAATTTTAACAGTAGTGCAGATTTAGGTATCTTTAATATGGATCAGTGGGACGGCTATGTGGCTGCACGTAATCGGTTCCTGAATTTTCTCAACCAGCGCCAACCCTCTAATCCAGTGGTGATTAGCGGAGATATCCACTCTAGTTGGGTACACGACCTGAAGCTTGATTTTAATAACCCAAATTCAGCGACGGTAGGCACTGAGTTTGTCGGTACCTCAATTTCCTCTGACTTCCCTACCGAATATATCACTTTTGTTCAAGCTTCCTTGGGCAATAATCCCCATACTAAATTCTTTGATGGTGCTTTCCGGGGATATGTGCGGTGCAACCTGACCCCAGAACGTTGGCAAAGTGACTACCGCGTTGTCTCAAGCATTGTTGACTTGAATGCCTCTGTCACAACCTTAGCTTCATTTGTAGTCGAAAACGCACAACCAGGAGCATATTTAAGTTGAGCGAATCTGGCAATCAACCAAACAGCAATTCTATTTTGCTAGTTTTTTGACGGCAAGTGGTCGCTCACCATCGCATATTTGGCAAGGTGCAAAGATCACCTAACACTCACACTTCGCCCTACCGGGTTCTTGCGTCCGTTTTATGGAAAATTAATACTAAAGTGCCAGTTTAATAAACTGCGTACACAACCACAGCGCTACGCCCTGACGTAGTTGTTTTAGATAAAGCAGAACTTAGTAAAGAACCACTTTGGCAAAAAGAACCAGTGATTTGTAACGGTAGTACCATTAAGGTAGTTGCTGAAGTGGTTAGTACCAATTGGCAAGATGATTATGCAAGAATTGTGGAAGAATATGCTATTTTGAATATCCCAGAATATTGGATTGTGGACTTTCGGGGTAATGGTGGTATGCAATTTATCGGTAATCCTAAACAACCTACTTTTATAGGACTTACGCGCATTGTCATATTTTTTTCTTTGTGGGTTGTCACTAGTGAGCCAGCGCGGCCAAGAGGGGGTTTCCACGCCACTTGCTACAACGGGGGGAACCCCCGCAACGCAGTGGCTCCCCATGAGCGACTGGCGATCCCCCAAGGGGTCAAAAATCAATAGTCCAAAAAAGCTTGATTTTTGACCATTGACTCTTGAACGCCAGTCGCTACAACGGAGGGAACCTCCCTTCGGGTTCGGCAGTTCCTCGACTTGGGGAGACCCCAAGACCGGACTGCCTCACCGCAACGCGCTGGCTCCTATTGACACACGTCGCCAAAAATATGTGTGCCAGTTGCGTAAGTCCTGTTTTACAATCTGCCAGCTAGTTAATGGAGTGTACCAGCAGCAACAATATCGCTTGGGTGATCCTATTTCTTCTTACTTATTCCCAAATTTACAACTGCGACTCGATGACTTGATGCCGACCTGATACCGTTTTACGTTGAATTTGTGCCCGCTGTGGGATTAAAGATGATATCATATTGTATTGATATCCCCGCTAGGTGTTGGGTTATGGCTACTTTGACATTAAATTTAGACACCGTTCATTTGACTGACGAACAGTTCTATGAGTTATGTCAAAATAACCCCGAGTTACAGTTTGAACGCACATCCAGGGGAGAGTTGATTATTATGCCACCCGTTGGAGGGGAAAGCGGTAATCGAGAAGCTGATTTAATTATCGATGTGGGTGTTTGGAATCGGCAAACTGGTCTTGGTTATACCTTCAGTTCCTCTACTGTATTTAAGTTACCCAATGGTGCAAATCGTTCTCCGGATGCTGCTTGGATTCAAAAGCAACGTTGGGAAGCACTCACCCCAGAACAAAGACGCAAGTTTCCCCCCATCGCACCGGATTTTGTTGTTGAATTAAGGTCAGCTACAGATGATTTGGAAGTGCTGCGCGAGAAAATGCGGGAATATATAGATGCAGGAGTAAAATTGGGATGGTTGATTAATCCCCAGCAGCAGCAAGTAGAAATTTATCGTCCTGGGGTTGATATAGAAGTGCGAAATCTGCCGACAGAATTATCTGGTGAAAATCTATTGCCTGGATTTAGTTTGAGTTTATCGTCATATTTGTAGGTAATCGCTTGACTTTTAAGACAGTCGCTATAAGATGGCGATCGTGCCTGATATCTTGCACCATTCTCAATTAACCGTAAGGTGGGCAATGCCTGTAATATCATGTCCGTTTAAACACTTATGATATCTGTGGAGGTCGGTAATTGGGAATTGGTAATTGGTAATTGGTTTTGAGTATTACCTATTACCCATTACCCATTACCTATTACCTATTACCAAGCAAACCGACTATATCGTAAGTAATTAGCCGAACTTGATATAATGTTAAAATCAGGGTTTCACTGCAATAAAAGCATTGCCCACCCTACAAAAATTGGCATTAAATAACTGGTGCAAGATATCATCTGCGGTTTTTGGCTTTTTGTGGGTGGGCAATCACTCTTTGATGAATGTGTGCTTGGTGCCGTACTTTCAGTTAACGCAACCTACAAGAGTGTGATTGCCTACGGCAGGCGGTTACGCCATCGCACTACAAGGTCGGAGATATCATCTTAATCATCCTCATCACCAAGCAATTGCGACAAATCTTGCAATCGCTCTTGGGCAGCACGAAGAACTCGATGGATTTGCACGATATCCTGGCTATCTTGGTCGTTGCCCGGACACACTGTAAATAGAATTCGATATTGTTTTTTATAAAACAATTGCCGCACCGGTCGATTCAAGTATTGGCTTTCAATGGCGAGGGGGCAACGATTCGGAAAGTTCTCCAGCGTTAGCATGATTTCGTAGCAGCCTCTGACCCACCGATAGGCTTGCTTGACTGAGTAGTCCTTCATCCACAAAAAAATGCTCTCGACATCTGCCTTGGCGGTGGGTGAGATTTCAATCCGGTATGTCATGCTTTTGACGCAATTGCTGAAAGGCTTCGTCTAAGGGAATTCCCAGCCCCTGCTCAAATTCATCTAGACTTTTGCGAATTCCAGCTAAAGATTCTAGGAGTTCTATGCGCTCTAGCAGGCGTTGGTAGCTTTCAGCGTCTTGGACAACGACGGCGGCTTTGCCGTTCACGGTCAGTACTATGGGTGCCTGAGTGTCTTTCAGGGTGGTTAAAAACGTTTTGGCGCTCCGTTGAAAGTCAGATAGGGGATGAATGTTGCGAAGGTCAAGAGACATGGCTATCGCTCAGTAGACGAATAATTATATGATAATTTCTTGAAAATTCTTTGTCTACCTGGTTGAGGACGGGGCTACCTCAACCGACCTGAGTTAACACAACAGAGATTTATACAAAATCCCTTTAGCACTGACCCTGATTTGCGCCTGTATAAAACTGGGGATTTAACACGCTATTTAGCCGATGGCAATATTGAATACTACGCTCCTTAATAATATGGTGCAACTGCTCAAAGCTAACTCTGTAGTGAATTATATGCCACAAGAGGTTTATCCAAGCCAAATTACTCTCTTACGCGCTAATGAGATTGTCGTCATTGTTGATGAATCTAATAGTGAAGTAACTTCTGAGATTTCACAGAATTTGGACTGGGGCTGGAGCCAAGTTTCTGCCAAACCAGTTGATGTCCATTTTGTCCCAGGTAATCATGTGACGATGATGAATCAGCCCCACGTTCAGGACTTAGCAGAAAAGTTAAAAGCTTGCATTGAGCAAGCACAAAAAGCTACAGGTGATGGAGTATGAACCTTCTTTAAATCATTAAACTTCAGGGGGTGACAAGAAAGCTACAGTGCTTGCTGTATAAGCTTCATAGCTCTTAAAACCCTTTGATAAATGTCCAGTGGATGTGTGCTACATAGCAATTACATTTTTTTCTTCAGCACTGAACCAGCGCCAAGAAAGCCAAATATTAGCACAGCAAAAACAGAAGTAGGTTCGGGAATTGTAGTTAATTTACTTTTACTAATTTTGTAAAGTTTCTGGGCATCTGTAACGTATAAGTTTCCCTTAGAATCAAATTCTAATTCACGCGGAAATACATCACTTCCGCCAAGAAATCCTGTGGCAAAAGTAGTTATTTGACCATTGTTTATTAAGTCTATTGTTCCTGGCAATTGTACTCCGTTGACAAAAACCCCCTGATTAGCAACAAAAAAACTATCGGAAGTTAGTTCATATTCTAAATCTACTATTCGACCTGGAATAGGACTCAAAAAGGTAGTCACACTGCCAAGTGGTGTTACTTCCCTAATTATTCCAGGTTGGACTCCACCGTTGAGATTATCGCCAATAAATAGTGATTCACCTTTGAATGCAACACCGAATGGCCCTGACAAACCACTAACAAATGTTGTTACAGAACCCTCTGGAGTTATCTTAGAGACAGTTCCCGCACTAAAGCTAGCCACAAAAAGGTTATTATTTTGGTCAAAAGCTAGTTTCTCTAAGGTTGAAGGTAAGCCTGTAGCAAAATAGCTGACATTCTCATCTTGGAGTTGAAAAACACTACCATCAAATAAAGCACCAAAGACTTGCTGACTTTTATTGATAGCCAGTCCTCCTATAAACGTATTAAAACTAGCAATAGATGACACATTTCCTGATGGGGTTATTTTAAGTAAGTCGCTACTTCCATTAAAGAAATTCCTAGCTACATAAATGTTGTTGTTGGTATCAAGAGCTAAACCACTTGCTTGTACAAGCTCAAATGAGCCAGTTGAAATCTCCTCAACTTGATAGCCAGATGGGATAATTTGGATAGCTTGTGCCGAGTTTGCTTTAATTAGTGTTAAGCTAAATGCAGTTATGGCAGCTGCAACCGCGAGTTTTTGGTAAATGCTAATCATTTGTAATTTATTCATCTAATGTTTTTATTCAATCAAATCTTTTGATTGGATGCAATAATAAAACAAGTAATCTTTATCTAAATAATTGATTTTTCTATTTGCTCATCAAGTTAATAAAACAGACTACTACGCTTGCTAGTACGTTTTTTGGTGTTTGGTTGGAACCAAACACCGAAAGCCATAGGCACTGCTATATAGCGTGCAACTCATGTTTTATCATACATTGATTAACAGCTTGAAGTTTAAGATTCGCAAATCAGTAAAGCAGAATGCGTATAAATGCGATCGCTCCTCCGATGACGAGTGAACCAAACCCAATCGCAAAAGCCCCACCCACAGCAATCTCACATCTAACTTTTGCAATTCTATGCTGTGCAAGAGTAAGAGTTTAGGACTTACGCACTGTACAAATGAACCATAATATGCATTATGGTATTTGGTCGTTTCAGGCGCTTCGCATTGCGTTGACTGTAATTTCAGTACCCATTAAGAATGCGTGTACTGCCCCCGCGAAGTAATCACCATCGCTGTAGTCTACGCGCACTAAGTAAAGTCGATTTTTACCAGGATAAAAGGTTTCTCTAACCGCTCTGATTTCAACTCTGCACATAAATCACCGTTTTTTATCGCGGAGTCGGTTGTGTTAATAGCCGTAGTGCCATTTGCAAATGTCTGTTGGCAATGGGTATATTTCTAGTAGCAAACGTTCGTAGATCGCGGTCTTGACCTAGTTGTGACTGCCGACGTTGCACAACTAAATATTCCATATGTAAGTTAATACCAGCTTCTTCTTTGTATGCCTGGTCAAAATCTCTACTAGAAAATTGTGACAGTCGGGCGATCGCTGCCTGATATTTATTTATTCTGGCTGAAAAATTTTTAGATGAAAACGATATAGCCGTAAAAATTTAAATATAAAAATAATTCTTTAGGTGTAGAGCAATCTCATTCTTTAGCGGATACAAATATAAAAAATACCAAGTATTATTAGTAATTAGGGTATGTAAGAACTCTTATTTGATTTTTGAAAAAATTCAGCACAACTCGAAGAGTCTTATTTGCTGTTGCTTCTTGTCTGCTAAGCCAAGTAAGTTCAGAAAGAAAAGTGTCCTATTGTATGTTACAAAAAGGTGCAAAATGATTGCCAGCTTACTTAAGTAATGTAGTCGAGGCATTAGTATATCCATCGTTCAATATTTGACTTTTAATTTGTCACAGGAGTTGGCAAATTTTTAGTGTAATCCACCAGAAAAAATATCTAGTTAGTTGAAATATGACACAAAGCAAATCTGATATCAACGGTAACAAATTAAACAAGTTGACATCACCGAAAGTGAGTGAAACAAAGCTATCGCAAAAAGCTGATCTGCAAGCTGCAATTGGCTCATCGCCAGATTTTTATTCCTCAAAGAAAACATATCAAAAAGTCAATTTTTTGACAGATACACCTGATATAGTTTGCCTATCTCATTTGCGGTGGAATTTTGTTTATCAAAGACCACAACAACTTCTGAGTCGTTTTGCTCAAGGAAGGCGAGTATATTTGATCGAAGAGCCAATTTTTAGCAAAGAACCGTTAGGGCGGTTAGATATCAGCCAAGATGATAGTGGGGTAGTGGTTGTTGTACCACATCTACCAGAAGGTTTAAGTGAAGAAGGAATAAACACAGATTTACAGGTGTTGCTCGATGGATTGTTAACAGAACGAAACATCAGTAACTATATTTGTTGGTATTACACACCAATGGCGATCGCTTTTACCAGCCACTTGCAACCCAAAGCGATCGTTTACGATTGTATGGATGAATTATCTGCCTTCCAAGGAGCATCACCCAAGTTAAAACAATATGAAGCTGAATTATTTCGTCGTGCAGACTTAGTATTCACAGGAGGGCAAAGCCTTTACGAAAGTAAAGTCAATCAGCACCCAAATGTTTATGCCTTTCCCAGCAGTGTAGATGTAGCACACTTTGCCCAAGCGAGAAATATAGAAGTACAAGAACCAGCAGATCAAGCTAATATTCCCCATCCTCGTCTCGGATTCTTTGGTGTAATTGATGAAAGGATGGATATCGAATTATTGCGCGGAATTGCCCAAACGCGTCCCGACTGGCATTTGGTGATTATTGGGCCAGTTGTGAAAATTGATCCGGCAATTTTGCCCCAGGATGAAAATATTCATTATCTTGGTGGTAAAGACTATAAACAGCTACCTGCATACTTAGGAGGATGGGACTTAGCGATGCTACCATTTGCACGCAATGAAGCAACCCGCTTTATTAGTCCTACTAAAACTCCAGAGTATTTAGCCGCAGCTAAACCCGTAGTTTCTACTTCGATTCGAGATGTAGTCCGTCCTTACGGAGAGTCGAAATTAGTGCGAATTGCAGACACAGTTCCTGAGTTCGTCGCCGCAGCACAACAAGGAATGGAGGAAGATAATTCCGCCTCAGGGTGGCTGAGTCGGGTTGATACCTTTTTGGAGAAGATTTCTTGGGATCGGACTTTAGCATCAATGATCAAACTCATAGACTCAGCGATCGCTACCCCAAGCATTGAAGATAAGATTCGTTCTAATGGTGCAATTGCAGGTAAACAAGCACCCAACATTATTAGCAGAGATTTTGTCTTCGATTACTTAATTGTCGGTGCGGGATTTTCTGGTAGTGTCATAGCTGAACGTTTAGCAACTCAGTCTGGTAAAAAAGTTTTAGTTGTAGATAAACGCAACCATATCGGTGGTAATGCCTACGATCATTACAACGAAGATGGTATTCTCATCCATAAATACGGGCCGCATATCTTTCACACCAACTCCCGCGAAGTTTTTGAATACCTTTCGCGGTTCACCCAATGGCGTGCTTACGAACATCGTGTTTTAGCCAGTGTAGATGGACAGCTGGTTCCCATCCCTATCAACCTGGACACCATTAACAAACTCTATGGGATGAAGCTCAATTCATTTGAGGCAGAAGAGTTTTTTAAATCACTTGCTGAACCGAAAGAATATATCTACACCTCAGAGGATGTGGTAGTCAGTAAAGTTGGTCGAGTCTTGTATGAAAAGTTTTTCCGGGGTTATACCAAGAAGCAATGGGGATTAGATCCATCAGAACTTGATAAATCAGTAATAGCAAGAATTCCTACCCGCACCAATCGTGACGATCGCTATTTTATTGATACTTACCAAGCAATGCCACTCCACGGCTTCACCCGGATGTTTGAGAATATGTTAAATCACCCCAACATCAAGGTGATGCTTAACACCGATTATCGTGAAATTGAAAAAGCAATACCTTGTCGGGAGATGGTTTACACCGGGCCAGTTGACGAGTTTTTTGATTATCGTTATGGCAAGTTACCTTATCGCTCACTAGATTTTAAGCACGAAACACACAACACTCAAGTATTTCAAAAAGCGCCAGTCATCAACTACCCCAATGAACACCTTTATACCCGCGTCACTGAGTTTAAATACTTAACTGGACAGGAACACTCGAAAACTAGCATCGTTTACGAATTTCCTAAACCAGAGGGCGACCCTTATTATCCCGTACCACGTCCTGAAAATCAGGAGATTTATAAGCAATACAAAGCCTTAGCAGATACCACACCAGGAATATATTTTGTGGGACGGCTAGCAACTTACAAGTATTACAACATGGATCAATGTGTAGCTCAGGCTTTGACTGTTTACAAGCAAATTGCAGTTAAGGCTTAAGCATAATATCATGTCCGTTTAAACACTTATGATACCTGTGGGGGTTGGTAATGGGTAATGGGTAATGGGTAATGGGTAATGGGTAATGGGTAATGGGTAATAGTAAACTCCCCTATGCCCCATTTCCAATTCCCAATTAATTACGAATTGGTATAAATTATGGCTTTTGTCTTGAATTCAAAATATCCTGTGGAAGTTTGGGCTGGTTTGGAGTGTACAGTCAATCGTGTGGGTGAGGAATACTTTGACCAGTTAGAACGCAACGGTCATGCAAGACGTTTGGATGACCTAGAATTGTTTGCTCAACTGGGTATAAAGAAAATCCGTTACCCAGTGCTGTGGGAGAAAATCGCCCCCAATGGGTTAGAGAATGCTGACTGGTCTTGGGCGGATGTGCGGTTGGGGAGGTTACGGGAACTTGGTATCTGTCCGATTGTGGGATTAGTGCATCACGGTAGCGGCCCGCGTCACACTAGCTTGGTAGATCCAGAATTTCCCAGGAAATTAGCTGAGTTTGCCCGTGCGGTTGCCGAGCGATATCCTTGGGTAACACATTACACACCTGTAAATGAACCACTGACAACAGCACGATTTAGTGGCATGTACGGTCACTGGTATCCCCACGGTGGAGACGATTTAACTTTTGCCCGTGCTTTGTTGGTAGAATGCCGAGCGATCGCTCTTTCAATGAAGGCAATCCGAGAAATTAACCCCAATGCCCAACTTGTGCAAACGGAGGATTTGGGTAAGACTTACACTACACCCAAGCTAGAATATCAAGCAGCATTTGAAAACGAACGCCGTTGGCTGAGCTTTGATTTATTGTGTGGTTATATTACTCCAACTCATCCCATGTGGGATTACTTACGCTACTGCGGGATCAGCGAGGCGGAACTGGAAGAAGCTGGGCAATATACCTGTCCTCCTGATATCATCGGCATTAACCATTACCTGACAAGCGATCGCTTTTTGGATGAGCATCTAGAAAACTATCCCACTTGGACACATGGTGGTAATGGACGGGACAAATATGCAGATGTTGAGGCGGTGAGAGTTTGTGCCCAGAGTGTGGCAGGCCCATACACATTACTACTAGACGTATGGGAACGCTACAAACTGCCCATTGCTGTCACAGAAGTTCACCTTAGCTGCACCCGTGAAGAACAATTGCGCTGGCTTTATGAGGTGTGGAATGCTGCACAGAAATTACAAGATGAAGGTGTAGATATTCGTGCCATTACTGCTTGGGCACTTTTAGGTAGCTACGATTGGAATAGCTTAGTAACTCGCTCGGTTGGCTATTATGAATCAGGCGTATTTGATTTGCGATCGCCACATCCCAGACCAACAGCGATCGCCAAACTAGTTCGTGATTTAGCTACTGGTAATCAACCCAATCATCCATTACTAGATACACCAGGATGGTGGCATCGAAGCGAGCGTTTGTTATACCCAGCCATTAGCTGTCTTAATGCAGGGAGTGAGGAAAAAATTACCCCTACTCCCTACTCCCTACTCCCCACTTCCTCTCGCCCTTTAGTCATAGTTGGAGCCAGAGGAACCCTCGGACAAGCTTTTGCTCGGTTGTGTGAAGTGCGAGGCATTACATATCGTTTGCTGACGCGTCAAGAAATGGATATCACCAATCCTGCTTCTGTGAATGCAGTGCTTGCCGAATTACAACCTTGGGCAGTTGTGAACGCTGCTGGATATGTGCGAGTAGACGATGCAGAGCGAGAACCCCATATTTGCTTAAAAATCAACACAGAAGGAGCAGCAATCTTAGCTGCTGCTTGCGCTCAACATCACGCAGCCCTGTTAACATTTTCCTCAGATTTAGTATTCAATGGTGGTGTAACTAACCCTTATGTAGAAACTGATCACGCTGCTCCTCTGAATGTATATGGTTGCAGTAAAGTTTTGGCAGAAAAGCTGGTATTGCAGGCTTATCCCGCATCGCTAGTGATTCGCACCAGTGCATTCTTCGGGCCGTGGGATGAGTACAACTTTGTGACGATTGCCTTACGTGAACTGAGTGCTGGCAAAACTTTTGTTGCGGCTGTTGATGCAGCTGTTTCACCTACTTATGTACCGGATCTTGTTCATACTAGCCTCGATTTATTAATTGATGGTGAAAGCGGTTTGTGGCATTTGGCTAACAAAAGTGCCTCCGAAGGTATCACCTGGGCTGACTTAGCAAGGGTAGCTGCAAAACAAGCCGGTGTAAGTGTCAGCAATTTGATTACTCTGCCCATGCAAGAAATTGGTTTAGTAGCTAAGCGTCCGACTTATAGCGTACTTGGTAGCGATCGCGGTGAATTAATGCCTTGCCTCGACAGTGCTATTTCCCGTTACTTCGATGAAATAGGTTAAGTCATCAATCATCAGTCATCATTCATCAGTAATTATGTCAACTATTTTAGTCACAGGGGGAGCAGGATATATTGGCTCTCATGCAGTATTAGCTCTGAAAAATGCAGGTTATGAAGTTATTGTTTTAGATAATTTGTCGAATGGGCATCGAGAAATTGTAGAACAGGTTTTGCAGGTAAAGCTAATTGTTGGAGATATGAGCGATCGCTCTCTTCTCGACAACATCTTTTCTACACATAATATAGCGGCAGTCATGCACTTTGCAGCTTACATTGCTGTAGGTGAATCTGTTACTCACCCAGCCAAATATTACCGGAATAATGTTGTAGGCACTTTGACGCTTTTAGAAGCAATGGTAGATGCATCGATTAATAAATTTATTTTTTCTTCTACTTGCGCTCTTTATGGTGTACCTCAGTTTATTCCTCTTACCGAAGACCATCCCCAAAACCCTATTAGTCCTTATGCAAGTAGCAAATGGATGGTAGAAAGAATTTTGTCAGATTTTGATACCGCCTACAATCTCAAATCTGTAAGCTTCCGCTATTTTAACGCTGCCGGGGCTGACCCAAATGGTTTGCTAGGTGAAGACCACATCCCCGAAACTCACCTTATCCCCCTAGTGTTACTAACTGCTTTAGGTAAGAGCGAATCGATTTTTATTTTCGGCACAGATTACCCAACTCCAGATGGCACTTGTATCCGCGACTATATTCATGTCAATGACTTGGCACAAGCTCATATTTTGGGCTTGCAATATTTGTTAGATGGTGGAAAAAGTGAAGTATTTAACTTGGGGAATGGTAATGGTTTTTCAGTTAGAGAAGTAATAGTAACTGCCGAGCAAGTAACAGAAAAAGAAATCAAAATTATAGAGCGCGATCGCCGACCAGGCGACCCACCAATTTTAGTTGGCAGTAGTGATAAAGTACGGAAAACATTGGGTTGGCATCCTCAATATCCAAACTTGAATGAAATTATTACCCACGCTTGGCAATGGCATCAACAGCGACATAAGTAGGTTTTCCCCCTACTCCCTATCTATGCCAAAAGAAAGCTTTTGGCATAGATAGGGAGTTTCTTGACTTGTTTCGCTTGGTAGATTAAGTTTCAATCAAAACAAGTAATTATACAGGAAATAATTTTTAAACCGCTGCAAATTTTAGTTTTATGCAAAAAGTTTATGGCAATATTCAAGGCATAAAGACTAGCTCTCTTAAACAATTACAGCAGCTTTATACTGAACAGCAACCAGCAGATAGATTCATTACCCTGGACAGGCACATCGCGCCCGCATTCGACAACAACGACAACAGCAAGACATTCCGGTTTTGGCATTAGTTGGTTATACAAATGCTGGTAAATCGACTTTACTAAATGTATTAACCAATGCTGAGATTTACACCGCAGACCAACTATTTGCTACCCTCGACCCAACAACCCGCAAGCTGGTAATTACAGAACCAGAAACACAACAACGCAGGTCGATTTTACTCACAGATACTGTAGGGTTTATTCACGAACTTCCACCACCACTGATGGATGCGTTTCGCGCCACATTGGAGGAAGTAGTAGAGGCAGATGCATTGGTTCATGTGGTGGATTTATCTCATCCAGCTTGGGAAAACCAAATCGCAAGTGTACAGAAAATACTCCAAGAAATGCCTGACATTCCAGAGAAAAGTTTGATTGCTTTTAACAAAGTTGACCAAGTAGATAGCGAAACCTTCACTAGAGTTCAACAAGATTATCCCCAAGCTGTGTTTATATCGGCTACTGAGCGCTTGGGTTTAGAGACTTTAAAACAGCATTTACTGCAACTAATTGATCAACCCGTTGAGGCGATCGCAGTCCCAGAAAATTCACTGCAATAGTAATAATTAAGTATTTCTACTATAGCAATTAGTACTTAAAATGTAAATTTAAAAACAAAATATTTCTATGTATTGTCCTCGATGTAGTCATTGATTTAAAGTCGCTAATATTTAATATAGAGCCTGAGCTATGGCTCACTCATTTGGGGATAAATATCAATGCATCTCCAGAAAACATTAGTGATTAACCAACTAAAAGTAGGTAAATTACTTGATTTCACTAGTCTAATGCAGAAGCAGTTAGTTTGTGTATTATAAGTTTAATTATACCAGTTTTAAACTCTTGAAAAATGGGCACATTAAACTGTTATTAAGATAAAATTTATCAATTTTTTTTGGAATGTTGGCAATATTTAAAAATGCTCAAGCTTGAGCATTTTTAAATATTATTTTACTTAATAAATAGGTTTTAATTTTCTAGTAACGATATAGTTTTTAACCTGGGTTACAAGCTGATAAAAAAGATATGATTTCACCTACAGACAACCCTATTTTGATAGTTGATGATAGCCCAACAAACTCAACAGTTCTGTTGGGTATGTTACAACAGTCTGGTTTCAAAGTTATTGTTGTTAATAGTGGCGAAGCTGCCTTAGAAAAGGTAGAAATGATTTCGCCTAGTCTAATTTTATTAGACATCATTTTACCAAATATGGATGGCTTTGAAATATGTCGTCAATTGAAATCAGTAGAAGTAACAAGAGATATTCCCGTAATTTTTATGACGGCTTTATCTCAAACAGAAGATAAAATCAAAGGATTTAACTTAGGTGCTGTAGATTACATTACAAAGCCTTTGCAAAAAGAAGAAATATTAGCACGAGTTAATGTGCATCTCAATCTCAGAAATTTAAACAAGCAATTAGCAGAAAAAACTACAGAATTAACCATTGCATTAGACCAATTGCAACAATCTCAACTTCAGTTAATACAAAATGAAAAAATGTCCACACTAGGACAGTTAGTTGCAGGTGTTGCACACGAAATTAATAATCCCATTGGTGCTATTAGTGCCAATTCTATATATGCATCTACCTATGTTAGCGAATTAGTTGAACATTTACGACTGTATCAGCAAAAAGCAACTGATGACGAAATTGCTAACCATGCAGAAGAAATAGAGTTAGAGTTTTTAATTGAAGATTTATCTAGTATCTTAACCACAATGCGAGAAGGTGCTATGCGCGTTAAAGATATTAGTGAATCATTTAGAATTTTTTCACGCCATGACAACGAAGATAAAGTTGTTTTTGATATTCATGAAGGGCTAGAAAGTACCTTGTTAATTATACAGCATAAACTGAAAGCTTACGATAAACAACCTAAAATTGAAGTTATTAAAGACTACGGTAAACTACCATTAATTACCTGTTTTCCTGGGCCATTAAATCAAGTATTTATGAATTTATTAGTAAATGCTGTTGATGCTTTAAGGGATTATTATAATAAACACTTAAATAGCCAAAAAAATCCTCAAATTAAGATTCAGACTGCTTTGAATACTGAAGGTACACATGCTGTAATTCACATTCAGGATAACGGAATGGGAATTCCTGACGAAATTCAAGAAAAGATTTTTGGATATGCTTTTACTACAAAGCCTGTGGGAAAAGGAACAGGCTTAGGGTTAGCAATTGCACGTCAAATCATCTTTGAAAAACACGGTGGCACTTTGGAGGTAAATTCTACACCAGGCCAAGGTGCAGAGTTTGTAATTCATCTACCATTATAAGTTGATTAAGAGGATTGAGATTTTCTTGATTTTTCTCTTGTCATATTATTGGTTATATAAAAATCTCCTAGACAAATAAAACAAGTTTTACTGAGTTTTAAATTCATGCTTGTATCTCTTGATTCTGTTTTAAAATCAGCTAATCTATCTCAGTCGCTATTTGATAATCCAATAGAAGATAATCGGCAACGTTTTCTCAGTTTTCCCATCGGTACATTTGGTAATAGTTTGATTCCACTCGAACAAATTACAGAAATTATGCGAGTCAATCTGGATGATATTTTAAGTGTTCCAGAAACTCCTAGTAGTGTATTGGGTGCTTATAATTGGCGAGGTGAAATGCTGTGGTTAATTGATTTGGAGCAGATGATTGGTGGTACACCTCTTTTTGAGCAAATGCCACTATGTACTCAACCAATTGCGATTGTTCTCCAAGTTGATAACTATTGCTTTGGAATGGTTGTCAAATCGGTAAATGAAATTGAACTACACGACATGAAGAAAATTTTACCTGCAAAACCTGGTTCATTTTCTGTGCGATTACTTCCCTTTATTACAGGTTATTTACCGAAAGGTTCAACAGTTTTTAATCCTAAAGCTGTTGTGCAATTTTTTCTAAAAATATGAATTGGGGACTGGGGACTGGGATTGCGTCTTTGCTTGGGAGAAGACTTACGCAACGCTTGCGCTGACACTGCAACCCGTTGGAATTTAAGAAATCTCAACTATTTTGCTATTTTTTACTACTTCAATCGTGCAATAAAAATTAGGAATTAATTATGACTGCTGAACTAGACTTGACGAAAAACGGTACTACAAAACCCCAAAATAAAACTCAAACTAGAAAGCCTGCAACTTCTACCAGTTTATCAAAAAAACAACCAGAGTCTACAAATGTTGAGAAATCTCCTGAAGTTACTCATGCCAAAAAATTGCAAATGCAAGGATTAATTTCAGAGGATTTGCTTGCTGTATTGAATAAACAAGTTACAGCTATTGCTCAAAAAATGCAACAAACTTGCTCAGTTACAGAGCTTTATAAAATTGCGGTCATGTCTATCCGCGAGACTTTAGTAACTGAGCGCGCATTAATTTATGAATTTGACGAAGAAACTTCTGGGGCTGTTGTTGCTGAGTCCGTTGCGCGTGGTTTTACACCAGCAATGCGGGATGAAATGCCTCTGGTGGTGTTTGGTTTTGAGCAAGTCACAGACTACGAAAAAGAATCTGTGATTCGTTATGATGATATCGAAACTGCACCGTTAACCCCAGACCAATGCAAACTCTGGGAACAATTCCAAATTCAATCTAGCTTAAATATATCTTTGCATCTGGATGGCAAGATTTGGGGAATATTATCTGTGCAACAATGCTCTGGCCCCCGGATTTGGCAAGAGCAAGAAATTACTTTCCTCAATCAAATTGTGCGCGATTTGTTGCTGTGTATGCAACCATTGCGATTTCAAGCATTGCTGCAAGAACGCTCAGAACAAGAACAATTAGTTGCCAGAATTACACAAAAAATCGGTCAGTCACCAAATTTTGAGAATTTGTTTAGCTTTACTACAGTTGAAATTCGTCGGCTTTTGAAATGCGATCGCGTAGGTATTTATCACTTCCATGAGGATTGGTCTGGAGAGTTTATTGCCGAATCTGTGGGTGGCGGCTGGATAGCAGTCTTAAGCGCCCAAGAGCGCGATAGTAGTTTACGCGGTAACTTAGCTGAATACGATCGCTGCACTGTCAAAAGCTTGTCCATGACTTCAACGCAAGAAGTAGACACCTACCTCAGAGATACTAAAGGAGGTGAATATGCTCGCGGACGACGCTATAAGCAAATCAATGATATCTACGGCATGGGCTATACGCCGTGTTATCTAGAAACACTGGAAAAGTACCAGTGTCGCGCTTATGTAGTTGTACCTTTGTTTGTTCACGGCAGACTTTGGGGATTGTTAGCAGCATATCAGAATTCCGGCCCCCGTGTTTGGCAAGAGTCAGAAGTTAACTTCTTGCTGCAACTCGGTTCACCTTTGGCTGTAGCTATACAGCAGATGGAAGCACAGTTAAAAATTGAGGAAACCTCCAAACAGATGGAGCGTTCCGCCGCCCGCGAACAAGCACTGGCTCGGATTACTGCCCGTCTTTCCCGCACAATGGATTTGGAAGCGATTTTCCGCTCCTCTGCACAAGCACGGGGGAATTTAGCTAGCGATCGCATCGATACAATTGTTAAAATTGCTACCCAAGAAACACGACAAATGCTTAGCTGTCAGCGTGTAGCATTGTATCAATTTAATCCTGATTGGAGTGGGCATTTTGTTGCCGAATCCGCTGCTAGTGGCTGGAATCGTTTATTAGATATTATTCCCAGCATTGAAGATACTTACTTGCAAGCATCCCAAGGTGGTCGCTATAAAGACAACGGTTCTATTGTTGTCAACGATATTTACACTATCGGACATGCTGCTTGTCACGTCGAACTTCTAGAACAGATGGAAGCGAGGGCATATATGATTGTGCCGGTATTCACGGGAGATCGATTGTGGGGCTTGTTAGGAGCTTATCAAAACGATAAACCCAGAACTTGGGAAAAAGGCGAATTAAGTTCGCTCATCCAAGTTGGCATTCAAGTAGGCATTGCCCTCAAACAAGTAAAATATCTCGAAGAAGTACGGCAACAGTCTGAACAGCTTTCCAAATTGGCACAGCGAGAAACTAACTTTGTACAATTTATCTTCAAAATTGGACAGCGCATTGTTGAACGCCTGCAACAAAAAAACTTTAACCCCGACTCTCTGTTTCGTTCCATCACCCAAGAACTGCGCCAATTACTGAATGTAGACCGCGTTGCCATTTACCGCTTTAATTCAGACTGGAGCGGGGAATTTATTATTGAAGATGTCGGTAGCGGTTATCTCAAACTTGCTGGTAGCGACATGGCGCTAATTGCAGACCCAGTTTTACAAGAAAGTTCCGGCGGTCGCTTTCGCAAAAACGAGCCAAGTGCAATTCATGATATCAATGTCTCAGCTGACCTCACCTTCAGTCGCGAAGTTTTGGAACAATGGGGAGCCAAAGCTTACATTGCTGCACCTTTATTTAAAGGCGAACAACAACTTTGGGGTTTGTTATTGACTTACCAAAATACAGCACCCCGCCACTGGGAAGAAGGTGAAGTTAATTTGTTGATTCAAGTAGCAACGCAGTTGGGTATTGTCTTGCAACAGTCCGAGTATTTGGAACAATTGGAAATTCAATCCCAACAACTCAGCGAAGCCGCCCAACGGGAAAAGCAAGCAAACGAAGCATTACAACAAGAAGTAGCACAATTACTATCTGCGGTACAGCCAGCACTCCAAGGAGATTTAACCGTCCGCGCCCCCGTTACAGGCGATGAAGTTGGTAAAATTGCTGACACTTACAACAATACCTTAGAAAACTTGCGACAGCTAGTTACACAGGTGCAGCAAGCCTCCCAAGCAGTCGCTAGTACTTCCCAAGACAGCGAGTCCTCAATTGTTGAACTGGCTAACCAAGCACAGCAACAGTTTCAAGCCCTTTCCCAAGCCGTCGAGCAAATCCAGAAAATGGTAGCTTCCACTGAAGCCGTTGCTACCAGTGCCAGGTTGGTTGAAGAAGCTGTGCAGCAAACGAATCAGACTGTTAAAGAAGGTGAAACCGCCATGAATAAAACTGTGGACGGGATTACCGGGATTCGGGAAACAGTGGCAGAAACCAGCAAACGCATCAAACGCTTGAGCGAATCTGGTCAAAAAGTTTCTCGTGTGGTGAGCCTGATCAGTAATTTTACTACCCAGACCCAAATTTTAGCACTCAATGCGGCAATTGAAGCCACCAAAGCTGGAGAACATGGACGGGGATTTGCAGTAGTTGCCGATGAAGTGCGATCGCTTGCGGGACAATCTGCGGAAGCCACCGCCGAAATTGAAGAACTGGTACAAGAAATTCAAGCGGGAACCACTGAAGTAGCAGCAGCAATGGATACAGGTATCCAGCAAGTTGTTGAGGGTACAAAGTTAGTTACAGAAGTTCGTCAGCAATTAAATGCGATCGTTGAAGCTACAACTCAAATTAGCGAATTGGTGGAAAGAATTACTGAAACTACCCAAGTGCAAAACCAACAGTCACAGTCAATCACCCAAACCATGACTGATGTAGCGGGAATTGCCAATAAAACTTCTGCTGACTCGATTAAATTATCAGCCTCGTTTAAAGAACTCTTGGCAATGGCACAAGATTTGCAACTCAGTGCGAGTCAGTTTAAGGTAACTCGCGGTTCTCAGGTAGAAGGGAACGATTAAGAGCAGGGGGGCTGGGGGGAAGTTTTCAGGTTGATGATTTGATGTGAAAAAGGAGTGGGGTGGATGGAGAGAGAAGGGATTAAAAGTCACAAAGATTTAAAAGTGTATCAAATGGCTTTTGATGCAGCTATGAAGATTTTTGAGCTATCTAAAAAATTTCCCCAAGAGGAACGTTACTCTCTAACAGATCAGATTCGTCGCTCATCTCGATCTGTTTGTGCAAACTTAGCAGAAACATGGCGAAAAAGAAGATATAAAGCAGCATTCGTCGCCAAGTTAAACGAATGTGAAGCGGAAGCTGCCGAAACTCAAACATGGATACAATTTGCTGTCGAATGTAATTATTTGGATATTAATACAGGTCGAGAGCTTTATAGAATTTACAACCAAATTATAGGCAGTTTCGTAAACATGATTAACAATTCATCACCCTGGTTAATGAAAGGAACATTCAAAAGTGAAAACTAAAAACACCTAATTTCAAATAATTAATTACCTCTCCCCTGCCCCCCGCTCCCCTGCCCCCCTGCCCCCCTGCCCCCCTGCCCCCCTGCCCCCCTGCCCCCCCGCTCCCCCGCTCCCCCCGCCCCCCGCCCCCACACTCACCTCCAAATACAATGCCTGACTCAAACTACCAAGCCCAACTTTTTTACCACTTTTGTTTAGAAGCACCAGAACTTCTGAGTACGATTGAAGAAGCTTTGCTGAATTTAAAGGCAGAAAAAAATAATGTTGAACAAGTTCGTATTTTGATGCGGGCAACTCATACGCTGAAAAGTATTGCCGCAACTTTGGGTTTTGAGACTATTAAAAATATTGCCCACGCCCTTGAAGATGTTTTTCGGGCTATTCAAACACCAGAAGTAGTTATTGACTTAGAAACGCAGGCTTTGTTTTTTGAAAGTTATGAATGTTTGCGCGATCCTTTGATGGCAAAACTGACTGGTTCGCATCTTGATACTAATACTAATAACGTAGTCGAGCGTTTTTCAGTAGTTTTATCGCGGTTGCAGACAAAGCTGGGAAATTTCTTAATAGAGGAGCAAGAAGCCCAAACAGCTACAGAAGTGAGCTTTGAAAGTATCAAAATGCTGCTTGAGGATAGTATTTGTCCTGAACTGGAAAAAACTGCTGTAGCGATCGCTAATACTAAACCTAAAGATAGTGATAGTATTCTCCGTAATTTAGCAGAACTGTTTCGTGGTTATGGACAGGCGATCGGACTTATCGGTTTCTTAGCTATTGCTGAAGCAACAATTGCTGCACTTGACAAAAATCCTCGAGCTGCACGCACAATTTCCCGCTTAGCATTGGAAGATTTCCGTTCTTGCTGTGCTGAAATTCTCAAAAGTGAAAACCCCGAAGTTGGATGTCCAAGTGCAGCTTTACTACAACTTACAGGTTCAGAATTTCTTCCACAGTCTCATTTAGTTAATGACGAGTTTAAAAAAGTTGCTATTTCAACTCAACAAGATGCTCAAATAATCGCCAACGAAGTAGTAATTGCCAAAATGCATGAAACTCAACCTACTGCACAGACAACTCAGTCAGTAGAATCTTTACCCTTATCAGAAGAAATTAATCATAATCCTACTGCACCTTTTCCTAAAGTTGTGCGAGTAAATGTTGACCACCTCGAACAACTAAATTATCTAAATGCAGAACTACTAACAAACCAAAATCGACAATTTTTACAAGATGGTAAAAAACGAAGTTCATTACGTAAATTGCTCAGTCGTTGGCGACAATTTCAGCAAATGTTGGGCGATTTGCAAGATTGGTCAAATCCATTGCTAATGCCTTATAAATTGCAACATAACGATAAATTTAATGTTGTTCATGCTGTTTTGGCTGCTAAAAATTCTGATCATTTTGATGTTTTAGAACTAGATTCTTATAGTGAATTTTCTGTGTTTATTAAAAATTTACTAGAAGAAGCGGCTGAAATTGAAGAAGAAATTGATACTTTTGAGCAACTTCATCGCAAAACAACACAACTTTTAAAAAAACAACAAAAACTGCTAACTAATTCTCGTGATGTGCTTTTAGATGCACGAATGCTTCCTTTAGGTAGTATTTTAAATCGACTATATCCTGTCTTAGAGCAGTTGCAAAATAAGCATAATAAGCAGATAAAATTAAATATTAAAGGTGATGAAGTTCTCGTTGATAAAGCAATTGCTGAACGTCTTTATGAACCACTTTTGCATCTTGTCCGCAATGCCTTTGACCACGGTATTGAATCACCTCAAGTCCGAGAGTTACGTGGTAAATCGCCAATTGGGCAAATTGAAATTCGTGCATATTACCAAGGCAGCCAATTAATTATTGATGTACACGATGATGGAGAAGGACTTGATTTTGATGCTATCCGGCAACATGCTATCGAACGAGGATTGATTACTCGCGAAAAAAGTCGCACTCAGAGTGAATCTCAATTAGCTGAATTACTTTTTGAACCAGGTTTTTCTACTACCAAACAAGTTAATGATATCTCTGGTCGAGGCGTGGGTCTTGATGTTGTCAAAGTACAACTTCATGCTATCCAGGGTACTGTTGCAGTACACACTCAAACTCAAAAAGGTACAACATTTTCTTTACAAATTCCTTTAAGCCTCAGCATCAATAAACTTTTAGTTTGTCAAGCGGGTGAAAAAGTTTATGCATTGGCAGTAGATACTATCGACCAAATTCTTTTACCAAAAACAGGACAAATTCAATATTCAGAACATGGTCGAGTCTTACGTTTAGCTAAAAATAATAATAGCCAACTTGACGAAGGTGAACTTGTCCGTATCTACCGTCTTGAGGAAATTCTTGATTATTCCAGTCGTCAACCTGCACAAATCGCTTCTGAAGTACAAACAACTGAAAATAATACTGTACTGCCGTTGTTAATTGTTCTTTGCCAAGAGCAGTTACTCGCGTTAGAAGTAGATAGAATTATTTGGGAACAAGAATTAGTAATTCGTCCCTTTAGTAAGTTAGTACCCACTCCTAGTTATATCCACGGTGGCACAATTTTAGCTGACGGACAATTGACGCTTGTGATTAACGGTGCTGCGTTACTAGATCATATCCTTAATCAAGAAATACAGGTGATGGAATCTTGGAAACAAACATGGATAGGGCCACCCACTCATTTGCTGACAAAAAATTCACAACCAAAACCAGCATTACCAGCCAAAATCGAAGATAGCAAGCGTACAGTGGTGATTGTTGATGATTCGATAACGTTACGTCAAGCGTTAGTTTTTACGCTACAAAAAGCTGGTTATCATACTTTACAAGCCCGTGATGGTTACGAGGCAATATCGCTTTGTCAAGCACAACAGCAGGTGGATTTAATCATTTGTGATATTGAAATGCCTCGCATGAATGGGTTTGAGTTTCTTGCTCACTGTACTTCTGATAAACGTTTATCCCAAATTCCAGTTTTGATTTTAAGTTCTCGTACTGCTGTTAAACACCGCCAGTTAGCACTTAAACTTGGTGCATCAGCATATTTAACGAAACCTTATTATGAACAGGAATTAATATCAACTGTCTCTCAACTTATTGCTTGCCAAGGTGCAAGTTTGATTTATTATTAGGAAAATCAAACTTAGTCAGGCTAAAATAATAATTAATATATTTTTGGTAAATATTCATTATTAAGAAGCACGCAGAGACGCAGAGACATAGAGTCTTGTGAATTGTGCAATATACTAATTACAAATGAAAAATAAAAATTGTTTATGAGTAAATATTTAGCTGAAGAAAAGTATATTACTTTTAAAGTTTCTACCTATATTCTGGCTTTACCTATTGATAGTGTTTTCAAAGTTGTTACTTGTCCTTCTGATTTAAGTAAAATGCTTCGAGCAACAAAACTTGCTCAAATGGGACAGCGTACTGTCATGCTTTTTAATCTCTACTCTTGTCTTGAGCAAAATTATGATCGCAATCAACAAGAAAATGATCTTTCGGGACGTTTTCTGATCATTGCCCAAGGAAGTGTCGGAGAATTATATGGTATTCAGGTTGACGCACCTCCAAACATGCTTTCGATTAATGAAACTAGCATTCAACCCATACCGCAATCGTTTCACCATATCGGACTACCAACTTGGGTCAGCAGAATTGCTATTCTTAATCAGAAAGACCAACCAATTACTATTTTGATGCTGGATATCAACCAAGCTTTTGCTAGTAAATCTTAGAGGTTGTTGAAAAATGGCAAGATTAATTAACTAAGCAGAACAATTTAGAATCCCCAAATTAAAAATTTGGGGATTCTAAGCTAAAACTGTGACTGTAAACAATCACGACATTTTGAAAAATAATTGCTAGTATTTTGTAAAACCTCTACCTCAAGCAATACTTAGATTTATGTAACATTTGTTGAAATTTATACCTCTAGATGGTATTCATTGCTCGTCGCTCTTGGCTCATTGTGTCAGCTATGGTTAGAATGAGATAGTAACCCTTACTAGCTGCTATCATTGCCAGCACAATTCCCATATTGCTGGATGTTGGTTCCACTCAAATGGTTTTTCTAGGATGAATCAAGCCTGCTTTTTCTACCGCTTCTACCATGTTCGCGCCAATCCGGTCTTTAAGACAAGTAGCTAGGTTTATGCTTTCTACCTTCACTAAAATCTGCGGCACCGCTTCAAAAGCCTGGGGAATCTTGTTTAATCGAACTAAACGAGTCCGTCCGACAAGTTCTGTAATGTTATGAGCATTTTGCATAATTAGACATCCGTCAGCAGTCATCCGTCAACAGTCATCAGTCAACAAACTTTGGACTATTGACTATGGACTGCTGACTAAATGTAATACATCGGACTCTGCTGTGCGCGAGCTTCTCTTTCAAGGCACAAGTCTTGGAGTGTATGGCGACTCAAAACCTCAATACAGGCGCCATTGGCTTGATCCCAGATTTCATGAACCAGCGTCCTTTCTAGCGTAGAAGAGCCAGAGCTATCTTTCTCTTTGCGCTCACCTTCTACTAAAGTGACAATCTCCAATAAGGTAATTTGCCAAGGTTCACGAACTAAAACGAAACCTCCTTTGGAGCCACGTTGGCTCTGTACAACGCCAGCACGTCGCAGGTTGGTGAGAATTTGCTCTAGATACCGCTCTGGGATGGGTTGTTTGGCAGTGATTTCGCTCATTGTTAAAGGAACTTTTTTCCCGTGGTGGCTTGCCAGTTCTAAAAGTGCCAATAACGCGTATTCAACTTTAGAAGACAGATCCAGGAGAGCGTAGTTTTGGCTATTCAAGTCAGTACTCTGTATACTACGGTTAATCAATGAGCTTATCGCAGTTTATGCGAAATTAATTTTTTTAAAGTGTCGAATGTGATAGCATCCGACTTATCACTCATCGAAAGACTATAAATCTATCGACTTACCGTAGATTATCTTACACAATTCTCAAAATCGGTTAATTTTTTTGCTGGAATTATCCTGCATTTGTGATTTCAAAGCCTCGCCTACCAACGATGACCTCAATTGAGTATGCTAATAACTGATTTGCGAACAATTTATGAGCGTGACCCAGCAGCCCGTAACTGGCTGGAAGTATTGTTCTGCTATCCTGGACTCCAAGCCCTAATATTCCATCGTGTGGCACACTGGCTGTATAAAATGGGTATTCCCTTTATACCTCGATTTTTGTCCCATATTAGTCGATTTTTGACTGGAATTGAAATTCACCCTGGAGCGGTAATTGGCAAGGGTGTGTTTATTGACCACGGCATGGGTGTAGTAATTGGTGAAACAGCAATTGTAGGTGATTATGCTTTGATTTATCAAGGTGTTACCCTCGGTGGTACAGGAAAAGAAAGCGGCAAGCGCCATCCAACTTTAGGCAGCCATGTAGTTGTGGGAGCCGGTGCAAAGGTTTTGGGTAATATTGAAATTGGCGATCGCGTCCGCATTGGAGCCGGTTCGGTAGTCCTGCGAAATGCACCTAGTAATACCACGGTAGTTGGAATTCCAGGACGTGTGACTCGTCAAAATGACTCGAATATAGATGTTCTAGCTCATGATAAAGTACGGGACGTAGAAGCAGAAGTGATTCGCGCTCTATTTGAACGAGTCAAGGCTTTAGAGAAGCAGGTCGAGCAGTTAGAAGTTCAGCCGAGTTTCTCCTCAACCAAGGTAGACAACGAACAAATAGACAACCCTCAAACTCATAATTCTGATTCGATGATTGAAGAATTTCTCGATGGTGCTGGAATTTAGCATTGGGTATTGGTATTGGCTACTCCTTTCCCACCTGAAGATTAGCGTTTAGAAAGCAAGGGAGCAGGGTAACTTGGGGCCCCCACGACCGAAGGGGAGTGGGGAGCAGGGGAGCAGGGGAGCAGGGGAGCAGGGGAGCAGGGGAGAAAAATTTGTATCGGTAATCTTACAGTGGGAAGGGAGTAAGAAGTAAATTCCCCAGTCCCCAGTCCCCAGTCCCCAGTCCCCAGTCCCCAGTCCCCAGTCCCCAGTCCCCAGTCCCCAGTCCCCAGTCCCCAGTCCCCAGTCCCCAGTCCCCAGTCCCCAGTCCCCAGTCCCCAGTCCCCAGTCCCCAGTCCCCAATCCCCAGTCCCCAACTTTTAGAAACTTTGTTAACTGCAATACCCATAAGCTTTTATAACCTGATATATGTATACTACGGTTAGTTGATCGAAAAAAAGTATTATATATTATGGTGTCTTTATACTCAAGCTTTGCTAACCCATCTAGTACAAATACAAAGCAGCTTTTTACACGTCGTTCATTCCTACCAGAACATCAAAATAGCCTTTGGAAGATTGAATCGGGGTTTGTTAGGACTTTTACCTATCTAGAGGATGGTACAACTGTTGCTTTAGGATTATGGGGACGCGGAGATATCGTCGGCAAAACTTTGTCAAAATTAGAACCATTTCAGATGGAATGTCTGACAAAAGTAGAGGCGACAATCTTACCCCTAGAGGAGTGGCATCAACCAGCAGAAACTTTGCTGGCTCACATCCAGCAGGCTGAAGAATTGATGGTCATTCGTAGTTATAAAAAAGTGGATACCATGCTCATCAAGCTTTTGGCATGGTTATCCAAAAAGTTTGGTATGGAAGTTGAGAAGGGACGTTTAATAGATATGCGTCTAACTCATGAAGACTTGGCTGAAATGCTTGGTTCCACTCGGGTGACAATTACTCGTGTTCTTGGGCAATTTGAGCAGGAGGGTTTGATTGACCGTTTATCTTTACATAGAATTGTGTTGCGAGAAGAAGACATTTGGTACTATGAGATTTAGGCTAGTTCAGCAATGCCAGCCATTGCCATACATATTTAGCTTGCCTACAATTCTCAAATTCAGGGCTTTTAGGTAAGCCAGTCTGCTACGGATTTTGTGAACAAACCCAAGCAGTACCATCTTTGCGCTGATCCAAAACCTCATAAATATGGTAGTGTGTGTTGACATGCTATGATGACTAAGGATGCCAGACGCAAGGCAGCTTGTTGTTGGCGATCGCAGTTACCTGAGCTACCGAAGTTTGAATACGCAAAGGTTACTGAAATCTACAAATAAATAGTTGGAGAGGTGGCAGAGCGGTTGAATGCGACGCACTCGAAATGCGCTAACAGGCTCAAACCTGTTCGTGGGTTCAAATCCCACCCTCTCCGTTTTCCTTATACAATCAGCATTTTAGCTAACTTGACCATAGAACCATTGGTTGAATTGGTTGAACCAATGAATCCTTGAAGATTAGATAAATATTACTTATCTCGCCGATGGCTTACCCTGCCGCAAACGAAAAACTGAAAAAGTTTAGTACCAGCGGGTGAAAATGGTCGTGCTTTTGAAAATAGTCGTATTTTTAATGGGTGACGTGCCTTGCTGCGTCTATGTTGCTAAATTTAAGTAAAAGTTGAAGTATAGCAAGCGCCAAGGCAGTTAGGACGCTAGACGTAGGACATACTCCATCGCATCGCGTAGACACTCAAACTGGTCAAGTTGCTTACGAATCCGACTTTTGAGCCAAGACCAACATCGCTCAATCCTATTGAAGTCCGGTGAATAAGCAGGTAAGTATAACAACTCACAGGCGGCTTCCTGAATTAGTTGCTCAATGCGACCCCCTTTATGAAACGTGGCATTATCTATGACCACTACCTGCCCCGGTTTCAGACGTCCTAACCGCCTTATCGGTTGCTATAATGCCCCTAATGCCATCCGAAAAGATTTTGCTGGTGCGCCCATCTCTGCAGAGAAAAATGAAGAATATTCCGACTCAAATTCTGTCCAGGGTATTAAATCAGCCATAATTACCCAACGATTATCTGATGATAATTTTCACTTCATAGGAAGCAAGAAGCTTGACGGTGGAATTGGAGTTAATTCTTCTTTTTGGTACATAGTTATATCGGATACACCGTATTGAGGCTGACCACTGTGATGCAAGGATTTTGAGCTATTTTACCTTCAAATCTTGCACCTGAATATACTTCTAGGGTCTCAGAATCTAGAGACTGTCAACTTTTCTTTCTTTTTCAGCAACCCCTATGCTCGACTTTATCCATTTTTTTGGCAATGCGATCGCCTTAACCGCGACCTGGGCTTGTGCGCCGGTCTGGGCGGATTGCTGGGCAAGCAGGCGAGTGGGCAGTGCCAGAAACACCGTTGCCGCAAAGAGCGCGACGAAGAGTCGCGAGAGCAGAACGAAAGCACCTGCGGTGCGAGCTTTGGTTTTGTAATGTTCTTTTTTCAGTTTGGTCATGGTGTTTTCTCTTTGCTGCAAATTGTCCGTTTCACGACTCAGGCTAAGAGGTTGTTTGAAAAGTGTTTCGCTGTGACTTTAGCCACTTTTAGATCCCCCCTAACCCACGCCAGTCGCTCTACTTGGGGAGCCCCTGCGTTGCGGGGGTCTCCCCCCATCCCCAGAGGGGGCATTGGGGCCCCCCGTTGAAGCACGTGGCGTGAGACCCCTCTGAGCGACTGGCTCCCCTTTTAAGGGGGGAACCTGAATCAAAGTCTCCCTTAAAAAGGGAGATTTAGAGGGATCTAAAACTTTTGATACCAACAAGAGGACTTTTCAAACATCCTCTAAACACGATATGGATAAAACTGCTGGTTTTGTTTTGCTCGATTGTGCGATCGCAGAACCGAATATGCCTAGCTGTGTAGTAGCAATGGTCATAGCCGCAGTGCCCAAAAAGCGGCGGCGTTGATGGTTAATTTTCTCGGACATTTATCTTTTTCCAATTGGATTTAACTCAACTTGCTTTAATTGAATCGGCTATCTGTTTATTTGATATCATGTCCGGTAGCTTACCCATAATTAAGCGGCAACTTGAGGCCACCATTGGAAGTTTGTCAAGCCCCGAACTAAATCTTGCTGTCGGAGCAATTGCTTACAACGATGAAATAACACTTCTTCCAATTCATCAAGATTCTCAAATGAACGATTAGCAATAGGTTCGTTTGTGAGGGGCCAAAGTCTTTCGGCTGGTTGAAGTTCTGGAGAATGAGATGGCATCTCAATAATATGAATGCCTTGTGGCACATTCAGCTTCAGAGCAGTATGCCATCCGGCTTTATCTAATGCCAATATAATTTGTTTTTGATCTCCCACGTTAAAATGTTGAGCGAAATCAGCCAAGACTTGATTAAAAATTTTGGTATTTACAAAAGGTAGTATCCACCAATATGTTTCACCTGATTGTGGGTGAACAAAACCATACAACCACAACCATTTGATCCGCCAATTCACATTTGCGATTGGTACTGTCCATTCATCTACCCAAATCCTTCTAATTATTGGTTTAAGTCCAACTCGATGTTCATCCATTGTCCAAACTTCTACGTCGGCGTTTGGATACTTTTTTTGAACTTGAGTGACCTGATTTGCTAGCTTTTTTTTCCATTCTTCCTGTTCGGCAAAGTCTGCTTCTTTATGAGAAGGTCGAGGTACTAAGAGACGTAATTTCATTGCTTTTAAATACTCCCATCCTCGTTGTCTACTAACTGGATGCCCTAGTAATTCACTCATCCAATTTGCAACTTTTTGTCCATTCCAAAGTCCGCCTGACACCGGAGGTGATTGCAATGCCTGCCATAGTTGTGCTTGTTGTATCCGGACTCAGACAGTAGCTGTTGAATTACTCTTTCCGATTGCTCGTACTCGCCCTCGCCAAATTGGTGATGACGAATGCGTCCTTGCGTGTGTATAAAATAAAGGGCTGGCCAATAATGGTTTCCGAAAGCGTGCCACACCGCATAATCGTTATCCACGGCAATCGGATAGTCAATTCTCATTTCCCTCCTCGCCAGTAGCTGCACGTATCGCCTCGACCTTCGGGTGTGCGGTGCGCTCATGGACGTGCGACGCGGGCGTCCGATCGATCAACAAGCTGAGCAGTTCGGGGCGGCTGTAATGACCCCGTGCGTCCATGAGCCGCTTGCGCGCGTCGATCTGGGCAAAGTAAGTAGGAACGACCTTGCGGGTCGCGTCCGCCAACGCGCAGGTTCTCCACAGCGTTGTTGGGCCGCCGACGTAGTGGAAGACTTCGCTGACGTTGACACCGCGAGCGATCAAGTCTTCGCGGGCGACGTCGAGGTCGTCCACGGCGAGAACCAGACTGTGCGCCGAGCCAGAATTCTTTGGAGTGACTCCCTTGCCGAAGATGATCGAGGCTTCGGAGTTGTGTGGCGTCATCTGCACGCCGCGGAAGTCGCCATCCACCACGTCGATGTCGAGCCGCCAGCCGAGATTCTCGTAGAATGCTTTCGCGCGGTCAACGTCGGAAACGCTGAAGACTACGACTTCGAGTTTCATGTTTGGACTGTTTACGCGATTGCTGCTCATCTTGTTCTCCTTTTGGTTGGTAAGTTTGATGTTCAAATTGGTTACTTTTCATTCTTCTGTGAGCGCCCAATGCACACCACTCAAAAGCGTGTGCGATCGAGCAATCTTGTTTGGGAGCGTCGAAGCCATTTTTCTGCTCGCAAGGCGGTGTTAGTGACCCGCACTCTGTCCACCATCGACGTGAAGGATTTCGCCCGTCACAAAGTTGGCTGATTCGAGGTAGAGGATTGCATCAACGACATCGGAGATCTCGCCCATACGACCGAGCGGGTGCAGGGCATCGAGTTGTGCATGGGTTTCGGCGGGATGCATTGGCGTTTTGATCGTACCCAGCGCGATCGCGTTCACCCGGATACCGCGCTTGGCATACTCGATCGCCAGCGATTTGGTCGCGGCATTCAGTCCGCCCTTCGTCAGCGACGCGAGTACAGATGGTACGCCAGCGATCGGGTTGTCAACCAAGCTCGTGGATATCTGCACGATATGACCGCTGCCCTGCTTCTCCATCTCGGCGATCGCGAGTTGCGTCATGTGAAAAAAGCCACTGACGTTGGTACCCAGATATACCTCGTAGTCAGCCTCGGTGTATTCGGTAAATGGCTTGGCGATGAATATACCAGCGTTGTTGATGAGCGTGTCGATGCGCCCGAAGCGGGTCACGCCTTCGATGATCGCACGTTCGGCGGTTTTTCGATTGGCGATGTCACCTGAGACTGCGAGGATTGCATCATCATCCGATGGCTGAATTGAGCGTGAGATAGCGACCACCCGATAGTTGCGATCGCGGTACGCCTTGACAAGGGCTGCGCCAATGCCCTGCGATGCGCCGGTAATAACAGCGACTTTCTGTTCAATGCCCATAGTAAAACTCCTTTGGAAATTATGAATTTTGCAGGTCAGGCTATGGTCGAAGCCGTTATGCGGTGGTCATGGTCGGTACTGGTAGCAACTGGCAGCCATGCTTCGATTTCCTGCGCTATTTTCGCGGCGTTGTTCTGGTACATCGCGATCGTGTCCTTCCCGACGGGCAAATGCAGCGGCGGACGTTCTGTATTGGCGAGTTGAATAATCACCTGAGCAAACTTTTTCGGATCGCCAGGTTGGTGTCTGTGTAGCGCATTGGCTCCGCTACGCATCGGTCCTACTGTTTCCTGGTAATCGTCGATAATGGTTTTAGCGGCAACATAAGATTCAGCGCTCAGGAAGTCAGTACTAAAAAGACCGGGAGCTACTGCCGTGACGTGGATGCCGAGCGGTGCCAGTTCGCAATTGAAATCTTGCACAATTGCCTGAATCAACTGATGCATTTCCCGAAACTGAGGACATTGGTAATTCCCATATTCCACGAGTATGACGGGGGCATTGAAAGTCCCCTGATAGCGATCGCGTTGGGAAGGTGGAACAAAGAGTTGATTAAGCTCACTATTTTGATTCATCGCATAGTCTACCAAAAAGGTTTTTCATAGCATCGAGGGATTGCCATGACTCCTATCTGTGATTCCTCCCGACTCCGTTTTTTCTATGTCTTTAGCTTATGAAACTAATCCAGCTTTGTCGCCAACTCAGAGTTGAGTAATTGCAGGGATGAAACAACAGTTGCTTACTATCTCTAAAACTAACCCTCAACCGAACTTAAGTTCAGTTCTCATTGCTTTCACAACTTGGCAAGTCCCCGCTTTAGTGCGGTAATAACCGCTTGAGTGCGATCGCTCACGCCTAATTTGCTCAGAATTCGGTTGATGTGAAATTTGACGGTACTTTCAGTAATATTCAAAGCCGCAGCAATATCTTGATTACTCAAGCCACGCGCCATCTGGCAAACAACTTCTTGTTCTCGATCGCTCAACTCTGGAATGTTCATCCGTTGCACTAGTTTGGCAGCGACTTCGGAAGGAATATATTGTTGTCCGCTGTGAACGATATGAATCGCATTCAGGAGTGCATCCGGTTCCGCGTCCTTCAACAGATAGCCCTTGGCTCCGGCGCGTAATGCTCGATAAATATCTTCGTCCCCGTCATAAGTGGTCAGTACAATCATCCGGGCATAGGCGAATTCAGCACAGATTGCAACGATCGCATCAACGCCGCCGATCTGGGGCATCCGTAAGTCGATTAAGGTGACATCAGGCTGGAGTTGCCGATATTGCTAGGGTTGATATCTTTATGAATGACACCAGAAGCATGAATTCTGCCCAGAATACCTGTGAGTTTAATGGCAAGGGATAGAAAAGCTGATAAGGGCATAGGGCAGAAATCTGGACGCTGCTGTATCCATCGTTCCAGAGACTCTCCACCAAAATCTTCTAAAAGAATAATGAGTGTGCGCTGATATTCCTGCTGACTATATGCCTTGATCGCGCCTTCTAAGTTAAGCGATCGCTAGTCGAAGGTATAGCCATCAGGCTGAATGAGCGAGGTAAGTTTGACAAATCAATTTATCGCCAAAGAAATCGGGTCGAGAGATGTTTCAACCGTTTAAATCAATTTCGTCGCATTGCTACACGGTATGACAAAAAAGCTGATAAATATCTTGCAATGCTAACACTCGCTTCTATCATCCAGGGTCAGCGCGTCTCAAACCCTTGGTGCAAAAATTGTTAGCATCTTTGGTTCCTAGAGTCAATTGTTTAGTTAGCTTTTAAATCTAGTGGTGCTGACTGATGACTGATGACTGATGACTGATGAGTGTCAACAGTGGAATACTTTTTTACTTGCAAGTCCCTAAATTCGTTCATAGGCTTTAAGTTATTCCTCTATAAATTGCTACAGTCTGTTTTTGATGACTTATGCACAATCCTCAATTTTTTTACACTCATTGGTGCATAAGTTATCATCAAGACTGGTAACAACCTGACAGAAAATCAAATTTCGATTTCAACCCAAAAGCCTTTTTAACTTTCAAGAAAAACTTGCTCAAACTCTTATAAAATCAAGCTTTTTATTAATGAAGTGTTTCTTTCATCCGTAGCGAGAGGGTTTATAATTTTGACTTTTGACTTCCCCTTTGTGGGGCACTTCTACCAAAAATTGCCCATGAATAAATTTGCAGACTTATAGCTAAAGTCGTCTTTTAACGACTGGTCAATAGTTTTAGTCCACAAAATAAAACTGTGGATTAACAAACTACCGATCGCAATCCCCAATAGTCTAAAAATTCTTCTCCCCTGCACCCTGGTGGCGAATCACATCAATAGCCGTCATTAGCCAATCAATGTAAGTTTGTTCTCTTCGGATCGCTAACTCTAATACGAGGCTTTGCATCATCTGTTCACGGCTAGCAAACTGATCGCTAAGCATCGGTAACTCAATATTTTTACATTTAGTCAGCTTTTCGCTACGTGCAGCTAGCTGCTGTTCTAGCAATTCAATGATGGCTTCATTTGGTAATTGTGCTGCGAAAAACAGCTGCACCAGCAACGGTTCTCTAATGGTCGGTAAAGGCTGATGACACCCAAGCCACCTGATTAATTCGGCTTTTCCGGGTTCAGTCAAACTATAAACTTTGCGGTTAGGGCGATCGCGCTGTATTTCAATACTACAAGTAATCCAACCCTGCTCAACGAGTTTGTCTAGTGTTCTGTAAATTTGTGCTAGATCTGCTGGCCACAAGTGAGCAAGGCATTCATCGAAGCAGCTTGTTTTCAAATCATAACCTGTCATTTTTTCTTGCTGAAGGAAACCTAGAATTGTGTGTGCTAATGACATAGGCGGTTTTTTGGAAACTAAAGTAGTGGTAACTATATTTGTTCTGTCCCATATATTTTTATGCTAGTATATGATTAATCATATATAGGAGTTATCCAATAAAATGATCTTGAATATGGTGTCCTTCTACAAAGAACATAACTCCTGAAAGTGGGTTGAATAGGCGACCAATTTTTTACCGTAAGTCCGGCGCTGTATGCCAGCGTATCAGCGTCTGCTGGGTTAGGCGATGTCAACTACACTTCACATTTCAACCAAGACAGATTATAGTTCAGGCTGTGCCAAAGGAATACAATGCCTTTCTCTATGTGCTTAAGTATGGGGAAGGTCAGGAGATAAAGACAAGTTTGATTGCCTACAATTAGCGATCGCTTGTCTTGGATATGCTGCTTTGAGTCGTCACGTCTTTGAGCAACAGAACTTTGATTTAGGAGGAAGCGGTAAATGCTTTGCTTATCGCTGGTATATCACTCAACAAACTAGTTATTGGCTACGGTTCATTCGTGAATAAAGCTATCGAACAAATTATACAAACCCTTAAAGATTATCATAACAGGAGGATAAGTTCCATTGACTTCTAACACACTTCTACAAAGAATACGTCAACATCAACATCTGCGTGATTTAAGAAACAAATTTCTACGCCTCCATCAAGTGTTACTTGACACAGAACGTATCGCCTACGAACAGAAACGTGGACGAGTATCGAGCGGAGAACTTCTGCAACTCGTCATCAATGATGAACAATTTGCTTGGCTACATCGCATTTCTGAACTGGTTGTACAAATTGATGTCATGCTGGCAGCAGATGAACCGATATCGCTGGACGATGTTGAAAATTTAAATGCCGATGCTCGCATGTTAATCACACCATCAGAGGCAGGCAATGTGTTTGCCAGAAAATACTATACTGCTCTCCAGTGTGAACCTGACGTTGTGTTGGCACATGCAGAGGTATCAGAACTTCTTGCATCCAAGTAGCCGTCATGAACTGCACACACCAATAATCGACACAGTAGGGGTGTACAACTGTACGCCCCTAATGTCAACGGGTCGCGTTTCGTTCCTCCACAGCCAGAGTTTGATGAGTTTGTCAAAGCGATCGCCAAACTACATTGATCATTAACTAATCCCCTACACTACAGTAGAGGATTTAATAATCCGAGGACGGTTACTAGAGTAAAATTTATGGGCAAGCAGCGTGTTCTTTCTGGAGTTCAACCAACGGGCAATTATCATCTAGGCAACTATTTGGGAGCGATTCGCAACTGGGTAGAAGGTCAAAGCGAATACGAAAATTACCTTTTCGTAGCTGATTTACACGCGATTACAGTACCACACGATGCAACACAGCTGGCATCTGATACCTACACCCTTGCTGCTCTTTATTTAGCTTGTGGTCTGGATTTAACTCACTCTACTATCTTTGTGCAATCCCACGTATCTGCCCACAGTGAACTCACCTGGTTGCTCAATTGCATCACACCTTTAAACTGGTTGGAAGACATGATCCAGTTCAAAGAAAAGGCTGTCAAACAGGGAGAAAATGTCAGTGTCGGCTTGTTGGACTACCCTGTGTTGATGACATCTGATATTTTGCTTTACCAAGCGGATAAAGTACCAGTAGGTGAAGACCAAAAGCAACATTTGGAATTGACACGAGATATTGCGGCTCGATTTAATCATTTATTTGCAAAACCAGACCAGCCAGTACTGAAATTACCAGACCCTTTAATCCGCAAGGAAGGAGCAAGGGTGATGAGTTTGGCAGATGGTACACGCAAAATGTCGAAGTCTGATCCTTCTGATTTAAGCCGAATCAATTTGCTAGATTCACCAGATGAGATTACAAAGAAGATTAAGCGCTGTAAAACTGATCCAATTCGTGGTCTGACTTTCGACGACCCAGAGCGCCCAGAGTGTAACAATTTATTAACACTGTATACACTGCTGTCTGGAAAGACGAAACAAGAGGTAGCAATTGAGTGTCAGGATATGGGTTGGGGACAATTCAAACCATTATTGACAGAAACGACAATTAACGCCCTCAAGCCGATACAAGAAAAATATCAGGCAATCACAGAAGATAAAACATATATAGAGTCTGTATTGCGTGATGGCAGGGAAAAAGCCCAAGCGATCGCTAACCTTACCCTAGCAGAAGTAAAAGCAGCTTTGGGCTACCTTGCCCCTGTGTAAGGATTCTCTTTTAGGTGTGGTTCGTTATACCCTGTAAGAGAACCAACATATTAATGATATGGACAATAACCATAGCCATACCTACTTGAATACCTTCCGTAGAGCCGCCCTTGCGGGTGAATTTTTAATTACCGCCGAGGTTGCACCACCAAAAGGCGGTAATCCAGAACACATGCTCCAAATGGCGGCGACCCTTAAGGGGAGGGTTCATGCCGTCAATATTACCGATGGTAGCCGAGCAGTGCTACGGATGTCTTCTTTACTAGCATCCATTATTTTATTGCAAAACGGAATAGAGCCGATTTGTCAAGTTGCTTGCCGCGATCGCAACCGCATTGGTTTACAAGCTGATTTGATGGGCGCTCATGCTTTGGGTGTGCGTAACATTTTAGCATTGACTGGCGACCCAGTGAAAGCAGGCGATCATCCAGATGCCAAAGCCGTTTTTGATTTGGAAGCTGTGCGCTTGCTGCAACTTATTCGCAAAATGAATCAGGGTTTTGACTGCAACGATAAACCTTTAACCGATGGGGTGCTAGATTTATTTGTTGGTGCAGCAGTAGATCCCCAATGTGCCAGTTGGTCAGGTTTGCAAAGTCGATTTGAACGCAAAATTGAAGCAGGCGCACAGTTTTTTCAAAGTCAGTTAATTACTGATTTTGAGCGGCTAGAAAAGTTCATGGATAAAATAGCTGCTGGTTATAATAAACCGATTTTGGCAGGAATTTTTCTGTTGAAATCGGCAAAAAATGCCCAATTTATTAATAAGTGCGTTCCTGGTGTAAATATACCCGAACACATTATTGATAGATTGGCAAAAGCCAAAAACCCGCTTGAAGAAGGTATGAAAATTGCAGCCGAACAAGTGCAGATTGCGCGGCAATTATGTCATGGTGTCCACATGATGGCAGTGAAGCGCGAAGATTTGATTGCCCCAATTTTGGATCTAGCCGGGGTTGCACCAGTTGATTTGGTGTTAGCGAAGTAAATCAGTAATAGATTAGCTACATAGAGGCGCGAAATTTCGCGTCTCTATCATTTGGGGAGATAGTAAAATTGAAATACACCAGTTCAAAAGCGAATATAATTCGCTACTACACAAACAAAGTCCACCACCGTAGACTAAGACAAAATTAAGAGTTTTTAACCTGCGGAGGCAGCTTTTGTCTGTGTAGCTGCGACTTCTAGTCGTCAGGGCTAGTATGAATTGAGACTTTACAAACATCCTCTAATTGTTGGGGGCTGTTGAGGTATGAGAAATTATTTTAAAGTCCGAAGTAGCAGAAATTTTCAGATACGATTTCCGCGTCACCTCTTGCCCCGTATCTTGAAAACTGGGCAAAGGAAGCGATCGCTTTATTTAAGTAGCCTTGTTACCCTAACATCATATTCAGTGCCCAATGGATGCTCTGTTCTAGCCTGAACCAGTGCCATACCATCAGCTTTTTGTATTGACTCTGCGTTGATTTCGTACCTTGTCGTTCCGTGTTGATAACTGTTATTAGTTAAATCAGCAAATTCTTTGATATCAACTAATACTTCGTAAGTGTGAACCATTTGGGAACCTCCTAGTGCAATATGCCAACTATAGGAATAAAACTAGTATATGAACACAGGGAAGTATGGTTTCTTCAATAAATACAATTCTTGTCTAATGCATACAATTCTTGTTAATTAAATACAATTCTTTATTGAAAGTTAGATGTAGGGAGCAGGGGGGCAGGGGAGCAGGGGAGCAGGGGGGCAGGGGGGACAAGCTGATAGTTATTCCTAATGCCCAATACTTCGGCTTCGCTCAGTACAAGTGCCCAATACTTCGGCTTACCTCGACTGCGCCCTTACCTCGGCTTCGCCCTTCGGCTACGCTCAGGACAAGCTCGGCACAAGTCGGCTACGCGGCAATTGAGCGAAGTCGAAATTCAGGACAGGCTCGGTACAAGTGCGAGAGTACAAGTGCCCCATGCCCCATGCTCCATGCTCAATTAAGCGATAATACCCACCTTTCCTGTATCCAAATCGTAACGACCGCCGACGATTTTTAATTTGCCGGACTCTAGGCGCTCAGTTAAGATTTGCGATCGCTGCAACTGTTCAATTTGATATTGCACATTTGCCACCACAGCGTTTTCAACTGCATCGCCTGGCTGATTCTTGACCCTTTCCACAGCTGGCTTAATTGCTTTCACAAAAGTACCAATATCACCCAGCAGTTCTTCTGTTTGCACGGCTGCGGTGACTGCCCCACATCGCTCATGACCCAGTATCATCAACAGTGGAGTATCTAACAGAGAAACTGCATATTCAATACTGCCAAGAGCTTCAGGTATGACAATATTGCCAGCAATCCGAACATCAAAAATATCACCAATGCCCTGATCGAAAACAATTTCTGCCGGCACCCGTGAGTCTGCACAACTGAGGATAGTGGCAAATGGATGTTGAGCTTGAGCAACTTGCTGCAACCGCACTGGAGATTGATGAGGGTATTGAGGTCGATGCTGGACAAACCGCTGATTTCCGTCTATCAGCTTTTGCAGCGCTGCATCAGGAGTGAGGGAGTAAAGAATTTCAGCAGCTAGAGCCTGTTTAACTGAACAGAAGAAATCACTAGCAGTTATCATTACACCAAATGCTCCCATGACTCCTAACCTCAAAAAGTCACGACGCTCGATCAAATTTTTGTTTGGATTCATGATTTTCTCACAACGATGCGACGCATTTTGTCGAGCGAATCTCCATCACATCCGAGATGTAACAAGTACCGCCAAACTTGTTAAGCAATGGTCTAATATTTTCTACCACAGGCTTGACGTTTTCTGGCATACAGAACGCGATAATGTAAACATTATCCAGCATCGTCATATCTAAATCTTCTGTTGTTCCTCGTAATCCTTTGCCAGCAACGTTGCGGATTATAGCATGATTATGTACACCTGATTTGTCTAAACTGTCTAAAATTCGGCTTAGTTCAAACGAATTGGCAATAATCTCTATCTTTTTAACTAAGTGCATATTATTACCTCCAAAATAGGTTAATTACGTACATATATAACGGAATTCCCACAATAATATTGAATGGGAATGTCACTGCCAGAGCTGTAGAAACATACAGACTGGGATTCGCTTCTGGAACAGTCAACCGCATAGCTGCTGGCACAGCAATGTAAGAAGCACTGGCACACAACACAGCGAACAACAGTGAATCTCCTTGAGACATACCGATGATTTTGGCAATCACTAACCCAATGCCTGCATTGAGTATTGGAATTAGTATGGCAAATAAAATGAGGAAAACTCCGGTTTTTTGCAAGTCTTTAATTCTTCTGGCAGCCACCAGTCCCATGTCTAGTAAAAAGAAGGTGAGAACGCCATAAAACAAGCCTTGTGTAAAGGGTTCTAATACTTTCCAACCATGTTCTCCTGTTAAGAACCCAATCAAGAGGCTACCAACCAACAGAAAAACTGAACTGTTAAGAAATGCTTCTTTCAGCACTTCCGGCCAGGAAAATTCTCGTTTTTCATCAACAGAGAATAAATTCACCAAAATTAGACCAACAATGATGGCTGGAGATTCCATCAGTGCTAAGGCTGCCACCATGTAGCCATCAAAATTAATGCCAAGCTCACTGAGAAAGGTGCTAGCCGTAATGAATGTTACAGCACTGATCGAGCCATAGGTAGCAGCGATCGCAGCAGCATCATAAATATCCAGCTTCAGTTTCAGGATAAAAAAGGTGTAAATTGGCACAAAACAAGCCATCAACATTGCGGCTAACAGCGTCAGAACTACTTCCTGAGTAATGCCGCTTTTGATTAGCTCTACCCCACCCTTAAAACCAATTGCAAACAGCAGATAAAGCGAAAATAGTTTAGGTATAGGAGGAGGAATTTCCAAATCGGACTTGACAAACACGGCAGCCATCCCCAGAAAGAAAAACAGGATTGGGGGATTGAGGATGTTGGATACAATTAAGCTGGCATCCATTTACACCCCTCCTCATGCTGGTGAAGTTGGCAATTTAACAAACTTTTCATCTCAAAAAATTAAACTGTTGGTTCATGATGTATCGTGTATTGCTACCCCATGTCAATTGTGTGAAGAAGTATTTCAATTGTTAAAAGGCAACAGGTAAAGGTAGTCGAGCGAAGCAATAGTTAGGCTTGCTCAATTAATAGTTAAGAAAATAGAACTTTTATTGAATTTTTGAAAAAACTCGCCTTCAACTCGAAAAGGCTGATTCATACTAAGTTGCCAAGAGAAATAGCATCTAGAAATGCCTAAGTAACATCTCCCTCATCCCCCTCATCTCCCTCATCCCCCTCATCTCCCTCATCCCCCTCATCTCCCTCATCCCCCTCATCCTCCCCACTCCCTCATCCTCCCCACTCCCTGACTAAGCAAATAGCTCAAAAATCAAAGTGGATTACCATAGGCTCAGTGTACTGTTAACCTAGCAATACTAATTCGGACGGTCTATGGCTAAACTTATTGACTGTATTACTGAGGAACTACAAGAGTTTATTAATGCCCAACACCTTTTCTTTGTTGGTTCTGCACCTTTGAGTCCAACCGGTCACGTTAACTTATCCCCCAAAGGATTGAATTGCTTTCGCATCCTTTCTCCTCACCGAGTAGGCTACCTAGACCTTACAGGTAGCGGTAACGAAACCTCAGCCCATCTCCAAGAAAATGGACGCATTACCTTCATGTTTTGCGCTTTTGAGGAACCCGCCTGTATCCTGCGTCTCTATGGTCAAGGACAGACGATTTTACCGAGTTCTCCTGAATGGGACTCCTTGTATCCTCTATTTCCGCAGATGCCTGGAACTCGTCAAATTATCGTTGCTGATATCGAGAAAGTGCAGACCTCCTGTGGTTTTGGTGTACCACTCTATGAATATCGAGGTCAACGCCAGACTCTAGTAACCTGGGCAAAAAACCAAGGGGAAGAAAAAGTACGAGAGTATCAACAAAAGAAAAATCTCGTCAGTATTGACGGTTTACCGACTCCACTAAGTAATTCGTGATTTCTGTAAAATATTGCACCCCAGAATTAGCGATCGCACTTCTGCCATAATTTGACACTATATATTGAAAGTATCTTTAATTACCTGAACAAAAAAACTCCATCCGCAAGGGGATGGAGTTTTTGGAAATTGGGAATGGGGAATTGGATATGGGAATGGGAAAAAGAAGTTAGAATTTTCTATTCCCTATTGCCGGGTATCGGCGGGGATGAATTCCCTTATCGCTTGAATAGTCAAGCGACACAATCTTACCTTGTTAATGATGTTCGCACCCATTTTTTCATAAAACTTAATTCCGCGCTCGTTAGATACAGCTACAGTCCAATCAATCCTCCCACAACCTTTTGCCTGCGCTATCTGGCGCAAGCGTAACATTAACGCCTGACCAACTTGCTGGCTTCGATATTCAGCTATGACATATAAATCATCCAGCCAAATTCCAGGTTTGGCGAGGAAAGTTGAATAGTTAAAATGATAGGTTGCTAACCCAATAGCATGACCATCAACTTCAGCTAAAAGCACAAAAGCAAGGGGATATTCTCCAAATAGATCAATTTTTAACTTTTCAGGAGTTGCTTCTACAGATTCAGGACAGCCATCAAATTCGGCTTTCAAATGAATCAATTCCATAATGGTGGGAATATCCCTGTGGTTTGCATCTCGAATTAAAATATTTGTCCTGCTGATGTTCTTCCTATTTACCATTTTCTGAAAACTCATATTGGGAGAGAATTTCTGTCTCACTCTGCGCTGCTTTGATCCACTCTTGCATTGCTGGTAGTGCCAAAACTGTTTCTACATAATCTCTAGAATCAGCATTTAATTGCACATCATAAGCTACAAACCGTAAAACAACGGGGGCAAAAAAAGCATCAGCAATCGTGAACTTGCCAAACAACAAATTACCACCACCTCCAAACTTTTGGCGTGATTCTTGCCAAATACTAGTGATGCGGTCAATATCTTGTTGTACGCCAGAAACTAAACCTTTGCCAGGGTATTTAGTACGGCAATTCATTGGCATATTTTGACGCAGATTTTGAAAACCGGAGTGCATTTCTGCACTGATGGAACGCGCAAATGCCCTTGCAGCTTTATCCTCTGGCCACCAGTGGAGAGTCGGGAATGTTTCAGCTAGGTATTCGCAAATAGCAAGAGAATCCCATACAGTTTGAGTATCGTGCAACAACACAGGCACTTTTCTTGATGGAGAATATTGCTGAATTTGTGAGGAAGATTCGGGAATATATAAAGGAATGCGAATTTCTTGGAATTGCAAACCTAATTGCTTCATCGCCAGCCAAGGACGAAGTGACCAGGATGAATAATTTTTATTGCCAATTACCAAAGTTAGCTGTGTCATGTTTTTAATACCTGTATAATATCAAGTTCGGCTAATTACTTACGATATAGTTGGTTTGCTTGGTAATAGGTAATAGGTAATGGGTAATAGGTAATACTCAAAACCAATTACCAATTACCAATACTTCGGCTTACCTCGACTTCGCTCGGCACAAGTGCGAGAGTACAAGTTCCCAATTACCGACCTCCACAGATATCATAAGTGTTTAAACGGACATGGTATAACTGTTCAATCCACATATATATATCAGCTTGCGAACCTGAAGAAAAAGATTTTCCTGTGGCGGGGTCGTAAGCATTCCAATAGATATTACCGTGGCGGTCTACCTTTTGCCAAACTTGTAATTCGTTACGGTCTGCTAGGAAAGTTTTGTTAATTTTTTGCCAGGTATTATACAGAAATTCTCCAAATAGTGAGCGAGGGCTGAACTTGATTTGTCTTTTATTTAGTAAGCTACAACTTATGTCTATTTCCTCTGTTTCTAAACACCTAATATCATTACTCATAAAATTATTCCTGAAATTTGCTCTGTAGATAAAACAGTAGCAATGGTGGAATTATTAATCAAATCATAATTTGCATGGTTGATATAAATGGCATTTATAGATACGAGGGACGGCTGATATAATATCTCTGCCACCAATAATTCAGACTTTGTATAACCTTGATTGACCATGAAACTTTCCCAACTTCGCGCCATAGTTGCAGTAGCAGAGCGTGGTAATTTTAGTGAGGCAGCTTTGGAATTGCATCTGACTCAGCCAGCGGTGAGTCATGCCATTGCTACTTTAGAAGAAGAACTGGGTGTGCCTTTATTTGCCAGAGGCCGTCATGGTGCTGTAATCACACCAGCAGGAGAACGCATATTATACCATGCTCGTCAGGCATTGCAAAATCTAGAGATGATGCAACGGGAAGCCAACCTACATAAAGGTTTACACGGCGGACATGTGCGAATTGCTGCTTTTCGCAGTGTCGCTACTCATTTATTGCCAAAAGCGATCGCTAAATTTCACGATCAATTTCCAGAAGTTGCTGTCACAATCATAGAACGTCCTGCCTATGTTGATGTCGAACAGTCTTTGCGTGAGGGACGTGCTGATATTGGCATTACTTATCTACCCACTAGTGATGAATTTGAGGCGTGGGAAATTCTTCAAGATGAGTATGTAGCTTTACTACCACCAAAAGCCAAAATTGCTGGTGTGCAAATCACTTGGTCAGACATAGCTGCATATTCGCCATTGACGTTTTCTTGCCTTCCTTGTGGACGAGATCTATATAACCACATCAAGAATGTAGCACCTTTTATTAATATTGTTGGCGACATTCAAGAAGATTCTACTGCTGTTAGCATGGTTAATCAAGGACTAAGAGCAGCAATTCTGCCTCGTTTAGCAGCAGTACCAATTCCTGCTGCTGTCCAGGTCTATAGTTTACCAATACCGTTAGCCAGAGTCATGGGAGTTGCAGTTTTAGCCAATGGTCTGCATGTACCTGCGGTGTTCACATTTGTGGAAATGCTGAAAAAATTTGATTTTTATAGTTTGGTGAAATCCAGTTATTAGCTAAGTTCAAGAGATAAATTATTTTGATTTATCGCTCATGAATGATGACTGATGATATCATGTCCGCTTGATTACTTATAAAAACCGAAGAACCCCACCCCGCGAAAGCTATGCTTTCCCTCCCCTCCCCGTGAACGGGGAGGGGTTGGGGGTGGGGTGCAATGACTGTGGAAATCATAACTAAATTAACCGGACATGATATGACACAAAGCTAGAGAAATTATGATGGGATAATTGTTTATTTTTCATTGCCTTTAATTGAAAATCTCAAATCCAAAATCCCAAATTGTATGAGTTGCTTTAAGACTCAACTACCTCAAATGCAATTGCCATTGCTGCCAGTTTTGTAGTGTCAATACCACGAACTCCTGGTGGTAGTTGTATTTCTTTGTCACTAATCCCACCACGAGTCCCTGCATCTAAATCTGCTAATAAATTATTGGTTACATCTAATAGTTCATCACTCACAGAGATGGGTGAACTGCGATTGGCAAATCCTCTTGATCCGGCAATTTTTTGCAAGGCTTGCAGAGAAGTTCGCAGCGGGGTGGTACTGGCAATGATTAATGCTTCTGAAATTCCCAAAGGTTTATCAATGTTCAGTTCAAATTCATCATCGGGCTGAGGAATTATTTTTGTTTGTTTTGCGCCTACCAAAGCAGCATTTTGTGAAGCTGACCAATCAAAAGGAAAGATGACTGTCATTTCTCCTTCGGCATCAATTACTAAAATGCTGACGTAGAGTGGCTGAGATTCGTTATTTTGAATTTGAAAGTTAACTTTGGTTCCTACAGATAGTTGACGTAAGCCAGAGTTGGCAAAGTTGGCAGAGGCAACTGGCGGTGTGGGTTTTGGCTTTTTGGGTACTTTGCTAATACCCCGAATGGGAAAAGTTTCCCCCAGAATTTCATTGCTATCAGCAACATTCATCGAAACATTCACATTAATCCGTGATGAATTTGTATTGCTGAGTATTTGTTTAACTATTCGCGCCGCCAGCAGTGATTTTAACTTTGGTTGCAAACGTTTGACTGCTTCAATTACAGGTTCGCTTGGTTTGCCAAAAGAGTTAGGAATAATTTGCTCTTGACTGGGTAAAAATAAACCAAAGCTACCGACTTTTGGCAGGTTGAATAATCCTTTTTTCTGTAATTGTTGATATTGAGTCTCAGTCATGCGCCCAAAAATATATTGCACTTCTTGCTGTCCCAAAGGTCGCAGTTCGATGCGCCCAAGTGCTTGCATAGCTTGTATTGCTTGTTGGGCAGTTTGATCATCGAGGGATTCGTCAATACCAATTTTTAAAGTCGGATTGTTAGGGATGCTGCGGATGCGTTCTTGTAATAAAGTTCCTGGTTTAATTTTGCTGCTTGAACGTCTATTTGTGAGTGTACCTCTGCCTACTAATCCTTGACGTGATTCTAACTTCATCAGTCCGATTTCATTACCTTGAGCATCCAAAACTGAGAATAGGGGATTGTTTGTGAAAGCTTCCAAATTTTGCGAGTCAATACCACCCAGCCATAAATCTGCTTGACTACCTTTTACTTGTGTGACTACAGCTTCCGCTGGAATGGCTTGCACTGGTGTGAAGTAGATGGGTGTGTTAGCATTTGTGCGGCTGAGATTCGATTCCAATTCTGGGTCTTGAGAATTGCCGTTTTCGCTAGCTAATAATTTTGTACTGCGGCCAATATTTGCGATCGCACTATTTACAGATTCTTTACCAGTTTGTTGCCAAAGATATTGAGTTAACACATAAGTAAACGCCCCAGCATGAAAGTCTGCAAAAGGCACATCAGCAGCGTATTGTTCCTTTCTGGCGCTGGCGATAACCACACCTTTAGCGACTGCTTGTCTGCGTTTTTGGATAAACTCTTGGTTAGAAAGCTTCAGTCGCCCAAGCCAAGTACGCTGATATTCTAACTCTTCTGCACTCGGTTGCAGCAGTGCCCCACCAGCACGCGATCGCACTCGCAGATTTCCCCGTTTACCACCGCCAGAATGACAGCTATCGAGTACAACGGTGACATTATCTGTTTTGAGTGCATACATCAGTAAAAACAGGGTGTGTCCCATGATGTCTTTGACTGCACCACCAGAGACAGGATATCCTGCTGGTAAGGCGCTATCTATGGGGACTAGGGTGCTGTTGAGTCCATCGGGTGAATCGCGATCTGGGTCTTGTATTTGTGAACCATGTCCAGAAAAGTGAAACAACACCACATCCCCAGGCTGGGCTTGATTAATTAGGTGGTTTTCAAATGTTGCGAGGATGCCTTGACGGGTCGCTTGTTGGTCAGTCAATGTGAGAATATTTTCTGGTTTAAAGCCAAAGCGGTAAATTAATAATTGTTGCTGCAACTTGACATCATTAACGCAACCTTCTAGTGGAGACAAACCATCACTCTTGGAATATTGATTAATTCCTACGAGTAGGGCTAGTTTGCGGCCTGTATTTTGGGCAAGTACTTGGCTGTAGCGCTTTATGTCAAACTGGCTTAAACCCAACGTTGTTAATGCAGAAGCGGAAAATTGTAGAAATTGACGACGTTTGATGTAGGACATGATTGGGAATTGGTAATTGGTAATTGGTAATTGGTAATTGGTAATTGGAAAGAGTGTTAACAACTAACCACTGACAACTGACAACTGACAACTGACAAATCACTCTGATTCCCCAATTAATGTAAAAGCAGCCCAATGAAAGGGATTTTGATATTTTTTCTGTGTTGTCAGCATCGCTTTTCGTAATGCTGTGGCTTTGTCAAGTTTTTGTTGCAGATTTTGATAAAATTCAGTCATTAAAAACGATGTGGAATTGTCATTAACTGACCATAAGGAAACTATCACACTGGGGGCACCTGCGGTAATTAATGAACGAGATAAACCAATGACACCATCGCCTGTAATGCGTCCGCGTCCGGTGTTGCAAGCACTTAAAACGACTAATTCGGCGTTAAGTTTAAGTTGCAAGATATCTTCAGCAGTGAGTAAACCGTTGTCTGTTGCAGTGGGTGCGAGTGCGATCGCACTTTGCAATCCTTGAAAATCATCGAATATTCCATGAGTGGCTAAATGTATAATTCTGGCTTTGGGTATTCGCGCCTTAACTGCGGCTTTGGTGGCTTCATCACCTGTAAGTATTTTAGTGTTCAGCAAGGGTGCGATCGCTTGTGCTTCGCGTTTCGCGCCTGGTAAACTGATCAACTTTTCTGGTTTTTCGCCAATTTTGGCGGCGACACTGGGCATGGTAGGATTTCCCAACACCAATGCATCAGTCACGCCTGCAAGCTTGACCTTTTGGCGTTGCAGGCGAGTTAAATCTAAAACTTGAATTGATGGGGCTGTGAGGATTGTGTGTTTGGCAATCAAATATTTGCCCTGTTTATCTTGCAGTGCGGGGAAGGGAACGAGGAACAAGTCACGTTGGGGAACGAAAATTACACGCTGATTTTCGTCTGTGGGCAGGAGGTCTGCAATAGGTTCAATTAATAGTTGATGCAATTTTTGTAAGCTTTGTGTTTGCAGCTTTTGATCAACAGGATTCACAACTTCAGCCTGAAAAATGCTGCGTGTCACGCCAATGGAGTCACGAGTGGTAGTAACGAGTTGTGCTAGATTTGTATTTTGTTTTTGCCACAGGGGTTTGAGGTCAACTTTGCGAAAGGTGACATCACCTGTGGGTTTGATTACCCAAATATAGAGTTCTGATTCATTCCATTCTTGTTTACCTTGAATTTTGAACTCATCAGGAATAATTGAATATTCAACGAGGGTAGCATTTTGCTGTTTAGCAATTTGTTTTAGCAGTGATAGTGTAGGTTCTACAGTTGGAACTGCAACTTTACCAGACAAGCGTGAATTTAACAGATCCACAAGCGCCCTGCTGCGTCCCTGTTCAGAAATTAACAGAGCATCATTGGTTTTATTCTGAGCAATTAAAACTTTTTGCAGTAGGCGGTAAGTGCGAGCTTGTTGTTCAAAAATTGAGACTTTGTAAGCATCATTATTACCTAAGTCTCCTCTGATAGATTTTTGTACCTCAATCCCAGCACGCAGGATTTTTTCAGCTTCTTTTAGATTGCCAGATTTCTGGAGAGTTAATCCCAGATTATTGAGAGCAATTCCTTCCCCTAAACGGTTTTTGATTTCTCGTGCGATGGCCAAACTTGAGGAGTGGTACTCAATGGCTTTGGCATAGTCTCCCAGGGCATAGTAAGCATTTCCCAGACTGCCGAGAGATTGTCCCTCCCCTAAACGGTCTTTGATTTCCCGTGCGATCGCCAAACATGAGGAGTAGTACTCAATGGCTTTGGCATAGTCTCCTAGAGAAAAGTAAGCATTTCCCAGATTGCCGAGAGCATTGCCCTCCCCTAAACGGTATTTGATTTCTCGTGCGATCGCCAATCTTGAGGAGTGGTACTCAATGGCTTTGGCATAATCTCCCAGGGCATCGTAAGCAAGTCCCAGATTGCCCAGTGCAGCACCCTCCCCTAAACGGTCTTTGATTTCTCGTGCGATCGCCAAACTTGAGGAGTGGTACTCAATGGCTTTGGCATAGTCCCCCAGGGCAAGGTAGGCATTTCCCAGATTGCCCAGTGCAGCACCCTCCCCTAAACGGTCTTTGATTTCTCGTGCGATCGCCAAACTTGAGGAGTGGTACTCAATGGCTTTGGCATAGTCTCCCAGGGCAAGGTAGGCATTTCCCAGATTGCCGAGAGCATTGCCCTCCCCTAAACGGTCTTTGATTTCTCGTGCGATCGCTAAACTTGAGGAGTGGTACTCAATGGCTTTGGTATAGTCTCCCAGGGCATAGTAAGCAAGTCCCAGATTGCCGAGAGCATTGCCCTCCCCTAAACGGTCTTTGATTTCTCGTGCGATCGCCAATCTTGAGGATTGGTACTCAATGGCTTTGGCATAGTCTCCCAAAGAAAAGTAAGCAACTCCCAGATTGCCGAGAGATTGCCCCTCCCCTAAACGGTCTTTAATTTCCCGTGCGATCGCTAAACTTGAGGAGTGGTACTCAATGGCTTTGGCATAGTCTCCCAGGGCATAGTAAGCATTTCCCAGATTGCCGAGAGATTGCCCCTCCCCTAAACGGTCTTTGATTTCTCGTGCGATCGCCAATCTTGAGGACTGGTACTCAATGGCTTTGGCATAGTCTCCCAGGGCACGGTAAGCAATTCCCAGATTGCCGAGAGATTGCCCCTCCCCTAAACGGTCTTTGATTTCTCGTGCGATCGCCAATCTTGAGGAGTGGTACTCAATGGCTTTGGCATAGTCTCCCAAAGAAAAGTAAGCAAGTCCCAGATTTCCCAGTGCAGCACCCTCACCTTTACGGTCTTTGATTTCTCGGTAGATAACTAGCGCCTGTTGCCAAGACTGTAACGCGGCTTCAAATTGACTTGTTTTAAACTGCTCAGCACCTTGCTGCAACAGTCGGTCTGCTTCTGCTTTCCGGTCGGTGGGTGTTTGTGCTAATACCTGTGATGCCTGAATTAGTATGGGAAAGTTGGCAGCAAAAGGCATTGAAGCAGTCAACATGAGAGTGATAAACGCGATTAAACCGATTTTTGGAGAATGCATAAGTTATCATGCCCAGCGTTGAGTTTTATAAAAACACGGCATAGCGCATCTTTACTGATTTTTGAGTGAGAGTTTCAAGTTAGTTACAGCAGGTTTCACTATATATATTTCAGCAACGCGAGGATATGTAAGTTAAAGTGACCATAAAAGTTTTGAATGAAAAGGTTGAGTCTTTAATACTTGGCAATGAGTCTTAGATACTCGGCGACGAGTCTTTAATACTCGGCAATGAGTCTTAGATACTCGGCAATGAGTCTTAGATACTCGGCGACGAGTCTTAGATACTCGGCAATGAGTCTTAGATACTCGGCAATGAGTCTTAGATACTCGGCGACGAGTCTTTAATACTCGGCAATGAGTCTTAGATACTCGGCGACGAGTCTTTGATACTCGGCAATGAGTCTTTAATACTCGGCGACGAGTCTTTGATACTCGGCAATGAGTCTTTGATACTCGGCAATGAGTTTTTAATACTCGGCAATGATTTTTGCTCCCCTGCTCCCCTGCTCCCCCGCTCCCCCGCTCCCCTGCTCCCCCGCTCCCCCGCTCCCCCGCTCCCCTGCTCCCCCGCTCCCCCGCTCCCCCGCTCCCCCGCTCCCCCGCTCCCCCCGCCGCATTTCTTCATAAAATAAATCCAGTAACCTGGATGTAAACCGTGGCATTTGATAACGTTTGTAAAATATTAGCTGAACAATATCCCTTTGAATTTGCTCGTTGGTTATTACCAGTACAACCACAAAATATCAAAGTATTAAAAACTGAATTGAGCATAGAACCAATTCGTGCCGACTCCGTGACATTTTTACAAACAGAAAATCGGATTTTACACCTGGAATTTCAAACTAAAACCAAATCTGAACCGACAATTGCCTTCCGAATGTTGGATTATTCAGTCAGACTCAAACGGCAATATAATATTCCCGTAACGCAGGTAGTAATTTTCTTACAAGAAATAGACAACGAAATTGCTTTCACTGAAGAGTATGTAGATGAAACTACAACCCATCGCTATCGAGCCATCCGAATGTGGGAACAAGATTCAACGCTATTTCTGAATAATGAAGCATTGCTAGCATTGGCACCATTAACACAAACAACATCACCCCAAGGGTTGTTATCGCAGGTTGCCCAAAGGGTTGCTACAATTCCAGATAGAGATAGAAGACAAAATATTGCTGCATACATAGAAATATTAGCAGGTTTGCGGTTTGAGAAAAGTTTGATTCGTCGATTATTAAGCGAGGACATTATGGAAGAGTCAGTAATTTATCAAGACATATTACAAAAGGGTAACAAACAAGGCGAAGAGCGAGTGATTATACTGCTACTTAATCGTCGCTTTAACGCAATAGACACATCACTGATTGAAAGAGTACGAGGATTATCTACTGAACAGTTGGAAAACTTAGCAGAGGCATTATTAGATTTCACTGATGTATCTGATTTAGAAACTTGGTTGACTCAGCAAGAAGGTAATTAGGATTTTTTACAAATAGGCAGCAGGGGGGCAGGGGAGAGTGTTAACAACTGACAACTGACAACTGACAACTGACGACCCTCACCAGTTGACTTTATTCGCACCGACCTACTTAAGCCGTACCAAGTCTTCCTAAAGCCATGACTTCGTATTGGGGATTTTTGATTTCCCGTGAAACTACCAAAGCTTGCTGATAATATTGGATTGCCTGTGGTAAGTCTTTGAGAGTTTCATAAGCCAATCCAATTTCTAGTAAAGCAAGTAACTCCTTTTTCTGGTCTTTGAGTTGCCGTACAATCACTAAAGCTTGCTGATGGTAATCAATTGATTGGGCATAATTGTTTAGAGAAAAATAACTATGTCCTAGATTTATCAGAAAGGCAGCCTCATTTTTGATGTCTTTGATTTGCCGTGCTAATACCAAGGCTTGTTGAAAAGCATCAATGGCTTTGGCATAGTCCTTGAGAGAAATGTAAGCATCACCCAAATTTTTCAGAACTAATAACTCGTATTCGCGGTTTTTGATTTCCGGTGAAACTACCAAAGCTTGCTGATAATATTTGATTACCTGTGGAAAATCTTTTAATTCATCATAACCTATACCAAGATTCATGAGCGCCAATAATTGTATTTGTTGGTCTTTGATTTGGTGTGCTATCGCTAAAAGCTGTTGATAATATTCAATTGCTATTGGGAATTCTTTTAGCTGCTTATAAGCTTTGCCGAGACTGAATAATGCAAGTAACTCTCGTTTTTGGTCTTTGATTTGCCGTGCTAGTGCCAAAAGCTGTTGATAATATTTAATTGCCCGTGGTAAATCTTTTAAACCTTCATAAGATTTGGCGATATTTTCCAGTACAACTACCTCAGTTTTGCGGTCTTTGATTTGCGGTGTCATCAGCAAATATTGCTGATAATATTCAATTGCTTTGCTGTAGTCTTTCAAAGCAAAGTAAACACTTCCCAGATTGTTCAAGGCTATACTTTCAGCTTTAGGGTCTTTGATTTCTCTAGAAATTGCTAAACTTTGCTGGTAGTAACCAACTGCTTTGGCGTAATCTTCAAGGAAATTGTAAACATTTCCGAGATTGCCTAGAGCATTCCTTTCACCCTTGCGGTCTTTGATTTCACGGGCGATCGCTAAACTCTGTTGCTGGTAGTTAATAGCTTTGGTGTAGTCTTCTAGTTTTAAATAAGCAATTCCCAGTTCACCCAAAGATTGCTGCTGTGCTGTGCGGTCTTTGATTTCCTTAGCGATCGCTAATCTCTGCTGTTGGTAGTCAATGGCCTTGGTGTAGTCTCCTAACTTTAAGTAAGCACTTCCCAGTCCACCCAGAATATCCGCCTGTTGTTGGCGGTTTTTGGTTTCTCTGGCGATCGCTAAACTCTGCTGTAAATACTCAATCGCCTTGGTGTAGTCTCCCAAAATATTGTAAGCTACTCCCAGATTGTTCAAAACCGCACCCTCTCCTTGGCGGTCTTTGATTTCTCGATAGATAACTAGTGCCTGTTGCCAAGACTGGAACGCAACTTCAAATTGACTTGTTTGAAACTGCTCAATACCTTGTTTCACCAGTCGGTCGGCTTCTGCTTTGCGATCGGTGGGTGTTTGTGCTAATATCTGTGATGCCTGAATTAGTATAGGAAAGTTGGCAGCAAAAGGCATTAAAGCAGTCAAGATGAGAGTGATAAACGCGATTAAATCGATTTTTTGAGAATGCATAAGTTATCATGCCCAGTGTTGAGTTCTCATTAGACACGGACTAGCCTGTCTTTACTGATTTTTGAGTCAGAGTTTCAAGTTAGTTCAAGCAGGTTTGACTATATATATATTTCAGCTATACGAGGATATGTAGTTTTCAGTTTTCTGCAAAAATGCAGGAATAATAATTTATTAGGTGGACAGGATATTAATCAGGCGGACATGATATAGTGCTTTGTTTTCTAAAATCCCAAAATTTTCAGATAAACCTGCATAATTTAAGCTTCAATGGCTGAAAGCTATGTAATGCCTAGTTTTACCAATTTTTCAGATAAACCTGCAAAATTTGGATTGTATCACCTCGCTGGTATTCAAAGCGCTATCTGCTCTAGACAACTTATTTTTTGGTTAGGAATTTGTTATATGCGATATATATATGTACTTTTGCTATTTTTTTCCTTTTTACTGGCGGGTTGTGATGAGTCAGAAAGACAACAAACTGAGTCTGTGGCGTCTCCTAGTTTGGTTAACTCTGGACTTGGAGAGTCAGGAACGATATCCAACAACCGAGCATTAGGAACTCAACTAACAACTGGACGAGCAACGACAGGGTTCGCACAACTAACAACTGGAACAGCGGAGGGAGACTTACGGTCAGCGTTATACGGATCATACTTGTCACTGAGTCTAACCCTTGTTACAAACGATTTCACTTCAGGGTTTACTACATACATAATTGACACCAATTATACAATACCGCCCTTATTAGTAACAGTACCTGAACCCACTGCTGGGGGACTAACACTGGCAGCAAGCAGTTTGATGCTGGTAATGTTACGGAGACAGAAATTTCAGAAATCTCCCGAATCAAGTCACCAAAAAGATTAGCAACTGTAGCGGCTTACAGCTACCAGTTATTTAATGCCAATTTTTGTAGGGTGGGCAATGCTTTTACTGCCATGTGAATCTTTGTTGGGTTTGATTGGTTCTCAGTTGGAAGTTCCTGCTGAAAGTCCTTTTTTTGAGATAGGTTTGAGTCAGCCGTTTTTAACTGTGCGTTATGAACAGTTGAAGTTATCGGTTGATGCGCCAAAAGTTGTAGGACAGAGAACAGGTGTAGTTAGTTATCGGTAAAATTGATGGAATAGCGATCGCTAATAAAATATCACCAATATCTACATCACTCATTTCCAAGTCTTGACTGGACTCAAAATAGACTACATGAAAGCCAACTTCTTCTAATTCAGCTTTTAGTCTGAGTAATTCTGTAGACTTACCACAACCGATGTGTCCTGTAAATAGTTCACAAGTAGGTTCTTCAGGTGAGAAGAATGTGATATTTTCCTTTAACTCTTCAATAATCCTGCCACCGCGCACCGAAGAAAAATCAATATAATACTTCTGATCCTCGGCGTTCTCCACAGCCAAAGTCTTGCTAGGGTTGCACGCCTGGTAAAACTTATGCAAATTAACTATCATCAAATACCCCGCAACAAGGCTTATTCCCTAGTTTATACAAAAGCCTTGTTACATTTTCCCAAAAATATTTACCGTGAATTCGATGAACCTCTCCCCAACCCCTCTTGGACGCAGAGAGGGACTATAATATCCTTGGCAAAGAACGAAAAATCAGCTTTTAAAGCCTCTCTCCTTTCAGGGGAGAGGAATGGAAGTGGGGTCTTTTAAACCTGTCGAACTCACGTTAAATAAGTCGCGGCTTCTGACTGCAAAGGCTGTCGGCGAAATAAAAGCCCGACTTTTAAGTCGGGCTTGTGGTTTAAAGTTATGAAACTGAAATCTGACGGATTAAAATACTCATCACTTCGTCAGGGTTGCCGGTTGGTATTAGTTGACTCCAATCTCCAACATTTGCATAGCCAATCATCTGCAAAAAGTGAATTGTGCTGGTGACAGCTTTGGGAGAACCAATCAATAGATGTTTAATTGGTTCTCTTTTTGGCGATGGCTTTTGAGGAGACGGCTTAAGGTTGGCTGCATCAAAGTCTTCGCCGTTCAAATTCTCTTGAAACTCTGCTTGTTGGAAGTTTTGATTATCACCGAACTTTTCTTCTTGTGTCATTATTGTAGTTGACTCCTAATCTAGGGGTTTAGAGAAAGGCGGTCGTGAACTCTTCCAGGAGGGCGATCGTCTTTCCCATGTCTATAATTTAATGTATAAAATTATACTTGTCAACTACTAATTTCAAAAAAATTGGCAACAAATCACCACTTTTATATAAGGGCGTACTATCGCAACCAAACTAAAATTAGGTAATAGGTAATAGGTAATGGGTAATAGGTAATGGGTAATAGTAAAAACCAATTACCCAACGGGAGAGCCAGTCGCTCATGGGGGAAACCCCCTGTCCCCGCGCTGGTGAGCCAATTACCAATTACCAATTCCCAATTACCAATTACCAATTCCCAATTACCAATTACCAATTACCAATTACCAATTCCCAATTCCCAATTCCCAATTCCCAATTCCCAATTCCCAATTACCAATTCCCAATTCCCAATTCCCAATTCCCAATTCCCAATTACCAATTACCAATTACCAATTAAGCAATATTCAACACCTTCCGTAACAGTAATTGGTCTTCTGACTTGGCTTTTAAGCGGCCGTTTTCTACATCTCGAATCCAGCTTTGGCTTTTACCTGTTAGCTTTGCCAATTCCCGCTGAGAAAGTTTCAAATTTTTTCGCGCCTGCAAAATCTGTTCGCCAAGCAAATCGCCTGTAGTTTTAATCTTTCTTCTGGTTTTGACAGTCCGCCGCTGCTTTTTGGGCGAATCAGAGTTTTGTTGTTCCCATTCTGGCGGTAGTTCAAAAGATAAAATCCGCGCATTCATCAGCAGATTCCACTTACCACGGGGGCCTGAATCTGTCAGGCGAATTTCGCCACCGCCGTCATTAATCCAAAATTCCAATGCTTCATCTGGATCTTCGGGAATTCCCATTAACTTTGCCCACAAAGGTTGTATTTCTGTGGGGTAAGTTACTGGGTCAAAAAATGGTTTGATGCCATGATGATTGAGAACTTCTAAGTCATTTTCAAATGTTCGCAGCAAACGTTTACGTTCTTCCCGTTGTCTACAAGCAAGGTTAACTTTTTCTTCACCGTAAGCAATGCGTAGTAAGGTAGGAACAGTGATGCGTTGTTCTTTACCCATTTTGGTTTTAAACAGCAACCACAGCATTAATCTAACTGCTCCTTCATGTTGCTGCCAAATACTCATCACTGTTGTTAACAGCGTTTTGGGTAGATTACCATATTGATAAAATGCTGTTCGCTCTTTACATGCTTGTTTGTTGAGGAAATACTGGGCCCAGATGCCTGCTTTGACTTTAAAAGTTAGTCCGACTAAATATTTACACCCCAAATCGTCCTCTTGAAAGTGATGCTGAATATCTACTAAGTGCCACAAGCGGCTGTTTTTCACACAGAAGCCGTTGACTCGTCCTTGTTGCGGCCATTCAATGGAAACGATGAGTGAGCAAACTTGCTGTACAATGTTTTTCATCAGAGCCAGTTTGGCATTTTTACTCAGGTCTTTGCGTTTCTCCAAGCCTAAATATTTCTCAATTTGCCGTTCATCAATGGCAAACTCTTGTTCCCAAGCTGGATCTGAAGCTGTCGCATGGGCGGCAAATATCAAATGCATACAAGCGGCTCTAATGTCAAGTTGCTCAATTGCTGCTAAGTCACTGACGCGATCGCTAACTTTAAATGGATCTTGGATGTGAAAAGCGATCGCACCTCTACCTTGCTTAACTTGTCGCCCGTAACATAAATAACCTTGTTCATCGATTTCCCAATTTAAAGATGTCCGCTGTGCCAATACGTTGCAAGCTTCCCAAATCACAATTGCACTTGCAAATGGGTTATTCTTCCCATTAGAAAATAAATCCGAGCTGGTAGCGTCTCTCGGTTCAACTTTACATCTCCCCTTTTTTGCCTGCCAGGGTATGGGAGAATTAGTAGGACAAGCAATTACACATTGTGGTTCCGAATAATAGCCCTCGCAGTTGTTACAAAGACCAGGATCGATCCAGTATTCATCATTCTCTAGTTGGATTGCACCCGTAGGACATTGGGGACGGCAGTTGTCACATCCAACGCAACTGTTGTTAGGAATTGTATAAGGCATAATGGCTCTTTTCCCAATTTAATCGTTGAGATGTCTGGCTCAGGTTTCCCCTGGATGTGTCCTTTTTAATTCATCACTCACTACTAAATTATTACAGCAAGAATATTTTTTCTAGCTGTAATAATTACTCACATCCGTATTCAGACTTCGCATCCAATTGGAAGCTATTTGCGGCTTTTTAACCGAGCCTAATTACTTCTTTATAACTATACTTTTCATAAAGATTTAGATAAGTTTGTTCACAATGAGCTTAGGTTTCTTTCTTAAGATTTGAATAAATACCTAGCTTACTAACTTTTCTAATTAACTTAAAAATCTTACATTAAAGTTGTTTGGCGTGTCTCTTTGTCTATAGTACGTGACATCTACTTGGTTTATTAATAATTTTAATATTCAATATAATTGAAGATTCTGCTATAAATGTTACACTTGTTGAACAAGTTAATTAAGCTTGATTATTTGCGGCAATTTAAAAACATTAGTCATACATTCTTGTCAATAATAAAAAGTAACTGTAAATAGCCAAATTGAGTATTATTGCCTCGTAAAAATCTGATAAATGAATAGATAAACCCATAAATTGTATATCTAAATACTGATTTAATAGCATTTTTTATGCCATTAATACATGAAAAATAATCTCATTATTTAGAGAAATGTTATCCTCAGTAATCTAAATAATTAATTGGTGATTACTGACACATAATTTAATTATATATTCAGTAGGAAATGCTTAATTATATAAGCTTATTAAAGCCTAGCGAAATCTCACGCTTGTTAAATAAGTATTTAACAAATAAAGATAGCTAAATAATTATTGGCAAAAAGTTTCATTAAAAATGTGAAATACTAAAAATCACAATTTTTTTGAGAAAGTCATCAAATTTTGATGAGTAGGAAATTAGTTGTTTAACAACAAAACAAGACAATAAGATTAGGCTAGGATGATGATTAATGCACCAACAAAAAACTAGGCAAAATCGCCGAGGAGTTATTCATGGCAACACTAACAGGATTGACATATGGTGGTAAAACTTGGACACCCAAATTTGCCCAAGAAATTGACAAAGACAAATGTATCGGTTGTGGCAGATGTATTAAAGTATGTGGTTATAATGTGCTGAATTTGAAAGCACTCAACGAAGAAGGAGAATTTGTAGAAGATGAAGACGATGAAGAAATTGAACGCAAAGTCATGACAGTAACTACTCCAGAAAACTGTATTGGTTGTGAAGCTTGTGCGCGGATTTGCCCGAAAAATTGCTACACTCATGCTGCATTAAACAATTAAGTTTTTTGGGAACTGATCAAAGTTGTTGTTGTTACAAGGGGCACTGTTAGAAAAAAGCGTGAATACGCCAAGCAAGGTAACTAGAGGGGAATAATAGATACTTTTCGGAACACAACACAAAGTTCACAGTAAACAAAAGCGTAAATCGCAAATTGTTAGTTATTAACAAATTTATACTTGCTGCTAATCTGGGCTGAACAATATTAAGACTAACGGTGTCCTCTTGGAGCAACTAGCTTTTTTGAAAGCAGAAGGCTCCTTTGTCATAGGAGTTAAAAGATAATATTAGTTTTTGGGGGAAGGATGTGAAAAAAATCTGGATAAATCCCCCATTTTTTATATGTGTGAGATAGAAAAATAATAAGTGAAAGAAAGGGAATGGGGATTGGGGACTGGGGACTGGTGACACTTCGACAAGCTCAGTGCATCGCTGGGGACTGGGAAAGTATTTAGTTCACTAAAGAGCGTTTTTATTCCTAATACCCAGTACCCAGTACCCAGTACCTAATACCTTTAACGATGGCTTACTCAGCAGGTAGCATGTATGGAACAAATTCCTGTTTCACTATGGACTCTGGTAGCTGGAATAGTAGTTACAGCTATCAGTATTTGGATTGGTTACAACCACACTCTACTGCCGATACAAGCATCGGAACAAGCGCCTTTGGTAGACGGATTTTTTAATATCATGTTTACCATCGCCATTGCCCTGTTTCTGGTTGTAGAAGGAACCATTCTGGTTTTTTTGGTTAAGTATCGTCGCCGTCGGGGAGATGATACCGATGGCGTGCGAGTAGAAGGAAATGTGCCGTTAGAAATTTTTTGGACGGCAATTCCAACACTGATTGTCCTCTGTTTGGGCATTTACAGCGTAGATGTTTTTAATCGCATGGGAGGATTTGAGCCAGGGAGTCATCCTCATTCTGCGGCTCATGTTGCTCAGATGCCAGGAGCAGCGATTGCTGCTACCCTGAATAATGCCTCAGAACCGACAACAGCCCCCACAATTGGTATTGGTGCGTCTCCTACAACGCTAGGTAAACCAGCCAATTTGGTTGTTGATGTCCAAGGGATACAGTACGCTTGGATATTTAACTATCCTGAAACTGGCATTACTTCTGGAGAATTGCACATCCCCGTCGGTGCTGACGTGCAACTGAATCTTTCAGCAAAAGATGTCATTCACTCATTTTGGGTGCCAAATTTCCGGTTGAAGCAGGATGCGCTTCCCGGTATCCCCACCCAACTGCGATTTGTCGCCACTAAACCAGGTACATACCCTGTAGTTTGTGCAGAATTGTGCGGTGGTTATCACGGTTCTATGCGGACACAAGTAATTGTCCACACACCAGAAGAGTTTGATAGCTGGTTGACAGAAAACCAAATTGCCCAAAAGCAAGATTTACATCAAGCCGTTGCTGTAAATCCAGCTGACTTATCAACATCAGAGTTTCTTGCACCCCACACCCACAACATGGGGATTAGTCCAGAAACTCTCAAGTCATTAGTCAAGAGTCAATAGTCAATGGTCAATAGTCAATGGTCAATAGTCAATAGTTAATGACAACTGACAACTGACAACTGACAACTAACAACTGACAACTGACAACCAACAACTGACAAAAATATGACACAGGTAGAATTTCCACCGAATACACCACCAGAAAAAAATAAGCCCCAAACTCCGGTGGTTGCTCACAGTTCTCATCCCCAAGCGTGGAAATGGTACGACTACTTCACGTTTAATATTGACCACAAGGTAATTGGTATTCAATACCTAGTGACAGCGTTTGTATTTTATCTGATTGGCGGACTGATGGCGATGGCTATCCGTGTCGAACTAGCAACGCCAGAGGCAGATTTGCTAGACCCAAATCTATATAACGCTTTCATGACCAATCACGGAACGATCATGATTTTCTTATGGATCGTTCCTAGTGCCATCGGGGGATTTGGCAACTTTCTGGTACCGCTAATGGTTGGTGCTAGAGATATGGCTTTCCCGAAACTGAACGCGATCGCTTTTTGGTTAAACCCACCAGCCGGGGCGCTGCTGTTAGGTAGTTTCATCTTCGGCGGTTCGCAATCAGGTTGGACAGCTTACCCACCTTTGAGTTTGGTGACAGCACCAATTGCTCAAACTATGTGGATATTAGCGATCGTTTTGGTGGGAACTTCTTCAATTTTGGGTTCACTCAACTTTGTGATCACCATTTTGATGATGAAAGTTCCTAGCATGAAATGGGATCAGTTGCCTTTATTTTGTTGGGCAATCCTGGCAACTTCAGTTTTGGCACTTGTATCTACACCTGTGTTAGCAGCAGGTTTAATCCTGCTATTGTTTGACCTCAACTTTGGCACTTCCTTCTTTAAACCAGATGCAGGTGGTAACGTCGTTATCTACCAACATTTATTCTGGTTCTATTCTCACCCAGCAGTATATTTGATGATTCTGCCCATCTTCGGCATCATGTCGGAGGTGATTCCAGTTCATGCGCGCAAACCGATTTTTGGTTATAAAGCGATCGCTTATTCGAGTTTAGCCATCTGTGTTGTGGGTTTGTTCGTCTGGGTACACCACATGTTTACCAGCGGCACCCCTGGCTGGATGCGGATGTTTTTCACAATCTCTACCCTCATCGTCGCCGTTCCCACTGGTGTGAAAATTTTCGGTTGGGTTGCGACTTTGTGGGGTGGTAAAATCCGGTTCACAAGCGCCATGCTATTCGCCATTGGCTTGTTGTCCATGTTTGTGATGGGCGGCTTAAGCGGCGTGACAATGGGAACAGCCCCCTTTGATGTGCATGTCCACGACACATATTATGTAGTGGCGCACTTCCACTACGTGCTATTTGGCGGTTCCGTGTTTGGCATCTACGCCGGTATATATCACTGGTTCCCCAAAATGACCGGACGGATGTTAAATGAAACCTGGGGCCGGATTCACTTTGCCCTGACTCTCATCGGCACCAACCTTACCTTCCTACCCATGCACGAGTTGGGTTTGCAAGGAATGCCCCGACGAGTTGCCATGTATGACCCCCAATTTATCGACCTCAATCAAATTTGTACCGTTGGTTCAATTATCTTGGGGTTATCGGTAATTCCCTTCACCATCAACATCATCTACAGTTGGAGCAAAGGCAAGCTAGCGGGTGATAATCCTTGGCAAGCTTTGACATTGGAATGGACAACCAGTTCACCACCATCAATTGAGAACTGGGAAGTATTACCTGTTGTCACTCATGGCCCTTACGACTACGGTCATAGTAATGAAGTACAGCCAGCAGCGACACCAGAAGTTAGTGCTTAGTTAGGAAATCAGGAGTTAGGCAAAAACTCTCTTATACTCTTATTCCTTTGTGTTCTTTGGGTGCTTTGCGGTTCGTTAGTTTTAGAAGTAAATTGGCATTGCTGATTTGTGGGGTGAAAAGCTCACGCAAAGGCGCAAAGACGCAAAAGATAAGTTTTGTGGGGTGGGCTTTTTGCCCGCCCTTATGGAACGCTTCACCCTTGTTGGATATTTACTCAGAACGTCAACAATATGACCATAGCGACTACAAGCGAACATCACGAAGAACATCATCAAGATTTGCGAGTCTGGGGTCTGTTGACATTCCTCGTCTCTGAATCCTTAATGTTTGGTGGATTTTTTGCTACTTATTTGTTCTTTAGAGGTAGCAGCCCAGTTTGGCCACCGGAAGGAACTGAAGTAGAACTATTGTTGCCCACAATTAACACCATCATTCTGGTGTCTAGTAGTTTCGTCATTCACTTTGGTGATTCGGCGATTAAGAAGAATGATGTCAAGGGAATGCAGCGGTGGTATACTGTCACCGCCATTATGGGTGCAATTTTCTTGCTTGGTCAGGCTTATGAGTATATGACCTTGGGATATGGTTTGACAACCAACGTCTTCGCCAACTGCTTTTATCTCATGACTGGGTTCCACGGTTTGCACGTTTTTGTGGGACTGTTATTGATTTTAGGAGTATTGCGGCGATCGCGCCGTCCCGGTCACTATTCTGCCACCAAACACATCGGCATCGAAATGGCAGAAATTTACTGGCACTTCGTAGACATCATTTGGATTGTTTTGTTCACCTTAGTGTACATTCTCACTCTGTTTTAAAACTAGGGATTGGGTATTGGGTATCAGGCATTGGGCATTCGGTAAGCTGTTATGCATTTAAATTGCACAATTATTTGTGAAGGCTGTCCAGAGTCAAAAGTCCAGAGTCCAAATCTACGCGCGACTGTTGACTGTTGACCGTTGACTGCCAACTCAATCGTGCAAAGTGCAACTTGTAGGCGCATTAGCTTACTAGAAAAATTCTTTCCCAGTCCCCAGTCCCCAGTCCCCAGTCCCCAGTCCCCAGTCCCCAGTCCCCAGTCCCCAGTCCCCAAAAGTTTATGCAAGTTGATGCCAACCGATTTTCATGGTTTCAGGTTCCAGGAGATATCAAAAAATTATTGATATTAGCAGCACAAAACTGGGAAAACACCTCAGAATCAGAAAAGTATATTCAACAAGCTTTAGAACAAGCTGAGGGAAATACAGAGGTTTTGGTAGCAGCATATAGATTTTTCTACTATAAAAATAATTATTTACTTGCACTACAAACAGCAGCCAAAGTTTTAGATAAAATTAAAGAAGAAGAACAATTACCAAATAATTGGCTTGAACTTGAGCCAATATTAGTTAATCGCCGAGAAGAACCCAAAATCAGATTGTACTTAAATGCTTATGCTGCTTCTGGATTGGTCTTAGCAAAGTTAGGGCAAATAGAGCAAGCAAAACAAATAAGTACTAGAGTCAAAAATATTGACAATAAAAATGATTTTGGTTCAGGTATTCTCCTGGATATTTTGACACGTCCAGCAGAAGAAGATGAGTGAGTAAATAGTCAATGGTCAATAGTCAATAGTCAATAGTCAACAATCATCAGTCATCAATCATCAATTATCAGTCATCAATCATGAATAACTTCTACCATCCCCTTTCCGCATTATCTACTCTCCCTAGTAACCCTTTTCCTGCTACTTTCCCCTCATCTCCAATAACCATTCCTGACAATAATCTTGGAAATCTTTATCCTCTGCCAGTGTTACTGTTGCCACAATCTTCGCAGCTGAAAATTTAAAATTTATGAAAGGTAGGGATTGGCTACTAACTGAAGACGGTCAGTATCAAGCTTGTAAATCTGTAAGAGCGTGGGATTTATTAAGAGAGAATTATCGTCTTTATCGGTTTCTCACTGAAGTAGAAGATGTTCTTAATGATGTAGACGATGAATCGACTCGTCTCCCAGAAATTCGGATGCTGGTAAGACGCTTGATTGTGAATTCCTACTGGGTAAGAAGTCAATATTTAGAACCTTCTGCCAAAACGGGAACCTCTGTTTTACTCCTATACGATGAATTGGGTTTTCCGCTGACAGTGCAAACAGTCACATTTGCACCAGGAACCCTATCAACGATTCATAATCATGGGACTTGGGGAGTAGTAGCGGTGTTAAAAGGTCAGGAAAAAAACACTTTTTGGCGACGCGATCGCAGCCCCGAATCTGAAGACAAAATTGAACCGACGGGTGAAATAATTCTCTCTCCTGGAGATATTATTAGTTTCACTCCTGGTGCAATTCATAGCGTGCAAGCAGTCGGTGACGAACCAACTGTAACTTTTAACGTTTATGGGGAAACTGATCCGAAAGAAAGATTCGAGTTTGACCCAGTTAAACACAGTGCTAAAAAGTTTTAAGTGGGTTGGCGGGAATAAAGTTAACTGGTGAGGGTCGTCAGTTGTCAGTTGTCAGTTGTCAGTTGACGGTAGTAAGGGTTTCAGGCATATTGACGTTTCGTAACATAGTCATGTTTATTTTGAATTACCTACTTAGCATCAGTCATCAGTTATCAGGAGCTAGTGCTTTGGGCGGCGAGCCGCTCTTGTTGCATCTGGCGTTCATCAGTCATCAGTCAACCGTGAACTAAATTCTATTAGGAGACAGTTGCATGGCAAGAGTAATTTTCTATGAAAAACCAGGCTGTAAAAATGGTACCAGGCAAAAAGTATTATTAACAGCTGCGGGACATGAAGTGGTAGCATACAGTCTGTTAACAGAACCTTGGACAGTGGAACGTTTGCGCTCATTTTTTGGCGATCGCCCCGTTGCCGAATGGTTTAATCGTTCTGCCCCAAAGGTAAAATCTGGTGAGGTGGTGCCTGAAAACATCGATGCAGAAACCGCCTTATTGTTAATGCTCAAAGAACCACTGTTAATCCGTCGTCCTTTAATAGAAGTAGGCGATCGCCGCGAAGTCGGCTTTGATGTAGAAAAGCTTGATGCTTGGATTGGCTTAAAACCTGTAGATGAATCCTTCCAAGAAATGAGCGAAAACCTCATGAGCCAGGATTTACAAGGTTGTGCCCACGGTCATCATAATCATGAACACCACCAAAAGCAAGGTGGCTGTAAGCATTAGTCAACTTGTCGTTCAATAACGCTTAAACTTGCTGAAGTAGCTGCTGCTAGCAAGATTACCATGTATAGGAGTAAGAAAGGCTTTGTGATTTTCCAAAAAACTGGAAAATCACAATCATCTGAAAGCCGATATGAACGTAATTTGCTACTCGCGCCAGGCTACTTAGAATGATAGAAATTTGCTTGGGGAATAAAAGAGAAACGTGTTAGTACGTCGTCGATAAATGTAAATCTAGTCGAAGCATCTGTATTGAGTGTAGCGTACACAAAGTCTACAACCTTCTGCTGCTTAAACACAGAAGGTTGTACAAAAGTAGGTTGACCATAAAGTGATATCACTTGCTGCGGGTTCATCCCAATTCGGATACGTTGGTAGACAGGCCCACTTTTTGGCATAGCTGGTTCTGCTGGCAATATGATTCGCAGAATTTTGACTGGAGTTTCCAATCCGACATTCATACCCTCTACCCGACCATCTGTGAGAATTATATTTACTGGTAGCTGACCTTCTTTTAGGTATGCAAGTCGCTCAAGCTTGTAAATAGAAATGTCATTACGTTGCTCTGAAAAAGGCTCGCCCATCAATTTCACCACGTCTTGACGGCTCATGCCAATTTTAATGCCCTGTGCAAAAGGAGGAATATTATTAGTAGTTATGCTTTTGACTTCGCAAGCAACGCCCGATAGATAACCATCAATCATTGAGACTTTAGTGATGACTGGCTCTTGGCGATAATTCAGGATTTGAATGTGCATATCTGAATTGGAAAACTCCTTAATATCAGTTGGTTTTCCCATCACCTTTTCCACCTCAGCTTGAGTCATACCTTCGTATAACAGACTAGATTTAAGCAGTTGACGCTCAATTTTAATATCACTATGAATTTTCGGCAAAAAGGATGGTTTGTTATCACCTTGGGACTCAGTGTGAACTTGATTCTGCCCAGAGGTGGGAGTTTGAGCCATTAAGGGTGTAGCGGTAGCTGTGAGGCTGAATGCCACAACGCACAAGTAAAAGCGCAATTTCACTGCGATGAACTGTTGCAATTGCATGATACTAATTGAATAAAGCTGTAGTTTATTGGGATTAGCGCCCCTATATTGTTAATTAACAAGCAGGGTGGTTTCATACGAAAAAAGAAAAATATGAAAGCCTCTATTTATCGTTTTGAACCATAGATTTTCACCCCGCTTCCATTCCTCTTTCCCCCAATCCCCAAAGGGGGCCCCGAGTCCCCCACGGGGGAGAGAGGCTTTGATACCTGGTTTTAATTTTTCTCTGATGGTATGAAACCACCCTGTATATTGTTAATTAACAAGGGGCGCTGACTCAAAGTTCAATCACGCCAAATAAATAAATGAGATTTAAGCTATTGTGTATTTAATTTATATACACAACAGCTAATTTTGAAGAACTTCTAAACCAATGCTTGAGGAGGTTTATTTACTTGAGGGAGCAGATTCTACCTGATCTAACGGAGCTATAGGAGCAGAATCATTTACATTACCCGTACCAGGGGCTGGTTTTGGATCAGAGAAAGTAGCTGGAGCGTTGTTTTCTGTTCCATCAGGATTGACAGTTGTTGGTGCAACGGGGCCAAGTTGTGTTGTACTAGCTGCTGGAATATTGATCAGTGGATCAGGTGGATTCTTCACCACAGGAGCAGTTGAAAACTGTCCGTTTTTCCTGATGGGCACTAAGATGATCCTCAGCTTGCCAGGATTACTTGGATCTGAACTCAGTTGGGGCCCTACAGTAATGGTGGCTTTCTTTTGGGCAAGGGTAGTAGTCGGCGTACCATTAGAATTATACGATGGTGGACGACTATACACAGAAGCGGCAGTATTGCCACCAAGGGGGGAACCGTCGTCTCTATAAGCCTTCACTACCGCACTACCAATGGTATACCCCAAAGCTTCACCAGCTACTGAATCAGAGTAATAGTGTACACCTCCTTGTCGGCGGGCAAGGGAGGCTTCTCTACCCAAGGCTACGAAATTCTCCACTGGTTCTTCAGGAAAACATGCTGGCCCTACAGCCATAAATACGCCAGCGGAGGTGGAATGACCAGAGGGGTAAGACGGGTGATAAGGTGTAGGTAGCTTCGGATTATCAGCTTGGAAAGTATAACCAGTCACTTGATCGGGGCGGGGACGCAGGTATGTGAATTTGTTGTACCACGCAGCAAGAAGTCCAGCATAAATGCCTTCGTTAAGCATGGCGCTACAACGGGCTGCCAAGGGTGGACTATATTGATAAAGTTGAACTAAATGGTCAAAATAGTAGTTGTAGTTTGAAGCAGGTGGGTCAAAATTCCAACGAGTAATAATGTTGACGACATCGGGATTGTTACGAGTAGCTGCCAATTCGTTCAATTCTCTTAGTTCATCTGCGGTTTGGGCAGAGGTATTAGAGGGCGGTGGGGGAAGGATGAACTTGTCAAATTTTCTCACGGGATTCTGGGGAATCGCCCAATTGGGAGCAGTAGGAGCAACAATCTGCGAATCGTCTAGGACTGTTGGAAACTGAGGATTCGTGAAAGTATCTTGCGGGTTGAAGGGTACACTATCAGGCTGATTGGGAACCTGAGCAAAAGCTGCTGGGATGGCAGCAAAAGCAAACAGAGATGCAGCAAATGCACTGTTAATAATAAACGAATTTTTCATTGTTTCTAATGGTGTAGTAAATACTAATAGGACTTACGCGCATTGTCATATTTTTTTCGTTTGGGCAGTACTAGATCAAAAGTCAATAGTCTAAAAAATCTTGCTTAAAGACTATTGACTCTGGACTATTGACAGCCATCACAGTAAATCTGTGTGCCAGTTGCGTAAGTCCTGACTAAATGTGTCGCCACAAAAAACCGAAAACAACCTAGACGATCACTCTGAATTAAAGATAATTTATCAAGTAAATATTACGCGTGTGTATTTTAGGGAGCCAGCCCGCTAAATGCGTTTACAATATGGAATTTACTTTGATTATTACAAAGGAAAATTCCATATTTACTCAAATTTACTGGGCATAAAAACTTGAACTTAACCCACAATATATATTGGTTAAGTTTAGTTAAGCTGTCAAAGTTTACTTTATAAATTATCTATAAGGAACACAAGAAATTGCTGATAACAGCATATTTGTTACAGAGAATTTTTAAAATCTATCTTGAGATAGATAAAATAGACATCTTAACGCACTAGACAAATTAGTTATTATATGCATTTTATCAAACAGGTCGTTTCAGGCTTTATTAACTTTGATGGTAAATAGACTTTAAGAGCCACAAGACTCGTGACTTGTGGCTTCTAACTTTTTGGATCTCTTGTTGCTTTCTTTAGCGAACACCAGCAGTTTCTAGCGTCAAATCCTGAAACATGGGTGTGCTGAGGTAACGTTCACCGAAGGAAGGCTGAATCATCACAATTAACTTATGGGCATTTTCTGGGCGTTTACCTACTTGAAGTGCCGCACACAAAGCAGCACCGGAGGATATTCCAGACAATAATCCTTCTTCTTTTGCTAAGCGTCGCCCATAAGCCATCGCCTGTTCATCGCTGACTCTAATCACTTCGTCAACTAATTCTAGGCGCAAAACATCGGGGACAAATCCCGCGCCAATACCTTGAATTTTATGGGGCCCGGCTTCACCGCCAGATAGTACTGGACTGTTGCTGGGTTCAACTGCGATCGCCTGAATACTTTGCTTGCGATTCTTCAGGACTTCTGCAACACCTGTAATTGTACCACCAGTACCTACCCCAGCAATCACAATATCTACTTCCCCATCCGTATCTGCCCAAATTTCTTCAGCGGTGGTTTCGCGGTGAATTTTAGGATTGGCTGGGTTGCGGAACTGTTGCAACATCAAAGCATTGGGGGTACTAGCGACAATTTCTTCAGCTTTGCGAATTGCCCCCCGCATTCCTTCAGTACCAGGTGTCAATTGTAGCGTTGCTCCATATGCTCGGAGCATAGCTCGTCTTTCTTGGCTCATTGTCTCCGGCATTGTCAAAATCAACTGGTAGCCACGCGCAGCTGCTACCATCGCCAGAGCAATACCCGTATTTCCTGAAGTTGGCTCGACTAAAATCGTTTTTCCTGGTTCTATCAAACCCTCTGCTTCTGCCGAGAGTACCATACTTAAGCCAATGCGGTCTTTGACTGAAGCAGCTGGGTTCATCCCTTCTAACTTGACAACTATCCTCGCTCCTACTCCTTCAGCTTGGGGAATCTTATTCAGCTGAACCAAAGGAGTTTTTCCAATAAGTTCTGTTACATCTTGAGCAATCCGCATTATTAACTCCTAAGATCCTAAATTTCAACCAGATTATTTACCCATAACAATCAACTTGTATGTATTCAACTTCCAATTGAGTGTGAGTGAATACTTAAACTATATCTTCTCACTAAAGCATGAATTTGGTAGCTTCAGTAAACGATTTAGTCAAATTTTCTCATTATTTCTCATCATAGAATGTCTTTTATTTACCATAATGGCGTTTGATAAATTTTAATTGCTTAATTTCGCCTGTTTTGCTAAAACTCAGTTTCTCAAGCTACTGGTTACTAACTAAGGATCTTAGAAATCAACATTAATTGCGTGCAAAATTTTTAACCTTATTTTTAAGATTATTCTATTTATTTTAAACCCCGCCTTAAGGGCGAGGTCTTCATAGAAAACTTCACTTTCAGAAAAACTCTTAATGGTTTTTTCTTTCTTGTTACTGTATACTCATCGCCATGTAATAATATGTTTGCTTGAGTACAAGATTTAACGGTCAATAATCTCAAGCTAAAACAGTCCTTAACTACCAGCCTGCATAGCTTTGATGTTGAGTGCAAAAATACTAGAACCCCTCTTCATAAATACTAGTACCTTAGCTGAAAAATACTAGCACCCATACCCCAAATTATTTTTAAAAGCCTTGTTGGATAAGAGTTATAGGCTTTGAGTACAACTTTAATAAATTTAATAATTTTGATCCAGCTAAGCTAAACTCAGATGAAGAGAGGCAGCTGATATAAAACATATAGGATTTACGCAGAGATTCCCCTCTACCCCCCGAAATTCCTTGGTTTTACCAGGTGAACAAGGGGGGACTTCTTAACCCTCCTTTTTTGTATTGCTAACAGGGTAAAAAAAGTTTTCAGGGTTTGGCTGCGTTAGTTCTGAGTTGATAATTATAGCATTTGTGGAAAATTTTGTAATTGGTAATTAGTCAATAGTCAATAGTCAATAGTCAGTGGTAATTAGAAAGAAAAGTAACAACTAACAACTGACAACTGACAACTAACAACTAACAACTAACACCTAACAACTCTTTTCTGGGTGGATACTACCTAGCAAGGGAGAGCAAAGATGAAAGCTAAACTTCTACATGTTCTCACAGTTTGCCTAGTTACTTTAGTAGTGCTTTCTCCAGGGCTAGTAGTATTTAGTGTAGTTTGGGTAAGACATATAGAGTTAGTTAAGACACAGAATTTAGCCTGTGAATTGAATAATAATAATCCAGACAAAACTGCTTTATCTGCCCAGACAACTAATACAAATTTGGCTCCATATCAGGGTAGTAGACAATTTCCTGACTGCAATACCGTGAATCAAGTGCTGACTGCTACCGAACAATATAAACTCGCTGCTATCTTTCAATGGTTTATCTTGCTAACCCCAATTTGTGTTGGGTTAGGAATCATTGTTTACGATAGGTATCTTGTTTATCGTGCTGCCGTTTTAAAAGAACAAATTGAAATGTTAGAAAGATTGTGGCAGCAAAGTATCGAGCAATAAGCAACTAAAACTTCGCTCATTCAAAAACAACAAATTAACCATGACAGAAGAACGCCACCTCCTATATTTCGAGCTAATTGACCAGTTACTCAAATGTCCTAACGGTCAAGAACCAGAAGTTTTAGAAGCTCAACCAGAATTGATTGATGCTGGTTTTGTAGAAACAATGCTGCAAGTAGCAACTGCATTTGCACATCAAGGTAATCAAGATGGTGCCCAGTTTTTATTCTTTGTAGCTCGTGAATTAGCTAAGCAATTGGGATTATATCCTGAAGTTCCAAATTCTGAAGATGTAAACCCTGAAGTTTCAAATCCTGAAGTTGCAAATAAGGAGTAAAAATGCTGCTGACTGCAACCGACGCTGGACAAATAGCGTTAGAATTTCTGATGGCAGACTGGAACATTGCAGACGATAAAAGAGAGTGGTTCACAATCTTTAACTCTCGTCTGATTGGTGAAAGTTGGTATATCGTGGAACTTGGCGTAGAAGGTTTTCCCGATCGCTGGTTTATTCAAGTCTACGACACAGCAATGTGCGACCCCAACTATACATTTTTTTCACCTGTCAGTAGTTCAGAGGGATATGTAGACTTCCAAGACGTGCCCGAAATGATAGCTGAAGTCTTGGTTGCTGAGCGTAAGTCTCGATAATCACGATTAAAATTCAAAATGCCAGATTCAAACGTGCAATTTAAATGCATGTTAATTAAGATTCAAATTTTGAATTCCATTGTAGAGACGCTTAAAAGGTGCGTCTCTACAGTATTCGTTATCCCAGAGAAAAATACAACAAAATCACAGTGTAGGGGCGCACAGCTGTGCGCCCCTAAAGATAATTAATGTATTCAAATATTTTTTATTGGTATTTTTGAAAACAATCACTCTGAATAGCAATCCTCAATCATTATTGAACAGCAGAATTATCAAATTGTTATGAAAATTTGAAAATAACTCAAATTGATATATGATATCAAGTTCGGCTAATTACTTACGATCTAGTCGGTTTGCTTGGTAATAGGTAATGGGTAATGGGTAATGGGTAATGGGTAATGGGTAATGGGTAATGGGTAATGGGTAATGGGTAATAGGTAATACTCAAAACCAATTACCAATTACCAATTACCAATTCCCAATTACCGACCTCCACAGATATCATAAGTGTTTAAACTGACATGATATGAGCTAATGCTAAATCAAAGTAGGGGCGCACATCTGTGCGTCCCTACTTAATATTTAATTAATAAAAATTCTGGCATATTGTCATGTTTAAATGACAAATATATGTTATATTTAATATAGTGATGAACGCTACAGAAATATCAGTTGAAATGATTGCTGAAGATATCCTAGCTAAAGAATTCACTAGAGTCGTCAGTGACTATTACCCACAACTTGGGGAATTGTTGGATGGGTGTTATGTGAAAGTCATCACCTGTTTTTGGGGACGACCTGCCAGACGCTTGCAATATATAGGGATTTATTGCTCTGAAGAAATGCTTCCCTACGTGCAAGCCAACAAAGAAATACTCAGAGAATTAGCAGATAATATGGGGCTAGTTCAAGTAGTTTGTATGAATGCGAAGCGCTTGCTACGCGATCCGATGTCAAAGCTAAAGCAGAACGAGCCACGCTTATGGTTGGAGTTGCAATGGGTAGTTACTTAGCGGGGGAGATGGGGAGATGGGGGGATGAGGGAGATGGGGGGATGAGGGAGGTGTTCACTCTTAACTCCTAACTCCTAACTCCTAACTCCTAACTCTTAACTCTTAAATCCTAACTCCTAACTCTTAACTCCTTAACTCCTTAACAATGAAAACCGGACTTTTCTGCAATTACGACAATCATCACCAAGATTACTACCGTGCCATTTTTGAACAAGTTGCATTGGTAAAAGAGGCGGAAAGCTTAGGCTTTGAGGAAGCTTGGGTAAGTGAGCATCATTTTAGTGAATCCAATCTGAGTCCATCTATGTTGGTGTTGATGGCGCACTTGGCGGGATTGACTTCAAATATTCAATTAGGCACGGCTGCGGTGTTACTACCTTTCCATAACCCGATTCGGGTAGCGGAAGATATTGCCACGTTGGATCATTTGTGCAATGGACGATTGTTATTTGGGGTTGCCAAAGGGGGGCCATTTCCCCAACAGAATAAGCATTTTGCTACACCAATGGGTGAATCTCGTGCCAGGATGCTAGAGGCAATGACATTGATTCAGAAGCTTTTATATGAAACTGATGTATCATTTAATGGGCAATTTTATCAATGCGATCGCCTGACAATTTACCCAAAACCGTTACAACAACAAATTCCAGTATATGTAGCTACTGGTGGGGATGATGGTATAGAATTTGCTGCCAAACATTCCTTTGCTTTGATGGGGGGGCCACCGTTTTCTTTGGAAAGGTTAAAGAAGACTCTAGCTAAGTATCGAGCCTTAAATTCTAGTGGCTCAGAAAAGTTAGTGTTAGCACGCTTTTTTTATGTGGGTAAAACCTACGATGAGGCAGTGAACGAAGCATTACCTTTCATTCGCAAATTTAGCGATAAAATGAAAGCTAACTCTGCCCAAGTTATGCAGAAAAGTTCTAGTGGTCATCAGCCATTTGACCGTACAAACATTTGTTTCGATGAAGACTATTTGATTGAAAATTCAATCATTGGTGATGTAGTCACTTGTCGAGACAAAATCAAAAAATTCCAAGATGAATTAAATTTAGGTACACTAGCGCTCAAACCCTCAGCTTTGACTCTGCAAAAAAACCTGGAGAGTTTGCAGCGCTATAACCAAGAGGTACGAAATTATGTCCAAATTACCACTGCTTCCTCCCGATGATTTGCCCCCAATTCAGGGGACAAAACAGGATGGAATGCTGCATCTGGAACTAGAACAGTCTATTGGCAGATGCTTTTATCAAGCTTGCGATCGCATTACACAAGTACTATTGTCAAATTGTCAATGGTATCTCACCAGCGATGGTACTATCCTCATGCTAGTAATTGACTGTTCTGACATAGTATCTTACTGGCATATAGTCAGCAATATTCCTCAATTAGGAAATCGATTAGAGCGGTTTACTAGTAATGCCAAAATTCGGGTTTATCCTCCATTTGGCAAAGGTGGGCCGTTTGAAATCAGCGTGAATGAAATTTCAGCTTATAAAGACTGGCTGTAGAGTGTTGAGACAATTCAAATTTTACAGGACTTACGCAACTGGCACACATATTTTCTGCGATGGCAGTCTTGAGTCAATAGTCAAGGGTAAAAAGTCAAGATTTTTGGACTTTTGATTCTTGACTTTGGACGATTTTTGTCCTAAATATATGACAATGCGCGTAAGTCCTATTTTATTAGGTCTAACGCAAAATTAGTAGACCGTGCGTAAGTCATAAACCCAGTTTTTTTATAAAAAGCTGGGTTTTTATGTATCAAATTGCAGTAAAAACCACAGAGGCGCAGAGAACACAGAGTCATCAGTCAAGATATAATTTAAGAACTTAAACGCCACCGAGATAAAGGTCATGGTATCACCCGATCTCAAAAATGCGTTACCTAGCACTGATGAACTTCCTTGTTCAGACGATACACCAGTGGATAACGAAGACCAAAATTTTTTGCCCAATGTTTTACTATTTTTACTCAACTCCATTTGGGCAAATCGCACAGATTGGTTCTTCGCTGTGGATATGGGACTCTATCATACTACAGGGGTCAATCCCAGAGTTCCGGTAGTACCAGATGCATTTTTGAGTGTGGGAGTAGAACGGAAAAAAAATGGCAAGTCTCGCAAAAGTTATGCGGTTTGGGAAGAAAATGATGTAGTTCCGATACTCACATTAGAAATGGTATCCCACACACCAGGGGGTGAATACGACGAAAAAATGGCAATATACGCCAAACTCGGTGTATTGTACTATGTGATTTATAATCCTGAATATTGGCGACGCGACCAACATCAACCTTTTGAAGTGTATAAATTGGTGGATGGTAGCTATCAATTGCAAATTGGTGAACCCTATTGGATGAGCGAAGTGGGTTTAGGTATTGGGCGATATCAGGGTACAGTTGCAGGCATTCAACAAGAGTTGTTGGCTTGCTATAATCAGCAAGGCGATCGCTATTTGATGCCAGAAGAACAGGCTCAACAAGAACGAATACGCGCTGAACAAGAACGAACACGTGCTGAACAGTTAGCACAGTATTTACGTTCCTTGGGTATAGATCCTGATAATCTACCTAGTGAGCAAGGTTAATACATTTGGGTGTATAGCTAGATTAAGAGTCGTGATGCATCTTCGTGTCTTTGTGGTTCAATTTTTACCACAAAGGCACTAAGACACAAAGAATTTTTAAGTTAGATGGACACCATTGCATGTATAGCAAGGGACTGGGGACTGGGTGATATCATGTCCGGTTAATTAGTTATGATTCCCGCAATCATTGCACCCCACCCCTAACCCCTCCCCGTTGACGGGGAGGGGAAACAAAGCTACGCTTTGGTGGGGTGGGGTTCTTTGGTTTTTATAAGTAATCAAGCGGACATGATATGAAAAGTCTTTTTGTGTCTAGGTTTTATCATCTGTTAATGTCCTAACCACCAAGACTTGTGCTATAAAATACCAACCACAGAAAGCTGCCTATTGCATTTTGTATGCCATATTATGCTTTAATAAAAGCTATATCTATCTTCAGACATAATTTTTTTTGACAAAAGGTAGTTGTTAGAAATACATCTATTGTGAGAAAAAATATTTAACTCAGTAATTTTCCTGTCATAAAGGATGCGAGTCTCACAACTTTGCATGTAGACATAAATCAAAAATCAGGTTTAAATTAATTACTAAATTCCAAAAAACGATAAAAAATCATCTCAGGTAAAGAATAATCTCATCTTTCTAAAAAATCTCGTGAAGCCATAGATTGTCGTTTGCTAATGCAACTGCAACTAGCCTGTCCTCGGCTGATTCTGAATCACAGTACTGGTAACGATAATGACGCGCTCTCCCAATTCCGGAAATGATCAAGAACCTTCTAATCGTCGTCTTTGGCTTGTGCTTTTAGGACGTACCAGTCTGGTTCTATTTGTAATTTTGCTCGCTGGAATTGCAGCTGGTGCTTGGTGGGCTAGAAATTATATATATACAGAATTAGCACCGATAGTAGAGCAAAATTTAGAGCAATCGCTTGGTCGTCCGATAAAAGTTGGGAAAGTTGAAAGTTTTTCACTTTCTAGTTTAAGATTTAGTTCTTTATCGATACCAGCAACTTCTACCGATCCTGACCAAGTATCAGCAAAAGCTGTGGATGTAGAATTCTCGTTGCTGCAACTTCTTGTGACTCGAAAACTAGGATTAAATGTGACTTTAGTTCAGCCTAAAGTGTTTATCCAACAAGATAAAGATGGTAGCTGGGTGAGGTCTGAAGTCAAGCCTGGGGAAGGTAAAGGTACTATTCAAACTGAGTTACAGAAACTTGAAATTCAAGATGGAGATATAGAATTATTACCAGCACCAGCACCAACTAAACCAAAAGGTTCAGTAGTATTAGATCAAGTCGGTGGTATTGCGCGATTTTCAGATGACAGTCAAGGAGTTGCCTATGATGTAAATGCTGAACTCACTAGGGGCGGTGCTGTTAAAATCTCTGGTACAACAGAATTAAAAACACTCAACACTAATCTTAAAGTTATCGCGCAAGATTTACAAGCATCTGATGTCACTCGTTTAATACAGTTACCCATTGCTTTGGAAGCTGGACAAGTCAATGCTGATTTAGGAGTTCAAATTCAATCTAATCAAACTACCGAAATAGCTTTGACAGGAACAGCTATAGCCAATAAAGTCACTGCCCAAATAGAAAATATTCCTCAACAATTTGCTAATTCTACTGGCAGATTGGTGTTCGAGGGTCAGACAATTACTTTAGATAATGTAAGTACCAGTTTTGGCAAGGTTCCACTGTTGGCAAATGGAACAGTTGATACTAAAAAAGGTTTTAATCTTTCAGCGCAGATTAAATCAGTTAGCGCGAAAAATATTTTAGACACATTCAAGGTGACTTCGCCAGTCTTAGCTGCTGGAGAAGTGCAAGCAAATATTAAAGTACAAGGTTCACTTCAGCAGCCAGTCCTCAGCGGTACCGCCAGTAATACAAAACCGATTCAAGTTGACCGCGTTTTATTTAAAGCTGTTAATACCGACTTTCGTTTAAGTGTATCTGAATCTGCATCTCAAATTGCCGTTAATAATCTCGAATTAGTCCCAGCAGCAGGTGGTGAAATTAGAGGCAGTGGTCAAGCTACACTAGGCGGGCAGGTAAAATTTAATGTTGCAGCTGACGGTGTGTCAGGGGATATACTAGCACGTAGCTACGGCTTTACTCCTCCAATCAACGTTGGTAATGTATCAGCAAGGGCGGTAATTTCTGGTTCACTTGGGAAACAGCCTTTGGCTTTGAACATTTCCAGCGTACAGGTGAAGCCGCCAGCAGGGGGGCAAATTGTCGGGAATGGTCAAATAGAACTGGCATCCCAAGGTAGGGTGTTATTTAATCTTAAAGCAGAAAATTTACCAGGGGATGCGATCGCTAAAACAAACGCCTCATCCTCATATAAACTTGGCACTGTCTCAGCAAATGCTAGGATTTTTGGCACTTTAGGCAACTTACAAACATTAGCACAAGTGCAAGCACCCGGTGCCACCTATCCCACCACCGGACAAGTTGCAATTGCTCAACAAGGCAAAAATATCCTCTTGCCGGCTGCTGTTTTCAATGTGGCAGGCAGTACAATCAGGGCTAGAGGTCAGATTGTAGAACAACGCTGGCAAGCTATTGTTAACGCTTCACAATTACAATTAAACCGTTTTAAAGAGGTTCCACCGCAGTTTCAGGGAGTCGTAAATAATGCGGCGTTTAATTTGTCGGGGACTACAGCTTCATTCCAACCTGCAAATATTCAAGCTACGGGACGAGCTTCCTTGAGTGTGGCGGGAGGTACTGTTAATGTTAGCAATGCTAACTTGAATGCTGGACGCTGGCAAGCTGCTGTCAGTGCCCAACAATTACAATTAAGTCGTTTTCCAGAGGTTCCGCCCCAGTTTCAAGGAGTCGTAAATAATGCGTCGTTGAATTTGTCAGGAACTACGGCTTCATTCCAACCTGCAAATATTCAAGCTACGGGACGCGCTTCTTTGAGTGTGGCGGGAGGTACTGTTAATGTTAGCAATGCTAACCTGAATGCTGGACGCTGGCAAGCTGCTGTCAATGCCCAACAATTACAATTAAGCCGTTTTCCAGAGGTTCCACCACAGTTTCAGGGAGTCGTAAATAATGCGGCGTTGAATTTGTCAGGGACTACGGCTTCATTCCAACCTGCAAATATTCAAGCTACGGGACGCGCTTCTTTGAGTGTGGCGGGAGGTACTGTTAATGTTAGCAATGCTAACCTGAATGCTGGACGCTGGCAAGCTGCTGTCAATGCCCAACAATTACAATTAAGCCGTTTTCCAGAGGTTCCACCACAGTTTCAGGGAGTCGTAAATAATGCGGCGTTGAATTTGTCAGGGACTACCGCTTCATTCCAACCTGCAAATATTCAAGCCACGGGACGCGCTTCCTTGAGTGTGGCGGGAGGTACTGTTAATGTTAGCAATGCTAACTTGAATGCTGGACGCTGGCAAGCCGTCGCCAACGTTTCTCAAATTCAACTCAACCGTTTTTCACCACAACTACGAGGACAGCTCAATAGTAATGTAGAATTGGCAGGCACAACAGCATCTTTTCAACTTGCAGATATTCGCGCCGCTGGACAAATTAGCGCTTCCCAAGGTTTAGGGCCGTTAGCACAACCACTAACAGCGCAATTTCAATGGAATGGCAACCAAATTATAGTACAACGGGCAACTACACCAGGATTAACTGCTAATGGTGCGATCGCAGTTCAACTACCAGACAATGGTACACCCAGAATTGCCGGATTTAATTTAAATATAGTAGCCCAGAATTTCAACCTGAATAATACAGGTTTGCAAGTTCCTGGCGACTTAGCACTAGCAGGGTTTCTTGATTTTAACGGGCGAGTTACAGGTACTTTAGAAACTCCCCAAGCTACGGGAAACATCCAACTGCGGAATTTCAATGTCAGTAACTTAGCCTTTGACCCTGTATTAACTGGAAACGTGAATTTTCAGGGAGGACAAGGAGGAAGTCTCCAACTTGCGGGTAGGCAAGATAGAATCGCACTTAACCTTAGTGCAGATTATAAACCAACCTCATTTTTAGTCAAGCGCGGTGAAGCAGTTACCACAGGCAGAACCGAGGGAGATAACTTAATCGTCAACGCCCAACAGTTTCCCATCGCTTTAATTGGCGGCTTCATCCCTGTCAGTAGATTGAAACCGTTGGGGGGACAATTATCTGGTAATTTAGTTGTCAACTTGAATAATTATGCCATAGCTGGAGATGTCGCGATCGCAGCGCCTCGTGTTGGCAGAGTCTCAGCCGATGAATTTCGAGCTAACATCAATTATGCCAATGGTGCCGCTAGCTTAAATAATGGACTATTGCGGATAGGAGACAGCAACATAGCCCTCAGTGGTAGTTTGGAAACAGGAAACAACCCGCAATTTCAAGTACAAGCTAACTTTGAGCAAACCAGAATTGAAAAAGTTTTACAAGCATTTAAAATCTATGACTTTAAAGACCTTGGTGGCTTCGAGTCTCCCACCTCAGCAGGTGCAGAAGCACTGGACACTACGCCTGTAAGTTTGCCAAACGCAGATTTAAAAACACAGTTAGAGTATTTCTCCAAAATTCAAACATCAGTCGCCAGACTTCAGCAGCAACAAAGGCGAAATGCACCACCTTTGCCTACCCTAGCAGAATTCAGCGGTGCTATCAGTGGTGCAATTAATGCCAGTGGTTCCTTGAGGACTGGGTTAAATGTCGGCTTTAATGTTCAAGGTGCTAACTGGGAATGGGGTGACTACTCAATTGATGAAGTCATAGCTAGAGGCAATTTTGCAGATGGTGTTGTCACACTTTCGCCCTTGAGTGTCGGCATAAATCAAGGACAAGTCGCTTTTTCTGGACAATTAGGCACCGAACAACTTTCAGGACAGTTGCGTGTAGCAAGTCTGCCACTATCACTTTTTGACCCTCTGATCAAAAGATATCCTATAGATGTCACAGGTGAAGTAAACGCTGTCGCCAATTTACAAGGCAGTTTACAAGACCCTACAGTAGGTGGGCAACTTTCCCTAGCCAATGCCACCTTAAACGAGCAACCTGTACAAACAGGTCAAGTCAACTTTAACTATAACGATGCCCGCTTCAATTTTGATAGTACCTTACTTCTGCAAGGAACACAACCAGTAACAGCTACAGGTAGCGTACCTGTTCCCTTGCCTTTTGTGGCAGTACAACCAAGCAATCAAATCAGCGTTAACGCCAGTGTGAGAAATGAAGGCTTGGCACTGTTAAACTTATTTACCAACAATCAAGTTAGTTGGATAGATGGTCAAGGAGAAGTCGATGTTAACGTCCAAGGTACTTTAAACCAGCCAATTATTAACGGTAATGCTACCGTCAACAATGCTACACTCCGCGCTCAAGCTTTATCAGAACCTTTAACAAATGTTACGGGTACAGTCCTATTTAATAGGAATACGATAAATGTCCAAGGTATTCAAGGCAATTATAATCAAGGACTAGTCACAGCTTCCGGAATCCTACCTATATTGACTGCTGGACAAAACATATCCAACCCCCTGACAGTAGACATAGAAAAACCGTTAGATTTTCAAGTTCCAAATTTGTATGAAGGTGGTGTTAGCGGTAACGCTGTCATTCGTGGTACAGCATTAAGACCTCGAATTGGTGGAGAAATTCAACTAAGTGATGGTCGAGTCACCATTGGAAAAACTGCTAATGCTACCTCAAATACAACAAATACAGCAGAGGATAACACTAACAACTTAACTACAGCAGAGAATAGCATTAACGCTGCAACTACAGCAGAGAATAACGCTAACGCCGCAACTCCAACAGAGACTAATACTAACGCCACAACTAGACCCAACTTACCAGTAGAGTTTACAGATTTACGGTTAGTTTTGGGCGATGACGTTCGTGTCACCAGTCAGTCGCTACTTGACTTTGTACCAGGAGGAGCCGCCTTGAGTCAACCCATACTCAGCTTTGACGCCAAAGGCGACTTAACAGTTAATGGTACTTTAGCCGAACCCCTCCCCGAAGGAGTCATTCGTCTCACGGGAGGAAGAATCAGCTTATTTTCAACTGAGTTTACCTTAGAACGTGGCTACGAACACACCGCCAGCTTTACCCCTAGTCAAGGACTTGACCCTACCTTAGATGTCAGACTTTTAGCAATTGTACCTGAAACATCAGGAACAAGCGATCGCACTTTAGAATCACCTTTATCTGCGGAAATCAGCGATGTTTCAGCAAACAACTTCGGTACATTGCGTACCGTCCGCGTGCGTGCAACAGCCACAGGCCCAGCCAGTGAATTGAGCAACAACTTAGAATTGACAAGTGAACCACGTCGTAGTAGAGGAGAAATCGTCGCTTTATTAGGTGGTTCAATTATCAATAATTTCACTCAAACAGGAGATGCAACCCAAGGGCTGACTAATTTTGCTAGTACCACCGTTTTAGGTAGTTTACAGGGTACCATCACCGCGATCGGGCAAGCAGTTGGTTTTAGTGAATTTCGCATATATCCTACCCCTGCTTCCAATGAAACATCGAGATCTTCAGTTCTCAATTTATCAGCAGAAGGTGTATTTAACATCAATAACAATTTATCAGTCTCTCTATCACGGCCTTTTTCTAACAATGAGTCTTTCCGTTACAATCTCCTCTATCGCCTCAGTGATGAAATTTTGGTGCGAGGCTCAACTAATTTAGGTGATGACAGTCAATTGATACTTGACTATGAAACGCGATTTTAACTAAAGATTACAATAGATTACTTAATGCTTCCAGATCAAGCTTTTGTGTATAAAGTTAGAATGTAATCAAGTCAAACAAGGAAGGTAAAAATATTATGTCAGTTAAACTATTACCCGACCTTGGAGATTTAGCTGAAGGGTTAGGAGTTACAGGGATTCTAGGAATAGTTCTTATACCTGTGTTCCTTCCAGTTCTAGGTAGTGTTGGCAGGCCCATAGCTAAAGCGGCTGTCAAAAGTGGAATCCTTTTTTATCAAAAAAATAAAGGAACTTTGGCACAATTAAGTGAAGCTTGGCAAGACATCATAGCAGAAGCCAAAGGAGAGGTCGGTGAAGCAACAATGAAATCGGCCCAACCAACAGAAACTTCAACCTGATTGCAAAAAAACGGTTGGAATCGTATTTTTGACATTCAACAGCGGCATATATTCCAACGATGCTTGGGAAGGGTTTGTGTGCATTATATCCAAATTACTTGGAGGTAAAAAATTAATTGACCCGAATAATTTTTGCCGACTCGATATGCCACATCCTTTCCTTGGCGGTTGAACCAGGAACATCATTAACACGTCTTAAGACATAACTACCTTTAAAGTGCTTGGTGGTGCCATTAACACTTTTGGCAGTGATAGTAACAGGAATTTCTATATAAGATGAGCCTGCTGCGCCATCAATCCTACCAGGTTTTCCAATCTTGACTTGAGAAGAAAGTGTATTTTTAAAGCCTTGCTGGAATTGCTCAAAAGTAAGTTGGCTAGCAGCACCATCATTAGACCAATCTTCATAAGCACTTTTGTAGTCTCGACGATTAATGGCATTATAATAATGACGAATAACTTGCACTGCCTGTTTTTGAGGGTCTTCTGTACTCCGATAGGCAACACTAGAAGATGTTGATTGTGGAACGACTCCAACATTTTGACGGCTTTGGGCAAAAGATGATATTTCTGATTGAGAATGAGCCACAGAACTCGCTACAGTCTTAACATCTAAAGAAGGTTGTTGGATGTTTTGTCGAGCAATAGATGCTTGACAAGCTGTCATGGCGATAGACAATACCCCTGTGAATAATACAGATTTGCGGTTTATGTTGCTAAAAACTACACTTTTATGACTCATGGTAAATTAACTCAACTACTAAACTATTAATACCAATGGAAACATCAAACTACAGTTGATTGTTCAAAAGACGTAATTAACTGAATGTTGTTGCAATCATCAGCGTAAAACAAACATATGACCATTGACCATTGACCATTGACTCTTGACCATTGACCATTGACCATTGACCATTAGACCTCTTGCAAAAGTCGTTCTTTGCGATCTTTTCTTTGCGCCTTTGCGACGCCAGTTGCTTCAAGTCGGCAGAGCCGCCCAACGCACTGGCTCGCCTTTGCGTGAGGCAAAAAAATATTTATGCAAGAGGTCTATTGACTCTTGACCATTGACTCTTGACTCTTGACTCTTGACTGATTGTGTTTGTCAAACTTTAGGCGAAGCGAGGGCACTTAATAGTAGCAGTGACCACGGTACTTTAATATCAGGTACAAGCCAAGAATACTGTCTGAGTATGGGTAAGGCTGCGGGTAGCACAAAACGTAGAGAACGTAGCGACGCAGGACGAGAACCATCTTGATCTACTAAATTATATTGTTTAGCCAATTCCGCAACAATTTGCACATGTCCTGTACGACGGATGACATTTGGTTCACTAGCAAGTGCAGCAATAACTCGTCCTGTTAATAAAGGAGTTTCCCAATTATAGCGATCGCTAATCAATAAGCTCTTTGGGTCAGTCAGATTTTGTTCTTTCATTTCAGACGCAAACTGAGAAAACAGTTCAGTCTGCACAATACCCGGCCAAATGGAAACAGAAGCGACATTATGCGGCTTGAGTTCAACAGCCATATCAGCAGCCAAGCGATCGCATCCTGCTTTACCAGCACCATAGGCGGTACCAAAGATATAAGACAACCCACCCCAGGAGGAAATAGTGCAAATCAGTCCAGATTTACGCTTAGTCATCATTTGGGCTGCAAAAACACTTGCAATATAATGGCTACGCAAACCAACGTTGTTACAAGCATCCCAAAGACTGGGGTTACAATCCCAAAAAGGTTGTCCATTAGCATCTGCTAAAGCCTGCACACCTGCGTAAGCATTATTTACGAGTAAATCAAGTTGTCCGTGTTGTTCATCTTGAATACGTTCAAACAGCAACCGCACTTGTTCATCGTCACTGTGGTCTACCTGTACGGGAATGCATACACCACCAGCTGCTTCAACCGCTAAGTGTGTTTCACCAAGACTACCATAGACGCGATCGCCAGTATCAGATTTGTTGAGGCTGCGTCCTGTAATATACACAGTTGCACCGGCTTCACCAAGACCAATAGCAATTCCCCGACCAATTCCCCGCGTCGCGCCCGTGACTAATGTTACTTTTCCTTGAAGATGTTTCATTTATTTTTGAAAGTTTGTCTACACTATATATAACTTGACCCAAGTCTTCATGGAGCAGTACAGACCTCATGTCTAAAAAGCCGTTTCAAAGTCGTCTGTTTGGCTCAAACACACCTCATACACTTTCAGAAAAATGGCAAAAAAGGGAAGCGCAAGTAGCATATCGCTTTAACCAACAGTATCAAAATCACACCTTTGAACTACCACCAGAAGTCCAGGAAATGCCAATATATCAAGAATGGATTTCTGGCATCTTGACAGGGAGAATTGTATCTCCTTTCTGGGAAATTGCTCAACCTCAAAAGAATCAGCACTGTTTAGATATAGGCTGCGGTGTCAGTTTTTTAATCTATCCTTGGCGAGATTGGCAAGCATATTTTTATGGACAAGAAATCAGTAATGTAGCAGTAGATACTCTTAATTCCCGTGGTTCCCAACTGAACTCAAAGCTATTCAAAGGAGTCGAGTTAGGCCCAGCGTATCAATTAAACTACTCATCAGATCAGTTTGACCTAGCGATCGCCACAGGATTTAGTTGTTATTTTCCCCTAGAATATTGGACTAGTGTTTTAGAGGAAGTCAAACGAGTATTAAAACCAAATGGACAATTTGTGTTTGACATCCTCAATTCACAACAGCCTTTAGCAGAAGATTGGGCAGTTCTAGAAACCTATTTAGGTGCTGAGGTGTTTTTAGAACCTGTAGTTGAGTGGGAAAAAACAATCAAAGCTGCTGGTGCTAAAGTAGTGACGCGTCAATCAGGAGAATTATTTGACTTATACAAAATAAGGTTTTAACTTTAGATACCCGACTTCTTCAATAAGTCGGGTATCTGGTCAGTCAATACTTCTAATTTAGTGATAATTTATGTCTAAATTCGCCAAATTATTTTCACGTCTAATTAACTGGTGGCATGTTACTACCAGAGTAATGATAACTATTTGTATAACAGCAGGAGTATTAATTATTTTCGCAAGCAATGCGCCTATAAGTTATGCTGAAACTGTTTTACCAAATGCCACTGTATATCACAGTCCTGAATGTACCTGTTGTGGTAAGTGGATAAACCACTTAAAAGCACAAGGTTTCCCAATCAAAAAAATACCTACAAATGACATCGAAGAAGTTAAACAAAAATACAACGTCCCCAATAACTTGACCTCTTGTCACACAGCAATCATCAATGGATATGTCATAGAAGGACATGTACCAGCAGATGATATCAAACGTCTGCTAGCAGAAAAGCCGAATGTTACAGGCTTAACCGTACCCCAAATGCCAGTAGGAACGCCAGGAATGGAAATAGGAAATCAAAAAGACCCATTTACTGTATTTTCTTTTGCTCCCAAAGGCAGAGTAGCAGCATTCAATAAATACGATGCTAATTCGTAATTCATATGCAACAAGTCTAAGAGGATGTTTGAAAAGTCCTTAACTATGTATCAAATGAGTTTAGATCCCCCTAAATCCCCCTTAAAAAGGGGGACTTTAATTCTTGTTCCCCCCTTAAAAAGGGGGGTTAGGGGGGATCTGAATGTACTTAAGATAACAGCCGAATACTTTTCAAACACCCTCTAATGACCATTGACCATTGACCATTGACTATTGACTCTTTTCTTGAAGCAACGATCGCCAGTCTGCGATCGCCTTTTCAGTCCATAGCCAATTGTTACTCAATTTATTTACTTGAAAGTTTACAGGGTCGCCTGTAATTACCGTTTGTCGTAACTTGATAGCTTCATTCAAATATTGTGTTTGTTTACTACCACTTTGATTCAGTGCAGCTTTATACAATCCAATGGCTAAACCAGCATAAGAAGTTAAACCATCTGGAGGTACTGCTGCTTTCAAAGATATTTGTGCAGCAGAGGCTGTATTTTGCTGTTTGAGAGCTAAATTCAAAGCTTTAAACCAAGCATCATTGGCTCGGTTAAGATTGCCTTCAGCGTAGTAGGCAAAGCCCAAAGCATTATTATACACCAGCGATTCTGGTTGAGCCTTGACAGCACTTTCCCAATAACGGCGGGCATCATCAATACTAAATTTATTGTCTCCAATCTGGACAAATTGCCACGCTAATCGCCCCTTGAGAAAGTAGACATTTGCATCCTCAGCTTGCTTTGAGGGTATCAAATTCAGGGCAGTTTGAGCAGCAGGAAATGCCCCACGATTCAGTAATTCTTCCACAGCTGCAAGCCCGGCTTGTAAGTCACCTTGGCTTAATTTTTCCGTAGCAGTAGCAGTCACAATTCCAGTAGCAGAGGTCTTTAAATCAAGTTTAGAGTTGCCCGCAGCTGGCGAAGAATTTAGGGTAACTTCTGGTATATTAGGTAATTGTGATTGTCGATTTTGCCACCACCAACCTAAACCCAAAGCAGCTGAAGCCGCAGTTGCTCCGACAATGCCTAAAATCGGTCGCAGTTGACGACGAACACGAGATTTCAAGGGAACTTTTGGTGATGAGGTCAATTGAGAATTATCTCCACCTGCTGCCAAATTCTGGCTAGCTTCAGTTATCGCTTCCGGAATTTCTCCCCTAGTCCTTAATTGCCTATTAAAAGCAGCAATTTCAAAAGAAACCTGTTCTTGTGGAAGATTATTTTCTCTAATCTGTGGTTTGGTCTCCTCAGTCGTATCAGGTTGCTCATTTCCTGCTTTTTGGTTATCTAGCTGGCGAAACAAATCCGAAACCAAAGCCGAATCTTCTGCATAGCTTGGGTCATCATACTCAATTTCATCAACGAGATCGCCCCAAGTCTCTTCACCTAGCCAGTCTAGCCCAGAAGAATCATGAACCAAACTAGAGGGCATCATGTCGCCGATTGGTAAATGTATGTCTTCAATATCATCCCCCATCCCAGAGTACGTCGCTGGGGGAGTTGACTTTAAAGGTGGTCTATAATCGTTCAGTGATTCCGCATTTGCATTAAAAGAAGTTTCCAAAGAGAGAAAACCGTCAAACTCTGGCTGGAGATACAAAATTGGTAACGCCCAGTAAGTCTGATGAGAACCATAAGCAGAAATTAATCCCTGACGCATCCGACTGACACACAAATCTACGGGATATCCCTGACTGAGGTTGCGGTAAAACAATTGTGTCAGCGTTAGCGCGACTTCATCGGGAATGCGTTCTGACATAGCCAACACGCTTCTGATCCCGCGCTTGACTAAACTTTCTGTGAGGTTACGTTCACCTGTTTCCCCAACAATGTCGGACGTAGCGGTGTATGCTCCCCAGCAGGAGTTAAACACTGCCATTTGAATGTTATTGTTAACGAGCAAGCCTGCTAAATCATCACCACTCAGGGTTTCTGTTAAACCAGTTCTACTACTAACCAGATAAATTTCTCCGCCGTTCGGCCCCAAGCTACTATGGCCAGAATAGTGCAGAACATGGTATCTTCCTTGCTCTAAAGCCTGCGTCAATTCTTCCCGCCCTGGCTGGTCTAGCAAGGTGAGTTCAATTTCGGGTAAATGATTGCCATTTTCGGCATTTCGTGGTATACTTCTGCTTAATTCTGCTTGTAGTCTGATAGATTCTTGTTTGAGGAGGTCAAGGCGCACTTGATCTGGGGGAGACGCAAGTACCATCAAGACTTTTACACCAGGTTCTTGTGCTAATTTCGGTATGTTTCTCGATGGAAAGCGAGATGCTGCTGCCAGAATTCCGCTTTGGTAGCGAGAAAAAGCAACATAAGGGCCAGTTGCCAGGGGGCGATCGCCTGCGTGCATCACTTCCCAAGGCAGACGTGCCAACCTTGTATCCTTTAACCCCAAGCGCAGACGCAGTACTTGTTGGTGATTTTGGGCAATACCTTGGGCAGTAATCCAACTATCTCTAAGAGTGCCTTGAAACAGTGCATTATAAAACTGTTGACCCAATGCCACCAAGTTGACAGCGTTCCTAGCGATGTCGCTTTCACGTCCACTAAAAGGTAACACATCACCTTGCAATACCGACTTGAGTGGGTCATTCATCAAATATCCAGCCGCCGCCAACCACTCACCGACTGGCCAAGTCACAAGTTCTTCTGCCAATGGCACTCCAGGCGCGACTCGTTCCGTCCGCACCAAGTAGTCATTTTGCCCTACAGGAGTTACCGAAATGTGGAATTCCTGGGTCACAGCTTCTCCTGTTTGCCTCCTAAATCTAGTTTGAAACGCGAAAGTTTCAAGTCGATTTTTCGCTCCTTCTGATACCTTAGATGCATCCTGCTATTTAATGTTTCTAAACTCAGTTGTTTTGCTTTGTGTGCTTCTACAACTTTATCCGGATTGGTTGGCATCGGCATAGAACACTTTATTGGTAGATGCACCTTGATCTTCAACTCCCCTAGTCGGCTCATGCCTATTGGGGGTTTTTTTAATTTTGGCAAACAGTCACAACCAGCAATACAAGCATTCTCTACCAGAAAATATAGCTTAATACAAAATTGCTCCTTGAGAATTAAATTCTCTAATTGACCAATATTAACTGTTTTTTTTTATACTTAATACCAGTTACAACCATATTATGAGATATTTATCCGGAAGGCGCTGTTTGAGGTGCGAACAATTAATTGGTAGATGCACCCTGATAACTAACTCCCCTGGCTGGCTAACACTGGCTGGGGGATTTTTTCAAAGAACATCACCAACAACCATATTATGAAACATTTATCCGGAAGGCGCTGTTTGAGCTGTGAACAATTAATTGGTAGATGCACCCTGATAACTAACTCCCCTGGCTGGCTAACACTGGCTGGGGGATTTTTTTCGGTGTAGTGCGATGATCAGAGATTTATCCGGAAGATGCTGTTTGAGGTGTGAACAATTAATTGGTAGATGCACCCTGATAACTAACTCCCCTGGCTGGCTAACACTGGCTGGGGGATTTTTTTCGGTGTAGTGCGATGATCAGAGATTTATCCGGAAGATGCTGTTTGAGGTGCGAACAATTAATTGGTAGATGCACCCTGATAATTAACTCCCCTGGCTGGCTAACACTGGCTGGGGGATTTTTTTAACCTAAGTTGCGTTTTATTACCTTCCGCGTTCGTCCTCTGGGAAAATTATACAGCCAACAACAAAATAGAGGTTGGGTGTAGCGCAACCTCTATTTTGCATATTCCCCTCCGTTGTTCTTGCTGGAGGGGATTTCATAACCTTTGCGATCGCCTGAATCAATAACTAGCAACTTGGGTTAAGCATTATATTAGGTTTTAAAGGGAACGGGTAACAGTTCGATACCCCATAATTAAATTATGGGGATTTGTATAAGGACGCATTGAAACTTCATTGCTTGCGCCCAGAACGTTTCAAATATGCAAGATTTTTTCATCAAGAAATTTACTTGTTCTGTAACCGAGTATTCGGGCAGGATTTTATCTATTTCCCTATTCCCTATTCCCGCACCCGTTGCGGCTTGGTCACAGTTCCTGCTCTTCTTCATAAAACCAAATTTCTAACAACAGTGTTAAGCCAATCAGCCAGAGAAAGCAAAAAAGCGAAAACCAGAATATTCCCATCATTGCTATTACCTCCAACAAAGCTTATTATTCACATCGCTCTATAATGCTAGTATTTGCCAGAGAACCTTTTTACTTTTCTATTAGGTGCGACAAATAATAATTCTTCACCTTTGTTAATAAAACTTCTCTTAGCAAACATCACTACAAAATATCTTTAGCAAGATAAAATAGTAGTTTGAGATGAACGATAAAAGAGTAATTTTCTCTTATTTGAGCCAGCCAAATAAATTATCACTCATCAAATACAGAATAACTACTTAAATTAATAAAAATAAATCATTTCTAGCTGCGTAAGTTCAGTTTACAGAACAAGTTTTGAGTCTGAACTGCTCACAATAGCGACTCTGCGCTAGACTAGAGGCATTGCGATAAAAATCTCTGGCAGTAAGTTCAATGGACTACTAATTTTCACCACTCCAGCGACAATGTCTCAAGAGCATAACGAACAACTCCAAATTCAGCAGCTAGCCAGTCTCAAACCGAAACACTTCGCTGATTTAATCAGAGCTGCACAATTGATTTTTGACCCAACAGCGGGACTCTCAGGAAGGCATATAGAAGTTGACTGGCAAGAGTTCGGTATTCCCCGTGACGTAGAAGAAAATCTCAAATCACTTGGTCAGGAATATCGATATGCATCTCCTCATGTTCCTGGTGATATTATTTGGGGACAATTGACTCCTGAAGCTCGTATCTGGTTTCTCAATCATAAAGATGAATTGTGGCAGTTTGAGGAGATTTTTCCGGCGTTGGACGAAGACTAAGCTTTGTCTGCTATCTGCTAGTTCAAAAACTTGCCAGGGGTACAACAACAATTGTTGTACCCCTACTATTTATAATTACCAAAAGCTCATAATGTAGCACTCAAAATAGTTGCTATTTTTAAGTTATATTATATTTTGTTTAAATAAAATTAAGAATAATAGCTTTTTGTTACCTCTGTAGTTGAAATTTAGAAGCTGGGAGTTTTGAGCGATCGCTTGATTTGATTTAGCATCAAAAGAAAAGTTGACAACAGAGGAAACAATGGAAAGAACAGTAACTCCAAGAGTCAAGATTTGCTGTATCAGCAGTGTAGAAGAAGCCTGGACTGCAATCCGATGTGGCGCATCCGCTCTAGGATTAGTTTCCATGATGCCGAGTGGCCCGGGCGTGATTTCTGAGGAATTAATAGCCAAAATCGCGGCTCGTGTACCACCTCCCATCGCTACTTTTTTACTGACTTCAAGCCTTGATGCTCAGGAGATTATTCAGCAGATCAAGCGTTGCCAAACAAACACCGTGCAAATATGCGATCGCTTAGAATCAGGAAGGTATCAAGACATACGAGCCGCCTTACCTGGGATCTCCATTGTCCAAGTCATTCATGTGACTACAGAAGCATCCCTAGAGGAAGCGATGAGAGTAGCACCTGATGTAGATGCAATTCTCCTAGACTCTGGTAATCAATCTCTCTTAGTTAAAGAGTTAGGAGGCACAGGACGCATACATAATTGGAGTTTAAGTGCCAAAATCCGTGAGTTAGTGGAAGTACCGATTTTCTTAGCTGGAGGACTAAAACCTGAAAATGTAGCTTTGGCAGTTGAGCAAGTCGGCCCCTTTGGATTAGATTTATGTAGCAGCGTTCGTAGCAATGGCAAATTAGATGAGGATAAGCTCAGGCTGTTCTTTGAAAAGTTGAAATAAGCTAAAGCACATCTAAATTGCTTAATTACTCGTGTTCGTCCAGCGTCTAGGTCAGGAGAAGGCTGTTGACCGATGACTGTCATCAGTTATCAATTATCAGACAACACAAAATTGAGAGTATACATTAGTAATTAACTCATGCAATTAACGCATATCTGAGTTATATGTGATTGTCAAGGTATTATTTTTATAAAAATACTTAAGGATGCTGTAAATGGTTGCTCAAATCCAAGAATTAGATGCTCAGCAATGGGTGAAAACTCGTTCTTCCCTTGATCCTAACGAATCCACATTCCTGATCTGGACAGGGAAAATTTACAGCTTTATTCCCCAAGAGGAGAGAAAACTTTTGTTCAAGATGCTGGGGTTGAGCATCAGTAGGTGTATTCCCATAGCAGAGGGTAGCTGGAATTTTACTTCTAGGGAACTAACTTACTACCTCCATCCTGAAACAGGGGAGATTTTGCAAAAATGGGAAAATCCTTGGACAGGGGAAATAGTACCAGTAATACACGTTGCCAATAATCCTGTGCAGGGTAAGTTTAAAGGCAAATTTCCCGCACAAGTAGAGGCAGAAACTACAACTTTCGTTTTTGATATTTTTCCTACATATCCTAATCCACTAGCAGAACATCCGCAGTTTGGCGAATACAGTCCCCAACCAACTTATCAGGCAGCGGAATTGTTTAAACTAGCAGTGCCAACCGCAGATTTATTAAACTCAGAGCTGCTTTCAGTTTCTCAACTGCGACTGAGTTGGGATCGGATTGGTCAGTGGCTTCCCTGGATGAAAATGAGCGATCGCCCTGGTAATCTGATTTATAGTGCCGCCGGAAGTAAAGTAGGTGGTTTAACAGAATTGCCCCAGTTGCTACAAGATGAAATCAATAATCGCATTCCTTTGTATAAGCAAGCTCCAAAAGCTTACTTAGATGGGGAAGATATGACCTCTTGGTTGTACTTCCAAAAGCACTTTCAGGCTTACTTAGCTGGGGAAATTTTTCCACTTCCGCAAGCAGAAGAGGTGTAAATTGGCAAGCAGGGGAGCAGGGGAGCAGGAGAGCTCTTGAGCAGGGGAGCAGGGGAGCAGGGGGGAAATCTTAACTAATGACACTAATGACAACTGACCACTGACAACTGACCACTGACAACTGACCACTGACCACTGACAACTGACAATTAAAATTTCCGCATGTTTTTGCTGATAGGGTCAAAACCTCTAGAAAAGCGGGTGCTTTCATCGTAGTAAGCACCAGTTAGATCCGCTCCATACAATTTGGCATTGTTGAGTTTGGCTCCCCGGAGATTTGCTTCATTCAGTTTCACACCACTCAAATTCGCTCTGGTTAAATTCGCTTTGGCTAAGTTAGCTCTACTCATGTCCGCTCCCCAGAGTTTGGCTCTCGCTAGATTTGCGCCGCTCAAGTTCGCTCCCCATAAATTGATTCCAGGTAAGTAGGCGGCAATTAGCCTGGCCCTGCTTAAGTTAGCTGCTGGAAAATATTTCTCCCCTGCGGCGTAAAGTTTTTTCAGTTGTTCAGCATCCATGCGTTGTGTTGACCTTGTTCAGCAATAAACAAGTAATCTGTTCCCATTCTTGGTTTAGCGTTCCTAAAAACTCTGGTTGCTGGCTGCGTCGATACCAGTAACGAGCATTGCTCAAATCGCCTTCTTTGCGGTGTAAGTAGGCATGAACCCAGGCACTATCCACATCGCTGGCATCTTGAACTATTTCATGCGCTCTGCCCCAATCACCTTGTTTGTCATACCACAAGGCTTGCAGTGCTTTTGGTAGCGTCTGGGGACATGAGCGCTGTTTTTCAATCAATCGTTGAAATTCTTCTGTATTCATGATCGCCACTCAACAAGTGTAAATCTCTACTTACAAGATACTCTCTGGCTTGCTTGTCAGTGATCCCATTGTTTCAGGTATTGGTACTAGTGAGGCGATTACAGTACTCCTTCAGTATTACTGCTTTGTGTCTAGGCAATTAATACCAACTTAAAAAATCATTTCAGTCAATAGTCAACAGTCATCAGTCAACAGGATAATTTATTTAAGTAGGTCGGTGCGAATAAAGTTAAAGCTTCGACTTCGCTCAGCTTTAACATCGAGCGAAGCCGAGATGTTAACTAGTGAGGGTCGTCAGTTGTGAGGCAGTCCGCAAAAGGCGGGGGTCTCCCCCATGAGGAACTGCCGAACCCGAAGGGTCAGTTGTTAGTTGTGAGCCAGCGCGGTCTTGGGGAGCCAGTGCGGTCTTGGGGTTTCCCCAAGTGGAGCATCTGGCGTGGTTCCCCCCATGAGCGACTGGCGATCTTCGCAGCGTTAGCGAGCTTGCGAGCGTCACCCGTAAGGGTCAGTAGTAAGGGTTTCAGGTATATTTACGTTTCGTAACATACTCATGTTTATTTTCACCCACCTACTTATTGCTAAATAACTTGTATTCATACTTACATTTGATTTTAATACTGTTACCCTCTTTAAGGAAGAGTAGCCGAAAAATTAATACCTTCGTTAGCTAGAAGTAAGAGGAATTATATCTTTTTAAGATAGCGTTACAAATCTGATAATTTTACGACATAAAACTTACTGAACGAGGTCTAAAAAAGATTCTTTCAGTAACAATGATTGTCTGTTCGGGTTTTTTAGAAAAACACAACTCTTCAAGCTCTACAAATTTGTATTCGGAGGCTATGACATGACTAACACCATAAATGGCGATCGCACCACTGAAACCAGTGACGACCTCTACGACCTAATCAGCGTTCTTTACCACACTTTGGAAGGAGCTGCAACCTATGAGATTTACTGCCAAGATGCAGAAGAACAGGGAGATACAGAATTAAGCGAGTTTTTCCGTGAGATTCAACAACAAGAATGCCAAAGGGCAGAACGGGCGAAGGAACTGCTGGCACATCGTCTGGCTTTAACCGTCCGTAGTTAAGGTGTAAAGGAAAATTTCTCCCAAAATTGAGAGAAATTTTGCAATTGGAAAAATTAACTTCTTATTGCCTCTTGAGAGAAATAACTTCAAACTCGAAATTAGCAATGAGACGGTTATCAATGTAAACTTGTATTCTATGTTTACCACCGGGATCGCCAGGAGCGATCGTCCAAAAATTCTCAATTACACCATCAGAAATTGATTCTGTACGCTTAGTTACAGCTGAGCGACCGTCTGCTGACAGGGAGAAGTTTTCACCATCATCTGTAGCCCAGGTTTCCGGGGTTTTTGGCAATCGTAGAACTTCTCGCCATGTTACTTTACCTTTGTAGTCTTTAAGTTGAATACGCCACCCGTATTTACCACCCTGGTTTAGTAGTACTCTGGTAGTAGGAGTAAATTTACCTTCGCCATTGGAGTCAATTCTCAGCACCCCAAACTCAGCTTTACTGACAGTAATTGGTTTAGTATTGCTTACCTGAGAGATTGACCCAGAAGATGCCGTACCATTATCTGGTAAAGCCAAAGTAGCATTGATTGGCTCAGAAGCGATGACTCCAGATATCAACCAAGAAGAAGTGAGTACAACTATCGCAGCCCAAATTCTCATTAGCAAAATTGTTTGGTCAGTTACTGGTACTTATTCAACTACTTTGTCCTAGCTTCCGGGTTTAAATCAGTTCAAGCATGAAGGATAAAGCAGCACAACGGTGACAAACAACATCTCCGGCTTCTTTGAGAAGTCGGGGATCTAAAGCTTTCGATAAATATAATCATTGATTAATTGAGGCACAATAGAACCAAAGGCACTATGAACACACAATGACTACTCAATTGATGGTTCAACCCTCATCCTTAATATCTTCTGGTATCAAGATGAGCGAATTTGGCGACATTTATCTGTTTAAATTTACCGATGAGCTACAGTCTCGATTTGAAGAACTGTTAGAGAAGAAAAAAGCTGATGCACTCACTGCTGAAGAAGAAGCTGAATATGTAGGCATTTGTGAATTAGAGCGAATCTTTACCTTGATTAACGCTCAATTAGCGACCAAAAGTAAATGGTGTCCGAACAAACTCGAAAATTTGTAAGACAACGAGCTAAATATCTTTGCGAATACTGCCACTCTCCAGAATACTTAAGTCCAGACCGTTTTACTATTGACCATATTATGCCGCAGTCTTTGGGAGGCTCTGATGAACTGGATAATTTAGCTTTAGCTTGTCATCGCTGTAATGAGCGTCACTATAATTTTACAGTAGCTACTGATCCCAAAACCCAAGAACAAGTCCCTTTATTTCATCCCCGTCAACAACAATGGTCAGACCATTTTATCTGGACAAAAGACGGCACAAAAATTTTAGGTACAACCCCTACAGCGAGAGCTACTAGCGATCGCTTTGACTTCAATGATGAACGTCGGGATGAGCCTTCGATTCAAGTGGCTCGTCGTTTTTGGGTAGAAGCTGGTTGGCATCCACCCCAGCCAGATCCACGTCAAGAATAAGAGAAAATGCTTTTTTGCTATTAACTTCGAGAGTTAATACAGCAAAACATACTGAGATTGTAGACTATGCTTTGGGGCTTTGGGACAGGTTCGCCTCACCTAAAAAGGTTGATTGGGTAGTTGATTTAATTGATGTATTAGTATCATACCGTTGCCCAGTCCCAGTTTTAGTTAATAGTAAAGTTAGTAAAATTATGCTGCATGTGATACGGGATTATTTAGGTGGGTGAGGAATCAAAGTGACAAATTCACGTAAAACCCGATAGCAAAGATTTTTTGGCGATGTCTTCTCCTTCGCAGACTAAGGGCGCGAACGACGAACGCAAAACTTTTCGGTATAGTGATATTTAAAAAGAAAGGCTTATACCCATTGGATGTGGTATTCGTTGTTTCCCTACATCTTGCACCCTATTTTCAGTCAGTTAAATTTTAAACACAATATAAACTAAGTAAAAATAAGTTTCTCGGATTAAAAATTCTATCTGGCTGCGGAAACTACGATAGCGGGTAGTAGGTGTAGGAGATGGATATACATCCATTCCTAGGTCTTTTGCCATTAACACGGCGCGCTTCATGTGTAATGGATCGCTGACAATGAGAAACTTGTTTAATTGGTTAGCAGATGCCACTTTTAAAGCGTTTTTGAGGTTCTGGTGAGTTGTGCGAGATTGAATTTCAATCAGAATATCAGTTGCTTTTACTTGTTGTGCCATAGCATAGCGTTTGCCAGCTATGGCTTCAGCAGGTTCATTGCTATCGCCAACTCCACCAGTAAAAATGATGGTGCGAATCTTTGCATTTTTATACAGATTAATGGCGTGATGAATGCGTTCTCTGAAAACAGGAGATGGTTCTTCTCCCCAGACTGCCGCTCCCAGAACAATGGCCGCATCTGCTTTGATATTATTAATCTTGGTGCCGTAAAAATAGATACTTGATGCTGTGGATGCGATCGCCAGGAGTAAGGCAGAAAAAAAAGCTATTAAAGCCAGAATTAGCCATTGTTTTTGAGTTTTGTCAATAGTCATTAGTCAATAGTCAATAGTCAATAGTCATTCTCCCCATCCCCCGGTTGGTGAGCGAAGTCGAACCACATCTCCCCCATCTCCCTCATCGCCCTCATCGCCCTCATCGCCCTCATCCCCCCCATCAGCCTTCTACCAAAGTCCAGAAATAGCCATCCGGTGCAATGAAGGAAAAACTTTTCTCTCTAAACTCGTTTTCTACAATGTTTGTAAACTTTTGCACCGGATTTGCTTTGATGCGATCGTAATAAGCCTGAATTCCTCGCACGCGGTAAGTGTACAGTGACATACCCAAACTGCCCGGTTGTGATGCCTCAAATCGTGATTCTAAGTTGATAGCATCTGGAAACCGAATGATGTAAAGTCTGCCACTGCGTGCAGCCATCAGGTCATCCTTGGAAGAACGGGGGTCATCAAAGGCAGTGACGATATACTTTTCACCTGGTTTGAGGTCAAAAATATCTCTACCCGCTGGTGAAGCTTCATAGATAGTCTCAACATCATCACGCACACGCAGCAAACCCAAAACTTCTTCATAAAACTTCAGGCTTTCTTTGCTGTCATCTTGAACGATTATGCCCATGTGAGTAAACTGACTAGTCTTGAAAGCAGCATTGTGATTGATTTGTCCGTAATGCGGCAGTGTATAGCCAAACCTTTGAAATAAAACCTGTCGAGTTAAGGGTTGGAGTAACAGCATTTCTCGTACACCAACTGCTGAATCAACAAAAGGACGGCTTTTCCTTTCTTTGTTGTAGATCTGTTCCCAGTAAGGATTGGTGTATCTAATAGTCCAACCGGCAGCTTTGGCATCCTCTGCATGATTTAAGATATTGATTATATCGGTTGTTAAAGTGGTTGCCCAGCGATTGCCTTTAACTTTCATGGAGGCTAATCCCAATCCTTGATTCATGGGGTTTTGCCAAACCATCAACCGAATTAGACCATGATCTGCATTTTGGTGGTAAAGGCGAATCGAGCGTAAAAATGAATTGACTCCATATAATTGATGAGCTACATCTGCGGATAATTCACCTACTTGACCAATGCGATAACCGTATTGTTCCCAATATTGAATTGCAAAAATTGGGTCTGGGATACCAATACATACTTCATAGATTCCTTCGATTGCAGTTTCTTGCCCTTGAGTCATATAAATTTAGGATTTGGTACTGACTATACTGATATCTTGCACCATTCTCAATTAACCGTAAGGTGGCAATACCTGTCACGTAAAAATCATGGCTTCACGGCACTAAAAGCATTGCTCACCTACAAAAATTGGTATTAAATAACTGGTGCAAGATGAGAGTATAACGGACTAGTCAAGAAAAATAAAGGTTTTGCATAAATAGTTAGTAGAATTTTTTTGTAAATTCAGGTTTTTTTGTTGGAAAAGTTCAAACTCTTAAAAATAATGATAAATTTTACTATAAATTTATTTAATCTGAACTGAGAGGATGTCTCTTAAGTTAAAAATGTCATACTGGGAGCGATAGCGTAGTGTAGACGCGTTCGCGAAGCGTTGCCGCTTTCCTTGCGGCTTCCCGCAGGGTAGTATCTTATCAACTCACGGTATATTGCGATTCTTCTCCTCTCAAAGACGCTACGCCAAGCTCCACTTCGTTTCGCACCCTGCGGGAAGCCGCAGAAGCGTCTACAGAATGACAAATTATACCTTTCGCCCACTTTTCAGCCATCCTCTGAGATATTGCATTAGTTGCGTTATTGACATTGTTGTAGGGTGGGCACTGCATGAGGTTCGCTCAAAGCTTGATTTTTCCATTGTTGGCAGTGCCCACCGCAGAATTAATTGAGAATGGTGCAAAACATCAGTCAATTAAATCATAATTGAAAGTATCAAGTTATGGAGTATGGCACTTATGATAATCACAGAGCAATTTGCTATATATACAAATAAATAATAATACCTGATAGTCGTGAACAAAAAGATTTTCGACTTCTGGGGAAATTAGGCAATCTGAGCCTGACAATTTTTACAAATTAAATAGGATGGTTATATTTTACTACTTGATATTGATGTCATAACTGATGCAACACAAATATCAATTTTGCTTTCAGCATTCGTTAAATTTATGTCAAAAATTTTATAGTTATTTAATTTGATACAGGGTTGATAGCTGTAGCAGATTGTAAACTATTTATTATATATAACGCCAAAAATAATTCATAAAAAAGGATACATCTACCTTTGATAAGTTGTTAATTTTAGCAGTGTCCAACACAAAAGCTGTGCAATATGTGTGAGGAAATCTAAAACCTAATAGTATTGAATGTATGCAATAATGCTTCTATTCAATTCAGGTATTTTGTCTATTTTAAATCAATATTATAGATTGATAAATACTATAAATTACAATATTTTTAAACCAGTCAAAAGACAGATGCAATGAATTGTTCATCAACTTAAATTATGAAATACAAAACAAAGGGCGTCACGACTTGAAGGTGCAACTGCCGCAAAGAGCAACCTATATGAACGCAGAGTAAAAATCATAATTTTTACTCTGTATTTTATTTATATTAGGACTTACGCACTCGTTACGAAAAACTAAGCTTTTGCGATTACAACGCTAAGCTCGCTCCGGACGTAAAATCGTAGTCCGTGCGTAAGTCCTAGTAGTGAATTGTGCGATGTGTGCGCGAACGTCGCTAACGCTGCGCTAACACCACGGCGCTGGCTCACCAATGACGAAGGACGATCCCAACCAGTGATCATGCAATTTAAATGCTGATTAGCTTATAAATTTTTTACAATCGAAAATCCGTCTTGAAAAGTTTGCTACAAAGGAGCCACTGGGTTGGTAAGTCAACGCAGTGGCTGAATTTTTCGCAAAATCTCAAGACCAAAATGGTATATTTATGGGTTTCACAAGCGCGTTGAATCAATTAAGCGAAACTAATCAACTCGTATACGAGTTGATTGCAGATTTGGATGAGTGTTTTATTACTGGCTTTGCCAATTTAGATCATCAACATCTCCAGACTTTGAAGGCTGGTGAACGTATATTTAATGGCACTCCATTAGAGAAGTCACTGACTGATGCGATCGCAGCAATTGAGGCGAATGAATTTGTAGATCAGCATTTTACAGTTTTAGCGACTGTGCGTGCATCCATTCAAGGCTCACTATTTGATACATTGCAATTTCAAATTAAAAGTTTGTTGGGGCGATGTCTGACGACAAGCCCCTTTGGGTCTACGCCAATAACTGAAGTAGAGTTTGAATATGAAGCAAGGGAAGTACCAAACAATATAAAAGTTCTCTTAGCAAGCGTGCGTCACTGGTTAATGGAAATTGCTATAGTAGGATATGCGCGTCTGGATACAGCTACTTTAGTGCCTTTTTTGGGGACACTCGAACAAATTCAAGCAGAACCTTTATTAGTACGACAGGCTGCTTTACTAACGGGATATTTTAATGAATTGATGCGTAATATTCCGGCTGTGGATAGTCAAGTGATTCCTGCATATCGTTGGGTTGATTTGTGGATGCAGGCAATGTTAGGGACTTTGCGTCCGGCTACTTTGCCCAAATCACAGCCAATAACTGGAAATTTAGAAATTTTAGGTTTAGATTTGCGGCAACATGCGAATTTAGTTAGTTTTACAGCTTATGGTTTATTAGATGCCAATAATCAAATTCAGTTAGTACGAGTTACCCAGTCAGCTTACAAAGTAGATGCAATCAATAACGAACAAATTTGGTTGTTATTTCCCCAAGCGGCTGATTTACTTGAAGCTTTTGCACAAAATCGGATATTACAAATCAAAGATATACCTTTGCTACCTACCGGCGATTTGTTGTGGCAGGGTCAAGGCGAGCTTGCTCAGAATTATAATTTGATGGAGCGGGCCGCGAAATTCTTTGCTGAAAATGCAACAGATGGCTTGACTTATTGTACAGTTGCACCGAGCGATCGCCATCCCATCCAAATTGCCGAACCGATATTTCTCAATAACTATAAAGTCGTCAAAAAAGACGAAAATCTGGTTTTAAGTTGGGGTGAAGCAGATGAACTCAGCATTGCTACCGAACGCATTAGCACGTTAGCAGAACTAGACTTAGAAACAATTGCCAAATCTAACCAAATATTCGGACTTTTACGTTTCAATGCGGGAAAATGGGCAATTCAACCACTTGCTGCCACAATAAAAGGTAAATTAATATATACAGGTAAAACAGCCGCACAAGTAATTTCACGTAAAGATTCATTAAAAGGTAGCGTCGTCGGAATTCTGCAAGAACGCTCTAGCCGTCTACTACGTAAGGGTTGAGGCAAATATAGCAACAGCCAAGGTAGACATAAAAAGACTTTTCACCCAGCGATGCACTGAAGCTCACTCGAAGTGTCCCCAGTCCCCAGTCCCCAGTCCCCAGTCCCCAGTCCCCAGCTATATATGGATACAGAGGAAATTTCCCAACGTCGTCAAGTTGTATACTGGCGCTTGTTAACCAGTATGTTTGGCTTTAGCGAACAAGGTGCCAACTTTGAAAACATGGCGACTGAAGTTGTCAGCGAGTTGAATTTACCGCAATTAATCCTCGACCCTAATATTAGTATTGAAAACTTACTGCACCGCTACCCAGAATTAGAAGCAGATTTTAACAATCCCATTATTCCCGAAGACGAAACAGCAAACGCAACAGAAGCAACCTTACGCCGCGCCCTTGTTATTTCCAAATTACTCCTAAATGCTTTCGGCCCCAACACCCAAAGTGGAGTTGTCACCGCCCAACAATACGCGCAGTGGCTCAAAGATGTAGGATTTTTAGAAAAAGCCTTGGGATGTCAACCGGGAAGTTTGCGAGGACAAGCACCGGGAAGTGGGACAAACACAGGTAATCAAAATCAGGGTGCGGGTATGGGTGCGGGTGCTGGTAGTGGGGGAGGTTTCACCGTCACCGAAGAACAACTACGCGCCACCCTCAAAGCATTGGAAGGCGAATTAATTCAGCGCATGGCTTTGGAAGAAGTTCTCAAAGATGACAGGTTAGCAAGTCAACTAACTCCATCAATGGCTTTGGTAGAACAGCTTCTGCGTGAAAAGGCGAATTTGTCAGGAAATTCCCTCAAAAATGCGAAACGGTTAATTCAGGAATACGTTAACGAACTTGCGGAAGTTCTGCGGTTGCAAGTAGCGCAGGCTGTTGCAGGCAAAATCGATTACTCAGTTCCACCAAAGCGGGTATTTCGCAACTTAGATTTAAAGCGAACGATTTGGAAAAATCTGACAAACTGGAACCCAGAAGAACAAAGATTATTTGTCGATAGACTATATTACCACCACACAGCCAAGAAAAAAACACCAACCAGAATGATTGTAGTGGTTGATCAGTCTGGTTCAATGGTGGATGCGATGGTGCAGTGTACGATCCTCGCCTCAATTTTTGCCGGACTTCCCAATGTTGATGTACATTTGCTAGCCTTTGACACCAGAGTAATTGATTTAACAGCTTGGGTACATGACCCCTTTGAAGTACTGTTGCGGACTAACTTAGGAGGAGGAACGTATATTTATGCAGCATTACAAGAAGCAGCACAAAAGATTTTAGAACCACAGAATACAGCAATGGTGTTAATTACTGACTTTTACGAAGGTGGTAGTGACCAAGTTTTATTCGACTACATCAAATCGCTGAAAGAGTCAGGATTACATTTTATCCCCGTGGGTGCCGTGACAAGTTCAGGATATTTCAGTGTTAATCAATGGTTCCGCGACAAATTGAAGGAGTTGGGTATGCCAATTTTAACTGGGAGTCCGAAGAAGTTGATTGAGGAGTTAAAGAAGGTGATTGTGAGTTAGCGGGGGAGCGGGGGAGCAGGGGGGCGGGGGAGCGGGGGGGCGGGGGGGCAGGGGGGCAGGGGAAGAAATAACAACTGACAACTAACAACTAACAACTAACAACTAACAACTAACAACTGACAACTAACTAAGAATTAGGAGATAAATATGCCAAAAGCTAAAAGTAATAATACAAATGTTGTTAGCAATGGGGTGATGTTGCGACAACCTGCGGAATTGAAGTATGCAGAGGAGTTGGAATATTTAGCTTCCATTGATAAGGGTGCGAAACCGTTTTCTTGGCGACTTTCGCCGCAAATAGTACGCACTTTTGTGTTGGGTAGTACGCCATCCCAAAAATTAGACCGCCAAATTGAGCAGAAATGGTATGGAGATAGCGCGATCGCAGAACGTGCTATTGTAACTTTGGCTTCTGACCGTGGTTTACTGTTGATTGGCGACCCTGGTACTGGTAAAAGTTGGCTGGCTGAATTACTGGCGGCGGCAATTTCTGGTAATTCCACTTATGTAGTCCAGGGAACTGCGGGAACTACGGAAGACCAAATTAAGTATTCTTGGAATGTGGCGATGGTGATTGCTGCTGGTCAATCACGCAATTCTCTGATTCCTTCACCAATTATGACGGCGATGCAAAGCGGTGCAATGGGCAGGTTTGAGGAGTTAACCCGCTGTACTTCGGATGTTCAAGATGCACTGATATCTATACTGAGTGAAAAGTATATTTCTATTCCTGAACTCAAAGATGATAATGTGGCTTTTGCTCAACCAGGGTTTAATGTAATTGCTACTGCTAACAGTCGGGATAGGGGTGTGAATGAACTTTCTTCGGCGTTGAAACGACGGTTTAATTTTGTACATATGCCTGTGGTGACGAATAAGAAGCAAGAAAAAGAAATTATTCTCTTCCGTACCAAGGAGTTGATGAACCGTCACGGTTTTGAGGTGGATGTTCCACCAACTTTATTAGATGTATTGTTACAAACTTTCGCAGATCTACGTGAAACTAGTGCCGCTGCAAGTTCTGATGACCAGCGTTTGGAGTCTGCGCTTTCTACTGCTGAACAAATTGGTGTTTTGGAAGATGCTATTTTACACAGCCGTTATTTTGGGGCGACTAATTTGGAAGCGGGTGTGTTAGCAAGGTCGTTGGTGGGGACTTTGGTACGTCGTCAACCAGAGGATATTTCGGTGATGAATAAGTTTTGGCACGCGGTTGTGGAAAAGCGGAGTAAAGAAAATAAAGGTGAATGGGAAGCTTTTCTTCAAGGTGGGAAGCAAGCGATGGGATTATTTTAAACATCACCTAAAAACCCTCTTAAACTCTTCTTCCTTTGTGTCCTCTGCGTCCTTTGCGGTTCGTTTTTCTTTTTCTCACGCAAAGGCGCAAAGGCGCAAAGAAGAAGGCAAGATATTTGGAAAGTGAATTATGGTTAAGTTGCCAACTGCATTCGATGCACTCCAAGAACAATTACTGAACGCTGCGGAAAGGTTTGCTACTGGTGATCAAGGTTTAAGTGAGATGCTGATGGCTTTGATGGCAGATGTGGAAAGGGCTAGCAATGAACCTTTAGAAGTTTTTCCGGTGTGTCATCATTCACCATCCTCGGCTTTGCAGATGGTGCGGAGGTTGCGGGAGAAGCCGCCGCAAGTGATTTATTTGGAACTTTGTGAAGATTTGCAAAATGTTGTGGAGAATTTGCGTGATTGTAAGTTACCTGTGGCTTTGCAAGCTTTTGCGGCTGAGTCGGAGAGTTTTTCACCTAAAATTATGCCGTTGAGTGTGGTTGCACCTATTACTGAAGCTTCGGCAGAATATCAAGCGATCGCATTTGCGTTGCAGCATCCGGAAACTAAGTTAGTATTTGTTGATAGGGCTGTTGATTTTGTTTTCCAATGGGAACCTCCTGATGTGAAAGCTGTGGTGGAAGAGGAAGAACCCAGTAGCGAGGAAGCAAAAATGCACGGTTCGGCGGTTGGTGTGGAGGTGGGTAGCCTTGTGCCAACTTTTGAGGAATTTTTAAGCTTTTTGCTGCGAAACTCCAATACACGCCATTTTTCGGAATGGTGGGATGAATATGTGGAAACAGCTATTATTGGTGCAGATTATGAAACTTACCGCCAAATCATGTTTCTCATCGGTAGCTTGATGCGGCGTTTGGGAACCCGCAAACGGGATATCGAAATCGACCGTCAACGGGAACGCTATATGTGGACTTGCATGAAAAAACATATGCAAGCTAATAAAATTCAACCGGAAGCAGCAATATATATTTGCGGTGCAGCACATGCAGCTAGCGATGTGGCTGAATACAGTGTGACTAATAATCATGTTTGGGAAATTCCCCAACGCACGCCAACTAAATGGTTGTACGGTTTGATTCCTTCTAGTTTTGCTGCTATCGAATATCAATTTCGTCATCCTGCGGGTACGGTGTCGCTGGCGGAAGCAAGTTGGAAGAAGAATCTTAAAGTTACAGGTTTAAAGGGTTTTTCGCTGAATAAGGAAGAGAAAGTTAGCAAAATTCCGCAAAAACCAATTGCAGCTAAATCAACTAATTCCACCCTGACAGCTTTTTTAACTCGTCCGCCAGAACTAGCAAAAGCAGATACGGAACAACTTTTGCAGTGGTGTGCTGATATTGTGGGATTGGCGCGAAAAAATGGCTATTTGGCAAGTACCGCAGATTCAATTGCTATCTACCAAACCTCGATGTTGCTGGCTGGAATGCGGAACCGGATGCACCCGACACCCTACGATTTTCAAGATGCAGCCATAACTTGTCTGGAAAAAGACCGCACTCCGAAAAAACGCAATATTTACCAACTTTGCCAAATTTTACTCGGTGGCGATCGCATTGGTACGGTTGGTTATGCTTCTCTACCTCCTTTAGCACAAGATGTTTACAATAGGCTGCAACCATTGTCAGTCAATTTGTTTGCCCAAACTAACCAACGTGCTTTAATGGATTTTAAACAGCAACCAGAACTTCTACGATGTTCGGATGTGCTGTGGCGATTGCATTATTTGTTAAGCGATCGCATTGTTAAACCTATTATGGGCGATCGTAGCCTCGGTTCTAAACCAATTCAAGAATCTTGGGAAATTTGCATCGGTAAATACCAGCACGATATTATTATGCTCGGTTACGAGGGCGTGAGTATCGAACAGGTTCTAGAACAGCGTCTCAAGCAGGCGGCTTTTAAAGCACAAGCACAAACCAGCGATGTTCTCAAAGCAGTTGAAGATAGCATTTTATACGCTCGTAGCCTCCGCTTAACTCAAGAACTCGGCGAACATGCAATTTTTCTCCTCAAACAAGAAACTGGTGTTAGTGATGCACCACAAGTATTTGAGCGAGTGCGGCGGCTAGTACATTATTACCGCACCACACCAACAGGATTACCTGTGTGGATAGAGCATTTTGTTACTACTGGCTACGGTCATTACGCGACATTACTACCCCAAGCCTTTGCCGATAGAGGTACAACCCCCGAACAAATCGCCGGCATGTTGGGTTTTATTTTCACTCTGGAAAGTTTAGCATTATCTCTAGGTTGCAACCGCAGTCAATTATTAATAGGTGTTAAACAATCAAGCCAAGGTTTAGAAGACCCTGCGAAACTTGGTTTATTGTGGACAACTGAATGGTTGCTGACATTGCGAAAGCTAGAAGAAATTCGAGAATTCTTCGACGGTGTGATTGGCAATGAAATGTTAATTAGTTCTTTTCCAGAATATTTAAATGGGTTTATCTTATCTCTGACATTTGCACCCCGAATCAGCCATTTTGTGGTGGAGTTGCTAAGTAAATTATTTGCCACAGTTCCCGACACAATTTTATTGCCTTGGTTGCCAAGCTTAATTCTCAGACTGCGACCCCATGCCCAAATTTTGCAAGTCTTAATCAAAGAAGCAGCTAGTAGTTTTCCCAAGAATTTGGCTGGTTTTGATAATTGGGTTCCTGCATGGTCAAAGCAGCAACCTGAGATTGCAGAAAATTTGCAACGAGTTGAAGCTAAACCTGCACTCAGCGAAAATGAGTTGAAAATCAGAGAATTACTGTTTAATTCGCCAGCAACAACAAACGCTTTTGCTAAATTATTGGGAGTTGAAAAACTAACTTGGCAAGAAAGTTTAGGCGAAAATATAAATTCTCAAAATCAATTATCTGAAAAAGAACTAAAAACACAAGAATTAATTCTTGCTCATCCAGCAACATTAAATTACTTTGCTGGACTAATTAATTCCAATCAGTTTTCTTAGTGTCTTATCTCATGTCCGCTTGATTACTTATTAAACTCTAAGAACCCCACCCCACCAAAGCTACGCTTTGTTTCCCCTCCCCGTCAACGGGGAGGGGTTAGGGGTGGGGTGTAATGACTGTGGCAACTATAACTAATTACCCGGACATGATATTATATCAAGTTCGGCTAATTACTTACGATATAGTCGGTTTGCTTGGTAATAGGTAATGGGTAATGGGTAATGGGTAATGGGTAATAGGTAATAGGTAATGGGTAATAGGTAATACACAAAACCAATTACCAATTACCAATTACCAATTACCAATTACCGACCTCCACAGATATCATAAGTGTTTAAACGGACATGATATTAGTGGTTCAAAAGTCAATTTTTTAACCACGAAGGCACTAAGACACCAAGGTGAAGAACCAAAATTGAAAGGATTAGTCCTTTTTACTTACAGACTTGTATTTAATAACACTAGTCTTTTAAAATTACTTTAATATCGTCTTCTGAGTTTAATGACACCTGATCTTATTTGTCTGTTAATTCTAGCCCTCTGGTCATTTCCACTGAATCACATTCCTGCACTCGCTCGTGTAGCCTACTCAGATATTAGTTGGGGAATGGGAAACCGAGAAAAAATGCCTGATGTACCGCCGTGGGTAGAACGTGCGGACAGGGCGCAGCGAAATCACCATGACAATTTAGCCATGATTGCAGTGGTTATTTTTACTGCACAAATCACAGGACAAAGTGATAGTGTCACTGCGATCGCATCAATCGTGATTGTCGTGTTCAGAATATTGCACAGCCTTGTCTACATTTTTGGCATCCCAGGTATCCGTTCATTGTCCTACTTTGGTGCTGTATTGGCAATGTTTGCGATCGTTTGGCGGATTTTTACTTAAAGGAGTGTAAAAGCGATCGCAATCATACTACCATCAATAAAGCCTGGACAGATAACCTATAGGATGGGCACACACTTCACAACCTAGGCTATTTAAGCCCCCTCTTTGCGTCAAAGAGGGGTTGAGGAGAGTTTCATCGTCACGTTGATTCGTGTTAATAGCAACCGCGACGGTAATTGCTGTGTCGATAGTCGTAGTGTCTCAGGTAATGGCAGTATAGGGGATCGGAAACTCCTTGATAGTAATTATTGTATCGATTGTGATACCGCCTACGGTAATAAATATTTTCGGGATAGTAACGCTGACGACGGTAATAATTTCTGTTCCTTTGATGATATTGCCTGGGATAACGACGATACCTCCTATAATGATGGCGGTGTTTTCGATGTTTTAATTTTTCCGTATCACCTTGCCTATCTTCCTCAATTGAGGAATATTCTCTAACTGAATTTCCAAAGTAATTCACTTCATCTTGATTTGCGTTTGTCTGAACAACTGTTAGGTCTAAATTCTCAGGAGTTGGTAGCATCTGCAACCTATTTTTTTCAGATGCTGTGGCTATCTCAAATCCGAGGCAACTGGGCAATAATAAAATACTGATTACCAATTTCCAAAACACTGTTTCATGCTCCTAATTTCTTGCTCACTGGCTTCTCTTGGGAATGCCTGCTGTGTAAGGTTCTGGCAGAAATAGGATTTACGCAGTGAAACAAAAAATCAAGCTTGTTTCTTTTGAAGGAAAAATACAGCCTTTATCAATTATCTACCATATAGATTCTGGTGAGTATAGTTATTAGCGATCGCTGATTAAATAATTTAAAAATATTTATTATTTCTTAACACTTTTTTGAAATTCAAAATCTGAGTTGTACATGACGTTCTTGTACTAACTACAAGCAGTTTTACCTTGTTGTTGCACCACAAAAACTGTAATATATATGGTTGGCCAACCCGTCATCCCATTGACATTTGTAATTTTAATTACATCGCTTAGAAAAAAACTGTAATTATGAAACCATTTCTCTTCGTCACTGATTTAGATTTCACCCTTGTGGGTGATAAAAAAGCTTTAGCACAATTGAATCAAGAATTAGAAAACCATCGAAAAATATATGGAACCACAATTGTTTATGCAACAGGGCGATCGCTAACCTTGTATCAGCAGTTGACAACAGAACAAAGTCTTTTAGAACCTGATGCATTAATCACTTCTGTAGGAACTGAGATATACCTTGATTCTAATTATGAAACTCCTGATTCAGAATGGTCTAGGAAGTTGTCAGATGGTTGGAATCGTGATTTGGTAGTGGAGATAGCCGCAAAGTTTGAAGACCTCGTTCCTCAACAAGATTCTGAACAACGTCCTTTTAAAGTTAGTTATCTGATTCAAGAAGAAGCTGCCAAACAAGTTTTACCCCAACTCAATAATTTACTAGAAAACGAGAATATTAAATTTAAATTAATCTACAGTGGCAGCAAAGATCTTGATATTTTGCCTCTTGATGCTGATAAGGGTTTAGCAGTCAAGTTTTTACAAAACAAATGGGAATATTATTCTCACGAAACAGTTGTATGCGGTGATTCGGGTAATGATATTGCTTTATTTAGCGTCGGCGAAGAAAGAGGTATTATTGTAGGCAATGCTCGTTCGGAATTACGTGAGTGGTATGAAGCTAACAAAACTGAGTATCGCTATTTTGCAACATCATTCTATGCGGATGGTATTTTAGAAGGTTTACGCTTTCTTAATTTTATTTAATTCATATCATGTCCGCTTGATTGCTTATGAAACCCGAAGAACCCCACCCCACCAAAGCTATGGTTTGTTTCCCCTCCCCGCAAGCGGGGAGGGGTTGGGGGTGGGGTGCAATGACTGTGGGAAACATAACTAATTAACCGGACTTGATATCATTCATCTATAGCACCTAAAGTGATGAGTGTATGTCTTTGGCTTGGAGTTAAACCTGTAGCGCCAGAAATAATCATTCCTTTATACGGTTTGCTATCAGGTTCTAATGCTGGCTCCAAGCACTCACCTGTAAAGATATCCCATATCCTGATAGTTTGATCTTGACTACTACTAACTAGAGAACCTCCTTGTGGACTAAAACTAATCGATTCAATAGCTCCTGTGTGACCTTCTAAACTCCGAATACACTCTTTGGTCGTCTTACTCCAAAGTCGAATCTTTTTATCATGTCCACTGCTGGCAAAAATTGAGCCTTCAGGATGGAATGCAACACAAAGTATTCTATCTTCATGTCCTTCAAGAGTACGAATACATTCTCGTTTTTTAATATTCCATAATTTCACTTTGTGATCAAAACCTCCACTCACCAAAGTATCACCATCTGGGCTAAACGCAATTGCATGAACTTGATTATCATGTCCGCCCAAAATCGGAACTTCATTTGTTTCTAAGTTCCACAAGCGAATAGTTTTATCACGGCTACTACTAGCGACAAGCTTACCATCAGGACTGAAAGCTAATGACAAAATTCGATGATTGTGTTGATCCTTAGACTCACCCAGTATTTTGTGAGGGTATGTTGGCTGAGTTGAATCCTGGTATCTTCTCTTAGTTAAATCCCATAGAATTACTTGGTAATCGTTACCACCACTAACTAATTTTTTACTATCTGGGCTAAAAGCAACTACTCTGATTGTTTGAGTATGTTTTCTCAGAACGGTATGGTGTTCCCATTTTTCATTTCTCAAATGCCACAAACGTATTGTATTATCCTCACTGGCACTAGCAATCATTTGCCCATCTGGGCTGAACACAACAGACCAAACCCAGTCTGTATGTTTTAGTAATTGCTGAATGCATTGCTTATTTTCAACATCCCATATACGTACTCTATGATCTTCACAGCCGCTTACAAGTTTTTTACCACAGGGACTAAATGCAACAGACCAAATCCGATTTGTATATCCTTGTATGATTTTTTGACGTTTTTGTGTGGTAATATCCCATATTTTGATCGTATGGTCATCTCCACCACTAATTAGTAAATTAGATTGTTGAGCTTGAGGACAGAAAGCCACTGTACGTAACTGATTATTATGTGTGCCTAATTTCTGCAATGTCCCATTATCAAGATTCCACAAGCGAATATTATGATGTTCATCAATTCCAATGGGATTTTCATCAGTGCTACCACTAGCAAGAATTTTGCCATCTTGACTAAAAGAGATTGTCCATACCTGCTTGATATCCTCCGAAGTTAAAGTTTGGAATGAATCATCAGAATTTATTTTCCATAGTTTAATAGTTCCATCTTCACTGCCACTAGCAATAGTTGTATCATCAGGACTAAAAGTAATACAACGAACTGTTGTATTATGAACTCCAAAGGACTGCAAAATCTGAGGAGAATTAATATCTCTGATGTCGTATAAAATTACCAAGCCATTTTCACAGCCAATAGCTAAAATACTACGTTTGTTAATTGCAATGGAATGAAATTGATTGCCTATGATGGAAATTTCGTTTTCCAAATTACCAGTAATTACATTCCATATCGCAATACGTTCATCACCAGCACTTAATAAATACCTGTCATTGTGGCTAAAACTAACTGAATAAATGCATTGATTATCCTTGATTTCTTTACTTTTATCTCCTTTTTCTACATCCCATAGCCTGACAGTTTTATCTTCTCCTGCACTGGCTATCATCTTTCCATCAGGGCTAAAAGCTATTGACCAAATTTGACTCGTACTTTTATTGTCACTAAATAATTTGACTTGCTTGTAAGTATCAGTTTGCCATAATCGCACATTTCCATTAGTTTCTGCTGTGGCAAAATACTTTCCATCTGCTTGGAATATCACTGAATCTATACAACCTAAACTTTCAGAAAAAGTTACATTGGATAAATCAGAATTTGTGAAATTGATTTGATGTAATTGTTTACCTTGTAAATCAAGATTACCAAGAGGAATTTCCGAAAAATCAGAACCATTGATATCGATATCAAGGTGTAAAAGCAGAGTTAATATATTACCTCCCATATAGCGGTTTACAGGCTTTTCTTTACGCCAATTATCCAGCAGTGAAATTAAATTCTCTTTGATTGTTTGTTTACCGTGCAAATTTTTAGATTTCAATAGTTTATCTATGATGGGTTCGATCAAACGACGCTTTTGAATATCTTTGATGTATTCTTTAGCTTGTGAATCAATCAGAGGATAATCATTAATTATTTGTGAATTTTTAGTTGCAATATCCTCAACAACTTGATCAATAATCTTTTCCGTGACATAATCCATAATCATGGGTAATTGAGTATACCCAGAAGGAGAGTGAATGATTAAAGACAAAGATGTTAAGGTATTAATGTAACTATTATAACTGGGTGATAATGATCTAACTTTTTCTCTTGTCAAAGGTTCATTTTTAATTGCCAGCCAATACATCAATTCCTGTGCTTCAGACTCAAGCCTATTGAATTGCTTATTTAAAATCTGTTTAATTTTGTCTTCTAATCTATTGCTATTGCTACCATATATATGCTCATGTTCATATTCAATAAAGTTAGAGATATCATCATCATATTCTTCTGATATTTGTTTAGCTACAATATTTAATATTCCTGGATTACCTCCATAATATTCTAAAAATCTTTGCCAATAATATTCAGGATCATTTTGTGGTTGCAATTGTGGAAACATTTGCTGAATGTCTTGTACATTTAGTCCCTTAAGTTTTATTGTTTTAATGCGATTTTTGATATCTTCTTCATTTAAATTTTTCGGATGTTCATGACAAGTTATTAATATAATACTTTGATGTAGTTTTAGTGCTGCATATTTTAAAAAAGTGCCAAGATTTTCCCATCCTTGTTTGTAAGTTATACATCTATTAGTTTCAGTTAAAACTTCAGTTAAGTCGTCGATAATCAGTAAACATTGATTAATTGTGAGATAATTAATCAAAATCTGAACTCTATCAGTATCAGTAGAAGTTGCGGTCAATTCTTGTGTATTAACCGATAAGAAATTAAGTAGCTCATTTAAAAAATCTTCAAAAGAAGCAGTAGCTCGCAGATTTTTCCAAATAACATGCTGAAACTGATTTTTATTTTGCTTAGTAAATTCTGCTGCTAAAGCAGTTTTACCAATTCCCACCATCCCAACTAAGGTTATAAGAGGATATCGGTTTTCGAGAAATTGATTGAGTTGTTTTAATTCTTCTGTACGTCCAAAGAATGGAAGTTCAAAAATGTTGTCTGCCTCCTGCAAATAATCTCTATCCATCATTGATGATGAATCGGATTGTAATAATGATTGTGAATTAATTAGCAGTTTAGCCGTTCCCTGAATCAGCTTAATAGGTTCGCCATAGTTGCTAATTAATGGAGATTGGGGAACGTTTGTGTTTCTGTTGTATGCTTGTATACTTTCTTGCACCGCAGATGCCAGCTTCAAGTTTGTGATCCATTCAAACTCTGGAACTAGAAGAGGGTTAAGTCCTGCTAGAAGGGCACCTGTGAGTACACCATGCTGGCCGTCTAGCTGCTGATAAGCAACTTCATAATCGCGGGATGCAGCAATCAAAAAGCGATCGCATCCTGAGCTATTCCTTCCTAGTTCGGTATCGTTGAAGTTGAGTAATTCCCCAGCAAAACAGCAATCTAACCAAATAACCTGCTGTTTTACTTGACTTTGCTGCAAAATCTTCCACAAATACTCCAGCGATAAACCCCATGAGTTTTTGCCAGGATTAGCATCACTGGTTGCTAAAAACCCTTGTGTCAGGTTTTGTCTTAATTCCTCTCGTAACCCATGTCCAGCGAAAAATAACAACGCCGTCTCTGGAGGCTTCCTACTTTCTGGAAGGAATAAGTTGAGGATTGCTGCTTTTAATTCGTCTACCTTAACTGGTTTCTCTCGGTCAACCTGCAATTTTCCGTCTATGTTGATGTCTGGGAAGCGCCTGACCCTGAAGTCCCCGTGTTTTTCTAGAAGATGAGCGATCGCTTCTGCGTCAGTAGCTGGAGTGCTAAGATGCTTGTAGTTACCTGTTTGGGAATCTTTGAGAAATGGGTACCTATTAATGCCTACTACCAAAGCATCTCGACTCATATATACAATGTGAAAATAGTATTTGGTTAAACTGTGTAAATTATAACCTTGCTACCATGCTTCATTAATCCTCTTAAACAAATTTAAGTCAAATTTATCATTATTCATTCTTTTCAAGCAAAAATTAACAGAATCAAGTGTAGTACTTATTAAATGTTTTCACGAAAAATTAGTATACTTTTGTACAATTTAATGACTAAATGAGTACTACTTTCTCAATAATTCAAATACTTTAATTCCAAACACCGTAGCAAGTACAACCACCAGAGTAATACCCAAACTAACTGTACATAAGACACTAGTAGACATCCAAGGTTCTGTCACTCCTAGCTTCGATAACACTAAACCTATGGAATGTTTTGCTTTATCATCAGGATGTGTCACCTCTGGAAATTGTCCAGCTATAGAAACTGCTAACGAACCAGCAGCCAACCCAACCCCAAAAATTGCTACAATACTTTGAAAAGTGCGATCGCGTTCTGAGCGTTCAATTTCTGTCACCCCTCGAATCGAATTTATCAAGTCTGTTAGTAACGTCAAACCTATATTCAAACTTTCATAGTCGCTTTCAACTTGCTCTAAATATCTGCGTTTGACATGATCAATAAATTCATGAAACAACTGCAAATCACTGGGCGATTGTAAGTCAGTTAACTTTTGCTTGATTCTCTCTAAACGTCTTTCATAGTTAAGCAGATTAACTTCAATTGTACGTTTTTGAGTGGCAAGATAATTGAGGTTTACAGAATAGTGCCAAATGGTATCCTGAGCATCAACTACAATTTGGCGCAATCTCTTTAAATCTAACTTACCGGACTTGGATTTATTGAAGTCTTTTTGGTATTGTCGGATAGTCACAAAATCAGAACGTAATTTCTTTTTCAAATAAAACTAGTCAGGATTTAAGTTCGACAATTTTTTATTTTTAATGCTTCTTTAACTAAATTTAACATTTTTTAGGAAAAATCCGAAAATCTTACAGGTTGTGACTTTGCTGATCTGCTTAGCCTGCCAAAAATAGATTTTAATCAAAAGATAAAGTGGATTTAAATAAGTGAATCAATTAATATATTTATAGTTTTTTAAATAAATTGATTTGATATAGGACTCATATTTGATTTTTGAACAAAACTTAGTACACCTTTATTCCTTCTTCCCAGTCCCCAGTCCCCAGTCCCCAGTCCCTTACCTCTACGAGTGATTCAGAAATCAAATCGGATTGCTATATGCGTTTACCGATTCTTATCAGTGCAGCATTGTTGGTCTCCCTAGGTCTGAACCTACCAGTAGTCTCCCAACCTCCCATAGAAATAGCACAGGGTCAAAAAACTAATAACTCAGAATTCAGACGATTACAATTTAATCGCGATTCGTGGAATGACCAAAATATTTCCAACTATCGTTACACCTTTAGCAACAGCTGCTTTTGTATCCCAGATGCTAGAGGCCCAGTAATCATTGAAGTACGTAACGGCGAAACAACTTCTATCACTTCTGTGGCAACTGGTCAAGCAGTTGATCCACAATACTTTCAACAATACAATACAATTCCCAAGCTTTTTAATGTCATTCAGGATGCTATTAATCGTAACGCATACAGCCTGAATGTGCGGTATAATGCTCCTCTTGGCTATCCTACCCAAATCGATATTAATTATGACGCTCAGATAGCTGATGAAGAAGTATATCTCACAATTGAGAATTTTCAGGTAATTCAATAAATAAGCTGTTCCACAACTGACTGATGGTTGATGGCTGATGACTGATGACTGTTATCGGTCAACTACCTTGTGTGGTTGTTCTTTGTCATATCATGTCCCCATGATTACTTGTTAAACCCTAAGAACCCCACCCCCACCAAAGCTACGCTTTGTTTCCCCTCCCCGTGAACGGCTATCCATTACCCGGATCTTTCTTAACATTGCTATAAAGGAGGCTGGAGAAGAATTGTAGTAGTTGGCGTAGTTGGAGGAGTTGACAAATATAGCTAAATCTGGAGAGGGGTAATTTTTGCAGGCGATCGTTAACCAAAGGTATCAACTGGAGAATAACAGTCAAGGAGTTTCCAGGTAGCGGCGATATCATGTAATCGTCTCAGCCCTCGCCAAATTGTTTTCACTCCAGGTTCTCCATCTCTTTTTCTGCCTAAAAATCCACCAAGAGTAGCAATCATTCGCACCGCATCTCGTAAAGATGGCGGTGTTTTTGGTGGATGTGATGTTTTGTCAATGGTGGCACACAAAGACTGCCATTCATGGGTTTCTAAAACTGTGTCACAAGGGGAATCAGGATTAATCCTAGCTTCGTAGGTGAGCCACAACAACCGCCAAGCCACAATCGAATAGGTTGCCAAAGCCATTTCAATCCGACGGGCTGTTTCGAGTTGTAGTTTTTCAATACCACAGCCACTTTTAAGTGTGTAGTGATAGCGCTCAATTAACCAACGATAAGTGTACCAACGTACACAATGCAGCTTAATTCTTTCTATTGTGCTTGCTCTATGGGCAATACGGATATCTTCGCTCTTGAAAATAGGGTGAGTTCCAAAAATCATACGCTGCCGTTGTTGCTGCTACATCGCCTGATGCTTGCGGCACACTTTCTCCTGGTTGGGATGCTAAATCTTCCACTATTTTGACCAAGCGCTTTTTGCGCCGCGAGTCTCCAAGTTGCGCGTGTTGCAGTTCCACTGAAGCCCATCTTTCCATCATTCACCCCTTTTAACGATCGCCTGCTCCATCATTTCCTCAAAACTCTACCCCAAGCTTGGTTTGGCTTCTTTTTAAGTTATCTGTACTTCTGTTAAGAAAGATCCGGGTAATGCATAGGTTCACGGGGAGGGGTTAGGGGTGGGGTGCAATGACTGTGGGAAACATAACTAATTAACCGGACTTGATATCAGCACTTTCTTACATACCAATTATCCAAAAAAAGGCGTCAGATTTTACTTGGAAAGCCAAGTAAAATCTGACGCTTCTTAATTACAAATTACGACTTGGTAATTAGAAATTAAAGGTGGTTCTCAACGTACCAATGAAAGCATCTTCGTTGTCATCGTTATCTTGACCACCAGGATTGGTCAACCAAATCAAACCAGGGGTAATAGAAATGTTATCGCTGACGCGATATCTGTAGAAGCCTTCAATGTGATAGGGGCGATCGCCACCGGAACCTCCCAAGTATGGTTGTGCCCCGGCAAAAATACCTAAAAGGTTGCCTTTTTTACCAAAATCTGGTAATGCAACCCCAGCGCCATAACTCCAAACTTCGCCATCATCATCAGCACCAAAGCCAGTGATGTCGCTGTAAAGTACAAAACCACTAATGGAAAGTTTGTCACTCGGTCTCAAAGCGGCTTCAATACCGTAAGAGTTACTAGCATAGGGGTTACCACCGCCGACAAGGTTTGCTTGTGAAGTACCGACTACAGCACTGGTGACTGCTCCTGCATCGAATAAAACACTATCTCCACCATGATATCCGTGGACATAGGTAGCTGCTAAAGTAAAGCGATCGCCAACACTCAGATTCAACTGTCCTAAAGCAGCATAGTTACCTTCCACTAAACCTGTACCTTGAGCAGGATTATTTGCTTCAGATGCTAAATAGCCCAAGGTTAATGAAGGCTTGAAGGCACCACTGCCACCAAAGGCTAAGTTAACACCGATACCAGCACCGCCACCAATCCGATAAATCGGGCTTTCGGAGGCAAAGGTAGATAAGGCACCATTACCGCCATCATAATCTTCAAAGTATGGGTTAACGGTAGGAACGTAATCGCTGTGAATACCTCCGGTAGCAGCAATGTAAATTTGGGAGTTGCCTATTGGGTAGTAATACGACAACCAGTCGATTAAAGCACGGTTGTTACTGGTGTCAGCACCAGGAAACAGGTTAAAAGTTTGAGTTCCCTCAAATGTGCCATTTGGCAAAGTCAATCCAATCGCATTACCAGCAGCAATCCGAGTGTGTAGGACATCTTTACCTGTGAAGCTGGTTTGGAAGTCTAAACGAATCCTATCTTGGAAGACAGTGTTGTTGCTGTCGTTGCTACCAAAGTTGTCGGTAATGGCAAAAATTGCCTCAGCAACTAACTTGGTTGTAGTCGAAAACTGATTGGCTTCAAGTTCAGCAGTACGTGCTTCTAAACTATCTACTCGACCGCGCAGAGTTGCCAATTCTGCGGAGAATTCTTCTTGCAAACGCTGGAGAGTCGCCAAATCTTGTCTTGTTACCAAGTCAGCGGTTGCTGTAGCAATCAGTTCATTGACTCGATCCAAACAAGCATTCAAACCTGCGGCAAATTCATAACGAGTCAGGGCGCGATTACCACGGTAAACACCACTAGGATACCCAGCAATACAACCGTAGCGTTCAACTAAAGATTGTAAAGCTTGGAATGCCCAATCAGTTGGCTGTACATCAGAAAACTGAGAAACTGATGTGACTTGAGACAGTGAATTTTGATTATCGGCTTCACTGTTGTAATTCTTAACTTGTTCTAAAACGTTATTTTCATCAGTTTTTGCTTGGGCTACCAACTGCTTATTAGCTGTTGGTGTTGAAGCTGCTTCTGTTTTGATACTAACCGAGCTTGGTAACTCAGTAGCCATTGCACTAGTTGAAACAAACACAGTTGTTCCCAAAAGCACAGGACTCAGTAACAGAGTTTTCCACAATAGATGAGACATCTTTCCGTTTTCCTCACACTTTGTTACACGGTTGATGCGATCGCTTTTTAACGATTAGCTGTATTCTTTCATATCCTTACTCAAGTGTCGATGTGCTTTTGACCTAAGGAATCATTTGGTTATTTTCAATCCTCCTTATACTTGCCAATGTGTAACAAATTTTAACCGTCTCCTTGAAACGATGCTTTTTATACTTTGTATCAAAAAAGCATCCTAAGATAAAAGTGGCGATCGCAAAAGTAACGCATGTAACAAAATTCTGGCAGGGGAGAAAGGGAGCAGGTTTGAAGCTTTGATTGGAATAAACATAACTATGTTTAGAAATATAAACTAGGCTCAAACCCTCTTCCCTCCTGCCTCCTGCCTAGAGATACCATTCACAACCGCTCCTTAGCTGACAACACAAGCTTTTTGATTTTTGACTTTTGACTTGCGGCACTAGAGCGATGTCTGACGACAAGCCGCTTTGCGTCTACGCCCCCGAAAATTATCGAAATTTCCATTACTGGGTCGAGTTCAGGAGTTAGGTGTTTAAAACTTGTTCATGTAAGTACTCAGCAGATTTACCACAGTTCACAGCATTATATGAAGCTTTGATGAATTAGATTGTTGCTTGTGCAGAGATGTCTTCAGATGAGATATAAAATTATCTTATGTATTTTTTTAGCACGACAATATACCACAAAAGCATTTCTGGCACAAGAATAAATTGCGTTTTTAGAAAAAATTAAATGCGCTTTTGTCAATAAATAAACAAAATTTAACAAAATATCGAATTTTTAATAAGCAAACAAAATACATCTGGGCAAAAGTTAAATTTACGTTGATATATATTTTACCATGTATTATTTTTGACAAAATATTATAGATTTAAGATTTGGTAAAGATGTTTACGTGACCATGTGTTAGTGGTAAATAAATAATTGTACTGAATAAATAAAAATATCTGTAAAAACAACTACATACAAGCTATTTTGCTGATTTTTGTCAATTATTTATTTAGTGAAATACAACTATTGATAATTATTTAGTGAGACGAGTCTGGTTTTCCTACTGTGTTTTGTGGTTTTTATGGGTATTAGCGAATTTGGCTGGCGAAGTGCTAAAGCTATTTTCCCTATTTGCTATCCCGATGTTTGGGATTTTCCAATGGCTAGTTTTGCGAAAGTATGTCCGGCATTTAGGCTGGTGGATACTTGCAAGTGCTTACGGTTGGATAGCAAGCTACTTAATCATTTACCTATTCCAGCCGGCGACTAGGATTTTAGAGATTATTCCTCAAGGAGAAGTGGTAGTCATAGGAATCAGTGTCAACATACAGGCACTTTGGATTTATGTCTTGATTACGCTTATAGAGTCAGCTGTCATTGGAGTTTTCCAATGGCTAGTTCTGCGAAATCACATTTCAGATGCAGGCTGGTGGATATTTACCACTTCAATGGGTGGAGTTGTCAAAGGTTTTGCACTGGCAGTTGTTCTACCAACAGTAGAGCCTATACTTGCATACTTAATAGGTTCGATTGGATATGCGGCAGTGACTGGTATTGCACTCATATATCTACTAAAAAATCGGATTAAGCATCGTCTTAAGCAACAGATGTATTGGAGGTGATAATGGAGGTTTCAAAGCCTTTTTAGCTCTAGGATAGAAATTTGGAGAGTAGTGTTGAACATAGTGTACTGCCTTATAAACACTTTTAAAGGATGTTCCTCAACCTGTTATAAATGTTTAATATCACTCGAATAGTTTAAATATATCTACATGAAATATACGAAGATTATCGCAACTAAAATAAACAATAAACAACAATTATGGCTATTAGGAATAGCTGCCACTTTAATGGCAATTATCATGACAGTAACCTGGAAGTCAGGAGAAATTTCTCAGTTAGGTATGAGTCTGTTATTTTACTTAGCAGTAGGCTCGATGATTTGGGAGAAACGCCATGAATTAATCTTAAAAAGTAATATATTTTCGAGATGTTTAGGGATTTTATTGATTGCCTATATATTATGGCAAAGTGTATCATTAACCAAAAGTGAGCCGCTCATAGTTTTTACTCGGTTATCTCCTTTAATTTGTGCTATTGCTGTGGGCTTACTTGCTTCTGGGTGGAGGGGATTAAAACAATATTGGCGAGAAATAACTATATTGTTTTTTTTGGGAGTTCCGGAGCTAGTTATGTTAAAATTAATTGATGTTGCTCCTCTAACTGCTAAATTTTCAACATTCTTACTTTGGTATTCAGGCTTTGATGTATCTCTGCAAAAAGAGATATATATAAATCTGGGAACACAGACTGTTAAGGTTGCTGCTGGTTGTTCTGGTGTAGGAATAATTAGCTATTTATTAGGAGTAGCAATGATTGCTTTGTTGATGTTCCCCATAGAACAGAAAAAGAGAATTATTGTCCCAATTATAGCTATTTTATTAGGCTTTGTAGCTAACAGCATACGAGTAGCAATCCTGGTTCTTATAGTGCTAAATAAACAAGCATTTGACTACTGGCATGAAGGAGAAGGTTCACGATTATTTGGGATGTTTACAATGTTAATATTGGGTTTAATATACTTTTTTATGCTCCAACAGGGAGAAAGCAAAAATCAGAGTAGCCCGGATTCTTAAAAGTGATACTTCAGTGAAAAAATTACAACTTGGGTTTTGTTTGGCATTAATCTTTGTTTATGTACTTTTTTTTGGAACAGATTCTATACTTTTGTAAAATTTTTGGCTTGCGTTTAAACAATTGTTTTGAGAAAAAATCATGAAAACTAATAACGACAATTTGTTAATGAACATAGAAGAACTACAAGAAGTTATTTTCAATCAAAAACAGTTCCCTAAAATTTTACGGATATTAGGCTATGGTTTATTACTATTAGCTTTGCTAGACATTATTGAGATGTTTATCCCACCAAATTTTATGAATCCTGCTTGGGAATTTCAAACCTTTGGGGGACTGATTGAACGAGTAGCTGTACCGTTAATTGGGTTAGTATTTGTTTTTTATGGAGAAAGAGATTTGCGTCGCAAATGGGAATTACTATTTGTCAAAATATTATCTTGGTTGACTTTAGTGATTGCAATATCTTTTTTATTACTAATTCCTTTATTAGTCAGTAATACTATCCGTATAAACAAGCAAAATTCTGTACAAATCAGTAACGCAGTCCAGCAACAAATATTGCAAGCAGAGCAAGTACAAAAGCAGCTGAATGCAGCCACACCTGAACAAATAAATAATTTATTGAAGAAACAAGGTCGCTCTATAGAGGGCAAAAAACCTGAAGAAATCAAAAATCAAATTTTGTCAGAAATTTCTCAAGCTAAGACACAAATAGAAACTCAATCACAGAATACTCGCTCTTCTCAAAAGCTGAATTTGATCAAAAGTTCTGTGAAATGGAATCTCGGAGCTTTAATTTCTGGAGCTTTGTTTTTTAGCCTTTGGAAGGCAACTAAATGGGCAAGAATAAATTGAATAATCATGCAGAATTCAGAATGATGAATCAACTAATAGCAAGGAAAATGAAATCAATTACTTCTCGGCAATCTCTCTGTTTAGTGGTACTTGTCAGCAGCATCTTTTAAGCGATCGCAATTTTATATTTCTAAAAAATAAGGATTGAAGTAGAATTCTGACTTGTGAATTCTTCTTCAATCTTTTTTGATAAAGCCCTACCTTCACGAAAGCAAAACGCTGACAAAATATAGCCGTAGTCACATAGGTTAAGACAGTGTTGATTGCTCAAAGCCAATAAGCAACAGGTTTCTATTCAGCACTGGCTCAACGCCCTGCTACCGCTAACAGCACTTTGCTATACAGCTTGGGCTGATTTTCGTTTGCGCTTTAGCCACCAACCCATACCACCAGCAACTACTGTCCCACCAAGGGTAAGAGGCTCTGGAACATTTGAAACCGAGCCGGAATTGGCATTGACTACAACCTTGGTAGACCAACCGCCACTATATCCAAAAAGATACTGGTCTCCAGATGCAAGATCACCTAAAAGCGCACCTCCAATAGAGAAAGATTGTCCACTTCTGGCGTTAATATCTGCAATTGCTTCCGAGTTGAGATCAAAACTTAGGATTTCCTCTGAATTGCCAGAAGTGCTGACATCAAAGGTTCCATAGTTTTTACCAGTTCCCAAATCATTATAAATATCTAGATTTGGATTATTAGATTTTTGACTAAGTATATTAGCAGATGTCGAAACATCAAAAAAACCTAATGTATGTGTCGAACTTCCCTCACCTACATATCGTTTAATTTGCAGGGTTGCTGAAGAAACTTCTGCTAAAGTACCAAGGTTGAATGTAAAAAAGCTATGATAACTGTTAGTACCCAAATTTCCAGTGAAGTAGTTGTCGTTACTGTTATCATTACCAGCGCCCGTACTCCACCAACCTTGATTTGATGTACCCACATTAACAATTACTGCTTGTGCTGTATTTAGCATTCCTGACCCTAATCCAACGATAGCCGCAGTAATTGCCAGTTTGTAAACTTTTTTCATTAGATATGCCTCTCATTTTAAACTTGTTTAAGTGAAACTCACAAAACTTATAGCGATTCTCAGTTGGATGAAGTACGCTTCAACCCCACCCCCAGCCCCTCCCCGTGAACGGGGAGGGGAGGCTTTGCGCCTCTCAAATGCGGGGTGGGGTTCCAACTGTATTGCAACGAAGTGAAAACCGCTATATTTCCATGCAGTCATTGCTTTTTAGAGACGTGTTTGCTATGGGTGGGTATACTAGTAGCAGCGACTAAATATAGTCAAAACCTCATTACAGAAAATTTTATTTAGACATATAAAAAACTTGATAACGCTGTAAAACTATGTAAATATACTAAATTAAAACTGCACTTTTAAAGATATAAATACATAAACTTTACATATCAATACAGAATCTTCACAAAGTCCGACTAAAAATAGTAAATTTACTAGAGGACCAGAACTTTCAAAAAGTGGTGCTAAACTAGGGAGCTTTAGCTATCAAAACAATGATTGAACCAAACCTCAAATCAACGGATTTCCTACCATAGGACTATCGGAAAAATCTAATAGAACGACAGTAAATTTTAATTTACGAGGACAAGAAGGAATTTTTCCAATAACTATAGCTGGGGACTGGGGACTAGGGAATGGGGACACAACGACCACGCGGTAGTTGAGCGCAGTCGAAACTCAGTGCATCGCCCCTTGAAAAGTCTTTGTCTTGAAAAGTTCAGATCGGCGCAAGCCCCCGCTGGGACGCCAGTTGCTTTGGGACGCAAGCGCGATTGTTCGCACTGGCTCGACTTTTCGCTTTGTGTCTAAGTTGTATCATCTGTTGATGTCCTAAGCACCAAGGGTTGTGGTATGATACTCAGTTTTCTATTCCAATTGATGATAAAAATACTATGTCAGGACAACTAAATTTTAATGGAGTAGCTCTAGTACCAGACAGCGGTTCTATCAAGTGGAGCTTTAATCATGGAACCACAAATTTTGATTTGAATACTAATTTGGACTCGTCTAAAAATGATCATTGAAATCAATGGAACCGTTGAACCTGAAATTACCTAATAAAGAATCGCGTATAGACAAATCTTTGCTGATTGCTGGTGTGTTTATATTTGTCATAGCTTTAGAGTTTTCTACCCCAAACGAATACGTATTTGGGTATCTTTACACCGGGCCGATTTTGTTAGCAAACTCTTGGCTGGGGAGGTTTGCCACCTTGAAAGCTACTGTTGTCGCTGTGTGCTTAACCATGCTGAATCTTGTAGTGCCAGGGGATGATACGATTCAGGCTGCCACAGTTGCAAATAGAGCGATCGCAGCGATGGCATTGATTGTAACAGGTATATTAAGCAATCGCATTCGCACCAAAGAAGAAGCGATCGCCCTCACCCGTGGCAAGCTAGAAGCACAAGAGGAATTAGTCAAAGTACGAGAAGATTTTGCTTCCACACTCACCCATGATTTAAAAACGCCACTGCTGGGTGCAATGGAAACTCTCAAAGCTTTTGAACAAGAAAAATTTGGTGCAGTCTCACCAGCACAGCAGAAAGTTTTAGCAACAATGGTACGCAGTCATGCAAATTCTCTACAACTCCTAGAAACCTTGTTAGATGTCTATCGCAACGATACTGAAGGTTTAAAGTTAGAGTTAGCACCTGTAGATTTAGTTGTCTTGGCAGAAGAAGCAGCTAGCACTCTCACAGAGTTAGCAGCAAATCGTCGTGTTTATCTGTCGTTTAGTTATGGTGATTCTGATTGGCGACAATCTTTATGGGTTCAGGGTGATGCATTGCAACTTTTACGAGTTTTTACCAATTTGTTGGTGAATGCTATCAACCATTCCCGCCGTGGTGAACGGGTAGAAGTTGTTTTGGAACCCCAAACATCTTATCAAGTTGTGAAAATTTTAGATACAGGTGCGGGTATCCAGAGTGAACAGTTTCCCCACTTATTTGAGCGGTTTTATCAAGGACATAGCGATCGCCAAGCCAAAGGCGCAGGATTAGGGCTTTACCTATCTCGCCAAATTATTGCAGCTCATGGGGGTATAATCTGGGCAGAGAATAGAGTACCATCTGGTGCTATCTTTGCTTTCAAACTCCCAGTCTATCCTTTTCAATCTTCTTTACCTTTGTAAGATGCCTTCCCCAATCAAAAATTAATATTTGAATGGTTGCCAGGGATAAGCTAGGTTCCAAGATGGTTGCACTATTACTTAAAGTAAATAAAAATACCTCTATAATTCATCACTAGAGATATAAATTACCATTGACTACTTCTGTTTGTTCTGCTCATCTAGTGCTTTCTGGATAGCTTGACGGCAAAATTCAGGCGGGTCTTCTTGTTGCTGTATTTCTTGCTTCATTTCTTCAGTAATACGTAAATGCAAATATTCTTTTAATGGTTTTTCTCTGTTTGTAGTAAAGTTTTTGAGATTTTCAGGATTACCTTTAGGGTTAGGCATTATTGAGAAAAGTAAATAATGATTGAACTGCTGATATATCAGCGAATAAACTTTTGATCGGTGGTGTTTACGGTCTGGTAAACGGTACACCACCGATACCACTTTTATCAAGAGGTAATTCTATTGTATGTTTAGACGTTCTGAACTTGAAGCAATGACACTTCAAGAGTTAAAAGACCTTTGCTTGCGATACAGCATCAAGCCAACGGGGAATGCAGGCTACAAAGTCAGCCATATCACATCCTTGATAGCATTCCCTCAGATTGCTCTTTTGCAGTTAAAGCAAGGCAGAGGAATAAAATCACCTAGCTTTGGAAGTATTCAGAGTATTGGGGAAGCACTTGATGAGATGAGTGAACCAACCGATGAACAGATGGCGCTGATTAGGGTATCCCTGGAAGGCAGAAGGATGGAATACCAAGAACGATATGAACAAGAGAGGCTGTATACCCTGTATAAGGTCAAGCTACTCCTAAGTGAGGTAGTTAATCTGTTGAGCCAATAGCAATTATTTCACGACATGTTTAGGGCATCCCTCACTCAATGGGGGGTGCTTTTTTATTGCTTGTATCTCTTGCTATGTCTATCTTGCTGATTACTCTAAGTATTGCTTGAAGTATTCTAAAATATAGACGGACAAACAGGTGCAGCCACCCTTATCAAGTTGCCTTGCCTGGACAGGCGAAGCGAGCATTGCTAAAGCATGTTATCGAGTATAATTAATTACTATATAACTAGAAAGTTACTAGAGGGAAAAACAACCAAAAAGCAATATAAAAATACTAAAAAAGACAAATACTAAAAAAGATGAAAAAGACGCAAAAGCATGGCTGAAAGCATTGCAAATAGTCAAGTCAAAATTCTTCTAGTTGAGGATGATGAACTCTTCCGCTTAGGCTTGCACGTCAGATTGCAACAAGAACCTGGGTTAGAGATTATTGCTGAGGCTGAAGATGGTGAAACAGCCATTGAGTTAATCAAACAAAATCCTGTTGATATAGTCATTTTAGATGTGGGATTGCCAGGAATCGGTGGCATTGAAGCGTGCAGACAAATCAAGCAGCAAAATCCCAATCTCCCAGTCTTAGCTTTAACTTCTCATTCTCAAAAACCTTTGATTGCACGATTAATTGAAGCAGGCGCTCAAGGCTATTGTCTTAAAGGTATTGCTGCTGAAAAATTAATGTTGGCGCTGCGTTCTGTAGCTGCTGGGGCCTCCTGGTGGGATGAAACTGCAACAAAAGAAATTCGTTCTTCTTTTGAGTCTGGTTTGTCTGAGTCAGACTCAGAAAATATCTCAAAATTCTCCAATCCCCTAACTCAACGCGAACAAGAAATCCTCTCACTTTTAGCAGCTGGAAAAACTAATCAACAAATAGCCCTTGCGCTCTACATTACACCTGGAACAGTCAGGGTACATGTTCATACCATTCTGCATAAATTAGAAGTGAGCGATCGCGCTCAAGCTGTTGTGGTAGCTTTACAAAAGCGGTTGATCAAAAGCGATTCGCGCTCAAGTTGATTTATACCAGGACTTACGCAACTGGCACACATATTTTTGGCGACGTGTGTCAATAGGAGCCAGCGCGAAGCGGTAGCGTTAGCGAAGCGTTAGCGACGAAGGAGCGTCGGAACGAGCGTCACCCGAAGGGAGGTTCCCTCGTTGATTGCGACTGGCGTTCAATGGTCAAGGGTAAAAAGTCAAGGTTTTTGGACTTTTGACTCTTGACTTTGGACGATTTTTGTCAAAAATATATGACAATGCGCGTAAGTCCTAACATTCTCTGAATTGGCATTGTTAATATCTAGGAATCGGTAAAAAGACGTAAATTTTTATTTGAAAACTTGTGAATTTATCAAATGTCATTTTCTCAAATAATTATTACTATAGTAACACCCTTGACAAGTTGAATAGCTTCGTTTTATTATTCGTTGTTATCATGCAAATCTGTGGCTAACATCTACTTTTCAAAAGTATATTAAGCAACAAATAAATAAAGCTTCTTCATCTGTAATTTCTAATGCAAGTATATACACAGATGCAAGATAAGACGAATTTATTTGTATAGATATCTATTTTCAATTTGATAATATTGGGGCTAACTTGGGACAAGATGCTATTTCCTCTTCATTATGCAAATCTGTCAAAATCCCAATTGCTCAAATCCATTTAACCCCGACGGCAATAGATTTTGTATGAGTTGCGGACAAAGCAGCTTTGGCAAACTTCTGAGAAACCGTTACCGCGTGTTGGGCCTATTAGGTGAAGGTGGATTTAGCAGAACTTATGCAGCCGAAGACGCAGACAGATTAAATGCTCCTTGCGTGATTAAGCAATTCTTCCCTCAAGTTCAAGGCACAGTACAACGCGCCAAAGCTGCGGAATTTTTTAAAGAAGAGGCCTTTAGGTTGTATGAATTGGGGGAAAATCATACTCAAATACCGAGATTGCTAGCTTATTTTGAACAAGGTTTAAGTTTATATCTTGTTCAAGAATTTATTCAAGGGCAAACTTTGTTACGAGAAGTTCAGCAACAACCTTTAAACGAAGAAGAAATTCGCCAGCTTTTAATTGATATATTACCAGTACTCGATTTCATTCACTCCCGTAATGTCATCCATCGAGATATTAAACCAGAAAATATCATTCGCCGCACCACTGATGGCAAACCAGTATTAATTGACTTTGGTGGGGCAAAACAAGTGACACAAACTAGTTTAGCCAGACAAGCTACAGTTATTTATACTGTCGGTTATGCTCCAAGTGAACAAATGGCTGGATTTGCTTGTCACGCTAGTGATTTATATGCTTTGGGTGTAACTTGTGTGCGGCTTTTAACTCGATGTCTGCCTTTACAAGATGCTTACGGACAAATTAATGATGAACTTTATGATGCCATGAATGGTAGGTGGTTGTGGCAAGAGAATCTAGAGAAAAAAGGCATAACTATTAGTGAAGACTTAAGCAAAGTTTTGGAGAAGTTACTGAAACATTTGGCTAGCGAAAGATATCAATCAGCAACAGAAGTTTTAAATGATTTGCTGTTGAGCAAAACATCTGCTGTGGAATCAGAAATGTTAGTAACTACTCAACCCACATTAGTACCATTACCGCTGCCACAAAAAGTTAGTCCTCCATTACCACCCTTAGAAACCTTTGAATTTGAAGTAGTTACAGTAGACACAGCTGGTAGAGAAGTCAGCCGCGATCGCCCCAATGCTAAATTCTTTATAGAAGAATTGAGTAAGAGCATTACACTAGAAATGGTATTCATCCCTGGTGATACCTTTATGATGGGTTCACCAGAATTTGAAGGAGATGCTGACGAACGTCCCCAACACCAAGTCACCATCAAACCCTTTTTTATGGGTAAATTTCCCGTCACTCAAGCACAGTGGAGAGCAGTAGCAGCTTTACCCCAAGTCAAACAAGCCTTAAATCCTAGCCCTTCCAAATTTAAAGGTCTAAATCGACCAGTGGAAAATGTATCTTGGCACGAAGCTGTGGAATTTTGTACCAGACTATCACAAAAAACCGGACGCGAATATCGACTACCCAGTGAGGCAGAATGGGAATATGCTTGTCGCGCCGGTACAACTACATCTTTCCACTTTGGCGAAAAAATTACCCCTGAGTTAGCAACTTTTAGCGACAGCAATACTTACTTCATGGAAGCAAAAACTAGATTTCGTAAAGAAACAACCGATGTCGGCAATTTTCAAGTAGCCAATATCTTTGGATTATATGATATGCACGGGCTAGTTTGGGAATGGTGCGCTGACCCCTGGCATAACAATTATGATGGCGCACCAACAGATGGAACAGTATGGGAAGTTGGCGGTGATCCTTATCGTCGCGTGCTACGCGGTGGTTCTTGGAGTTTTAGTGCAGAACTTTGTCGCAGCGCCAGCCGTAGCTGGAATGAATCAGATGGTGGGCTGAGGATATGTGGCTTTCGGGTTGTCTTGTCTTCGGTATGGGATATTTAGCAAATCTGACTTTTTACCGATATACTCAATTCAATCAGTTCTCTCACTGAGTAGAGAAGCAGGATCAAAATGTTTCAAGTCTTACCCAAACCAGTAACTTTTGAAGAGTTTATTAATGTGATTCGTTCTCGCATATTTTGGAGACCAAAACCAGAGCGATTGGCATTAACTTGAAACTCATTACCATTGTCTTGCAAAATGAGGGATAAAGGGAACATCCCAATTTGGCAAATTTACCAAAATGATAGATCATCCGAAGCGAATGAAGCGAAGCAAAATGTAGGCGAAGCCTTCCCGTTCGCGGAGCGCGTCTCCGTTGGAGTTGGGTAGCAATCGCAACATCTAGACTTTGCGATCGCTTTTTTGTAGGGGAGAAGAGCGATCGCTTTGAGGTTTGGGAGGGCGTAGGCTTAGCCCGTCCTAGACATCGCTTTTGATTTATTTACGGTCGGGCGATGGCTTGTTAGTGGGGAGAGGGGCGATCGCAGTGAATTACCGAATGCTGCTTAAGTCGAGTTATGCCCAAATACTAAGAATGACTATATCCCTATTCTGTCACTTTCGGAAAACAATAATCGTAGCGAAACATTGGAACCTTTATCTAATCAAACTTTGAGCGGTTCTTTTCTAATAGAAACTAAAATTTCTAGCCAAAAGCTGAAAAATAAAGCTCTGAAAGGCTTTCAGGGATTGATTTTTCCCAGTTTGACATAAGAGGGATATTGATTATTTCTGTTTCAACACGAGCAAGGTGATATCATCGTAAACATTGCTTTCGCCAATATGCGATCGCACATCTTCTATAATCGCTTGCCTAATTTCATTCGCTGAGTATTGCCAGTTTTGGCTGATCATCTCACACAGCCGCTCTAAACCATAGTGCGATCGCCTGAGCTTGTAGGGTGCTTTATTTCGTTAACGCACCACGTCTATTATTAAACTCGGTGGGTTACGTGCTTCGCTAACCTACCCTACGTTTTAGTGTGATCGCAATTACGAATAATACAAAAACCCAGTTCCTATCCTACAGCGTAACTGAGCGATAGCTTTTTATTTACAGAAGTGCGATCGCGTTTTTGTGGGGAGAATAGCGATCGTTTTAATAGAGTAACTATCGAAGCTAATAAATTTCCCTACGATGACCAATTCTAGTAATTATAATTAATTGATTTTCTGTATCAAACTCATAAATGACTCGATAATCACCCACTCTTAACTTATAAAACCCCGACCATTCACCTGTCAGAGCTAGAGGAGTGATCTGCTCAAAATTGACACTTAACCATTCAATTTTATTCAGAATCCGTAGACGCACTACCTGAGCCAGATTATCTAAATCAGTGATAGATTCTGGTTCAAAACTGACAGAATAACTCATTTAACCTTCTATACCATACCTTTTATAAACTTCCGTTGCCGGAATAGTAGGTCTTCCTTCTAGCCGTTTACGCCGTATTGTCAATAAACTCTGTTTGAAGGATTCTTTAATTTCTTTTCCCTCATCAGGATCACCAAAGTATTCATCTAGGATTTCATCTACTGTGTTACGGATTAAGCTTTGTAACTGTTCCGTTGTCATATCTTTAATTTGCATAGTTTCTCTGGTTAGTGAAATATATAAATGATCATACCAATTTTGTGAATATGGGAGTGCAATCGCTTTTGATTTGATTTATTTACAGGAGTGTGATCGCTTTTTTGTTGGGAGATGTGCGTAGGCGTAGCCAGTCGTAGACATCGCTTTCGTGTGGGAAGAATAGTGATCGTTTTTATAACGAGAGATGAGCGTAGGCGTAGCGACGCAGGAGCCTCACCCCCTCTCCCGTTGGCCTTCCCGTTCGGGTTAGCGTCTCTGTTGGAGTTGGGTACCGCTCCAAGGACAGAGGACACAGAGAGAAGGAAGAAATGCTTAACTGAACTGTATACCCCTGCTCCCCCCGCTCTCTTGTTCACCAAAAAGCGAAGGCACAAAGAAAAAACTTTGTGCCTTCAAGACGGACAGTTTGCTTAATGTTGGGAAAGGGAGTACGCAATTCTCCTCGTCTTGGCGTCAAATTTACAGGTGTTTAAACCAATCTCAAATCGGGATACTCAGCTAGGACATCATCAGATGTGAGGACATCGCCTTCAGCTTGGGGAGTCCAAAGAACTTCAAATGCCAAAAGGCGATCGCTAGGAATGCTACCAATTTGCCGCAAAGCTTGACGCAAGTCATCAGTAGTGTTGACTTGGGGAATTTCAAACTTGCCTAATGTTGCTGCCAATAAGGTAACGATAATGTATTCACCAGGGCCTTCGCTAATTAGACGAGTTGGGTTATCGAGTTCGTCAGCAGCAGGTAATGCATCTTTAGCAAGGGCTGCTTTGAGTTGGTTATTGACGTTAGAAAGAGTTTCTTCACTAAATTTACTGCGTTCTGCCAATGCCAGACGGTTGAACTGACTTTCAGCTGAATTTAGTTTAGCTTGTTGTGTGCCACCACCTGCATATACCCAGTATTCTGGGTGGCGAAGCAAAGCTAGGCTAGCTTCTTGTAAAACTTCTGCCCTTCCTTGTGGAGAGTTGGTATCAGCAGTTTCAGCAATGCGGTTAAGTTCAGGTTGCAAATCACGCGCTTGAGCTAACAAACCAACTTGCAAACGATTTACAGAAACATCGGGGTTACTGCTGTAGCCTGTTTCTTCAGCGTCACCCCTGCTGACACGGCGGAAGCTTTGCACTAAAAAGTTAGCGATCGCTAAGAAAATTAAAATGCTAAACAGACCGCCAAACCCTCCCCCAATACCCCAGAAAGGAATCAGGAAAGGAAAGCCAAAACCACCACCAAAACCACCACCAGGATAGGGTGCGTAGTATCCACCCCCACCAGGAGGTGCGTAGGTGCGCGGTGTGTAAGAACGGCCACTAGAAGGCATTCTAAAAGAACCACCACCGATTCGACCGCCACTAGCAGCTAATGCTCCATCGGCATGACCAAGTGCCATAGCTAACACTAGGCTCAGGACAAAGAAAGTTTTTAACAGCGGTTTGATGGTTTGTTGTAATTTTTTACGCATAGCACAGTCACTTGAAAAATGGTATTGCTGATGATGCTCCCCATGCTGGTAGCGATGTTATGGTGTGGTGCTAACCAGATACTTTAGCCTTGAGCTTGACGGCTACATATTCAATCTACCGCGTATTATCTTGGTTAGACAGCAGACGCAGGGAGGATTTCTGTAGTAGATAACCGTACCTCGAAACGCATCCTCTATCGTCGGACTTTGGAATCACTTAATTATTTCCCTCTTGAGATACACCAAAAAGTGTTGAGTCAGTTGTCAGTTGTCAGTAGTTATTCTCTTTCCTTACCCATCCCCCCATCCCCCCACCTCACCATCTCCCCATCCCCCCCTCCCCCCATCAATTGATACTTGAAGATATTTTTAGTTATGATTATTTATAGAAGCTAGTTTTTACGCAAAAATTGTGCATCCACCAATTGTCATCTTTAGTAAATCTATAGTGTGGAGTGATAAGCACGTTTGATTATCCGAATTAGTAATTTAAACTACAGTATTGCAGTTATTTAACCAACGACATGCAATTGATATTTAGATGTAATTTTGAATGTCAGTTATCTATGACTAATGAGTTATTAGCAATCTACTTGCAGTCATTTTGTAGCAACATAAAATAGTTCATTCCCATAGCTAACTAATGAAAGAGACTGGCAAAATCCTAAAAACTTTTTGGCATTTTGGCATAACATGTACGGTTATTCAGGATATTCTCTTAAAAGCAGCTATTTTTAATATTTTTTTTAGCAGTTGATTTTTACTCAATTTCGCTATAATTGCCAATTTTTGGTTGACGCTAATCATTACTTTCCTGAAAAAATCCTCAGCTTCAGAAATAGTAAAGAAAATATATAATTAACAAACACTTTACAGGAAGAATCATAACAACTAAATATTTAATGTTTTAGAATATAACTTAAATATTTGTAACGTATTTCTTTCCTGAAGAATGGAGAACGATTTGTGAATAATCTCTGTACCAGAGAGTAACAATGATAACTAAAAATATTTATACCATGCTTGAATGGATTACAGATTGTGAAAATTTTTAACAAAAAATATGTAAATCACTAGGTTTTACAAACTAGTTGTTGGCGAACATGACAAAAGAGGAGAAAATTAGATACAGAGTCAGTAAATTTCACGATGAAACCATCAATAAAAGCTGTTGTTCAAGATTATGTAGTGGAGACAGCACTGATTGTCACTGTGATTTGAGGAGCCAGCTGATTGCCAAAATCAGTTGGAGTAATGGTAGCCGCCAATTCCATCTAGAAAAATATAAAAATATCCTGCTGTTGTAGCAACTACCAAAGAACAACAAAATATCCTACTTTATCCCTCAGTTAACTGCCAAGCTCTAGCTAAAGCAATATCAAGACTGATGGAGAATTTTAATTTTCAAAAAACATGGAAGAACAAGGGCATTAGCAAGTGAGTAACTATCAATTATGAAGAGCGAAATCACACTAAGCTACCTCACCTTAATTTGATCATCAAAAATTACCAATTATTTGAATTAAAGTTATCAAAATTAACATGGAACATATTTCACAACTGGGAACAAAAATCAGAGACCAAACTGCAACGCCAGACATTCTAGTTATATCCCGGCTATTTTTGCCAAAAGAGGCTGTAATTGGAGAATATCTGTATAATCGTTGCCTTCAAGATCCGGAACGGGTAATTGTTCTGGCTGCTGGTTGTTCGGGTGATAAAGTATTTGATCAAGCTCAGCAGTTTCCCATCTATCGCTGGCCAAACTCTAGATACTGGCTGGGACATGTGGGGGGTCTTTTGAAGCCTCTTTTCAATTTGGTTTGGTCGTTTGTATTCGCCATCAGGCTGTATTTTCGCTATCACTACCGTTATATCGAGTGGGGTCACGGCTACGAATTTCCTTCGCTGTTGCTCTTAAGCTATCTTCTACCCATACGCTTTTTTATTTACCTGCATGGTAATGATATTGTTAGTCCTTTAGGCAACCCTTTTTTGCGATCGCTCTTTAAATTGACACTGACACGAGCCGAAGGCATAGTTTGTAACAGTTCTTATACACGAGATTACCTCAGAAATACTTTCCGCTTACAAACTCCTACCCATATCATTCATCCTGTAGTTAGACCAGAAAAATTTGATGGCGAAACCAGCCAAAAAAATTTAGATGAGTTACGCCTACGCCTGCGTCAGTCCTACAACATTCCCCAAACAGCAGTTGTAATCCTCTCAGTAGGACAATTGGTGAAACATAAAAGCTTCGATCGCGTGATTGATAACATACCACTACTACTAACCATTGGCGTAGATGTCCACTACATAATCTGCGGCGAAGGCCCTTGTGAATCAGAACTGAAATCTCTGACCCATCGCTTGCGGGTAGACAAGCGAGTCCACTTTGCGGGATATGTACCGCCTCGTGAATTATCTGGTTACTATGCAGCCTGTGATATATTTGCCATGCTGACTTTATTAGACAGCAAAGCTAGCAATTTAGAGGGTTTTGGCGTTGTCTACTTAGAAGCCAGTTACTTTGGTAAACCTGTAATTGCTTCTCGCTTAGGTTCTGTAATTGATGCGGTGCGCCATGAAGAAAATGGCATCCTAGTAAATCCTAAATCTGGCTACGAAGTTTTTCAAGCTTTTAATCGGCTGTGTAAAGACCAGCAGTTGCGCGAACAACTCGGTCGCCAAGGTAAAGAATTAGCTAGGCGTAAAACCCTTCACCGCTTGCTGTATAAATCTGAATCTGCTACTTAACCGCCGCCGACAATCGTTACTACCTCCAAGCGATCGCCTGGTTGGATTTTTGTCTGCGACCAAAACTGGCGATGTAAAATTTCACCATTATATTCTACCGCTACCAAACGAGGATTAAAACCTAACTGCTGGAGTAAATCAGGTAAAAGAGTTTGGGAATTGCAGCTGCGAGTTTCCCCATTCACCTCAAACGTAATCTCGTTAGACATAAGCTATTTGGGGATTGGGGATTGGGGACACTTCGGGTGAGCTTCAGTGCATCGCTGGGGACTGGTGAGTAACAGTCTATAGGGATTTGCCACTATTTTACAAAAAACCATTTTTAATTTTTAATTAATTATGGCTCTGGTTTGATGCGATTGAGTTGGGAGAGTAAATATTGTGTCACTAGGGTAGGTTGTTCAGCTTGCATGAGCGATCGCACCACCGCCACACGTTCTGCTCCCGCATCAATCACATCATTGATATTATTGGCATCTATTCCCCCAATGGCAAACCAGGGAATTGAACTATTTTTAGCAGCATAGCGAACGTATTCTAAACCTGTTGCCGGCTTACCTACTTTAGTAGGAGTTTCATAAACTGGCCCCACACCGATATAATCTACATCTTCAGCAATTGTTCTTTGCATTTCGTCAGGATTTGTGGTAGAGCCACCTATCAAGCGCTGAGGCCCAAGTAATTGTCGGGCAATAGCAATAGGCATATCTTGCTGTCCCAAATGCACACCGTCTGCATCCACTGCTAAAGCGAGATCCACTCGGTCATTGACAATGAACAAAGCCCCGTAGGAGTGGCATAGCTGACTTAACTTTGTGGCTTGTTCTAAACGCAAAGTGTCATCAGAGGTTTTATCACGATATTGCACCAGAGTTAATCCACCTTTAAGGGCAGCTTCAACAGTTGGCAACAAATTTTCTGATGGCGAAGTCACAAGATACAAATGCGATCGCCACAAAAGTTGATGGCGGTGATAAGCCATTAAATTACTTTCTAAGGTATAAACTCGATAGCGCATCTGCTTAAATGCTGTTCCCATATTTGGGTGATAAAGCTTGCCGTATTCTTCCAAAACTCGCAAGGCTTCTTGCACACGGCAAAGATTAGCTTGTAACAAAGATTTTACACTAGAACGGTGTTCTTCTTGAGGATGGCTCAATTCAGTGCCGCGATCGCCTGGTGTATCTCGCGCCGCCCTCACCTCAGCAGTATGCCAGATAGCTATTTCCTGCCGCATTTGTTTACATTCCCCAGTCAATTGGGCGTTATTTAGCCCAAAGCGACACCATTCTTCGATAATTCGCAAGCCTTCACGAGCGCGATCTAAATTTGCATCTAAAATCCGGTAAACAACTTGCTGTATTAGCTCTTTTTGGCTGTATGGCTCGACCATTACAACAACCCCATTAGTCCTTTGTTCATCGTAATAGCCAGCCTCTTTCATAGTTGCAGTGTTCTTCGCATCGTTGATTTACTGGGGATTGGGGATCGGGGATTGGGGATTGGGGATTGGGTATTGGGTATTGGGTATTGGGTATTGGCTAATTGGAAAACTTTTCTTTAGTCCCCAGTCCCTAGTCCCCAGTCCCCAGTCCCCAGTCCCCAGTCCCCAGTCCCCAGTCCCTAGTCCCCAGTCCCCAGTCCCCAGTCCCTAGTCCCCAGTCCCCAGTCCCCAGCCCCTTCATTTATTACTTTGTATGCAAAATAGCCAATAGGTCAATATGTAGATTACATTATCGACATACTATGTTTCTGAGAGTATAAGAATTTATTGTTACTTCTAACTTCTAAGGAGTGGTGTAAAGTTGATTCCCCCCATTGTCTTTGCTAAATATCGCAGGGCAGATATCCTGCAACTAAAGCTAATTACCCAGGTTGATAAACTAAACCCAAGCCTGGAATTAGCAATACCTTCAGTTTTTAGCTTTTCAGTATTGTATTTTGCAGCTGGCGTAGGATTGGCAAGCATAACTTTGCTGCTGAGTGCAAGCCTTAGCAGCGCTGTTGCTCAGATGCCATCTGTACCAGAACGAATGCCCCTGAATGAAACAACAATGTCTCAGGTTAATGTACTGTTTGTCAACCCAAGTGTTGGAGATGACACAGGGGGCAATGGTAGTCAAAGTACTCCTGTAAAAACAATTACCCAAGCGCTGCGGTTAGCCACTGCCAATACAGTAATTAAGCTTGCCGTAGGTACTTATAGCGCCGAGACTGGAGAAGTATTTCCGCTCATGCTTAAACCAGGTGTTGCCATTCAAGGAGACGCTGCCAACAAAGGACGCGATATTATCATCCAAGGAGGTGGTGAATACCTCAGTCGTAGCTTTGGCGGGCAAAATGTCACCATAGTTGGTGCAACTAGTGGAGGGTTGGCTGGGGTGACTGTGACGAATTCCAATCCCCGTGGTTACGGTTTGTGGATTGAATCAAGCAATCCAGTGATTACAGAAAATACATTTACTGGCAATACTCAGGATGGAATTTCTGTTGCTGGTAAGGGTGCCCCCACAATCAGCAAGAATTACTTTTATCGCAATGGGGCAAATGGCATCACTATTGGCGGCAATTCCCAGCCCCAAGTGCAGGAAAATATCTTTGTAGAAACTGGTTTTGGGATTAATATTACCCAAAATGCTGCCCCAGTGGTGGTAAATAATCAAATTCAGAACAACCGTTCTGGAATTTTAGTACAAGCTAATGCTCGCCCGATTTTACGCAATAATTTAATTCAAGATAGTAAAGAAGATGGTTTAGTAGCTCTAGCCCAAGCAATGCCAGATTTGGGTAACGCTAACGAAGCTGGCGGTAATGAATTTCGTAACAATTCTCGCTATGACATTAATGCTAGTGCTGCCAAACAACTGATTATTGCTAGTGGTAATACATTGGATAGCGATCGCATCCTTGGTAAGGTAGATTTCAACCCTCAAACAGCATCCGTAGCGAATAACTCTCAGCCCACCGCCTTACCTAACAGTACAATACCAGAAATCCCAGCAAGCCAAGAAATTAGCTTCTCTGCTCCCACACAATTCGATACCACTAAAAACTCAACACTCAACAGTCAACAGTCATCAGTCAACAGGAGCCAGTTGCGTGCGGAGGTTACCTCCGTTGAGCAAACTGGCGTTCAACAGTCATCAGTCAACAGTCAACAGTCAACAGTCATCAGTCAATTGCAGCCTTTGCAGCCAGCCATTGTACCACTGCCAACACCTACATATAATCAAAAACCACCCACCTCAAGAGTTGAAGAGTTAGGCGGCTTTCCTGTTCCTAGCAGCTTGGCAACTAGAGAAACACCGCCCAAAATTCAAGTTCCCTCAACGGAAAAAATCACTCCATTGTCAGCAATTAAGCCTGAAACAGCACAACTAAATTATGTACATATTGATCCCAACACAATAGAGTTTGTTGCGCCTGATTCTGTAGCACAGCCGCCATCCAACCCAGCAATAGTTGGAGGTATACCAGAAACTTCTGCTCAGAATGATACAGCTATTTTGCTTGTTCCCAATGGCAATGTCCCTATTGGGGATACTCGCAATATGCCAAAAGTTCCAGTAGCCCAAACTTATACAACTGCCTATGGTGGGAGTTATTCGCCGCCTACTAGAAGTAAGCAGATGGGTGTACGTTACCGCGTGGTTGTAGAAACTCCAACTGACAAAGAGCAGGATTTAGTACGATTGTTTGCCCCAGGAGCATTTCCCACAATCTGGCAAGGTCAAAGAGTCATGCAAGCCGGAGTCTTTAGCAACCGTTATAATGCCGATGAAATGTTGAAAAAACTCAATAGCAACGGCTTAATAACCAGAATTGAGCAATTAAATTGATTGAACTGGGGATTAGGGACTGGGGACTGGGGACTGGGGACTGGGGACTGGGGACTGGGGACTGGGGACTGGGGACACTTCGACAAGCTACTTCGACTGCACTCAGCACAAGTCAGTGCATCGCTGGGGATTATTTCTTCCTCATCTCCCTCATCTCCCCTGCTCCCCATCTCCCCCTGCTCCCCTGCCCCCCCGCTCCCCTGCTCAAGAGCTCCCCCGCTCCCCTGCTTTATTTCTCAAGAGATTCCCTTAAAAGGGCCGAGAAAAGTTGGCAGAGGGCGAGTAATATGAATTTCCCACAATGCTTTGAGAGTAGATAATTGTTCTCGTAGGGTATAGTAGCTGATCGTATGAAAACGGTAGGTTTCCCAATCTGGTGTTCCTAAACCGAATGCTTCTACACCAAGCTGATTACAAGTATAAACAGCGCGAGGTAAATGAAATTTCTGGGTAATTAAAACTGCTTGCTTGACTCCAAAAATATCCTTAGCACGATAACAACTTTCATAGGTGCTGAAACCTGCATAATCTAAGGTAATATCTTCAGCAGGTACGCCGCGTTCTTCTGCATAACGCTTCATGGTGGTGACTTCATCATAGTCTTTGCGGCTGTTGTCACCCGTCATTAACAGCTTTTGCACTCGCCCTAATTTGTAAAGTTCAACCGCTGCAAAGACGCGATCGCCTAACATTGGTGTTGGTGTACCATCAGGGTAAACTCCCGCACCAAAGACAATGGCAACTCGCTGGGCTGGTATTTGTGTAGGATTGGTGTAGCGGCGATCGCTAGTAATTGCATTTACATAAAAATTCAGCGTTAAGGGACTGATAATTGCACTTAACATTAGTAATCCAATTACGATTTGCCAACGTGTCAAAAACCATTTACGCAGCATATATACAATTTTGAATTTTAGATTTTGGATTTTGGATTATGCGAAGCAATTGCTTTTATTATTCTATATATTGCAATTATTTTTCAAATTAATATTACTTATTTCATGAACCACAAAGGCACAGAGACACAGAGAAGAATATAGGTATTTTAGTGTGGTAAATAAGTAGTTAACTGAATACCTCTATTAAGTGTTTTTTCTGGTCTTGACTGTAGCCTGCGGCAAGCCGCTACGCGTCTACGTTTAAAAAATAATTTTCACAACTCATTGAGAGCGATCGCTTGTAATTAGTGCTATTCTAACCAGCGATTTTATAGAAGTCCAGAGTGTACTAAATTTTTGGAAATCCTTATTTTTTGCCCTGAAACATCTCCATTAAATTACCAATTAAAGGAAACTGTTTGATCACGATTTTTACCAAATCCACAAAAGATTTTTCAGTCAGTCGGTCATCCTGACGTAGTTGCAAAACTCCAATCAAGATAATAAAGATTGCTGTGCCAATAATTGCTAATGCTAAATAATGGAATGGTAGCGAACCACCAAAGAATGCAATTAGAGAAAATACTACTACAAAAACGAATAGATAGAACATTCCATTTCTAAATGCGAAAGGAAGTTTAACTTGTTCTTCTGGTTGGAGATTTTCTTCATTATTAGAGTTTGGTGACATCACATTATTTCCTTGCTGGAGTTTCAATTCTTTTATCGGGCTATTATAGATATTATAAATATCTCCTATTTGCCTTTTTGGATCTTCGTCTTGTGTTAGCTCCCTTCTATCCATGACATCATCAATTAAGCCTAAAACTTGGACTTTTTCATAACTCACATCACATTCGACTTTATCTTGATTGTCTGAAATACGTTTTTTTAAGCTTACAAATTTATAAAAGTGCGGTTCTTGATTGTCTTTGCAGATGGTGCAATTACAGGGGATTAGTTTGTTGTACTTCAGTCGCTTGTTGTATGAATTATGAATTTTATCGAGTTCATGTGTAACTATGGTCATCAAATCTCTTTTGTGACGACCTGAAACCCGAATTTTAATTTCTCGCTTGCCGTAATATTCAATCACCTCTGCTTTCGTCTGGTCTTTGCTGAGGACGACACCGCTTTTCCAAACACATCGCTGTTCATTAATTAATTCATGCATGACGACGATGAACTGAGTGATGATCCCCTTGGGCATGAACTCGTAAGTGTAACGCAGAATCAGGTTATTAGTTTCATCCCAGTCATAGGGCGGTTGATTTTCAGTTAGTAATTGTGGCGCGATGTAACTGCCTTGGCTTGTGGAAATTTCGTAGCAGAGTTTGAAGTTAATCATTAACCGCAAAAGTTCATCGTGCATCATGGCGTATTCGTCTTCACACCAGATATTTGCTAAGTCATACTTTGTGAATTTGCCCAAGTTGCGAATCACTGTTTGATTATCTAGTACTTTGTAAACTGCATCAGTTCCCCACTTGGGTTTGAGAATAACCGTCTTTTTCAAGAGTGGGTCTTCTTGGAAGTGCAAGCATACTCCTAAATCGTGCAGGTAGCCACTCAACTGTAATTTATCTTTTAGTAGGGTGAAACCATTTTGCTGGCAGATGGTCAAGTATTCATCTAAGCTGATGTAATTGTGTGGGTTGTTTTCTAACGCTTCTCGAACTTTCACCCAGGTTTTTGGCAGTGGAGTACCAATGTGAGGCAAGGATGCGATGTAATGTTTGATGTTTCGCAGGATATCTTCTAAACCCCGGTTTGTGGCAAAGTTGGTTGCCAGTGTCTTCTCTAAATTGCTACACTCTCCCCAGAGTTGGCGTTCATTAATTTCTCGGTGGCGGTCTTGCTTCTCATTTTTGACAATCAGCAGTGGACTGTTATCACTCAAAAGTTCTACCACATTCAGCCAGTAATAAAAATCTGTGTCTTCTTTGCGGGTGTCCGCGACCAATATATAAAGGGAACGCTTGGTGAGAAAAAACTGGTGTGTAGTATGGTAAATTTCTTGTCCGCCAAAGTCCCAGATGTTAACTCGGAATTCTCGTTCATTTTCTGAGAAACGCCATTTTGTTACTTCAATTCCTTTTGTTGAGTCTTCCTCTCGCAGTTGATAATTTAGGTTTTCAATCTTTTTCGCCAGTGTTGTCTTACCTGCGCCTCCTTCGCCAACAATTAGTAACTTTGCTTCATACAGATAATCTGTGCCTTCTGCTTCCAGTTGTCGGAAATAATCCTTAATTGCTTTAATACCTTTTTCAACTACTTCTAGCGGTGGCTTTTCAATGGGGTTGTCGCTTAAATCGAGGGTGGTGAGTTGTTGCAGGCGGGTGATGGCTTCTGGCAGTGTCGTGATTCGGTTGTAACTTAAATTCAGGATGGTGAGTTGTTGCAGGCGGGCGATTCCTTCTGGCAGTGTCGTGATTCGGTTGTAACTTAAATTCAGGATGGTGAGTTGTTGCAGGCGGGCGATTCCTTCTGGCAGTGTCGTGATTTGGTTGCCTCTTAAATTCAGGTAGGTGAGTTGTTGCAGGCGGGTGATAGCTTCTGGCAGTGTCGTGATTTGGTTGTCGCTTAAATACAGGGAGGTGAGTTGTTGCAGGCGGGCGATCGCTTCTGGCAGTGTCGTGATTTGGTTGTGACCTAAATAGAGGGTAGTGAGTTTTTGCAGGCGGGCGATCGCTTCTGGCAGTGTCGTGATTTGGTTGCCCCCTAAATCCAAAGCCTCTAACCATTCCAGTTCAAACACCTCAGCAGGAATCTCTGTTAATTTTTCCTTGTCATTAGTCGAATAATGGCTTAAATCTAATTCTTTGAGCTTTTGCTCTTTCGCTTCTCGGATTTTTTTAAGGAAACGTTGAGGCGTGTTTGCCATACAGAGGTTCACCTGTCAACGAAAGTTATATGTGATGCCTCTGATTGGCTGGGCAATCTCGGCACAACCCACTATGCTAGGTAACAATACATCAGCACTCATCAGTTTTACTGAATCATAAGAAAAATTTCTGGCGATTTAGCTATAAAAGGGCTTATAGCGTTTTACATTATGTCCCCTTGATTACTTATTAAAACCGAAGAACCCCACCCCGCGAAAGCTACGCTTTCCCTCCCCTCCCCGTGAACGGGGAGGGGTTGGGGGTGGGGTGCAATGATTGCGGGAATTATTAAGTAATTAACCAGACTTGATAGGAGCTTCATGAATGAACCTCTGAGCTTGGCAAATGAACCTTTGAGCTTGGTGAATAAACCTTTAAGCTTAGTAAATGAACCTCTGAGCTTGGCAAATGAACCTTTGAGCTTGGCAAATGAACCTTTGAGCTTGGTGAATAAACCTTTAAGCTTAGTAAATGAAGCTCAGAGCTTCATGAATGAACCTCTGAGCTTTGCCGATAAACCTTTGAGCTTGGCAAATGAACCTTTGATATTCGTCAATGAACCTTTGATACTCGTCAGCGAGTGGAGTTATTGCAAACTTCCTGTCCTTAGCCCAGTGTTAACGATCGCCTTCAGTTAAAATTTCCAATTTTGTATAATTTTTAATTAATTTATATCTTGATTTGCAAAAAAAAACTCAACTTACGTAAAGCTTGACAAATAATTTTGTCTTTTCCAACTGATATTTGCCTTTTATATGAGATTATACCAAGGACTAATAAACAGTTATGACTCAGCATTTTTAACAGGTGCTGCGTAACATATTTTTTACTAATTGTCTGAATTGGGCTTTGTGAAACAAACAATGAATCAGTAGGATCAGACAATGGCATCTCTACCTCTTGTAAGCTGTATAATGCCTACTCGGAATCGTCGGCAGTTTGTCAGCCAAGCGATTTGGTACTTTCAGCGTCAGGAATACTCTTTTAAGGAGTTGATCGTTGTGGACGATGGCGAAGATGCTATTGCCGATCTAATTGTTGATGATGAACGGATTCGCTATTTGCGGCTAGAGCAACGGCATTCCTTGGGGGCAAAGCGTAATCTAGCTTGCGAGATGAGTAGGGGTGATTTGATAGCCCACTGGGATGATGACGACTGGATTGCACCACACAGGCTGGGCTTACAGGTTGCCCAATTGCTGAATGCTGAAGCTGATGTTTGTGGTATCTGCGAACTGCTGTATTACCACATCAATGCTGGTGAGGCCTGGCTGTACCGCTACGAGGACAACCATCGCCCTTGGCTGGCTGGCGGTACTTTGCTTTACCGCCGCTCTATTTGGGCAAATAACCCTTTCTTGACTATTAATGTTGGTGAAGATACAGCTTTTATCTGGCAATTACCAAAGGCTCGCCTGCATGTAATTCCCGATAATTCCTTTTATATAGGGTTAATCCATTCCCATAATACTGCTGCTAAAAACCTGGCAGATTCCAGGTGGCAGCGTCGCTCTCTGGGGGAGGTGAGTAGTAAACTTGCACTTGACCGCGATTTTTATGTGCGTTTGCGTAATGGTAAGACTGCTGAAGCTGCTTTGACAAATCGGCGACCCCCCACAGTCACCGTCAGCGCACCCTTTATGGTGTATGACGGCTACGGCAGCATGGCAGAATATTTAGTTTTGGGTATAGCACGAACAGGAATTAATGTCAATATCGTACCCATCAACTTAGATTTAAAAGGCACAACAGCAGAATTTCAAGCGATCGCCCACCGCCGTCAAAATCGAGTCAGCAGCCCAGTACTCTACTTTTGCTGGCCTCGCCCAGAACTCCAGCAATTCCAAAACATTGACGACTTATTTATCAATACCATGTGGGAAAGTAGCCGATTACCCGCAGGCTGGGCAGAACGGCTAAATCAGGCACTGGCGGTGATCGTTCCCAGTAAATTCTTAGTTGATGTTTGTCGCCATAGCGGTGTCACAGTACCCATAGAAGTGATTCCTGAAGGTATTGACCCGGATATTTATCATGCTCTTGAGCGTCCAGAACGCCAGGGAATCACCACACTGATTGTAGGCACTTTGGTGAAACGCAAACATACCCTAGAAGGTATTGCCGCTTGGAAATTGGCATTTGCAGACGACCCACATGCCAGACTACTAATTAAAGCCCGATTCAACTACGGCAACTACACCCCCGATGACCCGCGTATCCAACTAATCCATGATAGTGAGGCTACCCGTGGAATTGCTCACTGGTATCAACAAGCTGATGTCCTCTTGGCATTAGGTAACGAGGGGTTTGGTTTACCTTTAATTGAAGGTATGGCAACTGGCTTACCAGTCATTGCCCTCAATAGTGAAGGTCAAGCCGATGTCTGCGAAGTAGCAGGCGAGTTTTTACTGCCAGTCCAGCCAGCTAGCTGGGAAGAAAGTAACGAACCGCCATTTGGCCCTGCCGGTGTGCGGGGCGTTCCCAGTGTGGAAGAAGTAGCTAATCAACTGCGTTGGGTTGCCAATCATCGGCAACAAGCACTAGCAATGGGGCAAGCAGCCTCTGCATGGGTATTGCAGCATCGCAACATCTGGGCAAAGGGGCCAGCAGTCTTGGAAGTCATGGAACGTTACAGGCGCGCATCCACACCTTTGCGCTGGGCTGATACATTTTGGGTACCCAGTTGGCAAACAGCTTGTGGTGTGGCAGAATACACAGCTAGCCTCAGCCTCCAGTTACCAAATGTGCAAGTGACAAAACAAGTACCAAACTGGGCGGGAGTGAGGCTAATTCACATTCAGCATGAAAATAGCCTATTTAATGATAGTGAACTGACTCAGTATCTTCACCAAGCGCGGCAAAACAAAGTTCCCACCATAGTTACAGAACATTCTGTCAGCTATGAGAAGCGTAGCTGGGAAAAAGATGCCGATGTCCTGGTGTCTCTCACCCAAAAAGGCACCGAGATATTACAACAGCGATCGCCAGGCAAAAAGGTAGAATATATTCCCCACGGCTGTCCTACTTGGTTTCCCCCCCGCAAAACCACACGCGATCGCGTGATTGCTGCTTGCGGATTCCTCGCACCATACAAAGGTTTTGCCAAACTACTGGATGTATTGCGAACCTTACCCAACACTGAACTACTTTTGTTCAGTCACGCCAAATCAGAGACAACAAAAGCCCAATGGCAACAAGCGATCGCCGGATTACCAGTGCGCTGGGTGAACCAGTTTCTCCCGGCTTGGGAAATTGCCCATCGCCTAGCTAAAGAAGCAGACTTGTTAATCTTCTGGTACGACGAAGTACCCCACTTTTCTGCTAGTGGTGCCGTGCGAGTCGGGATGGCAACGGGAGTACCAGTACTCACCTCTCCTACCAACTGGTTTTCTGATATCCAACAGGCTACCTACCAGCCTGAAAACTTAATACAAGGAGTAGAGCGACTTTTAGAGGATACACCATTGCGGCAGCAATTGACAGCCGCCGCACAAGATTACTGCCACCAACATAGCTGGACTCGAATTGCCGAGTGCCATCTGAATCTCTGGAAAACTCTGGACAAAACTTAGAGGAGGAATTATGCCCGTTACACCTACCTATCCTGGTGTTTACGTTGAGGAAATACCCAGTGGAGTACGTACAATCGTTGGAGTTAGCACCTCAGATACAGCTTTTATAGATTTCTTTTCCCAAGGCCCCTTGAACCAGGCAGTACGCATTAATAACTATGCTGAATTTGAAAGGGTATTTGGCGGTTTGAATACCAAATCTCCAGCTAGTTATGCCATCCAACAATATTACCTCAACGGCGGACAAATTGCCTGGGTGGTGCGAGTGGCTAGTGGGAATCCCGCACCAGCAACCCTACAATTGGTTGGTGGTTCACCTTCACAATCTACACTCCAGGTGACAGCAGCCAGTGAGGGTACTTGGGGCAATAGCTTGCAAGTAGGTATAGATTATCAAACACGCGATCGCGTCAAGTTTCCCGATGAGTTTAACTTAGTAGTGCGGAGGGTGGCTACAGTTGGAGGACGGCAGCAAGTAGTAGCATCAGAGGTTTATCGCAACCTGAGTGTGAGTAAGACCAGCCCACGGTATGCCCAAGATGTAGTCAATAACAATTCACAATTGATTAAATTGGAAAATATCGGTTTAGGAGAAATCCCCAGCCCTACCGCTATTGATGTTACCAGTGCAGCTGCGATCGCCAACTTGAGTTCTTCAGCATTTACTTCTCTGGGTAGCGATGCAGCACTTCCCACAGCCAGCGATGGCTCTATACCTACAAGTGCAGAACTGAAAGCAGGCTTAACCGCTCTAGAAAGAATTGACCCCTTTGTCTTCAATATTCTCTGCCTACCAGCAGCAGCTAACCTGACCAACGATTTAGATTTATCCACCTTGATCAACGATGCGGCGAAATTTTGTGAAGACCATCGTGCCTTTTTAATTGTAGACATTCCTGAATCCAAAAATACCAAACAAAAAGCAATTCAGTGGGTACAAGACAACAACATCCGTCACCGCAATGCCGCCGTGTATTTTCCTCGGTTAATTATTGCTGATGCCCTTAATGAAAACCGTCCCTTGAACGTGGGGGCTAGCGGCACCTTAGCAGGAATCTACGCCCGTACAGATGTATCTCGCGGAGTGTGGAAAGCTCCTGCTGGGATAGATGCTACCATCCGGGGGGCAAATTTAGCAGTTAATCTGAACGACGCTGATAATGGAGACTTAAATCCTTTAGCTATCAACGCCCTGAGAACTTTCCCCATTTACGGCAACGTAGTTTGGGGCGCACGGACTCTGGAAGGAGCAGATTTGCAAGCCAGCGAATGGAAATATATCCCTGTGCGACGTATAGCGTTGTATATAGAAGAAAGTTTATTTCGTGGTTTGAAGTGGGTAGTATTTGAGCCAAATGACGAACCTTTATGGGCACAGATTCGCCTGAATGTCGGGGCGTTTATGCAAAACCTGTTTCGTCAAGGAGCATTCCAGGGCAAATCGCCCCGCGAAGCTTACTTTGTCAAGTGTGACAAAGAAACCACTACCCAAAATGACATCAATCTGGGAATTGTCAATATAGTTGTTGGCTTTGCCCCACTCAAACCAGCCGAATTTGTGATTCTCAAGCTGCAACAAATAGCCGGTCAACTAGAAACTTAAGGACTTCCAAGTCAGAAAATATCCCACTGTTTATAGTCAATAGTCAATGGTCAATAGTCAATAGTCATCAGTCAATAGTCAATAGTCAACAACTTCAACCGGGATAACTTTGGAGTTCCCTTAAGGAGGTAATAGTTATGGCTCAATTTAGTGTCAACGCCTTACGCTTCGACCCATACAAAAACTTTAAGTTTCGTGTCAAGTGGGATGGTCGCTACGTGGCAGGAATCAGTAAAGTTAGTGCCCTCAAACGCATGACAGAAGTAGTCAAACACCGAGAAGGAGGCGACCCCAGCAGTTCCCGCAAATCTCCCGGACGCACAGAGTATGAGGCTGTCACCTTAGAACGAGGCGTCACCCACGATACCGAATTTGAGAAGTGGGCAAACAAAGTTTGGAACTATGGTTCTGGACTAGGTGCAGAAGTGTCCCTGCAAGACTTTCGCAAAGACATCATCTTAGAAGTTTATAACGAAGCCGGACAATTAGCGATCGCTTACAAACTTTTCCGTTGCTGGGTATCTGAATATCAGGCACTTCCCGACTTAGACGCCAACGCCAACGCCGTCGCCATCCAACATATCAAGTTGGAAAACGAAGGTTGGGAACGCGACTATGAAGTCACAGAACCGAGTGAGCCAACCTTTACGGAGCCTGTTTAGGGAGCAGGGGAGATGAGGGGGATGAGGGGGATGAGGGAGATGAGGGAGATGAGGGGGATGAGGGGGATGAGGGAGATGAGGGAGATGAGGGAGATGAGGGGGATGAGGGGGATGAGGAAGAAGTTGGAATAACTTGTTTTTCCCAATCTCCAATTCCCAATTCCCAATTCCCATTTCCCAATCCCCTTTTTATACCATTTCACTCAATTACTGATACAAATCCTTGCACCCCTGCACCCCTGCTCCTCTGCCCCCCTGCCCCCTTGCTCCCCTGCCCCCTTGCTCCCCTGCACCCCTGCCCCCTTGCCCCCCTGCTCAAGAGCTGCCTATTTGTATCAACATTGTAAAACAGTATTATGACTGGTTTATTAGCAGCAGACATCCTCCATATCTGGGAAGTGGGAATCACTAGACATCCTGTAGACCAAGCTTTGCTGATTTTAGCGATCGCTTTTCCCCAACGTTCGCCCCAGCAATTAGCTTGGCTGAGTGTTGGTCAGCGGGATGAATTGCTGATGGCAGTGCGACAACAGACTTTTGGCTACCAACTCAATAGTGTAGCCCATTGTCCAGCCTGCAAGCGTCAGCTGGAGTTTTGTCTGGATCTGAGGCAGTTTCTATCCCAAACAGCACAGCCACCTTGGCAGGAAGTCCAGCAACTGCACTTAGAAGAATGGCAATTGCAGTTTCGTTTGTGTAATAGTCTGGATTTGGCAGCGATCGCTCATTGCCAAGATGTCAGTACTGCTAGAAATTTGCTGCTGCAACGTTGCATTATCAAAGCTAGTTACCAGGAAGTTGAGGTAGGAGTGGATAATCTTCCAGATATGATTATTAACGCTTTGGCAAATCGGATGACCGAGTGTAACTCCTGTAGTGATATTCAACTCAATCTCACCTGTCCTGATTGCGGACATGATTTCGCCATTATTTTCGACATCTTAGCATTTTTCTGGATAGAAATTGCTGCCCAAGCCAAACGCTTGTTGCGAGAAGTTGATGCCTTAGCACGGGTGTATGGCTGGTCAGAGGCAGATATCCTAGCCATGAGTGCCACACGACGGCAACTGTATTTGGAGATGGCAACCTCATGACATCATGTCCGCCCGTTCAGTTATTATTCGCTGCGTCTGTACAGAAACTTAAAACCCCTCTCCCCTGCCCCCCTGCCCCCCTGCTCCCCCTGCTCCCCTGCCCCCCTGCTCCCCCTGCTCCCCTGCCCCCCTGCTGCATTAATGATAAGTCTTTAACCGGATATGATATGACAGACTTCTTCACCCGACTGGCACAACGAACTCTGGGAATGGCAACCATCACTAAACCCGCGATCGCTCCTATGTTCGCACCAACTGCCTCCAGTTCATGGGAAAGTACTTTTTTTGCTGAGCCTGTGGTCAGCGAACAAATTGTTAGCGAACAGCCACAATTGCAAGTATCGAAAGATACTGAATTATTATCAAAAAATGAACCACAGCCAGATATTGCCTCACCAGCAGAGAATTTGCCCTTACCAACAAAACCTGCTTTACTGACTCCTTTAGTCATGCAAGAGACAATGCCACTACAGGCATCGATGCAGACTGAGAACCCTATCCAACAGGAAGTCAAGCAAATGCCCGTGCAACCGCTGCCACCGACATTTCATACTTCGCCCCCAACCCATAGCACCTCTGTCCCTACTAATGCAGATGTGCAGCTAGAGGAGAGTTTCCCCGTTCTCCAACCAGAACCTGAAATTGTTGCTCAGCCACAAATCCAGGCAACTGCAACTCAATTGCCAGCCAAGATTACCACCAAACCAATAATTGCACCTGTGTTGGTTTCCCTGCAAGCTCAAGAAATAGCCCAGCGTTCACCTCAGCCAGAGATATTAGCAACAGAACGCCCAGAACCAGCCCCCACCATCCGAATTCATATTAATCGCGTGGAAGTGCGAGCGGTAAATACCCAGCCCCGGTCAACCCCAGCGCCGCCATCACGACCTGCACCACGCCTATCACTGGATGACTACCTGCGTAAGCGCAATGGAGGTTAAAGTATGAGTAATGCTCTGGCGATCGCAGCCACAACAGCGGTGTTAAAAAACGTACTTACTGCTGCTGTAGTGCGGGCTAACCTATCTATTTTAGGAGACCCAAATGTCAGTACTGTAGCACCAGACCGGGTTCCTATGGGTGAACTGGAAACCAGCCGTTTGAATATTTTTATGTATCATGCTACACCTAACACTGGATTGCGGAATGTCGGACTACCCGCCTACGACAGCCAAGGCAGACGCATCAGCAACCCTCCACTAGCCATTGACCTGCACTATTTACTCAGTGCCTACGGCAAACCAGATTTTGCTCCTGATATCCTGCTGGGAGTGGGGATGCAAATTCTATTTGAAATCCCAGTTTTAACCCGCGATGCCATCCGGCGAGTCTTTACCCCACCGATAAACGGATCTCTGTCACCAGAACTGCAAAAGCTGGCTACCTCCGGAATTGCCGAGCAGGTGGAAGCAATAAAAATTACTCCCCATACCCTCAATAGTGAGGAAATCTTCAAACTTTGGTCAGCGTTTCAAATTGCTTATCGACCAACAGCCGCCTATCAGGTATCAGTAATTTTAATTGAGTCGCGCCAAAGTGTGACTGAAGCGCTACCAGTGCGGCAACCCAAGGTTTACGTGTTGCCGTTCCGACAACCGACAATTGAGGAAGTGATACCGCAAATTCTCACTTATGCTGCCAATGCTAAAATTACACTGCAAGGACGCAATTTGCTGGCAGAAAATACCATTATCCGCTTTGGTGCGGGGGGCGAACAAGCGCCTGATGCCGAAAATTATACAGATACTCAACTACAGGTGAATTTACCCAGCAGCCTGCAAGCGGGAGTCAATACCGTACAGGTGATCCAGCAATTGAACATTGGCGAACCAACTCTACACGAGGGTTTTGCATCAAATGTGGCAGCTTTTAGCCTGCGGCCGACTTTGCAAAAAACTGTGACTCCTGGAGGTGAAGTATACGATATTACAGTTACTCAAAATGCAATTATTGTGAAACTTAACCCACTTGTAGGCAAAGCCCAGCAAGTTGTGCTGCTGCTAAATGAATTTAATCCCCCCACAAACAGAGCAGCCTTAGCTTATAATTTCAAAGCTTCCTTTCGGGATTTACCAGACCAGCCTGCAACAACTGATACTATTAATATTACTATACAAGGAGTACAGCCGGGCAACTATCTCCTACGAGTCCGCGTAGATGGTGCAGAAAGTTTGCTAGATCTGGATGCTAACAATCGTCCCATAGCTCCCCAAGTGAGTATTATATGAACACCAGCGCCCTCCAAGATTGGCAGGTGGCTAACCAGCGTTACCTGATGGCAGCAGTGACGGTGGTACGTCGTCGGCTGGAGAATCATATCGCCACAGAAGCTGACACAGCAGGCGCAGAAAGATTAACTGTCGCCCAGGAGTCAATGGACTCAGCAGCTAGTCAGCTTCCCGGCCCTTCTGCCCTAGAAATGGTCTGCGCTGCCTTTGATTTGTCACCCTTTGAGCGGGATGTGCTGTTACTATGTGCGGGAATGGAACTAGCAGCGGTATTTGCCCGTTTGTGTGCAGATGCCCAAGGAGAAATTAACCGCCCCTACCCGACTTGGAGTTTAGCACTGGATGTTTTTCCTAACAACCACTGGAGCGCCCTGACACCAGATGCACCTTTGCAGTATTGGCGACTGATTGAGGTGGGCAATGGCATTGCCTTTACCACCAGTCCCCTGCGAATTGATCAGCGTCTGCTCAACTATTTAGTGGGGGTGCAACATTTAGATGAACGATTACGGGGAATGGTGGAACCGTTGCCCAGTGTGGGGGAATTATTGCCTTCTCAGCAAGAGATAGTGGCGCAAGTGAGCAAACTTTGGTCTACCATCCACAAGACAAGTCCGCCAATTATTCAACTTTGCGGCAGTGACAAGACTAGCAAAAGTGCGATCGCACTAGCAGCTTGTCAGTCCTTTAACTTGAACCTCAATATCCTGTCAGCTGACTTACTGCCTTTGAACATCAGCGAACTTGATACGCCGATTCGGCTTTGGGAACGGGAAGCCCTCTTAAGTGCCAGCGTACTGTATCTCGATTGCCATAACTGCGATCGCACTGATGCATTGCGCGATCGCATTGTCAACTATCTGATTTCCCGCTTTCAAGGACTGCTATTAATTAGCAGCCGAGAACGACGGCCGAATCTGCATCGTCCCACTGTCACCTTTGAAGTTACAAACCCAGATATCAGCGAACAGCAACTCCTTTGGCATCATGCCTTGGGAGCAACTGCCACACAGCTAAATGGACAGTTAGGCACGCTGATTTCTCAGTTTAACCTCAACGCTGGTACAATTCATGCTGTATGTGCGGAAGTATTGGGCAATTGTCAGGGCGAACAACCAGCAGAACTCAGCACTGCCCTATGGAATGCTTGCCGGACACAGGCGCGTCCCCAAATGGACGACTTAGCCCAACGTATCACAACTACTGCCACTTGGGATGATTTGATTCTCCCAGAAGCCCAACACCAAATTTTGCGAAATATAGCTGCCCATGTGCGCCAGCGAAACACAGTCTATGAAACTTGGGGCTTTAGAAGCAAAAGCAATCGTGGTTTAGGAATCAGCGCTTTATTCGCTGGCGACAGCGGTACAGGTAAAACTTTAGCAGCAGAGGTACTGGCGCGGGAGTTGCAGCTGGATTTGTACCGCATAGATTTAAGTCAGGTAGTGAGCAAGTATATCGGGGAAACAGAGAAAAACCTGCGCCTGGTGTTTGATGCAGCGGAAAATGGAGGAGTGGTATTGTTGTTTGATGAAGCAGATGCTTTATTTGGTAAGCGTAGTGAAGTCAAAGACTCCCACGATCGCTTTGCCAACATTGAAGTGAGTTATTTGTTACAACGTATGGAAGCATACCGGGGGTTAGCGATATTAACCACCAACTTGAAAAATGCTTTGGATACAGCCTTTTTACGGCGGATTCGGTTTATCGTCCAGTTTCCCTTTCCAGATATCACCCAGCGAACAGAAATTTGGCGACGGATATTTCCTGCTCATACTCCCACAGCCGGACTCGATATTCATCAACTAGCTCGGTTAAATATGAGTGGCGGTAATATTCGCAACATCGCCTTAAACGCAGCCTTTTTGGCAGCCGATGCTAATGAGCCAGTGGGGATGAAACATTTGCTCTATGCTGCTCGTAGCGAATATACCAAACTGGAGAAATCCCTCACCGATGCGGAAGTAGGAGGTTGGGTATGAAGCCAATGCAGACAACCCCGAACATCGAACTGGAAATTGCCGAACTCATATTACACGGATTTGCACCAGGCGATCGCGATCGCATCAGCGAAGCACTCCAGCAAGAACTAACTAGGCTGTTGACTGTCCAAGGTATACCTGCCCCTGTCAGTGAAAATTGCCATCTGCCATCACTCAACCTTGGTTGTTTGCATTTACACCCAGGCATCAACCCAGAAAAAATCGGTATACAGTTAGCACAAGCTATTTATGGAGGTTTGGGCGAATTATGAACACAAGACTACTGGTAGAACCTCAATCTAAATTTACCTCGTCCCTTTCCTTGACCTCCGTGCGTCCAGGCATACTTCAACGCCAATGTGCCTGCGGCGAGTGTAACAAATGCAGCCAAAAACCACAGTCCCTACAACGCCACGCCCTAGATGAACAACAACCAGACCGAGTGCCATCAATAGTAAATGAAGTTTTGCGATCGCCTGGTCAACCCCTAGATCCTGCCAGCAAAAGCTTTATGGAGACACGCTTCGGACATGACTTTAGCCGCGTCCGCATCCACAGCGATGCTAAAGCCGCAGAATCAGCGCAGGCAGTCAACGCAGCAGCTTACACAGTCAATCATCATCTAGTCTTTGGTCAAGGGCAGTATGCCCCCAGCAGCAGCAGCGGACGCAAACTCATAGCTCACGAACTGGTACATGTGCTGCAACAAGGTGGACATCAAAAGACATCAACAAGCAACAGCGTTAGAATGAGTGACGCCAACCAGCTTCAGGAACAGCAAGCAGATACAGCAAGCGATCGCATCACAGCCGCACCCCACCCGCAAAATTCTTTGACTTCGGGTAGTGCCGCCGTCCTCCAGCGTCAGCCCAGCCCCACCGCACAACTGAATCTGCAAATTGATGAAAAAGGCAAAGTAGATTTGACTGTAGCCGGGCCAGATGTGCCTGTGGTAGGCAATCCCACCATTGGCATCCGGCGCAATGCCGATGGTAGCTACGACATCCTCGTAGGCGGTAAAGGTAAAACCGTAGCTGCCAGCGAAATTCCCCAAATGCTCAAAAGTATGATTGGTAGCGGACAAGCAGGAGGTCGCAAACCTAACCAAGAGTTCCGTGTTCCTACTTGCAGTCAATTGCGGGCAGCAAGCGGTACTCGTTTCATGACCTTTGCTGAATATCGCCTTAGCCAAATGCTCAGCCCAAACCTGCTACCCATGACCCCAGCCCTCTACAACGCCTTAGTAGAAAACTGCCTTCCCAAACCTATAGAAATTCCTGCCACTCCTCCCCAGCAATTGCAAGACGCACCCCAACGCATCCTTCCTGAAGGAATTGAAATGGCTTGAACTGGGGATTGGGGACTGGGGACTGGGGACTGGGGATTGGGGAATTGGTTTAGTTATTCTCCCCCTCATCCCCCTCATCCCCCTCATCCCCCTCATCCCCCTCATCCGCCTGGATAAAGCACAGGAGATTCTAAGAGGATTTATGAGTACTCGCCTTCAAACCAAGCTCAAAGCTGCCAACCGCACACCCTCGATTCCCAGTCAAACCACAAGTAGCTTTGACACTGCCAAATCGACTGCAACTTTGTCCCTGCAACAGGCGTTACAGTCTCCAGGACAACCCTTGGATGCAGCCACTCGCCAACTCATGGAATCTCGCTTTGGTCACGACTTCAGCCAAGTGCGGGTACATACAGACGAAAAAGCCGCCGCATCTGCTTGCCAATTAAATGCGGCTGCCTTCACCATCAACCAGGACATTTTTTTTGCTGCTGGTCGCTACCAAACCCAGATTCCCCAAGGGCTGTGGCTGCTGGCACACGAACTCACCCATACCCTCCAACAACGTTCAGGACAAGGGGCAATATCTCCTCAACTGAATGTGCAGAACCTGAGTCAGCCTGATCAACAAAGCAGTTCTGCTCCTGACTCTCTAGAACAGGAAGCCGCCACCGCCGCCGACCGAGTGGTGGTTGGTCAATCAGTGCCACAAACACTGATTTCTGTAGCTGCTCCTCGCGCTCAAGGCGTTATCGCCCGCCAAAGAGCAACCTTTTCTGCGGCAAAAACTGTACCCCAAATACTAGATCCAGCACGATTAATCGAATTTTTAACAGATACCATCCTGACAAGTTTGCAAACAGACCCCGAAGACCGCTCTGGTAAGGTGAGACGGCAAATCGCCCAAATGACGGCAACTACCCGCCAAGCTGTCTTAGACCGGCTGCAAGACCGAATGCCCCAATCGCAATGGCAGCAGTTGAATGACATTCTGGCTCAACCAGTACCCGCAGGGGAGGAAACACTAGCCACACCAGTGGCTACCACTACAGAAACCAACACCCAGCCCGAAACTCCAACTCCTGAAACTCCAGAAACTACCGAACCGGAAACTGCCACACCAGTGGCTACCTCTACTTTAGAAACTGCACCCACTCCTACAGAAGAACCCACGACCGAAGAACAGACACAGCCAGCACCTGAACATCCGGAAATTCAAGCCGAGAGTACAGCAGCGGCAGAAACAACAGAAGAAGCACCGACCACCGCAGAGTCAACACCCGAAGCCGGAACCGCATCCTTACCAGAAGCAGCACCCACCGCAGTCGGTGAAGGTGCAGTCAATATGGGCCCAGTTGAAGAACTGGAGGCAAAGGTCGCAACAGCAAATCCTGAACCGGAGCAAACGCCATCTGTAACACAAGAAGCAGCAACTGAACCAGTCACAGAAGAAGAAACTACACCAACTGAAGGGGTGACTGAACCAGTATCAGGAGCAGCTGAAATTTCATCTCCATCTGAAGCAGAAGTCCCAGCACCATCTTCGGAAGAATCTACACCGGAAACTCAAGCACAGGCAGCACCATCTTCTGAAGAATCTACACCGGAAACTCAAGCACAGGCAACACCATCTTCTGAAGAATCTACACCTGAAACTCAAGCACAGCCAACACCATCTTCGGAAGAATCTACACCGGAAACTTCAACAGAAACACCATCTTCAGCAGAATCTACACCTGAAACTCAAGCACAGGCAACACCATCTCCAGCAGAATCTACACCGGAAACTGAAGCACAGGCAGCACCATCTTCGGAAGAATCTACACCGGAAACTTCAACAGAAATAGCATCTTCGGAAGAATCTACACCTGAAACTCAAGCACAGTCAACACCATCTTCAGCAGAATCTACACCCGAAACTGAAGCAGAAACCCCAGCCCTATCTCCCACAGCTACACCAGAGGCATCAGCCAGCGAAGCAAATACACCTCAAACTGAAACCGTCGAGTCAACAACTCCAGAACCAGCCCAAGGTAATAACCAAGGTTGTCCCCCTGGTATGGGAGAAGGTGCTGGAGGCGAAATGGCAGAGGCAGGCGGTGAAGGAGCGACTGGTGGCGGTGGTGGTGGCTCGGCAATTACCGAACAGCCAGCCCCAGAAGCTCCTGACGTTTCCCAGTCTGATCCGGTAGAAGCAATGGCAGCAGTCCGTAACCTGCCAGTTACCCGACTGCAAACGGCTTTAGGTGGTGTTGGTGCGGCTGCTTCGCGCTCATTAGGAGAACAACGCACTGAACTGGCTACCAACCCACCCCAACAGCAACGTCCCTCTGGCGCTCCTGCTGGTCAAGAAGGGCCAGCTACACCCCCAACAGTTGCACCAGCTACTCCTACCGCTCAGCGTCTAGAACGAACACCACAAGGGCAACCAGTTCCTCCACCTACGCCAGCACCCATACCTGCTGCGCCTACCCTACCAACGCAAACTCTGGCAGGGCCAAGGGTGACAGGGAATGCTCAACAGCAGCTTTCCGAAGCTGATGTGCAGCAAGTCCAGGCAGCTGTGCGGAGTTTGCCGACAACAGACCCAGCCCTGGATGTAGAAGTAGGGCCAGCGCCTACAATTAGCCTAGAAGGCAATGCAGACCCAGCTAAGGCCGCCGAACAACGCGATCGCCTTAACAATGCTACACAAACAGCCCAAACTACTGCACAGCAAGACGCAGCCCAGCCAATGGGCGAAACCCAAATTTATCCCCATGTACCAGAGGAAACCCTCAAAGCTGAGGTAGGGACTGGTGGTGAAGCCGGAACTACGGCTGTTACCCCAGCCGCCGAGGATGAAACAGCGGCAATTATTGCCGAGGAAAAGAGTGGGGATGAGATTCGCGCTTCGGTAACTCAAGCTCAAGGTGACATGGTAGCGCGGCGACAAGAACACCAAACCCGCGTCACCGAAGAAAGAACCAATGCCCAAAGTCAAATAGACTCAGAAATTCAGCGCAATGCTGATGATCAAACAGCCCAAAGAAGGGAAGCCCAGCAAGCTGTACAGCAACAGCGGCAAGATTGGAACCAACAACAGCATACCTTAGTAGAGCGATCGCGTATCGATGCCGATGCCGCAGGACAACAGGGAACCCAGGAAATAGACCGCCATCAACAACAAGGCAATACCGAAGCGGCAAGTCATGTACGAGAGGGTAATACCAAAATTACCACTGCCCGTCAGGATGCTCAAAGCCAGGCCAATCAAGAGCGTCAGAGTGCCGAACGGGAAACTGGCGGGATTCTCAGTTGGCTAGCCAGTCGCATTCGTTCCTTTTTTGAAGCAGTCAAGCGGCGGATTCAAGCAGCATTTGAAGCTGCTAGGAGAGCAGTCAGGGCGGCAATTGAAACAGCCCAACGGCTAGCAGCTCAAGTCATTGAACGGGCACGCCAGGCAATTGTAGATGCCATTCGTTGGGTAGGCGATCGCTTGGTGGAAATTGGCGATGTGCTGTTAGCAGCTTTTCCCGAATTGCGCGATCGCTTCCGCCGTGCTATCCAAGATTTAGTTAAAGATGCCACAGATGCAGTCAATCGCCTCGCCGACCAGCTAAAGGAAAGTGTACAGCAGTTTCTCAACCTGTTGGGTCAAGCAATAGATGCGGCTTTGGGGCTGTTAGAGCGGGGACTTTTGGCAGCAGTCGATTTTGTCAATCAAGCCATTCAAAGTGCCATCAAATCTGCCCGTGCTTTTATCCAAGCACTGGCTGCCTTTGGCGCTCTCATTAAAGACATCGCTGCTAATCCTGGTCAATGGTTGCGTAATCTTGGCGCAGCTGTAGTTGATGGTATTAAGAATCACCTATGGAAAGCCTTGAAAAAAGCTGTGAAGGAGTGGTTTAACAGCAAAATAGAAGGGCTGCTTGGTCTTGGTAGCTTGATTAAGATACTTGTAAAAGGTTGTATTAGTTTTACTAAGATTGCTCAAATGGCTTGGCAAGCTGTCTTATCAGCAATACCAATGATGGTGATCCAGCTGTTAATAGAAAAGTTGGTTTCCTTGCTCGTGCCAGCTGCCGCCGCCGTGACATTAATTATCCAAGGGCTACAAGCAGCTTGGGGCGCAGCCAGCCAAATTATAGCCGCCATCAATGCCTTTGTGGCTTTTCTTTTGGCAGTGAAAACCGGCAGTGCTGCACCTCAATTTGCCAACCTGCTAGCAGCCGGAGCTGTAGCAGTGATTGAGTTCATCGCCAACTTTTTACTAGCTCGTTTAGGAGGGGCTTTAAAAGGCGTAGGGCAAAAGTTGCGCGGTATTGCCCAAAAATTGCAAAAAGTAGCAGCAGCAGCGAAAAAAGGAGCCTCTGTTGCCATGCGAGCCATTAAAAAAGTGGGACGTGCCATAGTTCAAGGTGCGAAAAAAGCTGTTCAGGTAGTTGTCCGTGGTGCTAAAGCCACTGGACGTGCGGTTGTGCGCGTTGTCAAAAAAGTAGGAGGGGCGATCGCTCGTACTCGTGTGGGACGGTTGATTGTCCGGGGATTACAAGCAGGTGGGCGAGCGGTAGCCCGTGGCTACCGCGCAGTGCAACGGCAAATGCAGCGTTTGCGCGATCGCTGGCGGCAGTGGAGAGAAAGGCGGCGGCAGCAACGGGCCCAAAAAGAACGCAGACGGCAGGAAGCCGCTTTTGAGAAAGTGCGCCGTATACTAGCGCAGAGATTGAGAAGAGGTCTACCAAAATTAATAGTGCTAGGATTGTTGGCAGGACTCAAGTTGTGGTTTAGGTTCAAACTCCTGCGGCTGTTTGAGTCTCAGGCAACTTTCAAAGTTATGGCTGGCTTTAGTCCAGAACAGGAAGTTGCACAAGGGCAAGTTATCAAAGTTAAAGAAGAAATTGAAAAAGCAAGTTCCACTGGTACTCGCTACCTGTTCCGGGGAGACGACTTCTATAGTGCCGGTTCTTTGGGGCTTGCTATTGGCAGTCGCGAAGCAGAAGAAGCAGACATTCAAACTCCTTGGGAACATGTTCAAGGAAAAGAAAGTGGACAGACGAGCCGTTTCGTTTCTTTCTCTCTCACTCACAGAGGAGCTGCTAAATTTACCAAAAAGAATAAGGTTTTAAAACCAGCTATAGATGCTTTAGATCCTTTAGTGGCAGCAGGAATAATAAAGATATGGACACCTGACGAAGTTGAACAATTAATGCGTTCACATCAAAAAGCCAGAATCAGAAGATTAGCCAGCGCAGTTAAGCAAGATATGTTAAAGAATAATGAGGTATTAATTGAAGGGCAAATTCCTGAAGAAATTTTAAAGTGGGCTAAATAATATCTGTAGCTTTCGGAGTAAAACAAATGTCAGACGAAATAGCAAATATTTTGCGAGATTCGCAGGAGCAAAATCCAGATGTTAGAGAATTAGCATTGGATCGAATTGGTATGCTCAAACCAAATAATGCAATTGAACTAATTCTTCCTTTTCTAAAAGATTCAGATTTGCAAGTACGAAGTACCGCTGTTTGCAACTTGGGGCTAATTCAAGATAGCAGGGCTGTACCTTATTTGGTGGACATAGTTGCACACGATTGTTCAGAACAAGTGCGAACTGAAGCAATTATTTCCCTAGCTGAATACAGAAGTCCCGAAATCTTAAATTGTTTGGTTGCTGAAGTTGATCGAGAAAAACGTTCAAGACGCCCACGACAGGAAGTTGCCAAACAACTCCGCTACTATAATGCTGAAGCCGCAGTAGATGCCTTAGTGATTTTACTGCAAGATACAGATGTTTTTGTCAGAGATCATGCTGCTGAATCTCTTTTGTACTTAAATCGTCCCAGATTACGTATGGTTTGGAAAGAGGCTTTGAATGACCAAAGCTATGATGTACAGGAAATAGCAATTAAAGCACTGACTGAATTAGACCATACTACCCACCCCTCACCCCACACCCTTCTTAACGATGACTGATCAGTCAACACCTTAGCGATCGCCCTTTCTCCCACAAATCGCGGTTAAGTAACATTACGGAAGTGAGAAAATTATTACAAATTCCCCTCAAAACCAACCTATAGGAGTATTGTTATTCGCAGAACATTAAACACGTTCCGGCGTATAGGTTAAAAATGCAGCTAATTCTTCTGGAGCAAGCAACAGAAGCAAACAGCCTAAGCAATCAAACTATACTGTCCTTTGCTGACTAACGGACAAAAACAGTAATTGGAAGGTAGTAATTTATGACGACCTTTCCTGGTTCACCGCGTTTGCTTAAAGGCGGCATTGTGCTGCTGGATGCTGACACTTCCGTGGTTCAGCGGATTATCGTGTTACAGTATAACCCGGATAGCCTGAGTCGGAGTTTGCAGCCGCAGGTAATTGCCGGGGAAAGTGGCGATCGCTTAGAGGCTCTACGCCTCAAAGGCCCACCCATTGAAACTATCAAACTAGAAGCGGAAATTGATGCCACAGACCAGCTAGAAGTTCCTAACCGCAACCCTACCGCAGTTCGCTTAGGCATCTATCCCCAGTTAGCTGCCCTGGAAACTATTATCTATCCCCGTAGCCAGGATATTCAAGCCAATCAGAATTTAGCCGCAATTGGGACTCTGGAAATCGCCCCTACCGAAGCACCCCTGACCTTATTTATCTGGAGTCGGAATCGTATCTTACCGGTGCGGCTGACAGAATTTAGCATTACTGAAGAAGCTTTTGACCCTACCCTCAACCCGATTCGGGCCAAAGTCAGTTTAGGAATGCGGGTACTAACTATCAACGACTTGGGGCCGGGACATCCCGGTAGTAGCTTGTTCATGGCTTACCACCAACAAAAAGAACGACTAGCCCAGATTGGATCTAGCGGTTCCTTAGCTGACTTTGGATTGGAGAGAATCTGATGATTGCTGACCCACTCAAACCTGCACCCTTTACAGTTACCAGCCGCTACTACGGCATTGAAACCGCCAACAGTGAAACTCAGACAGGCAAAACCATTGTTTACCTTAAACGCCGCTTTTTGCCACAGCCAGAAAAATTCAGCGTCCTCACTGAGCATACAGTCAAAGAAGGCGATCGCTTGGATAATATCGCCGCACAATACTTGGGCGATCCCGAACAGTTTTGGCGCATCTGCGACGCTAATAGAGCCATGAGTCCCAATCAGTTAACTGCCACCTTGGGTAGTCAAATCCTCATTACCTTACCCGAAGGCATAACAGGATACCAAAATGCTTAAGGGATTTTACTTAACGCTGTTGATGGGGCCAACGATTCCGGCTCCAGCACCGCGACCTGTAATTGAGGCGCTGAACAGCGTACAGGTAACTATCACTTCCGGTCAGCGCAATGGTTTTCAACTCAGTTTTAATTTGAGTAAAAAATCACTCATCAATCAGGTACTACTACCATCCGGTCTGTTCGACCCCAAAATTCGGGTGATTATAGTTGTCACCGTCAACGGCATCCCCAATGTGCTGATTGACGGCATTATTATTCGTCAGGAATTAGCCCCCAGCAACGAATTGGGACAATCTACCTTGACAGTAACAGGGGAAGACCTCAGCCTACTGATGGATTTGGTCAAACCGCCAACAGCTATACCCTACCCAGCTTTAACGGCTGAGTTAATTGTGGGAGTAATTCTCGCTAAATATGCCCTCTACGGCATCATACCTTTTTTCGTTCCCTCTCTGTTCCCCAATCCTAAATTACCGATTCAACAAATTCCCTCACAGCAAGATACTGACCTCAACTACATTAATGAACTAGCAAAAAACAACGGCTATGTCTTTTACATCGAACCAGGGCCAGCACCAGGAGCAAATATTGCCTATTGGGGGCCGGAAATTCGTATTGGTGTACCTCAGCCCGCCCTCAACATTAATATGGACGCCCACACTAACGTAGACTCCCTAAGTTTTAGTTTGGATGGCTCCTCCAGAGAGCAAGTGGCCATCAAAGTGCAAGAACCAATTACCAAGTTGTCCATCCCCATTCCCCTACCTGATATCAGCTTGCTCAGTCCGCCTTTAGCATTAAAACAAGCACCAGCACTCAAGTATAAATTTCTCGAAGGTGCAGCTAAGCTGAGTCCGCCAGAAGCAGCCGCCCAAGCCTTAAGCGAAGCCAACAAATCTGCCGATGCTGTCACCGCCTCCGGACAACTGAGCGTTTCCCGCTATGGTCGCATACTCAAAGCCAGGCAATTAGTGGGGGTGAGGGGGGCAGGAGTTGCCTACGACGGACTTTACTATGTCAAAAGCGTGACTCACAACCTCAACGTCAAAAACGGCGAGTACAAACAGAGTTTCACTATGGCTAGAAATGGGTTGATATCTCTAACTCCAGTAGTGGTTCCCTGAAGAGGTAATACATGCAGGACATTAAAAAATATTATGGCAAGTTTCGCGGTACCGTAGTCAACAATATTGACCCCTTGCAAATGGGACGAATTCAGGTGCAAGTTCCCGATGTCCTCGGTGCAACCCCTTCTAGTTGGGCCATGCCTTGCGTACCCTTTGCCGGCAGGCAGATGGGCATGTATGTACTGCCCCAAATTGGTGCTGGGGTGTGGGTGGAATTTGAACAAGGCAATCCCGACTATCCGATTTGGGTTGGTTGTTGGTGGGGGTCAGCGGCAGAAGTTCCAGCCCTAGGGTTAGCAGCACCGCCAGGGGTAGATAATCTTGTCCTGCAAACTACCGCACAAAACACCCTATTAATTAGCGATGTACCTGGCCCCACTGGCGGCATTCTACTGAAAAGCACCACTGGCGCACTCATTGCCATCAACCAAACAGGTATCACGATTTCCAACGGACAGGGAGCCACCATTATCATGAGTGGCCCCACCATCACCATCAATCAAGGCGCACTAGTCATTACCTAGGAGTTTACATCATGCCTGGTTTTCTGTTACACGTAGGGGCTTCAGCTATTTGCCCTCATGGGGGTCAAGTTTCGGTGATTCCCAGCAATACCCGCGTACTGGTCAGCGGTCAACCCGTTGCCACTCTTGCTGATACCTACTTAGTGGCAGGGTGTGCCTTTACTGTACCCCCTAGCAAACCCCAACCTTGTGTAAAAGTGCAGTGGCTCGTTCCTGCCACGCGGGTTTTAATTAACGGTCAACCGGCAATTCTCCAAACTAGCCCCGGACTGTGCCAGAGTCCAGAACAAATTCCTCAAGGGCCGCCAATAGTGGCGGCAACTCAAACGAGAGTCATCGGCATGTGATAGGATTTTGGATTTTAGATTTTAGATTTTAGATTTTGGATTTTAGATTGTGAATCGCCTTGTGCGTCAAGGTTTTACGAATCAATTTGTCGCAATCATTTTTAGATTGCTCTAAGGACAAAATTTATACCAATCTTTGCACCTTTGCGACGCCAGTTGCTTCAAGTCGGCGTAGCCGCCCAACGCACTGGCTCGCCTTTGCGCCTTTGCGTGAGACTAAATCATACTTTCAATCAGCAACGCTGACTTTCCTAATTACGAATTACGAATTGGTATTATGCAGATTGACTACCCATTTCAAATTGACAGCCGCCGCCGCACGGCTGAAACCACTTATGAAGACCATATCCGCGATTTAGTAGAGCAGGTGTTGTTCACTTCTTTAGGCGAACGAGTCAACCGTCCTGACTTTGGCACTGGGTTAATACAGTTGGTGTTTGCTCCTAATAGCAATGAACTGGCCAGCGCCACCCAATTTCTGATTCAGGGAGCCTTACAGCAGTGGTTAGGGAACCTGATTCAAGTAGAAGTAGTAGAGGTTGAGAGTCAGGAAGGGATACTCCAGGTGACTATCCAGTATGTCATCCAAAAAAATCAGCAACGTCAGATAGCACAATTTTCGCGGGAGGTCTAGATGCAAACGCAGCTTTATTGCCCGGATGAGATTCGCCGTTCCTTAGTGCGTGCTAACGGTACGGTGAACGGCATCGATTATCTAGAAGTGTTGGACGATGAAGCTCCGGTTGGCACTGCACCACAACAAACCCTCCTGGTGTATTGTTTTTTGAGTGTGGCGGGTTTGAGCCGGGAGAATGTCCGTATTGAGGGCGGCGTGCGAGTTAGTCCTATCGGGGTGGTCTGGGCTTTTCCTGTGAATGAACTGCTGACAGCACACATTGACCGCCTCAGCGTTGACGAGCAGACATTCTTCAGTTCTCCCCGCTTCAGCGAACCAGAACGAGTACTAGTAGTTCGTACTGATACCAGGGGCGATTTTTCTACATACACGCTGCGGTTGATATCTGCAACTCAGGCAAACCAACCTATCAGTAATTTTGACTATATATTAAGTAGCGTTAAATTCTCCTTTAAAGTTGATTGTCCTAGCGACTTTGATTGTCAGCAACAACAAGTTTGCCCAGAACCAATTGAGTCGGTGCCGCAAATTGACTATTTAGCTAAGGACTACGCCAGTTTTCGCCGTTTGATGCTTGACCGACTGGCAGTGCTAATGCCTGATTGGCAAGAACGCAACCCTGCTGACCTGGGCATAACTCTGGTGGAATTGCTGGCTTATGCAGCCGATTATCTCAGCTACCACCAGGATGCTGTAGCTACAGAAGCATATCTTGGCACAGCCCGACAGCGCGTGTCTGTGCGTCGCCACGCCCGCTTGGTAGATTATTTTTTACACGATGGTGCCAACGCCCGTACCTGGGTTTGTCTGGAAGTGAATCAAGACCTGCAAAGCACGGCGGATAATCCCCTCATCCCTATTGGGACTACATTTTTTAGTAAAGGTAACACAAAGGCGATCGCTCTTTCTCCCTTTGAGGTAGCCCGCGCTTTTGATACACCCCCGATTGTTTTTGAAAGTCTGCATCCAGTCACTTTGCTGAACGTGAAGCGCAACGCTATTTTGTTCTACACTTGGGGCAATCCTCAATGCTGTTTGCCCAAAGGTGCAACGAAAGCAACTTTGCAAGGTAGTGCTGCCGAGTTACAACTCAAAGCTGGTGATGTCTTAATTTTGGAACAAGTGCGCGGCCCGGAAAGTAAATTGACAGCAGATGCCGACCCCAATCAACGCCATGCTGTGCGTTTGAACTCTCCCCCTGTAGAAGTCATTGACCCTTTAAATAACACTACTGTGCTGGAAATCAGCTGGTATGCTGAGGATGCCCTGCCCTTTGCCCTTTGCCTGTGGCAGGAGGAAGACAACGAACCTGTCAGCGTCGCCCGTGGCAATGTGGTACTGGCAGATCATGGCAAAACCCTGAAAAACGAGGCATTACAACCAGCAACAGTTCCACAAGGACGACCCTATCGACCGCAACTAGACCGCCTGGGACTCACCCATGCCCAACCCTACGACCACGAAAAGGCTACGAAGCGCCCAGCCAAAGCAGTGACGGAACTCGATTTGCGTCAAGTCAAGCCAGCAATTAAGCTGCAAGGTAATGGCGAAACTTGGCAACCGCAACAAACATTGCTGAATAGCGATCGCTTTGCCAGCGAGTTTGTAGTAGAAGTGGAAACAGATGGGCGGGCATCTCTGCGATTCGGCGATGGCATATTAGGACAACAACCTACTCCCGGTTCCGAGTTGCAGGCAACTTACCGCCTAGGCAATGGCAAAGCAGGCAACATTGGTGCAGAGGCATTATTCCATATCGTCACTGACCAGCCTGATGTGAAAACAGCAATTCAACAAGTACGTAATCCTTTGCCAGCTTGGGGTGGCACTGAACCTGAACCGATGGAACAAGCCCGACTCTATGCCCCCCAGGCATTTCGCATCCAGCAACGGGCAGTTACCGAAGCAGACTATGCCACAGTCACAGAACGCCATCCCCAAGTGCAACGGGCCAAGGCCACTCGCCGTTGGACTGGCAGCTGGTACACGATGTTTATCACCGTAGACCGCAAGAATGGTTTACCCATCGATGCCGACTTTGAAGTTGAGTTACGCAGCTTTCTCGAAAGATTTCGCCTAGCAGGTTACGACTTGGAAATTGATGCACCCATTGATGTGCCTTTGGAAATTGTTTTGAAAGTCTGCGTCCTGCCTAATTATATAAGTAGCAACGTCAAGCGATCGCTCCTAGAAGTGTTTAGCAATACTACCCTGCCCAACGGTCAGCGGGGCTTCTTTCACCCGGATAATTTCACATTTGCCCAACCAGTTTACCTCAGCCAAATTGTGGCAACAGCCATGCAAGTACCTGGGGTTGAGTGGGTGCAGCCCTTAGTTTTCCAACGCTGGCGACAACTATCAAATCAGGAATTACAAACAAAAGTTATGCAGTTTGAAAGTCTGGAAATTGCCCGCTTGGACAATGATCCCAATGCGCCAGAAAACGGCAAAATCGATTTTCTGATGCTGGGGGGATTATGAGCGAAACTACTAATTTGCCAGAACTTGACCCTTGTGGCTGTTGTGAAGTGGATTTTCCTTTACCCACAGTGTACAATCGCCCTGGACTTTTTTCCTTAGTGTATCGCGTGGGTACTCACCCGACCTTTGTCCGCCGGATGCTCAACCGGATTTGGTCAGTGGAGATTCCCGACGGCCCCCACGCTAAAACTCGTCCCCTGGCAATTTTAACTACCCGTAGCACTAGTGATCCAGCGATCGCGATCATTGATGCTTGGGCGGTAGTTGCTGATGTTCTCAGCTTCTACCAAGAACGCATTGCCAATGAAGGCTACTTGCGAACGGCAACAGAACGCTTTTCGGTACTGCAACTAGCCCGGACTATCGGTTATGAACTACGTCCTGGTGTCTCTGCCCAAGCCTATCTCGCCTTTACAGTAGAAGATGCTTTTGGTTCTCCTGGTGTCACAACTATCCCTCAAGGTACAAAAGTCCAAAGCCTTCCCGGTCAAGGACAGTTACCCCAAACCTTTGAAAGCAGCGCTGAAATTATCGGTCGCGCTGAGTGGAACAGCCTGCGTCCCCGACAAACTAGACCACAAGAATTGGCAATTGTCAATCAGAAACTTTACTTATTGGCTATCAGTACTGATTTTGGCGAGGGCATAGGGGAAGATTTAGCTGTGGATCAGATTTATCCCCTAGATGCCAACATCGAACTTCCCAATGCTGGTGTAGTCCCAGGACTAGAGATTAAGCAGATTTACTTAACTGGCACAACCAGCAATGTCAAAGTTGGAGACTTGCTGCTATTGGTCGGTAAAAAAGGGGACAATGGCATTCAAACTTTACCTTTGAGTGTGCAGCGTCTAGAAGTAGAACTGGGACTGAATCGGACTCGCATTGATCTGGAGAAAGAAGAAGTTCAACAAACACCACAACCTGTTTCTTTCAGACCAAGGATTTACAAGATTGCACCCCTGGTACTGAGTTACATTCCCTTTACCCAAACTCAAGTTAACCAAAACATTCGCGCTCGAACTTGGCGCGATCGCGACCTTACTGCCTTTATTTCCATCCAGCGTGATTGGAGTAGGCGCAGGTTAATCAAGTATATTAACACGACTCCACCACCGCCCCCACCCAGCCAACTACCACCCACCGACCCAGGCGTCTTTCGCTTTGGCGAAAAGCTGGGGATATTTGGTAATAATGCACCATTGTACAAGAGCCTCCCAGAGTCGTTACGGTCAGTCTCCGCTGACAACACAAACGACACAGACAAAGCCTATCCCTATAACTGGGATGATGGAGGCTGGGAAATTTGGAAAGACTCCCTTACAAATGAAAATTATACCAATGCTGACCTTTATCTAGAACGCAGCTTATCCGGGTTGGTGAGTAACACTTGGGTGGTGTTGGAGCGACCTGTTAACCTATACCAAGCCTACAGAGTCCGGAATGTCAGCGATACGTCACTAGCAGGCTTTGCCCTCAGCAGCAAAGCCACCGGAGTGCAATTAGCCGAAGAAAACGGCTCATCTCCCATCAACAAACCGAGTGATTTGAAAGTCCGTACCACTACTGCCTATGTTCAAAGTGAACGCCTGGGAATAGCAGAAATACTGATAGAAACCCCATTAACTCCGGGCAGCACCAGCCTGCAACTCAATCGCATGGTCATTGGCTTGTTAGTTGGTCAATCCTTGATTTTGACTGGAGAACTAACTGAACTGCCGGGCATTACAGCCTCAGAAGTAGTAATTTTGACAGATATCCAGCACAGTGGCGGCTATACCCAGCTGTTCTTTCAAAAAGAAGGCTTGAAAAATTCCTACATCCGTAAAACCGTCACCTTGAATGCTAATGTCGTCAGTGCCACCCACGGCGAGACAGTCACAGAAATTTTAGGCAGTGGCAACGGCAACCAAGCCAACCAACGGTTTACACTGAAAAAACCACCCCTTACCTACATTTCGGCAACTACTGCTAGTGGTTCTCAAAGTACGCTGCAATTGCGAGTCAATGGGATTCTCTGGCAGGAAGCACCAAGTCTTTACGGCTTGAATTCTAGTAGTGAAAATTACATCATTCGCCGTGAAGACGATGGCAGCACCCAGGTGATTTTTGGAGACAGCATCATGGGGTCGAGACTGCCTACAGGGGCAGAAAATGTCATCGCCAACTACCGCAGTGGCATCGGCTTGGTGGGTATGGTGGGAGCGGACAAGTTAACATTATTGCAAACCATTCCCTTGGGAATCCGTAGTGTCACCAATCCCCTACCCAGCAGTGGGGCAGCCGACCCAGAAAGCCGTTCTAGCGCCCGCAGCAATGCACCGCTGACCGTGTTGACACTAGACCGGATTGTTTCCCTCCAGGACTTTGAAGACTTTGCACGAGCCTTTGCTGGTGTAGGCAAAGCCCAAGCGATCGCTTTCTGGCAAGGAGAAAAACCCATAGTTCACATTACCGTCGCCGCCACCGCCGCGATCGCCATCAACGACGATCAGGAACTCACCCCATCCCTAGCCTCCCATGTCATCGATGCAGAATCAGATTTGTTTAAAAACCTAGTAGCAGCAATTCAAAACGCCTGTGACCCCGCTCATCAATTTGTCGTCAAATCCTACCAACCTTTATTTTTCAACCTCAAAGCCGAGGTGTTAATCAATCCCCGCTATCAACCAGCCAAAGTGTTAGCAGTGGTAGAAACACAACTCAAAACAGCCTTTGCCTTTGAGCAACGAGCCTTTGGTCAACAGGTGACAGCAGCAGAAATCATCACTGTCATACAGCAGGTAGCTGGTGTGATTGCGGTCAAAATCAAGCAACTCTATCGCTATCAAGAAGGGGAAATTCCCCCCACCGCCGATGTACAAATTACCCCGGAAGTCTTGAATGTAGAACGGGTGAAGCAACTGGGGGATCTAGCACAACTACTACTGATCAATCCTGTGGGCATTACTTTGGAGGCTATGCAACCATGAGCGAAGCAATAGGCGATCGCCTTTACAATCTGCTGCCAACTCTCTATCGTCTGCGGGATAGGGTGGAAGGAGAACCATTACGGGCATTGCTGGGGGTGATAGAAGCTGAATATCAGTTGCTCGAAGAAGATATTTATCGCCTCTATGACAATTGGTTTATTGAAACCTGCGAGGAATGGGTTGTACCTTACATCGGTGACTTACTCAGCGTCCGGGGTTTAATCCCAGTCCAAGACCGCAGCTTTAGCCAACGAGCATTGGTTGCCAATACCTTAGCTTACCGTCGTGGTAAGGGAACCGCTGCCGTCCTAGAGCAACTATCCCGTGACATGACCGGTTGGTCGGCGCGGGTGGTGGAATTCTTTGAGCGACTGATAACCACTCAATATCTCAACCATATCCGCATTAGTAACCTGTCTACCCTAGACCTGCGTCAAACTAACCAACTCGAACTGCTTAACAGTCCCTTTGAAGTTGCCAACCATACAGCCGATGTCCGCCACATTGACAATAACCGTGGCAAGTATAATATTCCCCATGTGGGGATATTTTTGTGGCGGTTGCAGAGCTATTATATCTCCCAAAGTACCGCCCGTGCTGTGCAAATTCCTAGCGATGGTCGCTATACCTTCAATGCTTTAGGTTACAGCTTGCCCTTATTCAACCTGCGGCGTACCGAAACCGATATTGCTCAACTTGCCGCCGAGCCTAACGTGCCTGCTCCCCTGCGCCGCCGTCCCTTGTACGATGAAGTGGAATCACGGCGACAAGCAGTGGTCGATAATCTCACCCAAACCAGTATTCAGCAACTTTATTTTAGCGATCGCCCAGTGCTACGAATTTTTTTCGATGATGTAGAAGTACAGCCAGAGGAAATAGCCATCTGTAACTTGGGCGATCCTCCTACCCCGATTCCTTTGGGTTGGTATCGTCCAGCCGCAAACCAGTTATATCAACCCAGTGGTGGCGGTGCTAACCAAACGCGCCCAATTCGAGTAGGAGTAGACCCGGTTTTAGGACGTTTGGCTTTACCTGCGGGTGCAGTTTTACCGAAAAAAGTTGAAATTAGCTATGCCTACGGCTTCGCTGGAGATTTGGGCGGTGGCCCCTACGACCGTCGGGAATCTGTGGCCAGGTGGTTTAATCCCCGCACTGAGACTGTGAACTGGCAAATGGGTGTGACGCAATCTGAGGAACTACTCAACGAAACTCCAGCCCAACTGGTAAGTAGTTTCAGGGTCGCAGTGGAACAATGGAATACTTACGTTAGTACTAATCCAGAGAGCTTCGGTTTGATTGTGATTTTAGATAACAGTACTTATGACCTAGGCGAGCCTGACACAATTGTCCCAGAAATTAACTTGCCTGCTGGCAGTAAATTAGCGATCGCTTCTGCCGATTGGGTAGCAGTGGACGACCCTAATATTCCTGGTGGTCGGCAAAGGATTGTAGGTAATTTCATCCCTCAACAGCGACGCGCCCACCTCAAGGGTAACTTGTCAGTTCGTGGTACCGCTGCAAGTATTGACCCTGGCGAACTGATTCTGGATGGCTTGCTGCTAGAAGGTTCCCTCAGAGTCCTCCCCGGCAACTTGGGCAGTTTGCACCTGACTCACTCCACCCTTGTGCCACAGTTTGATTTAACTGTGGATGCTGAAACCACAGTAGGAAAAGAGAATCAACGCTTGAGTCTTACCCTGTACCGCAGTATCTGTGGACAGATTAATTTAGCTGAGACTGTCCCCACCCTCAAAATTAAAGACAGTATAGTTGATAACAATAGTGGAGAGGCGATCGCTGCTCCTGAAGTGGCAGCCGATATTGAAGAAAGCACCATTATTGGTACAACACAGGTGCGTACCTTAGAAGCAAGTAACAGTATTTTTACTAATAATTTTAGTGTTATTCGTCGCCAAACAGGTTGTGTGCGTTTTTGCTATTTGCCTGCTAATTCTTTAGCACCCCGCCGTTATCGCTGCCAACCTACCGCCACCACCAGCCAAGTATTTCCTCAATTCACCTCACTCACCTACGGACATCCAGGCTACGGACAACTGGCAACATCTTGTCCTAGTGAAATCACCGCTGGTGCTGAAGACGAGGGAGAAATGGGAGCCTTTCACTTTTTGCAGCAAACTCAACGGATCAAGAACCTCAAAGTCAGGCTAGACGAATACTTACGCTTCGGTCTAGAAGCAGGGATATTTTTTGTTAATTGACTGATGACGGATGACGGATGACTGATGACGGATGACTGATGACGGATGACGGCTGACGGATGACTGATGACTGACCATTGACTATTGACTATTGACCATTGACCATTGACTATTGAAGGAAATTTTATGAAAGGTGACTTTAGTCGTTTGACATTCAACAGCAGCAACCACTACAGTAGCGTCAGAATGCAGCAGGGACGCGTTCAAGTGGATGCAGACTGGAACGAGCAAGTTGATATTCAGGCTCATTACGATCGCACCACCACTCAAGATATTATTGGTCGTAGTGGCGCACCGCTGCATCAGGCAGGTTTCGAGATCACTATAGATCCCAACAACTCTTCAACAAATCCCCCCAACTTACTGTTATCCCCCGGACGCTATTACGTTGATGGCTTGCTATGTGAAATTGATCAGCAAGTGTCTTTGCTCAACCAGCCAGACTTACCTGGCGTTGAATCTATTCAAAAATTGCTCAGCGACTTCCGCAGCAACCTAGAAAATTTATCTTCGCTGTATTTGGTCTACTTGGATGTCTGGGAACGCCATTTAACAGTGCTAGACCAACCAGAACTTCGAGAAGTTGCTTTAGGCGGCCCTGATACAACAACCAGGACTAAAATTGTTTGGCAGGTGAAACTAGCTCAAGTTGACAATAACTCAACGTGCAGTAACTTTGGCGATGGTTGGATACCTTTCAATGCCGTTAGTACGGCTCAACTCCGCGCCCAAGCAGCCCCACCGACGGGGGATACAACTAATGAATGTCTTGTACCTCCTGGTGCTGGGTACCGCCGTTTGGAAAACCAACTCTACCGGGTAGAAATTCATCTGGGTAGTAACCAAGCAGGCGGGCCTACCTTTAAATGGTCGCGGGACAATGGCACTATGGTGGCAAAACTGGAAAATATCGTCGGTGCTGCCATCACTGTTTCCGATGCTGGTAGAGATGCTGTTTTGGGATTTGCCAATGCTCGTTGGGTTGAGTTAACTGATGAAGAACGTCTGCTTAAAGGTGAGCCAGGATTTCTGGTAGAATTGGACTCGGTGCAGGGAAATGTTTTGAATGTGAGAACTTGGCCTAATGGTACGCCCCTGACAATAGCCGATTTGGGAACCAAGCCGACGGTGCGGCGTTGGGATGGAACAGATTCCGCTTCGGGACTGAAAGAATTAGAATCTGGTGTCCAGGTTGAGTTTGATGCAGAAAGAATTTATCTCACTGGAGATTATTGGTTGATTCCTGCGCGCAGTTTAACCGGAGAAGTTTTGTGGCCGCGCTACGATAATCAACCGTTGTTCCAACCGCCTCATGGAATTAAGCATCATTATGCCAGTTTAGGACTGCTGCAATATGAAACTGAGCAATGGGTAATTAAAGATTGCCGTAAACTGTTTCCGCCTTTGACAGAATTGATTCACTTCTTTTATGTCAGTGGTGATGGTCAAGAAGCAATGCCTAATCAGGTACTCCCTAGACCGTTACAGGTGGGAGTTGCCAATGGCAAGTTTCCTGTGGTTGGTGCAAGGGTGAAATTTAGCATCACTAGCGGCAACGGTTATTTTATGATCGGTGAATCAAGCGCTAGCGAAGTAATTGTCCAGACAAATGCCATCGGTGTGGCTGAATCCTATTTGCACTTGGGCAGCGATGAAGGGAGTGGCTATAATGACTCATTTGCATCCCAGGTAGAAGCTACGCTGCTCGAATCTGATGACAGTGTAATCCAAGTACCGATTCGCTTTAATGCTAACTTTAGTATTGCCAGACAGGTAGCTTACGATCCTAGTGCTTGCATCAACCTGCAAAATGCAGGGGCTTACACTGTTCAGGCGGCAATTGACCAGTTGTGCCGGATTAATGGTGGTTGCGCGATCGCGATCGGCCCCAACGGAGGACGATATGCTCGTATTGAAGAGGCAATTTCTGATTTGCGGAATCAGGGACAAACAGATATTAGCTTGTGTCTGCTACCAGGAAATCACCAAGTTGATGGTTTGGAAGTTGTGGGTGCATCTGATATTCATCTCAAAATCAGCGGTAGCGGTACTGGTACTCGGCTTTACCTCAACAAACCATTAAATTTTCAATCTCTCGCTTCTCTGACTTTGCAAAGTATAGCAATTTACATTCAAGAGGATATTGGTACACCTGCTATTCTGTGCGATCGCTGCGGCGAGGTAACTATAGAATCTGCCCATGTGTCTAGTGTTACTAAAAACACAAACGTTTTGTTGCAAATCGGCAGTTCTGAACGGATTTATCTAGCAAATAATCTCATTGAAACTTTTCTTAATAGCAGCTTTGATGTCCCGAAAAGGGTATTTGAAAGATTTAATCTTTTCCAAAACTTTGACCGTCAAGATTTTTACCTGCAAGCTAGCCAAATAGCTGAGAAGCTAGCAAACCTAGATCCAGATAGTAGGAAGAGATTATCTGAGGAATTCAATAAAATCATCAGTGAAGTTGCCTCTAGGCAAGAACAACAACTTTACCGAGAATTTATTGATAAACTATCTGCTGCCAATGTCAGTGCCAAATCTCTGCTTGATAGTCTCAAAAATATTCGTCTTGCGGCTATTAGTTTAGCCACAAATATCGCCTTGATTATCAACGATGGGGATGCTAATACCACATTGGCAAACAATGAAATTGTGGGCATAGTCAGCCTGTATGGTTATAACGATGGCTATGGTTCTGGTTATGGCTACGGCTACGGTTATGGCTATGACGAGTATGATTTAACATATCAAGATGTACAGATACTAGCACAAGCTGCCAGAAATAATAATGTCAAACTGTTAGCTTCTGTAGCCAATTTACACATACAGGACAACAGATTGTTCAGGTTAATTATTGCAGAGGATATGCTGAAAAAAATCAAAACTTTTGTATCTGGTTATGGCTACGGCTATGGTTATGGCTATGGTTATGGCTATGGGAATCTTGAACTAGACAACTTATATAAGGTTGTATTTTTCGGCAATAATTTGATTTCGGGAAAGAGAAATTACTGGATAGCCAGAAATTTGAATTTAAGCTCTAACTCTTTTGACCCTCTGCCTCAAGGATCTGGATTTTTAGGAGTAGTAGCTGGACAAGCAGCAGCGTTTGTTGGCAACATTAGTATTGACTCTGATTTAGTTTTATTTAATACCAGTCCAGGACATACAGAAGCTGCAAATTTGAACATTACTGTTGCAGATGCGTAGGTAGCTACTCCTTGGGGCAGGGGGGCAGGGGGGCAGGGGAGCAGGGGAGCAGGGGGGCAGGGGGGCAGGGGGGCAGGGGAGCAGGGGAGCAGGGGAGAAAAATTTGCAACCGTAATATTACAGGGAAAAAGAGTAGTTTAAGATGCAGCCAGCAATTTCTTTAGTGATCACGTCTTATAACAGAGAGGATTACCTCAAGGATGCGATTGAGAGCGTTCTCAAACAAACTTACCCCAACTTTGATTTACTTATCTGGGATGATGGTTCTACCGATAATTCGGTTGATGTTGCTCAAGAGTATGCCAAAAGCGATCGCCGAGTCAAAGTCATAGCAGCCGAACATCAAGGATCACCACACTGCTTAAAAGCAGCGATCGCCCAAACCAATGGTGCCTACTTGGGATGGGTAGATAGCGATGATTTGCTCAGTCTCACAGCCCTCGAAGAAACCAAGTCCGTATTGGATGCTGATCCACAAGTAGGAATGGTTTATACAGATTACATGGATATAGATGAGAATGGCAAAGTTTTAGGTTATGGCAAACGCTGTGGCATTCCTTATTCTCCAGAAAGGTTACTGCTAGACTTCATGACTTTTCATTTTCGACTGATTCGCCGTTCAGTTTTTGAGCAAGTCGGAGGTATTGATGAAACTGCTCAATGGGTGGAAGATTACGACTTGTGCTTACGCCTATCTGAAGCTACACAAGTGTCACATATCACCAAACCACTTTATTTTTATCGCCATCACTCCCACAGCATCTCCAACCAAAAGCGCCTAGAGCAAATTTTCTCATCTCGTGATGCGATCGCTCGTGCAATTGAACGGCGTGGAATGAGCGATCGCTTCGAAATTGAATTGCAAATTATCGGTAAGTTCTTTTTACGAGAAGTGATACGTAAAGCCCCTGGTTAAAAATCTACCATGTCAGCATAAACTTTTTAGGCGTTAGGCTGATTGATTCGCCAGACTAATATATTTGAAAATCTCCGCTACAGTAATTAGAATCTCGCTACACTTAATTAGAGTAAATAAAAATAAAGCTAATATAACGTTACACTGACTAAGCCTAATTCCCCATGATTACTTCTAAACGCCGCTACCATATTACTACCTTCGGTTGCCAAATGAATAAAGCTGACTCAGAGCGCATGGCTGGCATTTTAGAAGACATGGGCTTTGAGTGGTCAGAAGACCCCAATCATGCAGATTTGATTCTCTATAATACCTGTACAATTCGGGATAATGCCGAACAAAAGGTATATTCTTACCTTGGCAGACAGGCTAAGCGCAAGCATGAGCAGCCAGATTTAACTTTGATTGTAGCTGGTTGTGTTGCCCAGCAGGAAGGCGAAGCGCTATTGCGACGCGTGCCAGAATTAGACTTAGTGATGGGGCCACAATACGCCAACCGTCTCAAAGATTTGCTGGAGTCGGTGTCGGAGGGAAACCAAATTGTGGCAACTGAGCCAGTTCACATTATGGAAGATATCACCCAGCCGCGCCGAGATAGCAAAATTACTGCTTGGGTGAATGTGATTTATGGCTGCAACGAACGCTGCACCTACTGCGTGGTTCCGAATGTGCGTGGTGTAGAACAATCCCGTACACCAGAAGCGATTCGCGCGCAAATGGAAGAAATCGCTCGCCAAGGTTACAAGGAAGTGACTCTACTTGGTCAAAATATTGATGCTTATGGTAGAGATTTGCCTGGTGTGACAGCAGAAGGTCGCCATCTGCACACATTCACTGATTTACTGTATTATGTGCATGATGTCCCAGGAATTGAGCGGTTAAGATTTGCTACTAGCCATCCGAGATATTTCACGGAACGATTAATTAGGGCTTGTGCTGAGTTGCCCAAAGTCTGCAAACACTTTCATATTCCTTTTCAATCTGGGGATAATGAAGTTTTGAAAGCAATGGCGCGGGGTTACACCCATGAGAAATATCGCCGGATCATCGATACTATCCGGCGGTATATGCCAGATGCATCGATTAGCGCTGATGCAATTGTGGGCTTTCCTGGGGAAACAGAAGCACAGTTTGAAAATACTTTGAAACTGGTAGAAGATATCGGCTTTGACTTGTTGAATACAGCAGCATATTCGCCTCGTCCAGGGACACCCGCAGCTTTGTGGACAAATCAGCTGAGTGAAGAAGTGAAAAGCGATCGCCTACAAAGATTAAATCATTTAGTGGGTATCAAAGCAGCCGAGCGATCGCAACGTTACTTTGGACGTATCGAAGAAGTCTTGGTTGAAGACCAAAACTCTAAAGATAAAACCCAAGTGATGGGACGCACAGGCGGCAATCGTCTGACGTTTTTCACTGGCGATATCAATGAACTCAAAGGGCAGTTGGTAAAGGTGAAAATTACTGAAATTCGCGCTTTTAGCTTGACTGGTGAACCAGTCGAACTACCACAACCCATGCCAGTCTAATGCATTGACCAGTCATCAGTCATCAGTCATCAGTCAACAGTTATCTGTGTACCAATTGATGGACGATTAAATGCTTCCCAAGCATTCCCACCGCGCAGGAAAACTTCCATCCAGCGCGTATCTTTGCCTTGTGCATCAGTCCAACCACTGCTACCAGGTGCAAAAGCTAACTGTCCAGATTCAACAGCAAAGCTACCATCGCTTTTGATTGCTTCTTGTTGCTTCTCACCGATTTGCAAACGTACAACTTGTCCTTCGTGCGCCTTTGTCGCCTCATGTTTAATCGTGGTTTTCAAGTTGCCGTAACCGTCAATATAAGCAATACAGTTGGGTGGTACGTCGGGTATCTCAGAGGCTGATATTTTATCATTTAAAGCATCCGGTTGACCTAAAGCGATCGCTCCTGCTGCCTCTGGAAACAAATCACGAGAACGAAACTGTGAACCTTCTGCTGCAACCGCAGCCCAACGCAACTCCACTGCTAAATCTCGCACAAACGAGAAAGCATAACCCGCATTCACACCGATGACCCGCACACCCGTTGACAAGCGTGCATAAGCTAAACGTTCACCCGCATTATCAGCCCGCGCCTGTTCATCATCTTTGCGAGGCGCAACGTTGTGGTAAATAATTGTTCCGGCGGGGGCTTGATTCAAGCCCAACTGCGCGACACAAAATCCTGCCGCTAAGGTCGCAAAAGGTGGTACGGGTGTGAGTATCGGTTCAGCATCTGGTAGATAAAGTTTCAACTGCTGTACTACCTCTGCAAAGGCGAGGTCGCCAAAGCCGTAATCAGCGATGATATGAACTAGCATAAAGTCCTGTCTCCTTTTTTCTTTGCTTGTTCACTAACCTTGTTAGCGATCGCAGCAACTTTGAAATTAAAAGTAATTTATTTAACCACAGATATTTTTTCAATAATTCTAAGTTATATCATGTTCGTTTAAATACTTATGATATCTGTGGAGGTCGGTAATTGGGAATTGGTAATTGGTAATTGGTTTTGAGTATTACCTATTACCCATTACCCATTACCTATTAGCTATTACCAAGCAAACCGACTATATCGTAAGTAATTAGCCGAACTTGATTTTAATAGTTACTGTGCCTGACAAACATGTATCAGATGACATAAAGTTCTTTTTCTGGCCTATGCTTTATTGCTCCAGGCGTTATCAATTCCCTTGAACTTCCAACTTTTAGTTTCTGCATCAACTCTGGCAATGAGCAATTCTTTGTGTACTTTGTGGTTCGTTAATTTAGCTGGAAAAATAAAGTAAATATACTTTAGGTTTAGTTTTATATTTAACTCTATATTTCCTAAGTAAGATTATTGTTTCTCTCAACAGCAGGATGGAATACTTGCAAAACTTAATCACCGTAAAAGAGTGATTTTTTGAAAACAAGTTCTTGATCAAGAGGTTTAAAAATGACAGCTACAAACGGAAAGCGCAAAATTCGTTACGCCGTTGTTGGTTTAGGTTGGTTTGCTCAACAAGCCGCCTTACCTGCATTTGCCCATGCTGAAAACTCTCAATTAGTTGCTTTAGTTTCGGATGACGATACTAAACGTGAAGAACTCAGCAAACAGTACGGTATCGAGCGTACTTATTCCTATGAGGAGTACGAGGACTGTCTGACAAGCGGTGAAGTTGATGCAGTTTATATTGCACTGCCAAATCACCTGCACCGTGATTACACAGTGCGTGCAGCCAATCAGGCAATTCACGTACTGTGTGAAAAGCCAATGGCTGTAACTGAACAAGAATGTGAGGAAATGATTAAAGCCGCCAATGACAACGGCGTGAAGTTGATGATTGCTTACCGCTTACATTTAGAACCAGCAAACTTACAAGCGATCGAAATTATACGTTCAGGGCAAATTGGTGAACCGCGCATCTTTAACTCGGTTTTCACTCAACAAGTAGAAGAGGGTAATATCCGTTTACAAGATGTTACAGGTGGTGGCACGCTTTATGATATCGGCATCTATTGCATTAACGCTGCACGTTATTTATTTCAAGATGAACCAATCGAAGTTTTTGCTATAGCTGCTAATAAGGGAGAACAACGCTTCAGCGAAGTAGAAGAAATGGCCAGCGTTATCTTGCGCTTTCCCAATGAGCGAATAGCAACCTTTACCTGTAGCTTTGGTGCGGCAAGTGTTTCGACTTATCAAATCGTAGGTACCAAAGGCGACTTGCGAGTAGATCCTGCCTATCCGTGGCAAGGAGAACTCAAACATTATCTGACAATCAATGGTGAAACCCAAGAGCGTAGTTTTGCAGATCACGATCAGCTAGCAGCCGAATTTGTCTACTTTTCAGACTGTATTCTACAAGATAAAGACCCAGAGCCATCGGGGGTAGAAGGTTTAAACGATGTTCGTATCATTCGGGCGCTTTATGATTCAATTCAAACAGGTCAACCTGTACAAGTAGAAACCATTCAACGTCCTCAATATGCCACATCGGCTCAAACCATTGAGCGTCCTCCTCTTGAGGAGAAGCCAGAACTAATTCATGCGGCTGAACCTTCCACTAAGTCGTAATCAGCTGTTATGCATTTAAATTGCACAATTATTTGTGAAGGCTGTCCAGAGTCAAAAGTCCAGAGTCCATCCAAATCTACGCGCGACTGTTGACTGTTGACCGTTGACTGCCAACTCAATCGTGCAAAGTGCAACTTGTAGGCGCATTAGCTTACCAAAAAAGCCCCTCTCCCAAGGTTGGGAGAGGGATTTACAATCAGCGCAAGCTTTATCCAAGAAGTCTATTAACCTTTTTTGATCTCACGAGCCATTTTGAGGTAATAGTCCATTTTGGCTTCAGGACGACGGCGTTTAGTGGTGGGAGTTTCAGGTGTATTATCCTGCTTAGTTTCAGCAATCTCTTGAGGTGAAGTTCGTTTTATGCTTTGAGCTTCATCAGATTCTAAGAAACTACTAGAACTGTTGTATCCGAAGATGCTAACAAAAAAGCCAAAGACATTTCTGATAAAATTCGTCAAAATTTTCAAAAATACAGTGAAAAAGCCTTCAATACGAATGAAAAAGTTGCGAATAAATTGAGGAAGACGAAACATAGCGACCTCCATGAATACCTATTCATATTGTGTTCTAATTCCACAATCGTGGGTGAAGTAATGAAATTTTTTTTATCAATATAGAAAAAACAATTTATTAATTATTGAGATATGTTATGTCATGTCCTTTGCTTATTGCTTATGACACTCGAAGAACCCCACCCCACCAAAGCTATGCTTTGCATCCCCTCCCCGTGAACGGGGAGGGGTTGGGGGTGGGGTTTAACGACTGTGGGAAACATAACTACTCCCTTGCCGCTGTAAGATTACCGATGCAAATTTTTCTCCCCTGCTCCCCTGCTCCCCTGCTCCCCTGCTGTCTAAACGGTAATCTTGAGGTGGGAAAGGAGTAATTACCCGGACATGATATTAAACATCAAAAGCTGATACCAATTATATTTGACATACTCTCCGCAATAGAATTGCGAGGATTCCGGGGTCAGACAGCGATAGCAGGCGTAGGGGTGGGGTGCAATGATTGTGGGAATTTTAACTAATTAACCGGACTTGATATAAATTTTCTAGATTTGCCATCAGGGCTGGCTTCTGTCGTCAAATGTGGATGGTCGGGATAAATCGCTTGATCATTGGGGGTACGGTCTCCTACTTCTAAATAAACGGCAACCACCGACGATTGATTCACTAAATGATGTCCATTTGCTTCACCTGCGGGAAATCCTGCTGCCATTCCCGGTGTGAGAATTTCTGCTCCTGCATCTGTAACCAAGGTCAGTTCACCCGACAAAATATAAATGAACTCATCTTGATGAGAATGCCAATGTCTCAAAGCAGAACAGCTTCCTGGCTCTAATGTCACCAGATTTACTCCAAAATTATTTAAGAGAGCAAAGTTGCCTAACCGTTGTCGTATTCGTCCTGCAACCATTGGCTTGAACTCATCGGGGTAATTTGTGCCTCTTTCAGTAGGCACTTGTTTTGGGTCGATAATCATAAAATTACTGAATATGGAACTTACGCAACACTACACGTTGTAGCGACAATTCATGAATTGCCGCTACATGAAAATAAGGGTTTCGGCTGGTAACGATTACCCCAGAAGCATTTGAGGGGGCGCACGTTTGGCTGTACTCATTCCGTTGTCCGTCATGCCTTGCTGTAGTTATCGATTACCTTGGCAAAATCTGGCACTGCTTCTTCTACATGTTGCTTGGCTGAACCGCGAAATTTTTCATAGGTTCCTCTTACGATTTGGCGCTTCACACTCTTGACCCTAGCATCAGTAACACCCAGTAGTGCGTCCGCTGTGCGATCGCGGCTGGTAATGAGATAGTTAACAGGATCACCTTTTTCTACGCCTTCATTCCAGATCGGATCAAGCGCCGTCAAACACTGTGGTAAAATCTGCTCAACAACATAGGGGATGTAGCCGGGTTTGATTCCCTTGAGGGCAGCGAAAGCAGTTTTTAAGGCGATACCGCTGATGCCTGACTTTGTAGCTAGCTGCGCTTCTATCATGTTGCAGCAGTCATTAACAACCTTAGCTTTTTTGTTTGGGTTCGAGAGTCCATCAATAAGTCCCATGTCACTCCTCTTTAGTGTCTAAGCACCTAATTTTCACTGAACTACTTTCTTAGAATAAGAAATCACAACAGAAAATGGTAAGCGAATGTGCCTTGAAATTGCACATTCTCTGGTTAAGACCGTCATATCCTTTAGTTAAAGACTGATCATCAAGATTGGGGACTGACAAAAAATAAAATACTCAACTAATAATAATAATCATTGTAAAAAAGGGAAATCAGGGCTGCCGTCAGCCCTGATTTCCCTTTTTTCGTGCTTTGGTGGTATTTTGCCAGAAGCGATCGCCCTACATTAACACCCATTACCAAGAGTTCTTATTCGCCCTCAAGGTTATCCTTTCATGACAAAATTGAGACATCAATCATACAAGCAATTGCAAACTGCTTAATTTATCAGTATTTGTGTTTTTTTCAGTACCAATTGACCGTAAAACAATTAGAACACAGGCATTTTGGTAGAATTTGATAATTTAGTAGTAACAGTAAAACTACTGAAACTAGTCCTTAACAGTCTTGTTCATTTCAAATAAAGTATTATGTCCGAGTTATTTTGTGTTTTAGGGTGCGAAAATCCTCAACGCAGCGGGGATGTGATTTTTATTCATGGTTTGGCTGGTGATGCATGGGGAACTTGGCATTACCAAGACCGACGCGATCGCAGCGATCGTGATTTTTGGCTGACTTGGCTCAAAGACGACTTGACACAGAAAGGAATTGATGTTGGAGTTTGGACTTTTGGGTACGATGCAGCACGTTTTCAATTTAGCGGTTCAGCAATGCCCAGGTTTGACCAAGCCAGCAATTTACTAGAATTTTTGCAAGTACGGGAAATTGGTGAGCGTCCAGTAGTTTTTGTTACCCATAGTATGGGTGGGTTGCTAGTGAAGGAAATGCTTCGCACGGCACAAAATTTCCGAATGCAAACTCTGATCGAGCAGACCAAGGGAATTGTTTTTTTATCCACGCCACACACAGGTTCTCATTTAGCAAAATTAATTGACCATATCAGCGTCTTCGCGCGACCCACAGTCAACGTTGAGGAACTTAAGGCACACGCACCAGCATTACGTGACCTCAACCAATGGTATCGGCAGAATGTTGAGAGTTTGGCTATTGATACAAAGGTATTTTATGAAACCCAGCCCACAGCCAGAATTTTGGTTGTAGACGAGGATAGTGCAAACCCAGGCATTATAAATGTTAACCCAGTAGCGATCGCCAAAGACCATAATCAAATTGCCAAACCTAGTTCCAAAGAAGATTTAGTCTATCTCAGTGTCAAGCAGTTTATTGAAAAACATATAAGGCCGCGACCACAACTGCCTTCTGGTAACACAATTCATTTACAAAATCCCAATTTTGTGAAATCCGAAAACCCTCATTATCCCCTCTGAATACCGGTGTTAAAGATTCAGAGGGGATAAATACTTATATTGACTTTCTCATTATTAAAATTCACACAGAACCTGTTGACAAACAACAGGTTAACCTTTACTTAATTGCAAATTTTAGTGAACAGCGGCTAAGTAGAGATGGTGTTACAATTCAGTTTGGGTTAAGACGGGGACAACTGAGGCTGCGTTTGCGAAATGGAAATATACCCATTGAGTCTATAGATACGTCTCAATTCGTTAATTTTCAGGTTGATTTAAAGGGAGGATCAGAGAATAATATAAGTTGGGTTTTTAATTTAAAAACTAAAGAATCTCAAGTTTTAAAAGGTTTACTCAAGAAAACTCAGCTAGGAACTGTATCTAAAGGTATACAGCAACTAAACTCACAGGATGTAAATATGGAGAATAACGGAATCTGTTCTGTGGAAGCAAGTTTTGAACTTGTTTCCATTGCGGATGTTTGTATAACTGAGATTGAGTACGAACAACCCTATTTAACAAAAAAGGAAATTGGATTACTTAAAACTAAAAAAAATCAAACAGTCATAGAAAGAAAGTTTATTAAAGAGCATTTACAACAACTATTTGAACCTTGCATACTTCAGGCGGACTTTGATGTATGAAAAACCAATTATCTTTACCAGATTTATTGCAAGAGTTAGTCCAAACTCAAACAAACAAATTTTCTCAAATAGTGCAAATAGCTGGTCTGAACCTAACTGAAGATTTTGTAGGCATTGACCTCAGTGGTGAAGACCTAAGCGACGATAATTTGAGCAAAGCAAACTTGAGTTTTGCCGATTTAAGCGAGACTAATCTCAGATGTACTAACCTCAGCGGTGCTAACTTAAGTGGTGCTAACTTAAGTGGTGCTAACTTGAGAAATGCCAACTTAAGTGGTGCTAACTTGAGCGATGCAAATCTCACTGATGCCAACCTGAATGGTGTTGATCTTAAAGGTGCTATCCTCAGTGATGCCAACCTGAACGGTGCCAACCTTAGAAAAGCAGACTTGACTGATGCTAACTTGAAAAATGCAAATTTGACTGATGCTAATCTCAGCGATACTAGTTTAAATAAAACTGCTGATATAGTTAATATAATTACTAATAAGTCTACAGATGTTGAGGAATCAATCAAGAGTAAAGAGCCAAAACAAAAGGCATTTGAACCACTCTTGGAAACTGACAAAAAAATTGCCCAGGCAACTTCAGACTTGGTTGGTTTAGAAAAAATCTTAGACGATGTTTGTAGAGAAGTTAAAGACTTACTAGGCTTTGATTTTGTTGGCATATCATTGGTGATGCCAGAGCAGGATACTATTGAATCAGTATATGGTACAGGAATTGCAAGTAGATGGGTTGATCAAGTTAGGCATTACGTGAATGCAGACCCAGATTTAAGAGATATCCAGGCACATATCATTAAAACTTGTGATACTGAAATTATTTCTGGTTGGGACAAGCGATTTGATCGCTGGGTTTATGAAAGGTTTAATCATGAACGATTGAATCGGATTTTTACGCCCATTTTATTAGTTTATGACGAGCAAGGAAAAGTAGTAGAAGATTGGTTTGAACATTATGAATGGCATCAGAATTTTGTAGCAGATAAAGGTGAAGGGAACAATCGGATTATCCGTATGAAGATACTACCTACTGCTTCTTTACCTGAAGTTATCGGCACATTAGAAGCAGGATATGAAAATCCGGAAAAACGAATTACAGATGAACAAGCAACCTTACTAGCTCAACTGATTGCGCGGCGGGCGTTAGATATTCGTCGTGGTAGGTTACGTTATGTTTTAGAAACTATTGCAGAGAATGCTAAAGATATTTTTCAAGCTGACTTAACTACCTTACATTTTTTATGGGAACCAGATCAAGAGCGCTACATATATGAAGTCTTTGCAGGAGATCTCGGTAATGCGACATTGGATAAATTTTCACCCCGGAAGAATGGATTAGGATGGCAAAGTATTGATGAAAGAAAACCTAAATACGTTACATATCCATCTCCAATCAATGAAAATTTAGAAACAGATTTAAATCAGGGGGTATTGGCAAGAAACTCTAAAACATATGCAGCCTTTCCATTACTAATTAATGAAAAATATATGGAACGAAAACAAAATTTTGTTTTCGTAGGAGTGTTATATGTCCACTTTGGATATGAGCATCCATTCATTGAAGAGCTAGATCGCCAAGGACAGTACTTTGCGAATCGGGCTGTTGATGCTATTTGGCATGTGATGACATATCAGAAAATGCGTGATGAAGCACGTCAGCTATATACCCTCCAGTGTGTTACACAATCTCTTAATCAAATAGATAGTAATTTGTTAAGTCATATTGCTTGGAATACACTGAATGTTCTAGCAGCAGATGTTGTTGCTATTTACGAATATATTCAGACAGAACAGCAATTCCTTACTCCGTCAATTATTGCAGGTATGTTGATGCAAGAGGAGGCAATGGAATTAGATATTGATAGAGATCCTGTACCATTTATATTAATTAAGCGTGAAAGAAATGTCTACATTACAGATATTGAGAATGAACCTATATTTCAAAATTCCTTTTTTAAAAAAACAGAAAGAGTTAAATCTGTAGCAAGTATTATGTTAAAAGTTGACAAAGATATCGTCGGAATTATGTTTATTAACTACCGACGAACTCATAGTTTTTCCAATGAAGAACAAGAAATTATTAACTCTATAGCATCTTCAGCAGCAAGTGCGATCAAAAATCAACGATGGTTGCAGACATTAGACAGAATTGAGCGCGAAATCATCACAACTTTAGATCGGGAAAAACTTCTGGCTCTAATTGTACGCAAAGCAGTGCAAAATACGGGAGCAGATATAGGAGTGATCAGTATTGTTGAACCCATTAGTCAAGAACTTGTTGCCCAGGCTAGATATCCTGCTACTGAGCGAATTGAAGCTATTTCTACACATCTCAAGATGGGTGAAGGAATTACTGGTTGGGTTGCAATGCATCGCAAAGCAGCATTGGTCGATGATGTTGAAACAGACCAGCGCTACAAACACTATTTTGCTAATAGCCGCTCAGAACTCTGTGTACCTCTTTTGGATAAAGATTGTCGGATACTTGGTGTGCTGAATGTAGAAAGCCGTCAAAGAGCAAAATTTAAGCAAAGAGACTTGCGGAGATTAGAATTACTTGCGGGCTTGGCAGTTATTGCTATTCAGAATGCACAGAATGCTGAAAGAGAGATATTAGCTGCTGTTGGCGATGTATCTGGTAAGTTTTTCCATCGATTAAATAATAAAGTTAATACAGTCAAAACATTTTTACAAGAGATTTTCAGTAACCAAGATCAAAACAATATTGAGATTAGTAAAGACAAAGGAGATACAGCTCTACTTTTGCTCGATGAAGTTAGCCATAGTTTAACAGGTATGAAGATAGGGCATAAGGAAAAACCTCAACCTCTATGCATTCACTCGATAATCAAAAATGCCTTGAATGAGGTGACTGTCCCTTCTATGATTCGCACCCATATCAAGGTGGCGCAAAACTTACCTAAAGTGTTAGGTGGAGAACAGCAATTGATTGGCATTTTCTATCACCTCATACAAAATGCTGTAGATGCAATGCCAAATGGTGGTACATTGTCCATCAATGCTAGAACTGTAGAAGCAGATGATAAACTTTGGGTCGAAGTTCAAGTTTGTGATACTGGAGTAGGTATTACATTAGAAAAATTCGACGAAATTTTCCAGCTTGGGTTCACTACTAAAGGTGATCAAGGAAATATAGGTTTGGGACTGTGGCTAGCTAAACGTCAAGTTGAAAGTTTGGGCGGAGTATTAAAATACGATAGTTCACTGGGTCAGGGTTCACAGTTTACAGTTACATTAATTACTCAATCAGAAATAATCAATTAGACATGATATAATTGGGGGTTTGTCGTATGTAAATACAGATAGTTATGAAGAAAAATACTATACCATTATTACTGTGTGGAGTGGTTGTCAATTTTGTACTACCGTCATTGCTAGCTCAAGCACAACAGGTGGTTTCTGATACCCAAGTAGGGGCAATGGTGGAGGCACTGCGACAGGCTGCACCACAAACGGGCATCCAAAATGATGGACTTTACAGTGAATGGCAAGTCAAACCAGAAACCCTCAAAGGCTGGTCGAAATATTGTCTCAAACGAGAATTAACACCGACACAATTTGAAAATAGCCCTGTGACAGCACGCTCTGTGATATCTTGTATTACCCGCCGTGAGTTAAACAACCAATTTGCTGCTACTAAGAATAATGAAATTGCATCTGTGCGTGCTGTAGCTTGTTGGTGGATGACTGGTAACTATACAGGCTGTAACAGCGGCTTCACTGGTGCCTATGTGCAAAAAGTTGTTGGTTTTTATCAACAGCAGCGTTCAAAACCAGCAGTTAGTCGTTGACTTAGAGGGGAGTGGAGGGGGGCAGGGGTGCAGGGGGGCAGGGGTGCAATGAGGGAGAAGTTGAAAATAACTTCTTTTTACCATTGCCCGATACCCAATGCCCAATGCCCTAAAGGTTCTTATGTTGCCCAGAATAAAACAAAGACTACTGACAGATATATTTTGGTAACTCAAAGATTTATTGGTGAATCTACCGAATGCATAACGGTACTTAAACATTTTTGAGGAAAAATGAGCCTCAAACCCATGCAGGGCAAGGGAAATACACCAAATGCCCAAAAACGCCTGAAACCCAGATATATCAACAAACGGTGATGCAAATGGCTTATAGTGACTTTACCTTGAATAAATTTAAAAAGGATTTCAATATCCATATTGATGAAAAAATTGATTTATGTGCCAACATTGAGCCTATAGAAATAAGTGAAAAACTCAAAACTACTTTAGAAGAAACTACAGAATTAGCCTTGGCAATAAATACGGAAAAAGCTCGTTCAGAACTGATTATTACACCTATTTTATTGGAGGTAAGGCGTAAAGCAAATTATCAAATTAGTTTGTTTTCAGGGTCAGATTTTAATGTTGATGCTGAAAATGGATTAAATAGTTATTGTGATTTTGTGATCAGTCGCTCGAAGGAACAGTTAACAATTAATGCACCTGTTATGATTATTATTGAGGCAAAGAATGAAAATATTAAAGGTGGATTAGGTCAATGTATGGCGGCGATGTTGGCAGCACAGATATTTAATCAGCAGGAAGGGAATGAAATAAAAACTATTTATGGGGCGGTGACGACGGGGGATATTTGGAAATTTTTGCAGTTGCAAGGTGCTAATTTATTAGTTGATTTGAATAATTATTACATTAAAGAATTAAACAAAATTTTAGGAATTTTATTTCAAGGAACGCAAGGTTAAAAACTGAACATTTACTTATATTTTATGGTTCGTATGAATTTATTATTAATTACTGTATAGCTGATAATTGTTTGCACAATCAACAAATCGATGCACTCAGTTAAACTTGACTTGTGCGTGACATTTCAGCATAAGCTGTGGCTGTATCCTTCATATATTGGTACTCTTCTTTAATTTTTTTGTATTGATTATCAATAGCAAAGCTGTTATCTGAAAGTAAATTGGGGTCATATTCTGCAAGTTGTGTGCCAATCAATGTTTCTCTAATTAAGCCTACATACACTTGCTGTAATTCTTCAGCTTTATCCAGTAAATTCTCAATTTGAAATAATGCTCTTTCGTAAACTTCCTGTTGATTGGTATAAAATTCTGACGTTTCTACTAAATCAAGCAATTCATTGATTTTGCGCCACTGCTTTCTTAAATTTAAAATTTCTGGCTCCACAAATTGAATATGCTCTTTCATCAGTGAAGCTAGTTCTTGTACTACTTTGAGGTTGACTCTGCTTTGAGGATTTATTTTTTCTGAAGCTGGAATACGGATAGATTGAAGATTATGCCAGGAATAAATATACTCAATGCCTTCTGTTGTCAGCTTTGGAAAAACAATCCGGATTCTGCGATTTTCGTTAACATCAAAAAAAATACCTAACTTTCCTAAAGGTAAATTTGGATAACGAGTTTCTGCCCCATCAACTTCGACCACCAAGTTACTTCTGATTTGCTGTATCTTTTGATTGGGATATAAGACAAAGTAATATGCGCCTAGAAATATAACTAGAAGGATGATAGTGAGTACCATACTTGTGTTCATTAGAGCCAGTTTTGTGCTTTTACCCAATCGTTAACAGCCAACCAGCTTGTGGTTCAATCTGGGAAAGCCAGACCAGTCATTGGGTCACGGATATATAACCCTAGTGTAAGCGATCGCATTACTTCATCCCAATGGGGTGTGAGCTGTTCTGCTTGATCTGCCCAATAATCGAATGTAATCAAGCACTGAACATTTGACCCCAAACCAATGCAAGTCCGTGAAAATGCTTCCCGTGGTTCTTCTTGGGTGTCAATAAACTTCATCTCTGTCCAAACAATTCTGGCGGTTTGGCGCTTGACAGTGATAATTTCTCCCTTAGCAATGACGTTGCGACTGTCGTCTTCGATAATTTTCTTTAAAGTAGATTTTAGTGGAAACAAACTCCAATCATTGGGTGGTAGGCGATTAAAAGATACTTCTAGACAACAATCATCGTTGGGTGGTTTTTTATCGAGAAACTTGAAGGATTTTTCTTGTGGTTCAAAAACCCAATCTTGGGGAACATTGAAGCGAACAGCACCCCGGTCTGCGACAAAAATTTTGTAGCCTGATGGAGATTCCCAGCGATGGTCAGGTTTTAGTTCAAGCGTTTCTTTAATCCACTGGAGATTGCTTTTTTTACGCTTTGCCATAGTGTTTTTGCCAATTTTCTCAAGAGTGCGATCGCACTTGGTTGAGTCGTAGGCGATCGCCCATCTTACTAATTGTATCAGAGGCAGTCAGGTCTTGGAGAACCACTGCGTTGGCGAGGCAGCAAAGACTTAAGACTTTTGACCTAACTAACTTTTAGGCTTTAAATCTCAAACCTCAAACTGTCAAGACTACTCAGAGAAAGTTGGTGTTACTGGATATCCAATCATTGAAATCGCAGTTTTTCAAGTATTCATCGTTTGGCATTGCTAAAATTAAATACAAATTTTATTCTCCACAAAATTTATAACCCTGTTTCTAGAAGAAGTCAGGGGTCTAGCCTTTGTGCGATCGCTTCATAGACGGAAATGGTAGATTTGCATAAAACTGAGCAGTCAGGATGATATTAATGATGTACTGCAATTCAGTAGGTTATGTCTGTGCAATCTAAATCTCATAAACCTCTTAAACTGTTTTGTTCTTATACTCACTAAGATGAAGAACTGCGAGATAAATTAGAAACACAGCTAAGAAAATTGAAGCGAGACAATATTATTACTGACTACTATGACCGAAAAATTGGATCAGAAAAAGAATGGAAAAATCAGATACACGCCGACTTACTTACATCTGATATAGTTTTACTCTTTGTCAGTAAAAAGTTGATCAATTCAGGTTATTGCTCAGATGTCGAACTAAAACATGCGATGGAGCGGCATAAAGCTCAAAAAGCGAGAGTTATCCCTATCATTCTAGAATCTGTTGATTGGAAGAAAGAACTGTTTGGTACGCTTCAAGCGCTACCCAAAGGCAACAAACCTGTGAGACAGTGGAACTCTCGTGATAAAGCTTTTAAAAATATTGCTGAAGGTATCCGTGAAGAAGCTAAAAAACTGACCAATCCTACCTCTAGCAATGCTTCAAAAAATACGCAAACAGCCACCTTTTCCAGCTTAGGAATCATTGTACTAGTAGGTGCTATCTGGACGTACTCTAATTCTCAACAAAGTAACATATCAGAACCTCGTCCTACTCGTACTATTTTAACTCAAACAGAAATATTAAATTCTACCGGCTGGATTTTGATAGGTAAAATTAACAATATATCAGGTAGCTTGAGTGCTGAAGAGCCACTGATTGAACCTTTTATTGATTCTCCTGTCATTCCATCAATAAGAGCAGTAGTTACGCTTAAAGACGAGATAGATTTGAGGAAAGAAAAAACTCCTTCGTCACAGTTACTACAGAAACTTCAACCAGAAGATAAGCTAGTTATACTTCAAGTACCACAGATCCCTAAATCTAGTCAGAATTCACCATCTGAAGTGTGGGCGCTAGTCCGTAAATGTAATGAAATTTGCCAGTAGTGAAAATAATTAGGAGCCTATTTATAAACACAATATTAAGCACCAGGCGACTTCCAGTCGCGGCTACACAGACAAAACCCGCCTGCGCGAGTTTAAAACTCTTGATTTTGCCTTAGTCCGCGTAGGCGGACTTTGCTTGTATAGCCGCGATTTCTAATCGCCAGGGCTAGATGCTCACTGATTGGCCACAGACACCAAAAAGCGCCCCCCCTATTGGGAGAGCGCTTTTTAATTGATTAGACGTGGCTAAAATTAACCGTTGATAGCAGGAGCAGTTAAAGCAACTCTAGCTTCATCACCAGCAGCCAAATCGAGAGGGAAGTTGTGAGCATTGCGCTCGTGCATCACTTCCATACCCAAGTTAGCGCGGTTGATGATGTCAGCCCAGGTGTTAATCACACGACCTTGAGAATCAATCACAGACTGGTTGAAGTTGAAACCGTTCAAGTTGAACGCCATTGTGCTTACACCCAATGCGGTGAACCAGATTCCAATCACTGGCCAAGCAGCCAGGAAGAAGTGCAACGAACGGCTGTTGTTGAAAGAAGCGTATTGGAATATCAAGCGACCGAAGTAACCGTGAGCAGCTACGATGTTGTAGGTTTCTTCTTCTTGACCGAATTTGTAACCGTAGTTCTGTGATTCGTTTTCGGTGGTTTCACGAACTAAGGAACTTGTTACTAGAGAACCGTGCATTGCACTGAACAAGCTTCCACCGAATACACCAGCCACACCCAACATGTGGAAGGGGTGCATTAAGATGTTGTGTTCTGCTTGGAACACAATCATGAAGTTGAAGGTTCCAGAGATACCCAAAGGCATACCATCAGAGAAGGAACCTTGTCCGATGGGGTAAATCAAGAAGACTGCGGTTGCTGCTGCTACTGGTGCAGAGAATGCTAAGCAAATCCAAGGACGCATACCCAAGCGGTAGGATAGTTCCCATTCACGACCTAAGTAGCAGAATACGCCACACAAGAAGTGGAAAATTACCAGTTGGTAAGGGCCACCGTTGTACAGCCATTCATCAAGAGATGCTGCTTCCCAAATTGGGTAGAAGTGTAAACCGATAGCGTTGGAAGAAGGAACAACTGCACCGGAGATGATGTTGTTTCCGTAGAGTAAGGAACCTGCTACTGGTTCGCGGATTCCGTCGATGTCTACGGGGGGTGCGGCGATGAAGGCGATGATGAAGCAGGTGGTTGCAGCTAGCAGGGTGGGAATCATCAGTACGCCGAACCAACCGATGTATAGACGGTTGTTGGTGCTGGTGATCCATTCGCAGAAGCGATCCCATACGTTGGCGCTACTGCGCTGTTGAATGGTTGCGGTCATGGTTTTATGATTGCGATTTATTGTTTATGAATTCGGTAGGTGTTTCTACCTGTTAATCAATGTAAAGCAATTATTGCGTTTTGTAAAGTAGTTTCAGAAAAAAATCTTAACAATCCTCTGCAAAACTGCCAAACCTTGATTTTGCAAGCGTTAGAGGATGTTTAATGTTGTGGTATTAAGAGTGAACAGGCAAATCCTCATTCCCTTTAGTCTGATGCCAACTAATAATTCTTGCATTGTTACTTATAGCCCTGCTTATACAATCGTTCCGACTTACGAGTGTTTTAATCGCTGTACCTACTGCAACTTCCGCACCGAACCAGGTAAAAGCCCCTGGATGACACTATCAGCAGCAGCAAGCGTTTTAAAACAACTTCAAGGTGAAAATGTTTGTGAAATTTTGATACTCAGTGGAGAAGTGCATCCGCGATCGCCAAAGCGTCAAGCATGGTTGCAGCGGATTTATGATTTGTGCGAATTAGCACTGACGATGGGTTTTTTACCACATACAAATGCGGGGCCGCTGAGTTGGGAAGAGATGCAAAAGCTGAAAAATGTTAACGTTTCAATGGGTTTGATGCTAGAGCAGTTAACACCAACATTGTTAGATACTGTACATCGGTACGCACCAAGTAAATTACCACAAGTCAGACTGCAACAATTACAATGGGCAGGAGAGTTACAGATTCCTTTTACAACGGGGTTACTGTTGGGAATTGGGGAAACCCCTGATGATTGGTGGGAAACATTAGCAGCCATATCTCAACTGCATCAACGTTACCATCACATACAAGAAGTCATCCTGCAACCCCACAGTCCAGGACATCAGCAAAGTTTTGATGCACCACCTTTTGACCCCCATCATTTACCAGAAGTGATTGCCAAAGCCCGTCAAATTTTACCGCCAGATATTACAATTCAAATTCCGCCAAATTTAGTTAAAGATGACCGTTGGTTACTTGCTTGTATCGAAGCTGGTGCTAGAGACTTAGGCGGAATTGGGCCAAAAGATGAAGTAAATCCCAATTATCCCCATGTTCAGGAGCAAGCATTAAGAGAAATTTTACAGCCAGCAGGGTGGGAGTTAGTGCCGCGATCGCCAGTGTATCCGCAATTTGATCACTGGTTGTCTGAGAAATTGCAAACAGCGGTCAAACAGTGGCGAAATGTATAATTTTTATTGCCCAGACTACAGGATTAGTCATCATGGCGATGAAAGTAGAAGTTGTACCACATGATCCGGCGTGGCGTGGCAAATTTGAGGATGAATCAAAGCAAGTTGCTCTTGCATTTGGTGAAAATTTAGTTGCTATTCACCATATTGGTAGTACAGCAATTCCCAATATCCATGCCAAGCCCATCATTGATATGTTGGTTGAGGTCAAAGACATTGCTAAAGTAGATAAGCTATGTGATGCGATCGCAGCATTAGGTTATGAGGCCATGGGCGAATTTGGCATCCCAGGCCGTCGTTACTTTCGTAAGCATGATACAACAGGCACAAGAACACATCATATTCACACGTTCGCCCTTAGCTCATCGACAGAAATAACAAGGCATTTGGCCTTTCGAGATTACATGATTGCACATTCTGAAGATGCACACAAATACAGTGAATTGAAGCGTCAGTTAGCCAAGCAGTATCCAGACGATATCAATGGATATATGGATGGCAAAGATGGCTTTATCAAGGATATGCAAACAAAAGCAGTAGCATGGTGGGCAGCACAGAAACTTGGGTAATACCATTTTGCTTTAATGTTGATACAAATAGGCAGCAAGGGGAGCCAGCGCGCCCTTGCGGTTTCCCGACAGCCGCGCAGGGGTGCAGAGGAGCAAGGATTTGTATCAATAATTGAAGTTCCCTTATTGAGATTTTGCTTCAAATCTTAAATAAGTTCCTCCTAATCCTTCTACAATTGTGCGTGTATTAGCAACCATCATTTTCTGATATGTATCCCCATCACTTCCTGATTCCCCAAGTCCATCTGTATAAAGTTCTCTTTCTGAAACTTTCACTTCGGCTTCTTGGGCTATGGACTGAATTAACTCAGGATTCATCGTCGTCTGGGCAAAAATTGTCGGGACTTTAGTCTGCTGAACGTTTTTCACTAAATTTTGAACTTGTGTATCTGTGGGTTTTTCCTCAGTGCTAATACTTGCCAATGCACCTGTCAAGGAAAGACCGTATGCTTTGGCATAATAACCCAGTGCATTATGGGTTGTTACTAATTTGCGTTTTTGGGTAGGAATGCTGGCAATTCTTGACTTTATCCAACTATCCATCTGGATTAGTTGATTTTTGATTTGGCTTGCATTATCACTATAAGTTGCCGCATTGCTAGGTTCTAATTTCTTCAGGTTGCTGCTAATTACCTCCACCATACTGATAGTATTCTTGGCATTGTGCCAAAGATGAGGGTCTGTGACTCTGCGGCCATTTTCTCGAAATTGCTGTGGCTTGGGAACCGCAAGTTGACCAACAGCGATTTTGGTTGCAGAGTTTTGAGTTGTTTTAATTATTTTGATCAATTTTGGTTCCAAATTGTAGCCATTGTAGAGAATCAACTTAGCTTGCTCAATAGCTTTGCGGTCTTCTGGTTTTGGTTGATAGACATGGGGGTCTTGACCTGGAGAAATCAAGCAGGTGAGGTTTACTGTATTTTCAGCAACCTGTTTGATTAAGTCACACAGTACACTTGTAGTTGCTACGACTTTGGGCAAATTTTCGTTGATGCTGGCGGACTGAGTAAAAGATGTGCTTGCTGCTTGATTTCCGCACCCAACAAATCCAATGGTCAAAGCAACAAGGCTAGCTCGTAAGGAATGATTTAACGGTATTTTTTTTGACATCCTTAATTCCTGCTAGATGGATAAAATGATAATAATTATCACTAAATAATTAGCGAAATGCTAGAGTTTCAAAACTACTGATGACTGTCAGCAATTAACAATTACGATGAGATATTTTTTATTTGTCAGCCTTGTAGTGCTTCCGGTAATATCATGTCCGTTTAAACACTTATGATATCTGTGGAGGTCGGTAATTGGGAATTGGTAATTGGTAATTGGTAATTGGTTTTGAGTATTACCTATTACCCATTACCCATTACCTATTACCAAGCAAACCGACTAGATCGTAAGTAATTAGCCGAACTTGATATAAGTGGTGTAGTGCAAATCCACGTTGGCGGAAGCAGGAATTATGCTAAAGGTCGCAAATTGGCCAAGATTATCGGGTTAAGGTGTGGAATGTAGTGATGGGACGTACTCATACGGGTCAATTTCGCAAATCAAGTCGTGAATCTAAAGCAATTGTAGCGGTGGTTTCGTAAATTGTGAGCATTTAATTGTTTTGACGGCAAATTGGTGAATTTTTGGCGCAATTGTTGACTGCTAACTGAATATTTTAACTTTGCACTCCGTACTCTGAAACTTTTAAAATTATTAAAGGCACAGCCATGCTGTGCCTCTAGAATATTTATAACTTCTAACTTTATTACAAGCCGACAGACGGCAACTTAGTTTGTAAGATTTGTAACTTATCCGAAAGACAATTACCGCAATTACAACCAAGTTGCTCTACGATTGAGTTCGATGTTTGAGCCAATTTTGGTGTTGCCAATTCAGCAAATTGATATGTGGATACTACCGTCATCTTTTGTATAGCAGGTGCAGATTTTACTGTTAATGCTTTTGCGGGATTAGCTAGCATCAACATAGATGCAAGAAATACAGGACATGCAAGTAATATTGCTTAACTTTGTCCAAATCCTTGACCCCGTGAAGCTTTTGACCAAATAAATAATTCGCCTTTTTCGCCGCCTGCGGCCAGTAACTTACCTTGAGGATGCCAAGCTAGGCTAGAAAACCCTGCTGAAACACCTGTGATAATTTGAGATACTTGCTTGGCTTTATTCCATAAACACAACCAGCCATCAGCAGCGGTGGAAGCGAGAAGGAAGCTTTTTGGTGCAAAAGCGATCGCAGTGATCACATCCACATGATTAGTTAAAACTCGCGCTTCCCAACCTAAAGAATCATCTTCCAACTTTTCCCAAACTACAATACCTTCAACGCTGGAAGATGCCAGTAGTGGCGCACCTAGATTTGTGGTAGCTTCTGACCATGCCAATTGACGAATCTTACCAGGAAAGCCCCGCATGACCCAAGGGTCGGGGTTGTTCCATTCCAAAACGCTGACGCTGCGATCCATGTTACCAGAAGCCAAGAATTTGCCATCTGGCGACCAAGCCATAGCGACACTGACAGTTGACATTTCTAAAACATATGGTTCCTCATCCCAGTTTTGACTGTGCCAAATCTTGATTCCCTTGTAACCACCAATAGCTAGGTATTGTCCATCGCTACGCCAATCAATACTCAATACGGACGAGTTGTCAAAGTTGAGGGTGACGACAATCTCACGACTATCTGCATTCCAGACTTGCACGTAACGTCCCAAACTAAAAGCTAATTGATTACTAGTGTGACTCCAAGCCAGCTTGTCTACCCATGCTGGTGCATTTTCCAAAGTGGCAATTAATTCAGTATTCTGCCAGATTTTTACCTGTCCATCCTGTCCGCCAACGGCTAAAAATTTTCCATCGGAGGAAAAAGCAAGGCAGTCAACTGACTTACCATTAGCAGTTTGTAAAGTTGTTAGTTCACCATTATTCCACAGCACTACTTCACCAGCTGCGGTAGTTGCTGCTAGAGTTTTACCTTGTGGCGACCATGCAAGCGCTGTCACATAATCTGAAAGCGTCGCCGAGTAGTGTTCTTCAAATTCCTTGGATTTGCTGGTTGTGGTGTTCATGTCTGTGTAGAGGGAATGGGGAATGGGGACTGGGGACTGGGGACTAGGGACTGGGGACTAGGGACTAGGGACTGGGGACTGGGAAGGAATTTACTTCATCAAAGAGCGTTTTTCTTTCTAATACTTAATACCTAATCCCCATTGCCCGTAATCCCCACTCCCTTTGGTCGTGGGGGCCCCGAGTTCCCCAGTACCTAATCCCTAATCCCCAGTACCCAGTACCCAATCCCCTTTTATGCTAGACAGGCGAGAAAATCTTGTTTGAGTTGGGCTTCGTCAAGATTGCGGCCGATAAAGACTAGTTCGTTTTTAGGGGTTTCATTCGGTTTCCAAGGGCGATCGGGTCTGCCATCAAATATCATATGCACGCCTTGGAACACAAATCTATTATCTTCTCCAGCAATATTTAAAATGCCTTTCATCCGAAAGATATCTGGGCCTTGGATACGCAGCAACTCAGAAAGCCAAGCGTTTAATTTTTGCCCATCGACTGCGCCAGCTTCTACTAAAGCCACAGAAAAGACGCTTTCATCATGTTCGTGGGCATCTTCACCTAAGAAATTTGGATCAATTTCTAATGCGCGGTCTAAATCAAAAGCTTTCACACCCAAAAGGGCATCCATTTCTAATTCCGAGTTGCGGGTACGGTAGATTTTAGCCATAGCATTCATCGCCCGAATCCGTTTTTCTAATTCATCTAACTCTTCTGGTGCTACTAAATCAGTTTTATTAAGTAAAATTACATCAGCAAAAGCAATCTGTTCTTGTGCTTCATCTGCATCCCAATGCTGCCAAATATGCTTGGCATCTACCACTGTGATCACTGCATCTAGAGATAGTTGTCCTTGTAAATCTTCATCAACAAAGAATGTCTGAATTACTGGTGCAGGATCAGCTAACCCAGTAGTTTCAATTACTAAATGGTCAAATTTATCACGCCGCTTCATCAAATTGCCGATGATCCGAATTAAATCACCACGCACTGTACAGCAGATGCAGCCATTGTTCATCTCAAATATTTCTTCATCTGCATCAATAATCAATTGGTTATCAATACCCACTTCCCCAAATTCATTAACAATCACAGCAACTTTTTTGCCATGTTCGTAGGTGAGGATGTGATTGAGTAGAGTCGTTTTACCCGCTCCCAAATAGCCTGTCAGAACAGTAACGGGAACTGAATTTGTGATTACGTCAGCTACCATACTCTAAGTGCCTCTTGTCTCACCATATAGATAATCATTATCAACCATAATCAATATAATGGGGAATTGGGAACTTGTACTGAGCGACTTGTACTGAGCTTGTCCTGAGCGTAGCCGACTTGTGCCGAGCGAAGCCGAGGTAAGGGCGAAGCCGAGGTAAGGGCGAAGTCGAGGTAAGCCGAAGTATTGGGCATGGGGAATTGGGAATTGGGCATAAGGCATAGGGCATAGGGCATTGTTATTAGTTATTTCTCCCCATCACCCCTGCCCCCCTGCCCCCCTGCCCCCCTGCCCCCCTGCCCCCCTGCTCCCCTGCTCCCCTGCTCAAGAACTGCCTTTGTTCAACGATGACGCAGCAGCCAATACCATCCTGAACCTTCACGGGTTAGCCAAGAAGAATTGTCAAAGGCGGCATGATTGTCATCTAAATGGGGATTGTAGGCTGGGTAATCTGCAAAGTCTGAGTCTTCTTGCACGCGAATTCTCACATTTTGACAACTGCCGTGTATTTCAATGGTTACAGTGTCATTCTCATTCCCCCCAACATTGGGTCTTAAGAGATGATCTCTAATGATACGCCGTTTTCTATTAACTTGCTTGTGATCCTTAGATACACAATGCACTCTCACCAATGAGTTGTCATTGGAATTATCCAGCAGATAGGGTAGGATTCGTGAGTCATCAATTGTACGATATGGGGTTTGGGCGCTTGCATTAGATGTGACAGATAGCAAGAGCATTGTACCAAGAGCAATCATCCCCCCACCTAGCTTGCTGTTCATAAGTTTCTCCTAATAGTAGATAAAGTAATAGCCAGGGCGCTGACCCCGGCGTCTCAATAATTCAAAATTAATTACTCAAAACACAAGAGGATGGGGCGGAGGGAGCAGGGAAGCCGGGGAATAACAACAGTCATCAGCCATCAATCATCAAACAATTATTTATCTTCTAGTAGTTGATTGACCTGTTGTCCCCGACGACCAGTTTTGATTTCATAGCGGCGGGTGAGGTTATCTTGGTAGTTCATGTCTCTGGCTGCGGCGGCGTTCACAAAAGCATCACAATTCTTGCCTTGAACTACTGTTGAGGAACTATTAGTCTTTTCTTCGGTGCGGTTGCTACTTTGATCCTTAGAATCACTATTATTTTGGCTTCCTTGGCTGGAACCACTACCACTGACACCAATACCTAAGAAGCTGACACCACCGCCACCGCCATCCTTGTGACTGCGGGAAGAACTAGAACGATTGCTGCTAGAAGTTGCTAGGGCAAATTTGCTAGAACTGTTACTGGTATTGTTGCCTAAACCAACATCGCTACACAAAGCGCGGGGGTTATTTGCTAAAGTTTTCGGATCAACCCAACCCTGGTGGTCGCCTAATCCTTGAATTTCAGAATTTCCAACTGAATTGCTGGGTGTGCTGGCGGGAGTGCTGGAAGTGCCATTACCTACAGATGCTCCGGGGTTGAGAGGAACGTGATTAAAGATACCCACAGGTTTGGCATCAAACGGCCCAGCGAAAGCTGGTAATGTAGAGGTCAATAGTGCGGTAGCTGTTAGCAAAGAACCTGTTAAGTGGCGGAATTTCATAGTCATGCTCCTAAAATTTCAGTGTTCGTGTGTATTTTGGGTTTCAACCCCTTCACTTACTCAATAGGTAGACCTTGATTGGTTTATGCACCCTGTTTCCAAATTTTTTTTGTAAGTTAGGACTTATGCACTCGTAACGAAAAACTAAGCTTTTGCGATTACTTCGCTAAGCTCGCTCCGGACGTAAAATCGTAGTCTATGGGTAAGTCCTGTAAATAGATGAATCCTTAGCAGCAAAAGCTTTAACAATGACATCTGAATGCAATTCAATTGTTATAGAAGATATAGTAGAATTCCTCAATGGCGTGTTTGCTGTTGAGCTATTTGCGGCAAGTGAAAGAGGAGGCGTGTATTTACCTTCACTACGACCTGTAAGACGTTTGGGGTTAGCACTTGAACCAGGGATGCAGTTGCAAGAATGGGTAAGGGGCCAAGGTTTAGATGCGCTGTTCTTACATCGACCGTGGAAACTAAAAGCTGGACAAATCCCGCCCGATATTGGGGTAATTTCTTATCATCTCCCATTTGATGAATGCTTAACAATAGGTTTTAATTTTCGCTTGGCTCAGGTATTAAATATGTATAGTTTAGAAGTATTGGGAGAAAAAGATAATAGAGCAATTGGGATGTTAGGAGAGATTCCCACTCAAAGTTTTACCGATTTATGCAGTTGTGTAACTCAAATTTTTGGCGGACAAGAGCAAATATATTTAGCAGCTAAAACTGATGTCAAACGCATCGCTGTTGTTGGTGCGATGACAGATTTGTTAGTACGTGAAGCAGCAGCCCGTGGTAGTGATGTTTATGTCACCGGACAATTTCGACAGCCAGCTTTAGAAGCGATGCGAGATAGTAAAATGGGGGCGATCGCTATTGGTCATCATCAAGAGCGAAGTATGGGGTTTACACGCACTAGCCGGGCTGCTGCGGGAACGCTGGTTTTGTTTAGAGGTGATAACGTTAACCGTAGTTGGTGCAACCTGCTGGCAATTTATTATCAACTCGTTCGCGATCGTTCAAACATCTATCTAGGAGACTTTTGAGTTGAAAAATCAAATTTATTTGATTTTTTTACTAGAAATTAACATCATCCTGTAATTAATCAGTTTTTTGCAGATTTTCAATTGTGAGGAATAATTCATCATCAGCTATTTGACTATTGTAATCGATATTAATTTGAGTTGGATAGCCGAATTTAGGATCGTATTTTACAGTTAAGTTAGCTGCTTTACGGGCGATGGCACTCCTGATAATATCAAAGAGCTTAGGGATTGTATTGTAACTTTGGAATAATTTTGGATCTACTGGTTGACCAGTCTCTACAGAAGTGATGGAAGTTTTAACACCGTTACGTACTTCAATAACTACTGGTTCTGTGCTTTTGGGTACACAAAAGCAACTTCTGGTGAATGTATAGCGATAGTTAGAGATTTGTTGTTTATCCCACAATCGCCGATTAATTGTTAGTTTCTTCAAATTTGAGCTAGCGATCGCAGGTGATTGTGCTACTTGTATAGAAGGTTGAGACATTACTGGTGTGTTCCAACTCAGGGATGCCATGAAAATGGCACTAATTGCAATAGGTAAGCGCATATAAATTCATTGTTAACTTCAGTTGATAACTTCAACCTGCCTGAGCATAATTCCAGAAACTTCAAATATCTCAATAGTATAAGATGTTGTTTAAAAAGTATCAATAATTGGGATTTTAAGTAGAATCGAAGTAAAATTAGCGTTGTCACAAAGCTAAAAACCCTATATTTTCATTTCTCACTACTCCCCATTGCCTATTCCCTACTCCCCAAAAGCGATGAAGAGAGTACTCAAAACGACTTATCAAACATCCTCTCAGAGCAACGCCAGCTGAATCACCAGAAATCTAAAAAAAATCTTAAGTATATATGCTTATCTATCTTCAGCCAGAAGTTAAGAAGTTTTAAGGCCGCTAAGATGATAAATAATAAAGTTTAATAAATTTTTCAATTAATCTATTACATCAGGAGTGTTATTCGGCATGATTTCAACTTTGCGAAATCCATTGCCGATGGAGGAGTACACAAACCGTCGAGTTGTTGTGTATTTTTACAGTGGCAGATGGATTCCGATTATGTTTTATACCTTGAAGGAAGCGATCGCGCTTCACCATAAGGCACAGCAACAGGGAAAAGAACTTTTTGTTTTTCCACCAGATTGCAATCCCAACAACGAACTTGTTAGTATCATCTGTTTATTTCCCAATTGGCAAACTAATTCTATTGCTGGTTAAGAAATTAAATGAGTTGAAGTAAATAAGCAAAAAGTAATAGTGTTATTGAGCAGTTCAAGGAAAATTCAGGACTTACGCAACTGGCACACATATTTTCTGCGATGGCAGTACTGAGTCAATAGTCAAGGGTAAAAAGTCAAGGTTTTTGGACTTTTGACTCTTGACTTTGGACGATTTTTGTCAAAAATATATGACAAGGCGCGTAAGTCCTAACCAATTTAAAAAAAATGCAAAACATGAACAAAAATACTCCCCAACCCTCCCCTTGGTAAGGGGAGGATGGCCGAATGGGGTGGGGTGATGTGTTGCAAACATTTTTTGAAACGGTATAAAATCCCAAATCTAAAATTGAGTAACACTAAATAGTAGCTAGTTGGATAGGCTGAGTAATAGACATTGCAACACCTTTTTCATAATAAGCTGCTTCATTTATGAAAACTGGATACACAACTGCGTCACCTTCATAAACAATTTCCTCACCATCAAATGTCAAGAATATCGGTTCTCCTGGATGCAGCGCCTGATAATCTTGAAATTGCAATCTCGGATGAATCATTGCTTGAATTCCTCCAGTTTCATTCCTGGGATAATCTATCGTGCGAATGCTTTGATAAACGCTGAGTGTATCTTTTACTTTCAATGGTGAGCCTTGGTTGTAGGCTTCCACATAATCCAGAATTGCGTAAAGAAGTTCTTCCGTTTGCTGAAATAAAGTAGCATTCAATGTTCCCTGAGCAACAGCACCAACTTCGATACTGCAACCAAATTCACAAAATGAGTCCAAATAAGGATTTTCTGGAGTTTTGGGTTCTGAATAAAGTATTTTGACGTTGGGATTTACAGATGTGAGATAAGCAGCCAGCTGTAGGTTATATGGAAGCTTACGTGCCAGAATAATTGTTAATCCCATGTTAGAGGTTGAACTGTGTAAATCGATAATTAAATTTGCCTCTAAAGTACCTTTACTTCCATAAGTTTGGTAAATTACTTTGGCTCGTTGTGCTTCATAACTCCATAGATTCGGATTGTGCAAATCTTGACGTTGAAAACAGCGATTCAAATCGGTATCTACATATCGTTTGCCTATTTCATATGCTTTGGGATTGGCTAACAAAGTGCAAGTTTCAAAGCTACCTCGCTGGATTAACTGGGGCGATCGCTGAAATTTTTTCACCAGATAAATACCTGTAAGTTCATTTCCGTGGGTTCCACCAACAATTACAAGCCGTTTAATTTTATTCATAGTTGCAATAGATTCTCCCTGAGCGGCTGAAGCGCTACATAATTGGGAATGAACGGATGTTGTTTATTACACTATGAGAAAAATAATATATTTGCAATGCTAATTTATTTAATATAAGATATCGCCAACAGTATAGTATTTTCTCAAGCCGTGGATATACGCTATCTCAGCAACTTTGAGCTAAGACAGATATGTTATTTTGTGGCGATCGTTGAAGCCGGAAACAACTTTAGCAGGGCGGCTGAACATTTAGAAATTGAACAACCTCCCCTTAGCCAAAGAATTCGGGCGCTGGAAGAAGCACTCGCCCCTGAAAAAGCACATACCTCAAAAAAAGCACATACTTCTAAAAAAGTACTCAAAACCGTTGAATTATTTAATCGTAAGACACGTCCGCTGACACTGACACCTGCGGGAAAAGAGTTTTTAAAAGAAGTTTTGCTGGCCCTCAATCACATTGAACGGGCTATTGACGCTGCACAACAAGCTAGTCGGGGGGAAATTGGGCGGTTGATTGTGGGGGTAAATAGTGGGATTTGCAACAGTCTGTTACCTGATATTCTGCAAAACTTTCGCCAACGATTCCCCAAGGTGCAACTTGAACTCCGTGAACTCACAATGAATGAAGAAATTGAGCAAATGCGGAATTATCAACTTGATGTGGGATTTGAACATTTGCCCAATCCTTATGAACAGGATGCAAACTTATGTTTTTTGCCCATCCAAGAAGATTTATTGTTGATTGGGTTACCAGAAAACCATCCCCTCGCCTCCCAATCACAAATTCCTCTAGAAGCGTTAAACAATGAATTATTTATTTTACCTTCATTCCAAAACGCTCCTTCCCTGCATATGATGACGATTCGTCTCTGTAAAGAGGCTGGATTTCAGCCCAAAGTGGCTCAAGAAGCAACTTGGATGATTACAGTTCTCAGCTTAATTGCGGGTGGAATTGGTGTAGCACTGTTGAGTAGTAGTGTTCAAAATTTGCATCGAGCAGGTGTAGTTTATCGCAATATCCAAGGCGCAAATCTCAACCGCAAACTTGCAGCTTTTTGGCGCAAAGGAGAAGAAGACTCATCTCCTATTTTGCATGAATTTTTGGAGGTAATTAAGGGAATATAACAAAATGTCTCACAAATTGGGACAGGTTATACCAAATTGGGTTTCGATGTATTATTGTGAAAACCGTCTATATTAGGCCTTGTTAGAGTGTGTCTTAATTATCAACTATGAATTAGAATAATACAATGGTTTTAAAACAGCTGCCTCCATTAAATAGTCAACTCAAACTATTGCTATTAACTTTAATAATAGCCACCCTGATAATTCTTGCTAAACACTTCCACCTTCAGGAACTTTTGCAAAAATCAGTGATTTGGGTTGAGAGTCTTGGTACTTTAGGGCCCATTGTCTACATGGTCATTTATAATTTAGCAACATTACTCTTCATACCAGGTTCTGTTTTAACACTCAAAGGAGGTTGCCTGTTTGGCGTATTTTGGGGTTCAATTTATGTATTAATTGCTGCAATGATCGGAGCAACTTTGGCTTTTCTCATCGGACGTTACCTGTCACGAGATTGGGTTTCTTGTCAGATTGATAAACATCCTAAATTTAAAGCCATTAATGTAGCAGTTGCCAAAGAGGGATGGAAAATTGTGCTGTTGACTCGCCTTAGCCCCATTTTTCCCTTTAACTTATTAAATTATGCTTTTGGAGTGACACAGGTTTCTCTCAAAGACTATATATTAGGTTCCTTGGGTATCATTCCCGGTACTGTGATGTACGTTTACATCGGTTCCTTAGCTGGTAATCTTGCCATGATTAACACACCCAATCAACCAAGTAGTTCAGAAGCTCAAATTTGGCAGTGGGTGATGCAGGGAGTTGGATTAATTGCTACTGTTGCAGTCACAGTATATATCACAAAAGTTGCTCAGAAAGCTCTCAAAGGAAGTATAGATAATGAAGTATAACAAGGACGAGTTTTTGATTTTTTATACTTGATGTCAGAAAATTTAAGTTGAAATTTAGATTGTTTTTAATTGCAGTTATGAAAAAACAGCTGAGAGCTAATCTATTTGATATCACCAAACTACAGAAGTTTTTCCAACTGGCTGTGTTAATATTGCTGAATTTGGCGATCGCTCTATTTTTAAACACAAACAATGCTTGGGCACAAGAATCAGTGAAAACCAATTCTTTCAATCCTCAAGCAATTTTACTGAACGCTTTGCAGTGGATTGATAGCCTTGGTACGGTGGGAGCTATTGCTTTTATTGCACTTTACATTACTGCTACCGTTGCTTTCTTCCCAGGCTCTATTTTGACTTTAGGTGCTGGTTTTGTCTTTGGGGTAGTGTGGGGTTCTCTCTACGTTTTTGTGGGTGCAACTTTAGGTGCTACTGCTGCGTTTCTTGTGGGACGTTATTTAGCTAGAGGTTGGGTTGCCCGTAAAATTATAGATAACAAAAATTTTGCTGCTATTGACCGAGCAGTTGGTAGAGAAGGATTAAAAATTGTTCTGTTAACTCGACTTTCTCCGATTTTTCCTTTCAATTTGTTAAACTATGCCTTTGGAATTACGGGGGTTTCTCTCAAGGATTACTTTATCGGTTCTGTGGGTATGATTCCAGGAACAATCATGTACGTTTATCTTGGTTCTTTAGCTAGTAATTTAGCAATGATTGGAACTGAGGCTCAACCCACTAACCCCACTGTGCAATGGGCAATTCGGATTTTGGGTTTTCTGGCAACAGTTGGCGTTACTATTTATGTAACTCGTATTGCCAGGAAAGCTTTAGAAGAAGAGGTAATCAATAATTAAAATTTCAACTAGAGTATCTGTAAATTATCAAATGGACAAATTAAAATAAATATTCCCAATCAGGATAGATAAAAACGAAACTGTAAATTTTATACTTTATACTTCAGATGTCCAATTCAGAATTAGAAAGAATTATTGTTCGCCCAGTGGATGAGTATAATCAAAAGTTGGTGTCCTACGTTCATCCACCAAATTGGGTTAATCCTCAACCTGCTGATATTTACGACTTGGTTGTCATTGGTGCTGGGACAGCAGGTTTAGTGGTGGCGGCGGGTGCAGCGGGTTTAGATTTAGGTTTGAAGGTGGCATTGATTGAAAAGCATCTCATGGGAGGAGATTGCTTGAATGTTGGTTGCGTACCATCTAAAACTATTATTCGGTCTGCTCGTGTGGTTGGGGAAATTTGGGATGCCAAAGATTTAGGAATTAACATTCCTACACATGTTGATGTTGATTTTGCCGCAGTTATGGCAAGGATGCGGCAGGTAAGGGCTGGTATTAGCCATCATGACTCGGCTGAGCGCTTTCGAGCGCTGGGTGTGGATGTATTCTTGGGTAGCGGTCGGTTTGCGAGTAAAAATACTGTGGAAGTTGGCGGTAAGATTCTCAAGTTTAAAAAAGCTGTAATTGCCACAGGTGCTAGAGCTGCACAACCCTCGATTCCAGGAATTGAAACAGCGGGCTATCTGACTAATGAAACGGTTTTTTCTCTAATTCAACGACCGGAACGGTTAGCGGTAATTGGCGGTGGCCCTATCGGTTGCGAATTGGCGCAAGCTTTCCGGCGTTTGGGTAGTGAGGTAGTACTTTTTCATAGTGGTTCTCACATCCTGAATAAAGAAGATGCTGACGCTGCCGAAATTGTGCAAAAAATCTTGATTAATGAAGGAATTCGCTTAGTACTGAATTGCCAATTAGAAGAGGTCGCAACTGTCACCGACGGCAAGCGGCTTTATTTTTCTTCTCAGGGACATCGAGATTCTGTGACTGTAGATGAAATTTTAGTAGGCGCAGGACGTGCCCCGAATGTGGAGGGTTTGAATTTAGAAGCAGTGGGGGTGGAATATGACAAGCGCCAAGGTGTGAAAGTGAATGATTACCTGCAAACTACGAATCCTCAGATTTATGCAGCTGGCGATATTTGCATGGACTGGAAGTTTACCCATGCAGCGGATGCAGCAGCCAGGATTGTGATTAAGAATACACTGTTTTCTCCCTTTGGCTTAGGACGCTCCCGACTCAGTAGTCTGGTAATGCCGTGGGTAACGTATACTGACCCGGAAATTGCCCATGTGGGGATCTACGAACACCAAGCACAGAAGTTAGGCATTGATGTAGCGACGATCGCAATTCCTTTGAGTAGTGTAGACCGAGCGATCGCTGACAATCAAGAATCAGGATTTGTGAAAATTCTCCACAAAAAGGGGTCTGATGAAATTTTGGGTGCGACTATTGTCGCCAGTCATGCAGGCGAGATGATTTCCCAAGTGACAACGGCAATTGTGAATAAGATTGGTTTAAACAAATTAAGCAGCGTCATTCATCCTTATCCGACTCAAGCCGAGGGCATTAAAAAGGCAGCAGATGCTTATCGTCGCACACTGCTGACAGCGCGTACTAAAAAGTTATTAGGATTTCTGACTAAGCTTTCTTGACTCAGTGCAGGGGAGCAGGGTAGCAGGGGAGCAGGGGTGCTTTAGATTTGTATCACTAATTGAGTGAAATGGTATTATATCATGTCCGTTTGAGGGGAATTGGTAATTGGATTTTACTATTAGTCATCACATCTCACCCATTACCCATTACCCATCACCCATTACCCATTACCCATTACCCATTACCCATTACCCATTACCCATTACCCATTACCCATTACCCATTACCCATTACCCATTACCCATTACCCATCACCCCATCCCCCCTACCCTCTTCTCTAAGCGGGTGTATATCTGACGATTTTCCCTCCATACAAGTCTGCATAGTACAGATTGCCATCTAGGCCAGTACTGATTTGCACAGGTGTCCCGACATCAGAAGCAAATCGGTTAACTGAGATTACTTTGCCATCACTATCGAATGTCAAAGTATCGATAGTTCCTTTACTCACATTAGCGATAAACAAGGAATTTTGGTAGATAGAGGGGAAAGTAGAGCCGGTGTAAAAATCACCTGCAATGATCGCATCAGAACTGTTTCCATTTTCAGTGTAATGTTTGTAAGCGTAAGTTGGTGCTGTGGCAGTGCCGCTGTCATATAAGGCTTGTAGTCTTGAGGCTATAGCTGAGTAGGAAGCGTAATTTGTATTTTTGACGCTGACAGGATTGCCGTCTTCATCAGTGCCACCTTCATAACCTGGCCAACCAAAGTTAGCTCCTTTTGTGCCAACGTTGATTTCTTCCCAACGTGTCCAGCCGACATCACCTATGTAAGGGGTGTTGTTTGTTTGATTTATGGTGAAGCGGAAGGGGTTACGCAGACCGTAGTTCCAAACTTTAGAAGCATTGCTGTTGGGGTTACTAGAATCGTAGAATGGGTTATCAGACAAGCCTTCACCAGTTATGGGGTCAATTCGCAAAATCTTGCCGGACAAATTCTTAGTATCTAGAACGCGAATTGCGCGAGGGTCTACGCTGTTATAGGAAGTACCATCACCTACGCTAACAAACAACGAACCATCAGTACCGAATTGCAAACTTCCAATTGAGTGAGATTGGCTATCGGTGGCGATGAAATCTTCGACGTTGACGGCGTTGTCGAGATTGCTGAGATAATCTTGCAGGCTGGTAAACAGCTGTCCAGTATTTTTGTTCAGAATTCCTGATGGTGCAAAGTTCTTTGAAACATTTGTGCTATCGTCATCGGGGCGAACAATATACTGCCAAGTAGTGTTTTTGCCTAGCAGAACCACTTGTGTACCAGCTTTGGCAGTAGTGTAGTTGGTACTGGGGTCAGCTTCCACCCTTAATAATTGTGCGCCACGATTACCAGACTTATCGGGATCGTCTAAGGTACTACTGCTATTATTGCTGGGGTTGCTGGTGTTGGTTTCTGGTGGGTCGTAAGTGTACAAGAGGTAAATATAGTTTTGGGGGTTTGTAGCCTTACCAAAATCTGGATGTACGGCAATACCTAACAAACCGCGATCGCGTACATTATTTACTAGCCCAGAAATATCTACAAATGGCGTTGTTAGTAAAGTGCCATTATCCACGACTCGTACTACGCCATTTTTCTGGGCAATGAACATGCGCTTACCATCAGATGTCCAGTCAAAAGCTGTAGGTTGACTCAGCCCAGAAGCCACAGTCTCTGTTTTAAAACTAACCAAATCATTATCAATGATAGAAATCACAGCTGTATCTTGCGCCAGTCCCACCCCGATGGCGTTACTGAACTTCAAACTAAACTTTTCATTCGATTCGCTAAGAGTGTCATCTTGAATGAAGATGCTAATTGTTTTACTGCTTTCTCCCACTGCAAAGTTCAAGGTTCCAGATACAGCTGTGTAATCTAAACCAGATGTAGCAGTATCATCCACGGTTGTGTAGTCCACACTAGCAGCTGTTCCAGTCTGGTTTCGTGTGACTGTCACCTGAACGGTACCGATATTCTCGTTCACTTCTGGTTGAGTAAAGTCTAAATCGGTGCGATCGTCATCTTCAATTGTAACTGTCAGAGTTCTCTGTACACCTAAATCCGCTCCCTCCACTTGATCGATGACGAAAGTCAAAGTTTCATCTGATTCTGCTACTGAATCATTCAATATCGGAATGGAAATCTCTTTATTGGTTTCTCCCGCTTCAAATGTAAGCGTCCCAGTGACTTCAGTCGTAATGTCTTTCGTGCCGTAGTCATTCCCTGGTGTAGCACTCACAGATGTGGTGGCATACCGAACTGAAGACTTGCCACTTAAATCTTCACCACTCCGCACCACATTGATAATCACATTACCAGCAGATTCCTTCACAGTCGTGACAGATGAACCCAAGGTGATACTAGGTGCAAGGACTGGTAAATACAGTTGGGACTGGGGAATGAATTGCTTTGCTTGAGAGGCACTTGACCAACCAAGTTTGGCAACAGCATTGCCAGTATTTTCGTAGTACTCTAGCTTGATATCGTACTTTTGACCTGCTACCAATGCGATTGTGCCGCTGACTTCTTTGGCAGGTTGATTGACAAAGTTATTGATGATTTGCTTACCATCTACCCACAGTCGCACACCATCATCAGTGGTGGTGTAGAAGTTGTAAGTCTCGCTGTAGTTTGCTTGTACTTGACCTGTCCAACGTACAGAAAAAGTATCGGCACCTATGGATGTGTCAGGAGAACCCGTACTCCAGTTAAAGTTAACTGTGCTATCTGTCCGAGTTAGCTTCAGGTTGGTGAAGTCTATGTTGTCGTAATACTCTCCTTTTAGTCCCGTACCTGTTCCTATAGCTGGTATATTTACCTGGAAACTGCCTATGTCAGCAGCAGCAGTAGCAGAATTGCCTCTAGTGTCTTTGACTTGATTAGGTTGCAGCGCGATGGTATAAATGCCATTGTTGGCGTTACTCCAACTTCCCCCTCCCGGAGAATTAATACTGTATGTGGCGGTGCGCTTACTACTATTGCTGTTGCTGTCTACACTGACAAATGTTGCTGACTGACTGAACCCATTTGGCCCGGTCACAACTATATCATTACTATCCAAACTGGTAACATCAACGGCTGTCACATCACTATATGTAACCGTGAAATTATAGCTATTTCCAGCACTTGTAGTTAGATTTGCAGCACTGACTGTAGTACTGGGAGCAGTGAAATCGGTATCACTATACAGTTGAGACTGGGGAATGATTTCTTTGGTTTGAGAAGAACTTGACCAAGCAAGTTTAGCAACAGCCTGGCCAGTATTTTCGTAGTACTCTAGCTTGATATCGTATTTTTGACCTGCTACCAATGCGATTGTGCCACTGATTTCTTTAGCAGATTGATTGACAAAGCTATTGATAATTTGCTTATCATCTACCCACAGGCGCACACCATCATCGGTAGTGGTGTAGAAGTTATAAGCCTCGCTGTACAGGGCTTCTACTTGACCTGTCCAACGCACAGAAAAAGTATCGGCACCTATCGATGCGCCAGGAGAACCTGAACCCCAGTTATAGTTAACTGTGCTGTCTGTGCGAGTTAGCTTCAGGTTGGTGAAGTCTTTGTTGTCGTAATACTCAGCATAGAGGCCGTTCCCTTGAGAGGATATGCTCTCGCTAGCAGCAATTAAACTAGTGATTTGTGGCTGTTCAGTTATCTCTAGAGGGGATTGAATAGCACTTGGTGAACTAACTGATGGGTCAAGAACCGATGAACTTTGAAGGCTGGTGTAGTCACTCATGAAGTTATATACCTCAAAAGAATGTTAAAATTAATGCCCTGATGCAGGCTTCAGGATTAGCTTTGCTTGGTAAATTTGGTGAAAATATGCATGAAACTGAAAGTGCAAATATCTGCTTTGCAGCTGAGTTCTAGCCTATTATTAGCTCGATTAATACTCTGGCGATCTATCTTTCTTTATCTCCTCAAGAAGCAAATATAGCAGTCTTAAATGAGTTGTGAAAATTACTCGTTGAGTCAGTGAACAGGTAACTCTTGACAGGGAACAGTAAACAAGGAGCTACAAATGTACTTTTTTTTGACAAATCAAATAGGACTGCTATATGTAGAGAAAAATGTATAACCAGGAATACTAAAGATTACTTTCATTATGCATGAAAAATGAAGTTATTTTTACTATTTTCCATGTATTTAATTACGACTACTCGTGAAATAAACCATTTATGTTAGAGGCTGTAATAGTTATTAGACAAGGGTTGTATCTGTTTATTAATACTTAGTTATATCTGCTAGGTTATACTAAAATAACACTATTATGTAGTGACCATTTATCATAAGTTTTAATATAAATGATATGCAAATTCATAAAGCTTGAGGCAAAGTAATACCAGGGCAAACGCATCTAAAGTACTCTTGATCATGACCAAGATTAAGACCCAACGAAAAAATCAGTATTTCTGGCTTGATTTATTTTCCAAGGCTCAAAGCGATTGCTAAAATCTTTGTCAATAAGCAGGGTTTAATGAGATTATTTTTCAGTCTATTGAGAATAGACTAGTCTTATTGACATGATGCGTTCGCCCTGAAAGTAATACTTAAATAGTATAAGTAAACTTAGCAAGAAAAAACGTATTATGAATAACGTTAAACACTGCATTGTTTCAAAATTAGCTGATTACATATTTCAATACCTTTACCAAAAATAGAGGTAGTCTTACTTTTGCCAATATAGACCAAGACAAGCATGTGCTTGACTATTAAGTCAAATATAAAACCCTCGTCTAGGTGACACAAGACAGTACAAATGTCTTCCAGAAAAACCGTACAGGGTTTTATTGGCTAGGTTTTTTGCCATAAGGCAAAAAGAAGCTTGTATTGTCTGCGTTTAGCTTATACCATTCCTCTCCAATTGATCAAGGTATTGATATTTGACACTACATACCGTAATTATGTCTATTCTTTTTTGGAGTATTGTTGAAATATTCACATTTTTATCCGCTTTTTTAAAGCTAGCTCAAAATTTTGACGAATCTAGATTGAAAATTACCAAAATAAGGCATAATTTTCGCTTATGCATAAATAAAACTACTTTTTTATATTCTTAAAGAGAAAAAACTATATTTTTACTAACTGTCTCATACCTTGTTCTGGCAGAAATGAAATAAAGTTAAGTAAAGGCTCGCAAATAAGCATCCTATGATCAAATAAAACAGGCAATAAAGCGTTTTTGGCTGAAAAATATTTTATTTTATGAAAGTTTATTTATATTAAAAACTGCACAAATTGTAATTATTTACACTAAGTAAATTTTGATTTTGAGTATCAAAAGCCCACTTACTTAGCCAGACTCAAATAATATAGCAATCATGAATCATTCGTGAGAAAATACGTAGAGAGTGACAAGTAATTTTAAAGACAAAAACGGAGTGCAAGAATAATAACAAAAAAAGTAAAATTCTCGAATCAACCTTTTTGATTGCAATCAGATATCTTCTACGAGGTTTTCTTGTGGAGCATTTGGAGCAAAGCGTTCACAATTTATCAACCTATCCTTTGTTAATAGCCACTCAATTATTTTGGAACGCTGTTGTTTGCTCAACTTACCTTTACTTCCTTTATAGGCTAGCTTTAAACCTTCTACGCCATTTTGAAAAAAAGCTTTTTTCCATTAGAGATGATTTATAAAGTAAACCTTAAATTGTAGGGTGCGTTATAGCAACGCTTAACGCACCATCTTTTTCGGTGCGTTACGGCTAATCTTCACTATCTCAAACTCCGAAATCCTTGCATAGCCGTAACACACCCTACTTAATATTTACTTTATAAATAGGCTCTTAGACTTCTTGCATAAATCAAAAAAAGAACCCCACCCCGCCTTTGACGCAAGTCAAAGTCTCCCCTCCCCGAACTCGCGGGGAGGGGCTGGGGGTGGGGTGTTAAAGGACTTTTGCAAGAGGTCTATTGATGTTTATTGAGTAATTTATTCCTTGGAAGTGCATAAACCAAGAACGACAAACCTATTGATGGAGTGAAGGGATTCAAGCCCAGAACAAACCACTTGTATCACAGGGAAAAATGGTTATGAAAACGCAAATGTTGTTGAGTCTTGCCTGTTCTATGTCTTTGTTGGGTTCAGTTGTACTGCCAGCTAATGCCCAACCAGTAACTACTCAACCTACCGTGCAACCCCAGTCGCAAGCAGTCAATGAAGAGATCAGCATTCCTCAAGATACAGCGATTATCGTCTTATTTCCTGCACCCGTTACCGTAGATGTTGGGCAAAAAAAGGATTATCCCCTCACAGTTCCTTTGGCTAATCCGATTAAAGATGCTCAAGGTAACACGATAGCGCCTGAAAATACTCCTGTAACCATTGTTATTAAACCAAAAGACGGAGGTGCTAAAATTGTGGCGCAGTCTTTGGTAATTAATGGTCGAATTGTCTCGATTCAAGCATCGAGTCAAGTCATTCCTGGTACTACCATTACTCATAAACGAGCTAATGACAAAGCTGTGGAAAATGGTTCTGTTTGGGGCAGAATTGGCGGCAGTACATTGGGCTTTTTGAGCCAAGGCGATCCAGATCAGTTTGACAGAGGAGCAATGCTAGGAAGCGCTGTAGGATTGATTTCCGGTTTGCGCTCCCCAGAAAATACTCGTGTTGTGCAGATTCCCCAGAGTAGTGTTTATGTGTTGTCCCTGGAAGCTCCCATTAGTTTATCTACTCGCCGCTAATCTGAACTTGACTATGCAGCTATTTTTAGGTGAATTAATCAGATTTTTTTGCCTCACGCAAAGACGCAAAGGCGCAAAGAAGAACGCAATATTTTGCAAGTCCTTTAAATAGGATGCAGTATTGTTAAATGGAAGCTATGCTTGTTTTCAGCTTTTAAATATCTCTCCTGCAATGGTTGCCACTGCTGCCAAGATTTGTAACGATTTTCTGCTAATAAAGTAGCAAGTGTTGGTAATTTGGTGTGAATTTCTGACTTGAATACATCCACAAGCCACTCAGCCATAACTACGCTATCTTGCATAGTACCTAAAATGTCTTGGATACTTTTCACTTCTGCAATATAAGCGGCGTAAGACTCACCATATAAGTCAGTAAATAACTCCATCTGGTAACGCACGCGTTTAGCTTGTTTTCGCAAATTATGAATAGTTTCGCCTTGAGTTGTCAATTGTTGCTCTAGCTTTTGTGCGTTCCAGTCGCTGGGAACTATTACCTCTGAATCTACAATTTGCGTGCCAACTAGCCAACCTGGATGTAGCAAGAAACGGCTGACTTCAGGTAAAAGTAAATCTGGTAGTACCTGCTGAATTGGTACAGATGCCAAGAGTTTATAACTGGGTTTCTCTAACCAATCTTCTAATGCGTGTTTTAAAGATTTGTAAGGTTCATTCTTTAATGTTGTTTCTACATGAGAAAAAGCATCTTTACGTTGTTTAGCTAAAGCATCAAAAGCTGTTTGCAGAGATTCCTGTTCTTTGCGAGGTAAATGTGGTTGATAAAGTGTTTCTAAAGTTTCTTTGAGGACATCTAAGTCTCGGAGATTACCAAGACGACGGGCAATTTTACCGATGTTTTTATCGGTGACTGGCTTCGACAAATTGAGTGCAATTTCAAACCTAGTTGTGGCTGTGCGTAGGCGACGCATTCCTACTCGCATTTGGTGCAGCGCTTCCGGGTCTTCATCTTTCTTAACTGGTTTTTCCCACTTCAAGGTTTTCTTAAAGTGTTTTTGAATCGCTTGGTAAGCGTAGTCTCCTAAAGATTTTACAGTCGGTTCTGTAGCTAATTTCATAGTTGATAGCAATAAACTACTTATTCAAGTTATTGCATAATAACATTAGTTAAAAAAAAACATCTATCTTTTGATATTTATTTATAACATAAGTCTTGAGGCAGAAGTATTATTATTACCATTGACACTTGATATTTTGATGAAAATATAGAATTGGTATGATAGGTTAAGATTGTGTATTAGCCTTGCAGATTTGTATTTTGGTTAGGTTGTTAGATGATTGTCTATTGCCAAGTATGAAATCACACACTAAGATAGCATAATTAACAACTTTTAAACTTGAGAAATGAACTAAAATGTCAAATTCGCATCTACTCCATCAAGTTGCCTTAACGTTTAGCGATCGCTTTAAAGAACATAGAGAACATCTTTCAGGTTTGCTAATAACTCCTGATAGCCATTTATGGTTAGGGTCAGATGAAACGTCAACGATTGAACGTCTTTCTTTCGTTGATCCCGAAAAATTTACTGCTCACCAACAATTCCGGGTAGCAGAATTTATTGATTTACCTGCACCAGAAGATGAAGAAATTGATATTGAAGGGCTGGCTTATGCTGATTATTATTTATGGTTAGTTGGTTCTCATAGCTACAAACGCAAGAAACCCAAGCCTGATAATAATGATAAGAAAAATATTACAAAGCTAGCAAAAATTGAAACAGAACTTAATCGCTACATTTTAGGAAGAATTCCCCTGGTGAATGGCAAGTTATTCTCGTCTTGTCCAAATCCTCAAAATCCAGATGTCCAGTTGAGTGCTGCGAAACTAGAACTGACAAATCAAGGTAACTTGCTAATGGAAGCTTTAGCGAATGATCCACATTTGAGTTCATTTATTAAAGCAGCGATTCCCGGTAAAGATAATGGCTTTGATATTGAAGGGTTAGCTATTTATCAAAATTCGATTTTTTTAGGTTTACGTGGCCCTGTTGTCCGGGGTTGGGCTATGATTCTAGAAATAGAATTGGAAGATTCTAAACCAGGACTGATGAAACTGCGAAAAATTGGAGAAGAGAATAAAGGATATAAAAAGCATTTTATCTGGCTAAATGGGTTGGGAATTCGGGATTTGCTTGTGTATGGTGAAGATTTGTTGATTTTAGCTGGGCCAACAATGGATTTAGATGGCCCTGTGCAAGTTTATCGCTTAAAAAATGGTGTGAATTTGCCAGAAAATGTGCTGAACAATCCAGAGATTGTACAAGAAATTCCTTATGGAAATCGGGATGATCATGCTGAGGGCATGACTTTATTTGAGGATGTAATTGGGGAACCTTCGCTGTTGGTTGTTTATGACTCTCCGGCAAAGGCTAGGCTGGTGGATGATAGTAGTGTGCTAGCTGATGTGTTCAGGCTGGGTTAGAGATTGGTAGAAATTGCCTGTACAGGACAGGTGGGAATACATTGTTCACAGACAATACAACGCGATCGCGTAAATGTCAGTTTATATGTCTCTGGATGCAGAGTGAGGGCTTCGGTGGGACAAACCCCAGTACACAAGCCACAGTGGACGCACACATCTTCATCAATGGCTATTTCGCCTAAAGTAGAGGAGACATTGATATTGCGCGATCGCATCCACTCGATAGCTGCATCTAACTCGTCGATGTCTCCTGATAGTTCTAAAACTAATTTGCCAATTTGATTTGGGGCAACTTGGGCGCGGATAATACTTGCGGCTACGTTAAATTCTTTTGCTAGCAGGTAAGTCACTGGCATTTGAATGGCACGTTTGGGAAAGGTGAGGGTGACTCGTTTTTTCACAGGTTTGCAAGAGTGGGGAGTGGGGAGTTAAAAAAATACTAACAATTGATGGCTTGATTCTGAATCTTGCCTACATGACATCAGCTAGGACAGCGGCTGTGGTCAGTTAAACTAAAGAAGAGATTGCTTAATAAGTTTTAATAAATTTAGTTATGAGTACAGATTCACCAGTTAATTCTCCCGACAAGCCAGAATCTAACTTTGGGGCGCGTATGAGAAATTTCTTAATTGCCATAGTAGCGATCGCCCTCAGCGTTGCCTTAATCTTGGGATTACGAAGTGAGACAACTATAGCTTCCCTGACTCAGTTAGGCGAGTCATCCACACCCCTAGAAGTAGCTATCAGCAACGGCAAGCCTTCAATAGTGGAATTTTATGCTGACTGGTGTACTGTCTGCCAAAAAATGGCGCCAGATATCGCCGAACTAGAAAAGCAATACGCTGACAAAGTAAATTTTGTCATGCTGAATGTAGATAATACCAAGTGGCTGCCAGAGATGCTGAAATATCGAGTCGATGGCATTCCCCATTTTGTGTTTTTATCTAAGAGTGGGGAAACCATAGCCCAAGCGATCGGCGATCAACCCCGCCTAATTATGGCAAGCAACTTAGAAGCTTTAGCTACTAATTCCTCCTTACCATATGCTCAAGCTAGTGGTCAAGTTTCTAAATTTTCAGCCCCAGTTGCACCAGCACCTAGCCAAGATGATCCCCGCAGTCATGGTAGTCAAGTGGTAAATTAGCATAGGACTTACGCGCATTGTCATATTTTTTTCTTTGTGGGTTGTCAATAGTCAAAAGTCAATAGTCCAAAAAAGCTTGATTTTTGACCCTTGACTCTTGACTCTTGACTGCCATCGCCAAAAATATCTGTGCCAGTTGCGTAAGTCCTGGATATTTTTTAGCTTAGCTTACCTGTCACCATCCAAGCGACAAAAACCATAATTCTTGCTGAAGCTGTCATCAAAACAGCTTCAATTTTTCTCACTAGAACTTTACTTTGTTTATTTATCCCGCAAGTTGTTTCTAGCCAAGTTTTTAGTTTTCAAAAAATTTTGAAAACGTCGCCACAATGCCCGTACTACTTTCCATTGATGAAAAATATGCAGGATGATAAAAGCCAAAAATGTATATGCTAACCAAAAATGAAGACTTCTACCTACATCCACTAAATCTGGATTCTTGGTAAATAAATCGGGTAAAGTTAACCAAAAAAAGTGAACGTTGTTGCTTTTGTAAGAATTGGACAAAAAGAAGCCGGTCACGGGTACAATAAACATGAACAAGTACAGAAGTGTATGCACGAAAAACTTCTGAATCCATTCAGGTGTAAACTTTTTGGGTAGCTTTTTAGTGTATTTACGCCACCATACCTGTAACAAAATTAAGATTCGCCAACTTAACAAAGCCATCACTAAAACTCCCACTGTTTTATGGAAGTCATATAGCTCGTTTCTCATCAAAGTTTCACGAGAAAGACGCGCCATAAATGAACCAGTGGTAAATAATACTAAATAACAAGCAGCCATCACCCAATGCATGGACATTAGTTGCTTGAACGCAGAATTAACTCTGGGTTTGCTGACTAATTGTTGTGAACTCATATAACCACAGTTATTTTGGTGAAGTTTTCATTCTCAATTTTGTTGAATTCGATAAATCGTGTGAAAACGATATATCTAGAGATGGCTGGCTTTTGGTAGCGCCATAACTAGCTTGGTATGATTTTATAGATTTATTACGTGATTGTAACAACTGTACACGGAAGTTACAACCTAGCGATCGCCCCTATTCACAAGCTCATATCTTGTACGAGCTTTTCATCCCGCCAAAAAATAAAATACCGACGTTTAACTAAAGTGAGATAATTTGGGCTAGGAAAGTGTTTGAGCCATTTTGAAGAGACTTGTACTACTACCTAGAGAATAAATTCTCTGGCAGAATATAGGGTAGATACAAAATGTAAGTGACCATCGTTAGCGAGGAAGGAGGATAAAAACGATGGTCTACTAAAGGGTAATTTGTAATTAATACCAATTAAGTTACTGTTGTATCTTATCCCTTTGATACGATTCTAAAATGCCACTACGAATCATTAATTGCGGCCATATCAACAAAAAAAAGCCCATCCAAATCAGTACAGGAATGGAAACCAAAATTGTGATCCAGATGTTTTTAAATAGTAACCAACTACCACTAATCAGTGTCACACCTGTAAGCAGTATAGACCAAGGTTGACACCACCAAGGTTTGTAGTCCCAAGGATTTAAAGGCTTTTGTTCAGACATGTATTTTATTGCGTAAATTTACAATTAGCACCAAAGCTAAAGAAACAAAATCCCGTTTCTTTGAAATTAATCAGGTTTCCATTTTTCTAACGATACATATTCATTTTTCAACAAATCTAAAACCTGAATAGTACCACTTGGATGCAAGACACGGAACCAATAAATTGTGACATTTTCGTTGGGATGTTTTTCAAATACTCGAACTGTGTAGTAAGGTTCATCTGGAGTTGGAGAACCATCAACGATCGCTGCAACCCGTATACTACCCCTGGAGAGTCTTTCAATTTCTCTCGCCTTGCGTTGCACTTGTCGTAGTTTCCACACTAAATTGAAGGCTGTCTTTTCATCAATCTCTCTGGAAGCCTGAGCAACATTCGCAGTGGTATAGTTGTTTAACTCAGGGAACATTTGCAAAGAATTTACCTGACTCTCAAAATGAACTGTGGGAATTTTAGTAATGTCCGTGTGACTTGTTACTCCTACTAACAAAGAAGCCATAAGAGAATACCAGAGTAATCTTGTCATAAAGCTATCCCTAAAAATTGTTGTTTTCGTGAAAAATTCAAAATACTATTTTATATCCACTGCATACCAAAGTAACAATCAAAAGTCAATTGATGCGAATTAATAGAGGGATAAAGACAATTTTTAAATCTCCTGTCTGAAATACTACCTAGCCAGCAATTAGCAAAAGAGATCAAACCTTACACAAATGAGGTTTGTATTTTTCAGTAATTACAGACTTTCCTTGTTTGAACATGATTTTTATTTTGCAAATCACCTCTTTAATAAATTTTAGAGTAAAAGCAAGAAAATTGTATTTATAATTGCATACAAACTTGGAGACCAGCTTCTTAATGAGTAGCGAATCACCACTATAGAATACCCTTTAGTTGAGATAATCAAATAAATTTACGTATAAATACTTAAGTTGTTCTGAAATATCTGTATTATAATATTCAACATTTATATCTAAAAGAGTTATATGGAGCAATATCCAGACATTTCTTATACACATGTCATGACTGAGCTTTCAGTTAATCGTAAAGATCCTTGTGAAGTAATTCGTGAATTGATATCTAACTCCTATGATGCTCAAGCATCAATAATTCAGATTTATCCCCTCTTGCAGTATCAAGGTTTTATATTTTTTGATGATGGTACTGGTCTCAGCGAAACACAAGTTATAAATGAGATTACTCCCTATAGAGCCTTTTTCTCTATAGGCAAATCTACTAAAATTCCAGGTGATTTTATAGGTTACAAATGCCAAGGTTCAAAGCTGTGCTTTGCTTCCAAAAAATTTACTTTGATTACACGCTGTATTGATGATCAACACTGGCGGTCAATATCTATTGATAATCCTAAAGATAACTTAAATCCTAAATATAATATCCAAAGCAATTCAGATAATACTCCTTGGTTATCTCTTAAGAATTTATTCAATAGACCTAATAAACAAACAGTAGCTATCCTTGACTATTTGAGTGAAGATTTTTTCTTAAAAACTTTTTCTCATGGAGCAATGATTATTGTTCAAGGATTAGAAGTAGAAAAATTTTCAGATTTTTATAATTCTGAAGAGGATCGTATCATAAAATGGTCATACCTCAAACATTACATACGTTTTAATACAAGATATGGAGATATGAGAATTCTCCGCCCTAGTGAAACTGATTTTCCAGCAAGCAAAGCAGTAAGTTTTAAACATTCTCCTAGATATAATGACCAGTGTGAATTGTATCTATGGACAAAAGAGAAAAAAGTTGATGCTTTGAACAAAATTAATCCAGGGTATCCATACTTGGAAAAACCTAATGATTTAGTGATTAGCAGTCCTGCTGAAGTGTCAAGTTTAAGTGCTGGTAGGTTTTCAGCAAGAGGAGCTGCAACTTTTACGTTTGAAGGTATTACTTATTGTTTGACGTTAGCAATTGATGGTAATCGACGGGCCCATGAAAAGTATGAAGAACTGGATAGAAAAGGCAAGAAGAAGTCTGGAATACGGTTGACGGATCAAAGAGGTATATTTATCTGCTCAGAAGGTGTTAAAGTTTGTCGATACAACGAAATATTTGACCACGGTAAACTAGTAGATTATGCAGTGCTTGGCACGTCTAATGCTCAGTCTCACTATATTTTTATGATTAATGGTAGTTTCGATGTTGTCACAAACCGAAATTCATTGACTGAAGCTGCAATAAAAATTCTCAATAATGATTCTTTCATTGATAAGATAAAACAGTTTTTTGATTTAGCGAAAAGAGATGTTAAAGTTTTTAGTGAACTTATTGATAGACTTAATAAGGAAAGTCAAGATGTTAAGCTAGAGATTTATACTAAAAAACTGAATATACTGAAACAGGGAATTCAAGACAGACCTAGGTTTATAGTGAATGATATAGAACAACTTAAGGGTAAATGGATTGTAGAACCTGGAATTGGAGAAGAGTACTCAGTTGGAACTTTGTATACAATGTTTGCTCACCTTGTTTCTACTAGTTCGCAGTACGCTAATTTTTGGCTTCTACCAAGAACTTTTTCTAGCATGGGAATTGATAGTGTTGCTGTCAGTATTGGGGAAAAAAGTCTAGCAGGTCATGTTCATAAAGCTCTTGAATATAAATATATTTTTTCATGGAACGATGAGTTTAATCATCCGCTGATATTAACTGAACACATTGTATGCTGGAATATGCCCAATGGAGAAAATGGTGATAAAATTAGTGACTCATACAATTACTTCGGGGAAATTTCGTTGAGTCAAGAACTTGATGGACTAGGCTATGAAATTATAAATATCCAGAGTCGTGAAGGGGATTATCATGGTGGTAAAGTAAAAGTAATTAGCCTGAAAAATCTGCTCAACAAGACTTTTACATGCCAATGGGAAGAGCCACCCGCTAAAGTAACTACTCATACGACGAGGAAGAAAAAGCGCTAAGAGGATGTCTTTTAAGTATAGGGCGAATATAATTCGCTACTACACAAACTCTCGTCCGCCTACCCTACCCTGCGGGAACACCTATCCTGCGGGAAGGGCTTCCCCCAACGGTGAACGGGAACGGCGAAGCCGAACGCGGAAAACGCGAAAAAATAAGGATTTTTAACCCACGAAGGTGGGTTTTGTATGTGTAGCCGCGACTTCTAGTCGCTGGGGTCAGTGTTAAATTAGACTTCTAAGACATCCTCTAAGAAGTCAACACGACAATGGAAATCGTCCTTTTACCTTTTCTTCTGTGTCCTTTGCACTCTGTGCAACTCGTTTTTTAACTCTCCACCACTTCACGCACTAAAGCAGCCAACTTTTCAGCACTATCAGGAACAGCGATCGCCTGAGCATTTTTGCTCATTTTGGCTAATTCTTCTGTTGATTGCAACAAATTCAAAACCTGATTTTGCAAAGTTTCAGCCGTTAACTCTGATTGTTTAAAGGTTAACGCCGCACCCGCTTTCGTAAATACCTCTGCATTGTAAGATTGATGATCTTCAGCAGCAAAGGGGTAAGGAATCAAAATTGCTGGTGTTCCACACACCGCTAATTCTGTCAAACTACCAGCACCAGAACGACTAATTGCTAAACAAGCGCGTCGCAATAATGGTGCCATATCGTTGTAAAAGGGTAATTCTATGTATTGCGGATGCTTGAGACTATTTGCATCGGGATCGCGATCGCCACTTAAATGTACTACATACGCACCCGCATCAAACCAAGCCGGCGCTGCTTCACGCACCAATTTGTTGACAGCAACTGCACCCTGACTACCACCAAAGACGACAATTAAAGGAACATCATCAGGTATTGGTAAATCGAGCGTCACATTGCTGGCTGCATCTAGAAATTGCGAACGCACCGGAGTACCCACACAAACATTTTGGGCGCGGGGTAAATATTTCGCCGCCACATCAAATCCTAGCGCCACCGCCGTACACCAAGGCCCAAAAAAACGTGTCACCTTTCCTGGTAAAGCGTTAGACTCGTGAAAAACTACAGGTAAACCAAGGGAACGCGCCGCTATCACTGCTGGCCCGGCGATATAACCCCCTGTGGTGAATACTCCTTGAAAATTACCCTGTTTGAGGATGCGTCTGACTTTGAGAATCGAACCAATGAGTTTACCCAAAATGACAACAGAGGAAAATCCCAACCCTTGCTGAAACCCTTCAACTGCAATAGTATGCAAAGGATACTGTTTGGGGACTAGTTGAGTTTCTAGCCGATTGGGCACACCCAGCCATTGAATATCATAATCAGGGAGTTCTTGCGCCAGTGCGATCGCGGGAAACAAGTGTCCACCAGTCCCACTAGCAGCTATTAATAATTTTATCGGTGTGTTTGCCATCCAACCCCTACCGTTTCGCGCCTAGCTTCACTAAGATAAAACAATTTCCTGACTTCTGTACTCAAATCAGTCAACTCTTACCAAATGACTAACATTATTGCTTTATTACTCAAACGCCAACAAAATTTTACCGCTGGCATCGGACTGATGGTATCGCTACTGACACTTAGCGTCACCAGTATACAATCTGCTCAAGCTAATACACCCAATAATGCACCAGCTGAACTGAAGAACTTGTTGACACAAATTGATGCATCAGCAAGCGTTGGCGATGTCAACAAGGTGATGCAATTCTATAGCCCCAATTTTGTGCATGGAGATGGATTAAACCGTCAGACATTGCAACAATCTTTAATTGCACTGTGGAAACAATATCCCAAATTGCGATACAGCACACAGCTGCAATCTTGGAAATCTGAGGGTAATACTATTATCGCCGAAACAGTAACTAATATAACTGGTTTACCTTCTGCTAACGCGAATAATTATGTGCTTAATGCCACGATTACATCTCGTCAGCGTATTACAGATGCAAAAATTGTCCGCCAAGACATTTTATCTGAACGTACCTTGATTACATCTGGTAGTCAGCCACCCCAAGTTGATTTTCAATTACCACAGCAGGTAAAAGTCGGTCAGCAATATACTTTTGATGCCATTGTGAAAGAACCATTAGGTGATGATTTTCTCTTAGGAACGGCATTAGAAGAACCCGTCCAAGCAAGCAAATATCTTAACCCCACACCTGTGGATTTACAATTATTGACATCTGGCGGAATTTTTAAAACAGGACGCGCACCATCTACCCCTGGTAACCAATGGATTTCTGCCGTGATCCTCCGAAGTAATGGCATCACAATGGTGACTCAGCGTTTGCAAGTAGTGAAATAGTAAAGCGCTGGGGATTGGGTACTTGTACTGAGCGAAGCCGAAGTACTGGGGATTGGGCATTAGTTATTTCTCCCCATCCCCTCATCTCCCCCGCTCCCCTGCTCCTAATTGATCTACCCAATAAAGATAAAATCGTTCACTATCCACCCATGCCCTTTCAAAATCCTTGATAGGAGTAATCTTTAAATTATTTTGGTTTAAATTTAGTTTTCTATGTAATATTAGCAAAATTCTCTTTTGAGACTCTTGATTCTTTAACAAAGAAGTTATTTGTCTTAATATTTCACCTTGTTCGACTTCTTGACGACCTTTTTTAAATAAAGTAAAACTCCCCATTTGTTGCCGTTCGGGATAGTAAAATTTTCGATTGAGATAACCCGATAATGCAGCCATATTTGCATCTCTACTACCAACAATAAATTCATTTTCTAAGTGAGATTGTTGGATGTAATGAGCCGTTTCACGACTTGCAGAAAATGGGATGATTAAATCTCTTGCAAAACTGGAAATTCCTCCCAATAGCTGGGCATAAAGAATGATCATAAAAGCAATATGATGCCATTTTTGACCAAATTTCAGCAACTTTGATCCCAGAGAAAATTTATTAGTCAAAAACGTAGATTCTTCATAATAACTTGCCAACCATAACGCTGCAATCAAAACTAAATAAAAATGTCCAAAATGTCGAGGACTACCTGCAAATCTCAAATATGTAAATGCAAGTATTACACCATTAGCTATCATGTAAAAAAACAGAGAAAATGGCTTTTTACATAAGTGAATTAAGGTGAAAGCAACGATAGATAAAGCAATGAAAGCACATACAGTTAAATCTAGCCATCTTTTATGTGGGACAATCAAAAAATAACTAGCAAACAATCTGTCTATGCTTCTCAATAAATTACGTATATCTAATTGAATTAACCATCCATTATTTAATCCCCCATGAAGATAACTATCTACCGGAGGAGTAATAATATAAATCGTCAAAAGAAAAGAAAACAGGAGAATTCCAATACTTAAAAATAAGTCGTATTTGTGGCTTTGGCTAAAATACTGCTTTCTATGTTCACTATCAAAACAAAATTCGACTAGCAAAGTTAATGCCAAAGAAAATGACACAAAGAAAGCATAGATACTACTATTGGCGAGTAAGCCTAATAAAATAGCTAAGTATAAATATGTTCTTTTTCTGAATGAGAAAATTCTACAAAAAGTAAAAATAAATAGCAAGCTAAATGCATAATTTCGACAAATAAGAAAATATTCATAAAAAGGAAAAAAACCAAAGGAAAACAAAAATTTTTGTTGATAATTAAAAGGACTGTATAAGCAAAAAATAGCAACCGCAGCAATTGTAATCGCTAAATGAAAAATTTGCATAGCAACGGGAGTGTCAGCAATTTGTCTCACAAATGCCAAAGATAAATACCACAAAACGGGATGGGCTTCATAATGAATATTTGCAATTAAATCTTGAAAAGTTTCACTATCTCTGACAATCAGCCAGGGATTTAGTTCATCTCGCCACATCGAATGGTTCAGAATACCTATGAAACCGAGAACTGAAAAAAGAATTATAATCAACCAAGGAGAATGAAAAGGTAAACTCGAAATCCGATTACTTAGTTTTTTTACTAGCATTGTTAGTTTTGAGTATTTAATTAAAATTAAAAGGATTCCAAGATAATTTGTTTTGATAATAATTTTTTATCTGCGTTGACTACAGTATTTTATCTTATTAGACAAAAATTTAAAAAACTAGATACCCGATTTCTTCAATAAGTCGGGTATCTAGTTCCAAATTGTTGGACAATTGACAATTGACAATTGACTATTGACAAACAATGATTTCCTTACAAAATCAAATTATTTTGATTACTGGTGCAAGTAGTGGTATTGGTAGTGCTTGTGCTAAAGTTTTCGCTGGTGCGGGTGCAAAGCTGATTTTAGCGGCGCGACGCTTAGAACGTTTGCAGCAGCTAGCAGATGCACTCAGTAAAGAGTTCGGTACAGATATTCATTTAATACAGCTAGATGTGCGCGATCGCAATGCTGTTGAATCTGCCATCTCTCACCTACCCGCCGCCTGGTCTCATATCGACATCCTAATTAACAACGCTGGTCTGAGTCGCGGTTTAGACAAGTTGTACGAAGGCGACTTTCAAGACTGGGAAGAAATGATTGATACCAACATTAAAGGGTTACTTTACCTCACCCGCTATGTTGTTCCCGGTATGGTTAGCCGTGGTCGCGGTCATGTGGTCAATCTCGGTTCCATTGCCGGACACCAAGCTTACCCTGGTGGTAATGTTTACTGTGGTACGAAAGCGGCGGTGAAATTAATTTCTGAAGGATTAAAACAAGATTTGTTGGGAACTCCCATCAGAGTAACTTCCGTTGACCCTGGTATGGTGGAAACTGAATTTAGTGAAGTACGCTTTCACGGCGATAACGAACGCGCAGATCAGGTTTACCAAGGAGTTACACCCCTAACTCCAGATGATGTAGCTGATGTAGTCTTTTTCTGCGTCACGCGATCGCCTCATGTCAATATTAATGAAGTAATACTCATGCCCGTTGACCAAGCTAGTGCAACATTAGTCAATCGGCGAACATAAAATTAACCTAAACATTTTTTCAACAGATAAAGTGGTAAATCTATGCAGAATTCTGCTATTACGCAAAAAACTGGGGTAACAGCACTCACAGCTATCAACACAGCCAAAGTCCTCACAATTATCTGCTTGGTCGTTCTTGCGGTCGTATTCGGTATTAAAGACTTACGACAAGTGATCTATTTGTGTCTGCACATTGGCTATTGCGTGTGGTGGTTAATAGAACAGTGGTTTTATCCCCAGCGGCGACAGATATTTAATGAACCCATAGGGGTTAGCCAATTCATATTTACACTTTTGCTCGTCGGCGTTTTTTATGCCTTACCAGGATATCTGGCATTTACCAACCCTGTTCCTTTATCTATAACAGCAACAGCCATAGCACTGCCACTGTACATTTTTGGTACGCTGATCAATGCCACTGCTGATGTCCAAAAGCTTACTGCCAAACAATACGGTGCAGGGTTAGTTAGTGATGGCATCTGGCGTTTTTCTCGTAATATCAATTACTTTGGTGATTTGTTACGGTATTTGAGTTTTAGTGTAGTGGCTGGTTCACCTTGGGCTTATTTAGTACCAGGGATAGTCTTATTGGCTTCCCTCCAACGCATGTCCCAGAAAGACCAGTCAATGCCCAGCAAGTATCCAGACTATACAGAGTACCAACAATCTAGCAGCCGCTTGATTCCCTTTGTTTGGTAATTACTCGTAAATTATTCCTCTGTCCTTAATACCGAATCTGAAAGTCGCAGGCAAAAAAGCATCTGCGATTTTTTATTTCAATTATTGCAACTCATAATCATTTCGACTATGATTTATGTAGATAAGGTTAGATAAACAACCCCAGCAAAAGTATTGACTGTTGACTGATGACTGTTGACTGTTGACTGTTGACTGTTGACTGTTGACTATTGACTATTGACTGTTGACTATTGACTATTGACTATTGACTATTGACTGATAACTAGTGAATAAATTCTTGATCAAAAGGAGCCAATTATGAACTTTACTCGTTTTGAACACATCAATCTTGGTTGTAAAGATATTGACGTAGCTAAGAAGTTTTACCAAACTTTGTTTCCTGATTGGTATGTGCGTGCTGAGGGTGTATTCAATGGCGATCGCTGGATACATTTTGGCAATGACCAATTTTATCTTGCTTTGAATGACGGTTACGAGCAAGAGCGGGTGCATCAGCCCTACGAAAGCATCGGTATTAATCACATTGGTTTTGTAATTAAAGACGGCGAAGCAATAACAAAATTACTTGAGGCTGAAGGCATTGAATATTACACAATGTCAGCACCGGAAACCAAGCATAGAATTTATGTTAACGACCCAGATGGTAACGAAATTGAGTTAGTACAATATAACCCTGAGTATGCACTCAAGTAATTGATTTAGTCATCAGCGATGCACTGAAGCTCACCCGAAGTGTCATCAGCCAACTAATTAACTAAAGACAATGAATACAACCAAAAAACTTGCAGTCATCACAGGTGGAAATCGTGGTTTAGGATTTGAAGCATCTCGGCAATTGGCTAAAAAGGGATATAAAGTAATTCTCACTAGTAGAGATGAAGGGAAAGGCAAAGCTGCGGCTGAACAGCTACAAAATGAGGGATTAGATGTGATTTATCATCCCCTTGATGTTACTAGTGATGACAGCAGCCGTCAATTAGCTGAATTCATTGACCAGGAGTTTGGCAAACTCGATGTATTAATCAATAACGCAGCCATATACATCGACACTCAAGCAGGTAGCAATAGTATTTTTGATGTGAAACTTGATACTTTGCAACAAACAATTGAGACAAACGTTTACGGGGTTTTGCTAGTGACTCAGGCGTTGATTCCCTTAATGAAGAAACAGAATTATGGGCGCATAGTCAATGTTTCTTCTGGTGCAGGACAACTAACTGATATGCAGGGAGGTTATCCAACATATCGCATTTCTAAAACAGCTTTGAATGCCCTCACACGAATTTTTGCCAGTGAATTAAAAGGCACAAATATTTTAGTGAATTCTGTGTGTCCAGGTTGGGTAAAAACTGATATGGGCGGCCCAGAAGCACCGCGTACCCCAGAACAAGGAGTTGATACAATTGTCTGGTTGGCGACTTTTGCCGATGGTGGCCCTACTGGGGGATTTTACCGCGATCGCCAATTAATTGATTGGTAACAAAATCAGGACTTATAGGTTGTTTGAAAAGTGTTTCGCTGTGACTTTAGGCACTTTTAGATCCCCTCTAACCCACGCCAGTCGCTCTACTTGGGGAGCCACTGCGTTGCGGGGGTTCCCCCCGTTGAAGCACGTGGCGTGAGACCCCAAGACCGCGCTGGCTCCCCTTAAAAAGGGAGATTTAGAGGGATCTAAAACTTTTGATACCAACAAGAGGACTTTTCAAACATCCTCTTACACAACTGGCACACGAAATAAAGGTTAGAGTTGTCAAAAGTCCAGAGTCAATAGTCTTTAATTTAGCTTTTTTGGACTATTGACTATTGAACGCTAGTTCGTTCAAGTCGGGAAACCCGCCCACACGACTGGCTCCTCTTGACTGCCTCAACTCAAAATTTATGACAATGCGCGTAAGTCTTGAAGTAGAGACATATTCAGGGATCGTATCTTTTAACAGCCTCATAATCTAGAAAAAAATGTGTGGCTTGATACAATATTTCTCAAATAACTGTCATATGCTTTCTAAGCCCTTTACTTTTACCCTTATCGCGGAAATTTCCGCTAAAGAAACACCAGAGCAATAGGAAATTACCCTTAAGCAAGTACGATTGTTCTTAATCAATCGCAATACTTATTAACAGGTATAACTAATATCCTATGCTCTGGTGATTTACTTATTTATCGTTTTTTTAAAATATATTAAAGCAAGTTGCAAATTTTCCTTCTTACAGCTATGTAATCGCCACAATACCTTATAGTTAAATAAATAAATCTATTTAAAAAATTAATTTTTAATAGTATGACAGACTACCTAAACAATCTCCGGTTATTTTGATAGTACATACCTGATCGCCCCATCCACGATTAAAATCAATTTGCTGGCATCATCAGCAAAATTGAAATTTGTGGAGTTATATTACCCTGTGCTTACTTCCGTGTCACCGACAATCAACGCCCTCAAGCAACCCACTAGTGATGCTTGGATAGAACAAGCGATCGCTAACTTAGACATCATATTGCTTGACCATTCCCACTGCGAACGCAAAGCAGCAGGCGTGGCATTAAATTTTATGTTTCGCTATCCTTCCAATACTAAAATGGTACGGGAATTGACAGCGATCGCCCGCGAAGAACTAGAACACTTTGAACTAGTTAACCAGTGGTTAGAACGCCGAAACATACCCCTTGCGCCCCTGTCGCCGCCTCCTTACGGTGCAGGGTTGAAAGCTCAAGTTCGACCCCACGAACCAGAACGCTTTTTAGATTCTTTACTCGTGACAGGTTTAATAGAAGCCCGCAGTCACGAACGCTTAGGACTATTATCTACTTACTGTCCAGAACCAGAATTAGCCAAATTTTATCGCGGCTTGATGGCATCTGAGGCACGGCACTATGGTACATACTGGGTTTTAGCTGATACTTATTTTGACCGAGAAATTGTCATGCAAAGGCTCGATGAATTGGCTACAGTCGAAAGTGAGTTACTTTTCAATTTACATCCAGAGCCTAGAATTCATAGTTAATATAATTATTGAATAGATATGATGCTTCAATTAACACACATCAGGCTACTAGTTTCCAACTTCAAAGAATGTTTTCTGTTTTACCGTGATGTGCTGGGATTTGCTATTGATTGGGGCGATGAAAATAGTTGGTACGCCGAATTACATACCGGAGATAATATCAAGCTGGCTTTGTTCAGAAAAGAGTTAATGGCTGAAGCAGTCCCCAGCGCCTATCAACCTTCGGCTATTGAATGCCAAAACAAACTAGCCTTGATTTTCGCTGTAGATAATGTAGATGAATTCTACCAGTATCTCAAAGAAAATAACACCATAATTGTGACTCAACCTGAAGACCGCCCAGCATGGGGGCTGCGAACTGCACATTTTCGCGATCCCGATGGCAATTTAATTGAAATATTTAGCAATTTGGGAACTTATTAGAGTCTCTGTTGCCAGCAACTACCCAATATCTGAACTACAGTCAAACCGGACTCTGACTTTTAGCCGCTTTGTTGACTACTGTTGTTGGGGAAAGCTGGCACTTCTAATTGCTATGAGGCAAAGAAGATACTAAACTTAATTTTCAGAGGCGATCGCAAAAGTAATTTTGAGATGGTTTCACCATAACCGTTGCTCACTTCACCAGTAGATACCTAAGACAGATTACTTCTGGGTGATACTGGTTATACTAGCTAATTTTTGCCTTTATCTTTACTTGATAAATCTGCTCTAATCTTGCGATTGCTTCTCTGTGTTACTTGTGGAGTATTATATCACTACAGCCAAGAGTTTAGAAGATTTTAAGTTTATAAAAAAATAGCCATTTTGCTAACTTTAAATATTAAATAATTTTAAAGCTATATTTATTTGCTTTAGGTAAATTAACCCTTGGAGTTGAAATCTGGAAATTAATAGAATAACTACAATCACTAAATCAGTATTATTTTGATGAAATTCTCCTCCCAAACTGTGGCAATTTTAACTTCTTCTCTAGGTTTATTTTCAATCAATTTTGCTCTTACTTCACCTGCTCAAGCCTCAGTTGTATGCGAATCAGGGACAGTTAGTAATTATCAAAATGGTTCCTTGGCAACTTGTATTCTTAGCCAAGATATGACATTGCAGGTTTACAGCCCTAATTTAGGGACATTTATTTTTTATTGCCAAGCCCAAAAATCTATATTTTTTGATGACAAAGCACAATTTCAAAGTTGCCAGCTTTCACAGGAAATTCAACTGAGAAAAGGTAACTCAATTGAAACATGCCCAGCAGGATATAGGGTATATTTGTCAAGTTCAAATAATGGAATTCAATCTATTAGTTGTAGCCCCTATGAAGTCTAGTTGGTGGTTGTACATTTGATTTAGTGGGCTGTGTAGTTGTAGTTCTCAATTAAGATACTCAGATACGAGGGCGAATTGTTTCTTTGATTGTCTTGCCTACTATTTGTTGCGCTAACCTCAACTCATAGTTTTTCTGAAGATTCAACCACAATTCTGCACCAGTTCCCAAATATTGCCCTAATCGCAAAGCTGTATCAGCTCTTATCCCTCTCCTCCCCTTGATAATTTCGGTAATCCTGTTTTTAGAAACATGAAGAACCTAGCTCAATCACTCGCAGTCATACCGAGTTCAGTAATCTCATCAGCAAGAATTTCTCCGGGGTGGATAGGTGGACGTGCCATTTAACTCTCCTTCAGTGATAATCTGTAATTTCGTCGATGTTGAAGCAATTCGTTCTTACCACTTGAGACGAGTTCTGCCAGAATTGCTATTCAGTGGGTAAATTGGGATATATATCCAGAAGATTTTTCTGTGCAAACCTGACCCACAAATGGTAATGAGAGATTATTACAGAGATTTTTTGATTCGTAACTGGGAGGCGGGCGATCGCACCAGAGCCGCCGCAGTCATTAGTTATGTATTATCAGAATACGGTCTGGGTTGGGAACCCAAGGGCGCAGACAAAGATGTGTTGCAAGTAGAAGAACATTACTTAGCAACCGGGGGTGAATTTTGGGTAATTGAACACCAAAGCCAGTTAATAGGTACTGGGGCATACTACCCCGTACAACGTGGAAAAAAAGCCGTAGAAATACGCAAAATGTATCTTTTACCAAGCGTTAGAGGTTTAGGACTAGGGAAATATTTGTTACAACAGCTAGAAGCAGCGATCGCCGCCCGTGGTTTTCAGCAAATTTGGATTGAAACCGCCAGCGTTTTGGTGGAAGCAGTCAAGTTATATGAAAGCAACGGCTACAAACCAGCAACAGGTATAGAAACACCACGCTGCGATCGCGTCTATGTGAAGTCGCTACGCTATGGTCAGTAGTCAGTGGTCAGTGGCCAGTGGTCAGTGGCCAATGATAAAAAACAACTAACAACTGACAACTGACAACTAACAACTAACAACTAACAACTGACAACTAACAACTGACAACTAACAACTGACAACTAACAACTAACAAATGCTCAAAGGCTTACTCAACCTTTTTCTGCAATCCAATTGTCCCTTGTGTCAAAGAAGCACACCTGATGATTTATGTCAATATTGTGCTAGACAATTGCAAACCTGTCACCACAAAGACCCTAGCTGTTTATGGCTTAAGCAAATACCAGTATTCGGTTGGGGAATATATGGTGGTTCTCTCAAACGAGCGATCGCAGTGATGAAATATGAAAATCAACCTCAAATTGCTCGTCCTTTGGGACAATATCTGGCAGAAGCATGGTTATCAAATTTGCCCTATCACGAGCGACAGTTAGTAGTAGTACCTATTCCACTCCACGCCAGCAAGCAAAAGCAACGTGGCTACAACCAAGCCGCACTCATAGCACAAAGTTTCTGCCAAGCAACTGGGTTAAAATTAAAACAAAACGGTTTACAAAGGGTACGAGAAACGAAAGCGCAGTTTGGTTTATCAGCGTCTGAGCGAGAAAACAACTTAGTTGAAGCTTTTGCTGTTGGGTCAGAACTTCGCCATCGTCATCTAAATACCCCAGTGTTGTTAGTGGACGATATTTACACTACTGGTGCTACTGCTAGTTCTGCTGTACAAACACTTCGTCAGTGTGGCTTCACAGTCTTAGGATTAGCAGCGGTTGCTACTACCGTCAAAGATATACACACTAAGAATTCATAGGCAAGCCATGCCTGAGAAATCTATAATTAACCAAAGAAAGGATGAAGTATAAAGGACGTTCAACGAAGTCGTTCCCATTCCTCGGTGGGTTTGCCATAGGCTAGGGTAGGTTGAAAAAAGAGGGTAACAAATCGGACTCAGAATCAACTGATTCATCCGTGGGTTTCACTTTACACTGCATCCTAGTCTTTGACCAGCCGCCAGAGCATCTACATACTTCATACTTTAGCTAAACAATTACCCCGTGTTTGTGGGAACACTACTTAAATAAAATGTATGAATAAAGCTTTTGCTGCGGGTTTAAGAAAATTAATTATCGTTCCTGCCACATTGTTGGCAATTGGTATAAGTACAAGAGCAGCATTTGCTCAAAATAAGTTATATAGTCCAATTGCTCTAACTACTGCCAGTACAGAACTTTCTGATACTCTTTCAGACAAAGACATTCCCACAGGTCAGGGTGGATTCGCCCGTGATTATACGGTGAAGTTGAATAAGGGGGATAATCTAGCAGTTGATTTATCCTCGGAAAACTTTGACAGCATCATCACATTGTTAGCGCCCGATGGTTCGACACTAGCAGAAAATGATGATGGCCCCGACGGTACCAGCAATTCCCTACTGTTTACTCGCATCAACGAAACTGGAACGTATATCATTCGTGTCAGGTCTTTTGGAGAAACTGGAATTGGCACTTTTAAACTCAAAGTGACAAAGCTGCAACCGATTAAGTGAACTACGTACACTGCCCTAACGGGTCAGTGTAGGCTTCCCAATTCACGGGGGAAAGCCTGGGTCGTCATGGATTTTTTACGTCCTGACGACTTTGGTCTGACATCCCCTCCAAGGGCAGAAGCGCTAGTTCCTAACGCCCATAATCGCAATCCTTCATTTTTAATATTTATTGCAGCATTGATATCTCTATCATGGGGACGCAGGCAGTGAGGACAATCTACAAACCTTACACCCAATGAATCATAACCATTTTGGAGTATTTGGATTGGTAGTAGAGTCTTACTACAAAGTTGAGATGATGGGAAGAACCGCCCAATCTCCTGATAGGCATGTCCGAATCTCTCGGCTTTGTATTTAAGCATGGTCAAAAACATTCCCCATCCTTGGTCACTAATAGCTTTTGCGAGGTTTGGATTTTTAACCATGTTCTTAACTGCCAAGTCTTCTACACAAATCACTTGGTTTTCGTATGCTATTTGCCTTGATAGCTTGTGTAGAAAATCAACTCTTACCCTAGCTATTTTGCTAGAGACTTTTGCAACTAACCGTTGAGCATGGAGCCGCTTCTTTGAAGTCTTATCTGTCTTCTTAGCTAATTTACGTTGCTTACGTTTTCTATTTTTTTCCAGCTTTGCTAATTGTTTTTTAGGTAGGTCATATTTTGACCCCTCGGAAGTTATAGCAAAGTTTTTCACTCCCAAGTCAACTCCAATTGCATGTCTAATTGCAACTACTGGATTATCTGTTTGGTTGAATAGAATAGAAGCATAATACCTACCGTCTGCATTCTTCGATATTGTTACAGTCGTGAATTTTGCGTCTGGTAGTTCCTTGTGGAACACGGTTTTCATTATCCCCAAATTACCAGGAAACTTAATTACCGAATCCTGCGGCATTAGTTTCACGTTTTGAGGATACTGAATCGATTGCTTACCATGCTTGGACTTGAAATTAGGATATTTAGCGCGTCCCTCAAAGAAATTGACAAAGGCACTTGAAAGGTTGAATGTTACTCGTTGCAATACTTGACTATAAGCAAGACTCAACCATTCATATTCTTTTTTCAAACCTGGAAGCAATTTGTCCATCGCAGCTTTAGAAAGACCCTTTCCTGTTTCTTTATAAGCAGTAGTTGTGGCATTGAGCATATAGTTCCACAACCAACGAGTATTACCAAAACATTGAGCTAAATACCGTTCTTGCTCCTCGGTAGGATAAATTCTAACTAACAGCGCTCTGTACATAGTATCGACCTTACCGTGTTTATATATTCATAGTAACACATAATTTCACTCCTAACTCCTAACTTCCCAAAGCGGTTAGCACGCAGAGAAATAAGGCTTCAGTCCACTCAACTACTGCACCGTATGTATCTCCTGTATGACCGCCTAGTTTGTGATTGAACCATGCTCCGGTGCAAATAGCGATCGCCATCCCAGTAAATATCATTCCCAAAGCCAAAAATAGATGTTTGCCATCTAACAGCCAAAGTAAACCACTCAAACTGCACAGCAATAGCAATCCTGGTAATAAATCTTTGTATGAACGAATGGCTTGTTTGTGAAATGCGCCTTTACCTGTTGGTTTCAGGTAAGGATATCGGACAATTGCTAGTTGCTGTCCCCAGCGTCCCCAGCCACAAGCCGCCATCATCACCAGCCAACGATTTTCTGAAATATCTGTTAAGGCTGTTGTTTTCAGCAATATTACCGCGATCGCTGCCATTGCCCCAAACGCACCTGTAGCGCTATCTGCCATTACCTCTAGTCGCCGCTTTGGATCTCCCACTGCTAAACCATCGGCAGTATCCATTGCCCCATCTAAGTGTAATCCTCCAGTGATAGCAATCCCAATGGTTACTACTAACGCGCTACGAGTTAACACTGCCATACCCAGAGAATTCATTCCTGCATCACACAACCCCAAAATTACCCCAATCACCAACCCTACAAACGGTGCAAGATGCGCTACCCCTTGAAAGTCTAATCCATTTACATAAGGCAGAGGAATACTTGTGTAAAATAATATACTGGAATATATTTTGAAAACGAGCTTTTTCCACCACTGACACAGATTCGACATATATATAGGTTATATTCATTAACAGCCAGTTGCACCAATGACGCTGAAAATTGCGTTACAATCAGCAGCAGCAGCAGTTTTTAAAGCTTTGGATAAGATTGCTTGCGATTAAAGACTCATTCATAAAATTTTGCTATGCTGGTTTAAGTAAATTTTAAAATTTAAGTATTAAAATTAACACAAATTTTACAAAATTTATCAGCTATAATTTCACTAGAGAGAGTCGTCTTTTCCATCCTTCAAGGAATAAATTAGCCTAGATTGTTAGACGATCGCGCCACAAAATTGATATTTTTTTAATGTAGGAGACCAACAAGCTGTTCAATTGATTATGTAAGCTGTGTTGTAACTCACCTTCGCTCATTTCCTAAATTCCTATGAGTCATCATCTACCCGACGCCAGGATACCAGCTCCATGCATTGTGAACACGGGCATCATCGTGAATAAGCTCGACATGCGCCGATTGCTGGCTGATTTAGGTCGAGTCCACTACATCTACACCCAAGAAGGCAAGCCACAGAGCGAGGGTGAAGGGGATGTGATGGAAGTATTTGCTAACCCTCAACGGTCTACCTTGGTTGCGAACCATGCGCTTTACCTAAATGTTTGTAGTTTTGATTATCTGGAACTCAAGCAGTCTTTGCAGCAAGAAACATGTTTTGATTTGATGCAAGAAGGCATGTGTCTGCGCCTGATTCCTCTTTCGACTCCCCTACAAGAACGAAAGGAACGGAACTTAAATGTTAGCGCTATAGAAGCCATGATGGAGCAAGTGCTTTCAGCCAGATGGGATGCAGAAATTGATGATGACTGTTCTGATTCGTTTTAAATAACGATGAAGGCTGAAATCTTACACTTCATCCTTGATGGTTTCTGACGTTTTTGTAAAATTTAGCAAAATAGTATTAATTTGCCCTAATACCAGTTGGTTTTATGGTAATGCTTTATAATGCTTATATATCAGTTACCTAAAATCTGATATTCCACCTTTGAGCATTAAGTGAGCATTATGACAAACAGCGCAAAAACTCCATCAGGTAAGGCTAGAAAGGGTCAAGTAGCAGTACGTCCTGATTCAGGCAGTATCAAGGCTTGCTTTCCCCGTAACTACTGCTGTGACGGTAAGCAGATAAAGTTAGCTACCTCTATCAACCCTGACGACTGGGAGGCTACAGCGTCAAAGCTACAGCGGCGACTTCAGCTTGAGCTAGAAGAGGGGAAGCTAGACGACGGACACGGGAACTTTAACGCGGGTCGTTATCAGGAAATTCTTGAACAGTACGGGTTGAGGGCAAAGCTGAGAGTAGTGAAGAGTGCTGTAACCTCATCAGATGACCAAGCACCACCTAAACCTGAGTTATCGCTGATGGAAGTGTGGGATATGTATTGCGAGTACAGGAAGAGAGAACTAAGGGAGAGTGTTTACACGAGCATGTATCAAGGTCAATACAAAAATTTTCTTAAATCAGCAATTGAAGCTACCAAGTCAGAGGATGCTTTAAAAATTAGAAATTGGTTAGTAGAAAACAGAAATCATTCAAGTGTTAAAAGGATTTTATCAAATCTCTCTGAAGCTTATCAAATGGGAATGAGAAATAAATTATTAACTCATAATCCTTATGATGGTATGACTGAAGGAATGCAAAAAGTAGGAGCTAAAGGAAAAACACAGAAAGAGGTAGAAACAGATAATGATGTACTTGATAAATCAAAGGCTTATACATGGGATGAAGCACAAATAATACTTGAATGGATAAAAGAAAATCGTCCTCATTGGCATGATTTTGTTAAATTCAAGTTTCTAACAGGCTGTAGAACTGGGGAAGCAATCGCTCTGATGTGGGGTGATGTTGACTGGGAGAAAGAAAGGATTTCAATTCGTAGAAGTCATGACCCAGTAACCAAAAAATTCTACCCGTTGAAAAATGACAAAACTTACAAAGGTAAAGAAAAGCGTGATTTTCCAATGCCTAAAGATGGTGAATTGTGGAATCTTTTAAAATCAATTCCACAGGGTAACGACGGCGATATTGTTTTCAAATCTAAATCTAGAAAGATAATCGAGAGGTCTGCTTTTATTCATACCTGGAAAGGACGGAACAATAGTACAGTCCTTAAAGGTATAATCCCAGAATTGATAAAACAAGGTAAACTCACCAAGTACTTATCACCCTACAATACACGTCACACATTTATCACTCATGCTGTTTTTGACCTGGGAATTGATGAAAAAATAGTTAGTAAATGGTGTGGTCATCAAATAGATGTAAGTAATAAGCACTATCAAGATGTAGCGATATTCGCAAGTAGAATTAATCCAGAAGTGCCGATGATTAATCAGCAGCAAGTACAGCAGCAATCAGAGATTGAACTGCTCAAGCAACAGATAGCTGAATTGCAAGCACAATTAAATAATCAAAAGCAATAAAAGTTAGCTTGAAGCTATCAATTTAACCTGAACAATTAAACCCCTTCAAATAATAATGAAGGGGTTATTTTTTATCTATTTCCTATTCCCCTTCTGTGCCTGGTCAGCCCAAAATAGACTTGCAACTTTAGGAGGGATAGCTTTAATTTGCCTGCAACCACCCCGACCTGTATCACCCTCTTCAATGTCTAAATTGTAAAACCTAAAATCCTTGTCTAGAAAGCTTTCTGCCCGTTTTGACTGGAGGAATTGCAAAATCAAATACTCTTGCACTCCAACCGCCTCTGCTACTTGTGACTGACTGAGAGGGAGAGCCATTTTAAAGGCTAGAGCCTGTACACAGCAACGATTTTAAATACTCCAAGTATTACTCCAAGTAAATACTTGGACTAGTCAGAAACATAGGCAGGGTAAGGCATACAGCCATTAAAAAAGCACTGCCAGGTGACAGTACAATAAATAAAATCGCTCTTTAGCTTACTGTGCCGTGTTATTGGCTCAATAGTGCAAACGCCCTTTCCAGAAGCATCTTAGCCTGATGAAGTGCCAGCAATCTCTCTTGTTCATACCTATCCGGGTAAGCCATTCTCCTGCCTTCTAATGTGATTTTAATGAGCGCTGCTTGCTCATCAGTGGGAGATTCCATCATCTCTATCATTCTCCCTATTGCCTGGAAGTCAGCAAAATCAAGTGACCTGAGTCCTCTACCTTGCTTGAACTGTGAGAGCGCAATAGTAGGGAATGCCATCAGAGAAGTGATGTAACTAGTCTGTTGCCAGTTGGCTTGATGCCATAGCGTTGGCACAAACGGCTAAGTTCTGGAATAGTTTTGATTTCCAGTTCTGACCTTGTGAACATAAAATGAAAGTGTCCATCTAAGGGTGGGCTTGGTGGTTGGCATGTTTGGCGACTAGCAACCACCAAATAACAATCTCTACTATGTCGTCATAGTATACAAGCGACTATTACAAATATTAATAATGCCTAGACCTGGTGGTAATCCAGATTTCATCAAACACAAGTTAACCACTGACAGACCGGAACCGTTAACGGCAAAGCTGACTGTCAGGCTTCCCCAGTCGATGATGGATGAACTGAAAGCATTAGATAATTACCCTGAATTTGTCAGGCAAGCTATTCAGAAAGCACTAGATGAACAGAATGAGCAGAAGTAATCAAATATTAAGTTTTATCCAGAGAAATTAATAAATTGTATACCTGGGGTTACTTGTCACCCTATATCAGTAAACTTTTGCGCTCATTGATTACTTTTCTTTGAGCGCTTTTATTATGTCAAATAATACCTAACCTTAGATTTTTCTAGAGTGAATATTAGACAAATAAAATAATAGCCACCTTATAAAGCAGGTGGCTTTTTTGTATTTACACTTGGATTATTGGCAGTATAACTTATTGATTCGCAAGTATACTTTCTAATAATGCAAGTCTTTCATCACTTCTCCTTTGTAACTCAGCTAATTGCTTTTTGATTTCTTTCAATTGTTCAAGCTGCTCAGGAGTTAACACTTTTGGTTTCATTGGAAATTACCCCAATTAAAAATAAATTGCTGACAGTTTAACATTTGAGTAAAAACCGTCCAGCCTCCCCTCCCTCTTTTAACTCTATCGCTATTTAGCTATATAGCTAAAAACTCACGAAAAAAAGAGGACACTATATAGCGTCCCTGAAGAAAAAAACACGAAAAAGCTTGCAGATAATAGCTTTTACCGTCTCACAGGAGAACCACCAACAGAAACACCTGACTACTTCTTCAGGATTACTCCAAGTACTTTTTTGTGATGCGAAAGCCTTGCAAATCAAGGTAAAAACAAAAAAAAGATAGTGCCAGACATTTCAAAAATCAGGCACTAAAATTGAAAAACCTATTTTAAAGAACCCCTATGATAACACAAAACGCCCCGAATACAAGTGATTTAACACAATTTCACAAAACAGAGTCACTTTCAGGAAATCCCAAACTGATACCTGTCTCCGAGTCCGAGCCGTGTCGGCACTGTGGCAAACCTGACTGGTGCTACCGGATAGGTGAGTTAGAGGTATGCAAACGCGATAAGCTTGCTGAAGGCTGGCACAAAACCAGCAAGCACGATGGACAGGGTACATATTACCTTGCTCCAACTGTCAACCGCCAGAAGCAACCACGACCCAAGCAGACAAGATTTTTTAACTACCAAAGTCGAGACGGAAAGGAGCTAGTCAGGGTAGTGCGTACAGATGATGGTACTGGCAAGAAAAAAATATGGCAGGAACACTACCAGGATGGAACCTGGGTTAAAGGGCTGGGGAATGTCAAGCGAGAAGATATTCCTCTTTACAACTACTGGGCGGTATCAGTTGCCCACGCGGCAAAGTGTCCGGTATTTGTTGTCGAGGGTGAAGCCTGCGCTGATGCGTTGCGAAAGCTGGGAATTATTTCTACTACTAATATTGGCGGTAGCGGCAAATGGACAGATACCGATTCAGCGGACTTAAGGAACGCCATCAAGGGCAACGAATTGATTCTCTGCCCAGATATGGATAAACCAGGGGTTAAGCACTTTCTAAATATCTATAAAAGACATCCTGATGCAAAGGTTTTACTACCCTATCCTGATTCACCACTGTGGGATAAATTACCAGAATCAGAAGGGTTAGATGTCGCTGATTGGATTGAAGAGTATCATCCAGGTAAAGATGAAATACTCAAATCAATAATGGATATCACACCAGAATTTATAGAGCGATTAGAGCGACAATTTAATAACACTCAGCCTACAGAGATAGTAGATGAAACGGAAATAACAGAGCTAGACACTTCTATTATCGGCAACAATAGTAAGTCTAAAAAGTCTCCTCCAGCGGATATAATAGCTACTGAAATAGCCAAACATTATCAAGATAAACTCATCTATGACGATGTAAAAGGTTGCTGGATGTCTTACGGTTTAGAACAGCCTGGAGTATGGCAAGCTATAACAAATGCAACGACAGAATCTATTATTGCTAAAGAATTGGATTCTAGAGAAATTGTTGGCTACGGTAGTCATAAATATGTCAAAGATATTATAGATAAACTCAGGTGTATTTTCATACAACGCAAATGGAATGAAGCGCCTGCATCAGATTATTTACCATTCCAAAACAAAGTATTAAATCTGAAAACAAGAGAAGTAATTGAACATTCACCAGAGTTTCGTTTTACTTGGTGTTTACCTCGTGAGTATGATGAAAATGCAAAAGATTGGTCATTAATTGAATCTTGGTTAGATGAAGTGACCGGGAGTAATCAAGAATTCAAAAACATCATTGTGTGCTTCTGCAATGCAGTACTTAAAGGTCGTTATGAATTACAGAAATTTCTTCTCACAACTGGTCATGGAGGAACAGGCAAAACAACACTTCAAAACTTAATAGTTGAATTGATAGGAGAACGCAATGTACATACTACATCACTGTCTGATTTTTGTGGAAATAGATTTGAAACTGCCAACGCTTACGGTAAACGATTAGTTATTTTCCCAGATGAAGACAAGTACTCTGGCAATCTTGAACACTTTAAAGATTTAACTGGCAAGGGAAGATTAAGAATTGAACGCAAAGGTAAAGATGCAGACCAATCCTACCAATACATGGGTATGGTGATGATGGCTTCTAATTATCCTGTGTTTGTAGGTGAGCAATCATCAGCTATTCAAAGACGAATTATTACTGTCCCATTCACTCAAACACCTCAGAAAGTAGACCATCAACTATTTGAAAAATTGACATCACAACTCAACGCATTTACTAATTATTTACTCAGTCTTTCAGATGAGTTTGTTACTGAAACATTGTCCGGTACTCAAAAATCTGCCGGAGTCTCATTCATGGAATGGGAGCAAAGAATGATGACTGATTCTGTTGCTTGGTGGCTGAATGAATTTGTAATCAGAGATAGCAACATTAAAACTCAAATAGGAAATAACAAAAATGAAGCTAAAGATAACGGTATAGCCAACGTGACGACCCTTTACGGTAGTTATTATCAGCGTTGTTCGGATGCGGGAAAAACACCAAAATCCAACACTGAATTTTCACGTCACCTTAAGGATTTGTGTAACAACATTTTGGGATGGAAAGAGGTAGAGAAACATGAAGGCAATAGATTCAATGAACTTATTGGGTTGCGCCTACGCAAGATAGGAGAGGATGACCACATTCCCACAGTGGAAGAAGAATATGCAGATAAATTAGAGGGTTTACCCTCCACACCCTCCACTTTCCAGACACAGCAAGCGTTTGAACCCTCCACCGCACCTTCCACCATACCCTCCACCATACCCTCCACTGGTCATGGTGGAGGTGGAACCGATAGCGACTCACCAGCATTCATCACCCCTGAGTGGAGAGTGGAGGGCAAAGTGGAGGACGGAGTGGAGGGTCAAGTGGAGGGTTCAAAGCCTTATCAGATAAGGAAAGTGGAGGGCGTGGAGGACGAAAGGGTATTTTCTACTTCTATTTTTGATTTGCCCTCATTTGACAAAGGAGATATCGTTTCTTACACAGGCACTCGCCACGCATCTCTCTTGGCTGGATTAATATTAGAAGTGGTTGAATGTACTGGAGGTCAATACTGTTGTAAAAAACCTGACGGCTATTACACTACTTGGTTGGATGTTGATGAATTAATGATTGTTGAAAACGGAAAGCATCGAAGCTGAAGATGTAATTTACGATGAATTTCACATCAGCTTCTCACCTGTCACCTTCATAGCCTGCCTGATGTCATTTACCAGTTGAGCCACATACTTGTACCTTTCTGATGGTTGACCACTGGCTGATTTACTCTTTGGTTTTATGGCCGCTTTTTATGGATTTTTGAAACTCTTTGTTAGTAAGCGTTTCAAATCCAAAATCTCAAATCTAAAATCCAAAATGGTATGAGTGCGATATTTTCTTTTCAATCCCTGGCTCGCTGTAGCCAGACAAAAGCTAGAGCTGGGGTATTTTTCACCCCTCACGGCCCTGTCGAAACTCCCAGGTTTATGCCAGTGGGGACACTGGCAAATGTCAAAACCGTTACCCCTGCTCAACTTCAAGATACTGGGGCACAGATGATATTATCCAATACATATCATCTCCACCTCCAACCAGGAGAAGCAATTGTGGCTGGTGGTGGCGGATTGCATAAATTCATGGGCTGGAATGGGCCGATGCTCACCGATTCTGGGGGATTTCAGGTTTTTAGTTTAAGTGAGATGCGAAAAATTACGGAAGAAGGCGTGACATTTCGCTCACCTCACGATGGACAAATTATTAACTTAACGCCAGAGCGCTCTATTGAGATTCAAAATACTCTAGGGGCGGATGTGATCATGGCATTTGATGAATGTCCACCCTACCCAGCTACTCGCCAAGAGGTAGAAGCTGCAACTCATCGGACTTATCGCTGGCTAGAACGCTGCATTACGGCTCATCAACGCAGCGATCAGGCGCTATTTGGAATTGTGCAAGGTGGTGTATATTTAGATTTGCGTTCTCAGGCGGCCGTGGCTTTGGCTAAGTTAGATTTGCCTGGATATGCCATTGGTGGCGTGAGTGTGGGAGAACCGCCAGAATTGATGGCTCAGATTGTGCAAGCCACAGCACCATTGCTACCACCCGAAAAGCCGCGTTATTTGATGGGCGTGGGAACTTATCGGGAAATGGCGATCGCCATTGCCTCTGGTGTAGATTTATTTGATTGCGTGATTCCCACACGCTGGGCGAGACATGGTACAGCGATGGTACAGGGCGATCGCTGGAATTTAAAAAATGCTAAGTTTCGTGAAGATTTTGCCCCATTAGATGAAACTTGCCCTTGTTATGCATGTCAAAATTTCAGCCGCGCTTACATATCTCATTTAGTGCGATCGCAAGAAATTTTGGCTTATACATTATTGAGCATTCACAACATTACCGAACTGATTCGTTTTACCCAAAAGATCAGAGAATCAATATTGAGCGATCGCTTTTCTACAGAATTTGGACATTGGCTTGAGGGAGCGGGGGAGCAGGGGAGGGGGGGAGTAGGGGAGCAGGGGAGCGGGGGAGCAGGGGAGTAGGGGAGCAGGGGAGAAATAACAACTGACCACTGACAACTAACCATTGACTAATGACTAATGACCAAACCATGTTAAGCGGAAGCCCCCACCTTCAATGTACTCTAATGGTAGGTATTGTGAGCGGGTGATGAGGATTGCATCGAGTATTGTTTTTTTGCATCAGCAAAAACAAATACTCGATGTATGATGAATCGCCAAAATTTTCTGATAAAATTATTGGGTCTTGACCATCAATGCCACAAGCGAAAACCAAGCTAATAGGTATATGTTGCAAGAAAAAGATTTGGGTCTTGGGAACCAGGACTTCTGCCCTTGGAGGGAATATCAGACCAATAGAATTACGGAGTTCTAAGGGCTATTCCCGATGAATTGGGAAGCCCCCGCCGTAAGACGATGGGGTAGTTCACGATACATCTCAATTATAAAAACTGTGTTGGATTAGGTGGATTTAAACGAACATGGAAGCAGCACTTTTATTAGCAAAACTGCCCGAAGCTTACCAAATCTTTGACCCTTTGGTAGACGTTCTCCCAGTTATTCCTGTCTTCTTCTTGTTGCTTGCTTTTGTTTGGCAAGCAGCTGTTGGATTTAGGTAAGTTAATTTATTGTCAATTGCTGGGACAGGTAAAGTACCTGTCCTATTTTTTTGCAAGAACTTCTTCTTTAAACGTGACAATTATTAATATTTTGTAATATTTTCCGAGAAATTAAGTAAGATAAGTACAAAGCCTATTAAAAACTCAGCCTTTCCAGGTACGCTTACAGTCAACGAGGAATCTATCGGCTATGGGTAATATCAAATTTGTTAAAGAAGATAAAGAAGTAATAGCGGCAGATGGTGCTAATCTCCGACTAAAAGCAATTCAAAACGGCATTGACATATATACATTGTTTGGCAAAATGACCAATTGCGGCGGCTACGGTCAGTGTGGCACTTGCATTGTTGAAATAGTCGAAGGAATAGAAAATCTTTCTGATCCCACAGATGTAGAAAACCGAAAATTAAAGAAAAAGCCTGCTAATTACCGCCTTGCCTGTCAAACTCTAGTGAATGGGCCTGTCAGCGTGGTGACAAAGCCTTAAGTCTGTAAAAAATTTGAGCTAATACTGGCATCGATGATGCTATTCTAAAGTTGTTGACTGGAAATCAAAATTAAAGAGAGGCTTTCTTGCCATGCAAGTTAATGACCTAGGGTTCGTGGCGAGCATTCTGTTCGTACTAGTTCCCGCCGTGTTTTTAATAATTCTGTACATCCAAACTGCTAGCCGCGAAGGGTAAAAAAGATAGCTAAAACTTTGTGCATGAAATAAAGACCCCTACACCATTGATGTAGGGGTTTTTGTTTATCAACCGCTAAATTTATTTTGACGTTAAGCAACCGTCCGTGCCAACAATACTGGACTTGTGACATTGACTCGAACGTAGCCAATTTTTGTAGGGTGGGCAATGCTTTTAGTGCTATGAAACCGCGATTTTTACGTAGCTGGTATTGCCCACCTGAATGTTAATTGAAAATCATGCAAAACATCAGTTAAGCAACTGTCCGCGCCAACAACACAGGACAAGTAGCATTAACTCGAACGTAGTCAGACAAAGAAGCGCCTACTAGTCGGTCTATATCAACAAAGCTTTTAGCTACCGATGGACGGCGGTCTGGAGAACCGAGCAATAATAAGTCGATGTTCAACTCGTCTGCCAAGCGACAAATTTCTTCACCTGGTTTACCACTGCTGGTGTAACAGCGAACTGGTACACCGTATTTTTGCGCTTCTGCAACTGCTGCTGCTAAAAGTGAATTTTTGTCTGGGATAATTTCGCTAACTTCAGATGTTTTACCACGCAAATCTGTAGTAACGTTAGTCAAAATTAACTGACCACCTTGAATGTCTCTCAGTAGGAACAAAGCCAAATTCAAGCAATGTTTTGCTGCATCGGAATTATCCATCGCCACCATAACGCGCTTAATTCTTTTGACATAAATGTCATCTTTTACCAGCAACATCGGGCGAGAAGATAGTTGAAAAACATACTGACTAACTGAGTTCGATAAAATCGATTGCAGACGCTTAAGTCCGCGTGAACCCATAATAATTAGATCAGCGTCAATTTCATCTGCTACTTGGCAAACTACATTCTTGGGTTCGCCTTGCCGCAAAATTGAAGAAACTTGACTAGGATCTAAATTCAAAGTCTGAATGGCATTAGCCAGAATTTTACCACCTTCTTCCCATTTATCTGTCATAGCGGCAGAGGTACTTTGGGCAGGAACAACATGCAAAACTGTAACTTTTGCTTGTTGTATTGATGGTATTTCTTTCAATGTCTTGAGCATTTCTTCTGCATGTCCCAAGCCAGAAACCGCTAGCAAAATTTTCTCTATCATTGTTAGTTCTTGTTGTTAAGGTTGCTTTGGTGTTTGCTCTTAAGTGCTTGGCTCAGTTGAGGTTTTCAACGCCTTACTCAACAACCTAGTAAGAAAGTTGGTGCAAACAAATTTTTAATTATTTAGTCATTAGCTGTAAATATATGACAAATAACTAAAATTAATTGGCTTTGTTTACACTTAGTTACCTGATTTTTCAACTAGGCTTCAATGATTAAGCATACTCTTAATTTAGCGTGATTAACTTCATGAATCATTATCTTAGTTATTATTTTTAATCTATGTTTACTATTTTTAATTAGAAAAAAGTTAAGTATTGCAAACTTACGTGAACAAAATTGTTTAATATACAGCATTTTTCAGCTATATCCATAACTATTTAAGAAAAATTTATGTATTTCCATACTTTGGCGACTGACCGTAGACGCTCTTGCCGGCTTGTGGCAGACATCGCCTTTTTTGATTAATCTAATACCTGATATACTAGAAGCGCTGCGGCAGTAAAAAAATATAGTGTTTTAAGCTTTGTGACAATATTGATTGTCCTGAGATTATGCCCTCAAGCAAAATTATTGATACTTGACAAACAACGTCTCTGTGTTATTTGTTCAGCAAAAATTTGATTTGATATAGATTAAAATTTTGATGTAAAAAAATTAAATAAATAATTTATAGCATTTCCCAGTAAGCGCCAAGTACATATGATAACCTCACCCCAACCCCTCTCCGTGAGTTCGGAGAGGGGAGATAAAGCACAGCTTTATCGGGGTGAGGTTAAGGTGTACCTCACTTGCTTAGGAAACGCTATAATCTAACGATAAAGTATAATAAATAACAGAGTAAAACTATATTTGCTGGTTAAAAAACAACTGATATCCAACAAATGAAAACCCCGTCCTTAAGGACGGAGTTTAACAGAAAATATTTGAGACTGAAAAGTTTTATACTAAAGAATTTATTATTGAAATTTCCCGGTTAATCGAGCAGATAAATGTTAATTGAACCTAGGAGATATGAGGTAAGCATGTCAATTGACTTGGGGCATCTAGAAAAAGTTAGAATCAATACTTTGGTTGCAGAATAAACTAAAAATTGATGCTAATTTAATCTAGGTGTAATGGCTGTTTAGAGTAACTTATGAAACTGCGGTTATTTGAGCAAAAGCGGGTGAGAGTTAAGAGAACATTGACCATAGCTGTGGTTACCGCATTGAGCGCAATTACCGGCGTTTCTTGCAGTAATAACAAAGATGTGTTGGTGACAGAAATAGGAGTCACTCCTCCTAGTCGTCGTGTAGCGGCAACATCGCAAGCGGGGAGATTATACATTCAGGGCCAGAGTCAGCATGTCAAAGGCGATTCCCAAGCGGCGATCGCTTCCTATACTAAAGCAATTAACCTGAATCTTCAATATAGTGCTGCTTATAAAGGGCGGGGACTAGCCTACTTTGATTTGGGAGACAAACAAAAAGCGATCGCCGATTACAACGAAGCTATTCGCCTGACTCCCAACGACGCCGAAGCTTACAACAGCCGGGGAAATGCCCGCGCGGCATTGGGAGACAATAGAGGAGCAATCTCAGATTACAACGAAGCTCTTCGCCTTTCGCCCAACTACGCCGAAGCATACAATAACCGAGCAAATGCTCGCTCAGCCCAAGGAGACAGACAAGGAGCCATTGCAGATTACAATCAAGCCATTCTCCTCGATCCCAAATCAGCCATAGCCTACAACAATCGAGGCAATACCCGCGCTGCTCAAGGAGACAAACTTGGAGCGATCGCTGATTATACTGAAGCTATTCGCCTCAATCGCAACTTTGGCCCAGCCTACAATAACCGAGGAAATGCTCGTGCTGCCCAAGGAGACAAACTTGGAGCAATTCAAGACTTACAACAAGCAGCAGCCATCTTTCAAAATCAAAATAATAACGACTTGTATGAACAAGTGATGAGAAATATTAAAGAACTGAATTAGTTTTGACAATTCCCTTCAAACCTAGAAATCCAGATGTTACTCAAAAATCAAATTATCAAACTAATTGTCTTTGATGATGAAAGTCAGGCAATCGTGCAATGGATACCTGATTAAAATACCAAGACATTATTAAAAGCGTACTCCAGAATCATGCCGATTATCGAACTGCGCTACTTGATGATTATGTCTCTCAAATTTCGCTCACAGAGTGCGTTGTTGCAAAAGCGCAACGCACACCACTGCCTAACTAGTTAGTTTAAGCTGGAAGAGCTTAATTCCGTTTTTTATAAAAACTCCAAATGATTGTGCATTTCTTCAGCGTCTATTACTTCCCAAATTAATATTAAACGCTGCAAAATTTCTCCAATAGATTTACTTATTTGTGGACAATAAATAAGACCACAATGAGAATAACCTGCATCATGTAGCCTCAAAAAATCTGTATCTTGGGTAAAAATAACCCTATTTTGAGAAATAGCAAATTCTAATTGCTGTTCGTCAGATTGTCCTATTATTCCTTGCTCTGGAGTCGTGGTGACATCAATACCACGTCTTCGTAATCCATTCGCTATGGCAAGAGTTATATTTTCATCTAAATGAAATTTAATCTTAGCCATGCTGGCGATTCTTTAGTTTTTGTTGCAATAGCGATGGATTTTGGTCTTGCAGTTGGCGAGCAAATTCTTCATCAGCTGCAATTTGTTGGCGAATTTCTTCTAGGTGATCATGATAATAGGCTAAGGCTGCATAAACATCAGCTAGAGTAATACTAGGATAATGATAAAGAATTTCATCAGGTGACATTCCCATTTGTTCATGCCAGATCACAATATCCTGAACTCGAATGCGATGTCCTGCAATCCTGGGTTTCCCTCCACACACACCAGGAGTAATTTCGATGTGTTCCTTGATGATGGGGATAAACATGATGTTTTTTGGTAAGAGTTATATTATTTATTATGAGGTAGTGCATACTCTAAATCTATTGATAAACTAAAAGCAACGCCAGTTTTATGAAGTGATTTGTTTTATGGCTGCCGAAACTTCCTCTCGCTACGTTACCCGCAATCCTGATATCTTAAGCAAAGAGCCAATTATTATAGGCACTCGGACATCTGTTCGTGCCATTGTTGGTTTGTGGCGATTGGGAATTATGCCAGAAGAAATCCTTAACCATTTGCCTCATCTAACCCTGGCACAAGTGTTTGATGCCTTGAGTTTCTATCTCGATCATCAAGCTGAAATTAATGAGTATATTGAACGAAATCAAGTACCCGATGAATTGGTGCATCCGTCTGTAAAGGCTACTTTGAGTGCGTTATGACGGTTTTTGCTGCACTTTATACCGATGAGGATATGTCAGCGTTGGTTGCTACACTATTGCGATCGCGAGGGTTGGATATCACAACGGTTCAGGAACAAGCAACCCTTGGCAGAACTGACAATGAGCAACTTGAATGAATAATCTTTGACTTTCACACACTGGTCATGTTAATCTCAATCAGACCATTCGGTCGGTAACACTGTGATGTCTAAAGGCGAAGAAACCAAAGCTAGAATTCTGCAACAAGCAGCCGAACTGTTTAACCAACAGGGGTATGCTGGCTCCTCTATGTCAGATATCATGCGTGTGACTGGATTACAGAAAGGAGGAATTTATAATCACTTCCAAAGCAAAGATGAGCTAGCATTGCAGGCTTTTGACTTTGCGATCGCCCACATCAACCAGCATAATAGAGCAGCATTGCGAAACAAACACCATGCAGTTGAACGCTTGCAGGCAATGATTGATATCTTTCGCAACTATGTAGACAACCCACCGATTAAGGGAGGATGTCCACTACTGAATACTGCTGTTGAAAGTGATGATACTCATCCGATATTAAAAGAACGCGCTCAACAGGCGATGAACTCTTGGCGACACCTGATTTGTAGAATTCTGGAAAAGGGAATTAAAAAAGGGGAAATTCGCTCTGAGGTAAATGCTGATGAAATCGCCACCATCATCATTGCCATGTTGGAAGGAGCTATCATGATGAGCAAGTTATACGAAGATTCAGTTCATATACAAAGGGCAATTAATCATTTAAATCAATACCTAGAAAGTCATCTTTAAATATATAGTATAAAAGTCTGAGCTTACATAGCTCAAATTTTTTGCTATAAAACAGACCGGATGGTCTTAATAATCAAATTTAGTCACAATCATGCTCACAACTAACAAACAGCACAGACCACTAGAAGTAGTATTAGAAATACCTGTAAGGACATATGATATCGACTTTGCAGGAATTGTCAGCAACATTGTCTATATCAGATGGCTAGAAGATTTACGCCTAAAGTTCTTAGATGAACACTGGCAAATTGATCAACAAATGGAACAAGGATATGTACCGATTCTGGCAGGAACCGAAATTGAATATAAGCGTCCAATCAAGCTGATTGACAAAGTAATTGGACGTTTATGGCTGAGTAGCTTAGGAAGGCTGAAATGGATTGTGCAAGCTGAAATTTTATCTAATAATGAGTTGGCAGCAGTAGCAATACAAAAGGGTGCATTTGTTAATTTACAGAATAATCGTCCAATTCCAATACCAGAGGAATTGCAAAATAAATATTTAGAGTCTCAGCAAGTTATAGCAATTAGTAATTAGTGAAGAAGTTCAGGATTTTTTATGCTCAAATTTTACTACAACCCCGTATCGCCTAATGTTCGCCGTGTATGGCTCACCTTATTAGAAAAGGAAGTTCCTTTTGAGACGGTATTGGTTAAACTGGATGGTGATCAATTGCATCCAGATTTTCTAGAAATTAACCCCTTTCATCACATTCCGGTTGTGGTGGATGACGGTTTTCGAGTTGTAGAATCTCTGGCAATTCTGGACTATTTAGAAAGTAAATATCCTACACCTGCAATGCTACCTACCGAACCTCAGCAATTAGCAACAGTGCGGATGGTACAAATGGTGACAGCTAATGAATTATTCCCCAAAGTGATTTCACTGATTTATGAAAGTGAAGACTCACCACAATTTGCAGAAGCTAAACAGCATATAGATCAAGTTCTGAAATTTTTCACAGTGGCTTTAGGCACTGGCACTTTCTTTGGCAGTCAACAATTAACCTTAGCAGATATCGTTGCGGGAGCGGTAGTGCCTTTATTACCAAGGTTAGGTATCAATCTCAGTGATTACCCTGGGCTTACAGCTTGGTTTGAGCGTTTAATGCAACGCCCAGCATGGCAGAAAACAGAACTAAGTGCAGAAGATTTTGAACAATTCAAGCGGCGAGTTAGAGTTTTAGTGAAGCTGCACAGACACAAGTTGAATCGGGCAAACAAATAATATCAAGTTCGGCTAATTACTTACGATATAGTCGGTTTACTTGGTAATAGGTAATGGGTAATGGGTAATAGGTAATGGGTAATAGGTAATGGGTAATAGGTAATGGGTAATAGGTAATACTCAAAACCAATTACCAATTACCAATTACCGACCTCCACAGATATCATAAGTGTTTAAACGAACATGATATTATATCATGTCCGCTTGATTGCTTATGAAACCCGAAGAACCCCACCCCACCAAAGCTATGGTTTGTTTCCCCTCCCCGCAAGCGGGGAGGGGTTGGGGGTGGGGTGCAATGACTGTGGGAAACATAACTAATTAACCGGACTTGATATTAAGTGCTTTAGAAGCAGGCAAAATTAGAGGAGATGCCTATGCTGCTGCGTCTTCCTCTGTGATACCTGTTGCTTGGGCTGCTATTGGCAAATTGATTGGTTATGATTACCACATTAAATTCCCGAAATTCCCGTGTCTCCAGTTCCCAATACTTCATAGTAAACCTTCCACGCGCAGGACATCAAATTTGATCAGATACACAAGGGTGCGAAGTAAGAGTGTGGGAGAGACATCTGCATGTTGTTGGAGAATTGTTGCAATTGATACTGAGCCTTGTTGTGCGATCGCAGCTAAAACTGCATCTATAGTTGCATTTGTGGTTCTTCTATCTGCACCAAAATTAGTAATCCAATTTTGCCTCAGTTGTTGTAAATGTTCTGGTGTATTCATTGCACCAAGTGTTAACACTAAGTTTTGGCTTGGTGTTGCACTGGTGTAATGGGCAAACAGCCTAAAAGGATCATCACACAAAGGTGCAGGTGGGCTACCTGGGAGAACTGGTGCAGATATCGATGTCGTAGCGCGAATTTCTGCTAGTTGCTGCCAAAAGTTTTCATAAGCTGCAATTACCACTTGCCAATCGTAAATTTGTTTGGCGCGTTGTCGTCCATTTTCTCCTAAACGCTTTCTCAATTCAGGATTCACAATCAACTTTTCTAAAGCTTTTGCTGCGGCATCAATATCAACAGCAATTGTCATTGATGAATGAGCAATATAACTACTGTAATTTAAGCTATCACTGAAATAACCATAGGCTAAATCAAGTCCTAAGCCTGGTGGAGGCATTAACGTCGGAATTCGTAAACCGTCAATTTCATCACGGACAGATTCTTGATAACCATCCCAATCTGAAACAATCACAGGTAAACCAGCTGCCATCGCTTCAATTGGTGTCAGTCCAAAAGTTTCTTGAATGTTATCTACTAAGGAAACAAAAATATCTGCGGCAGACCAAATTCCGGCACGAACTTGTGGTTTACGTCCATCAACAAAAATACAATTAACCGACGGACAAAACATTTGGGTACTTTGTTTGAAGCTGATTTCTTCTTTTTGATCTTCAAACCAACCAGCTAGGACAAAATGAATTTTGGTATTAGTTGCTTGTGCTGCTTTTTCTAAAGCTAAATACATTGGTACAGGATGTGCTTTAGCATAAAAGCACAATCTGCCGACAAATAGCACAACAATATCATCTTGGGGAATGCCCAGTGCTTGACGCAGACTTTTGCGGATATTTGTAGTATTATTACCGTGGTCAAAGGCACCACAATCAACACCCAAAGGGATAATTGGTAGTTGTATATCAATATTAGGTTTACCGCCTGTACGTTGAGCTAAATATTCAGCCCAAGTATTGAGAAGACCTTCAACAGCAGTTTTGACTGCAACAGAAGTGCAAATTAAAGCATCCCAAGGCTGAAAAGGTGCAATGAGTAAATCACCAATGCCTTGCATCACTCCTGTACTGGCGATGGTGTGAGTCACTCCACAAATACTATATCCGCGTTGGTCGCCAAATCGTCTAGTCCAAGCAAGTTTGGATAGTAAAGGATCGGGTTGATAAATTGTGCCTGCTTTGGTAAGTGACTGATGGTTACTTGTGGGTAGCCATTGCACTTGTCGAGGACGTTGCATCCAAGGTTGAATGCGTTGGCAAAATTCCGTGAATTCTTTTTGGGTATCTGTGTAGCAATATAAAAAATCTGCTGTTCCATGTTGGACTAAAGCTTTCAGAAATGCTTCACCCGCAGCTTGACGGCCTAGGAGTCTTTTGCCGGAAGTATCGTAACCATCTTTTTTGTATAAAATTGCGGCAGTGTTATTCATACAAGCCACTCATTAATTGCTGTTGATAATTGTGTATTTTGACACGAGATAAAGCCTCATTGTCTTGGCGACTGGAAGTCGCGGCTACACAGACAAAACCCGCCTTCGCGGGTTGAAAAAGTAGCGAATTGTATTCGCTAAATACTTAAAAGACTTTATTTTTCCTAGTCCGCGCAGGTGGACGCGCGTTTGTATAGCCGTGACTTATAGTCGTTCGGGCAAGGTGCAAAATAGCAGGTAATATACTAAATTCAAATGTACATCTAAATAAACCTGATAAACTAATGGATATAGCTGTACTCGTCAAATTTCTCGCTCCCTGTCTGCCGTTTCTGTTGAATGTGGGTAATAAAGCCGTAGAAGGGGTATCTCAGAAAGTAGGTGAAGATGTTTGGAATAAAGCAAAAGCTATTTGGGCGAAGTTACATCCCAAGGTAGAAGCGGAAGAAGCAGCCAAAGAAGCAGCAACCGATGTGGCTGAAAATCCAGAGAATGAAGATTTACAAGCTAGTTTGCGGGTGCAACTGAAGAAGATTTTGGATGCTGATACAGCACTTGCACAGGAAATAGCTAAGATTTTGCAAGCATCGACTGATAAATCCAAAGACAATATTCAGGTGAGTGCCAATGCTTACGACCAAAGTACGGTGAAACAAGTCGGGAAGATTGATGCAAACCAAGTGAGTTTTTAATTGAGTAGGGTGGGCAGGGTACTGCCCACCCTACAAATTTTGATGTTTCAAGTTCTGAACACCTAGTTTCGAGTTCCAAGCACCAATTTCCAAGTTTTAAACACGAACTTTTGAGTTTTGAACATGAAATGTTGAGTTCTAAACATGAAATGTCGAGTTCTAAACATGAAATGTCGAGTTCTAAACATGAAATGTCGAGTTCTGAACATGAATTGTCGAGTTCTGAACATGAACTTCTAAGTTCACAGCCACAACATCAACTATAATTTTGACCTGCTTTTAGCAATGGCAGAAGAACCTAAGCCCAAAAACCCAAACAACATTGAAATGAAAGCCACTGCCCACGGTGAGAGTAAAGTGACTCAAGTCGGGCAGATAAATGCAGCAGAAGTTAAGATTGTTGTTGACCGAATAGAACCAATACTAGAGCGATTGCAACAAATTCCCAAAGTAGAATTGCCTGGGGTTCTCAAAGCTGGCAACTCTCCCAAAAGTTTGGCTTACTGGCAAGGACGGAAAACAGAAATCGCCCAAATACAGCAATGGTTAACTGATGAAAATACTTTTTTAATTGGCATAGAAGGTATCGGTGGCATCGGTAAATCGATGCTGGCAGCTAAAATTTATCAAGAAAGTGAGGGTTTTCCTAAGCGATTTTGGGGTGATGTGAGTAATGGGGCAGGTTTTACCAATTTAGCTAGGCAAGTGTTAACAGAATTTGGCTTTCGAGTTCCAGAAGAAGAAGCAAAGTTAGTGGAAGCGTTGGTTAAGTGTTTGCGTTCTGGTCAATTTTTACTGATTATTGACAACCTGGAGAGTTTATTACAACCAGATAGACAGTGGGGAAGTCTATTCTACGGCGACTTTTTTAATGCTTGGGTAGAATTTGGCGGTAATAGTAAGGTGCTAGTCACCACCAGAGAAAGACCGGAATTAAAAGGTTTTGAGTGGCTGCTACCACCTCTAAAAGGTTTGGAAATAGAAGAAGGGGTAGCACTTTTAACAGAGTTAGGCATTCAGGGAGATTTAGCAGAGTTTGTCGAATTGGTAGATGGGTATCCCCTGCTGTTGAAATTGGTGGCAGATTTATTAAAAGCAGAATATTCCCAAGACCCAGATTTAAGAAGATTAGCAGATTTAGGCTTAGGAAATTTGCAGCAGTTATTGACAGATCCTCAAGTGGTAGGTGTGCATCGACGGGAAAATGTGGGGATGGTGTTAGTGTTAGATGCCAGTTTTGAGCGGTTGAGTGAATTACAAAAGGCTTTATTGCTGAATATTAGTGTTTATCGTGGTGCTGTTGATAGTGCGGCAGCAGCGGCGGTGTTGCCGGGAAGTTCGGAAAAAGAAATTGACAGAGAATTGAGAAACTTAGTTAAGCGTTCTGTGTTAGTTGAAGAGAAGGGGCGGTTTAAGTTTCAGCCTGTGGTATTGGAGTATGTGCGGTATAAAGCTGGTAATCAGACCGAGGCGCATCAACGGGCTATTAATTACTATCTTTTGAATGTTAAACAAAAACCTTGGCACACTAAAGAAAATATCAAGGAATATTTAGAAATTTTTTATCATTGGTATCAACTAAAAAAATATAACTCGGCATTTGATGTATTATGCACTTGTGATAATTTTTTGAGATTGTGGGGCTTCTATACTGAGCAAGTAGACTTATGGGGGCAGTTGATAGCAGCTTGGGAAAAAACTGGTGAGACAAAAAACTCGAAGTACTGTGTTGCTCTGACTTCATTGGGTCATGCTTACAATTCTTTGGGGCAGTACCAACAGGCGATTGAGTTCCAACAGCAGTCTTTAGAGATAGCTAAGGAAATAAGCAATGGCGATCGCTTTGAAGAAGCAATTTCCCTGGGCAATTTGGGTCTTATTTACAACTCCCTAGGACAGTATCACCAAGCGATTGAATTCCACCAAAAGTCTTTGGAAATAGCCAGACAGACAGGTCTTCGCAATGTAGAAGCCAATTCTTTAGCTCATTTGGGTCTTGCTTACCGTTCTCTAGCGCAATACCAGCAGGCAATTGAGTTTTATAAGCAGGAATTGCAAATAACTGGGGAGATAGGCAATCGCAATCGGGAAGGTTCTTCGTTACGTAATTTGGGCATTGTTTCCCAATCTCTAGGGCAATACCGGCAAGCGATTGATTTTTACCAGCAGGGATTGGAGATCGCCAGGGAGATAGGCAATAGCAATGACGAAGCTAATTCCTTGGGTAATTTGGGCAATGTTTACAACTCTTTAGGACTGTACCAACAGGCAATTGAGTTTTACCAACAGAGATTGGAAATAACCAGAGAGATAGGCAATCGCAATGACGAAGCTTATTCCTTGGGTAATTTGGGCGATGTTTACAACTCTCTGGGACAGTACCAACGGGCGATTGAGTTTTACCAACAGAGATTGGAAATAACCAGAGAGATAGACGATCGCAATGCTGAAAATTCTTCCTTAAGTAGTTTGGGTAATGCTTACCGCTCTCTAGGGCATTACCAACAGGCAATTGAGTTCTATCAGCAGCAATTGGAAATAACTAGAGAGATAGGCACTCGTAATTGGGAAGGTTCTTCCTTAAATAGTTTGGGGCTTACTTACAACTTGCTAGGACAATACCAGCAGGCCATTGATTTCCATCACCAAGCTTTGAAGATAGCCAAGGAGATAAGTGATTGTCAGGAGCAAGGTTCATGCTTAGGCGGTTTGGGACTTGCTTACATCTCTCTTGGAGATTACCAACGGGCGATTGAGTTCTTTCAGGAGTCTTTGGATATATCTAGGGTGATAGGCGATCGCAATAGTGAAGGCAAAACCTTAAACAATTTGGGCAATGTTTACATCTCTCTGGGGCAATACCAACGGGCGATTGAGTTCTTTCAGGAGTCTTTGGATATATCTAGGGTGATAGGCGATCGCAATACAGAAGCGATCGCATGGTTTAATTTAGGTCGATCATTAGAAAACGTCAATCGTGAATTAGACGCGCTAGGTGCTTATCGTAATGCCCGTGAACTATTTCAGGCAATGGGACTTGATGCCAATGTTCAAGATTGCAACAATGCAATTGAACGTCTTTCGCAACCAAAAGCACCTATAGTTTCTCGCCGTGGGTTTTGGGTATGGTTGCGTCGGTTATGGCGTTGGCTACGCGCTTGGTTTCGGCGGTGATTTTGTCTCACGCAGAGGCGCAAAGACGCAGAGAAGAGGTTTTGAGGTGTTGGGTTATTGAATATTTATTGACCAGCTTTGAAAATTTGTTCGGCAGTCAAATTTAACTCAGGGAAAGTAGGAGATAAAATTTGATTGCTACCCTGAAACTGATTGACTTGGTATTCGCCATCAATTAGTTGATAAACTGAAATGGTGGGTTGTTTGGGATTACCAATAAACTTTCTAGCCCCCATTGCTGCATAATCAACAATCCAATATTCTGCAATACCCATCTCTTCATAATCGGCAAGTTTTAGATAGTAATCATCGCGCCAATTGTTACTGACAACTTCAATAACTAAAGGAATTGATGTACCTTTAGTCACAGTAGAAGATTTTTCCCAAAGTGGTTCATCCGCTAAAGCAACGTCATTTAGTATTAATACATCTGGGAAATAACCTGATTCTCTTTGGGGTGGTTTTACTATTGCTTGATTGGGGATAAAGTAGGGAAGATTTAATCGTCTAAACTCTAAAGTTAATTCAGCAGCTGAAAATCCTTTTATCCTTTCATGCTTCCCTGTAGGCTGTGACATTTCGACAATTTCCCCATTGTGCAATTCATAGCGTACCCCAGAGTTTTCAGGATACCAGGTGATAAATTCGTCAAAGGTAACTATTTTTGGTAAGGCTTGCGTCATAATAATTTATTACTGTAGGTTTGCTTTTATTCTAGAAGTGCTGCACCTTCTTTGGTTTCTTCCTCAGTTTCCAGCAACACAGTCTTTAGAGGATGTTTGTAAAGTCTAATTTACGACTAGCCCTGGCGACTAGAAGTCACGGCTATACAGACAAAACCCGCCTGCGCGGGTTGAGATGCTTATTTTTTCATTAGTCCACGAAGGTGGACTTTGCCTGTGTAGTAGCGAATTATATTCGCCCAAAACTTTTAAAACATCCTCTTAGTACAGGTCGCCTAAACCTTATTTTCTAATATGATGGATGTAATCATTGCTTTAAACTAAAACTCCTGTGTGGTAAGGATTACATCTTTTCAACCATTTGTAAAATTCAGATATAGCCATTTTCAATTCGGTGAGGTACAGGTATGCAAATAGACCTAACCCCCTAACCCCCTTCCCGAAGCGGGAAGGGGGAACAATTCAAAGCCTCTCTCCTTTTAGGAGAGAGGTTTGGAGAGAGGTCAAAATTGTACCTCACTAGTTTGAGAACCGCTATAAGCGCTTGTGTTTCTAGAAATATCTTTGGTTGTGTCTGATCTACTACTGACAACTGACCCTTCGGGTGACGCTCGTTCCTCGCTAACGCTGCGCTAACGGCAGTTCCTCATGGGGGAAACCCCCAAGACCGGACTGCCTCACAACTGACAGCCCTAACTAGTTAACTTTATTTAGACCGACTTACTTAAATCAGGAATTAAAATTTTCACTATGACTCAACAACCGATACAAGTAATTGGAGGTGGACTAGCTGGGACAGAAGCAGCTTGGCAAATCGCCCAGGCTGGTGTGCCTGTGATTTTCCATGAAATGCGCCCGAAACGCTTCAGCCCTGCCCATCATACAGAACATTTGGCGGAATTGGTGTGTAGTAATTCCTTTGGGGCAATGGCAAGCGATCGCGCCACTGGATTGTTGCATGAAGAATTACGCCAACTTGGTTCAATTGTCATCTCGAAAGCTGATGAACATGCTGTGCCGGCTGGGGGTGCCTTAGCTGTAGACAGAGGACAATTTAGCGAAGATTTAACGCAAACTGTATCTAACCATCCTTTAGTTGAATTTCGTCGCGGCGAAGTCCCAGCCATTCCCGAAGGAATCGTGGTTTTGGCGACTGGGCCTTTAACTAGTCCCGACTTAGCCCAACAATTGCACCAGTTAACGGGGATGGAATATCTCAGCTTTTTTGATGCCGCTAGCCCGATTATTGTGGGAGAATCGATTAACCGTGATGTTGCTTTTATGGCATCACGCTATGACAAAGGTGAAGCCGCTTATCTCAACTGCCCAATGAATAAAGAGCAGTATTTGCGGTTTTGGGAAGAACTGCGTCAAGCTGAACAAACAGAACTCAAGGATTTTGAACGGGAAACGGCGAAGTTTTTTGAAGCTTGTTTGCCAATTGAAGAATTAGCACAGCGCGGTGAAGACACGATGCGCTACGGCCCCCTGAAGCCAGTGGGGTTGTCTGACAGTCGCACAGGAGAACGTCCTTATGCGGTGGTGCAGTTGCGACAAGAAGACAAAGCCGGTCAACTTTGGAATATGGTAGGATTCCAAACAAATTTGCGTTGGGGTGAACAAAAGCGAGTATTTAAGCTGATTCCAGGTTTGGAGGAAGCGGAATTTGTCAGGCTGGGAGTGATGCACCGCAATACGTTTATTAATGCTCCTCAGTTGATGCATCCGACTTTACAATTCAAACAACGTCCGACTTTGTTCGCCGCTGGACAGTTGATTGGGACTGAAGGTTACACAGCAGCAGCGGCGGGTGGCTGCTTGGCTGGTAGAAATGCCGCGCGGCTGGCTTTGGGTTTGGAACCGTTGGTTATACCAGCAACTACAATGATGGGGGCGCTGTTTGAGTTTATCAGTTCTGCCTCACCCAAACATTTCCAGCCGATGCCGCCTAATTTTGGGATTTTACCAGATTTGGGTGTGAAGATTAAGAATAAGCAGGAGCGTTATGGACGTTACCGCGATCGCTCTTTGGCTGATTTGGCAAATTGGAAAGTTAATTTAGGGGCTGCCAAATAAAAAAATCCCAAATTTTCTTATGATACCATTTCACATCATGTCCTTTGCTTTTAGTCAATTACTTAATGAATATCTCCTGATCTTAAGTTGATCTGGGAGATTAGGCGATCGCTTTGTTGCAAGATACTAATTAACAGGAAGTTAACAAGCGATCGCCTTAACTTAATGACGAATTACTAAGCGCTTCTTAACGCTACAATCGGGTCGAGTTTAGCAGCACGACGCGCGGGGACGACACCAAAGAATAAACCAATACCGCCGGAAACACCAACGGCCATGGTAATGGCAACTGGAGAAATTCCCGCTTCTAAGGGTGTCAAAGCTGCTACCAAGAAAATGCCACCAACACCAACCGCCGTTCCAACCAAGCCGCCAATTGCGGAAACAATTACAGCTTCAATAATAAACTGTAGCAAAATATCTTGTTCAGTTGCTCCTATTGCTTTTCGCAGTCCGATTTCTTGGGTGCGTTCGGTGACGGAAACTAGCATAATATTCATAATCCCAATACCACCGACAAATAGCGATATGCCTGCGATCGCAGCTAACATAATTGTCAATGCACCTGTGATTTGACCAACTACTTGCAAAGCATCTTTTTGAGAGTTGATCGTAAAATCATCTTCTCCAGTGAGTTTATGCCGCAGGCGCAGCAAATTGGTAATTTGAAACTGTGCCGCATCCACACTCTCGGCATTCTTAGCCGAGACGACAATATAACTTAACTCCAATCCATAGGGAGAAGTCCGCCCCACAATTCGGTTGGCTGTAGTCATAATGGGCATCAAAGCTGCATCATCATAATCAACACCCAAATTTGAACCTTTAGATGTTAACACCCCAATTACTTGGAAACTGGCATCCTTGATCCGCAACTGCTGCCCTGTAGGATTACTGTTACCAAAAAGTCTTTCTGCCAATTTTGCACCCAGCACAACAACTTGATTGCTGCGCTTACTATCTACCTCGGTGAAAAACCGCCCTTTATCAATTTCAAAGTCCCGCACTATCAAAAAGCTGGGAGTTGTACCCACGACATTCACATTAGTATTTTTGTTACCGTAAGTAACCACCTGCCTACTATTCAGTTCCGCCGTCACTTCTGCTATGGTTGGCACTTGAGTAGCGATCGCTGTGGCATCTTCTAACACCAATGTTTTGGGTAAATCTCTGGTGATACGTTGAGTTTCCCGATTCCCAGGAATTATAAACAGCACATTTGGCCCCAAAGACTCCAACTGTTGAGAGACGTACTTTTGTCCGCCTTCGCCAATGCCAATCATGGCAATCACTGAGGCATTACCAATAACTATACCTAGCATAGTCAGGGCGCTACGCAACTTATTTGACAGCAGGGTTTTCCCCGCCATTTTGACGCTTTCTAAGAAATTCATGCCAATTTTGGATTAGTCAATAGTCAATAGTCAATAGTCAATAGTCAATAGTCAGTTGTTAGTTGTTAGTTGTCAGTCGTCAGTCGTTTTTCTCCCCCTGCTCCCCTGCCCCCCTGCCCCCCTGCTCCCCCGCTCCCCCGCTCCCCTGCTCCCCCGCTCCGAAAGCTACCTCATTGTTGCTTTTGCTTCTCCATTTTGTACTCCTTCGGTGGATTCACAAACACGCGATCGCCTTGTTTAATTCCTTCTAAAATCTGGGTTTGGTCTTGGATTTGTGCGCCTACTGTGACTTCACGAAACTGGGGTTTATTATTCTTATCTGGCACGAGTACGCCAGTTTTACCATTTTCAGTCACAATTGTCACAGTCGGCAACACCAAAGCATCATTGACGCGATCGCCTAAAAAAGTAAGATCCACATTCAAGCCAGAACGCAATTTATCTACACCAGTATCAAGAGCAACCCGTACTTGAAAGGATGTTACACCTTGTTCTACCACCGCTTCGGGAGCAATCAAGCGGACATGTCCTTTAAAAACCTGATCGGGATAAGCATCAGCGACAATTTCTACTTGCTGTCCTTGTTGAATTCTGCCAATATCGGCTTCTGGGACTTGGGCTAGCACTTCCAAACCGCGTGCTACAGCCACAATTGAGCTGGAAGTTGCCGATGCACTACTAGAAGCAGAAGTTGTCGGAGTTACAAATGCACCAATATTCGCATATTTTTGCGTCACAATTCCACTAAAGGGAGCGCGAATCACTGTATCTTGCAGCTTCACTTCTGCCGCTGCTACTTGGGCTTGAGCTGCTTTAACCGCTGCTTGACGTTGGGCAATTTCCTCTGGACGGCTGCCATTTTCCAACAATACTAATGCTGCTCTGGCTTCGGTGACGGCTGCTTCTTTAGCAGCAATTTCTTCATTACGAGAACCACTTTCTAACAGTGATAAACGTTTTTGGGCTTCTGCTAAACTAGCTTTTGCCCTTTGGTCTTCACTAATGTACTGATCAAGCTGATCTTGAGAAGTTGCTCCTTGGCGTGTGAGTTCCCGATATCGAGTTACTCGTGTTTGCGTCAAATTTACCTGTGCTTGGGCTGATTGCACTTGTGCAATAGCTTGTTCTATTTCTTGGGAACGATTACCTGCACGGGCTTGAGATAGCTGTGCTTGCACTTGAGCTAATCTTGCTTTGGCTTGGTCAATTTCTTGGGGACGATTTCCGGCGCGGGCTTCATCTAGCTGGGCTTGGGATTGTGCTAAGTTGGCGCGGTACTGACGGACTTGTGCTTCAATATCGCCTACATCCATGCGAGCGATAATTTGTCCCTGCTGTACGCGATCGCCCTGTTCTACATATAATTGCCCCAGCACACCCGGATTTTTGGGACTAATATTCACAGTTTGAACTGGTACTACTTTACCACTAGCAGTAATCCGCAGAGTGACATTTTTTGCTTCTACAGGGATAGTTAGTTGCGAAATATCTTCACTTTTTCCCTGATTCAACAGGTTGTAGCTGAGCGTTGTACCAACAACTAAAGTACCTGCCGCCATCAGCCCAACTAGCCACTGTAGCGGATGTTTAACTTTACCAATAATCGGAATTTCTATGTGCGAAAACATAAATAGCAGCCTAAAATTATTGCTTTGCTTGAGTAGCTTGGAACTGGAATGGCAAGTACAGGATTTTAGAGATTAAAGTTTTTGCTTTAAATGTTTAGCTGGTAGTAATTTGACGAATAAGTAACTTAATAGTTGCTTAATATTACTTTATGATACCTACTGGTAATTTCCTATGCCTTCACCTAATAGGGTGACTTTACCAAGCTGTGATGCATCAACCCCTACCCTCCAGGAACGCTACGGAAACGGAGTAGGGAAAAGGTTTAAAAGCTGGTTAGTGTAGATGTTTGATGATTATCCTTGTTCTATCCTTCAACTACTATAGTTGTCAATTTGGATACACATTCGCTTCTGAGCGTAAACTTTAACGCTACAAGTTATACTGTTCCCGCAAGTTGTGGAACCATTCCCGTAAGTTGTGGAACCATTCCCGTAAGTTGTGGAACCGTTCCCGCAAGTTGTGGAACCGTTCCCGCAAGTTGTGGAACCATTCCCGTAAGTTGTGGAACCATTCCCGCAAGTTGTGGAACCATTCCCGTAAGTTGTGGAACCATTCCCGCAAGTTGTGGAACCATTCCCGTAAGTTGTGGAACCATTCCCGTAAGTTGTGGAACCATTCCCGCAAGTTGTGGAACCATTCCCGTAAGTTGTGGAACCATTCCCGCAAGTTGTGGAACCATTCCCGCAAGTTGTGGAACCATTCCCGTAAGTTGTGGAACCGTTCCCGCAAGTTGTGGAACCATTCCCGTAAGTTGTGGAACCGTTCCCGCAAGTTGTGGAACCATTCCCGTAAGTTACCCGCCTGAGAATAAATTCCCAGGCTAATAGCTAAAGTCTACTGAAGTAGACTAAGGATTTTTGAAGTTATAGCAATAGCCAAGGTGGTTAGGACATCAACAGATGATAAAACCTAGACACAAAAAGGCTTTTCACCCAGTCCCCAGTCCCCAGTCCCCAGTCCCCAGTCCCCAGTCCCCAGCTATTCCCCATCTTGGTTATACCAATCTTCCTTCGTTTCCCAATTAGAAACCTCATCGTCAGCATCATCAGTGGGGTAGGGTTCGGCTTTTGTGCGGCGATTTTCTTGCCTCAGCGCTTCTCGTTCTCGCAACGTCAGCGGCGGATTTTCGTTGATTGGCAGACGTTCAACCGTTCGCCTTGCAGGTTTTTGGCGCGTAAAGGTTTTCCACGCAGTTTTAACGCCAATAAAAATGCTGCGTGTACCTACTTGCACATTTTCAGCTTGTTTTTTAGCACTATCTAGACTTTGGTCAACTTGTTTCACGACTTGAGTAGCGCTTTTGACACCTTCACTGACATCATCAGTTAAGCCAGTAATTTCTAAACCAGTTGTACGGATGGCATTGAGAGTAGGTGGCAACTCTCGTGAGAGCGTATCAAATAACTTTTCTGCACTGCGAGCTGCGCGGGCTAACTCCTGCAAAGCTGGTATAGCCGCCACCAAAACAGCAGTTAGACTGGTAGCGACTAAAAGTATAGATAGTCCCAGCCAAAACAGGGGATCAATCACGGTTGTGTCATTTATGAGTGTTCTATTTGCTGCGGAAGAGAATCTGAGTCTTCTTGATCTTTTTGCCGCTTTAGCACTTGACTTTCACGTTGACTAGCATCTACACCAGCTGCTAACGCTTCGCGTAGTCTCTCCAATGTCTCATCCCAGTTTCGTAGTGCGTTAGCAGACAGACGATCTGCCTGAATTTGCACACTTGTAGATAAATCTTCTGCCAATTCTGGTAAAGCATCAGCAGATTTTCTCAAAAGTTTACGTGTTTCGCGCCCTGTGCGTGGAGCTACAAGCAAACCAGTTACAGCACCGATCGTAGCCCCTAGCATCAAACCGCCAAAAAATACTCCAGAACGGTTATTAGACATTTTGTTGTTTTTCTCCTTACACCCATTTTAGGTGGGTTTCCTCCCCTTGCAAGACCTAAATGGTTGATCCGATTAAGTTATGCTGACAATCTTTGAATTAGAAATGTTGCTTTGATTTATGAAATTATTTTACAACTGTTTTTTTGCGAAATTGATACCCCCGTCTGCTAAAAGAGCGCCCCCAGAATCGTCTTCCTAGAAACAACACGTTGACAATTTGCCGCACCTGTTGCATCTGTACCTGTAGACCTTGGTTTCCCTGGCGCAAGTTATGAATATTCTGCTGGCTAGTATAAATATTTTTGGGAGCGTTAGACAGTGCTGCATGGGTATTACGTTCATAGAGAGTTAACTGATCTGCTATGAATGCCAGCTTTTGCTTGAGTTGCCACACTCGCCAAGCCACGTAAAGTAGTATCAACGAGATGAGAACATTAATAACGACAACTAGAGTTACCATTGTTTACCTTTGCCAACTCAGCTAGTAAGAATTGTTCGATGGGCTACTGACTTGGTTCTGACTTCACTCTAACAACAGTACTGTCAACGCAGAACACGTGAGTGCCCCATGAGGGGGAAGTCAAAAGTCTAAAAAATATAGGACTTACGCACATTGTCATATTTTTTTCTTTGTGGGTTGTCAATAGTCAAAAGTCAATAGTCCAAAAAAGCTTGATTTTTGACCATTGACTCTTGACTATTGATACACGTCGCCAAAAATATGTCTGCCAGTTGCGTAAGTCCTGAAATATTACACTCCCTGGCTTTGGCGATCGCATCTGAAATTTTGCCCATACTTTATATACATATTAGTATTTTTGTCAATGCGTAAATTAGAGCTATTTTTAAGTATCAAAGATCAGTTAGTTAGGGTGCGGGCGTTGGGGGAAAGCGATCGCCCCAACACTTGCACCGCTACCGCTGCCTTGGTGCTGCCAAGTGCAGATACTGACAGGCTGGGAGACATCCAAATATTAAAACCACTCTATAGCAATCCGATTTGATTTCTGAATCACTCGTAGAGGTAAGGGACTGGGGACTGGGGACTGGGGACTGGGAAGAAGGAATAAAGGTGTACTGAGTTTTGTTCTTAAATCAAATATGAGTCCTATAGAACGTTTAGAAGCTGTGGTTGTGCTGCATGAAGCCGCTGAAAAAATTTGCTTATTTTCACATAGTTTAGTTTTTTCCTACCTACTTATTTACTAAGCTTGGGTCTTGAAATAGCAAAGTAGGAAAGGTAGGATATTTCGCCAAAATATTCGCTATTTTCCCTTAACTGTCTTATCTGTCCTTGCTTTTTGATTATGCTTTTAATAATATAAACATGCAATCATTCACAGAAAATCCCAATTTAGAAATAAAAGTTATGTCTGACATCAAAAAGCTTGGTCAATCTTGGATATTTAACTGGTTCTTTGGTTTTCAGAATATCCCTACAGATGAAGATTGTTGCATTTATATGAAATCAGTTTTATGTTGCGCTAAAGGAGATGGTGTTCTTTCACCAGAAGAGAAGAATTGGGCTATTGGATTTTGTGCAGCTTGGGGAGTAGCAGACTGGGTGATTGAAGAGCTAAAAGCATATGAGGCAGATGAAGATTTAAAAGAAGTCATTGCTCGCTCTCCTCAGGTCTCCATAGCACAGAGAGATTTACTTCTCACTACTATTAGGGCTTGTGCTGCTGATGGAGAAATTAATGAAAAAGAAAAAGCAAAAATTCTGGAAATGGCTTCTATTATTGGGGTAAAAGAAGAGATAGTAGACCAGTTAGAGCAGCTACAACAAGAAGAAGTGGCACTACGGCAAAAGCGCATTAAGCTTTTATATCCAGAGAAAAGCCCCTATTAATAATGGACACTAAGAGGTTGTTTGAAAAGTCTAATTTATTACTGCCTTGGCGACTAGAAGTCGCGGCTACACGAGACAAAACCCACCTGCGTGGGTTTCAAACCCTTGCTTTTGCCTTAGTCCGCGCAGGCGGACGAGAGTTTGTGTAGTAGCGAATTATATTCGCCCAAAACTTTTCAAACAACCTCTAAAATGTAGGTTGAGTGAAGCGAAGCGCAACCCAACAAAATCCTGACACTGTTGGGTTACTACTTTTCTACTTCACTGAAACGTATTGTGCTATATTTACAAATTTTGCAGAATCATGCCATGATTCTGCAACTGCTAATTTTGAATTCTTCATATTTTCTGAACAGTTTTGGGCAACATTGCTCATGAAGCAGCCCCCATTTTGGACGCCACTTTTGCAGTCTATTTTGTCAGCTTCCTCTGATTGACAGCTTGCCGAAAACCCAGCACAAGCAAGATATTTGCCAGCGTCAAAAATACTTCTGCACTGCCATGCAGCCAATCCACATTTGCCAAAGACTTGCCGTAATGTAGTTGGGCGTAAATTCCCGCTGGAATGGTAATGGCGACAAACACCAGCGTACCGTAAAATCCATACAAGGCTAAACGTGGCATTTGCTGACTACGGCTAATAAACCACAAGAAACCCAAATAGGGAAACAGGGAAAGAGCAAACAGGGTTTCTTTAGATATCATCTTTCTGATTTAATAGGTTTTGGCTCAACAGTATCAATTGCAGAGTTAGTAGATTTGGTGGAACGCCAGATCCACACTGCTGCTGCCCAAAGGGTAAAATTACCAACTAAAGTCATGGTAGCTTGCAGCGTCACCAGCCATTCTAAAGATTCAGCATTGTCGAAATAATGCCAGGTACAAGCGCACATGGCACTAACTAAAGCTGGTAACATGGCAAAGGATAGTCCCCACCAACTGCGGTTACCAGTGAGTTCGCCGTAAGTCCAGATTAACCAAATAGCGGCAATCCACTCTATAACGCTAGAAACATGAATAATCCAAGTGGGAATTGAAAGAGCGTGCATGGTTGTCAGTTGTCAGTTGTTAGTTGTCAGTTGTCAGTTGTCAGTTGTCAGTGGTGAGTTGTTAGTTGTACCCTTGTTTCTTGAGCTTCCCACAAGCAAATTGATCTTTTTTTGGTAGGATGACGGACATCTCGTCAACTATATAGAAAAAAGTTGATAATCTAAATCCAAAATCTCAAATGGCAAAGATGCGGGCGTTATTGTCTGGGTATTACGGTAAAGGGAATGGTGGTGACGAAGCTTTGTTGGCGACGCTTTTGCAAATGCTACCATCTCATGTCACACCTGTGGTGCTTTCTGGTAATCCAGAACAAACTCGCGATCGCTATAATGTAGAAACCTACAACCGCATGGCTCCTTTAGCTGTACTGCAAGCTTTACGCTCTTGTGATGCCTTGATTTGGGGCGGTGGCAGTTTAATGCAAGATGTTACTAGTACCATCAGCCCATTTTATTACGGGGGACTGATGGCATTAGCTCAGAAAATGAATTTAAAAACCGTTGCTTGGGCGCAAGGTATTGGGCCATTACTGCGTCCACAAACTCGTTGGTTGGCGCGGCAAAACTTTGCTGGTTGTATTAAAGTTAGTGTACGCGATCGCGCCAGTGCTGCTTTATTATCTAATTGGCAGATTCCTTGTATCATCGCTCCAGACCCAGTTTGGGCATTGGAATCTCAACCAGTACCAGGACTTTGGGATTTACCTGCGCCGAGAGTTGCAGTCACATTGCGATCGCATCCCCAACTTACACCAGCACGTTTAGCAAACCTAACTCGCGCTTTAGTAGATTTTCAAAAAGCCACACAAGCCTTTATTATACTACTACCATTTCAAAAAAGTGAAGATTTAAGCATCGCCGAAGCGATTCAACCGCACCTTCAAGATGTGAGCAAGATTTTATCTCTGGAAGATCCACAACTTTTAAAAGGTGTATTTCGCGGCGTAGAAATGGCAATTGGAATGCGCCTACACAGTTTGATTATGGCAGCCGCTGAAGGTTGTCGCTGTTTTGCTCTCAGTTATGACCCTAAAGTAAATCGGCTGATGGAAGAATTAGCCATACCTGGCTGGGACTTGGCAACTTTACCAGATGACACTAATTTAATTGGTAAAACTTGGATAGAACATTATGCTAATGGCGATCCATTATCGCCAGAACAAATTCAATCTTTGGTAGATAGAGCATTAATGCATCGTGAGTTGTTGAACGAAGCTTTAAGTTATATCAAGTTCGGCTAATTACTTACGATATAGTCGGTTTGCCTGGTAATAGGTAATTGGTAATTGGTGATTGTTTTTTACTATTACCCATTACCCATTACCCATTACCAACCCCCACAGGTATCATAAGTGTTTAAACGAACCTTTAACTGATTAAATCTAATATTTTAAAGATTACGGAATGGGTGTTTGCCCTTTTGTAGTTCTTGGAAAACTGAATTATAACCATCTGTAAAGCTAAGAACTCGGAGTGGGTAAATGGCAGAACAAAGCCTAAATGACTTTAACAGACAAATCCTGCAACAACGCTACGAAATCCAACAGCAGTTAGGTAAAAAAGCCGGAAGACGCACTTTATTAGCCCATGACCTAGAAACTCAGCAATTAGTGATTATCAAACTGCTCACCTTTAGCAGTGATTTTGCTTGGGAAGATTTAAAGCTATTTGAACGGGAAGCTGAAACGCTCAAAGCAATTGATCATCCTGCCATTCCTCGTTATTTAGATTATTTTGAATTAAATTCATCTAGCAATAGAGGTTATGCCCTAGTCCAGAGCTATGTCAAAGGTCAATCTCTGGAAGAATATATGACAACAGGGCGGAAGTTTAGGGAAACTGAAATTAAAAAAATTGCCAAATCACTGTTAGAAATCCTAACTTATTTACATGGGCGACAACCGCCAATCATTCACCGCGACATCAAACCCAGCAATATTATTTTGGTATCTTCAGGTAATAGTGTTGATCAAGTTTACTTGGTAGATTTCGGTTCTGTGCAAACCTTGGCATCCAAAGCTGGTAAGACAGTAACGGTTGTAGGTACTTATGGATATATGCCTCCAGAGCAATTTGGCGGCTATGCAACGCCTGCTTCTGACCTTTATAGTTTAGGCGCTACACTCATCGCTTTAGCAACAGGAATCCATCCTGCTGATTTACCCCAGAAAAATCTGCGGATTACTTTTAAAGATGCTGTTAACCTCAGTCCTGCATTAATCGATTGGTTGGAGTGGCTAACTGAACCGAGTTTAGAGCGACGTTTGACATCTGCATCAGCAGCTTTGACCGCATTGAAAACAGGGCAAATTAGAACTACCTCAAAGTCAGCGGTTCGTCGGAATCAGCCAGTGAACACCTTAAGTTTATTCTGGAATGCCATCTGGCGCAGCACGGTGATCGGTGGCATTGTTGTAGCCATGAGTGCAGCTCTATACAGTACAGTTGTCATTCCTGTAACAGGAAGCTATATGGGGCTACAAATTGGTGCTTTTGTTGGTTTTCCTATCGCTTTTGTTAATGGTTTTGTAGTCGGAATCATTACACGGTTGTTCTTTTTCCCCTTGAAAAATCCCCACTTGCATCAGCAGACAGTCAGCATCATCAGCACCATCCTGGGGATGAGTATTGCTGTAATTAGTTTCAAATCCTTAAGTTTTACCAATATTAATTCGTTATTTATAGAAAATCTGTTCTGGGTAATTGCACCCTCAATCATCACTGGGCTAGGTATGGGAACAGCTAGCAAGTTTATTGCTCAGTGGTATGAAAAACAACACCATATTAATTTGTAATTCGTAATTCGTAATTAAAATGAACAACGAGATATTAAATGGACGCTATCAAGTCCAACGACAACTCGGACGAGAAACCGGTAGGCGGACTCTGTTAGCTTTTGACTTACACACTTCACAACAGGTAGTAGTGAAACTGCTGTACTTGGGGCAAGATTTCGACTGGCAAGATTTAAAGCTGTTTGAACGGGAAGCGGAGACTTTAAAAACTCTTGACCATCCATCGATTCCTCGCTATCTCGATTACTTTGAACTAGATACACCCAACGATAAAGGCTTTGGTTTGGTGCAAAGTTATGTAGAGGGAAAATCTTTAGAAGAACATTTACAGGCGGGACGGACGTTTAGTGAAGCTGAAGTCAAAGAATTAGCGCGATCGCTATTATCAATTCTCTCTTATTTACACCAAAAGCAACCACCTGTGATTCATCGTGATATTAAACCGAGTAATATTCTGCTCACAAATCGTTCTGGTAATAGTATTGGTGAGGTATATTTAGTTGATTTTGGCTCTGTGCAAACTTTAGCAGCCCAAGAAGGCGGCACAATTACAGTTGTGGGTACATATGGATATATGCCTCCAGAACAATTTGGAGGTCGTACAACTCCCGCCTCAGACCTCTACAGTTTGGGTGCAACTTTAATTTATTTAGTTACAGGGCTACATCCTACAGAACTACCACAGCAGGAGTTACAAATTCAATTTCGTCAGTCTGTGAATCTCAGTTTGGAGTTTGCTGATTGGTTGGAGTCGATGACTCAACCAAGTCTAGAACAGAGATTTTCAGGTGTAGAAGCAGCGATACAAGCATTGGAGAAACCCCAACCCAGAAATCAAGAATTAGTGGTAGCAAAACAACCTTTAAAACAGCCACTAGGTAGCAAAATTCGCTTAATTATAACTCCTGATACTTTAGAAATTATTCTGCCACCCAAAGGCTTTGGAATTTCTTTAATAGCGTTCATTTCTTTGATTACACCCATAGCATTGGGATTTTATTTTTTCAGGTTTGGATATGCACCCATTACGCCAGAAGGACAACGAATTGCCTTTTTCATCCAAATTGTAGCGATCACTTTGTTGACAACTGCTATTATTTGGGGATTTGGCAAATGCACTCGCCTCAAAATTGACTCGCAAAAGCTGGAGTTGATCAACGATTTTATAGGAATTCAATGGTATGGTTATTCATTATTTAGGCAAAATATATCTCAAGTGAACCTCACAAACTTAAGGTACACTAAGTTGCGTACTCAGTCTTTATCTTTGAGTTACCAAGGTTCTACATATTATCTTGATAGTTATAGTGATTTGACTGTTGCAGAACAGGAATGGTTGGCGCAAATACTCAGTCATTGGCTGGGTTTACCAGTGATTGACACAAAAGTGATCAGCTTTTAAGTTGCATATATTCTCGTGTCAGCTGATGACAGTTTACGGTCATCAGCTATGAGTCATCTTTTCTTGCTAACAATTCCCGACCACTGTACCTTTTTCTCTTGTAGGCGACGGTAAGAAAAGAAATGTTCTGGAGTTTGGTAGGTACAATAAGGAGCGATCGCTATTTGTTCGCCACTAATTCCCAAACTTTCTAGCTGTAAAATATTCACCCGCCGCACATCTAGCCTGACTTTACCCTCGTTAGGGTCTTTAAGTAACGGTGAATTTGGTAGCTCGTGTAATGCATCCACAATCTTATGTGACTCTTCATGTGGTATAATGCTAGCTCCAATTTCCGCAGCCACTTCTACAGAGACTTGGTAAACTTCACCAGCGATCGCTGGGCCTAAGGCAATTCTCAAATCATCGAGTTTGCTACCTCTAGCTTGAAGTCGGGCGATCGCTTGGGGGACAATCTTTGCCGCTGTACCCCGCCAACCCGCGTGCAATGCAGCCACAAGTCCTGTTTTCACATCGCCAATTAGCACCGGTGTGCAATCTGCACTCGCTACCCACACCGCTTGTAGAGACTGTTCGCTCATTAAACCATCTGCTGATACCAAGGCAGAATCACCTTCTTTGTCCCCATCATTCTCGCCTGCACTTAACATGCTGGTAATTTCTTCTGGGGTGAGAACAGTATTGCCATGAACCTGCTTTAAGCGATAAGCTGATGCTTCTGGTTGCAGCACTGTTGTTAATTCTTGGGGCGATCGCGGCCAAAACTGCTGAGTAAAAAAGCCGTGATGCCAATCTTCTAAAAGACTACAAGTCAGATAGGGTAGTCCTTGCCAATTGTGCCAGTGCCAAGTGTGCATCTTGAACCAAACCTAAACAGAAATCAAATCAGCCAATTAATGCTAACTTGAACAACGCAATTTGGGCTATCTATTGTGGGAATTAATCAGCAAATATTACAAGCTTTCCTCAAAGCCGGGCGTGAATCTGGTGATTTACCATTTAGTTTACATATTTTTGAAACTGTCACCTCAACAAACCAAGTTCTCTGGGACTTGCTGAAACAGGGTGCCCCAAGTGGTACTGTAGTCATTGCCACACAACAGACTGTCGGTAGAGGACAATGGGGTCGCCAGTGGATTTCTCATACCGGGGGATTATATCTTTCAGTAGCGATCGCTCCTAAACTAGAAGCTAATGTCGGCTACCAGCTAACTTTAGCTACTGCTTGGGGAATAGCTGCACAACTGCGCCAGTGCGGTGTCAAAGTCGGGATTAAATGGCCCAACGATTTAGTTTTAGATCATCGCAAATTAGGCGGTATCTTAACAGAAACTAAAGTCAACAACAAACAAATTACCCAAGCAGTCATTGGCGTTGGCATTAACTGGGCAAACCCAGTACCACAAACCGGCATCAATTTGGAATTATGGCAAGCCTCCCAAGCTACCAAACCAATCTCAAGTCTTGAAATGCTAACCTCCAAAGTTTTACTGGGAATACAATCCGGTATGCAATGCCTTTGTTCTGAAGGAATAAGCATACTCTTATCTCGCTATTTAGATTTACTGAGAAACATGGGTGATAAGGTATACATCAATAATCAGCCAGCCATTGTTGTTGGAGTCACACCCCAAGGAAATCTCCGCTTGAGAATGGAAGCAGATAATACAGATGAACTGATAAAACCAGAACTTTCTGTTGAACCAGGTACAATCAGTTTGGGATATGTAGCCGCCTTAAATGATTTGTGAGATAAACTCGTAAAGGTTGTCATTTGTCATTAGTCCTTTGTCATGAGTAGTGACAAAGGATTAATGACGAACATGATGAGAATTTTCATAACTCAAAACTTGATTGCTATGGCAATTAGTCTGTTTAACTGTTAACTTTGTTTAAAATTACGCGTATGTAGGGCAAAACAAACCACTAACCAAACAAAGGATGAAGGCACAAAGAAGAACAATTAGATCTGATGCCTCTAAAGTTATCTATGAACTTTAGTTTATAGCACAGGCATCGAGTCTGCAAGCTTCCTTGAGACTGGATCACTGATACTTCATCTGGACAGCAAATTCTATTGGATAACTTTAAAGAATATCGAACCGAAAACTACTTCAATTGAATTAGTAAAAATTTCAACAAGTCTATCTCTGGATTACTTTAGAAACAACTGAGAGAACAAATGACGCAGCGCAATAATTCTGCCCACAACCGTTTACACAACTCAAGGCAGCAAGGTCTGATGACAAGACGCTTCTCTTACAAAAACCTACTCCGCATTTATGTATCTACCTTACCAGCACAAAGCTTTTGTGCCTTAAGTAGCGTCAGCTTCCTCAGTAGCGGCATAGTGTTTGCTCAAACGTCAACACAAATAGATAACATCGTCCCCACTATTGAAAATTCCCAGCCAACAACGGCGGCAAAAACTGCAAATATAGTAAAAAAAGATACTCCTGCGTCAACATCAGTTCAACCACAGCCGAATTTTTCGCAACGGCGAGCCATTCTGAAAAAGAAATTACGTACTTCAGAAGTTTCCAAAACCACAGCGCCAGTCAATAGTCAACAATCATCAGCCAAAGAACCTGTACTGCGTGTGAGAAAGTCCGAAAATCGGGCAGAAACTTCGCGGGTGACTCCTGTGCGCGTCAGACAAGAAAAACCCCAACAGGAAGTTTCTCAACCAGCAGCAAGTCTCAGACAAGAAAAACCCCAACAGGAAGTTTCTCAACCAGCCGCCAGTCTTAGACAAGAAAAACCCAAAATCGAGGTAGCCAAACCTACTGCTCCTCGCTCTATACCTGAGAAAGTTCCTGAAGTTGCCCAGCCATCAAACAACTCGAACCGCACAGAGAGTGCGACGACCGAGAAAACCAAGGATTACAATAACGCCTATATTGACCCCACCAATTACAACAATGATACTGCGGCTACTTATCAAGCACCTAACTCAGTGGTGCTGACAGAACGTTCTAGTGGTTGTCGAACCATTTTGCCGTCAGGCAATGTATCAGGCGGTCTTTGTGGCACAACACCCTCACGCAACCAGCGTTTAGCAGATACTAATAGCAAACCAGCACCAAACTGGCTCAAAAAAAGCCAAAATGCTCAATTACCCACTGTACCACCAGTGCGGCAGATCGCCTCTACTCGCAACAACAGTGGATGGCAAGCTACTAAGAGTGTTCCTGTTGCTGACAGCAAAAGTGTGTATCGCCCGAATCGGTTTATCCCTCAGCCCAACGATTTTGCCACCACAACAGTCAGCGCATCTCCTATAACACCGAGTGCTGGTACTTTAGCGCCACCAATGGCAGAAGGTAACGTAGCACCCCGTCCCAGTACCGTGTCTTACGATTTCGCGCTGGCATCAGTATTGCCACAAATCCCCTTCACTGGTGCAGTTGCCTATGGTGGCGGTAGCGGCATGATTTATCCGCTTTCCATACCGTCTCCCATTACTTCTTTATTTGGCTGGCGAGTTCATCCGATTTCAGGCGATCGCCGCTTCCACGCGGGCACAGATTTGGGTGCGCCCACGGGTACACCAGTTTTAGCAGCTGCCAAGGGTCAGGTGGAAACAGCTAATTGGATGGGTGGCTATGGTTTAGCTGTCACCATCAACCACACTTCCGCTCAACAAACCCTCTACGGTCACATGTCAGAAATCTTTGTTCAACCCGGTCAGTGGGTAGAACCAGGAACCGTGATTGGGCGAGTTGGCAGCACCGGCAACTCCACAGGGCCGCACCTGCACTTTGAAGTTCGCCACCTCACACAAGACGGTTGGGTTGCTGTTGACCCAGGCGTGCAATTACAAACAGCCCTTGGTCAGTTGATACATAGTACACAAACAGCCCAAGTCAGCCGGCAACCAGGCAGTTAAAAGAGATGGGGAGATGGGGGGCAGGGGGGCAGGGGAGATGAGGGAGATGAGGGAGATGAGGGAGATGAGGGAGATGAGGGAGAATAACCTATTCCCTATTCCCAATTACCAATTACCAATTACCAATTACCAATTACCAATTACCAATTCCCAATTCCCAATTCCCAATCCCCAATCCCCTAATTACAAATACCCGTGTTCGGCTAAGAATGCGGGTGTAATGTTATCTAAAGTGGTTTCATCGGCAACTTTGGATTTGCTTGTGCCAGGATAAAGGAATTTTTCCACGTATTTGCCGAGAATATCACCTTCTAAATTCACCCAACTACCAGAGACAAGATAGCGGAGATTTGTGTCGGCATAGGTGAGGGGAATTACCGCTACAGTGAATTGAGATAATTCTGGCTCGTAGGCTGCTACTGTCAGGCTAATGCCATTTACAGCTATACTACCTTTGGGGACAATGTACCGCGCGATCGCTTCGGATGCAGTAAAGGTCATTTCCCAGGAAGTAGCCGTTTGTTCTGCTTTTAGTAATCGACCAATGCCGTCTACATGACCCATGACAAAATGACCCCCCAGTTTGCTGCCCACTCGCAGCGAGGCTTCTAAATTGACATATCTCTGTTGAGTTTGCTCAGATCCTAAAGTTGTGCGGCGTAGAGTTTCCGGTGAAGCAGTGGCGATAAATCCATCTTTTAAAATTTCTTCCACTGTCAGACAAACCCCATCTACAGCCACGCTGTCACCGTAAGCTAGATCCTGCATAATAACAACAGAGGACTCACTTACACAAGTAATTTGCCAAGAATCACCCCCTAGGGGTTTCATCGTTCCTAAAGCTTGGATTAATCCTGTAAACACGGCTTTTTTGTAAAACTAACTCTATTTATTGCTTAATTTTGCCTGAAATCAACTGGTAATTCTCACAATAATGCGAAACATTCTAAGTATAATTTCTGACTCTATTAAATATAGGAATCTTAACACATTCGCATCCATCACAAGGCATACTTGGTTAAGAAGGTTATTGTCTAAGCAGACCAATTTGACTTACTCTGGTGTTCACAACAAGTTCGGAGTTTAATAGAAGCAATTATAGAGAGCAATGCTTATGTTTATTTCTGTTCACCACTTACCCAAAAAAGGGCATTATTTGTCACATAGCGCCCAATCGCTTAAAGGATTGTAGAGGCTTAGCCAATGATTGAAATGAAAGTCGCTGGCATAGCATTAGATGCCATAACCCGCAGCCCGATCGTACTTTTAAAAGATGCCTCAGATCGACGTGCTTTACCAATTTATATTGGTCAGGAACAAGCTAGGGCAATTATGAGTGCGCTGGAGAATCAAAAGCCTCCCAGACCTTTAACTCACGATTTGATTGTGAATATTTTAGAGACATGGAACATGGCTCTAGAGCGAGTGATTATTCATTCGTTACAAAAGGATACATTTTATGCAGCTTTGATTGTCCAGCAAGGCGAGGTGAAAAAGGAAATTGATGCGCGTCCTAGCGATGCGATCGCGATCGCCCTCCGTACTAATACACCCATTTGGGTCATGGAAGAAGTTGTTGCCGATGCTTCAATTCCCGTCGATCGTGACGCTGATGAAGCTGAACAGCAAGCTTTCCGTGAATTTATCTCTAATCTCCGTCCCGAAGATTTAATCAAACGCTTCGGTAATGGTGACAGCTAGAAAAGTTGTGAGTTATGAGTTAAGAGTTATGAGTTAGTTACTTCAACTTTTAACTGTTAACTCCTAACTCTGTTCATCATGCAATACCGACGCTTTGGGAAAACGAATTTACGCCTCTCAGTTTTTTCTTTGGGAACAATGCGCTACCTGGCTGATGCCGAAAATGCTCAGGGTGCGATCGCGCTAGCCCTATCCCTGGGAATTAATCACATCGAAACGGCCAGAGGTTACGGCAAAAGTGAGGAATATCTTGGTAAGGCTATCAAAGCCGGCTTGTCAGTAAAGCGAAACAAGCTTTACTTCACTACCAAAATCCCACCCACAGCCGAAGCTGACAGTATGCGTCGGTACATCGATGAATCCCTAGAACGATTAAATCTCGATTATCTCGATTGTCTAGGAATTCACGGCTTAAACACTTGGGAGCATCTAGAGTGGGTGAAAGCCAAAAATGGCTGCATGTCAGCAGTGCAATCAGCCGTTGCTGATGGTCGAGTGCGCCACGTTGGTTTTTCCACCCACGGCCCATTAGAAGTAATTCTGGCAGCAATCAATACAGATTTTTTTGAATTTGTCAATCTGCATTATTACTATTTCTTTCAACGGAACGCCCCAGCGATTCAGCTAGCCGCAAACAAAGATATGGGCGTTTTTATTATTTCCCCTGCTGACAAGGGAGGACGCCTCTATACACCGCCCCAAACTTTAAAAGATTTGTGTCAGCCGTTTTCACCTTTAGAATTAAATTATCGCTTTTTGTTGAGTGACAAGCGCATTACTACCTTGAGTGTGGGGCCAGCAAACGCAGATGAATTAGTTGAACCTTTGCGGGTTGCTGATTGTGATGGCGAGTTAACATCAGCAGAAATTTCTGCTTTGGAGCGGTTAGAAAAGCAGCAAAAAATTGCTTTAGCAACTGATAAATGCAGTCAGTGTTATGCTTGTTTACCTTGTCCAGAAAATATCAATATTCCAGAGGTTTTACGGTTACGAAATCTCGCTGTGGCATACGAAATGACCGACTATGGTAAATATCGTTATGGCATGTTTGAAAATGCTGGTCATTGGTTTCCTGGAATGAAAGCTAATCGCTGTACAGAATGCGGTGATTGTTTACCTCGTTGTCCCGAAAACTTAGATATTCCAGCTTTGTTGGCAGATACTCATGAGAGATTAAACGGCAAAGCTGGAAGGAGATTGTGGGGATAAATTAAATATTCAAATTAGGGGATGAGAAAATTATGCAAATAACAAAAAAGCAATACTACACGCCAGAGGAATATTTACAGCTAGAAGAAACTGCTGAACACAAAAGCGAATATATTGACGGACAAATAATTCCAATGCCAGGTGGAACAGTAAATCATAACCGAATTTCAGTCAATCTAAGTTCTGCGTTAAATTTTGCCTTCAGACAACAGAATTACGAAGTTTTTGCAGTTGATTTGCGTTTATGGATACCCGAAAAGCGGATCTATACTTATCCTGATGTCATGATTGTGGCAGGTGAACCGGAATTTTTAAACAATCGTAGAGATATCATTACAAATCCCCAAGTTATTATTGAGGTTTTATTGAAATCTACAAAAGGTTATGACCGCGAGGATAAATTTGAGGCTTACCGGACAATTTCTACCTTCCAAGAATATCTGTTAATTGACCAAACTAGGATTCATGTAGAGCAATTTTCTAAAATAGGTAAGAAGCAATGGACGCTTCGTGAATATGATGAAGAAGATCAAGCGATCGCTCTTGCAACTGTACCCTTTGAGATTTCTTTGCAAGATTTATATAACAAAGTAAATTTTCAGCTTGTTGAGTCGTAAAGCGAAAATCTTGATGCTGAGGAATTGGGGTGAACAATTGCCCATATTTTACAAAGTATTATACCAATACCAGTCATTTGTTGTCTCTGGCTAGCAAAATTATGTTCAAGACGATAAAAATAGAAAATTTCCGTAGTTTCCAAACTTTTGAACTTCAGCAGCTTGGTAGAGTCAACCTGATTGTTGGTAAAAACAATAGCGGCAAAACAACAATATTGGAAGCCATTCAACTTTTATGCTCACGGAGTAATCTTGAGCCGCTACGTCAAACAATGACTAACCGCAGTGAATATTTTTTTGATGATGAGCGTAGTGAGCGTAGGGTAGGGTTAGCTCAAGAGCTTGATATACGTCACCTATTTTATGGCCATGAGATTGAACAGGGAAGCAATTTTTCAATAATAGGTACTAATGGCAATATTCAAGAGGAGCTTTTTGTAACAATAGAAGTACGCGAAAATCCTTCAAAAGAGCCATTTAGCTCATCCCATGAGTTTGTAGATGATGAAATCCCAGATGCATTAAGAGAACTTGATTTCAGGGTAAAGTGGAGTTTTGGGCGAGAAGAAGAGTTCTGGAAGCTACCGCTATCAGCTAATGGCGGACTTTCTGTAGATTATGTTCGCCGATTGCGTAGAGATACTAAAAATCCAGCACCAAAAATACAATTTGTTACATCATCTTCTCTAGGAACTGTGAAGATGATTGAACTATTTGATCAGATAGTACTAACGCCTGAAGAAAAACTTGTAGAGCAGGCACTTCATAGGATAGACTCTAAAATTCAACGTATTGCTCCAGTTAGTTCTCAAAAATTCAGGTCTTCCTTAGATTCGCGGGGTGGTTTTTTTGTGCTTCTTTCTGATGGTAACCAGCGTGTACCAATTGGCAGTATGGGTGATGGTATTTGGCGTATCTTAGGACTTGCGCTAGCTACAGTTTGTGCTAAAGACGGTTACTTATTTGTTGATGAGATTGATACCGGACTCCATTTTACAGCTATGTCTGATATGTGGAAACTGATTTGGGAAACAGCTAAAAGATTAAATGTACAAGTTTTCGCAACTACTCACAATAGTGATTGTTGGAAAAGCTTAGCCGATATTGCAGAGCAGGAAGAGGCAGTTGAAGATGGTATTAGAATTCATAGAATTGAGAGAGGTAAAAACACAAATGTAGTTTTTATTGAACCTGAAATTGTCATTGCTGCTGAAGAAAATATTGAGGTGCGTTAGTAATGACAAGCAACTATAACACTAAACAACTTATTGTGGAGGGAGAACAAGACAAGCGAGTAATACCATATCTCATGGAAGCTAACGGAATTCCTTGGGAAAAAGATAAACTTCCTGTTGATATTGAAAGTTTTGGTAGCGATGGATTCATTAATCGTTACAGAATATCAGCCCGGTTAAAAAAAGCAGGGTTGACACATCTGGGTTTGATAGTAGATGCAGATGATGATGCAGATGTACGCTGGAGAAGTGTTAGAAACGCTTGTTTACCAAGTATTCCTGACATTCCTGAACAAATACCACAAACAGGACTGATCCTCACCACAAACGGAATTAAGTTTGGGGTCTGGATTATGCCAGATAACCTGATGCTAGGTATGTTAGAAACTTTTTTAGCTTATATGATTCGAGATGAAAGCGAGCCTTTGTGGCAATATGCTCAAGAAGTTGTAGCAGAAGCAAAAAATAGAGAAGCATTATTTATAGATTCTCATATTGATAAAGCTTATATTTATACATGGTTGGCTTGGCAAAACCCACCAGGACGACAATTGCATAACGCTATTAAGGAAAAAATTTTGAATCCACAGCATCCAAAAGCACAAACATTCGTAACCTGGTTTAAAACTCTGTATGATCTATGATTTAATTAGCTGTATTTGATAGTTAAAAATAGCGTAGACGCTCTTGCAACTGTACCCTTTGAGATTTCTTTGCAAGATTTATACAACAAAGTAAATTTTCAGCTTGTTGAGTCGGAAGGCGAAAATTTTAGTGCTGAAGAATTGAGGTGAAGAATCCCTTAGCCTGTACAAAGCACCCATTACCCTAAAACTTAAAACCAGTCTTACACTACTTTTAACGGCTTTTGAGGAAAAGCAATTGGTTCTGGCAGAAGTTTACCCTGCTCTTGATACCATTCAATTAAAGATTCAATTACTTCTTGTCCGTGTTTGGCTGCTTCCTCATAGGTTTTACCGTGAGTATGGAATTGCTGCCAAGGAAATTCCGGCAAGTGTACCAAATAACAATTATCTTCATCAGACCATTGGATAACCATACTGTAGCGATCGCTCATTTTTCCTCCTCTATTTTCCCTGGCTTCTTCAAAACAAGATTGACTTGCTTTTCAAGGTATTGCGGTGCATCATCTCCATCTTTACCAGCAATAGTGACTGGTTCATCAGGTATCAGTGGGTGAGTTCAGAAGGTGTGACTACCTTTTGCAGGACGATAGACAAACCCAGCTTTTAACCGATTTTATGTCAGAGGATAAATTTTTGACTTAATGATAAGTAGAGTTACAATGTGGCATTGCCCATTGCTTTTAGCTAGAGGGCATTCTATAACCTACTTTCACATAAAACAGCAATGATGGATTGGAAGAAACTTCTAACACCACAAAGACTTGGCAAGCCTGAACCAGAAAATCTCCAGTCTGATCGTACTCCCTTTCAAAGAGACTATGATCGCCTAGTGTTTTCCTCACCTTTTCGTCGTCTCAAAGATAAAACTCAGGTTTTTTCTTTGTCTACAAATGATTACATTCGTACTCGTCTCATTCATAGCCTTGAAGTCTCTTGCGTCGGTCGCTCCCTTGGTAGGATTGTGGGTGATGAAATTGTAAACACACACAACCTTAAGGACTATGGGTTCAGTGCTTCAGACTTTGGTGATATTGTCTCTGCTGCTTGTCTAGCTCATGATATTGGGAATCCTCCCTTTGGTCATTCTGGAGAGGATGCTATTCGTACAGGATTTGAATCATGGTACAACACTGTTAACCATGTAGGAAAAGAACTTCTCAGCAAGTCTCAAAAAGCTGACTTTGAATCATTTGAGGGTAATGCACAAGGCTTTCGTATTCTAACCAAGCCTGAAATGCCCCACAAAAAAGGCGGAATGCAATTAACCTGCCCAACTTTAGCTGCTTTCACAAAGTATCCTAGAGAATCACTAATATCAGAATCTATCTTAAACTGTCGCCCAGATAGGAGTATTAAAAAGTATGGTTTCTTTCAGGCAGAAAAAGATTTATTTGCTGAAGTAGCAGAAACGGTTGGGCTAATTCGTCGTCATGATAATGTAGCGTGGTGGTCTCGACACCCACTTGCTTTTTTGGTTGAAGCAGCAGATGATATTTGTTACTCAATTGTTGATGTAGAAGATGGTCATCGTATGGGTTACATACTATTTGAAAAAGCCGAGTATTTGCTTAATAAGATTGCAGGTATTGATATTAAAAAGCATGATGAAAGCAAGTTAGAAAAAGTTAAGCAACTTCGTGCCCAAGCTATTCATAATCTCATAGTAGAGGCTACTGAAATTTTCATTGAACACGAACAAGAAATACTTTCTGGAAAGTTTGACGAAGACCTGTTATCTCTAAGTAGGTATAAAAATCACCTAGAAGTAATTAAGGAAGAAACCAAATCATCTGTTTTCCAGGATCGTGATGTTGTTAGTATCCAGATTGCTGGGTATGAAGTTTTAGGTAAATTATTTTCTGAGTTCGTTAACGCTATCCTGCATGACAGCAATAAAGCAAAGTTAATCTGTAATATGCTCCCTAAAGAATATCGCCCGAATTCAGACGAAGATACTTATAACAAAATTCTTAAAATTACAGACTATATATCTGGCATGACCGATTCTTACGCTACCAGTTTATTCCAACAATTTAGTGGGATTTCCTTGGGATAAAGTGACAGCGATCGCCTACCCCCACCATTCCCCAATAACTTCGATAAAATCACTATGGTGCTAGTTAACCTTATCCAAGTCTAATGAAAAGCGATCGCTCTCATCACCATAATTTTAAGTTTTATATAGTTATGTTAACTAAATTCTCGAATTATAGTTGCCATCGGCAGAAATAGTGAAAGTTCATTGTCTTGAAAAGGAATAAACTCATATTTGAGATAAAAATCCTTTGCTTGAAAATCAATAGCATCAACTCTCACAGCATATATGCCAATTTCCTGAGAAGCACGAACAGCACGGTAGAAAGCATCAGCTAACAATTCGCCTCCTAAACCTTGTCCTTTTACTGAATTATCTACAGCTAATCTGCCAATCAGCATTGCTGGAATTGGATAAGCAGGCATTCCTTTTTGATCAGATTCGGGTAAGGACTGATACTCAATAACGCTGGCACTAACAGTATAATATCCATTAATTTTTAAGCTTCCTGATGCAGGAATTGCCACAAATGTTTTGGCAATTCCTTTATTGTGATTTTGCCGTGCATATTTTTTCAGGTAATCATTTAAAACTGCATAACCGCAATCAAAATAATCTCTTTGATGCTTTTTATCAATTGGTACAAAATTCCATCTTGCCTCGCTATCACTTGCCATACTTCTGTCTATATTTGTGAATAGCAGATTTAAGTTTTCCTTTCAATTCCGGCGGATTTTCCATCACTGACATAAATAAATCTCTATCACGATTAGATAGTACTAGCCTTTCATGAACGTCTATATCTTGTTTTGCAGCTGGTAAAAGATGAAATAGTGTATAAGCACTCAAAGAAATTCCTTTAAGACTAGCAGCACGTTCTAAGAGTTCTTTTTGTTCTTGAGTAACTCGTAAATCAATGCGGCAATTTTTTGCAGATGATGCTTCTGACATGGGTAATTTTTGCCTTTAGTTTGCTGTTCATTTACAGTTTAGCTAATTTAGGTGGGCAATGTACACACAATAAGCATTACATCACGTCAATGGGAATTCAAGCGTCAGTTTCAAGAAGTGCGATCGCCTACCCCCACCATTCCCCAATAACTTAGATAAAATCACTATGGTGCTAGTTAACCTTATCCAAGTCTAATGAAAAGCGATCGCTCCTCTTCCCTACCCTCTCTTCAACGTCCTGAAATACTCGCGCCAGCAGGTAACTGGGAATGTGCCAAAGCTGCTGTGGAAAACGGGGCAGATGCGATTTACTTTGGTTTGGATAAATTCAACGCCAGAATGCGGGCGCAAAACTTCACTGAGGCGGACTTACCTGAATTGATGACATTCCTGCATCTTCGCGGTGTCAAAGGCTATGTTACCGTTAATACCCTCATCTTTCCCAAAGAACTAGCGCAAGCACAACAATATCTCCGTACAATTATCGCTGCTGGTGTGGATGCAGTGATTGTTCAGGATGTGGGTATCTGCCGTCTCATCCGTCACCTTTCACCAGATTTTCCTATCCATGCTTCTACGCAGATGACTATCACTAGTGCGGCTGGGGTGGAATTTGCTAAGTCCCTCGGTTGTCAGTTGGTAGTACTAGCCCGTGAATGTTCCCTCAAGGAAATTAATAAAATTCAACAGCAAATTGCCCAACAGAATACTTCCCTACCGCTGGAAGTCTTCGTTCACGGTGCTTTGTGCGTGGCATATTCTGGTCAGTGTTTGACAAGTGAAGCTTTAGGAGGACGTTCTGCCAATAGAGGCGAATGCGCCCAAGCTTGCCGGATGCCCTACGAGTTAATCGCTGATGGGGAAGTTGTAGATTTAGGAAATCGCAAATATTTACTCAGTCCGCAAGACCTAGCGGGGTTAGAAGTACTACCCGATTTGGTAAAGTCAGGAGTAACCAGCCTCAAAATTGAAGGTCGTTTAAAAGCACCAGAGTATGTGGCTAATGTCACCCGTATTTATCGGCAAGCCTTAGATCGGGTGATGGCAGAATTGGAAAAACCTAACCCCCTAACCCCCTTCCCTGCGAGGGAAGGGGGAATTAATACTTCTGTCTCCAGTTCGGGGAGAGGTCAAATCAATTCAGAACACTACAACTTGGAGATGGCATTTTCTCGCGGACTCTACACTGGTTGGTTTGCTGGGATTAATAATCAACAACTGGTTCACGCCCACTTTGGTAAAAAGCGTGGAGTTTATCTAGGTGAAGTCACGCGCATCCGCAACGAACAAATTACAGTCAGACTGGAAGCACCAGTCAAACCAGGAGATGGAATTGTGTTTGACTGCGGTCATCCAGAGGCGAAGGAAGAAGGCGGTCGCGTTTATGGAGTGGTTCACAAAGGTAAAGAAGCTTTACTGACCTTTGGCCGCAGTGACTTGAACCTGCGCCGGCTGCATGTGGGCGATAAAGTTTGGAAAACCAGCGACCCAGAACTCGATAAGCAATTACGCCAGAGTTTTGCAGGCGACAACCCACAATTTCAGCGTCCCATTGATTTAGAAGTTTATGGAGAAGTTGGTCAGCCATTGATTGCGATCGCCCGCGATCAATTTGGTAACATCGTACAAGTAGAGTCTGTAATTTCACTAGTGGAGGCACACACCAAACCCTTGAATCAAGACCGTTTGCAAGAACAGTTAGGTCGTCTTGGTAACACTCCTTTCTCCTTGGGAACACTCACCAATCACCTCAGCGGTACTGTTATGCTACCCGTAAGTGAGTTGAATAGGATGCGGCGAGAAATCGTCACCCAGTTGGAAGAATTACGAAGTCAACCAAAACGCTGGCAACTACGTTCTGATGTTTCTTTCCAGGACTTACTCCCCTCCTCATCCCCCTCATCCCCCTCATCCCCCTCACTCATCGTCCTAGTACGCAACCTCAAGCAACTCCAAGCCGCCCTCCAAACTGGTGTTGAAACACTGTACTGCGAATTTGAAGACCCCCGCGCCTACCGAGAAGCAGTGCAAATGGTACACCAACACAGGCACTACTCCTCACTCCCCACCATCTGGGTTGCACCACCCCGAATTATCAAACCTGGGGAAAACTGGATTTTACAACAAGTGCGTGCTTCCAAGGCAGATGGGTATTTAGTGCGGAACTATGACCAACTACAATTCTTTGCAGCAGACCGTTGTGTAGGAGATTTTTCCCTTAACGTTGCTAACCCTTTAACCGCAGACTACTTTCAGCAGCACTTTGCTTTGGAAAGGTTGACAGCATCCTATGACCTAAATATCACCCAACTGGAAGATTTACTCACCAGTTGTCCGCCCGATTGGTTTGAAGTGACGATTCATCAACATATGCCGATGTTCCATATGGAACATTGTGTATTTTGTGCTTTTCTTTCTACCGGGACAGATTATACTAACTGTGGGCGACCTTGCGAAAAGCATGAAGTGAAATTAAGCGATCGCGTCGGTAGCCAACATGTCCTACAGGCTGATGCAGGCTGTCGCAACACAGTATTTAATGGCACTGCCCAAACGGGAGCAGAATACGTACAGCGGCTTATAGAATTGGGATTGCGCTACTTCCGTATTGAGTTTGTTAACGAAACACCAGAACAAGTTAAAAAAACGATACAACGGTATCATCAGCTACTACAAGGTGAGATTACAGGTTCCCAACTCTGGCGAGAGTTGAAGTTGCAAAATCAACTGGGTGTAACTCGTGGGCCTTTGGGTGTCTCTGCACTCAGGTGATAATTCCTGTGTAATAGTTCGTAGTTATATAACTTGGCGAACTACCTTCAAAAACCCCTGGATAGTTGGTGATGTCTGGTTTCGTCGCCAAATCATAGCAATAGCAACTTTTGGGGTAGATTCTTGGATATTCTGATAAACTACCCCTGTCCGTTGTAAGTTTTGCAAAGATGCTGGCACTATTGCCACACCCATATCAGCTGCGACTAAGCTAACAATCGTTTGCATCTGGATGGCTTCTTGAGTAACCGTGGGACTAAAGCCTGCTTGCTGACACAAACTAATAATTAAGTCGTAGAGTCCTGGCGCTAAGATTCTAGGAAATAAAATAAACGGTTCATTGGCAAGCGATGTTAAACAAACATCAGATTGATTTGCTAGCCAATGTGTCTCAGGAAGTGCCACCATCAGCGACTCTTGAAAAATTATCTCCCAACTAAATGTATTTTCTTCTACAGGCGGACGCACGAAGCCTATATCCAGCCTACCTGACCGCAACCACTCTAACTGTTGATCTGTAGTCAATTCATGTAACTCTAAACTGACACCAGGGACAAAACACCGAAAATTCCGCAGAATATTTGGCAAAATATTATATGCTGCCGAACTCACAAAGCCGACTACCAACTGTCCAACTTCGCCTCGACTAGTTTGTTGTCCAACTTGAATTGCCTGTTGCAATTGTCTGAGAATTTGTTGCACTTCACTCAGAAAAACTTGCCCTGCTTCGGTTAATTGCACATTTCGTTTAGTGCGGTGAAACAATTCAAACCCCAATTCTTTTTCTAGCTGCCGAATTTGTTGACTGAGGGGAGGTTGGGCAATGTGTAATCTTTCCGCCGCCCTGCTAAAGTGTAATTCTTCTGCCAAAGTCACAAAATACCGCAGATGCCGTAGTTCCATCTGTTAACTAGACTAATATCTTTTAAGTATTAGTTATTGTAGAAAAATATATTGGACATCATTAGAAATCTTTTTTACTCTAATGATCAGGCGGTCATCAACCGAGAGTGCATGGTTGAAGATTAGCGAACCAAGTAACTGTAATTTCACTGTTTATGAGTCATCTTTTGATACCCAATAATGATTGGGATAGTAATCTTTATGATAAACACGCCTTCGTGTGGCAATATGGCGAAGACTTGCTGAAATTACTCAACCCCAAACCAGGAGAATCTATTTTAGATTTAGGTTGTGGTACTGGGCAACTGACAGAAAAAATTGCCTTAGCTGGGGCTGAAGTCATGGGAATTGATAACGCACCCGCAATGATTGAGAAGGCTAGACAAAACTATCCTCATTTGCGCTTTGAGGTTGCTGATGCTCGCAACTTTCACCTGAAACAGCCGTTAGATGCTGTATTTTCCAATGCTGCTCTGCATTGGGTAAAACAAGCAGATGCAGCGATCGCTTCCATACATCAGGCATTAAAATCAAGAGGGCGTTTCGTAGCCGAGTTTGGTGGCAAAGGGAATGTACAGGCGATCGTCAAAGCTTTGCATACCGCATTGACAGAAATAAATTTCCCCGCAGAATCACTTAATCCCTGGTATTTTCCTAGTATTGGTGAGTACGCCAGCCTACTGGAACAGCAAGGGTTTGATGTCACCTATGCCATTATGTTTCACCGTCCCACTCCCTTAGCTGAGGGAGAAGCAGGTATCAAAAACTGGATTGAGATGTTCGCTAGCAGTTTCCTAGCTGGACTGTCTACTGAGCAACAAATCCAACTAACTCGCACTGTTGAAAAGCTCCTCAAGCCAACACTTTATACAGAAGGTATTTGGACAGCCGACTACCGACGAATTCGCATCATTGCCATCAAAGTTTAAGGGGACTGGGGACTGGGGACTGGGGACTGGGGACTGGGGACTGGGTACTGGGAAAGAGATATATATAGTTATAAATTCTTTCTATGCCCCATGCCCTATGCCCCATGCCCAATACTTCGGCTTGCGAGAGTACAAGTTCCCACTAATCCTTAGTATTAGTCTGGCTACGGTTTCGCTTTTACCAATACCTGTATCATTAGCACAAACATCCTCAATACCGCAGCCTTCAGATGCTCCTCTGGAACTAAATTTATTGACCAAACCAAACGGCACTGTGATTACAGCTAATACCATTGAGCCGACAGGATTAACTGTTCCCAGTTTATGGTGGGCAAGAGAAAATTCAGAGAACAAGTTGTTGGATAACTGGATAGCTTATCCAGGTTTTAACAAAGAACCTGGTCGAGTAGACTTGATAGTTAATCAGCAAGTCTGGAGTTTACTAAGTTACCTAGAGCGTTACAGTTTCGTGAATCGCTTGGGTAGCTTAGCACGTAAGGATGGTTATAACGTTCGTGTTTTCAATTATCAGCAAGAACTTTTGGCAACTTACACCTGTAACTTTCAAACAAGTCCAGCGTTATGTAAGATCCAAATGAATATTCAGAATAAGTTAAGGTTAAGGATGAAGGATGAAGGATGAAGATAACTGATAACTGATAACTGCTCACTGGTTTAAGGCACTTCCAAATAAAAAATATTCCACTGTTCACAGTCAAAGGTCAACAGTTATGGCAGTTGAAGCATAGTTGAGGACAAGGACGAATCATCAAACATAGACACTGATAGGCTTTCAAACCTGTTAAGAGTTAAGAGTTCCCTGCTATAACAGTCATCAATCATCAGTCATCAATCATCAATCAGCAACTTCAAAAGAGATAATTTATTTCTTGAAGTTTTCTAAGTTTTCATCCTTGTTTGATTTTGGTGAATAAAGATTCGTACTCTTTTACCACTGATAAGGGTAAGGGAAGCAAAAATTCACTTTTGGCGAAAACTTCGTGATTACTCTGTAAAAGCTTCTGCACAGATTCCTGGAGGTCTGAGGCAACAATATTTGTAGAAATTGGCGAATTACTTTTAGTCAGCAGAGAAATTTGTTTAGCAATGCCTGGTTGCCAACAAAAATCAAGCCATTGCGATGATAAAGCACTTGTGGCAACCCCTGCCGGGCGTACCCATAAATCTGCCCAAATTGCTGTTCCTGACTGAGGAGTAACGGCAGCAAGTTGGGGATAACGTCCCAGAACTGGCACTACATCACTTGACCAACCAACTGCTAGCCAGGTGTCTCCACTAATTAAAGGTTCCAGATAGGTGTTGGAACTGTAGAACTTCACCTGTTGGTTTAATGCTTTTAGTTGTTTTTCTAATTCTGGTACTGTGTTAATATCTTCTGTATTGTAGGATTTTCCTAGTTTTTTTAAGACTAAACCAACTACTTCTCTGGGTTGATTGAGTAAGGAAATCCGCGATCGCAATTCATCTCTCCATAAATCACTCCAATCCTGCGGCTTCCAACTCAATTGTTTGAACTTGTCACGATTGTAAACAATTACCGTACTGCCCCAACGATAAGGAGCAGCCCAAATTTTCCCTTGACTATCCAAATCGCCTTGTTCGTTACGCCTTACCAGTGTTTGCCATTTTTCATCCAAAGCAGACCACTGTTTTAACTGTTTAGCCTCCACTTCTGGGAGTGGTTGAATTAGTTTCTCCTCAATTGCGGCTTTGAGCCAGTAATCTCCCAAGGTAACAAGGTCTGCCACAGCAGTTGTTGGAGATTGTCTAAATGGTATCAAGCGAGTCCACCACTGCTCATCAGGGGCTTTTGATTTGTTTTGCCAACCTTGCAATTGCTTAAATAAATCTCGTATCTGCTCGACTGGGGCAAACTTTAACTGCACTTGTTGCTGTAAACTTTGGCGAAATTCATTAACCACCTGACTTGGAACAGAACCTTTCAATAGCTGCACGTTTAGTTTTATCTGGTTGTTGTTACCACACCCAACCAGCAGCTGCGAAAGTGCAAGTCCACCCGTCCCAAGCAAAAAAGACCGTCGATCCATTGATTTTGGATAGGTAAATTTCATATTTTAACATCCTTGCAGGAAGTCTCCCGGTTCCGTAAACTACACCAGGGGAACAGAAAAAAATTTTCGTCGCCAGTTTTGCATAAAGATTCTGGTTGTTGCTGAATAGTGGTATGAAACCTCACGCACAGGTGTAAACAAGACTTTTGCGAGAACTCTAGGTACAATACATAAGCTTCTTCCTTATTTTCTAACTATTATGGGTAGCACTTTTGGCAATTTATTTCAGATCAGCACTTTTGGCGAGTCCCACGGCGGCGGTGTGGGGGTTGTAATTGATGGTTGTCCTCCACAACTGGAAATTTCTGCCGAAGAGATTCAAGTAGAATTAGACAGAAGAAAGCCAGGACAAAGTAAAATTACCACACCTCGCAAAGAAGCTGATTCCTGTGAGATTTTGTCTGGGGTGTTTGAAGGCAAAACCTTGGGTACACCGATCGCAATTTTAGTGCGGAATAAAGACACGCGATCGCAAGATTACGACGAGATGGTGAATACATATCGCCCTTCTCATGCAGATGCCACTTATGATGCTAAGTATGGCATTCGCAATTGGCAAGGTGGCGGTAGGTCGTCAGCGCGTGAGACAATTGGACGAGTAGCAGCTGGTGCGATCGCTAAAAAAATTCTCCGTCAAGTCGCTAATGTGGAAATCATCGGTTACGTGAAGCGCATCAAGGATTTGGAAGGCATTGTTGATCCGAATACCCTCACTTTAGAACAAGTGGAAAGCAACATTGTCCGCTGTCCCGATGTTGAATGTGCCGAACGCATGATTGAATTAATTGAACAAACAGGTAGACAAGGTGATTCTATCGGTGGCGTTGTCGAATGTGTGGCGCGAAATGTTCCCAAAGGTTTAGGTGAACCAGTATTTGATAAATTGGAAGCAGATATTGCTAAAGGTGTGATGTCTCTTCCTGCTAGCAAAGGTTTTGAAATTGGTTCCGGTTTTGGCGGAACACTACTCACGGGCATTGAACATAACGACGAATTTTATATTGATGAAAATGGAGAAATTCGCACTGTAACTAACCGTTCTGGTGGGATTCAAGGTGGAATTTCTAACGGAGAAAATATTATTTTACGAGTTGCGTTTAAGCCGACGGCAACAATTAGAAAAGAACAAAAAACAGTGACTCGTGAAGGTGAAGAAACAGTATTAGCTGCAAAAGGACGGCATGATCCTTGTGTGTTACCGCGTGCAGTTCCGATGGTGGAAGCGATGGTAGCTTTGGTGCTGTGCGACCATTTACTGCGGCATCATGGACAGTGTAAAGTGTTGTAGTCGATATGATTAAGATTCCCGACTTTTGTGAAAAGTCGGGAATCTTGTTTTTTACGATTGCTGAACAGTATAAGATGTCTAGTACAGCGTTGCATTAACAAAGAAGAGCGATCGCTGATGAGCAAAGCAACGAACTACGACCAAGACTTTCTATTGTGGACACAACAACAAGCCGAGTACTTGAAGAAAGGACGTTGGGCTGAGTTGGACGTTGAACATTTGGTAGAGGAACTAGAGGCTTTGGGCCGCAGTGAACAGAAAGAACTTGGTAGCTATTTGCAGGTATTGATAATGCACTTGCTTAAATGCCAATTTCAACCTGAAAAAAGAACTCAAAGCTGGGATAATACACTTTCAAACTGCCGAGATAAAATTCAAGATTGTTTGGAAGATACTCCCAGTTTACAGCGTTTTCTTGAAGATTCAGTGTGCATACGAAAATACTATCGACGTGCTTGTCGAGATGCAGCTAAAGAAACTCAAAAATCTATAGAAAATTTTCCCGCTGAATGTCCTTTTACCATTGAACAGATTCTTAACCCAAATTTCTTAGCTTAAACTGCATCTCAGCATTTATATGCTAGTTTCTCCCACCAGTACCAAAAACCGCCATAGGTTAGAAACCTATGGCTAATAGCTAAAGTCCTCTCAAGAGGACTAAACTTCATCCTTAGCGAGAAATTGGATAGGTAAAAGATTTCAGCATGAGGATTTACTGCTGTGCGACTATTTACTGCCGCATCACGGACAGCATAAAGTTTTTTTATTATACGTTGTTACTGACAGTGAATATTTATTTGTGTCGGGTGCATATGACTCGCCCTTTTTTCCTGATATTGTTATAGTAGCGGATAACACACCTGACTATGTGCGATCGCTGCTGCTATGAATATGGATATAGATTATCAAAATCGGCTCAAACACTTCACTGCTTTAAAGTCCAAGTACCAAGCAACTAAATATGAAGATTCATCACCCTCTAGTCTTCTATATCTCATCTTGCGGAAAGCTGACTTAGGTATTGAACTCACTGAATTAGAGTTTGATTGGTTGAAAGAATATGAGCTTGAAGAAGCTTTAAAAACTATTAAACAAGAGCAGCAACATAGAGTAAAAGAATTTTCAAATTTAGAATTTGAATTCTCCACACTCAAGTCTAAATACAACGCTACAAAACATAATATTTCTTGGCAATCTAGTCATCTGTATTTCATACTTTTTAAAGTTGAGTCAGGAAATTTGCTAACTGACTCAGAATTTAATTGGCTAAAATCGCATGGTTTACATGAGACTAATGCACTTATTAAGGAAATGGGGCGATTTCATGCCCTCAAGTATAAGTATAAAGTTATTAACTACTTAAATTCCTCACCAAATAGCCCATTATATAAAATCCTTCAGCAACTAGACAAAAAAGCAAAATTAAGTAAGTCCGATATCAACTGGCTTAAACAACAAGAACTTTGTGAAATTATAGATATTTTCCAGCAACACGAATCAGAAAGAGAAGCTGATTTTTTGGATTTAAAGGCTAAGTACCAAGCAACTAAAGAACCAGATTTATCTACATCTAGTCCGCTTTATTCGATACTGCAAAAAATTAATAGCAATAAAAAACTCACTTCTGAAGAAATGTTATGGTTAGAACAGCACGGTCTTACTGAAACTATCGCTATTGCTAATGAGCTTGAAAATCAGCGAGAATTTATTGCCTTAAAAGCTAAGTATAAAGCAACTCAGTACGAAGATGCGTCTCCTAAAAACCACCTTTATAAAGTTCTCAAAAGGCTTGAAATTTCCAATCAGTTAGGCGAACAAGATTTAAATTTTTTAAAAAAGCGTAAATTGAATGAAACGATTGCGATCGCTAATACAAAATACGTTTCAAACCTGAAGTACAAAATACAATCAGGAGAAATTCTCAGCAACACAGAAATTGACTGGCTAAAAAACAATGGATATGAAGATATCATTCTTTTAGCTAAAGAAAAGCACTTTGAAGGGCTGAGATTAAAATATGATGTTTTAGAATATCTAGATAAATCACCTTCCAGTCCTTTGTATGCAATTTTGCTAAAACTTGAGCAAAAAGAGCGACTGGAGGCGACAGATATCGCTTGGCTTGAAGAAAATAAAACTGGATATAGAAAATTATTTGATGGAGAAATTCGGATTGCTTACCACACAATTGAAGCGAATTTTTATGAGCAAGATTTCAAGCGCACTGGAAACAAATGGAATATAGCAAATGCTAGCAGCCATTGGCGCAAAGCAAATAAACCAGAAAGGGCATTGCAACTGACGAATAATTTAGAAATAGATAAAATCAAAGAAAATAAACTCAAGTCAGCTTTACTAACAAGCCGTGGTGGCGCATTACGAGATATTGCAAAATTAGATGAAGCAGAAAAATGCGCTCGTCAAGCTATTGAATATCAACCCAAAAGCCATCATCCGTACACATTGATGGGCGCTATTTGTTTTGAAAGGCATCAATACTCAGAAGGTGAATATTGGTTTCAAGAAGCAATCAAACGTGGCGCTAATCCTAGAGATATGGATTCTGAAATCAAGCGAGTAGTGAAAAATGCTAAGGATGAAAACAAGCGCCGACAAGTGGTAGAGTACCTCTTGAAAAAAGACCCCCAACGCTATGCTTGGGCTAAGTCTTATCTCAAAAAGCAGAAAGATAGAGGCTGATTAAAAATTATCAATCAGAGAAAGTACATAACTGTGGCAAAACAGATTTAGCATGATGGGAAATTTAGTTTTGTATTAAAATAGAATTGACTTACCGAAAATGGTATAAAATGGATTTTCTCACAATTTTAGGATTAGCTGCCGCCACAATTACCACAATCTCTTTTTTGCCACAAATGTTTAAAACTTGGCAAACCAAATCAGCAAAAGATGTTTCTTTTATGACGCTGATTACATTTATAACTGGAGTTTTTTTGTGGTTAATTTATGGAATATATCTCCAATCGTTACCAATTATTCTTGCTAACGCCGTAACATTGGTTTTTAACTTGATAATTCTATGGCTTAAAATTAAATATAGATAAACTTGTCTTTAACAAAACCTGTGACATCATCTGTATTTGCCTCTGAACGCCTCCTATTCACCCCTACCACCCCCAACAAGGACGCCATACCAGTCATTTTTGCCTTTCCCAATGAGTACAGCGTCGGTATCACTAGCCTAGGCTATCAGCTGGTTTGGGCAACTTTGGCAATACGTGATGATGTGGAGGTGAGTCGCTTATTCACTGATATTCACGAACAATTACCCAGAAAGCCGGAAATTGTCGGATTTTCTATTTCTTGGGAATTGGATTATGTGAATATTTTAAACTTGCTGGAATCTTTAGAAATTCCCATTCGTGCAACTAACCGCGATGATTCTCATGCCATCATTTTTGGTGGTGGCCCTGTTCTCACTGCTAACCCCGAACCATTTGCAGATTTCTTTGATGTAATTTTGCTGGGCGATGGCGAAAACCTGCTAGGGAATTTCATTGAAGCCTACAAAGATGTGAGAAATGCTTCTAGACAAACTCAACTAAAAGCACTTGCACAAATACCAGGAATTTATGTTCCAAGTTTGTATGAAGTGGAATATCAAACAATAGATGGTGCAGTTAAGTCAATTAAACCAATTTCATCGGAAATTCCCGCAGTCGTGGAAAAGCAGACTTATCGCGGAAATATTTTGTCAGCATCAACTGTCGTTACAGAAAAGGCAGCTTGGGAAAATATTTACATGGTGGAAGTGGTAAGAAGCTGTCCAGAAATGTGCCGCTTTTGTTTGGCGAGTTATCTAACATTGCCTTTTAGAACGGCGAGTTTAGAAAGTTCGTTAATTCCAGCTATTGAAAGAGGTTTAAAAGTTACAAATCGGCTAGGATTATTGGGTGCTTCAGTAACTCAACATCCAGAATTTGAAGCATTATTAGATTATATTAATCAGCCAAAATATGATGATGTGCGTCTGAGTATTGCCTCAGTGCGAACTAATACAGTAACAGAACAGTTAGCCAAAACATTGGCGCAAAGAGACACGCGATCGCTTACCATTGCTATAGAAAGTGGTTCAGAAAAATTGCGACAAATCATCAACAAAAAGCTGCATAATCATGAAATCATCCAAGCAGCCGCAAATGCCAAAACTGGTGGCTTGTCAGGCTTGAAACTCTACGGTATGGTAGGAATTCCCGGTGAAGAACCAGAAGATTTAGAGCAAACTGTGGCAATGATGCGTGATGTTAAAAAAGCTGCACCAGGATTACGGTTAACACTAGGTTGTAGCACCTTTGTCCCCAAAGCACATACACCTTTTCAGTGGTTTGGAGTGAATAAGCAAGCAGAAAAGCGGTTGCAATTATTACAAAAACAACTCAAACCACAGGGGATAGATTTTCGCCCAGAAAGCTATAATTGGTCAATCATACAAGCTTTGTTATCAAGAGGCGATCGCCGACTTTCCCATCTTCTAGAACTTACCCGCGACTTTGGCGATTCTTTGGGTAGCTATAAACGTGCTTTTAAGCAACTCAAAGGACAACTCCCCGACTTAGATTTTTATGTCCACGCCAATTGGTCAACAGAGCAAATTTTACCCTGGAGTCACTTGCAAGGGCCTCTACCACAGTCTACACTACTAAAGCATTTAGCTGATGCTACCAGTCATTTTCCCACATCTCAAAAGGGGACTGTGGACTGGGGATTAGGGATTAGGGACTGGGTTCCAAATTGAAAAATTATGGAATTTACTCTCATACGGTACAAATTAAATACTCTCCCACTCCCTACTCCCTATTATGCAAACAACAGCTGAGTATTACTGCGCCTATTGCGGCGAACCTAACTTAACTTTTATTGATTTGAGTGCTGGTTCACAACAATCTTATGTAGAAGATTGTCAAGTTTGCTGTAACCCAAATATTTTATATGTGCGGGTTGATGAAGACACCTTAGATATCGAAATTGATACTGAATACGAAGGCTAAATTTTAGGTTTTTCTTTCCATGCTGCACTTTACACATTCCTCAATCATTAATGCGCCACTAGAAGTAGTTTGGAAATTTCACGAAAGGCCAGATATTTTGCAACTGTTAAATCCGCCTTGGCAACCAGTTCAAGTAGTCCGTCGTGAGGGAGGATTAGAAGTGGGTGCTATTACAGAATTTCGACTATTTATAGGGCCATTACCCTTAACTTGGTTAGCGCGTCACACTGAATGTGAAAAATATCGCCTGTTTACCGATACACAAATATCTGGGCCTTTTGAATCTTGGGTACATCGACATCAATTTGAACCCGAAGATGGCAAAACTAAGTTAACTGATGCTATTTCCTTTTCTCTACCTGGTGGAGAAACAGTAGAATTTATCAGTGGTTGGTTATTGCAAGCACAACTAGAAGCAATGTTCCGCTACCGCCACTATGTAACTAAAAGAGAGTGCGAGTCAAATAATTCCTAAAAAATTAGATACCCGACTTATTATAGAAGTTGGGTATCTGGATAATTAATTAGGAATTATAATATTTGATATAGCTGAAAATGCTTTGATAATTCAGAGCGATCGCAGCACGCTAGAAACACCAAAAAATCTCTACAATCCCCGCGTAAATTCCTAGCCTACTTCTGATAAATCTACAAAGAGTATTTACGTTGCAGCCCCCTCAAGGCAACAGTACTCTGACAATCTGAATTTGATTTATGGGTAAGCAAAACAATTATTGTAATGATTTTTTACAAGTTGCATACTTGTGCCTAAAGTTTGTCGTCTCCTCATTGAGTGACACCTTTGGCTAAAGCACAGCAGCAATAACTACTGGGTGTTGTCAGAAACCATCATTAATATGCAGCCAAATCAAGGAGAAAATGAATATTATGTCTAATTTCACTAAAATAGGTCGATTTTTGCCATTAACGATTTTTGTAACTTCTGCTACTCTGTTAGCCGCAGTTCCCATAAATACAGATCAATCTTCAGCATTGGCACAAGAAATTAAACCTACTGCTACTCCCTCGCTGATAGCCCAATATCGAAACAATAGGAGAAGAGACAACTACGGTACACTCACACTCAGAGCAGAGTCGGGGCCAGATAACAGAGGGCGTTGGCGATTTTATAAACCGGAAAATGTCTCACAGGATGCAATGCAAGCAGAAGGTTGCGTCGATGTTGGTGCAGGTGCAGCAAGTTGGCGATGTCCGCGCCCCAGTATCAGGGTAGAAATCGATAATGATAATTCGCGTCCTGACCGTGGTCGTGATGACAGGTACGGGCGTTCTACACGTAGACTCAGAGCAGAGTCAGGGCCAGATGACAGAGGGCGTTGGCGATTTTATAAACCCGAAGATGTCTCACGCGATGGAATGCAAGCCGAAGGTTGCGTCGATGTTGGCGCTGGTGCAGCAAATTGGCGTTGTCCGCGTTCTACTATCAGGGTAGAAGTGGGTGATGATAATTGGCGTCCTGACCGTGGTCGTGACGACGGGTACGGGCGTTCTACACGTAGGCTCAGAGCAGAGTCAGGGCCCGATGACAGAGGGCGTTGGCGATTTTATAAACCCGAAGATGTTTCGCGGGATGCCATGCAAGCCGAAGGTTGTACTGATGTCGGTGCAGGTGCAGCAAGTTGGCGCTGTCCACGCCCAACTATCAGGGTAGAAGTGGATAATTAAAATCTTGGTGTCTTTGTGTCTTTTGTGGTTCAAAATTGCTCACCACCCTTCGGGTTCGCCAGTTCCCCATCTCGGCAGAAGCCAAGACGGGGACTGGACTCACCAAGGCACAAAGACACAAAGAGAAAAAGGTGCAAGATATGAAATTACAAAGTATAAGTAAAATCGTTTACTAACATACCAGGAACAAGACTACCTCCAAGTTGACGACCATCGTATGTTCCAACTTCGGGGATAAATTCTTGAAAATTGGTCAGGTCTACTAGGTTTTCTCCCCAAAAGCGGTAGAGACTTTCATCAAAACGCAAGTTTTCGATAGGGGCGACTATTTCACCGTTCTCCACCCAAAAACAAGCGTAACGAGTCATACCTGTAATTCTACCATTTGGGCGATCGCTCCAATTCAAGTAATGCAAATTCGATACATATAAGCCTGTATCTAAACTGGGAAGAATCTGTTCAAATACTAAATTTCCCGGACTCACCTCTGGCGTCCGTAAGGTTTCTGAACTATTCGCACCATTGGCAATTTTTTGATATTCTTTAGCAGTGCGGGAATTGACTAAAGTATTAACTAAAATACCTTTTTCTATTATTGCTAATTCTGGTGCTGCCATTTCTCCTAATTCATTAAATCGCGGTACTTTCCCTAATTGAAAGTTTTCTTTTAAACTAAATTTTGGGGAAAGCTGTTTTTCTTGACGTGCCAGAGAAGCTAAAGCACTGTTTCCTTGTTGAATGTCTGCTTCACTCACAGCCCCCCAAGAAAGCATCATTAATAAATCGGCAACAGCAGCAGGTGCAAAATAAGTTTTATACTGTCCCCGTGGCAATTCTTTAGTAGAATTATCAAGGAGTTTTAATTGTTTTTTTGCTTCGTTAATTTTAGCTATATAAGCCTGTTCATCCCAATCACTGCCAGCAAAAGTCCCTTTAACAGCTTGCCCTGAATTAGTAAATAAAGAATAATCTAAGGTAAAAGAATTGGTAGTAAACCAGTGCTTTTGACCGTTAGAATCACCATATCCTTTAACTACTACTCCTCCAGCATATAAGCCAGTAAAATCTAATTTCGCAACTAATTCCAATATTGTTGGTACTACTGCTTCCGCCGCCAACAATTTTCCAGAATGTACTTCTCTACTAGTATTATTTTCTGTTGGCAAAACCAAATAAGGATCGACGGGTAACAAAGTCAGTTCTTCACGTAATTCCTGCAAAGCTTCGTATGCCAATTGCCAGTCTACGTCACAATTTCCGGTAAAGGGAAACTGGCGAGAACTGCTACGCTGTTCTCCCATCAAAGTCAGTTCGATCCAACCATCAGCAACACAACCAGTTTGTCGTACTTTGGCATGATTAAAACGAGTAAATTGACTACGTTCACTACTTAGTTTCACAGTGAATTGTTCACTTACTGTTTTTTTGATCAGCAAAGTTTCAATTAGTTGATTAAAGCTGATTTCTAAAGCTGATAATTCGTCAATTTTCATAGTTCTCGCACAATGTAGAGGGCGGGGGGGCTGGGGGCTGGGGGGATGAGGGGGATGAGGGGGATGAGGGGGATGAGGGGGATGAGGGGGATGAGGGGGATGAGGGGGATGAGGGGGATGAGGGGGATGAGGGGGATGAGGGGGATGAGGGGGATGAGGGGGATGAGGGGGATGAGGGGGATGAGGGGGATGAGGGGGATGAGGGGGATGAGGGGGATGAGGGGGATGAGGGGGATGAGGGGGATGAGGGGGATGAGGGGGATGAGGGGGATGAGGGGGATGAGGGGGATGAGGGGGATGAGGGGGATGAGGGAGAAAAAACTACTAACTCCTAACTTTTAACTCCCCACTTTTTCAACTTCCTCCGCCAAAAACTTCGACGTTAGCAAATAGGCAAGCAGGTGAACCATGTCCTACGGAAATGGCTTGATTTGGTTCGCCTTTGCCACAGTAAGCAGTACCGTACATTTGCCAATTGGCTGCATCTGCTAGCTGGATTAAGCTGTGCCAAAATTCGGGAGTTGTAGCTCGATAGTTGGGATTACGCAGGGTTTTGGTAAATTTACCGTTTTCAATCAATTTCGCATACTCACAACCAAACTGAAATTTATAACGGCGATCGTCAATTGACCAAGACCGATTAGACTCCATGTAAACGCCGTGTTCTATGCCAGCGATCATTTCTTCAAAGCTGACGTTTCCAGGCTCTAAATTCAAGTTTGCCATACGATCAATCGCCGGACGATTCCATGAGCAAGCACGCGCACAAGCTACTCCGGGTACACCTGCTCTTGCTTGACTCTCCAGACTGCCCAAACCCCGCTGAAGTACACCTTCTTTGATTAAATACTCTCGTGTTGCTACAGCACCAGTGTCATCAAAGCTATAACTGGCAAATTCTCCTGGTACGGTGGGGTCAAAAGTAATGTTCATCAACGGCGAACCATATACTAGTTTGCCAAAATCACTTTTGTTAACAAAGCTGCCTCCAGCATAGTTACGCTCATCCCCTAAAATTCGGTCGATTTCTAGGGGATGCCCCACACTTTCATGGATTTGCAGCATCATTTGGTCTGAGGCTAAAACTAAATTGGTGCGCGTGGTTGGGCATTCTTCTGCTCTCAATAATTCTATTGCTTGTTCCCCAACTTGCTGCACCCGCTGCCATAAGTCTTGTGTCTGTAAAAGTTCTAACCCACCTTGGTAACAATGTGCTTGCCAACCGTTGTTACTACGTTGCTGGACAATTCCCCCATCTTGGGCAGTAGCACCAAAATTAGTCTCTAAAGATATGATTTTTTGATATACTTCTGAGCCATTACTGCTCACAAACCAAGTCTCTCGCTCGTTAGTATTAGCGCTAGCGCTGGTTTGCACAATTTTGTCGTTAATTTTTAGACCCTGGCAAATACGAATCAGTAAATCGTTGATTTCCCCAGGACTGAGAGTATCTAATGGCTGTAAAAACGAAGATTTATATTCACCCACAACCTTGGGGCGTTCACTTTCACGAAACGGATATATCCACCACAAGCTAGCTGCTAGTGCTTGTTTATACGCTGTTTCGGCAGCAGATTGTAAGGATGGTAATTCTAAAGAGTTGGTAGCTGCATAACCTAGACACCCATTTACCAAAACCTCCAGCATGGCTCCTACAGTGGAGGTTTTGCCGTTCTCTTGGGGTAAGGCATCCCGAACATAGCGGGTAGTGGAATTTTCCTTAACAGCCCTAATCCCAATCCAATCAGCGGGAATATCAAAAGTAGCGATCGCTTTTTTGAGTTCAGACCACATATTTAAAGAATGATATCGACGGCAGGAATGAAAATTTATTATGTATATTACATATTTGAGTTTTGGTCATTTGTCAGTTGTCAGTTGTCAGTTGTCTTTCTAATTACTACTGACCCTTCGGGTTCGCCAGTTGCTCATGGGGGAAACCCCCAAGACCGCACTGGCTCACCACTGACAAACTCCTAACTTCTAGCTGAGTATAGTTGGTTTAACTATAAAAGTTAACTTAATTTTCTGGCAATCTGGATGCACTAGCCTTTGATTTACCTGAATCTGATAGTGGTTGATTATCTGAATTTACTGGTATATCGTAAGTAGTGCCTCCCTCTTCAGCCAATAATTTCGGACGCAAATAAAGATTTTCTAAAAGTACGGCTACACCCGCTACCCAAGGCGGAACAATCACAGCGCCGATAATGCCTAAAACTTGTGTTCCTCCCAGCACTGCCAAAAGTTGATACAAAGGATGAACTTGCACTGAAGAACCTACCAGTAATGGGTCAAGAACATAACTTTCCAGATTCTGGATGATCACAAATAACAGCAGTACCCACAGAAAAGTTAATCCTCCTTGAGGAATAGCAACAATTAAAGCTGGAATTGCCCCTAGTATCGGCCCGACAAAGGGAATTAAATTTGTGAATCCAGCTATTACACCCAGTGCCAAGGCAAACTCGGAGAGTCCTAAAATACTTAAACTCAGAGTGATGACAAAACCTAAAATCGCTGAAACCACAACTCGACCTTGAACGAAACCCCCCATCCGACGAGAAATCGGTACAACTTGGGCGGCGAGGCGTTCTTCCCAAGGTTGGGGGAATAGCTTGACCAGACCTTGAACTAAATCTTTGCTACCAGCAACCATGTAGCCAGAAATGATTAAAGCTAAAATTAGATTTACCACACCGCCAAGAAAGCCACGAGTCAAGCCGAAAGAACGAATCACCAACTGTTGACTAGAACGAAACACCCAATTAGTCAAGGCTTGAATATCAAAGAATTGTTCTATTGATTCTATCTGAGTAATTCCCATTCGCACGGCTAAATTTTCAGCCGCTATCTGCAAATTCTCTAAATAAGCTGGAAGTCTACTGACTAGGCGCTCAGTTTGCTCAGAAACCGGTGGGCCAATTATTAAACCTGCGCCAATTAATCCGGCAATCAAGCTAATATACACCAGAATTACACCTAGCCAACGGGGCAGACGCAATCGTTCGGCGGCGTTGACTATGGGCGCGATCGCTGCTGCTAACACCACCGCAATCATTAATGTTACTAACAAACTCCGCAATTGCCACAGGATGACAACTAAGAAGCCAACGGCGACAATTAGCAACAGGTCAGATAGAGAAATAGCTTGACGTTTCATAGCTGGGGATTGGGGGCTGGGGATTGGTGATTAGGGACTGGGGATTAAACAGCTAAAAGGTTAAAGGGTAAGGGATAAAGGTAAAAAAGATTTCTTTTACCTTTCCCAGTACCCAGTACCCGATCCCCAGTCACCAGCCTAATTACGATGCCATCGGGTGCCATCACGACTATCAATTAGGGTAATTCCTTGTGCTAAGAGTTCATTACGGATGCGATCGCTTAGAGCAAAATTCTTGGCTTGACGCGCTTGTTGCCTTTGCTGAATTTTCGCCTCAATTTCGGCATCGCTTGGCCCAACGCTCGTGGTATTTTCTACTTCTAGCTTGGCTTCTAAACCCAACACCCCAGCCAAAGTCACCAGTGTATGCCACTGTTTTTTTAACTCATCAGCTGGTGTTTCGGTTTTTCCTTCATGCACGAAGATATTCCCCTCACGTTGGAGTTTTTTGGCTAATTCAAACAGCACTGTTAATCCACCAGGAAAATTAAAGTCATCATTGACAACTTCACAGAAACGTTCAACAACGGGATTAAGGATTAGGGATTTGGAAGTGGGTAATTGGTTCCCAATCCCCAGTACCCAGTCCCCAGTACCCAGTCCCCATCCTAGTTTTTCCCCATACTGGTAGCCAAAGACCAAACCTTCTTTAAGGGTGTGCCAGCCGTTGGTAGCGCCGGTGACAGCTTCATCAGTAAAATCAATGGGTTTACGGTATTGAGCCATCAGCACGAACAACCGCACTGCCATTGGGTCAACTCCCCGGTCTAGCAAGTCGCGGATGGTGGTAAAGTTGCCCAAAGATTTGGACATTTTCTCACCATCTACCTTTACCATGCCGTTGTGTAGCCAGTAACGCGCTAGGGGTTTTTCTGTCACCGCCTCAGATTGGGCAATTTCATTTTCGTGGTGGGGAAAAATTAAGTCAGCACCGCCAGCGTGAATGTCTATTGTCTCACCCAAGCGATCGCGCACCATCGCCGAACATTCTATGTGCCACCCCGGACGACCTGCACCCCAAGGTGATTGCCAAGCGGGTTCTCCTGGTCTTGCAGCTTTCCACAAAGCAAAATCAAAGGGGTCTTTTTTCTTTTGATATTCTGGATCTTCCACATTGACGCGATCGCTTGCACCAGCCCGCAAATCTTCTAACCTCCGTCCTGAAAGCTTCCCATACTCAGAAAACTGCCGCACTGCATAATAAACATCGCCGTCAGCTGGGTAAGCAAAGCCTTTATTTTCCAATTCATGAATTAACCGCTGAATGCCATCCATCGTGTGGGTAGCACGGGGATATTCATCGGCTTCTTTGATGCCTAAGCGCGTCATATCCTCAAAATATGCTTTGATAAAGCGATCGGCCACAGCTTCCATCGATGAATGTTCTTGGCGTGCGCGATTGAGAATCTTGTCGTCAATATCGGTAAAATTCTGGATGTAGCGCACTTGATAGCCGATAAACTGGAGGTATCGGCGCACTACGTCCCAAACAATGCAAGCTCTAGCATGACCCAAATGGCAGTAGTCGTACACCGTCACGCCGCAGTAATACATCTTAACTTTGCCTGGTTCGACTGTTGTAAAAGGTTCCTGACGACGAGTGAGGGTATTGTAGAGGGTTAGGGTCATAACAGAGTAATGCTGAAATAGAGAGATACGCAATAATAAGGTAAAGCAGCTGGGATGACAGTCCAGCATCCCTATGCTAGTGTTTTCTGGACTCTCTGCGCTACCTTTGTGAATTTCTTGTACCCTACGGAAAGTCGCAGAATGGTCTAGAGAATTTTCTCCTTATTTTTTGACTTTTTGATAACAGCGCTATGCAATCAGCCGTGACTTCCGAATCTCAAGCAATGGATGCGCCCAAACAAGGAATGCCAGTCACAATTATTACTGGTTTTCTCGGTAGTGGCAAGACGACTTTACTCAATCATATTCTCAACAACCAACAAGGGTTGAAAACCGCCGTTTTAGTCAATGAATTTGGCGAAATAGGCATCGACAACGAGTTAATTGTTTCCACTGGAGAGAACATGGTGGAACTGAGTAACGGTTGTATTTGCTGTACTATTAATAATGATTTAGTAGAGGCAGTTTATAAAGTTTTAGAACGACAAGATAATCTAGATTATCTTGTCGTAGAAACAACTGGACTGGCTGACCCCTTGCCTGTTGCTCTGACATTTCTCGGTACAGAATTACGAGAATTAACTCGTCTGGATTCGATTATCACTGTGGTAGACGCGGCAAATTACAGCCTGGATTTATTCAATTCTCAGGCAGCTTATAGTCAAATTTCCTATGGTGATATTATTCTGCTCAATAAGACGGATTTGGTTGAAAAATCCACTTTAAACGAGTTAGAAAGAAAAATTGGCGAAGTCAGAGAAGGAGCGAGAATTATACGCACCACGCGATCGCAAGTGCCAATACCCTTAATTCTCAGTGTGGGTCTGTTTGAGTCTGATAAGTATTTTGATGCTACTGATGAACATGATCACCACGACCATGCCCATCACGACCATGACCACCACGATCACGACCATGACCACCACGATGACGGCCACGATCATTCAGCCTGCGGTCATGACCATCATGATCATGACCATCACGATCATGAACACCATCATTCCGACCATTTAGAAAATGATGGTTTTACCTCAATATCTTTTCAGAGCGATAAACCCTTTTCTATTAGGAAGTTTCAATATTTCTTAGATAATCAACTACCTACAAACATCTTCCGAGCAAAGGGGATTATGTGGTTTGATGAAAGTCCGAAGCGTCATATTTTCCACTTGTGTGGTAAGCGCTTTACTTTGGATGATGATGAATGGAAAGGACAACCGAAAAACCAGCTAGTGCTGATTGGTCAAAATCTAGATCGTCAGACTTTACTCACTCAGTTAGAAAACTGCATTTGTTTACCTTCCACAAGTCGCGGTAAGGGCTTTAGAAAGTGATGAAGTGAGTTGTAGGGCGGGTATGCCGCGAAATTAAAATAGTAGCAACATATGCGGGTAAACCCGCCCCTACAGAAGTTAAAATTCATTATTTATAACTTTTAACTCTTCACTCCCCTGTATTTTCAGGGTTTGTAATCTCCAACTGTTGCACTTGTTCCACTGTTAACCCAGTCACTTTTGCTACTACCTCTACGCTAGTTCCTTCTTTAAGCAAATTGACAGCAACAAGGCGAATTCCTTCAGCTAAGCCTTCAGCTAAGCCTTCAGCTAAGCCTTCAGCTCGACCTTCAGCTAAGCCTTCAGCAAGAATAGCTTGATAAGTTACTGACTCGCGCATAATTTCTCTCCGTAGTAACTGTTGAATGATATTTTGATCTAATACTAGCCCAGCAAGAATAAAGGCTGATGCAGCAACGTTATTTTGTGTTTGTTGGTCGCTAATATTAGAAATCTCTTGAGCTACTTGCCTTAATGTCTCCACCGGAGAGTTTGTATTAGTTAATACTGCAAATGCCAATAATCCTGGATATTGCAAGAATACGTTTGTAGATTGCTCCCATAGGCGAACTACTTGGAACCGATGGAAGGTTTCTTCTAGGGTAAATGTTGTTTGTTGTACTAATTCAGAATTAGTTTGTTGTAGATAAATCACTACTTGACGCATCCGCTTGCGGGGAAAGCGGCGATATGTACGTAGGCGATAATCTACCATACGAAAGGGAATATTGGCATCAGGCTGGGTTTGGAATTCCAGGTGCAGAACAACTTCATCCGATTGCAGTAGGATGAGGGCATCAGCGCGAATTGGTTCAAGAGAAAGTTCTTTTGGACTTAACTCTGTCAAAGTAATTGGTTCTCCCAAAAGCCAAGTCGCAAAGTCGGTGGAAAAATTTTCAGCAAGAAATTTACAAATATTATCAAACATCAGATTTGATAGATTCTTTATTCAAAGATGTTTGTTCTGTAGAATCTTGCTGTAATTCCAATTGTGGAATTACTTGCTCTGTTTCTGCTACACTCAGCTTCTGAACTTGTGCAATCATAATATTGACCTCGCAAGGGGTTGACGTTAGCCGTTGCACTCAACTGCCAATTGATACCGCAACGGCTTTCATTATTAATACTACATTCGTTAATTATAGCCGTCAACCCGTTGCGTTAATTAAAAGGAATTATTTTATCGTAATGGATATGAGGCAGTTAAGAGAAAGATTACATTTAAGAACCGTTGATGTTGCAAGTATTGTGGGTGTGGGTGAATCTTCTGTACGTAATTGGGAAAAAGGGCGTACAATGCCTAAACTCAAGATTAATCAAACAGCGGCATTGTGTAGACTATACAAGTGTTCCATAGAAGAATTAGAGCAAGCAGTCAGCAAATCTATGGTCAAAGCAAACCAAAATGAAGACAGTACCCTGACCTAGTAGGTTAAAGTCAACTTTTCAAACAACCAACATCCCCAAGCGCGATCGCATTTCTCATCTCTAACCACTTATGCGTGTTATCATCCAGCGAGTTAAATCATCACAAGTCACTGTAGAGGGTGAAATTATTGGCAAAATTGCACGGGGACTCAACTTACTTGTAGGTATTTCCGATACCGATACAGAGGTTGAACTTGACTGGATGGCGCGTAAGTGTTTGGAATTGCGGCTGTTTCCCGATGAACAAGGGAAAGACAGGTGGGAAAAATCCGTCCAAGAAATTGCTGGTGAGTTGTTGGTAATTAGTCAGTTCACCCTTTACGGCGACTGTCGCAAAGGGCGCCGTCCTTCCTTTGACCGCTCAGCTACCCCCCAATTAGCCCAAGATTTGTATAACAGCTTTGTTGCCAAGCTACGAATTAGCGGTTTGCATGTAGAAACAGGTCAATTTGGTGCGATGATGCAAGTCGCAATTGAGAACGATGGCCCAGTAACTTTGTTACTCGAACGGGAAGCAGCAAATTGAGTGTTTGCGTGGCTACTTTAGCGATCCACTGCTTGAGCCTGCTGCAAATAAATCTCTTGAGTTTGCACTAGGCTTTTCGCTTCACCTGCGAACCTGCACCAATCGCAACAAAGGTTAGGATTCCCACCGACAAGCTAGATTCAGGGATTTTTTGGTATGGTGTCAAAAGAACAGCGTGAAGTTCGCCATTAATAGTACCAGCACCGACAATTTGCCCAACATCGTTGATATCTCTTGCCTGAGTTAAAATGAAGCCAGGGTTGGAAACAATCAAGCTATTCAGGTCTTGGATGACCCCATCGCTGTAAAGGAAAGCGCGAATACCATTACCAGTGGTACTATACAAATTAGAGTAAATACCGGAAGAGCCAACTACCTGACCAAGGTTGTTGATACCAAGACCATAGCTGAAAGTATCTGTAGGAGATACTGTGCCGAGGCTAATCAGACCTGTATTGCTGCTGTACAAGAAAGCAGTTTCTACATTGCCATCATTTAATGAATATCCTACCACTTGACCCAAGTCGTTGATGTCTTGGGCTGGACCGGAATAGTCACGAGTAATGCTAGTGAATGTGCCATTGTCATACAAAAAGGCTCGGCTGGGACTGAAAATACCAACCACCTGAGTCAGGTTGTTGATCCCGTAGGCAACATAATTTGCCTCTAAATCATTGTTAATAATAGTCGTCGTGCCGCCACTGTACAAAAAAGCAGCTCCGTATGGAAAGGCAAGTTCTGGGAAGATTCCACCACCAGTTGTACCCCCAACTACCTGGCCAGAGTCGTTGATAGCATAAGGAATGCCTTCAATACCGCCAAGACTTTGGGTTGTTCCGCCGCTGTAAATCAAAGCGTGATTGCCACTATATGATGTGGAGTTGCCCGAATTACCAACTACTTGACCAAAGTTGTTGATGTCAGTAACAGCGATAGAATCGTCACCAGGGAGTGGACTGATCTCATTTAGCTGACCATTACTGTAGATAAATGCGCGAGTGCTATCTAAGCCACCATTGATGATTACCTGGCCCGAATTGTTAATACCACTAGCGTAGCTGAAAGTTTCGCCTGTGAGCGAACCTAGATCAGTAAGAGAATATAATGATGCGGCATCCGCCCATTGGGGTGCAATAAGGCTCAAGGCGGTAGATGCAGCGGCTACTCCAAGCTTTTGGTAGATGCTTGACATATTGCTAGCAAAAAAGCGTTTGTAATCATGATAAAGGTTTATCAGAACAAAAATATACCAGTTTAAATAAACGGTTGAGCCTCCGAAAAATTAAGAGTTTAAGTGTGCTGCATAAGTCTTCTGTTCCTTACCATGCCACCCTGATTGCTCATTTGTTAGCTTCTCAATGGTTGACAGCACAGGGTAAAGTAGGTTTATCCAACTACTAGACTGGTGAGTTCTAAATAATGAGAGAATATTAAACTAACCATTACAAAACTTTAAATTGATTGATCATGGCGAAAATCCAGTTTTCTAGAGGTCTTGACGAAGAAGTTATACCAGACGTGCGCTTGACGCGATCGCGCGATGGCGGCCAGGGGACAGCGAAGTTTATTTTTGAAAATCCTAAAATTTTAGACCAAGGCACCACCGAAGACATCACAGGAATGTACCTGATTGATGAAGAAGGGGAAATAGTTACCCGCGAAGTTAAAGCCAAATTTGTCAACGGTAGACCGGAAGGATTAGAAGCAGTTTACATAATGAAATCTGTAGAGGAATGGGATCGGTTTATACGCTTCATGGAACGATATGGCGAAGAAAACGGTCTAGAATTCACCAAAACTGCTAAGTAATCAGTTGTCAGTGTCAGTTGCATCAAAGAACTGACACTGACAAATAACCAAAAGTATGACACAACAACCTCACCCAGACTCGGCTGTAATAACAGTAATTTGTGCTGTTGTTACTGTCAGCGATACACGCTCCCCCGAAACAGATAAGAGTGGTCAAATCATCCAGCACTTGCTTGTTGGTGCTAATTATGCTGTAGGAGCCTACAGGATTATCAAAGATGAACCAGCCCAGATTCAACAACAAATAGAATTGCTGGGGCAAAATCCCAATTTGGATGTGGTGATTTTCAATGGTGGCACCGGCATTGCACCCAGAGATACTACTTATGATGCCATTGAGAAATTGCTGGAAAAGACCTTGCCAGGATTTGGAGAATTGTTTCGATTTTTAAGTTATCAAGAAATTGGTTCACGAGCGATCGCTTCTCGCGCTGTGGCTGGTATTTATCAAAATAAATTAATCTTCTCCCTTCCCGGTTCCAGCAATGCGGTGCAACTAGGAATGGAAAAACTCATTTTGCCAGAACTTACTCACTTGGTAAGTCAAATGCGGCAAAGCACGTAAAGCGATTCCTGGAAATATTAAGTTTTAGCAGTGAACTGTTGCTGTTGTCAGTTCTTTCATCAATTAAATTACAAAATATTAACTTGCGAAGCAGGATAATTTTCCTGCCTGTCTTAACTGTCTGCTTAACTGTCTTAACTGTCCTTGCATTTTCAGTTTGAAAATGAGAGTATTGTACTGTTGATTTATAGCTTTTCACTTGATTTAAACTGTTGAATGGCGATGTAACCAGCCGCTTAATTATCTCTAATAAGCTTCCTATTGGCTATTTGTTCATCTAAGAATAAAGTGAAATGAATCTGGTTGAGTATTGCAAAGGTTCGTTCGATTGACTAGGAACGAGCAGATCAGCTGATGTTTCTTGCTCTGCACCACCAGTGTGAATTACACATTGTTGATTAATGTGTAATCGATTCCAAATAATTTTCGACTTTCTTCTTTCAAAAGATGACTCCAAATAGCTGATTCGTAAGATGGTGGCGCTGAAAGCAATCTGAGCAAAGCCAGGGAAATTATATTAAGTGGCAATTCCATTGCCAAGCTATTGCAGATTTAATAAAGCATGTGATCAACCCAAAGATGCTTGTTAATAGTCCATTTAAAATTTTGAATTTCTGAACACCCAATTTGGTTATTCATTTAATAATGTGAGGAAAAAATGACAGATAACGTTTTTGTGCATGGTGTAGCAAGTGGTGATCCACTCGAAGATCGAGTAGTAATTTGGACGCGAGTCACCACACCTACACCCGAACCTGTGGAAGTCAACTGGAAAATAGCAAGTGATTCGGACTTAAACCAAATCATTGCTTCTGGCACAGCCTTAGCCCAAGCTGATGCAGACTACACTGTTAATGTTGATGTGACTGGTTTGGAACCTGCAAGTCGATACTTTTACCAGTTTGAGGCACTCGGACAGACATCACCCGTTGGCAGAACCAAGACTTTGCCAACCAACGGTGTTGAACATCTACGTTTTGCTCAGGTGTCCTGCGCGAAATTCAACGCTGGCTTCTTCAACGTCTATAGTCGCATTGCGGCACGCGATGACCTTGACTTTCTACTGCATCTAGGCGATTACATCTACGAAGCTTCAAACAAGCCGCCAGCCAGCCAAACACCAGGTGCAGATATCGGTCGTCCGTTTGACCCGCTTCACGAGTGCAAGACACTTGAAGATTACCGTCGCCGTTACGCTCAGTATCGCCGCGACCCTGACGTGCAACGTCTCCATGCAGCACTACCCTTGATTGCTACCCTCGACGATCACGAATTCGCTGACGGTGCATGGCGTGATGGCGCTAGCGAACACAAAGAAGAACGCGATGGCGATTGGGCTAGCCGTCGCGCGATCGCCTTCCAAGTACGTTGGGAATGGTTGCCAGCACGCAAGCCCGATCCCTCTGACCCACAAAGAGTTTTCCGGAAAGTGTCCCTAGGGGGGTTAGCCGATTTAATATTGATTGATACTCGTACTCGTCGTGATGAACCTGTGCCACCCCCAGCAATGTTTGACCCAGGACGGTCTGCTTTGGGTGTTGAACAACGTACTTGGTTACTCGAACAGTTTGATACATCCAACGCTCAATGGAAGTTATTGGCAAATCCCTCGGTGATGGCGACAACCTGGAGTAAAGATTTTCCACCGACAATTAAGCAAGCACTGCTGAAGCTGAAGCTGATCGATGTTGACGGTATTGGCCCAGATTACGATCAATGGGATGGCTATCCTGTTGAGCGCGATTTGCTTCTAAACCACTTGCGAGACAATGAGATCAAAAATGTTGTTGTACTCAGCGGTGATGTCCATGTTGGGCTAGCGATTGAGTTAAAGCGAGATGCCTTCGACCAAAAAGAAGAGCCAATCGCTATCGAGTTCGTTAATGGTAGCTTGACTTCACAGAACCTTGACGACAAAATGGGTTGGGCAGCACGCACAGAATCTATTCCCATTGAGCAAGAGGTGATGAAGGCTTTTCCTCACATTCGCTGGTGTGACTTTGACAGTCATGGTTACAACATTATTGATGTCACTCCGGAACAAGTTACAGCACAATGGTGGGCTGTTGATACAGTATTGCGTCGCAGTGACATTGAAACATTGATGGCGGCATGGGCGGTTGAGTCTGGTAAGCTAGAGCTACATCCAGCATAGTTAAAAGTTTAAAGCTCTTGCCGTACCAAGATAACAGTGCGGTTCAGATGCACAAAAAACAACCCGCAGGTCTGCGGGTTGTTTTTATTTGTTGATTTAAAATATCAGAATGGAGCGATCGCTAAACAAATTGCAGCTAGAAAAGCGGCGATTATATAAAATACGGCGACTACTTGCAATTCTGACCAACCAGTCAATTCTAAATGATGATGTAGGGGAGCCATTCTCAACAGGCGCTTGCCTTTGCCATCTGGCCCTTTGGTGGCTTTGTAATAACTTACTTGCGCCATCACAGAAAGGGTTTCTACGAAAAAGATGCCACTGAGAATAAACAGCGCCACTAAGCTGTTAGTCAGTAATGCTACAGCAGCTAAAGCACCACCCAAGGCTAAAGAACCAGTGTCACCCATAAAAACACGGGCTGGGTTACGGTTATGAGCTAAGAAACCCAAGCAACCACCACTTAAAGCGGCACAGAAAACCATCAATCCTGGTGAAACAGGCGCAATCAATACACCTAATGCCAATAAAGCGATCGCTACGGTTCCTGCTGCCAACCCATCAATGCCATCAGTTAAATTAGTAGCATTACTTTCTGCCACTAGCACAAATCCAGCCAAAGGCCAGAATAGTAACCCCAAAGGTAGTGTTAAGCTCACCCAAGGCAAAGCGATATTCGTAATATTAGCAGGTTGATTAAACATCAGCCACAGACAAAACACTGCCGCAAAACCGATTTGCAAAGTCAGTTTCATCCGGGGAGATATGCCTTTATTCGACTTACGCCGAAGAATTTGCCAATCATCGAGCCAGCCAATCAACCCGTAGCTGAGTGTTAATCCACAGACAGCAAGTACTTCTTTATTAAAACTAGATGCTATGCAGGCAATAATTACAGCCACAGGTACAAAAAATATACCCCCCATTGTTGGGGTACCTGCTTTTTTTAAATGCGCTTGAGGCCCATCTTCACGGATGATTTGCCCTGTTTTGAGTGCTTGCAGTAGGGGTATTACTCCGTAGCCTACAGCAGCAGAAATTACCGCCGACAACAATAGTGGTAGGGTGAGCGACATACCTTGCCAAGGCAATCTATTGCCCATCCAATCAAAAATCAATCCTGCTATACTTAGCCCAGCGGCTAAACTTGAAGCTAGACCGATACCAGAAAAGTTTAATCCTTGGTTAGGAGATAATTTAGCGTCCACAGATGTTTCCCTTCACTCCACACTTACAAATATTCAATAGTAGGGACGATAGATATCACCAAGTCGTAGCCACAACAGGCTACTCTTCGGCTATGCCGATATCATCGTCATAATCGTCGTCAAGATCGCTAATTCCGTCTTCTCCACCCAAAAATTCTGATATTTCTTCTTCTTCATCAGAAAAATCAGGTTCGTGAACGTCACGCGCTATCAGACGACCGTGAGATTGCAACCAGTCCAACAAAGAAGATTCTTGCTTTAATGGAATTACAGCGGCTCGTTGGTTGCGGGGTTCTTCACGTAAGGGAGAATTTAACATACGACAAATACACAATAAAATTCATGTAACTAGACATTAAGAAGTCTATCACTTGACACGCGGTAATTTAGTTATTCATACATTCAACTCGCGGCTTGATAAATCCGCAATCTGTCAAAAATATTTTCTTGAATAGTCCCCAAGCAACCAGGGATAGATTTTTAGTAATTTGTACGGCTTGATACATAGAACATTAATTTCCGCTGAATGGTGGATGCAAACCTGATGATTTTGGAGGTAGTAGGCGATGATAGGAAAAGCGACTTTAATCGATGCGATCGCTGGTACAAATCGCGGGTTACTAGCTAGTGAGGAGCAGAAACAGGCTATTTTATCAGCGATCGCTCGTTTGGAAGATTTCAATCCAACACCGCGTCCGGTGGAAGCGAATAACTTGCTTGATGGCAATTGGCGTTTACTTTATACCACGAGTAAGGCCCTTTTAAACTTAGATCGCATACCTTTTAATCAACTTGGTCAAATATATCAGTGTATAAGGGTAGAGACTACCAGCGTTTATAACATAGCCGAGATTTATGGCTTACCATATCTCGAAGGATTAATTAGTGTAGCTGCCAAGTTTGAACCAGTTTCCGGTCGCCGTGTCCAAGTAAAATTTGAGCGCTCTATTATCGGGTTAAAAAGCTTGATAGGGTACAGTTCTCCAGAAAACTTTATCCAGCAAATAGAAGCTGGTAATAAATTCATGGCGATTGATTTTCCCATACAAAGTGATACAGAACAAGGCTGGTTGGATATCACCTATCTAGATAGCGATTTACGGATTGGCAGGGGTAACGAGGGTAGCGTGTTTGTTTTAAGCAAAGCATGAGATTTTGTACGTGTATTTGAGTATTTGCGAACGACCTTAGTCTATTGTTTGGCCTTTGTCAAGGAGGCTATGAGACTATTTTAAGTTTGAGATTTGGGGTAGGTAAGTGTCGAGAGGGGGAGATGGGGCGTAGGGGTGCAGGGGTGCAGGGGTGCAGGGGGGATGAGGGGGATGAGGGAGATGAGGGAGATGAGGGAGCAGAGGTGCTAGGGAAGAAGAACAACTGACCACTGACCACTGACCACTAACCACTGACAACTGACCATTGACAACTGACCACTAACCACTGACCACTAACCACTGACAACTGACCACTGACCACTGACCATTGACAAATAACTTAACAAAGCCTCTAGGGCCGACCTTGAGGTTGTAGAGTGAAATCAATTAGCCCTATATATTGGCGATTGATAACTAAAAGGGAAGATAATCATGGTTCAACGTGGTTCTAAAGTGCGTATTCTCCGCCCGGAATCCTACTGGTTTCAGGATTTAGGAACCGTGGCTTCAGTCGATCAAAGCGGTATCAAATACCCAGTAATTGTCCGTTTTGATAAGGTAAATTACTCTGGTATCAATACCAACAACTTTGCCGAGGACGAATTAGTAGAAGTTGAAGCACCAAAGGCTAAGCCGAAAAAATAAGCAGCGAAGCCACAAGGGGATTCTTTGATGGGATGATGAAGGGAAGCCTTAAGTATGCAAGTATGAAGTATGAAACTTTTGTTTTTTCATGCTTCACCCTAGCCTACTCTACGTAAAAGAAGCCTACCTGCGGGTATTTACGGGTTCTTTTTGGTAGTTTAGTACATCGCTTATCGATGTTTGCATACTTGCTCGTCTCGTCTGCCTTGATCCCCAAGTACATCAAAATCGCTTGCTTAATCAGCTTGAATGCCTGAACTGCCTGAAGTTGAAACAGTCCGCCGGGGTCTAAACCAATTGACCCTGAATCTAGAAATTACGGGTGGTGATGTGTTACTTGAGCGTACCATCGCCTACCCGTTTTCTGTTGGTGAGTTTATTAATGGAATAAAAGGAAGTGCGATCGCCGAAGGCGTTGGCGTAGCCATCTCTAATTGGCAGCGTCGCGGTAAGTATCTCCTGGCTGAACTTTGCCAATCTCCAGTTTTGGAGAGCAAGGGAGTAGGGGAGCAGGGGAACTTGGGGCCCCCACGACCGAAGGAAGTGGGGATTAGGGGCGACAGGGGAGCAGGGGGAGAAATTACTTCCTCATCTCCCTCATCCCCCTCATCTCCCTCATCTCCCCCCACTGGCTACCTGGGAGTTCATCTGCGAATGACTGGTCAACTACTGTGGCTGCATCGAGATGAACCATTGCACAAACACACGCGGGTAAGATTATTCTTTGGGGATCAGCAGGAATTGCGTTTTGTTGACCAACGAACTTTCGGCCAAATGTGGTGGGTTCCCCCAAATGTTGCAGTGGAAAGTATTATTACTGGTTTAGCAAAACTTGCAGTAGACCCATTCTCACCGGAATTTACTGTTGAATATCTGGCTATGAAACTGCAAAACCGCCGCCGTCCGATTAAGACTGCGCTACTGGATCAATCTGTGGTGGCGGGATTAGGTAATATCTACGCTGATGAAGCTTTATTTAAGAGTGGAATCTTACCAGAAACTTTATGTACAGATTTGCAGTTAAAGCAAATTGAGCGTCTGCGAACAGCTATTATTCAGGTTTTAGAAACCAGTATTGAGGCTGGAGGCACAACATTTAGTAATTTCCTAAATGTTAAGGGGATTAATGGAAATTATGGAGGTGTTGCTTGGGTTTACAACCGCGCCGGAGAACCTTGTCGAGTTTGCAGTACTTTGATAGAGCGCACTAAGTTAGCTGGAAGATCCAGTCACTTTTGCCCACAGTGTCAAAGCTAGTGGAAGATAGGAGTTAGGAGTTAGGAGTTAGGAGTTTTTACTCAGACTCTTTTAAAATGCAGATAAAATAATTTATAAACTTTAGAGGGGAACTTATGGCATTGAAAAAAGGAGATACAGTTCGCGCTGTGCGGGAGAAGCTGGAAAAGAGTGTAGAAGCACAAGCTAGTGATCCCCGCTTTCCTTCCTACTTGTTTGATAGTAAAGGCGAAATTGTAGATATCAAAGGTGATTACGCCTTTGTGAAGTTTGGAAAAGTGGCAACGCCAAATGTTTGGTTACGTTTGGATCAACTTGAAGAATTTAAATAACCTCTGTTATTCTGGGACTCCCAGAAACAAATTTAGGACTTACGCGCATTGTCATATTTTTTCTTTGTGGGTTGTCAAAGGTCAAAAGTCAATAGTCCAAAAATCAAGGTTTTTTGACCCTTGACTCTTGAGTGCGATCGCAGAAAATATGTGTGCCAGTTGCGTAAGTCCTGAAATTATCTTGCTTGAAGTTGTTGACTGCTAACTGTCAGCAGTCAGCAAATACAATTAAGCCTTCAGACCAAAGGATGTTGTTGGTTAATTTCTAAAAACCCAAAATTGTAGGGTGGGCACTGCTGACTTCTCCATTGAAGTCTCATCTTCAACCAGTAGCCGCACCCTAATTATGTCTTCTTTTTCTGATCCCCCAATTGTATGTAGTTTACCTCGTGTGACTATTATTGGTGCTGGTAGAGTTGGTAGCACCCTAGCCCAACGGATAGCAGAGAAAAATCTCGCAGATGTAGTATTGCTGGATATCGTTGAGGGTATGCCTCAAGGTCTAGCACTGGATTTAATCGAAGCCAGGGGAATCGAACTACATAATCGCCAAATTATTGGCACAAACAATTATATTGATACATCTGGTTCCCAAATTGTGGTGATTACCGCCGGACTTCCCCGTAAACCAGGTATGAGTCGGGATGATTTGCTGTTAACTAATGCGAAAATTGTGGTGGAAGCAGCCCAGAATGCGATCGCTCACTCTCCCAATGCTATTTTTATTGTCGTCACTAATCCTTTAGATGTGATGACTTATTTAGCTTGGCAAGCCACTGCTTTATCACGCAATCGCATTATGGGTATGGCTGGTGTGTTAGATTCGGCCCGCTTTGAAACTTTCATCGCCCTGGAATTAGGCGTGTTACCTGCCGATGTCAAAGCGATGGTATTAGGTAGTCACGGCGATTTAATGGTACCTTTGTCTCGTTATGCCACTGTCAACGGTATTCCCATCACAGAATTACTGGATGCAGCCACAATTGAACGTTTGGTACAGAGAACTCGTAACGGTGGGGCGGAAATTGTGGAATTGATGCAGACTGGCGGTGCTTTTTTCGCTCCTGCATCTGCTACGAGTGTAATGGTGGAGTCGATTTTATTAAATCAGTCGCGGTTGTTACCCGTGGCGGCTTATCTTCAAGGTGAATACGGTTTAGAAGATGTTGTGATTGGCGTTCCCTGTCGTTTGGGATGCGGCGGAATCGAGAGTGTATTGGAATTGACTCTCACAGACAAGGAAACAGAGGCTTTGCATACTTCGGCCAAATCTGTACGTACAAATATAAACCGAGCGCAGGAAATACTAAGGGAACTCCAAGAAATCAATTAGAAACAGTCTCTAAGAGGTTGTTTGAAAAGTATCATTGCTAACATCAAAATCTTAAAAACCTAACCCCCCAAGCCCCCCTGACCCTAATCCCCATGAAATTCGGGTTAAACCCGAATTTCATGGGGGCCCCGAGTTCCCTACGAGGGAATGGGGGTTTTAAAGCCTATCGACCTTTCGGGGAGAGGAATGGAAGCGGGGTTCTTAGTATACTTTTCGACTTTTCAAACATCCTCTAAAGGATGAAGGATGAAAACTTGTGATTTCATCCTTCATCCCATTTCACTCAATTACTGATACAAATCCTTGCTCCCCTGCACCCCTGCTCAAGAGCTGCCTATTTGTATCAACATTAAAGTAAAACGGTATCATCCTTTGCACTTCATACTTTAAGATCGGTACTCGTCGTCTGCGGGGTCGCCATATGGGTCTTCACTGGCTGGTATAACATTACCGAAATAGCCTTGGTCTGCGGGGTCGCCGTAGGGGTCTTGACTAGCTGGAATGGCGTTGCTGTATAAGTCTGCGGGGTCGCCGTAGGGGTCTTGACTGGCTGGGGTGGCGTTGCCGTAAATGTTTTGGTCTGCGGGGTCGCCGTAGGGGTCTTCACTGGCTGGACGTACCTGGCGATCACTATATTCGCCTTCTTGTTCATTTTGAGAGTTGTTCGACCCTGTAAAAAAATCTCTCGCCTTTCGCAAAAAGTCATCTACCATCATCTTTCTCCTGATTTAAGTTCGTGTGTTTGACGTGCGCGATCGGCGGTATCCTCCACAAGGTCAGATTACATTTACACACACGCTTTGCTGATCTAAAGTGCTGGTGCTGAGGTTGGGGCTACATCGCTGAGATCCCGACCAGTGGAACGCCCGTTATAGCCTTGGAAGTCTCGGTACTGTTGGGCCTGAGATTCCGGGACTCGAATACCTTCAGGTGGTGGAGTTACCCAGTGGGCGCGATGTTCGGCATCGCGGTAGTATACACGCCCGTTCTTGGAAAGGTAGTATTTACCTTGCGCTCCTTCAGTTTGAGCATTCTTATGCTGGTTGTAGAGGTAGTAAAGTGCAGCAGCACCTGCCAAAATTGCTACCTTCTGCCCTGTAGATAATCCTTTTTTAGCTTCGGGTTGGTTGGTGCGATCGCTCACTGTTCTACCAGCTGTATCATCCACAGGTGGTGGTGTTGAAGCAGTCCGGGAACCTCCCCCGCAACTACTCAATAATGGCACTGTCAGCAATGCTGAAAGCAGCACTGCCACAAAACGCGTAGCTATTTTACTCTTAAGGTATGATGTCATGTTCATTGTATTTCCTCATCACCCTGCGTTTGTTAAAAGCTGTGCTGCTGTAGAAGCAGAGTTAGGTTCCTGCTAATTTTCTGACATTTGCCATTTGCCACTCACTTGTAACAACAGCACGGGTACAACGGTTCTAAAGCTATGATGAGCTAATTTGTCAAGTATTCCATCCTGCGTTTGAGAGAAATTGCATTCATCCCAAGGAAATATATTACAGATTTTGTGTTGACTGATGGCTGATGACTGATGACTGATGGTTAATGACTGTTATCAGTTACCGACATTTACGAGTGATTGGACAGGGTTTGAATAAGAGTCCTTAATCCCCAGTCCCCAGTCCCCAGTCCCCAGTCCCCAGTCCCCTGCTATAAATGCGTAGGGGCGCACATCTGTGCGCCCCTACGAATAAATATCAGCAATTTCTCGGTTATTTTCCCGTAGCTAAATACATTAAAAAGAAACAATTGCAACAATTGTTTTTGTGAAAAATACATAGAATATGGCAACGCAAATCTCAGCCCAATCTAGAACTCGCCTGTTGTTAGCTTTGTGGGATTTAGGAGGAATGCAGCAGGAAGTTAAGAAAGGTCAACTTACCAAGCGAATTTTAACCAAAGGCAAGAAAGCAGCGGATTATCAGAGTGTATTTGAAGAATTGCAGAAACACGGAGCGATCGCTATCTCTAAAACCGGCTTTTCTCTGATTTCTCCCAAGGGTTTAGAGGTGTTGGGTGAGGGTTTGAAAGGTGGTGATTTCAAGTTTGAAGGGACAATTGTTGGTACTTGGGCGGCGAATGCGCTGGTGAAGTGGATTAGCGAAATCAATGGTGCGGTGGTTGCAAAAGCTGAAATTGTGAACGGGGTCAAAAGTGCGATCGCATCTTACGAAGAGTTTAAATCAGCGGTTTTGCAAGTTTACGACAAGTTGAACTATGAATACAACTTTAATCATCTAGTGCCAATTTATCGCATTAGAAGGGAAGTAGGCGATCGGGTGAGTCGGACAGAGTTTAATGAATGGCTACTGGATATGCAAGCAAACGACATTTTGCAACTGATGGCGGGAGAAATGCCAGACATCACCGCTGATAAACGCGAAGATTCTATCACCATCCCTGAAGCAGGATTGCGCTACTATACCAAGCGCTTAAATTAATCAGATTGCTGAGAATTTTGTTGAAGTTCGTTACTCCACACCGAATTACTATGGAAAATCCCATTGTTTCACCAATAGAAGCTATCAACGCTGCTATTCAAAGTCAAAATCCATTTATCAATGCTGGCATTGTCAAAGAACAGGATGTTTGGAAGAAGGCATTCCCCGACGTTCCTACTCTCAATGCTCACGCTTCTGATGCAGTTTTTCAAGCAATTGAGATGGTGCGAACAAGTCAATCTAGTCAAGACAAAGTGACCTCGATTGCCATAACTGCTCAATTAGGAGTTGGTAAAACTCACATTCTTAGTCGCATTCGCCATTGCCTTGAACGCCAGGGTGGTGCTTTATTCGTCTATGCAGGTGTCAATAACTATACAGATTTAACTCTAATCAAGTACCAATTCCAGCAAACTTTGGCAGATAGCCTGAGTCACACTGGTAGCCAAGGGGTTATGCAGTGGCAAGAGGTAGCAACAGCAATGGCAAACGAAGGGTTCAAAGCTATCAATCCAAATGCTCCAAGCCTTTCTTCTCAGGAATTAATCAACCGATTCGACAAAGTAAGTGCAAGTTGGTCAGCTAAAAACAAGCATTTAATGAATACTCTGATCAAGCAAGTTATCAAAACCAAACCAAATGCTGATCCCTATATTCTTCGAGCTATTTTATGGACACTTTCAGAAACTCAGGTATCTTTTGCAATTAAATGGTTGTCTGGTGATGAGCTAGCTCAATCTAATGCTGAGGTGCTGGGATTACCTAATTCTAGTAAGACTAATCAAGATAGAGAAGCTGAAGCTCTTAAGAATATTCAGCAAATATTAAATTTGGTAAGTTATTATAATCCCGTCATTATTTGTTTTGATGAAATTGATGTCAAGAACAATTCAACTGATGATGGCTGGACAACACCAATGGTTATCGCTGATTTAGTGAAGCGTCTGCATGATACGCTCGAACAATCAGAACTTAGTCAAGGTCTTGTCATTCTTACAGTAATGCAGCCCGATACGTGGCGAAACCAAATAGATTCAATGCCAGGTAGTGGTGGTACTCCTGATAGAATTTCAAAATATACACAACGTAAGCCAATAGATTTAAAACACATTAGTGGTGATTCTATGGTTGAATTAATGACCATTTGGCTGAATAATTTTTATCAAATAAAACAGTTAGTTCCTCCTCATCCGCTTTATCCATTTGAAGTAGATAAAGTGATAAATTTTAGCAGAGGTAAGCCCACTGTTAGAGAAGCTTTAAAATGGTGTGCAGATAATTTTCATGTTTACGAAGAACTACTTCCAGATGATCCACTTGAGCGGTTTGAGTTTGCTTTAACAAGGGAAAGTGAAGCAGACATAAGCATTTATTTAGAAGATGATTCCCTAATTGCTAAAGCTATCTATTTTGGGTTTGAAACTTTGAAAGGTCAGACTGTAGAAGGTGTAACAATTGAAAGCCTTACAGAAGATATCAAACCAAAGCTACAAAATAGAGGTTTTATAAATTTTAAAATTATTGGCAAAGAAAATGGCCAAGAAGTAAAAATTGGTGTGGCTGTAATCCAGTCTTCTCAATTTACGTTAACAGCAGGATTAAAGCGATTAATTGACTACGAAACATTTGAACTAAGCCGTGGTTGTTTAGTACGTTCTAAATCTAAAATAGAACAAATTAAAAAAACTTCAGAAGCGTATAAATTGCTCAACCAACTTATATCAGAAAAAGGTGGTGAAAACGTAGATTTGATAGAAAATCAAATTCGACCACTTTTCACAGTTAGGGCTGTTTGTAAAAAGTGCAGAAACTATAACTTAACTGAAGATCAAGTCTTTGAATTCATATCTCAGAAGCAGCTTACTTTTAATAATCCTTTACTACAAGATATTTTGAGTAATCCATCAGGTCAAATGCCTACTGTTGATGAAGAAGATGATATTAAACTAATAGAAGATTTTCTCAATCCTTCCAGTATTAACGAAGCAGATGAAGCGAATGAACTCAGTGAATTGTTTAGTTAAGTATGAAGGAATCAGTATTAATTAACAACGCCCTTTGTTTACCTGCTCCCGAAGTTGAAGCATTAATTGAAGGGCGAATGATTGTAGGAATGCCTCGGAAATTAGTTCATCCGGGGCAGAAATTTGCTTTGTATTCAAACAATGCTTCGATTAACTCTTTAGTCCCTCAAATCCACTACCGTCCAAGCTTTTTACCCATTGCTCAAAAGGTTATTTCTAACTTAGATACTCAAAAAGTTTTGATTAAAGCTTGGGCTATGTGCGAACTCTGCCAAATATTGGATGCTTCTCAATCATTAGAGGTTTTATCAAAGTTAACTATTTGGACAAAAGAAGCATTACAGCAAACTCTATCACAACGTCCTTATATTTTTCTCGCTTACCTACGTGTTTATTTGCTACCTCAGCACATCGAGATGGCAGTACATATCCAAGAACGTCATTTTGTACCTTTGCCACAGCAGGTAAGGTTTCTTGAAACTAAGCCTATATTAAGCGATCGCACCTTCATCCAACGCAAACAGCAATTAGAAAAATTAGAACCACCACTGCATCCTGAGTTGGAAGAATTGCAGAGTGCTTTAGCCTCCCTTAGCATTACCAACCCAGCAGCTAAACAATTAGATGATGATATCAAAATATTTCTAGGTTGGAGTAGTACTAAGCAGATTCAACAATTCAATCCAGAGTTAGTATGGATTAAAACAATTGCAAGTTTAGGAAATCGCAGCATAGAAAAAGAAGAGAAAAAAAATAACTATCAAGCAGGTACAGATTTTGAAAACATCACACGTCAAAGTCTAGAATTTTTAGGATTTAAGGTTGAAGATGCTTACAAAGGTGGTGCTGGAGGATTAGATTTATTTTGCTCAAAACCTTATCCTCTTGTTTGTGAATGTAAGGCGGGTAGATTAATTCCTAGTGGTACTGTGGAGGAATTAGTCAAGCTAGGCGGTATGCACTTAGGTGCAGATAAATTTATAAAATCCGCTAAATTAATAATTGGCCCTGGTAATCCATCTAAAGATACCCTCAAAGCAGCACAACAATGGAAAGTAAGTATTATTAATGCTATGACTTTACAAAAACTCGTTGAATTCAAGGCAAAATATCCAGGTGCTATCAACTTAGTTGAATTACAGCAATACTTAGAATCTGGACAAGTTGACTACAAAATTGACGAATATATTGATAAAACTGAAAAACAGATTAAATTGCGATCGCACATAATCCAGCTTGTTTATAACTATCTGCAAAACTCAGGCATAAAATCTGCTGGTGTTGACGCTTTACATGGTGCTTATTTCGGCTCAAACCCACCACAGCCGCTAAAAACAGAAGAAATGCACGCAATTTTGATAGAACTTTCCTCACCCTTAACAGGTTACTTAGGACGTGATAAAGGAAGTGATTGGAGAAGCGATCGCTTTTACTTTCTACGCGACTTACCAATTAGCCCAAGCTAGTATCAACTTTCTTCTCTTTGGGCGTGTGCAGTTCGTTTTAAAAAACAGCGATCGCATTTATCCCAAAGTCAAAATACCAGCTTGATAATTAACCACCAACGGCAAAATCTTCAGCCACTCCGAACCTAGTAATACTTCTGTAATTTCATCCCCTGCACACACAATAATTTCATATTCCTGTTCATCCAATAATATCTTGCCTAAATAGATATCAAAAAGGTTTTCCCCCTGCGCTGTTTGCAATTCTTGTTTACGAATAAATTGCCAATCCAAAACATCTAAATCTTGTTTATTAATAGCCAAAAAGCCTGTGAAACCAGTATCCAACATAGCATCCACAGGCAGAATTAATCCATCAGTAGTAATCAAATTAATTTCAAAAAAAAGCTCTGCCCTACTGCTAAAACTCCCCTGCATCATATTGTACCAGTGGCTCCAGTCTCATTCAGGCAAAACATGCAGTGTACAGCATGTGGATGCTTATCGTGTGCTTTGTGACTAGCTACTTCGATATCCACATCAATGAAGTAATCCCCACTATCCGGCTCTACAGCAATATACCAACCATAGTGTTCCTTAATCAAATCAGGACGTACATGTTCAAATATTGCCCGACAACGCCGATCAAACTCTTCATCTTCAGCTTTGCGTCTAGCAAGTTCTTCTGGTGATAATGTTCGTTCTGGAAAGATTCTCCCTCGACGTGGGGGTTGTTTTGCAGCTGATTCAGTCATTATATTAACCCTAGCTAATGATTATGCTTTCACTTTATATTATGAGCGATCGCTTTTACTTTTTACGCCACTTACTACTTAGCCCAAACTAGTATAAACTCTCTTCTCTCTGCGCTCTCTGCGCCTCTACGGTTCGTTTCAAAAAAGATTCCCAAGCCAAAACACCAGCCTGATAATTAATCACTATTTAAAGAAACTTTAAATACATACTTAAATGCGATCGCCTTTACCAACTGCATAACTAACTAATTAACTCCAAATCAATTTAAGGTATTTTTTAAGACTTTTATAATTCCAGTATTTTTTAACTCGCTTCATAATAGCTGAGGTGCCAGTAGTCTTGATATTACTCAAAAATATTCTTCAGCTTTATATTAAGTAAAGTAACGAAACGCTAAGAGCGATCGCTATTCTTTATATTGTCTTCAGTATAAATTTATATATATGTTCTAAATTGCACAAAAACTTTTTACTGAGCTTGCGTGTGCTTTAATTTGCTTATTTAATGTATCAAATACTGTCGAAGTTTTTCAGTATACTGAGTAAACTGATATTTATAAACGGCGTTTCTCTACCGAGTTGGAGAGTTAAGAGAGATGATTTATGTATTATCAACTTTGGGATTTTTTCCTTAGAGAAGAGCAATATCTAATCTGGAAAGAAAAGATAAAACTTCAGAATAAATTTGATAAATCAACATGGCAAAAAATTATTGATTTTTTGTCTTTAATAGAACACAGTTTTCTCTTAAAAAGTCAATTAGGAGAGACTGATAGCCTTGAGCAATTTATCAAATTAGCTACAGAAAATGGTTGTAATTTAACAGCAGAGGAACTTGCCTGGTTTTTAATTACAAGGAAACAGATTTGGGATACTTTTGACTTAGCACAAAAAACACCATCACTCAAAGAAGAATTGCTCGCAGCTAAAAATCCGCAAGATTTTATCAAAATAGCGGCAGAGAATGGGTACTATTTTTCTGTAAAAGAATTGGCTTGGCTTTTAACTGAACTCAAGTCATTTTCTGAATTAGTACCCATTAACAACAGCGTAGGTGAGATTCTCACAGTCTCGAACTACGGCAAAATTGAAATAGGATACTGGATTTGGCTAGCAGAAGACTGGGGAATTGTGCCACCATTCTGTCATTTAGATCAGCCTGATACTCGCCTAACCCAATATACGCCTAATCCTTTTTTGCCCGATCGCTGTTTCTTACCCAAGAGCTACTTTAATCAACGTCTGTTGAGTCTGGTGTAGTATCCAGAAATGGGAGCAGGGGAGCAGGGGTGCAGGGGAGCAGGGGAGCAAGATAATAATTATTCTCCCTCATCCCCCTCATCTCCCTCATCTCCCCCATCCCCCCCATCTTTGAATACAACTCAGTAACAACTGTTGGTAGTGGTTAAATATAAATACAGTGAAGCATCCTAAAATCTAGGATGCTTCACAATAAAAAGTTGAATTGTTGCATAAGCAACAATACTTAAGTAGATGTAACGTATTAGCTAGCAGAAACCTTTAAACTACTAGGTTGTCCTAGATTACCTTGCAAAACCACACTCCGTTGATTGGCATAGAGATGACGCAGAATCTTGTAAATTGCCTCAACTTGGTCAGCAGCGCCTGCTTTATCGGCAATTTCTTCCAAGGAAAGGGGAGTTTTTTCTTTTTGTAAGACTGCTAATACTCGTGTTTGCAAGTCAAGAATGACCGCAGCAGCTTTTTTGCCAGCTTCCACCCCTGGTTGATGGTAGGCGTTGATGTTGACTAGGCTGGCGTAGAAACCAACAGCCCGTTCATACAAAGCAATTAGCGCCCCGACAGTTCTGGCGTTCACTTGAGGAATAGTAACTGTAATCGAATCGCGCTGATTTTCATAAAGCGCTTGTCGAGTTCCTTGGAGAAAACCAGAAAGATAATCGCCTCCTGTGACTCCAGGATCAATTTCTGGAGATGATCCGTTACGGTCTTCCAAAACTTCGATTAAGGTAGCAAAGAAATTCGGTACACCTTCACGCAACTGCTGCACGTAAGCGTGTTGGTCTGTTGAACCTTTGTTACCATAAACAGCGATGCCTTGATGGACAACGTTGCCGTCTAAGTCTTTTTCCTTACCCAGAGATTCCATCACCAGCTGTTGCAAATAGCGGCTGAACAACAGCAAGCTGTCCTTATATGGCAGGACAACCATGTCTTTTTCACCCCGTCCATTGCCAGAAAAATACCATGATAAAGCCAACAGGGCAGCTGGGTTATTTTTCACATCCAGGACGCGGGTAGCGTCATCCATTTCTTTTGCGCCTTCTAGCATGGCGCGAACATCAATACCCTGTAAAGCTGCTGGAACTAGCCCCACAGCAGACATTTCAGAGGTGCGTCCTCCCACCCAGTCATACATGGGAAACCTGGCTAACCAACCTTCAGACTGAGCCACTTTATCTAAATTGCTATCAGGGCTAGTAATAGCTACAGCATATTGAGCAAAGTCCAAATTGTGCCCAGCATAGGCTTTTTTGACCTCAATCATGCCATTGCGGGGTTCTGGTGTGCCACCTGATTTAGAGATGACTAACACCAAAGTGCTGGCAAGGTTGTTTCGCAGATGATTGAGAGTGCGGTCAATACCTGCGGGATCACTGTTGTCGATAAAGTGAATTTTTAGGGGTGGGAAATCAGGCGCTAAAGCTTCAGCTACAAATTGGGGGCCCAGAGCAGAACCACCGATACCAATGGAAATCACATCAGTAAAGCGGCTTGCTCTAGGAGGATGAATAGCACCTGTTTGGACTTTTTCAGCAAAGGCTTCGATTTTTTCTAGAGTTTGGACAATTTCTTGTGTAAGCTCTGGAGTGGGTGCTAGATCGGGATTTCGCAGCCAGTAGTGACCAACCATGCGGTTTTCGTCAGGGTTAGCGATCGCACCCTTTTCTAATTCCGCCATATCCGCAAACGCTTTGTCAAACTTCGGCTGCAACGACTCCACAAAAGCGTCATCAAAACGCATCCGACTTACATCTAGATAAAGTCCTAATCCCTCGTGGAAATATAACCAATTTTGGTATCGTTGCCAAAGTGCCCTTGCATCCATAGGGAAATCTCAAGTAAAGTGTTTTTCCAAAACAAGTTTAATTTAAGGATAGAGCCATCCCTGCCTAGCCTTATACAGTTTACAGTTTTAAGTGTTGGTCTAACTCTTTAGCTTAAACATCTGGCATAGGGATGACCCGCAAAAATTTGACAATTTCACCCCTAATTTCTATACCAATAAGATACTTATCTATAGTAAAGCGATGAAAAATACCCTCACTATCAAGCTGCCGCAGTTCTGGAAGACTATGCAGTAGTCCCTTTTGGGCAAACTCCAAAAACACAAAATCATATACCCGCTGGTAGGCAACGGGTTCTAAACTTCTCAAGTCTATCAAAAAAGACCTGGCGTACCGCACTTCCAGATTCACTAGGCGTCACCTTTACTAGGGACTGAGCATTAGGCATTGGGGATTGGGGATAGAGAACAGTTATCAGCAAAGAATTTGATAACTGATAACTGGTTTAAGTACCCAGTCCCCAGTCCCCAGTACCCAGTACCCAGTCCCCAGTCCCCAGTCCCCAGTCCCTTTTTCATTACTGATTCAGACGAACATTAGCACACGTATTGCTTCTTCTTGGGTTAAAATGTCCCACGGTTGCTGGAATTGTTTAACGTTTTGTATTTCTTTTAGCATGTAAAAGTCGCAATGCAAAGCGTGGACAGAATTCCAAACGCTATCGAGTTCTTCATCGCCTAACTGCTCGATTAAGTGATGGATTCTAATTCGTAGTAAATTCATGTATCAATAAAATATTACCCAAAACTCAAAGGTATTGTTCCCAGAAATTGGTCATAGTTAACGGCAAGATTATATTATCTTCAAGCAGGGGAGCAGGGGAGCAGGGGGGCAGGGGGGCAGGGGAGCAGGGGAGCAGGGGAGCGGGGGGGATGGGGAGAGGGGGAGAATAACTATTGACTATTGACTATTGACTATTGACTATTGACTAAATTATGGTTGACTATCTCATCTTTTTGACAATTTCTACGGCAATCCTTGCCCTGTTTAGCTTGGGACTCAATTTACAGTGGGGCTTTACGGGGTTAATTAACTTTGGCCATGTTGCTTTTATGACCTTAGGGGCTTATACGACAGTATTGTTAAGCTTAAAAGGTGTGCCTCTATTTATATCAGCAGTAATTGGGGCTATAGTAGCAGCAATGCTAGGCTTGGTAATTGGTTTCGCAACTCTACGCTTGCGGGAAGATTATCTAGCAATTGTCACTATCGGGACAGGAGAACTAATTCGTTTGGTACTCAACAACCAAGAATTACCTGTAGGTGACACCTGGGTGTCCGGGGCGTTTGGGGTACAAAGTTATCCTATACCTTTAACGACAGAACCGAATTTGTTTTTTCGACTGGTGATGATTGGACTGCTGACGCTACTGGCTGCTGTGACTTTCTTTATGTTGTGGCGATGGATTCGTCAGGCAAAAATATCCATAGTTGCTGATTCATCTCAAGAAATAGTTAGCAAGCAAGAATTTACAACGCGCTTGGGTGTGGCTATTGTCTTAAGCCTGTTAACGGCTGCGATTTATATTTCTGGAGTTATCACCCTGTATAATTACAACCCCAAAGGGGGTTTGATGCTGTTGTCACTGTTGATATTAGCATTTATATTTTGGCGGTTGGCAATTTTGGTGCGATCGCCTTGGGGTCGAGTCCTCAAAGCTATCCGCGAAGATGAAGAAGTCCCGAAGGCAATGGGCAAAAATGTCTTTTGGTATAAAGTACAATCTCTCATGCTAGGGGGTGCGATCGCCGGTATCGCCGGTGCTTTCTACGCATGGCAACTCAGCGCTATTTACCCTGATAAGACTTTTGAACCGCAGGTAACTTTTGATGCTTGGATTATGGTAATTATCGGCGGTTCTAGTAATAATATCGGCACTATCTTAGGTGCGGTGATCTTTATTGCTTACGATGCCATCACGCGCGAAGTTATGCCCAGAATTATCCCCCTTGATGAAGCGCGTCTGGGTGCATTTCGCATCATGGTTATCGGTCTAATTTTGATGGTGCTGATGATTTGGCGTCCTCAAGGTATCTTAGGGAAAAAGGAGGAACTCACACTTGGTAAATAACCAGTTTCATCAATCATCCTCACTTCCTTTATTGGTAGCCACGGGACTTTGTAAAAGCTTTGGTGGTATCAAAGCTGTATATAATGCCAACATTGAAGTTAACAAAGGCAGCATTACTGGCTTGATTGGGCCAAATGGTGCTGGTAAAACCACTTTATTTAACTTACTCTCAAACTTCATTCGCCCAGATAAGGGACGAGTAATTTTTGATGGCGAACCGATTCATCACTTACAACCATATCAAATTGCTCAGCAGGGAATAGTACGTACCTTTCAGGTTCCCCGTACTCTCTCGCGGTTGTCGGTGTTAGATAATATGCTCCTGGCGGCACAAAAACAAACAGGTGAAAATTTTTGGCAAGTGCAGTTGCAACCACATATCGTTGCCAAAGAAGAAAAGCAACTGCAAGAACAAGCAATGTCTCTGTTAGCAGCCGTGGGTTTAGCAAAAAAAGCACACGACTATGCTGGTAGTTTATCAGGGGGACAACGCAAGCTGCTGGAAATGGGACGGGCACTGATGACTAATCCTAAGTTAATTTTGTTAGATGAACCAGCAGCCGGGGTGAATCCAAAACTGATTGATGATATATGCGATCGCATTATTACCTGGAACCGCCAAGATGGCATGACATTTCTGATTATTGAACACAATATGGATGTGATTATGTCATTGTGCGATCGCGTTTGGGTGCTTGCAGAAGGGCAAAATTTAGCTGATGGTGCCCCAACAGAAATTCAGACTAATCCTAAAGTTCTCGAAGCATATTTGGGAAAATAGTCAGTTGTCAGTTGTCAGTTGTTTTATCTCCCCCATTTCCCTCATTTCTCCTGCTCCCCTGCTCCCTATCTCCCCTGCCCCCCCGCTCCCCTGCTCCCCATCCCCCCTGCTCCCCTGCTCCCCATCCCACCACTACATCTCTGTAATACGGCAATAAACTCCATTCTCTCGCTGCATTAACTGGTAACTAATCAATTCCCGCCGCAAGGTAGCGCAGTCGGGATGGTAGCGCTTGAGAATTTCATTCATTGTGCGTTCGGGGTAGTGAACCCTTGGGTCAAATTTGCTTGCTAACCACTTGAGTATTACTAAGCGCTTTTTACGGCTAGCAGGAATTTCTTTGAGGCGTTGAACTCCCTCCAAACTGGTAATATCAACCTCCAAATAACTTTTTAGAACTTTGTTTTCCCAGGCTTCAGTATCCACATCTTCGATCAAAGATGCCATTTTTTCAGGTGTAAAAATTTCCTTGCTGATATTTTGCAAAGCTTCGTTATCCAATTGATACAAACGGCTATTACCTTCAGGGCGCATAGTTACCAAATTTAGTTCCTTGAGTTTGGCTAGATGGTGGGATACTGTTGGCTCCTTGAGTTGCATGAGTGCCGCCAATTCTTCAACGCTGCACTCCTGAGTCGCCAGGATACCCACAATCTTCAATCGGCTTTCGTCAGCTAAGGCTTTGAAAAATTGCAGCAGGGTCTGAAACTGTTCTCTTTTCATAATTTGTTATCTATAATCCGACCTCAATCTAATTAGAAAGAAATCAAATTAGTCGTGCTGTTTTCATCCGATGTAGCAAAAGCTTTGCTTCGGTGAATCGTGAATTAATGTTAATTTTGTAATTCGTTTTGTAAATTATTGAGATTTCTTAATTTGTTCTTTACATTTCGCTATGTGACGACAGGCATTAATTAGGAACAGATATCAAGGGAATATCCTCAAGCCAAGTACCTGACTTGTGCAAGTAGCTAAATTATTGTTGAGTATAGACTAAAGTAGCTGCACATCACTTTGCAAAGGGGATAAATTTCTACCAGGATAAAAAATAGACGAACTGTAATCACTGCAAGTACTTTGATATATTTTTGAGCTTCAAAAAGACCACTCTTATAAGTAATTTATTGATTAGGTATTAAAAATTCAAAATAGCAGGATAAGCCCATGCTTATTTCCTATTGACAAACCTTGAAAGGGCTAGTCCTACTTATACTCTCTTGCCAGAGCCGATACACTGCGCGGCTAACTTTACCAGAGAGAACATTAAAACAGCTTAGGGAAGCGATCGCTACAGTAACTAATTTTAAACTATACTTTAACTCAGTAATAATACTAGTTATGAAACAAGGTAACTTTTGTGAATAGCATGAAAAATCTACTAAGTGCTGTCAAATCTTATCTCTGTACAGGATTACCTGTACTCCGCATTGACAAAATTGCCGTACCTGAACCCTCTTCCACATCAGGTTTATTAATGGTTTGCCTTTCATATCAAGTTCGGCTAATTACTTACGATCTAGTCGGTTTGCTTGGTAATAGGTAATACTCAAAACCAATTACCAATTACCAATTACCAATTCCCAATTACCAATTCCCAATTACCGACCTCCACAGATATCATAAGTGTTTAAACGGACATGATATCAAGCTTAATTTTGATGCTCAAGCATAAGCAGAAATCAACCAGTAGTATTACAGCCATCAAATAGGACGAAATGTCAAGATTTTTGCTTAAAAGAAAGTAGAAGCAATTCATGAATTGCTCCTACTTTTTGCCCGTACTTCACTCAGATGTAAACCGCTATATTTGTTCTTTAAATGCAAAATTTTACATCGATTTAACTAAATTGCTCACCTGCATCTAGGTTAAACAACATTTGCAGGGTTTGCATACAGCGCCGTCTGGCCTCAACATCCTGCTGCGATCGCAATTGCACCATTGGATCATGTAAAATTTTGTTAACTATTCCTCTTGTTAAGGCTTCGATCACTTCTTGATGTTTTTCGGCGAATTCTGAACCCAAACGCGACAAAGCTTTTTCTAATTCTTGTTCGCGGATGGTTTCAACTTTATTTCGCAGACAACTGATAGTAGAGACAGTTTCTAGACTACGCCACCAGACATCAAAAGCTTCCACTTCTTCATCTAAAAGCCTCTCTGCTTCCTGTGCCATCTTGCGGCGGCTTTCATAGTTTTGCGCCACTACCGCCTTCAAATCATCCACATTAAATGCTTGCACATTTTCTAGTTCATTGACATCGGTATGGACATTACGCGGCACAGAAATATCAAATAACATCAAAGGGCGGTTAGGCTCTAAAACTATTTCTAACTTCGCCCGATCAAGTATTGGCTCAGTAGCTGAAGTACTAGTAAATACAATATCGCCTTCGCCAATTACGGTCATCATTTCCGATAGCGAATGAGTGTAGATAGGATGTTCTGAAAACTGTTGTGCCAATTCCAGGGCGCGATCGCGAGAGCGATTTACTATACTAATTTGTGCAGCACCTTTAGAAATTAGATGTTGTACCAGCAAACGCGACATTTTGCCAGCACCTAAAATTACTACTCGGCAAGCAGCTAAATTTGCTACTTTCATCTGTGCCAACTCCACAGCTGCCGAACTTATAGAAACCGCACCAGTACCAATACTAGTTTCAGTGCGAACCCGTTTACCAGCTGTAATTGCTTGTTTAAATAATCGATTCAAAACTGTTTTTATACCATTGTATTGCTGTCCCAGCTTGTGAGTAGTCTTTACCTGAGCCAGAATTTGACCTTCGCCGAGTACCAGACTATCTAAGCCAGCCGCCACCCGCATAATGTGCATGACTGCATCATCATGCAGCAACATAAACAAGTGTTGTCGCAGAGACAAGGCAGGCAATTTACTGTATTCCGATAGAAATTGAGTAACTTCACGGATACCTTGCTCAACTTCACTGGTAACGATGTAGATTTCCAGGCGGTTACAAGTGCTAACAATTGCCACTTCATCAATATGAGGATAGCTGGAGAGTTGAGCGATCGCACTTTCGGTTTGTGGTTCTGGAATACTCAGCTTCTCACGGACTTCTACTGGGGCTGTTTTATGGCTTAACCCCACCACTGCAATATTCATTTCTTATCGGTAATTGGTAATGGGTTATGGGAAATTGGGCATGGGGCATGGGGCATGGGAATTGGGAATTGGTAATTGGTAATTGGTAATTGGTAATTGGGGATTAGAAAAATTTTTTCCCAGTCCCCAGTCACCAGTCACCAGTCCCCAGTCCCTAGTCCCCAGTCCCCAGTCCCTAATTACTAATGCAATTGCACAAGCTTAGGCTGGTCAACCATATGAATGGTATCCACAAAACGAGCAGTTTTTGATTGGCTGGAAATAACCAAGCTTTGAGTCCTTGCGCCGCCATTGAAGAAGCGTACACCTTGGATGAGATTACCGGTGGTAATACCGCAAGCTGCAAACAGAACTGTTTCACCAGATGCTAGTTCATGAGCATCGTAGACCTTATCGGGGTCATTGATATTCATAGACTTCAAACGGTCAAGGTTGGCTTCTTTGCTTTCTCCAATCAAACCAGTTTTCACTACTTCTGGATCGTAAATCAGTTGACCTTGGAAGTGTCCACCCAAAGCACGCATTGCGGCTGCGGATATTACACCTTCAGGCGCGGCACCGATACCCATCAGTGCGTGAATATTAGTACCAGCGAAGCCACAAGACAGCGCTGCACCCACGTCACCATCTGAAATTAGCTGCACTCTAGCGCCAGCAGAGCGGATTTCTTTAATCAAATCGTTGTGGCGATCGCGCTTCATTACTACTACCACAAGTTCATCAATAGAGCGGTCTAAAGCCTCCGAGAGAATCTTCAGGTTTTCTGTGGCTGATTTGTTGATGTCTACCTTACCCTTAGCGGCTGGTGGTGCTGCTAATTTCTTCATATAGAAGTCAGGCGCAGCAAATAACCCACCTTTTTCAGAAATTGCCAACACAGCCATTGAACCAGGTTGCCCGTAAGCTACCAAGTTGGTACCTTCACAGGGATCGACAGCAATGTCAATTTCGACTAATTCATCGGGGTTACACAACTCGTTGGCATCTTCACGAGTGCAGATACCAACTTCTTCCCCGATATACAGCATAGGGGCGTCATCACGTTCACCTTCTCCAATCACAATGCGACCGCGCATGTAAATTTTATTCATGCGCTCCCGCATAGCTTCCACTGCTACTTGGTCAGCAGTGTTTTTTTCGCCTTTACCCATCCACTTAGCGGATGCGATCGCGGCTTGCTCTACTACCTCAATAATCTCTAACCCAAGTGTATTTTCCACAGAGTCGCCCTCTCAACTGCTTGACTGTGCGTCGTTTTATCTGGCTATTTCAGTCTTTAAGTCTACCAAAGGGCGGTTACACCTGGGAAATACTCTCTAGTTGGTGCTGTGTTAAGTTTTGCTGCTAACCAACAAAATCAACCTGTTGCAGATTTTACTAATATTTTTGTACTAGTAAAAATTTCCTACGAGTACTATTCCCTTTCCCCCATTTGTGAAATAAGTCTAATGATCTACGCTAGAGATAACTCATAAAAATCCATAACATCAGAATATGCTGGACTTCCTTAACCCCCTTTTCGGTCGCCATCCAGAACGCATTAAAGCCAACGTAGAAATCTATACTTGGCAAACTTGCCCTTACTGCATCCGTGCCAAGCTGCTGCTGTGGTGGAAAGGTGTAAAATTTGTCGAATATAAAATCGACGGTAACGAAGTAGCCAGAGCTAAGATGGCAGAACGCGCCAATGGACGACGTACAGTACCGCAGATTTTTATCAATAATCAGCACATTGGTGGTTGTGATGACCTTTATGAGCTAGACGCAAAAGCTCAACTCGATCCACTTTTATTCCAAGTAACTAACTTGAAACTGCTGAGTCCTGAGTAAAAATAAAGTTTGGGTAGGGTGGTTATGATTTCAGCCTAACGCACCGTGTTATGCGCGGGTGCGTTAGGCTCTTTGATCATCGAAAATATCCGCCTAACACACCCTTGCATTCTGATTAAAAATCTGAGATTTTAGAAAGGACGAAGTTTCGACACTATACAAAAACATAAGCGCTCACACGCTGTTAATTCCAAAGCAACAGATAACAATAGCAGAAATAAAGAGTTGCTAAAAATTTTGATTGGAGTTGCCTGGATAGATGGTGTTATTCAACCAGAGGAACAACAATATTTACAACAGATTGTAACCAAAAAAGGCTTAATAGAAGATCCAGAGATCCAATCTTTGTTAGCGGGAACCAAACCAATTCAGCCTGATGAGTGTTATGAATATTTAAAAACTTACTTAGGAAGCTACCCTAGCACAGAAGATTATCAGGAATTGAGCGATACTCTTTGTACTTTGATTGAGAGCGATCGCAACATAGATAATCAAGAAGAAAAACTCCTCAAGACATTAAAAGAAACAAATGTAGTGGGAGGCCAGAATCTTCTCAATCGGTTTTTAGGTGTTTTGCTGACTAACAATTTTATTCCTGCGAAATTTCCCCAACTCTTGAAACCCACAGCAGAGGTCAAGCAAGGTTCTGTAACAGCGGAGATCTGGATAAGCTGCCCAAACCATTAATGAATGGTCTGCTCAAATATGATTTTGAAAATCATAGCTCAGTCACTCATTACTATGGTCAAGGACGCTTCGGAGGTGAGGGGGTATTTGTACCCCGACCTGGTGCCACTGCGGAAGATGACGGTTGGCTGTTAACTTATGTCTACGATACGCAGTTGGAAAGATCTGAATTACTGGTAATTAATGCCCAAGACATGGCATCTGAACCTGTAGCACGGGTACTGCTTCCCCAACGTGTCCCTTACGGTTTCCATGCTTTATGGGTTTCTGACACTTGAAACAAAGCAGGAGTGACGCAAGTCCCTAAATACACGGGGGGACAAAAAGACAAGGAAATAAGCAGAATAATCAATGCCCCATGTCCCATACCCAACAATAAATACCAACTGACAAAGGACAAATGACAGAAACAATAATTCAACCAGGCAAAGGTAAGACCTATTTATTAATGGGTGACTTGTACACTATTCTGGCTACAGGGGAAAATACAGGTGGAGTTTATGCGTCATCTGAGGTGCTAGTGCAACCTCAAGGCTATATACCACCTCACTTTCACGATCAAGAAGAAGCAAATTACCTTCTGGATGGGGAAATCGAGTATCAAATTGATGGCAAAACCATTGTTGCTACCCCAGGAACTTTTATTCATATTTCTAGAGGTCAAATTCATAGTTTTAAGAATCTTGGTTCAAAGCCTGCCAAATATATCTTGTGGACTACACCAGCTGGACTGGAAGAGTTTTTCCTAGAAGCAGGACAACTAGTAGAGCCAACTAATGAAGAAGAAAAGCTGAGTCTTTTAGGAAATGTTAATCCTGCCGATGTGGAAAAAGCGATCGCTTGTGCTGTCACAAAATATGGGATAAAATTTTTGCTTCCCGGTTCCCAGCCAGGTGGTGAGGAAAAATTAACCTGACAGATTGTGAGATTTCACATTGCCCATCTCGGCTTAACACTTTAGAAATATAAATCATATCATGTCCGTTTAAACACTTATGATATCTGTGGAGGTCGGTAATTGGGAACTTGTACTCTCGCAAGCCGAAGTATTGGTAATTGGTAATTGGTTTTGAGTATTACCTATTACCCATTACCTATTACCTATTACCAAGCAAACCGACTAGATCGTAAGTAATTAGCCGAACTTGATATCACTTGTCTTTCAAAACCACGTGATCCTATGTTTGAAAATTTTGAATATTGAGGTAATTTTAAATTTTTTAGCCCTAGACTTCAGTCTGTGGGCTATTTGCTCATACGATTTCTTTTTCAAAATTGTAGGACTTACGCGCATTGTCATATATCTTTGACAAAAATCGTCCAAAGTCAAGAGTCAAAAGTCCAAAAACCTTGGCTTTTTACCCTTGACTATTGACTCAAGACTGCCATCGCAGAAAATATGTGTGCCAGTTGCGTAAGTCCTGAATTGAAATGTTACATGTATTTTAGCTTAGTAACTCTGACAAAATTAAAAATCCAAAATCTAAAATCTAAAATCCAAAATGGTATTAATTGAATACCCAGAATATCTTCTACATCGGCAATGGATGAGCCACGCCTTAAAATTGGCACAAGCCGCAGGTGATGCTGGCGAAGTTCCTGTAGGTGCCGTTGTGGTTGATTCGAGTGGAAATTTGATTGCAGAAGGTGAAAACAGAAAAGAACGCGACAAAGATCCCACGGCTCACGCGGAAATCCTTGCTCTGAGGTCAGCTGCTCAAACTTTACAAAATTGGCATCTGAATCAATGCACTCTGTACGTAACTTTAGAACCTTGTCCAATGTGTGCTGGTGCTATTGTACAAGCACGTGTAGGAACACTCGTATATGCAGTAGATGATACAAAAACAGGGGCAATTCGTACTGTAACCAATATTCCTGATAGCGCGGCTTCTAATCACCGTCTGCGAGTTGTTGGAGGCATTCTAGAATCAGCCTGTCGTCAGTATTTGCAAGCTTGGTTTGCTACTCGGCGGCGTCAGAAAAATTAACAGACAGAGGGGAAACTGTCCAGTACCTACGACACAATTTACAAAAGAAAATTTACGGTGTAATTAATCAAGATTTTATTACATTCTTCCGGACAACCAGCAGCTACCATATATCATGCAATTTTACTCTTCCGATCATACTTACCAGGAAATATCAGCACCTACCCAAGCAAAATACGAGGTAGCTGATGTTACTTCGCGGGTTTCTCCTTGGCTAAGTTCTCTGGCGTATTTATTAGGGCGTAACCTTCTTTTACCATTATTCTTTGGAAAAATTAGAATTACCGGACAAAAAAATATTCCCATAAATGGCCCTGTGATTCTAGCTCCCACACATCGGGCACGTTGGGATTCTTTGCTTTTACCTTACGCTACTGGTCGTTGCGTCACAGGTCGAGACTTACGATTCATGGTGACTATTGATGAATGCCAAGGATTGCAAGGCTGGTTTGTCCGACGCTTGGGAGGTTTTCCTGTAAATGCTCGACACCCAGCCGTCAAAACTCTGCGTCACGCAGTGCAATTACTTCAAGATAAACAAATGTTAGTAATTTATCCAGAAGGCAATATTTTTCGCGATGGTAAACTGCACCCGTTAAAGCCAGGAATTTCTCGCCTAGCTTTGAATGCTGAATTGAGTAGCCCAGGACTGGGGGTGAAAATCCTACCCGTGAGCATCAATTACAGCCAACCTTATCCTCACTGGGGTACAGACGTTAGCCTGCACATTGGAAACGCCATTAATGTGGCAGATTATACCAATGGTAGGGTCAAACAAAATGCCAAACGCCTCACAGAGGATTTAGCAAGGGTGCTGCAACAATTAAGCCATCAAAAATCAGCAATCAAAACTCATGCATTTGCAGAAATTTCTAAGAGTTAATGTCAGTTGTTAGTTGTCAGTTGTTAGTTGTTAGTTGTCAGTTGTCAGTTGTCAGTTGTTAGTTGTTAGTTGTCAGTTGTTAGTGGTAACTACTGACCATTGACTATTGACTAATGACCATTGACTAATGACTAATAACCAATCACCAATTCCCAACTATTTAATTTCCCTACATCTTGTGGTGCGTAGTCGATTATCCATAACTGCCAGCGTCCTTGGATTGAAAGAGATAGCAACTGTTTGAGGATTGGGTGCGATCGCAGTGTATAGGTTGTTTGCAATTTTGTGCGTCGTCCTAGAGTACGATTTTGTAACAATACCTGTTGATTCTTGGGGGCGATTAAATAAATTTCTAAGTCGCCTAAAAAATCATGAATGATGTTAACTGTGATTTCAATATCTTTAACTACGCCAGACTCAGCAATGGCGATCGCACTTTTTATCCCCTGTTTGTCATTATCTGGAATCGCTAGTTGGCTGTTATTCTTTCCCCCTATTTGTTTGGTGGCAGTTGATGCCACTTGACGCATTTCCTGGGCTGCTTGTACTGCCCTGGCTGCATTCACCTTACCATAGCCAAACCACTGGGAATGTCCATTAGCATCGTAACCACCTTGGCGTAAACTCAGTTGGGGGTCTGGGTCTGAGTCCACGATTTTATCAGCCGTTTCTTGCAAAATACGTTTAACTTCTTGGGCAGTTAAGTCAGGATTTGTTGACAACATCAGCGCTGCTACCCCAGCAACCACGGGTGTAGCGCTGGAAGTACCGCCGAAGTTGCTGGTAAAGTTACCAGGATCATAGCCAGCGGTACTGATTTGGTCAGTGGTGAGGATTCCTAGACCAGTTAGGGAAGTAGCGATCGCAGGTTGTGTGAAAATATAACCTTTTTCCTGAAATGACATACCAGGAGGAGCATTGTTACTAGGGGCACATACCGAAATACTCGCCCCCCAATTACTATAAGCCGCTTTTTTATTCAAGCTAGTAGAAGCAGCAATAGCCATCACATCTGGATGTACCGAAAAACCACTTAACCAATTCACATTTCCTTGTAAAATATTATCAGGCCACTTTTGCTCATAAACAGTACCGTTAACCGGACGGTTAGCATTGCCGGCAGCAAATACAATCACGCAACCTTTACCATTACGTCCTTGGGTAGCAGCACGGTTAATAGCTGCCTTTTGACGCAAAGACAAAGGAAAATACACAGCAGCAGCTCCCCAACTGCAAGAAATCACACTGGCTCCCTTTTCTATTGCCCAGTTGAATATCTCCTCAATTGACTCATCATCTAAATACCCAGTAGTGCGAATGGGCATCAACGCGCAACCAGGAGCAACCCCCACAATTCCCGTACCATTTTCTTCGGCCAAGGCTAACCCTGCACAAGCTGTTCCGTGACTAGTTTCCTGTTCATCAGGCAAGGGTAAAAAGTCATTTTCTTTTAAATCTCTAGGAGCAACAACTTTGCCAGCACCTTGAAAATCTGGATGGTTCAAATCAAAAGAATCATCCACCACTGCCACAACCACAGAACGCACACCGCGAGTAATATCCCAAGCTTTCTCGACGGAGATATGGGAACTCGCTGCCAACTGATTACCGCTGTTGTGGTTGAGATACCATTGCTGTGAATAGAGAAGATCGCGGGGTTTGTAATATGACTCAGGCTGCACAAGGACGTTAGGTTCAGCGGTTAATACCTCTTTGAGTCCTTGCAGTTGGTTGGCAATTTTGATGGGATTATCAGTTGCTTGTTTGTTAACCAGAAATACGAAAGTATTAGGAATACCAATCACAAATTGTTTGGGGTTTAAGCTGAAGGCAGTTGCTATGGCATTAACTGTGGCAGGGTCTACCCCAGAAGCAAATTGAATCGTGATTTGGTTATTCAGGTAAACAAAAGTTCCCGGACTATCTTTAATTGTGTAAACGTGACTAGCGAAAGCAACATTGTGGGCGGCGCGTGCTTGAGACATTGCCTCTTCTAACTGGTTGGGCGCCACCGTGAATAATTCTAGCCGTGCTTGGGGAATACTACGCTGCCAAAAGCCCCAATTAACCTGAGATAATTGTTGGGGAGGAAAGTCGGTAGCAAAACGGGCGGTGACTTGACGGATGGTGAAACGGTCTAAAGCCTTTTCTAAAATCAATTCTTCACCACCGCGTTGTAACACTACTCCCAAGCTGCTTGCTGGTAAGCCTGTGGTTGGCAAATCAGAGGAATTGACGCGATCGTTCATAGGGGCGATTTAGTTAGTATGCAGGGCAATGGGAACTCAATTAAACCGATTTTCAGTCTAAATCAGAGAAACTTGAGTATGTAGTTTGTTTTGTTAAAGACAGAAACAGAGTTAAGATACCCGAAGTTTCTGTAACTTTTTTATATATTTGTCGCACTAATTTACCCCATGAACTTTGCTGCTGTCGGTTCCTTGATTCGCTTCACCTCTTTATCCCTCGTAGCAGTCCTCAGCCTGCTATCATCGGTCAATGCTCAGATACCACAGTTACCAGGCACTACTAACCAACCACAACCCATTGACCCTAATAATCCCAATAACTTGCGTCCTACAACTCAAAATAACAGCCTTTTGAGCCTTGAGGGAGGCGATCGCTTAATGAGAGAAGCAGATCAAGCCGTTTCTGCCCAAAACTACACTCTAGCAGCTAAAAAACTGCAAGAAGCACGTCAGGTTTACAATCAGCTATCTAATTTTTATCAAGATTTAAACGCTAGCTTTTCGGGAATTGACAACAGAGTTTCTGATTCCCAGCGGCAAAAGGCTCTATTAACCGCGCAAAAGCGGGATGAAGCTACTTATCAGCTAGCATTGGTACATCGGGCACAAAATCAGCCAGAATTAGCAGTACCATTGTTAATTCAAATCATCAAAAGTCAAAACCCAACAAGGGATTTAGGCAAGAAAGCCTATCAACAGTTATTTGAGCTAGGTTTTGTTGACTCTCCCTATCCCAGACAAGGTAGTGGTTCATCTTCCTCATCGCAAAAATGAGCAATAGTCAGTGGTCAGTTGTCAGTTGTCAGTTGTCAGTGGTCAGTTGTCATTTGTTATTCCCCTGCACCCCTGCTCCCCTGCTCCCCTGCACCCCTGCACCCCCGCTCCCCCGCTCCCCCGCTCCCCTCCCTACTCCCTACTCCCCTAACCAACTTTGTCTGCTCTATATTTGTTAATAATAGGAAAGTAAGTTTTTTCGGGAATTGCGATGATTAGTCCGCAGCAGGTTGAGGCAATGATCAAGGCGGAACTGCCAGATGCCCAAGTCCAGGTGCAGGACTTGACTGGTGGCGGTGACCACTATCAGGTGACAGTAGTGTCATCGCAGTTTGCAGGCAAAAGACTGGTGCAACAACACCAGTTAGTTTATGGTGCGGTACAAGAAGCTATGTCAACTGAAGCGATTCATGCGTTGGCTGTAAAAACCTATACTCCCGAAGCGTGGCAAGCAACAGCCGCCTCCTAAACTTTAAAGTTAGGAGTTATGAGTCGGGATTTAGGAGTTGTGAGTTATGAGTTGAGAGTTGTCAGTTTAAATTAATAACTTCTCACTTTTAACTCTTCACTATTTAATGTAGAACAGGAAACAAAAAGACTATGACACCAGAACTGAAAGAAAGAATTGATAACTTGATAAAACAAAACAAGATTTTTGTTTTCATGAAAGGAAACAAATTGATGCCTCAATGTGGTTTTTCTAACAACGTTGTGCAGATTCTGAATACTTTGGGAGTTCCCTTCGAGACGTTTGACGTTCTCTCAGACCAAGAAATTCGTCAGGGGATCAAAGAATATTCTAACTGGCCAACAATTCCCCAAGTCTATATTGATGGTGAATTTATTGGCGGTTCCGATGTCTTGATTGAACTCTACCAGAATGGTGAATTGCAACAATTGGCAGAAGTGGCAATAGCTTCTTAATATCTTCGCAGCAGCAAAGCAGAGACTATACTGTTGAATTAGCACCTGATTGTAAAAAGAAAATTAGGTTTTTACTGCCCTTAAAAATTAGAAAGATAATTGTCTTTCGCTATTTTTAAGGGCTTTTTCATGTATGTGGAATAATATCATGTCCGGTTGATTACTTATAAAAACCGAAGAACCCCACCCCACCAAAGCTACGCTTTGTTTCCCCGTGAACGGGGAGGAGTTATACCAATAGTCAATAGCTAAAATTTAAGCTTTTTTGGACTATTGACTCTTGACCGCCTCAAATATAAATTTATGATACTTGCCTAAGTCCTGGTATTGTTTAAAATGTATAGTAAATATTAAGTAGGGTGTGTTACGGCTATGCAAGGATTTCGGAGTTTGAGATAGTGAAGATTAGCCGCAGGGCACCATCTTTTTCGGTGCGTTAAGCGTTGCTATAACGCACCCTACAATTTAAGGTTTACTTTATAAATCAGCTCTAATAGGGAGTAAGTGAAATTTCAAGCTGCGGTAATTCAAGCTTTGAATTATTTCAAAATCGTTGTTTCAATCCCTAATAGGGAGTAAGTGAAATTTCAAGTCCAAGTTGCCCCAAAGTTTTGATGCCTTTTATATTGGGTTTGTTTCAATCCCTAATAGGGAGTAAGTGAAATTTCAAGGTGTTGTATATCGGTTAAAATTTTTAGCTGATATGTTTCAATCCCTAATAGGGAGTAAGTGAAATTTCAAGGCTAAAATTACAGATTTAAGTAATCCTATAAGATGTTTCAATCCCTAATAGGGAGTAAGTGAAATTTCAAGTTGGGTTTTACAAAAATCCTGACCACGCGATTAGTCGTTTCAATCCCTAATAGGGAGTAAGTGAAATTTCAAGTGCGGAAGTCTGAAAGAGGGTCTGAACTACCCCACGGATAAATCCGGGGGGTTCCAACTTACTGCGTAAGTTTCGTTTACCGTAACTGGTTCCGACTCCTGACGAGCTATTGGATTACTGCACATCAACTCTGTCCCACCAATGGTAGGAGACTTCGGACTAGCCTTGGTTCTGGCTGATTGATTTGACCCCTCCGGGTTCGGCAGTTCGGACTCGACGGGAACCGCCAAGACTCCGACTGCCGAACCATTGTGCCAACCGTGCAGCAGGGATTGTTCCATCCCTAACCAACCATGTTTGGCTGATTGGATTGACAGAGTTTCTTTTTTTGGATCGACGTAACGACTCAGGTAAGCAGATAAAATATCACGTTGCATACGTAATCGACAAACTGAACAATGATGCACTCGTTGAGATAGTGATTTTTTGTGTTTATTACCACACAAACAAGTTTGCGACAGTGCAGTTTTCCTGGTCGAAAACATTAAAACAGTACCGCCAGCACTTTCAGCCTTGCGTACTAGTTCTGATTGAAAAGACGCGGGTGATTTAAACCCTATGGATTTACCATAATTTTTTTGCCATGCTTTGACAGATACTTTCTCGGTTTTGATATGTTTACCGAGAGTCAAAGTTTGGTTGACTAATCGACCATGTAAAGACTTACGATGAGCCGCTTGTTTACGTTCTATCTCACGTTTTTTGATAGCGGTTTTTTGATAGCGGTTGGACTTATTCCACCGTTTTGAACCTTTTTTGACAGTACCGTTGGGATTAAAATTACCAGGATTATTGGCACGGCGCTGTCTATCCATGTTGCGCTGTAGCTTTCTAATTTTCTTTTGTTTGGAATTTAATTCTTCAGTAAAAGGTTGCCAAATAGTTTGATTATCCCCAACTATTGCAACAGTTGAAACGCCTAAATCAATACCAACCAGACCATCACTAATAAGATTTTTTGGCTTTTGATATGGTTCACCCTCACAGACCAATTGAGCAAACCAAAATGTTTTTTGATTAAGAAGACGACGCACTAAGCGAACATATTTAATCTTGGAGTTTAAACCAATTTAGGGGCTATTTCGGCGCGGTTAACCAGGTATATTTGGTTTTCGAGGTTCGGTTGCGCGGATAGGGTAATCATAGCATGAGAAATGGGAATTGAATAGTAAGCAAATGGCTAAAACCCAGACTACATAAGGTGCGCGGCTATTTTTACAGCTATTTGACTCAAAAGTCTTACACAGCGGAAATTTCAGCTTTACTTGCCAAAACCTCATTTTGAACACCTACCCTTCCGCGCATCTAGTTGGTAGGTGTGTTATCGCCAAGCGCCTTACCATTATACTTTTTCGGTGCGTTAGGACGTTCCGTCCATAACGCAACTGGTGCAAGATATAAAACAACTGAGAAAGTCTTTCACAACCAGTCAATTATCTTGGCTTGTTCTGGCAATTTAGCGTTCTGTTGTCCAGAGTAACGCGCCCTGGCAGTAAACAAACCAATGGGAGTATTCAATAAATCTACAAGGTTGGCTTTAAGAGCGATCGCTTTGACGCTTTGTTTTGGTACTTCTTTCAATAACCAACGTAGCAAGCGATAGCCACATTCACTCAGGGTGATTTCTCGCATCAATTCTATACCATGCAGTTCATGGAGATAGCGATTTGAGCGTCCATAACGCCGCCATTGACTTTCTAGTTCTTTGAGTGTAGTACGGTGACGGTGTTGAACGATCGCTTCTGGGGCAAATTCTAAACGCCCGATGTTTTGCTGCAAAATCCGCCAACAAATGTCTGCATCGCCGCCGGTTGTCAAATAAGGACGAAATAAACCTGCTTTTTCCAAGACAATACGCCGAATCGCTAAATTAGCAGTTTGACCGTAAGCACAAAAGGCATGGGCAAGAGTATGTTTTTGTGATAAAGTTTCTTGCCTATCTGCGTATTGTTCTAACAGAGTATTGCCTGGTAGGGCGACAATTTCACCAGCGACTATTACCACGTCTTCCTTGACAAAAGGCTGAATTAATGATATTAACCATTGTGGTTGCGGACGGCAATCAGCATCAGTAAAGGCGATAATTTCACCCACAGCGGCACGAATACCAGTATTGCGGGCGGCGTAGGAACTCTGAATTTGGTTTTGGCTGAAGGGACGAATTGTAATTGGGCAATTTTCGGCAGTTGTTTGGAGATCGGCGAGGGTGCGATCGCTACTGTTATTGTCTACGATTAAGTACTCTACCCGCTCTTTTGGGTAGGTTTGAGACAACAGACAATTAATTAATTCTGGTAGGTCTGCCTCACCATTATAAATAGGAACAACCACCGATACCATTGGCTTGAAGCTGTTGGTGGTGGTTGTATCAACTAATAAAGGATTCATAAAAGTATGATGTATGAAGTATAAAGGCTGATATCATGTCCGTTTAAACACTTATGATATCTGTGGAGGTCGGTAATTGGTAATTGGTAATTGGTAATTGGTTTTGAGTATTACCTATTACCCATTACCTATTACCAAGCAAACCGACTATATCGTAAGTAATTAGCCGAACTTGATATGAAGTATAAAATTTCCTTCAGCCTTTATACTTTATACTTTCTAATCCTAATATATGAACACTAGTTAGAAATTAATCAGCGATCGCTGGCGATCAATCTAAAATTGTAAGTCGCTAGCGCTGGCCTTCATGGGTTGAGTTAGTTGGCTTGTGGGAGATTGAGCGAAGTTGTTATTAGATAGAACTGCGATCGCTCTGGCATATTGCGGATCGCTTTGAGTTCCCACTAAATTGGGGTTGGATGCCAACTGGCGCTCTTGTGCTTCTGTCAAGTCTATCTTGATATTTGGGGTAATTCCTTTATGGTTAATGTCTGTACCGGCAGGGGTGTAGTAGTGGGCAATGGTGACGGCTAAACCGGAACCATCTGCTAGTTCATGAACTGACTGTACTAAAGCTTTACCGAAGGTTTGACCACCAATAACTATAGCTCGCTTATTATCTTTGAGAGCGCCTGTGAGAATTTCGCTAGCACTTGCAGAATTTCCATCCACCAATACAGCTAAAGGCAGTTTTGTCAAGGCTGTGCGATTGGCTTTGGTATCTTCGTTGTAGCCCTGACGGTTAACTGTGCGGACAATGCCACCATCATCGAGCCACATCCGAGCAATTTCAATGCTCGCCTGCAACAAACCGCCGGGATTCCCGCGCAAATCTAACACAAAAGCATCGACTTTCTGACCATTCAAATCGCGGATGGCTCGACGCATTTGTTCAGACGCGTGGGCACTAAATTCCCGCAAACGGATATAGCCAACCCGGCGATTGCCTTCTTGTTTGAGGGTGTAACGTACTGTTGGGACTTCAATATTCGCCCGTGTCAACTTCAGAGTCACAGCATTCTGCCCTGTTCGTCCTAGCTGCAAAGATATGGGAGTACCTGCTTTGCCGCGAATCAGTTTGGAAGCATCATCAACTTTCATCCCTACAGTGGATTTGCCATTGATTGCCAAAATCTCATCGCCTGCTTTGATGCCGGCTCTCAGTGCTGGGGAATTTTCTATGGCTTCCACAACAGTTAGCCGCTTGGTTTTTTCGTTTAATTCCATGCGAATGCCAATTCCAGAGACTTCCCCGGATGTTTGGCTGGTAAGGGCTTCATACTGTTTGGGATCCATGAAACGAGTGTAAGGATCTCCCAACTTTTGTAAGGCTTCGCGAATAGCTACATAAGCTTCTTCGTTAGAAGAATAGTTTTTGCTTAACAAGCTTTGCCGAGTTGCTTGCCAATCTTGTTTATTAAAACTGCCGTCAACATATTCACGATTTACTACTTGCCAGACTTGGTCAACTAATGCTTTTGGGCTATCTTGTAGAGCGGCACGCACGCAGCGAGTCCAAGCAGGACCAAAAACAGACACGGTGGCCGTTGTGGCGATCGCTCCACCAATCAAGGCTACTTGGAGCGGCGAGTGACGTTTCGCAGATTGGTTCATGTATATCAGCTGGGGTAATTGTGTGTTGACAGTTTAGCAATCAGGCTTTTGAGAAAATTTTAAGTTTTTATACTCTATTTTCAGTTATGTTCCCCTCATTAATTTTCCCCTTTGAATTATTCTGAAATATTGCAATAATTTATTAACAATTATTGCTGCATTTGCCAGCTTTGGTGGCAGTCTATTTTGTCACTATGAACTTAATGTGACGATAGTGTGACACTTTTGTCGGTGTCAACTTTACACCCTATATTATTTTTATAAGATAGCATTTCGCTGACTTAATTGCTGGTCTTCTGGACTTGATTTACCCAAGCCTTTATTACCATGTCATGAGACATAAATTTACCAAATCTTCATCAATTGCCCAAGGGCAAAGATTCCGTAAACAGTGGCAATTGTTACAAAAATTAGGTTGTGGTTTATGCATTATCTTTGTCATCTGGCTGACTTTCACCACTATAGCTCTAGTTTTTGCTTCTTCGGAGCCTGTGGATGGCTTTTTTGTGCTTGGTGGTAGTATTCGCCGAGAAATTTATATTGCCCAACAAGCAAAACAATATCCGCAAACTCCCATTTTAATTTCTCAAGGTTCTAAAGACCCCTGTATCTGGCTAATTTTTCAGCGAGAAGCGGCAGATGTGCAAAATGTTTGGTTAGAAAAGTGCGCGAATTCTACCTTTGACAATTTTTACTATGGAATTCCGATTCTGCGGCGTTGGGGAGTACATAAGATTAAGCTGATTACGTCACCAACTCACCTACCAAGAGCCAAATGGATGGCACAAATTCTCTTCGGCGCTCATGGCATTTGGGTAGAACCAGATATTGTTGAGGAGTTGGGGATTCCAGGGAATCAAGAGTCTTGGGGAAAAACGGTGCTAGATATAACACGCAGTTTGTTGTGGGCTGTTTTAAGTCAAATCATCCAACCACAATGCTCAAATGTGACAAAACTGGCTGAAGTAGATATGCAAGCTTGGCAGCTTCAAGGTTTTAAGTGTGAACACCAAGGAGGGGTGGGGAGGTGAGGGGATGAAGGGATGGGGAGATGAGGGGGATGAGGGGGATTTTAGAGGTATTAATAATGAAGAATTGTCTGCTGATTTTCTTGGTGCTGTATTCTCCGCGCCGTTTATGAGAAACCACCTCTAATGCCATAATTGGTACGCGCTGTTCTTCCCAAAGAACATAACTTAAACGCAGATTCTCATCAAAAATCCGTTCAACTCCCAGACTCAAAAACCCATCTGGTACAATTGCAGGCTGATCGGGATCGTAATAAATTCCCATATCAACGCCAAAGAACCAGTCCATACGGTCTGCCCAAACAAAAGCTAGTATGGCATTGATTGACATCCTCCCACCGCTATACTCGGTACTCCGAGTATAGCGGGGGATTCCAAAGATTGCTCCTTGGGTTTCCTCTTTCCACGAGTCGGCTTACTAAGAGGAGTTTCCTCACCTAAGCAGAGGTCGTTCTCTCCAGAGGCGTTAGTTCCGATGTGACCCACCGTACTTAATCCCTTTTCGAGTATGTTTCGTGCAGCATTATGATCTCTGTCTTGGACATGCCCACAATGCAAGCAGGTATGCGTCCTGGTGCTAAGAGTTTTCTTAACAACACGACCACAATTAGAGCAATTTTGACTGGTGTAGTGGGGTGGCACAGCAACCGTGACCACACCAAACACTCTCCCAAAATACTCAACCCAAGAACGGAACTGAGTCCACGCTGCATCAGAAATCGATTTGGCGAGGTGTCTATTCCTCACCCTTACGGGTTCGCCAGTCGCTTCAAGTCGGGGAACCCGCCCAACGCGCTGGCTCACCATATTTCGCACCTTCAAGTCTTCATAAGCTACCAAGTCGTTAGACTGGACTACGCACCTTGCCGTCTTCACAGCAAAGTCTTTACGTTGCCTACTTACCTTAAGGTGCTTTCGTGCAAGTTTATTTCTAAACTTAGCTCTATTTTTGGAACCCTTTTTAGTCTTGGACAAGCGACGGTGCAGTCGTTTCAAAGAATTTTCGGACTTGCGGAGGTCACGCGGATTTGCAACAGTCTGCCCGTCAGAATCGGTGTAAAAGTGGTTCAATCCGACATCAATACCAATGGTTTTAAGTGTTGGCTCCCGTTTCTCCAAACGTTCCTGATCAACACAAAACTGTACATAGTACCCATCTGCTCGACGGACAACCCGCACTCGCTTAAACTGTTTCAACTGGTAGAAGTGCAAGTCGCGAGTTCCCCACATTTTGAAGGTTCCTGCCTTAAAGCCATCAGAAAAAGTGATATACCGTTTATCGGCAGAAAGTCGCCAGCCACTGGTCTTGTACTCTACACAAGCATGTGTCTGTTCTTTCTTAAATCGTGGATATGCTTTCTTCCCAAGTTTATTCTTCTTGCAGTTGTCATAAAAACGAGATATGGCAGACCATGCTCTTTCAGCGCTAGCTTGTCTTGCCATAGAGTTGAGGTTGTTCGCCCATTTAAACTCTTTAGCAAGAACAGCACAATAAGCGCTCAACTCATATCTGCCAATATCGCGGTTGTCCATCCAGTATCTGACGCAACTGTTCCGAACAAAACGAGCAGTACGGATAGCCTCATCCAGCTTTCCATACTGCTCGTTTGTTGCTTCCAATTTTGCCTCAAATACCAGCATCTTTACGTTCAAATTATTGACGTAATTATAGCACAGAGATTGTCAAAACCGCCACTGTTCTACTCCCCCGCTTTGCATCGGTCGAAGAACGTGGCGGTTTTGACCCTCGATTCATCTCACCGCCAAATCAAAGATTATGGCGGGAGCCTTCTCTCGGAATTAGGTAAACCAGAAACCAAATTTTGTAATTCGTTATCCGCAGGGGTATCATCAGAGTCGGGCAAATCCTCAGCGGAGGGTAAGCAGTCCAGCGGATTGTACTGTAGCATGATCTGATTGCCATTCATCTAATACTTTGATCTTAGTTAGGACTGATGCAAAACTGCACGTTAGCTTAAAAATGGCGACTGGGGACTAGTGGTCTGTCTCATAAGTTATGATTGCGAGATCCCCGACTTCTTCAAGAAGTCGGGGATCTGACCAATGCGATAGACCAGTACACAGGAGGTGTTAAACCGTTTGTGCTTTTATAATCTTGGTATCAACTACCTACGCAACAAAACCTGAAAAAAGCGATCGCTATGCTTCAGTATCCTAATCTCGAACAAGCGCTAAAATATCACTTCGGTTATGACCACTTTCGCCCAGGACAACGGCAAATTATCGAAGATGCGCTGCAAAATCGAGATTTACTAGTTGTGATGCCTACGGGTGGGGGAAAATCTCTGTGCTTTCAGTTACCTGCATTAATCAAGAAAGGTTTAACGGTGGTGGTGTCGCCGCTGATTGCTTTGATGCAAGACCAAGTGGAAGCATTGCGAAATAATAATATTAGCGCCACCTTTCTCAATAGTAGTTTGAATGCGTATAAGGTGCGATCGCGTGAAGATGCCATCCTCAGCGGTAAGGTGAGATTACTATACGTCGCCCCAGAACGTCTTCTCAGTGAAAGATTTCTGCCATTTCTAGATTTAGTACATCACCAAATCGGCATTTCTACCTTTGCTATTGATGAAGCACACTGTGTTTCTGAATGGGGACACGACTTTCGCCCAGAATATCGCCAATTGAAATCTTTGCGGAAACGTTATCTTGATGTCCCCACTATCGCCCTCACCGCCACAGCCACCGATCGCGTGCGTTCTGATATCATCCAACAATTGGGGTTAAAGCAACCTAGTATTCACCTTGCCAGCTTCAACCGTCAAAACCTTTATTACGAAGTTCGTCCCAAAACCAAACAAGCTTACACTGAATTATTAGAACTAATTCGAGATAGTCAAGGTTCAACAATTATCTATTGTCTGACGCGCAAAAAAGTTGATGAACTTACCTTTAAATTGCAAAATGATAAAATTCCCGCCTTGCCTTATCATGCTGGATTAAGTGATGAAGAACGCACCACCAATCAAACAAGATTTATTCGGGATGATGTGCGTGTGATGGTGGCAACAATTGCCTTTGGTATGGGAATTAATAAACCAGATGTGCGGTTAGTCGTTCACTTTGATTTACCCCGTAATTTAGAAAGTTATTATCAAGAATCAGGCAGGGCAGGCAGAGATGGAGAAGCATCTCGTTGTACACTTTTTTTCAGTTTTGGTGATATTAAAACTATAGAATGGAGTATTAACCAAAAAACTGATGCTCAAGAACAATTAATTGCTAAACAACAACTACGGCAAGTAATTGACTATGCAGAAGGTACAGACTGCCGACGCACAATTCAGTTAGGTTATTTTGGCGAACGTTTTCCAGGGAATTGCGGTAACTGTGACAATTGCCGTCATCCCAAGCCAATGCAAGATTGGACAATTGAAGCGATGAAATTTCTATCTTGTGTGGCGCGTTGCAAAGAAAGATTTGGGATGCTGCACATTATTGATGTGTTGCGAGGAGGAAAAAGCCAGAAAATTATTCAATACGAACACGATAAACTTTCTACCTACGGCATTGGCAAAGATAGAAGTTTAGATGAGTGGCGAATGCTAGGGCGTTCTCTTTTACATCAAGGTTTGCTAGAACAAACACCTGATGGTTACTCTGTTCTCAAACTTAACGCCCTGAGTTGGCAAGTCATGAGGCGACAGCGTACAGTTTTGCTAGCTGTTCCTGTAGTACAAAAGATTACTTGGGAAGAGGGAAGCGAAAAAGCCGTAGAATCAGAGATATTATGGCAGAGGTTGCGATCGCTCCGTAAACAACTTGCTGATGAGCAGTCTGTTCCACCCTACGTGATCTTTCCAGATTCTACCTTGAAATTAATGGCACAGGTACAGCCGCAAAACTTGGCTGAGTTTGGTAAACTTTCCGGCGTAGGCAGTCACAAACTCGCCCAGTATGGCAAAAAATTCCTTGCAGAAATCAAAGCCTATCGCCAAGAACAAGGTTTGCTAGTGGAACAACAAGATAATTCCACATCCAGTGTGAGTTTCCCTAGCGACACAGAATTAGTCACATTAAAGTTGCATCAACAAGGTTTGAGTATTGCTGAAATTGCTCAACAACGTAACCTTAGTCCCTCGACAATTTTCAATCACCTTTCAAAACTAATTGAGAAAAACCAATCCGTAGATTTAAAGCAATTAGTACCTCTAGAACATCAACAAAAAATTTGGCAAGTTTTAGAAGTACTTGGTGATATTGCTCTTACGCCAATTAAAGAACAACTTGGTGAAAGCTACACTTTTGATGAAATTCGCCTAGTCAGAGAAAAGTGGCGACGAGAAAATCGTAAGTGATAAATAGGAAGTAGGAGACACAAAGCAACCCGTAATCCAAAATCTAAAATGTAAAACCCAAAACTCTAAATATTAAGTAGGGTGTGTTATGCCGAAGGCTAACGCACTGTCATATAGAATGGTGAGTTAGGCACTTTGATTATATTTTTCGTGACACATCATATTGAGAAGACGCGTCTAACACACCCTACATTACTGCACTGTAAAATCGAATTCTAACAGTCATCAGCCATCAGTCATTAGTCATCAGTATTACTGCACTGTAAAACCGCCATCAATGGCAAGAGGCTGACCAGTAATAAAGCTAGCTGCATCCGAACACAGCCAGACAACAACGCTAGCTACTTCTTCTGGCTGACCTAAGCGGCCAATGGGATGTGCAGCCCCAAAGTTTGCTGCGCCTTCTTCACCAAAAGCACGAATTAGCATATCTGTTTCAATACCACCAGGACATACAGCATTAATCCTAATGTTTTCTTTGGCATGTTCCAAAGCCAATGATTTAGTCAACCCAACTACACCGTGTTTGCTAGCAACGTAAATGGAAGCACCGGCCAAGCCAATTAATCCAGCAATGGAAGCGTTATTAACAATTGCTCCTCCCCCTTGCTGCAACATCTGCGGAATTTGATATTTCATCGATAACCAAACTCCTTTAAGATTTGTATCAATGATCTGATTCCAAGTCTCTTCTGTTTGTTCAATGGTACGACCGAAAATTCCTTCAGTACCAGCATTATTGAAGGCATAGTCTAAACGGCCATAAATAGCGACTGTTTGATTTATTAAATTCTCTACTTCAGCTGCTTTAGTTACGTCAGTTTGCACAAAAAAAGCTTCGCCACCAGCAGCTTGAATTAGTTCTACTGTTTGTTTGCTTTCTGTCACCCGGCGGCTAGCAATCACGACTTTTGCTCCTTTTTCAGCAAAAGCTAACGCAGTATCTCGACCAATACCAGAACTACCACCCGTCACTAGAGCAACTTTGTTATCAAATTCTGCCATTTCAAATATCTTGAGATTGATTTTGTCAAGTACTTTCTTATTGTGCTGTATAAAGGCTTGCTCTAGAAAAATAAGTTTTGCTGGATGAGTAGTCGGGTGCAGTTGAATATAATTAGGACTTACGCGCATTGTCATATTTTTTTCTTTGTGGGTTGTCAAGAGTCAAAAGTCAATAGTCCAAAAAAGCTTGATTTTTGATTTTTGACCCTTAACTCTTGACTACCATCGCCAAAAATATCTGTGCCAGTTGCGTAAGTCCTGATAATATCAAGTTCGGATAAATAGTTATAATTCCCACAGTCATTGCACCCCACCCCTAACCCCTCCCCGTTCACGGGGAGGGGAAACAAAGCATAGCTTTGGTAGGGTGGGATTCTTAGGTTTTATAAGTAATTAAGCGGACATGATATAAATCAATACGGTTCAGTTAAGCATTTAGTTTTTAGCCTTAACTGAACTGTAAAAGATGAAGGAATGAGGAAGTTAAATATGCCTAAAAGCGATCGCCCTGCACCACACAAATAGCTATTTCTCCTCATCAGGGCGATATCTAACGAATGTGACACTGCTTTTTTACGTTTTGTTAAGCTGTCTTGACTAAAATTAACGATTTTTAAGCTAGCCTATTGTGAGGTTACGACAGACTGCGATGACTCATTAGTTTTAGTTTTGTCAGCCAACATTAGAGATAGCAGTTTGGGCAAAGCTAGACAAACAAGGGTGTTTAACAGTGTTAGTAAAATACTGTCCATCAGACTCATATACCAACATCTCCTTTAAAATTTGTGTTTCTATTTACTTAGTTTGAATCAGAATTAGTGCTATTGATTACACATTCAATTTTGATTTGATTCTACTTTATATAAGTAAAACAAATATAGTTATAATCAATAGAAACTATTGAATTTTGCATATAGTTATCTATATCAATTCTGACTAATTGAAAACAAATTAATAACCCCGACTTCTTTAATAAATCGGAGTTAGATGCCTTACCATAGATAGGCGTATCTTCATACAGAATTGGCATCACCAATTAAACAGCACTGCTATATCAAGTCAAAAGTAAAAATCAAACAATCCTTTGCATTTTTGCTTTTTATTTTTGACTTGATTAATACCTCATGTTTTGATCATCGAGCCTTCAGTGCCTGACAAAACTGATATGAAGTGTGCAGATATATCAACTTACAGAACACTTGGAACAAAAATCAGGACTGAATCTACAGAATTGAGTACCTGTCAACGTATAAACCGTACAATAAGGGAAACTGGTAATTGCTACTCTGGCTGTTTGTGAAGTTTTAGTGGCTTTGCTTTTATAGACCAAAACAGTGGATAAAAGCTTGGGAAACACCAGACAAGCAACAGCATTGAGCAGGGTCAGTAATATAGCGTCTACTACATTTATAGGTAATCACCCCCGTGTAAAAATAGGTGGTCTCTGTTTTTAGCTGCAAACATCATTCCAGCTAGTAATTACTAGGCATCTATTGCTTGCACTCTATATAAATTAACATTAGCATAAGTTTTTATCAATGCAAACACGAAATTAGCGGAATTTCTGACAGCACAGAGAATGTAAATATTGAGGTGGGATATTATAACGCAATAGCAGAATAAGCTGGAAAATAGTCACTTTATAAAACTTAGGTAATGTATTATGTCGAACACTCATGTGGCATCTTCTTTTTTATCGAATATCACAAAACAAGAAAGCCAAGCATTACAGCGTTTGGTAGATTATACAAATGTGGATTCTTTACCAGACATTTGGCCATTAGTAGCAAAACAATTTGCTAATGTTACAGCTCTTCACAATCCCCATGCCAAACCAGAAGTAGTGATAACTTATGCCGAGCTAGCAAAGCAAATTCAACAATTTGCTGCTGGTTTGCAAGTATTGGGAGTTCAAGTAGGCGATCGCATTTCCCTGATTGCTGACAACAGTCCTCGCTGGTTTATCGCCGATCAAGGTATCATGACTGCTGGGGCAATTGATGCGGTGCGTAGTTCCCAAGCAGAAACAGAAGAATTGCTGTTTATCGTGGCTAATAGTGGCAGCACGACGTTGGTAGTTGAAGATTTAAAGACGTTTAAGAGATTGCAAGATCGCCTTGAAGATTTACCAATAAAATTGGTGGTCTTACTTTCAGATGAAACACCACCAACAGAGTCTAGCCTGAAGGTAGTGAACTTTCCCCAGTTAATAGAAATGGGGACAAACCATACTCTTGTCAAAGTCCAGCACGACCCCAACACCCTCGCCACCCTAATTTATACTTCAGGCACTACAGGTAAACCCAAAGGTGTGATGCTGTCTCACAATAATTTGATGCATCAAGTAAAAGCTCTGGGGGCAGTAATTCAACCAAAACCAGGAGAAATGGTGCTTAGCATCCTGCCTACATGGCACAGTTACGAACGCAGCGGTGAGTATTTCTTACTTTCTCAAGGTTGCACGCAAGTTTACACCAACTTGCGTTCTGTCAAACGAGATTTGCGAGAATTTAAACCCCATTACATGATTGCTGTACCGCGCCTGTGGGAATCGATTCATGAAGGAGTGCAAAAGCAATTCCGCGAACAACCAGCAAACAAGCAACGCCTGATAAACTTTTTGTTAGGCACTAGCGAGAAATATATCCAAGCGCGACGAATTGCCCAAGGTTTGAGTTTAGATCATCTGAATTCCTCAGCTGTGCAAAGATTAGCAGCTAGCATCCAAGCATCTGCTTTGTTTCCTCTCCATGCTTTGGGTGAGCGACTAGTTTATGCCAAAGTCAGGGAAGCAACAGGAGGAGAAATCAACTATGTGATTAGTGGTGGCGGTGCGCTACCAAAGCACATAGATAACTTTTTTGAAATTGTTGGTGTGCAGCTTTTACAGGGTTATGGTTTAACAGAAACTTCTCCTGTGACTAATGCGCGTCGTCCTTGGCGCAATTTTCGGGGTTCATCCGGGCAACCAATCCCAGGTACAGAAGTTAAAATTGTAGACCCTGAGACAAGAAAGCCCCTACCAGGCGGTCAACGAGGCTTAGTGTTGCTCAAAGGGCCTCAAATTATGCAAGGCTATTACCAAAATCCCGAAGCAACAGCAAAAGTAATTGATGCCGAAGGTTGGTTTGATAGCGGTGATTTGGGTTGGGTGACACCAGAAAACGACTTGGTATTGACTGGTAGGGCTAAAGATACCATTGTCTTAACCAATGGGGAAAACATCGAGCCGCAACCGATTGAGGATGCGTGTTTGCGATCGCCCTACATTGACCAAATCATGCTTGTTGGACAAGACCAACGCAGCCTCGGTGCTTTAATTGTCCCCAATATCGAAGCCTTAGAAAAATGGGCAGAAAATCAGAACCTCAAATTCAGCCTACAGGATGAAGATTCTACCTCATCCAGTCAAAAAATTGACCTGGAGAGTAAAATGATCCAGGATTTATTTCGGCAAGAACTGAATCGGGAAGTGAAAAACCGTCCAGGTTATCGACCTGATGACCGTATTGGGCCGTTCAAGCTGATTCTAGAACCGTTTTCCATCGAAAATGGCTTAATGACACAAACGCTGAAAATACGGCGACACATTGTCACTGAACGCTATCACGATATGATTAACGGCATGTTTGCCTGATAAGCTTATGTGCGTCTAAGTTGCAAAATCACTGGTGTTTGCGTAGCGTCTCTGTTAAGAGAAGACCGCGATTTAGTCATTAGTCCTTAGTCCTTTGTCAAAAGTATTTACAAAGGGCTAAGGACAAAGGACGACCACCACCAGTAATGATGCAATATAGATGTGTTTTAGCTTAATTCCACCTGCCAACTATAGAGTGAACGCCAAACTTTTATGGATCTTTCCAACCCCCAATTGCTATTGAAGCGCGTCGTCAACGTCAAAGTTATTGTTACTCCCCTCTGGAAAGAGGAAGTACAACAGCAACTACAAGCAAATATCAATCAACTTGATCAGCAGTTGCAACAACTGGATGTTGAAGGGCAAAGAGCGATCGCGGCAATTCAAAAGCAAAGTCTACAACCACCAGGGCCTCAGACCCTCCAGCAAATTGACAATATCCAACTCCAAATCAATCAAAAGAAAAGTGAACTATTAGAGCAAAAAAACCAATTGCTGCAAAACCTCCAGCAAGTGCAGTTCCTCGATTTAGACCAAGAAGTTAATCAATTTCAAATGGAAGGCTTTTTCCGGGTCGAACGGGGTGATAACTTGATCAGCAAAATGCAAGTCGAAATTGTTCTGCGCGATGGCGTTATAGAAGATATTCGTGGCGATATCTAGAATTTGTCAGTTGTCAGCGATGCACTGAAGCTCACCTGAAGTGTTGTTAGTAGTCAGTTGCTTTGTTACTAATGACTAATGACCAATGACCAATGACTAATAACTAATTACAGCTTTGAGTTAAGTTATTGTGAGGGCGGCTTCCTGTTTGACATTGTGTCTGGGAGCCAGCCCAAACAATTTCCCACACGGGAGGCGAACTAATGAAAAGCGATCGCCCAAAGGTGGTCATCTCAACTCGATATTTAATGACCTCTTGTGAATTCTTATTGGGTTGGATTTGTGTAATAGTCACAAAGGCTTGATTTCGCTGGGGATAATCTACTTCTACCTTGCGCTTGACGGCATATGTCACTTGATCTTCCAAGGCATTCAAAGCCAGAGTCGCAGGATCGCTACCTTGAAGACTAGAGGTAATACTTTCTAATGGTATAGTTTGATAATGCGATCGCTCTCGATATTCGACAATCTCCTGAGACTGTTGCACCGTCGAAAATTGCTGCTGTTGACTATCACTGGTTTCTACAACCGATACAGATTGCTGCTGAGCGATGTAAACCCCAGCACCAGCAGTAGTTAAGATACTTAGTATCAAAATTAAAAAGAATTTCCACTTTACTGGCATCATAAAAGTAAACAGGAATTTCAAACAGACTAATTATCAATTTTGAATTTAAAATTGGTGTTTAAACGTTAACCTCTTAATCATATGCTTGGGAAAAGCTGCTGTGTCTTGGTGAGTGGTTGTAAAGAATATAAACTAGACAACAGTTCTATTTGAATTGTAGAAAACTGGTGGTAACTATTGATAGTCAACCATCAAGGCGTAATATTGCCAAATAATTTCGATTGTCATAATATATAGACCCTCACACCTTCTTCAGGTTCCTGGAGTTAGTTGTTAGTTGTCAGTGGCCAGTGGTCAGTGGTCAGTGGTCAGTTGTCAGTGGTCAGTGGTCAGTGGTCATTAATTATTTTCCCATTCCCCATTGCCCCTAACCCCCAAAGGTGGCCGGGGGTTCCCCAGTCCCCAGTCCCCAGTCCCCAGTCCCCAGTCCCCAGTCCCCAGTCCCCAGTCCCCAGTCCCCAGTCCCCAGTCCCCAGTCCCCAGTCCCCAGTCCCCAGTCCCCAGTCCCCAGTCCCCAGTCCCCAGTCCCCAGTCCCCAGTCCCCAGTCCCCAGTCCCCAGTCCCCAGTCCCCAGTCCCCAGTCCCCAGTCCCCAGTCCCCAGTCCCCAGTCCCCAGTCCCAGTCCCCAGTCCCCAGTCCCCAGTCCCCAGTCCCCAGTCCCCAGTCCCCAGTCCCCAGTCCCCAGTCCCCAACCTAAAATGTAAAATTCTCAAATCCAAAATTCTCCTGTCGAGATACAATTCGATCTGTCTAAAGCTGTTACAGTCCATAAATTATTGATTCTGAAACCACCATATGAGCATTCACGAAGTATTTATGCCGGCGCTGAGCTCCACCATGACCGAAGGCAAAATTGTCTCCTGGGTAAAATCGCCAGGCGATAAAGTGGAAAAAGGCGAAACAGTGGTGGTTGTCGAGTCAGATAAGGCAGATATGGATGTGGAAACCTTCTATGAAGGATATCTTGCCCACATCATAGTACAAGCCGGTGACACGGCAAGCGTAGGGGCTGCGATCGCTTACATTGCAGAAACGGAAGCTGATATCGAAGCTGCCAAGTCTTTGGGTAACTCTGGCGGTGCTGCGGCTACTGCTACTTCTGCTCCCACACGAGTTGCAGCCACAGCCAATGTCAGCACACCTGCTTCAGCATCTCAAAATGGGTCGAACCACCAAGAAGGACGACTCGTGGCTTCACCCCGCGCCCGCAAGTTGGCGAAAGAACTTAAAGTTGATTTGACAACTCTTAAAGGCAGTGGCCCTTATGGTCGCATCGTCGCTCTTGATGTGGAAGGTGTCGTTAATAAAGGTAAGCCAGCCGCACCTGCACCAGTTACCCCCGCAACAACTGCACCAACCATCACCCCTGCTGCACCACCAACACCCCAGCCAACAGCACCCGCACTCATCCCAGCCGCCGCCAGTGCCATTCCTGGCCAAACAGTGCCCTTAACTACCTTCCAAAATGCTGTAGTACGGAATATGGTAGCCACCTTGTCTGTGCCCGTTTTCCGTGTTGGTTACACCATTACCACCGATGGACTAGACAAGCTTTACAAGCAAATTAAGTCCAAAGGCGTGACAATGACAGCGCTACTGGCGAAAGCTGTGGCGGTGACATTGCAAAAACACCCATTATTAAATGCCAGCTATTCAGACCAAGGAATTGTCTATCATTCCGATATCAATATATCTGTAGCCGTGGCTATGGATGATGGCGGATTAATTACACCAGTGTTACAAAATGCAGATTCAGTAGATATTTATTCTCTCTCACGCACTTGGAAATCTTTAGTAGAACGCGCTAGAACAAAACAACTACAACCACAAGAATACAACAGCGGTACTTTTACCCTATCGAACTTGGGCATGTTTGGTGTAGACAAATTTGATGCTATTTTGCCTCCTGGACAAGGTTCAATTTTAGCGATCGGTGCATCCCGTCCGCAAGTGGTAGCAACATCTGATGGTTTATTTGGTGTACGGCAACAAATGCAGGTGAATATTACTTGTGACCACCGCATTATTTACGGCGCTCATGCTGCGGCATTCTTGCAAGATTTAGCCAAGTTGATTGAGACAAATCCTCAATCTTTAACGCTCTAGGAGGTAGGGTAAATGCGGAAAAACTTCGCTTTTAGAGGATGTTTCTAAAGTATTTGTGCTGTTTAAATTCCCGACTTCTTGAAGAAGTCGGGAATTTAAAATATAAATATAGCGGTTCTCAGTTGTGTGAAGTACATTTTTCGACCTCACCCCCAACCCCTCACGCCACTTGCTTCAAGTCGGCGAAGCCGCCCAACGCAGTGGCTCTCCTTACCAAGGAGAGGGGAGTGTTTGCGCGCTTCAAATACGGGGTGAGGTTGCGACTGTATTGCAACGAAGTGAGAACCGCTATAATAAACTTGTTTAGAAGTTTATTTATCTTTATTAAACTTAGACCGAAAATGTTGTATCATCGCAATCATCATCAATAAATGACTTGCACAAATAGCAACGGTGAAAGTAGTAAATGCAGGTAAATTAAGTTTCTTAATCAAAATTACTGTACCAAAACTAAAAATTATACTAGCTATAAAAGCTAATAAATTTTTAATCACATTATTCTCCTATTTATTAGTAAATCAGACTTAATTTACTAATAAGTTATTTGTTTGTGTAAATACCGTAAAAGCCGTTACTGATAACTCTTTTAATCAATTTATTTAGATTAGTTTAACAAACTCTGCGGGTTGAAGTCCCGTGCTTCTATTTACATCTAGGGCTAGATACAATTGTGGACATAGCTGAGACACCCTTGAATTTTTCTTCTTATTCCAGTCTCAGCTTTTTTGCATCTTTTTCAAGAGTAGCGAAAGTGGTTCATCATAGATGTTTTTGATATTATTTAGCCAATGCTTCACGCACCCATTGCCGAAATGCTCGTCTGGCTGTACTAGATCCTTGTGTTAAACTCAATTGCAAAAACTGTAATATTCCCTCAATTACAGGCAGGTTTTCAAATATAAAGCTAGTTTCAACCTTAATGTACTCTCCTTGATTTAAGACAAACACTTGCAACTTGCCATCTCCATAACACCACAGTTCGGGTACACCCAAGGTCACATAACTTGAAAGCTGGGTTTTTGAGGTGACATCAATTTCAATTGCTAAATCTGGTGGTGGATCAACTGACAAATTTATCCGTCGCTTGCCAATCATTTTGCGAGCATTTTGGATGTAAAAACAAGTATCCGGTTCTACACCTGCTGCCATTTCTGCTCGCTTAAATGTTGTCGAGCCGTAAGGTTCCCAGTCAAGTTGTAACTCATCAAGTAAAATTTTAACCATATCACCAATGAGTTCTTTGTCAACTTCATGTTCTGGTGTTGGCATCCGAATCTCTAACGTCCCTTGATAGTAAGCAACTCTTGCAGCGCGATGTTCTCCAAGTTCGTCTAAAATTGCTTCAAATTCTGTCCAGGTGATTTCTCGCAATATCAAGCACTGTCCTGGTTGAAAATCGATTTGGCACAGTTCCAGTGTAACAACCATTTTCTCCTCCGTACTGCTCACTTTTGGAGGTTAATTCCATACTTCGGTTAAATCCAACACAAATCCAGGTAGAACATCGTCCCCTGACAAGCTGACAGGATTATTCAATACTTCTACATCTTGATTTGGGCGATAAATTTCTACTTGTTTATTTTTCTGGTCAATTAACCAAGCTAAACGAGCGCCATTGTCGATGTATTCCCTCATTTTCGCACGTAACTTTTCTATGGAGTCATTTTTAGACCGTAATTCCAGCACGAAGTCAGGACAAATTGGAGCAAAAGTTTCTTGCTGTTCTGTGCTAAGGGCATCCCATCTATCTTGACGTATCCATGCTACATCGGGAGAGCGATCGCTACCATTAAGTAGATAAAAACCTGTAGATGAGTCAAAAGCTACACCTAATTTATTTTGACGGTTCCACAACCAGAGTTGTCCGGCAATGTCAAAGTTTCTCTTGCCACTATCACTACCCGTCGGTGGCATAACAATCAACTCTCCTGTAGCAGTTCGTTCTAATTGTAAATCTCGGTTAGCCAATGCCAATTCAATAAACTGTTCGTGGGTAACTATCAGTGTTAATGTAGCTGGGATATTGACGGCAAGGGTTGGAGATAAGTCGGCTTGTGTCATTGTTCCGTCCTGAAACTGGAACCAAAATGTTACAGAAGGCTAAAATATTTGGTCTTTCGGTTAGTTCCAGAGTAACATCCAAACTTTGTCAGGTGCTTGCTGGCATTCTGAAGTTATAGCAATAGCCAAGGTGGTTAGGACATCAACAGATGATAAAACCTAGACACAAAAAGGCTTTTCACCCAGTCCCCAGTCCCCAGTCCCCAGTCCCCAGCTATACGTGGTACAAAATGCAATACGGTTCAGTTAAGGCTATGCAGTGCTTAGAATAAGAAAGACATGACGCTTTGTTATTGTCCCAGTACCTCTGTGTTCTACTTTTTTTGAGCGAAATTTTGATACAGGTTTTTTAACAACCCTTGGGTTACTTCGATGAACCCTTTGAGGTAAAACTTGATCAAGAATCTCTAGAGTTAACCAACTTAAAAAAAGGGAAGTTCGTGTGGTTGCAAACGCTGGAATTTAGGAAGGGCACGGCGAACAACTCGCAAAGTTCCTGTGAAACTTAGACGCAAGGGCGCAACGTCTGCGCTGGTTGCAGCTTGAAAAATTAACGTTCTTACAGTCCAATGGCCTAATAATAAACCGTAAACTTCTTGCACTACCTCCCGTGGTTTTTGAGAACGAATATGAGTTTTTCGTCCTAAAAGGTGTACTTTGAGTTCATCAATCGTGTTCTCGACTTCCCAACGTTGGTGATATTCGCAAGCAAGTAATTGGGCTGGGAATTTTTCAATATCTAATAAGCTGGTAATTAAGCGATATCTAATCTGCTCTTCTGGGTTGTCTGGATTCTCAATTTTGTACTCTATAACTCTTACCAATATTGGCTTACAACCCTTTTTTCTCAATTTGCCAGATGGATAAATCCAACTCAAATATGAACCATCTTCGCTCATGTTTGTCGTTTAAGAATTTAACGTTAGCTGGAATTCTTCCTAAATAATCACAACCCTTATTGACTGTCGCTTGCACCATAGCGTAGGAATGTAAACCTCTATCCCACATCAACAACATTCCCTCTGTTACTGAGCGTAAAAGTTTTAATGCCCGTACTCGCTCTCCTATCCGATATGGGCATATTAGTGCATCAAAAATTAAATGTGTTCCAGCTTCTACCAAAATCACTAATCTCGCTTTGGGAAATGCTGCTCGTGTGCCAGGACGACTACCAGGACGACCAAAAACCCTGGCGTTTTCATCACTATCTGGAATATCTAAGCAACTCCCATCAATCACGACGATTCGTAGCCCGTTGATAAAGGCTCCTATTGTTGTGCTGTTTGCCATTGGTCGCACCAACTGATGAAACAATTGTGTCATCACCCTTGCCCCTAATCTCTGCCTGGCTTGGGTAATGGCTGATTTACATGGAATACGCCAATATTTGCCTACTTTGACCCATGCTTCCGAAAGACCATCAATCAGATTTTTTAGTACATCACGCATTGAATCTCTCGACCACAGACTCATCGCTATTATCAGACAAACTACCAGTTGCGCTGGTAACGAGCGTCTACGTTCCTCTTCAACTTTGATTTTCGCGATCGCCTGTTCGATTGAAGTTGCGGGAATAGCTGTCTCTATCGCCTTGAATATCTCAGTACTTCGTATCTTAGGAGACACCAACGAGAATTCCTTGAGATGCACCTGACTGGATTCCCATTTTTGGAAACAATACCCAATTTACAACTATTTGAGCCTTAACTGAACCGTATTGATATTAATACTAGTAAGCATGTAGTTAATAAATTTGTGTACTGAAAAAATGATTAGCGATCGCACTGCTTTTTGGGTCGTCTAACAAAATCGCATTGCTCCCCTTCTGATCTGCCTTTCAAGTACCTCTGTTCTGGATGGACTTAAGAGCGATCGCAAGTAATCGTGATTACCAGCTCCAGAAACGTTGCCTGAAACCCTTATGATTTCGTCAACTTTCAAAAGTTTTCGATCTACTGATTGTTGCAAAAGTGCGATCGCTCCTCGGTTGTGTGGAAAAGGGGAGCGATCGCACTTTTGACCGCGTACCTAAAGGAAACCCAGCTGTCGAGGTTCTAGTTCTTTGCAGAGACTGGTCGTTTTCGCTTTAGAACAAAACCCCCTCCTAAAGAACCAAGAACCAGTAGACTTAACCCAGAAGATGGTTCTGGAACTGGAACACTCGGCTGTGATGTAGCTGCTAAGCCAAGCCAAAACTGGTTTCCAGTATTGCCAATAACTGTTTCAGATGCGTTAGATGGGTCAATCACAACGACCTCGCCGTTGTCTCGTAACCCATAGAGATTACCATCACTAGCAAAGTCAAGGGCAGCAGTGATATTAGTAAGGTTACCAATTAATGATGTCGCTCCTGTGGTTAGGTCGAGAGTGTGCAGGAAATTACCAAAATTACCCAATCCATCTTCATCCGATCTAACCAGCAAAGTATTGTTATCTAATACAGTACCTGAACGAACCGCTCCTATAGTCGTTGCTGATGTTGTTACAGTAGTAACTGAAGCGTCTGTAACATTAATTGCGTAAACTGTTGGAGTAGAATTGAAATCCACACCCAGCAGTGTGTTTCCTAAAAAATCAAGTGCTTCAATATTTCCCAGACTTGTTCCCCCAATCAATGCTGAACTACCATTGGATGAATCAAGGCTGTAAAGATCACCAATAGTATCAGTAGCAAATAAATTTCCACTCTGATCTATAGCAATACCTTCAAGAAAAATTCCTGTGTTTCCAATTAAAGTAGCATTTCCAGATCCTAAATCGATTGAATACAGACTACTGCTTGTATCAACACCGAAGCCAAAAGGGGCTGCTAAGGCAGATGATACTTCAAGAGTTAAGCCTAGGGTAGCTCCTATGCAAGCAAAAATCAGATTTTTTACGACTTTCATAGTCCTCTTTTGCTAATACTAAAACGCTGAGTAAATTTTGTTATGCTTGTCTTTTCAATTGCCCTACTGCAAACACTTAGCTAAAAATTGAAGTTTTTAGCTTTTACTAGCAATTTTTGTGCATAACAGTATTTCTACTCTCAAATAGAATATTCCAGGAACATACTTAAAAAAGCAACTATCATTCGATTTCTTCATCAAAAAAATACAATGTGTGAAATTTTTATATGTAAAAAATATTTCAAATACTAGATTTCCAGTTGGTATAATTTTTTCAAATATTTCAATTATATAAAGTTTACGTAAAGTGCTATGTAGTGGAAAATACAATCAGAGGATGTCTGAAAACTTTAGATTAGGCATATTTAGTTATTAAACTTCCACTGAAGCAAGAATCCCATTATCTTTTAGGCGTGGAAGTGTCAGTTTGTGAGGGCATTGGTGAGAATCTATTCTTAGAGGATGTTTGTAAAGTCTAAATTAATACCAGCACTGGCGAGAGCGAAATCGCGGCTATACAGACAAAACCCACCTACCCTTCTCCTGACGGAGACGCTACGCGAACGGGAACGCCAAGGGCGAACGTGGGTTTAAGATCCTTTATTTTGTGTGAGTCCGCCTTGGCGGACTTTGCTTGTGTAGTAGCGAATTATATTCGCCCAAAACTTTTAAAACATCCTTTTAGCGCAATACGGTTTAGATAAGCCTTTTTTCTCTCCCTGCCTGCCTAAACAGATAAATTTCCTTAACTGAACCGTATTGGTACAAAATGGTGTGCTTTCGATAACTAAGGCGGAGTTTTAAAAAGTTTTTCCACTAATAATAATGATATTCCTCTTGTTACAAATTACCAATTATTTTCATCTTCACTTGCTTTTCTCTAAAGCGATCGCATGGTAACGGATGTGGTCTTCAATAAAACTGGCGATGAAATAATAACCGTGGTCATAGCCTTCTTGATAACGTAAAGTAAGAGGCTGGTTAACTGTTGCACAAGCTTCTGCAAATACCTCTGGGAATAATTGGTCAGTTAAATATTTATCAGCAGTGCCTTGGTCAATGAGAATTGGACTATGATATTTTACTTGTTTGACTAATTCACTAGCATCATACAAGCGCCAACTTTCTTGATTACTTCCTAAATAACGACTCAATACCTTTTGACCCCAAGGAGAACGTATAGGTGCAGCGATGGGTGCAAAAGCTGAAACTGATTTATATAGTTGCGAATTTCGCAGCGCACAAACTAGCGCCCCATGTCCCCCCATCGAATGACCGAAAATGCCTTGTTTCTCAGTTTGCGCGGGGAAATTTGCAGCAATTAAAGCGGGTAATTCTTGAACGACATAACTATACATTTGGTAATGTTGACGCCACGGTTGTTCTGTAGCATCAACATAAAAGCCTGCACCTGTGCCAAAATCCCAATCATCATCTTCACCAGGAATACCAGTGTTACGGGGACTAGTATCTGGTGCAACTAACATCAAGCCGTACTCAGCCGCGTAGCGTTGCGCCCCTGCTTTTACCATAAAATTTTCTTCAGTGGAAGTCAAACCAGAGAGAAAATAGAGAACTGGTACTGGTTTTTGCAGGGCTTGCGGTGGTTGGTAGACAGCAAAGCGCATTTCAACGTTACAGGTTGAAGAATGATGAGAGTAAAAGCCAAGTTTGCCGCCAAAGCTTTTATGTTCTGAGATGAGTTGTAGATTAGTCATTAGTCAATGGTCAATGGTCAATGGTCAATGGTCATCATTCCATTAAATCATCTGTGGTAGGTTCACCGGGATAAAAGCGATCGCTTAGAATTTCCTCTAGTAAGTAAGGGCAATTTGGCGGAAATGTTTTCACTGGTAAATTTGTTTCTCCAGAAGCTAATACAATTCCTTTAACATAGGCTTTTGGCAGAACTTCTTGCAGATAGGGTTTGAGACTAGGGTTTTCTTCAAGTAATTCCAACGTATCCAAGCGCTGTATGCGAATCGTATTCAACCAACTACGACTGCGACGTTCAGATTGATATTCCCATTTCAATAAATGTCCAATTAATATACTTAAACGATTTCGCAGTTCAGTACGTTCCTGTCTTCCCAAGGATTCAATTTCCTCAATTAAATTGGACAAGTCAAGTTGATGCCATTGTTGATGAAGCAACAAGTTAGCTTGTTGTTGAGTCCAACTATAGAAATCAGTTTCATACAGGTTCGCCATTAGGTTTGCTGCGGTTTATGGTGTCTGCTTGTGAGATATGGTATTTTGATCAGACTTGCTATCGCTATTATTCCATTAAATCATCTGTGGCAGGTTCACCGGGATAAAAGCGATCGCTCAAAATTTCTGCCAACTTATAACAACATTGTTGAGGAAAAGTTGAAACAGACAGGTTTGTTTCTCCTGATGCTAAATCCTTGGCGTTTTCGTCAGCATCTTTTAGCGTTGTTTCTAGATCAGACTGTAAACTAGGATTTTCATTGAGTAATTTCAAAACTTCCCGACGTTGGACGCGAATTGTTGCTAACGAACTACGACTGCGTTTTGTAGGTTGATATTCCCACTTCAACAAATGCCCAATTAATACACTGAGGCGATTTCTCAATTCTTGGCGTTCTCTTCTGCCCAAGGATTCAATTTCCTCGATTAAATTAGACAAGTCAAGTTGATGCCATTGTTGATGACCCAACAATTTAGCTTGCTGCTGAGTCCAAGCAGAAAAGTCAGTTTCATAGAGATTTTGTATCAGGTTTGCCGCTATTTCTTTACTTTCTGGTGTCTGCATGGTTAAAACCTGCTAAAGTTTCCCCCATTTTAATTGCAATTGCGAGTGCGATCGCTTGAATTCAATCAGTGATCAAAAATAGCGATCGCTCCTAATGCTGAGGATAAAATTAAAACGTCACTACACTACGAATTGATTCGCCTTTATGCATTAAATCAAAGGCATCATTAATTTTTTCAATGGGCATTACATGAGTAATCAAATCATCAATGTTGATTTTACCTTCCATATACCAATCAACAATTTTTGGCACATCTGTACGCCCCCTTGCACCACCAAATGCCGAACCTTTCCAAACACGCCCAGTCACAAGTTGAAACGGACGAGTACTAATTTCCTGTCCAGCACCAGCAACCCCAATAATTACACTCACACCCCAACCTTTATGACAGCATTCTAAAGCTTGACGCATGACGTTCACATTGCCGATACATTCAAAGCTGTAGTCAGCACCGCCTTTAGTTAAATTAACCAAATAGCTAACTAAATCACCTTCTATTTCTTGGGGATTAACAAAGTGCGTCATGCCAAACTTTTCAGCCAAAGCACGTTTATTGGGATTAATATCCACCCCCACAATCATATCCGCTCCCACCATCCGCGCTCCTTGGATGACATTTAAGCCAATACCACCCAAGCCAAACACCACCACATTTGCCCCAGGTTCCACCTTGGCTGTATTAATGACTGCACCAATACCTGTTGTCACACCACAGCCAATGTAACAAACCTTATCAAAGGGGGCATCTTGGCGAATTTTGGCCACGGCGATTTCTGGCAGCACCGTATAATTAGCGAAGGTGGATGTGCCCATATAATGATGAATCATCTGTCCATCGATGCTGAAGCGACTAGTACCATCGGGCATCACACCGCGTCCTTGGGTAGTGCGAATCGCTTGACAAAGGTTAGTTTTGAAGCTGAGACAATATTCACATTGACGACATTCTGGGGTGTATAAAGGAATTACATGATCCCCTGGTTTTACACTTGTGATACCAGCACCTACCTCTACCACCACACCAGCGCCTTCATGCCCTAAAATTGCCGGAAACAAACCTTCAGGATCTGCACCAGAAAGCGTGTAAGCATCAGTGTGGCAAACTCCGGTAGCTTTAATTTCAACCAACACTTCCCCAGCTTGTGGCCCGGATAGTTGAACAGTTTCAATAGACAACGGCTTACCCGCGCCGTAAGCGACTGCTGCTTTAACTTCCACCCCTTATCCTCCTCTATCAGTTGTCAATTGCCAGTGGTCAGTGGTCAGTTGTCAGTGGTCAGTGGTCAGTGGTCAGTGGTCATTAGTTATTTTCCCATTCCCAAGTCCCAATTCCCAATTACCCATTACCCATTACCAATTACCAATTACCAATTACCAATTACCAATTCCCCATTCCCCATTCCCCTTTCTGCAAATTAACTATAGAATTGCATTTTCTGGTGAGATTGGTACATTAGTTACAGGCGGCAGACCTTGAAGATGATATCTATCTGCCCCAAGAAACGGATAATTTTGTCAACCCCTCAGTTACTCTACTTTGACATCGCTTATGAATCCTGCCCTGACTAAACTTGGCGCTCAAATGTCCAACCTAACTGGTGTGCGCGCAATTATGAAGGACATTGTAGAAACTTTAAAATCTAATGCGGGGCGGGAATTAATTAATTTGAGTGCAGGCAACCCCTTGATTTTGCCAGAAGTAGAGCAGTTGTGGCGTGATTGCACGGCGGATTTGCTAGCTAGTTCAGAATATGGGGAAGTAGTTTGTCGTTATGGTTCAAGCCAAGGCTATGCACCATTTATTGAAGCGATCGCCAACGATTTTAACAAGCGCTATAACTTAAACTTAACTGAACGTAACATCCTCATTACTCCGGGCAGTCAAACCTTATATTTTTATGCTGCCAATTCCTTCGGCGGCTACACCAGCAGCGGCGAACTCAAGCAAATTGTTTTACCTCTGAGTCCTGACTACACTGGTTATGGTGGTATCTGTTTGTGTCCAGAAGCTTTAATTGCCTACAAACCATCTCTGGATATTGATGCATCTGCCCATAGATTTAAATATCGCCCCGACTTCAGCCAATTATCAATCACAGAAAACACAGGCTGTGTGATTTTCTCCCGTCCTTGTAATCCTACGGGCAACGTCCTCACCGATGATGAAGTCAGAAAAATTGCTGCTTTAGCTGCGCCTTATGATGTGCCAGTGTTGATTGATTCAGCTTATGCTCCTCCATTCCCAGCTTTGAATTTTACCGACATGTCGCTGATATTTGGAGAAAATATTCTCCATTGTACAAGCTTATCCAAAGCAGGTTTACCAGGGGAGAGAATTGGCATTGCCATTGGTAATGAAAAGCTGATTCAGGTTTTAGAGTCGTTCCAGACAAATGCTAGTCTGCATTCATCCCGCTATGGGCAAGCGATCGCAGCTCGTGCCATCAATTCTGGTGCCCTTGTGCAAATTGCTGAACAAGTCATCCGCCCCTTTTATCAGAAGAAATTCACTGTTCTGGAAAGTACTTTAGATGAGGCAATGCCCAAGGATTTACCTTGGTATCTCCATCGTGGCGAAGGCGCAATTTTTGCTTGGTTGTGGTTACAGGATCTACCAATTACTGACTGGGAATTATACCAGGAACTCAAGCAAGTGTATGTAATTGTTGTGCCTGGTAGTACTTTCTTCCCCGGTTTAGAAGAAGAATGGCAGCACAAGCACCAATGTTTACGTATCAGTCTCACCGGTAGCGATGAGGAATTGGTGACAGGTATGCAACGTTTGGCAAAAGTAGTCGAACAAATTTATCAACGTGCAGCATTGAGTGCTTAGTGGAGCAGGGGAGCAGGGGGGATGAGGGGGATGAGGGGGATGAGGGAGATGAGGGGGATGAGGGGGATGAGGGAGATGAGGGAGATGAGGGGGAAAATAATAACTCCAAACTCCTAACTCCAAACTCCTAACTCCTAACTCCTAACTCCTAACTCCTAACTGACCAATGACAACTGACAACTGACAACTGACAACTGACAACTGACCAATGACAAAATCAATTAATTGGCTCGAAATTGGTAAAATTGTTGCATCTCAAGGCTTGGCTGGGGAATTACGGGTTTATCCTGAATCTGACTTTCCCGAACGGTTTGAAGTGCCAGGAAAACGCTGGTTATTGTGTCCAGGTCAGACAGAACCGCAACCCATCGAATTGTTGGATGGACGCTACCTAGATGGCAAAAATCTATATGTGATCAAATTAGCTGGTGTGAAAAATCGCAACCAAGCAGATGAATTGCGTGGTTGTAAATTGATGGTGCCTGAAAGCGATCGCCCCGAATTGGGCGAAGATGAATATCATGTCCTAGATTTGATTGGTTTGGAAGTCTTCATACAAGAATCTGGGGAACTGGTGGGTGTGGTGGTAGATGTGATTGCCGCTGGTAATGATTTGTTAGAAGTGAAGTTACAACCATCATTTGCTAAAGACAAAAAACAAAAAACTGTTGTGATTCCTTTTGTCAAAGCGATCGCACCCGTGGTAGATTTGGAAACCAAGCGTATTGAAATTACTCCACCCTCTGGCTTGCTCGAAATCAACAGTTAGGTTTAAAAATCACAACCTTGACATTGGCTTGGTTGTTGTGACTGCTGAGCTACACCACCCTGTTGGGAGAGTATCAAAGTTGTTGTCGCCACTGCAAACATCGCAATCATGGCTAGTCCCAACATTGTTGTTTGCTTTCTGAATTTCACAGCAGCAATTAAAGTTTCTATTGCCGTGGCAGTATTGCTAACTTCAATTGACTTGACTACTTCTAAAGCCACAGCTGCATTGGCATAGCGATATTTTGACTTGGGTTCTACCATTTTCATCAACCACGACCTAAAACGTGGATTCAGTCGGGGAAGTAATTTCTGGAAATTAAAGCGATAGCGATCGTCTATTAACTTAGCAATATCAACGGAACGGGTGTTAGTGAGTAAGCAAATCAGTGTGACTCCTAAACTATACAAGTCTGAAGCCTGGGTGAGGCAATCACCTAACTGTTCTTCTGGTGGTATGAAACCAGGGGTTCCTGCTGCCAAGCTGCTAATATTTATTTTCGCACTCTGTATTTGAGCCAAATCAAAATCAACCAAATAAGCATTCAGTTGATCATCAACCAAAATATTTTCTGGTTTAATATCCCGATGGATAATTGGGTCATCAAGCTGTTGGAGATAGACCAAAATTTCTAAAATTGACAGAGATATTTGCTTGATCTGTTCTGGATTGAACTTGCGCTGTAACCCCAAGGATGGAGCATTTTTATACTCTTGCACCAGATAAAAACTTGTTGGTGTTGCAAAAGAATCTATATAGCGAGGGATGCGGGGATGAGCAAGTCTTTGCAAAATTGCCATTTCGCGTTCATAATCTTTCAACCCCGACCAGTCAACACTCGCACTCTTCACACAGAACTTTTTAATCACCACCTGTTGATTTGAACTTTGAACATTAGCCAGGTAAGTAATACGTCCCTCTTTCTGGTTACGTCCTAATTCTCGGATAACTTGATAACCTAACTGAGAAAAATCTGGATAGTCACTTAAGAGAATTGCCTCTTTATTATGCACATCAAGCTCCATTACACACACCACCGAGTTTGATTTTGTCAAGATGCAATTAAAACAGGACTTACGCCCATTGTCATCAATTTTTAGTTGAGGTAGTCAATAGTCAATAGTCAATAGTCAATAGTCCAAAAAAGCTTAGTTTTTAACTATTGACTTTGGAACGCCACTTGACGGCAGTCCGCTCAAGTCGGGGAACCCGCCCACGCGGCTGCCTCCTCCACTTGGGGAGCCACTGCGAAGAGCGCGCTTTGCCGACAGCCACGCACGTGGCGTGAAACCCCAAGAAAGACCGGGTTCAGTAGTCCCCCATCTGGCTCCAAGCCAAGACGGGGGCTACCTCACCGCAGTGGCTCCTTTTGACAACCCTAACCTTTATTTAGTGTGCCAGTTGCGTAAGTCGATTAAAAATTTCACAGGGACTAGCCCAGATTGTTAGCAATATTTCTACTTCTTGCTTTTGGTATGGGAGAAAGGGAAAGGATGCATTTAAGTAGATCCACTTTGAAAAACGTCAAATAGAGTTTTTGCGATTACTTCGCTACACTCCGTTGCGTACCCTATGGGAAGGCGTTCCGCCTACGTAATGACATTTCACGTTTAATTAGGTTGAGCTACTTAACACTTTTTCCCTTTCCTCTTCTCCTTGCCTTTAACCTTTACTTGAAATGTATTGCATCCACCTCTGTAGCCCTAGTCAAAGAGATGGGCTAGCCAATCAACAATCTGGGCGTTAACAACCTCTGGTACTTCATCGTGGGGACAATGACCGGCGTTAGGAATGGGAACAATTTTGATTTCTTTGCCATTCTCACTCGCCTCCTCGTAAATCTTTGCCCCCGTAATTGGTGTCCAGGGATCATCAGCACCCCAAATAATTAATAAAGGACGTTCAACTTTAGGCAATAGTTCCCCTGGAGTGGGGCCAGGGGGTGCTGTCAGGATGGATGCGAAGACTTGCTGCGCTCCTGGGTCGCAAGCTGGAGTATAAAGTAAATCGACTAATTCATCAGTGACAGCTTCGCGGTTGCGGTAAACTTGATAGAGGGTGCGACGAATTTGGGATTTTTGGCGGATACGATTAAAGACAAATTTGCCTGTAATTGGCGATCGCACTACTCTGTTAAAAGCTGCCATGACAATACGCAACGGCGGGTTTAATTCGTGGGGACGATGACTCAACCCCCCTGCTGAATTAATCAAAACACCACCAGCAGCAATTTCTGGATGTTCTGCCAGTACTATCAAACTTAAGAGCGCACCGATGGAATTGCCAATAAATACAGCAGGTTCTTGGATATGTGTTGCCCAAAAATCTTTCAGCAGTTCTACCCACACTTCTACACTGTAATCAATGGGCGCTTTCTCAGAACCACCAAAACCCAAAAGATCCAAAGCAAAAACTTGATAGCCAGCATTTGCTAAAACAGGGATATTTTTACGCCAATGTCCAATGGAAGCCCCAAAACCGTGAACCAGCACTAGAGGTCGTCCTGTACCCATGACAGTGTACTGAATTTTGTAACCCTGCCAACTCCACACAAATTTTTCAAAAGTAGCTATACTTGAAAATTGCTCTGTAGTTCCAGTCATTATTAAGATTCATAAAGTATTGTTGTATATAGTAATATTCTTCGACCTCAAATAACAGCAAACAAAATGCTATTTTAAAACTAGCTTTCATCAAACAAGTACCGCTACTACACATCAAAGTTAGTTTTCTGCACTCCTGACTCTCTCTTTTCACAGTTGAGTTGAGGTCTTTGCTCTATGGCCATTTCTAATAACCAACTCAAAACCGAGATTATTTACCCCGACTCTGACGGCAAACCAATGGCAGAGAGCGACCCAGCACGCGATTATTTAATTTATGCTGTAGAAGCTTTGGATATTTATTTCCAAGAGCAAAAAGATGTTTATGTATCCGGAAACCTGTTCATTTACTACAAAAAAGGTATTCCCAGTGCTGTAATAGCTCCCGATGTATTTGTGGTTTTTGGGGTAGAAAAGAAGAAACGCTTCAGTTATAAAGTTTGGCAGGAAGGGGGTAAAGTCCCTAGTTTTGTATTGGAAATTACTTCTGCAACTACTCAAGAAAACGACGAAGAGGATAAACCCAAAAAATATGCACTTTTAGGTGTGCAAGAATACTTTCAGTATGACCCAACAGGAGATTACCTCAACCCGCAACTGAAAGCTTCTAGTTTGGTTGCAAGTAAATATCAACCCATTACATCAAACTTTTTACCTGATGGGATATTGTCAATTCACAGTCAAATTTTGGGTTTAGATCTCAGATTAATTAATGGGGAATTGCGGTTTTTTGACCCTGAAACTGGAAAAAAACTGTTGAGTCATAAAGAAACAGAACAAGCGCGACAACAAGCAGAACAAGCACAACGAGATGCTATACCTCGATTACTAAACTTAGGATTAAATGTAGAACAAATTGCAGACGCTTTGAGTTTGCCAGTGGGCGAGGTAAAGCGGTTTGTTCAAGAGTGATAGGAAAAAACACTATGCCAGCAACTTGCATTAGCCTGCGGTTAGAACCAGGTCAAAAAATCACTCTACAACCAGTTTCCTGGGAAGGTTTTGAAGAGATTCTTGCTGATTTAGGTGAACGTCGCTCATCTCGAATTGCTTATGTCGATGGAATTCTAGAAATCATGGCTCCACTACCAGAGCATGAACGCTCAAAAGTCTTACTTGCTGATTTAGTCAAAACTCTGCTCAAAGTCCAGAAACGTGCATGGGAACCCCTTGGCTCTACGACTTTTAAGCGTCAGGATATGACAGCAGGCATTGAGCCGGATGATTGCTTCTACATCCAAAACTATAAAGTTGTCATCGGCAAGAATCGACTAGATTTAACTGTAGATCCGCCGCCTGACTTAGCATTGGAAACTGATCTTACTTCCAAGACAGAACTTGATGCTTATGCAGCTTTGGCAGTACCAGAACTATTGATTTATAAAAGGGGCAAGCTAACAATTAATCTGCTAAAACAAGGCAAGTATGTTGAATCTCAGACAAGTTCTACATTTACTGGTATAGCAGTTATAGAAATTATTCCACAGTTTATGCAGCGTGCCCAAGAGGTTGGTGTTAGTCAAACTTTGGCAGAGTTCGAGATATTTATTGTGCAAGCACTTTCAGTTTAACTAAATAGATGATTGGTTTTTACCTCAAAGACATTTCTGTAATGGAAAGAAGAGGGCAATCTTTATTTACACATTCAACTCTTAATTTGACATTTTTAACACCTTGTAAATTCAGATTGGCAGTATACTTTTTACCTTCTACAACTTCTTGAGTTTCCACTGGTTTATTATCTAGCTCTACTCTGAATATCAGTTTGTTTTCGGGAGCTGCATAACGGTTACTACTATCTACTCCATATACCAATCTTAGTTCTGTAAAACTATTATTGAGATTAGAAACAGCTTCAAAAGGTTTACCTGCTTCTACATTGTCATAATAGCCGCCAATATTAACAACTACAGGTAACACTTCTCCACCTATACTTGCTGATTTATTTACCTTTTTCAAAACGTTTTCGATTTGAAAACCAGGTGTAGCACTTTGACAATCTGTATTGATGAGAGATGATTGTGTTGCAGATGAAATTGTGGGAGATTGACTAGGCGTTGCAACAGGTGTGGGAACTTCAACAGCTGAAGGAGTAGAAGATACTGTAGCAATAGGAGAAGGTATAAGAACCCCACCCCCAACCCCCTAAGTACAAGCGAGGAGCTTGCTCTGATGTACCTCATGTGATTAGGAAACGCTATAATACCAGTTATCTATAATATCAATTTGAAAATGATTGCCACAGATGGATTGCCGAAAACTCAGACACAGAAGGCGATTCCCAATCCCAAGTCTAAGATACCAAATTGTATAATTTTTTAACCAATGATTTAGGATTGCAATAGAACTGCAACAACTATTTCTTAAAATATCTCAGATCGTAGCGGTCTTGATATTTAGCAATATAATCTACATTTTGCTGCTCTAATTTTGAAAGTAACTTAGTAGGAAATTCCTTTGGTGAATGCTTTGCGCTATACCAAGGTTGATTATCAAAATATTCTTGTAAGCCAGGAGTATCAAAACGGCGACCGTAACGAGCGAAAATTGTATTTCGCATAATATCTAATGTCAAACCATCTTTCCCATCCAAATCGGCATCTGTAACACGCCTTTGAGAAAGCCAAAAATAATTATCTGATTGTATTGATGTATTAGTAGGAATTGGAGAAGGGATAGTTGGTTGTGGAGTAAATTGCGGACTTTCTACTGCTTGAGACGGTGGAGTAAATTGCGGACTTTCTATTGGTTGAGATGGGACAGTTGGCGATGTCGCTGAAGATGGGACAATCAACGGAGTCGCATTCAATGGAAGTGTGACAGTTGGCAGTGTTGTTGCAGGTGTGATATTTTGATCTGCTTCAGGTGATTTTGTTAACACCTGACTAATAATTACAGATCCACCAATTAATCCCGCTGCAATCAAACCACCGATAACTAGACCATTGCGACTATTACCTTGAACACTTGGTTGGGAATTCACAGAAATAGTTGGTGGGGGTGGTGTGGATACCACAGGTGATTGATTAACGTATGGTTGCGTAGGCGGAATCGGATTTGCTAGGCTTTGGAAAGCATCTAGCATGATCCTGGCAGTAGAATAGCGATCGCGTGGATGGTAAGCGATCGCTTTATCGATGATTTCTGCCATCATTGGGCTAACATGACTGGCATATGGTCGCCAGACAATTTCACCGGTTTGTGAATCTATATCTAATTCTTGTGGCTGTTTACCTGTAAGTAAATAAATAGCTGTGATGCCTAAACTGTATAAATCACTCGAATAAACTGGTCTACCTGCGGCTTGTTCACTTGGCATATAACCAGGGGTACCAATCACAATTGAACTGGTAGGATTGCCTTGAGAATTGAATACTGTTCCCATTGATTCGCGTACCGCACCAAAATCAATTAGCACAGATTTTTGATCGCGATCGCGCACAATAATATTGTCTGGTTTAATATCGCGGTGAACAATCTGCTTCGAGTGGACATACTCCAAAACTGGTAATAAATTCACCAATAATTCCCGAACAGCACTTTCACTAAATAACCCCTGCTTGTGAAATTTCGCTGTGAGAGTATCACCTGAAATCCACTCTTGAACTAAATAAAATTCTCCACCCGATTCAAAATAAGCATACAACGTCGGAATTTGGTCACTTGCACCGCCAAGTTCTTCTAAAATTGCTGCTTCCCGTTGAAACCTCTGCTGCACCAGTTGATAAATTTGGGGATTGTTTTGAATTGGTCTTAGCTGTTTAACCACACAACGGCGCCCAGAAGGCATATAAGTATCTTCTGCGAGAAAGGTTTCACCAAACCCACCAGCGCCTAGTGTGCGGATAACTTGATAGCGATCGTTCAGCAGCTTAATTGTCATAGAAAGTTTTGAAAAAGACAGGAGTGAACACGATTGTAGCCTCGTTTACTTTTCTAGACATAATTCAATACGGTTCAGTTCAGCATTTCTTCCTTATCTTTCTTCTCGCTACTTCTTTAGCGTTCTTGATAAACCCGGAGGGCAGTTCGTTTAATAAAACTTAGTACATATTCATCAAGAATTTGTATTAAGCTAAGGGGCTTCCATTCTAAAAATAGCCCAAATTTTATTGTGGGGTGGGCATCTTGCCCGCCCACTATATGCAACTTAAATCTGGAACAGCTTAGTCACTTTTTCACAATCCAAAATCTCAAACAGTATAACCTAAAAATAATTCACTTCAAATCCAGTAATCCTTCCTCTTTTAATTTAGGATGAAAACGTAATTCTGTTTTTAAACCCCGCGTTTCTAGCAATGCTAAAATTTCTGATTCAACTCGTCGTGCCACATTTTTAATAATTTTGATTTTTGCTAATTCCTCATTAGCCGGATTGTGATAATTTGTCTGTTCTTCAGGCGTCATTACCTTTTTAACATCTATAGCTTGTGTCCAATTTTCTTTATCAAAGCTATTTCCTAAAGGAATAGAACCATTTTCGGCAATCCAAGCATTTTCAATATTTTCTAAAACTGTACGGCTGGGGCGTTCAATAGTTTGAACTTTTACCCAATAGCATTTTTGTACTTGACGTACTAAATGCTGTCTCAGACTGAGATAAACATCACGAGAATATCCTACAAATTGCAGTACTTTTTCTTGGTCAAATATGGCATAAACCCCTATCTTCCCCTGGAACTTTTCCGGCAATTGACCACTATCATCAATATAAGCAGTGTATTCTAGGTTTGCTAAAGCGGGAATATTTGTTTCAGTATTCATATCTCAATGGAAAATTTATGATTTGCCTTAATAATTGGATAAAAGCATTTTTCTATATTAGTTATTAGCCAAATTTACGGTAAATTGCACAAAGCCGACTGGGTTTGAAAATCTTAGCACTAAACATAAAATTTGGTGGTACATTGATGATTATGTACTCATCAGACTCATGATATTGTTCCAATTCTGCTGGCATACCTTTGGGCGTAGCTAAACTGTATGGCACTGGCTGAAAAAGTAATTTTGTAAATTCAACTTTTTCACAGTTTAATTGTTGACACATTTGGTTGACGAAAGACTCACTCGTCAATAAATTGAAGAGAGTTTCTTGCAGATTAGGTTCGAGAGTGAAACTGCTGTCAAAGTTCTGGACGATTTTAATAGGCATTTTGCGTACAGCTAGTATAGTTATTCAAGACAGAGTGATGATAGAGCTAAGTAATTAGTGGCAACCCTGCGGTCTTGTACCGTACAAAAGTAAAGATTCATTAATTATTTTCCCTCTACTCTCTCATCAGCTCAGCCTATTGGATTGTAAGACTTCTGTCAGCTCTTGGATGAAGCTAACAAAATTAAGAATCGTAAAGATGAGCAGACTTTGAAGACTGACAAATAAAAATATCCCATTGTAATAGTTTGTTGCTGACTATTCACATTTAAAAATTAACAGTCATCAGTCAACCAAAAAGGCAAAAGAAATTAATCTTTTGCCTTTCCACTTTGAATTTTTACCTTTCGGCTTTATTCTTCATCGTAATCATCTTCGTCATCTTCCTCGTAATCGTCTTCTTCTTCATCTTCTTCTACGAGGTCGGTGACTTCATCAGCAATCAACTCATCGTCGTCATCTAAAATTGACCGTTCGACGCGTCGGTTGCCAAATCCAGTTTCCCCAAGGGAAGGAGAATCTAAATTATAAGCGCGAGCTGTGCGGTCATCTAAGACCATATCCATTGGATCATCAACTTCATCCAAGACGCTAGTGCTTTCAAGGGCAGCATACTCATCGATCGCACCAGGTTCTTCATAAGTATTGTACCCAGTACCCGCCGGAATCAGTCGCCCAATAATCACGTTTTCCTTCAAACCGCGCAACCAGTCAGATTTACCCTCAATAGCTGCTTCGGTTAGTACCCTTGTTGTCTCTTGGAAAGATGCAGCAGAAATAAAGCTGTCAGTGTTCAACGATGCTTTGGTAATCCCCAACAATACGGGGGTATACTGTGCCCTAGCACCGCCAGTAATTGCCATTGCTTCGTTTACCTGCTCAACTTGGCGCAATTCTACCAACTCGCCGGGAAGCATGGTAGTGTCACCACCATCATCAATCCGGACTTTGTTGGTCATCTGGCGCACAATCACTTCAATGTGTTTATCAGCAATATCAATCCCTTGAGACTGATACACCAATTGCACTTCATTCACCAAGAATGTCTGTACTTTCTGCAAGGCATGGCTAGCACAAGCATACACTCCATCCTCAGAACCCAAGCTAAAGAAGATTTCCAAAATCTCGTGGGGGTTGGATGGGCCATCGCTTAACGGTTCACCCACTTGCACTATGGCCCCATCTGGCACCATCAAGTTTTGTCCTGGCCCTAGAGGATAATCGGTAACTACACCGTTGGATTCTACGACCTTAATGGCGATCGCTTCATCGCCATCTCCATAAACAACCTTGACTTCTCCACCTCGACGTGTTAAAATACACGCCTCTTTTGGCTTCCGAGCTTCTAGGAGTTCCTCAATCCGGGGCAAACCTTGAATGATGTCTCCAGTTTTGGAACGTTCAAACACCAACAACACCAAGTTGTCACCACGCTGCACCAAATCGCCATCTTCTATCTGCAATACTGCACCAGGGCTGACTCGGTAGGGACGACCGATGCGGATAGTAATGTTGTAAGAGGCAGAAGAGACAAGGGAGGTGGAGGAAGAATCTCCCCCTGCTCCCCCTGCTCCCCCTGCTTTCTTAACTTCCACAACTTGCCCAGATTCTTCAGTAAATACCCCAGGAGCAATTTCTTGACCTTCTACCACCAAGTCGCCCTTTTTCACCTTGGGCTGGGCGCTAGTATTCATTGTGATCATGTCATTGTGGCGCAACACCAAACAGCGACGCACGGCTTCGGTGCCTTTTTGGATACCCCGCACAATACCGCCTTCTTTGGACAAGATTTGGGTACGTGCGACCACTTCCCCAGGAGCAATAGTTTGCCCATCTTGTACTTCCAAACTTGTCTGGGTACTGCCTTGAGTAGCATCAGCAGAAATATCACGCCGAATGACCAAGGACTCCAAAATCACCAACTGCAAGCGTTGCACATCTGGATCTTCGGTATCCTGTACCAATTCAATATCTGCTGCCAAGGGAGAAGCGCTATGGTCTTGTTCGCCTTCAGAGTCAATTTCCAATACCAACTGAGTTCGCAGCAGTTCTACACCTTCTACAGACTTAACGCGCTCAGAATCTTTGTAAGGTAGTCGCTGTACTGCTCGCAACTCAATGGAACGTCCTGTTTGTTGACTTACAGATGTAGTGGATGGCACATTGGGGTGGTTGGGAACGGCATACTCTACTACTGGACGACTTAACAAGGCTGGGCCTTCTGGAGACTCCACATATTGGATATAGCGCAATTCTGTGGCGATCGCACCTTGTAATTCTTCACCTGGTTGCACAAAGGTGTTATCTCGCCCAATCACAGATGCTGGGTCATCTACCATCAGTAGTTCCCCTGGCTTAATCACCACTTCCCGCAAGATGTCGTTTTTCTGGGTGACTTCTACCACGCCACTGGTTTGGCAGAAGATATCCTTCACTACCTCGGTGCCAGCTTCCACAAACTGTCCGTCTTCCACCAACAACAAGGAGATATCTTTATTCACTTCGTGGGTTTCTTCAGGAATCCACAGCAGAGTACCTCCCTGCACCACTTCGTAACCGAGTTTGGCTTTACCTTTTTTCTGGACTTCAACGCCAGCAAATTTCAGGAATCCGCCAGTGGTTGTGCGATAGTGGTCGTCAATTAACTCAGCTACTACTTGACCATTTTGCACTTTTGTGCCTGGGGTGGCTCGCAGGTTAAATACTTGGTTGTCACCAGTGGAGACTAAGTAGCTGTTGCGTCCTTGACCACTTTGAACTGTGACTGTTGCTTGGTCTAAGACCACAGAAGCTGTGATGATCTCAATTTCTCTGGTACTCTTACCGGGAGTAGCTTCTGGCAAGCGCACCACACCACCGTGCAAAGTAGTTAACTTGGTTTCTGCCAACACCCCATTCGAGGCGATCGCATCACCATTTTTCACCACCAATTCTGCACCAGGCGGCAAGTTATAAACTTCCCCGGACAAAATCCAAATCAAACCACCCCGCGCTGCTGTGGTTGTGGTATTGCCCTGACGGTCTGTTTTTTGTTCTGGAACTACTTCGGAAAACTGCACTTCCCCTGCCAAGTCGGTGGCAACATCTTTCACCGCTTTTTCTGTATTGGCACGAGTTGTCCGTCCACCAAGGGCAACTTCTGCCAATAGTTGACCAACTTTTACCTGTTGTCCATCAACTACATAGAGTGTGGAACCTTGGGTAACATGAATTTCCTGGTTAGCTGAGGCTTGGGAACCAACTTTATTCGGTTCCAAAATCATGATGCCGTTGGCCTCAACATACAAAGCATCTTCCCCGTGGCGAGTGCGATGTGTTCTTGTCCGTAATTTCCGTGGCAAACGGATAGTACCATCTGCTTTGGAACGCACTTGTTGGGCAACTTCCCCTGTAAACACACCACCAGTGTGGAATGTCCGCATGGTGAGCTGAGTCCCAGGTTCACCGATACTTTGGGCGGCAATAATCCCGACAGCTTCACCCAAATCTACCATCTTGGCATGGGCTAAACTCCAGCCATAGCAGTGTTGGCAGACGGAACGTGCAGCTTCACAAGTCAGGGGACTCCGCACAACGACTTCCTTCACCCCAGCTTTTTGAATTGCTATGGCTAAGTCATCAGAAACAGGAGTATTACGTGGTGCAATGACTTCTTTTGTCGTCGGATGTATTACATCCTCACCAATTACCCGTCCCATCAAGCGGGTCGCCAGAGGTATTAAGGTTTTGGCACCTTCTGTCATTGGACGTATGGGAATACCTCTGCTAGTACCACAGTCAAATTCCCGAATAATTACATCCTGGGATACGTCCACTAGACGGCGGGTGAGATAACCAGAGTCAGCCGTCCGTAAAGCGGTATCTACCAATCCTTTTCTCGCACCATAAGACGAGATAATATATTCTGTGACGGTGAGTCCTTCACGGAAGTTAGTTTTAATGGGCAGACCAATAATTTCCCCTTGGGGATCTGCCATTAGTCCCCGCATCCCCACTAACTGCCGCACCTGGGAAATGTTACCCCGTGCGCCGGAGAATGCCATCATGTACACAGAGTTGAGGGGATTGGTCTTTTTGAAGTGGACGACTACTTCGTCTTTGAGGGCTTCACTTGTACCGTTCCAGGTGTCAATTACTTTTTGGAAACGTTCTACTTCGGTGATTTCTCCCCGTTGGTAACGGGCTTCTGTAGCGCGAATTTCTTCTTCTGCTGCTTCTAGCAGACTACGCTTACTTGGTGGCACCATCAAATCATCTACACTGATGGAAACCCCTGCTTTTGTCGCATAGCGAAATCCCAAATCTTTCAATTTGTCCGCCATCACTGCGGTACGTGCTGTGCCATAGTGCGTAAACGCCCAGGAAATTAAATTTCTCAGTTGACCTTTATCAACTACGCGATTGCGAAAAACTGTATTTTCGTTAGTCATTAGTTATTAGTCCTTAGTCAATAGTCAATGGTCAATAGTCAGTTGTCAGTAGCAAAAAACAACTGACCCTTACGGATGACGCTCGCAAGCTCGCGCTTCGCCAGTTACTCATGGGGGAGACTCCCCTTCAGGTGACGCTCGCAAGCTCGCGCTTCGCCAGTTCCTAATGGAGGCAGAAGCCAAGACGGGGACTGGACTCACCAAGACCGTACTGGCTCACAACTGACATCTAACAACTAACTTGCTAGTGCTTCTTGAATTGCTTTGTTGTAAATAACACGACCAGGCGTTGTACGTATATACTGAGAAAGAAAGTTACCCTTGGCGTCTTCTCTAACTCGGCGGTACTTATACATTAAAGTCCGGCTACCATCACCGTTTTCATGTACCTCAACGGGTTCTGTATCTGGTTGGTCAGATTCTACTTCACCGTCAAACCGCACGTAGATGTAGGCGTGCAAGTCAATTTGCTCTTGCTGAAAAGCCATAATTACATCGTCTAGGGAAGCAAAATACTTTCCAGCCCCTTTTGTCGCATCGGGATTTTCTGCTGTTAAGTAATATGCCCCTAACACCATGTCTTGGCTAGGCGTGATAATCGGTTTACCTGTAGCTGGTGACAAAATATTGTTGGAAGCCAGCATTAATAACCGCGCCTCAGCCTGACTTTCCAAGGACAGAGGAACGTGTACCGCCATTTGGTCGCCGTCAAAGTCAGCGTTAAACGCCGGACATACCAAAGGATGCAGTTGAATTGCTCTACCTTCCACCAAAATCGGTTCAAAAGCCTGAATACCCAAGCGGTGCAGTGTCGGCGCACGGTTGAGCATGACTGGGTGTCCTTCAATCACCTCTTCCAGTACATCCCAAACACTGGGATCATTGCGGGATATCAGCTTTTTCGCTGCTTTGATGTTGTTCACCATGCCGCTGCGAATCAAACGATTAATCACAAACGGTTGAAATAGCTCAATTGCCATTTCCCTAGGTAAACCACACTGGTGAATCTTCAGCTTGGGGCCGACCACAATTACAGAACGTCCAGAATAGTCAACTCGTTTACCCAACAAGTTTTGTCGGAAACGTCCTTGCTTACCTTCAATAATGTCAGACAAAGACTTCAGGGGTCGGTTATTTGCACCTACTACCGTGCGTCCCCGGCGACCATTGTCAATCAAAGCATCCACTGCTTCTTGCAGCATCCGCTTTTCGTTCCGCACAATAATCTCTGGTGCCAAAATTTCTTGCAGCCGTGCTAAACGATTATTGCGGTTAATTACCCGCCGATACAAATCGTTCAAATCGCTGGTGGCAAACCGTCCACCATCTAGCTGCACCATTGGGCGCAAGTCTGGGGGAATCACGGGAATTACTGCCATTACCATCCACTCTGGTTTAGAACCAGTGGCGATAAAGTTGTCAATCACCCGCAAGCGCTTAATCAGTTTTGCCCGTTTTTGCCCTTTGGCATTGCCAATTTCTTCTCGCAGGGTTTCCGCCTCTTGCTCTAAATTAATATCAGCAAGCAAGCGCAGCAGTGCTTCAGCACCAATGCCTACCTCTACACCTTGCAAAGTAGAATCTTCACTGTAGATTTGGTCTTCAATTTCCAACCACTGGTCTTCACTCAGTAGTTGCTTGTAGGTTAGAGTTTCAGCATTCCCCGGGCTGAGGACAACATAAGAGTTGAAATAAACAATCTGCTCCACATCCCGCAAGGGCATATCTAGCAGGATAGAAATATAGCTGGGAATACCTTTGAGATACCAAACATGCGCCACTGGAGCGGCAAGTTTAATATATCCCATGCGGTGGCGACGCACCCGCGACTCGGTGACTTCTACACCACAGCGCTCACAAACAATTCCTCTGTGACGCACTCTTTTATACTTGCCACAGTGGCATTCCCAGTCTTTAGCCGGGCCAAAGATGCGCTCACAAAATAAACCGTCCATCTCTGGCTTGAGAGTTCGGTAATTAATAGTTTCTGGCTTGGTGACTTCACCTACTAGCTGACCATTAGGCAGTGTTCGCTCACCCCATTGCCGAATGCGTTCTGGCGATGCCAAGCCGATTTTTACATAGTCAAACTGATTAGTTTGGGCTGGTCTCATAACTAGGGATTAGGGATTGGGTATTGGGTATTAGGGATTGGGTATTGGGTATTAGGGATTGGGTATTAGGAAAACTCTTCCCTAATCCCCAGTCCCCAGTCACCAGTTCCCAATCCCTACTCGTCTTCTTCCAATGATTCGCGGGAGAGAGATTCGTAGGTTGGTCGGGGTGGTGTGCGACGTGTTGCTTGGTCTGCCATCAAATCGACTTCTACATCTAAGGAACTACCGTCTGTTTGGGTTTCTACTTTGTGTACGGCAATGTCTAAACCTAATGATTGCAGTTCTCGCATCAACACCTTAAAGGATTCTGGTGTCCCTGGTCGGGGAATTGCTTTACCTTTGACGATCGCATTTAACGCTTCATTCCGCCCCTGCATATCGTCAGATTTCACTGTCAGCAATTCCTGCAAGGTGTAAGCTGCACCAAAGGCTTCCAATGCCCACACTTCCATTTCCCCAAATCGCTGACCACCTTGTTGAGCTTTACCACCCAAGGGTTGCTGTGTTACCAAGGAGTACGGCCCTGTGGAACGAGCGTGGATCTTGTCATCCACCAAATGCACCAGCTTCAGCATGTAAGCCACACCCACGGTGACAGGTCGGTCAAAGGGTTCGCCTGTACGACCATCGAATACCATGATTTTGCCAGGGTCATCTGGGTTGTACACCCAATTTCTGCCTGTTTCATCCCGTGCTTCTTGCAATTTGCCATGCACGATTCTCCGGGATGACTCTTCACCATACATTTCGTCAAAAGGAGTGATCTTAAACCGCACTCCTAATGTATGACCAGCCCAACCCAAAAGACATTCAAATACCTGTCCGACGTTCATCCGGCTAGGCACACCCAAGGGATTGAGTACGATATCCACTGGAGAACCATCTGGTAAATAAGGCATGTCTTCCGCTGGCAATATCCGAGAAATAATTCCTTTATTGCCGTGGCGTCCTGCCATTTTGTCGCCGACTTGGATTTTCCGCTTCTGGGCGACATACACCCGGACTACCATGTTGGCGCCTGGTGGCAGTTCATCGCCTTGTTCGCGGGTAAATAAGCGCACGTCTACTACACGCCCTTTTTCGCCGTTCGGTACTCTCAGGGAATTATCCCGCACATCCCGCGCCTTTTCCCCGAATATGGCACGCAACAGTTTTTCTTCTGGTGGTTGGTCAGATTCACCTTTAGGTGTGACTTTTCCTACCAATATATCTCCAGATTCTACCCAAGCACCAATGCGAATGATTCCTTGTTCGTCAAGTTGGCGTAAAGCATCTTCCCCAACGTTGGGAATTTCTCTGGTAATTTCTTCGGGCCCCAGCTTGGTTTGTCTCGCCTCAATTTCATATTTCTCAATGTGAATTGAGGTGTAAACATCATCCTGCACTAGTCGCTCTGAAATCAAAATTGCGTCTTCGTAGTTATAGCCTTCCCAAGGCATATAAGCGACGACAATGTTTTGTCCCAGCGCCAATTCTCCACCTTCGGTAGAGGAACCATCAGCTAGTACTTGCCCGGCGACAACACGCTCACCAATCCGGACGAGGGGTTTTTGGTTGAGACAGGTATCTTGGTTAGAACGTTGGTATTTGGAAAGGTAATACTTAAGTTCTGGTGCATTAGCTTTGGGACGCACGCGAATTTCGGTGGCATCAACATAGGTGACATCACCATCGGTACGTGATACAATTACCATCCCTGAGTCTCTTGCGCCTTGTGCTTCTAACCCAGTACCCACCAGAGGACGCTCTGGTTTGAGTAGAGGTACGGCTTGCCGTTGCATGTTGGAACCCATCAGTGCCCGGTTAGCGTCGTCATGTTCCAAGAAAGGAATCATGCTTGTAGCAACCGAGACGATTTGCACTGGAGATACTGCTACGTAGTCCACTTGCTCAGGCGTTGTTGTAGCCCAGTCTTGGCGATAACGCACTGGCACTTGCGGCCCTTTAATGTAGCCATTTTCATCTAATGGCACGTCACCAGTAGCTGTACGCAGGTCGTCTTCTTCGTCGGCTGTCATGTACACCGGCTGTACGTCAAATAGCACCCGCCCATTTTCCACAGGTCTAAATGGCGTTTCCAAAAAGCCGTACTGGTTCACCCGTGCATGGGTTGCCAAGGAACCAATCAAACCAGCGTTGGGGCCTTCTGGTGTCTCGATCGGACAAATCCGTCCGTAGTGACTTGGATGAATATCTCGCACGGCAAAACCAGCGCGTTCACGAGTTAAACCACCAGGGCCAAGGGCGCTAAGACGGCGTTTGTGAGTCAGTTCTGCCAAGGGATTGGTTTGATCCATGAACTGACTTAATTGGCTGGAACCAAAGAATTCTTTAATTGCTGCTACCAATGGTTTAGGGTTCACCAAGGAAGCTGGGGTCAGCACTTCCGCATCAGATACGGTCATCCGTTCCCGAATAATTCGCTCTAGGCGATTCAGCCCCACCCGCACTTGGTTTTGCAGCAATTCGCCAACGCTTCTCACCCGACGATTGCCCAAGTGGTCGATGTCGTCTATGCTACCAATGTCATATTCGAGGTTGATTAAGTAATCAACTGCTGCTAAGATATCGTTGGGAGTCAGGACGCGCATGGTATCTGGCACTGACAACCGCAGTTTTTTATTGAGCTTATACCGCCCAACGCGACCCAAGTCGTAACGTTTGGGATCAAAGAAACGAGAGTCTAACAGCTGCTGCCCACCCAATACTGTAGGCGGTTCACCAGGACGCAGTTTGCGATACAACTCCATCAGGGCTTCTTCTTCAGAGAATTGCCCTTCTTTTTCAATGGTTTTTTGGAAGTACTCTGGGTGGCGTAAAGCGTCAAAGATTTCGTTGTCTGATAAGCCTAGAGCTTTGAGAAGTACTTGGGCTGAGAGTTTGCGGGTTTTGTCGATGCGTACCCACACCAAATCATTACGGTCTGTTTCAAATTTCAGCCATGCTCCCCGGTTGGGAATTAAGCTAGCTGAATAAGTACGCCGCCCGTTTTTGTCGATTTCTGATTTGTAGTAGACTCCAGGCGATCGCACGATTTGGTTGACAATGACGCGCTCAGCTCCGTTAATAATGAACGTGCCGCGATCGGTCATCAAAGGCAAATCTCCGATAAATACTTCTTGCTCTTTGATGTCCCCTGTTTCTTTATTCAACAGGCGTGTGGGTACATACATTTGTACAGCATAGGTACTATCCCGTCGCTTGGCTTCTTCGACGCTGTACTTTGGTTCCTTTAGTTTGTAGTTATGACCTAAAAAGTGCAATTCTAGTTTGCCAGTGTAGTCTGTAATCGGACTAAAGGAGTTAAGTTCTTCTATCAGCCCTTCTTCCAAAAACCAGCGAAAACTTGAACGCTGGATTTCAATCAAGTCGGGCAACAAAAAGGCGGGTTCAATATAATTTTCGCTAATCATGCCTCTACCTTTGTCAACCTGGTTAAACTATTTAGAGGACACTGCTTGGGGACGGTTACCACCATGAGTCAGTGTCCATACCTGTTTAGGAACTTCTCCTTGTGTCACCTGCTATTTACAGGCGCAGGCAAACCCAGCTATTTAAGCTGTAAACAGCAATTTTGGCAAGGGGGTAATCGCCCTTGACACAAAGTAATAATCGCTACAACTAACCTATGAAGTTGATTCCTCAACAGCGAATGGCTGAGATATTTTTGAATTTGATTTGCTTTCCTCACTTCCCCTCCCAAAAGCGCGTGAATTTAGTCTCCGCAGCTCTAGTTTCTTGTGTCTGTGTACACCATTTATATTTGAGTAATTACGGTGATATCACTAGTCCAAGACAATGAGCCGCAATTTTTCGGCTCTTAGTTGGGATAATTTGTTTTTGGTGGGTTATAGTCACAAGGCAATTACTTTTAACAATTTTCTATAGGTTCAACACACAGCAGGTTTTGCCAAAGTTTTACTTACGGCCATTTCATCAAATTAGTCATGCATTGAGAACATCCGCATGTAGAGAATCAAAGGATGGTCAAGTTGATAACAGGGCAAAATCAAGTTTAGGAGTTCTCAGATCCTTCCTTTTTTATTATGACGCAAGCAAAGAGTTTTGGAGGGAACAATCTTAGCATACTTTTATCCTCCTAAAGTTTTATTTTTTTTACCATCACCTCCCACAAGGAAGGACAGATTTTATAGTGTTAAACGAAATAATTTACAAGCATTTTGGGTGGTTTGAGCGGCGATCGCTTCTACTGTTTCTCCTCGTAAATGGGCTACTTGTTCGGCTACATGGCGGACATAAGCAGGCTCGTTCCGTTTTTGCCCTCGTTTGGGTACTGGTGCCAAAAAAGGGCAATCTGTTTCAATCAATAGGCGATCGCTTCTAACCATCGCTGCTGAGGCTTGGATAGCTTTAGCGTTCTTGAATGTGACTGTCCCGCTAAAGCTAATATAAAAGCCTAAGTCTACGAACCATTGGGTTTCTTCTGGCGTTCCACCCCAGCAATGCATGACACCCCGCAGGTTTCCTCCCTCTGTATCCTGCCATTTTTGCAAGATTTCCCTTACCTGGTTTGCCGCATCACGGCAGTGGATAATTACTGGTAAGTTGAGTTGAGACGCGATCGCTAATTGCGCTTCAAATACCATGCGCTGTTGCTCGGCGTTATCTGCTTTATAATAATCCAGCCCCATTTCTCCAATTGCTACTACTTTCGAGTCCGAAGTCGCCAAAGATAATATTTTATCGGCTGTATCGCTATGCCATTGATCGGCATCTAATGGATGCAATCCCACGGCAAAGCTCAGTTCGGGGAATTGGTTAGCTATGGCTTGAATGCTAGAAAATTCTGACGGTTCGACGCAGGAATGTACTAATTGCACTACCCCTGCTTCAAGCCACCGCGATCGCACTGCTGCTAAATCTGGCTGGAAAATATCAAAGTTGAGATGAACGTGGGTGTCAATCAGTTGCATTGTTTATCAAAGAGTCAATGGTCAAGAGTCAATGGTCAAGAGTCAATATTTTAGACTTTGGACTTTGGACTCTTGACTTTTGACTACTATGCTGTTTGTGTAACTGGCTTGAGTTTACTAGCCAATCTCGACTTTTTCCTGGCCCCATTGTTGGGGTGGAGGATACCCCGCTTGACAGCTTTATCAATTTTGCTGTAAGCCTCGGACAGCCGCGCCTGCACTTCTTGTTTTGATTCAGGGGTAGGATTAGCTGTATAGACTTCCACGCTTGCCAGGTATTTCTTCATCAGCGTTTTAACCGCTGATTTATAAGATTTGTTACGCAGCCGATTGCGTTCTGCGATTTGGGCGCGCTTGAGAGCAGACTTTGTATTCGCCACAGTCGATTCCAAAAAGACTATTAATATGTACACACACTACTAGACTTACTAATATAGCATCCATATTGCCAATGTGAGGATTTCTGAAAAAAAATTTGGGATTGGGGATTGGGGATTGGGGATTGGGTACTGGGTACTGGGGATTGGGAATTGGGTACTGGGGATTGGGAAAATTTCTTTCTAGTCACCAGTCCCTAGTCACCAGTCCCTAGTCCCCAGTCCCTAGTCACCAGTCCCTAGTCCCCAGTCCCTAGTCCCCAGTCCCTAGTCACCAGTCCCTAGTCCCCATTTACTAAGAAATGGGTTACAATGAGGTACTCCAAAGAAATTGCAACCCTAACTACGCACTACCTGACCAAGCTGTGTGACTGTAAATGCAGACCACAATTTAAATGTACAGATACGATTTATTGTGTCTGGACAGATCTTAGCTAAATCAAGTAAAAAAATAGCAAAAATTATACTCAGATCCTACCCCTCCCCCTGAATCAGGGGAAACCAGATGTGCAAACACGCCATCTGCACCCCCCCAGGGAGTGAGGGGTAGGGCATAAGGATAGTGGGAACTGGCACGCCCGCTGCCTGCGGTAAGCATTGTAAGCAAGTCGGACTGAGTAATTTAGTAGCCAAGTTAAGTCATCCAGATGGTGGGAGCCTTGGGAGTATCAAAAAAATCCAGGTTAAGCTAGAGAAGAGAATCGAGGTTAGCTTGACACCCCTTGTGGGTAAAGAGCAAGACTGATTCTCGATCCGGGAATATTTTAAACTTTGGCATTGTCCTTACTCCATGCTGCGAATCATTACTCAGCAGGCAGACGTAATAGCAGAACTACAACGTATCTGCGATCGCACCCATGATGAACAGGTGCTTCACAAAGAAGCTACGGTGCGGGAAGTGTTGCAAGCAGTCAAGCGCCAAGGCGACAAAGCTGTGTTGCACTATACAGCTGAATTTGACAATCAAACCTTGAAGCCCGAAGAACTGCGGGTTACAGGTTCGGAACTGGATGCAGCCTACCAACAGGTATCTAAAGAACTGCTCCAGGCAATTCAGCTAGCTTGCCGTCAAATTGAAGCATTTCACCGTCAGCGAGTCCCAAAAAGTTGGGTACACTTTGGCGATGATGATGTAGTGCTGGGCAAACGCTATACCCCTGTAGATCGAGCAGGGTTATACGTACCTGGTGGCCGCGCCGCATATCCTAGTACGGTGCTAATGAATGCTATTCCAGCCAAGGTAGCTGGTGTCCCTCGTGTGGTGATGGTGACACCACCAAGAGCAGGCAAAGCCATCAACCCAGCAGTTTTGGTGGCTGCCCAAGAAGCAGGGGTACAAGAAATTTATCGCGTTGGGGGGGCGCAAGCGATCGCTGCTTTAGCCTATGGCACAGAAACAATTCCCAAAGTGAATGTGATCACTGGGCCTGGTAATATTTATGTCACCCTCGCCAAAAAACTTGTCTACGGCATTGTGGGCATTGATTCTTTGGCTGGCCCAAGCGAAGTGCTAATTATTGCCGATGAATCAGCAAATCCCGTGCATGTTGCTACTGACTTATTGGCACAAGCTGAACACGATCCGATGGCGGCAGCGATTTTGTTGACGACGGATACTGCTTTGGCGAAAAATGTACAAGTAGCCGTGGAAAGACAGCTAGTAGATCACCCACGGCGAATAGATACTGAAAAAGCGATCGCTCACTACGGCTTAATTGTCGTTGTGGAATCTCTAGAAGCAGCCGCAGAACTATCCAATGAATTTGCCCCCGAACATTTGGAACTAGAAATTAAAGACCCTTGGGCACTAGTTCCACTGATTCGTCACGCAGGAGCAATCTTTTTGGGTTACTCTACACCGGAAGCAGTAGGAGACTATTTAGCAGGCCCTAATCATACCTTGCCAACTTCTGGTGCTGCTAGGTATGCTTCGCCTTTGGGGGTGGAAACGTTCCTCAAACACTCTAGTATTATTCAATACTCCCAAACTGCACTGCAAAAAGTGGCTGGTGCAATTGATGCCCTAGCAACAGCCGAAGGTTTACCTTCTCATACTGATTCAGTCCGACGCCGAATTCAGCAAGAAGAGTGATTTGCAATGCTTAATTTTTTCCTAAACTGTAGGCAAAAGTTACTCACTGGCATCACACTGAAAGTTTAAACAGTAGTTGCTACCCTACGGGAACGCTTGAGAGCAAACGAGTAAAACTCTTGAAATCAGCATTTCCAAAAAGCGCACACAAAGGCCACTTGCTACAACTTTGGCAGCCAAAGCAGTGGTTCCTTGTTGCATAGTGCAACTACGAATATAAAAACTTAAGTGCCTATCTGAGAAACGATTTGGGTCTACTCTTTAGGAGATAAGAGCAGTGCTAAAAAATATTTTGGTAGCTCTGGACGGTTCGGAAATTGCAGAACGAGTCATTCAGACTTTAGAGGATTTGGCGTTTTCACAAGAGGCGAAAGTCATTCTTTGCCATGTGTTTCCTACACCAGAATCAGAGATGGATTTGCCCGCCGATCGCCCTCATCCAGAGTCCCCAGCGCTTTCTTTTTTTCAGATTGAAAAATTGCTACAATCCTATCAGGAGAAGTTATCAGTAAATAGTGAATTAGAACTGGTGACAGGCGACCCCGCCCAAGAAATTATTCGGCTTGCCAATATTTACAAAGCCGAGTTGATCCTAATTGGTAGTCGTGGGTTAACTGGTATGAAGCGAATTGTCCAAGGTTCGGTGAGTAGTCAAGTTGTGGAAGAAGCTCATTGTTCGGTTTTAGTAGTGAAGCCGAATTAGAATCAGGTAAAGGCTAATGAGATTATGCCATGACCACAACACAAGCAGTTACCAAACGACTTACCTTTGCAGAGTATCTAGCTTATGACGATGGCACTGATACCCGCTACGAATTGGTGAATGGAGAACTAATTCCTATGAGTTTGGGAAGTGGACAACATGGTGCAGTAGCAGAATTCCTCAATGTTTATTTCCAAGCAGAAATTCTCCGGCTCAAGTTGGATTGGACTTCTAAACAAATGGTTATTGGTGTTCGTTCCCCCCGTGCTGGCAAATGGGATACATCTAGAATTCCAGATGTAGTTGTGATTCCATTGTCTCAGTGGCGAGAGTTAAAAAATAGAGAGGCAGTTATCGAACTCAACGAACCACCTCCCTTGTTAGTCGTAGAAGTTGTTAGCGAATCAACAAAGACTGTAGATTATCGAGCCAAGCGAGTAGAGTATAACATTCTCAATATTCCAGAGTATTGGATTGTCGATCCACTAACTAACAAAGTGACAGTTTTCACATTGATTGAAGATTTATACGAACCGCTAGAGTTTGTTGGTGAAGATCATATTCAATCTCAAACTTTTCCGGAGATAGCATTAACAGTTGAGCAAGTGTTAACAGCCGGAGACTATAGATGATTGGTAAAAAATCTATAGTCTTCTATCTATCTTTGCTATCCTGGGTTAGAAACTGGCGCAAGCTATACAAACTTAGGGTTTGACCCAAATTTAAAGGTAGAATTGAAACACCTTCCAAGCGGGATTGTACCCAACCTTCTCCCCAGTACCATTCGTGAAACCCATCAATGCCTCCACTCAATAGCAAGCGCAGACAGTTAGGTTTTGCAATATTCACCTGATGATGAATTGGTACTGGCCCAGTCCAAGTTGTAAACTGAAATCCTGTATGCAATTCTTCCGGCATTCCTGGAGCAAAAGTTTGTCCTACGAGCCATTTTTCTAATTGCTTTGGATGCAGCAGACTATCACGAATGGCATCGGCTGATGCTTCAATTTCTAGCCGTAGTTGGCTTTGTTGAAAAGTACCTAGCATTTTTCACTGTGAGATGAGTAAGTCAGCATAAATTAAAGTTAACTCGTCAGGGTTGTCAGTTGTCAGTTGTCAGTTGTCAGTTGTCAGTGGTCAGTGGTCAGTGGTCATTAGCTATTCTCCTCATCTGCCTACCTCCCCACCTTTCTACAGTAGCGATCGCTCTTGTGACTTTTCTACCTGATGAGAACCTAAAATAGAAAAAGTGGAGTTGTTAAGAAATGTAAGGTTTTTCATGGCAGATCAGTTAATTCGTGCGACGGCGGCTGATGGTGGAATTCGTGCGGTAGGTGTGATCACTACACGCTTAACAGAAGAAGCACGGCAACGCCACAAGCTTTCCTATGTGGCAACGGCAGCGCTGGGTCGGACGATGGCGGCGGGCTTATTGATGGCTTCTAATATGAAGCGAGTCGGGTCTAGGGTTAATGTCCGCGTTAAAGGCGATGGGCCTTTGGGTGGTATATTGGTAGATGCAGGCTTGGATGGGACAGTACGCGGCTATGTAGGCAACCCATCTGTAGAATTGCCTCCCAATGCTAAAGGTAAACTAGATGTCGGTGGTGCAGTAGGTGATGGCTTCCTGTATGTCGTGCGCGATATCGGTTACGGCTATCCTTACTCTAGTACTGTAGAACTCGTTTCGGGCGAAATTGGTGAAGATGTGGCTCATTACCTTGTGAATTCCGAACAAACACCTTCAGCCTTGGTTCTAGGCGTGTTCGTGGGCGCAAGTGGTGTAACGGCTGCTGGAGGTTTGTTGGTGCAAGTCTTACCCAAAGCTGCCAGAGATGAAGCTTTAGTTGCCAAGTTGGAATCACGAGTTGCTGCTTTGTCTGGTTTTACGCCTTTGTTACAAGCTGGCAAAACGTTAACAGAAATCTTCAATGATCTGTTAGGAGACATGGGACTCTCAATCTTTCCAGAAAGCCAAATGTTACGTTTTCACTGTGGTTGCTCTTTTGATCGCGTTTTGGGGGCATTAAAGATCCTGGGAGAAGCCGAACTGCAAGACATGATTATTAAAGATGATGGTGCTGAAGCAATTTGTGACTTTTGCGGCACGGTTTATCAGGCAAATAGGGATCACTTGACTCAGTTAATTGTAGATTTACAGAGGGACGCTTCTATTTCTAGATAAAGGTATAAAGAGATACTTTGTTTTTCAGCAATTAATGGTATTTGTGGAGAAAGCTCATGTAAAAAGTAGCTTTTTAATGATCAGAAAGTTACTATAACAAAAACGGAATTATCATTCTAGAACAGATCGCTATTCAATTATTTTGGTGTGAGAGATGACACAGCGGGATATTCCAGACGGTTGGTCACCAGCCGGAGCAGGAGAACCAGATAAAGTTGACGGATCGTCCCGAACGCCCCAATTCGGTGAGCCTCAAGCATTTGGTATCCCAGCTACTGGTTCTACCTCTAAGTCAGTGAAGCAGCGAAAACAAAACAATTCCGAAGGATTACCTATAAACAGTCGCTCAGAAGAAACCAGTTTACCTAGTAGAGGTTCTGGGAAACTGCCGCGTTGGATGAAAAGCTTGGTGTTGTGGTCAGTATTATTGACTTTAATTCCTGGCAGCATAGGATTTCTGGCGATGGCAATGCTGCTGAAATTACCAGCTGCTCCCAATTGCCCATCAATTTTTTGGCCCTTGGCTAGTGCGTCGGTGCGGCTACATTGCGCTCAGTTGGCAGCGTCGAAGCAGAATGTGGAAGATTTACTGCAAGCGATCGCTCTGGTCAAACAACTGCCACAAGATCACCCATTGCGTGGAGAAATTAATCGTTTTTTAGAACAATGGTCAAAGGATATCTTAAAGCTTGCTGATGAAAATTTCCAAGCAGGGAATTTAGAACAAGCGATCGCCACTGCTCGCAAAATACCTGAAGACTTATCAGCTTATAAATTGGTAGATGAGCAAATTGACAAATGGGAGTCAATATGGGCCAAGGCAGAAGGCATCTACCAACAGGCTTTATACGAATTAGGTAAAAACCAGTGGCAATCAGCTTTTATGCTGGCAGCCAAATTGCTGCGTGTAGACAATAATTATTGGTCAAGTACCAAATACGACCAATTAAATCGCATCATTGCCTCGGCACGGGAAGATAGCGAAAAATTAGCAAAAGCTGAAAGTTTAGCTTCTAGCAAAGTTGTAGATAACTTGCTACAAGCAATTAAACTCGCTGAATCTATTGGGCCAGATAGTTACTTGTATAAAAAAGCTCAAACATCCATTCCGGCATTTGGACGCAAGATGCTGAATTTGGCACAAGCAAAATTAAATGCGCGGGATGCAGATGCAGCAGTAGACATCGCCAACCAAATTCCCGAAATTTCTGGATTACATGCGGAAGTTGAAGACTTTGTTGCCATAGCTGATGCCCAAAGAAATGCATGGATAGGTACTGTTAGTAGTTTACAAACAGCGATTTCCCAGGCACAAGAAATTGATCCTTCCAGACCTGTGTATGACAAAGCACAACAATTAATTGCTCGTTGGCAGTTAGAAATTGAAGATGTGGGGCGTCTAGAAAAAGCGCGGTCACTAGCTAGCCAAGGAACAATTAACGATTTAACAGCAGCGATCGCAGAGGCACAACTTGTCCCCGTAAGCAACCCTCGTGGCTCAGAAGCTAGGCAAGAAGTGGGTCGCTGGCTGTCACAAGTGCAGACAATCGAAGACCAACCATATTTGGATCGCGCTGAACAGATTGCATTGATTGAGGATATCAACTCTTTGCAAGCAGCGATCGCAGAAGCCAGTCAAATTCGTCAAGGTCGCGCGTTGTATCCAGAAGCACGCAAAAAAATCCGCAATTGGACAGCGAAAATACAGCGAATCCAAGACCAACCATACTTAGATCAGGCGCGAGAACTGGCTCAGAGTGGCGATTTACCTGCTGCTATTAACGCAGCTCAACCCCTGGCATCATCAGGGCGATCGCTTGCTAGTGAAGCACAAGCAGCTATAGATGACTGGGGAGGACAAATCCGCGCCAGAGAAAACTGGAAAAAAGCGCGAGAAGTGGCACTGGCTGCTACACCAGAAGCATTAGCTGAGGCAATAAGGCTAGCAGATAAGGTGTCAAGCAATAGCGTTTTGCGCTTGGATGTAAATGTGGCCATTGACCAATGGAGTCAGCAGTTGTTAGACATTGCACGCTCTCAAGGTGATTCTGATATGAATCGAGCCATTGAAACTGCAAGGTTGATACCACGCGGTAGTGCTGCATACAGTGCAGCGCGAGAGCAAATCAGGAATTGGCAGAAATTTCTTAATCCTGAACCTCAGCCTCAACCTGAGTCTGAACAGTTGCAGCCATCGACTTCTACAAATGGTCAGTAATTTTTAATTGATTTTGAATAAGCCTCTTGCAAAAGTAAATTTTGTAGGAGGTTATATTATTTTGGATTTTGGATTTTGGATTTCGGATTGTGTAATATCATGTCCGGCTGATTACTGATAAAAACTGAATAACCCCACCCCGCCAAAGCTGCGCTTTTGCTCCCCTCACGCCACTTGCTTCAAGTCGGCAAAGCGCGATAGCGCAGTGGCTCCCCTTACCAAGGGGAGGGGTTGGGGGTGGGATGCAATGATATTAATAAGACTACTTTCTACTTTTTCTTTTTTGTTGTCGATTGAACAACTCTTGACTCTACGGTAAATTCAGGGATTTGCTGTAGTTCAGCTTCGCTTAAACTATATTGTTCACAAACCAAGCTGAGGCGATTTCCTGGGGTTTTTACGGCATTGACTGAATGGGTTAAATCACCTTGAAAGTAAAGTAGAGTATTCATTTGTGGCTTAATCTGTCCTAGTTGGCGTTTGTGCGATCGCAGTACTAATTCTCCCCCTTCCATATCTTGTGGTACTCGAACATACAAAACACTGACAATTAAAGGCGGCTCAATGGTTTTGCAGTAGGAACGTAACGAGCGATCGATGTGCGGATCGACACGGGAGCCTTCCTTGAGTTGTAAAGGATTGAGGTAAAAAGCATTACAATTCGGCTGGAGAGCCAGATCCAGGTAAGGCTTGAAGTAGGGAAACTGCTGTTCTACTTGGGGTAAGTGCGATCGTTGAAATACGACAGAAAATCCTTTTGTACCAACAAAATCACGGTTGAGGTTGTTGATAGCAAAGTAAGGGCAAGCTTGGATTTCTCCCCACAAATCGTTCAAGTAATTGTTGGATAAAGCGTTGGGCTGTTGTTGATAGTATTTCAAAAAAATTCGTAATTCGTAATACTTCGGCTACGCTCAGTACAAGTTCGTAATTCGTAATTATCGCAATAAAAAGCAACAGGTGAATAGATATGATCAATATACTATGAGTTTGTTTTAAGCTTCTCAGGTCTAAAGACACTGAGATTTCTGAAGAGTCCACAAAAGAACTTTCTTAGGCTGACTTAAACAACCTCTACTGATTCCAGCTAAATCAAATTTAGCTATCATCGCTACTTTACGGAGAATATTGGCAGCCCCATTACAGTCTGCATTTATTTTGATTCCAGTTGCTGATTTAAACAAACCGCGATTGGTTCTAACACCACTACTTCTCCACCCATCAGGTTTCGCACCGATTGTAGGTAGGACATCATTATCTAGGAACGATGTTTTAGAGGTATAGCTTTCTTCGGTTTCAATAAACTCAATCCCGTATTGTTCACATAACTGTTCAATACGGTTTTTTAATTTTGCTGTTGGGATCTGAACAAACTTTTGATTGTTCTTTTTACCCAGATCAGCACTATCTTTTTGTCCTTGGTTCCAACCAAAAACAATTGAACCAATTTGATGATCAATACAATGGTTAATTACGATTATTGCAGCTTGATTTACAGCGTGACGCATTTGTCTATTACGTTTTTCTGTAATTGATGCAAGCCTGTTTGACCAAAAACCTTGTGGCTTATTCTCTTTGATTTTGGCAATTGATTTGTTGTACCACTGATTGAGACTTTTGAGATGTAAACCATCAACTATAAAAGATGTTCCAATATTAGAGACACAGGTCAGCCAGTTGTTTATTCCGTGGTCAATTCCTAATACTTTAGACTGCTCAAGTACAGATGTAGAGATGGAAACCTCATACACAAATTCAATATACAGTTCTCTATTTCTAGGTAAAATCCTAACCTCTTTAATTACATCAAAACATAAATTAGTTGGCATCGGGAGAAAAAATTCTTTAATACCAAACCATGCTTTAATTTGTAAACCCAAAGCAAATCGGATTTGATTGTTAATTAGCTTTAAAGAGCGTCTGGGAAAAGCTATTAAATTTAGTCCTGGCTTTCTGTAATTTGGGAATTTAGGTTTAAGGTTTAGTTCTCCCTTTTTACTTTTTTTAATTAATTCAGAAAAAGATTTGACTGACTCACCAACAGATAAACAAGTTTGTACAGCAACTTCTGACGGTAAAGCAGAAAAATGTCTGTTTTTCCCAACTGCTTTTACTAAATCAAAACCAGTTACAAACTTGTGAGTTTTCAAATAGATTTGTCTGGCATAGTACACCGCACAATTATTTAATTTATTTGATTCAGTGCAAAGATATTCTAGTATTGCTCTTGTATCTTTATCTGTTGATATTCTATTTTGCTGGACTCCCATCAGCTTTTTAGTTTTGACCATCCGATAGCCTTTTTAGTTGACTATTATACAGTAATATCCGATGGTAGTAGATGTCAAGTACATAATCAACTAAATACTATGTTGCAGCAAGAAGACTATAAAACCAATAACCATGTTAAATTTCTGATTAATTACCATTTTGTTTTCATCCCTAAGCGTAGAAGAAAAGTACTCAAAGGTGATATTGCAACTAGAGTGAGACAAATATTTTTAGAATTAGCAATAGAAAAAGGATGGGATATTTTAGCTTTAGAAGTAGCGCCAGATCATATCCATCTATTTGTTAGTGTCAAGCCGACTGACACGCCGCAAATAGTAGTCAAAGCATTTAAAGGACGTTCGAGTTTCTATTTACGAAAAGAATTCCCTGAACTATTGAAACTACCAAGCTTATGGACTAGTAGTTATTTCGTATCAACAGCTCTTAATGTTAGCAGTGAGGCTATTATAAAGTATATTGAAGACCCACACCACGGGACTAATTAATATTGAAAAGACCACTGCGGTTAAAACCGCACGTGTCGCTTCCCTCTCAGCACTAAAGTGACTGAGTTTCCCGCTTCCCGTGTTTTCCTATGAGTCTGCGATCGCGCCTATCATGGTAAATTACAATCCATTGCACTGCCTACCCTCAGCTGAGGACTTACCCGACTCTGACGATGAACCTGTGGATAATCGTGTTGGGTTGAGGAACGAAACCCAACCTACAGATATTATAAGTCTTTAATCGAATATGATATCAGAGGTTCGTGTGGTGTAAACCTACGCAACTTCGGCGAACGTAACCGTTACTAAGCTTGACAGATTTAGCTATTAGAGCTAAGTCGTTAGTCCAAAAAATTAATTTGATGTAGTAGCGGCTCAAGCAGGAATGCCTGAGCCTTTTTGACTCAAAATTTGGACTGTACGCTGTAAATTTAAGCTTTATCAACCAAAACCTATTTCTGGGAGTTATGCATGACAAATTTAACTTTTTCAGAAATTGGATCTTCTCTAAGGGATTGAAGCTAATCCATATTTGCAAAAACCTTACTCAGACCTCACTTATGTTAAGGTCTTTCCTGACCTTCAGTATTCGGCCACGGCATAGATCAGGGTTCCCCTAGCCAGTTTATCCCTTTGGGTATGACTCTGGCTGCTTGTTGTTCTTGAGTTTAATTCCCTAATTAATAGCTATCAACTAACAGTATATAAGCTATATCTATTTCATCCCCCTAACTCTCGCAACATAGCATCTACCCTGGCTACTCCATCCAAGTCATTCTGTTTTTGGTATAGGATACGAGCTTTTTGAAGCACAGTATTTGCTTGTTTGGTTTGGCGTCGCTGTTTATACATAGAAGCCATAAACTCATAAGTTTGGGCATTGTTCTTGTTAAGGCTGATTGCTTGATCGTATGCCCACATAGCTGCTTCATAATCTCCCAAACGGGCTTGGGTTACACCCAATCCTATATAGGCATTCATGTGGTTGCGGTTGAGTTGTATGGCTTTACGGTAAGCTTCCTTAGCTCCAGCAGTATCACCTAAATTACCTTTGATATAACCCACAGCATAGTAAAAATCGCTATTATTGGGGTTGATAGCAATAGCACGACGATATGAGGCTAGCGCCGACTGGTAATTTCCTTGTTGGGCGTATAAGTAGCCTATGCCAGAATGAATTTTGGCATTTTTGGGGTCTAGGGTACTGGCTCGTTGATAGACAGCGATCGCTCCATTATAATCACCGACATCCACCAGCCTGCGGCCTTCCTCTAAGATTTCCTTTAACTCAGGGTTTTTGGCTTGCGATACTAGTACCTGAGCTTGAGCTACTGAGGGGATGGTTACTGTACAACATCCTAATAACAGTACACTAACTATCAATGAAATGCGTTTGTACACAGTATAATTCCTGAAATTTTAGAACTATTTTTTCTTGTACATTAAAACAAAAATCTGGATTTTTGAAAACTGTATTTATGCAGGTTTATAAAATATTAATAAATCTCAATTACGATACTTAGGAATACTACAAAATTGCTAACTTTTTTACTTAAGTATATATTCATCAGTATAAATGATTAAGTATACCCCGCAGATTAATCTATAATTGAGAAAAAAATATCTTTTGACCTCAGTAGTTTTACATTTACTGACTGAAACAGACAAAAGATACACCTTTCCCACTAAGTGTGCAATATCAATTACTTGTAATCAAGCTACTTGATAAACTGTCATGTATGTATATAATTTTCCCCTTTTTTATCCAAAATCATTCATCATGTTTAGGTAATTACCTTGAAGGGAAGGGGTAGCTCAACTCCCCTCTCCTCGTAGGAGAGGGGTAGGGGGAGAGGTTCTTCCAGGATTACTGAATTGGTGTTCTAGAAGTCGCGGCTACACAAACAAAACCCGCTTACCCGGGTTCAAAAACCCTGATTTTCCGTTAGTCCGTGCAGGCGGACTTAGCTTGTGTAGTAGCGAATTATATTCGCCCAATACTTAAGAGACATCCTCTTATAAAATGTTTATGAAGTCTGTTTGTACCTCACCCCAAACGAAAAGACTAGCTCTATGAACAAAGCTACTGACTCACGCTTGATTGAAGTCTGAAAACTAGAGTATATACTTTTAGGACTTACGCGCATTGTCATATATTTTTGACAAAAATCGTCCACAGTCAAGAGTCAAAAGTCCAAAAACCTTGACTTTTTACCCTTGACTATTGACTCAAGACTGCCATCGCAGAAAATATGTGTGCCAGTTGCGTAAGTCCTGACTTTGTTTCTCATATCTGTTAGTCGTTGAGGCATAGTTATAAATACCTGCATCATAGACACCCATGAACCTTATTGATAATGCGGGATAAAAATTATTGTTACCTGCTCCCTATTCGCTATTTTTATATGAGGTGTCAGCTAATGGACTATTTGCGAGGCTAATTTATGATTTTAACTACAACTGATGTGATTCAAGGTGCAGTTATTGAGTCATATTTAGGTATTGTGACGGCAGAAGTCGTTTATGGCAGCAACTTCCTGCGGGATTTTTTAGCCAGTATTCGGGATGTGATTGGTGGACGCACCGGCAGCTACGAGCGTCTATTTGAACAGGGACAACGCAAAGCAATAGCCGAATTAGAACAACGGGCGCAGCGTTTAGGAGCAAATGCTGTGATTGGCATTGAAATTGATACGGGTACAATCAATGTTGACCAGTCAGGAGTTCTGTTGTTAATTACTGCCACCGGTACTGCTGTGAAAATGCGTTAATCTTTTCATCTTCATGACTGAGTTTATGTCTTTTGATAGCAGGAATAAGTAATTTATTAGAGGATGTCTCTTAAGTCTAATTTATTACTTCCCCTAGCGACTAGAAGTCGCAGCTAAACATACAAAACCCACCTACCCTTCGGGTTCTGCGAAGCAGTACGTGGGTTAAAAATCCTTATTTTTCCGCGTTCGGCTTCGCCGTTCCCGTTCACCGTTGGGCGAAGCCCTTCCCGCAGGGAAGGGTAGGCGGACGCGCGTTTGTGTAGTAGCGAATTATATTCGCCAAATACTTAAGAGACATCCTTTTATAATAAATTACTTATTCCTTTTTACTCAAATATTAACAAAATTTACTAAATGAGCCTTTTGAAAATAATTGAAAATTTGCGTATTTTTTTAAAAATTAAAGTTTGTCTATTATCAACTAGATATACGAAATTAAAAAAAATTATTTTTTAACTTATTCAAAACTAAATATTAATATTTCAGATAAATTTAAAATAAATATAAAAAAATCCAACTATCCAGTAAATAAATATTAGTAATGGGCAATAAAAATTAAAGTTTTGTAAATGCCAAATCTTCTTACTAAAGGCAGAGAAAATAACTCTTTCTATTGATAGATATTCAAATAGAAGTTTAGCAATTTAATCTGTAAACATAAGCAAAGATAAGCATGAATATATCTGAACAAAAACTTTGCTAAAGCAGAGCAATGGAGCGAATAAGCTATGTCATACGTAAATCGTGTAGGTGATGATGTTATTAATGACCCGCCAGTGGCAGGTAGAGTAGTTGAATACCATGATCGTGTTCGCTGGGGCCCGATAATTTCGGGTGTATTGGTTGCTTTGGCTACTCAATTAATTTTGAGTTCTTTGTTTGGAGCAATTGGAGCAGGTAATGTTGCAAACTCAGGAGCGCCTAGAACAATTGCACCCAATGTTGCCGGTAATGTGGGGCTTTGGTCAACCATTGCATTGTTGATTTCGTTATTTACCGGCGGTTGGGTGACAAGCCGCGCTTGTGGGCCAATGAATCGGAATACCGCATTACTTAACGGTGCAATTTTTTGGGCTACTACTTTAGCAATTAGCTCTTGGCTATTGGCAAGTGGGGTATCAGGTGCTTTTGGTATTGCTGCTTCTAACGCTGCGGGTGTCATCAATCAAGTGCAACAGTCGGGTACTGGCGTACCAACAAATGTACCGAATCTAACTGCCGAGCAAGCTCGTGATATTGCTGCTGCAACCTCAAAAGGTTTGTGGTGGTTTGTATTCGGTTCTTTGCTGGGTTTAGCTGCGGCGCTTATGGGAGCTGTTGCTGGAGTTCGCAGTCCTCGCGCTAACAATCACCTGAGTTAAGAAAGCATACTGAAGAAACCTTTGGGAAAACTGAATGTCAGTAATTTTAAAAGCACCTTGAAAAAGGTGCTTTTTGTGATTTAACGTTGGCGTTTATAGCGTCCAATTAAATCTACTTTCGCCAAAACATGATTTTCTATTGCTGCTAAAATTTGGTTTTTGGTAGCACCAATCGGCAAACTTAACTCTTGATCTAGTGCATAAAGTTTGAAAAAATAGCGATGGATGCCACTGGGTGGACAGGGGCCACCATAACCTAACTTGCCGAAATCATTTGTCCCCTGAACTCCACCATTAGGTAAAGCCTTAACAGCCGCAATTTTTTCTGGTAACTGGCGAACTGTAGCTGGAATATCGTAAATGACCCAATGAACAAATGTCCGCCCAGGTGCATCGGGGTCATCAACAATTAATACTATGCTTTTTGTACCTTTGGGGACTTCATCCCAGATCAGAGGTGGGGAGATATCTTCTCCATCACAAGTATATTTTGCAGGAATTAAACCATTAGCATCAAAGGCAGTGCTTTCTAATTTCATGGTTTTCACCTCCTGTGTAGATTGACTACTCTTACTTTGGCTGATTATTTTATTGCCATTTTTAACATCACCACAACTTACTAAATATATACTTACTAAAATCAAGAGCGCCCAAAATTTTACCACTTTAAAAACGCAGCTTCAATTCCCTCTTCTCGCTTAATTTTGGCATCTTTTTCAAACCAGGCAATCACTTGCTGAGTTGTTAAATCTTCAATAGCTACATTGTACTCTTGGGCAATATGTTTCAAGAGTTTCAGTGATGAAATTGTTAATCTTGTTAAAAATTTTTCCGGGTTAGACAACAAAGCCGCATCTACTTTTGCTGACTCTTCTAAGGTTAAAAATTGTGTTGATGGTTGCTGTGATGGTACATCCATTTGAATAGCAAATTTAATAAAATAATGACTGATGAACAATTGGTAATAACTAATTGGTAAAACCTTTTACCGCTCAGTTACTAATCATGAATTAAACTAGATGTGGACAAGAATTTATTCGTGAGACTTTTGTTTTCTAGCTTGCATTAAATAGCCACAACGATGTTCGCCATTGATAATCCAGTGGGTGCGTTCTACAGTACAGTCTGGTAAGACTGCGGCAAACATTTCTAATTCATGACCGCAAATAGTAGGGAAAGACTCAGCAACGTTGGAAATAGCGCAGTTATGCTCTATGAAAATAAAGCGATCGCCAGCTGTACCACCTGAAGAGTCATCTAAATCTACAGCGTGGTACTCTGCCATGAAACCTTCAGCTTTTCTCAGTTCTACTAACTTTTCCACACGCTCGCGCAGCGAACCAAAACCCACGCGATCGCGGTACTCTTGTGCCTTGCGCTGCCATTGTTTTTGTAAAATCGATTTGAATTGGTCATGTCCTACCGTTTGTGCTAAAGTATCCAGCAAAGAAACGGCGAATTCACCGTAGCGATCGCTCGTTGACGGTTGCAGGCGATCGCGTCCTCGACGACTCAGTTGATAAACGTGCTGCGGACGCCCCATCCCCCCCTGCACTATTGACGAGTACAAGACTAGCTCCTCCGCCTCCAAATCCTTGAGATGACGGCGAATCGCTTGGGGACTGACATCTAAAACTTCAGCTAGCTCAAAAGCCGTTGCTTGTGAGTGTTTGAGCAGATACTCCAAAATATCTTGCTTGGTTGAGGACTGGTGGGTAGTCGCCATCTTAGTCCCAAAAATTTTTCAAAAAAATTGACTTTAACAACAATGTTGTTGTTAATCTAGCTTAAAATGAAGATACATTAAACAACATAGCTGTTGTTTTATTCTCCATCCTTATTCTAACAGCCGTGTAACCACTCGGTAACGTGATATGGGAATCAGCTAATCATAGCCCGTCTCCCATTCTTATAGAGATTGAACTGAACACGAGAGATTATTAACGATGAGTGCCACTGTCAAAACCTTAGTCAACCAACCCTACAAGTACGGCTTTGTCACCGATATTGAGGCCGACACTATTCCGCGTGGACTAGACGAGGACGTTGTTCGCTTAATCTCCGCCAAGAAGAACGAGCCGGAATTTATGCTGGAGTTTCGCCTCAAAGCTTATCGCCAGTGGCAAAAAATGACAGAACCGACTTGGCCCAATGTCAAGTACCCGCCAATAAATTATCAAGATATCATTTATTACTCAGCTCCGAAACGAAACAAAGAAAAACTCAACAGCTTGGAGGAAGTTGATCCCACCCTCCTAGAAACCTTCGAGAAGCTGGGTATTTCCCTGTCTGAACAGAAGCGATTGGCAAACGTCGCCGTTGATGCAATTTTTGATAGCGTTTCTGTCGCCACCACATTTAAAGAAAAGCTAGCCAAAGACGGCGTGATTTTCTGCTCGATTTCCGAAGCACTGCGGGAACACCCAGAATTAGTGCGGAAGTACATTGGTAGCGTTGTCCCCGTAGCAGACAACTACTTTGCTGCGCTTAACTCCGCTGTATTTAGCGATGGTTCCTTCGTCTACATTCCTAAAGGCGTGAAATGCCCGATGGAACTGTCTACTTATTTCCGCATCAACTCCGGCGATACAGGACAATTCGAGCGGACTTTGATTGTCGCTGAAGAAGGTAGTTATGTTTCCTACCTCGAAGGTTGCACCGCCCCAATGTATGACAGCAACCAACTGCACGCCGCTGTTGTGGAACTCGTCGCCCTCGACAACGCGGAAATTAAATACTCTACCGTGCAGAACTGGTACGGCGGAGATGCCAACGGTAAAGGCGGTATTTACAACTTCGTTACCAAGCGCGGTTTGTGCCAAGGTGTCAATTCTAAGATTTCCTGGACTCAAGTTGAAACTGGTTCCGCAATTACTTGGAAGTATCCTAGCTGCGTATTGGTAGGTGATAACTCTGTAGGTGAATTCTACTCGGTAGCGCTGACAAATAACATGCAGCAAGCCGATACCGGCACCAAAATGATTCACGTCGGTAAGAACACTCGCAGCACAATTATTTCTAAAGGAATCTCTGCTGGTAACTCTAGCAACAGCTACCGGGGTTTGGTGAAAGTCAACCCGAAAGCCCAAGGAGCGAGAAACTATTCTCAATGCGATTCCATGCTGATTGGGGATAATGCCCACGCCAATACTTTTCCTTACATTCAGGTGCAGAATAATACTGCCAAGGTGGAACATGAAGCGTCCACTTCCAAGATTGGGGAAGATCAACTGTTCTACTTTGCTCAACGGGGAATTTCGGCAGAAGATGCAATCTCCATGATGATTAGTGGCTTCTGCAAAGATGTGTTTAATCAGCTGCCGATGGAATTCGCGGTGGAAGCTGATAAGCTGTTGAGTCTGAAGTTGGAAGGCAGCGTTGGTTAATGTTGAAGATTTACCTTTGTGTCTTAGTGTCTTGGTGGTGAACCACAAAGACACGAAGGCACTAAGAAAGAAGAGAAGAGAGAGAGAACATGATTATTGAAAATAGCGAAGTTGTGCTGTCAGTGAGAGATTTGACAGCTAATGTTGATGGCACGCCGATTCTCAAGGGGCTGAATCTTGAGGTACGCTTGGGTGAAATTCATGCAATTATGGGGCCAAATGGTTCCGGTAAGAGTACTTTCTCTAAGGTGTTGGCTGGACATCCAGCGTATGAGGTGACTGGCGGTGAGGTAATTTTCCAAGGGCAAAATCTGCTGGAATTAGACCCGGAAGAACGGGCAATAAGTGGTATATTTTTAGCGTTTCAATATCCTTTGGAAATTCCTGGTGTCAGCAATTTAGATTTTTTGCGAGTGGCTTATAATTCTCGTCGCAAGGCGCAGGGTTTAGAAGAATTAGATACCTTTGATTTTGATGATTTGATTGAGGAAAAGTTGGAAGTGGTGAAGATGAATCCTGCTTTCCTCAGTCGCAGTTTGAATGAAGGGTTTTCTGGTGGCGAGAAGAAGCGCAATGAGATTTTGCAAATGGCGCTACTAGAACCAAAGTTGGCAATTCTGGATGAAACAGATTCAGGTTTAGATATTGATGCGCTGAAGATTGTGGCAAATGGGGTAAATCAATTAGCAAATGCAGAAAATGCCACGATTATGATTACCCACTACCAGCGGTTACTCAACTATATTGTGCCTGACTTTGTGCATGTAATGGCAAACGGGCGAATTCTCACTAGCGGCGGTAAGGAACTGGCGCTAGAGTTGGAGTCTCGTGGTTATGACTGGGTGCTGGAAGCTGCTGAGGTGGGTGTGTAATGACAATTCAAGTTTCTCCTAGTTCAATTCCCAACTCGGATACAGTTTTGTTAGATAGAGATGCTTATTTGGCTGGGTTGTTAAATCAGGTAACTAGTCATCAAACAGAGGGGTGGTTGCAGGAATTACGCCAACGCGCTGCAAATTGGGTACGTCACTCAACTATTCCGACTACCCGCGAGGAAGAATGGCGATTTACTGATTTGTCAGCTTTGCGGCAAGTACAATTTAAATTTCAGCCAAACCAAATATCTGATGCAAGTGGCACACCTTTATCGCTGCCAGAAGCACTAAAAAGTCGTTTAGTGTTTGTTAATGGCAAATTTGCACCTGCTTTATCTGCAATTGCTAATTTACCACCTGGTGTTAAAGTGAGTAATTTAGCTAACTTGTCAGCGGATGAGCGTGAGCATGTAAAACAGTATTTGGCTCAGGCTGAGGGAGCGCAAGAAGTATTTACTGCGCTTAATACTGCTGGTATAAACGATGTAGCAGTAGTGTGGGTTTCCAAAAATGTGGAAGTGGAAACACCAATTCATCTACAGTTTATAACTGTGGCTGAACCTTCAATTTTTTCTCTACCGCGTTGTTTGGTAGTAGCTGAGGCTGGAAGTAGTTTAATTTTAGTTGAAGAGTACACAACTTTTTCAGGCCATGTAGGGGATTTTACAGAAAACAGCACACCAGAATTTGTTGGCTTTACTAACGCAGTAACGGAAATTTGGCTGGGAGAAAATGCTCAGGTAAATCACACTCGCATTCAACGCGAACATCTGGCTGATTTTCATATAGGTAAGACTGCTGTAAGCCAAGCTCGTGATAGTCGATATAGTTGTAATGCCATTACCCTAGGCGGGAAGCTGTCACGACATAATTTAGAGATTTTGCAAACTGGTGAGCAAACAGAAACTATCCTCAATGGTTTGACGATGATTTCTGGTAAACAGGTAGCGGATACTCACAGCGCCCTGGCTTTGAATTATCCTTATGGTACAAGTAAGCAATTGCATAAGTGTATCGTAGGCGATCGCGCTCATGCTGTGTTCAATGGCAAAGTTTTTGTGCCCAAACCCGCGCAGTTGACGGATGCGGCGCAGTTGAATCGCAATTTGCTGCTATCATCGAAAGCCAGAGTAGATACTAAACCCCAATTGGAAATTACTGCTGATAATGTGAAATGCGCTCACGGTGCTACTGTCAGCCAATTGGAAGATGATGAAATATTCTATCTGCAAAGCCGGGGAATTAATCAAAACGATGCTCGGAAATTATTAATTAACGCTTTCGCCGCCGAAATCATCACCAAAATACCAATACCCTCCTTGCAAGAAAACCTGTTAAATACAGTCACAAATCTGAAGTCCCTAACAACTGACAACTGACAACTGACAACTGACTAACTACCAATGACTTTCACCTCTACCAAAACCCTTGCTGATCAAGTTCGCGCTGACTTCCCAATCTTACATCAGGAAGTCAACGGCAAAACTTTAGTTTATCTGGATAATGCTGCTACCTCACAAAAACCTTTGTTCGTATTAAATACCTTGCGGGATTACTACGAGCAATATAACGCCAATGTCCATCGCGGCGCTCATACTCTCAGTGCTAAAGCTACCGATGCTTATGAAGCAGCGCGAGACAAAGTTGCCAAATTCATCAATGCAGCATCGCGCCAAGAAATTGTTTACACCCGCAACGCGAGTGAAGCAATTAACTTAGTTGCCTATAGCTGGGGAATGAATAATTTACAGCCGGGAGATGAAATTATTCTGTCGGTGATGGAACATCACAGTAATATAGTTCCCTGGCAGTTTGTAGCCCAAAAAACGGGTGCAATTCTGAAATTTGTAGAACTGACACCTGAAGAAACTTTTGATTTAGAACAGTTTAAACAACTGATTTCCGAGAAAACAAAATTGGTATCAGTAGTGCATATTTCTAATGCCTTGGGTTGTATTAACCCAGTGCAAGAAATTGCTAGTATTGCTCACAGATACGGTGCGAAATTCTTAGTTGATGCTTGTCAAAGTGTTCCCCATTTTCCGGTTGATGTGCAACAAATAGATTGTGATTGGTTGGTTGCTTCCGGTCACAAAATGTGCGCCCCAACAGGGATAGGATTTTTGTATGGAAAGTTAGATTTACTAGAATCAATGCCGCCATTTTTCGGTGGTGGTGAAATGATTGCTGAGGTGTATTTAGACCATTCTACCTATGCAGAATTACCCCATAAATTTGAAGCCGGTACACCTGCAATTGGGGAAGCGATCGCTCTTGGTGCAGCGGTAGATTATCTTAGTAGTATTGGCATGGATAAAATCCACGCCTACGAAGCAGAATTAACCGCTTATTTGTTCCAACAACTAGAGCAAATTCCCCAAATTCGCATTTACGGCCCCAAGCCAAATGCTCAAGGAGAAGGTAGAGCCGCTTTAGCTACATTCACAGCCGCAGGAGTCCACGCTAACGACTTATCTACATTATTAGATCAAGAAGGCGTTGCCATTCGTTCTGGGCACCACTGCACTCAACCATTACACCGCTATTTGGGTCTTGCTGCAACTGCACGGGCTAGTTTATCTTTCTACAATACCCGTGAAGAAATTGATGCTTTTATCAAAGCACTGAAGGAAACCCTTGACTTTTTTGCTGGTATCTTTGGTTAAAAGTAGACAAGATTCGATACTAATTGTGCCAATTGTCAGTAACAATTACTGCTGATAATTGGCACAATTTATTTATGTCGATTATTTACAGGAGGCACTCAAGTGTCTTACAGTGACTTCAGTTTAGACAAAGTGAGAAAAACTTTTAGTCTAAGTATTGTTGATAAAATTGATATATTTGCATCCATAACTGAAGTAGAATGTCCTAATTACCTAGCAGAAACATTAAAGGAAAATGTACCTTTAGCACTTGCTAGTAATACTGAAAAATCACGTTCTGAAATGATTATTGCACCAATTTTAATCGCTGTTAGAAAATATTTGAATAATCAAGTAAGTCTATTTTCTGGTATTGACTTTACTGTTGAACCAGCGCAAGGCTTAAATGGCAACTGCGATTTTATTATTAGTCGTTCACCAGAATTACTAGTTATTAATGCACCAGTAGTGACAATTGTAGAAGCTAAAAAAGAAAACATCAATGCAGGATTAGGTCAGTGTGTAGCTGAGATGGTAGCAGCGAGACTATTTAATGAACGCGAGGGAAATAACATTCAGACAATTTATGGTACTGTCACCACTGGAACTAACTGGAAGTTTCTCAAGCTATTTGATCAAGCCGTTGAGATTGACTTAGGCGAATATTATATTAATAATATAGGTAAAATTTTAGGAATTTTATCTAGTATTTTGACCTCAGAAGTATTTTAATATGCTTATACAGTTAACACCAGCCGAACAAAGAACAGTGCTACATAACATTAGCTGGGAAACCTTTGAGGCTTTGCTGAGAGATACAGGTGAGGATAGAGGTTCTCGGTTTGCTTATGACTGTGGCACTTTAGAAATAATGACACCACTTTTTGAACATGAAAACCCCAAAATTCAAATTGAACGATTTATTTTAGTTTTAGCTGAAGAATTAGATATTCAAATTATAAGTGCTGGTTCCACAACATTAAAGCGTAAATTAGCTAAACGGGGAATAGAACCAGATGCTTGTTACTATATCCAAAATGAACTAGCTATCAGAGGTAAAGAAACTTTAGATTTAGAAACTGACCCGCCGCCTGATTTAGCAATTGAAATTGACATTACCAACAGTTCAGTTAACAAATTTGGGATTTATTCAGCGTTGGATGTACCTGAACTTTGGAGATATAACGGAGAAGATTTAAAATTTTACCACTTAGTAGAAGGGCAATATCTTGAATGTGAGTTTAGTGTTGCTTTTCCTTTAGTTTCGGTAAATGAAATTAAGAGATTTATTCAGCAGAGCAAAAACATGGGTGAAATTGCTTTATTGAAATCATTTCGTTATTGGGTGAGGAAAAAAGAGGAGAATTTAGATGTTGATTATTACTGTAGCTATTAATGATGACAAAAGCATTGCAATATACTAAACGCCATCTCTACACTCACCTCAGAGTATCAGGATTTATCCCCAACTTTCGCAATTCTTCTGCTAACCTTTGAGCGTGTTGTTCTGCTGAGGTAGCCCTTTGTTCAGCAGCACTAGCGCGTTCTTCTGGTGACAGATATCTAACTTTTTGTGCATCATACCAATACAACCAATCCCGCCTAATTCCTTGATAAATTCCCCCTAACTTAGCAAAAGCTATCAGTGACCAGGGATGGGGGATGTTTCAAACCATGCTCAAATACAAAGCCGAGAAATTTGGTCATACTTATCTTGAAATAGGTCGTTTCTTTCCATCTTCTCAACTTTGTAGCGAGACTCTACTACCAATCCCAATGCTGCAAAAAGGTTATGATTCATTGGGTGTAAGATTTGTAGACTGCCCTCACTGCAACAAACAGCATGATAGAGACATCAACGCTGCAATAAATATTAGAAATGAAGGATTGCGAATTTTGGTGAGCCAGTCGCTCAGAGGGGTCTCCCCAAGTGAAGTAACTGGCGAACTCGTAAGAGAGTTAGGAACTAGCTCTTCTGCCCTTGGAGGGGATGTAAGACCAAAGTCTTCAGGACGTAAAAAATCTACGAAGGTCGAGGCAATCCCTGTTGAATTGGGAAGCCTACACTGTACCGAAAGGTCAGTGTAGGTAGTTCACAAGATACCCCAGAAATGGAGGAATCCTTGCCCAGAAAAAGCTTCAATCAAAATAATTGAGATAAAGCCAATCATTGCAAAGCGACCGTTCCAACTTTCACTCTCAGGAGTGAACCCAAAACGTACACCCTTACGATCATTAGAAACAATAGACTTAGAAACTTTCAATTCTGACATAAGTAAATATCCTTTGTTGAAGCGTTGTCTGTAACGTCAGCCTAATTTGATTAGAAGCGTGTTTTGTAATAACTTTGTCTTGGTACTTATTGGCAATTTAGAGCAATGCAAGAGTTATATTCTGCTACATTTATTGAGCTAAACCATCATATCTATTTGGATCTTTTTTATCCTTTTTTTTGTTGGGGTCTTTTTTGGGTTTTTTAGATTCTCGATTACCTTTTTTTTCCTTCGACATCAACGTTCTCCTACTTGAGTAAATAGTTAAAGTCTCAACATTCTGCTTGAGTAAATCACAGTGTAGTTTGTGAGATATTTTTTAAGGCAAAAAGAAAAGCATTTAACACTTTTGTTAGTATGGTGGTTTAAAACTTGCTACTAGTAGCGTAGCTGAGCAAGTGTAGTGCAAAGCTTTTTAATATGTTAATCGATGAATTGCTGGGAATTCTTAAACGTATGTTTTCATGTTTTCATCGTGGTTAAGTTTCCAGCAGTAAAAATGTGTATAACCTCGATGAAACTTCAAACGCTTCAGCATAACATATGCACTAAAAATGGTATGACTAAGCTACATCTGCTATGGTCTTAGCTCTATTAACTTTGAGGCTATAACCCATCCATTCAATACCTCTTAATGCATGAATTGCTGCTACCTCTTCGGTATCTGTTTCCATTTCTACAACTGCAAATCCCCTCTTTGCACCATTTTTTTGGTTTGTAGAGACTAGAATTCTTCTAATAGATCCATATTTTAAAAACACCTGTCTGATGTCCTCATCTTCAATTTCATGGGATAGATTACCAATATAAACTGACATAAAATATCTCCCAATTGCAAGGACGTAGAGATTTAGATTTGGAGAGGCGTTTATCTAGTCAATTACTTGACCAAAAATATTTCTCAACAAGCTAATAATAACATACTTTAGAAAGTTAAAACATACTTAAGTCAATAAGAGACTGTAGGAATGCTCATATCTAGCACCAGCTTTTTGACCTTCCAAAAAATAAATTTCACAGGCTTTTAGCTCAAATCATATAAATGTGACTAAGAAAGTGTTTGATTCCGTTGGAACGGACTTGTGCTCTTAGCAAGAGAATTTATTTTATGGCGGTATATAGGGTAAGTGCAAGATATAAAAATGTAAATTATTACCCTAATTTTACCTAACTAAAATATAAGATTCATCCACATGAATCCTGAAGATTTACTTGTGTAAACACGCAATTTAAAATTAACTCAAACTAAGAGAACTTCCAGTTTTAAATCTGCTTTTGAAGTAGTTACAACGTTAGAGTGATGATGCACATGCTTGGACTCACTTGCGAAAATTTTTCTTACTCTGTCTGTGCCTCGCAACTTCCTTGCGTTTGCGTTTTTGCTCTGGTGTTTCAAAATGACGATGCTTCTTCATATCTGGAAAAATACCTGCCTGAGAAACTTTTCGCTTAAAACGACGCAAGGCTGATTCAATTCCTTCATTATTGTCTACTAGTATTTGGGCCATTCCATGTCCTTATTTGATTAGTAATGGTTAGTGTTAAATCATACAGGAAATCTGAGAAAAAAAGGCAGACAATGAGTCTGCCCTTAAGACTTTAGAGTATAAATTAGTGAGTTCAAAGTTTAGTATCGGTTCTGAACACCATAGTTGCTTTGGTTCCCACCAAACGAACGTCTGTCTTCTCTGGGTCTAGCTTTGTTCACTTTCAGGTTACGTCCCATCCACTCAGCACCATCAAGAGCCTCGATAGCAGATGCTTCTTCAGCATCTGAACCCATTTCTACAAAAGCAAAGCCACGCACACGACCTGTTTCACGGTCAGTAGGTAGCGAAACCTGCTTTATAGAACCATATTCTGCAAAAACGGCTTTTAGAGTCTCTTGTGTAACTTCATAAGAGAGGTTACCTACGTAAAGTGACATAAATTATCTCCAAAATTAAAAGTATGTAGAGATTTAAATTTCGGAGACAAGCCTGTCAATAAAAAAACTAAAAGCTTGTTAATACTAAAAACAACATTTGTGTCCGAATTTCATTCTCATATTCAACCTTAACACGATATTCACTCACTCCACAGAATATCTCTCTAAAGCGTGAGTTGCAGATTTTACCAGGTTATTTTTTCTATACGCACCTATTTTTTATGCTTTTTGTGTATATATTATTACTATATGTTAATCATCTCATGTGCAGATTTGAGTTTGGATGATAGCAATTGTACAGAAAGCTTTTCACTACTCAAAATTGTTATAATTCGTAGCTTTATGTATTGTCCAAAGCTAATAAAATTTGCAAAATGAGATTTAATCAATAGTATTAAATATACTCAGGGGAAAATTCTGGTCAATAAAAAAATATTTTTACTCTGGGTCGCTAAATTAGTAAATGTATGTTAATTTGAAAAGAGGAATCAAAAAAGTAAGAATGCAAAAAGACTTCAAGACAAAGATTGAGGTAAATTCGATCAAGTCCTTTTGCTCTGGTAAGTCCGCTTCAATATCGTTATGCTTTTTATAACGATAAATAAAAGCCAGATAAGCAAGATCAGCACCTTAGTTAGAACTTAAAGTCACCCGTAGCTTGCTTAGGTAATAGTCAGTAAAACTTGGCTAGCCTAGATAGTTTAACTGCCAGATACCATTACTCTTAGAGTCTAGGGAGAAAGACTCTTAGTACAGCCTGGCAATCCGAAATAAATTAGAACGGTTACTGAACTTAGTACAAGTGAGATTAACTATTTTAATCACTCTAACTATGTTCTAGCAGTTGCTTACTGTGGAAATGGAAACTTCAAGCAGAATAGATACCGTTCACCAAAATTCAGGAATTTAACCATATTGCCAAAAGTCACCAATACACTGCCCAAACCCTAATTTTAGGGGTTGCTAATGCAGAAATTAGCTTCTAATCGAGGATTTTTTCTCTGCATCAATAGCGATATGATTAAGTGATTTTTAAGGAATAGCCGTAAGAAATACCAACAAGCGATCGCTCGGTATTTTAGGATATCGGCTGGTGCGATCGCAACTAGAAGTTATAAGCAGCCATAACATAAGCAACATCAGGAAAGTTGTAACGACGATTTCCATTGAGAGTGAATTGCAATTTTGGTTGGTTGGGTTCAGGGTAAAAACCCTGTGCAAATTGAAATTGCTACTGTAACCACTCTTAAGGCTTGAGCAACCCATGGAGATTTAGTTACAACAACCGCTGATGCTTATGTCAGGCTTTTTAAAGCTTCAGTCAGCATCAACAGACAGATATTTCTCCTGATATGAAACCCCAGCAAACATACCCTATGGGGAGTATGGGAGAGTTATCTGACTGCATAGCTGATAGTACTTGCCAGAAATATTCCTTAAGCACAAATCAAATTTTCATATATGCAACCTCTTACCATTTTTACCCGGTGTGTTCGTCGGCAAGTGCTATTTGCCAACACTACCAAGCGTTAAGTCTCAGGTAAACCTTTAGTCCCATTGACACAGTAATTGTAGGAAAACACAAATCATGGCTATTGATAAAAAAATCAGACAAATAGCTTTCTACGGTAAAGGCGGTATTGGTAAGTCTACTACCTCTCAAAACACCCTAGCAGCTATGGCAGAAATGGGTCAACGCATCCTAATTGTAGGTTGCGATCCTAAAGCTGACTCCACTCGTTTGATGCTGCACAGTAAAGCTCAAACTACCGTGCTTCACTTGGCTGCTGAACGTGGTGCCGTAGAAGACCTAGAACTCGAAGAAGTAATGTTGACCGGCTTCCGGGGCGTTCGTTGCGTGGAGTCTGGTGGCCCAGAACCTGGCGTGGGTTGCGCTGGTCGGGGTATTATCACCGCTATCAACTTTTTGGAAGAAAATGGTGCTTACCAAGATGTTGACTTTGTATCTTATGACGTATTAGGCGACGTTGTGTGCGGTGGTTTCGCGATGCCTATTCGGGAAAATAAAGCACAAGAAATCTACATCGTCACATCTGGTGAAATGATGGCGATGTACGCTGCTAACAACATCGCTCGCGGTATTCTCAAGTATGCACACACAGGTGGTGTGCGTTTGGCTGGTCTGATTTGTAACAGCCGGAACGTTGACAGAGAAATCGAACTAATTGAAACTCTGGCAAAACGCTTAAATACCCACATGATTCACTACGTACCTCGCGACAACATTGTTCAACATGCTGAGTTGCGCCGGATGACTGTGAACGAGTACGCACCTGACAGCGCTCAAGGTAACGAGTACCGAACATTAGCTAATAAGATCGTCAATAACAAGAATCTCAGCATTCCTACACCCATTGAAATGGAAGAGCTAGAAGAGTTGTTGATTGAATTCGGTATTCTCGAAAGCGAAGAAAATGCTGCGAAAATGATTGCTACAGTTGCTGAAAGCACTGCCAAGTAAATAATCTAATGTGATAGGGTGGGTTGCGGCTCACCCTTCCTCAATTTTTGCCAGCTGTGGAATACTTTGGTGGTTGCTACTCACTTATAAGTAGCAATCAGCATTTCATAGTTTTCTATAGCGGTTCTCACTTCATTTCGCCAGATATTCAAAGCCCATCACCCAATCCCCACTAACTTATTAGAGTGAAAAGTTAGCTTTTTGAGAGGTATGTTCTAGACAGCAATCAACACTCGAAATTTGCCTCTCGACAACTACCATGAACTGGAGTGCGCGGAGAAAAGTGAAATTTTATAAAAAAGACTTATTACATATATTAGCTTTATTGATAAGACATTTGTTAATATTTTTTAATACTCTGTTAGCATTTCCTTAGATAGCAATCTAAATCAAGATTGCAAGGAAAGCGACTTCATTATGCAAAGGCAAGGTATTTCTCTGGCGGAGGCGGCAAGGCGTTTAGGCGTGAGTCAGAGCGTTTTGTATCTAGCTATGCAGAAAGGACAAATCTCTACATTGAAAACAGATGGAAGAACTGTTATTTCTAGTGGAGCATTAAGGGAATATCAAATTAGGGAATCTTCTATCTCTGATTACAGACTCTAAGCATTTTAGGTTTCACTACCTATTGATACAGTTTTAAATATCGGTAAGCGCTCAAATTATTAGTTTCTTGACTGCTGGGTATTGCTAACTCCATTCTGGTTAAGAACTTGTATAAAACTGTACTAAAAATAAAAGTGAAACTATTTGAGACCCATTGTTCTTAAATTTTGCAAATATGCCTTCAATCACCTACAATCGTACCGATAGCCAGCAGCCGCAAACCATCATCATTAAAGATTATGTTATCCGTCCGGGATTACACATTCTTACCCACGAGCAGATCAGGTTAGTGCGTGAGCAAATACAGCACAATGACAAGCTTGAATATTTAGTAAATCAAGGTGTCATTAAATTGAATGGTTAACAAGCTCCTATACGGAGTTGATTGTGTCAGTATATTTAACTTAAAGGCAATGATGCTTGCATAAGGGAACTCCAAGAAATAAATTATCCCGGTTGAAGTAGGGGCGGGTTCACAAATATCCTCGCGCTATCAAGTGACAATATTCATCAACCCGCCCCTACTGATGACTGATGACTGTGAATAGTGGGATATTTTTTTCCTTATGATATTTCTCTGGTCATGGACGTAGAGCTAGTAGCGATAGTATACTCGTCGAGGTTGCCATACTAAAACTATCTTGCCTCCTCTATAGGATTTACCCCTCAAGTTGTGAAAGGCAACATTAAGTTTATGGATACTACATAAAAGCTTTGTTGTTTTTGATTTGCCATTAACTTCATACTTAATTGCGATCTCTAGGGCATACCCACGATTCACTACCTGCAACTTTTCAATCGGTACATTGTGTTCATCTTCGGATGTACAGGGAAATATTCCTACATACTCAGATATCTCCTGATAGCATTTGATGTCACCACGGAAGTAGATATATTTAGAGGTACTATTGTCATGACTGGTTTCAATTTTTAATTGTGGTTTGCCTGGAGAGTACTTTTTAACCTTTGTATTGTTAATTGAGGGTTGAAAAAGGTTGATGTAGTACCGTTCCATCTGGTCTAGCTGATGAGATGGGCAAGCCTTCCAAAATATTTTATAGTTTCGCTTACCATTTGACCTACTCAACTGAGCATATCTATGATGCCCGCGCCCACTCCATCGGGATTTTAAGTTAACTGCTTAACCGACGTACCAAATATTATCCTTGTCGTCAATTACTACGTAAATTCCTGAAAAGGAGGGTAACAAGTCTCTCTGTTTAAAGAGTAAACCCTGCCATTCTTTCCACTCCATTTATGCAACCCTCTAAATGATATCTATCTACTCATACTTCCCCAACCCCTTAATAAAAGTATCAATTGTTTTACCCGCTGCCAACTGCCACTGACAACTGACAAATAACTATTTTAAGGTAGGGGTAGGGACGTTGACAGTTTGATAAGCATTTTTGACACCAACCCACTTACTAGCAATTGGCATTCGCCAGCCAGTACCAAAAGCGCGATCGGTAATTTTTAACCCGGGGGGTGCTTGTCGCCGCTTAAATTCAGCACGCGCTACCATTTGGATGACTCGGTTAACAATCGCTGCGTCGTGACCTGCATCGACTATCTGTGCAGCTGATTGGTGGTTGTGAATCAGGCGTTGCAAGATGTCGTCTAAAATCTCGTAGGGTGGTAGAGAATCTTGGTCAACTTGACCTGGTTTGAGTTCAGCACTGGGTGGTTTGGTGAGGACATTTTGCGGGATAATTTCATCATTGCGATTTAACCAATGGCAAAGTGCATAAACGCGGGTTTTGGGGACATCGGCAATTACTGCTAACCCACCATTCATATCACCATAGAGGGTACAGTAACCCACAGCCATTTCTGACTTGTTACCAGTAGATAACAACAGATAGCCAAATTTATTAGCGATCGCCATCAATAAGTTACCGCGAATTCGGGACTGAATATTTTCTTCAGCGATACCAAACTCAGTTCCTGCAAACAATTCAGCAAGGGAATTATCAAAGCCTTGCATTAATTCCCCTATGGGTAAGATATTAGTTTGGATACCCAAATTTTCGCCTAATGCTAAAGCATCGCTAACAGAATGTTCTGAACTGTAAGGAGAAGGCATGAGGACACCGAGGACATTTTCTTTACCGAGTGCAGCAGCAGCGATCGCAGCTACTAATGCAGAATCAATTCCTCCACTTAAACCTAGCACTACTTTAGAAAAGCGGCACTTGTAGGCATAATCTTTTACTCCCAAAACTAAAGCCTGCCAAATTTCTTCATCTTCTGTTTCATACTCTGGTGCTATAGAACTTAATTGCAAATCCTGCTGAACTTCATCAAATTCAACTAAGACTAAATCGCTGTCAAAACCACAAGCACGACAGATAATTTCACCTTGGCGATTTAAGGCAAAACTGCGACCGTCAAAAATTAAGTCATCATTTCCCCCCACCTGATTAGCATAAATCAAAGGTTTTTGAAAACGTACTGCACTATGCTTCAGCATTTCCTCCCTAAAGTGCTGCTTGCCGACACTGTAAGGTGAGGCAGACAAATTCACAATTAAATCTACGCCCAAAATTGCCAAATCAGCAATGGGATTAACTGCATAACTACGTTTGCCCCAAAATTCCTCATCGTTCCATAAATCTTCGCAAATAGTTACACCAATATCGATATTATCTAGGGTAAAATAATTAGCTTGTAACCCTGGTTCAAAATAGCGGTGTTCGTCAAATACATCATAAGTAGGCAAAAGACGCTTATAAAAAACTTGCTTGATTTTGCCTGATTCTAATAAAGCTATACCGTTAAATAAAGTTTTTCCACCATTAAGATGTGCTTTGGTATTTTCTTCAACCATTCCCACCAATACAGCTAATTTTGGCGGTAAATTTCTCGCCAATTCTTGTAAAGTGATGCCTATTGCTTCCACAAAAGTGGGATTGAGTAACAAATCTCTTGGTGGATAACCACACAAAGAAAGTTCTGGCGTTAACAATAAACGCGCACCCTCGGCTGCTGCTTGTTGTGCTATTTCCAGAATTTTTTGGGCATTTCCTGGCAAGTCACCAATTGTAGGATTAATTTGAGCGATCGCAATTTTCATTGTTTTTAGTCAATGGTCAATGGTCAAGAGTCAAGGGTCAAGAGTCAAGAGTCGTCAAGATAAGTTACTTTGGACTTTGGACTTTTGACTCTTGACTTTTTTTAAATAAACACTAAAGGTTTATCCTTAAGGGGGGCGAAAGCTTCAGCGTCAAACTTATATAAACTAGCCGGACGACCGGCACCGCGTGATACCTTTATTCCGGTATCGCATAAAAAACCTAATTTGAGTAGACGCGCTCGAAAATTAGAATAATCGGCAAAATTTTCCCCTAAAATTGTGGTGTATAACTGATATAAATCATTCAATGTAAATGTTTCCGGCAAGACTTCAAAAGCTACGGGGCTATATTCCAACTTATTTCGTAAACGCCTGTGTCCATAAGCCAAAATTTCATTATGGTCAAAAGCTAATTGTGGTACTTGCTTGACTGGATACCAAGCGATACCAGTCACACCATCAGCAATCAATTCTGCTTCCTCAAACCTAACTAAGGCAAAGTAACTAACTGATAGATAACGCACAGCATAACTATCATTTGCTTCCCGTGGGTCACGATTAGGGCCACCAAATGTATACAACTGTTCTAAATAGAGATTTTTAACTCTAATTTTTTCTGCCATGATCCGATAAGCAGCATCTTCTAAAGACTCTCCTTCACGTACTAAAGTACCGGGAAGACTCCAAGAATTTAAAAATGGTTCTTGCTGCCGCATTATTAACAGAACTAGCAGCCGATTCTGTATGGTGTCTACAGAAAAAATTACATTATCAACACCAACTTTGAAATCAGCCAAAGGTTGTTGATTTAGAGGAGTTGGAATCTTTTTGTGATTGCGTCCTGGCATTTGTACAAATGCTCTCGATGAATATAGGCAACAATAGGAGGTGTGAGGGCTTCGGTATCTCCGTGTTCACGATACGCTGTTGAGGAAACATCTAAACCAGTCAGACTGGCGATCGCAATTTTTCCTCCCAGCTTTTGCACAGCCTCCAAGCTAGACTCATCTATTGCATATCCTGGACGTGGTACAATCAATAGTTGCACTTGCTGTAACAAATCTTCAACTCGATACCAACGCGGTAGTTGAGTCAGTAAATCTGAACCAATTACCAACCTATACTCAGTATCTTTTCCCCAATGTGCTTTCGCTTTTGCCACCGTTTCCAGTGTTTTCCAACTACTCAATTCTTGTTCCACGGCAATGTTTTGTAGTGGTGCATCCATATTTGCAATCAACAGTCGCAGCATTGCCGCCCGATGTTCTAAAGGTGTTTGATGCGATTTAAATGGGTTATCTGCTGCCCAAACTGCCACCCAATCATAACGCTCAGATAACCACCTTAAAATCTCCTGGTGTCCTGTAGTTGGTGGATCGGCACTAGTACCAAATAAAGCAATTCTCATAATAATATCTTTTGAGATTTTGGATTGGACGTTTGAATTTTGTAAATCAATCTGTCGTCATCATCTTTGAAATTGGTATAATTACTAATTCGTCAAGAAGATAGATTGAATTTTTTTTGATAACCGCTATTTTCAGTACTTCATCTATTATTTAATCAATAGTTCCTTTCCTGATTTAGTTTCATAATTCACCTCTATATTGTCTGCGCTTTTGTGGTTCGTTTCTCTGTCTCTTCAGTCAACTCTTGCAGCGCCGCCGAAATCTTCACCTGCACAGAAACAGGATGATCCAAACGCCGTGTCTCCTCTGGCAAACTTGCAACCGAGGCGGCAGTACGTTGGCGAATTGTTGCTAAACTTTCTGACGGTTGCACTCGTTCACCCTGTTTCATCACCACCTGTAACAAAGCTTCTTCACCCACAGGGCTTTCTGTAACTAACCCCAATCTGTCAGCTTTTACCTTACCTGCTGCAAACGACCGAAAAATCTGCTTACGCCCTGGATAAGTCAACTTACCACTTGATTTTTTCATGACTGGGATGCCATCGATTTCTACAAGTTTGTAGACTCCATTTACAGGTGAACCTGTAACTAATCGGGTTCCTAATCCATAGCCATCAATTTCTGCACCAGCAGCTTTGAGTCTGGCAATTTCCCATTCATCCAAGTCGCCACTAGCGAAAATTGACACACCAGGAAGTAGCGATCGCACTTGTTTGGACAAACTAACCAAATCCCCAGAATCTAACCTCACCCCAGTTAATTGCGTTTCCCCTGAATTGACTTTCTCAGCCAACCGCCCAGCCGCCGCGATGGTATCGTAAGTATCAATCAGCAATGGCGCACCTGGAAAATAACGGTGAAATGCGCTAAAAGCTTGGTCTTCACTTCCTTCCATTGCTGACAGTGCCATCACTAAAGCGTGAGCCATCGTACCACTTGGCTGTTGTCCCAGTTGTAGCGCTGCTAACACATTAGAAGTGGCATCCAACCCACCTGCTAATGCTGCCCTCGCCGCCCACAAAGAGGCTTGGGGGCTAAATGCCCTTCTTGTACCAAATTCTAAAAGCGTTGCTTGTTCTCCCGCTACATCGCGTAGGCGTGCTGCCTTTGTAGCTATCAAAGTTTGGTAATTCAGCGTATTCAATAAATAAGTTTCTACTAATTGTGCTTGCCAGAGGGGTGCTTCTACGCGCAATATTGGCTCATTGGCAAACACAGCTGTTCCTTCCGGTACTGCCCAAACATCCCCAGTAAACTTTCCCTCAGCTAAAAGTGACCAAAAGCGATCGCTAGCCTCAGCAAAAATTCCTGTAGCTTGTAAACCTGCTATCCCAGAGGCACTAAAGCGAAATTTTTCTAAATATGACAACGCCTGCGCTAGACCCATAGCGATCAAATAGCCAAAACCCTCTGGCGATCGCCTGACAAATAACTCAAAGCTTGCCCATCGTTGTTCTACACCTTCACCTGTGTAACAAGCTGCCATTGTCAACTGGTAAAGGTCGGTCAGCAGGCTGTAATCAGCCGCAGAGAGGTTCATTTCTTGGTTTTGGTGGCTGTCCAAGTCTGAGGAAGTTGTCATGCAAGAGCGTCCTTTTAAGAATGCTTCTCTTATTATGGTAAAATCTACCATAAATAATGTCAACTATTTAGAAATTTAGTCTATACATAGTGGATAAACACTATAAGGAGAGTATTTTAACAGTAATTTGTGCAATAATTTAATTATTATTAATAGTAATTTTATTAATTATCTAAGATAGAAAAATACCAGCCTGTTCAAGTGCCGAGTTAGGAGTTAGGAGTTAGGAGTTAAGAACTATCTCCTTCATCCCCCCTGCTCCCCCGCTCCCCCCGCCTTCTTGCAATAGCTCATTTATAATGAGAATCAAAGAGAAAAGTTTGGTTGGCGATAAGCTAAAGTATTGCAAACATATCTGAACAATCATTGCATAAATTCTCAATATATTGAGGATTAAAGCTAGGAGAGAAAATTGGAACTAAAGTAGAGACATCACAGTTAATAGGGACTTAAAAAAAGGAGCCTAATGTCATGTCTATTACCAAAATGCTTGGTAACATAACGCAATATATTTCTGAAGCTGCAATGCGGATTTTTGGCCCTAATGATGATGCTTATCCTAATATTGGGGTACAACCATTTACAGGCGAACCTTATAAAAAAGGTACAGCCGATAGTTGGTAGATAATGAAAGATTAATCAATGAGATATCAAGAAATGACTAATAAAAAGGCGTGAGGACAGTACTTACGCCTTTTTGTTTAATTATTATGTAATAGACCTGTCCGAAATATAAATTTGGGTACAAAAAACGCTAGTATGCAGATTTGAGCATCTACTGTTGGTCTACCATAATGAAAAATCCACTTCATTAGACTTCATTATATTTATAAATATCCAGACCGTACCAAGCAAATATTAGGAATAAGTTATGGGCAATTTCTCTTGTTAGTCAAATAAGCAACAGATAGGCATAAACAGCGACAAGCCCAGGCAGAATCTCAAAAAGTACGGCTCAATGCAACTGTAAGGAGACGTAAACCGAAACTAAAGTTAGCAGAGTAAGTATGCCTGAGCGTTTTCTACTTATTCGTGAGAAATTTAGAAATCATATCATGTCCGGTTTGATTAATTGTCGGCAGCGAACGGAGCAATAGCGAAGTCAAGTAATCCCAAAACCTTTGCGATTGCTTCGCTTTACTTCGTTACCTTCGCTGCGGACTTATCGTAAGTAATAAGCGCGGACATGGTATCACTCTGTTTCATCACTCTCACCAGAGGAAAAATATAAGCCTTGCTAGGCAAGACTTTCACGCCAAAAACGTGATTATGACAATAATGTTAGAAAAGAAAGCTCCAAACCCAATTGCTGTCTAATGTTTAAAACTTCCCTGAGATTTTTATTTTCCCAGAGTGATAAAAGAGCGATCATTGAGCGAATAGAATGAGACTGTTGGTCAATTTACGATGGATTAAACTTCCCACCCCTAAAACCAAAGCTTTGCTTTGTTTTTAAGTCCCATAATCAATTACTAGCTCATAGCTAAACTGTATTTCAACGCACTGAAATTAAAGAAATTAAGATGTATTGGGGCTGATGTGTTAGACCCTCTATCAATTCGTCAACAGTCTCAGAGAATTCGCTATTCTACAACAACGAAGTCCACCTACGTGAACTTCGTTGTTGTATAGTGATTTACGATTAATTTATGGTATAAATCACTTGTGGGGAAAACTCTAGCAAAATTGTAATCCTTTGGTTTCTCATTATGATACAAAAAAAAAGACTCTTAATTTATACTCATTTTGGAGGTAGGTTTGCTAACCAACTCTTCGTTCAAGCTCACTTTATGGCATTTTTGTTTGAGCATCCTGATGATTTTGATTTTATTAACTTATCTTTCACTCCATATCGTCGTTTGTTAGAAAATACATCAAAACAGCCAATTTGTATCTACCCTACTCATCATAAACGATGGAAATCTTTCCGATGGATGAACTATTTACTCAATATCAAACTACCTAAAGTATCACACATACAAAAAGCCACCACTACCAGAATTTTGTATACTTTTGCTAAAAATTTAGGGATTTCGGCTTTATTAGTCGGATATATTAACCCACCAGATTTAGTTGGACACAGAATCGATAGTCTAGATTTAGCTTACCCCAATGATATTCGTCTATTTTACCAAGCTAATACAACTCTTGTGACAGGATGGGGTTTTAGAAGTTGGGCATTAGTTGAAAAGCACCAGGATAAGATCAGGGAAGGATTGATGTTCAATTCAACTTACACTCAAGTTGCCCAGAAATTTATACAAAATTTAAGAAAACAGTATGATTTTCTAATTGGAGTATTGATTAGGCAAGGAGACTACAGAGGATGGTCTGAAGGCAAATACTATTTTGAAACAGAAGAATATATTAACTGGATGAAGCAAGCCAAAGAAGTGTTTGGCGCAACAAGAAATGTAGCATTTGTAGTCGCATCTGACGATAAGCAAGATTCTTCTAAATTTCAAGATTTAAACGTTTACTTTGCTACTGGCTTTGCCGTTGGTAAAGGACATTATGTAGAAAATATTGCTGAGTTATCAATGTGTGATATCGTTATGACACCCCCATCTACTTTTGGGGTATGGGCTGCATTTTTAGGTGACATACCTGTTTTACCAGTGGGCAGAACACAAGTCATTAGTGAAAATAATTTATTGAAAAATCATATTTTTGATGCTTTAAAGCATCCTTACCTCTCAGTATCGATTAAATAGTTAAATAAATGGGCTTTCACATAGAAAGTCCTGCTGACTCAACAACAGTAAAAAATATTCCATTTAGTGCAAATGTGATCTAATTTACCTTTTTACTTTGCGTTTTTACAGCGCTTTTCATGTGGATGAAGTATACTCTTCCCTAACCAGCAGGTCTGTTTGATTCGCTAAAAGGCTCTGATTTACAAGCGTTTAAGCAAAAAAATTCAAATGCACTGAAATTTACTCGTTGCAGCGGTAATTTTTCCCTATTCCCTATTCCCCGTTCCCATTCGGCTGACGCTAGGAAAGCGTAGCGTCTCCCCTTGGGAGAAGACTCACTACTGCTACGAAGATCGCCAGTTCCCCATCTCGGCAGAAGCCAAGACGGGGACTGGTCTCACCTGTTCCCTTTTAACAACAGTATTAGTACATTCGCCCATTACTTAAGAGACGTCCTCTCAATTTCATCCCTCTATTAAGCAACGCCTCCTGAAACTACTACTTCCTCGTAGCTGCCTGACTTAATGACGCGACCTCCTTTTAACAAATAGATGCAATCGCAATGTTCAATAGTCGAAAGTCTATGAGCAATAATAATTATTGTTTTTGTACCAGACAGCGCTCGTATTGCTTGTGTAACCATACCTTCTGTCTCATTATCTAATGCAGAAGTAGCCTCATCTAGCACTAAAATTTCCCTTTCATGGTAAAGGGCTCGAGCTATCCCTATCCGCTGACGCTGTCCACCAGATAACCTGACACCGCGCTCACCAACAGAAGTTTTAATACCATTTGGTAGTTGTAAAACCAGCTCTTCAAGCTGAGCAGCTTGAATTGCCTTTTGCAATCTTTGTGAATCAATTAGTGAATCTGAGACACCAAAAGCAATGTTCCTCTCAATTGTGTCATCTAGTAGGAAAATAGACTGAGGAATATATCCAATCATATTCTGCCAAGAACGAATATTATTGTATATAGAGACATCATCAACTTTGATATCTCCGCTACTAAGAGATAGAAGACCCAATAATACATCTACTAATGTAGTCTTACCAGCTCCAGATTTGCCTATTAAAGCAATTGATTTACCCCTTGGAATTGTTAAATTAATGTTATTTAATGCTGCTTCTGATGCATTAGGATAATAATAAACAATATCTTTCAGTTCAATCTGATTTGAAAAAGCAATTTTTGTATTTATGTTAGATTCAAAATTAGATAATTGCTTTTGCTCTAAACTAGTAGATGATTGTGTATATTTAGTTATTTCTTGTTTTTCTATTTCCTTCAAATCTGAGTATAAAACATCAACGCAATGACGGCCATTTTGTATCTGACCCATCGCTTGTACAGTTTGACTGACTGCAGGAATCAAGCGTATTGAAGCTACTGCAAAGACAGCCATCACCGAAGTGATGTCTTGGATGTTTGTTTGAAACAAGAGTTGAGAAACCGAGATAAATAACAAAGTAAATACAATTAAAAGAGTCTCAATTAAGATGCGAGGCACGATATTAAAACTATTAAATTTAGTTGCTGCATCTTCATTGATTTCAATCTGTTGCTGCATCTCTTGTTGAAAAAAAGCTTCACAGCCAATGATACGAGTTTCTTTTAAGCCACCTAACCCTTGGTTAACGACACGAATGATTTCCTTGTTAGATTCTGAGGCTGCTTTTCCCCATTCTTTTATTTTGTTTTTAAAATGAAAGAAAAACCAAAATGTAGGCAGCAAAACTGCTAGGATCATAATTAATAGTGTTGGTGCTGTGTTAGCCAATAATACTAGCAGTATGCAAATAACAGTAAGATTAGCCACAGCTCCCGTAAGTGGAAGCAAAGTGGTAGAATTAAACATCATGGTTTCATAAGTAATATTTTTAATTATATTTGCAGTATTAGTACGTAAATAGTATGTATATGGAACCATGATGTATGCAGCAAATAACCTTGAAACGAGATTTCCTTTTTGATTAAAGCAAAATTTATAAATGTAGGTTTGGCTAAGAAAGTATAGCAAGGATTTAATACAAAACACACTAGCAATTGCTATACCTAATAAAGCAATAAATTGGTTATTAGATTGCAAATCTAACTGCCTATAAACCCAGTCTAAAACACCAATTTTATGTATTTTGTCTGGCTGAGACGCTATGCTTAGGAATGGTCCTATAAGGCCAATACCAAGGGCTTCTAACATAGATGATAGGCAGAACATGAACATTAGCACCGGAAGCCTTCTTCTAGAGCCTTTCAGGATATACCAAACTTTTACCAAATATTTGAGCATAATGCTTCCTATTTCCTGCCTGTAATTGACTGTATAAATTTAACTGTACATTAAAATTGCACTTAAAGCTATTCCTGAAAGGCTATGGATATGCCCCAAATCCAAATAGGTTCTATACAAGTAATAAAATGCCCAGTTGCCGCTTTTGCCCAAAGGGCAAAAGCACGAAAATAATATGATTTTGGCAAAAATATTCCAGGGTAAGCGCATCTAAATTAGTATTGACAAAAACCTTGATTGATGTATAAAAACAAGAATCATAATTAATTTTCCAATGATCAAAGCGATGCCTTCAGCAAGCCGCAGAGCGTCTAAGCTGAAAAACTTGTCAATAAGTAGGTGTTAATGCTATTGTGGTTTGTTCTTAGGACTTACGCATCATACAGATGTACTATAAGATTTTTGAGCTTTTAAACATAAGACCTCTTGCAAAAGTCCCCGAACACCCCACCCCTAGCCCCTCACCGCCAGCGGAGGAGGGGAGACTTTGACGCCAGTCAAAGACGGGGTGGGGTTCTTTTTTTTGATTTATGCAAGAAGTCTATAGTTTAAAAACTCAAAACATTAAATATGCTACCAAATCAAAGTTGTATCAAAAACCTGAAACCTGCATTTGACTAACACAGATTATGGTTAATTTCTACAGTGCGTAACTCCTAGTTACATAATTCTAGGTTTAGGGAGACTGTTCAAAGATAGCTTTTTGTTGCAACCAATCTTTACCTACTTGGATACTGATATCTGAGTCAATATTACCAGTGCTTTCTATCCGCACATCTCCAAATCCCAAAGCATTGCGAATTGATTCAGCGCTTGTACCATCTCCTTTTTGGGCAATAATATTAGTTACGTCTAAAGGTTCACTCCAAGGTTTAGATATAAAAATATTGCGATAGCCAGCTTTTTCTAAGGCTCTCAGCAAAGGTCGAAGATTAGAGCGATCGCCACCTGTGCTATCTTGAATTGCTACTCGTAAAGAACTTGGCTCAGTCTCCTGCTGTTCAATTGGTGATTCCAAGCCAAAGTGTTGTGCCATCAACTTGGCAATACCATTTTTATTAGGTATCCAATAGCTAGCATCATATTCGTTCTTCTCGCTAAAGCGACCTGGCAGCAATAACATTTCCATATTGGAGCGATTAATTCGTACTCCAAAACCCACCAGCGCTACTAACTCCTCAACTGTTAAGTTGGTATCAATATTTTCTTTAACGACGTTGAGAATTTTAGGTAATTGCGCTACCGTTACAGGGTTGAGGGTCTGGTCAATTAAAGCACGAATCACTATTTGCTGCCGCTGAATCCGACCGATATCTCCCAGTTCATCATGGCGATAGCGCAGTAATTGCAGTGCCTGGTCACCGTTGAGATGCTGCTTGCCTGCCTTTAAATTGATATACAGGTGCTGGGAATCATCTTGGTACTTCATATCTTTGGGGACGTAAACTGTCACCCCACCTAAAGCATCAATTAGTTTACCCACACCCAAAACATTAATTCGGATATAGCGGTCAATTCCCACGCCGCCCAAAACGTTACTCACAGTTTTGGCAGTCAAAGCTGGGCCACCTTCAACATTAGCTGAATTGATTTTTCTGATTCCATGCCCCTCGATTTCTGTACGGGTATCTCTGGGAACAGAGAGCATAGTTACTTTTTTGGTCTCTGGATCAAATTTCATCAAAAGCATGACATCGGCAAGACCATCAAAGGAATTTACCTGAGGCAGGTATCTGAGATTTTTAGTTTCTGTGGGAGGATTTTGGACATCTGGCGGTAGTACACTCATCCCCATAAGTAAGATATTCACAGGACGAGTTAATTCTGAAAATCTTAACCCACCGCCAGAGATGCGATCGCCATCAAAGACTGCTTCTTCTTGGGGACTGAGGTCGGCTTGCTGCAACGGTGTACTTGTTAAAGAAACCGCTAACAGTGCCCCCGCTGTTGCTGACACCATTGCAATACCGCTCATACCTACCCAGAACCATAGCCAGCGTCCAGATTTCAAGGTCTGAGAGTTTTTGTCCTTTGGGTTGGGGGCGTTTGCCGATTGGTTTCCTTCCGCCGAAGTTCTTTGAATGGTCACAGACTTCCTCACACTTAACTGATCAAATTTGGTAAATTTGTAGACTAAATTATATGCAGACAAATTAAGTCATAGTAGTTAACTTTTCATGAATCATACTGACTGTTTCACTCCAAGCGTTAACCACAACACTTATAGCAGGAATTCTCCTTCTTTGTGTCAAATCCGGAGATGTTGTATTGCAGTATGACAACAATAAACTGGTTTGACCAGAGTTGCTAGTAGTTCATCTATTATTTATAAATATTTCAGTAAAAGTACTAGCCGTGCCATTGCATACAGAAATTAAGGTAAGTATTTACCCAGCACACGCTCTGCAAAATTGCTAAACCCTGGTAAACGGTTAGACTTGCCTTGCATCAGGCGAAACATTAGCCAGACACTCACCAAAAAGTAACCAGATGTGAAAAAGCTATTAAGGATTAATAAACGTAGTGTGAAAAATTCTGAAGTTTCTGCTCCAGTTGCTAACAACACGTACCCTAATAACCAAGTAAATGCCAGGGTAATAGACAGACGACTAACACTTAGTTGTTCCCGACTTCCTTGGCGATGATAGAGAGTCCACAGAGATGGAAAAAAGCCAATAACAGGAATTAAATATAACAGCAATTGACTTTTAGATATTGGGGATTGGGGATTGGGGATTGGGGATTGGGGATTGGGGATTGGGGATTGGGGATTGGGGATTGGCAGAAAGAATTGCTCCCCATCTCCCCATCGCCCCTGCTCCCCATCGCCCCTGCTCCCCATCGCCCCTGCTCCCCATCGCCCCTGCTCCCCTGCGGCGGGGAAATGATCAATTGGTTGAAAATTTTCCATTTGGATGAGTTTAATCCTAAGCTAGAGAGATGAAATGCGGTGATGTAGTCAGAGATAATAGGCACTAAGGAAAGATTTTATGTAGTTCTATCCCGCAATCGGCTAAAAATGCAGACACGCAAGCTAGTCAACTGGTGGCAAACTCTCACTCCAATAGCGCGAATCGGGGCGATCGCGTTATTCGCCCCGCTGCTAGTTCTCAATGGTTGGGCTATTTCAGCAATTTTTCATTACTTCCACTCCCTAATAGTTATTTTAGTCGGAGCCTCAGTTCTAGCATTTCTGCTCAACTACCCTGTCAGCTGGATGGAGCGTCGGGGTGCCCAGCGAGAGCAGGTTGCTTTTCTAGTTTTTTTATTGGCTTTATCGATTTTATTGGCACTGGGTGTCACCCTATTTCCCCTAGCCCTGACTCAAGCTCAACAACTAGTAGCTCGCATCCCAGAGTTAATTGACTCTGGACGCTCTCAGTTAATGATGTTAAATGAGAAAGCAGAATTACTCGGCTTACCGATTAATCTTGATGCTCTTGTAGTCCAAATTAACGATCGCGTCAAGGGACAATTACAAGCGATCGCCGGACAAGTTTTGAATTTGGCTGTGGTGACATTCACTAGCCTGCTGGATTTTCTCTTGACGATGGTTTTGACTTTCTATCTTTTGCAGCATGGCGGTGAACTGTGGCAAAGTTTAGTTGAATGGCTACCATCCAGATTTCGCGCACCTTTCTCTCAAACAGTACGTCTTAGCTTTCAAAATTTCTTCATCACTCAGCTGATTTTATCTACCTGTATGGCTTCAGCCTTAATTCCTGCCTTTCTGTGGCTGAAAGTGCCATTTGGTCTATTATTTGGCTTAACCATCGGCATCATGGCTCTTGTCCCCTTTGGTGGCTCTGTAGGCATTGCTCTGACTACATCCTTAGTGGCGTTACAAGATTTCTCAATGGGAATTAGGGTTTTAATCGCAGCGGTAATTGTACAGCAAATTTTGGAAAACTTAATTGCTCCCCGAATTTTAGGTAATTTTACTGGATTAAACCCAGTTTGGATACTAATTTCAGTTCTTACAGGAGCCAGAATTGGCGGACTTTTGGGTGTGATTGTGGCTGTACCCACTGCTGTAATCATTAAGACTGCTTTAACTGCTTTACGTCCTAGGGCGCAAAGCAGCGAAACAGACGAAAGTACCACCAGAGAGATAGTTGCACCCGTTGCATCAGAGGAATGTCCAAAAGCTGACGCTCAAAATACCCTTAGTGTTTCAGAACCCACTTTACCCTAGTACCAGAAGGCAGTAGGGGTGGATATGGGGAGATGGGGAGATGGGGCACAACTGACAACTGACAACTGACAACTGACAACTGACAACTGACTTACCACATTAAATCCCTACTGTGGCTCAACAATTGAACCCATAAACAAAACGCTTCCTGTCTCATTATCTCGAATAGCACAGAAGAAGGGACGATCTACAATCATTCGGAATGGTTCTGGTTTTTGTCTAAAAGATGTCGCCTCTATGCCTACTGAGGTGGCTGCTGCCGCTTCAGTCCCTTCTTCATTCACCTCAACAAAAGTTTTATGCTTAACTTGGCTAATGGTAAGATTCTTACCGATGCCGGAAAAGTTGGCTTGCTTACTAAAAGCTTCCTCCATGCCCAAAGCTTTCAATGCATTGTTGAGTGTAACGTCGTAATCTGTTTTAAAACGGGGCAAGCGAATAAATCCTTCTTGTTTATTAAACTGAGCCATCCATTTTTGCCAGTTTTCCAGACTTAAGTTCTGATATAAGGCTTTGAGACTAGAGTTCTGTTTAGGCAGAAAGATATAAAAGCTGATTTTACCATCTGCACCGTATGGTAAACTTACTGCCTGAAATTGCTCATTTTCATAATATCTATAGTCGCCCTTTTGCGACATCATGGGGTGCTGCTTTTGCCCGCCAGATATGAGATAAAAAGGATGTTGAGCAGTTTGGGTTTTATCAAATTCGTTGCTCCATTTCCCTTTAAAATATATGGCGTTAATCAGAAATAACACTTCATCAGGTTTAATAGTTTCAACTATCTTGTTGATTTTGCCGCTTGTATTCTCCTTAACCCAGTTATTGATACTATTAGGAGCCGTGGCATCTTGAAAGTCTAAATTTGTCACCTTGGCTTTGTAAAAATCCTGGTTTTTTTGGATAAACTCTGGCTGCAAGCTAACATCTTTATTTGCCCATAGCGAGTTAGCAATATTCAATTGTACTTGAGCATCGGGATTTTCTAATAACCCTTTTAATGCCGCGTAAGAAGAGTTTATTTCTTGTAGACTCATACCCTGCAACTCTAGGGTTTTAGCCATTGCTTGTTGAGTAGAACCACTAGCACCGTTGTAGGCCATGGCAAGGGCGATCGCTACACTTGAAGGTGAAATAAAAATGTTCTCTGCGCTACTGTCTTGTTTCAAAATTTCTGAAAACAGTTTGAAGCCAAATTGATTATTAGCATCAACAAGTCTTGTATCAGGTTTGACTGTTTTTTTTTGCAGGGGAGACTCCGACTTAGGTAAATCAGATTGAGCCAGCGCACTCGTATTATTATTGACCTGAGAACAACCTAGTACGCCCAATAAAACGACGCTAGCTGCCGCCAGAACGTAACGTCTTCCCAAACTAACGCCGTACCGTCTTTGCAAAAAATTTACTTTCACACCACTCATTTTCTGCCGATTCATGCTGCCACCTCGCTTGCCAACTAGTTTTAGTTCTCTATGAACCTTGACGCTAACGATGCCTGTTAATTGTTAACTATTGCATTGGCAACAAGATAAATATGCATCGGTTACAGTTTTGGTAACAGCAAGTAAAAGAGAGTAATTAGATGAAAGTTTTACATCTTGCTGATTGAGGTGTAATACAGATAATTTGTAAAACGGCTTGATTTTTAATGTTGCCTAATATTTTAAATAAATGTATTTTAGACTACTTAATTGGTAAATTTATATATTTGATTAAATTTGTGGTGATATTCCTCATAAATTAGATACCAAAATCTAATCCTGCATAAGTTGGTTTGAGAAACGAAACCCAACATTACTAAAATTTTGTTGGGTTTCGCTGTTATCGCCTCAATTAGCCGGAACACTCCACCAAGCTAAAGCATAAGGTTGAGTTGCTTGGTTTACTTGCTGCCGAAACTGGACGCGAATTTTGTAATTACCAGTCGCAGGAACAGGGCAAAAAATATGTTCTACACTATCAACTTGACTAATTGAAGAACAAACAGCACCAACATCTGAATTTTTAGCATCAGCTTTTACTAGGTAGAGGTCGAGGTTATTTAAACCGCGATCGCTAAAATTCTCGCCTACATCATATAGTTGGTTTTTATTACGATCATTTAATTCCACTAATCGATCCCAACTGAGGGTAATAGCCACAAAACTACCTTGTTTTACCGGTTTAGCTAATACATATTCTCTAGACAAACCAGCATTCACTGTCCGATAATCCCAACCAATGGCAGGCACGGCAACTGATGGCTGCCATTGTCCAAAACTAAATTGCTGATAAGCACGAAATGCATTTAAATGACCCGTTCCCATTTGAGAATCTAAGGGAATTGCTGGGTCTTTGTATGCATCAGAAGCCAGCCAATCTTGATTTTGTTTATCAATTAATGTCCGCGTCATTCCCAGCCGCAAGCCATCACCGCTGTCTTGGATTTTTTCTGCTGAATTTAGCAATACAGCTTTCATGACTTCATGTCGCCGCGCATCAACGCTCCAACGTGGTTGTTTTTTTTGCGTCTGTCGGTTAGTAAATTCTTGCAATAAAGCAACAGTGGCGGTAACGTGAGGCGTTGCAAAACTTGTACCGGTCACTTTGTTCAATTTGCCATCGGGATTAAGCAAAGGAATGTTGCTACCAGGTGCGACTAAACTGATAGAACGACGCACACCAAGATTAAACTCCCTTCCAGCTAACCGACCGCTGACTCCTTGATTAGCACCCGCCAGATTAGAAACGTCAACTTTATTAAAAATTCCTCCCCGACGGGATGAAAAAGCCACGTTGACTCCGTTAAAATTATCTGTAGGAATGGGAATACCACCTTTGCCCTGGTTGCCTGCGATCGCATACAAAACATCATGAACGCGACTAGACCAATCAATACACAGAGTTAGTAAAGCATTACCATCTAAAGCAGCGTCAGGACGAGGATCGCGGTTGAGGGGTTCACCAAAACTAAAGTTAATGGCACGCACATCGCCACTATTTTGCAATGCTATATGCTGGGCTGATAAACATTCTTCTGGTTGACCCATGTTCTTGGTAGAACCAACAGCAGATGAATACAGTCTTGCTCCTGGAGCAATTCCAGGTAACGCCTTATCTCTACTGACCATGACACCAGCAACATTGTAGGCATGGGAGTCAACACCAGTATTGGACTTAGCAGGCCCATTGCGTAAGAAGACTCCGGCTAAATATATAGCACGATTTTTAGACACTGCCTTATCCCATCCAAACATTCCCGGACGCCCGATTTCTACCTGACCAATAGCAATCTTGCGACCGATTAAATTATAAGGAGGCAGGTGTAGCTTGAGAGCATCAACTCCGTTAGTTCCTAAGGACGTTTGTAACGCAAAAGCAAGTACTGGGGTACTTAGACACGAAGCACTCAATCCCCAAATTATCCAGGTTAATTTTTTGGTCATAGTCAGTTGTCAGTTGTCAGTTGTTGGTTGTTAGTTGTCAGTTGTCAGTGAAATAAAATTCATCAAAATTTCTCAATATTTTGTTACACTATTTTGTTACAATGCCTACAGACGAGGACGCTAAAAACCCACTAGCCATGACCCATAACCTATCTCAAAAGCCCATTGTGATTGCTCCATCTATCCTATCAGCCGATTTTAGTCGTCTGGGTGACGAAATTCGCGCCGTAGATGCAGCTGGAGCAGATTGGATTCATGTTGATGTAATGGACGGTCGTTTTGTACCTAATATTACGATAGGGCCTCTGGTAGTGGAGGCGATTCGTCCAGTTACAACAAAGCCATTGGATGTCCACTTGATGATTGTGGAACCAGAAAAGTATGTAGAAGGCTTTGCCAAGGCGGGTGCTGATATTATCTCTGTACATGCTGAGCATAATGCCTCCCCACATTTGCACCGTACCTTGGGTCAAATCAAAGAACTTGGCAAAAAAGCCGGAGTGGTACTCAATCCTTCAACACCTCTAGATTTTATTGAGTATGTGTTGGAGCTTTGTGATTTAATACTAATAATGAGCGTTAACCCTGGCTTTGGTGGTCAAAGTTTTATCCCCGGTGTGGTTCCCAAAATCCGCCAGTTGCGCCAAATTTGCGATGAGCGCGGTCTAGATCCTTGGATTGAAGTAGATGGCGGACTGAAGGCAAATAATACTTGGCAGGTTTTGGAAGCAGGAGCAAATGCGATCGTTGCAGGTTCAGCGGTATTTAACGCCAAGGACTATGCAGAAGCGATTACAGCCATTCGTAACAGTAAGCGTCCTGCACCAGAATTAGCGAAGGTTTAATCCAAAATTTCAATTCAGTTAAACACAAAGTTAAAAAAAGTAGGTTGGATGTTTCCAATCTACTTTTTTAATGCAATTATGTATTTTTTCAGGTTTAGAGCTTATACCAATTTGAAAAAAGAATGCAACAGATACCTTGTAGGGGCGTACAGCTGTACGCCCCTACAGCTAATCCATGTGTCTTCGCTAGTATAGCAGGGGACTGGGAACTGGGTGAAAAGTCTTTGTCTTGAAAAGTTCAGCTATGCGGAAGCCGCCGCTGGGACTTTTCGCTTTGTGTCTAGGTTTTATCATCTGTTGATGTCCTAACCACCAAGGCTTTGCTACTAGCTTTTTATTGCTGCTTTTGTTGGCGACGCAAACTTAGACCAAAACTAGCCACTGTCAATAAACCTAAGATAGTCGCAGGTTCAGGGACAGCCTTATATTCATAGGTCAAGTTATCCAAAATAAATTGTTCACCCTCGCCAGAATAACCTGCATCGACGCCACCATAGGAAGTAAAACTCAAATTGTCAATGCCAAGGAAGTCAAAGTTAAACAGCGTAGGGGATACAGCGTCTACAGTTACCGTAGTTGAATACTTAACTATTCCATCTAAGAAACCCTCTACCAAAATATTTAGGCCATTATTCCAAGCTGCTGTCAGATAAGCACTGTTAAAGTCAAAATGACCACCGTTATTATTGACAGTAGTTACTAAGGCAGGATTTGCACCTCCATTAAACGCAACATTTGGTGTTGAAGCTGTTCCATAGGCATAGCCTGATGATTCATAATCCTCCGAACTGGAGTTTAGATAATAAAAATTATCCCAATTCAAGCCGCCATACTCGTTTGGAATGAGATCGTAATATGCTTCATCAGCGGTTAGAAGAGGAAGATCATCAAACGTTAAAACAAGCGCCTGCGCCTGTTCTGTGCTAAGTGTGCCTGCTGTCACAGCAGTAAATGCTACTACACTAAAAGCCTTCACTACATTTTTTTTGACTGCAAATATAGTCATTGAAATAACTCCTGTAAACCGATAGAGGTTAATAATGGACTTAGGTAAATGTGAGATTAATCAGCAGCACGCCAAAGCGAAGCGATCGCCTGTTAAAATCTCTGCTATAAGCAAGGGATGTCTAACGAAAACCCCTACAGGTGATGCTCCTTCTTTCAAGGGGAGACACTACGCTTTCCGTTGCTAATGCTCTTGAAATCGCCAGTTCCTTTATGCTGACGGCACTCCCGCAGCTGTCGCGCTTTGCGCGACAGCGGAGTCTTGGAACCCGTCCACCAAACTTGCTCACTACTGCATCTCTACGCTCAGCCTGTCAATAACCACTAACAGTGATGCAATAAAGATGCATTTATGTGAGTTTTAGTTGTCTAGCAATAATTACAGATATTTTTTTTCAAAACAGTAAAAAAAACGTGAGTTCTACAAACTTTGAAGAACCCCGCTTCCATTCCTCTCAACGCGAGTTGCTCATAGGGCAACTCTGTGGTCTTGGGGTCTTACGCCACATGCAAAAGCTGTCTGTTGACCGAACGCACTGCACTGGCTCCCCTACCTACCCGTCACTGGCTCCCCGGAACGGGGAGAGGCTTAAAAACCTTATTTTTTAGTACTGGCGTGACACGACTAAAATTGTGCAAATAAAGTTCTTGTGGTGCGGGCTGGACAGCGCGCTTTTGGACGGGCGAGACGCCCATCCCACAAGAGAATCATAATGCAACATTTTAGCTGTGTCACACCAGTACTAGGCTAAGTGTGCCTGCTGCCACAGCAGTAAATGCTACTACACTAAAAGCCTTCAGCACATTTTTTTTGACTGCAAATCTAGTCATTGAAATAACTCCTGTAAAGCGATTAAGGCTAATAATGGATTTACGTAAATGTGAGATTAATAACCAGCACGCCAAAGCGAAGCGATAGCTTGTTAAAACCTCTGTTAAAGGTAAGCGATATCTAACGACAAGCCCTACAGGTTTGCCAGTTCCTTTATCTGGGGAACCCGTCCACCGGACTGGCTCACCGCTGCGCGTCTAGGCGCTGCCTTTCCATACTCACTAACAGGGAAGCGATAAAGATGACTTAAATTTTTAATCTCGTTTGCGTATTTGATTATCTAAGGGATAATTACGCATTTTTTCGTAAATCCAAAACTTAATATCGCTGAAAACACGAGTATTCTCAATAACTAATTACTTAACTTCATCAGAACTTTAAGGTATAGATTTTATCGTAATTTATAAAAATATGGCTAGAAGCTAGATATAAGAGAGATTTAAGATGCTGAAATGGTTATATACTCACATAACATTTATGTGAGTTTTATTTGGCTAGAAATAATTTATAGGTATTTTTTTATAAGGGATATGTTGAAAACCCTGTGACTTCAGTCCAGGGATGAAAACTATTTGGTGGCTTTTAAGCTACCAGTGTGTGGTAAAATTAGAGAAACACGAGTAGGAATAACCGCAGCGCGTTGAACAATTCTAGTAGGGGTGAAACTCCCGCACAGTAAGTCAGCCGTGTTAATCGTCGCCTATACCACTGGCAAATAATAGCAGGATTGGGAGCGTTCTTAAATTGTGAAATATGTGGACTCCGAAAGGCAAAAGAAAAATAGGTAACGTCACAGCTAAACCACGGAGCGTTTAGCCAAGTACGGTAGGGGACTTTTGACTGTCCCACAGGGTTAATCCCTTGAAAGATAACTGTGGAGAATGATGGCTTTAGCCTCATTCGGAACAACAGTTTGAATCACCGTGACTTTAGTCCGGTGAGAGTCAAAGGTATTTTTTCTCAAAATAGTTAAAAAAAAGGTGGGCAATGCCCACCTGATGCCTTGGCTCTCTGAATTCAAAACTTACTTACGACCACTGAACCACTTAGCTGCGGCAATGCCGAGAATACCGGCTACTATGGGATTGCTGATAAACTTGAGAATTCCTGGTTGTTCCGCCAGCACCTCGCGGAAAAGGTCAGGATGGTTGTGATAGGCGAAGGACGCAATTTTGCTCACATCATCAGCATTCATGCGGCTAGCGTGGTGAGTAGACAGACCTAGCTGTTGTTCTAGATGTCGTTCGTCCAATCCTCTAGATTTGAAGTGTTTGAAGAAGGCGCGTGCTACATCATCCCGTTCATTTGGTTTAATTTGAGCGATCGCTTTTTGTAGTTCAGGTTCCATTTGGCTGGTAGGAATCTGTTCTGGATGTAAAGTTCTACCAAATAACTGACGCCGCTGATCTGGCGTTGTACGTTGGGCAAAATCGTCAAATGTCTCATATTCAGTTCCAGAATTGGCTGCTGTATCATCCAGGGATTCAACATTTCCCTCAGCCAAATCTTTCATTATTTCCCGTCTGTATTGTTCGCTACTTGCCACTTTACTTATCTCCTTATTTAAATCGATTTCCCAATTACCTGACTGTCGCTATACCCGAATTTTAGGTTGACTACTGAACTTACCTCATGCCTCATACTTCAGGCTGGAGTTAACATTGCATCAGCTATTAACTGTACTGAATTTGATTACTTTGAACGTCATATTTAGTAGTCAAAATCAATTTTTTGTCAGGGCCGTAAACTAAAACAGTTAAATCTTGATTGGGAAAGTTTTTCCGAAAACCTTGTGCTAAGGATTTTGCTAAAGGTCGCACCTCATTAGGACTAACTTGGCTGGAAATAACAACACCTAATTTGTTATTATCACGCACATAGGCATCCTTGATTAAACCTTTAGATGTTTGCACAACCCAGGTGCCAAAATTTTGCCCTGCGTCGGTATTACCTCGCTCCAACTCTGAATAAGTTACATTTTGACCAATTGCTGATGGAGCAGTTGTGCGCTCAGCTGTTAAAGTATTGCCACCACAAGCGGTAGAAACCATTAGCACTACAACTAATATAAAAGCTGTCGCAATTTTGCGGATCTGCTGATGCAGAAACATTTTTTCGCCTCCTAAAATAAAATAGTTAGAAATAGAAAATTGAATTTAAGGAATTATATTCACCAAATATAATTTATTTAAAGAGACAAGTTATCAGTTTTCTCTATTCATCTGCAATCGTGAACGAAATCAAGTATCTTGCCCTATAGATGTATAAGAAACCCCTATCTACCTTCAAAAAAAGGCTATGACAGGGGTTTAGCAGAATCACTTCTATCGCAAAATCAGACATTCCCCAGCTATGCCCTAAAAATCTTGCAATTATTGAGAGAGAGAGTAAATGTTTTAATCAACCTTTTTCTTGATGTTGTCTTTTACGTCTTCAATTCCGTGACGTACTTCGCTTTCAGCTTGTTTTGCTTTACCTTCAGCTTTATCTTCTGGATCTCCGGTGACATTTCCTAAAGCTTCTTGAGCTTTACCTTCAATATTTTTACCAGCAGCTTTTGCACGATCTTCTAAGCTCATTTTTCTACTCCTTAATTTTATAGTAAGTGGCTTTCAAAGCTATCAATCAACTTTGAAATCCTTTGTTATTACCTTTACAATCTAGCTTAAAGTTTTTGTTAAAGCCTTCTGCCACAAGACATATTAGTAATCTATGTAAAAAGAGAGAGAAAATCAGCAAATTAGATATTACTTTGGAAAAGTCAATATGCTTTTAAATTGCATAATTCTGTGTTAAGAGGGCTATTTATATTTGAAAAATACAAGTGACTAATAACTAATGACAAAGAACAGTTCTTCTTAGTGAAGATGTAAGTTTAATATATACAGCCTTAAATAAAAAACCCAGTTTCGCCAAGAAACTGGGTTATTAGATGTGTGTTGTTTATTTTTTGATCTAATCTAGAAAACCCATTAGATTGGCAGAATCATCTATATTATTTGATGCCACTGGACGGTCACCCATTACAGAGTAGCTTTCAGCAATTACCAATGAACTTGACCCTATTGGACGAATCCCAGATATGTTAATACTGTCCACAACTTCAAAGGTGTTGGCCCCTATTGGACGAATTCCCATAGAGTTAAAGGTTTCAATTACTTGCAAACTACTGGTACTAATGGGACGTATTCCAGCAATTGAGACTGTCTGTGCAACTTGCAAGTCACTGTTAGCAATGGGACGTACTCCAGCTATGATGAGTGTTCCACTACCTTCTTGCACTGGTGCATCAGTACTTTGCTCGTCTTTATCTTTATTTGAGTTAGAACCCTGGTTATTTTCAACTTCCACTGTTGTTTCCCCTTTTAACTTGGCGCGTCTTTGCCTTGGACTGATTGCTTTGCCGGTGCTGCTAATGGTCATGACCAAACACCTCTGATTTATTAACTGAATTTTACAATAATTAAGGAAAAATGAAGTTTTTCCTATACATGAAAGTTTAACCTTAAATAAGCTTGCATAAGTATAAATATCTTCAAATTTTTCACATAAGTAAATTAAAATTGTAAAATATTATAAAGTAATGTTGCTAATTATGGGTTTTTCCATCTGCACTCACTGAGTACAGGTTGGTATCGTTAACATGAGATAGGGTATTTCCAGCGAAACTGTATGACAGAATTTTGTCTTCAAGCTCCCTTTAAACCCACAGGCGATCAACCACAAGCGATCGCACAACTAGCCGCCAGTATCCAAGCTCTTAATCACTACCAAACCTTACTGGGAGCTACGGGAACAGGCAAGACATTCTCAATAGCAGCGGTAATTGAGAAAATCGGGAAACCAACCTTAGTGTTGGCACACAATAAAACCCTGGCTGCACAACTTTGTAACGAGTTGCGAGAGTTCTTTCCCAAAAACGCAGTTGAGTATTTCGTCAGCTACTACGATTATTATCAGCCAGAAGCGTACATTCCCGTTAGCGATACTTTTATTGAAAAAACTGCTTCGATTAATGATGAAATAGATATGTTGCGGCATTCAGCGACGCGATCGCTTTTTGAACGCCGTGATGTCATAGTTGTTGCTTCCATTAGCTGCATCTACGGTTTGGGAACTCCCGCAGAATACCTCAAAGCTGCTATCCCGTTGCAAATAGGTATGGAAGTCAATCAACGCCAAGTTTTGCGAGATTTGACATCTGTGCAGTATAGCCGCAACGATGTAGAAATGGGTCGGGGACGTTTTCGCGTCCGGGGTGATGTGTTAGAAATTGGCCCAGCATACGAAGACCGAATTATTCGTGTAGAATTCTTTGGTGATGAAATTGACGCGATTCGCTATATTGACCCTGTAACTGGCGAAATTATCAACAGTTTGGAAGCAGTGCATATCTATCCAGCGCGTCACTTCGTCACGCCAGAAGAAAGGTTAGAACAAGCTTGTAATGACATTGCAGCCGAATTAAAACAGCGAAAAGCAGAATTAGAAGCAGCGGGGAAATTATTAGAAGCACAACGCATAGATCAGCGGACACGCTACGACCTAGAAATGTTGCGGGAGGTGGGTTACTGCAATGGCGTAGAAAACTATTCTCGTCACTTAGCAGGAAGACAAGCTGGAGAACCACCAGAATGTTTAATAGATTATTTCCCTAAAGATTGGCTGTTAGTGATAGATGAATCTCACGTTACAGTACCACAAATTCGTGGTATGTACAACGGTGATCAAGCCAGAAAGAAAGTTTTAATTGAGCATGGATTTAGGCTTCCGAGTGCTGCTGATAACCGTCCTTTAAAAGCAGAAGAATTCTGGCAAAAGGTGAATCAGTGTATTTTTGTTTCGGCTACACCAGGAAATTGGGAATTAGAAGTTTCTGAAGGTAATATTGTTGAGCAAGTAATTCGACCAACTGGTGTAATTGATCCAGAAATTTTTGTACGTCCCACAGAAGGGCAAATTGATGATTTATTAGGAGAAATAAAAGATAGAGTTGACCGCCAGGAAAGAGTGCTAATTACCACATTAACAAAGCGAATGGCGGAAGATTTAACCGAGTATTTGCAAGATAATAGTATTCGGGTACGATATTTGCATTCAGAAATTAATTCAATCGAGCGCATTGAAATTTTGCAGGATTTGCGCGAAGGAAAGTTTGATGTTTTGGTGGGAGTAAACTTGTTGCGGGAAGGTTTGGACTTACCGGAAGTTTCCTTAGTGGCAATTATGGATGCAGATAAAGAGGGATTCTTGCGGGCTGAACGTTCCTTAATTCAAACTATTGGTAGAGCAGCACGTCACGTGAGAGGGCAAGCAATTTTGTATGCTGATAATATGACCGATAGTATGATTAAAGCCATTGATGAAACAGATAGACGGCGTGGAATTCAAACAGCACATAACAAAATGCATGGCATTACACCACAACCGATTGTGAAAAGGTCGAGTAATGCGATTTTGTCTTTCTTAGAAGTGTCTCGACGGTTGAATGCAACTGATTTGAAAACTGTAGATGAACATATAGATGAATTGCCATTGGAAGAGATTCCAGGGTTGATTGGTAAGCTGGAAGAACAGATGAGAGAAGCGGCGAAGAAACTACAATTTGAAGAGGCTGCAAAATTCCGCGATCGCATTAAGCATCTGCGGGATAAAATGCTCGGACATTAAAAGGAACTGCTCAATAATTAGCAATTAGCCGCACAGAGATCTAATAATTCCGTGAAATTTGAGTGGGATGAAAATAAAGCAGCCAGAAATATTTCAAAGCATGGAGTTTCTTTTGAAGAAGCTAAAACAGTTTTTAATGATCCATTCTATGTGGACTTCTATGACCCAGACCACTCTGAGGATGAGGAACGTTATCTTATAGTTGGAGAGTCAAATCAGGGGCGCTTGCTAATTGTGTCATATACAGAAAGAGGAGATTCCATTCGTCTGATTAGCGCAAGAGTTGCAGGGCGAACCGAGCGAGAAGCTTATGAAGAAGGATAACTCAGAAATGGAAGATGAACTACGGTCAGAGTATGATTTAAAGAGTCTACGGGTGAGAAGGTTAGGCTCTGAGCGTAAAAGCTTTGGTGGGACAATTATTCGTTTAGAACCTGATGTAGCAGAAATATTTCCTAATGCTGATGCAGTGAATGAGGCACTACGGTTTTTAATCAGAGTTATGAAGGAAACCCAACTTTCTTTACCCACAACACAGCATCATACCTCACTAGAGCAGACAGACTAAACATTTTTGTGGTAATCTTAACAGACTAATACGAGTATCGCTCAGACTCTCATTTTCCAGAGTTCATACAAAAACAGATAAAATGCTCGGACATTAATGTGAATCTTATGCTGACCAATATTCGCCTAATTAGTGTTCAAGAATATCACCAAATGGCGGCAGCGGGAATTTTTCATCCTGAAGAACGCTTAGAATTAATCGCGGGACAAATCATTAGAATGTCAGCAAAAGGAACTGCTCACGAATCTGCGATTACCCGCACAGAAAGGTTATTACGTCAACGTTTGGGTGACAAAATTTTATTAAGAATTCAGTCACCTGTGCAACTTGATGATTACTCGGAACCAGAACCAGATATTTCAGTGGTGAAGCCAAATCCATTAGATTATGATGCTCACCATCCCCATGCTGACGAAGTGTTTTTACTGATTGAAATAGCTGATTCCAGCCTCAAGTATGATCGAGAAGTAAAAGCGATCGCCTATGCTAAATCAGGTATTATTGAGTACTGGATTTTAGATGTCAATGGACGCAAGTTGTATGTGTATCGTCTCCCCAGTCCAGACGGCTATCATAGTGAGAGCATCCTTGCAGAGGATGTGACAATTTCACCTTTAGCTTTTGGTGATTGTGCGATCGCGATTCGGGAATTATTACGAAAAGTCTAGGAAGCGATCGCATTAAACACCTGCGAGATAAAATGCTGAGACATTAGTGCTTGGTCAAGGTAGCATTCAAGAATTTTCGCTACCTTAGAACAGTAAATCATTCTCTGAGCGAACAATGGTTGCTTTACCCGATGGCATTTTGATGAGTGCAGAAGAATATCTTGTTTGGGAACCCACCCAAGAGCAACGCTATGAGTATTGGGATGGCGAAGTTGTGGCGATGAGTGGTGGTACACGCAACCATAATCGGGTTTCCGGAAATTTCTTTAAACTCCTAGATGATGCCTTAGCCGAGCGATCGTGTGAAGTATACATTGTAGATGTAAAGGTGCAGGTAGAAGCTGGGCAAAACTATTTTTATCCTGATGTGGTGGTGACTTGCGACGATCGCGATCGCGATCCACAATTGGTACAATTTCCCTGTTTAATTATCGAAGTGCTATCACCCTCAACGGAAGCAGCCGATAGGGGGAAAAAGTTCGCCAAATATCGCCAATCTCCAACCTTGCAAGAATATGTCTTAGTACAAGTAACTCAACCGGGTGTGGAAGTGTTTCGGCGCAACGAACAAGGGAAATGGGTGCTGTGGGATTATAATTTAGGCGATAAATTGCGACTGGAATCGGTGGATGTGGAAATAGCGATCGCTGATTTGTATCGACAAGTGCAGTTTGAAACCGAAGTAACTTACACATTAGAGCTAAATGGACAAATTTTCATGATTGAGAATGTACCTGCTCGTGTGAATGAAGAAACAGGAGAACAATTTTTTTCTCCATCAACTGTCGAGCATTTACAGCAAATTATTCTCAGTGGACAACAGCCGGATCATTTCACTGAAGTTCCTGTCTACAACTATGCAGCATAATTTTTTAAAATGCTGATTTGTATCGACAAGTGCAGTTTGAAAGCGAAGCCACGGAAAATTGAATAGATGAACGATAAGGATGCGTAGACGCGCAGCTGCTTGTTGTTATAAATGAATCCATAAGCTAGGCTGGTATGTGCTAAAGCTCGTTTTGTAAGATTATGGATCTCTTCACGCCCGTTGTACCAGAAGAAAAACTTCATAGTAATTTTCGTTTCATTGCACAGCCAGAACTTTGTGAACCTGAGCGTGCAGTGATCCAAAATTGGGCGGATGGATTTGTTGACCGAGACGGAAAATTTATTAGGGAATTTCAAACAACCTTCAATTCTTCATTTTGGGAGCTATACCTCGCCGCATGTTTTAAGCAACTCGGCTGTAATATTGATTTTTCTCACCCTACACCAGATTTTTTAGTTAATTCTCCCTATGGAGATTTTGTCGCTGAAGCAACTACAGCAAATCACCCTGATGGTTTTCAACCAGAATGGGCTAGAGACCTTGAAATGCTTGATAAAACTAGCATGGAAGAGATTTTACGTCTGTCTACGATCAGATTATCGAACGCGATCAACTCAAAGTATAAAAAATATCTTTTAAAATATTCTCAACTTGCTTATGTGCAAAATAAGCCATTTGTAATTTGCGTTGCACCTTTTGAACAACCATTCTTCTATTTTCAAGATTCTTTGGCAATCGTTCGGCTTCTTTATGCTTACGAGGCAACGCTAACAATCCCAGGTAATGAACCAGGTGATATTCTTATAGTAGGTGAGTCGAGAAGTTTCCGTGTTCAAAAAAGTCCTGGAGTAGATATTAATTTGGGACTTTTCACGAATCCAGGTATGGCTGACGTGAGTGCAGTCATTTTCAATAATAGAGCGACTTTCTGTAAAGTTCGCGCTCTTGCAGGACAAGGTAAGTATCCAGTTTTGTTCTTCGGCTCTAGAGTCATTCAATCAGAAGACGCAACTGGGATTCAAGCTTTTGTCGATTGTAGACCGAATTATAAGGAAACTATTCTTGATGGGTTACAGATTCTTATCAACCCATTTGCAAAACACCCTCTTAACCTAGAGATATTTAAGGATCGTGAGATTGCTATACATAGCTACGATTCTGGAAGAGATAGTTATCTCTCAGAATTGCCCAATGGCTTCCTGCTTCAGCGGATGTGTCAAAGCTTTATTTCTGAAGATACTACACAGGGGTTCAAGCAATCTTTAAGTGAGGCGAGTTACCACCAACTTACTCCTGAGATTTGGCAAGAAGATCAGTTAGTTTATGTCGGTGGGCAAAACGGCCCCTTCCGTGACAATCACATGGCACACTATCGGGGTTGGACAATTGTTGTCTCTTTTGATTCAATTGATCAAGACTGGGGTACGCAAGCTGTCAATAGCCTTTGCTATAACATTCCGCAGTATATGCAAGCGAACATGAATGATAACATTCCTTCGATAGTGATTCCAGAGTGGTTTCAATCAGTAGATGAGGCTTACACTGCAATAAAGCGCAAGATTGATCAGATTGTCGAACAAGCTAACACCCCTCCCACATAATCATGCCAGTGGCGACGGCATAACAACCCGGTTGGAGCAGACTGACCTAAATGCTTGACAAGGTGATGTGATTCGGATCATTTCAGCATGAAGGGCAAATCGATATGAGCGGCAAAGATTTCAACAATACCTCTGGTACTAACTGGGCAGCACTTGAGGCAATGGAAGATGAGGACATTGATTACTCTGACATTCCGCCATTAACGGAAGAGTTTTTTGAAAGGGCTACTTTGAGAATTCCAGCGCCTCAAGCACAGCGATTAGTTGAGATTGATTCTGATGTTCTCAACTGGTTCCAAGCTCAAGGCGGAGAATATAGAGCTTTAATTAACTCAGTCTTGCGTCGCTACATAGAAAGCGGTGGTGAGCAGTCAGCAGTATAACAACCGTTATAGTGCTGAGGTTATCGGTAGTGGCTCCACCCTGCGGGTTCGCCGTTAGGCGTTCTCGAAGAGTAGCCGCAGAAGCGTCTACAGCACAAGCGCACTTTGCTATGTCAACCTTACTCTGAAGTAGTAAGCAACCTCCGAGCATGTGCTTGTTTGACGAAAGCCTTCACCTTTTGCAGATATTCTACATCACCAACCGTAGCTGTATTGTTATGTTCTGCATCTGGAACTAAAAACAGGGTTTTTGGTTCCGAAGCCGCAGCATAAAGTTTTTCGCTCATAAAAGACGGTATGGCAGAATCAGCAGTACCGTGAATGAATAAAACTGGCATCTTCAACTTTCCTACTTTTTTAATAGACTCAAACCGCTGTGTCAGCAATAAATCGATAGGAAATATCCGAAACACGTTGCGGTAAGCTATTAACTCGCGAATCGAAGTAAAAGAACTTTCTACAATCAAACCGGCTGCTTCATTCAGTTTGACAGCTAAATCAATAGCGATCGCGCCTCCGAGAGAATGTCCATAAAGAAAAATCCGGCTGGGTGAAATCTGTTGCTGTTCTACCAAGAAGTTCCAAGCTGTCATCGCATCTTGATAAACGCGCATTTCATTAGGAAATCCGCCCTGAGCGCGACCATAACCGCGATAATCAATCAATAAGACCGAAAATCCTAGTTGATAAAACCGGTTAGCATGATGTATATTTGCGCCAACATTAATAGCGTTTCCGTGCAGATACAACAACACTTTGGCATCGGGTTGGTTGTTCTGTATCCACCAACCGTGAATGTACTCCACTTTACCTGATTTGGCCGGCACAGGCAGGTAAACCTCTTCGTATGGGAGATTGAACAACTCTGGTGTCTTTTCAATGACACGGGAGGGATAGAAGATAAACCGAGGTTGCTGAATAAAAAGAAATAGACAAATCGCCAAGTAAGCGATCGCTACAACTATCCCTACCAAAAGTAGCAGTTGTAACCATAATTGCGTTGCTATTTGCAGTTTGGGTACTGTCATGCAATACATTTTATACTTTTATCAGTATTGATAAATATGGTAATTATTTACTAACCAAGCGAGGTTAGTAATTTCAATTTAGAATTAAACTGATCAAAATAATTTACTATTTTAGTAAAAATATTAACCATACCTAAGTATTATAACTGCACCATTGTAAACATTAGTCAAGATGAGGAGAAGATTGTGAAGCTTTTAAATGAAGCTCAAGTTGAGCAACTAAAGGAAATAAGTAAATATTTACTACAAGTAAGACAAGAGAAATCTATACGTCTAGAAGAAGTAGCTGCTAAAACACATATTCGACTAGCTTTCTTAAAAGCTTTAGAAGCAGGGCAATTTGAAGAATTACCTGAGCCTGTTTACGTTCAAGGGTTCATCCGTCGCTACGCAGATGTTTTAGGGCTGGATGGTACTGCTTTAGCAAACACTTTTACAATTAATATTATTCCTTTATATACCAATAGCAGTACTAACAATGATAGTAAAAAGTTAGACATTAAACCAAATATACACATACCTCTTTTCGTACCCTACATTGTATTACTAGTGTTTGCTTGTATCGGGCTGATCTATGTACTCAATCCTAAATTGATAGTCGAATCGCTCGCTAAGCAACAGAATCGAGTGTCTCTTTCCAAACAAAAAACAGCACCATCACCTGTACTTTCATCACCTACAGTCCCATCCGTGGTGCAGCAACCAAACTCAGCACCTACTCCCAAACAAGAAACAGTACCATCACCTGCACCTTCTCAAAGCACAGTCAATCAGAATGTTGAAGTCACTTTAGAACTTCAAGATAGATCATGGGTAAGAGTGAAACTGGATGGTAAAACTGAATTCGAGGGAGACTTAAAAAAAGGAGAACGAAGAACTTGGACAGCAAAAAAACAGTTGGCTGTGCGTTCTGGTAATGCAGGTGCTGTTTTGATTAGTGTTAACAAGCAACCAGCAACACCTTTAGGGGAGCAAGGTACTGTTAAAGAAGTTACATTTACTCCGCAAGTCAGTGGTCAGTAGTTAGTGGTCAGTGGTCAGTTGTCAGTTGTCAGTTGTCAGTGGTCAGTTGTCAGTGGTCAGTTGTCAGTGGTCAGTTGTCAGTTGTCAGTGGTCAGTTGTCAGTGGTCAGTTGTCAGTTGTCAGTGGTCAGTTGTCAGTTGTCAGTTGTCAGTTGTCAGTGGTCAGTTGTAATTTTTTACCCCTGCACCCCTGCACCCCTGCACCCCTGCACCCCTGCACCCCTGCACCCCTGCACCCCTGCACCCCTGCACCCCTGCACCCCTGCACCCCTGCACCCCTACTCAACACTTCTAAGGGAGTTGTGGCTGACGCAAATGCCAACTGGTGGATTGCTCGTAGGTGTAAGCTATCTGAAGTAGTTGGTCTTCTCGTAGCACTTTGCCAATTAACTGTAATCCAATTGGTAGACCATTGTTGTCAAAACCACAGGGTACACTTATACCTGGTAAACCAGCAAGATTTACAGGAATCGTCATCAAGTCAAGTAAGTACATACTCAACGGGTCAGTATTTTTTTCTCCTGCTTTAAAAGCTGTGGTGGGAACAGTAGGACAGGCTAAAACATCAACTTTCTTAAAAGCTCTTTCAAAATCTTGTTTAATCAAGGTGCGGACTTTTTGGGCTTTCAGGTAGTAGGCATCATAATAGCCCGCAGAAAGGGCATAGGTGCCGATCATAATCCGGCGTTTTACTTCTGCACCAAAACCATCGGCACGGGTACGATTGTACATTGACAGTAAATTGTCTGCACCAGGAGCGCGATAACCATACTTAACGCCATCGTAACGAGCTAAGTTGGCTGATGCTTCTGAAGGAGCAATGATGTAGTAGCTAGGTACGCCGTAACGGAAATTGGGACAGGAAATTATATGAATTTCGGCTCCCAAACTTTGTAATTGATCAATTGCTTTGGTAACAGCTTGTTCTACAACAGAGTCCAAACCTTCACCAAAAGTCTCTTTGATAATCCCAATTCGCAACTTACCTCTGGCTTTGAAGTCTGGTCTTAAACTGGTGGCGTAGTCGGGAATTTTAACTTTGAGGCTAGTGGAGTCTTTGGGGTCGTAACCTGCGATCGCACCTAATAATATTGCCACATCTTCTACTGTGCGTCCAAATGGCCCAATTTGATCCAAAGATGAAGCGAAAGCCACTAAGCCGTAACGTGAAACTAATCCATAAGTCGGTTTTATGCCCACAACTCCACAAAAAGATGCAGGTTGTCTAATGGAACCGCCAGTGTCTGAACCAATGGAAACTACGCATTCTTGCGCCGCCACCGCAGCAGCGGAACCTCCAGAAGAACCACCCGGAACTCGTGATAAATCCCACGGATTTGCTGTAACTTGGTAAGCAGAGTTTTCTGTGGAACCACCCATTGCAAACTCATCTAAATTAGTTTTGCCTACCGTCACCGTCCCCGCATCTATTAGTTTTTGTGTCACTGTGGATTCATAAGGCGGCACAAAATTTTCTAAAATCCGGGAGGCGCAAGTGGTAGGAATTCCTTTGGTACACAGATTGTCTTTAATGCCAATGGGAATACCTGCTAGTAGCCCAATTTCTTCTTTCGCAGCGATTTTTGCATCCACAGCACGAGCCTGTTCTAACGCCTGTTGGGCTGTCACATGCAAGAAACTGTGTAATTTTGGCTCTAACGCTTGAATGCGGTCTAAAGCTTCTTGTGTAATCTCAACGGCAGAACGTTCTTTTTTGGTTAGCTGTTCGTGCAACTCGCGGATGGATGCCATGATTGCTCTCTTTGTGACTCAAGTCATTGATTTTAGTACATATTAAAGGGGAATGGGGAATTGGGAATGGGGAACTTGGAATTGGGAATTGGGCATGGGGCATTGTCCTTGATTGCCTTGTCGCCGATTTTTAGTGCTAATTTTGGTTATTCTCGTGTAAAAGGATAGTGGTGTTGGTTCGGCAGTAGAGTTTGTATTATCGGCATTGTTCAGCACATAATTGTACTTATTCTATCGATTCAGGACTTACGGAACTAGCACACTAAATAAAGGTTAGGGTTGTCAACAGTCCACAGTCAAGAGGAACCTGTTGTGTGGGGAGGTTATCTCCGCCCTTGATTCTTTAATCAAACTTTTTTGGACTATTGACTATTGACTATTGACTATTGACTATTGACTATTGACAGCCTCAACTAAAAATTTATGACAATGGGCGTAAGTCCTAAAATTAATTGATTCTACAGAATTTGTTTTGGGGTTTAAGAAAAATGGTTAAAATAATTTCTCGCCAATATATAGGCACAGAAAATGTTTATGACATTGGGGTTGAGCTTGACCATAATTTTGTTCTCAAAAATGGTTTAGTAGCTTCTAATTGTTTCAATAAATCCCATTCAACTGCCTATGGTTATGTTACTTATCAAACTGCATATTTAAAAGCTAATTATCCATTAGAGTATATGGCGGCACTGTTGACGGCTAACAGTGGCGACACAGACAAAGTGCAGAAATATATTAACAACTGCATGAATATGGGTATTCAAATAGAACCGCCAAATATTAATCGTTCTGGTCTAGATTTTACCCCTGTGGCAGACAAGATTTTGTTTGGATTTTCAGCAGTGCGGAATGTGGGACAGAATGCGATCGCCTGTATTTTGTCAGCGAGAAATGAAGGAGGGGAGTTTAAATCACTTGCTAATTTTTGCGATCGTGTTGATCTGCGTGCTGTTAACCGCCGGACTTTAGAGTCTTTAATTTCTTGTGGAGCTTTCGACAAACTCGAATCTAATCGCCATCAGTTAATCAAAGACCTCGAACTAGTCTATGAATGGGCGCAATCTCGCGCGAAAGATAGAGCAACTGGCCAGGGAAACCTGTTTGATTTATTAGGCGGATTTTCTAATACTAATAATAAAACAAAAAATGATACTTATGATTCTGCTCCCAAAGCTCAGCCTGTACCTGATTTTCCTGCACAAGACAAGTTGCGGATGGAAAAAGAATTGTTGGGGTTGTATGTATCAGACCATCCGCTAAAATCATTAAATCCAACAGCAAAACTTTTAACCCCGATTAACCTTTCACAACTTAGTGAACAAAGGGAAGACACTAAGCTTTGTGCAGTTGTCATGCTGAATTTTGTGAAAAAAGTGATGACCAAAAAAGGTGACACGATGGCGATTTTGCAAATTGAAGATTTAACTTCACAATCGGAAGCAGTGGTATTTCCTAAAACTTATGAACGGATAAGTTTTCTACTTCAGGTTGATACCAGATTGATTATTTGGGGAAAAGTAGACCGACGAGACGATCAAACTCAATTGATAGTTGAAGATGTAGAACCAGTGGAAACAGTACAAATGGTGATGGTGGAACTTAATCCCCAACAAACATCTTCTGAAGACATGTATCGCTTAAAAACCATTTTGCAAGAACATTCAGGGGACAAAGAAAAAGCTAAAATGCCAGTGATTGGGATTGTACAATCTGAAAATTCCCGAAAATTGGTTCGTTTAGGTTGGCAATTTTGCGTGCAAGATTCTCGAATAACTGTTCAAGCCCTGCAAAACGCCAATTTTAATGCTCATTTGAAACCCTTGATTAACGTGAATTTGACAAACTAAAAAACAGCAGGAAGTAGTGCAGGTCAATCTTTCCCAACCATCAAATTTACCAATTCTCAATCAATCGAGCGCTTACCCTGCTTGAACCTACCCAGTTTTTCATAACAAATAAAAAAAATATCCCAAATTTTCTTGTGGGATGGGTGTCCTCACCCGTCCTTTATCTGAAGGGCAGGATGCCCACCCCACAATTGGGAATAATTTATTTCTTGGAAATCTCTTAAATCTTCAGGTAATTTTATCAAATTAAATAAGGCTTTTAATGGGCAATTATAAGATATTTTGATGCAGATTAATAATGAATTATGGCAGGATGTGGGTTAGTTAGTCGCATTAAAAATCTGCTGTGCGGTTAAATTTAATTGGGGAAAAGTAGGTGATAAAATCGCAGTATTTCCTTGAAACGATGTCATTTGATATTCACCATCAACTAATTCGCATACAAAAATAGTAGGTTGTTTGGGATTGCCGATGAACTTTCTTGCACCTAATGCAGCATAATCAGCAATCCAATATTCGGGAATGCCCATTTCTTCATAATCCCTAAGTTTATTGTAGTAATCGTCGCGCCAATTAGTTGATACAACCTCAACCACCAAAGGAACTGATGCAGCTTGGCTGACTGTTGACTGCTTTTGAAAAAGTGGTTCGTTGCTGAGGTTGTCAAGGTTTAATAACAATATATCGGGCAAATAAGCAGATTCAGCAGTAGGAGTTTTGACGAATGCGGTTTTGGGAATTCCATAGGGTAAATTAAGACGATCAAATTCCACAGTTAATTTACGCGACAAAAACGCAATAACTTTTTCATGCTCTCCCGTTGGGGGTGGCATTTCAACAATTACTCCCTTGTGCAATTCATAGCGTTTACCATCATTGGGATACCATTCGATAAATTCATTGAAGATGAGTAATTTGGATAAGGCTTGGGTCATAATCTTACCTCCAAATATGTGGCGTTCTTAGCGTTTTTATTGAACCAGCGCTGTAGGCAGATTTCCTGTCCGAAATTAAGAGCGGAAAGCCCCTACTCTACTCTACCCTGGGGGAACCATCTTCCAGGGAACGAGAACACCTCAGCTGAATCACAAGGCTGACGCTCCTACGTCGCTAACGCCAACGCGTCTAGGTTTTTTAATATTAAGTGTATCTTCATGGAGAATTGGTATTACACGCTTGGTGGACGCGCGAGTGCAAGGCGTTTGCAAAGCCTAGAGTAGACCATTAGCAAGCAACTGACCTGACTGAATAATGACCTCATGAATATCGCATATATACTTAAAAAACTATTTATATAAGTATAATTTTCAAAAGTTATTTCCTAGTATATCACCGTATCAATGTTGAACTTTCAAGATTTTTAGTTACTTATGCGGATGCTCCTTTCTTAAAAAAAATGGTATCTTTTTATGCCAAGGGGACTTAGATAAAAATCAGGGGAAGGAGTTAGAACTTTGATGATTGCAAACGATTTATATCAATTTGTTTCTTATTGTAAAAAAATTCAACCTCAAACTCAGGAAGATATTAAACAATTTTTTGAAGGAGTTTTGCTTTTTCCTTATGATAATGAACTCCTATTACAAGCTTATTTATTTTTGAATATTAAATCCTTGTTTCCTTCATGCCATGAATTGCTGTTATTTGAAAAGTCCCCAATTGCTGATTATACAGATTTAGGTAAGTGTGATTTTGTCTACCTGACATCTAAAGGCAATCTATTTTTAATAGAAACTAAATTTATTGATACAGTAGCAAAAGGAGCAACAGAAAGAAAAAGAAGAAATAAGCATAGAAATAAAGTATTTGAGCAAGTTATTACTTTAAAAAGTAGATTTAGTGAATATTGGGATATTAGGCTTGAACAATTAGAATGTGGTGTTTTCACAACCGACGCAGAAGTTGATTGGCGAGGAAATGGTGTTAATGTCGTCACTAAATCAATATCCATAGACCATCTTGAAAAATGGCGTAAAAATTATCGAAAAAATCACTATACTTGACAAATTACACATCTCTATCAAATTACATGTCAGGAGCAAGTTTGAATAACACAAACAAAAACGCCCCCCGTTTCCGGAGGGCGTTTTTTATTGTGCTAAAACTTCAGATTAGCCGTTGATTGCAGGAGCAGTCAAAGCAACAGGAGCAACTTCACCAGCAGCCAAGTCTAAGGGGAAGTTGTGAGCGTTACGCTCGTGCATTACTTCCATACCTAGGTTAGCGCGGTTGATGATGTCAGCCCAGGTGTTGATGACGCGACCTTGGGAGTCAATCACTGATTGGTTGAAGTTGAAACCGTTCAAGTTGAACGCCATTGTGCTGATACCCAACGCGGTAAACCAAATACCGACTACGGGCCATGCAGCCAAGAAGAAGTGCAAGGAACGGCTGTTGTTGAATGAAGCGTATTGGAAGATCAAACGACCGAAGTAACCGTGTGCTGCAACGATGTTGTAGGTTTCTTCTTCTTGACCGAACTTGTAACCGTAGTTTTGAGATTCGGTTTCGGTTGTTTCACGAACCAAGGAAGATGTCACCAAACTTCCGTGCATTGCAGAGAACAATGAACCGCCGAATACACCAGCCACACCTAACATGTGGAAGGGGTGCATCAGGATGTTGTGTTCTGCTTGGAACACAATCATGAAGTTGAAGGTTCCGGAGATACCCAAAGGCATACCATCAGAGAAAGAACCTTGACCGATGGGGTAGATCAAGAATACTGCGGTAGCAGATGCCAAAGGCGCAGAGTAAGCTACACAGATCCAAGGACGCATACCCAAACGGTAGGATAGTTCCCACTGACGACCTAGGTAGCAAGCGCAACCGATCAAGAAGTGGAAAATTACCAACTGGTAAGGGCCACCGTTGTACAACCACTCATCTAAGGAAGCTGCTTCCCAGATGGGGTAGAAGTGCAAACCAATAGCGTTAGAAGAAGGAACAACTGCACCAGAGATGATGTTGTTTCCGTAGATCAAAGAACCTGCAACAGGTTCACGAATACCGTCGATGTCTACTGGAGGAGCAGCGATGAAGGCAATTACGAAGCAAACGGTAGCGGCTAGCAAGGTAGGAATCATCAACACGCCGAACCAACCGACATAAATCCGGTTTTCGGTGCTGGTGATCCAGTTGCAGAACCGTTCCCATACGTTGGCGCTTTCGCGTCTTTGTAAGGTTGTGGTCATTTTTAAATGATTGCGGTAAGTGTTGTTAATGAATTATGCGTACTTAAGTTTAGATTTGGTACGCATTTGTAAATGTAACATGTATTTACGTTAACAATAGTATCTATTTTTTATATTTTTTTAGCAAACCTATTTTATTTACTTATATAAGTCGGATTTACACTAAAGCTACGTGAGTTCGACAAGTGCTGTTTAGACCTCTCCCCCAACCCCTCTCCGACGCGGAGAGGGGAGCCAAAACGTTGGCAGTGCCTACCACAGGGTTAATTGAGAATGGTGGAAGATATAGCAGGGGACTGGGGACTGGGGACTGGGGACTGGGGACTGGGTGAAAAGTCTTTGTCTTGAAAAGTTCAGATCGGCGCAAGCCGCAGCTGGGACGCCAGTTGCTTTGGGACGCAAGCGCGATTGTTCGCACTGGCTCGACTTTTCGCTTTGTGTATAGGTTTTATCATCTGTTGATGTCCTAACCACCAAGGCTTGTGCTATATCAGTTTTGCAGGCAATGATTAAAATCCAAAGTAGATGTGAGGTGCTCCTTCAGGAGCTAGTAACCAAACAGCGTATAGGCATAGGGGCACGAAAACAAGCTTAACAGGCCAGTTCAAATCTAACTTCAGCCTGCCTTTGAAGGTATACACTATACCCATTAACGTAGCTAAAATTACTAGTAGCCAAGTGAGTTGGTATTGGCTCATATTCAAGGCTTCCACATATACCTTTTGAGCAAACTGTTGATCGCCAGAATAACCCCAGAGGTGCTGAATTACCCAAGAGGAGTCTTGGAGGTTGGGTAGACGAAACCAGATCCAAGAGATAAAAACCATCAACTGGGTCAACAGCCAAGCTACAACTATACCTAAAGGATTTTGCCAGAAATGTTCTAGATGTTCATAGCGATCGCTCATTGCATCTGTGAGTCGATGAACCACTAAAGCTAACCCGTGGAGTATCCCCCAAACTATATAACCCCAGGCAGAACCACCGTGCCAAATACCAGCCACTAGCATCACAATAAATAAATTCCAGCAGGTACGAATTAAGCCTTGACGGGAACCACCCAAAGGAAAGTAGAGATAGTTACGTAACCAATCTCCTAAAGTCATGTGCCAACGCCGCCAAAACTCGGCAATACTGGTGCTGAAGTAAGGAAAGTCGAAATTTTCAGGCAATACCAAACCGAATAGTAAAGCACTACCACGAGCCATGTCTACATAACTGCTGAAGTCAAAATATAACTGCAAACCATAGGCAAATGTAGCTAGCCATAAGTCGCCACTACCTGCACGTTGCAAGTTACCAAAACATAAATCAACAAAAATTCCTAAATTATCAGCCAAAATACTTTTTTTGACTGCACCCCTAGCAATTAACCACAGTCCATCTGCTACTTTATCAGAGGTAGGCAAATGTAGAGTATTGAATTGATTGGCTAAGTTATGGTAACGAGTAATCGGCCCTGAAATCAGCTTGACAAAGAATAATTTGTAAGTAGCAAATTTGAGCAATTTATCAGTTGCAGGGGCACCGCGATATACATCTATTAAATATGCAATGCATTCAAAGGTGAAAAATGAAATTCCCAAAGGAATAAATGAATTAGAAGAGGCATCTGCATGGTTGATTTGGACATGAAAAATATTTTGTAATAAAACAGGCAGATATTTAAATACTAATAACAGTGCAACATTTAAAATCACTCCAAACCACATGATTTTCAGGCGGCGGCGATTCCAGTCAGCTTGGGCATACTGCCATTCTTCGTTAGAAATTTGCCAATCAAGAGAATGTTTTCCTGGAGAGGTGTTTTTACCAATCTCCCGCCCTAAGCGAAAGTTAATAAAAGTTAGTGTTAATAGTAGTGGTAGGTACTGGATTTGCAAAGATGCATAAAAAACAAGGCTAGCAATTAATAATGTCCAAAGTCGTAACTTCTGCTCAGCAAAAGACCAATAAATACCGAGTACACTTAGTAATAATAATCCGTAAGATATTGATATAAATTTCATTGGTTAGTTAATCGTCAGTGGTTATACAGTTGAATCTATGAAGTTGCGCTGAAGATTTATTAAACGAACCACAAAGGATACAAAGAAAGAGAATGTAAGTTTGGTGGCAGGTAAGGAATAATTACGTTGTGCAAGTTCACAGATAATTATTCTTAGTAGTCAGTGGGAAAAAAACTAACAACTAACAACTGACAAAAAACTCAGCACTTTACTTTGCAGTCCAAGGAATCATGGGGTCATTGGCTAATTTTTTGGAAACTTCGTATGCACCAAAGCGGTTCAGGTGGCTGGGGTCAGAAAAGTAATCGTTGGCTTTGGGCCAAAGTTCGCTTAAATCCCTATATATAAAGTTAGGATTAGTTGCTAAATTTAACATATGCTGCTGAAATTCTTGCTCATATTTTTTCCGTACTGAGTCTAAATATTCTGCGGTGAGGGGCATGTTGACAAATACTAAGGAAATATTTTGTGATTGAGTAAATTGCAGTATTTCTTGGAAGGCAACATTTTGCTCACCTTCTATTTGAAATGATTTATAGTCGTTGTCATAATTTCCTGGAACTCTGGAGTGTTTTTGATAGTATCTAGCTGGATTGAAGCGTAAAGATAAAGGTAGGAAACCATCAAAATCAACTGATTGCTGCCCAGCTTCTTCTTCTGAAGTTTCTGTTGTAGACTGTTTTGATGTAACGGTCTGAGGTTGAAGGTTAACTAAAGGCAAAGATATCAGTTGTTTGTGCAATAAAGCTTTAACTTGGTCGCGTTTTGGGTAGCTGGAAGATATATTAGCTAATGCCTGATTTAACCACTGATTTATTGCTTGATAGCCGCTAATTTCTGGTTTATGGTTTGGCTTTACTTGCTTATCAGTGGAATTTGCCGGATTTTTTGAATCTTCGCTACTTGCGATCGCTTGTGTTTTCTGCAACGCTTGTTTATAAGCTTTGGAAGCTGCGATCGCCTTAAATGTCACATCTTCACGACCGCTGTTAAAGGCGCGGGAACCATCTGCCCAAATAATTAGCTTTGGTAGTTCTGATGGTTCTAGGACTTGGCGAATCAGCAAGTTGACAACTTGTGCTGTGGCCCCGTTAATGCCAAAATTAAAGACATCAACATCAGGATAACCTTGATTTGCCAAGGCTTTAGAAAGTGCCACTGGATCAACTCCCCTCAAAGCGCGGGAGGAACCAATAATTAATACATCAGGTGTATTACCGTTTTGAGCTAGTCTTTGTCTATATAATGCGAGTTGCTCATCTAACTGCCTCACATTGAAACTTGGCATCTGCGATCGCGCTGCTAACAAAATAGCAGCTGCGTTGGCTTTTTCCTTCAAGGGTGCAGCTGTCAAATTCCTCGGTTGGCTATCGTCACTTTGGGTAAACCCAGAAGCGTTAAACGCACCACTCTTACTTAAAGAAGATTTTGTACTAGTGGTGTTGCTTAAAAATGCTGTTTTCTGACTTTGGTTATCCTCAAATTGAGATGATGGCTTTTCCTCAGACGATGAGGGGGGCGAAACACTAGCCACTTGTGGCGAACTGGGCTGAATGGGAGTAATGAATCGACCTAAAAACCAATCAGTTTGGAGAGTCAGGAGTAACCCCAATGTTCCCCAAACTAAAGCCACCTTCACTCCTTGATAATCATAGTCTGGGGTTTGTGGTTGGTCAGTTTCTGTAAATACCTGCGTTGCTAGCAGCCACTTTTTCACTGTGCTAGTAGCAGTAGTCACCCAATCGCGTGCGATTTCTGTAACAAAACTTTGAACTTCTTCTGTTGTTAAATCAGGACGGATAATTGGTTCGCTGGTTTCGCTGGTTAAAAGGTCGCTAACATATTCTGAAGTTGCAGCAAATTCTGGCGTAGCTTCTGGAACTAAACGCTGGCGATTTTCCCAATCTATGCCATGATGCCAAGAAGGTTCCTTGTCCCCAGCACGGCGTCCGTAGACTCGCACTCCAGAAATGCCAGACAATTGTAACAAACGCAGAAATTGCGTAACTTTGTTGGCTATTTGTTTGCGTGTTGGGCAAACAGGTGCATCACACATAATGTGCAATAAATCAGCTTTGCGAAGCAGAAATATGCGAATACCACCTGTTTTTAAACGCTGATTTAGGTCAGGATTAAGTAAGCGTTCTAGTAAAAAAACGATCGCTGGTTGATCGCCACTAGTCGCTAATTCTAAGGCAGAGGTAGCAAGGGCTGGATGTTCCGCAGCAGGTAAAGCTAGCCAGTCAACCCATGCTGGTTGGTTTTCATCTATTTGTCCGTAAACGGTGGCGGCTTGAATGCCTTGGGGAGCGATCGCTTCGAGTTGCGGTACAATCAATTCTAAGCACTTTGTTTTATCTGGTGCTGGTGTGTCTGCTTGGGATGAAACCGCTGGGCTGCAAAATATATGTAAAGTTGATTCCTTAAGAGCAGCTTGGACAGTGACTTTTAACTCAGATAATAGCTCAGTTAACAGAAGAGCGATCGCTTGCACATCCCCCCAACGTGCCCATTCTTTCAGCATGACTTCGGGAGGTGTCAAATCCACCTTTAACAGCCACTCTGGTGCTGTCTCACCACTGACTTGGGAAACAATGACTGCATCTTGGTAGCTAGAAAGCTTGAGATTCCGTAACTGCTGGGTAATTGTTTCTGCTAGCAGTGTAGAATCAGGGCTGTAGCTAGTCTGACAAAATACCCACAGGCGATTTACTACAGGTTGAGTTTCGTCTTTTGGCTGATGCTGCTTGATTCGTACCTGTACCGCCACCCCCAACGCACTTAAAGTTTCGCTGAGATAGCGGGCAATGGCATTGGGATCTCCGCGACGAGCTAAACTTTCATTAGGGATGATCAGCGCCCCACCCACTTGTCTAGACTTTTCTGAGTCCTCCAGGGCTTGCTTTACCTGTTCTAAGTGCCGTTCTAGTTGATTTAAATAAACCCTGTGGCACCATTGGGGTCGATATTCCCCTTTCTTCCGCCCGTAGACAAATACTTGGTATATTGAGGGTTGTTCGCTGCTTGTCAAAACATCCAAGTCTGTTTGCTGTAGCGCAAGAAGCAAGTCAGACAGAGTGCGCCAGCGTTGAGGGCATTGTGTACCTTCACAAAGAATGTGTAGGTCATTTCCCCGCAACCGGACTTTCACCCCGAAAGAGTTGATTCCTGTTGCCTGGCTTACCCATTGCGCTAACGATTGCTGACTATCTAGTAATACTGTTTTCATGGGCAGTTAACTTTACAGGAAGCGAGTATTGGGGTATATTGCCTGCACTTGTAAACTAGAACCATAGGTTTATCATACTTTGCAGTTTTTTTTTACCACTTTTGTTACCATCTAACCTTGCAAAATGGGCCAAGATAGTCTTGTACCATTCCCAGCCTCACAAATATTGATATAGCGTTTCATTCTACTCATTTGCTCACAACCAACAAATACCAATGTCTCCTACTAACCAACAGTCCTCACAATACTCCGGATTAAATCTGGTTTTGTTTAGCATTCCCCAATCTCTCCTCTTACAACTAGGTACAGGCTCTATACTACTGCTGCTGACCACCGGAAAGCTTACAGCAAGAGCATTAGAATCTATAGGCGAAGCGAGTGAAGAATTGTTTCGAGGCGATCGCTTACCCATTCTCCCCTTCCCAGATGACAGCGAATTTGATAATTAAAGTTAAAAAATATACTTAAAAATTTAAATGCTCATGGAGAAACCATGAGCCTAAAACGCCAAGAATACAAACTGTAACCAGCAATCGGCTTTCCAAGAGCAAAAAATATGAGTTCTGTTTTATACTCTTTGTCTCAAGCTGCAAATTTCTACCCAGCGTCGGAATTATTTTTGCGTCATCGTCTCCAGATAGTGGAAGAATTGTGGGAGACGGTACTCCGGCAAGAATGCGGTCAAAACATGGTGGATTTATTGCGGGAGTTACGCGCTTTATGTTCGCCAGAAGGACAAGCCACAAATGACCAAGCCTCTGCTGCTGTCAAATTAATTGAACAACTAAACATCAACGAAGCAATTCGGGCAGCTCGTGCCTTTGCTTTGTATTTTCAGCTGATTAACATCATAGAGCAGGAATATGAACAGCGGCAGCAATTAACCCGCTATTCGGAAGTAGAAACAGAACCGGTGCATCAAGAAGTTCAAACAAATACCACATATTCCTCAAACCAAAAAGAAGATGATGCCACTGTTCAGACAGAAATAGAAACAGAATGGCTAACGAAAAGTTGGCTTACCAAAGCCCAAGAAAAACAAAAAGGTACTTTTGCTAGCTTGTTCCCGCTTTTATTTAGGCTGAATGTACCACCCCAGCAAATTCAACGCCTGATTTCACAATTGGATGTGCGGTTAGTGTTCACAGCACACCCAACAGAAATTGTCCGGCATACAATTCGAGATAAACAACGGCAAGTAGTCAATCTCTTAGAAAAGCTGGATGCAGTAGAAAACCGCTCTGATAGTACTCTAGGTGGATATCCTTGGGAATCAGCAGAATTACGGGAAAAATTGCTCGAAGAAATTCGCCTATGGTGGCGTACAGACGAACTGCATCAGTTTAAGCCTACAGTATTGGATGAAGTAGATTATGCCCTACACTACTTTCAAGAAGTCTTATTTGATGGCATTCCCCAACTATATAAACGCTTCACATACGCTTTAGGTAAAACTTTTGCTTGGCTGCAACCGCCGAATAAAAACTTTTGTTCTTTCGGTTCTTGGGTAGGTTCAGATAGAGATGGTAACCCCTCAGTCACCCCAGAAACCACCTGGAAAACAGCCTGTTATCAGCGTAAAATGGTGCTGGAGAGATATATCAAGTCAGTTAAGCAGCTGATAGAATTACTCAGTGTCTCCATGCACTGGAGTGATGTCTTACCAGACTTGTTGGAATCTCTAGAGTTAGACCAATCGCAATTAAGTGAAGTATACGACGCTTTGGCGCTGCGTTATCGCCAAGAACCGTATCGTCTCAAACTAGCTTACGTGCAGAAGCGGCTAGAAAATACACGCGATCGCAATCTCGCTCTATATAATAGAGAAACGCCAAAAAACGAAGACGCACCCATGTATCGTTCGGGGTCAGAGTTTTTAGCAGAACTGCGGTTAATTCACCGTAACTTGACGGAAACAGGTTTAAGCTGTCGGGAGTTGGAACACCTGATCTGTCAAGTCGAAATTTTTGACTTTAACTTAACGCAGCTAGATATCCGTCAAGAATCATCTCGCCATTCTGACGCGTTGAATGAGATTCTAGAATACCTGCAAATATTGCCCCAATCTTACAACGATTTATCTGAGGAACAGAGAGTTGCTTGGCTAACAGGAGAATTGCTAACCCGCCGTCCTTTAATAGCCGCAGAATTGCCATTTTCCGACAAAACCAACGATGTCATTGAAACCTTCCGCATCGTGCGATCGCTGCAACAAGAATTTGGTGTCAACATCTGCCAAACTTACATTATCAGTATGTGCCGCCAAGTTAGCGACGTACTGGAAGTTTTATTGTTAGCCAAAGAAGCTAGACTTTTCGACCCCGCCATTGCAGTGGGAACCATTCAAGTCGTTCCCCTATTTGAAACCGTAGAAGACTTGCAACGCTCCAGAAGCGTCATGCGACAATTGTTTGAACTCCCCCTGTATCGCGCTTTACTAGCCGGCGGTTACGCAGCAAATACAGATAACTCTCCCTCATCCCCCTCATCCCCCTCATCCCCCCCATCCCCCTCATCCCCCTCATCCCCCCCATCCCCCTCATCCCCCTCATCCCCCCCATCTCCCTCATCCCCCTCATCTCCCTCATCCCCCCCATCCCCCTCCCCCCCCTCCTCCAACTTACAAGAAGTAATGCTGGGGTATTCTGACAGCAACAAAGACTCAGGCTTTTTAAGTAGTAACTGGGAAATTCATAAAGCCCAAAAATCATTGCAAAAAATATCAGAAGAGTATGGCGTGAATTTGCGAATCTTCCACGGACGCGGCGGTTCTGTGGGGCGTGGTGGCGGCCCAGCTTATGAGGCGATTTTAGCTCAACCAGGTCACAGTATTAACGGGCGAATCAAAATTACCGAACAAGGGGAAGTTTTAGCGTCTAAATATTCCTTGTTGGACTTGGCTTTGTATAATTTGGAAACCATCACCACTGCTGTGATTCAAGCCAGCCTGCTGCGAACAGGGTTTGATGATATCGAACCTTGGAATGAGATTATGGAAGAACTAGCAGTGCGATCGCGTCAACATTATCGCAATCTCATCTACGAACAACCTGATTTTATCGACTTTTTTCACCAAGTCACCCCCATCGAAGAAATTAGCCAACTACAAATTAGTTCCCGTCCAGCACGGCGTCCATCTGGGAAAAAAGATTTAAGCAGTTTGCGGGCTATTCCTTGGGTATTTAGCTGGACACAAACCCGATTTTTGCTGCCTTCTTGGTACGGTATCGGTACAGCTTTGCAAGAATTCTTGAATGAAGAACCAGAAGAACACCTGAAATTACTCGGTTACTTTTATCTCAAATGGCCCTTTTTCAAAATGGTAATTTCCAAAGCAGAAATGACTTTGGCAAAAGTAGACATGCAAATGGCACACCACTATGTGCAAGAGTTGTCCAACCCCGAAGACAGAGCCAGATTTGAGGCAGTTTTTGAGCAAATTGCCAGTGAATTCTATCTTACCAGGGATTTAGTATTGAAAATCACCGGTCATAATCGACTTTTAGACGGCGATCCCATATTGCAACGTTCAGTACAGTTACGTAATGGTACAATTGTACCCCTAGGGTTTATACAGGTTTCTTTACTCAAGCGCCTCCGCCAGTCCCAAAATTCCACCGCCACCTCTGGAGTAATTCATTCCCGTTACAGCAAAGGAGAGTTACTACGAGGTGCATTGTTAACTATTAATGGTATTGCTGCGGGTATGAGAAATACAGGTTGAAGGGATGACGGATGACTGATGACTGATGACTGATGACGGATGACTAATGACTATTGACTAATGACTATTGACTATTGACAAATGACTAAAAATCGAGTTTTAATTTGTACTTTTTTGGCACTGTCATCAGGATTTTTTAGTGCTTACATCGGTGGACAGATCACCTTGATGATGCACAGCCAGCATTGTCAAAACCAGGCTTGGGGTTTCAAACAAGCCTGTAACGCTTTGATAACACCAGGGGCAATGTGGCAGGGCAGTACAACAGGACTCTGGACAGGTACAATTTTAGGAGCGTTCATCGGCGGTTTAGTAACACGCCAATATCGTTATTAGTCAGTGGTCAGTGGTCAGTGGTCAGTTGTCAGTGGTCAGTGGTCAGTTGTCATCAGCCATCAGCCATCAGTCAACTATCTGTCGTTGCAGTCCTTGATTCCAAATTACTTAAGCTTTTCCAAGAGTTGGTGCTGGTGTCAAAACAATGCCAAGTTCCATCTTGATTTTTCTGATAGCAAAATAAAGTGCGATCGCAGCCGTTAAAATTGTCAGTTAAATAATAGACAATTCCTCGAAAAGGAAAAGTTTTACGACTCAGCCGTTTGGCTACTGCTTGATTTGGACATTCAACGATAAACACCGTTCGTTCATTCAAATAACCTAACGAGAAGATGCACATTCGTAAAATCGCCCTCAGCCAGCCCTCAGAATTCTCAAAATAATCATCAATAATTTTGTTGGTCAGTGCTTTTTCCAGGCTGCGGTCTTTGTCGTGAGGAGTTTTGTCGCCAGACATTATATCACCTTCTGCTACACTGATGCTTTGAGGTTAATCAAAATTCTGAAAACTGACAAGTGTATACGCACGTTATTTAAAACTACTATTGATACTTATATATTCAGTATATTTAAATATACTTAGTAAGTCTGGCAACCTACATACACCAACAAACAGAAACAGAAGAAAATTATGCTTGAATAGGTAAATATCTCCTCCCCCACTCCCCCGCTCCCCCGCTTCTTCCCTTAAGGCAACTTTGGTATCATCATGGCTGGTAAAATCTAGCTGTAGTATTAAGAGCAAATTGCCATGCCTGCTGAAACTAACCAAGTAAATTCCACAACCAAGGGTGCTGATGCTATTGATGAAGCGATCGCTCAAGGAATAGATTTTGATGGTACTCCGATTCCACCTGCGAAGCTAGACCTGTATAACAAAGTCATGGCACTAGAGGCAAATAGACAGCGCAGTGGTGTATCTAATACTATGCGATCGCGCATCGTGCGAATTGGTGCCAAACACATTCCCCAAGCAGAACTCGATCAACAGCTGGTAGATGCTGGTTTTGCCCCCCTCAAAGAAAAAGAAATCGCCTTTTTCTACGGCGGTAAGTAAATATTCATTTTAGCTAAGACTGACCAATAAATTGAGGAGTGTGAGGGGTGCGACTAACCCCGTATCTGAAGCTAGGGGCTTGCGTCGCACCCCTCATGTAAACAAATTGAGCAACGCGAATCCTTACAAGCTACAGGACTTACGCAAAAAGGCAGTGAAAGCCTTGATTTTACGTAGAGGCAATTCATGAATTGCCCCTACATTTCCTACTTGATGCGTAAGTCGTAAAGCTATATAAATTAGGCTTTTGGCAGTTTTTATCTTTTAGAAAGATACAAATTATTATTGTAAATTTTTAGTAAAGTACAGTAATAAGACTTGTTTTTCAACTCTTATTTACTGATAATACTAGTATAGAAAATGACTTATTCTCATGAAATTGCATCAACCAATATTTTCCATTGCTAAACTCTGTACAGTAACCTTAGCTTTGCTAACTCCCCTGGCAATTTTCTCTAGCGTAGAATCCTCTCCAGCATTTGGGGCGACAATATTATCGACTGATTTTAATGGACGTACTGTTTCAGGTGCGACGGCCTCAAATTTGACTTGGATAACCAATGGAGTTAGTGACCCTGGAAATTTAACGGCTGATTTTAGTCTGTTTGATACTGCTGCCACGCAAAACCTGTTTGCAGTTCGGCGTAATCTTCACACCCAAGGTAATTGGACAGCTGATATTGGTGTAGCAGTTGGCTCACAATCGATAGAATTAAGTCAAATTAGTCTTGATGCCTATATTTTTAGCGGTGCAGGAACTTCACAACTTAATTCACGGGATTTTGATTTAAGAATTGACTTGTTAGATAGCACTAAAACAAGCGTATTAGCTACTAATAGTGTTGTTGATCTATTCCCTAACTCTAACGGTATTGCCAATCCTTCTCCTGTTCCATTTGTATTCGACTTTACTGGAAATACACTCCAAGCTAATACAACCTTCTTCTTACGTCTAACTGCATCTGGACAAGGTAGTAATAGTATAATCGGTAATAATAGTGGGATTGATAATTTAGTCGTGAGAGGTGACTTGGTTACTACTCCTGTTCCCGAACCAACTTCTATGTTGGGTATCTTGGGATTTGGTGCTTTCGGCGCTGCTTCACTTTTGAAGCGCAAACAACTCAAAGGCACATCTAAAGCCTAAATTGATCACAAACTAACTTTTAAGACTGCTGTGTCTGCACTATGACAGCCATTGTAAATAGTGCCATGCACAGTGGAAAAGTTTGGCGCTGTCGGGCAAGAAGACGAGAATCTTCTAGCCCGGCGGCTACTTATTTCACAATCCAAAATCTAAAATCCAAAATCGTATCACTTTTCCAAAGTTCTCACAGTCAGCACTTGCGGAGGTGTAGAATCTGGTGGATAAATCAAATCTACCTGTATTTGGCGCTGAGTGGAGGGTGGCATGACAAACTTTAGCAATGGGTCTAAAACTTGCCCAGTTCTGTGCCATAAATGCACATAGCGCGTTTTTTTTTGCCCTTGGTCGTCAACATATCGTAGCCTGACTGTGCCTCGGAAAAACGGAAAATCAAGGGATGGTTTACGGAAACGTACACCACCTTGAGATAATTTATTTTCCTTCAAAGGTGTTTCTAAAGTTACAGTTACAGTTTGAGCTTGATTAGTAGAATTCCTTAGAGGTAGACTGAGATTATATTCCACCCCATAGTTACCGTGGGCTTCGTATGCGGTATCAGGATAGCGTACTAGCATTTTTGCTGTTTGGTTTTGTGGAGTACCCAATTGACCACCCCGCAGAGTAACTAAAGTATAAGAAATACCTTTACCTGGCTGAGGAATGGTGAGAGTCGTAGCTTTGGGATTATCCACTAGTGTTGCTTGCCATTGGGAACCTTGAGAAACGCCAGCGACACGCCCGTAAATCAGTGCGCCACTAGTAGCATCTGGAGGCGTTGGAGTTTTATCTCGCGGCCCGGCGAAGTTGCCAGTATTTAATAAAGCTTGCCATTCTGTGAGAGTGGGGGCGCGATCGCTACCATCAGAATTTTTCTTCGCAAACATTGCCAAGCTAGCTGTATAAACTTTACCGCTACTACGCAACCGCAGAAAGCTAGACCGACCATTTATAGGCTTTTCCAGATTTCGCACAGGAATGGGATGATTTAGTAACATTCGGCTTTGTCCTGGCGGAATTACTAGCTTTGCAGGAAAATCAGTTTGGCGGACACCCCGAAGTACATCGCTAACAGCGCGATCGCCTGGCCCTGAATAAGCCTTACCATCACTATTTTCTACGTAGGGAGGTAAGGTAACAAAGGGAGCATCCTGCATCAAATAACTTGCCGCTTGCAACACATCTACTGTTACAGGCTGCTTACTTGGGTTATGCAGAATTACACCCAAATAAAGCGTTTGTAAATCCTTGGGAGTGTGTGTATAGTGGTGGGCAAATAAGTCAAAGCGCCCTTGAAAAGGAAAATTGAGGTGTGCTGCTGGGACTTTTTTATCATTGGGAGGAAAGGTAGAAAGTAAAATTCCTTCAGTTTTTATCCATTCTGGGCTGTTGCTGTTGAAGACGGGTATTGTATCCAACTTCCCAGGTAAAGGGCGCACTTCCCCAGATTGGACAATTTCTTGGGGTGCTGGCTTCGGTGAAGTTTGGGCGACTGCTGAAGCATTGCGATTTGCTTTAAAAGTTGTACATCCAAGGCTTTGCATAATAGCAAATCCCAATAGAAGTATAAATACAGAAGATGATAGTTTTACTGACATGAAGGTTGATTTCAAGGTAATTTATTGTAACTACAAGTTCCAGAAAGTCGATTTAGAAAAGGGCGATCGCTATTTTGACGGTGATCTTGCAAAATATTCACGTACTAGCTGTTATGCCTACTTGCTATGCTATTACTACAATTTTTAGTTCTCAGATAAGTCTACTTAGCATACTTTAATTATTTGAAAAACTACGCTAAATTTAAAGTAAGTTTTGATTTTTGGCTTAGGAGTCAATGCAATGGTAATACTTGTTGAATCAACAAAAGAATTTGAGCAAGATTTAGCATTATTTAGTCAAGAGAATAAAGCTAATATTAGTAAGCAAATAAACCATTTTGTTTCATTTGTATTAAGTGTTCCAGAATCACTTTTTCAAAATATAACTCTTACTCAATTAAAAAAACTTAAGCTGGATCATGATTATGACTCTTCACTATATTCTCTTAGACTTGAACCAGAAATGCGGGTAATCCTCACTATTGATGATGATCCAATTTTTGACAGGAAACTTATAACTTTATTTAGAATTGTCAAGCCTGAAGATGAATCAAAAGCATATAGTTCAGTTGCAGAAACTCTTTACCAAGACTTTATTGTAGAAAATCAAGAGGTTGAGGTTCATTGTAGCTAATCTCACAAATTAAACCTCTTTTAGAGGATGTTTTAAAAGTCGAAAAGTATACTAAGAACCCCTCTCCAAACCTCTCCCCGAAACGGAGAGAGGCTTTAAAACACCCATTACCTCGTAGGGATTATCGAAGGGCAACGGCATGATGATGTTATAGAAGTTATTAAATCGAAAAAGGATAGATACGAATAGTAAGAAGCGATAGTATAGCGTTTTCTAAGCAACTGAGGTACCCCGATTACCTCACCCCGATAAAGCTGTGCTTTATCTCCCCTCTCCGAACTCACGGAGAGGGGTTGGGGGTGAGGTTTTGAAATGTACTTCATTAGAGGTTGTTTTAAAAGTTTTGGGCGAATATAATTCGCTACTACACAGGCAAAGTCCCTTCGGGTTCGGGGGTGACGCTCCTTCGTCGCTAACGCTTCGCTAACGCAATCGACGGGAACCGCCAAGACTGCGACCCCCTCACCGCCTACGCGGACTAACCAAAAATTAGGTCTTTTAAACCCACGGAGGTGGGTTTCGTCTGTGTAGACGCGATTTCTAATCGCCCTGCTGAGTAGTATATTAGACTTTTCAAACATCCTCTTAGACCGGGAAATGCTATATTTCTACAATTAATATATAAAATTACATCTCATTAAATACCTTGGTATGGATGCACAGTTGTGCATTAGTGTCAAATGAAGGTTGCAGCGTCAGTACAGCAGTTAACAGTTAACAAATTAAACTTATGGAGCCAAACTTTGAAATTCGCCGTTTGTTAGATGTCATGCCTGCTTCGGCTCGAATGACGACAAAAATCGTCAGTAAGCCTGAGCAAGCAAAGGTAATAGATGCTGCTTTTCCTCTAGCGTGGAATCGAGAGCGACCGATATATATTAATTTTGATTTATGGCATCGCCTGACGAAACCACAAAGAGACTTGCTACTGTTGCAGAAGGTTAGCTTCTTAACAGGAGTGAAGTGGTTTAAACCAGAACTTTATCAAGGCGTGGTACTACTGGGTTTGTTGGGTGGAGTAGTGGAATCAGCACAGTCTGATGTTGTGGGTGTAGCTGTCGCTGGAGGATTAAGTGCGATCGCGCTGGCTCGCATTTGGCGTAATAATCAATCTCAAGAATCAGAGTTAAATACTGATGCAGCAGCCATACGGGTAGCGCAGCGGCGGGGTTACTCGCAAACTGAAGCCGCTGAGCATTTGTTATCTGCTATTGAGGCTGTAGCCAAGATTGAAGGACATTCCAGTTTAAATTTTACCGAATTAATTCGTTGCCAAAACTTACGAGCGATCGCTGGATTGTCAAATGTGGGTTTGCCAAAAAGTTAAAAGTTAGGAGTTAGGAGTTGGGAGTTAAGAGTTATACCATTTTACTTTAATATTACTTATCTATCATTTTGCCTAGGACATTGCGTGTAATCGCTTGTGCATCAGGACTCAATATAGCAGGGCGTAATTGCGGTGCATTGTAATTATCTAGTCCCCAACTCCACTGCATAGAACCAGTAGCAAACACCGTTGCACCAGAATCTGTAGTGTAAACAGTCATATCTGAATACCTCGTACCACCTTGATATCGATAAGGTGAATGGGCAATGCGAATAATATTAGATGGCCCGTAGCGAAACATTCGATCAACTTCGTAGCCTAGTAGTCCCTGAAGGCGCATTTCCTTCACAGCTAATTTGCTATTTTTTGCCACAGACTTTGTAGTATTATCTAGGCTCAATTGCGTACCAGCAAGCAACCAATCTGGTGCTGTTTCATCAATGACAATATCAGCATTTACCTGAAATGTTTCGTACATCACTCCAATCAAAGCTTCTTCTGGACGATTCACAGGTTTGCTTCGCCAAAGAGTTGTCACCAAAAAATCGTTCGCTGGATTTTTGTCTCTAGCAAACGGATCTAGGGCTGCATTTTCTTTATAAGCAACAATAGTACGGCTCATCTCTTTAGTAATAAGACTAGGCTCAAAACGAATTTGCCAATAACAGGTATTGGCAGAAAAGAAGCCCAGACTTACGCCAGAATCGCGGGCTGTTTCCACATTTTGCCGCATCTTTGCAGACCAATATTCATCATGACCAACTGAAAGAAATACTTTGTGCAAAAAAAGTATGGGCTTGGTAGTATAAATGTCTAAAGGATTGTTGTGTGTATCAACATCAGTACAGTAGGTAACATCATAGCCTGAACTTTCTAGCCATCTGAGCATGTTGTATTCCCAACCAGCACTAGAAGTTCTCCTTTTTGGTTGCAAATTAGTCAAAAATTCACCTGCTCCCATTCCATAGGCTGCTGCTAAATTAGGACTAGCGGCATAGGGACGATTAAAGGAAACTTTATATGCTTGTTTACCACGACTATTCCAGCGATAAAGAGACATTCCACCCCAATTATTATAAGCTTGATAAGTCGTAACACTTGATTGAAATAGAATATCAGAAGGACGACTATCATCACGCACAACAAAGATGATATAGCTTTGTTTCTTGCTTTTACTAGCAGTAAGTTTTGCTAAATAAATACCACTGACCCACTCTGTTGAATCGCTAGAATTGTTAAGAATCTTTAATACATATGCTTCTTGCCAATTACACTCAATCAAACCAGTTGCTTGAACCACAATTGGATTTGGTTGTTTGACTCCTACTCGTTGAATTGCAGGCATAATTAGCCGCCCTCCAGCACCATTGTACCAGCCCATACGAAAAATTTCTATCGTATAATTTGGCTCTTTCGTACTCACAAATAATTTAATTTTATCACCAAGATTGACACTAGTTAGCGAAGCATAACCTTCAATTTCTCGTTTAGTAGCAGGATTAGTTAATTGCCAATCTGTAGTGCCATTTTTTTGATTTTCAATAATTATAGGATTATTGATTTTATGAGATATTGGTAGTTCTACAGCCAAAGTATATAGTTGCAGAAAAAATAAGCTGAAACTTAAACTCAACAGTATTGCTATTATTCCCCTAATGGCAAATTTACCAGTGCAAAAATAAAAAATATAATCAATATATAGAAATCCAAAACTCATCATAGTCTCCGCGCCTTTGCGTCTTTGCGTGAGATAAATTATTATTCAGGAGTCAGGAGGGACGCAATAAGCTTCCCTACTTTTTTCTGTTTTATTTCACTAATTGAATCAACTTCCATCCCCGATAAGTGCCTAAATGACGATAAGCCGTGGATAAACCAACCGACGGTTCTGGACTTACCCAGGCGTAACTTCCCGCTGGAACTTCAAAGACTTGTTTGAATCGCTTTCCCCAGTTGGGTGTATAAAACGTCAGCAGTAATAGTGCCTCATCTCCGCCGGTTGTGAGAGCATCTGTTTGCTGGACTACAAAGTTAATTGAATTGTTTTGGAGTACAGACGCGATCGCTCTCTGCTGCAAGAATACTTTAATATCAGGATTATAATTGCTGAACAGTCCTGTAGCCCCAGCCACAGCTAAACCTAGCCATGCACTTAATAACCAGCTACCAATCCAATATTTAGCTGTTAAAAATTTCTTATTGAAGCGATGACGTACTGTCCAGATGAGAGGTAAGGTTAACCAACAAAATCCTAAAAGCAGTCCGATTATTGTGTAACTTCTAATATTTAGATTCTCTTCAAATTTAATTGGTAAAATTCCTGTATAAAGTAGCATACCTGCTATAAAAATTAAACCACCTAATCCCCCAAATAAATAACTCAAAACACGGGGTAGAAATCTAAATTTTCTCGTATTTATATTATTGTTATAAATTTCGCCTAACCAATCAAAAGCAACTGCGGCAAGTATGGCCATAAACGGATATAGCATCAGTGCGTAGTGTGGTAAACGAGTAGAAACTAAGCTAATTTCTGTCAATATCACCAGAGGACAAGCAATTAATATCCAATGATTGCGATTAATGGGGCGCTTTAAAACTATAATCAGTCCCAAAATACTAAAAAAAGCCCAAGGGAAGGCTTTAATAGGAGTATTCCACAGATAAAATAAAACGGAATTACCATTACGCTGTTCTAATGCTATCCTAAATGCTAAGCCAAAGAATTGTTCAAAAACTACGGAACCATAGCGTAGCCAGCTTAACAAAAACCAAGTACATGTAGGAATTAACCCGATGAAAAACCCTACATACAACATGGAGTTATAAAGAAGTCGATGGCGGTGATGTTCCCAAAGCAAATAAGGTAACAAACCTATCAGCAATACAAATATTAGTTGCCCCCTAATTAATAATCCTAACGCAAAACTAAATCCTGTAATCAAGCACCAATAAGAACGATATCTAGGATGGAATTCTGCTTTTATTAAACAGCAAACACCCAAAAAGGCTATGCAAATTGTCATGAGATTTGCGTTAGCTAATCGGCTACTTTGAAGCCAAAGAAACGATACGCCCAAAATTGCTGAAGCTAAGTAGGCGATACGCTTATTGAGTAGCATGACTGCAATTTCATATATCAACAATAGGCTGAAAATACAAGCTATTTGGGCTGGTACGCGAGATGTTACTTCACTAATGCCAAATATTTTATAAACAAATGCTAGCCACCAATAAGGGCCCGGTGTTTTTTCATAAACTAATTCACCCCAGGATTGGGGAGTTAGCCAATCCCCAGATTCTAACATCCAGCGGGCACGCACAGCGTATACAGCTTCATCATAAGGCATAAGGCTGTTTTCACCATTATTAAATATTAATAATGGAGTAATCCAGATAATTATCCCTAAATAATGTAAAGTTCTAGCTCCTGATATAAGTTTAGTAAAATTAGGCATTTAAAAATAGGGAATAGTGAATTTGGAATGGGGAATTGGGAATAGCCAATGATAAATAAAGATAATAATTACCAACTTCTAAATCCCCAAATTCCCAATTTATAATCCGTTTTGAATTTTGCTGTAATTAATTTTTACCACAATGATAAATTTTGTACTCATAGCCGTTTACATCTGGTAAAGATTGAGTCTCAGCAATACATTTTTTCACTGACTCTGCTATGGGAGCATGAAAGTTTACTAACCACAAATCAAACGGTTCTGATAGTGCTTTTAATGTAGTTTCTAAAGCAGCAGTAGAAGTATTAGGGTTTTGGTCTTGATGGGCAAGAAGAAATAGAGAAGATGGAACTTTGGAATTTTGCATTTTCAACTCCCTACCTATTCCCATCATTTCACCAATTTGTACATGAGTGATCTGAGTAGTCGTAATCAGTACTGGAACTTGGGATGTTTTTTGAATTAATTGTACAAAAAGGTCAGGACGATAGTATTTTTGATAACCAAGATTAGATACGACTGTGACAGCACTGATAAATCCTATCAACCAAATGAGTATCACAGCTTTCTTGCCAGTTATATTCCATTTACCTATTTTCTCCTCTGTTGTTTGATTTTCTCCTTTGAAGTTCTGAGAACCATGCCAACACACTGCAAGACTCGCCCCAAGTAAAACTATCACAGCGGGAAAGTAAACAAAGTTATAACGAGCGCCCCTTGTTAAATCTATGCCCAGAAAGTAGGTGAAAATAAAGAATAAAGCGATCGCGGCCACAATTACCCCAGATAATACCTGAGTCATCAACCGATTCTCTGGTTGCTGTAGTTGGATCTTGAACCCACGAACTAAGATTGGTGCTGCCCAAATTATGAAAATCAGCATTACCAGCCCAGAACCAAGCACAATTGTTATTTGTGGTGATTCAACTGGTAGCAAGTAAAGCATGGTGACCCATGCCGCGAAAGATTGGAAAATTGGACTTAACCACGCAAATCCCTCGCGTGGTTGTTGTATCCAATCTGTCAATTTACTACCATAGCTATTTTGTAAAAACATCGGTACCCAAACTACCCCCGCTACAAATGTGCCAGCAACAACGGCATAGATGCGCGGCCAAGGAGGGGAGAGGGGGAGATGGGGGGATGAGGGGGATGAGGGGGATGAGGGAGATGAGGGGGATTTTGCTGTTTTCTTTTGGCTGAACTGTGTCCACTGATGGCAAGCTAGAACAATCAAAACTAAAGCTTCCGAACCGAGGGTGAGGACGAAAAAATAATGAGTGGCAATACCTAAAGCATTAATAACTACCCAAGAGAGTGCTACCCAGACGGCTAATTGTCTACGGTTTTGGATTTCCCGGATAGCAATTATTAAGCAGGTAAGGGAAGCAATCACCCACAAAATTGCCAAAGTGTAATGACGGGCTTCTTGTGCGAGAAAAATGCTGTAGGGTGATACTGCCATCATGGCTGCGGCTAAATGACCAACCAAGCGAGAGCGGAAAGCCACCAAGCTTAAAATATAGATAGCTGGTATGGATGCAGCACCAAAAACCGCAGCCAGCGATCGCGCCCCCCACAACGAAACTAAACCCCCTTGTGTAGGAAATAACTGCATCCACCAGTGAGCTAGGACAAAGTAAAGTGGAGGATGATTAGTTTCCTGACTTAGATGTGTCCATACGTCGTGGATGGTAGCACCGGGTTGTGGTTGCAGCGGTTGTAATAAAATATCAGGTGCGATCGCTTGATCGAGCGGTACTGGCAAAAAACTATTACCTAAACTAAACACTAAGGTGGAAAACTCATCAGTCCAAGGAGGCTTGCCAGTTAAGTTGGCTAGGCGTAAGCCCAGCCCGATGAGGAACCACACTAGGCACAGCAAAGGGTGAAGCCAGCGATCAAAAATGGCACGATAGCGATTATATAAATGCATCCTTTGTTAGACAGACGTTTCGCGTGCTAAAGGCACACGAGCAATTATCAAGCTGAAGGATGAAGGTTGAAATTTCACACTTCATCCTCCAGTTGACTATTTTACGTCAGTGACGCGCCAGCTTAGTTTCAAGTTCACCCAGAAATTCCAAATGGTTGCAACTGCGATCGCTATCAAGTTAGCAATGTAGGCGTTACGAATGATGAAATTAAACACCAAATTCAACACCAAAACATTCAAAACCAACCCGGCAAGGCAAATTGCATTGAATTTCAAAAAGCGCTTTAAGCGTTGATGCCATTGCTGCTGTCGCATACTGACATCAGCAAATGTCCAAGCGTCATTCCACAAGAAATTATTCAAAATTGCAATTTCCCCAGCAATGATCTTACTACGCGTCAGCGGCCAAGCTAGAGTAGTCGGGTCGTTGAGCAAATACAGTATTGCCATATCTACGAATACCCCACTCAAACCCACCAACCCAAAACGCAGGAATCGACCAATTGGGAAGTTGATTTTTTTCCTGACTCGTCCCAATCGCCCCGTTGAAAGCCGCAACCGCACTAGATGGTGGATGTATTCAAGATATTGCTTCCATGTGACTTTACTTTCACCTTCTTTGCGTTCACAAAATACATAACCAACTTCCGTAATTTCCCCTACTTTTCCCCGTCCAATTACCTCTAAGAGAATTTTGTATCCTACTGGATTGAGTGTTGCACCTGCGATCGCACTCCGGCGCACCATAAAATAGCCACTCATCGGGTCGGTAACTCTGCCCAATACACTAGGTAAAATCATCAATCCCAACACCTGAGCGCCACGAGACAAAAAACGCCTGACAACACTCCAACTGCTAACACCGCCTCCTTCCACATGACGGCTAGCTACTGCTAGATCTGCTCCCTCTTGAATCCCCCGTAATAGTTGCGTCAAAACCTCTGGTGGATGTTGCAAATCTCCATCAATCACCCCTAAAACCTGCCCTCTTGCAGCTTGCCACCCACGAATCACTGCTGAAGACAATCCCCGCTCCTGTTGACGGCGCATCACCTGCAACTGCTGATATTCTGCTGTCAAAGATTGTGCTACTTCCCAAGTGCGGTCTGGGCTATCATCATCTACCACAATTAGTTCGTAGTTACCTGGTATAAATTCATCTAGTAGCTGACTTAATATTTTGACAATCCTGTCAATATTGTCACGCTCTTTATAAGTTGGGATAACTAAAGAAAGAAGAAGAGCTTCGCTATCTACGTCCTCATTAGAAATCTGTAATGCACCAGTTGGTACTGATAATAAAGAATTAGGCTGACTGTGACTCATTGAGCAAAATCCAGTTGATGAGTTAAGTATATGAATGGGAAGTTACATTTGAGCTAGTTTGATTCAAGTACAAATCTACACCACGAATAATGCTCATGGCTAATATTTGTTTGTATAGCATTTAAAGCTTATGTATTCATTACCTAATTATACGTACTTTACCTTAAAATTAAAAAATTCTAGTGGATATTACATAGTATGATTAATAATTGTTATCGGTCTAGTTTAGCTATGAATGAACTTAACCTTAAATTCTTTGTATTCATAATTTGTATAGCAATTCTAAATGATTTGTAAGAAAATGCACCCCCGGCTAACGCCGTTCCCCCTTACCAAGGGGAGCCAGCGCGGTCTTGGGGGTTTTCCCCCATGAGCGACTGGCGTCCGGCGAGCCACTCTTGTTGCATCTGGCGTGGGACTACAAAGAAGTTACGACTATCTCAAACTCTCACGAATGATTTAGGACTGCTATATTCGGTTTTGAACAATATTGAAATAAACAAGTATGTTGATTATTTTACCTATAGGATCATGGATAATTATTTTTATAATTTTTTACAAAAAGGGGCAAAATTGGCGTAATTCGCTAATATCAACTTCCCTTGTTTGGGGAATACTTATAACTGGGATTACAGAACTATTCAGTTATCTGAAAATAATTAGTTTTGCTTGGTTATTAGGAGCATGGGTATTAATTGATATTATCTTAGTATCTATATGTTTGCGTTTCAGATATCAAATGCCTCTGCAATTAGCAGCAACTAATATTTTTACAACAATAAAGAAAATATATTATTCAAAAAAAACAATATATCTATTTTTATCGAGTGTGGGTTTGATTGTGGTAATACTTGGCATGATTGCCAGAATAGCACCACCTAATAATTGGGATTCTATGGATTATCACATGAGCCGTATTATGTATTGGATACAGCATCATAGTATTGCTTATTATCCAACTAGTTATACTCCACAGTTATATCAAAATCCTTGGTCAGAGTATGCAATTTTACATTTTCAAATTTTGAGTGGTGGTGATTACTATGCCAACTTAGTTCAATGGTTTAGCATGATTGCTTGCATGATTGCAGTTTCCTTAATTGCAAAACAACTAGGAGCAGATTTAAGAGGGCAAGTTTTTGCTGCCATTTTCAGTGCAACAATTCCTATGGGTATTTTGCAAGCTACAAGTACTCAAAATGATTACGTATTAGCATTTTGGGTAGTTTGTCTTGCTTACTATGTCCTACTAAGTTTGGAACAAAAAACAATAGACAGCTATGCTAATTCATTGCAAGTTGGTAGTAGTTTAGGACTAGCAATTTTAACCAAAGGAACGGCTTATACTTATGTATTTCCATTTTTAATTTTGTTTGTTTTATCGCAGATTAAAAAGTTACGCTGGCAAGTATGGAAACCTCTTGTGAGCGTAGCAACTATAAGTTTGTCACTTAACATTAGTCATTACTTACGTAATTATAATTTATTTGGTTCGCCTCTTGGTGAGCCAAGTATTTATAAAAACGAAGTACTAGGATTAACTACATTAATTTCAAATATATTAAGAAATCTAGCTCTGCATATAGGTACACCAATTGGATTATGGAATGGAATAGCCAACAAATTAATTCAAATTATACATACATTCCTTGGTGTAGATGTTAATGATCCTCGTACAACTTTTGCTCAACGATTCTTTGTCCCAGGAGGTTGGTCTACACTTGGTTTCCCTGGTAATGAAAACAGTGCTGGTAATTTAGTACACTTATTGTTAATAATTTTGTGCATTACTATTTTTTTATTTAACAAATTAATTCGTAAGCAAAGTTACATTTTTGTGTATTTAGCTACTGTAGTATTCACATTTGTTGTGTTTTGCTTTTTGATAAAATGGCAACCCTGGAATAGTCGTCTTCATTTGCCTTTTTTTGTACTCATGTCACCATTTGTTGGCGTGTTGCTATCGAAGATAAAAAAAGAAAAAGTTGCAATTTTTATAGTGTTAATTTTGCTGTTAACATCATTGCCGTGGGTATTTTTTAATAGGTATAGGCCTTTAGTTGATAGCAATAATATTTTTAATACCAGTAGAACTGAGCAGTATTTTAGTAACAGACCATACCTCAATAATGTTTATTTTGGAGCAATTGAGTTTTTAAATTCAAAACAATGTTCAGATATTGGGCTAACACTGGGTAGCGATCCTTGGGAATACCCCCTTTGGATAATTTGGCAGCAAAATACGCAAAAAACAGTTAAAATTCAACATATTAATGTGACTAATGTTTCAGCTGTTATACAACAAGAGCATCCATATAAACAGTTTGAACCTTGCGGAATTATTTATATGGAAACTAAAAAAAGCAAACAACAAAAACGCCAAGAAATTAATTTTAAAGATAAAATTTATATTCGAGAATGGGGTTCTCCAAACCTTGGAGTATTTATAAAAAAATAGGATTTTATATCATGTCTGATTAAACAGAAGTCAATTGCGTACTCCTTCGGAGAACCTGTTCGCGTAGCGTCTCCCTTCAGGAGAAGGGTACGAAGTGAAGCAATCCCAAAGTCCGCAGCGATTGCTTCGTTCCACTCGCTGCGGACATATCGTAAGTGATTAGGCGGACATGATATTATTAGCTATTTGATTAAGAAATGTATGCTGCAATAAAGTTCAGTTAAGCATTTCTTACTTTTGTTGCTTTCTTCTCTATGCGTCCTTAACAGAACCTGCCTTCGGGTTCGGGGGATCGCAAGACGCTCGAAGACTCGCTAACGGCAAAAACCGCGCCTGTCTGCGACCTGACTTTTCCCGTTAAGTCGTGAAACAACGAAATAGCAAGGGTTTTACACTATAGATTATTCTCAACAACTTAGTCTTAATGATAATCAATCACGAGAGAATAGGACTTTGGGATAGGGATATAGTAAGCGATCGCTCCGTCAAGGAGATAACAGCAAAAGTCAGTTTGGGAAGCCGCTAGCCTGCGGCAACGCTTCGCAAACGCGTCTACGTTAAAAAGATGACTTTGACAAAGAGTTTTAGCTTTAACTGAAGCGTATTGAGTTATCCTGGAAAGAGCAAAATGCAAGCAGATATAATGTGAATTGATTAAATTTCAGCTTTTTGAAGAGCGTGTATAAAGGTTGAGGGTAAATTTATCTAAAGACATTGTGCCTGAAACATGTTGAGTATTTTTTAGCTGAAATTGAGTTTTTAAAACCTGTTGAATTCTTTGATTTTCTCTATTTATTTCCGTCTCTGTTGTCAAACGAGACCATAACGGATTACTACTATCTAACCAGAGAACACGAGGATATTTTCCAGCTTCATCTTTCAAAACTTTTTCTAAAGAAGTTGCGAGATTTGCAGGCTTATCGGCTAGCAGCATCACATTAGCTTGGGAGGGAATATAATAAGCCAAACGCATAACATGACCCCAAGCTTTGGAATTCATAGCAATTAAGGTTGGCTGATTTGCATCTTGTAAAATCAAGTCTGCAACTTGATGAAAAACAGAGCGATGCCGTAGACTAAAATCACCGATACTAATGGTGAGATACAAAAATAATAAACTAGCTGCTATTGGGGTACGCCATTTAATAGGTACACCTCGTTCTACCCACAAAACTAGCAATAATAAACAGCCGGGCAGGATAATAATCATAGTCCGTCCCCAGCCAAATCCTACAGTAAACTTTTGAGCTACAATGTCTACTCCTAGAGCTAGTAACAGCGGTAAAACTCCTAATATTAAAGCCACAGTTAAATTTGTTTTTTCACCGGATTTCCAAAGGCTGATACTAGAGGCTAAAAGTAGTAAAATTACTAAGCAACCAGCTATAATCAGACTCATTGGTGCTAGACTCGATGCCCAGTCTCCAATAAGTAAGTTAGTACCCAAAGTTTGAGCCACATCTTGCAAATGTTGTAACCATGCAGAACTAACTCCTTTCACGGTGTTAAAACGTTTTAAGTCAGCATTTCTAAGTTGCTTGAGAGTACCCCATAGCAGCCAAGGACTAGTTAATAAAACTCCAGCCCCCAAACGCAAACCGTGCTGCCACCAATGCTGTCGGTCGAGGTACAATACCAATACTGCTAAAGTAATGAGCCAATAAGCATATAAATAAAAAGTCAGTATACCAACTGCAACCGATACAATTAAAATGGCATTCCATAGTAACTGATTGCGGCGATTTTGAGGAATTTGAGTATCTTGTTGATAAATTAGATGTAGCAGCGCCCATGCACTTAGTGTTGCCCATAAAACTAAAGGTGCATACATCCGAACATTAAGAGAATGAAATAAATAAAACGGATTAATTCCCAGTAATGCAGCTAGAAAAAGTCCTCCTCGATGTCCTAAGAAAACTCTACCTAAACCATAAGCGCTACCCATAGCTGCAATGCTCAAAAATGTATTTAGGCTACGCATAGCCGCTTCGCTATTCCCGAAAAGACGCAGCCATAAATGTTGACTTAAAAAAAATAATGGTGGATGAGGTTCTCCTCCTAACAAACCTTTAAGTAACCTACTAATAGTTAGGAAAAAATCGCGTACACCTGTCTCAACAGGTATACTCAACAATGATGTATATTCAGCTAATACTACTGGCGTATCCTTGGGGCTATTGTAGGCATTTTTGCCAGTAGAAATTAGTAAAGATAAAACTTCGTCATACCAAAATTCTCTACTTCCCAGATTAAGAATTCGTAGTAAAACAGCTAGTGCGATCGCACTCAGCAGTAACCACTCCAAAGAAAAGCGCCCAAAGAATTTAGGGCTTACTAAGTCTTTATTCATCATAGAAACATTTATAATTCTTCAACAGTTGCGGTGTTAGCGTAGTGAAAGTCTTCAATTCCAAAAATTAAGCTGGCTGATTCGATAGATATTGTTTTGTGACTCATTTGTACCATAACTCAACAAAAATGCCTAGAGTACAGGTAATTATAGTGACTATAGCCAAAGGCAACCAGTAAAATGTTATAGTATTTAGCACAGTCCAAAGCACGACAAAGATGTTCATGTGTGTGAAAAAAATTTCGTAAGAGTAATTTTCTTTGGCATAAATGCATCAATATAGTTACGGTGAAGTATTCACAACCACAGAGCAGCAGTAAAATCAACTTATTGCCAAAATGTAAAATGTATCCTGGTTGTAACTATTGCCCTGTGAAGCTTAAAACTGTTGATGCTATTCTCGACCGTGCCCTAATGGGGTATGATTTATCTCCCGAAGAGGGAGTATTTTTGTTAAAACAAACTGAAAAAGAGGCGATCGCAGCTATTCAAATCACCGCTGACAAACTCCGCCACGCTCAAGCAGGTGATACCGTCACATACATCATTAACCGAAATATTAACTTTACTAACATCTGTGAGCAGCATTGTAGTTTTTGTGCTTTCCGTCGTGATGATGGTGATGCGGGCGCTTACTGGTTAGATTGGACGCAAATTTTGGAAAAGTCCCAAGATGCAGTCCAGCGTGGTGCAACAGAAATTTGTATGCAGGGAGGATTGAATCCACAAGCGCAGATCAATGGCAAATCTTTGCCTTATTACCTGAAATTGGTAGAAACCATCAAGCAAGAATTTCCTCAAATACACCTACACGCTTTTTCTCCCCAAGAAGTTCAATTTATCGCCAGAGTTGACGGACTTGAGTATGTTGATGTAATAGCTGCTTTGCGGGATGCTGGTGTTGGTTCAATGCCAGGAACCGCTGCTGAGGTGTTGGATGATGAGGTGCGGCGGGTGCTGTGCCCAGAGAAGATTGATACAGCCACTTGGCTAGAAATTATCAGTACATCTCACAGATTGGGTTTACACACCACAAGCACTATGTTATCTGGGCATATTGAAACACCAGAACAACAAATTGGGCATTTAGAAAAATTGCGATCGCTCCAAAAAACTGCCATCAATCAAGGATACCCAGCGCAGATTACAGAGTTTATTTTATTACCATTTGTTGGACAAGAAGCACCTAAATCCTTACGCCGTCGAGTCGGACGCGATCAACCGATTTTAACTGATGCACTGCTATTAGGGGCTGTGGCACGGATTTTTCTAGGAAATTGGATTCCCAACCATCAACCGAGTTGGGTCAAGTTGGGGCTAACTGGTGCTACAGAAGCTTTAACTTGGGGTTGCAACGACATTGGTGGCACATTAATGGAAGAGCATATTACCACAATGGCGGGTGCTTTAGGTGGTACTTGCATGGAAGTAGAAACCTTGCAAACTGCGATCGCTTCTTTAGGACGATCCCATCAACAACGCGATACCCTTTATCAAAAAGTTACGAGTTAGGAGTTAGGAGTTTTCAATTCTTCACTCAACACTTGGCGAGGAGTTGCAAGGAGGGAAACCCTCCGGTCAAACTTCGGTGACTCAGCACTCTCATGATCCCCAAGACCCCAATCCAGGATAGGATGGACGTTGATTTACGTATAGTTCAAATGATGCATATGAAACGCTATTGGTCGCGTCTGCTTGCCTTAGTTTTAGTTGTAGCCATTGGTTTAATGGGTTGTTCTAGCCCCGACAGTCTGACGGGAGATTATCGCCAAGACACCTTGGCTGTGGTCAATGTTATGAAACAAGCCTTAGAGTTATCACAAGATTCACCAAACAGAGCAGCAATTCAAGCAGAAGCGCGTCAAAAAATTAATGACTTTTCAGCTCGCTACCAAAGGGTAAACTCTGTTTCCGGTCTTAGTTCTTTTACAACCATGCGAACAGCCCTCAACTCTTTAGCAGGACACTACAGTTCTTACCCAAACCGGCCATTACCACAAAAACTTAAAACTCGCCTAGAGCAAGAGTTACAGCAGGTAGAGTCTGCACTCAGGCGTGGTGCTTAACTATCCACTACCCTATATTTCAACGTCATGAGTCCAAAGTTTTGATTTTGGACTCACAATTAGTACCGCTTCGCGTATTTAGTAATTAGTAATTACCGAACCGTAAGCGTTTTAGACATTTGAAATGGTTGGCTGATTTACACTGTCATGTATCAGTATTTTTACTCACCATTCAGCACGAGTTTGTGAACTTTAGTTTAATCCAGGTTTTGAATTTCAAATAAGTAGGTGGGTGAAAATAAACATGACTATGTTACGAAACGTAAATATGCCTGAAACCCTTACTACTGCCCTTACGGGTGACGCTCGCAAGCTCGCTAACGCTGCGAAGATCGCCAGTCGCTCATGGGGAGCCACTGCGGTGAGGCACTTGCTGTCTTGGCGGTTTCCGTCGATAGCAAAGTGCCTTTCCCGTTGGGTCTTGGGGTCTGGCCAAGTGGAGCAAGTGGCGTGGGAACCCCCTCTGAGCGGCTGGCTCACAACTGACAACTGACGACCCTCACTAGTTAACATCTCGGCTTCGCTCGATGTTAAAGCTGAGCGAAGTCGAAGCTTTAACTTTATTCGCGCCGACCTACTTATAGAATTTTCACTTTGATAGATGACTGTGGACAGCACGCTGTTGTAATTAGCAACAAAATAAACAGCCGTTGCATTTCTAGTATATTGCACCAGTATTTTCCATAATTAATTTAATTTAATAAAAATCAGGCAACAGCAACAGGGGTTTAGCAGTCTTGCAAAAGTAAGCTTCAAAAACAAAGGTTTTGATATATAACATTTGATACATGTCACCTTCAGTTATCTGATATCGGCTTGCAATCAAAGATAGTAAACCAGACGTAGGGAGTTCTTGAGCAGGGGAGCAAATCTTTCTCCCTCATCTCTATCATTACCCCCAAGCCTACAGGGGAACCCAAAGCTGACTTCCCGTGAAAAGTCAGGCCCCAAAGCCCCTATCTCCCCCATGTCTAGATGCTATTTCTGAACGCAACTGGTTATGAATTGTAGTTGATGATTGATTTGTCCTTCTACTTTTAGGTATGTCTAACCGTCCCTCGAACCTTGCAAGACCAATGTTATTTTGGCGACGCTTGTTTGCTGCCGTTTTCAGCAGTATTCTCTTGATTCCTAACGTTGGGAGTCATTCAGCCGAGGCGCAGATAACACAGTATTGCCAATTATCAACAGCGGCAACGCGAACAAAAGAAAACTTACGTTTGTCAGCCCTAAAAGGTGATAAAGATGCTCAGAGCCGCTACCAGCAGTTATTGAAAAAACACGCACAGCAATTGCAAGAATGCCGTAGTCGTACTTGGCCACAAGTCCAAGCTCTTTGGTTACGCTTGTATCCTTGTGATATTAAGCCAGGTTCGCTCGATCAAATTATGGATCGGATTGTCAACCGTGGCTATAACCAAGTTTATGTAGAAGTTTTCTATGATGGGCAGGTACTATTACCAGCCGCAGCTAACTCAACAGTTTGGCCTTCTGTACTTCGCACCCAAGGAGCAGAAAAAATTGATCTACTTTCTGTAGCGATTCAAAAAGGGCGGCAACGTGGCTTAAAAGTTTATACTTGGATGTATACGATAAATTTCGGCTATACTTACGCTCAGCGTCCAGATAGAGAACCAGCGATCGCTCGCAATGGCAAAGGTCAAACAAGCTTATATGTAGTAGATAACGGCTCTCAAGTATTTATTGACCCCTACAACGAGCAAGCTAAACGCGACTACTTCCGTATGGTACAAGAAGTAGTACGCCGTCGCCCGGATGGAATGCTATTTGATTATGTCCGCTATCCCAGGCAATCAGGAACTGATTCACTCGCCACCAAAGTTACCGATTTATGGCTATATAGTCCAGCCACCCAAGAAGCTTTATTTCGACGCGCACAAAATTATAAAGGACTGGAGTTAATTCGGCGCTTTTTGAGTAAGGGATACATCACCGCAGGAGATATAAGTGAAGTCAATAAACTTTACCCTCAAGAAGGTGAACCCATGTGGCAAGGTCGCATCCCACCGCCAGCATCAAAATCAATCCTTTCTCCTAGCGACAGACAAGCACTTTTGCAAACAGAATTATGGCAGTTGTCAGTTGCCCATGCCATGCAAGGTATCTTGGATTTTGTCGCCTTGGCCAGTTACCCAGCACAGCAAGTAGGAATTCCTTCTGGGGCGGTGTTTTTCCCTGATGGCAACCAAACTGTAGGTCGAGGATATGATTCTCGCTTACAACCTTGGGATAGGTTCCCTAGTTCTTTAGAATGGCATCCTATGTCTTATGCAACTTGCGGTAACGTTAGTTGTATAGTGCCGCAAGTTCGACGGGTTCTGAGCGTCGCCAAACCAGGTACGCAGGTGATTCCAGCTTTAGCTGGTAACTGGGGAGAATCGGTGAGTAATCGTCCACCACTAGAAGTACAAATGCAAGCACTTCGTCAACTTGCCCCTCAACTCAAGGGAGTCAGCCATTTTGCCTATTCTTGGCAATATCCTGAAAATGATAGCGATCGCAAATTCTGTCGCGTCCGCTAATCATTGAGAAATTTCAGAATAGGTCAACCGCCCCACCCACAAGGGGGTGCTGCGATTCGTTCAGTCTAAATAAGTAGCAATGCTTAGGGACGACTGGCAAGGAAAAGAAGGGAGCAATCCCAACAGAACCTTGACAACTTGATAGCCATGTAGGTGAGGGCAAAGCCCAAGTCCTACTCCACAGGTGCAGTGGTAAAAGCACGACCCCTACTGATGAGACTAGCCATCAAGTTGGTAAAGCGGGGCGAAAGAAGGTAGCTGACAGCCTAAAGTCGGTCATCCCTTTAGCAAGAATCCATGAGCAGCGAAAGCGAAGATGCAAACGAACCATCGTGATGTGGAACCAGCGAAATCAGGCTTTTTGCGCTGGAGCCAAAAGGCAAAGGGTTAGGGCTGATGAATTTGTCTGTTCATCAGAAGCACTCCCAAAAGACCCCGGTGGACAGCATCGACTCTAAAGATTCAAACAATGGCTATCAGGAACGAAGTAACCTCTCGTATTCTCTCAAGAAGGTCGATTCTTGAGCAGGTGCTAACCGTATGATACGAGCAGGCGGGATTGAGTCAGAAGCGAATGCCCTGTTGTAATGACAGGGATATGCTGACAGATTCACGGTGATTTGGAAGATAAAGTCGCAATTAGTGAGTACAAATGTCTAAAACACGGTTACAACCGATGGTGGAATGGAGACACATCAACTGGCGCAAGCTGGAAAGGAGTGTCTTTAAGCTCCAAAAGCGAATTTATCGAGCTTCCCAACGTGACGATGTGAAAGCAATTCGCAGACTCCAGAAGACGTTGATGAAGTCCTGGTCAGCAAGGTGTTTAGCGGTCAGGCGGGTCACACAAGACAACCAAAGCAAGAAGACGGCGGGAGTAGACGGCAAAAAAGCGTTGACTCCAAAACAACGTCTCGCCCTAGTTGCCAATCTAAAATTAAGCCCAAAAGTTGCTCCAACTAGGCGAGTATGGATTCCTAAGCCTGGAACGGAGGAGAAGCGACCACTGGGTATCCCGACAATGAAAGACCGAGCCTTGCAAGCGCTTGTTAAGCTGGCATTAGAACCAGAATGGGAAGCGCGATTTGAGCCTAACTCATACGGGTTCAGAGCCGGACGCTCATGCCACGATGCCATTGGGCAAATATTCACTGTGATTAGTCACAAAGCCAAATATGTGCTGGATGCCGACATCACCAAGTGTTTTGACCGCATCAACCATGAAGCACTGCTCAACAAATTAAATACGTTCCCCACCATCCGCCGACAAGTTCGAGCATGGTTAAAAGCGGGAGTGATGGATAACAAGCAGTTGTTTCCAACATCTGAGGGTACACCGCAAGGTGGAGTTATTTCTCCATTATTGGCGAATATTGCCCTTCACGGGATGGAAAACCGGATAACACAAGCCTTCCCTGCCAGGAAGGTTGAGAAGAACGGAAAATTAGTACGTCTCTCAACTCCCAACATTATCCGCTACGCCGATGACTTCGTAATTCTCCACGAAGACATAACCGTTGTCCAAAGATGCAAGGAGATAATCTCTGAATGGTTAAAAGGCATGGACTTGGAACTGAAGCCTAGTAAAACACGCCTAGCCCACACTCTTCAAGAGTATGAAGGAATAAACCCAGGATTTGATTTTCTTGGATTCAATATCCGACAAATTCCGGTTGGTAAATACCAATCCGGTAAAAGCAACGGCAGATTACTAGGTTTTAAGACAATCATCACCCCAAGTAAAGAGAAGCAAAAGGTACATTACGACCGAGTAGCTAGCATCATTAACGCCCATCAGTCAGCGCCACAATCGGCGCTAGTGAGGAATCTTAATCCAGTCATCCGAGGATGGGCGAACTACTACTCAACAGTCGTAAGCAAGGATGCTTACGCACGGCAAGATTACCTCATGTACCAGAAGCTCAGAGCTTGGGCAAAACGCCGCCATCCCAGAAAATCTGGTCATTGGATAACTAACAAATACTGGCAGACAATTGGTGGTGAAAATTGGGTATTCGCAACTAAAGCAGAGGGTAAAGACTCAATGCGATTACTAAAGCATGACGAAACTTCTATTACCCGCCATGTGAAAGTTAAAGGCGAAGCGTCACCATATGACGGAAACCTAATTTATTGGAGTACAAGAATGGGTAAACACCCAGAAATCCCAACACGAGAAGCAATTCTTCTGAAAGGACAAAAAGGTAAATGCCCCTACTGTAGATTGTTTTTCAGGGATGGAGATACATGGGAAATAGACCATAAAATCCCCCGTTCAAAAGGCGGTAAGGATGAATATAAAAATCTCCAACTTCTACACAAACATTGTCACGACATGAAAACAGCCGAGGATGGTTCGGTTGGAAGTAGTAATGTCAATTGCCCGAATTACTGAGGAGCCGGATGAGAAGAAATTCTCACGTCCGGTTTTGTAGGCGAGGCAGGGAGGCGACTCCCTGACCTTAGCCGGCGGGCTTGTATGGTACAAACCTCGGTCAATTCCTTGAATTCATCCTTCTATCTGTGGTGGATTTTCTGTTTCAAAAACGTAGTAGCGATCGCTAGCAAAAGTACGAATAATTAAATCTCTTTCTTCTTTACTGAAGGGATTAATATCTTGTTCTTCAGTAGCACCTTTGGGTGCTTTGATTTTCATAACAGCAAAAGGGTTAGTGTCAATTAACCCTATATCTAAAACGTAATTGTAACCCTTACCCAGCTAGATGTCATATTTCATGACACATCGTATGACATCTCAAATGACATTCCGTAGGAAGGCTATGGTACTGGCTTGAGTAGCTTAAAAAGTTATTAGATTATGTTGTTAAATATTTTTTTCGAGTATGGGTAGAAAGATGAATATTACTGGTTAGTTTTGTTTAACTTCTCTTGTATTGCATCCCTGCAAAATTGCCCTGAATTCTCCTGAGCCTTAATAGCATCTTTCATTTCTTTGGTGGCTCTAAAGGTTACAGTTTCGGTCAAGTCTTGACTAGGTGGATTATTAAAATTCTCTGGCTTACCTTTAGGATTGGGCATTGTATAGAAATATAAACTTAGCTTTTAATCGGCGTGTACTTCGATTTACAGTTTTAAATCGGTAGGCAATCAGCCTGAGAAACTTGTTACCTACCGATACCACTTTTACAGAGAGGCGATTCTATTTTATGGTTTTTTCACGCAGTGAACTAGAACTATTAACAATTCCTGAGTTAAGACAGATGTTGCACAGGTACGGGCTGAAGCCTACAGGTAATGCAGCATTAAAACCTGGATACATCACCACCTTGATGGTATTCCCGGAATTAGCGTTACAGCAGTTCGAGACTATCGCTCGGTTGAATACAAAACTTCTGGATGGAAACTGCATCCAACAAAACGTCGCATCACTATTACTGATAAAAAAGGTATTGGTGAGTTGAAATTGTTGGGCAAATGGGATATTCAAACATACCCTATTAAATCAATTAAGCGTGTTAGATTGGTGCGCCGTGCTGATGGCTATTACTGTCAGTTTTGCATTGATGCTGAAGCCAAAGATATTCAACCACTGACAGGTAATAAAATCGGTTTGGATGTTGGAATTGAAAGTTTTTACACCGATTCTAATGGGCATCAAGAAGCTAACCCCAAGTTTTTGAGTCAAGCTGAAAAAGCTATTAAACATTCTCAAAGACGCATTTACAAAAAGAAAAAAGGTTCATCAGGGCGTAAAAAAGCTAGAGGCATATTTGCCCTTAAGCACTTGAGAATAAGTAGGCAACGGAATGAACATGCGAAGAGAATCGCACGTAACGTATGCAAGTCTAACGACTTAGTAGCCTATGAAGACCTACAAGTGCGTAACTTACTTAAGAACCATTGTTTGGCTAAGTCAATTAGTGATGCTAGTTGGTATTTGTTTCGGCAATGGATTGAGTATTTTGCCGGGTTATTTGGACGGATAGCTATTGCTGTAGCCCCACATTACACATCACAAAAATGTAGTGATTGTGGTGTAGTCGTTAAAAAATCTCTATCAACTCGCACCCATGTTTGTAGTTGTGGATGCAATTTGCATAGAGATGAAAATGCAGCGATTAACATATTGAATCTTGCAAAAGCTAGGGATGGGCAATCCCAAAGTAACGCTAGGGGACTAGTAACCTCTACTCTGATTGGTGAAAGCCTACTAGAGCAAGTAACTAGTACACTTCGGCGTAAATAAGCCAAGCATTAGATAGCCAACACTTTACCCTTATATGTCCACTTAAAAGGTTTAGCCATTGTTTGATTAAAGTAATCGATAAATTCGAGAATTCGGGTTTTGAGGTCATCCTGACTTTTGAAGCTAGCACGCTTGAGTAACTTGCGAACCAAAATACTGAACCAAATTTCAATTTGGTTGAGCCAAGAAGAATGTTTGGGTGTGTAATGGAAAACAATTCGGTGTGTTTGGTCACTCAAAAAAGCTGCACGGGATTTCATCGATTTCAGAATGCCACTTTTGCCCTTAATTCCAAGGTCAATGTTTAAATCTTCTTTTTGTGCAACAAAGCGAACTAATGATTCCGACTGGTGAGTATTAAGACAGTCCATAATCAAATGCCATTTGATTGCCTGAGGGTCGCTTTCAATAATTCGACGAATATGTTGGACAAAATCTTCTTCGGTTCTTGTGTTTCCACAATTTGGTTCAACAATTTGACCAGTGGCAATATCGAAACTAGCAATTAAGCTTTGTGTACCGTGACGAATATACTCAAACTCCCGTCTTTCAACCTTACCCGGTCGCATTGGTAAATCTTTTTCTAAACGCTCTGTAGCCTGAATCCCAGTCATTTCATCAATCGATATTGTACGCTCTCCGTTTTGATAACGTTCAATCGCACTGATGTATAAACCAGTAATATCTTCAACTTTTGCGTCAAATTCTTCATCAAGAGGGGGGGTTAACCAGTAGCGGCTCTGGTGGGGTTTAAGTTCTGCTTCTTCTAATAATCTTCCAACATGGCGGACAGATATGCTTTCAATGATACCTTGTTTCATGATTTCGTCCGCTAGTTCTCTTGATGTCCAATGACTTATTGATCGTCCATAGTCTTCGGGTGGTGAACATGCAAGGGCGAATAGTTCGATTACTTGCTCCATACTAAATTTTACTGGTGCGCCAATACGCTCTGAGTCTTGTAATCTCTGCAAAATAGACAACTCTTTATCGCTATTTTCCAACCATCGGTTTCGCCATAAACGAGCCATATCAAGACTTATATCTAATAATCGAGCAATTTCGCCATGATTTTTCCCCTCTGACGCTAGGAGAATTATTTTTGCACGTAGTACTATTTGTTGCGCCGTATTGTGTCGGTTGATCAACTGTTGGAGTTGTGAGCGATCGCTCTCGTTCAAATTTAATACTTTTGCAGCTAATCGTGCCACACCAGGTTCCCTTGTTTTCAGCCTAAACTGCTTTGACTCTACTTTCTTAGTTTCTCACAATAATGCTTGGTTTATTTCCGCCGTGCTGTACTAGGATGATTCTAGAATCCCCGTGTCTTTAGACCGGGGAGTGTCAAGCAAGAGCCTGTATTAAGTTGAAAGGTATGCCAGGAACCAGACTTGAACTGGTGACACGAGGATTTTCAGTCCTCTGCTCTACCAACTGAGCTATCCCGGCTGGGGCTTTTTCTTTGCCACGATTACTTAATGTAGCAAAGATATAAGAATTTTGCAAGAGCTTGCAGAAAAAAAATTATGTTGTTTTCAGCCCCAACTTCACCCACATGAAAACAGCTATAAATATGAGAAACTGAACAAGAACAATACTAGGGCCAGAAGCCAGGTTGAAAATACCTGAAACTATGATGCCAGTAAGGCTGGTGGTGAAACCGAATATCACCGACATGATGAGAAAGCGGCTAAAGTGGTGACTCATCAGTTTAGCTGTAGAGGCGGGAATCACCAAAAATGCATTCACCAATAAAACACCTACAGCTTTAATCGCCACGGCAACGGCTAGTGAAAGCAAGACCACAAACCCATAGCGATACAATTGAACGGGAATGCCTTGAACTTGTGCCACATCAGGGTTAAGGGTCAATAAAATTTGCTGGCGCAGAGTCGATAGTAAGAATACACTGCCGCTTAGAAGCACAAGCAGCGTCAAAATTAAATCTGTAGAATCAATAGCGAGAATATCCCCAAACAAGACTCCCATCAAATTGCCGCGATAACCTTTGATGAGGCTGGTGAGAATCACACCAATTGCTAATGCTCCCGATAGCACTATACTCAGAACGCTATCGCTAGCTAAATCAGTTTTATCGATAAAGTAAAGGACAACAACGCCAAACACTAAGGTAAAAGGTAACAGCATCCAAGTAGGATTTAACTGTAGTAATACACCTAATGCTACGCCTACTAATGCTGCATGACCTACAGCATGGCTGAAAAACGATAACTGGCGCAAGGTTACGAAACCGCCAAGTAAACCCCCAAGTATTCCCATTAATACAGCACCTGCGATCGCACGCTGCATAAATGGGAATTGCAATAAACTCACTAAGTCATTACCATTAGTAACGGCTAGCCCAGCTATCTGGCAATCAAAATATAAATACATACATCACTTTGTACACGTAATACCAATTTGTAATTGGTATTATGAATTTTGAATTAAAAACTCCACACTCAATCAAAGAGTTTTGACTTTCACCGGGCTAAAGCCACGGTGATTCAAACTGTTGCTACGAGGCAGGCTAAAGCCATGCCTCGTAGCTTTTTACAGTTATTCTTCCAGAGAAAAACTCTCTGTGGGACAGTCAAAAGTCCCCTATGGGTCTTGGCTAAATCTACATTTAGCTGTTCCTTTACCTTTAAAAACAAATTGGTAGACCCATTGCAATCCGCATTGACCTCAAAGCCTTTTGCAGTTACAAATAGCCCACGTTTTACCCGTTTCCCTGACGACTTCCACCCTTCTGGCTTGTTGCCAAATACAGGTACAATATCGCCATCTAAAAAGCTAGACTGGCTAGTGTAACTCTCCTCAGTTTCTACAAAGTTAATACCGTAAATTTGACAAAGTTGAGATATTCTCTCTTTTAATTTTGCGGTAGGAATTTGCACGAAGGTTTGATTGTTTTGAGAGCCAATATTAATACCATTTTTATTGCCTCTATTCCAGCCAAAAACAATATTACCAATCCCGTTATTAACACAATAGTTAATCACAATCCTTACTGCTTTATTAACAGCATCTTTCATTTGGAGATTACGCTTTTCTGTGATGTGTGCTAATCGTTCACTCCAAAACCCTTGGGGTTTATCCTGCTTTAGCTTGGATACTGTCTTGTTATACCACTGGTTGAGACTCTTTAGCTTGCGTCCATCGACTATAAAGCTAGTGCCAAGATTAGAAACACAAGTCAGCCAGTTGTTAATACCCGGATCTATACCAAGTGCTAATTTTGGATCTAGCTTTGTAGAAACATGGTTAACCTTATACGCAAACTCAGCGTAAAAGCATCTATTCCGGGGCAATATTCTCAACTCCTTAATATCCTCAAATTTGATATTTGATGGCATAGGAATCAAAAAATTCTTAACACTAAACCACCTGTTAACAGTCAATCCCAGTGGAATCTGAATGCAATTATTTAGTAGCTTTAAAGCTTGCTTAGGGTAGGTTACAACTGCCAATCCTCCTTTTCTTCTGTAATTTGGTGGTTTCGGCTTGTCTTCTAGCTCACCCTTACGATATTTTTTATCAAGCTCGTAGAAAGATTTAAAGCTTTCTCTAACAGATAGTAAAGCTTGTTGTGCAACTTGTGAATGTAGCACTTGATAATGTGGGTTGTTTTTGTACTCATTGATTAAGTCAAACTTCCCTAGGTATTTGCGACACTTGAACCAAACCTGTCTGCCATAGTAGATTGCACAGTTGGTTAGTTTATTTGATTCAGAACAAATGAACTCCAGTATTGCCTTTAAATCCTGACCAGGAGACAGCAATACTTGCTGACATCCATACATTTAATTTGCAATTTTAAAAGGTTGCTGATATTACAGTAATATTAAAGTGATGTTGTAGTCAAGTATGAAAAAGAAATCTTTACCTGTTTATCTAGATGATTTTGAAAAAGAAAAATTAAAAAAAATAGCGGATAACTGGGGTGTTAGTCTATCTTCTGCAATCAAAAGATTAATTAGAGAAAAAGATGTTTGACTGGCAGGTTAAAACCAGCAAGAGCGCTTTTCATCCCCTGGCTAAAGCACGAAAAACACAACTGCGTTGCTGTTTCTCAGGGGTTTTCAAGCTAACCTTTATAAATTTTTAACTCCTAACTCCTAACTCAACTATGGTCATGCTGGTAACGACTAAACCCTGGCCCGTAGGTTGCTAATAGGTTTTGGGGCGAAAGAGCAATTTCTGGCTGGCCAGTACAAACAACGGTTTGATTCAGGCAAAGGACGCGATCGCAATGGCGGCTTACCATATCAATATCATGGGAAACCTGTAACACTGTCCAACCTTCTTCCCGCTTTAATTCATTTAGTAAAGTATAAAAATCTGCTGCACCTTGCACATCTACTCCAGCAAAGGCTTCATCTAGTATCAAAAGTTTTCGAGGCATCACCAAACAGTAAGCTAGTAATACCCGTTTGAGTTGACCACCGCTAAGAGAACCAATAGCTTGATGTCGCAGATGATAAGCATCAGTTCGCTGTAAAGCTTCTATTACTGCTACTGATTTTTCCCGGTCTTGTCTCCACAGTCTCTTAAAAAATGAATCTTGTTTTTTCCCTGCTAGCGTCCATCCCAGTCCTACTAATTCACTGACGGATATGGGAAAGCTGCGGTCAAAAATAAAATTCTGCGGCATATAGCCCAAGAGGTGATATAAACTTCCCAGCCTGGAAATTGGACGACCAAATAATTCAATCTTGCCAGCAACACGCGGAATCAGTTCTAAAACTGCTTTTACCAAAGTACTTTTACCAGCACCGTTGGGCCCAACTATTGCTGTATCTGTCCCAGGCAACAATTCAAAGGAAACATCACGAACAGCTAGGTAACTGCCTTGATATACAGTTAATCCTTCTACTTTTAAAATAGGTATTTCATTGGTCATTTTTCATTTCTTATTTGTCATTTGTCAAAAAACTGGAAAATTATAAATTAACTTTTAAATCCTAACTCCTAACTCATTTACACGCAGTCTCTAGAGTTTGTAAATTAGCTTTCATTGCTGTGAAATAATACTGCGGATCTGTCTGACCAGCTTCTAATGAATCCAGAGTACGCAAAGTTAATTTCAAGTCTTTGGAAAGGCTAGCCAGTAATTTATTATCTACCCCTGGTTCACTAAACAAAGCTTTCACTTTGTACTTTTTTACTACATTGACTGCATTTTGCACATCTTTTGGTGAAAGTTGGTCTTCAGGAATTTTCACCACAGCAACTTGTTTAAGTTTATAGCGTTGAGCTAAGTAGGGAAAAGCATCATGAAAAGTTACAAAGGTGCAGTTGGGTGTTTTTTGCAAAGTTTGTTGAAATTCGCTGTTTAAACTATCTAATTGCTGAATATAAGCTGCTGCATTTGCTTCATAAGTAGCTTGATTTTTTGGATCGGTGGCAATTAATCCATCCCGAATATTTGTTACCTGCTGTTTTGCCAAAACTGGATCTAACCAAACATGAGGATTACCTTCTGCGTGTTCGTGGTCGTGGTCTTTTTCTTCTTTGCTGGTTTCTTCAACAGGTGAAATTTCATTTAAAGGTTTAATCCCTTTACTGGCATCTATTTCGACCAATTTCGGATTTTGGGCATTTTTTACAGTGTCTTTGAGAAATTCCTCCAATCCCAAACCATTTTTAACCAGTACATTGGCAGTGGCGATCGCTTTCACATTGTCTGGTGTAGCCTGATAATCATGTACTTCCGTACTCGGTGGCACTAAAAGTTTTACCTCTGCTACATCCCCAGCCACCGCCTTGGTAAACAAATAAATCGGTAAAAATGTTACCACCACTTTGGTTTTTTCTGACTGCGCTAATGGAGTCGATGCTGCCTGTTGAACTGGCGGCAACTGCTCAGCATTTGTCTGTTGATTTGTGTTTGATTGGTTACAACTACTAGCTGTTGACAATATCAGCAAAGCAATTAGGGAAAGGATGCCGCTTCTATGTCTACCTAGTTTACGCCTTATGTCAGTCGGAATCACCGTGTTTTTACCTCACTTAGCATACTTGCTCTACTTCGTCAATGTTTTTATTCACAATTACACTTATTGTACACTGCCTATTATAATAATTCTCATTCTCATATAAAACAACAACATTACCAATTGTGTAAAAAATCACCATTATTTTTTTGTATGGTGTTATTTTTTGCTGTCTCTGCTAGCCTGATGAATTATAATTTCTTAACTTATAGTCTTAAAAAGATACCTATCTACTGATAATATTTTGAGAATACTTTTCAACAAATTTGCTTTGATAAAAGTGCCGTAAAGGTGTGCCCAACGGTGAGTAAGTGTGAGGAAAAAATGCAAAAGTTATGGAAATATCTGCTGGTAAGCCCAGTAGTTTGCAGTAGTATGATATTTGCTGGTGGTGCATTTGCACAGGAAACATCAGCGACATCACAAACAAGTCAACCGTTATTGATAGCAAGTCCAGAAAATAAAGCTGAGAATTTTCATCAAGATCAGGTAATGGCGCAAATTACCTCAGTGTCTCAGTTATCTGATGTACAACCTACGGATTGGGCTTTTGTTGCCTTGCAATCACTGATAGAACGTTACGGTTGTATTGCGGGTTATCCGGATAGCACTTATCGAGGTAATCGCGCATTGTCACGCTATGAATTCGCTGCTGGTTTGAATGCTTGTCTAGATCGAGTGAATGAATTAATTGCCACAGCTACCAGCGACATCGTCAGAAAAGAAGATTTAGCCCAACTGCAAAAGCTGCAAGCAGAATTTTCCGCAGAATTGGCGACATTACGCGGTCGAGTGGATTCTCTAGAAGCACGCACAGCTGAGTTGGAAGCCAATCAATTCTCAACTACAACCAAACTACAAGGGCAAGTTGTGGCAGTCGTCAGCGATGTTTTCTCAGGAAATAGTGTTAACGGTGCAGAAATCACTGACAAAAATACAACTCTTGGCGTAAGGGCACGCATTGAATTGGTGACTAGCTTTACAGGGGAAGATACACTTTTTACCAGGATTCAAACGAATAATATTTTTAGTCCCAACATTAATACACCAGAGGGTAACTTATTCTTTGCTGGTGATGGTACTAACGATGCTTTTATAGATGCATTATTTTATGCATTTCCCCTTGGGAAACAGACTGAGGTGAAACTAATTGCCAATGCAGGTGCAGCAGATGATCTGACCAGTACTGTTAATATCTTTGATGGTGATGGTGCTTTTGGTGCTTTGTCCACCTTTGGTACGCGCAACCCAATTTATAACCAAATAAATGGTGCGGGGTTGGGAGTAACTCACGATTTTGGTGATAAATTATCACTCAGCCTGGGGTATTTGAGTGGTACAGCCAATGACCCATCTCCCAAAAATGGCTTGTTTGATGGTGCTTATGGCGCTTTAGCACAGCTGACTGTTAAACCAAGCGATCGCATTACTATTGGTTTAACTTACATCAATTCTTACAAACAGCCACTACTTACGGGTAGTAATGCCGCAACATTTGCGAATTTAGCAAGTTCCCTAGGTTTAGAAGATGTGGCATTTTCCAGCAATTCTTACGGTATCCAAGCATCTATAGGTATCAGTGATAACTTTGTCTTAGGCGGTTGGGCTGGATATACCACTAGCCGCACCTTGAGTGGAAACCGTGGAGATGTTGACATTTGGAATTATGCAGTCACTCTTGGCTTCCCTGACCTTGGTAAAAAAGGCAACTTAGCTGGTATTATTGCTGGTGTAGAGCCTAGGGTGACAAGTTCCAGTGTCGCTGGATTAGCTGAAGATGACGATACTTCCTATCATATTGAGGCGTTCTACCAGTACAAAGTCAGTGACAATATCACCATCACCCCAGGATTCATCTGGCTAACATCCCCAGATCATAACGATAACAATGATGATGTTGTGATTGGTGCCTTGAGAACCACTTTCAGTTTCTAATTTTTAAAATACTCCAAGAAGACGCGAAGTTTTTCTTCGCGTCTTTTTTGCTTGATACGAAAATAAAAACCCAGCATCCTGGCTGGGTTGGTCATCTGAAAATCACATTTTAAATCTTTGATAAGTAGGTGGGTGAAAATAAACATGACTATGTTACGAAACGTAAATATACCTGAAACCCTTACTACTGACAACTAACAACTGACAACTGACGACCCTCACTAGTTAACTTTACTCGCACCGACCTACTTAGTGTCTAAACAGATGATTTTAAGCCATCTTTGATTTGCGCTTGAGAAATGAACCTGCACTCAAAGCACCAAAGGCTAGTAAACCCAACATAGAACTCGGTTCAGGAACACTAGCTAATCTATAGGTGTGGTTATCGCTTTCAAATGCACGACCGGTCGATCTTAAAACTATCTTGTCAAAGGTTTCTCCTGAATCAGCTAATAAATTAACGAAAACATTGTCTGCATTGCTAGTCCAGCTACCAGTAGCTTCAGCACCTGGGACATCTTTGCCAGTGAATGTTTTCAGCAAACTACCCCCACTGTAGACATCCACATAGTTATATGGGTCTACTGACCCCCAGTACAAGCCAAAGTAATCAATAGCCTTAGCAAAGGTAAGAGTTACAGAACCAGTTCCGCCTGCAACTTTGTCCCCTGCTGGGGAAATCGTCAGATATTTACTGCTATCACCAAAGGGTGCAGCATACTCATTTGCTACACTACCTTGGACAATTCCGTTGGTTGCAGAATAAGTAACAAACCCGTTTGGATCGGTTGCAGTACCTGAATTAAAGTCAACAACTAGAGATCCTGGAATAGTAGATTTTGAACCTTGTCCTGCAACAGGTGCGCTACCTCCTTTTGTTAAGGTGACGGCGCCAGCTGGGTTAGCACCCATGAAAACAACGGCTGTTCCAGCCAAGACTAATGATAGTTTTTGCAAAATAGACATTGGTTTATTTGTTGAACTCTTGCTACCCATAGCGTGGCACGTCAGGTCGCATTTGTGTACTGTAACAATACTTTTTTTACCAAAAATATTTATTTCCCTAACTAAATCTCAAGTTGGAAGAAAGCCAGATGAAATAAAAGGCTCAAAGGATATTTTTTTTAAATTAATCCAGTAATAATACGTAAAAAAATTAAAATATTAAAAATATTTACTTTGTAATTGCTATTTTTGAGTAAAGTCTACTATTCTTCAACACCATGAGAAACATAAACAAAAAACCCATAGTTGATTTTGCGGTGTTGAAAAAGTCAGCTTGTGGAAATTACTGAAAAATTGTCGTAAGATTAGTATTATCGATATACCAATCAATAAGCTGTTCCACATTTAACTCGCATCTATAATGCTGTTAACTGATGACTGCTGAACGCCAGTTGCTTCAACGCGGGAACCTCACGCCAGGTTGCTTAAGTCGGGAAAACCTTCCTGTGTAACTGGCTTTGCAACGCACTGGCTCCTGCTGACTGTCATCATTCAGCAGTGAACGGCCCTCTGCTGACGGAGATGCTAGGCGAACACGAGTGACTATGGAAGGAATATGTGTTTTAGCTTACTGTCTGATTGATGTTAGTTTTAGATATTGCCTGACGACGCATTGCTGACAAAACGAGTTGTAAAAGGCAGGTGAAAACCCTCATACCCAATCCAGACAGGAAAAATTTACAGACTAAAAAAAACCAGCCTCCCACGGCTGGTTTGAAAGATATTTTTTCGCGTTGTCTTCTCAATAGAGTTAAAACCCGATTGCGCGTTCCCAAAATGCGACGGGCAACTTTTCTTAACAATATTGTAACAGCCAACACAGTTTTTTCGTAAAAATTTACCAAAAAAAGATGTACCCAGAGGAAATTAGCTTCTATCTTTGAGAATATTTCAAAAATCCCAAGGGATAGAGGGGATGGGGGGCAGGGGAGCAGGGGAGCAGGGGAGATGAGGAGACGAGGGGATGAGGGGATGAGGGGATGAGGGAGACAAATCAATTAAAAATTAAAAATACATTCTTCTACCTCCTGCCTCCTAACAACTGATATCATGTCCGGCAAAATAACCATAATTCCCGTTTTACCCCTCCCCAACCCTCCCCTTGGTAAGGGGAGCCACTGCGCTATCGCACTTTGCCGACAGCCTTTGCAAGTGGCGTGAGGGTGTCGTAAGGCGGGTGGGATGATTTTATTATGGGTAATTAAGTGGACTTCATCTGACTATTGACTAATGACTAATGACTATTGACTAATGACTATTGACCATTGACTATTGACTGTGGTTGTCCCCATAAGATACGCTCCTGCTTGTAAATGGCAATTCCTGGTTTAGCTCCTTTTGGTTTATAGACATGTTTTGGCTGAGTGTAAACCACTGGTACTTGGTCACTTTGACGAGCGCGACTGTAATAGGCTGTTAGATCAGCAACAAATTGTAAATCAGTTGCTTCCGGGACAGCACCAGGTTCTAAACGTAGTAGTACATGGCTTCCAGGAATTTCTTGAGCGTGGAACCATAAGTCATAATCCCCAGCTACACGAAATGTCAATTGGTCATTCTGGCGATTGTTACGGCCTATTAAGACTTGAAAGCCATTAGGGGTGCGGTAATCATAAAAGTTGGTGCTAGCAGTTTCATTTGTACTACGACTGCGATATTCTGGGTCTTCTAGATACTTTTGTCCAATTAGCTCGTCGCGGATTTCTTCAAGAGCCTGCAAATCTTCTACTATTTGGTAATTATCTATCTGAGCGATCGCAGCTTCCACTTGCTCTAAATACCCAATTTCTGCCTGCACCTCCAAGAGTAGAGGTTCAACGGCACTACGAGCGCGTTTGAGTTTTTGGTGCTGTTTGTAAAGGCTTTGGGCATTTTGTACAGCATTTTTATCTGGCTGGAGAGCGATCGCTATTGGTTTACCTGTCTCAAAATCAGGAAGGGTAATTTCTTTCATCCCAGGTTCCCAATTGTGGAGATGAGCCATTAACAAATCAGCTTTTTGCCGATATTCATCAGCTTGATCTGATTGCTGTAAACGAACCGTAAAGGTCTGAGCCTTATTCCGTAATTTTATTAGAATATTATTCAGCTTTTGGCTCAGTTGATGACGCAATTGGGAGAATAGCTGTTGATTAAGCTGGTCATTATAATATTTGTTGAGTAATTTTTGGATATCTGATGCTGGCGCAACCGCACCCCAACCCATGACAGTATATCCGTCTGTTGTCCAAGCTGGTTGAAACTTACTCAAATCCAAAGCTTGCAGCCATTCCTGCCATTTTTCAAACAGCTTTTGCCAGTCGTCTGGGTTGAGGGTATCGGTGGTGGTTTCTGGTGCTAAATTAGCCGCCAGCAGCATCGACTCCACCAGTGCAGCACTCAAGCCGCTATAACTTTTTAATAACTGACGCTTGATTGCTCCTGGGACTAAGCTGACTCGTTCTTGCCAACGTTCTTGAGATTCGCTCAAACTGGGGATGGGGCCAGTGAGTTTAGGTGGTGTTTCATAAGGTTGTCCGGTTTGGATGGGACGAACACTAGATTGTTGCTGACTGACTTGATGGGCAGCAGTGATAATTAGATTATCGGCATCAGTGAGGATGGCATTGCTGTATTTGCCCATGATTTCTACATATATATGATATAGAGCGCCTTCTTGAGGACGATGGGCAAATTGTAAATCAATCACGCGTTCCCAAGGTGCGATCGCCTCAATTGCCACCAATGCCAAACCACCCAACTGGTGTACGAGTTGTTGGCTGAAGGTAAAAGTGTCTGGCACACGCGGAGGCGGTTCGCCAATGCAAATGCGTGCAGCTTGGGGATGCCAGGAAATCTCTAGCCAACCCCGTTGTTTGAGGGTACGTAATGCCACAGCAATAGTGTAGCGATCGCGCTGATAAACTTGCTCTAAGCGCGATGGTAGCCAGTTAGCGCGTAGTTCGCTACAAGCAGCTTTTAGGGTGGTAAAGTCAACTGGTTGCACAACAATTAGCCGTTGGCTTTCAAAGATCGATGCTCAGTATATGCTATCAAGTCTTGCTCAGTCTGACATCACATGAAAAACCATGTTTACATGGCACATAGGGCATGGGGAAGAGCTACCAATGCCCTTGTCCAAAGGGGCGGGTAGCTTTCCCGCCCACAAGGCGACGAAGTTTTAAGCCGCTTTCAATGAAAAAGCGGTCAGATAAATTGCATATTTAGTCGTGTTCGCGTAGCGTCTCCGTCAGGAGAGGGATATATAAGTTAAATGTCGAACAGCTTATTAAACCTGTTGGCTAGTTGCTTTTTTTCTTTTGAGAGCAGCGGCACCTGTCATAGTAACAACGAAGATAGCACCAAGGTTATTAGGTTCAGGTATTGACTTGGAAATACCTACTTTAATCTGAAAAGCCAGATTAGAACGAGCAGGTGCAGTACCTTGCCAGCTAAACGCTGTTTTACCAGTTAGTGTGAAGGGAGCAGAGATCTTAGATAAACCGAGATAATCTACATCCGCAGTAGTCTTTGTACCTGCTGATGTTAGACTTCCAATGCTTGTACCATTAAAAACTAAATCGCTCAAAGATACAGCGTTTTGAGAGTTCTTATTATTGTCTTTATTAGCAAAGGTACGTAAATAAATATTTGTTACAGGGTCGCTAAATTCTTGAGACGTTAATATTGTAGTCTGGCTAGAATCGAACACTTTATAAGTTACCTTACTGCCTGTGTATTCCAGGCTAAAATCCCAGACTTTTCCATTGCCCCAAACCAAATTACCTGAAGCTAGAGGTGTACCATCAAATTTATTAATCCCTAGTTCTCGTTCTGCATTACTAAGACTATTATTGCCAATTCGGCCTTCAGCAACAAATACCTCTTTAAAATACCCGTTATTTATCAGTGAGTTAAAATCCGCATCATCAAAATCTGTATCAGCATCTTGGGATGTCAAAGGCGTCAATGTCACAGCTTTTGCTGGATTTGGAGCTATGAATAACCCAAAGCTGACTAATCCTAAAATCAAAAATAACTTACTATTACCTGTAAGCTTGTTCAAAACTAGCATAGTCTCTCCTGAAAGGGAATATTGTTAATTGATATTTGTTATTTTTTGCAACAATTTCTCAATGTTTATTACTTAAACACAAAAATGCAGCGCCTATTGATTTCATCCTTTTCCCGCTATTTAAATGCTTAGAAGAAGAGGGTGTTAATAAAGCTAGATGCAAAGCGTTTAAGTTAGATATAAATTGTTTGTTCTTAGCCTAAACCAAAGTCTGATATACTGTCGATAACTAAAGCTATATTTTCATTAAAAATTTATATACAAAAAGATTTTAAATTTGTAACTAGCTCAACTTAATTAAACTTAAAATTTGATAACGAGGAAAACTGAGTGTAGACGCGAAGCGGCTTGCCGAAGGGTAGCGAAGTAATTACAAAGACTTATTTTAAGTTTTTCAAAGTTAACCTATTTATACGGATTCTCTATAAAGATGTAGTTCATATCTATGAAGAGTAAAGAAAATCGAGTAAACAAGAGGATAGAGACATCAAGCCTTCCCCTTCAAACTTCCCCTTCCTTTTGTTTTTCTCTCTTCCCCCTTTCGTTCCTCAGAGGGTTAGGAATTACGCAACTGGCACACTAAATAAAGGTTAGGGTTGTCAAAAGTCCACAGTGAATAGTCAAAAATTAAGCTTTTTTCCACTATTGACTATTGACAACCTCAACTAAAAATTTACGAAACTTGCATAACTCCAGAGGGTTAGTAACTCATCGAGTGACCAAAGCTGGTTGTTTGAAGGGTTGTTCTAATAGCTGGGTGTAAAGTTCGCTAAGTTGAATTGCTACCCCATCCCAACTAAACTTAGTTTCTACACGCTTTCTGCCAGCTTTACCCAATTCATCCCGCCATTGTGGATTCTCCAGAATTCGGTCGATCGCAGTTGCAAAAGCAGCTACATCTTGGGGTGGCGCTAACAAACCTGTTGCTTCGGAAACAACTGTAAACTGAAGTCCGCCAACATCGCTGGCTACCACTGGTGTACCACTGGACATCGCTTCAATGGCCACAAGACCAAAGGGTTCGTAGTGGCTGGGTACAACGCAAACATCAGCTGCTGCGTAGTAAGTTGGCAGGATATCCTGACTGAGACGACCAGGGAGGGTGGTAAAATTACCCATCCCTAATTCCTGAATAATTCTCTCAATGCGATCGCGCTCAATCCCATCGCTATTACCTGGTGTACTACCACCACCTATAATTAGCTGGAGATTGTGAGTACCACGCAACTTAGACTTATTGACTGCACGCACTAAGGTTTCTATGCCTTTACGCGGGTCAAAACGTCCCACATACAATACAACTTTCGCTTCTTGTTCAATTCCCAATTTCAATCTTGCTGCTTGGCGCTCAATGGAACCAAAGCGCCTAATATCCGTACCGCAGGGAATAATCTCGATATTGCCTTTAGTAGAAACGAGCGATCGCATGTGTTGCTTTTCTTGCGGACTCGTTGCCACAATTGTTTCTGCTGTCTCTAAAACCTCTTTTTCCACTGCTAATCGCTGACTGGCAATTAGAGGAATATTTTTAATAGTGTTATATTTTACTGCTCCTAATGAATGGTATGTGTGAACTTGCTTAGTACCTTGGATTTTCTTCAGCTGTATCCCTACCCAACTAGAGAGCCAATAGTTTGTGTGAATTAAATCATATAAAATGCCTTCTTCTGTTTGAAATTTGAGAAAATTTTCCACAAATTCTGGCAAATAATTAAAAAGATTATCTCGTGGTACAAACTCAACAGAACCTGCTTTCAAACGAATTGTTCGACAATTTTGGCTATGTTGAATTATTGTCTGTTGCTCTGCACTCACTTTGCGGGTAAACATATCAACTTGCCAACCCTGCTGTGCTAGTGCTTCACCCACATGGCGCACATAAACGTTTTGTCCTCCAGCTTCTTCCTTACCAATTTCGATCGCCGGATCTCCGTGGACGGAAATCAAGGCGATGTGTTTTTTAGTGGTAGAGTTCATAGTTTGTGTGTTGCTGATTTTGACAATGTATCCGACGGTTCCAAGTGTGCTGTGCAAAAACTTTACTCAATTGTTGAGTAACATTGAGTAGTTTATATTTTAATTTAATTTGTAAAACATTTTTATATTTTTACTAGAGTAAGTAATACTTTAGCACTCAGTATTTATATTTGCTGTCTCTAGAAATAGTAATATTTAATACTTTTGATAGATGATATCTTATGAAAAAATGGTTTGTATTTTATAATACAATTGTTCAATTAAATTTATTTATACTATCAATAAGCTCATCCTATTTAATTGATGAAAATCGTAACACTGAGATTCCTGACTGACTGAGATTCCTGACTTCTCTAAGAAGTCAGGAATCTTGTGTATTGGTATCGCAAGTATTTAATATGAATGAAAATGAATAAGTATAAATTACTAATCAAGATGCTAATTAGCAGAATTAAATTAATTTTGCGTATTTACTTGAAAAGGTTACGACTATATTAGAACGAAGTCAAAACAGCCATATTATTTGGCTGTTTTGTGTTTTTTAGATCAAAAAGGTCATAAAATAAAAGCTTAATTTGGTTGAGTAGTTGTACTTTGCTCTCACCCTGGTGTTTCTGAACTTCAAGAAAAGTTACCTGAATCGGAGAGAAGGCTCCCGCCATAATCGAGCGATTTGGCGGCGAGATGAATCGAGGGCGGAAAACTTAGCATCCTCCGACCATAGCTGACTTTCAGTCAGCAAGGGAGAGGGGATAGCTAAGTTTTCCGCAAATTCCATGCTATAATTTATGTTAATAATATTGACGTAAATATGCTGGTATTTGAGGCAAAACTTGAGGGGAAGGACGAACAGTATCAGTCGCTTGATGAAGCGATAAGAACTGCTCGTTTTGTCCGTAATGCAAGCCTTAGATACTGGATGGATAACAAAGGCATTGGACGATACGACCTCAGCAAGTTCTGCGCTGTACTTGCTGCCAATACAGAGTTTCCTTGGGTTGCTAAGTTGAACTCTATGGCTCGTCAAGCCAGTGCGGAAAGAGCATGGTCTGCTATTGCTCGGTTCTTTGATAACTGCAAGAAAGGCAAACCAGGGAAGAAAGGATTTCCAAAGTTCAACAAAGAACAAACACACGGTTCTGTTGAGTACAAAACCTGTGGATGGAAACTTTCTGACGACCGCAGGTATATCACTTTTTCTGACGGTTTTAAGGCAGGAACCTTTAAGCTTTGGGGAACCCGTGACCTGCATTTCTATCAACTTAAACAGTTCAAAAGAGTGCGTGTTGTGCGTCGTGCTGATGGGTACTATGCACAGTTTTGTATTGACACTGAACGGATTGAAAAACGAGAACCAACTGGTAAGACTATCGGCGTTGATGTTGGACTTAACCACTTCTTGACTGATAGCGATGGCAATACAGTTGAAAATCCCCGACACCTGCGTAAAAGTGAGAAGTCGCTCAAGCGATTGCAACGCAGACAGTCTAAGACTCAAAAGAGTTCTAAGAACAGAATCAAGGCGAGAAATCGCTTGAGTAGAAAACACCTCAAAGTAAGTAGGCAGCGTAAAGACTTTGCTGTGAAGTTGGCAAGGTGCGTGGTGAGGTCTAACGACCTTGTGGCCTATGAGGATTTGCAGGTGCGGAACATGGTGAGGAATAGACATCTCGCCAAGTCGATTAATGATGCAGCATGGACGCAGTTCCGGCAATGGGTTGAGTATTTCGGCTCATGTTTCGGTGTGGTGACTGTGGCAGTTCCACCCCACCACACCAGCCAGAATTGCTCTAACTGTGGTGAAGTGGTGAAAAAGTCGCTCTTTTCAAGAACTCATGCTTGCCCTCACTGTGGATATACTCAAGACCGGGATTGGAACGCTGCTTTGAACATACTTGAACTAGGACTACGTACCGTAGGGCATACGGGAACTAACGCCTCTGGAGATATCGACCTATGCTTGGGTGGAGAAATCCCTCTAAGTAAGCCGAGTCAAGGAAAGAGGAAACCCAACAAGTGATTCTTGGAATCCCCCGCTATACCCGCAAGGGTTAGCGGTGGGAGGATGTCAAATCAGTCTATCTTAATTGAACAAATGCGATCGCCACTGTAGGCAGAACTGCGTCAGCTAGCGTTTGCTTAGCTTACATAAGCTGAATTAAACTAGGTTTTTTAACCCCAATTCCAGACTCGTAAGACAAACTGCTTTTAGCTGATGACTACAGCCTTAGATTATGTCTAAGACTCTAGCCAGTAAACAGGTTTCACCCAACAGTGGCGATCGCACTTAAAACAAGCACTATAACTACCCTTTGATCGAGTACCTAGAAAATTACTAAACAATTAAAAATTAAAAATCAAAAAAATCTGATTTTTAATTTTTAATTTGTCTAGATTTAGTTTGTGGTTTGTGCAGCTAGCATCTGCTTTAGCTTTTCTAGTTCAGAAGCCCAACGTGGATCTGGACGAATAGCATCTGAGTCAGCCGTGGTGGTAGTTTCACTACGGCTACCGCTGTTACGCCGGGACTTTTTAGAATTTTTGTCTCGGCGATTGCTTTCTTTATTTGTGTTAGGAGCAGGGATGCTGCTAGTATTGACAGGTTTGGGAGCTTGCTCCTCGTTCTCCTCACCCTTTGTCCTAGGTAATGCCTTCTCTAGCTTGATGGGAGTCTCTTTGAACAACTGACCATTATACTTTTCAATAATTTGGTCGGCTTGTTCGTCGTTGTTGACCGTGAGAAAACCGAAACCACGGCACTTGCCAGTTTTCCGGTCTTTAATTAGTTTTGTAGTAACAGCATCGCCTTCTGCCGCAAAAACTGCTTGCAGATCTTGACGATCTATTTCTTCTTTTGGCAAATTGCCTATATATAGGCGAACGGACATGAACTATACCTCCAGAGTTAAATGAACAGGCACAAGGCAAGAAAACAATCACTTGGCTTTGGCTTTTAAATAGATGCTATTGACTAAGATTGCCATAAACCAATTTTTTTAATCCAAACTGTCAACCTATACAATACAGTTTTTCGTCGGGATCAAGCTTGTTTAATACAAAAGCGCATACGACGCTCAGCTAACATCACTTTAATTCTAAGAATTGTAAATCTATTAGCCTACTGTCTGCCACAGTAAATATTTTTTTCAATGCTCTTGCCCGCAGAATTAAATACCATTCCTTACATTATCACGGTATTTTCTACGTAGCTAGTTCAGCGCACACATTTCCGACGATAGTATTATTGCATCCTAGCATAATGTACATTTTTTTTCTCAAGAGCGCACACGGGAAACAAAAACCAGCCCAAGGCTGGTTGATTTGCTGCTGTGTTGGGGGAATAAAAAGAGAAATTGGCGCAATCACCGAGTTGTGATAACCAAGCTATGGTGTTGAATTATGCCAATTGCTGGAGGTTATGTTAATAAACGTAACACTCAGGCAAATAAATTGCAATATTTCTTTACATTTTAGTTTGTCAGTTGTCAGTTGTTAGTTGTCAGTTGTCATTGACTAACCCGTGAGAAAAATGTATGCACCCCAAGCTTGTGCTGCAACTGCCAAAACAGTAGACCAGATGGGGTGAGGGCTATGAAGTTTTTTACCACTTTGAGTTTGCAAGGTTTGAATGTCAATCCAAGGTGTTGCCCCTCGGCGGAACCAGCCTGTAACTGTAATCTGCCGACCGATTAAATCTTGGAAATTGACTGGCTGCCCTAACCAGGAAATGTGGTGCAATTTTACTAAACCTGTACTTGACTGTAGGATTAAGTCTTGCGCTAGGCAATTGCTGGTACCCCGACGGCCTAATAGCTTGCCGACAAGATGTACTTTAACACTGTCGATGGGAATGGTAGATGGATTAGCTAATAGGTTGGGTAAGAGATCATCAGTTTGTAGGCTGCTAGTTTTAATCTCTGGAAAAAAAGAGTTCATCCGGATCACCATACCGATGCTAAAGCCAATGAGTAGGCAACCTGTGACGAATGACCAATCTTCATATATCCACTTCAAATTTAAAAACTTGAGTGTGAAAGCAGTTTGCCATAACAGCCAAATCAGACCTGCAAACACAAAACCTAAAGGAATGCCCAAAAAAGGAGCTATTTGTAATAAGAAGGACTGACGCGTTACCTTTAAAGACTGTTGGCTTAAAGATTGCTGGCTAGCCAGATGTAGTTCGGTGTCTATATGCCAGTGCTGGGCTATTTGACAAAGGCGTTGGATGCGATCGCCAATTAAAGGATGGGTATTGTTGATTGCCAACCAATGGCGATAGGGGTTGAGATGATCCCACATCAAAACAGATTCAAAGGTCAGATGTCCGGCAACACTACCCAAAGACAGACTTTGCTGATAACCTACTGGCATGAGGATATTTAAGCTTTCCAACTGCCAACTGGTTTGTTCTGCTTTTTGCACATCACCAGCAATACCAATGGCTATTTTGAGTAAAGCGCGAGTTAAAGCATTGGGATTACCAGTAATTTCGGTTGCCAAGCGATCGCTATAATAAAGCCGCAACCGCGACAACCACAAAGCGGTACCAGTTAATAAACACCAAATGACATAAAACAGGCTGGCAACAATAGTAAATGGCGTCCGCAAAATTTGATTGGCTTTATCTCCCCACCCCGACACTTGCTGATATAGTCTGTATATTGGTAGCGTCACCACCAATACCAAAGACATCACCACAAAATCCCAGTGGGCAATATGCCCCAGTTCGGCAGCGTAAATTGTCGCAATTTCATCATCTGTTAGTTGTTCTAACAACCCCTGACTGACCACAATTCGGGCAGTATGAGGTAAATTTCCATAGGTCAAAGCCATTGGTGCTGCTATTGGTAGAATACGCAGCTGAGGTATTGGCCAGTGACGTTGTTGGCAATAGCGATGTAACACCCGCCCAGTCTCACGGCTGTGGTTATTCAAGACATCTTTGGATAACTCTCGCTGCCCATAAGATGCTAACAGCCAATCTAGTAACCAGGGCGAAACTGCAACCAAGACGAACAAAACTATCAGTAAAAGTTGAGTAGTATCGCTGTAGAAAAGCTGCAATGGCTCCAAGTATGGTAGTTTGACTAAAGTAAAATTAATCAATTCCATTGCAAACTTGAGTATTTCCCGCAGCACCCAAAATAGAGCAATAAAAGTGCCTGCTGCCAGTAACCGCAATGGTATTAAGCTGGGCTTACGCAAAGGCTGCCATACCTTAGCGCGTTTTGCTTGCCGCCAATAAATGCCAAATTCTTTGATTTGTTTGTAGCCAGCACCCAAGAAACCATTAGGTGGTGTGGCAGGTTTTTCTATAAATGTTTTTTGAAAACCAGGAGGTGGCACAGCAGTGGAATTTCTGGGACTGACGGCTGTTAGTTTTGTTTTTTGTGGTTTCTTGGGTGGTGTCTGAGTAACTTGCGGGTTATTTGAGCGTGAATTCTCAAAGGCCACAAATCCAGTTTCAGAATTTGTTGATTGTCTATTATGTTTTTTGCGTGTTGTTAAGTGTGTGAGGGCGCGTTGCGCCCACTCTTTGACTTGTGAATTTTGGCTTGTTGTGAGACTTTGACACAAAGCGATCGCCTTAGGGATTTGGCCAAGGCGTGCATAAGCCATGACTAAGCCAACCTGGGCTTGCAAGGTAGCAGTTTCATTGTCCTGGCTATTTGCCACAGGTTCTAAGTGAGCGATCGCTGTTTGGTAATTTCCTTGCTTGAGGGCAATTAAACCAGCCTCCAAAGACGATTCGGCATGTGAAGGCATAGAAATCCAGCACTCCAATCTGTTCTAATTAATTCATGGTTTTATCAAAGCGCATTCAGAACCCTGACAATCAACCGCGCCCCGTACCGCCTAACTTTGTGAATTATTCTTCCACTGGTTTTTGAGCGGAAAATACCGGGGCGATGGCACTTAACTCTAACTCTGGATGATCTCCCTGTAACTGTTGGCAATTCCACTCATTGCGGAATAGCAAAACTGGGCGTCCCATGCTGTCTTTGACTGTGGTAGTGTTAAATATACGTCCCACCTTGTTCAAAGCTTCCCAACCACCTTCAACCCAACGGGCTACGCTGTAGGGCAATAATTCTAATATGGTTTCTACACCGTACTCGTTTTGTAGACGAAACTGCACCACTTCAAATTGCAGCTGACCTACAGCCGCGAGAATTGGATCGCGTTTGGCTTCATCAATTGAGTACATAATTTGTACTGCACCTTCTTCGCGCAATTCCGAAATGCCTTTCTGAAATTGCTTAAACTTGGAAGGGTTGGGGTTTCTCAAAGTCGCAAACAGTTCTGGGGAAAAATACGGAATCCCTTCATATTCCAGCTTTTGACCAGTGTAAATTGTATCGCCGATCGCAAAAACTCCTGGATTGTTCAAACCGATCACATCACCCGGATAAGCTTCATCAATGGATTCCCGTTCTTGAGCAAAAAGTTTTTGTGGACGAGATAAGCGGACAACTTTGCCAGTCCGGGCGTGATTCACTGTCATATCTTTTTCAAACTTACCAGTGCAGACCCGGACAAAAGCCACGCGATCGCGGTGTTTGGGATCCATATTCGCTTGCAGTTTGAAAACAAAACCAGAAAAATCGGGGTAGGTGGGGGGAACTTCGCCAACACTGCTGTTATGAGAACCGGGTTTTAGGGCATAGCCCAGGAAATACTTGAGGAATAACTCTACCCCAAAGTTGGTCATGGCGCTACCAAAGAAAACTGGTGTCATTTTTCCTTGATGTACCAATTGCAAATCGAGTTCCGGCCCGACTCCTTCTAAAAGTTCTAAATCATTTTTCAGTTGATAATATAATTCTTGTTCCAGCAGTTCTTCAATTTGGGCATCACCCAAATTGACGATTGTATCGCGGGCTTCCCGGCTACCGTGGGCGCTGCGTTCAAATAAGTGAATTTGTTGCTGATCTCTATCAAAAACGCCTTTAAAGCGATCGCCCATACCAATCGGCCAGTTGACTGCATAGGTTTGCAAGCCTAATTCTTGCTCAATTTCATCCAACAGTTCCAGAGGTTCTCTTCCCGGACGGTCGAGTTTATTCACGAATGTAAAAATGGGCAACCCACGCAGCTTACAAACTTCAAATAACTTTCTGGTTTGAGGTTCCAAACCTTTAGCTGCATCGATCAGCATCACCGCATTATCGGCAGCCGCTAAAGTACGATAAGTATCTTCGCTAAAATCTTGGTGTCCTGGTGTGTCTAATAAATTTATCTGGCAATTTTGGTATTCAAATTGCAACACCGTGGAGGTAATGGAAATTCCCCGTTGTTGTTCCATTGCCATCCAGTCTGAGGTAGCCTTACGCTGTGCCCTGCGTGCCTTTACCGCCCCAGCTTCGTGAATCGCACCCCCGTATAGCAGTAGCTTTTCTGTAAGTGTCGTTTTACCAGCATCAGGGTGGGAAATAATCGCAAAGTTACGGCGAAGTTCCACAGCTTTATTAAGTTCTGACTCAAGTTCAATTGACATAAGTGTATTTGTTTGCTTGTAAATTATCTTAATGTTTTTACTCTAGCGAGTCTTTTAATCTTAAAACAACCATGCTCGTGATAGGGTCGTATACAACGAACAACCAGAATGAACAGGAGAAAAAAATGTACGACACAGACAAGCGCAAGCTGCTATCTGCTTTGTCTCATGCAGCGATTTTTTTCAGCACCCTATTTGTTTCTGTAGGTTTACCTATTGCTCTGTTGTTTGTAACAGACGATCGAATTGTGAAAGAAAATGCCAAAGAATCGATTAACTTTCACTTGAATGTGTGGATTTATGGAACAATTATTACAATTTTAATTTGGTTAACCCTTGGTTTGCTGTTTCCCTTAGCTGGTCTAGGATATCTGCTACACTGGGGACTAACAACTTGGGCAATAGCTTCCGTACTCCTCAATCCCGATCAACCTTTTCGTTATCCCTTCATTTTTCGAGTTTTGTAGCACAAATGATGCTCAGGAAGTAAACATAATTCAATCCTCACGAGTAGGGGCACAAGGTATTCTGTGCCTATTTGATTGTTGCTCACCTGACTTAAAAATACTTTGTGTCTTCGTGCCTTGGTGGTAAAAGTTCCTCATGGGGAAACTCCATGAGGAACTGCCTCACAAAAGACACCAAGACACAAAGAGTTTTCATTCGTTCTAGTGTAGGTAGTTCATGACGGCTATCTATTTAGTTGAGATTGGAAAATTGGCAAATTACAACTGAGCTTTGGCACAATCACCCATGCCCCATACCCCATACCCGATTGTTTAATTTCTTTATTATTAATTGGGACGATTTTTAATATAGTTATTTTAGTGTCCCTTGGATATGGATCAACCAAGCTGTAGAATACAAAATTGCCCCACAACTTGAGCAAGAGTAGGGCAAGAGACAGTTAAGCACTGTTTGTAGTGTGTCCGATAACAGCAGCATTTTGCTCTGTTTTTGTGACGCTTTGTCTTGTGTCCATCGCATTTATTATTTACAAAAATTTATGTTTCCAGTACATCGCCCCCGCCGTCTGCGTACCCATCCCCAACTGCGCCGGATGGTACGTGAAACTGTATTGACAACCAATGATTTAATCTACCCACTTTTTGCAGTTCCAGGTGAAGGAATTGCTAAAGAAGTCAAATCAATGCCTGGAGTTTACCAACTATCGGTAAATAAAATTGTCGAAGAAGCAAAAGCAGTTTATGACTTAGGAATACCAGCGATTATTCTGTTTGGAATTCCTGCGGATAAAGATGTCGATGCGACTGGTGCTTGGCATGATTGCGGTATCGTACAAAAAGCAGCGACAGCAGTCAAAGAAGCAGTACCAGATTTGATTGTAATTGCTGACACTTGTTTGTGTGAGTACACCAGTCACGGTCACTGCGGTTATTTGCAAGTTGGTGATTTGACAGGAAGGGTTCTCAACGACCCTACTTTAGAATTACTGAAGAAAACAGCGGTTTCTCAAGCGAAAGCTGGTGCAGATATCATCGCGCCTTCTGGAATGATGGATGGTTTTGTGCAAGCAATTCGTCAGGGTTTGGATGAAGCTGGCTTTGAAGACACGCCGATTTTGTCTTATGCTGCTAAGTATGCTTCAGCTTATTATGGCCCATTTCGGGATGCCGCAGAATCGACACCCCAATTTGGCGATCGCAGAACTTATCAAATGGATCCAGGTAACGCTAGGGAAGCCATTAAGGAAATTGAACTGGATATCGCCGAAGGTGCTGATATGCTCATGGTTAAGCCAGCCTTGGCATACATGGACATTATCTGGCGTGTCAAGGAAGCAAGTAACTTGCCTGTTGCTGCTTACAACGTTTCTGGTGAGTATTCTATGATTAAAGCTGCTGCTCTCAACGGCTGGATTGATGAGAAGCGCGTGGTTATGGAAACTTTAACTAGCTTTAAGCGTGCTGGCGCTGACTTGATTTTAACATACCATGCTAAAGATGCGGCGCGATGGTTGTTGGAGTAAGTTAGACTACAGTTGAATTATTTATTAATAAATCTCACGCAAAGACGCGAAGGCGCAAAGTTTTTCTTTGTGTTTTGGTGTTTGGGCGTGAGATTGTTGTATTTTTGGATAGTTTTGAGGGTATCTTTTGGTTATGGCGATCGCTACGTTGATAAATTTGAGCTTATTCATCAGTTTCAGGTACTACTTGTTCTGATGTCGTTTCATTCTCAGAAATGTTAATGGCTTGTAAAACCTGTTTCACTATTTTTGGATGCAATACTTTTCCTGAATGAAAAGGAATCACTACTCTCACTTCTTCTCGAAAATAAATCCTGTGACTTCCTTTGCTTCTAATTTGAATAAAGCCTGCATCTAATAATAGTTTTTCAGCTTCTGTTGCAGTGAGGCGTGGCAATTTAGGCAACTTTTACCTCCAAGGTTATTGTGAATATTTCCTTGTTCTGAAGCGCCTGTTTTTCTGAATTTGACAATGTTTCTATATAAAGCTCAACTGCTTCTTTAATATTTGCCTGTACTTCTTCTAGGGAATCACCTTGAGATTGACAACCAGGAAGTTCAGGACAATAAGCATAATATCCATATTCATCTTTTTCGATAACGATACTAACTTTATACGACATATCACAGTTACCTTATGTATCTTTGGTTGAGATAGATTTATCAATTTCGTAAAATCAACATTGAGATCAGGTTATTCTTAATGTTAAATTTACCAATTAACTACCGCTAAAATTGTTACCTTCGTAAATTCTAGATCGGCAGTCACTAAGCTTGCTGAATTTTGAATCGTCATTGCTGCAATTACTGCATCTGGTAATTTCAACCGATATTGCTGGCGAATTTCAATGATTTTCTTAATTAAAACAGCATCACTCGCCACTAAACTGATAAGCTCTACTCGTTGCAAAAACTGCTCAAAAAGTTGACGATCCTCTTGACTCAGCCCAGAAAACGCCAGAAATTCAATTTGGCTAATAACTGAAACTCCAATCCAATCAGCATCTTGAAGTAATTGAATAAGTTGAGAACTTCCTTGAAGCACAGACACAATTGCATTCGTATCCAACACGTAGCGATTACCATTCATCGCGTAGATTCCTCTGCATTCCTACCGCGTCTCCCTGCCAAGTTAATCGCCCCACCAAATCGGAGAAATCATAATTAGGTTGCTGCTTTCCCTCTAAAGAAACTGGATTCAAAACAACTACAACGTTCACTTCAACAGCCGCTAACTGGGTTGGAATATTAAGATTTAAATATCCTGATTCATCAATTTTAGTCGTAAGTTTTAAAATTTCCATTGCCAAATAATTAGTAAACCTCATTTCATTCTAGATTTTGTAGAGCGAACATTGGGAACATTTAATCTCCCTAGCCCGTAAAAAAATCTGTTACCAAAACTGCAACCACAGATGAGTCCGCTAGCTGCACCTATAAAATCAACATAAAGTTTCAGCAATATTACTGGCGACAATTAAATAATTTACTAATAATCGGAATTGATGCCGACGGGATAGGGCTGTAAATAATCACTGATTGAGGCTGTGAGGCTAAAGAATGAAGAGGAGTGCAAAGTCTCAACGAGTTTGTTGGCGGTTTCTACCAAAATTGACCCGCTACAGTTTAACTTTCTTGCTGAGTGCGGTAATGCTTGCTGATACTGTGGGGGCGACACCGAGAAACCGAGGGTTGCAGATAGCACAGCAGCCAGAAACCACTCAACAAAATGCCACTCGCGCTGCTGCGGAACGGCTTTCTGAAGAAGGTTTAAAACTTTATGAACAAGGGACAGCAGAATCACTGCGACAGGCGATTGGAAAATTGCAAGAAGCGCTCAAATACTACAATCAAGCTTTACCCATAAGCCGTGCAGTCAAGGACAGAGAAAGGGAAGCCACCACGCTTACTAATATTGGCAGTGTTTACTCTTCATTAGGAGACAAGCAAGAAGCGCTCAAATACTACAATCAAGCTTTACCCATAAGCCGTGCAGTGGGAGACAGGAGAGTGGAAGCCGCCACCCTCAACAATATTGGCAGTGTTTACTCTTCATTAGGAGACAAGCAAGAAGAGCTCAAATACTACAACCAATCTCTACCCATACTTCGTGCAGTGGGGGACAGAGGAGGGGAAGCCACCACCCTCAAGAATATTGGCTTAGCCCACGAATCATTAGGAGAAAAGCAAGAAGCACTCAAATACTTCAACCAAGCTTTACCCATAACCCGTGCAACCGTGGACAGGCAAGGGGAAGCCTACACCCTATTTTACATAGCCTTCCTAGAACGCAGTCAGGGTAATCTACAACAAGCCCAAACACATATTCAAGCAGCTATTGAAATCATTGAAGATTTACGCACCAAAATAGCTAACAAAGAACTACGCGCTTCTTACTTTGCCTCAGTCCAAGACTACTACAAGTTCTACACCGACCTGCTGATGCAACTGCACAAAAAAGACCCATCAAAAGGATACGATGCTTTGGCACTGGAAGTTAGCGATCGCTCCCGCGCCCGTGTTCTAATTGAACTACTAACCGAAGCTAAAATAGACATCAAAAAAGGCATTGATCCAACACTTTTAGCAGAAGAACGCCGTTTGCAATTACAAATCAATGCTAAGGAAAAATTATTATCAGAACTATCAAGTAAAAAAGAATCCCCAGAACAAGTTTTAACCAACACCAAACAACAAATCGAAGACATACTCAAACAACAGCGAGAACTTCAGATACAAATCCGCGCCAATAACCCTGAATATGCTGATTTGATATATCCCCAACCTCTGACTCTCAAACAAATTCAGCAACAACTAGATAAAGACACATTGCTATTGCAATATTCTTTAGGTGAAGAACATAGCTATCTTTGGGCTGTCACACCCGACTCTCTCTATAGCTATGAACTCCCACGAAGCGAACAAATAGACAAAGCAGCCAAGAATTTATACAACAATTATTTAAGAAATCCTGGGATGCAGGGAGTTTCCCCAGAAGACACAGGGAAAGCCGCTAACGAACTGAGTCAACTTATCCTCAAACCTGTTGCTGAGAAGTTGGGGCAAAAACGCTTAGTAATTGTTGGTGATGAAGCTTTACAATACATTCCCTTTGCAGCATTAACTGACCTAACCCCCCAGCCCCCTTCCCTGATAGGGAAGGGAGAGCAAGATCAACTCCCCTCTCCTGGGAGGAGAGGGGTTGGGGGAGAGGTCAATTATCAACCATTAATAGTCAACCATGAAATTATCAGTCTGCCTTCCGCTTCCACCATTGCTATTCTTCGCAAACAAATCAAAGGACGGACAAAAGCACCGAAAACCCTCGCCATCCTTGCAGACCCAGTGTTCAGCGCTAACGACCCGCGAGTAACTGGCAAATCTTCCAACATTGCTGATAATAATATTGACCTAGAATTACAAGAGTCTGCCCTGAAGCGGTCTACTAGAAACATCAACCGCGGTGAAATTGAAAGACTCGAACACACACAACAAGAGGCGCAGGAGATTCTCAAACTTGTCTCACCTTCGGAGAACATCCAAGCTTTTGGTTTTGATGCTAACTATAACTGGGCTACTAATGCCCAACTGAGTCAATACAAGATGTTACATTTTGCTACCCACGGCTTCCTAGACAGCACCGACCCAGAGTTATCAGGAATTGTCCTTTCGCTGATAGATAAACAAGGTAAGTCCCAAAGAGGCTTTTTGCGACTCACTGATATTTTTAACCTCAACTTCCCAGCAGAATTGGTGGTGCTGAGTGCTTGTGAAACCGGACTAGGTAAAGACGTTAAAGGAGAAGGATTAGTAGGGTTGACAAGAGGGCTAATGTATGCAGGCGCAGCCAGAGTAGTAGTGTCTTTATGGAGTGTTGATGATCAAGCCACATCGTTGTTGATGAGCGAATTTTACAGCCAAATGTTGCAGCAAGGGAAAACTCCCGCCGCCGCCCTCCGAGCCGCACAACTCAAAATGTGGCAACAAGAAAACTGGCGTAACCCCTATTCTTGGTCAGCGTTTACCTTGCTAGGTGAGTGGAAATAAATTCTTGATTGCTGAGTAACTTAACTAGCAACATTGGCAATGCTAAATTAGCTTAACTGCTTATTTGCTGTTCAAATAGCAAATTTTGTACGTAATGATACAGAAATATCAACTTTCCTCGTTTGCAAGAGGTGAGGCGATCGCTTATAAATGAATTATAGTTAATAAATTTCTTGCAATCGACTTTAAAAGTCAATTGATTTAATAAACAAACTGAAGTTTTCAAAGGGAGCATGGAATATGGATATGCAAGTCCTGAGAGAGCGTGCTGGGCTTAGCCGTGCGGAGGTAGCCTTCAGGCTTGCAATTAGTGAAACCAGTGTTCGCAACTGGGAAGCCGGGCGCACTGAACCCACGATGACACCAAAGAAATATTTAGACGCTTTGCGTCTATTCAAATGCACACCTGAAGAATTGGCAGCCGCTAGTGAAAAGTCAATTAATCAGCGACATAAACGCAAACCAGGAAGACCTAAACGCTTCCCGGATAATCCTGTTGTGGTGACTGATTCTCCAGTTTGCAGCTAATAGTCTGCTCTATGACAATTAGAGCCATCGATAAAAATGATAACATCTAAACTTATGCGCTTGCTGCTTCTAGTGAGGTAGCTGCTAGACCAGTGCTTAACAAAAAGTGATTTTAATTTTGAGTAACAACATTCTTGTTCGCCTGATATGTAGAAAGCCAGCAACGTAGCGTCAAAGGGACGGAAATTGGGTTTTCAGGGGAAATCACCAAAAGCAAGAATCTTTTGAACTTTCACCTTTTGTTACTCTATGGCTTTTGCGGTTGATTCCAATAACCAATTTCTAACTAGTGCGATCGCTCACGGTATTGGCTGCGACGGCGCGATAAAATTCTAAAACAATAGTCGTACTAAAAGGTCTAAATGGCAGAAACACTATTCTTCAACGCTCTGCGAGAAGCCATTGATGAAGAAATGGCTCGTGATTCCAGCGTATTTGTTCTTGGTGAAGACGTAGGCCACTACGGCGGTTCCTACAAAGTTACCAAAGACTTGTACCAAAAATATGGCGAATTGCGAGTTTTAGACACGCCTATCGCTGAAAATAGCTTTACAGGCCTAGCTGTGGGCGCAGCCATGACAGGGTTGCGACCGATAATTGAAGGCATGAACATGGGCTTTCTGCTGTTGGCCTTCAACCAAATATCTAACAATGCTGGGATGCTGCGCTACACTTCCGGTGGTAACTTTAAAATTCCGATGGTGATTCGCGGCCCTGGAGGAGTAGGAAGACAATTAGGAGCAGAACATTCCCAGCGGCTAGAAGCTTACTTCCAAGCTGTTCCTGGTTTGAAAATTGTTGCCTGCTCTACACCTTACAACGCTAAAGGACTGCTGAAATCTGCCATCCGTGATGATAACCCCGTGTTGTTCTTTGAACATGTTCTGCTTTACAACTTAAAAGAAGATTTACCAAACGAAGAATACCTCTTGCCCTTGAATAAAGCAGAAGTTGTGCGTGGTGGCAAAGATGTCACAATTCTTACCTACTCACGGATGCGGCATCATGTATTGCAAGCCGTGAAAACTTTAGAAAAACAAGGTTATGATCCAGAAGTAATTGACTTAATATCACTCAAACCATTAGATTTTGATACCATCGGTGCATCCATACGCAAAACCCATCGAGTGATTATCGTCGAAGAAGGCATGAGAACCGGGGGTATTGGTGCAGAATTAATTGCCTCTATTAATGACCGTTTGTTTGATGAATTAGATGCGCCAGTGCTGCGGCTTTCTTCGCAAGATATTCCTACACCTTACAACGGCAATCTAGAGCGACTGACGATTGTCCAACCAGAGCAAATAGTCGAAGCTGTAGAAAAAATGGTAGCTCTACGAGTCTAAAACAAAGTTAGGAGTTAAAAGTTAGGAGTGAGGAATTAAGAATTCCAAGTGTAAATCATAACTCCCAAATCCTTTACGGGCGCAAAGCCTTGCGCCCCTCCTAACTCTTAATTAACAACTCATAACTCATAACTCATAACTCTCCCAAAGAGCGCTATCATAGCCTTTGTCAGTTGCGAGTTATGGTATGCAAAGACAGCGATCGCTATTAGCCTTGATTTTAGTTTTGATCATCGCCGCCATTGTGACGATCATCAAAATTCCCGTGCCTCTGGGATTGGACTTGCGCGGAGGTTCACAGCTCACAATTCGGGTGCAAACCACACCAGAAATTAAGCAAATCACCGAACGCGAATTAGAAGCTGTGCAAAAAGTTGTTGAAGGTCGGATTAACGGCCTTGGCGTTTCTGAACCAGTGATTGAAAAAGTGCCTAACAGCGACAAAATTCTCGTGCAGCTACCTGGTGTCAATAATTCAGAACAAGCACAACGAGTGTTAGGGGGTACGGCACAATTAGAATTCCGCACACAAAAAGCCGGTACTGAAACTCAACTGTTTGCTTTCCAAGCTTCTAGATTTGAACTCAAAGCCAAGCAGGAAGAGTTGAGAAAATCCCAGGACACTGCGGCAATTCAGAAAAATCTTGAAGAGTTACAAAAGAATAACCAAGCGATCGCAGAATTGTTTGAAAGCACTAACCCACCTCTAACTGGTAAATTTCTCAAAGATGCCTACGGCGAACCCACTCAAGGCGGCAATAATTGGAATGTTGCCATTCGCTTCGACCAAAAGGGTGGTGAACTGTTTGCCCAACTGACAAAAAACCTCGCTGGGACTGGACGGAGTATTGGTATATTTTTAGATAATGAAGTGATCAGCGCTCCTGTAGTTGGCCCAGAATTTGCCGCTACTGGGATTACTGGTGGTGCTGCTGTGATTACAGGTAGATTTACGGCGCAACAAGCTAATGATTTGGGTGTGCAGCTACGCGGTGGTGCATTACCTGTACCAGTAAAAATAGAAGAAATTCGCACCGTTGGCGCAACTTTGGGTCAAGACAGCATTACTAGCAGTATCTATGCTGGCGCTGGTGGTCTCATCCTAGTGTTAATATTTATGGTGGTGTACTATAGACTACCAGGACTCATTGCCGACATCGCACTCTTGATCTACGCCTTATTAACCTGGGCTAGCTTTGCCTTGTTGGGTGTCACCCTGACTTTACCAGGAATTGCCGGTTTTATCCTGAGTATTGGCATGGCGGTGGATGCAAACGTACTCATTTTTGAGCGGACGCGAGAAGAATTGCAGGCAGGCAAATCTTTATATCGTTCTGTAGAATCTGGCTTTTACCGTGCCTTTTCGAGTATCTTAGACGGCAACGTCACCACAGTTATTGCTTGTGCCGCACTATTCTGGCTGGGGGCTGGTTTAGTCAAAGGCTTTGCTTTAACTTTAGCTTTGGGCGTAGCAGTGAGTATGTTTACCGCAATTACCTGTAGTCGGACTCTCATGTTTTTGGCAATTTCAATTCCCGCACTGCGGAAACCAGAACTTTTCTCTCCAAATGTGCCAGCCTCAAATAAGGCAGAGGTGGCAAAATGAAACTGAGTATTAACAAATCGCGATCGCTGTGGTGGACTCTTTCAGTTGCCATCATGCTCGCTGGTATCATCTCAATGGTGATTTCTTGGCAAAATCCCAACATCAAAGCACCTCTACGTCCCAGTTTGGATTTTGTCGGTGGTACCAGATTACAGTTTGAACGGGATTGTACTAAACCCGGTAACTGCGACAAGCCGATAGATATTAATGTCGTCCGAGAAGTAGCTAAAGCACAGGGGATAGGCGATAGCGGCATTCAAATTGTCGCAGACAGAGAGACAAAAGCAGAAAATGGCATCTTAATCCGTACAAAAGACTTAAATATCGATCAGCAAACCCAGTTAAAAAATGCTTTAAGCGAAAAAATTGGTGCTTTCGACGAGCGAAAAAATCAGGTTGATATTGTTGGGGCGACTCTGGGACGAGAGTTGTTTACCTCTGGTGTGATTGCGCTGATTATTTCTTTTTTAGGTATCATTGTTTACTTGACATTCCGCTTTCAGTTGGATTATGCGATATTTGCGATCGTGGCTTTATTTCACGATGTGCTAATTACAGCAGGGATTTTTTCGATTTTGGGTTTGGTACTGGGTACTGAAGTAGATAGCCTGTTTATCGTAGCCCTACTGACAATTACAGGCTTTTCGGTCAATGATACAGTAGTAATTTACGATCGCATCCGGGAAACACTGCAAACAAATCCTAACCGTCCGATTAACGATATTGTTGATGATGCAGTCAACCAAACCTTAGCTAGGTCAATCAACACTACTTTAACAACCTTGCTGACACTATTGGCAATCTTTCTGTTTGGAGGAGAAACACTGAAAAACTTTGCCTTAGCTTTAATTATTGGCTTTACGGCAGGAGCTTATTCGAGTATTTTTATCGCCAGTACGCTTCTGAGTTTGTGGCGAGAACGTACAGGTAAATCAGTAGTGGTAGGAAGTACTGAGACAATTGATACATCAGCTAGTTCTCAGGATGGTTAAGTTGTCGTTCATTTGACTATTGAGTTAAAACATTATGCAAATTGCTTAACGACACGCTGCAATTTTTTTACCCTATGGATCTACCGGAACAACCGCCAAACTCTAGTAACAACACCGAGAATACTGACCCATCTTTTGCCCAACAAGTACAAAAGCTACATCAGCTGACAATATATGGCAGGTGGTTGTTTGTTGGCTTTTTGTGGCTCACCATTGCGCCTGTCTGCTTGTGGAATTTACGTGGAGAAATTATTCTTTGGCAACAATACTTTACTTGGGTGGCAGTGCGCTACGGACTGTTTTACCATCCACTATCTACTCTGGGTTTAGCGTTTTGTATCGGCATGGCAGTTGCTGTTTTAGTTTGGCAGAGTCGTAATATTTTAGTTGGGTTGCCACAGCAAGAAAAGCAACGTTTAGAAAAACAAGTTTTTCGGATACGCCAGCAGGGGCCAACTCATCCTCTGTGGAAGTGGGTTTGTGATGAAATTAAGACAGGATAATTGAATTTTTAAATTGTTGCATATAGATGTACGTATTCTGCATTTTATTGCAAAATAAAACTTAACAATCATGAATAATGGGAAAAAGGGTAAAGGTAAAAGGGTTAGTACTGACATCAGCTAAAGCACATCCAAATTCCATAATTACTCCTAAAGGTAGTTGACCGATGCCTAATGACTGTCATCAGTCATCAGTCAACACAATTAGATATGCAATCTTGATGTAGAACAGGTTAGTTTCTTGTTCTCCTTCCCCTTCTTCAGTAAAGATACTGCCAAAATTGGGTGTCTCCACATGAACTATTCTCAAATTCAATTTTGCGATCGCCAGTCTCAAATAGACCTTTACCAACTCCAAGAATTATTAAACATTTCAGCTTTCTGGGCAAAAGGGCGTAGTGTAGAGGATTTAGGTATCGCTATTGCTAATAGTGACCCAGTAATTTCTGTCTGGGATCAAGATAAACTGATTGGCTTTGCCAGAGCCACTTCTGACGGTATCTATCGTGCCACAATTTGGGATGTTGTGATTCACCCAGATTACCGTGGTACTGGGCTAGGAAGCAAATTAGTGGAAATCGTCTTGAGTCACCCGCGCATGAAGATGGTTGAGCGTGTGTATCTAATGACGAGTCATCAACAGGGATTTTACGAAAAGATTGGTTTTCAACCCAATACTAGTACCACTATGGTATTGTGCAACCAATCTAGATTGAATTCTCTTGCAACTGCGGAGATTCAGCTTCAACAGACGCTAGGGGGATAGACACTTGCAGTCTAGTATAGTTTTGAGTCTGTTCATTAGTAGTTGGGACGATTTCTAGCTTTCCTCCCATAACTTCCAGCAGAGTTTGATTTAGTAATAGCTTCATTCCTGCTGAAAGAGCAGCTTTTTGGTTAACATTCTCAGTCAATATATTTTCAGATTTGATCAAGTCAATTGACTCATTATTTGGTAAAGCGTGATCTGGCACATCCAAGAAGATGTAAACAGTCTTATTTGTAGGTGAAAGGCTACTGGAAATCTGGATACTGCCTTCCTCCATGTGAGCAATGGCAGTGTCTACTAAACTGACTAATACTTGTCGTAGCCAACGGTGATCTGCCAAAACATAAATTCCTGGATCGGGAGGTAAAACCCGCAAAGTAAAATTACGATTTGCCGCTACCATGTAAGTTAAATGATTAACTTCCTGCAAAATCTCACTTAAGGATTGGGGCTGAATATCTAATTTATTTGTACCGTGTTCTGTTCTAGCGATACTGAGAATTTCATCAATCAGATGTAGCAGTTTCAGCGTCTTCTCGTGAGCTTGGGCAATAAATTCTCGCTCTTCTGCTGGATCATCACATAGATCCGACAAAATTAATTGATGCAATCCAATCAAACTATTGAGGGGCGATCGCAATTCATGGGTAGTCCGCGCTAAAAAACCCGCTTTAAACTGACCCATTTCCTGTGCCATTTGGTACGCGAGTTCCGTTTGCTTAATCTGTTGTAGAAGTTGTGGCACATTGTGTTGCTCTGCTGGTGGGATTGAGGATGAGCTAGAAGCGGCATTTGATGACCGCGCCCATAATGAACGAAAACTCATCCCGATTACCAATCCGGCTGCTAGATATATCCAGTTGCTCCAATTCATAATTTGGCAATTATTAACTTGTTAATTGACCACAAAGGCGAGGCAGCGCGTTGGGCGGCGAGCCGCTCTTGTTGCGACTGCCGTCACAAAACAAAGTTCCGGATTTTTCAAGACATCCGTTTCCAGCTTTGGTTGAAAATTGGTCTGTTTCTTGCCTATAACCAAGAAAACAACATTATAGCTACGATTTTTATTTTCCCGCTGAAAAATCTAATTTGATAGTACCTTGACGCAAAATTTGCCAATTTATTCCTGTCCATTTAGCCACGGTGGACGGTACACCAACCCCTGACATCTCGCCTAGAGATTCTGTAGCTGCCAAAGTCAGAACTTCAGGAAACTGAGCTTCAATGTCTGTTATCGTTGACAATGGCGGCTGACCCGAAAAATTAGCACTAGTAGTAGCAAGAGGGCCTGTTTGAGCCAAAATAGTTTGAGCGATCGCGCTATCAGGGACGCGGATGCCAATTGTTGTTGGATCGCTGGGGTTCATTGCTGCTGGGACGCGATCGCTAGCTGGTAACACCAATGTCAATCCCCCCGGCCAATATTTGCTGACTACTTCTTGCCACAATTTATACTCATTCTCTGAACCTTTGACATATGGCCATAAATCCTCTGCGCTAGCTGCCATTAAAATCAAAGGTTTATCCTGACTGCGCTGTTTAGCAGCAAAAATTAATCCTGCCTTTTCTGGTAAAGCTGCGAGTGCAGGAACGGTATCTGTAGGAAAGCTCACCAATAAACCAGCGCGTGCGCCTGCAATTAGGTCTGCTAAGGAAACTGTAGTCATCTTTCTCAGAAAAATACTGAAAACCCCGTGCTTTATTCTATCTTTTATTACAAATATATTTATCCGTTTCGTTCACACTGGGATTATTCTCTAGATAATCACGCACCCAATTACATCCATTTTTGAGTAACTTATCTAGTTCCATATCTTTTAAATTCCATAAAATTATAGTTGACTCAAAACCGGCAGAAACAGATGCTAAAATATCATCTTTGATGAAATTCACATTCCTAATAGCACTTTTGTGACCACGAAGATTGTAGAGTAAACTGCCATCACTTATTTGCCAAAGCTTAATTATTCCATCCTCACCAGCTGAAGCTAAAAGTTGAGCATTGGGACTGAAACTCACGCTTAACACATGTCCTTTATGGGCAGAGAGAGATTTTAGTAAAGTTCCGTCGGTTGTCTTCCAAAGTTTAACTGTACCATCCACACTAGCAGATGCTAATAACATACCATCTGGACTAAACTTTACGTCTTGAATAGCAGAATTATGCTGATCCAGACTTTTAAATAATTGCCAGTCTTTAGTCTGAATCCAAAGGTTAATTTTCCCATCTTTGCTGCCAGAAGCTAAAATTTTGCCGTTGGGACTAAAGCTAACACTAATAATTTTATCATTATGACCTTTGAGAATTCGCAGTAATTTTCCATCACTTGGTTTCCAAAGCTTGATAACTTGATCTACACCAACTGAGGCTAAAACTTGACCATCTGGACTAAAATTTATATCAAAAATAACAGTATTATCTTTCCAGCTATTAAGCAATTTTCCATCGTTGATTCTCCAAAATTTGATTATCCCATCAATACTGGCAGAAGATAAAAACTGATTATTCGGACTAAAGCTAATACCTTCAACAGCATTGTCGTGTGGTAAAGTTTGCAATAATTTGCCATCAAGGCTTCTCCAAAGTTTAACTGTGTGATCATTGCTGGCTGTAGCCAAAATTTTACCGTCATGGCTCACGATCATCTTTTTGATCACATCACTATGATCTGTAATAATTTTCAGTAAATGTTCGTGGAAACTCCAGAGAATAACTTTCTTATCTTCACATGCAAAACAGCTTGATTATGAGCATTAATAGTTTTAAGGAGCGTTCCATCTTTGCTCCTCCAAATTTTCACCGTTCCATCCTGATGTCCTGAAATTAGTAATTGTTCATCTGAACTATTGCTTAGGGAATAATGCACATACAAAATTTTACTTTCAGAGTCTTTAATACTTCTAATTAATTTCCAGTTTTGATTTCTACTCCAGATATTGATTGTTTCATTAGTATCATCAATTGCAGCAATATCGTCACCATTTTGACTAAAACTAAGACTAGCATTCCAAACACTTTTACCCTCTGTTCTGAGAGTTTGCAGCAACCTGCCATCGTGCCAATTCCAAAGTTTTACTGCTCCAGCTTCATCAACTGTAGTCAGTAATTTACCATCTGGGCTGAAACTGAGAGCTAGGATGGCATTTTTTTGGATAGCTAAAGTTTGGAATAATTTGCCGTCACTCCTCCAGATTTTAATACTTTTGTCTTCACTGACAGTAGCCAAAAAATTTCCATCTGGACTAAAAATTACGCCCCTGATTGCAGCTTTAAATCCTTCTAATCGGTTACGTTCTCTTGTGAAATTAACTGTATGTTGTAATATTTCTAAAACTTGAATTTGAGTAGCTTGATCAACACTGGATGTACTTTTGATTTGCTTTCCGGCTTTTAACGCTTCTAATAAAGCATCAAATTTTTGATTTGAAACAAATAATGCAGTTGCAAATATACTTGAAGATTTAATTTTTTCTAATTGCGCTTGTTTAATTATTCTCGAAGTCCATAGTCCGGTAAATACTGCTAGGATGAGGGCGATCGCTAATATTCCTCCCCCAATCTGAATTTGTCGTTTAGCTTTTTGGTTAGCTGCAAATAATACTTCGTTTGCTTGGATTAATATCTGGGTCGCTTCTGCTTCTGCTTGCAATCGTTTCTGAACATCCCGCTTTTCTAATTCTTGGCTAGCATCTAAAAATTTTCGATCCAAATCGCTCAAACCTTTATCTGCTGCCCAAATTCGGGCATCCTGTAAAGTTTGACCACGCAACAAACGCGACTCATCGTGAAAGTTGGAAGTCACCCAAGCATTTAAAGCTTGTGCATAGGGTCGAATATTTGTCAATACTTTGTCGAGCCATGCTTGATTAAATATTGCTGCATAGATGTGATTATAAATTCGCAATTTTCCCTGCTGCTTGATAATTAACCCCGTCAGACGTAATTGTGTTTGTTCGGGACTATCATCTGCGAGTATTTCTCCCTGGTGTAAGATTTGCTGATATAGTCCCAACAATCGCCCAGTCTGATTTTCTGAACTTTGCGTTAGGCGATCGCGGATTGTTCGCAAATGTTCTGGTTCATCCTGCGCTTCCCAGTTTTCGATGATTTGCGTTTGTACCAATCTCTCCACACACTCCCTTTCCTGATGCGGGGGGAATGAATGATTAGAAGTACAAATCAGTTGACAAAGCTTTTGAGTTAAAAATGGCTGTCCGCCAGTCCACTTTAACACCTCTTCTAGTATCGCTTTTGGTCTAGCAACTATTCCCTCTAAACCTTGAACTAAAGCTTCTACTTCTGCTAATTGAAAGCCAGTTAATTCAATAGCACGACCGATATTGAAAGGTGTACGATTTTTATCAGCTATTAAATTAGAGGGAGTCGCCACCCCCAACAAACAAAAAGTAAGACGTTGATATTCTGGATTATCTGCTCTTTGGTTATAGCAAGCACGAATAAATGCAAAAAAATCATCTTTAAAATTTATTTTTAAAATGCTGTCAACTTCATCAATAAAAATGATAATTTTCCCCGAAAATTCTGTTAACAGTACATCATCAATTAATTCACTCAATCTTTGTTTTGGGGGTAAAAATTCACGTTGCCGCCACCACGTTCCAAAATTCACTTTTCTTGATAGACCAAAGCCCCGCAACAACTCGGAAACCAATCCTCCATACCATTCGGAAGGCGTGACATGGCTGCCAATTCTTGTCAAATCAACCGATGCACATTGTATACCTTGCTCTTTAAGCTGTTTCATAATATGTACTCGCAAGCTAGACTTACCCATTTGCCGCGAATTTAAGACATAACACAACTCACCATTTTTCAACCCCTCGTAAAGTTGAAAATCAGCCTGACGTACCACATAAGTCGGGTGTTGATATTCAAGACTGCCCCCTAATTTATAGTAATTTAAAGAACTCATAAACTCCGCGCCCCTCCGCGTGAACCTCATCCTCCCCCTGCGTTTAAATTTAAAACAAATTCTCTATAAAAATATATATTTTCTGATTACCTGACTTTTTATGACATTTACTGATTTTTAGAGCAAGCCACTCAGAAAAACTACTGATTTTATCTGTATCGACAAAAATCGCATATCAGCAAATAATCGTAGTTAACAAATGATGATGTAGATGAGTCACTAAAACAAATAGTTAATAGGAGGGATCATAGACTTCTAACCCTTATTGAATCCTGCAAAATATTGGAGATATCCTCATGTCTTGGATAAAATTACTAACTTCACCAATCCTGATTGCTACTTTAACTTGTAGTGTATTAGCTAGCTTGACAAGCACAGCTAATGCTAAACCAGAATCTCGACCAGTAGTACCTAATACTCAAATTGGGGGAAATCAACAAATCACTGGAAATATCCTGCAAGGAAATCCCACCATTGGGAATATTTTTTGCGAGCGAATTACTGTCACTTTGATAGAGTTTATCCCCAATGCACCTCAAGCGGGTCAATTCAATATTCCTACACAGCGACCTGTAGGACAACCAGTTATAGCTACAGGTCTTCATCTCGGTGAAGGTTGTAGTTATAATTTAGGATTTCGTTATTTGCCTAAAATTAGACCTTATGGAGCAAGCACTTTTAAAATCCGTGCTGATTCTATTGATGGAATAGTTGGTGAGCAATCAGTAAGCTATCCATTTCCTAATAATATCGATATCCCACTATTTCCGCCACCGCCGCCGCCTCGATAATTAGAAAACACGATACAAAAATCATCAGACCTCATTCACGTTATCAATAAATATCCTTGGAGTTATCTCATGTCCAAAATTAAGTTACGCCAGCGCCACACCCAAGAGAAATTTTCATTTTCAGTAGGAGTGTTCCACAACTCAAATAAATAGAAAATAGGAGCAACTATGAAATTTAACTGGATGAGAAAATTCTTGCATCTTTCAACTTTAGGTTTGTCAGTCTGTGGGATATTGCTGACATCATCTTCGTCAGTTCATTCCCAAAGCACAAGTGAAGTTGTTTCTTTTAGGTCGTATAATTTTAGCGATCGCTATATTCGCCACAAGAATTTCTTGGGCTACTTAGAGCCAATCAGTGACGACCTAGGAAGAAAAGACGCAACCTACAAACTTGTTCCGGGATTGGCGAATAGCAAATGTACTTCATTTGAGTCTGTAAACTTTCCAGGTCAGTTCTTGAGACACGAAAATTTCCGGCTGAAGTTGGCAAGGAGAATCAATCAACAGCTTTTTAGAGAAGATGCTACATTTTGCATTAAAAATCGGCTCTTTGGTGACGATGCTTCTAGTTGGTCATTTGAATCCCTCAACTTTCCTGGACACTACATACGACACAAGAATTTTGAGTTGTGGGTACAACCAGCAGATGGCAGCGATCTATTCAGAAAGGATGCGACATTTAGTATTACTAATCCTCTCTATCGGTAAGTTTTTCATTGGATTTATCAACATTTTCCCCTAAAAAAACATTATGAAACCTAACTTTATTACCAAGAGCTTCGTCACATTATTAATTTTTGCAGCAGTTTTAACTTCCGCTACTTCCAGTCAAGCGGCTCAATTGATAATTCGGGCGATCGAATGTAAATCTGTATCCACTGGTATTGATGCTGGTGTTCTCAACGCGATTTTTACACCACTTGCTACTGTTACTAAAGTGCTGATTTCTACAGCCCTCCCAGGCGACTTGAGTGAAGCCAGCAAGGCTATAGCTGCTATTCCCGATGTCGCTCAAGCAATTGATAGTGCTGGCGGAGGAGATCCAGATGATCTTTATTTAAGTTTGTCTAATCAACCAAAGCGGGATTTAGCCATTTGGCCAGCACCAGGAAAAGACTACGATATTAGTAAAGGTCAAGTTGTTCGCCCTAACCTCAAAATTGATTTCTCTAACGTCATAGATGTGAATTTCTGGGAGTATGACAGTGGTAGTGGAGATGATTTTCTGGGTCGCTTAACTGTTAACGAGTCCGAGGCTGGCGGCGTTAAGACAAAAATCGTCTACAACCCTGATGAGGGCAATATTTATGTAGTTGAATATGAAGTAGTCGGTGTAGCACCAGCACCCCAAGCTGTAGAACAACAATGGCAACAAGTTCCCGGTTGTGCTAAAAAAATCGCGGCTGGTGGTGGTAAAACTTGGGTGCTAGGTTGTACCAGTGGGGGGAGTGGTGGTTATGAAATTTTTACTAGAAACGGCTCTAATTGGGATTTAGTTCCAGGTGCGGCTGTAGACATAGCTGTTGATACTGGCGGTACTGCTTGGGTAGTTAATGCTGATGGCACAATATTTCAAAGAAGTGGTAATTCATGGCAACCAGTACCCGGCTGTGCCAAAAAAATCGCGGCTGGTGCTAAAGTTTGGGTGCTAGGTTGTGACAGAAATGGCAGTGATGGTTATCAAATCTTTTCTTGGAATGGTTCTGGTTGGGATTTAATTCCTGGTGCAGCTGTAGACCTAGCTGTTGACTCTAGCAATATCGTTTGGGCAGTTAATGGGCGTGGAGAGATATTTCGTAACATCAATTCTCGTACAAATGGATACGTCATTAAAAAAGGTGATCCTTGGAAACAAGTTGTCGGTTGTGCCAAAAAAATTGCTGTTGGTGGTACTAAAACTTGGGTGCTAGGTTGTGCCAGCAATGGTAGTAGTGGTTATGAAATCTTTTCTAGGAACGGTTCCGCTTGGGATCTAGTTCCGGGTGCGGCTGTAGAGATTACCGTTGACGCTAGCGGTAATCCTTGGGTAGTTAATGCTGATGGACAAATATTCCGCGCACCATAAATAACGTCATGTGCAACTTTCTTATCAGTTTGATAAAAGTTGCACATTCAGTCAACATAAATTTACTTTCACCAAATATTTACTTCTACAAAATATTGGAAATATTCTATGTCATTGATGAGATTACGTCAAAGTAAAAACTTGTTAATTAAAGGCGTATTAACTAACATTGTAGCTGTTGCTGTTAGTTCGATATTTTTAACAAATATTTCCATAAACCAAGGACAAGCATCATGCGCTTCGCCTTATGGTAATCTTGATTTTGAACAACAGCCATCGTCTTATTGGAAGACTGAAGGACGTGCAGGTTTCGATATTAATAAAGGATATAGTTTTAGAGGTCGAAATAATGCCTGGATACGGAATGTTTCTGATTGGAATGGAATTCGTCAGCAAGTACGTCTCAAGCCCAATTCCAACTATATCTTGGAAGCCTATGTGCGAACATCAGCCAATGTCACAGATGGATACTTCGGGGTTCGTGATACCCAACAGAAAGTTTGGTCTGAACTCAAGTTTGGTAGCTTACCGCAATATACGAAACTGACGTTACAGTTCCGAACTGGTAACGCCTCAACTTATAACATCTTTACAGGCTTCTGGGCTTTAGGACAAGATAGCTGGGTACAAGTTGATAGCTATTCTTTGAAGGGGCCAAGTCCAGTATGTCCTGACCAACAGTAAATTCTGATGCCTCGGTTTAAAGCGTAGACGCGGTAGGACTTGTCGTCAGACATCGCTTTTTAAATTCTTCAACCGATTTCCAAATAAAAAAATATCCCACTGTTCACACATAAATCAAAAAAAGAACCCCACCCCGCCTTTAACTTGCGTCAAAGTCTCCCCTCCTCGCAAGCGGGGAGAGGCTGGGGGTGGGGTGTTAGGTGACTTTTGCAAGAGGTCTATTTATTTCTTGGAGTTCCCCAAGTGTTCCCGAAAATATTGTTGATATAACTGACAACTTGGCGTTAATTTATCACCGACTCTTTTAACCAATCCCATACTGTATAGCTGATATGCTTGCATTGTTTCTATATCCACTGGTTCAGGCAAATTGACTACTTTAATAAATGCCTCGGCTAAATGAAAATTGACTTTAAAAGTATTCAAAAATCGCCGTAAATGTTCTTCATATATTCCAGCATTTGTAGGAGCATTCTGTAATAATTTTTCTAGAGTTGTATCCCCAAGTGCAAGATGATAAAGTGCCAATCTAATTAAATATGGATGCCCTCCGAGCAGAGACATTAATTGCTGCACTTGAGTTTGATTATAATTGAGTTGATGATGGTGGGCTAAAACTTCTATTTGTTCTTGGGTAAACTCTGTTAATTCAACCACTAACCCAACATTAAAAGGTGATTGATTTATATCTAATGACCCATAATTTTCAGTTGAATGTACTACAGCTAATCGTAAATTTTCCCAAATTTCTACAGTTTTAGCTTCCTCATGCCAACTACGTAACATGGCGAAAAAACCTTGAGAAATGTCAGGATATTGAAAAATTCTATCTACTTCATCTAATGCCAAAACTAAATTACTGTTGATTTGGGTCAAAATATGATCTTCAAAATATGTAGTGCAATTAATAATGCTACCCCTATACTCATCCCAAGATTCATTCAACAAAGAAGGTAGTTTTAATTTGTAACTCACATAAGCACAAAACCAGCGCAAAAATTTATCCAAATTACTAAAAACATTTGCTTCTGCTTGCAACAGGTTTAGACGTACTGTATGGTATCCTTGCTGATTTGAGTGAGCGATGATTCTATCAAGTAAAGATGTTTTGCCCATTTGATTAGGGGCTTTAATTCGGATTAAAGAACCAGGCTGGAGAATTGTTTCATAACAGCGTTCTTCTATTGGCGATCGCGCAGCGTCTCCTTTAGAAAATCGCTGGATGTAAAATGCAGAAGTCAGAGGTACTGAACCTTCTGGGTATTCTGGCACAAACTCACTCTTGACGGTACTGAAACTATCTTGATGCCAAGACTCTAACTGCTGCACTTCTGTTGGTAGAAGATTTTTAAAGTGCGATCGCTCCACTGCTGCACGAAAATTAGTTTTATTAACCTCTTCTCCTAATGCTTGTGAAAGTAATTTCCACAGTTTGAAACCTACATCTTGCCGCAGATATTTAGCTGCATAACCTTCTTTACTGGCAATTTCATCATAATTCAAACCTTGCCATGACCCTTTAAGGACAATTATTTCTACATCTTTCAGGTGTCTGTTGATTTTGTTAAAGACAACTCCATCTAAAATTTGTAACCCTTCTTCCAAGTTCATTATTCATCCTGAGTAGATATATTTATAGGAATCTTACTTGAATTTTACTCAGTATACTGACAAAGAAACCTTTCTATGGCAAACTTCTCGCCAACTGTTTTTTTTAAATCAAATATGAGTCCTATATCAGGAAGGGTTTCCCGACTTGAAAAGACAGTCCCTTGTGAAGGTTCCCTCGTGCAACTGTCGTCAAACTGCCCGTAACACAGATAAAAATATGGGTAATTTGAAAGTCGGAAGGGAGTAACTCCTAATTCCTAACTTTTATAAGCAAGGGCAAAGCGTTCAATTCCAGCTAAATCAGTGTGAATTTGAATATTGCAATAGCTTCCTTGATTTTTTAATAGTTCACAAACTGTATCCGCCTGTCCTGCCATCATTTCAATCAGCCACACGCCACCAGGTTGCAAATAATTAGGGGAGGTTTCTATTAAATGACGGATGCAATCTAAGCCATCAGCACCACCATCCAGCGCTAAATGTGGTTCATGGTTAACCACTTCAGGTTGCAGGGTAGCCACAATATTGCTAGGAATATAAGGCGGGTTAGATACCATGCCACTGAATTGGCCTGACAATGATCCTAGCGGTTCCCACCAAGAACCTTGATAAAATCGAATTTGTTTGGCAAAACCTAAATTATGGGCATTTGCCTGGGCGATCGCTAATGCTTCCAAACTGCGATCAACAGCATGAATTGTTGCATTTGGCAAGGCATCTGCTAATCCCAAAGCGATCGCCCCACTTCCCGTACCTAAATCTGCCCAGTGTCCTGAGTCTAAAGGTAAAGTTGTCTGACTTTTAGCTGCGGCTTTCACAGCTAAATCAATCAAGTACTCTGTTTCTGGTCTGGGAATCAAAACCGCACTCGACACCGCAATTTTAAACTGTCGCCAAGGCGTTACTCCAGCAATGTACTGCACCGGCAGGCGTTCATGTAATCGCTTGTGCCACAGATGGTCTAACTCTTCTAAAGCTAACTTCATCTGAATTTGAGGTCTATCTTTGAAAGACTCCAAACGCAGTGCTAAACGGTCTAAGTCAGCCATCTCTAAAAGCAGCCAATCCACTTGCGAAGCAGGGACATCATTAGCGATCGCTGCTTGTATTGCGGCATTTCGCCACTGCCAAAGTTGTAAACCTGAAACTACTTTTGGCTGTGTATCCACCATACCTCCCCTTTCAAGGTGTAATGTATTTTTGTGAAAAGCCCAAAATTCGGTAAATTTTTTGAGGATTTTTACCCACCTTGAAAGGGCTAATGCATAGGACTTACGCATTGACAAAAGTATTAAATTGTGGTAGACATTTTTACGATATGAGCGATCGCTGCCTATCTAAAATGATTAAATTGCCTTAATACAGGGCGTAAGTCCTAAAATCATTATTTTCTCTGGGTAGGTGCCGCCTGGGGTCTACCAGCAGGTAATTGATTTGGCGCGGACTTGGGGGCGAGTGAGCGAATAAATGCTATGGACTCCCGCGATGGGTACAGAATAAACTTATTCATATTCGGATCGTTGCTGGTGTTGAGAGTTTCAACAACACCGGATAACTCCGCCACTTCAATCCCGGTTTTGGCTGCTTCCTGTGGTACAGCTTTCTTAAATTCGTCTAACAAAGCTACTGCTTGTTCTTTCTCGAAATATAAAGGCACATACCGCTCTTTGCTTTGTGGAACGGGGATGGTCAGATAACCTTTGTCCAATTTCGGTATAAATAAGGGAATACCATTGAATTGTTGTACTTTTTGACCATTTTGATTCATAATGGTTTTTGCTGAATCAAGCTGTTCTTGCGCCGGCACTAAAGTATAAATCACAGAGTCTTTCTTCTTTTTAGCCTCTTGCACTATTTGATAGTAATCTGCCAAAGACAGAGGTCTTACCTGTAATGTGCTTGCCAGTTGGGGATTTTCTTTTTTCAGCCTTTTGTCCAGAAAATCTTGAGCATTTTGTTTGCTGAGAAAAAATCCTACTTGTGAGATAGTTTTAGATTCGTTGTTTCTTGAAATAACTACGAATTCGCCTTTGGGATTAATCAATGTAAACACTGGGACTATTTGTAGCTTTTTCAGAACTTCGTTTTGTGGTAATGCCACTGCTTGCAGATTTTCTATTTGGGATAGTCCAGCAAGAACTATACTACCAGCTAGACCTAATGTTGCGCCCCAGCGAACTAATGCTTTCATGAGTACTCCTCCCATTGATATCTATTAAGTCAGACAAATTGTTGGATTTGCATAGCACCAACTAGCTTTAGTTATATAGCAATCTCTTTGAGATGTGGAAAAATCGTGGTTGCTGTTAAATGCTAAGAATCTACTCTTAAAACCTGATATTTCCAGATATTGAAGAATTGCTCTGGTATCTTCGTTAGCAGTTGACTGCGTTCAAATTGTATTTTTCTCAATTTTGGCTTGCTATACACTGCGTAATATTGTAGATGCTGATTATCACTTGCTCTCCAATGAGCAAAAATTTCCCTGACTGTTGAAGCGGTCAATGCCATTTTATTGTCTTTCTCAAATATTAGGTGACGCCACTACAAAATCAATCGTTCCACTAGCCACTACTTCCATAACTGCCATACACGAAACACAAGTACAGGATTTCTTTGCTAATACCAAGCATGAAAAATGATTGTTACACAAGTAGGTTGGGTTTCTCTGGGATACCCAACTCCAAAAGCTCGAATTTGTTGGGTTTGGTTGCGTTCAAACGCCACTAGGGCTACTGTTGGCAAACCGAAGAAGTGCAAGTGGCTCCCCAACCTACCCATCTGTCGCATTCTTTTCTGAAATTGGTATAACGTTAAATTTGCCTGTTATGCTTGAAAGTACAGCCCAAGAATAAATCCGTCTAAGTGTACTTTTTGGATCAAGTTTACGAATTTAAAGGTTGATCGTATCAAAAAATTTCCAAAAATTTAATTTTTGTATTGGAAATATAATAAAACCCCATAACTTTTAGTAAGTCTGGGGATTGTTGTTTTTAGATTTTGAATCGGGATGACAGGATTTGAACCTGCGGCATCCTGCTCCCAAAGCAGGCGCGCTACCAAGCTGCGCTACATCCCGGGTAAATCAGGCTAAGTTTACTGGTTTTGTTTTAAATTCACCAAACAACCAATCAGTTTAGTAACTGGAGGTAAGTTCACAAAACAGAGCAAACTAGTCAGACTATCAGTATGACACTGCATAAATCTAATTATATCAAATTTACGAGATATTGGCTAACCTTTTTTATTATTTGCCTCAGAAAAATTAGTTAGTCTACTACAGCAATTGACAGTTTGAGTGCCGACACAGGTGTGCAACAAAGACATTCATGTGCTTACTTGTCGGCGGTTTTGCTCTCAATCACTTCCTGGTTGTAGAATTTCTCTACTATAGCTAACTGTTGTGTTGTCACCTACTTTTTTGCATTGGCAAAATTAGTGAGGATACCAAAACATGCCTTTAATGCCTTCTGGATCTGACATAAAGCCCATAGTCCGGTAGAAATCTACAACATGAGGGTCGGCAAACAGAGTCACGTTGCTAATCTCTTCACTCCTCAGTTTTTTGAGTACGTATTTCATCAAGGCTTTGCCCAGTCCTTTACCTTGAAAGTCTGGATGAACCACCACATCCCAAATGGTGGCATTAAATGCGTGATCTGAGGTAGCACGGGCAAAACCAATGAGCCGCCTTTGGTTTCCTCGCACTTGCCACATAGAGGCTACGAGGAAACTATGCTCAATGGCTTTTTTTACTTTTCTCAAAGGACGACGCGACCAACCAACTGCATCACAGAGTTCTTCTAATTCATACAGATCAATATCTCGTTCCGTGCTAAAAACGATGCGATCGCTATTAGCATTAGAGTCGGCCGTAGATGCTGTATGCTCTTCAAAAGCAGTTGACTTAGTTGCCGATACAGATTCAGGAGTACTAAACCAAGTTTTCCAAAAACCCATGCCAACGTGGTTCGGGTAGTATAACTGAATTGGTTTCCACTCGAAAAGAGTGGTGATTCACGTTTCACGAAGCTAATACCATCTAAAATACCCCTGACACTGAAATTGTTTTGGTGTTTTGGGGATTCTCAATGGCTACAGCCTAAGAGGCGCGTGTTTCACACCAATCATTTTCAACTTTAGCATTTTGTTGTCCAGCCTAGGAGAAATTCCCCCTCTTTTGGGGAAATGAGAGTCAATTGTATATGAGGGACTGGGTACTGGGTACTGGGTACTGGGTATTGGGGATTAAAAACTAAATGTTACGGAATCATTAGTCACAAGCCTGTATCTTTAGAAAGATGAAGATATAGTTCTGAAAAAGAAAGTGTGTGTAGCACTACGTGTTTACACTACTGTAGAAACATATATAGCTAGCCGATTTATAGTAGTAGTTCCCAGTCCCTAGTCCTCAATCCCCAACTTCCAGTCTCCAGTCTCTAGGTGATGAAAGCAAGCGAGTCTTACCCCAACGATGGCTTCTGGTTTAAAATCTTCCACTTTGGAACTCCTAAAGCGCTTCAACCGAGCGTTTCCCCAGTTTTATGAGCAATTTGTCAGCAGTGAAATCCAACTGCAAAATTTGCGGCTAGCCTATCGTCTCTATAAAACCAGACGTGCCGTTATCGAGTTGAAGCCGGAAGGTAGCAAAAGTGCTTTACATTTTGCTTACCGTAATCAATCGTTTCTCCTCAGTGATATTTTTGGTGTGCTGGCGGCTTATGGGCTGACTATCCACGGTCTCAGTTTATATGGTCAAATCCGACCACCGATGTTAGTTTTTATCAAATTGTTGGTATCTCGTGGCAGTAAAGCCTTAACTGAGAAAACCGCAGAAAACGTCTGCCGCGCCATACGCGAGGCTTTAGGTGGGCGGTTTGAGGTAGAAGAGATGCTGGCAGTAGAATTTAATTTAGATACTGGCTTAGAACAAGTACAGACTGAATTCTATGTAGATCCAGTATTTCATCTTCCTGCCCTGGTAATTGAAGCCGATAATCAACCAGGATTATTTTATAAAGTCATGTACGCCATCTGGCAGGAAGACCTGCTAGTAGTCAACGCCAATTTACTGGTTTGGCGTGGACGTACAAGGCTGATTCTTTATTTGTTGGGGCCGAATGAAAGCCTGATTCCTGAATATCTCGGTCACAAAATTGCTGAAGGCGTGCGGCAGAGGTTGTTAGGTAAATGAACAAGTTAGGAGTCAGGAGTTAGGAGTTGAATATCAAGAATTCCTAACTCATAACTAAAAACTGATAACTGTCAACTCTTCCCATTCCGTATTTAGTCTTACCCTCCTTAGGAGTACGATATAAGTATGGCAACCATCGAAATCTTAGGCGTTCCCCACGCATACGAACTAACGGCTCCTACATCCTGCCCTCATACTTTAGTGTTTATCCACGGCTGGCTAAATAGCCGTGGATACTGGCAACCTGTGATCTCCCGCTTGTCAGATGATTTGCAGTGCTTGTCGTATGATTTGCGAGGTTTTGGTGAATCTCAGTCCTTACCAGAAACTGATTTTAGTCGGGGGCAAAATTCTTTAGACTTAACTCCCAACTCTAGTAGTACACTCAACTCATCATTTGATTCTCTTTATACTCCGGCTGCTTATGCTCAGGATTTAGCAGTGCTTTTGCAACAGCTAAATATTAAGAATGCTTGGCTGATTGGGCATTCCTTGGGAGGTACAATTGCTCTTTGGGCGGCTGCTCAGATGCCTGAGTGTATTAAAGGTGTGATCTGTATCAACGCAGGCGGCGGTATTTATCTCAAAGAAGCTTTTGAACAGTTTCGTTCCGCTGGTCAGCGATTTTTACAAGTCCGTCCACGCTGGCTATCTCAGATACCACTGATTGATTTGTTGTTCACCAGAGCAAGTGTAGCCCGTCCTTTAGAACGCTATTGGGCACGTCAGCGAGTAATTGATTTTGTCGTGGCTGACCCAGAAGCTTCTTTAGGATCACTATTAGACTCTACAACTGAGGAAGAAATCAACCGTCTACCCCAGTTAGTATCTCAACTCAAGCAACCAGTGTATTTTTTGGCTGGTGCCAACGACAAAGTGATGGAACCTAAATATGTCCGCCATTTAGCCAGCTTTCATCGGCTTTTCCAATATTGTGGCGACAATGTTATTGAAATTCCTGATTGTGGGCACTTGGCAATGTTAGAACAGCCAGATGCCGTTGCCTCTCACATTCGTTCCATAGTCAATGTGCAAGAGTCAGTGGTCAATAGTCATTAGTCAATAGTCAACAGTCATTAGTCAACAGTCATCAGTCATCAGCCATCAGTCTTTTAACTATCCAGCAGACTGATATAACTTCATCACCTGAGTGAGGGCTAACCTGGACTCAACGCCTAAGGTGATGGGGGATGTATGACCAAGGGATAAATGGTCAGCAGCTGCACAGGCAATCATAGCAGCGTTATCGGTACAAAATTTCATGGGGGGGAACAGTACCCGCAGGTTATGCTCGGCAGCGGCTGCCTGTAAAATTCTTCTGAGTCCGCTGTTCGCTGCTACCCCTCCACCCACAGCAATGGTGTTTAGACCATAGTCTAGGGCACAAGCGATCGCTCTTTTGGTTAGCGATCGCGCTACAGTTTGTTGAAAGCTAGCCGCTACATCTGCTACAGGTATCTCTCTACCGTCTTTCTCTAACTGCTGCACTAAACGCAGCACTGCTGTCTTTAAGCCACTAAAACTGCCATCATAGCGATGATATCCCCCATTTGGTAGAGAAACTTTGCCCTCTGGTAAGCTAAAAGCTTGGGGATCGCCTTGTTGTGCTAGCTTGTCAATGACTGGCCCGCCCGGATAACCCAGCTTTAACAACCGCGCTACCTTGTCAAATGCTTCCCCTGCGGCATCATCACGGGTTTCTCCAAGTGTTTCGTAAATACCACATTCTTTGACATAAATCAAGCTTGTATGTCCGCCAGAAACGAGTAAGCTAAGAAAAGGAGGCTCTAAACTTGGCTCGCTCAAATAAGTGGCGTAAATGTGACCTTCGAGGTGATGAACTCCCAAAAATGGCTTTTTATATAACATTGCCAGAGTTTTGGCAGCAGTTAAGCCTACTAAGAGCGCTCCCACGAGTCCGGGGGCGCAAGTGGCAGCGATCGCGTCAATTTCTCCCCAGCCTAGTTTGGCTTGCTCCATTGCTTGAGCGATCGCATGATTTATCGTTTCTAAATGCTGACGGGACGCTACTTCTGGCACCACCCCGCCATACTGCTGATGCACTGGGATTTGCGAAGCGATGATACTGCTTTCAACTTGACGATTGTTAACAATCGCAACGGCAGTTTCATCACAGCTAGTTTCTATTGCTAGTACGATTGCCATTCTAAGGTGACGCTAAATAACAACTTGTTTGAGAAACTTTAACTTTTATTTACTTAAACTTTACTCGGTTCCCGCGCAAGAGTATGATGACTTGCTAGTTATGTAAATAAAGACTGTACAAGCCGCTTCGTTTTGTACATAAAACTTTTTCTTTTGTAATAAAAGGAAACAACTTCATGCGACGATTGTTTGCTTTGATTTTAGTGATTTGTGTTGCGTTCAGTTTTGCCCCACCAGCAAAAGCTTTAGGCGCTGATCTAGTACCCTGTAAAGACTCTCCCGCTTTTCAAGAACTAGCCAAGAATGCCCGTAACACAACAGCTGACCCCGAATCAGGGAAAAAGCGCTTTGAGCGTTATTCACAAGCCCTATGTGGCCCTGAGGGTTATCCCCACCTGATTGTTGATGGTCGTCTTGACCGCGCTGGCGACTTTTTGATTCCCAGCATTCTCTTTTTGTATATTGCTGGTTGGATAGGTTGGGTAGGTCGTACCTATCTGCAAGCCATCAAAAAGGGTTCTGATGCTGAGCAAAAAGAGATCCAAATCGACTTGGGCTTGGCACTACCCATCATAGCTACAGGCTTTGCTTGGCCAGCAGCAGCACTCCAAGAATTTCTCTCTGGCAAATTAACAGCCAAAGATTCAGAAATTACTGTTTCTCCCCGCTAATTCAGCTTAATTGATTCATTGTTTTGGAGACTAAATTCATGGCGGACAAAGGCGATCAATCATCCTACTTGATTAAATTTATTTCCACAGCCCCTGTAGCAGCTACCATTTGGCTAACAATTACAGCAGGCATTTTGATTGAATTCAACCGCTTTTTTCCCGACCTACTTTTCCACCCACTACCATAATTGGAAAACAGATTAAAGTCAGTTGAATCTGTTGTCTGTGGTCTAAGATTGTCTGGTTGGATTGTTCAGCCTAATTGAGGTTAATTAATCACCAAAATAGGCTGTCAAAATCCTTGTTGAAACTCGTAAGTTGGGCACAGCTTACGAGTTTCAAAATTTTCAAAGAAGTTAAATTAATTTTTTTTAACTTCGCAATCAAACAGCATCTTTGGCTACGAATATTATTAGTATGACAATGCCACCATTCTCAATTTAGAGGCAACATAAAATATGGCGCAAGCAGTAGATGCATCCAAAAATCTCCCCAGCGATCCCAGAAATCGGGAAGTCGTTTTTCCCGCAGGGCGCGATCCTCAAATAGGCAACCTAGAAACCCCCATTAATTCTTCTCCCTTGGTCAAGTGGTACATTAATAACTTGCCTGCCTATCGTCCGGGTCTAAGTGTTGGTAGACGAGCTATAGAAATTGGAGCAGCTCACGGTTACTGGATATTTGGCCCCTTTGCCAAGTTGGGGCCACTGCGGGCTTCGGACAATGCTAACTTAGCTGGTTTACTATCAGCTATCGGCTTGATTGTAATTCTTACCCTTGGTATATCTCTATATGCCAATAGCAACCCTCCCAAAGCACTAGCTAGTGTCACCGTACCCAATCCTCCAGCAGATGCTTTTAACTCCAAAGAAAGCTGGAACAACTTTGCCAGCAGTTTCTTGATTGGTGGTATTGGTGGTGCAGTAGTTGCTTACTTTGTGACTACCAATTTAGGGCTAATTCAAGGTCTATTTGGTTAATTGAATTTTGGGTTGTTGTAACTTTGTCAGTAGTCAGTGGTCAGTAGTTAGTGGTTAGTAGAAAAAATTAACAACTAGCAACTGACAACTGACAACTGACATTACACAGAAATCACAAATGTCTGAAGGACACACAAAAATAGTTATGCTATTTCTGTGTGTCCTTTATTGTTTGGTGTTAAAGGTGGTTGTTTGTGGTTCTGAGGAATCTTAATTATTTAAACAAAGCTGCCTCTATCGCGTTGAGAGCAGTTTCCAAATCATCATTGACGATTTGGATATCAAACTCATCGGCAGCTTTCACTTCTTCAGTAGCACGGCACAGACGACGGGCGATTGCCTCTTCAGAGTCTTGACCGCGACCGCGTATCCGTTTCTCTAATTCCTCAAAGGAAGGCGGCAAAATAAAAATGCTGAGGGCGCCAGAGAAGGAAGCACGAATTTGTCTTGCTCCTTCTAGCTCAATTTCCAGTACCACCAACTTGCCTGACAGAACTTGGTTAAGCACAGCTTCACGGGGAGTGCCGTAATAGTTACCAGCAAATTCTGCCCATTCTAAGAATTCGCCTTGAGCAACTAGTTGTTCAAACTTACTACGGCTAATAAAGTAATAGTTTTTGCCGTTGATTTCTCCGGGACGGGGAGAACGAGTTGTGACGGATACAGAGTAATACAATTCGGGATGACGCTGCAATAGCGATCGCATTAAAGTGCCTTTGCCGACCCCACTGGGGCCAGTTAAAACAATCAGTCTGCCTGGTGACTGGTTTTCTTTGGTAGTAGCACTGCTCTGGATGGGTAAAACTTGCATCATCCGTTTAACCTGTGAATTAATCAATAAATATTATTCCTTAGTCATTAGCCTTTTGCTCGTTGTCAGAGCGAACTTTGACCAACGAATTTGTAGCACGAGTGACAGAAATGCCTAATTCACATGTTACTGCCGATGTGGTCTAAATAGGAGTAGGGTTATTAACCCACACCCAGTTAATTATCCACAACATGATGATCGCGGGTAATCACAAAGCGATTCGCTACCGTTTCTGGTTGAATCGCTGAAAGTATGACGTGGCTGGAATCAGTGATAATTACAGCCCTTGTCCGCCGACCGTAAGTTGCATCAACTAGCTGGCCTCTGTCCCGTGCATCAGTAATTATCCGCTTAATTGGGGCAGATTCCGGACTGACAATGGCAACTACTCGGTTAGCAGACACGATATTGCCGAAACCAATGTTAATTAATTGAATCTCCATAAATGAACTGCACCAAATGTGGTGCGAGCAGCTGGTAAGGAATTATTCTCATGTTATCCCTAAAGAATCGGAGTTACAACGCATCAGGTCTAGCCAGCTTGAGTTTTTAAATAGCCATTCCTTTTTTTAGCTATTTATCAGTAAAAACTCCGGAAAATCTTCCTAAAGACACATGCCAAACTAAAAAAAGTTACTAGGAAACTAAAAAATCAAAATGTCAGTTTTATAACTGGATGATTTGTATTATATTTGTAGTTAATTATGTATTAATGAATAGGTGATGGCTGCCGTAGAACTGGAAAATTTATGTAAGAAGTTTATTCTCAGTCGGGGTTGGGGACGCAACCGCACGCGCACAGAGATTGTTGCCGTAGATAATATTAGTTTGAGTGTTCCTGATGGTCAGGCGATCGCTTTTATCGGCCCCAACGGAGCGGGGAAGTCCACTACAATCAAGATGCTGACGGGAATTTTACAGCCCACATCAGGGACAGCGAAGTTACTAGGATTAAATCCTTGGCGAAATCGGCGCGAACTAGCTTACCAGATGGGCGTAGTATTTGGACAGCGATCGCAGTTGTGGTATCACCTACCTCCCCGCGATACTTTAGAGTTACTAGCGCGGATTTATAATTTAGACCGGCAAGAATATATCAAACGCCGTGACTTACTTGTTGAGCGTTTTGACCTCAGCCCATTCTGGAACACACCAGTACGCAAGTTGTCTTTAGGTCAGCGGATGCGGGCGGAAGTAGCAGCCAGCTTACTCCACGCACCCAAAATATTATTTCTCGACGAACCCACCATTGGACTCGATGTAATTGCTCGTCAAGAACTCCGCGACCTGATCCGCGAGTGGAATCGTTTGGAGGGAGTGACAGTATTTCTCACCAGCCATGATGCAGGCGACATTGAACAGGTAGCACAGCGAGTAGTAGTAATTAATCACGGGCGTGTAGTACTCGATGACAAAGTTTCAGCAATGCGCCGCCAGTACCTTGGCTCAAAGATTCTCAGGGTTAAATTTCATAACTCCCCGTCTGAAATTAACCTCCCAGGCGTAACACAACTCAAAGCCAGCGAATATGCCCTCAAGTTAGAGGTGAATACCCGCATCACACCAATTGAAACTGTGATGGCTGAAATTCTCCACGCGGGTTCTGTGGCTGACATTGCTATTGAAGACCCACCTTTGGAAGAAGTGATAGCACACATCTATGCTCAAGCAGCGTCATGAAAGAGCAGGGGAGCAGGGGAGCGGGGGAGCGGGGGAGCAGGGGAGCAGGGGAGCAGGGGAGATGGGGAGATGATTTGTAGGTTTGATTTAAACAATAGATGTTAACTAGGTCGGTGTAAATAAAGTTAGTGAGGGTTGTCAGTTGTCAGTAGTAAATCTTTCACAATCTAAAATCCAAAATCTAAAATCCAAAATCTTATCAGATGAACAGTCTCAATAAATATACTTGGATTGGCTGGACGGCGGCTCGCTCTAACTTAGCTTACTTGGGAGAAGTTGCTTCCAGAGGAATTTTTCTGTTTGTGATTCTCTACATTTTTCTGCAACTGTGGCGTGTTACCTATGCCGAGACAAATGCCGAACAGTTGGGAGGTTTAACGCTAACTCAGATGCTTTGGTATCTGGGTATAACCGAATCTATTACCCTTTCTAGTCCACAGGTAGCTTTAGAAGTAGACGAGGATGTACGGACGGGAGCGCTAGCGGTGCAACTGATACGTCCTTTATCGTACCCTTTGTATCGCCTGTGGACTACCTTGGGAGAGCGTATAGTGCGCTTTGGGGTAAATGTAGCGATCGCATCTACGGTAGCATTACTATTTGTCGGCACAATTCCTTTAAGTTTCGGCGGAATCTTATTATTTCTACTGGTGCTACCACTGGCATTTGTACTGGATTTTTTAGCTACATTTCTGGTGGGGTTAGGCGCTTTCTGGCTGGAGAATACCACAGGACTAATGCTGATCTACTCTCGCTTGACGATGATTTTGGGTGGGATGCTTATTCCCTTGGAACTACTACCAGAATCATGGCAGCCAGTATTACAAAATTTACCCTTTGCCAGTATTTTGTATGGCCCGGCGCGTGTGTTTGTGCATCCCGATTTGGCTTTTGCTAGTGAATTGTTGGTACGTCAAGGAGTCGCCATAGGTATATTGGCTTTATTGGTGGCACTTGTGTACCGCACAGCAGTTAAGCGCATCCACGCCCACGGAGGTTGATATGTTCTCGCGTTTACTTTCCTACTTACAATTAGCTGCTGCTTACATTCGTCTCAACTTGAATGCTCACTTAGAGTATCGGGGCGCATTCTTCACCCAAATGGTGGCAATGTTGCTTAATAACCTGGTGTGGGTGGCATTTTGGGGACTGTTTTTCACACGCTTCCCAGTCTTACGCGGTTGGACAGTGCAAGATGTGATTACTCTGTGGGCGATCGCTGGCACAGGATTTGGTTTAGCTCATACTGTATGTGGTAACGCTTTGCAATTGTCAAGTCTAATTGTGCAAGGACAATTGGATGTGTGGATATTATACCCGCGTGCGCTTTTACCTCATTTACTGCTGGGGCGGATGAATGCCATGTCTTGGGGGGATTTGCTGTTTGGATATGGGGTTTATTTGTTTTTTGTCAAGCCTGATTTAGTGCATTTAGCATTATTCACTGGGTTAACGGTTTCCGTGGCGATGTTATTTGTAGGCTTTAATGTTTTGACGGGAAGCCTCAGCTTTTACTTAGGTAATTCCGAAGGACTAACACAGCAGTGGCGAAACGCTATGCTAACCTTCACTACCTATCCAGCGACTTTGTTTGAAGGAACAGTGAAGCTATTGTTGTATACACTGATTCCGGCTGGTTTTGTTAGTTACTTACCGATTGAGGCGTTGCGATCGCTATCTGGGATTCATGCTTTGTTAGCAGTAGCCGGATCAACAACCGTGCTGTTAGTTGGTGTAGCTGTGTTTTACCACGGTTTGCGCCGCTACTCTTCAGGCAATTTGATGCAGATGCGAGGTTGAGTTCTATGTTAGCGACTTTTCTACCAAAGATTTTGCTTGATGTTGCGATCGTTTACGGATGATATCTGAATGGCAGTTTCCAGCACAAGTCAGGTTGAGAGCCAAGATTCAACGGATAATGCTCTTACCTGTCTAATCCGCTGAAAGTCGCTATCAGTGGATATGACAGTAAGACTGTGTTGTAGAGCAATAGCAGCTATCCATAGGTCATTTTCATCAAAACCTAAGTCTGTTATCTGAGTTTTTCTTCGCTTGCTTTTTTCCTTGGGGCCAAATTGTTTCATCAAGCCTGCTTTGAGTTGACCATAAATTGTAGCCGTATCTTGTGTAACTCCGTACAAACGTATATCTTCAAGAAATTCTGTCAAACGAGCGAGATTAGTTTCTCTTTTCGCAGAATTTTCCATCATATATGTAAGCTCTCCCTGTACAATTACACAGGTGGCAATATTTAATTCTCCAACCTCAGCTATTCGACGAATGACGTTTGGTTCTCCAAGGATGATAGCGCTACAGTGATTAGTATCAAGTAGGTACATTACTCAAAAGGATTTAAATCATAATCGAACTTGGCTTTGCCACGAGTAGCGTAAACCAACTCAAGACACTCTTGAAAGTCGTCACCTTCCCAAGTTCCTGCATGTCTGAGGATGGAACGCCCGGAAGCTGGGCGGTAGAGTAGTTGAGAACTGCCAGTTGCGGTTTCTTCTGACTTAATTTGTGCTTGCTGTGTATCTTTTTTTTCTGATTCTTGCTTGTTCTTGAGAAAGCGTAGAAAGTCTAGGGTTTCTTCTAGAAGAGAGTCTGGGGAGGATTCAATTTCTTGAAGTAGGAGTTTTTTGATAGACATAAAAGTAGGGGAAAAATTGATGAGACGCAATGCTATTGTATATAGCAGCTTGGTTGTACAGAGGTAGAAAATAGCGGGTGAAAAACTAGAGCAACCAAAAAAGATCACTTTGCTGCCCAATCAGCTTTGAAATGTCCATTCCAGCATTTAGGGAATTTGATGCAGATGCGAGGTTGAGTTCTGCCAGGGTTTTAAAGTTGAGCTAGCTTGAGGTAATTAATCAGACAATATACAATCTAAGTTTCATAATATTACTGGTAAAGCAGAGTTTAGCTTAATGCTCATTTAGAATGGCGAATCTTCTTCATCCATATCAGTTTTTACAGTGTAGGATCGTGTATCATCCCCAGGTTCAGTAGTCAATAAATTTATTTGTAGTTTCTGTAACCAAGGTAGTTTGTAAGAAATCTCCCCAGCCTCGGCTATCTTGCGAATCAGAGCATCATAGGTTCGGATTTGAAGGTGAGGATTATTTTTATTATGGCGTGCTTTTAATTTGCGTTTTTCTTCATTATTTTTAAACTCATCCTCCCTTCCAATGATTAAAATACCTTTCGGTTCTGTAAATGCTGTTATTCCATACGCATCTCTAATTGATTGTTGATTAGTAGTGCAATAATCTATGTATCTTGTAAGTTGATTAATTCCTCTATTCGCTGCATCTCCAAACCTAAAATCACCGTTTTTATCTTCAATCCAAATAGTCTCATTTGCTCCTTTTAACTCTAGAATCCACCACGTAATTCCATCCGAGTTTTCTCCTGCAAATAAGTAGTCAGGTTTCAAACCTTTTGTTTGTGAGCCAACACGCAGACGAATAAGCTGTTGAGGAATAACCCAAGAATTGTGATGTCCTGTCAAAAAGAAAACAGAAACAAATGCTAGTATTTCTGGGTTTGCTCTCAAAAAAACATCGATTTCTGTCTCATCACACCGTCTGTCTATAAGGGAGAGAAACTTTTTTAATTGTTTTGGACTAACGTCAAATTGATTAACTTTAAATTCATCGGGTGGATAGATACTCATTACTTGGCAATTTATATTTTGAGGTTTTTTTCAAAAAAATTACAATATTTTGTTAATCATGTAGATGAGTTAACAAATCAACGAAGTTCTGAGAGTTAGATCAATATACTGATTAAGTTAGTTAAATCTATTATAAGTTCATAGCTGACAGCCTGATGTTTGAAATTGATTTCACACCAGAAGCATTAGAAGATTTGCAGACTTTTCGAGCCTACGAACAACGACAGATTATTCTGGCAATTGAAGAACAGCTTCAGTATCAACCAATTCAGCCAACTCGTAATCGAAAGCGCCTTCGACCGAATAATCTTGCAGAATGGGAGCTTCGTGTGGATACGTTCAGGGTATTCTACGATGTTGATGAGGATTTGTCAGTCGTCAAAATTGAGGCGATCGGCTACAAAGAAGGAAATACACTTTATATTCACGGGGAAGTTTACGAGTTATGAAAACCATTACGATTTCAGATGATTCCGCTGAAATTCGCGCATTACTAGAGCAAGCGCGTGACGAAGATATTATTGTCCGCCTTGCTGATGGTAGTGAGTTTGTCCTCAGCGCAGTTGATAATTTTGATATCGAAATTGCTCGAACCCGCCAAAATGAGAAATTGATGGCATTACTAGATGAGCGTGCCAAGCAAACACAAACGATTTCACTTGATGAAGTCAAACGCCGATTAGGTCTTAGCAGTTGAGTACTGACAAAACATAATCAAGTTGATTTATCTCTGTGCAGCTCAAAAGAGACATAACGGGTTGCAACACTGATAACTTGCCCACGATTTTTGGTAGATACTAGTCGGCTCCACGCACTTGCATCAATGAAGCCAAGAGCGTGTAGGCTTTGAATTATTCTGGTAACTCCTCTCCTTGAACCAATTAAGTGTAAATTAACCGATTCCATACCTGATGCTGAAATAGCAACAGTTTCCTGCAATTCAGATGTGCCGGATACTTCTGTGTTTTTCGGTAAATGTTCTTCTTGCATTTGAATGCACCCGTTATTCTACTAACTATGTACTCTTAATGGCTAACATTGACATTCTACACTAAATGTTAGCCATTAGGTATACATTTACTCGCTTGCCATCCTCTGACACTATCAAGGGCATGGGAAGAGCAAGCAAAGCCCTTAAACAGGTGTTGGAAACCTACGACATTAGTCAAAACAGTTTGGCGGTTGCGATGGGAGTTAAGCGGACTGTCGTTTTCCGCTGGTTTCATGAAACTAGAGATCCTACAGCCCAGACTGTTGTCGAAATTGTTGTAGCACTGAAGGCAATTAACTTAAAAGCCGCCCAAGAATTTGTTTGGCTCTACTTGGGCGAGTTAGTTCAGAATGAAGAAAAATAGACTTCTGGCAATTTGTAATCAAGTAGAACTTACGCACACTCTACTAACTCTTGGCGTTCTCTGCGTCTTGGCGGTAGCCTTCCGCAAGCCGCTACTCTTCGAGTTCTGCGAAGCAGTACACGTCTACGATAAATTAAGCTTATTGGTCATTTTTAAGAAATACCTGAAAATTACAAAGGTTGCCCAATGGACAACCTTTGCATGTAAATCACAAAATGAATTACTTAGCAGTCTTTTTCAAACCTTGCCATCTTTGTCGCAGTTGCTTCAAGTCAGGCGCATGACCACCATAACGCCAACTAACATAAGCTTGGCAAATTTCATCTATGACCTCAGCAGTTGCTAGTGCATGATGCTGGTATGAAACTTTGGCATACTCTAGCGGTGTTTGTGCTGGATGTTTACCCAAACCTTTTTGAGATGTCCATTGCAGCATTTGTTGATAAAGCCTTTCCATTGCTGGTAATTTTTTCAACCAACGACGGTTCAACCACTCTCGCCACTGCACCCAACCAAACCAACCAAAGAAAGCTATGGTAGTACCCAAGATTGAGCCAGTTAATACACCCAACCAACCTTGAGTGAATAAAGCAAAAAACCAAGCGATCGCTCTACCCATCCAACTAAATATTGCCCCAAAAACATTATTGAGTAAACCTGTCACCGGAGAAGGCAACCACCCAGCCACCCATTGCCAAAATTGCCGCAACACGCTAAATGTCTGAGGATCTTCAATTGAAGGGGGAATCAGGGGATGGTTAGGAATGGGGTCAAAGGCAAACCAACCATATTTAGGGAAGTACACTTCCGTCATGGCATAGGCATCTGTATTCTTAACAACGTACATCCCCGTAAATGGATTAAACTCCCCAGGATTAAACCCTGCTACCAACCGCGCCGGAATGCCAACAGAACGCAGCATCACCGTGAGAACTGTGGAAAAGTGGTCTGGATAGCCGCCTTTGTACTTGAATAAAAAAGCGTCTACCAAATCGTCTTTTTCTCCCAAATAAGGCAAATCTAAGGGATTTTTGGGAACTGAGTAGTATTGCTTGATATACTGAGCTAAATAGAGAACCTTTTCATAGGTTGAATCCAGGCTTTTTAAAGATTTTCCTACCCGATCGCGATTGTAATTCGCGAAAATTTCTTCAGTACGTTGCTTGACTTTTGCAGCAATTTCTGGTGGAATTTGCAGATAGTGATTTTTAATTTGTGGCGGGTAGTCTGTAGAAGCTTTGACTAACAAACTGCGATCGCGGTATGGTACTTCTGAAATCACTGTGTAAGTCAAGTCTTCCGATAATGCCACAGGCGCGCGTAACCCGTTTTCTTTATCCACAGCGACCATCGGTGTGGGAAAATAAAGTTCCTTGGGATTAGCCATCGCTGGAATCAGGTTAGGCAAATCCGCCACGATGGTGTAGGTTTGCACTACTTCTCTAGTTTCACCAGAGATATTTGGCACAGGTAGATAAATTTGATAAGACCAAGGCGATCGCTTGATACTAGTAACATCATCATTGCGAGAAACTTCCCATCCCTTACCTGTATAGCGGTCAAATGCCAGGACTCGCCAAAAACCCTCAGCCTGCGATCGCACCCGCATCACTACCTTGGGTTTCATCACTCCCCGCAAATTTTGGTTAATCTGGCTATTGAAACCGTAATAAAAATCATTGTCTAAACTTCCTGGTTTACCTGCTTGGCTTTGTCCATTACCATTACCTTGATTATTAGCATTCCCTTGACGCACATAACCAGGGTTAATAATGCTACGACCTGTAAAACCACCTTTGACATCAATGGGAGAACTTACTGGAAAAGTTCGCAGTTGATAGCCAGGAAATCGTGGTAGGATGGCAAAGATGGCCAAGCCTAACCCTACAATCGTTACAAAACTTAAAACTAAAAATTTAAAATCAAAAGTTGCAGAACTATGCTTGGGTAATTTTTCATTTTTAACTTTTAATTGTTGTAAGCCGAGTTGTGAGCGGTAATTTAATACTAAAGTCGGCAAAGCGATCGCTAAAAACAACAACAGCACAGGAGCAAAAGCCAAAGTTTGGCTGAGTGTTGCTGCCACACCTAATAAAATTAATCCTATAACTATTGAATAACCCAAGTCTTTGCGACGGGGTGTATCAAAACTGTGGAGTATTTGAAGTTGAATTAATAACTCTGCCAAAGCCAGCCGCGTATCATTCAATTCTCCCAGCAACCGCCCAAAGAAAGCACCCAGTGCGATTAACATCCCGATGGCGATGCAGAATTTGATTGGAATATTGGCATGGCGACGACGGTAGTAACTCCAAATTGCACCTACTATACTTAGGGGTACTGCCCAAAGACTAAATGTAGTCTCAGCAGCAATATCCGTCGCCACAACTCCGATAATTACTAACCCTAGCACTAGCACCCGTAAAGGAATCGAATCTTCCACTTGCGTCAAAGGCGACCTCTGCATATTTTGCTGCCAGCGATCGCCTATAGGTAGACGCCAAAACTGATTAATCCTGGATAAGTTAAACATTTAATGTAAGCAAAGCAATAATGTAGATGCTATGGACAGAATTCGTTATTAGTCATTAGTCAGTTGTCAGTTGTCAGTTGTTAATAATCTCCCCATCTCCCTTGCTCTCCTGCTCCCCTGCTCCCCTGTTCCCCTGCGTGAGAAAAATATTTACTATTTTTCGGGAAGTTCCCTTAAGAAAACAGGAACTCCCCGAAGCAAGGCTTTGGGAGTTTAAATGTCTTGTACATGTGTCTTTCCCATTACGGGTTATCGTAGAAGCCGCTAATGAGAACTTGTAAAAAAGTAGAAACCCTAATGATCGGTTGTTAAACAAAAATCAGCTTCAAACCACAACCATCATCTTATCTATTGGCGTTGATCAACCTTGAATGCTAGGGGTGGGCATTTCGGCTAAATCTTAGGATTAATCACAAACAACAACGGCTTTTGATCTAATTCTGGGAACTCAACTTCTAGAGTATAAGTCGGGTTAACTTGCTGGCAGTGCAATTCTGCACTCAAGCACCCAGGACTCGAAGACTTCGCTATTGCTTGAGTACCACTTCCTCGAAGTTTCAAACTACCTTTAGCGGGTAACTCAGCGTGAACATGTAACTGTGTCACCTGACCCTGACACTGGTATTCCACTCTCAGTGTCAAAGGCCCGGCGCTAGTTAGCCATTGTTTTTCTACCACTGGCTGGGATGTTGACACTGGTAGAGTCAGATTCTCCAGCATCTGTTTAGCCGCCAGCAGCGACAATGCCATTTGTTGACGGGGTTTTAAATCTGAGTAATCGCTTTGAATATTAGGCATCATACCCAGAGTATCCGCAGACCGATAAGTGCTTCTCAGCACCAATCCGGCGATATTGTTGAGTGTCTGCGACTCGTTAGGGAAAAAGCCCTCCACAACTTGAACTAATTTCGCCCCTAGCGGCAGTGAAGATGTGAGCAATCCTTGACATCGTTCTAGCAATTCCCGGAAAACTTTTTCCGGTAGGGGAACGGGTAGACTCAGCTTTGATTGCTGTGCCATCCACCCCCAACCAGGAGTTAATGCTAGCGATCGCTCTTCTACACAATCTGGATATTCTACTATTTGTGATTCCCAAGGGAATAAAGGAGGGTGGTTCTCGGTTTGGATTTGTAACCGACGCTTGAGGACGGCCTGGAAACGTTCTTGCACAGTAGGAATTTCTCCCAATTGAAAGGTTTGGGGGGTTCCTCCCAAGTCAGGCTTACCACTTTTTGAGGTGGCTGCTTTTTTGGTCGGGTTATCCACCCCTTCGGTTTCCTCACTCTCTCCCAAGTTTTCCTCGTGGGTATCGACATCATCTGCCAATACCCAAGCAAGTAAATGGTGTTGTGAGGATTCTGAGTCACTATTCATGAGTAGATGCACCTGATCCGGACACTAAGGAGTTACGAATTTCCCAAGCTTGTTCGAGGATCTTAAACCACCGTTTTTGCAGTTGTGCTGTTGACATACCTAAAGTCTTGGCGATTTTTTCGTCAGGTTGTCCTTGTTGCTTCAACTCTAGTAAAGCGCGTTGTTTATCGTCCAGCTGCGCTGTGTATACTTGCCATTGCTGGGGAGTTAACCCCAAATTGGTATGCAATGAAGCTTCCAGCCACTCATGAACTAATTCCCAACGATGCAACAAGGCAAATCGAATTAGATGATACTTAAACCGCTGCTGTAAGTAATCTCTCTGACGAGGGGTTAAACCTAAAACCGACTCAATTTCTTGTGTAGATAGATCTTGGAGGCGGAGGGAAAAGTAATCAGCGCAATCGGATTGTTGCCGTTGTTCGAGATAATCCATTAATTCGGTAACTACAACCGAACGCAAAGTGTCTTCTTCTGGTTCGGGTGCTGCTTGCGTCGCCATTGTCGATCGCAATTGTTGTACTGCTGGTTCTTCCCAAGATCCATCAGCTTCGCTGCTGCTACCTTCTGCGGCTTGTTCTATATCTACGTTCGTTTCTGGAGGTTGCTGTTGGGAAAAAGTTTGTGCCCGCAGGATAATTAGTTGCTGTTGACGACCTGGTAACGGAATCCGCCGCTTGCCATAGCGTTCGGTAAACGCCATGTATTCTGCCAATTCCAACAGAGATTGGGGGCGATAGGTGGGGCCGAGTTGATTTTCCCGGCGGAAAGCGTTCAACGCCTCTAGATAAAAACCCTGTAGGAAATCTTCAATAATAGTCAACCGCCCTTGATAGCTCAGTTGCCTTTGAGGAGGATTAATGTAACGATAAATGATCGCACTCAAAGTACTGTGCAATTCCACCCGGCCCCGATTGGAACCCAACTGATAGTATTTCAGACATTGTTGCAGCCGATGTTTGGCTAGAGTCATGGCTGAATTTTCTACAGCACCGGAAGCCTGGATACGTTTACTTTCACTACAAATCCGGTATACTTCGGTAGTAATTCGTGTAGCTACATCTTGGCAATTCTGGGCTGAAGCTTTGGTTGACTGTTGCAGCTCCTGCGACAGGAGTTGAAAGATCACCTCCGCGCCGATAGAATTTTCTCCCTGAGTAGTTACGCTTGGAATTGTTGCGGTTGGAATTGTTGCGGTTGCGGCTGAATTCATAGTCTCGGTTTTCAAAAGACCCTAACATGCTTAAATACAACCTGTACGACTGTGGGTATTGGCTTGGTAGGTTTTGCGTATAAGCTAAACGCATCTGCCAATCCTGTGTTTAGGATATGGCTGATTTTATAGTTCCCAAATCAATGCGATTGTTCACACTTTGATAGATGTTATTGCCATTACCCAGGAGTCGTTTACAAGTCATTATGGATTTAGAAAAACAAATTCAATTGCTGATTGACAATGCACCCCCCGATGGTGTAACACCACATCTTGTCGCAGCAATTGCTCCGGCCCTTAGCGCGATCGCCCAAAAATTACGCCATTCCCAGTACTACATTCTCCAGAGTTTAGAGGGCAACTGGGTTTTAACTACATTGAGCAACCGTGCAAATCCAGGATTGGAAAAGCGTGTGGTTTACGCTTTTTCTACCATACAGGATGTTTCCCTAATTCCATCTGCTGGGCTTGACCCTCAAATTCAAGCAAAAGCTCTTCCTGTCACCCATATTTTGTTCCAATTAATGGCATTAGAACCCGTAGATAGTATCGTTTTTTTGGAAACGCCGGGTATAACCACTCATACTGTAGAAGTGCAGCGAGATGAATTCCAAAAACTCATGCAACAACAGATAAAACCACCACAAAAGCGCAGACAGATACCCCCTGATATTGCATAAATAAATTTTGGAGTCTGGATTTATTAGATACAATCTCAAATCCAAACTCCAAAAACTAAAATTTTAAATTTTAAATTTTAAATTTTTTAGTAGAGCCGACTCAATACATAGTCAGTCATGTTAATAAGTGCTTGATGAGCATCTGAAGGTGGTAGACATGCAAGATGCTCTGCTGCTAACTTGGCATGATGAGAAGCTAGTTCCCTGGACTGTTGTATGCCTTGACTATCAGTAATCAGCGCCAGTGCTTGCTCTAAATCCCCTTCTTGGGCAAACTCTCTTTCGATTAAGACTTCCAAGTATGGTTTTTCTCGTAAAGCGAATAAAACCGGAGCAGTCAGATTACCACTTATCAGGTCAGAACCCGCTGGTTTACCCAAGGTATCTGTTGTACTGGTGAAATCTAAAATATCATCTACAATCTGAAACGCCAGACCAAGATCACGCCCATAGCCGTACAAATGTTCAGCGGTTTCTCTTGAAACTTCACTCAGTAACCCAGCTGCTTTAGCACTGTTGGCAATTAACGAGGCAGTTTTGTAATAGCTCTTTTTCAGGTAAGTTTCAATTGAGGTGGTAGCATCAAACCGATTCAATCCCTGCTGTATCTCCCCAGTAGCCAAATCCATAATGACTTCTGAAAGCAGTTTTACCACCTCCAAATTATCCAGGTTTGCCAAATACCAGGAGGATTGAGCAAAGAGAAAATCTCCTGCTAGTACGGCGATGCGGTTCCCAAACAAACTATGAACTGTGGGTACACCACGTCGCATCTGTGATTCATCTACCACATCGTCATGCACTAAGCTGGCGGTGTGAATCATTTCCGTGATTTCTGCTAGGCGGCGGTGACGCGGCGTAATATCTTGTTCTAACATGGTTGCCCGCGATAGCAGCAGAACAATTGCTGGTCTAATACGCTTTCCCCCAGCTCCGAATAAATGTTCGGCTGCTGCAAAAAGAATGGGGTGGCGATTTCCAACTAGCTGTTTTAGGTTATCTGCTAGTAGTTGCAGGTCTCCTTCCACAGGGGTAAACAGGGAGGTGGCTGGGGTCATGGACGGACGGACTCTGGCTTAGGTTACGAAATTTTACATATCCTATACTCATTTTAAGATAATGCTGTGCCAGCGCAAAATTTTGTTAGAGAAGACTCTTCTGCTGCCTGTGGCAGGATTGGGGACTGGGGACTGGGGACTGGGGACTGGGGATTGGGGACTGGGGAAAATCTTTCTGAACACAGTGAGGGACTTTTCGCTGCAAACAGTTCGCTCAGACCAATAAATATTTGCTATTATGTTATGTATTTTTTCTTTTTTCAAACTAAGGAAAAAGAAAATTTGCTTAAGTATTTACCGTGTATTCTTTTTTTAAAGTAGTATAAATTGCTTAAAATTACTTAATGTAGTATATGTAATCTAAAGTTATCTTTTGTTACTGAGGGCAATTGACTTCAGCAGTGGCGATCACTATGTAACATAGGCCACTAGTATTATTTTTTGTCTTCCTCCTTAAGGTTTAGCTATTACACATCAGTCCTTTTGAGGTAAGACTCAGTTCTCTCAGCCTTGTTTTTAGCAATCTAGAAAATTTAAAATTTAGCCGCAAACTGGGCTAAAAATTCGGTGTGGTTATGTTACGCTAAAATATAGGAATTTTAAATCATTCAAGTATTCACCCTCCAGAGGAAAAGCACTTATAAGTGAAATTACCTATGTGGTGTTACGAGCCTAAAATAACTTATCGCTGTAAATGAAAGTTAAGGAAGTAGTTCTTAACATTCTATTTATAGCGATCAAACTTCTGTGGATAGAGCCATGTTTTATCCTTTCAAGGATTCGCTACAAGCTTTTAGTATGGGTTGAGCGACAAGGCAGTTTCTAATCCTAGAGGTGAGTGCAAAAATAATGCAGACTAATTAGACTGCTAAAGAGCGCAGTTAGGACTTGCTGTTTAGCAATTTAACTGTTGTGGGATCTATGGTCTGCAAGAAATTGAATCTAATAATGCTTTCACTGACCGAAGAGAATTAAAACTCTACGGACTAATTTTACATAAGAATCCACAGCCATCAAGAATGTACTTGATTTGGTTGAGCTTCTGATAATTCTATGAAATTTTATATTCTTCTAAGAAGGGTGCTGGGAAAAAATGATTTACGGGAATATGCCTATGATGATTTTTATTTTAGCTAGTGGATATTTGTTCACTGTTTATCTATTATTAGCACTGGCAAAACGAACTAAGCAAAAACCTGCTTCTGATAATTTCCCGGCGACAACCAAAGGGAAACACCAGCACCAGGTGACAGTAGCGCCAAAAGTGACTGAGGTAGTTAATAGTCAATAGTTAATAGTCAATAGTCAATAGTCAAAGTATTGACTGTTGACTATTGACTCATTAGCCAACAAAGTCTTGTTGAAGTTGGGAAACTGCGATATCAGGAAAGCGGACAACCTCAACCATTGGGGTATGGCCTAACCACTGGACTCCAGACTGAGCAAACTGTTGTGGACAACCACTCACTACAAAGCGGGTTGGTAGTGGGGGGTAAGTATTCTTTAAGCCGAGCAAGTCTAACTCTTGGGCACAGGCTACCACGGTATGAACAGCTGGATCAACTAATTTAACTTGGGGGGGGAGGAGCGATCGCAGTACTGGAGCCAGCAGGGGATAATGAGTACAGCCATAGACTAAAGTGTCAATTTCTTGCTGTAGTAAAGGTTCTAGATAAGACCGTGCTACTTCAGTAGTGTAGGGTTCGTGAATGCGATTTTCCTCAACGATTGGCACAAATTCTGGACAACTGACTTGCCAGACTTGGGCGTGAGGATCAATTTCTAGAATAGCATTTTTATAAGCATTACTTTTGGCGGTTGCTGCGGTGGCAATTACACCAATACGCTTGCCTTGCTGCACTGCTGCCTTTGCTCCTGGTAAGATGACTCCTAGAATAGGCATGTCAAATTCTTGCCGGACTATTTCTAAAGCTAAGGCAGAACTAGTGTTGCAAGCCATTATTACCATCTTAACGCGCTGCTGTTGCATCCAAGTCAGGATTTCACGCGCAAACTGTAAAATTTCTGCTTGGGAACGAATTCCATAAGGAAGCCTAGCTGTATCTCCCAAGTAAATTATTGATTCATTGGGTAATTGCCGATAGAGTTGTCGCAGTACCGTTAACCCACCCACACCACTGTCAAAAACGCCGATTGGCGCACGTTGAGGTTCTTTATCCGAAAAATCGTGAAGATTACCGTCAAAAAAGGAAGATGAATACACAGGCAGATATTGATTGAAGTTTTTCGATTTAAAATAGGACTTACGCGCATTGTGATATTTTTTTCGTGTGGGTTGTCAAGAGTCAAAAGTCAATAGTCCAAAAAAGCTTGATTTTTGATTTTTGACCCTTAACTCTTAACTACCATCGCCAAAAATATCTGTGCCAGTTGCGTAAGTCCTGTAAAATACAGAATTTAGCAGACAATTTGCTAACTGACCACTAAATTCTGTATACCAAAGAAGTCTATATATCACCTCTTTAATTAGCAATTTGTACTACATTTTTAGCAAAGCTGCACTATTATCTTTGTCTTAAATATTTGAGGATACCATAAGCGATCGCTTCTGCCATCTGATTTTGGTATTCTCTTGTTGCCAATCGGGGATTATCTTCCCGACCAGTCATGTAGCCTGTTTCTACTAAAATTGATGGCATAGAACTTTTCCGTAGCACATAGAATCGAGCTTTGCGCGTTCCCCGATCCTTAAGAGTACCGATATTTTGCAGAATATTATTGCGAACGACTTCAGCTAAAGCGTAACCACTATCGTAATAATAAACTTCTAATCCGTTGACATCAGGGCGACCATCAACCGAGTTGGCGTGGATGCTGACAAACAAAGTCGCATTGACTCGTTCGGCTATATCTACCCGTCCTTGAAGCTCGACGAAAAAGTCAGAATCCCGTGTCATCACGGCTTGTACGCCATTTTGCTCTAAAATTGCCGCTATTCTTTGACCAATCGGTAAGATTACATCCTTTTCTAATAGTCCACCCAAACCAGGTGCCCCGGAATCTTTACCACCATGTCCTGGGTCAATGACTACTATTAATCTACCTCTGGGTACTGGACGGTTGGGGTTTGGCTGGGATATAGAACCGGGGTTTTCTGCGGTTGGGTTGGGTGGATTCAGAGGTGGTAAACCAACCGGGGGTGTGATACGGGGCGATCGCGCCAATTGTAAAGCTAACAGTTGGTTGCCCACTTGATTGAGTTCTCCAACTTGCACCCCTGCGGCTGGTTGAACAAAAATAATCACCGTATCAGGTGCTTGAGTTTGCAGGCGTACCCGCAAAATGGGGCTATTAGCATCAAAATTAGGGCCTGAAACTCTGGGGGCTAACTTAGCATTGGCAACAGTGATGCGGTACAATCCAGAAGATCTGTCCCAACCACCCTTCGCAGATACAGCTTGATCAGCTCGAATTATCAACTGTGTACCGTTATTAGCCAGTTCCACAGATTGAATCGTTGCTAGTGAGTCAGTGGTAGAAGATATGGGGCTGGGGTTACTGGGGTTATTATTGACAGGCGATCGCACAATCCGACTGGGTAGAACCACGAACCCGTTAATACTACTTGTGGTAGCCCGCCAGTCTGGACTATTTTTGTCCACCTGCAAGGTCATGCGAACAGTTGGCTGTCTTTTTTCTAGTTGGTTAAATTGAATACGGCTGACACCATAACGATTAATAGATAAATCCTTTTGTTCCAGACTTGGTGATAAAGAAGCGCCAGCAATATCAATATTTATTGTTTTTTTGTCCCGACTCCGATTTACCTCAATTTGGGGACTACCACCACTGGTGCGGACGAAAAATCCATCGCCTGTGATGCGTAAATCCTCAATTTGAGCGATCGCTGCTACCCTGTTGGTACTTGGTGGGTTGTTAGTTGGTGTAACTGAGTCAGTTGTCACCACATTGTAAATATTTCTCGGCGGGACTGCTGGAGTAGATGTGACACCAGTTTGTGGTGGTGTCGCAGGAGTCGGGCCTAGTGATATTTCTGGGGATGAGGCTACTTCCTCAGTTTCTGGGTTTGGTAATTGTACAGTCCAGCGACTGCCAGTGGTAGCCGCAAATTGTACCTTTTTGGGGTCTAAGGTATAGCCAGGATTGAGTTCCACAACAATCCGTGTTGTTTGGGGGTCAAACTGCCCCACACGGATAGCCCGAATCGCCCCACCTAGCTGTTGTGTTAACTGCGGACGCCCAAATGTAGTGCCTGGCAAATCAATTACCAGACGCGTGGGGTTGAATATGAGTTGTGCTTGAGGTTGAACAGCCTCAGAAGTATTAATTTCTAGGCGGTTTTGATTGGTGTCAAAACGCCAAGATTCCAATTTCGCAGCCAAAGCCGGCGACGATAGTAAAAAGATAGTTCCAATAGTACTAGGTACTAACCAGCGTAATTTCACAGTCTTTTCTCCTGATTCACATTCATGGGAATCGTTAATAATTCAACATATTGGTCAATCCTCACACCGTCACTGCCCTAACTTTACCTTTGATGAGCAAATCACAAGATGCTCCTCGTGCCGACTCTGCGTTCTTTTATGAAGAACCCGCACTGCAAAGAATAGCCTTTACCAGAAAGTTGCCACTAATCAAAACTTCCCTTGCTGCCAAAGAATTTTGCGCTGATCTGAAAAACACAGCTAATGGGGTTAAATCCTAGCACGCCCCTTTGATTTTGCCATGCTGTTATGCCAATCAATCCCAGCCGATGATATTTAGAATCGGGTAGGATTGGTACTGATTCTTTTGTTAGCTGTAATTGATACACTGATCGCAAAATTACTAGTATTGTCAACTGATGTTGTAAAGCTGGTGACAGTTACACATTTATATTGTTCCCAATATTAGGGGTTTGGTGTATGGAGTAGTACAAGAGATTTATGATTATGGATTTTTCATGGTTGTCACTGATGTAAAATTTATCCATACCAACAGTACTGATGTAATTACGGTGATTGCTCAAGGAACTCCAAGAAATATAACTGATGACTGATGACTGTTGACTATTGACTATTGACTATTGACTTATCTTCGTCTGAGGTATTGGAGGACACCACGAGCGATCGCTTCTGCCATTTGATTTTGGTAAGCTGAAGTTCTGAGCTTGGCAATATCCTCCCGACCAGTTAAATAACCAGTTTCTACAAGAATAGAAGGCATGGAACTTTTTCTGAGAACATAAAATCTAGCTCGCCGCACTCCCCGATCTCTAATATTTAAACTTTGCAGAATGTTGCTATGGACAATGCGAGCGAGACCCAGACCGCTGTCATAATAATAAGTCTCCAAACCGCTGACATCCGGACGACCTGCACCTGCTGAATTAGCATGAATGCTGACAAAGACATCAGCGTTAACTCTCTCTGCCATCGCTACTCGTCCCTGAAGGCTGACAAAATAATCAGAATCGCGCGTCATTACCACTTGCACACCATTTTGCTGTAAAATCTGCGCTACCCTTGCGCCAATGGGCAAGATGACATCCTTCTCACGCACTCCCCCAATACCAATTGCTCCAGAATCTTTACCACCGTGTCCTGGGTCAATGATTACTACTACTCTTCCTCTGGGAATTGGACGCCCTGGCTGGGTTATGGGTTGGGGTGTATCCGTCGGGTTTGGTAATTGTCCTTGAATTGGAGGTAAAGGCGGTGTTCCGGAGTTTGTGCCAATTCGACGAGAGCCTTGTAATTGTAAAGATAACAGTTGGTCGCCTTGGTTGATTCGTCCAATTTGTACTCCCGTTGCTGGTTGAACCAAGACAACCACAGTGTTAGGTTGTTGTGTTTGCAGGCGTACCCGGAGAATGGGACTATTGGCATTGAGTAATGGGCCTGTGACTCTGGGTTTTAACCGAGCATTAGGAATTGTGATACGAAATAAACCAGAAGATCTATCCCAGCCACCGGTAGCAGATAAAGATTGGTCAGCTCTAATCAGCAGTTGCGTACCGTTACCAGTTAGTTCTACAGACTGAATTGTTGCTGGTGAGTTGCTAGGAGTAACAGGTTGTGGCTGATTGTCTTGTGAGTTACCGGAATTATTGCTATCAGGTAAGGTGACAACGCGACTGGGTAAAACTACCAAACCATCACTACTGGTGCTAGTTACCCGCCAGTCCGGGCTATTTTTGTCTACCCGCAAAGTCATGCGAACAGATGGTGGTCGAGTTTGCAGTTGGGTGAACTCGGCGCGGTTAACACCATATCTGTTAATGGGAACAGTACTTCCTTGGGCTAGTTGTGGTGCTAGAGTAGCGCTAGCGATGTCCATAAAAATAGTAGAGCGATCGCGGCTGCGAATCACTCGCACTTGAGGATTACCACCATTGGTACGGATAAAAAAACCATCCCCTGTTACTTGTAATTTCTCAATTTGAGTTGTGGCTGTAGCACTGACAGTATTCCTGGGAATTTCCGGTTTAGTATCGGAGTCTAGGGTCACGACATTGTAAACATTTCCAGGGGAAGATACTTGTTGTGCTTGTGGTTTTGGTAATTGTACAGTCCAGCGACTAGCTGTTATACCCACAAATTGCACTTTTTTGGGGTCTAGAGTATATCCAGGATTAAGTTCGACAACAATTCGCGTTGTTTGGGGGTCGAACTGTCCCACACGAATAGCCCGCAGTCCACCACTCAACTGTTGTGTTAACTGCGGACGCCCAAATGTAGTCCCTGGCAAATCAATAACCAGACGCGTGGGGTTGAAGACGAGTTGTGCTTGAGGTTGAACAGCCCCGGAAGTATTAATTTCCAGGCGGTTTTGATTGGCATCAAAACGCCAAGATTCTAGTGTCCCCGCCCAAGCAGGCGACGAAACTAAGAGGATAGTTCCAATAGTACTGGGTAGTAACCAGTGTAATTTCACAGTCTGTTCTCCTGATTCACGTTCATGGGGCCGCCAATATTTCAACATCTCAAAATATTGGTAAATCGTCACACCTTCACCACTTAATCTTTAGTTTTGATATTCTCTTTGATTTTGATGCTGGTATCAAGACGCAAATAGTAGCGTAAATTGTTAGTATGCCCCTTTTAATTCTGCTTTACTATCACGACATAATTTTTATGCCCGCATTGCATTCAATGCAACAAAAATATCACCACAATTAACCACACTCAGTCAATCTTAGATGGTGATACTTGACAGAAAACAAGATTAGTGTTGAGTGGTTTAATGCTCGACAATTGAGGTTGACGGTAAAAAATTTCAACTACTTTCAACTGATATGGTGATTGCAGGTACTAATTCCTAATTACTGAAAAAATGTGTAGATTGAGACTGAAAGATTGGGTATGACTGGCAATAAATAACATTGTAAATGCTAGTAGTAATGAAACAAAAACTAATTCTGGGACGGAAATTTGAGGTTAGAAGTTTCCATTGACTATGGCAAAATCTTTCAGGGTTTTCAACTTGGTGACTTAGTGATGGCAGTCGCGCAGCTGTCTGGCGACTGAACGCGCTGCCTCGCCTTTGTAGTTACTAAGTTAATTTTTTAACCACCAAGGCACTAAGTCACTAAGAAAAATGCTTCATTTCAATCAACAACTTCAAGCGCTTGTTTTTAGTTGTTGGAGTTGCCTAAAGCATGATTAATTATCTGGCGAATCGGTTATGCCTTCCTTATTTCCGCCATCATTTGAGACTGATAATATCGACTGAGGTGGTTCTATTGCTACCGCTGTTCCAGACGCACCATCTAAAATCAATTTCTCTGAGTCTGGTGTCACGTTGTTTGTTTCTGGAAATACGAAACGTAACCAGGGAGGCGCTAAAAAGGTGGTTAAGATAACCATCATAATAATTGCTGCCCCTAGTGGTTTAGAGAGAACACCGCTAGCAGCACCAACACCAGCAAATACTAATCCCACTTCACCTCTGGGAATCATCCCTACACCAATTGCTAACCTGTTAATACCAGGTTGACCAAAAACACTCAAACCTGTAACCACTTTACCGATAATGGCTACTGTAATCAGGAAAGTTGCCATAATCAGTCCTTCCCGATTTTCAGGAATTGCTGGGTTCAAGACTCCTAAATCGGTTTTTGCGCCAACAGTCACAAAGAAAATCGGCACCAGCATATCAGCAATGGGAATAACCTGCTTTTGCAGTTCTTTGCGCTTATCGGTTTCTTCTAAGACTAAACCTGCTGCAAAAGCGCCCAGAATCGCTTCTAACTGGATAACGGCAGCAAGGTATGCCATGACAAAAGCGAAGATGAATGCTGGGATTACCAGTTCGCCGCGTGTTTTGAGTTTATCAGCGATCGCGACAAAGGTTTTGTTGAAGACATTGCCTAGCACAATTGCACCCAAAAGAAAACCAGTCGCACTGATAATCAAATAAATGACTTTGCCTACATCTACAGTGCCTTCTTTAGCTAAACTGGCGACTACTGCTAGGACGATGATGCCTAACACATCGTCAATCACAGCAGCACCCAGAATAATCTGCCCTTCTTTGGAATTGAGCTTCCCTATTTCTGACAATACTTTGGAAGTTATACCAATACTAGTTGCAGTCAAAGCCGCCCCAGCAAAAATTGCGGGTACAGCATCAATACCAAACAAAGTCATTAACCCGACAGTTCCCGCTGCAAAAGGTACTGTCACCCCCACTACTGCTACAATCAGGGCTTGGATACCAACTGCCATCAAGTCCTTTAAGTTGGACTCCAAACCAATTTCAAACAGCAAAATAATCACACCTAGTTCTGCTAAGACAGAAACCACCTCTGATTGTGCTGCAAAAACTGCCGGAGTCGCTTCAGGACTTAAACCCGCAGTGATTTGCAGGAAGATCATGATCAAAGAGTTGGAACTGTCTGCGCCACCTTCTGGAAACACCAACAGATGCAAAACAGAAATGCCGACTACGACACCACCTACAAGTTCGCCTAAGACAGGTGGTAAACCCACTAGGTTGGATAACTCCCCACCAACTTTGCTGGCTAGGTAAGTTACCACTAAACTGAGCAACACTGCTGCTATTACCATCGAACTATCTGCCGCTGTTGTGTTGGCCAACAAGGGAAAATAGAAGTTGATTTCACCTAAAAACTGCATTTGTTTTGCGAAAATTCTTCTCTTTAATTTTTACTCCTTTGGGGAAAGCAACTGTTTAGAGATTTCCTTTAATTTAACGGGTTGCCGCAACCAGCCCCCAACTAGATTCAAAAATTGGTTAGGCATTGGGTATTGAGTAAGCTTAAAATCTTTAGTTGAATCCCTGTCTATGATCCTCCCAGTCCCTAATCCCCAGTCCCTAATCCCCAGTCCCCAGTTTAATTTGTGCCACTTGTCAAATCGCTCAGACGTTGCCAGTAAAAGTCAGATACTGGAACTACAGAAAGCCTAGGGAGTCGCAGCAAGTCAAAGTCTGTGAATTTGCCGTCCTGCTTAATTTGGGCGAGGGTGATGGGCAAAGAGACTTTTCGTAATGCTCGCACATCCACGACTACCAGTTTAGCGTCATTGAATTTGCGATCGGCGTAAGGTTGACTGGTGACTTCTGCCACACCTACAATTTGCCGTTCTTTACCAGTGTGATAAATAAATGCCAAGTCGCCAGGAAGCATTGTACGTAAATGTTTGAGGGCTAAAGCATTATTCACTCCATCCCAAACTGTACTGCCGTCCCGTTCTAAATCAAAGTATGAATAATCTTCGGGTTCAGTTTTCAGCAGCCAATACGCCATAACAAAATTCCTTCAAGGGACTGACAAGTAAAAAATATTCCATTGTTCACAGTCAATAGTCAATAGTCAACAGTCAATAGTCAATAGTCAATAGTCATCAGTCAATAGTCATCAGTCATCAGTCATCAGCCAACAACTTCAACCGAAATAATTGCTTTATTAGAGTTTCCTCAGTCTTGGTGTAATTTTTTTAGTTTCCAAAAATGTAACCATTGTCACTTTTGACTATGGGAATGCCAAAGTAGGAACATACAAATCGTATCTATCAATTGCATTTGAGTGGTGCAAATCTTGTGGTGGTTGTTGACTGTTAACAGTTGACAGCTAACTGAGAATTGCTAGATACGTTTTATTAAAAGCATCTGTAGATATTTTCAGAGGAGTGCAATTTTATGTATAGGGCCGCTTTATTTGGTTCTCGGTTTCATGCTGGGAATTTGTGGAAAACCTTACCCTTAGCTTTGTTGCTATTTGTGACTTTTGGTCAGCCTGGGTTTGCTGAGGAAAAAGCACAATTGTGGCGCACCCTTACTGTTAGTGGTCGTGGGACAGAATCAATTCCGACAACTTTGTCGGAAGTTAGTTTAGGAGTTGAAGTGCAGGCTAAAACTGCACAGTCAGCACAGCAAGATGCAGCTCGCAGGTCATCAGCTGTAGTAGCTTTACTCAAAAGCCGGAATGTGGAGAAATTACAAACTACAGGTATCCGCCTTAACCCAGTTTATAGCTATACCAATAATGTGCAGCGAATTACTGGCTATGCTGCTAGCAATTCTGTGAGTTTTCGCATTGCCACAGATAATGCTGGTACTTTGTTAGATGAAGCTGTGAAAGCAGGTGCAACCCAAATTAATGGCATTAATTTTATCGCTACTGATGAGGCGATCGCAAAAGCTCGCCAACAAGCACTTAAAGAAGCTACCCAAGACGCCCGACAGCAAGCTGATGCTGTTTTTAGTGCCCTCGGTTTCCAACCTAAAGAAGTGGTCAGTATTAAAGTTGATAATGCTAATGCCCCTCCACCACCTATTTTGTATCGTGCTGAAGCTGCCAAATTAGCTAATCAAGATGCTTCCACCCCTGTGGTTGGTGGTGAACAGCAGGTAGAAGCATCGGTGACGTTGCAAATTAGTTATTAGTCAATAGTCAATAGTCCATAGTCAAAATCCTTTACTATTGACTATGGACTGTTGACTTTTGACCAATTAAAAATTAATTGTCTGGGGCGAAATCTCCACCGCCTTCTGCATCTCGTTTGGAATCTAATAAATCCACTTGGTCTACTAAAATCAGTGGTTTAGAGCGGCTAGTTCCTGTTTGGCGATCGCTCCATGTGTCAAACTTTAAGGAACCCTTAACCGCAACTTGTCTACCTTTACGTACATAATTACCTGCAAACTCTGCCGTTTTACCCCATAGTTCCAACTCAAACCAGTCCGGCTCATCACTATTCCGTGATTTACGCTTGACTGCTAGTGTCAATCTACACTTAACTGTACCAGATTCAAAATACTTAATATCTGGGTCAATGCCTACACGACCGATGAGGTGGACTATATTAATGCTCATAAGCGTACCTTTTAGTACTTACGTACTGATTAATGCTGATTTTCATCATAGCGAATTGTGAACCTATTGAAAATGTGTTTAAAATCTAACAACCTAGTTGGATGTATAAATGTTAAAGTTTACTTGACAAAATTGTAAAACTATACGGATATACTGAATTAGTCAAAAAATATCAAAAACATAGATGCTTAATATCTAGCAAGGATTACCAAAAGTTCAATAAAATAGCCTAGTTGGCTGGACTCAACATCAAAAACGTAATAAAATCCAGCACGATCAACACCAACAGTTCTAGTTAAAAAGTTATCGCAAGTAGGGAGCGTAGAGACGCGTGGGTCTTTTCAGGAACTTTCGCTCATCGTGGGATATGGGTATCGACCTCGGTACTGCCAACACCCTCGTTTATGTATCTGGTAAAGGTATTGTACTTCAAGAGCCTTCTGTAGTTGCTATCGACCAAAACGAAAAGGTAGCACTGGCAGTGGGAGAAGAGGCCAAAAAAATGCTTGGTCGCACACCTGGTAATGTGATTGCCTTACGCCCCTTACGTGATGGTGTAATCGCTGACTTTGATACAGCTGAACTTATGCTCAAAAGCTTTATTCAGCGAGTCAATGAGGGCAGATCTTTAATTCTACCAAGGATTGTGATTGGTATTCCCAGCGGTGTCACAGGTGTAGAAAGACGGGCTGTGATGGATGCAGCTACTCAAGCTGGGGCAAGAGAAGTTTATCTAATTGATGAACCAATAGCAGCTGCTATTGGTGCAGGACTACCGGTTGCCGAACCAACTGGTAACATGATTATCGATATTGGTGGCGGGACAACAGAAGTTGCCGTACTCAGTCTTCAGGGTACTGTGATCAGTGAATCAGTACGTATTGCTGGAGATGAACTTACTGAATCAATCATCATATACATGAAGAAAGTTCATAATTTGGTGATTGGGGAACGTACTGCCGAGGACATAAAAATTCGCATCGGCTCTGCTTATCCCACTCACGATGATGGTGAAGCCATGATGGAAGTGCGAGGCTTACACCTGCTTTCTGGTCTACCACGGACTGTCACCCTCAAAGGGCCAGAAATTCGTGAAAGTATGTTGGAACCGCTATCAGTAATCATCGAAGCTGTGAAGCGGACACTGGAACGCACGCCTCCAGAGCTGGCAGCAGACATTATTGATAGGGGTATCATGCTGGCTGGTGGTGGTGCTTTGCTCAAAGGCATAGACACCTTAATTAGCCATGAGACAGGTATTGTCACCCATATTGCCGCCGATCCGCTCAGTTGTGTTGTGTTGGGAACAGGTCGTGTGTTAGAAAACTTTAAACAGCTGGAACGGGTTTTCAGCGGGCGTTCTCGCAACATGTAGAAAGAAATATCAGATATTGGGTTCTATTTGGTTTTTATTTGGGTTCTATAAAAGTAGAACCCAATATCTTTATGAAATTATAACAATTAGGTATAGATGGTTACTCTTCGTCGTTGGTGGGATCGCAAAGCTTTACAAGTCGGCTTGGTAGCTTTAGTACTGGGTGGTGCATGGATGCTGCGGCAGACCCAAGGTAAGCTGCTGCTGGAAGTTTACCAAGTGATTACCAGTCCTTTGCAAATGTTGCAGACAGTACCAAGTCCAGAAGAACGTCTTAAAGATGCTCGATTCTTGGAGTTGCAAACGCGCATAGCAGACCTAGAAAGCCAAAATCAAAAACTCAAAGATTTATTAGGCTACGTTGAAAAACAGCCACTTGCATCACGCCCAATTCCAGCGCGAGTAGTGGGACGCAGTGCTGACCATTGGTGGCAACAAGTCACCCTCAATCGTGGTTCTAACGCCGGAATTCAAGAAGGCTTTGTTGTCAAGGCTGAGGGTGGATTAGTGGGTTTAGTAGAAAGTGTAACTCCCAATACCAGCCGTGTGTTGTTAATCAGTGACCTCAAAAGTCAAGTGGGTGTAACTGTTAGCCGGACTTCAGCCAAAGGAGTTTTGCGAGGAGATTCTTCTGCGGAAGCTGTATTGGAGTTTTATGAAAAAGTTCCAAATGTGAAAGTGGGAGATTTAGTTTCCACATCTACCTACAGTCAGAAATTTCCTGCTGGCTTGGCAGTAGGACGGATCAAGTCCCTGGATTTAAAGAAACTGCCAGCATCAGTCGCAAAAGTGGAGCTGTTCCCGCCGATTAGATCGCTAGATTGGGTAGGTGTATATCCAAAACCGACAAACATTGAACAGGCAGGCGAAGATCCGCAAAAGTCTAATTAAATTTTTTTCAAATCTCTCAAAACAATGAAGATGCCTTCATTTGGTGGTAATAGGTCAAAAAAGCCAAAATCGTCACAGCGAAAATCCCAAATCGCAATTCAGCCTCTTGCTCGTTGGCATCCTCGTACACGTCAGTTGCTAGATTGGGCGGTAACAGTTGGTTCAGTGCTGTTATGTTTAATGCTGTTGCCAACACGCTTGCCAGGTATGGAATTAGTAGGAATTGGCCCTAATTGGCTGTTAATTTGGGTGGTGGCTTGGAGTGTCAAGCGCGCAGTCTGGGAAGGATTATTCGCAGGTGTAGTGCTGGGGCTACTTCAAGATGCCATGACATCACCTAACCCCACTCATGCCTTAACTCTGGGGATGGTAGGAGTTTTAACAGCATTAACTCAAAAGCAGCGTTTTATCCAAGAAGATTTTATTTCCATTGCCTTAATTGCCTTTGTGATGGCGATTTTGGCAGAAACTATCTTTGGGTTGCAATTGACTTTAATGGGCGATCGCAAAGTAGAAGACATCTGGGCATATTATCAACGAGTAGCCCTTGCTTCTGCTATTCTCAGTAGTCTTTGGGCACCTGTGGTATATTATCCGTTGAATCACTGGTGGCAAAAGATGAAACTATTGGAGCAATAGTTGTGGTATTGGGAAATGGGGATTAGGTAAATTTGCCCTCTTCCGTTCTATTTCTCTGCCTGTCTCCTTGGATTTGTTGAGAAGCCTTATTTATTGCGTCTTAGCGCAGGAATCCCCATCTAATATCAAGTTCGGCTAATTACTTACGATCTAGTCGGTTTGCTTGGTAATAGGTAATGGCTAATGGGTAATAGGTAATACTCAAAACCAATTACCAATTACCAATTACCAATTACCAATTACCAATTCCCAATTACCGACCTCCACAGATATCATAAGTGTTTAAACGGACATGATCTAAATCAAAGGTTATAGATGGGGTGCGTTCAAAATAGCAACCCCCTAGTTTGTAACTATGGGGGTGTAAGGCGCAGGCGAATTTATAAATCGTCATGAGAATTTGCAAGAACATTCACAGGAGTTGCTGTTAACCAAGAATCCCCTGGTTAAGCGCCGTCTGGAGTTTCAAAGATGCCTTCTCTAGCCCTAATTCAGGCTTATTTGATGATATAGGCACGATATCATAATACCATTAATAAAAATTAAACTCTTATCTTGACAGTTTCACATCAAATTTCAAAAATACTACAAAAGAATTAATTTTGAGCTACTAGCTCTCATGCTTACCATCATTTTTTCTTAGTTACCCCATAACCAACGATAGCGCCTGAATATTACTGTTTAACTATCAGGATAAAAATAGTCAGTGTGCAAAATATTTACAGTATTGCCGAAAATTATGGATAATTTCCCAGTAGTTGCTCAATCAAATGCAGATCTACCCAATTACACTCAAAAACATGGGCTTTCCGTGCAGTTGGCAGTCGATTCTGATTCACAAGCCAAGGATAGGGTAGGAAGTGACTTTGACATTCGCATGATGCAGCGGTGTTTAGAACTTGCGCGCCGTGCCTTGGGACGTACTTCACCTAATCCGCTGGTGGGGGCGGTAGTTGTCAAAGATGGGGAGATTGTGGGCGAAGGGTTTCATCCCCGTGCAGGAGAACCTCATGCAGAAGTTTTTGCTTTGAGAGCAGCAGGCGATCGCGCTCGTGATGCTACAGTCTATGTCAGTCTCGAACCCTGCAATCATTACGGACGCACTCCCCCTTGTTCAGAAGGGTTAATAGCCGCTGGTGTGGCTAAGGTAGTAGTGGGCATGGTTGACCCTAATCCCCTGGTAGCCGGAGGTGGCATTGCTCGTTTACGTGCGGCTGGGATAGAAGTTGTGGTAGGTGTAGAAACCGAAGCCTGCCAACAACTGAATGAAGGTTTTGTCCATCGTATTCTCTACAAACGACCTTTGGGCATTTTGAAATATGCCATGACGTTAGATGGCAAAATTGCTACTACATCTGGTCATAGTGCTTGGGTAACAAACCAAGATGCCCGTGCTGAAGTTCATCAACTACGGGCAGCCTGTGATGCTGTGATTGTCGGTGGAAATACAGTGAGGCTGGATAATCCTCATTTAACCAGCCATCAAATAGAAGCACATAATCCTTTGCGGGTAGTGATGAGTCGCCATCTCAACTTGCCTGAGAATGCTCGTCTTTGGCAAACCGCGTCAGCTCCCACTTTAGTGTTGACAGAGTTGGGAGCGAACCCTGATTTTCAAAAATTCTTGCTCAAACAGGGAGTGGAAGTAGTGGAGTTGACATCACTTACTCCAGATCAGGCAATGGCTCACCTATATGAGCGGGGTTTTTGTAGCGTATTGTGGGAGTGTGGTGGTACATTAGCTGCTAGTGCGATCGCTCAGGGAGCTGTGCAAAAAATCCTTGCTTTTATTGCTCCTAAAATCATTGGTGGTAATCACGCTCCCACACCTGTGGGTGACTTAGGTTTTACCACTATGACCGAGGCTCTCGCCCTAGAACATGTCCGTTGGCGTGTAATCGGTTCTGATTGCTTAGTTGAAGGTTATTTACCCCAAATCAAGCAGTAGTCAACGGTCAATAAGCTGTTACACATAAAGATTGCATATCTAATTGTGTTGACCCCTTCGGGATTCGCCAGTCGCTCATGGGGAGCCACTGCGTTGCGGGGGTTCCCCCCGTTGTAGCAAGTGGCGTGGAAACCCCCAAGACCGCGCTGGCTCACTGATGACTAATAACTGATGACTGTCATCTGTTATCGGTCATCGACCTTTACAAGTGATTACGCAATTTAGATCTGCCTGAGCTTAGTTATGACTATTGGCTATTGTTTTGCCGAAACTTTGTTTTTGTTAACACTGACGTTCATAAGCAAGGTCACGTATCAGGGTTAGCCGAGATTGAATGTAGGCGCTGAGAAAATCGGTGTCGTTGGGATCTAACAACGCTTGTGTTGTAGTTTGTTTGACCAACCATTGCACCAAGCTAGCGTCGTCCATCTGCAAGAGGGTCTTAGTTTGGGAATTTTCAACCACAGACCAAAGCTGACGCAGAATTTTAGGAGTCATCAGACCTCAAGTTAATCATTAGTTAGCTTAGCTGTTTTCAGATTACACAATTTCAGCAGCAGGTTACGATCTAAATGTACAAGCTGAGACAAGTATTATTAAAAAGTTAATATCGTGATTTATATCTTTATGAAGATTAAGACTTGAGCGACTGCTCGAAAAATTAATAAAACTTAGTTAATACAAATTGTGTAGTAGTTGCTGATACGTTTTATCTTTTGGTGAAACGAGTCAATTTATACGAATTTACTCGTCAAATCGCTGTCTATAGCTGTCGAATAGCTCATTAATCTTCTTGGATTCGGATACAAGTGTTCCTCGCTCATCACGGAAAGTGCGATCGCTCCTACCTCTGAAGGAAAGCCAGTTAAAACTTGTGGTGACAGCAAATTTCGTATCCGAAATGAGAATTTTAGCGTGTGTATCTCCCAAACGCTTCAGATGGAAATTATTATTGTACTTACTAGCTAATTGTTGTATTCTTTTCTCAGCTTCGCTATCAGCTTGGTATTTTTTATCTTGATCATCTTCCCCCAATCCATACCCAATATAAACTAGCACATCCCGCTTGAGGAGATTTTCCAAATCTGCAAGAAAACGTTTATCTACAGAATTAGCTCGTATCCAAGGTGAGATAATCATCAAACGTTCTTGGGTATGACGCAAAGCTTCTTCTAGAAGCGGACGGTGTTCGTACATCTCCAACCAACGCATAGGTACTGTAGCTAAGAGGGAATTTAACTGTTCCTTCAGTTCTCCAATTTGTTGTTTTGCAGATTGTAACTGCTGCTGAAGTATAATTTGTTCTTCTTCATTTTCAGTTGCTTCAAGGTTGTTTTGAGTTACTTCTATCTCAGCTGCAATCTTTGCTTGATTAGTATAAACTTCTTCTTTTAAATCTTCAATTGTTTGCAGTGGAACTTGAGCAACAAAATCACGTCCTAAAATTTCTTCAGCTAACTTTCTAGGTGAGCTTTCTTTGAGAGTTTCAACAATCCGCAGTTTTTTTATCCCATTAGAGCGAGCAAAAGCACTTTCATGTTCAGTAGAAATAACATTATCAATTAAAAAAGACACCTGAACATCATCACTATTTTTAGCTTTATATATGAGTGCAATTGCTTCTTGAAAAAATCTCTGCCTTCCTTCGATAGCTTTTAATGATAGTAAGTCTCTCTCTTCTTTGAACTTTGCTTTACTTGCTCCCTCTATCTGGCGGATAATTCCATCGACATCTTTAAGTTTGATATCAGATAATTCTGGGGCTTTATTTGGAAAAGCATCAATCTCTATAATTACTTTTTCACGTAATTCTTTGTGTTTCAGAAAATATGAATCACTACCATACCAGCGAGTATATCGTAATAATCCATCAAAATGGATATCGAATGTCCGTTCTTCAGGAACAATGATTTTAGCATCTCGGAGAGTTACAGTACCTTTTTTAGTTAATTTCCAAACTTGTAACTTAGAATCATCAGGTGCTATCAGGTCAATATTCTCGGTCATTCTTAAATTGACTATTGTATCTTTTAAAATAGGTTTTTCTATACCGAGAAAAGCACTAACTTCATCTTCTGAATCAAGACCAGCATCAATAGATTTTAAGACAAATTCTTCTAGAGGTGGTATTTGCTTACGTAGGGGTTGCTGAAAAAGTATGAAAAAGCAATTCTTTTGGGTTGACTAGTTATTCAAGCAAAATAAAAGATAAGCTTTTGTTGTTCCTAAATCACAAAATAATAATTTTCAGTTATACGTAACTGCAAAAAAGGTGCAGTTTTCAAAAATAGACATAAAAAAGCATAAAACACCCGCGACAGGTGAGTAGAAAGATTCATCACTAAAAAAGTAATAGCAATTGCAGTTTCAGAAGTATGGGAAAGTTTCGCCATCACTCGATTGAGGCTAAACCTTCTTTTAGCTTGCCCAAATTTTCCTTCAATACAATTACGAATTCTCTCAGATTCTAAATCTCGTTTCTTTTTTTCTTTACTAAGATTAGCAGGTGGTCTTCCCAAAGGAGGGCCACTCATGATAATACCTCTTTTTTTGCACCAAGCTCGGTTATCTCTTGTGCGATAAATTTTATCAACATGGACGGATTCTGGATAATAGCCAGTATAATTTTTATATGCTTCTACTTGTGATTTTAAGTCTCCTGATTCATTAAAATTATCCCAACTAAGATGGTCTAAAAATACATATCCATCAAAATAACTAGCTGATAATTTTGCCCCAAATTCCACGGCTTTCCCAGCTTTTCCACGGACAATTGGACGGATATGTGGTTGGCTTAAGCTAACGATTCGGTCATCAATACTCTGTTTTTTATTTTCATACAACCATAGTTGTTGACGATAAACTTCTACAACTACAAGCAACATTTTATATTGTCTAGTACTTAGTTTTTCTAGAGTTGCTCCTGATCTGATTAGCTGGTCAATATGAGATAAGTTTCTTTTGATATATTGAAGCTGCTTTTTAATCGCTTTTTTCCTATCTTTTTGGGATACACGACGTTTTTTAGCGACTTCTAAGTAGTCTTTTCTCGCTATTTACCGATAAGTCCTTGGTTTTTTCTCTAATGTACCTTTTATCTGTTCATCAAGAAGGTCTATTATTCGTTCTGTCTGTTTTCTTACTTGGTTCAATAGCTCGAAATCTGTTGGATAGCTGATATCTGCTGGCGCACAAGTCGCATCTAATATTAATTTTCCCCGATTTTTTAGCTTGTTATCTTCTTTTTCTAATCCTTCTGTTTTTTTTTGAGTTGATTCAGTTGATTCAGTTGATTCAGTTGCTAAAGTCGAAGATGTTGTCTCTAGCATCCTCTTAACAATTTCTTGATTTACTTTGTTTACTAAGTCTGCACTAATTCTTTCACGAAAATGGACTAGCATAGATGCATCAAATGGAGCTTCATTAATATAAGATGATATCCCTATCAAGTACTGTAGATAAGGGTTTTCCTTGATTTGTTCTACTGTCTCTCTATCACTTATTCCTAGCTTTTCTTTGATTATTAATGCCCCTAATGCCATCCGAAATGACTTTGCTGGCGCTCCCATCTCTACAGAGAACCCGGATGAATATTCCTCTTCAAATTCTGCCCAGGGTATTAAATCCGCCAGAATAATCCAACGATTATCTGATGACAACTTGCCTGAAAACGGAAATTCAAAGTTCTCTGGTGAGATTGGATTTTGCCCCTGTTTTCGGTACATAGTTACAAACAGCACACTTGTGTACTGCTGGTCGCGGTTATGCAAGGATTTTGGGCTATTTTACCCTCAAGCCTTGCACCTGAATATACTTCTTTGGTCAGATAATCTATATCCTGTGAGCTTCTCTTTCTTTTTCAGCAACCCCTAATTAATAACGTGAGTTCGATGAACCTCTCCCCAACGCCTCTCCGATGCGGAGAGGGGCTTTAGCATCCTTGGTAAAGAACGAAAAATCAAGGTTTTTAAGCCTCTCTCCTTTCAGGGGAGAGGTTTGGAGAGGGGTCTTTGAAATCTGTCGAACTCACGTTAATTATAGACTTTAATATGGTTAGAGGAATTGAGAAGAATAGCCGCACAATTTTGCAAAACCCAACATTCTGTGAATCGTTGGATTTGCCTTTTTGAGCCAATCTATTTGTTATTCATATTCCTGCAACGCCCCCAGCTTGGCAATTCCCGGCCAAATCATCGCCGTAGCAATCACTACCAAAATTGTACCAATTCCACCACCAACTACAGAAAGTACTGGGCCAAACAAAGCAGCAGTCAAGCCAGACTCAAAGCCCCCCAATTCATTGGAAGCACTGATAAACACACTGTTAATAGCAGCAACTCGTCCGCGTAAATCATCTGGGGTTCTAATTTGCACTAATGTGTGGCGAATTACAACGCTAATGGTATCCAGTGCGCCACTGAGTGTCAGCATTAACAGTGATAGCCAAAACCAACGAGAAAGCCCAAAGATAATTGTGACAACGCCAAAGCCAACTACTGACCACAGTAGGGCTGGGCCCGCTTTGCGTAAAGGTGGCAAATACGCCAAGGTGACTGCCATGATTAACGAGCCAATGGAGGGGGCAGCCTGTAGGTATCCTAACTCTACTGGGCCTACGTGCAAAATATCCTTAGCAAAAATAGGTAGTAGGGCGATCGCACCCCCCAGCAACACAGCAAACATATCCAAGCTGATGGCTGCTAAAATTAGTTGATTTTGCCAGACAAATCTCGCACCAGCCCAAAGTGCTTTTAATGAAAGTGGTTCGGTGGGACGGATGATTTTTTCTTCTTTGATCGCCACCGTTAAACTAAAACATAGTAACGCCGCGATCGCCGCTAACACATACACTCCTGTGGCACTTCCCAATAAAGCTATGCCGAATCCCCCCAAGGCTGGGCCAATCACAGCAGCTAACTGAAAACTACTACTATTCCAAGTAGCTGCATTGGTAAAAGCACTTACAGGTATCAACTGCCACATCAAGGCATCGCTGGCAGGTTTTAAAAATGCTCTAGCTACGCCTGTAAATACCAAGCAGCCGTAAATCAGAAAAATTGCTCCTTGAGTATAAGAAAGCACCGCCAACGTTAGGGAGCAGAGGGCTAGTAATATGACTGATAGTAGCATGGTTAATTTGCGATCGCGGCGATCGGCTACATCTCCTGCAATCAATGTCAGAGCAATCATTGGCAAGACTTGCGCCAGCCCCACACCACCTAACACCATAGCAGAGCCAGTACGCTCGTAGAGTTCCCAACCGATGGCTACAGTCTGCATTTGTGAGCCGATAAACAGCAGCACACGTCCAATTGTAAACAATCGATAGTCACGAAATCTCAGCGCTGCCAAGGGATCGTGTTGTCTAACCTCAGGGTTTTTACGACTTGAATTCTGTTTGCTCGAAGACATTTTTTAATAGAACTAAACTTTCTTCAATGTGGGAAAGTTCTTCATCTGTCATTCCCTTAAGCAACTCAGCGATTTGGGTGCGTGTATGGGCTTGGGATTGTTGCAGATGGTACTTTCCGTCATCAGTGAGATTGAGGACTATCCGCCGTCGTTCTTGAGGATGGTGATAGCGTTCTACCAAGTTGCGTTGTACTAACCGTTCTGTGGTTGCTGATGCTGTAGCAGATGTTACACCAAGATGGTCTGCTAAGTCAGATAATGAAGCACCAGGATTACGATTGAGAAATGCTAGCGATCGCAACTGAGGTATGGAAAGAAAAGCGGCATTGTGGGCACGCATCTCAGATCGGATAAACCGCATTACTAATGGAACTGTATCCATTACTCTGGCAGCACATTCTTCGGAATTTGTACCTTGAGTGGGTTTATCCAAGGTCATAGGATGTTGTTCTCCTGATTACATTGATACCCGTGGAGCAAGTTGTCCACAGATGAGGGTTCAGTCTATTAATGCTAGCAAGAGAATTGTACAATCCAGACCAGAGCCGTAGATGTTAGTACCACTACGCAAAATTCAAAATCTGAAAGTCAAAAGCTATGATATTTCTCAGTTTTTGGGCTTTTTTTGAGTAAATAGGCGTATTTAGTCCACACTATCATAGATGCATTTCTGATTAACATGAGTTCGATGAACCTTTCCCCAACCCCTTTTGGACGCGGATATTGGCTCTAAATATCCTTGTTTATTGACGAAAAATCAAGCTTTGGAGGAGGGTTTTTTAAATCTGTCGAACTCACGTCTAATTACATTGCCACTCGTGGATAAAGTCGTCCACCAATGATGGCTAAAACTGTTAATGTAAATAAAAGAATCATCAAGTCAAAACCAAAGCCGTAGACGCTGGAGCCATTTAACAGCATCGTGCCACGTAAAGCGTCAACCTGGTAAGTTAAGGGGTTCAAGTGGGAAATGAACTTTAACCAGCCGGGCATCATGGCAACGGGATAGATAGCATTACTGGCAAAAAACAACGGCATGGTTAACATTTGCCCAATTCCCGTCATCCGTTCTCGTGTTTTCGCCAAACAACCGATGATTAGCGAAAAAACGCAAAAGCAACTTGCGCCCAACATCACCAGTAGTAACACTTGGAAAATAGCTATAGGATGAAAATTTAGTTTGACACCTAAAAACGCTGCTATTACGTAAATGACTACTACTTGTGATAGACACCGCACCCCACAAGCAAGACCTTTGCCCAAAACCATAGCTACACGCGGTGTAGGACTGGCTAGAAATTTCTGCACAATTCCTAAATCTCGCTCCCAAATTAGTGTCATCCCACCAGTGAAAATTGCAATGTACAACACGCTCTGAGCGAGAATACCAGCAGCCATGAAGTCTAAATAAGGTAAATTCCCCGTAGGAATCTCCCGAATGCGGGCGAATACTTGCCCAAAAATGAGTAGCCACAATGACGGTTGTACAGAACGGACTACTAAATCAGTGGGGTCGTGGCGCAGTTTACGCACTTCCAATTCAGCAATCACGAAGGTTTTCGTCACTACGTCTTTGATTGCAGAGATGAGATTACCTCGGCTAGCAGTTGGTGCTTTAACCCAACCGTTGGACAGTACGTCTGGTTCTTGCTGTATCACGGTAGCTGACTCCTGATGTTAACTGGTCACCTGTGTAGTGAATAAACACATCATCCAAAGTTGCGTTAGGTTTATCCAATGAGGCTTTTAAGTCACTTGGTGCGCCTATGGTAGCGACTGCGCCCTGCTGCATAATCGCTACTCGATTACACAAATTGTCGGCTTCTTCTAAAAAGTGAGTTGTTAAAAATATGGTTGTGCCGTAATCAACGCAAAGTTGTTGTACGAGTTGCCATACTTGAGTACGGGCGATGGGATCTAGTCCGACTGTAGGCTCATCAAGAAACAAAATTTGGGGTTGATGCAGGACTGATATGGCAATTTCCAATTTGCGGATCATGCCACCAGAGTAAGTTCGCACCAAGCGATTGGCAGCATCTTGCAAACCCATGAATGCCAAAATATCACGGATGTGCTGACGCCGACGTGAAGAGGGAATTTCATACAGTTTGGCGAAGATTAAGAGATTTTCGTAACCTGTAAGGCTACCATCAGCAGAGAGAGCCTGTGGCACGTAGCCAAGGACTCGTCTAACAGCATTAGGTTGATGGGTTACATCGTAGCCAGCTAGAATTGCCTTCCCAGCGCTAAGAGGTAGCAATGTCGTCAACATCTTAATAGCCGTACTCTTACCTGCACCATTTGGGCCGAGTAAACCAAACACTTCACCCTGTTCCACAGATATGTCCAGGTTATCAACGGCGGTGAATTTACCAAAGCGGCGTGTGAGTTTCTGGGTTTCAAGAATAATCGGTTTCGGTTTGCTGGCAGGTGTTTCCGACCGATCTGTTTTTCCTGTCAGTGTTGTCACAAGTTTGATGCACTTCCTTAGTTAGAAAAACTAAATATTAGTTTGACAATATATTTCTGGTAAGTCAATAGTTTTTTCGGGAATGGGGCATGTTACAAAATAACTAGCAATTGTTAATACCTATTGCCCCACGTTCCATACTCATAGGACTTACGCAAAACTACACCCTACTTTAGGCAATTCATGAATTGCCGCTACATGAAAATAAGAGTTTCGACTATTATTTGCCCAGTCCCCAGTCCCCAGTCCCCAGTCCCCAGTCCCCAGTCCCCAGTCCCCAGTCCCCAGTCCCCAGTCCCCAGTCCCCAGTCCCCAGTCCCCAGTCCCCAGTCCCCAGTCCCCAGTCCCCAGTCCCCAGTCCCCAGTCCCTCATATTTGAACAGCCATAATTCGTTGATTTTGGAGGACTTCTGTGGCTTTTTCGGCAGAAAGGGGTTTGTAGAACAGGAAACCCTGTACATTTTCGCAATTGATAGATTTCAAAAAATCTAGTTCTTCTGACTTTTCTACCCCTTCAGCGGTCAGCTTCAACCCTAGATTCCTTGCCAAGGTAACGATCGCTTTGACAATATGAGCTACTCTGACATCTGTTGTCAACTGTTGAATGAAAGACTTGTCAATTTTGAGATTGTGGATTGGTAATAGTTGCAGGCGTGAGAGGGAAGAATGACCTATACCAAAGTCATCGATAGAAAGATAAACACCCATCTGTTGGAGATTTTGCAACACAGTTCTGGTGAACTCTAAATCTTCGATAGCGGTAGATTCGGTAATTTCTAATTCTAAAAAATGAGGCTCTAACTTTGTCTGTTCTAAAATTTCAGCTACAGTCTCTACTAGTTTAGGTTGGCGGAACTGCTTGGGAGAGAGATTAACAGCGATGGTCAAAGGAGGTAATCCTGCCTGTTGCCAAACTTGATTCTGAATACAAGCTGTCCGTAACACCCATTCGCCGATGGGGATAATTAATCCACTTTCCTCGGCGAGGGGAATAAACACACTGGGTGCTACTAGCCCCATTTCTGGGTGCTGCCAGCGTAACAGTGCTTCCATGCCACTAATTTCTCCTGTGGCAATGTTGACTCGCGGCTGATAGTACACCGTTAATTCTTTCCTTTCTAGGGCATGGCGTAGACTTTTCTCTAAAGTCAAAAGTTCAGGATTTTTGGTACTTAAGTTAGTGCTGTAGAACTGGTAGTTATTTCTTCCTTCGTCTTTGGCGTAATACAAAGCAGCATCTGCGTGTTTGATTAGGGTTTCAGCATCGGGGCTATGTTCATCCAGCACAGAAATGCCGAGGCTAGCACTGACGCAAAGTTCATGACCATCAAGATTGAAGGGATTCTCTAAAGCTTGCAGGATTCTCCAAGCTACTTGAGTCACTTCTTCGAGATAATTTACTCGCGGTAGTAGGATAGTAAATTCATCTCCTCCCCAACGGGCAAGACTATCCCCGCTTCTGAGGGAGTCTTTCAATCTTTGAGCCACCTGTTGCAGGAGTCGGTCTCCTAGGCTGTGCCCTAGAGTGTCATTGATGATTTTGAAACGATCCAAATCAAGGAACATTACAGCTAAGCTTTCCTGATTACGAACGGCGTTAGGTAAGGCTTTGGAAAGTAGCTCATTAAATAGTAAGCGATTTGGTAATCCAGTCAGCAGATCATGAAGAGCTTGGTAACGAATCTTTTGCTCTACTTGTTGACGTTGCATAGCACCACTGATACTGGCTGCCATCGTCAACAGCGTAGATTCTTCATGTCTTGACCAGTGACGTTCTTTTGAACAGTCTGCCAAGCCGAGGCATCCCCAGAAATCATCGTCTAACCGCAGGGGCACTAACAGAAGAGATTGAATACCATCTTGGGTGAGCAATTCTTGTTCGGCTAGAGGAAATTCTCTGGTGATGCCGCTAATGGATTCTCCTTGAGATAGAGTAGCGTACCAACGTGCTAGTTTAGAGGACTCATAAAGCTGATTCTGCCAGTGATGCTTAGAATACTCAAGACCAAAGCGTATCCATTCAAATTGCAAACTGACTGCCATCTCTCCTGTAACTGGATGAGGATGGTTATTGAAGAGATAGACGCGATCTGCCTTGGCAGCTTCGCCCAGCACAGCTAAAGCTTTGTCAATACCTGTTTCGTAATTCATTTCCACTAGCAAGTAATTAGCCGCTTCTGCAACTGCTTGTAGTAAGCGATCGCGTTGGCGCAGTTCGGCTTCGGCTTGTTTTTGCTCAGTAATATCCCTGACAATAAAAGTTCTAATTAAATCACTTTCAGGAAGGCAGTGGACGGATTGTTCAAAAACTTCTTGACCAACTTCCACCTCCCGTACAAAAGGGTTTATCTTACGATTCTGTACTGCGCTAAGTAGTCCCGTCAGGATAGGATGCTGCTTACCAGTTTCTCTGAGCTTGGGAAACTTGAGAGCTGCGGCGGGATTGAGATATGTCACTATTCCCTGTAAATCTGTCTCGATAATTGGATTAGGGATAAGTTCAGGGAAGGATGCTAGGCGAGCGAGGAGAGTTTCACTAGCTCCTTCCCAGCTAGGATCAACAGCTAAGGTTTGAAAACTACTAACAGGATTTGCTTGTTCTGTCAGGAAACTAGACAGGTCTTGAGCTTGGTAAGATTCAGAAAAAGCATTTTCTGAAAGGTTGGTAATGGCGTAATATTTAGCCTGAGCTTGATTATTGCCAAAAAAAATTACATCACCATGTTTGAGGTTATGAGAGGAACACTTATTACCATTGACTATTAAGCCATTAGTACTACTTTTACCCTTGTAATTGCCATCAATAATCAAAAAGCCATATTGGTCAGTTTCTGGAAGAGTTACCCGTAATAAAATAGCGTGCTGCCTGGATACTGATCGAGAACGAAGCACAATAGAGTTCTCAGGATGCCGCCCAAGAGAATAAGTCGTTTCTTGAAGGGGAATCGTTCGCTGCCCTTGCATGTCTTGGACAATCAATAGATGGCGTATTTTTTCTTGCTCATTTCCTGCCATCGTTCTTCCTCAAGTACTCATGTCTTTAGATATTCCGTTGAAAAATACTGCTCTGGTTCAGTTTTAACCTTCAGTTTCCATTTTTTGAAAAAGTTAGTCACTTTTATTAATCAAGTAAACCTTCTGCGATCGCCAAGATTGACTCTTTAATAAGAGATGCTCAGTTGTCTGCCAGTTTTACCAGTCTAAGTCTTAGTCTTTGCGTCATTTGAGATTAACAGGTTGAAAAACTTAGGACTTTCAGTCACTGTGTTTTACTTCCATTCTTTCTTAAATATCTACAATAATTTCAAATGATTAATATTATACATGGTATAATTGCTGATTTTTTGTAAATTGGTGGCAATTGCCAGGGAAATACATTATTAAGCTAATCAAGATAGTAATTTTCATAAATGCTTGGTATTTTTACTGGTAAGATAATTGCTTTTACAAAATTTTATTATTTGAAATTAGTATTGATATAATACAAATTTTGTATAAAGAAGCGGCTATGAGATTGACGCAAAACAACGCCCCATAGGGAATTATGAATTGCTCCTGTATGAATAAAATGCAACCTTAGATAAAATTGATATAAGGTAATTGTGATCAGTCGAGAAGAAAATCAAAAAATTCTGCACACCTGACCAGAAACGGGGTGTGGACTGCGATAATTCGCTATATTTCCTAACAGAGCGCAATATTGCTTAATATATAGATATAACGAAGAGACTTAATACGTTCGGTGTGCAATGGAATTAGGGTACTTCCAGAAAATAAATTATTCCGGTTGAAGTTTTTGAACGTCAGCCGCGCGGCTGTCGTCAAGTGGCGTGAAAACCCCCTTTGAGCGATCTTCGACGCTGCGCTAACACTAACGCACTGGCTCCTGATGACCGGACTCACGAAGATGGGGGCTACCTCACCGCGCTGGCTCACTGTGAACAGTGGAATATTTTTTTACTTGGAAGTCCCTAATAGATTGTGCCTCACCCATATTCGCTATCTTTATGACTTGTAAAATGTCAGCTGCAAAAAATTCCTCAATTCTTATGACTGTAAAATTTCAGACCGAAAAAGACTTGCTTACGACAAGCACTAGTGTCAAGATAAATCAACAAACAGAAAACGAAAAAGTTCTATGTTCTCATTGTCAGCGCACCGCTACGAACGGTATTAAATGTAAAGGGATTTGTGTAGCTGACAATGACTATTAAGGTATGAATTTATAAGGAATCCCCAAAGACGTAGTGTGTGTAGTGGAGTAATACGAGTCGCGATCGCGCGCTCATCAGTTTGTGACTACTAATTATTCTTAGTAAACCCCACAGACTTATGGCGTTGCAGCCTCTTGAGGGTTTTGGCAAACCTCCGCCGGCGACTCTCACCTTCTGCCTCTCTCAGTGCCTGGGCTGTTATGTCAGGAAGCCAGGAGCAAGTTAGTTGAGGTCTAAAGAATTCACTGCTCATTTACTCACGGATTATAAAATTTTGCTGCTTGTGTAAGAAATTCTGAATTTCTTTAATGTCTATTCTGACCTCCCTGAATTGCTCCTCAGTTTTTTCTGCTTTATGTTCGATTCGCTCTTTGTTGCCGTTGATAGCTAACAAAGTGGCATCCTTATAGTTGACATAATCCTCTAAATGAATATCAAGCCTTTTATCTAAGTCTCTGATTCTTTCAGCGTTGCTGGCATGTTTTTTTAACTCTTCTTCAATGCGTTTAATTGAAGAAGAGATTTGACTCATCTTAGAGGCTGTTTCTAAAGAAAAGTAAAGCTAACACTTTGGAGGAGTAAATCAATTCCAAAATAGACAAGGAGTTTAAATCTAAGCGCCAATCATGTCTCGGAAACCTTATCCCAGTGACCTGACTGATTCAGAGACTGTTTCTAAAGGATTATGAAGATGCTGATTCTGACTGCGCTAGTCGTCGCAGCATCAAGCGAATCATTACCGTATGGATCATTGCTTCACTAAGTGATTGTCTTCATTAGTTATTGTGGGGAGAGTCATCAGTCATCAGTCATTTGTCGAGCGATCGCTCACGTCAAATTGGCTATTGGGCAAAGTGCTTGATTTCGTAGAGGGTAGCAGTTGTTTGCCTGAAAGCCTGATTGATTACTTATCAGTCAAACCTGTCAATGCTCTTGTGTCGGGCGTTATCGCAACCGCCAGGACGCTGAAGCACTGTGTCGCATGAACTTCTGGCAACATGTGATTACCAAAATTGAAGTTGACGGGCGCTTGCCTGACAATGACATCGGCAAGGAGATTGCTTTGTATAAGACTACGCTCAAAGAAAATGTTGATGCTTCTGGTAAACAGCTGCTCAATGGCAAGCACTTGCAGTCTAAGCTGGGTTCTGAGGTGGCTAATATGCTGTTTCGGGAGTTGACTAGAGCGATCGGGCAAACCACATCATGAGCAATAATTTACGACCCCAGATTAAACCACTTCCTTGTGACGTTAGTTTTACAAAAAGCCGCGACGCTGGCGACCCTGGTTGTTTGTGTTCTCGTTGCCTACTGCCAATTGCACAAACTACTTTTCCTATTCGTTTGTACCCAAGCAGTGGAAGCTATGAGCTACGGTATCACCCTATGTGTTTGGGCTTTAAAACTAACAATTGATGATTAATTAGCTGGGGGGTTATTAAAACTCCCCAGTCTCCAGTCCCCAGTCCCCGATACCTTGTTATAGTGAACAAGTTCGAGTCTTGGCGGTTTCCGTCGAGTCTAAACTTGTGAACCCGGAGAGTGATTCCAATGGACATGATATAACTCCATTGGAAAATTCCAGTGACTACCACTGAGATAAACGCTGATTGTAGTAATTAACAATTTGTGCTGCAACTTCAGACACGGTTAAACCATCAGTTTGAATTTCAATGGCATCCGCTGCTTTTTGCAAAGGTGAGACTTTACGAGTGCTATCTTTCCAGTCACGTTCGGCAATGTCGCGTTCCAGCTGTTCTAAACTTACTTCTGGTTGACCTTGTTTTTTAAAGTCTTGCTGGCGACGGCGGGCGCGTTCACTCACAGAGGCGGTTAAAAAGATTTTGATTTCAGCATCGGGGAATACATGGCTACCAATGTCCCGTCCTTCCGCCACCAAACCACCTTTTTTACCCCAACTTTGTTGTTGTTTAACCAGTGCTTGACGTACAGCGCTTTGTGCAGCTATTGCTGATACTTGAGATGTTACCTCAATCGTGCGAATTGCTTGGGTGACATCAATATCATTAATCCAGACGCGCACAGGAGATTGTAAATCCTCGCTGGGAGTCAGTTCAATTTTACACTGGCTAGCTAATTGGGCGATCGCACAATCATCATCAATGGGAATACCCTGTTGCAGCACAAGCCAAGTCACAGCCCGATACATCGCACCCGTATCTAAATACACTAAGCCAATCTGTGCTGCCACTTGACGAGCCACGGTAGATTTTCCCGCCCCGGCTGGGCCATCAATAGCGATGATAGGTTGGCGATCGCGCAACATGGTATTATCAATCAACCGTGTAGAACCCAGACGAGCTGCGATCGCGAGCATTCCTTCCTCCTCAACTTTTTCTAAATACATCAACGTAGTCGGTTCAACCAATTCAATATATTCCACTAAAACAGTACTCACCTTTGCCACTTCTTGCTGTGCGATCGCTATCAGCTTGCTACTATTGCGTAAGCCTGCTTTAAACGCAGCCTCAGCTTTTTGCAAGCCACGATACAATACCGCTGCTTGTTCTTTTTCCTTGGCGGTCAAATATTGATTGCGAGAACTCAGGGCTAGACCCGATGGTTCTCGTACCGTTGGACAGGCAACAATATCTACTGGTAAATTCAAATCAGCCACCAACCGTTTAACAACAGCTAATTGCTGACCATCCTTTTGACCGAAATAAGCTCGGTCAGGCTGTACCAAATTCAAAAGCTTGGTGACAATCGTAGCCACACCTTGAAAGTGACCTAGCCGAGAACGACCACACAAGGCTGATATCATAGCAGAAGGTGGGATTACTTGTGTAACTTTAGATTCTTGTATATTATTCAGTTCAACTCCCATTTCTTCCGGAGTAGGTGCAAAAATTGCATCTACTCCTGCTTGTTCACAAAATAGTCGGTCTTGCTCTAAAGTTCGAGGGTAGAGTTGATAATCCTCGTTAGGGCCAAATTGCAAGGGATTGACGAAAATACTGACAATCACCGTAGAATTTTCTTGCCGCGCTCTTGCAATTAAACTTAAATGACCTTCATGCAACCCTCCCATCGTTGGCACCAGACCGACAGCTGTCTGATACCAGCTAGTCACCTCATGAGATACCAGACCATCTGGAACTGTAAGCTTGTTTTCCGAGCAACGTTTAGTTAAATAGCAACGTAAAGCTGCAACTGTTGTCAGCAGGCGCACAAAATACCCCTAGTTTTTATTAGCCTCTTCCCCGTTAGTTTATATCTGAAATAGCAGGGAAGAGTTGTTTGAACTAGGGGAATTGGGGATTGGGGATTGGGGATTGGGGATTGGGGATTGGGGATTGGGGATTAGGGATTGGGGATTAGGGATTGGGGATTAGGGATTGGGGATTAGGGATTGAGTATTGGGAATTAAGTATTAGGTACTGGGGATTGGCGATTTCAGATTAGGGATTAGGTATTAGGGATTAGCGATTTCAGATTAGGGATTGGGTGTTAGGAATTGGGGTTTGGAAACATTTGTCACTATATCCTTTCCCAGTCCCCAGTCCCCAGTCTTCAGTCTCCAGTCTCCAGTCTCCAGCCCCCAGTCCCCAGTCCCCAGTCCCCAGCCCTCAGTCCCCAGCCCCCAGTCTCTAAAGTTATCGACCCAAGACTTCAATATGCACTGGCGCTACGCCACTGCTCACCATTCCTAACATTCGAGCTGCACCAGCAGACACGTCAATAATTCGACCCCGAATGTATGGGCCCCGGTCGTTAATTCGCAGCACCACAGAACGTCCATTGCGGGTGTTGGTGACACGGACTTTTGTGCCAAAGGGCAAAGTGCGATGAGCAGCTGTCATTCCTTCTGGGTTAAATCTTTCACCGGTAGCGGTGATATTCCCAGAACCGTCATAACCGTAGTAAGAAGCCATACCCCTAAAATTCATTACCACTTTTTTGGCAATTTCTTGTGGCTTTGGCAGTGACGGGAAGCGTGTTGGTAAATTAGCAATTTCGTTGATGGGCGATGCATTGCCGATAAGTCTCCGCAAGCGATTGGTTGCTTGCAATGCATCTTGTGCCAGATTATTGGTGGTATCTGCTAGTCGTGTATCTTCGTTGATTTCCACCAATTCTTCTTTGTCGATTTTGATCGTATAGCGATCGCCGGGACGTTGTTGGCTAGAGGCGCTTTTTTTCTGGGCTTGATTAGATTCGTCCTCTGGCTTCCAACTTACCGTAATCTGACGGGCATCTACATTTTCCCTAAGCAATTGGTTGACTTTAGCTGCTATTACACTAGCTCTTTGAACCGGGTCATTGTTAAGCGAGTTCATCTGATTGCTTGTATCCGTCGGGTTTCCCAGACTCGCCACCTTTACTGAGTTGTCAGCAATAAGGGCGTACGATTGCACGCCCTTAGCATCTCCAATTACACCGACTTTTTTATCACTATTTGCAACTGGCTTAGAACTCAAAAAGGTGAGAACTGGAATATTTCGGATAAATAGGGTTGCCGCCTGACGACCCCCAATGTTGTGAGAATGGATGTTTGTAATCACAGCATCCGAGGTAAGTTTCCCTGCTGGGGATTGAAACTCTCCTACCTTGACTACATCACCTACTGATGCTTTTTGGGAAGCTTGAGCAGTTCCCTTGGTAGTTTGAGTGCAACCGACTGAGGGCATCCCCAAAACAGTCAGAGACAGGGCGACAATAGTCCACAAATGTCTTTGATTCATGCGTCCGATTTTAAAGCGACTGTAGAACAGCAGTTTCTTGGTTCGTAAGATTTTGTCACAAATTACGACAAAATCCTGGCAACTCGAACTCGTTCCGCTTTCACTTTTTATTTATAACTGCAACAGACTAACACGAACTTTTGGACTTGGGGATCAGGGTTTTAGCGTAAATATTGATAAATTCATCAAAATTAAATTCTCATTTCAAGGGTGAAACCTTTCTCATATGCGGATTTCGCCCATGTAACATTTTTTTCGATTACCAAAATTTTCTTATCAAAACTTTACAATTATGAGAATTCCAATTAGTTGTCATATTCTTGCTCAAAGATGTATTTTAACTAACATATAAATTTTTAAAATATTTATGATAATAATTAGCTATATGAGAGAAAAAACTGATTGAAAATATTTCATTAGTTAGAGTTTATAAAATTTTAATAATATGGTATTAATGAGCTAAATCAAGATTAACAGATAAAACGATATAAAAATTGACTAGCGATCGCATGTTTTTTTAAATTTTTTGTATTATTTAGAATATAAGCATAAATACTTGATATTTAAAAAATGATAGTAGTCTAAAATACGTAAATTAGTAGTAATAATCAGCCGAAAAAGTCAGTATAGACCTAACTAGGGTTTTTAACAATTGAAGAGAAAACAATAGTCAAACAATGAAAAAAGACTGAAAGGCGTGTGTAGGTGACTTTTGTCATGTAGCAAAAGTAACAGAGTGGTTATCTGCCTGCAATAGTTGCTCAACAATTTGCACCCAGGATGTTCCAACTTGCAGTAGCGAAGTTGAGGACGGCAGTTGGTGGCAGTCGCTACAACGGAGGAGCCAGCAGCGTGGTGAGGCAGCGCGGTCTTGGGGGTTTCCCTATGAGCGACTGCCGCGCATGGTTTCCCGACTTGAGCGGACTGGGGTGGAACCTCCGCAAAACGCTGCCTCCTCCACTTGGGAATTTGTGAACCTGAAGGGATACTGGGGAAGAAATTACGAGTAAAATTTGCTTGGGTATGAATCCCCAGTCCCCAGTCCCCAGTCCCCAGTCCCCAGTCCCCAATAGCAAGCTATCAGCCTCATGGCACAAGCAAATCCAGGAGATTTAGAAATAGTTCCATCGCCATGTTTAACTTTTCTCAATGACTTGCATTCCAAATACAAGTCATTGCGAGAGGGTAAAGTAGCAAACTACATTCCGGAACTGGCAAAGGTAAACCCCGACTTGTTCAGCATTTGTATTGTGACGGTAGATGGTCAGCTTTACGAAGTTGGGGATTACAAACAACTATTTACTATTCAGTCGATGTCTAAGGTGTTTGCTTACGGGCTAGCCTTAGAAGATCATGGACGAGATTATATTTTAACTAGAGTTGGTGTGGAACCCACGGGAGATGCATTTAATGCGATTATACTCGATGAGCAATCGAAGCGACCTTATAATCCAATGGTAAACGCGGGAGCGATCGCTACTACCAGCTTAATCAAAGGCTCAGGTGCAACAGAACGCCTCAACCGGATGCTTTCCATGTTCCAGCGATACATTGGGCATGATGTGTTTGTGGATATTTCAGTATTTACCTCTGAACGTACCACCGGACATCGCAATCGGGCAATGGCACATCTGATGCTCAACTTTGGCATGATTGACCAAAACATCGAACAAGCATTGGATCTTTACTTCCAGCAGTGTGCAGTGATGGTGAATTGCCGCGACTTAGCAGTGATGGCTGCTACCCTAGCCAACAGAGGTCTTAATCCTATCACAGGTGAACAGGCGGTAGACAGTCGTTACATCAAAGATATTCTCAGCGTCATGTACACTTGCGGCATGTATAACTTTGCTGGGGAGTGGGCTTATAAAGTCGGCATTCCTGCCAAAAGCGGCGTTTGCGGGGGAATTTTTGCTGTTGTCCCCAACCAAATGGGCATTGCAGTATTTTCACCCCCACTAGATGCGCGTGGTAACAGCGTCAGGGGAGTGAAAGTGTGTGAAGAACTTTCCCAGCACCTAGGTTTACATCTATTTGAATGTTCAGAGAAAAATTCCCAATTTTTCAGAATTAGGGAGTAGGGAGTAGGGAGTTAGGAGTTAGGAGTTAGGAGTTAGGAGTTATTTCTTCTTCATCTCCCCATCTCCCCTGCTCCCCTGCTCCCCATCTCCCCTGCTCCCCATCTCCCCTGCTCCTCTGCTCAGCCAGATGCAGTGGCTAACAAACCATTATGCTTGAGTAAAGAAACCGTACTCGGTTCACGACCTCTAAAGGACTCAAACACCTCCATCGGATGCTTGCTACCACCGAGAGCTAGTACTGTATCTCTATAGCGTTTGCCTGTAGCTTTTATCGCTTCTTCATCTTCTAACCCAGCTTCTTCAAAAGCAGCAAAAGCATCAGCACTCAAGACTTCAGCCCACTTATAACTGTAGTAACCCGCAGCATAACCGCCTGCAAAAATGTGTCCAAATGCACATAAAAAAGCATCTTGCGGTAGTGGTGACAAAACAGTAGTAGTCTTGGCTAACCGATGGCGCACATCTGCGGGAGTTTCATCACCGTCTGGATGATAGCGGTAGTGGAGTTCTAAATCAAGGCTGCTAAAGTGGATTTGCCGCAATGTGCCACTGCCGCTCATATAATTGCGTGCTGCCAGGAGTTTTTGGTAATAATGCTCTGGCAGAGGTTCGCCATTTTCGTAATGCTTTGCCATGCCAAACAAAGTTGGTCGCTCATAGCACCAATTTTCCATAAACTGACTGGGCAGTTCTACAGCATCCCACTCCACATTGTTAATACCTGCGGCGCCGTTGTAGTCCACCTTGGTGAGCATATGATGCAAGCCATGACCAAATTCGTGGAATAATGTCTCTACTTCATTGAAAGTCATTAAACTTGGTTTACCATCAACTGGGGGAGTTTGATTACACACCAAATACGCCACAGGTAAACGGATAGAAGTCACGCCATCTTCAGTGATTTTGCTGCGACCAATGCATGTATCCATCCAAGCACCACCACGCTTTTCTGCTGGACGGCTGTAAGCATCTAAGTAAAAGTAGGCTATGGGACTACCAGTTTCATCAGCAATTTGGAAATAATGCACATCTTCGTGCCAAACTGGTGCTTGTCCATCGGCAGCAGTGACGGTGACACCGAATAACCGATTTACAAGTTTGAATAAACCATCTAAAACTTGGGGTAGGGGAAAGTAGGGACGTAATTCTTCAGCAGTGAAGGCAAATTTTTCTTCTCGTTGACGTTCTGCCCAAAAACTGATGTCCCAGTGTTGTAAATCCCCGGCTTCTGGTGCATTCTTGGAGGCTGCAAAAGCTTTGAGTGCTTCTAAATCTTTGACAGCAGCATCATAACTAACGCTACGTAGTTCTTCTAAAAGTGCTTCTACTGCTTCCACATTAGGAGCCATTTTGCTAGCTAGGCTTAACTGGGCAAAATTCTTAAAGCCTAGTAAATCTGAGAGTTCTTGCCGTAACTCTAAAATGCGTTCAATTAGCGGATTATTATCAAAATCGCCTGATGAAGCCCGCGTAATATAAGCTTTGTAGAGCTTTTCGCGCAAATCGCGCCTGGTGCTGTGCTGCATGAAGGGGCTATAGCTGGGAAAGTCCAAAGTAATACGCCAAGGGCCATTTTCTGGTGTGGCATTTTCTTCTCCCGCAGCACGAGCAGCTTGGGCGGCTAGACTGAGTAAGCTATTGGGTAAGCCGTCGATTTCTGCTTTGGTGAAGAGAGTTAAGCTAAAGGCTTTGGTGGCATCTAATATATGGTTAGAGAATTTGGTAGAAAGTTCTGCCAACTCCATCTGAATAGCATTGAAACGTTCCCGCGCTTCTGGTTCTAAGCCAATACCAGAAAGTTCTGCATCTCGGATGGCAGCTGACACAATTCGCTGCTGGGCTGATTCTAAGGTTGCCCAGTTATCGCTAGCGCGGAGTGCCTTAAAAGCGTTGTAGATGGGTTGGCTTTGACTGAGTTTATTGACAAATTGCACTACTTGTGGTTGAACAGCTTCATAGGCCTCGCGTAGTTCAGGGCTATTCTTCACACCCATTAAATGGTTCACTATGCCCCAACTCCAACTCAGCCGTTCTGTCAGCTTGTCTAAAGGTTCTACTAAACCGCTCCAAGTAGGCTGTACATTAACCTCCAAGCTGGTAAGTTGTTGGTCAAGTTCTGTTAATAACTGATTCAAGGCTGGTACTACTTGGTCTGGTTGAATCTCCGTGAAGGGAGGCAAGCCAGAACCTTTAAGCAAAGGATTATGAGAAATAGTGACAGTTGCACTCATGGTTTCGTGTGAATTGCGGATCAATCGGGGTGAACAATGATTTTTACTTATATATCTCTAATGTAGCGATCGCAGCGCTTTTTAGTCGTGCCAAAATGGCAAAATAGCGGAAAAAACTTGAATTCAGTTGTTTGAGATATTGTGTTGACTGATGACTGATAACAGTTAACAGTCTACTTTGTATCTGGAATCAGCCTTTCCAATCCACGGGCTATCCAGGGCAAAAATGCGATCGCTAATCCCACCCCTACTAGATTAAATATCAACTGTGCATTAGCGATTTGACGGGCGATGTTATCTCCTGCGCCGACTAACTGAGTAACCCAATGGGCAATTAGTGCTAGTTGACTAGCAAATAAAATCCCCACAGCAGCGCAAACAACATTAAATAGGAAATGAAAAACACCTGTCCGCACTGCTGGGCGATCGCGCCCAAGCGTAGCTACTAGTGTATCAGCACAAGTACCAACTTCAGCACCCAACACCAGAGCAACACCTGCGGGTAATGAAACTAATCCTTGGCTTGCTAAAGTCACGACAATAGCCACAGTGGCGGAAGAAGATTGAATTAAGACTGTAAACATTGCCCCGACTAAAGCACCCATGATGGTGTTGTCCCCCAACTTCTCCATCCATTGAATAAAGGGTTGGTAGTCTTTGAAAGGTTCCATTGCGTCTTCAATGGTATCAAGACCAAAGAAGAGTAAACCTAACCCCAACACCACCAGACCAATTTGCTTCCAACGGTCTGTTTTACCTAAAAAAATCAACAACAAACCCGCGAACATTGCTATTGGTGCATACTGATTAATCTTAAAAGCAACGATTTGAGCGCCGATAGTCGTACCGATGTTGGCACCTAAAACTACACCGAGAGATTCCACAAATGTTAATAACCCAGCGCTAACCATTGCGATGACGATGATGATTGTCACACTTGAAGAATCTAATATTGTTGTGGCTACCGTGCCTGTAGCTACTCCTGCATAGCGGTTGGTGGTGAACTTGCTAATTAACTTTTTCGCGCGATCGCCTGCGATCGCTTCTAGTCCTTGGGCCATTCGCGTCACACCATACAAAAATAGCACAAGTCCCGCTAGCGCTCCCGTGACAATTTTGAAAATATCTAGCTTTCCTTCTTCTTTGCTTTTATTCTCATCACCATTCTTACCTTCATCCCTTTGAGATGACGGAGGATTTTCTACCTCATTATTGTTTTTCTGTTGTGTTTGTTGTGCAATAACTAAAGTTGCTGTCTCACCCAAAGGTAATTTGTTTTTTATTACAGAAGGAGCTATAAAAAAAATTAAAATCAGAATACTCATAACTAGGAATCTGAGTATTTTTTTATTAAACTTCTTTGACGACAACATAAATACCTCAAAAATACTAGTTTTTGTCCAAAATAATTCCCATCTCAACTAAAATCTTTGATGATCTAACAAAGTTAAATTTAGTATGTTCGTCTACAGTAAAAATAAGCATACTTCAACCTTTAGTCAGGCTAAAAAAGTCTCAAAGCTCCCTTGATTGGAGAAAATCAAAAATAAAAGCAATAAGTAGTAATCTCAAAAACTCTATGTGACGTTTTTAAATTTGACCTGATTGTTAGATATTTTCCCTGTTCATTTGTTGTTTTGCTTGCACCTTAAGAGAGATTTTTATAATAAATATTAAATTAATAAAAATTTAACCTTAACTTAAACAAGTATTAAAATAACAAAAAACTAAAAATAAAAATTATATATAAAAATCATGTTTGATTTATGAAAAAACCTAGATAAATGTAGCATGTATTACTACTATAAAGTACAGCATCAAAACCTTTATTTTGTGGGCTTACCACAGGGATAAAGCACTATATTGGCATGAATAAATTTTCTCTAAACTGGCTAAATGTTAATCTTTATTCGCAAATTATTTCTAGAAACAACTCTAAATAATTTTTGTATAAAACTAGTTACAAGTAATTTATAAATACTACAATTTTCAGAAATTTTGTTAAGATTAGGTTAATTGAAATTTTATTAATTATCACACAATAGAAATTGTCCCAAGTGACAAATTGATTTACTTACGCCTTAAGAAAGAGATTTAGAGACTGCTTGTAAACAAATGTGAAGGTTTGGACTGAGGTTATCCGAGGTGTTTCATATCATATGAGTAGACGCAAGGTCTGAGTTTTCGAGCTATGGAACGACTAAAAAATGTACATCATTATTGATTGCTTATGCGTGCGATGATTTTGCAGGCACCACATCAACCCCTACGTTTAGTTGAGTTGCCAGTGCCAAAACCCAATTCTCAGCAAGTACTAATTCGCGTTCATGCTTGCGCTGTCTGCCGTACAGATTTGCATATAGTTGATGGGGAATTGACACACCCAAAGCTACCTCTGATACCTGGGCATCAAATTGTGGGTACTATCGAGGAGATAGGCAACCAGGTTGATAAATTTAGTTTAGGTCAACGAGTTGGTGTACCTTGGCTGGGTTATACTTGCGATCGCTGCCGTTACTGTCTCTCTAGTCGTGAAAATCTTTGTGATTATGCTGAGTTCACAGGATATAACCTTGATGGTGGCTATGCAGAGTATACTGTTGCCGACTCTCGCTTTTGCTTTCCCCTAGACCCAAGTTTTCCAGATTTGCAAGCTGCACCTTTATTGTGCGGTGGCTTAATTGGCTATCGCGCTTACAGAATGACTGGGGAAGCTGAAAAACTGGGTTTTTATGGCTTTGGTTCCGCAGCCCATATGTTGATTCAACTAGCTAATTATCAAGGGCGTGAAGTCTTTGCTTTTACTCGTTCTGGCGATATCGAAGGACAAGAGTTTGCCCGTAAACTCGGTGCAACTTGGGCGGGTAACTCAGACGAATTCCCACCGGAACCCTTGGATGCAGCGATTATTTTTGCTCCTGTAGGCAAGTTAGTACCTGCTGCTTTACGTGCAGTTAGCAAAGGTGGTGTAGTAGTTTGTGCTGGTATTCACATGAGCGATATTCCCACTTTTCCCTATGAAATTCTTTGGCAAGAAAGGGTGTTACGGTCTGTTGCCAATCTCACTCGTACTGATGGAGAAGAGTTTCTCACCCTAGCGCCGAAAGTTCCCATCCGTAGCGAGGTGAATGCTTTTCCATTAACTCAAGCAAATGAAGCTCTTGATGCCCTTCGCAGTGGCAAAATTACAGGAACGGCTGTTTTGGTTGTGGAATAGGGAATAAACATCCTCTAACTGCCAGTGTCGTCAGATATGAGATGCGTGACGTACCTAAGTTGCAACAAGTGGAGAAGTTCAACTGTTGCAGTCCGAACCTGACCTCTCAATAACTTCAGTATAAGAGGATGTTTGAAAAGTATTATGCGAAACATCAAAGTCATCAAAGACCTAACCCCCTAACCCCCTTCCCGACGCGGGAAGGGGGAATTCAAAGCCTCTGACACCACATCCAAAGGCTGTCGGCAAAGGGCGCTCTTCGCAGTGACTCCTCCGTTTCGGGGAGAGGAATGGAAGCGGGGTTTTTAGTATACTTTATAACTTAGCAAACAACCTCTAAAGGCAAATGGGTAGGAGCGATCGCACTCCCCTAGACCCCACACTCCCCTAAAACACAACCTGGTGCTGCTGTAGTTACCTCAGTCCAAGGGTTTTCCATGCAGATTCATGAATTCGTGTTCTAGCCAATCTCAAATTAGGTGCGCTTGCACGAGACTCAGGCAAAGAAAAGCAGTATTACAAATTTTCTCGTTCTGCGAAGTCCTTTATACTAGCATAGTAGTGAATATCATGATGTTTATGAACTATAGAGGAATTATGAAATCTGCTGTATACCCTGTTTATATCTTAGCAGTGGCAGTTGTTAGCTCCATACTGGGCAGTATAGAAATTACATCAGCACAATCGCTGCAAATCCCACAAATCAATCCCGATGCCCTTAAAAATCCTCAAATTCCCCAACTCAATTTAACATCTGGTAAGATTGGAGTCCGTATCTTTTTTGGTCAACAAATGGGAGGACATCTTCCAGATTCATGTTCTAAAGTGATTGTGAAAGTAACTACATCAAAGGATACAGTTGTTATTCAACAGCCTGCACAAGGAAAAGATTTTAGCAGTGTATGTTTAGCAATACTTGAAAATGTACCTGTTGGGGTGCCAATCACATTAACCGCACAATACCTGGATTTAATTTCTACACCTGAGCCTAATTTTAAACCACCAGCAGGTCAGTGGAGTAATCCATTAACTTTGGCTCCAAATGAATACATAGTCAAACACCTTTTAATTGACGGTAAACCTTAATTTTCACAGAAATATAGCTGGGGACTGGGGACTAGGGACTGGGGACTGGGTGAAAAGTATTTTTGTGTCTAGGTTTTATCATCTGTTGATGTCCTAACACTAATGGCGACAGCTATAAATCTGTATCAGTAACATTAGAGGATGTTTGAAAAAAGTCTTTTGCTTTTATAGTAAGCACAGCAAAATATCTGATATACATAGCTGAAACTTCAATTTTTGATTGCAGTTCCTCTCAGTCATAAGGGCAAAGTATAACCTTCGGGACTTTTAAAACAACCTCTAAGCACCCATGCCAGAATACCGCTTCAAACCTGCACGCCATAGCAAGCGATTTGCACCCAAAAATATTAATATCCAACCCACCATTGATAAAAATCCCCGTGTTACATCCACGGGTAGCCCCACTAAAATACTTGCAGGAAAATCAATCAAATAGGGAAAAGGTGTAAATAAAACGATCGCCCGCACAGGTTCAGGAAACACTTCTAAAGGGGCAATCATTCCAGAGAAAAACAAAAAAAACAACAACCAAAAATTTTCTAAAGCGCTGGCCCGTTCCGTCCAAAAAGCAAACAAGGCAAAAGTGTATTGAATCACAAACCTTAAAATAAAAGCTAGCACCACCGCCAACATAAATAACAAGAATTGAATCAAACTCGGTATCCAAAAAGCCTGGGGATAGAGTATAAAAAACAACCCTATTAACAATAATGCAAACGGGGTGCGAGCAAATCTTTCAGAAACATGGGAGGCTACGTGATGCCATACTGGATCGAGTGGTTGTAACAACTTTGGCGATAACTTTCCTTCCACTACCTCTTTTTCAAACTCCCAAATTACCCAGACAACAGTGATTTGCCTGACAATAAAAACTGTGAGAAAGTAACGGGTAAAATCTACAGGTGACAAACCAAACCTTCCACCTTGTGCTGCCTGTATCCAGATACCCATAAGGATAATCGGGAAAGACCCAGACAAAACCCATAAAATCAGTTCTGCACGATACTCAACCATATAGGCGTAGTATACGGAAAGCAAAGTTAGGGTTTTCCTAATAATTCGTTTCATTTTTAACAGTTTTCAGATGCTTGAATATACGCAAATTATAGAAGTCAGCAGGCAGGGGGATGAGGGGGATGAGGGGGATGAGGAAGATGAGGAAGAATTAACTCCTAACTCCTCACTCAGCACTCCCTAAACCACCCCTGCTTGAAAAACTCGTCCAATCACTTCTTCCACGGGTGGCTCACTCACTGTTAAATCGATTACTTGCAAATCTGATAAAATCTTAGACACTGTGCGTGTAAGTGCTTCCTGCTGTACCATAAAGCACACTGCTCGACCTTCTAAGAGTTGTACCTCACCATAAGCCATGAGTTTTTCTAGCGGTAGAGGTTGGGCTAATTCTACATGAACTTCACGATAAGGAGCAAAACGTTCCAGCAGTCCATCCAAGCTACCGTCATACATCAGCTTTCCTTGGTGAATCAACAGTACCCGTTGGCACAAAGCCGTGATATCAGCCATGTAATGGCTAGTCAATAATACTGTGGCCTGATAGCGCTGATTATACTGACGCAAAAAATCACGTACTGCCACTTGAGCATTCACATCTAGTCCTAGCGTTGGTTCATCCAAAAACAATACATGAGGACGGTGCAAAAGTGCTGCCAAGAGTTCTGCCTTCATCCGCTCACCCAAAGACAGTTTGCGTACAGGTTGGGTAAGCTTACCTTCTAGGGCCAGCATCTCGGTTAATTCCCCTACTCGCCGCTGAAACTCTTTATCTGAGATGTTATACACAGCAGCGTTAATTTTCAAAGAATCTAGCGCTGGTAAGTCCCAAATAAGTTGCTGTTTTTGACCCATCACCAAAGTAATTTTTTGTAAAAATGCCTCTTGGCGCAGAAACGGCACATGTCCAGCGACTCTAACTATACCCCTAGAAGGATGAATTAGCCCTGTGAGCATTTTCAGTGTGGTGGTTTTACCAGCGCCATTTGGCCCTAAAAATCCCACTACCTCGCCTGGGGCAATTTCAAAGGAAACATCCTCTACTGCTTTAATTGAACGGTAGGTGCGGCGGAAGAAGTGGGTGATTGTCCCTCTAATACCTGGTTCTTTGACAGCTACCGGATAAAATTTACTTAGATTTTCAGCAATGATGATTGACATAGATGTGTGATAAAGCAGGGAGGTAGGGAGGTAGGGGGGCGGGGGAGCGGGGGAGCAGGGGAGATGAGGGGGATGAGGGAGAAGTTATAATAAATTCTTTTTACTATTTCCCATATATGACGCCATATGCAAAGGCTGTCTGGCGACCGAACGCAGTGGCTCCCTCATGCCCCATACTTCGGCTTACCTCGACTTCGCTCGGTACAAGTCGCTCAGTACAAGTTCCCAATTCCCATTTTTAGGGCAGAACCATAGATTTTACCGCAAACGTCCCGATCGCAATATACTAATGATTAACCACAATCCCAACAAACTGGCGGCTGCAAACAAAACACTGCTTAAAAAAGATATTTGAGATGTCTGCGCTTTGGTTGTAATAATTGCTGCTCCCATAATCAGGGAACCCACCAAGATGCTAAAAGATAATCGGTTGGCAGCATCATCCATAGTTCGCCGCACACCATCTAAACCACGTAGTGATAAATTCCACTGTAAGGTTTCTGAAGTCACTCGGTCTAATAACAGTTCAATTTGGCGGGGAGATTGTAGAGAGAGACTTTTAATATCTAAGGCTGTTCTCAGAAGCGATGGCACAGGATTATCGCCTAATAGTTGCCTGCGAAACAAGTCTGTAATTAATGGCTTGACTTCATCAAAAAAATTCAACTCTGGGTTGAAGGTACGCGCTACACCCTCTAAATTTGCTAGAGTTTTGGCATACAAGCCCATGTTGCTAGGTAATCTAATTTTATTATTGCGGGCAACTTGTAAGATTTCATAAATTATGTGACTGAAATTAATTTCCGTCAGACTGACATTGTGATACTTTCGCAACATGCGATCGTAATCATTTTCTAAACGAGACAAAATTACAGGCTGGCGAGAATCTGCTAGTTGCAAAGTTAACTGAGCGCACCGTCCCGCATCTAAATCTACAATCGCCAACAGCATTTCTGTTAATATCTGCTGGGTGCGTGGATCAAGTCTCCCCACCATACCGCAGTCTAACAGGGCAACACGACCATCGTTCAGATAAAATAAATTCCCTGGATGGGGGTCAGCGTGAAAGAAGCCATCTATATATAATTGTTGGAAAAATACTCGAAATAGCAAAGTCGTGATTGCTTTGCGTTCAGCCACCGGGTCTTTACCATTTGTATTACTGTTTAAATCTGCTGACAAGAATGGCACTCCGTCCAGCCACTCCATCACCAATAATTTTTCTGTAGTCAAATCCCAATAAATTTCTGCAACTACAATTTGTGTGGTATCAAACCAACGACTGCGTGATAAATTACGTCGCAATTCGTCTGTAAAACCAGCTTCGCGTGTAAAGTCTAATTCTGCTTCTAAAGCTTTGGTAAATTCTTCAGCAATAGATTTGATTTCGTAGGTTTGCCCAAAATCGGTACGTGCAACTAAATCGGCAATACCTTGAATTAAAGCAATATCTTGGGTGATTGTGATATCAATACCTGGACGTTGCACCTTCAGGGCAACTTCCCGACCATCTACTAATGTCGCTCGATGCGTCTGAGCAATTGACCCTGCTGCCACTGGCACAGAATTAATTGTGCTAAAGGTTTCTTCTAGAGGGCGTTTTAGCTGTTTGCGGATGAGTACTTCTATATCTGACCAGGGAACAGGTGGTACTTCGTCTTGTAGCGTTGAAAGTTCCTCAATGTAGGCAGCGCTAAGTAAATCTGGACGGGTAGAAAGTAGCTGCCCAAGTTTGACATAGACTGGCCCCAAATCCACCAAGATGTTTTTTAAAACCGCAGGTGTGGGTAGCTGGGGTTCATCAGTTTTACCACCAGTCAGCAGCCTCCGCATATAATCCCAGCCATTGCGAAGGACTACTTCGATAATTTCTCTTTGACGGGGAACAGTTTGTGTGAGGAACATTTTGGGAATTGGGAATTGGGAATTGGGAATTGGGAATTGGGAATTGGGAATTGGGAATTGGGAATTGGGAATTGGGAATTGGGAATTGGGAATTGGGAATTGGGAATTGGGAATTGGGAATTGGGAATTGGGAATTGGGGCATAGGGCATGGTAAAAAGCAGTTACTTCCTACTTCTCCCTCATCTCCCCTGCTCCCCTGCTCCCCTGCACCCCTGCTCCCCTACCCCCCTGCTTCCTAACTTTTTTGGCTAGAGACTCAAAGTTAAAGACATTCAAGTTATAATAGATAAATATGCATTTGAGCCTCTGCCAAGGGTTTTAACTTTTACGTACGTTTACAGCAGTTCAGTAAATCGGGGATCGTTTTGCAGGGTTTTGAGAACCTGTTTGATTTCCTGGGTGCGGTTTTTATTCACAATGAGAGTGACGTTGCGATCGCGCACAATCACCACATCCTCTAAACCAATAGTAACAATTACATCTTCTGGATTAGTGGCATAAATAATAGCCCCCTGCGTATCCAATCCCACATGAGTAGCGAGTTCTACATTGGGAGTCTCTTCTTTTTTAAGTAAACGTTCGATCGCATTCCAATCACCTAAATCATCCCAACCAAACTCTACTGGTAAGACATATGCTAGAGTAGTCTTTTCCATGAGTGCATAGTCTATACTCTTCTTAGGTAACTGGGGATAGACATCAGGCCCCTGTTGTTCTAAAGGTTCAATGATTTCTGGAGCATGGGTGTGTAATTCCTTGAGAACCACCCCAGCCCGAAACACGAACATGCCGCTATTCCAGCTAAAACGACCCGTAGATAAAAAAGTTTCTGCTGTTTCCAGGTTGGGCTTTTCAGTAAAGCGGTTGACGTGATAAGCTGGCAACTCATTAAAGCTACCAATTTTTTCGCCTTGCTCAATGTAGCCGTAACCAGTTGATGGGAAAGTAGGTTTGATCCCCAATGTGACAATCGCTTCTGTGGTTGCCGCCAGCTCAGTAGCAGCATTTAAGGTACGTGCAAACGCCTTTTCGTTAGCTATCCAGTGGTCAGAGGGAAAAAAGCCGATGATAGCGTCTTCTCCGTAACGCTTCTTGATTTCCAAACTTGCCCAAGCAACGGCTGCGGCAGTGTCTCTACCCTGCGACTCAACCAATAAATTTTGAGATGGTAGTTCGGGTAGCTGTTGTCTTACCCCTTCAGCTATCTGACTAGAGGTAATCACCCACAAGGACTCCCAGGCTCCTCCGATGGATAACAGTCGATCGGCAGTTGCTTGTAATAGACTTCTAGAGCTACCATCAAGACTTAAAAATTGCTTAGGTCGATCTTGGCGACTTAGGGGCCAAAAACGTTCACCTTTGCCTCCGGCAAGGATTACTGGGAACAAAGAAGTACTCATGTTGTCATACACCCATACTGAAGAACAATACATAGTGTACAGTGAGCTTTTCCTCTGGCAAGATTTCTAGCTTGCATTAACATACTTTTAGGGAGTGGTTGAGTGGGGAGATAATAGTGATTAAACAATTTCAATGGTCGGAAAATCAGGTTACACCTCAACAGATACCAGAATTGGATCTGGAGGTAAAACCTCAGCAAATACAAGTACCAGAAACTCAAGGAACGCTGCAAACAGTACCAGCTTCAGATCTAGAAGCAGCACAACAGCAAGCAAATAACCGCCGTAGTGTCGTAGAGTCTGTGGGTGCTATCCCCAACGAGCTTTACGAGAGGTTGGGCTTAACCATGCCTCGATGGCTACTGTGGATTTTGACGGTTGTCGTCGGCATTGTCTTATCTGGGCTGTTGGTATCAACGTTGGCGCTGTGGACACCTTTATGGAGCAATCTAGACCAAACAGATGAAGAATTAGGATTTGCTGGTAAAAATGACCAAAAAATGCCATTGCCAGGGGAATTATGGAGTAAAATTTCCCAATACCAGCTATCACGACCGATGAATATCCTGATTATGGGGATTGAACCAGTCAGCGGTAGTGTCGATGGCTCACCAGAGAGTTTTGCAGGCAAAAGCGACAGCATGTTGCTGGTCAGACTCAACCCCAGCGACAAATCCATGCGGGTACTTTCAATTCCTAGGGATACAATGATCGCCATCCCAGAAAAGGGATTAACTAAGGTATCTGATGCCAATTCCCAAGGCGGGCCAGTCTTAGCAGCACGGGTAGTCAGCCGTACCCTCAACAATGCGCCTATTGACCGCTACGTCCGGATCTCCACCAGTGGCTTTAGGGAGTTAGTTGATCAGTTAGGTGGTGTAGAAGTCTTTGTTCCTGAAACAATGGAATATCGAGACTCTAGCAGTGGACAGCCGATGAATTTAGTTAGCGGCTGGCAAACCCTCAACGGCGAACAAGCACAACAGTTTGCGCGCTGGCGCGAACCAGGACAAGGGGATCTACCAAGAGTGCAGCGACAGCAAGCGCTCTTTGCGGCATTACTCCAACGCCTTAATAGTCCTACTGTTTTACCCAGGTTGCCCCAATTAACCCGCATCATGCGGAAATATTTTGACACAAACCTCAAGATAGAAGAAATGATGGCTTTGGTGAATTATTCCATAAATTTAGAGCGGGATAATTTCCAAATGACCATGTTGCCTGGTATATTCAGCCGTTTGAGCAAAGACCCCGATAGTTATTGGCTAAATTTAACTGGACAACAAAGTTTATTGAATAATTATGTTGGGGTAGACGTTCCTGGTCTTAAACAAGATCCGCGTCCAGTTTCCAACCTCAAAATTGCTATTCAAAATGCTTCTAATCAACCTCAAGTTACTGAAAAAGTTATTGCCTATCTAAAACAGAAAGGCTTTAAAAATATTTACACAGTATCGGATTGGCCGGATACCCAACGCCAAACTCAGATTATCCTTCGCAAAGGAAAGCAACAGCCAGGAATTGAACTGCAAAAAATTCTCGGCTTAGGTCAACTAGAGGTGGCGGCTACTGGTGATTTGGAATCGGACATCACAATTCGTATTGGGAAAGATTGGAAATAGTCAGTGGTCAGTGGTCAGTAGTCAGTAGTTGGTAAAAAAACTAGCAACAACTATCAACTGACAACTGACAACTGACAAAAAAATAAAGTTATGAAAAAGATTTTACTCAAATTGTTTAGTTTAGTTGTAATTTTGCTTTTGGCTTGGTTTTGGATAATTATTAATCCCAAACCCGCTTTTGCTCAATTAAACTCAATCAACTACAGCAACATAAATCTAGAGAATCGTGACTTTCAGGGCGCTAACCTCGCTGGCGGGACTTTTGTCGCTGCCCAAATGCGGGGTGCAAATTTCCAAGGAGCAAATTTAACCAACGCAATTCTGACTAAGGGAGTTCTATTAAAAGCCAATTTAGAAGGTGCAGATCTAACTGGTGCTTTAGTTGATCGTGTCACTTTGGATGGTGCAAACCTGAAAAATGCCATTTTTACAGAAGCAACTTTGACACGCAGCCGCTTTTATGATGCTGACATTTCTGGTGCTGATTTTACAGATGCTTTGATTGACCGCTATCAAGTGTCCCTACTGTGTGAAAAAGCAAATGGGATAAATCCTGTTACGGGTGTGTCAACGCGAGATAGTTTAGGATGTCGCTAGGTTATTTCTATGAATAGCTGAGCAATGGTGATATTTTTTGACTAAACATGGAAAATCAAGTCTCTTTATTAGGATATGCATTATTAATTTTCAATTTGGGTTTATTTTGGTATTTACTTAAAGGTCAAAATATAAAAATTCATGAGCAAACGCAAAAGAAACTTAACTTTACTATCCAACCCAAGTTACTTCGGTTTCTTGGGTTGTTTATTGGACAAATAGGTGTAATATTTTTATGTGCTACTTTCAAGATTATACCTGTCACACAACTTAATTGCGATCGCGTTCCTCAAAATTTACATACTTCAAGTGTTAGCGCAGGTATTGAGCAAAAAACTTCATCAGTAATATGTAAACTGGTAGAACTTGATTTTTTTGGTCATCAAAAAAGCCAAAAACAAATTTATGGATTAATTGGAACTCGTTTAGAAAAACAAAAAGAGACTGATCAAGATGGCAAAATAACATATAAATATTATCTTCAGTTATTAACTAATACAGAAAATGTTTTATTTACACAAGTTGCTTACAGCGATTATTTTCACGAAGAAGCCGAATACATAATATTAAAGCTTTTATCGCTTGCAATTAATTTAGTGCTTCATAGCATAGCCATCACGCAATATCAAGCGTTACAGCAACGGGCGGACTTACAGCACATTTCACCTGAGTGAAGTATACAAAGGCAGGCAGGATGCCCACCCCACAAGATTTTCCATATTCAGATTAAAATTTAATAACTAATTTGCCTGATATCCCTTAGGATTTCAGGTTAAATGTTCCAGAAATATGCACTCTAGCAGAGTTGTCAGGTATTATTCGTGACTAATCAAGAGCAAAAACCCTCTCGTTCATTCGCCGGGATTGCTGGTATTGTTGCCGCAGCCACATTAATTAGTAAAGTTTTTGGTTTAATACGACAGCAAGCGATCGCAGCTGCTTTTGGTGTTGGTGCTGCTGCTACAGCCTACAGCTACGCCTATATTATCCCAGGCTTTCTCTTAATACTGCTGGGTGGCGTGAATGGCCCATTACACAGTGCGATCGTCAGCGTTTTAGCCAGGCGCAAGCAACAAGAAGCGGCTCCCTTGGTGGAAACGGTGACAACACTGGTGGGTGGATTGCTGTTGTTGGTGACGTTTGCTCAGATTTTCTTGGCAGATGAGATTGTTGATATTGTCGGTCACGGTTTGGAACCGACAACCAGAGCGATCGCTATTCAACAGCTCAGAATCATGGCCCCAATGGCTTTATTTTCAGGATTAATTGGTATCGGCTTTGGAACTCTGAATACAGCCAATCAATATTGGTTACTCTCTATTAGTCCTTTATTATCAAGTGTTACTGTTGTCGCAGGTATTGGTATTTTAGCTTTGCAATACGGCAAGGACATTATTAAGCCAGAATACGCTTTCATCGGTGGCATGATATTAGCTTGGGGAACCTTGGTAGGAGCAATCCTTCAGTGGTTGGTGCAATTAATTGTTCAATGGCGATTAGGATTGGGCACATTACGGTTGCGATTTGATTTTAAATATCCAGGTGTCCAAGAAGTAATTAGAATCATGACTCCGGCAACAATTTCCTCCGGGATGATGCCAATTAATGTTGCCACAGACCTCTATTTTGCTAGTCCAATTCCTGGTGCTGCGGCTGGCTTTAACTATGCCAATTTGCTGGTGCAAACACCTTTAGGAATTATTTCTAATATTATTTTGTTGCCCCTGTTACCGATATTTGCCAAACTTGCCGAACCAGAAAATTGGCCAGATTTAAAATTACGCATCCGCCAGGGTTTATTACTCACCGCTTTTACTATGCTACCTCTAGGGGCATTAATGGTGGTTTTATCTGTACCGATTGTACAGGTAATATATGAGCGTGGTGCTTTTAAGCAAGATGCTACACAGTTGGTATCTTCGCTACTAGTTGCTTACGGTATCGGCATGTTTGCTTATTTGGGGCGTGATGTTTTGGTGCGGGTGTTTTACGCCTTGGGTGATGGACAGACACCTTTTCGTATTAGTATTTTTAACATTTTACTCAATGTTGCACTCGATTGGATTTTCGTTAAACCTTTTGGTGCCCCTGGTTTAGTGTTAGCAACAGTGGGTGTCAATTGTAGCTCAATGTTGATGCTGTTGTGGTTGCTCGATCGCAAGCTGAATGGTTTACCTTGGCGTGAGTGGGCTATGCCAATTCTCGGTTTAACTGCGGGTAGTATCATCTCTGGCATAGCAAGCTACGCTACTCTGGTTGGTTGTCAGCAGGTATTAGGTAAACAAGGTTTACTGATTCTACTGTTGCAGTTAAGCATATCTGGTTTAGTGGGGATTGTGGTATTTGCAGCGATCGCTTCATTCCTGAAAATCCCAGAAGTCAATATTTTTGTGGATCGTATGCGATCGCGCTTTTTCAAGGCTAAAGGGTGAAGGATGTAAGGGAACTCCAACAAATAATATCATGTCCGTTTAAACACTTATGATACCTGTGGGGGTTGGTAATGGGTAATGGGTAATGGGTAATGGGTAATAGTAAAAAACAATCACCAATTACCAATTACCTATTACCAGGCAAACCGACTATATCGTAAGTAATTAGCCGAACTTAATATAAATTATCCCGGTTCAAGTTGCTGACTGTTGACTGATGACTGTTGACTGTAAACAGTGGGATATTTTTTTAGTAAATAATAATACCCTTAACAGTTGTAAAATATTTTCACGTCAGAGTTGATAAGCTGTCCCACATCAAGATTGCATAATCTAATTGTGTTGAACGCCAGTCGCCTCAAGTCGGGAAACCCGCCTACGGCGCTGGCTCCTGATGGCTGATAAATGATGACTGTGATCAGTCATCGGTCATCGGTCAACGACCTACACAAATAATTATGCAATTTAGATGTGTTTTAGCTGAGAGTTGCAATCTATTAGGACTTACGCGCATTGTCATATATTTTTGACAAAAATCGTCCAAAGTCAAGAGTCAAAAGTCCAAAAACCTTGACTTTTTACCCTTGACTATTGAACGCCAGTCGCAATCAACGAGGGAACCTCCCTTCGGGTGAGGCAGTTCCTCGACTTGGGGAGACCCCAAGACCGGACTGCCTCACCGCAACGCGCTGGCTCCTATTGACTGCCATCACAGAAAATATGTGTGCCAGTTGCGTAAGTCCTGTCTATTTTGCACTCTTTCAAGAGTGATATTGAGGAAAAAACGTGGACTTTAATAAAATATTGTATATTTTTAGTTTAGTAAATATTGCTACTTTTGCTCTAAGTTTACCTGTGTTAGCTCAAATAGAAGAAAATCCCTCCAATTCTTCATCGGCTAGTTGTCGTGCAACTAAAGTAGATACTCCAATTTTTCAAGAACCCTCAACATCATCTAACGCTATCAGAATATTCTCTGCAAATACAAAGGTTTCTTTAGCATATATCCCGGCTAATGGGGACAGATTTGTCAGAATTCAATCTCCTGCTTCTGGGTTTATTCAAACCGCTGCACTCAAGTATTGTGAGACAAATAACAGTGAGCAAAAACCCTGGAATAGACCGACTATTAATAACGTCTGTCGGCAAATTGTACGACCTGAAATTATTATACGTCGTGAACCCAGTACAAGAGGAACCTACATCACAACACTTTACCCAAATACAACAGTGTTTGTGAACTTGACAACAGGTAATGTAATTAAGTCCTACAGATCGGAAAATTATATATGGGTAGAACTCGACCTTTCTAGAAGTTTTCCCGGTGAATTAACCGGTAATGGTTGGATAGTCAATACTGACTTAGTAAATACTCCTAGATTGAGCAACTTGGCTTATTGTAGTTAGAGGATGTTTGAAAAGTATTGGGCGAATATAATTCGCTACTACACAAACTCTCGTCCCTTCGGGTGACGCTACGAGCGTCGAAGATCGCTCTTGAGATCGCCAGTCCCCTGGGTCGGGAAACCCTACCAAGAGCGCTGGACTCACCGCTTGCGCGGACTCATGAAAAATCAAGGGTTTTGAACCCACCTGCGTGGGTAAAGTCTCGTGTAGCCAAGCCACTGCGAAGAGCGCGGTTTCCCGACAGACGCGCGCCACATGCGCGCGACTTCCAGTTGCCAAGGCTTTTCAAACAACCTCTTAGAGAGTGATTAACGAAGAATAAATTTCTATCTTTCAGGCTTTATCCTTAATACTTTTTCAGGTACACCCAAGTGGGTGAAAAATTTTTACCCCTTCGGGTGAACCAAGTGCAGGAGGGTGAAAGCGGGTTAAAAAGGTGATTCTAGTACTAGAGAAGATTAATTGCACTTAATTCTAGTAAAGAGAAACCTATGAAACTGAAAACTTTAGCGGCTTCTGCGCTGACTATAGCTTCTATTATCTTTAGTGCTGGAATTGCTGGCGCTCAAACAGCTGGTACCAACGGCAACTACATTGGTGCTGGTATTGCTGCTGGTGCAACCAGTGGTGGACAAGGAAATGATGATGCTCAATTTGGTGGCAATGTTCAAGGACGGTACGCCATTCCTAATGCACCTGTTTCAGTTCGGGGTGCGGTTCTGTTTGGTGGTGATGCTACGGCAATTATGCCTGTAGTAACTTATGATTTACCCATCGCCAACAACACTAACGTTTACTTTGGTGGTGGATACTCCTTTGTGACGGATGAAGGAAAAAATACCCCATTGGGCAATGAAAATGCACCCGTAATCACCCTTGGTGCCGAATCACAAGTTAGCAAAAATATCATCGCCTATGGTGATGCTAAATGGGGGATTGATGCTTACAGAAACAGTGATGCTGATGCCGTCAGTTTCCAAGCCGGATTGGGATATCGCTTCTAATTAGGCAGGGGGAGCAAGGGGAGAAGTTCTTCGCAGTCCCCAATCCCTTGTCCCTTTTTCCAAGCGATCGCCTGAGTAGATACCGAAAATTTTCCTATAATTAGGATTTACGCAACTGGCACACTAAATAAAGGTTAGAGTTGTCAACAGTCCACAGTCGGCGGAAATAAACATAAATATAACTCACATCATGTCCGTTTAAACACTTATGATATCTGTGGAGGTCGGTAATTGGGAATTGGTAATTGGTAATTGGTAATTGGTTTTGTGTATTACCTATTACCCATTACCTATTACCTATTACCCATTACCTATTACCCATTACCCATTACCCATTACCCATTACCTATTACCAAGCAAACCGACTATATCGTAAGTAAGTAGCCGAACTTGATATTAGTTTAAATAAATTCCTAAATATAGGACAATACGGTTCAGTTAAGGCTAGAATAGCTGTAAAATAGGCATTGTTTCCAAAATTGGAAATCAAGCACGGTGCATCTCAAAGAATTCTCATTAGTGTCTCCCAAGATACAAAGTACGGAGATATTCAAAGCAATAGAGGTCGCTATTCCAGCAACTTCAATCGAACAAGCGATCGCTAAAACTAAAGTAGAAGAGGAACGGCATCGTTCGTTACCAGCACATCTGGTCATTTGTCTAATAATAGCAATGAGCCTGTGGTCGAGAGATTCAATGCGAGATGTACTAAAAAATCTCATTGATGGTCTTTCAGAGGCATGGGTAAAAGTTGGTAAATATTGGCGTATCCCTTGTAAATCAGCTATCACCCAAGCCAGACAGCGACTAGGTGCAGGGGTAATGACGCAATTGTTTCATCAGTTGGTGCGACCAATGGGAAACAGCGAAACAATTGGAAGTTTTCTAAACGGACTAAGAATTGTAGTGATTGATGGAACTTGCTTAGATATCCCAGATAGTGATGAAAATGCAAGGGTTTTTGGTCGTCCGGGTAGTCGTCCTGGTACACAAGCGGCATTTCCCAAAGTTAGATTAGTTATTTTGGTAGAGGCAGGGACACATTTAATTTTTGATGCCTTAATGTGCCCATATAAGATTGGAGAACGAGTTAGATCACTAAAATTATTACGCTCAGTAACATCCGGAATGTTGTTAATGTGGGATAGAGGTTTGCACTCCTACGCTATGGTACAAGCAACAGTAAGCAAGGGTTGTGATTATTTAGGAAGAATACCTGCTAACGTGAAATTTTTAAACGAAGAAGCTTTAGAGGATGGGTCTTATTTAAGTTATATTTATCCTTCTGGCAAACTGAGAAAAAAAGGTTTTGAGCCAATACAAGTACGAGTCATTGAGTACACAATTGAGAATCTTGATAACCCAGAAGAACAAATCAAATATCGTTTAATTACGAGCTGATTAGACATTGTAAAATTTCCAGCACAGTTACTAGCTTGTGAGTACCATCAACGTTGGGAAGTCGAGAATACGATTGATGAACTCAAAGTACATCTTCTAGGACGAAAAACTCATATTCGTTCTCAAAAACCACGAGAAGTGGTGCAAGAAATTTACGGTTTATTATTAGGACATTGGGCTATCCGGTTGTTAATTTTTCAAGCTGCCACCAGCGTAGACGTTGCGCCCTTGCGTCTAAGTTTCACAGGAACATTGCGAGTTATTCGCCGTGCCCTTCCTAAATTCCAGCGTTTGGAACCACACGAACTTCCCTTTTTTTGAGTTGGTTAACTCTAGAGATTCTTGATCAAGTTTTACCTCAAAGGATTCATAGAAGTAACCCAAGAGTTGTGAAAAAACCTGTATCAAAATTTCGCTCAAAAAAAGTAAAACACAGAGGTACTGGGACAATAACAAAGCCTCATATCTTCCTTATTCTAAGCACTGCGTAGCCTTAACTGAACCGTATTGAAATATAGGAGAGCTTGTGATCAAATAGGAGAGAAAAATCAAAAACAAAGGTAATGCCGTTAGTCCAATTTAGATGCAAGACAGCTTACACTACTCCCTAAAATGAGGATTCAAGTACTCAAAAAGTCAAATTCAAGACTTTAAAATGGATTGTAAAACAAAGAAAAATACACCCCATCTTCCTGCAATGATCTTCCGTCAGATTCCGCAGATATTAAAGGAATGCCCCAGTCCAGACGGGCGCTGAAGCGATCGCCTTGTGTCCAGCGCAAACCAAGACCAACAGAAGCTAGGGTGTTAGGGTCTGGATTTGGGGCTGAATTATTCCAGGCAACACCGAAATCTACGAATGGTGCTAATTTGATAATACTATTTGTTTCGGGCAAGCGGAGAATTGGTATTTGTACTTCAGCAGAAGCAAAAGTGCCATTATCCGTCAATAATAAATCTTGACGATAGCCCCGGATACTGTCCAAACCACCCAAGCCAAACTGCTCTAAAGGTAATAGTGAAGTAGATGATATTTGGGTATTTGCACGTAAAAGCAATAAAGTATCAGGAGCTAACAGGCGCACCCATTGTGCTTGCCCCTGCCATGCAAAAAATCGGCTATCCGGACGGACTGAATTAATTGTGGCATTAAATGCACCTGTGCCTAAATTGAATTGAGAACGTAGGGCAATGACTTCGCGGCTGTTACGAGATGTCCATTCCTGAAAAAACCGCAACGCAGATATACGCGTGCGTCCCTCATCGTCAGCACCCAATGAAGGAAAAGCTATTCGATCTCCATCGATATAAGAGGCTTCACTTTCCCGTCGAGAAGCTGTGATGCCAAGGGCAAATTCTTGCCTAGGAGTTTGAACAATTGGCTGGCGGAATGTCAGTTCGTAGTAGCGAGAAGAAGATTCAATGTCTAGGACATTAAAAGGACGTTCGATAACATTGCTCCATGAAGTGCCAAAGTAAAAGGAGAGCGTCCCGTTATAGGGATTGAGCGGCAACGTATAGCTAGTATCCAAAGCGTTGCTACCATCGGTGTTAGTGTAGCTGAGACTCAAACCATCTCCTAGTCCTAACAAGTTGGCTTCATTGACTTGTAGCCGGCGTCGAAAACTGCCAACACTTGGCGATCGCCCGTTATCCAAAATTACTTGGGTGCTGAAGGATTGTGCTTCTGCAATCTTGACTTCTAGCACACTTGCACCAGGGCGTGAACCAGCCGACAATTCAGCATTCACGGTTTCAATCAAAGGATTCAGTTGCAACAGTTGCAGTGCTGATAAAAGACGCTCTCGATTGAGAGGGGGTGAGGTAGCTATTTTGAGGCGACTGCGTACATAATTGGGGTTTAGTCGCCTGGTGCCACTTATTTGGATATCTGACAATTTACCTTCGACCACCTGAATTTTGATCACACCGGACTTAATTGTTTGAGGTGGGATATAGGCACCAGAAGTAATATAGCCCTTTTGCAGGTATAAATTGGTAATTTGCGATCGCGCTTGAAAAAGTTCGGTTAGAGAGATGGGTCTTTTGGTAAATTGCTCAGTAACTTTGGCTAACTCTTGCGAACTAAATACCGTACTGCCAACAACTTCAAACCGTTCCACAATGATAGTTTGGGGAATTTTGTCAGATGATGGCTCATCAGGTGTGGGAATTGGAGTTGAGGGTGGGAGTAGTTCTGCTGGTGGCGGAAGTTGTTCTGGTAGTTGGGGTGAAGGTTGAGGAGAAGGCAAAACAGGTTGAATATCTTGCGGTGGTACATCTGAGGGTGATGGATTTTGCTGCGACAAGATCAAATTGCTGTTGGCTAATTGGGTATTATTAATCGCTTGGGCTTGTAAGGGCTTAATAGTCACGCTGCTAAGCAATACAAATATACTCAGCGGTAAGCAGGACACTGCAAGAGTCTGAGAGTATTTATCGATCATGGCACTGGATTAGTTTCAATGAGAAACTAGGAGATGTACGGTAACTGCTTCAGATGTAAATACTACTTGATCCCTTGATAGTAAAGTTCATATTTTAAACAAATAAGTATTTAAGTATCAATAGTTACTTAAAAACCAGTAAATATATCTTATGTTATGGTATTTGCACCAAAATATTAAGTAAATATAGTAACTCATCCATTAGGTAGATTACTAGATTGAAGATGTCGCCTCGTTAGTCAGAGGACACATGATAAATGGCTTTCTATGATCAGTTTATAAACTAAAAGACAGCACTAAGAACTCATTGACTAGCATCAGCAACCATAATAAGTCATGCATTGAGATAAATTTGGAGGGAAAATGCAACACGATGAGTTTATTGGACAGGTACAAAATCGTGCCCGCCTGAGTTCCCGGGGTGACGCAGAAGTGGCAACCCGTGCTACTTTAGAAACTTTAGCTGAACGGTTAGCTGGAGGTGAGCCTTTCAATGCCGCTGCCCAGCTTCCTAAAGGAATTGCAAATTATTTGTAACACGAATACGCAGGCATGGGAACACGCTTTTCATTAGATGAATTTTTTCAGCGAATCAGTCAACGAGAAGGTGTAGAACTGCCAGATGCAGTTTATCATGCCCGCGTAGTGATTGAGGTATTGAGGGAGGCTATTAGCCCAGGTGAGATCAATGATATTCGTTCTCAACTTCCATCAGAATACAATGCATTATTTGATGCGGGAAGTCGAGGGCAAATAAATGTTAATACGTAAAAAGTGTTTTCTGGAATAACTAGCAGGAGCTTAACACCATGCTATTTCAAGACCGAACAGCGGCGGGTCAATTATTGGCTGGAGAGTTAGCAAATTATGCCAACCTTCCAGATGTGCTGGTGTTAGCTTTACCGAGGGGTGGTGTACCCGTTGCGTTTGAAGTTGCTAAAGCATTAAATGCTACTTTAGATGTGCTTGTGGTTCGCAAATTGGGTGTACCGGACGATCAGGAATTGGCAATGGGAGCGATCGCACCATTCGGTGTACAAGTACGAAATCAAGATATTGTCAATCAACTCAATATTTCCGATGAAGTAATCACCCGAATTGTAGAGCAAGAACGACAAGAACTAGAGCGACGAGAACGACTTTATCGAAGCGATCGCCCCATTCCAGAGTTAGGGGGACGGACAGTTATTTTGGTAGATGATGGTTTAGCAACAGGTGCAACCATGTGGGCTGCTGTGGTGGCGTTACGAAAACAAGAACCTGCTAGTATCGTGGTTGCTGTCCCAGTCGCGGCGACTGAAACCTACGAAGATTTGCAAGCTAAGGTAGAAAAAATTGTCTGTTGTGCGACACCCAACCCTTTTTATAGTGTAGGTCGTTGGTATGAAAACTTTCCACAAACTACAGATGAAGAAGTTTGCAAGCTACTGGCAAAAGCAACAAAGATTGATCAACCATTGCTGAGTAAGTAACGCCCTTAGGGACTTCCAGAAAATAAATTCTCGCGGTTGAAGTTGTTGATTGATAAGTGATGACTGATGACCGTTGACTGTTGACTGTTGACTGTGAACATTGGGATATTTTTTAGTTGGAAGTCCCTTATTGACTTTTTGAGATGATATAAGTTCTGTACTTTAACCTGTTGAGCAAACATTACTAACTATGAACTTCCAAGTTTATGAATTGAAACAAACTGCATCCCAATTGTTAGCAGGTATGCTATCTAATCCTCATATTTATTCACAGGTTAGTGATGAGGGAGGCTATGGAAAAATGGAACAGCAATTGATTTTGATTGCTGTTGAAATGGCTGAAAGTTTAATCCAACATATCGAAAATGCACATCCTCAAGGTGAGCCGGAACTCAACCAAAAGAACTAATTTGATCATTTGGCGATCGCTCTTGGAAACATTAATACAAGTACAGTTGTAAAAGATGACGAAATTTACTGAATATTAGCGATCGCTCTTTTCTGGAAATAATGAATTTGCAAGCATAACATTTCCGGAAGACCAAATTGAAAGATACGCTTTCCGTAAAAAATTGTTAATTTATATAAATAAGCATTTATCTAACTTTAGTCTTTAGCGATCGTGAAAAGAGTAATATCGTGTAATCGACAAACCCAACGTGGAGAAAAACCCAAATTGCTACAACTAGAGGTTTTTCAAGACAATAACCAATTGTTGCCCAAGATCCGCTTAAAATCCTATAGCAATCCTAAGAGCGTAAATGCGTAGCGGGTTCCCATTAGGCATCACGGCAAAAAACTTCCTCAACAAGCATTTACTGACTATCAATCGAAATATTACAATAATCGAATATGTCTATTGAGGAGCCATACAGTATTTGCTGATTACGTATTAAATTTAACATTATATTTGGTTATGGGCTGTTCATCCATTTTTGAGAAAAATTTTCAAACTTACACATAATAAGAAATTAGAGAATTAATATTTAAAGATTGTTCACGTAATACTTTGTGTATAATTTGAAAGCAATTATCATCTTTCAGTGTACCATTCTCACTTGCAGCCTTGTGAGACGATAAAGACCCGTGAACAATTTCCAAGAAAAAGCCGATTTTATTTGGAGCATCGCCGACAAACTCAGAGGCGACTATCAGCGTCGAGAATATCCTGATGTCATTTTACCGTTGGTAGTTCTGCGACGGCTTGATCAAGCAATGGAAAACAACCGTGATGCAGTGCGCGAAGCTTACAATAAATATCATGGCAAGCTGGACAAGTTAGATACAGTGCTGCGGTCAGCAGCAGGTAATTCTCCTGTCTACAACACATCAGAATATTACTGGGAACGTCTACGATCTGATCGCAATAATCTAGCGACAAATTTAGTTAACTACATAAATGGCTTTAGCCCAGACGTACAAGATGTTATTGAAAAATTTGACTTTCGCCGTCAAATATCACGCCTACAAGTTTCAAATCTCCTCGCTATTGTTTTTGATGAATTTACTAAAATAAACCTGCATCCCGACGACGTAAACAATCTGGAAATGGGGCGCATATTTGAACACCTGATTTATAAATTCAATCAAGACAATAATCAAACTGCGGGGGAACACTTCACGCCCCGCGAAGTAATTCATTTGATGGTACGACTGTTATTTAGTGAAGATGATCCGGCTCTTGCTGAACCGAATGCGATTCTTACAATTTACGATCCTGCTTGCGGAACGGGCGGAATGCTCACTGAAGCGAAGGATTATATACTGAACCGCAATCAAGAAATTAAACCTCAAAATATCCATCTTTTTGGGCAAGAGATTAACCCCACAGCTTTTGCAACTGCTAAATCTGATTTTTTGCTTAAGGATGAAGATCCACGCAGGCTAACATTTGGAAACAGTTTTAGTGAAGATGGCTATCCTGAGAACCGATTTCGATATATGCTGTCGAATCCGCCGTTTGGGGTGGAGTGGAAGAAAGTAGAATACATCATCAAGCGCGAGTATGAAACCAAAGGCTTTGATGGTCGCTTTGGTGCAGGTTTACCACGCATTAATGATGGCTCATTGCTATTTCTTCAGCATATGTTAAACAAGATGACCACAGATGAGCCAAGCCGTCTAGTAATCGTGTTCAATGGTTCACCTCTGTTTACAGGAGATGCGGGAAGTGGAGAGAGTAATGTCCGGCGATGGATTATTGAAAATGACTGGCTAGAAGGTATCGTCGCTTTACCTGATCAGTTGTTTTATAACACTGGTATCAGTACGTATTTATGGGTGCTGACTAATCGTAAAAACAAGAAACGAGAAGGTACAATCCAACTTGTAAATGCGGTGGACTTTTACCAAAAAATGCGAAAGAGCCTTGGCAATAAGCGCAATGAAATTACCCCAGAGCAGTACGAAGAGATTGCCAATATTTACCATATCTTTTCTACGGGTGACAACTGCCGCATTTTTGACAATGAGGATTTTGGCTATCGTCGTATTCGGGTAGAACGTCCCCTACGTTGGAATTTTAGTGCATCGCCAGAACGTCTCGCTCGTCTGCGGGAACAGTCTGGTTTTACAGCGTTAGCAGAAAGCAAGAAAAAGAAACAAGAAGACCAGCAGGCGGATATTGAAGCAGGAAAAGCATTACAAGAGTCAATTATCAATGCACTAAAAAAATTGCCTACTGATGTTATCACCAACCCGAAACAGTTTTTACCTTTGTTAGAAAAGACGCTTAAACCATTCAAGCTCAAAGAACCTGTTAAAAACGCCATTCTCAAAGCACTTACAGAACGTGATGAAAATGCTGAAGCTGTCCCAGCGAAAAAAGGCGACGGTTATGAACCCGATCCAGATTTGCGGGATTATGAAAATGTTCCTCTGCAAACCCGTCGCCAGCAGCCTCAACCTGTGGGACGTTCAATTTACGACGAAGATGTGCCGCTTAAGCAAGATGTGTATGATTATTTTGCCCGTGAGGTGAAGCCTTATGTTGAGGATGCGTGGATTGATGAGAAATTTAAAGATGAAAAGGATGGGCGAACGGGTGTAGTTGGTTATGAAATCAGTTTTAACCGCTATTTCTATAAGTATCAGCCACCAGAACCTTTAGAGGTGATTGAAGAAAAAATCGCCAAGTTGGAAGCGGAAATTGCCACTTTGTTGAAGGCGGAAGTATGAAACGATATAAACCTTACTCAACCTACAAGTCTTCAGGTTTGGAATGGTTAGGCGAGATACCGCTTCATTGGAAAGTTATACGTCTGAAGCATATTTGTTGGCGTGCTGCTAACTATGGTGCTAATGAATCTTCTGAAAATTATTTAGAGGAGGGTGTACGTTTTTTAAGAACAACTGATATTGATGACTTTGGAAACTTATTATCTGATAATGCAGTCTTTTTAGAGCCTTCTAAAGTTACAGATTATAAACTAGCTGATGGAGATATTTTGATATCTAGAAGTGGAACCATAGGGCGTTCCTTTATTTACTCAAAAGAAAAACATGGTGAGTGTGCTTTTGCTGGCTATTTAGTACGTTTCTCTTTAAGAGAAGGTTATCTGCCAAGATTTATTTTTTATTTTACGAAATCAACAGCCTTTATAGATTGGCTTGGCATATCAATTATCCAATCTACTATTAGTAATGTGAATGGGCAGAAATATGCAAATATTTCTCTTGCTATCCCACCCTTGAGGGAGCAACAATCTATTGTTTCCTTCCTTGATTGTGAAACCACCCGTATCGATACCTTGATTACTAAAAAACGTGAATTAATTAACCTGCTTAGGAAAAAACGCGTTGTTCTAATTACCCAAACCATAACAAAAGGGCTTGATTTCACAGTCCCAATGAAAGATTCCCGTATCCCTTGGATCGGTAAAATCCCACAGCATTGGGAGGTTAGGCGTTTCAAATTCATGATCAAATATCTGGAGCAAGGATGGAGTCCAGCTTGCGAAAACCGTTTAACAGATGAGGAAGAATGGGGAGTATTGAAAGTTGGTTCTGTTAACGGAGGTAACTTTAATGAATTAGAACATAAGGCTTTACCAGTAAATCTTGAACCGAAATTACAATATGAAATAAAAAATGGTGATATTTTAGTATCCCGTGCAAATACAAAAGAATTATTAGGATCAGTTGCAAAAGTTCATACTATTCAAAGAAAGCTTTTGCTCTGTGATAAGTTGTATCGTCTAAAAACAGTTGATGATGTAGATCCTGATTTTTTTGTCATTCTTTTGCAGTCAAGATGTGCAAGATATCAATTTGAACGTGATTCTTCAGGTGCCAGTGATTCAATGCAAAATATTTCTCAAGCAAGTATGGATAATTTTACTTTACCATTACCTCCACTTCAAGAGCAGAAACTAATTGTAGATAAATTCAATAAAAGTTTTCGTCAACTGCATGAACTCAAAGAAAAACTTTTAACCCAGATAAAAGAGTTACAAAAATATCGCCAATCTCTAATTACTGCTGCTGTCACAGGCAAAATAGATGTGCGTGAGGAAGTGAACAGGAAGAGTGCATAAATATGTCGAGATTAGATGATATTATTGAATTAATTCAGACTACTAACGAAGTTTACTTCATCACAGCACCAGGGCGGGTAAGAACTGCTTACATTCTAGTTGATGATATTTTAGAACTTGCACTTAAGACATTTCTCCAAGAGAAAACCTTAGAACGTCGTGAACAATGTAGATCAGCATTAGTCACTGCAAATCTCGTGATATCATCGCCTCAACACAAAGCACTTACCCGCTTCTTTGAAGATGAAATTGATTTTGCTGAATTGTGTCAAAAATTGGGACAGGTCAGCCCAACTAGTCAAACAAGCCTACAAAACCAAATCAATAACTTCCCTGACTTAAATCATTGGAGTGCTAATAATCCTGAACTCCGCAAAGAATTTCAGGATGTCATCGCTGAAGCAAAACAGGAGTTTCCTCTAGCAGCAGGACAGACGACTTCATCTATGTGGACTTTATTGGATGAAGCCTTAAATCGACACAAAACTCGCAACAAATTTTATCACGATCACCATCAAGCTGGATTGACAATCAATGATGAAAAATGCCTGCGTGCTTTATGTGATATGTTCGATTTGATGGAACATTTATTTCCGAAATTTTCAGACGAAATCAAGAAAAATCACACGGTACGCTGTCAAATCGGTGTGTTACGTCTCAAGCAAACTTCATCAATTGGACATCGAGAACTCAGCCAACCTTACAATGAAGCATTAGAACAACTTAAAAGAGATCATCGCTACGATTTAGAACGGCGAGCAATTGAACATAGTTTAGTACATACAGTGAGCGATCGCTTTTTTAAAGCCTTGCAAGAACAATTTAGAAATACGATTGCTCAACACCAAGCGCGTGTAGATGAAATCACCAGGATGAGGCGTCCTAAGGGAAATCATCAAACTGAAAAAAGTGACAAATTACAATTAATTCAAATCCTGCAACGACAGCTAGACCAAATCAATCTCTTATTGGGAACACCGTAGAGATAAATAAAATTTAGCAATACCACAATTCAGTCTTTCTATAATATATGTACCGCAACCCACTCAACTATTAACTCGCAATGCCACAGTTAACCATTGAAATCTCAGACGAGCTTGCTCAACGTTTAGAACCGTTTCAAAATCAACTTTCTGAACTGGTAACTCGCTTAATAACTACAAATTTGCTTGGTGATACTGCCTCTAATGTTGTCCCTAATTCAACACAGCCATCGCCTATCTATTTAGAAGTTTTAGATTTTTTAGTCACCCGTCCCACCTATGAGCAAATTTTAGCATTCAAGGTTTCTGAGCGATCGCAGGCTCAGTTACAAACATTACTTGAGAAAAACCGCGAGGGTAATCTCAGTTCCTTTGAGACTGCTGAATTAAACTTGTATGAACAACTTGATGCTTTGATGACTATGCTGAAAGTCAGAGCCTATTCCGCCATCAAAACTACCTCGGATAGTTCAAACTTTGCATGACTCCCTACATTTCAGCATCCCTACGGCGACAGGTAGTTGATCGGGCGCAAGGAAAATGTGAATATTGCTTAATACAGCAAAACTTTTCCATCTATAGCCATGAGATTGACCATGTTGTAGCCGTTAAACATGGGGGACAGACTATAGCAGACAATTTGGTTTTATCCTGTTTGTCTTGTAATCGCTACAAAGGTTCAGACCTCACCAGCATTGACCCTGTCAACGGAGAAATTACACCTTTGTTTAATCCGCGATCGCAAAACTGGACTGATCATTTTAAGTTAGAAGACGGCTATATTGTGGGGTTAACAGCGATCGGACGAACAACAATCTTTCTGTTAAAGCTGAATGATTTGACTCGCGTTCAAATCCGGCAAGCCTTAATCATGCAAAACCTTTACCCATAAAATATTCTACATTTAGAGGTCTTCAACGAAATTTACTGACTGTCCGCGATCGCTGTTTTCTGGGAATAATTTCCTATACCCTGCAATTAGCCTACTTATGGACATCTCTGAAAAAGCTTTTGAAGCCCACATTGTAGATTACCTATGCCAAACCTACGGCTATCGCTTCCGTATTTCTAAACAAAAAGACCAAAAATCTAACTACGATAAAAATTTATGCCTTGATTGGGAACTGTTATTAGAATTCATCACCGCCACCCAACCCGAAACCTGGCAAGCTCTAGAAAAACAGCATGGTACAGTAACAGTACGACAGAAATTTCTCAGCCGACTAACCCGTGAAATAGAAAGACGCGGTACTCTCGATGTTTTCCGGCGTGGCATCAAAGACTATGGTTGTTACTTCCAGCTTGCTTACTTTGCACCCGTAAGCAGCCTCAATCCAGAACATCAAGTACTATACAGCAAAAATATTCTCAGCGTGATCAATCAGTGTCGCTACAGTGCTGTAGAAACGAAAGATGCTATTGATATGGTGCTGTTTCTGAATGGACTACCAATCTTCACTATTGAACTAAAAAACAAGCAGACTGGCCAAAGCGTGGTCAATGGTCGTGAGCAATACGCTAAGGATCGCGACCCCAAAGGCGAACCTTTGTTACAATTCAAACGCTGCCTTGCCCATTTTGCCGTAGATGATGATGAAGTTTACATGACCACGCGGCTTGAGGGTAAGCGTACTTATTTTCTACCCTTTAATCGTGGATACAAAAGCGGTTCAGGTAATCCCCCCAACCCTAAAGGCTATGCTAGCGCCTATCTGTGGCAAGAAATTTTCTATCCCGATAGTGTACTGGAACTCATTGGTAGTTTCATTCACCTCGCCATTGAAGACCGTGATGGTACGCGGCGAGAGAAACTAATCTTTCCCCGCTATCACCAGCGTGATGCCGTGCGGAACTTGACAACCCATGCGCGTAAGTATGGGGCTGGTCAGCATTACTTAATTGAACACAGTGCCGGAAGTGGTAAAAGTAACACAATCGCATGGCTGGCACATCGTTTAGCATTTCTCCATAATGCAGAGAATCAACGTGTATTTGATTCAGTAATTGTCATTACAGATCGCCGTGTCCTAGATCGGCAATTGCAAAACACAGTTCGCCAGTTCGAGCAGACATCTGGGGTAGTCACAATTATTGATAAACACAGTGAGCAGTTAGCCGAAGCTCTCGTTAATAGAGCAGCTATTATTGTCAGCACTTTGCAAAAATTCCCAATGATTGTTGGGCAGGTAGATCAAATCATCGGACGCAACTTTGCCATCATTGTAGATGAAGCTCACTCCTCACAAACAGGTGAAGCTAGCAAAAGCCTAAAAGAAGTTTTACGAGTTCAAAGTTTAGAGGAAGCAGAGCAACTAGAAACTAGAGATTCTCCAACAGGTGAAGACTTGATTAATAGAAGTCTTGAGGCAAGAGGTCGTCAGCCTAACTTAAGTTTCTTCGCGTTCACTGCTACTCCCAAGCAGAAAACTTTGGAAATTTTCGGTACACCCCAACCAAATGGTAGTTTCCGCGCTTTTCATTTGTACACGATGCGGCAGGCAATTGAAGAAGGTTTTATTTTAGATGTTTTGCAGAACTACACTACCTTTGAAACCTACTTCAATCTACTTAAAATTGCTTCTGAAGACCCACGCTATGAAAAGAGTCAAGCTATCGGTCTGCTACGCCGTTATGTCGATTTGCATCAATACACCATTGTCCGCAAAACAGCCATCATGGTGGAACATTTTTGGGAACATACTTGCAATCTCATCCCAAATGAAAAAGGCAACGGACAAGCTAAGGCGATGATTGTCACTCGCAGCCGTTTACACGCTGTCCTTTACAAACAGGCATTTGACCAATACCTCAAGCAGCAAGGCTATCCAATCAAAGCACTGGTCGCTTTCTCTGGTACTGTCGATTATCATGGTTTAGATTATACCGAAGCCCAAATGAACGGTTTCTCCGATAAACAGACAGCAGAACAGTTTAACAAACCAGAATACCGCTTCTTAATTGTGGCTGAAAAGTTTCAAACTGGCTTTGACCAACCCCTTCTGCACACGATGTACGTGGATAAAGTTTTGAGTAGTGTGGCTGCTGTGCAAACTCTCAGCAGACTTAACCGTACTCATCCCCGGAAGTCCAATACAATGGTGCTGGACTTTGCTAATCATGCTGACGACATTCAAAATGCCTTTGAACCTTATTATGAGACAACAATTCTCAGTGAGGGAAGTGATCCAAATAAGTTATATGACTTGCAGGCTTTATTAGAAAGCTTCAACATCTACACCGATGACCAAGCTGCGGAAATTGCTGAACTTTATCTTCGACAAGGTGAAAAAGCAAGTAAACTTCAACCCCTGATTCGTGCTGTTGTAGTTGGTTATAGCTCCATTCCTGAAGCCGACACAAGAAAGGAATTTAAGCATCGGCTCCAATCATTTATCCGACTCTATGGGTTTTTATCTCAAGTGATAACTTTTAAGGATAGTGATTTAGAGCGGCTTTATCTATTTGCGCGACTCCTTGTGCGTGCTTTACCGCCTGAAAACGAAAAGCTGCCTCAAAGACTTCATGAGCATGTAGATTTGGAAAGCTATCGCATTCAGAAAACCTTTAGCGGCAAAATTTCACTGCAATCTGGTATCCGTCGGCTTGATTCACTTGCTGAACTAGAACAAGCTGAATTAGCAGACCCGGAAAAAGCGGCGTTGTCTGAAATTATTGCAGAACTCAATCAACGTTTTGGTACAGATTTTTCTGATACAGACCGAGTTTTTTTCGCAGAACTCAAGACACGTTTAGTTGCTAACGGTAGCTTGCAAGCTAGTGCCAAAGTCAACACACGCGGTAACGTTCAACTCCTTCATGATGCTTTGTTTGATGCTGTACTCCAAACTATGATTGATAGTAACTTTGAGATGTTCAAACGCATCAACGATAATGAAGACTTTGGGCGATTAATAAGAAAGAAAATTTTTGACCAAGTTTATAGAGAAATATTAGAAAGAATTAACTTCAAATAATCAGGAATCATTTTGTTGTTCATCTTCTACCTGAACGTTGTAATTAATTAACAGTGCAGGAATAGAGAGTGAAGTACCCACAGATATCTTAAATAAATGGAGCTAAGCGGGTTCGAACCGCTGACCTCTGCAATGCCATTGCAGCGCTCTACCAACTGAGCTATAACCCCTTATAGTGCATTATCTATGTTGCCTCAATTTTAGTATTTTGTCAACTTTGACGCTGCTAAATGTCACGAATCGCATTTACTACTCAGCACCAATTAAGAAACTTGCAGCAAATAGCTCATGCAATGCCCCATCAAAAAGTAAACTACTAACATGGCAGCAGCAGCAAGAGCAACCAATGTACCAGCCAGCATTAAAGAAAATTCTTTATTAGCATATGCTTTTTCCATCAGGTGCAGCGACCACGCCACCAATGCCACATCAAATAATAAAATAGGAATCAACATATTTGTTAATATATATTAATAGTTGTACATTAATGTTAACACCCTTTCTTGCAAGTGTATCTAACTTTAGGTAGATGTGGTTAGTTTTCAATAATGTTTATCAAGTCAAGATAATAACCTTACTGGCACTGAGCGATCGCACAAATACTCTTTAATTTCTGCCACACTTAATTGTCCGTAATGCAACAATGATGCTAGTAATGCAGCTTCGGCTTTTCCTTCAGTGAGTGCAGTATAAATGTGTTCACATTTTCCCGCACCACCAGAGGCAATAACTGGAATTTGTACAGATTCTGCGATCGCTCTTGTCAACCCTAAGTCATAGCCTGCTTGAGTGCCGTCAGCATCCATACTTGTAACTAGTAGTTCTCCTGCTCCTCGTTTTTCAACTTCTTGGGCCCAAAGTAAAGCATCTAAGCCAGTGTTTTCTCGACCACCGCGTACATAAACATCCCACCCTGGATTAATAGGGTCAGTTCTGCGCCTAGCATCAATTGCAACAACTATGCACTGATTACCAAAGCGATCGCTTGCCCGATTGATCAAGTCTGGTTCGCGGACTGCCGCAGAATTAATACTAACCTTGTCTGCTCCGGCCCGTAACAAAGCTTTAACATTTTCTAAGGATTGAATGCCACCACCCACAGTCAGCGGAATAAAGACCTGTTCAGCAGTCCGGTAAACTACATCAAGAATTATATCCCGGTCTTCATGAGTGGCTGTAATATCCAGAAATACTAACTCATCAGCCCCAGCTTCGTTGTAAACCTTTGCCAGTTCCACGGGATCGCCTGCATCCTTGAGGTTTACAAAGTTAACTCCTTTGACAACCCGTCCCGCCTTCACATCTAAGCAAGGTAAAATTCTTTTAGATAACATAACAAGTTTTTAATTTTTGGGTAATTGTCCGGAATTTAAATTTTAAATTGGCGCGTGTATTTCCAAACGAAAATCTTCGCAACCGTGTTGAGTCGCAATTGCGGCATCAACGGCGCTCAAATAGTCCTAAAGTGAGAGTCAATAGCTGAATTATGGCGATCATCTCCTCGAAAAAACAGCCTCCAGAACCTAACGGAGAACCAAAGCAGCGCCGAGAGTCGGCGAAAGCACCGTCCAACGAAAATATTTTGCAACCTGAAGCTGCTATTGATGAAGGTAAGCAAGAAGAGAGTATACGACCACAGCGATTTGCCGATTACATCGGGCAAAAAGACCTCAAGGATGTGCTGGATATTGCCATCAAAGCAGCCAAGTCTCGCGGTGAAGTCCTGGATCATTTGCTGCTGTATGGGCCGCCAGGTTTGGGTAAAACCACAATGGCGATGATTTTAGCATCGGAGATGGGAGTAAATTATAAAATTACCAGTGCGCCAGCGCTAGAACGTCCTAGAGATATTGCTGGGCTGCTGGTGAACCTCAAACCCGGTGATATCCTATTTGTGGATGAAATTCATCGTTTGTCAAGGATGACAGAAGAAATACTCTATCCAGCAATGGAAGATTATCGCTTAGATATTACCATTGGCAAAGGCACGAGTAGTCGCATCAGGAGTGTGCCCTTATCAAAATTTACACTAGTAGGAGCGACAACTCGTGTTGGTGCCTTGACTTCACCACTACGCGATCGCTTTGGCTTAGTGCAAAAACTGCGCTTTTATGAAGTTGACGAACTCAGCTTGATTGTATTGCGAAGCGCTCAATTCTTGCAAACCCCAGTTACAGAGGATGGTGCCACAGAAATTGCCCGTCGTTCACGAGGTACACCGCGTATTGCTAATAGGTTACTTAAGCGTGTACGTGATTATGCGGAAGTAAAATCATCTGGAGAAATTACCGAAAGCGTTGCAGCCGAGGCATTGGCACTATTTCAAGTAGACCCTCGCGGCTTGGATTGGACAGACCGCAAGATGTTGACTGTAATTATTGAACAATTTAACGGCGGCCCTGTAGGATTGGAAACAATAGCAGCGGCGACTGGTGAAGATACCCAAACTATCGAAGAAGTTTATGAACCTTATTTGATGCAGATTGGGTATTTAAGCCGGACTCCCCGTGGTAGGGTAGCGACAAAGGCAGCATACAAGCATTTGGATTTTAAGCCGCCTAATGAACAGTTGTCTTTGTTGTAGTAAAGGATGATTAGTTCGTGCAGGGGGCAGGGGAGATGAGGGGATGGGGTGATGGGGAGATAGGGGGATGGGGAGCAATGCCCCATGCCCAATACTTCGGCTTCGCTCAGTACAAGTTCCCAATTCCCAATTCCCAATTCCCAATTCCCAATTCCCTATTTTGACAGGTAAATCCAGATGATTAAGTTGATTGGTATTGTTCTGAGTCTGTTACTTGTGTTTGGCTGGGGTACACCAGTCATGGCACAATCTCCACAAGCTGGCTTTACTCAAGAGCAATTAGAACAGGGGGATGAGTGGGCAAATCAGGCGTTTGCAGCCACAGATAAGGGTGATTTTGTCACGGCTGAACAGTACTGGACAAAGATTATTGAGCAATTTCCCACTAATGCCGGAGCATGGAGTAATCGGGGAAATTCGCGGGTGAGTCAGAATAAGTTGCAAGCAGCACTGACTGATTACAACAAAGCTGTAGAACTAGCCCCAGATGTCACCGATCCTTATTTGAATCGGGGTACAGCTTTGGAAGGGTTGGGAAAATGGTCAGATGCGATCGCAGATTATAATCGCGTTTTAGAACTCGATCCTAATGATGCGATGGCATACAATAATCGGGGTAATGCGAAAGCCGGTTTGGGGAAATGGTCAGATGCGATCGCAGATTACAAGAAATCAGTGGAAATCGCCCCGAATTTTGCTTTTGCCCGTGCTAACTATGCCCTTGCCCTTTATGAAACTGGTCAAATAGACCCAGCCATCAGGGAAATGCGGAATATCGTCCGCAAATATCCTAAGTTTGCTGACATGCGTGCTGCCCTCACAGCTGCTTACTGGGTGACAGGACAAAAAGGCGAAGCCGAAAGTAACTGGGTAGCAGCTTATGGACTTGATACCCGCTACAAAGATATCAATTGGGTGGAAAATATCCGCCGTTGGCCTCCAAGTATGGTAGCAGCTTTGGATAAGTTCTTGAAACTTCAGTGATAGTTCTTGAGCAGGGGAGCGGGGGAGCGGGGGAGCAGGGGAGCGGGGGAGCAGGGGAGCAGGGGAGCAGGGGAGCAGGGGAGCAGGGGAGCAGGGGAGCAGGGGAGATGAGGGGATGGGGAGATAGAGAACAACTGACTATTGACTATTGACTATTGACTATTGACTATTGACTATTGACTATTTCTCCAATCTTGACAGAATTTAGTTGTTCAACATTATTCAAAACTACTGCTGCTCCTGCTGCCAATAGTGTTTCCCCATAAGCATGACTACGGGCTGGTGTTTCTTGCACATGAGGTGGTAAAACTCCTACACCTATCCAAGTGCGGTGAGGGTGCATCTCTCGTGCTTTGGCGACGGTGTACATATCAGCTACCGTATCTCCCACGTAGATGATTGCTGAGTTTTTTTCGCGTCCATTCTCTAACTGCTCAACAGTAGCAAAAAGCCCTGTGGGGTCTGGTTTACCTGGTGCATCCTCCATTGCAATCAATACTGGAGACTGCAAGCCCAAACGTTTTACTAAAACATAGTTAGCAGAACCACGGGTGGCACCGCTGAAAAATCCCCAACCAATCCCAGCTTGTGTTAATTCCTCTAGGTAGGAAGGCTGTAATAATAACGGTTCATCACAGATATATCCTGTCCAATTATCAGGGTCAGTTCCTCGGTAACGTGATTGAAAGAAAGCAACAATGGCGTTGTAGTCTAGTTGCAATTGCTCGCGGGGCTGTCCTTGAGCGGTAAAGTAGCGGTAAATTAATTCTTGGGACGCTTCCCAATCATTATTCCAGACACCTTCGGACTTTAACTGGTCAATGTCTAAAGAGCTAGGACGATATGCTTGATTGGTAAAATACTCTACAGTATCTGCGATCGCTCGGCGATATGAACCGCTAACATCGCGCACAACGCCATCAATATCGAAAACAACGATTGCTTTTTTATTCATGACCCATTTCCCATTTGCTAAGGTATTGCGTTAGAATAAGCGATCGCAAACAAACTTAGTAAGTAGTACCCGGATATTTCCCGGAGGTGTGATTGACCAAGTTCATTTTGAAAATTCTCTGGTTAGACGAGAACGTTGCCCTAGCAGTGGATCAAGTTGTAGGCAAAGGCACTAGTCCTTTGACTAAGTACTTTTTCTGGCCCAGAAATGATGCCTGGGAAGAGTTAAAAAAAGAACTAGAGTCCAAACACTGGATTACTGATATAGACCGTGTAGAGTTGCTCAATAAAGCAACCGAAGTAATTAACTACTGGCAAGAAGAAGGCAGAAACCGCCCGATGGCAGAAGCTCAATTGAAATTTCCAGAAGTTGCCTTCACAGGTAGCGCTTGATATTCTACAATTAGCTTTTCTGCTGTTCTAAAGATTGCCACAGTTTGATGGTCTTGTCTGTGCTGCTACTAGCAATCAGTTGTGCAACTCGGCTGACAGCAACGGCAGATACTGAGTCTACATGACCAGAGAGAGTAACAATCTCTTCTGCTGTGTTTACTCTCCAAAGCTTAACTGTTTTGTCCCAGCTTCCACTAATTAGCGTCTGGCCATCGGTAGTGAAAGCTACTGCCATCACTGACCAAGAATGGCTTGAAAGTGTGCTGATTAGCTGACCGATGTTAACATCCCACAATTTAATGGTGTTATCATCGCTACCTGTTGCCAGAATTTTTCCATCTGGACTAAAAGCGACTGTCAAAACCGCCCGTGTATGACCTGAAAAGGTGCCTAATAAGCCATTGCATGGGCGGTTTTGCATTTCTCTCAAGTTCCACAGGCGAATCGTTCTATCAAAACTAGCGCTGGCTAAAAGCTGTCCATCTGGACTAAAAGCTACTGAAGTTACCTGCAATTTGTGTCCGGTTAAAGTACAAATTTCTGCACCAGTATTTACATCCCAGAGTTTGATTTTCTTATCCCAACTGCCACTAGCGAGAATTTCACCATTGGGACTAAAAGCAACTGACTTGACAGCATGTGAATGTCCCCATAAGGTAAAAATTTCTGCAAATGTATCAACATGCCATAATTTGATAGTTTTATCATCACTAGCTGTTGCCAGAATTTCCCCATTTGGACTAAAAGCAACTGATGTGACTGCTTGAGAATGTCCTGAGAGGCTAGCTAGCACATTTTTAGTATTTAAATTCCATAATCTGATGATTTTGTCATTACTACCACTAGCTAAGATGTTACCATCAGGGCTAATAGATAAGGCATTGACAGTACCTAAACTATTAGAATGCCCTATAAAAGTATGCAAGCATTGCCACGAATTATTCTCAATTTTTAATTTTTGATTTTTAATTTTTAATTCCATCCCCATCGCTTCCATAACTTCATCGGCTGATTGAAAGCGCTGGTTAACAGAATTTTGTAGAAGTTTATCGAGTATTTGCGCCAAGCGATCGCTTATATTTGTGCTAACATAATGCCGCCAAACCCAGCAATTATTAGCAACATCAAATAAATCAAACGGAGGAATCTGAGTTAGTAGATAAATACAAGTTACACCCAAGCTATAAAGGTCGCTTGCAAAAACCCCTTTTCCCTGTGCTTGTTCTGGTGCGGCATATTCTGGACTACCAATGCTGTTTTCATCTGTTAAGTGATTAAGTTCTGTGACAAGTTTGGCAGTACCAAAATCAACTAAAACGACATCTTTATCAGGAGTTCTATAGATAATATTTACAGGTTTAATATCACGATGGATGATGTTGCGATCGCGCAATAATTTCAGAACTGGTAACAAATCCTTTATAAGTTGCCAAATTTGAGTTTCATTGAAAGCACCCTCTTCCTCAATTACCTGAGCTAAATTGTTGCCTTCAATAAATTCTTGTACTAAATAAAAGTACTGATGATGTTGAAAATATGCCAGCAAAGCAGGAATTTGAGGGTGCTTACCTAATTCCTTTAATTGCTGTGCCTTTTGTTCAAACAATTGAGGCGTTTCGTTTGGTGACGATAATTCTTGAACGATACAATAAACTGAGGGAGATTGACCTTCATCTACAGCGAGGAAGGTTTTGCAGAATCCCCCTTTACTAATCAATTTGAGTAAACGATAACGTTCTTGTAACAGCAAACTTTTACTATTAGAGTGACGCTAAGTACAAGATATCCTTTCCATAATTTACACCAATAAGGAAGTTATATACAACCCCTATTAAATTGTTGAAATACATATAGGATGGGCAAAGCCCAACAAAACTACATTACTTCAAATTTTTCACTGAAGAGAACAGAAATCAGCCACAAAGCAGACTCAAATTGCAACAGTCAATTGAATGTTTTCAAAAAGCTTTACTTATTACCCTAGAGATAACCGATGGCAGTTTCTGAAATTAAATATCCAAACATCACCTGATTGAACGCACTCAATGGCACGCTGTTGTTTATCGGGTTCATCCTGAGAATAGCCATAGATGAGAATATTAGTATCGAGAAAAACTCTATCGGACATTAGCCTCTTCTCGATTAAAGTCAAATCCTTGAGTGTTTAAAGAAATTGCTTTGAAAATAGCTTTTTTTGGCTTTTCCACAAGTTCTGAGTCATCTAAAACAATCACACGGATAGCCTTACCTTCCCACTGAGATGAATATTGTGGGGGAATTAAAACTATACCATTATGAATAATCGTCTTAAATTCAATGGCTTCCATAGGTTAGCTCAATAAAGCGTTATATCTAGTTTAGTATGAGTTTTCTGGACTTAGCTGAATAACACTGAGTAAACTTTGAGTCTAAGGTTCAAGCTTAGTGCGATCGCACTATCAACTATCAACTCTGTTCTTCTGCTGCGGCTAATATAACACCTTCATACAGTAGTGCGATCGCCAATTCCAATTCGATGCTGGATAAAGTAATAATATCTCCCTCGGTGTAAGGATAATAAAGCCACATTCTGCCCTCTCCCCGACAGTAGCGTTCGACGGAGATTGTTTGGGAATCTATCAATAAATATTCTTGTAAAGCAGGAATTTTGAGATAATTAGTGAATTTTTCCCCCCGATCTTTACCGCTTGTACCAGGAGAGAGAACTTCAGCAATGATTTTCGGGTTTTGAATAAAATTGCGAGCATTTAGGTCTTGAGAGTCGCAACTGACAATCACATCAGGATAATAGTAGGGACTTTCAGGAGTAACTTGCACTTTTACATCCGACACATTGACTCGACAACCTCTAGCACGTAAATGTGGGTATAAGGCTCTGTAGAAATTAAGTGCAATGTCATTGTGGGGAATTGTACCACCCGTCATCGCAAAGACTTCGCCGTTGACGTATTCATAGCGAAGTTCTTGCTGGGGTTCCCATGCGAGATATTCCTCGATGGTCATTTTTTGCGGTTGTTGGGCAATAGCTACCATAGCAAGATTTTTCTAGTTTGTGTTGATTTTAGCAAACAGGGCAGGATGATTATATTGATTATTTCTGTTTCAACACCAGCAAGATGATATCATCATAAACTTTGTGTTCGCCAATATGCGATCGCACATCTTCTATAATCCCTTGCCTAATTTCATTGGCTGAGTATTGCCCGTTTTGGCTCACCACGTCACACAGCCGCTCCAAACCATAGTGTTCTTTTGCCTGGTTTTCTGCTTCGGTAATCCCATCGGTGTAAAGCACCACCCCATCCTCTGGTTGCAACTGCACTTGTGTGTGAGCAATCAAATCAGTGATATCTGGTATCATTCAATATTACGATACCAATGCAGAACCAAGGGCGATCGCAAACTGGTAATAAATGTGCAATCGCCCTTGGTGTTTCCTCTCTCTCACGCAAACATGGCAGCCCCAACTATAGCGTTAGCGCCCGTTGGGGTAGTTTACTTAAGTAATAACCCCGAATATGGTATTACTTATCTGTAGGAAATTCTACAACTAGCGGAGTACCACCGTTAGGCGACACTGATGGTGTTTTGATCGGTTGTGGATATAAAGGTGTTGGTGGCGCTTCACCTGGCTTGGCTGTTTGGTTCCATAAAATCATTGATAGCAGACCATCTACTAAGCCGTTGGTGCTGCCGTTACTGCCACCAACTAGCACATCTGGAATCAAGCGGACATTGCGATCGCCTATAATCTGCATGATTTGCATTGCTGTATAGCCAGATGACCCCAAAGCTTCTACACCAGCGCGGTAGGTTTCAGCTTTCGCATTACCTGTAGCACGAATCCCTTCAGCCTCAGCAATTGCCCGGAGTTTTGTCCCTTCTGCTTCACCATTAGCCTGCTTGATTTGGGCTTGGGCTTTCAAGTCCGCAATCTGCACACTCTGCTCTGATTGCACCATTTCTTCTTGAATATCAGCCAGTGCTGTCTCCCGGACAAGTTGTTGTCGTTGGGTTTGCGCCATCTGCTGAACTTCGTAAGTTTTGCGTTTTTCCTCAGCAATTTTCCGGTCTGTGAGTGTGTGCATTAATTCGTCTGGTGGGGTAATCAAACCAATCAACGAATCCACCGCTTGCACATCATAAGCACGCAAGGCAGATTTAACGTATTCGGAGGCTTCAACTTGGCGCTCACTTCGGGCAATCAAGAAATCCAAGATAGTATACTCTTGAGCCGAGTTACGGAAATAATTCCCCACAATTGGACGCAAAACCTGATCAATGACGTTTTGCATCGAACCTAAGCGTGAAATCACTTTCGGTGCATCTGAAGCACCAATGTGGATAATTTGGAATATCTCTAAATCAAAGCTGAAACCATCAAATGATAGTAATTTCAGCGCCTGCAAGTTGGTATCATAGCCGTGTTTTCCGCTAATTCGTTCAGTAAAGTTTAAAACTATATTAGTTGTCGGAACTAGCTCAATTTTCATCACCTTAGTGTTGAGCGGGTGTTTTCCAGGATACAACGGCTCAACCCAAACGCCCTTATGCCCTTGGTTTACTAAATTTCCGTGAGTGAAAGCTGCTCCGCTGACATCTTCGTGTTCTTTGCCAACGAAAGAAATCACCACACCCACATAACCAATAGGAATTTCAGTCATCGGGACTTGTTCAATATTTACCAACCAAGGGTTCAGGTTCCACGAACCCGATAATAATACTTGTTCTTGTAAACCCCGTTGTCCCCCAGCATCGATAAATTTTTGACCATTTTGGAAATTATCATGCCCGGTAATGATGCGTCCAGCGATCTCACCTGCTGCAATTGGTGAACCATCCAAAGTAGTAACAATACCAACCTTCTCTGCTGCTATTTCATAAATGTGCAACTGTTGTGGACTCATGCCATGAGCCGTAGCATTTGCTGCTGTAATAACTTTAAACAGCGCGGTGTTGATGCGGTAAGTACCTGCGGTGAGAAAGCTCATTTGCCGACCCTTTTCTCCACCTTGGGTGAGGAACTTCCGAGCATCTTGGAAGTTGTCACAATCGACGATTTTGCCCAGGATGCGCTCTGGTGGGTTAGCTTTGCCATCTGCTGCGACAATCAAGGCGATTTCCCCTTGGGGAACCACGATTACCGGCTCTTTCTTAACAGAATACTGCCAAGGCCAATAGCCCCAGTGCCAACCAGGAGCTAGAGTGTCGGCTTGTAAGCCTGCTTCGCCGTTCAGGGCAATTAACCTTCCAGCAGGGAGTCCGCGACCGGAAAGGGTAAATTTTCTAACCACAATGCCTACTTCACGTTCGCCGATAACCACTAGTCCACCAAAAAATAGGGGGACAAATATGACGACACCGCCTATTAAAACAATAGGGATGAGTCCCCACGGCTCAAACCCCATTGCTTGATATTGAGTGCGGCTAGTTGATAACTCAGTAACTTTTGCTTGTGTCTTATCCAGTTGGACTGATACAGAATTAATTTCTTTGGCAGTAGCTGTTTTTAGAGTAGTAGCATTAGCACAATTAACCGCGCCAGTTAGCGCCAATGTTGCTATCAAAGATGATGCGAAACGAGCTAATTTAATTTGTTTACGCTTACCAAAGGAAGACGAAAAATTTTTCATAATTTGTGCCCTCTGGGCAACTAATTACCTAAATTAACACTTCACTTTGGTTGTACGAGATTTCTTAAACTTAGTGTAATTTTGTTGGTAAAGGGAATTGGGAATTGGGAATTGGGCATTGGGCATTGGGCATTGGTTTAGTTATTCTCCCCCTCATCCCCCTCATCCCCCTCATCCCCCTCATCCCCCTCATCCCCCTCATCTCCCCTGCTCCCCATCTCCTATAAATGCTGTAGGGTGGACAAATAGCCCACCCTACAAAGCAGAATTTAGAAGTCAAATTTTAGATCAAACCGCCAGCAGCTTGAAAGCGGGCGCGGGCGCGTTTGAAGGCTTGGGTTGCCTGGATTTGTGCTTGACGATCGCCTGCTGGCACTTGACTCAAACGCGTTTCTGCTTGACTGTAAGCAGCACGGGCTTCTTCAAGGTTAATTTTATCGCCGCGTTCAGCACCATTCACCAGAATTGTTACTTCATCTTCTTCAACTTCGGCAAAGCCACCCAAAAGAGCGATCACTTGCCAAGGCTGATTTTTGGAGGCACGCACTCGCATGACACCAGTATCCAGAGCAGTCAACAGTGGTGCGTGTCCACTCAGGATTCCTAGCTGACCGGTTGTACTGGGCAAAATTACTTCGTCAGCTGGGGCATCCCAAATTGTTTTATCTGGGGAAATTACACGAACGGTTAATGTCATTTGTTCTTTGTCAGTTGTCCTTTGTCAGTTGTCAGTTGTCAGTTGTCAGTTGTCAGTTGTCAGTTGCCAGTTGTTCTTTAACTACTGACTCTTGACAACTGACCACTAACTAATGTTGTTTGTCAGTTGTCAGTTGCCAGTTGCGAGTTATTCTTTACTACTGACTACTGACTACTGACTACTGACGACTAACTAATTAACCCTTGAGCTTTTCACCTTTGGCGATCGCTTCGTTAATATCGCCCACCAAGTAGAAAGCCTGTTCTGGTAAATAATCCAACTCACCAGACAGAATTTTCTGGAACCCTTTGATGGTATCTTCCAACTTCACATACTTACCAGGAGAGCCTGTGAACACTTCTGCCACAAAGAACGGCTGAGACAAGAAACGCTCAACCTTCCGCGCACGCGCCACAGTTACACGGTCATCTTCAGACAATTCATCCAAACCAAGGATGGCAATAATGTCTTGGAGTTCCTTATAACGTTGCAGAGTTGACTGCACTTTACGGGCAGTATTGTAGTGTTCCTCACCTACAATATTGGGCTGTAGCATGGTGGAAGTTGAACCAAGGGGGTCTACCGCCGGATAAATTCCCTTAGCTGCTAAACCGCGAGACAGTACCGTTGTTCCGTCCAAGTGAGCGAAGGTGGTTGCAGGTGCGGGGTCGGTGAGGTCGTCCGCAGGTACGTATACTGCTTGAATTGAGGTAATTGAACCCTCTGTGGTCGAGGTAATCCGCTCTTGCAGTTCACCTACGTCAGTTCCCAGTGTGGGCTGGTATCCTACCGCTGATGGCATCCGACCGAGAAGTGCGGATACTTCTGAACCTGCTTGTACGAACCGGAAGATGTTGTCAATAAACAGTAGTACGTCCTGCTTGTTAACGTCGCGGAAGTACTCTGCTACTGTCAAGCCTGACAGACCAACCCGCATTCTAGCTCCGGGTGGCTCGTTCATCTGACCGTATACGAGAGCAATTTTCGACTCGTTGAGGTTGTCTTTGTTGATAACCCCAGATTCAATCATTTCGTTGTAGAGGTCATTCCCTTCACGGGTACGCTCACCTACTCCAGCAAAAACAGATACACCACCGTGCTGGGTAGCGATGTTGTTGATCAATTCCATCATGATCACGGTCTTGCCGACACCTGCTCCGCCAAACAGACCAATCTTACCGCCGCGTCGATAGGGAGTCAGGAGGTCAACAACTTTAATCCCAGTTTCAAACACGGAAGGTTTGGTTTCCAGTTCAGTGAATTTGGGAGCTGAGCGGTGAATGGGTAAGGTCGCCTCAGCATTTACAGGCCCTTGGTTATCTACGGGTTCGCCAAGAACGTTGAAAATGCGGCCCAAGGTGGCTTTACCAACTGGTACGCTGATAGCAGCGCCAGTATCGACGACTTCCAGACCGCGCACTAAGCCATCGGTGGTGCTCATAGCAACTCCCCGCACCTGGTTGTCGCCCAGCAATTGCTGCACTTCAACAGTCAGGTTGATTTGTTGTCCAGCTTCGTTAGTGCCTTTGATGGTCAAAGCGTTGTAGATTTGCGGCAATTTACCGCCGGGGAACTTAACGTCTACAACTGGACCAATGATTTGGGTAATGTAACCAATGTTTGTTTTGTTTGCGGTGGTGACCATGCTGCGCCTAATGATTGAAGCTATATTTCAGATAGGGTCGTAGAAGACATAAGATTAAGCAATGTCATCTTTCACTCTAGCACTGGAGGGGGACACAACTCCCTTAGTAATTCCTTAAAAAGGAGCTGGAGAGCTTTGGCTGCAATCCCATTCTTCACCAGTTTAGCTGGATGAGCGCCTGATTTTTCTTGATCCAGGTAAAGGGACTGCGGATTGGGGGCTGAGGAAAGGTTTTTTAAATACCCAATATTCGTTCCCAGAAGATGCAACTCCCAAGGCTTTCTCCAATCGACCTCATCAGAGGTAATGCTTGGTAGGTTATGGAACTTAGGCATTGCACAAATAGACTACTACAGCAGTTTGCTTTTAATTGCCGATCAGGACTTACGCAACTGGCACAGATATTTTTGGCGATCGCAGTCAAGAGTCAAAAGTCAAGCTTTTTTGGACTATTGACTATTGACTATTGACTCTTGACTCTTGACTCTTGACTCTTGACAACCCACAAAGAAAAAAATATGACACTTGCGTCAGTCCTACTTATAAGTTCCTTATTTTTTACACATATTCTCAATATGTGCTTTTTCAATACCCAAAAGTACGGGACAATTGGGATTAACAGGTGATGGAGCAATTTATCCTGATACAACTCCCAAACATGTTGCATATCACCAGACATTTGTCAATCCCTAACTCCTAACAATGCTGTTTGACAACCTTTTTAGCGATTAGAGGATTTATTGGATGATTATTACACCGGCCATGATTGGATTAGTACTTGCAATAATTGGTGTGATAGCCTGGATTGCGGGTAGTTTCAAGATTGCTAATCTGGAAATAAATTTGGAAACAACAAAAGGAATTTTTGTATTTATCTTTTCTTTGTTGCATATAGTGGTGGGTCTGCTGCTGATTGTCATTGACTTAATGGTCTAAAATTTTGAATATAGAGCTGTTTTTGTGCAAATATGTTTGCGAATAGTAGTTGTTTGGCAAACTGTTCGCATCATCTGTATTTATTGGCGGCCATGTCCAAGATTAGCTTTCGCTAAAGCTAACAATTCTTTATGAAAATTAAATCTGAAATCATTTTTACCAAAAATTGCTCATTGCGCTATCGTGAAAAGTAAGCTTTCAGGAGTGCATCTTTCATGAAAGGCAAGCAAGTTTTACTCACAGGTGGTACTGGTGGTCTAGGTTTAGGCGTGACACTGGCAGTTCTCGCCCAAGATGCCGAAGTGACAATTTCTTATCGTAATCCCAAAGAAGTCGAACGCCTCAAGCACAATCTTCCACCCGCAGATTTTGAGAGAATTCACTTTATCCCCGCTAATCTGGAGGAGGAAGCCTCAGTAGAAAATCTCATCAACCGCATAGGGCGGGTGGATGTGTTAATTCATCTAGTAGGTGGCTTTTCAATCGGAAAAATTCACGAATACAGTTTTTTCGATTGGAAACATGAATTTGATATTAACCTAAATACAACTTTTTTGACTTGCAAATATAGCCTAAAAAGTATGTGGCAACATGGCTATGGACGCATTGTGACGGTGGCTTCCAAAGCAGCTTTAGAACCAGCTGGGCAATTGGGTGCATATTCCGCTGCTAAAGCTGGTGTGGTAGCTTTGACAAAAGCGATCGCAGATGAAACTAAAGGCACTGATATCACTGCCAATGTTGTCCTTCCCAGTGTGATTGATACCCCTACTAACCGCGAAGCAATGGGTACAGAAAATGCTGATAGTTGGGTAAAACCGGAATCTCTAGCGCAATTAATCTGCTTTTTAGCCTCCCAAGCCGCCAAAGATATTCGCGGTGCAGCAATCCCCATATATGGCAATCTTTAGTTAAAGGCATTAAAATTTAAAACTCATAGATAAACTCTAAATTCTGAATTTAGAGTCTCTATTATTTTTGTATAAAAAGCATAACAAAAGCCGCACTAGCAGTGAAAGAACTATTTTTTACTGCTCACTTCACCTATTGCGTAAATATTTTTTATCCCAGGCAGAGGAGCCACTGCGTTGGGCGGGTTAACATACAGTCAAACAAGTGGTGTCGCGCACAGCCACATAGAAGAATCCGAGAACAGGATTTTTACCAAAAGTTTACTGTTACTGATTTGATTCCTTCCAAGTTTTATCACACTTACCCAGTACCCAGTACCCAGTACCCAGTAACCAGTACCCAGTCCCTTTTAAGATTCATTTTGCAGTAGCTAATTTTATAGAAGTTATTGTACAAACACATAATGTTAACCTCTAATATAGATGACTAAGTGTAAAATTTAAACATTCTTGACGAAAGCTTTAAAAAATACTTAAAAAATAGTAGGGACGCAAAAGAGTAAATCTAGATAAATGAATTGAGGTTATATGAGACATCACCGAATTTTTGGCAATCTAATTGCCAAGTAGTTAGCTTGTTATGTATAACTAGTTGGCTTTATAACAATGCGATTCAATTGAGTGCGAAATAAATGGGACAAGGTTTTTTACAAATTGGCTTGACGCTGTGTATCGTGATAGCAATCACACCTATTTTGGGAGGATACATAGCCCGTGTGTTTCTGGGAGAGAGAACGCTGCTTGATCCCTTAATGAACCCTATAGAGCGGAGTTTGTTTGTAGTAGCGGGTATCCGCAGAAAAGATAATATGACAGGTTGGCAGTACGCTTTAGCGATACTGTACACCAACCTCTTAATGGGTATTTTAGTATATTCTCTGATATATTTTCAAAGATTATTACCGTGGAATCCTAACGGCTTCGGTGCGCCTACCTGGGATATACTGCTACATACAGTTGTTTCATTTGTGACTAATACAGACCAGCAACATTACACTGGTGAAACAACCTTAAGTTATTTTAGTCAGGTAGCAGCATTAGGCTTTTTGATGTTCACCTCAGCCGCGACAGGCTTAGCGGTGGGTATTGCTTTTATTCGCGGGTTGACAGGCAAAAAATTGGGTAACTATTACGTTGATCTGACCCTCGCTATTACTAGGATATTACTGCCTATATCGGTGATTGGCGCGATCGCTTTAGTTGCAGTAGGTGTACCACAAACATTACGCGAAACCCTGGTAGTAGAAACTTTAGAGGGATCAACGCAATATATACCTAGAGGCCCAGTAGCATCATTTGAGATGATTAAAATGTTGGGTGAAAACGGCGGCGGCTTTTTTGGCGTTAACTCTGCCCACCCCTTTGAAAATCCCAATGCCATCTCTAATTTAATAGAAATCATCGCCATGATTTCTATTCCAGCATCGTTAATTTACACCTACGGCGTATTTACCAAAAACATCAAACAGGCTTGGCTATTGTTCTGGATGGTATTTATAGTTTTTGTAATTCTAGTTTGGGTAGCAGCAGGTGGAGAAGAACAAGGCAATCCCCTAGTCAACAATACCTTAAGATTAGAACTGCCCAATTTAGAAGGCAAAGAAGTTCGATTTGGCTGGGCGCAAACAGCACTGTGGGCAGTTATGACCACTGCTACCATGTGTGGTGCTGTGAATGGGATGCACGATTCCTTAATGCCACAAGGATTATTTGCTAGTTTATTCAACTTATTTCTGCAAATTATCTGGGGAGGACAGGGAACCGGGACAGCTTACCTATTTATTTACTTAATTCTCACCGTATTCTTAACTGGGTTGATGGTGGGACGCACCCCAGAATTTTTAGGACGCAAAATTGAAAAGCGGGAAATCGTCCTCGTCAGTGTGCTATTGCTGATTCACCCAATCGTAGTTTTAATTCCCAGTGCCATTACCTTGGCTTATCCTTTTTCCTTATCTGGAATTACTAACCCCGACTATCACGGTATTTCCCAAGTAGTTTATGAATATGCCTCAGCCAGTGCAAACAATGGTTCCGGCTTAGAGGGATTGAGAGATAACACCTTATGGTGGAACTTAACTACTTGTATCAGTATGTTGGCAGGACGCTACATTCCCATTATTGCCATCTTACTATTAGCAGATAGCATGTCTCGTAAACCCACAATACCAGAAACCCCTGGTACTCTGAAAACAGATTCTTTGCTATTTACCACCGTTACAGCTGGAATAGTTTTGATTTTAGGCGTTTTGACCTTCTTTCCCGTTTTGGCATTAGGCCCAATCGCCGAAGGTTTTAAACTAACGTCTGGCGGCTAAGAAAGGAGATGAGGGGGATGAGGGGGATGAGGGGGATGAGGGGGATGAGGGGGATGAGGGGGATGAGGGGGATGAGGGAGATGAGGGGGATGAGGGAGATGAGGGGGATGAGGGAGAGTAATTACTAATAAGCTCCCCTGCTCCCCTGCTCCCCTGCTCCCCTGCTCCCCTGCTCCCCTGCTCCCCTGCTCCCCTGCTCCCCTGCTCCCCTGCTCCCCTGCTCCCCTGCTCCCCTGCTCCCCTGCTCCCCTGCTCCCCTGCTCCCCTGCTCCCCTGCTCCCCTGCTCCCCTGCTTTGCATCTATATTTTTCTTACTATATATATGAATCCTGTTGCACCTACCCCCAAATCTAAACCATCACGTTCTCGTTCTAATCGTCCTAGCGATCGCCGCCAAGCACGCAAAAAAGCTAGGCTAAATACTAAGAGAATCTACCTCAGAGCCATTGGAGATGCTTTTATTAAGCTTAATCCCAAAAATGCAATCAAAAATCCGGTGATGTTTTTGGTTTGGGTAGGGACACTCATCACTTTATCAGTAACGATTGATCCCGATTTGTTTGGCCCAACTACTCAAAAGAACCCGCAACTATTCAACGGGTTGTTAACAGGGATTTTGTTTTTTACCGTTTGGTTTGCTAATTTTGCGGAAGCTGTGGCTGAAGGACGGGGAAAAGCACAAGCTGCTGCCTTGCGGTCAACCAAGTCAGAAACAACAGCTAAAAAAATCGCCCCCGATGGCAGCATTACAGAAGTCTCTTCTACTAGCCTTAAACAAGGTGACAACATCTATGTGGTGGCAGGTGATATCATTCCCGCTGATGGGGAAGTGATCATGGGTGTGGCTTCGGTGGATGAATCAGCAATTACTGGGGAATCTGCACCAGTCCTCAAAGAATCAGGTTCAGATGTTGCCAGTTCTATTACTGGTGGTACGCGCATTATTTCAGATGAATTGATTATCCGCATTACTGCTGACCCAGGCAAAGGCTTTATTGACCGGATGATTGCTTTAGTAGAAGGGGCAGAACGCACCAAAACACCGAATGAAGTTGCTTTGACGGTGTTACTTACTGTTTTGAGCTTGGTATTTCTGTTTGTTGTCGCCACTTTACCAGCATTCGCCTATTATGTCAAAATTCCAGTCAGCGTAACAATTTTGATTGCTTTGTTGGTAGCGTTGATTCCCACTACTATCGGTGGCTTACTCAGTGCCATTGGTATTGCTGGTATGGATAGAGTCGCCCAATTTAATGTGATTGCGACTTCAGGACGGGCAGTAGAAGCCTGTGGAGATGTTAACACCCTAGTGCTTGATAAAACAGGCACAATTACCCTCGGCAATCGTTTAGCAGAAGAATTTATCCCTATCAACGGTCATTCAATGGAAGAACTGGCTACCATTGCTTTAGCCGCGAGTGTATTTGATGACACACCAGAAGGAAAATCTATTGTCCGACTGGCACAAAGGTTAGGCGTCAGATTGGACTTCGACCCCAACCAAGCGCAACCTGTGGATTTTTCCGCCAAAACGCGTATGAGTGGTACAAACTTGCCTGGTGGGCGGGAAGTGCGGAAGGGTGCGGTGCAAGCAATTAAAGGATTTGTACGTTCCCGCAACGGTAACGATACCCCAGAACTGGATGCCGCCTATGAACGAGTTTCTCACCAAGGAGGCACACCCCTAGCAGTTTGCTTGGATAACGAAATTTATGGTGTAATCTATCTCAAAGATATTGTGAAATCTGGTATCCGCGATCGCTTTGAGCAGTTAGGACGGATGGGAATACGCACCATCATGCTAACCGGTGACAACCACATCACCGCAGCTGTCATTGCCAACGAAGCCGGCGTTGATGACTTCATCGCCGAAGCCACACCAGAAGACAAAATCAACGTCATTCAAAGAGAACAAGCAGCAGGTAAACTAGTGGCCATGACAGGAGACGGCACTAACGATGCACCCGCACTAGCACAGGCAAATGTTGGCTTAGCTATGAATACAGGTACTCAAGCAGCCAAAGAAGCAGCCAATATGGTGGATTTAGATTCTGACCCCACAAAACTGATCGATATTGTCAGTATTGGTAAACAATTATTGATTACTCGCGGGGCATTGACGACATTTTCTATCGCTAATGATATCGCCAAATACTTTGCAATTATTCCAGTCATCTTTGCCGCTGCTCATCTGCAAAGCTTGAATATTATGAATTTGACTAGCCCTAATTCTGCTATACTTTCAGCCCTAATTTATAATGCTTTAATTATTCCGGTTTTAATTCCCCTTGCTTTGAAAGGTGTGAAGTTTAGACCATTGACAGCTAATCAGCTGTTACAACGTAACATCTTGATTTATGGCTTTGGTGGAGTGGTCGCACCGTTTATTGCCATTAAGTTAATAGATTTGCTGATTACCGCAGTGGGGTTGGCTTAAGCAATTAGAAATTAACTGCCAAGATGGCACGCAAAAACGTCAAAAATCAAGAAAATTATGAAACGAGGTGGTTTATTAGGACAGGACTTACGCAACTGGCACACATATTTTCTGCGATGGCAGTACTGAGTCAATAGTCAAGGGTAAAAAGTCAAGGTTTTTGGACTTTTGACTCTTGACTTTGGACGATTTTTGTCAAAAATATATGACAATGCGCGTAAGTCCAATAGGAAAGTTGCGATCGCTTGAAATTATTTAGTGTCTTTGTGTATTTGTGGTAAAAATTTCTCCTACAAGTACACAAAAATTAAAATTTAACTTTATAGAGTAAGTAAAATGGTGTTTATATCTTTTATTAAAGAAACTTTCAAAGTAATTCGTATTACTCTAGTGCTGTGGTTAATCACGGCAATTATTTATCCTTTAGCGATTCTTGTAGTCGGTCAAGGTTTATTCCCATCTAAAGCTAATGGCAGTGTCATGCTGAATCTAGAAAGTGTAGAACGAAAACCAATTGGTTCAGCTTTGATTGGTCAAGTATTTAGTTCTGAGCGATATTTTCAAGGTCGTACCAGTGTGGTGAGATATAGCCAAGGCAGAAAAGCCAAGCCAACTGGTATATCTGGTGCTAGTAATCTTGCACCTAGCAATCCAGAGTTACTAAACCGAATTATCGAACAAGCAAATAAATTTGGTGAAGAAAGTATTGAACCCACTGCTGATTTAATTTATACTTCTGGTTCTGGCTTAGATCCACATATTTCTTTGAAAGCTGCAAGGCAGCAAATAGAACGTGTTGCTCGCGCTCGTAATATTAAAGAAGATGATATCTTACCTTTACTTGATAAGTATACTGATGGCAGATTTTTAGGGATTTTTGGTGAGCCAGGAGTTAATATTCTACGATTGAATTATGCTCTTGATGTACAAGAAATTGCCGGTAAAGAAAATCAATAAATTGGGGAATGGGGCATTGGGCATGGTAAAACAGAATTGACAGTCAACAGTTATCAGTCATCAGTTATCAACTAATTTCTGTGAATTCTTCTATTTATTCGGTGCGACGGGGTAAACACAAAATCTTTATCGGTATGGCTCCTGGTGTGGGCAAAACTTTCCGTATGCTGGAAGAAGCGCACGCACTCAAACATGAAGGAATTGATGTAGTCATTGGGCTTTTAGAAACCCACGGACGCAAGGAGACGGGAGAAAAGGCGGAAGGTTTAGAAATTTTACCCCGTAAGCAAGTGGCACGGGGTGGGTTGACGCTGACTGAAATGGATACCGATGCTATTTTAAAGCGATCGCCCCAATTAGTGTTAATTGATGAACTAGCCCATACCAATATCCCTGGTTCGCCACGAGAAAAACGTTACGAAGATGTGGAAATCGTTTTAGCAGCAGGTATTGATGTCTACTCCACAATGAATGTGCAGCATTTGGAAAGTCTTAATGACTTGGTAGCACGAATTACTAGTGTAGTTGTGCGAGAACGTGTACCTGACCGCATTCTAGAAGCAGCAGATGAAGTAGTGGTCATAGATGTTACACCGGAAACGCTGCAAGAACGGTTATTAGAAGGGAAAATTTACGCCCCAGAAAAAATTCAACAAGCCCTCGATAACTTTTTCCAACGCCGCAACCTGATAGCATTACGAGAATTGGCTTTACGGGAACTGGCAGACAACATCGAAGAAAATGCGATCGCTACAACTCTCAATGGGCAATACTGTAATATTCACGAACGGGTTTTGGTATGTGTATCAACTTATCCCAACTCAGTACAGCTTTTACGCAGGGGCGCGAGACTAGCTAACTACATGAATGCCCCGCTTTATAGTTTATTTGTTGCGAATCCTGAACGGTTCCTCACCAAGGAAGAAAGTTTACATATACATACTTGCGAAAAATTGTGTAAAGAATTTGATGGAACATTTCTGCGAGCTACCAGCCATGATATAGCCAAAGCGATCGCCGAAACAGCAGAGAAATACCGCATCACTCAAATTGTAATTGGAGAGAGTCAGCGATCGCGCTGGCAAATCCTCCTCAAGGGTTCCTTAACTCAAAAATTAGTGCGCTTGCTGAAAAACATTGATATACATATCATTGCCAGCGAGAAAACATCATCATCCAAACGCTGATTAGCTTAGTACTCGACTCGACCAACCCAAAATTGTCAGGTGAGGGCGGGCAGGCGGGCAGGGGGGCAGGGGTGCAGGGGGGCAGGGGAGCAGGGGAGCAGGGGAGCAGGGGGGGCAGAGGAGAGATTTGTACAAGTTTCCCCTCTGCCCCTCTGCTAAACACCACGCAAAGTTTGTGTGGCGCACCACTAGTTAGGGAACTCCAAAAAATAAATCATCCCGGTTGAAGTTGCTTCACCCATCAATTATCAGTTATATCAAGTTCGGCTAATTACTTACGATATAGTCGGTTTGCTTGGTAATAGGTAATACTCAAAACCAATTACCAATTACCAATTACCAATTACCAATTCCGAATTACCAATTACCAATTACCAATTCCCAATTCCCAATTACCGGCCTCCACAGATATCATAAGTGTTTAAACGGACATGATATTATCAGTCATCCTATCAACCTTTATATCTATAGATAGATGAATTTCCAGATATCGCAGATGCTATAGTCCTGTGTCTGGGATAAAATAAAAATATACTCACCTTATGCCTGCAATCGAACAGCCAAGAGTTGCACACTTAATTCGTGAGACTCGGCAGCACCTTAACCTTTCACAGGTGAAACTGGCAACGATGTTGGGGGTTTCGTTTCATAGCATAAATCGTTGGGAAAACGGACGGACACAACCTTCACCACTGGCTATGAAACAGATTCAAGAACTACTACATCAGATGGGAGAAGCTGGTGAGGAGCTGTTAGCCAAATACTTTTGAGCATAAGGAATAGAAACTGTGACTGCTGAAGTTTGGACGATTATTCCTCAAGACATTGAACAGGTCTTAGCTAGAATTGGCGAAGGTTTTGTGACTTTGGATCGTCAATGGCGCTACGTTTATGTCAATGAGAAATTTGCTGAATTAGCTGGGATAAACAAAGCAGACTTTTTAGGCAGAAGTATTTGGGAATTGTTTCCTGAGACAGTCAATAGTCAACTTGATATCGAGTTACATCGGGCTGTTGATGACCAAGTAACAGTACAGTTGGAGTATTTTGACCCAAAACGGCATCTATGGTTAGAAAAGCGTGTCTATCCCTCAGAAACAGGGGTATCAATATTAATTAAAGATATAACAGCGCCCAAACGCACCCAACAACATCTCGCTGCACAGTATGCCATCACCCGGATTCTTGGGGAAGCCAGCACATTTGCCAATGCAGTTCCCAACATTCTGCAAGCTTTAGGCGAAAGTTTAGGATGGCAAGTTGGTAGGCTTTGGAGTGTAGATGATCAAGCTAATTCTTTAGACTGGGTGAGTAGTTGGTATTCATCCTCTTTGGCAGTAGAAGATTTCCCAGTATTTAAGCAGCATACAACCCTTGTTGATGACAAAGAACTACCTAGTCAAGTTTGGGCAAGTGGTCAACCGATTTTCAGGAAAAAACTCAAAGGAAAACCGCACAACGCGATCGCCTTCCCGATTCGGCTGGGCAATAAAATTTTAGGTGTGATGGAATTTTTCAGCAAGCAAATTTTAGAGCCTCACCCCGACTTGCTGCAAATCATGGATGCGATCGCTACTCAAATTGGTCAGTTCATCGCACAAAAGCAAACAGAGTCATTACTACGAAGTAGTGAAGCACGCTACCGTTCCCTAGCAGAAGCAACCGCCTCCATCGTTTGGACTGCCACGCCTTACGGTAGCATTATTGAGGAAATTCCCACTTGGGAAGCATTCACCGGGCAAAGTCCTCAACAATACAAAGGGTGGGGTTGGGTTGAGGCATTGCATCCAGAAGACCGCGTATCCATGCTGGCAAGCTGGAAACAGGCATTTTATCACCGTAGCGTTGCATATGGGGAGTATCGACTACGACGGGATGACGGTGAATACCGCCATGTAGCTGCACGCGGCGTACCCATACTGAACGAAACAGGCGAACTTTGTGAATGGGTGGGGATGTGCGTAGATATTAGCGATCGCAAGCAAACCGAAGCAGAACGCGAGCGACTATTAATGCAACTGGAAACAGAACAGATTCGCTTGCTCGAAGCTAACGCCCTTCTCGATATCGTTTTCAAAAATGCCCCTACAGGTATTGCTATCTGGGATGAGCAACTCAGATATGTACGGTTGAATAATGCTTTAGCTGAAATTAACGGTTTACCCCAAGCAGCACATATTGGTAAAACCGTCACCGAGGTGTTGCCGAAAGTGAGTGCTGAAGTGATGGCAGCTTTAGGTCATGTAGTCGAAACAGAAGAATCAATACTCGCCGATGAAGCCAGTGGAGAAACCCCCGCAGCACCAGGCGAAAAGCGATATTGGTCGGTAAGTTACTATCCCATTAAACTGCCGAATAACATCACTTGGGTAGCGGCAATTTGTCAAGAAATTACACAGCGCAAGCTTGCAGAAGCCGAGCGCCAACAACTACTAGAGCGCGAGCAAGCAGCCCGAATTGAGGCTGAGGTGGCGAAAGAACAAATTACTAATATTTTAGAAAGTATCACCGATGGCTTTATCGCCTTCGACCAGGAGTGGCGCTTCACTTACCTGAATCACGAAGGAACCAGGACTTTAGGGCGTTCCTGCGAGGAGTTGCTCGGCTTGAACCTATGGCAAGAGTTTCCACAACTAGCCAATACTAGCTTTGGTCAACTTTATCAAAGAGCATTTACTCTGGGAATACCACTAGAACTAGAAGATTACTACCCACCCTTCGAGGCATGGTTTGCCGTTCGCGCCTATCCTTCCCCAACAGGACTAGCGCTTTATTTCCGTAACATTAATCGGCGTAAACAAGCAGAAGCAGCACTGCAAGAGAGGGAAGCAGGTTTTCGGCTGCTGGCTGAAAATTCCACCGATATTATTTCACGTCACACCTTAGATGGAACTCTGCTGTACATCTCACCAGCCTGCTACACATTACTAGGATATCAACCTGAAGAACTCGTAGGTCGTCTCAGCAGTGAATTTGTTCATCCAGATGATTTAGCAGAGATTCTCGAAAAATACCCAGTCAATGATGATTTACCGGATATTTACACCGTCACCCATCGAGCTTGTCACAAAGACGGACATTATATTTGGCTAGAAGCAACCGTCCGAACCATCCGCAATCCGCAAACGAGAGAAATTCTAGAGTTTCAGGCATCTGCTAGGGATATTAGCGATCGCAAACAAGTAGAACAAAAGCAACACTTTTTAGCTCAGGCTAGTAATATTTTGGCTGGCTCACTGGATTACGAGAAAACTTTAGCTAATTTGGCGCGTTTGACAGTGCCAGAGTTAGCTGATTGGTGCGTAGTTGATATTATTGCTGAAAATCAATCAGTTCATCGCGTGGCAACAGCCCATGCTGAACCATCAAAACAACAATTGATTGAACAACTAAAAAATTATCCGCCAGATTTGGCGCAGCCTGGTGGTATTGCTGAGGTAATCCAGTTAAAAAAGTCACAAATTACTCATTTTATTTCTGAGCAACAAATGCAAGCAGCAACCTGTAATACTGAGCATTTAGAAGTTTTGCAACAGCTAGAACCGAAATCTGGGATGTGTATATTGCTGACCATCCGCGAACAGATACTAGGAGCGATGACTTTAGTATCTACTACCAATCGCCCCTATGATCATAACGACCTGATTTTAGCTGAAGAACTAGCTCAGCGTGCTGCCATAGCCATCGATAACGCCCAACTTTATACAGAAGCACAGCGATCGCAACAAACTGCACTACAAGCCGCAGCTCGGACTGCCCGTCTGCAAGCTGTCACCGCCGCCCTTTCCCAATCTCTAACTCCCACACAAGTAGCTGAGGTAATTGTTGAGCAAGGTATGGCGGCTTTGGGTGCTAGTTCGGCTTTAGTAGCAATGATTACTGAAAGTGGCACAGAACTAGAAATTGTCCAAGCTGTAGGTTATCTACCAGAACTCGTAGATTTATGGCGGCGATTTCCCGTTAATGCACCCGTACCGCTAGCAGAAGCAGTTAGAACTGGAGAACCTGTTTGGCAAGAAGCAACAACCACAAGGATTGCTCGTTACTCTCATCTTGCCGAGGCGTATGCTAACTACGACTATGGCAGTTGGATGTCAATTCCATTGCTGATTGAAGGCCGGGCTGTGGGCGGTATGTCCCTAGCTTTCGCCGAAATGCAGCAGTTTAGCCAGGATGACCACGCCTTAGTGTTATCATTAGCACAGCAGTGCGCCCAAGCAATGGAACGCGCCCGCCTGTATCAAGCAGAACAAACAGCACGGCAAGCAGCAGAAAACGCCAACCGGATTAAAGACGAATTTTTAGCAGTCCTTTCCCATGAATTGCGATCGCCACTCAACCCAATTCTCGGATGGTCGAAGCTACTGCAAACCAAAAAACTCGATGAAAAGATCATTCCGCAAGCGCTACAGACCATTGAGCGCAATGCGAAATTACAGGCTCAACTGATAGAAGACTTGCTGGATATCTCCCGCATTCTCCAAGGCAAACTCAGCTTAAATATCTACCCCGTCGATCTAACAGAGGTGATTTCGGCAGCAATGGAGACGGTGCGGTTGTCAGCAGAAGCCAAATCAATCCAAATACACACAACATTTGCACCAAATTTAGGGCAAGTTTTAGGCGACTCCAGCCGATTGCAGCAAATCGTCTGGAACCTGCTTTCCAATGCAGTTAAATTTACACCCGCAGGTGGACGAGTAGAGGTACAATTGTCAGTGGTCAGTGGTCAAGAAACACGAGCGAAATATGCCCAGATCACTGTTAGCGACACAGGTAAAGGCATTAACCCGGAATTTCTTCCTTATGTGTTTGACTACTTTCGCCAAGAAAACAGTACTACCACCAGAAAGTTTGGCGGACTGGGCTTAGGATTGGCTATTGTCCGTCACTTAGTCGAACTGCATGGGGGGACAGTGCAAGTAGAAAGCTTGGGCGAAAATCAGGGGGCAACTTTTACCGTCAGGTTGCCGCTGATCCAACAAGCATCACAAATAAAACAGGATAATAGAGAATCTGAACCAGACTCAGATTTAAATGGTATCAACATCTTAATAGTGGATGATGACGCAGATACACGAGAATTCATTGCCTTTTTGCTAGAACAGTATGGAGCGAATATTACAGCAGTAGCATCAGCAAATGAAGCATTAGCCGCCTTAGCCCAATCCTTACCAGATGTGCTGTTAAGCGATATTGGGATGCCAGAAGTAGATGGATGTATGTTAATTAGACAGGTGAGAAATTTGCCGCCAGAACAGGGAGGACAGATACGCGCGATCGCGCTGACCGCCTATGCTGGAGAAATGAACTCTAAACAAGTACTAAAAGCCGGATTTCACAAGCATATCGCCAAACCAGTAGAGCCAGCCGAATTAGTCGAAGCGATCGCTAACTTATATAATTCGTAATTTGTAATTAAGAGGTCATTTTTAAACTAATTATTCACAGTCATCAGTCATCAGCCAACAACTTCAACCGGAATAATTTATTTTCGGTAAGTCCTTAATTCTGAGGATTGATTCGTGTTAGCTGTAACAATATTGCTTCTAATGACTGTAATGCTGCGTTTGTAGTCCGTTGATGTTCTTCAAAGTTACGCTGATGTTGCTCGTGACTATCACGTAGTTCTAAAAGTACATCATCCAGTACAGCACTACGGGCGAGAACTCTGTCAACGTTACTGGTTAACTCGTTTATGTTATTGCTTAAATTGTCTAGTTTTGCGGTCAGGTTAGCGATCGCATTCGTATTTGCTTCCTGTTTTGCGGTTAGTCCAGCGATCGCATTGATGTTTGCTTCCTGTTTTGCGGTCAGGTTAGCGATCGCATTCGTATTTGCTTCCTGTTTTGCGGTTAGTCCAGCGATCGCATTAGTGTTTGCTTCTTGCTGTGCTGCTACTCTGCTTAAGATTACTTCGATTTGGTCTAGTCTGCTTGGTTGGTCTGGTGCGTTTGTCATGTAATTTTCTTGTTTTTTACCTTTATTCTAAAAGCCCTTGATCTGAATCGCCTGTAGAGACGTTGCGGCGGAACGTCTCTACTAAATTAGGTATTTCGTGAAATGGTATAAAGCACAAAATATTTTCAAGGCACTTACCAGAAATATACCAATTGCTAGAGACAATAATTACTCAAGACAACTTATTTTATATAGGAAAGGTAATTTAAATCAAGAGGCAAAAATGACTCAGGAACCAGACAAACTGATTAATTTATCAGTTCATGAATCCTCAGTTCCCAGTGTGATCGACCCTAATCGGGATCAAAAACTTGGTGTCAATAAAAATGATGATTTGAACGATTCAGTTCATGATCATGATAACCTTGATGTTCCCAATCCCGAACCATTAGATACTGATAACGACAACAGCGTAGCAGATAAACAAATTATTAGTGCCAATTTAGGTGCTGGTTAAATTAACAGCGATCATTTCTCTTTCCTTTGTGTTCTTCGTGCCTTTGTGGTTAAATAAATCCCTTTTAACCAATTTTGTCGCGATCGTGCGGTTTTAACAAATGTGTAATATCAGGGCCAGAAGGAATAATTCCACCTGGATTGAGTGGGAATAAATTGCCATAATAGTCCTGCTTGACGCTTTCTAAATCACAAGTACCAGCAACGCCTTGGAGTTGATACAGTTCACGCAAGTAGCCTCCCAGATGCTGATAATCTTGGATGCGGCGACGGTTACACTTGAACAAACCGTAGTAGACAATATCAAAACGGAACAAAGTCGTGAATAGGCGAACATCCGCCAGAGTTAGATTGTCTCCACAAAGGTAGCGGTTGGTACTGAGTACTACTTCAATTTCATCGAGAGTAGTAAAAAGTTCATCACAAGCTTGATTGTACGCCTCTTGAGTTTGGGCAAAGCCACAGCGATACACACCATTGTTGATACTGTTGTAAATTTTTTGATTCCACCATTCAATCTTGTCTTTTAGTTCTTCTGGGTAGAGATTGAGTGTGGGATTTAAAGCGAACTCATTAAATTCTGAGTTCAGCATGACAATAATCTCCGCACTCTCATTGTTAACAATGGTCTTTGTTTGTTTATCCCACAATACTGGAACTGTAGAGCGTCCACTGTAACCAGGTTGGGAAAGTTGATACAATTGCGCCAAAGTCTCACAACCTGCTTCTGGCTGGTTGAATACCCAACCGCCTGAAACCGCAGAAGGGGAAACAATAGACACTGATATTACATCTTCGAGTCCTTTGAGCGATCGCACAATCAAAGTTCGGTGCGCCCAAGGACAACCCAGCCCAACATAGAGATTGTAGCGTCCTGCGGCTGGTTGATACGGATTACCTTCTTCTGTCCCAACAAAATTTCTAAACTGACTGTTAGGACGAATATATTCTCCCGACTGATTCCGCGGTGCCAGTTGCGACATCATGATCTGCCATAGAGTCGTCCAAACAAACTTACCCGCACCAATGATTAGTTTTGGAGGAAGTGACTTTCCCTTTTTCCTAGTCGAGGGGAGCTTTATCGGCAAATTTTTAATATCAGTCATAATTAAAATTTGGGGAAATCTGTGAGGGACGGGACAGTTATAGGACTCCTATTTGATTTTTGAAATAGACGTAGGCTGGGCAAAGCCCAGCATATCCGGGTTTTGGTGGGCTTTGCCCACCCTACACTTGAAGCTTAAGTGTACGGATTTTTTTCAGAAATCAAACCGGATTGCTATATCAGTTATAGCGTTTCCTAATCACATGAGTTACATAATAGCCCCCTCCTCGCTTGCGGGGAGGGGGTTGGGGGTGGGGTTCTTGTATCTCACTCAACCGAGAACCGCTATATCAGTATTAAGTAATTTGTTGAACCCACTTTATAAATTAACCATACCTTTCTTTTATGGCTTGCGAGCAACGATACCATACATTAATGGTAGATTTGGCATATCTTCAGGTGGAAACCACCGCCGTTCTGAATCTGCACGCATCCGTTCAAAACCCTTGCAACCATTCAAGTAGGGATATTCCTTCAAAACTTCCAAAGTCAGCCCAGCTTGCAACAATGCTGTGACTATCTCGCCAATACCCCACTGAAACTCGTGAGAACGATAGGGATTGTTAAAATTTTCAATTCCAATTTCATAATCTGATAAAATTAACCCCTCATTAGAAATAGCTACATAATCGCTAATACCATCTTCCCAAGTCAGGGGCTTTCCCTGATTAAAATAAGGAAACTTGTGACTCCAATCCCAATCAAACATCATCGCCACAGGATGGAATTCCACAAGCACAAAACGCCCGCCTGATTTGAGAATTGCTGCAATTCCTTTTGCCCAAACATTCAAATTAGATAGCCAGACAACTGCACCGTAAGAAGAAAAGGCAATATCGAATTTTTGGTTTTGATTGACTGCTTCCTCTAGCCAATCAAACACATCTGCACGATGAAAAGTAGCGTTGATACCAGATTCATCAGATAATTTTTGGGCAAAGGCTATAGCTTCATCACTAATATCTATACCAGTAACAGTTGCACCGAGTCTTGCCAAACTCAGAGTATCTTGTCCTGCATTACACTGGAGATGAACCACAGATAAACCACTAATATTTCCTAGTAGTTCCTTTTCTTCTGGAAATAGTGTATTTCCCCCTTCTCGAAAAAACTTTCCTTGATTGCCCTTATGGCTATTGTGTGCCTTAGTTGCCTCATTCCAAGACAAACGATTTTCTTCGTGAAGTTCTTTTCTCAAAGGAGCATTACTCATGATTTTGTACTCATTCAGTAGTAGGTTGAGTAGAGATAGGAAAAAAGCCCAACCTACTCTTATGAAGAATTACTTTTTAGCTATTACCCAAACAGCATGAATAATCCCAGGAATATAACCAAAAAGTGTCAAGACTATATTAATCCAAAAATCCCAACCAAAACCTACTTGTAAAAATACGCCTAGAGGTGGTAGGAAAATGGCACAAATAATCCGAAGTAAATCCATTTGACCCTCCTATTAATATCAAACTGAGCAGTTGTTTAGTTGAGTTCTTCGCCACTGCTCTAGCAGATTTGTATATCTCAACGATAACATCTGCGTCTTGGCTCAACAGTAATCTAGAGATGCGGTAAACCGCACTTGATTAGCCACCACTAATTTTAGCTTTGTAACCTAGCTTGGTCAAAATTTCCAGAATTTTCTGTTTGTGTTCACCTTGAATTTCAATTTCATTATCTTTGACTGTGCCACCGGTACCGCACTGGGTTTTTAATTGTTTTAGTAAATCACTCAAGGTTTCTGGTTTGGCTTGAAAACCAGTAATCACCGTCACGGTTTTACCCTTGCGTCCAGCACGGGTTGCTTGCACTCTCAGATTTTGCTGTTGCGGCGGTAGTTCAGGAATTGGCCTTTCGGTGGCGGCAGAGTTGCCGTTACCAAATTCACGGTAGGCAAAGCGTTTGTCGGAAGACTTGGAATTGTCAGAAGACATAAAATATTTATTAAGAAAAAACCAAAGGCAGTAATGAGTTGTATATACCTATTGTGCCTGGAAATTGTTAATCTAGGGCTTGTTGCTCAACAAATACCATAGGCAAAATGCCCTCATATCAGTAAGACATCGTATCCCATGTGCTTAAGACTTTCTATAATAATTAAGTTCTTCCCTTCATTGAAATTTGCCCGTGACTACCACTCCCCTTTCTTCAAGTTCTCCATCAACTGCTCAAGTTCCCGATATCCAAGGGCGCTTTGGACGCTTTGGCGGTAAGTACGTCCCAGAAACGCTAATGCCTGCTCTTGCTGAACTAGAAACAGCTTATCAGCAATACCGCAATGACTCTGATTTTCAAACAGAATTACAACAGTTGCTGCGGGACTATGTAGGACGTGCGACACCGTTGTATTTTGCGGAACGTCTGACTGCTAATTATGCCAAACCAGATGGTACAGGGGCGCAAATTTACTTAAAGCGTGAAGATTTAAATCATACTGGCGCTCATAAAATCAATAATGCCCTAGGTCAGGTATTGTTAGCCAAGCGCATGGGTAAGCAGCGAATTATTGCTGAAACTGGTGCCGGACAACATGGAGTAGCAACAGCAACAGTTTGCGCTCGTTTTGGGCTGGAATGCATAATTTACATGGGCGTTCACGACATGGAACGCCAAGCCCTGAATGTGTTCAGAATGCAGCTGATGGGCGCAGAAGTACGTCCGGTGGCGGCGGGAACGGGAACTCTCAAAGATGCGACTTCTGAAGCAATTCGAGATTGGGTAACGAATGTGGAAACAACGCACTACATTCTCGGTTCGGTAGCAGGGCCTCATCCTTATCCAATGATGGTGCGTGATTTTCATGCGGTCATAGGGCAAGAAACTCGCGCCCAAGCTCTAGAAAAGTGGGGCGGGTTGCCTGATATTCTCATGGCTTGTGTGGGTGGTGGTTCCAATGCAATGGGGCTTTTCTACGAGTTTGTCAATGAAGCATCTGTGCGGTTAATTGGAGTTGAAGCAGCAGGAGAAGGTGTTAATACAACAAAACACGCTGCAACCTTGACAAAAGGACAAATTGGTGTATTGCATGGAGCCATGAGCTATCTGCTACAAGATGAAGATGGACAAATAATTGAGGCACACTCGATTAGTGCAGGGTTAGATTATCCCGGTGTGGGGCCAGAACATAGCTATTTGAAGGATATTGGACGCGCTGAATACTACAGTGTGACGGATGAAGAGGCTTTAGCGGCGTTCCAGCGACTTTCCCGATTGGAAGGAATTATACCAGCATTGGAAACAGCCCATGCGATCGCCTACCTGGAAACTTTATGTCCACAACTGAGCGGCAGTCCTCGGATTGTGATTAACTGTTCTGGACGCGGTGATAAAGATGTCCAAACAGTAGCCAAGTTTTTAGCTCCTGCCTAGTACCGCAAGGCGGAAGTCAAAAGTCAAAAGTCAAAAGTCAAAAGGCTTTAATTTTGGGCTTTCTGGCTGTTTTTAATGGTAAGTTTATTTCCGCCGACCTGTACTAGTTGTGCCAATATGAAATTCAGTGAAATAGTTAGTAACTTTGATAACTTTGCCACAGAGAATAGTCTCACAGCTAACCAAGACCAAGACCCAGAAATTATAGGGGTGGCTGCCATTGATGAAGCTACAAGTGGAACTATTACTTACGTAGAAGGCGAAAAATTTGCATCTGGTGTGGGCAAAACAAATGCTAGTGCCTTAATTTTGCCCCAAGACAAAATATTACAGCTACAAGCACAAGAACGCGGTATTGCTTGGGTAGCTACACCAGATCCGAAACTATTATTCGCCAAAGCTATCCGCCTGTTTTACCAACCATACCGTCCCACTCCAGAAATTCATCCCACTGCTGTGATTCACCCTACGGCAAAAATTGGTAGTGATGTTTACATTGGCCCCCATGTGGTGATTCAGGAAAAAGCGGAAATAGGCGATGGTGCAATTATTCATCCCAACGTAGTTATTTATCCAGAGGTGAAAATAGGCGATCGCACTACCTTACATGCCAACTGTACCATTCACGAACGTAGCCAAATCGGTGCATACTGTATGATTCATAGTGGTACCGTTATCGGTGCAGAAGGGTTTGGGTTTGTGCCTACCCGTACAGGTTGGTTCAAAGTCGAACAATCTGGTTATACCGTGATCGAAGATGGCGTAGAAATTGGCTGCAACAGTGCCGTTGACCGCCCAGCTGTTGGTGAAACACGTATAGGGCGCAACACAATAATTGACAACTTAGTACAAATAGGTCACGGTAGCCAAATAGGTGCGGGTTGTGCTATTGCAGGTCAGGTTGGCATGGCAGGAGGGGTAAAAGTGGGTAATCGCGTCATCTTAGCGGGACAGACAGGAATAGCCAATCAAGTCAAAATTGGCGATGGGGCGATTGCATCTGCTCAAACTGGAATTCATAACGATGTTGCACCAGGAGAAATTGTCTCCGGAACGCCAGCAGTACCCCACAAAATATATCTCAAGGCATCTGCTATTTATAAGCGCCTGCCAGAAATATATCAATCCCTCAAGCAATTGCAACGTCAACTAGGGCAGAAGTGAGCAGGGGAGCAGGGGGGATGGGGAGATGAGGGGGATGAGGGAGATGAGGGGATGGGGGGATGAGGGGGAGAATAACTCAACTAATGCCCAATTCCCAATTACCAATTACCAATTCCCAATTCCCAATTCCCAATTCCCAATTCCCAATTCCCAATTCCCAATTCCCAATTACCAATTACCAATTCCCAATTCCCAATTCCCAATTCCCAATTACCAATTCCCAATTCCCAATTCCCAATTCCCAATTCCCAATTCCCAATTACCAATTCCCAATTCCCAATTCCCAATTCCCAATTACCAATTCCCAATTCCCAACTTTTCTAACACTGGCTTTGTGGAAACTATGTGGCGTTCTAAACCCAGTTCTTTGGGGCTAACTCCTAGTGCCAAAGCAATTAGCTGCGGTAGGTGCAGCACTGGCAAACCTAGCTGTTGTCCGATGACTTTTTCCACTTCTGGCTGGCGAGAATCTAAATTCAGATGGCACAAAGGACAGGGCGTAACTAAACAATCAGCACCTGCTGCCAAGGCTTCTTGAATATGCATCCCCGCCATCTTGAAAGATTGGGTCGTGGCGTAGCTAGCAAGGGGCCAACCGCAGCATTGGGTACGACCACGGTAATAAACTGGTGTTGCACCCACTGCACGAAACACATTTTCCATCGCTTCTGGCTGGAAAGGGTCATCGTAGGGCATGGACTTTTGAGCGCGCAGAAGATAGCAGCCATAAAAAGCTGCACATTTTAATCCAGCTAACTGACGCGTCACACGTTTGGTAATTTCTTCTAAACCATAATCTGTGACTAGGGCATAGAGGAGATGTTTAACTTCGGTACTGCCACGATAAGGGGAACAACCTTCTTTGGAAAGCAAGCCATTTACCTGCTCAACGTAACTAGGACTACTTGTCTGACATTCTTTGAGGCGTTCGTTGACATGACCGATTACACCCTGACAAGTGCTGCAATGGGTAAGTAGGGGTAAATTTAATTCTTCTGCTAAAGCAATATTTCTGGCATTGACAGTATCTTCCAACAATTGGGAATCTTCTTTAAAAGTACCAGAACCACAGCAAGCAGCTTTTTTCAGTTCAATGAGTTGAATGCCTAATGCTTGGGTGAGGGCTTGAGTTGACTGGTAAAGTTCCCGGCAAGCACCTTGAGCAACACAGCCAGGAAAGTAAGCGTATTTTAGTGCGTGAGATATCATAGGATTATAGTTGGGTGAGGACAATTCCCCCCCCTGATAATAACTGTTTTATCATCCCTGCCAGGTGAAACTGACAAGGCAATATATTTTTGACTTGGACATTCGTGCAAAAATTTAGTAAGAAGTAAGGATTGGTATATAAAAGCATTTACACACTAGTATGCGATCGCACTACGAGTTCTATTGTCCAATTTTGTTTCTCCCAAGCTGGGATGTGGCATTTTCTTGTGGAAAATTGCTAGGCAAAATATGAACCATTGCGTGGCGTGTCCCTACTACTCAACTGCTTTGGAAGTAGTTGTCCTGTTACTGATAGTAACCTCAAAGAGGTTTTTTCAAGGAAAACCCTTTGCCAGTATACGGGCGATCGCGCTTTCCGATAAGATGTATATGCTCAAAACCATGTCGCCCATCAAAAGCGGATAATAGGAACTGGTCAAGGACTTTTATCTATGAGTCAAACGGAAATTTTTCAAAAGGTCAAGAAGATTGTCGCAGATCAACTAAGTGTTGAGGCTGAAACCATCACACCACAGTCTAATTTTGCCAACGATTTAGGAGCAGATTCTCTAGATACTGTTGAACTAGTAATGGCATTGGAAGAAGAATTTGATATCGAAATTCCTGATGAATCCGCTGAAAAAATTACAACGGTTCAAGAAGCAGTGGATTTCATCAATGACAAAGTTGCCACATCAGCTTAAAAAGTGATTGGGGATTAGGGATTAGGGATTGGGGACTGGTGATTAGGGACTGGTGATTGGGGACTGGTGATTGGAAATTAGGGATTGGGGTAAGATGCAAATTGATAATTATATTTCTATCTCTTTCCCAGTCCCCAGTACCCAGTCCCCAGTACCCAGTACCCAGTACCCAGTCCCCAGTACCCAGTCCCCAATCCCCAGTAACACCTTTACGCAGCTTTCTCGCCACCTTTAACTGAGTCATGACAGATTATATACGTAAACGCGTTGTTGTAACGGGTGTGGGCGCGATTACACCTATAGGCAACACATCAGCGGAATATTGGGAAGGATTGTTGAGTGGACGCAATGGCATTGATTACATCACCTTGTTTGATGCGTCAAGCCATGATTGCCGCATTGCTGGTGAGGTGAAAAACTTCGATCCACATGTTTATATGGAGCGCAAAGAAGCCAAGCGCATGGATCGATTTTCTCAATTTGGGGTTGCGGCTGCAAAACAGGCCCTGTCGGATGCGAATTTAGTCATCAATGAACTGAACGCAGAACAAATTGGGGTGATGATTGGTTCTGGTATTGGCGGTTTAAAGGTTTTGGAAGACCAACAAACAATCTACCTCAACCGTGGCCCCGATCGCTGTAGCCCATTCATGATTCCCATGATGATCGCCAATATGGCGGCTGGATTAACGGCAATTCACCTCGGTGCTAAAGGGCCAAATTCCTGTACCGTCACAGCTTGTGCGGCTGGTTCCAACGCCGTAGGGGACGCTTTTCGCCTGATTCAAGGCGGCTATGCCCAAGCGATGATTTGTGGAGGAACAGAGGCAGCAATTACACCCTTGGGTGTGGCTGGTTTTGCTGCTTGTAAAGCACTTTCTTTTCGCAATGACGACCCGGCTCATGCTTGCCGTCCCTTTGACCGCGATCGCGATGGATTTGTCATGGGTGAAGGGGCGGGAATTTTGGTTTTAGAAGAATTGCAACATGCCCTGAGTCGTGGCGCTCGTATTTATGCGGAACTCGTCGGCTATGGTATGACCTGTGACGCTTATCATATCACTTCCCCAGTACCAGGTGGCCAAGGAGCCGCCAGAGCCATACAATTGGCACTCAAAGACGCAGAACTAACCCCCGAACAAGTCAGCTACATCAATGCTCACGGCACTAGTACCCCAGCTAATGATTCGACTGAAACCGCAGCGATGAAAAAAGCTTTGGGCGAACAAGCTTATAAAATAGCTGTTAGTTCCACCAAATCGATGACAGGTCATCTTTTAGGTGGTTCTGGAGGTATTGAAGCAGTGGCCACAGTACTAGCGATCGCTAATGACAAAATTCCACCAACAATTAATTTAGAAAATCCCGATCCAGAGTGTGACCTCGATTACGTTGCTCACTCTAGCCGCGCTCAAAAAGTCGAAGTGGCATTATCCAACTCCTTTGGTTTTGGTGGTCATAATGTCACACTAGCCTTTAAGAAGTATCCTTAAAATCCCTAAGACTAAAGAAGTCATCAAGAGTAAAGGATGTAGACACCCTTCGGGCGGTTTCTCTTACTGTTCAAGCAGAAACCGTACTCCTTCGGAGAACCCGGAGGGTAGGGTAAGATGAAAATAAACTTGTTTGTAGATGTTTTGCCTACAAGTAGCGTGAAAAAACTCAATTTTCCCAATATTCAAGTTTCATTCCTTTGTGGGTAAAGTAACTTGATACTTCATATTTCATACTTCATCAGGCTTCAGTCGGCCCAAAAGTATCATAGATATCATTCCCATCTGAATTGAGCGTTCAGCGTGACCAATTTATCAGCTTGATTTATCACGCAAAACTCAGAAGATCCCGCTTGTAGATCAACAATCTGGAATGGGATGATGAAGATACTGCGGGGAAATTTCAATCAGCGGTCAGTTATTCAGTAATCAGGCTGATGGCGGAGGATCAAACCTGCAAGTGGTGCGAACCACCGATTTTTTGGGGACTTTAACCCAATGAATCAAACCGATAACTGTTAACTGTCAACTGTCAAAAACAACCCTGGCAAAAGAGAAGCTTAGAGAGTGCTAACCCGTCGTTAAAAACAATCTTATTATGGCTGTTGCAACCCAATCCCTCGAAGAACTTTCCATTAACTCGATCCGCTTCTTGGCCATTGACGCCGTAGAAAAGGCAAAATCGGGACACCCAGGGCTGCCGATGGGCGCGGCTCCCATGGCTTTTGTACTATGGGATCGCTTTTTACGGTTTAATCCCAAAAATCCCAAGTGGTTTAACCGCGATCGCTTTGTCCTGTCTGCCGGACATGGTTCGATGTTGCAGTATGCCCTGCTCTACCTGTATGGTTACGACAGCGTAACCATTGAGGACATTAAGCTATTCCGTCAGTGGGAATCTAAAACCCCCGGACACCCCGAAAACTTCATGACCGCCGGCGTGGAAGTCACCACTGGGCCATTGGGACAAGGAATTGCCAATGGAGTCGGTTTGGCGATCGCTGAAGCACACCTTGCCGCTAAATACAACAAACCCGATGCTCAGCTAGTTGACCACTACACCTACGTAATTTTAGGTGATGGTTGCAACATGGAAGGAATTTCTGGTGAAGCTGCTTCTTTTGCAGGGCACTTGGGATTAGGCAAACTCATCGCTCTGTACGATGATAACCACATCTCCATCGACGGTTCTACAGATGTAGCATTCACCGAAGATGTTGCCAAGCGCTTTGAAGCATACGGTTGGCACGTTCAACACGTCGAGGACGGCAACACCGACCTAGAAGCAATTGGCAAAGCCATTGAAGCAGCTAAAGCTGTCACCGATAAGCCTTCTTTCATCAAGGTGACAACCACTATCGGTTATGGTTCACCCAACAAAGCAAACACCGCTGGGGTTCACGGTGCAGCTTTGGGAACAGATGAAGTAGCGTTGACTCGCCAAAATTTGGGTTGGGAATACGAACCTTTCGTAGTACCACAAGATGTTCTCAACCACACCGGAAAAGCAGTAGAACGCGGTGCAGGTTACGAAGCTGACTGGAACAAAACCTACGCTGACTACAAAGCTAAGTATCCCCAAGAAGCAGCGGAATTTGAACGCTACATTAGCGGCAAACTACCTGATGGTTGGGATAAAGTGCTGCCGACCTACACCCCCGAAGACAAAGCATTACCCACCCGCAAGCACTCAGAAACTAACCTGAACAAATTGGCGGCAGTTTTACCTGAGTTAATTGGTGGTTCGGCTGACTTAACCCACTCCAACTTGACCGAACTCAAGGGTAAGGGCGACTTCCAAAAAGGACAATACCAAAATCCCAACATTCACTTTGGTGTGCGGGAACATGGTATGGGCGCAATTTGTAATGGTATCGCGCTGCATAGTTCGGGATTAATTCCCTACGGTGCTACCTTCTTGATCTTCACAGATTACATGCGGGCTGCCATCCGCTTATCTGCGCTGTCTCAAGCTGGGGTGATTTGGGTAATGACCCATGACTCCATTGGCCAAGGTGAAGACGGCCCAACCCACCAACCCATAGAAACACTGGCTTCCCTACGTGCCATTCCTAACCTAACGGTGATTCGCCCCGCAGACGGTAATGAAAGTTCTGGTGCTTACAAAGTAGCCATTGAAAGAGCAAAAGGAAACGCTCCTACTTTGTTGGCATTCAGCCGTCAAAATGTCCCCAACTTGGCAGGTACTTCCATTGAAGGTGTGACCAAGGGTGGTTACACAGTGGTGGATTCCGATGGTACACCAGAGCTGATCATCATTGGCACTGGCTCAGAATTGAGCCTCGCCGTCACCGCAGCCGAGAAACTCACAGCTGAAGGTAAGAAAGTCCGTGTTGTTTCCCTACCTGCGTGGGATTTATTTGAAGCACAGGATGCAGCTTATAAAGAGTCTGTATTGCCGAAAGCTGTTACCAAACGCTTGGCTGTAGAAGCTGCTTCTAGTTTCGGCTGGCACAAGTATGTAGGTACTGAAGGCGACGTTGTTAGTATTGATCGCTTTGGTGCTTCCGCGCCAGGTGGTGTTTGTTTGGAGAAGTTTGGCTTTAGCGTTGACAATGTGTTAGCTAAGGCTAAGAAATTGTTGGGTTAATTAGCAACAGAATATTCTCTTAATTTTGAGGGGTGGGCATCTTGCCCGCCCTTTTTTTATTGCAGAAGGGGATTGTTTATAATTGGGGTAACTAGTTGATAAATGAGGGGGAGTTATGCAGGAAGTTTATAGTTATCGTCAGGAACTCACCAATCGGATATCCCCAATTGTGGAAAAGTTATTTAAAGGTAATAGCTTGTACTTGGTGAAATTAAAAAAACGGGAAATGATTAAAATGTTAGTAGACCTGTTTGGAAAATTTTCTCCTGAAGAAATGCGAGCGATTCAAGATGATGATTTAACTGATAGAATTGATAGTATTTTAGTTTTAGAAGCTGTTTCAGGAACATTAAATGATTTAACGCCTGAGCAAATAGCAATTTACGATGCAGCAGTAGAAGGGAAATAGAGAATGTGACTTATCTACTAGATACAAATATTGTTAGTTATATTCTGAAAAGAAACGCAAATATAGACAATAAATTCCGAGAAGCACGTCGTCTTCAGAAAGACATATTTATTAGTTGTATTACTTACTATGAGGTCAAACGGGGACTTTTAGCTATCAATGCTACAAGGCAGATAGCAGATTTTAGTCTGTTCTGTCATAGATATCAAATTCTGTTTTTGGATGATATTGCAATTATTGAAAAAGCTTGCGAAATCCATGCGGATTTAAAAATAAAAGGTACGCCTATACAAGAACCAGATATTTTGATTGCAGCTACAGCAATTACGCGTGGTTTAATTTTGGTTTCCAACGATTCTGATTTGCAGAGAGTACAGGGGTTGAATTTAGAAAATTGGATAAGAATAGAATCTTGAGGGTGGAGCGGTAAAGAGAAAGCGATTATCCCTACAACTTAAATACTTTACATATTGATGGTGCAATAAGCAAAAGAGTTAATCTCAGACCTAAATGATACTGCTAATTGGATAAATAAGTAGAGAAGATATGCTTTTAACTAGAAAATATAAGTAAATATATAATTAACAATATTAATATTCTTAATACCTCATATTGTATACGTTAAAGAATGAAAAAATATGAAATTAAAATCTGTTTCATTTGAAAATTATAAAGCATTTTCTACAAGGCAGACAATACAATTAAAGCCAATTACTGTTTTGATTGGTAAAAATAGTTCAGGTAAAAGTTCTATTGCTAAACTATTTACCTTATTTGAAACCTCTCTGATGGGTAATATTGATGTCCCATTGTTATTAAGTAACAATGGTGTTGAATTAGGTGGAGAGTTTGATAATTTATTTTTTGAGAATAATCCAGGTGGTATTACTTTAATTTTTAAGCTTGTATTTGAGAATGATGTACAAATAGAAATTGGTTTACTCAAAAAAGTGGATGGCTATGGATTAGATGTTTTTCAATGGAAATATAAAGATACTACACAGGAATTTGAACTTGAACTTAATGATGATAGATACTTGGATGCTATTACTGGAAAATTATATAAATGCGAATTTAAAGGATTTATTCCTACTAAATTTTTTGAAATAAATAGCGTTGATAATTTATCTCAAAACCTTCAGATAGAGCAAATTGATGTTGACTATATCGGCCCTTTTAGAATTTTGCCCGAAAGATATTTTTATCTGACAGGACAGACACAATTTCGAGACACAGGTGTCACAGGTGAAAATGCTTACGCAATGCTTGGAATAAGTAAATTAAAAAAAGACGATGAGTTATACAAAAATGTAGGCAAGTGGTATAAAGAACATTTTGATGGCTGGGAATTAAAGGTAGATGATAGAGATAAAAAACCTCTTATTCAAATTTTACTTTCTAAAAATGATACTGATGTAAATATTGTAGATGTTGGGCAAGGAATGAATCAAGTTTTACCTTTGGTAGTTCGAGCTAATATTAAAGATAGACCCGATTCTATGATTGTTTTAGAGCAGCCTGAACTGCATTTACATCCTGCGGCACATGGCGATTTAGCAGAGTTATTTGCCAAATCAGCAAAAGAAAATAATCAGACTTTTATTATTGAAACTCATTCGGAAAATATGGTCTTACGACTTCGTAAGCTAGTTGTTGCAAATGATTTTGGTTTCACAAAAGATGATGTAGTAATTTATTGGTTAGAAGATGCTGAATTAAAAGGTAAAGAATTAATGGAAATTACAATTGATGAAGATGGCGTTCTAAGTGATTGGCGAGATGGGGTTTTTGATGAGGGGCTGAAAGAAATATTGGAAATGCAAAAGGCACTTAATAAAAAAGACGAACAATAAATGATAATTTCTTTTAATCCCATCATTTTTAAAAGCCAAGATACTGAAATACAAGCGGTTTTAGCTGAGATACTTAGAGCTTTAATGAACACTAACATTCACTTTATAGAGATCAACAGTATCTATGCAATTTTTTATAACGAAAAGCGCGAGTATATCTTTGATTGCAATGAAATTGCCAAAACATATCTATCCTTGAATGAACGCAGAATTTTCAAAGAGTTTATAAATAAAAAAATTCAAAAACCCATCACTAGTTTGCACAGACAGCACCTTACCCATATTGTTATTGGTATTGAAAAAGATCATCAAGAAATTCACCCTAATAATGCATCCAGAATTATTAAAGAACGTTCAAAAATTATAGTGGAGAATGGAATTAACGATTGGAAATTTATTAAGGGTATTTGCCAAAAATATAGCACAGGTAAAACAAAAAGACGGTCTATTTATCAATTAATAGATCAAGCTATAAAGGATGAAACTATAGAATCGGATAATTCCGGTGGAGTTGGGGAGGTTACAAAAGTAATACAACATTGGATAGATAAACCACGTTATCACGATATTTTTAAGTACAAGTTGATGGCTATATTTGATAGTGATAAACACATCTCAAATGGATTTATAACGCCTTATAAAAGTAAAATTGCATACTTTAAAGCAAAAAAGATTAAAAATATTCAGGCTGTTGATTATGAATATGAAATGACTGATTTAATTGTATGGCATATTTTATACAAAAGAAAAATTGAAAATTATATACCTTTAAATGTACTATTTGAAAATATTACATCAATAACTCAGCTTCAGAAAAATGATTTAGACAATAAAACTAATGTTGATTTGGATTTTATAGAATACAATCAACATAATATAGGAATAGGTGAAACGAAGATAAAGGATAAATTTCCTGAAATGTTTCTTGCTCAGTTTTCTTACAGTGACCTTGAAAAAAGATGTGAACACCACAAAGTTTTTCTGCCGGAAGCAAACGAATTAGTTTCTGAAATAGAACAAATTTTACTAAAAATTGCGAAAATATTATGAATGATAAAATAAGTGTAAAACCCGATACTATATATCTTGAAGACTTATTGGATGATATAGCTAATGGAGGATATAGAATTCCTATATTCCAACGAGATTTTGTTTGGAAATCTTCTCAAATGCTTGACCTATTTGATAGCATTTTAAAAGGTTATCCAATAGGTAGTTTATTGTTTTGGAAGACCAAAGACTATAAAACTAAAGACCAAATAGGCCCTTACATCATAAAACAAGAAGATAGCGACGATACTAAATATGTTTTGGACGGATTTCAACGAATATCTACATTATTTGGAGTACTGACGAATCCCAAAGAGTATAAAGAAAAAAATAACGCTGAACTAAAGAATTTTTTAATTTATTTTGATATCAAAGAAAATAGCTTTAGCTATATAAAAAATAAAAAAGATCAAAATATATTTTCGATTCCTCTATATGATATTTATGATAATCGTGAATTGTTTAATTTGCTTCGTGAATTAGATAAAGAAGATATTACAGAAGTTGATAAAAACAGATACATTGATAATGCAAGAAATTTACATAGCATTTTACATAAATATAAATTACCTTATGTGGAAATAAGGGGAGGAGATATAAGAAGTGCTGTTGTAATCTTTTCAAGAATAAATTCAACAGGAACAGAAATTTCTGAAGACTTTATGCTTTCAGCACTTAGCTATAATGTAGGAACAGGATTCTTGCTGAGTGATTCGATTACTGAATTCCTTAATAGCTTAAATGCTTACAATTTTGAAGATTTGAAAAGAGATACCATTTTAAATTGTATTTCTAATGCAAAGGGAAAAATATATTTTGATGTAAAAATAGAAGATTTATTGAATCGAGATTTAGAACCAGATTTGGAATTGTTAACGAAGAATGCATACACACATATCAAAAAAGCAGTAGAGTTTTTATATAAAAAATTATTTGTAATAGATATTCGTTTATTGCCCTATCCAACTCAGTTAATTTTTATTTCGGAATATTTCAGGCTTAATCCAGAGCCTACACTTGAGCAATGTAAAGCATTAAAAAATTGGTTTTGGGTAACAACTTATTCAAACTACTTTACAGCGTATTCTATAAGTCAACAAAGAAGTGCTTATCAAGAATTCTGTAAGTTCGCACAAGGAGAACATCCCGATGGAATTTACAAAGTTAATAGCGATGCGCCTTTAACTACAGCTAAGTATCCAGATAAATTAAATTTTACAGGTGTAAGACCAAAGGCGTTACAATTATTTTATTTAAAATCAATTATTGGAGATAATGAAATTCAAGATAGAGAAGGATTAAAAGAAATTTTTATTTCTTCTTCTTCAAAGAAAGATAGAAATCCAGCTAATATTATTCTGAGGTTATCATCTGAATTTGAAGAAAATAAAGAGAGGAAACAAATTAAAAATTTCATTGAAACCTCTTCAACTCATCTTTTGGATAAGCATTTCATTACAGAAGAAATGGTTGATTTATATAAACAAGATAGAATAGATGATTTTATTTCAAAAAGAGAGAGTTATTTGAAATTAAAAGAAAGTAAGTTTGTAGAAAAAATGGAAATTAGATATACCAATTAAATACCCTGCGCTCTCGTTCGTTATTCTTGAGTGTTGCTGTTCTGATCACCCTTGGTTACATTTATTACTTTTAGAGTAAATAGCACCACACCCTTAGTTCTTCTGTTATTACGCAAAACGGCTTTTTCATTGGTTTATTTGCGCCATACTTTAATAGCGATCACACCCCACGCCCACAATTAACTAAATACAGCGCATTCCATCTGAATGAGGGACACAAGGGCAGGCAGGATGCCCACCCCACAAGACTTATCATATTAAGATGTGTACTTCATTTACTTGCAAACTGCTGTATAAAAAATCTTATATTACTAAATAACCCTCACATCTAGGAGCTTCCCATGATCTCGGCATGAACTTCATTAGGTGTTAAATGATAAACCTGCAATAACGTCCTCAAAGCTTATTACTGACAGGTTCAATTAAATATAACTAAAGCGATCGCACTTCCCACTCTCCCATTCACAGCACAGCTACCCCTTTAATATAATTGGGGTCTTGACGATCGCTAACAAAAGCTTGAGGCACATCTGCAAGAGATTGATAACGGTGGCTCCCTGCCTGACAGGTGTAGGTTTTTTATTTGGGCATGAGTGGGCACTCTCAAACAGAGTTCTAAACGTGGTTCAAATAACGAAATTTCGTTCTTGGGTGGGAAATCAGAAATTAAAATTTGAGTTCTCAACCAACGGAAAAACCCTATTTCAGCCACATTTGTTAAATACCTACACCTGTGAGCTGCCCCCTGCCCCCTTTCCTCTTCATTGACCCAATTCAATACCCAATAAGCACAATCTTCATTTTTTAGCAGCAACCAAAGAAACCCCAATAATGACGAAGACGATTCCTGTTATGCGTAATGGACTAGCTGGATATTTGGTAAGCCCGATCGCACCAAAATGATCAAGAAAAAGTGCCGCAATCATTTGACCTGCGATCGTCAGCGAAAGTGCAAGTGCGGCTCCGATCTTAGGTGTGGCAAAAATAGTTGACCAAACATATAAAGTACCCAAACAACCACCAACCCACATCCACCAAGATGTTTGAAAAAGCGAGGTCGAAGCAGGAATCGGAAACCGCGCGAAAAAACAGATGGCAAGCGATGTTAATGTACCTGCAAGGTATGAAACGAACGTCACTTGCATTGGCTCACCAACATAACGTCGCAACAGCGTATTCAGGGCGACTTGAACAGGTAGAATCGCGCCCCCAGCGAGTGCCGCAAAAAGATAAATCGTGCGTTCATTCATCCTTAAACCTCTCGTTTTGATTATCCTGAAGTTAATATCCTTGAAGATAAAAGCTTCAACGTGATTGAAAAAGCTCTTGATGCTCATGTCGTCAATGAACATCTTCTCCTTAGCGTTTTGGAGGAGTGGGAATTAGTACAATTACCTTAACCTCTCACCGATACATCTTGTGGGCTTAAAATTGGGGCTTAATCCTAATGTGTTTCTTGAGAGCAAAAACCCAATGATTGCGTAACGGTAATTTAAGAATTACCGTTACTTTCCTGATGTTTTGCGTAAGTTCTACGTAAGTGAATTACCAAACATCATAATAAGCTTTCGTGCGTATAACTTGCACTTTTTATGATCTGGAACCCTAATGGCAACGAGAATACTCTGGAAAATTAAAGATGCGACAGCTTATCAATCGCGCTCACCAATTTGCTAATGCCTGTAATCTTGAGCAGGCTGTAGTGATCAACTGTGAGGTTTATGACCGTCGGAGTCTTTTCAAAGTACCCACCGTGACTCTCAATGAACGAGTAATCATCACCATCGGCTTTAAAAATAGTTATAGGCGCAATGATCTGCCTCTGGGCTAGTTCGCGGAATGTGTACTTGGCTTCATATGTCAGCTGTACAATTTTCATTATTCGTTGCACGAGATCCAAATCAAGCTTCTTATATCTTGAAATGAATGACGCGAAGCTATCTTCATCCTTTGCGACCTGCAAACACTCCTCCAGTGCAGGCCCGGTGATAGTGCTTGCAAAAACCGAGAAAAGAATTGTCACATAGGCTTTGTTGGCGAATACAGGTTGATTGCCATGAATAGCTTCGTTCTCAGTTCTAACCTTTGGTGACCCCGGAGCGATCAAAAACAGATTTTCCACGTGTTCACCGGACTGCTCAAGCTGATATGCAACTTCAAAGGCCACCCGTGCGCCGAAGGAATATCCCCAGACCGTATAGGGACCGGCTGGTTGAATACGTTTTATTTCCTTAATGTCTTCAGCAGCCATCTCACTAACCGAGGAAAACGGCTTCTCACCTTGGTTGATTCCATAGGACTGGACACCGTAAAAGGGTCGATTGGTATTTATTTTCTCTGCTAGCAACCTCAAGTTCATTGGGTAGCCGCCAAGTCCAGGCCAGCAATAGACGGGATTATTTTCTCCCGTGGACGATAGACGTACTAGACGCGAGGAAAGTTCAACTTCATCACTGTCAACCTTACGAGCCAGCTTCTGGATGGTTGGAGCTTCAAAAAGAGCATGTAAAGGCAAGATACAATGAAACTCTTTGTTGATAGCGTTGATTATTCTCACAGCAATTAGTGAGTTTCCGCCGGATTCAAAGAAATCGTCACATATGGAGACAGAATCCCACTTCATGGCTTTCTTCCAAATCTCACCTATTCGCTGTTCAGTATTTGTACGAGGTGCGATCATGGGCCGTTGGGCCATTTCCATATTCACTTTGTCCGAGGCTTCGAGTGCTTTAACGTCGATCTTTCCATTGGCGGTAAGCGGTAACTTGTCCAGTACTATGATCTTGTTAGGTATCATGTAATCAGGCAAAAAGTTGTATATATCCTCTTTGATCAACTCTGCAGGGCCTTTCATCTGGACGGAATCTTCCTTCATCCCCTCGCTGATTAACTGCTCATGACTGACGCGACCACCAATACAGAAGTAAGAAGGGCCCGGTTCTTCATGACTGGCGCTGAGTATCTTTGTTATCTGCTTTGCCGAAGGAAGATCGTTACCAGTCTCGGAGCTGTATCCCGAAGACAATAGACCAAGATTTAGATCGTTCATTTGCAGATGTTGAAGCTTTCTGCCGATCGCAAAATAATTCGCCCATTTACAGCTGGTTCTACCAATCATGGTGATTCCAAAACTTCCCTGTTCGTAGGTTAGCTGATTGATTGCTATTACATGCCTCTTGAGAATGATATCGTCTGAGATTTTTTCCAAGCGGCCGTCTTTGTATTTGTATAGACCAGCAGGTAAATCAGCGATCTTTCCAGGATGACTTTGCACATAGATATCAACTGGTTCGATCGAAAATGGCCTGATCTGAGGCACTAGATCAAAAGTGCCCAGATAATAATAGTGTTCGTCTGGACATACTACTTTCTCCTGTACATCGGGCAGATATTCAGCATCTCCGATTCTCAGGTTATATGCCGGCAGAATCTTGTCAAATAGACCCAAGATGTGGCCAGTTTCAATTTCGAGTACCTCTTGAATATTATTTTTATAAACTAGCTCGATAGCTTTTCTCTTGCCAATGAAGTGTATTTTTATTCTTGTTTTTTCCGTCCTATCTATTTCATTTAATAGTACTAATTGATGATGTCCCGGATGGTAATAGTAGTAACCAGACCTCAAACCAGCTATGTTGACTAGTTCGAGATACATTTGCGTTGCATACAATGCACCTGGTGATGCGTAACCGTACTTGGGTAATAAACGCTCATCGCTGTGAAACGGGCCGAAATATCTCAAAATCTCACCTAATTCTGTGAAGCTCAACGCATCCAAGCCACGAGAATCGGCCAAGTTGTAGGTTTCAGCGCCAGTAATTTGTCTATCCAGCAACTGCATAATATCAGCTTTCTGGACGGCACCACCCTCGAATAAACGGTAGGATTTCCGAGTAAAGGCCAATCGCCGCTGTTTCTGGGTCGGTATTTTACCTGGAAGATCAATCTCGATTTGGCCAGGTACACAATTCTCTTCGTCGATATCCCTATATCCGAGATTTGACAATTGAGCTTTGACTTGAAGCTTGTTTTTCTTTGACAGATGGTGTTCTCCGTGGACACCCTGATCCATGACAGCAGCTTGCTTAGGACTCAATTCAATACATGCAATCAAATCAGAGTATCCGGTACGGGAATTTTTCTTAACTATAACAGCTGCGTTCTTAACCCAGTCATGTTTCTCAATTGCCACCTTTACTTCGTCAAGCTCAATGCGAAACCCTCTAAGTTTCACCTGATTGTCTACCCGGCCTACGAACTGAACAGTACCATCTGCATTCCAATAAGTTAAGTCGCCAGTCTTGTAAAGTTTGGCACCTCCAGAACTGATGGAAAACCAGTTGTTGACAAACCTTTCTTTGCTCAAGTCTGGTCGATTAATGTATCCCCGCGCCAGCTGAACACCACCGATGTATAGCTCACCGGTTTCTCCAACTTGTGCTAGCGATCGCTCGCTGTTGACAATATAAAATTGAGTGTTGTGAACGGGATTACCGATCGGGATAGCCTCAGAGTAATCAGCAATTCTATTTTTATCAACTTTATGGGAGGAAGCATTGATAGTGCATTCGCTCGGCCCATAGACATTAATTAAGTCGCATTTTGGCAGCACTTCGATACATTGTTGTGCAAGTTTTTTTGACAGAATTTCGCCGCCGCTGAATATGTGTGTGAGTGACTTACAATTGTGTAATATGTCGGTGTCGAGAAGCGCTTGTAGCAGGGTCGGAACGCATTGCAGAGTCGTCACATCATGTCGGATAATACTCTCAATTAATTGTTCTGAATCTTTATAGACTCCGGGGCGGCTCATAATCACTTTACTGCCACAACAAGATGCAAGAATCTCCCATTGTGCTGCGTCAAAACTCATTGGTGTTTTTTGCAAAATAACTTTGCTCTGATCCAACTCGCAAACATCTCGCATCCAATTCATCTGGTTGATGATACTGCGGTGTTCAATCATCACCCCCTTCGGCTTTCCCGTACTTCCGGAGGTATAAATGACATAAGCTAAGTTGTCCGAACCTGCGCGCTTGGAGAGTCCATTCTGTGCAGTTATGCCGGATGGTATCTCAAATTCCTCGGCCTCTTTGAGGGTAACAATTCGCGTACCTGGGGGCACCAGTTCCGCCAACCTCACGCGTAGTTTTTCCTGTGAAAAAACAATTTTGAGGCCTGAATCCTCGACCATATATCTCAATCGGTCTTCGGGATATTCTGGTGATAATGGCAAATAAGCACTGCCTGAGGACAAAATGCCCCAAATCCCAACGACCAACTCAAGGGATGGCTCAACGAAAATACCTACACATTCATCGACAGTTGCACCAAGATGCTGAAGATACGAACCCAAGCGCGAACTGATTTCAGCGAGTTCTCGGTAAGTTATACTTTCAGGATCACAATGATCACAGACAACTGCTTCTGTGTCGGGTTGAGCCTGCACTTGCTCTTGAAACAAGTCAAGAAGAGACTTTGCCTTCAAATCTTTTGACTCTGTGTTATCGAGCTTTTGAATAGTCAAATCTTGAGTTTGCATTGATGAATAATTGAACACTTTTCGTCTTTGAGTTTTTCAAGCTTGGCAGATTTTAACCAGTCAAAATCATGAGGTTAAAGATCAACTTAAGTGACCAAGCCGGATGGGGAAGGGAGCAAGACGATGAGAGTGAGGTCGGGTAAAAAACAAGCGATGGCTGCGCCAACGTCTTCTCCTTCAAAGACGCTAGCGCGAACGACGAACACTAAAAAGTAGCTTTAGTATATTTTGAATATTTATAATATTTAATAACGTGCCAACACTTATTTTAATTTGCTGGCGATTTTAGTATAATTGCAGATTGGGCAAGATGCCCAACCCACAAAACTATAAATCAAGCAGTCACAATATAAGGCGAGTTAATCGCCGCTACACGATTGGCATCTACCAAAGCTTGATAAACGATCGCAGCTACCTCAGCGCGTGTAGCATCGCGGGTAGGATTAAGTTGTTTCGGGTTCGGGTAATTGACGATAATCTCCTTTTGGATAGCTTTGACTACTTCATCTTTGGCATAGTCAGGAATTTTTGCTTGATCGTCAAAAGTTTTAGTTGCAGTTGCATCATCAACAGATAACCCCAAGCCATTCACCAAAGAGACAATCACTTGCACACGCTGAATATTTTGGTTGGGACGGAAGCTATTATCTGGAAAACCAGAGAGAAATTGACCCTGATATGCTTGTTGAATTACTTTCGATGCCCAAAAGTCGGCTAATACATCTTTGAATTTGATAGCAGCGCGACTTGGCGATGGGTTGAAAGCTTTTACCAGTAAAGCAGCGTACTGCGCCCGTGTCATTGTAGCATCAGGTTTAAAGGTGCGATCGGGAAAACCGTTGATTATCCCCTGTCTGACTAATTCCCGAATAAATGCAGCCGCCCAATGATTGCCAATATCGGTTAATTCAATAGGACTAGGAGTCGGTGTAGGTATTGGTGTAGGTATTGGTATCGGTGTCGGTGTTGGTGTCGGCGTGGGTGTAGGTGTCGGTATCGGCGTGGGTATTGGTGTTGGTGTCGGTGTTGGCGTGGGTGTAGGTATTGGTGTGGGTATTGGTGTTGGCGTGGGTGTAGGTATTGGCGTGGGTGTTGGTGTAGGAACCTGACTATCTACAAACTCTACATTTCCTGTAACCTTAGCCGGATTAATTTGATTGCCTACAGAAATCAGCTTGTTAGAACTGGCATTTTGCAAATCAAATTTAGCGTTATTACGTAGAATGTTGCCACCTGGGTTATTGGTACTGCCGAGATCCGGTAAGGCAGTTGCAATTACTGTTAAACCATCCTCAGTATTGTTTTCACTGAGATTATTACGTAGTACGGGACGCGCACTACCAGAGATCAGAATTCCAGAACGGTTTTCGGAAATTTTGTTATCTATAAGTGTGGGTGATGCTGTATCACTAATAGCAATACCAAAACCTGTTTTAAAGCAAGTGTTACCTTGAATTTGACCTTTAGAATTTTTAGCGATCGCAATTCCATTGGCTGCATTCTCAGTGAACACATTATTTAGAATAACCGGGTTAGCATCGCCTGTAGTAAATACTCCCTCACGCTTACATTGGGTAAAGGTGCAATTAGCAACTACAGGCGTAGTTGATTCAACCCAAACGCCACTACCACGGCTGGCTAAATTTGTCACAGTCACACCCCGGAGTTCGGCAGCATTTTCTAGGACAAAAGTCACATTCTGAGCAGCAAAAGTCCGACTCAGGTAAGTACCACTACCTTCAATTAAAATACCGCTGCCTTTGTTAGCTTCATTACCAACCACCGTTACCCCAGATGCTACAGTGAGAGGAAAAGCTTCACCACTAGCAGCGTTGTAATTACCATTTGCTAATTGAATTTTAGTATCAGGCGTAGCAACCTTGAGGGCTTGCGCGATCGTTTTGAACGGGGCTTGTTGGCTACCAGGATTACTATCACTACCTGTAACTGGATTTACGTAAAAAAATTGTGCCATATTTATACTGTCAAAAAAGACATAGCGATTCTAACGCTAACAATTAAACTAAGTAGCGATCGCTAACATTTAATTTGCAACATTGACTACCAGAGTCATGTGGCGGATTCCAGATGGGGGGATGAGGAGATGGGGAAGAATAACAGCCAACAACTGACAACTAACTCTTATACCGATATAAAAAACCCCGTCTAAATTCTGATTTGAACGGGATTTTTCTAACTAAAATTTTATTTGTCAGGTATTCTGATTACAGATAAGCTAAAACACATCTAAATTCCATAGCCACTCGTGTTAGCCTCGCGTCTTTGCCAGTAGAGGCTAGTTCACCAATGAAAGTCATCAGCCATCAGTTATCAGTCAACTTTTATACTACAAATCAGGAGGTAAAATCACTTTATTGATGGCATGGATAACACCGTTGCTGCCTTGGATATCAGCTTGAACCACTTTGGCATCATTTACCATCACACCAGCAGGATCAACTTTGATATTAATCGCGCCACCTTCAATGCTTTTGACTTCGCCAGATTTCAAATCTGTAGATAATACCTTACCATTTACAACATGGTAAGTTAAGAGTTTAACCAACACTTCTTTATTCTCTGGTTTAAATAACTCTTGCACCGCATCTTGAGGCAATTCGGCAAACGCAGCATCAGTAGGTGCAAAAACTGTGAGTTCTTTATTCCCCTGCAAAGTCTCCGCTAATCCCGCTGCTTTCAAAGCCTTAGTTAGGGTTGTAAAGGAACTGTTTGACTCTGCCAATGCTAACAAGGTTTTGTCTTGAGGGTTGGTTGTCCCTGCTGCTGGTGGAGTTGTGGTAGGTGTCTCTGTGGTTGGTACTTGTGTTGGAGGTGTTGCTTCTGGGGTGGTATTCGGGACTGGTGTAGTTTCACTAGGTGCAGTGCGACTACCACGATTATAAGGAGGCTCGTTGAAAATACTTGGTCTAGGATTTGTTGTCCGGTTTCCACCAGACTGTGACACCTGGTTTTTGGGTTTGAGGTTGTCCTTTGTTGTTTCTGAAGTAATCACAGCAGGTGTGTATTCAGCATTTGCCTGAATACCCTGACTCCGGTTATAGGGAGCCTCGTTGAAAATGCTAGGATTAGGGTTGGTAGATTCTTTTGCCCCAGATGGTAAAGTAATTAAAAGACTAACCCCCGCTACTCCCACTACATTTGCCAAGTTTCTCAGCAATTTGCTGTAATTTGCCTTCATAAATTTTGTTTGTTTTGATTTTACACAAGCTACATAAAGACTTATAACATTTTGCTAGGCATAAAATCTAACCTTACTAGTAAGATTTTTGGTTAAAAGTTTCATGTCATGCTTAGCATTGAACTCTCATCTATATTTAGCCTCTTCAATAATTACCAGTGATAAATAACTCATAGTAACACTCAGCTAATTTTTAAAATTCAATACTAAATCTTCGGTAAATTTTGTATACGGTAAATGGTGTTAATCTATTTATACCTGGATTTATCTATAGAAGTCATTAGCTTTTAAAATAAATAAGTAGGTCAACTTTGAAAAACATAAAGTAGAGTCTTTGCCATTACTTCGCTACCCTTCATTCCGCTCATAATAACATTTTACGTATATTTAGGCTAAATTACTTGGTTAAATTAAATACCTATTCAAACAAATAGGTAAGCAAGGATAAAAATAACAGTTATGTGAAGGCAAAAAACTCTTAGCTCTGGGTTTATATATCTATAGTTGCTTAGATGACTTAATTATTTGGTGTTGTCATAAATTAAAAAATAGTATTTGGTGCAAAATCGCTGAATTGCCAAAAGACAATGAAAAAGATAAACTATCTGAGCAATGAATTAAGTAATAAATTCATGAGTTTACCAGGAAAATTCCTGGAACTAAAGATACAATTATAAAGTTGATTTTGCAATCAGTTATCAGGTATACAATATGCTAGAATTATACCAATGGGAACTATCTGAATACTCAGAAAAAGTGCGTCTGATTCTGGATTATAAGGGGCTAGAGTATCGGAAAATAGAGGTTACACCTGGAATTGGGCAATTAGATTTGTTTAGGCTGACTGGTCAGCAACAAGTGCCAGTGTTGAAGGATGGTAATAGATATATTGCTGATTCCACAGAAATAGCTAAGTATTTAGACTTAAAATATCCGGAACGGCCACTGATACCCCAAGACCCTAAACAAAGGGGTTTAACTTTATTAATAGAAGAATGGGCAGACGAATCAATAGGTATCAAAGGCAGAAAGGCTCTATATTCTGGTATTAGTCAAGACCAGAATTTGCGAAAATCCTTGTTACCTGCCTCTACACCAGATATATTCAAAAATCTGGTTGAAGGAGTACCTAGTGATATACTGACAGTCTTAGGGTTTGGGGTAGGATACAGCCCAGATGCGATTAAATTAGCGATCGCCGACTTAAAGCAAGATTTAGAAGCGTTGACGCTGTTGTTGGCAGATAGTCCCTACTTAACAGGAGATGAGCCTACCTTAGCTGATCTTGCAGTTGCAGGTTTGTCAATATTGCTGAAGTTTCCTGACGGCCCTTATCTAGATTTACCAACATCTTTGAGAGGTAAAGGAGTGCCTACCTTAGCCGATAATCCCGATTATCAACCATTCTTCAACTGGCGCGATCGCCTTTATGCTCAATTTCGTAAACCATTAATCGGTAACACAGCAACTCAAAGCGCACCAACATCAATTCAAATTGAATAGATGACTGATGACTGTTGACTATTGACTATTGACTATTGACTGTTGACTATTGACCATTGACTAATCCAATGAATTCGGCACAACCACCACTAGGTTCGGTAATTCAAGGTTCTCTGACTGGGGGGTTAGAAGTACGATTACACCCTGATGTTTCTGTTGAAGATATGCGGGTGGGTAAATTTTTAGTTGTGCAAGGGATGCGATCGCGCTTTTTCTGTATGCTGACAGATGTAGCGCTAGGAGCTGCTAATGCGCGAATTATTGCTAGTCCCCCCAGTTGGGAAGATACTTTTTTACGAGAAGTTCTCGCCGGTAGCGGTACATACGGTACCATCAACCTCGCGCCGATGTTGATGTTCACCCCCGAATCTGATGAATCTTTCTCCCCAACAAATGGGAAATCTGTAAATCCTTTCGTACCATCATCAACAGGTTTGGCATCATTTCAACCCCAAACCAGTACCACGATGGAATTATTGCCTGTTAAAACGATTCCCAGCCACTTTAGCCAAGTTTATGAAGCGAGTGAAGAAGATTTTCGCCGCGTATTCGGTTGGGAAGATGACCCCCAAAGGCGCAATTTTTCCATCGGTAAACCATTAGATATGGATGTGCCTGTTTGTATCGATTTAAACCGCTTTGTTGAACGCAGTAATGGGGTTTTTGGGAAATCGGGTACTGGTAAATCTTTTTTGACACGCTTACTTTTAGCTGGCGTTATCCGTAAAAATGCGGCAGTCAATCTGATTTTTGACATGCACTCCGAGTATGGATGGGAAGCAGTTGCAGAAGGTAAAAACGTTAATACTGTTAAAGGTTTAAAACAATTATTTCCTGGTAAAGTCGAAGTTTATACCCTCGACCCAGAATCAACAAAACGGCGGGGTGTACGTGATTCTCAAGAGCTTTATTTAAGTTATGAGCAAGTTGAAGTAGAAGATATTAAGTTATGCAGTCGAGATTTAGGGCTGTCAGAAGCAGCCTTAGATAACGCTAATATCCTTTACAGCGAGTTCGGCAAGTCTTGGATTATCCAATTGCTGAATATGAGTAATGAAGAAATCGAGATGTTCTGTGAGGAGAAGCGCGGACATAAAGGTTCAATTATGGCTTTGCAGCGCAAACTTTTGCGTATGGATAGTTTAAAGTACATGCGAGCGGTTTGCCCCCAGAATTACATTAGTAAAATTGTCCAGTCCTTGGAAGGTGGCAAGAATGTAGTGATAGAGTTTGGTTCCCAGTCGAATATGCTCTCTTATATGCTGGTCACTAACATGATTACCAGACGCATTCACGAGCATTATGTCAAGAAAGCAGATAAATTCTTGCAAAGCAAAAATCCCTGCGATCGCCCTACCCCCCTAATGATTACCATTGAAGAGGCGCACCGCTTTCTTGACCCTGGAATAGTCCAAAGTACAATCTTTGGCACAATCGCCCGTGAACTGCGGAAATATTTCGTAACACTTCTGGTAGTTGATCAACGCCCATCTGGGATAGATAATGAAGTTATGTCCCAAATTGGAACTCGCATCACCGCTTTGCTCAATGATGAAAAAGATATTGATGCAATTTTCACGGGTGTATCTGGTGCTGGCGGACTGCGATCGGTGTTGGCAAAATTAGACTCTAAGCAACAAGCTTTAATTTTGGGTCATGCGGTTCCTATGCCTGTGGTGGTGCGTACTCGCCCATACGATTCTACTTTCTACAACGAAATTGGCGATACAGCCTGGGAAGAAAAGCCAGATGCAGAAGTATTTGCTGCTGCTGAACTAGCTAGAGCCGACCTTGGTTTTTAAAGTGTTAGTTGTCAGTTGTCAGTTGTTAAGCCCAGCTTCAGAAGATTATCTGTTTGAGTGACATACTCCCACACTGACTGCAAGCAGTACAGTGTGGGCTTCTCACCCAATCCAGCTATTGCTTCGGAGGCGGTGAGCTTTGTTTAAAATCCACGGAATGCCCTACCGCAGATTATGCAATTTCTTACCTTGTACCCTACAAATTTTACTGCCCTGGATGAAATGCTGGAGCCAGTGCGTTGGGCGGGTTCCCCGACTTGTAGCAACTGGCGTGCTTATTCGCACTATTGGACAAACCCGAAGGTAATTTGCATTAATCAAGATGTGCCTACTTACTTCTATGCTGTGCAACGGAGTCGCTTACCAATGGTCGCAATGCCACTGGTCAGAGGCTTATCAGACACCAATACGGGTGAAGTCAACCAAGCTTATTGTACCAAGTTATGAAATATTTTGCTCGTTTCCTCCATGTCCTCTTCCCTAATTTCGCTTACGCGATTGGGTCGGTCAGAGGACTGTCGTCAACGGTTCGGCTGAGGCTCACCGGAAGCCTCACGCGCAATTCATCTCACGCTCCCCTTCGGGTGAGACGTGAGGCTTCTTGCTGTTTAAGCTAACAGTTGTGTTAACCCCTTAGCAGTACTCGTCAGATGTTAGTTGTACAAGAGTTCATCACCACTGACAACTAACCACTGACCAATTCGTAACATCCCTCCATCATTACAGTCGTCTGAGTTCGGTTATCCGGCTAGGGAAAGGCAACTGTAGAGGAGGTTTTGCCGTCACTATAAATATAGTACTTTCAAGGAACTTAAAAAAAATTTGGCCGCCAGACAATTTTGCATTATAATTTATAACTTTCTACTCGCTACTTTACTAATTCCCTGATTTGTCTTAATATAGAAGAATGTAAGTAGAACTCATACCGACTTCGGATTGGGATTTTATAGTTGCTGCCAGCGACTAGCGACTAAGGAAAAAAGAATTATCCAAATTAGACCAGCGTGCTTCTAAAAAATTGAAAATCTACGATTTAGGGAGGGTAGGGGAACCTATCTAAAGGAAGCGGCTTCTTGAAAACGGACGTAATAATATAGATTCCTTGTGGTAGCTCCCTATGTCCCGTCATATATGTACTACCTTTGTTAATTCACTTAGTTATTAAATATTCCTTGTGTTTACGGAGTAGAGGACAACGCACCAATGCCAACTGTCAACACCCAAAATGAAAACCTCAATACCAAATTCACGGCTGATATGGTGCGAACCTATCTCCGAGAAATTGGTCGTGTACCACTGCTAACCCGTGAGCAAGAAATTGTCTATGGGAAGCAAGTGCAACAAATGATGAAGCTTCTGGATGCGAAAGAAGCTTTAACGAAGAAACTAGATCGCGAACCGAGTTTACCAGAGTGGGCTGAGCATGTTCAGCAAGCAGAAAACGAGGTGAAACAGACAGTTTCCCAAGGTAAGCGAGCCAAGCAAAAGATGATTGAAGCGAATCTGCGCTTGGTGGTTGCTATTGCTAAAAAATACCAGAAGCGGAATATGGAATTTCTGGATTTGATCCAGGAAGGAACATTAGGATTAGAGCGTGGTGTAGAGAAATTTGACCCGACACGGGGTTATAAATTCTCGACCTATGCCTACTGGTGGATTCGGCAAGCAATTACACGGGCGATCGCGCAGCAAGGTCGTACCATTCGTTTACCGATTCACATTACCGAAAAGCTGAACAAAATCAAGAAAGTGCAGCGAGAACTGGCGCAAACATTGGGGCGATCGCCTTCTCCCGCAGAAATTGCCAAAGAACTAGAATTAGAGCCTACTCAGATTCGTGAATATCTGAACATGGCGCGTCAACCAGTTTCTTTGGATGTGCGAGTTGGTGACAACCAAGATACCGAACTCCAAGAAATGCTCGAAGATGAAGGCCCATCACCAGAGCATTACACTACTCAAGAGTTCTTGCGCCAAGACTTGAACACCCTATTGGCAGAATTAACCCCCCAACAAAGGGAAGTTTTAGCTCTGCGCTTTGGTTTAGAGGATGGTAACGAAATGTCTTTGGCGAAAGTTGGTGAGCGGTTGAATCTCAGCCGTGAACGAGTCCGCCAATTAGAACATCAAGCTCTTGCTCATCTACGCCGTCGCCGTGCCAACGTCAAAGAGTACGTTGCAAGTTAATCCTAAGACGTAGCATTGCTACGTCTCTAAAATTTACAAGGTGACGCGCCTCCTGAATTCAGGGGGTGATTTTTTTATGTCAATATTCTTTCAATAGAGTATATTTTTTAGTTAAAGTTTGTATAAAATCTATGTAAATTTACTGATCTGAATGCACGCAAATATGAAATTCACGGTAATTTGAGTATATTCACGCATGAAAAAAAACAGGCAAAAAAACTGACTAATGTGTTGAATATAAAGGTGAATTTCAACGCTAAAGTCAGCAAAACTGTTGTACATAAAGCTTTGTGTACAACCAATTTCATGCTGTATGAGATGGATGTAAAGCACATCTCATGGAATGACTGTGTGCAAAACAACGTTATTTTAAACACAAATTAATGAAGCTCAATCCAATCAAGAACCTGTCTAAATTGGCAGTCGGTGTGGTGTGTTCATTTGGGATAGCTGGATTGCTTGCACCGTCTGAGGCTCGCGCCGCCAGCGTCATCACCAATGTGACTCCTTCAGGAAGTCTAGTGGAGCCAGCCAGTTATAACGTATTTTTGGATGCTGGTGATCCTCTGCCTGTAACTGTACAAGTGACCGTTCCCACAACGCCCCAAAAGTTAGACCTGTTCCTACTAGAAGACCTTTCCGGTTCTTTTGGCGATGATCTCTTTACAGTGCAAAGTCTAGTACCAAGTTTGACCAGTTCCATCACCAGCCTTGTCTCTGATACCCAATTTGGTGTTGGTTCTTTCGTTGACAAACCAATAGGCCCGTTTGGTGGTCTTCCTGATTACGTCTATAGAACTGACCTGAGTCTAACTAGTGACACAACTTTGCTGCAATCAACTATTGATGGACTCAGTATTCTGGGCGGTGGTGATACTCCAGAGTCACAGTTAGAAGCACTGCTGCAAACAGCAGTTCGAGCTAACAGTGAAGTTGGCTTCCGTAATGATGCATTTAAGGTGGTTGTTTTATCAACAGATGCCGAATTCCACCAAGCTGGTGATTTTAGCTCTCAACCTCCAAATAACGGAGATGCTGTTCTCGATGGTAGTCCAGAAGGAACTGGCGAAGACTATCCCAGCATTCTGCAAGTTAAAGATCTATTAGCGGCTACCAACATTATCCCAATTTTCGCAGTTACATCAGATGTGGTCTCGACCTATGAGGATTTGGTAAATCAATTAGGGGTCGGCTCGGTTGTGCTACTGTCAAGTGATAGTTCCAACCTGGTGAGTGCAATCAATGCCGGTCTGGCAGATATCTTCAGAGACATCACTCTGACTCCAGTCAGTGATGACTATGGTTATGTACAGAGCATCGTACCGCCTTCATTCACTGATGTACCAGAAGGTGATAGCAGAACTTTCACTGTCACCTTGCTAGCTGACGGTGTTGGTGACGCAGATGATACTTTAAGTCTAGTTGCTGCTGGATTTGGTCAAACAGACGTTAATGTTACTGTTGGTAAATCTGTCCCAGAGCCTTCAGCAATGTTAGGGTTGCTGGCATTCAGTGCTTTTGGCGCTACTTCAGTACTCAAGCGCAAACAACAGCAGAAAGCTACTGTCAAAGCTTAAATTCATCGCCAACTGACTTTGATAACTGCGGTGTCCTGCATTGGAGGACACCGCAGTTTTTGATTTTAAGTGTTGTGTGCGATCGCTACTTCTGGTTATTAGTTACGTTTGAACGCAAAACAAATTCAAGTTCCGCTTTCTGAACTGTCACATCAAGTATTTTTTACACAGGTAATTCAGTGGTAGGTTGATCGTGATTGCAATTGAGAGTCAATAGGCAGTGCTATGTCTTCTCACAATCCAAAATCCAAAATCTAAAATCCAAAATCCTCTCATCCTATTTTTGAGAAAAATATCTCAACTCATTCGGAATTCCAAAACCTGCTATTGTAGCTCTCCGTATTCCTACTAGAATTTACTTTTGATCAAAAAATGTTAATGATTTTTTTAAAAAGAAAATGCCAAAAATTACTGATCCCAATTCACGACAAGATCAAACTTTTAATTTACATCGCCCAATCGGGTGAATCTATTGGGTGAAGAGTAAATTGCTTTATTGATGATACTGTGAGTTTATCGTCCAAAATTCCATAAAAACTCAAGTTTTTAAGGCTTTTTGATTTCGACAATATATCTCAAACCTTTGACGGAGCCTTGAACGATCAATACTGGTTATGGTTTAAGTAAGTCGCAGAGGAAACAGTTAATTTTCTAACAGGAGTGATCGGGTGCTTAACAAAATTGATAAATTCTTTCCCTCGCGTCGTTTGCCAATTTCCTTTCTTGGCTTACTTCTCACCCTTGGTGTTGTGGGTGAGCAAACTAGACCTGTGCTGAGTAACGAAATCGAAGAACAACCCACATCCGCAGCATTGGCTACCGATTTGAGAGAATCGACGAATCAAAGTCAAAATCGGACTGAAACATCTTTATTGTCGCAGTTAAGAGAAGTTCGTGAACAAAGAAGTCAACAGCAAACAGCTTTTATTGACAGTGAAACTTTTGTTAATCAAAACCAACAAGAGAACTTGCAACAGCAGCCAAAATTAGTTTCTTCTGCAACCTTATCAAAGAATGTAAAAGTAGCATCTAGCACTACAGAGCAAAAAGCTGCTAAAGAAGCAGGAGTTAGACCTAGAGTCAATATTCCTACAAAAGATGGAATTTATCTTTATGGTCAATCACCACAACCAAACCAGCTTGGGCAAGGGTATGTCTTATTTGAGAGGCAGCAGAGTAAGGTAACGGGTGCGTTGTATATGCCTCAGTCAGAGTTTAGTTGTTTTGAGGGCACACTTGACAAATCAGGAGAATTGGCAATGACCGTTACAGGTTCTCCAGATGAAAGTGGTTCCAATGAGGTAGCTACAGCGAATAGACTACCTGACTTTAGTGGAGATGAGCCAGTCACCTATGCCTACTCAGTAGCACTACAAGATTATCATCAGCTTAATACCATCAGTGCTAATGACAGACGCATTTTGCAGATGTGTAGTCAATCTGCTAATGATGTCTACACAAAGCTAGTCAAATAAATAAGCTATTGGCATCTAAATTGCATAGTAATGCGTTACGACCGTCAGTGGTCAGTGGTCAGTGGTCAGTGGTCAGTAGCAAAAAACAACTGACAACTGACATTAAAACTTCATCGCTAAGACCGTCAGTGGTCAGTTGTCAGTAGCAAAAAACAACTGACAACTGACAACTGACAACTAACAACTAACATTAAAACTCAATCCCTGGTTGCGCTTTCACGCCTTGGTCGCGGAAAGGATGCTTAACTAGGGTCATTTCTGTTACTAAGTCGGCTCGTTCGATGATAGCGGCTGGTGCGCCTCTACCTGTGAGAATGACGTGTTTGTGTGGTGGTTTTTTTGCTAAACCAGCTAAAACTTCTTCAACTTGTAAATAACCCATTTTGAAAGCAATATTGATTTCATCCAATAGCACTAGCTGGAAGTCAGGATTTTGGATGTATTCTAATGATTTTTCCCAAGCGGCGTTGGCTTTGTCAAGGTCGCGATCGCGGTCTTGGGTTTCCCAGGTGAAGCCTTCACCCATCGCGTGAAACTCTAACTGGTCTTCCCAATGACTGAAAGCCGCTTTTTCAGCAGGTTCCCACGCTCCTTTGATAAATTGGACGATCGCTACTTTATACCCATGACCAAGCGATCGCAACACCATCCCCAACGCCGCAGTGGTTTTACCTTTACCGTTACCAGTATTTACAATAATTAATCCTTTTTCTGGCACAGCTTGTGCTATCCGCCGATCCTGCACTTCTTTACGCCGCTGCATTTTCTTGCGGTACTGCTCATCAGTTAACTCAGGTAGATTTGAGGACATTATTTCGTCAATTAAGCGCTCAATTTCTTGATCTGAGTTTAACTCTTCTGGTGTATCGCTTTTCATCAATCTTTAGGGATACTGAAAATAACTGCTACAACTAAATAGAAGTAACTTAGGACTTACGCAACTGGCACACAGATTTTCTACAATGGCAGTCAATAGGAGCCAGCGCGTTGCGGAGGTTCCCACGGCAGTTGCTCATGGGGGGAACCCCCAAGACCGCACTGCCTCTCCGTTGTAGCGACTGGCGTTCCAGAGTCAATAGTCTTTAATCAAGGTTTTTTGGACTATTGATTTTTGATGCTTAACTGCAAAAACGAAAAAAATATGACATTTGCGTAAGTCCTATAACTAACATTTTGTTCTTTATACAATTTCACATAACTTGTGTTTTCTATATGTCCACTAATATCAATTTGAAAAATAGTAAAAGGGACTGATAACTGGTGATTAGGGACTGGGTATTAGGTTAAAAATAGATGTTCTAGAATTATTAACTTTAGCTGACATTTATACATTGTAAAAATTGTTGACAACTCACATTTGCAAAGAGCGTTTTTGTAGCGGATATATCGCCATAATGATTGTTAATGGGCATTTATTGGCAATTTTTAACCGATTACAAGCAATTTACAAAAATGGAATTTCAGAAAATACTGATAAATCCGGTGAACAAAATATGATGAAGCAAATTGTAATTATTCAAGGTGATATTACTCAGTTAGAAATAGATGCTATAGTCAATGCAGCCAATAGCTCATTACTAGGTGGTGGCGGTGTCGATGGTGCAATTCACCGTGCAGCCGGACGCGAATTATTAGAAGAATGCCGTCAATTACAAGGTTGTGAAACTGGTGAAGCTAAAATTACAAAAGGCTATCATCTTCCTGCTAAATGGGTAATTCATACTGTTGGGCCGGTTTGGGAAGGTGGAAATTATGGAGAAGATGAGTTATTAGCCAGTTGTTATAGCAACAGCTTGGCTTTAGCAGAAAAATACCAAATTAAAACTATTGCTTTCCCGGCTATTAGTACAGGTGTTTATGGTTTTCCGATGGAACGCGCCAGCAAAATTGCAATTACTGAAGTTAATAAGTTTTTACAAAACCATAATTCGCTAAAACAGGTAATTTTCGTTTGTTTTAGCCAAAACGCTTATGATTCTTACCAGCGGGTAATGCAAGAAATTACTTAAAGCTAGTTAACATTAGACAGGACTTACGCAACTGGCACACATATTTTCTGCGATGGCAGTCTTGAGTCAATAGTCAAGGGTAAAAAGTCAAGGTTTTTGGACTTTTGACTCTTGACTTTGGACGATTTTTGTCAAAAATATATGACACTTGCGTAAGTCCTAATTAGATTCGGTGTCTTTACCGTTCGGGAGTTGAAAATGTCAAAACAGCTGGGTCAAAAAATTGCACCCACAGCCATATCAAACGATATCGGCATAGTGGATTTGATTGATAATTACTTCACTGCCTATAATTCAGCACGGTTGCGGGAAATCTGCCAATTACTAAGTCGTGATGTGCTAACAGAAGGCGTTACCGTGGGAGTTAGCCTTTCCGGTGCCATGACACCAGCAGGATTTGGGGTTTCAGCACTTGCACCTTTAATTCGCAATGGCTTTATTGACTGGATGATTAGCACTGGTGCTAATCTTTACCATGACATGCATTATGGGTTGGGTTTTGAACTGTTTGCTGGGAATCCCTTTTTAGATGATGTGAAGCTGCGCCAAGAAGGCACCATTCGGATTTATGACATTATTTTCGGCTACGATGTGCTGCTGGAAACTGATGCTTTCATCCGTAAAATTTTACAAGCAGAAGAGTTTCAAAAGCGGATGGGAACAGCTGAATTTCACTATCTACTAGGCAAATATGTCTGGGAAATAGAAAAGCAATTGGGAGTAAAACATTCTAGTTTGCTAGCAACAGCTTACGAATATGGCGTACCCATTTATACATCTTCCCCAGGAGATAGTTCCATTGGGATGAACGTAGCGGCTTTAGCCTTGGAAGGTTCGCAGTTGGTGTTAGATCCTGCAATTGATGTGAATGAAACAGCTGCGATCGCCTACTCTGCGCGAGAATCAGAAGGTAAAAGTGCGGCTGTGATTCTTGGTGGTGGCAGTCCTAAGAACTTTTTACTACAAACACAACCGCAAATTCACGAAGTATTAGGACTGGAAGAACGAGGACATGATTACTTTGTGCAGTTTACCGATGCTCGTCCTGATACTGGTGGTTTGTCAGGGGCAACTCCCTCAGAAGCCGTCAGTTGGGGTAAGATTGACCCAGAAGAGTTACCTAGCACAATTGTTTGTTACACAGATAGCACGATCGCTTTACCATTGGTGACAGCATACGTTCTCAAACAGTGCGAACCCCGTCCCCTGAAGCGATTGTACGACAGGCGCGAAGCAATGTTTGAGAAACTACAAACAGACTATTTAGCAGCCAAAACCCAACCATCGGATAAAATTCCCGCTGCTGTAGCTGATAGTGCTTCCCAAGAGGCGGCGACTTATCCCTGTGGGAGGCTGATTCCTAATACTCGTTAAATTAGGGAACTGGAGACTGGTGATTAGGGACTGGGAGGATCATGTCCGGTTAATTAGTTATGATTCCCACAGTCATTGCACCCCACCCCTAACCCCTCCCCGTGAACGGGGAGGGGAAACAAAGCGTAGCTTTGGTGGGTTGGGGTTCTTCGGGTTTAAGAAGTAATCAAGCGGACATAATATTATTAGCTGTACTACAAACTTGCTGCGACAACCTGTTTATAAAAAGCTTCTAAACCGACTACACAGATTTTATCGTCAAATAACCGGTCGTGACGTTGACTAATTCGTTGTGAAATATCGCGTCGCCAAACTGGGTTTAATCCTAATTTGACAGCAATTTCAATATATTCCGCGACATTTTCCGCGATAGTATCTGTCACTCCTAGCATTTTGAGGAAGCTGTCAGAGTGACGACCGCGCATAAATTCTCCCGGACAAGTAACTATGGGGAGATTGCAAGCGATCGCTTCTAAGCTAGTATTACCACCAGACCAAGTGAATGTATCCAGGTAAACATCTGAAAGTAAATTAATCATCAGATAATCTAAACGCTCTGGAATAGTTAAAAATACACAATAATCTTGATAGTCTAGCCCCATAGCAGCAAACGCACGTTGCAGACGCGGCTGCATTAAACTAGCACGCAAAAATACGAATTTAGCTTGGCGAACACGATGAGCAATTTCCGCAAAAATAAAATCGTATTGTGGTAAATATTTGAAAGGAGCTTGGCAACATAAATAGATTACTGCATCATCTGGTAGCTGAAAATCTGAGCGAGTTCTAACTACTGGCGGAATATATGGTTTGGGATAAGAAACACCAATATTAGGTAAGCGAATTAATGTTTCTGAGTAATGTTCTTGAGCATTTTCTGCTTCCATTAATTCGCTAGATAAAAAGTAATCAATGGTCGGTAAACCAGTGGTTACTGGATGACCCCAAGCTACACATTGCACAGGTGCAAGTCGCAGAACAGCCATTTGCATTGTTTGGGGATTCATGCCAATTTCGGGATAAACCAAAATGTGTAATTTATCAGCAATTATCTGTTCACAAACTGCTGATAAATTATAAGGGATATGGTGGAAAACATCACTGTATTCTTGAAACTGTTCGGTAACTGGATCTGGCTCATTTCCTATATAGTAACAATGGATTTCAAAGTTTTCGCGATCGCAGTGACGTAACCAGCCAGTTAACCACAGTGTGCCACTATAAGAATGTAGATAATAAGAAACATAGCCAACACGAATTTTTTGCTGAGTCTCAAGCTTAGGTATGCTTAGAGGAACAACCCATTGAGGGAAATTAGCCGCCATAATTTCATGCACTAATTGACCATATTGGCGTTGTAAATCTATATCATTTTGTGCCTGATATGACAGATAAAAATTTGTCAGTCTTCCTATACCAGCTAAAGCACTATGACGTTCTTCAGAAGTTTTGAGAGAGGTTTGAGCAATTAAATTTTGCAGTCCTTGGATAAAGCGCTGGCGATATAAGCTAATTTCTTCTTCATTGTCATACACTGATGGAATTGTCAAATATTTGAGAATTTGAAAAGTATAATCATCAGGTAAACATTTAGCAGCATTTTCGGCACTGGAAATAGCAGATTCTATACGCCCATTGCGCCGCAATTCAATGATTAATTCAAAATGTAGATTTCCTTGTGTTGGGTAAAGTTGAATTGCTTGCTGGAGAGTCTGAAAATATTCGTCTAGAAGATTTAGTTGCTTATAGCAATGACACAATCGCGCATAAGTTTCCACCTCACCTGATGATATTTCTAAGAACTTTTGATATTGCGCGATCGCTTCAAGCCATCTTCCCTGCTCAAATAATTTATTACTCAAGCAAAAAAAAACTGTTCATCTCTAACTGGCTGCAAGCTTTCTATCTCACAAGATGTGAGAGTTTCTGCTTTTGCTTCGATGAGCGCATCTTGATTTTCATGTTCTAAAATAATTCGAGCATGAATTCGAGATCGTAAAACTGACCACTGAATATCTGATAAATTTCCTATTAACGAAATTTCTAAACCATCGCTAATATCTAAATCTTCTTGCATCAGAAGATTCATAGTCACACTAGATAACAACAGTTCAGCATCCTCATCATTAATATTGCTAGTACTAATAAGTAAGGTAGTTTTTTCACTATCGATATCGGTTGCTACAGCTTTAATCACTTGTTCTAATTCTAAAGTTATTACCTCTTCTGATTGCGACCAGTCAGGAAAAATAATTAAATTTTTCTCCTTCAGGTTTAAATTCAACAGAGTAACATCAACTAAGGTAGAACTTACAGTTTTTGCCATTTCTGACCAAGAAAACTTTTTAACTTGTTCTAAACCCGCAGCAATCAATGTTTTACGAACACCAGGCTTTTGCACCTCACACAGTGCATTTGCTAGTGCATCCACATCATCATCATTGACATATATTGCTGCTTCTCCTGCTACCTCTGGAATTGAAGCATTAGGGCAAGTAATTACCGGACAACCACAAGCCATAGCCTCTACTATAGGCATTCCAAAGCCTTCATATTTAGAAGGATAAATTAGCGCTACAGCACCAGAGTAAGCTGTTGCTAACTCTTCATCACTGAGTTGCATCATGTGAACAATACTACCTGAAGTATAGGCTCTAAATTCAGGTGCTAATAGCCCGCCGCTACCTGTAAAGACAATATCAAATCCATAGCTATTAATCAACTGCGAGAAAGCTTGGAAGAACAAAATACTATTTTTATAACCACTTCCTCCACCTACCAAAATAAAGTAGGGTTTTGTAATGCCATATTTGTTTTTAAAAGCATTAACATTTTCACTATTTGCAGGTGAAAAAGTACTTTGAACTCCACAATGAGCCACAGTAATAGACTCTAGAGGAATATCAGGATAACAGCTTGCAAGGTCACGCGCAGTATGTTCGGAAATTGCTATATAGCCAGATGCATGTTGAATACCTTGTTGTTTTACTTGCCACATGGGATTATTGAAATTCCATCCCATGACTTCTGGAATCATGTCATAAGCCATGAATACAGAAGGTGTTGTCATCGGGGTAGTGTAGTAAGAAGAGATAAATAAATCTGCTGCTTCTTCATCACACAATTGCTGTAAAATTTCTCGCTCAATATCAGCGTTATTGTAATCATAAGGTGGTACAGCGCGATATCGAATACCAGGAATTTTAGGAGCAGTTCCAGCACGGTCAAGCACGACAATATGCTTAGCAAATTCGTTGTTACTCCATTCTTCTAGCAAGGTTTTCCATACACGGGCTATGCCAGTTTGATACAGTTGGAAAAATACCCCATCAATCAGAATTACTGGTGCAGTTTTTTTAATATGTCTAGTTTGTTCTTGCACCTCATTTGCTTGCAAAAACTTCCAACTATCGCTGTCTAGTTCTCTTTGTGCAATTGGTACAATACCCCGGGAGTGTGCAATATCTACCTGAGTTTCATCTTGAACCCAAGGGAAGTAGTCCCGTAACTGGACTGGAAATTTAGTTAGATGCTGCAATGATTCCCATTGCGAGACAGCATTTTTATATCCATAATATTCCTCTTTAAAACGTAATTGTTCTGGTGTGACATAAGCAAAATGTTGGAATACTAAACCTAAATTTTCGGTTTCTTGATGTATAAAAGGATTTACTGCTGCAACATCACGCCATTGACCATTTACTAAAGGTTCCTCTAATCTTGGTGGTTCATGTGCTACCCAAACCGCCCCAGGTTTGTATCTCCAGGTTCTCAACCACTCTTGTCTGGGATTTTGAGCATAACAATTGCGAGTACTGATAATTAGTTTTTCACCAACAAAATACCAGCACCAATAGAAGGCAGCAGTTTTTTCAGGATTATCAATAAACATCTGTCTTGCAGTCATAAACTGCTCAAATGTCCATAGTTCATCTACATCAATTTGCCACAATAAACATTCTTCATTAATGTTAAATAATGGCTCATTAACCATTTCTCGTTTACCATCCCAAAACATACCTTCCGGCTTCCGATAAACTGTGATATTTTCAGGATATTGCTGTGCAAGTTCATCTAAATATTCTGTTGTTCCATCTTTACTGCGACCATTGTGATGGATTTGATCACTGATAAATCCACCCGAATGCAAACTCCATCCAGTATCATGTTTTAAATCTGCTACACCTTCAACAATGTGCCAATGCCATTTGAAAGGTAGCTGTTTAAATACTTCAATGTGGTAGCGGATAAACGGTTGTCCATTAAGGACAATAGTAAAAAAGTGAATTGGCAATTGTGGTGTTAAAGAAGAAGTAATAGCAGTCAGATTTTTCTGTCCACATGCAAGAGTTGAAGAATACTCATGGTTAGCAAGACGAAGTTTAGCGATATTATGCCATACACGTTCTGGCCCAGGCCATGTAGCTATTACATCATGAAATGCTATCCATCCACCATCTTTCACTAGTGGGAACGACATTTCAAAATCTTTTAAGACATCTAAATATTGATGTGAACCATCAATAAAAATAAAGTCAATTGCTTTACCATCTGTCAATTCATCCCAACGGGTTAGCACATCATGAGAGTAACCACGCAGTGGGGTTACATATTGACTAAGGCTGTTTGCTTGAATATTTTGCTGCCAAATTTCAAAAAATTGTCGTTCAGCAAAATCAGATTCGTTACCATCCCATGTATCTATGGAATAAATTTTTCGTTCACTTCCCACACAAGCGTATGCCATAGCAACTGTTGAGCGACCTTTGAAGGAACCAATCTCAACAATGACAGCATTTTCAGGAAGAGATTTTACCTTATTAAAGAGGTATTGTTCTTGTCCAGGAACCATGAATCCTTCAATAGATTCAACAGCATTCCGGATATCTTGATAGCTGATTTCTTGCACTGTTTTGCGTTTAAATATTGCATAGCCATTACGTATATTTCGATTACAACTAATGAGAGCGTAATCAGAATTATTTATGAGCCGATTGTAATTTTGATAATTTTTAAATGTGTTGATATCATCTAAACAAATATATTTAGCACCATCTACCTCATCTAATTCGGCACTACCAGTAAATTCTGAACCATCAATTAAAACTAAATCAAAGAATTCAATCTTGTTTTCTTGCTTAATTTTTTGAATACCTTCGTCGGATACTCCAGAATTCTTGACATACTCAATATCCTGTTGTAACCACCCAATAACCTGCTCAAGGGGGTAAAAATTTAAATTACTTTGAGTATTGTTATAGAAGTCAAGTACTTCCTTCTCATCAGGAAAACTTTTTAAAGATACAGATGAAATATTATAACACTTGACAAAAGAGTCATTTTCGTACCTTTTTTTTAGTTCAGTAAATCTAGTCTTTGAAACCTCCATGCAAAATAATGTGGGCTTATTCGAGTTCTTTCTAAGCCCTGTTACAAATGCTTCAGTACTTCCTTCTCCTGAAGATGAACCAATCTCTAAAACTGTTTTAATATCATCTTGCTGTACAATTTTCTGAAGTGCATAATAAAACTCATCATTTTTGATTTCTGCTGGAATTAAAAAATTAAGTTGTGAATTTTCCAAAGAATTATTACCAATTTTATTAAGTAATACTTGGACTGAAGGAATTAGGTCATCGTAATCCCATAGCTGCAATTTGATTTTGTTTATATCAGGAATATAATAGTGGCGTCCTCCATCCCGTGGATCTATTTTTGAATATTTGCGAATTTTCTCTTGACGCTTTTCTTCACTATTAATAAATAAATCTAAATGATATATACTCAATTCTGATAGGCAGTCGCCTTGGTCTATTAAATTGAATATAGATTCATGTATTTGACCTTGATAAAAAATATTTTGATTATATTTAAATAGACGACGTTGAAAATCAGGATAATGTGGACTACTTATAATATAGTGATTTTTGCTAAAAGGACTAATCCACTTCCTAGGAATCCAAAAATTATCAGTATCTATGTTAGTATTAGACAATTTTATTAATTGTAAAAACTCTACAACGTTTGTATTAATAAATTCATCTGAATCTAGCACGAAAACCCAATCAGTTTTTACTGCTTGCAGGTATAAATTGCGTTGGTGAGAGTGATTTCCAGTCCACTGAGAATGTATGATTTTAGCTCCATAGCTCAGAGCAATTTCACAAGTAGAGTCATTGCTACCACCATCTATAATTACTAATTCATCATAAACATGAGCAAGTGATTCTAAGGCAATATCTAATGTTTTTTCAGAATTTTGTACCATCATACATACGGAAAGGCTAGGCATATAATCTCCTTATATACTGCATCTAATAATTGGAAATGGAGTTGATAATTTCTAGCATATCTAGATAAAATATGCCAATTTTTTTTAAAGGGTAAATATTTTTTAACAGTTTGTAAAGTTAAATAAATATTTATGATTGCCAAACTTCATACATGGAATTATGAAAATTTTACTGTGAAATCTAGCCAAAAGTTAAACTAGTAACTTATGATAAGGGCTAACAAAAAAAGGAACAAAAATATGTCTTTATTTGTACCTATTCTCAAAGAAAGTGGTAAGCTTGACGAAGTTCATATTACAGTCTGTATCGTCGGTTCTCGCAAAATAACAATTAATGATGATTATTGTTCTGGAGGCTGGGTTGAATTAGCTCCTAATCTAACTATTTATGGTTTTGATGCTGACCCTGATGCTTGTGAACAAGCAAATAAAGATTTAGCTGCTCGACAAGTAAATTGGCAAGAAAAGCATATTCCTGTAGCACTAAATAATTCTATTGGTTCATATCCTTTGTATGTGACAAATCAGATAGCATGTACATCTTTATATCCACCTAACGATTCTTATCTTTCAAGATTTCAAAAAATAATTCCAGATTCATTTCAAGTAGATTATACAGTTGAAATTGAGACTACAACATTAGACGAATACTGTGAACAACAAGGTATTCAGGAAATAGACTTTTTGCAAGTAGATATTCAAGGAGCCGATTTGCATGTTTTAGAAGGTTCATCAATTTTATTACAACGTAGTATTTTAGCGATTCAAACTGAAGTTGAATTTTCTCATCTATATACGAATCAACCTTTATTTTCAGATATAGATATATTTCTGAGGAAAAATGATTTTACACTATTTGATCTGGTTGGTTGTAGTCGTTATCCTCGCGCTCGTTCACCAATTTGCTCGCCTCAGCGTACAGGTCAATTACTTTGGGCTGACGCTTACTATTTTCGAGATCTAATTAGAGAAGATATTTCCATACAAATTAAATCACCATTACAGATCTTAAAATTAGCTTGTATTGCTGATATTCTTGGTTTTCCTGACTATACTTTGGAGTTACTAGAATATTTGACTGTAAATTATGGAGATGAGTCCAAATATAACTTTGCCAATGTGATTGTGAAAAGTCTATCTCAAGTTCCAGATTTAGTTGAGCGGGGGTTAGACTCTTTTGCTGTAGTTGGTAATATTCGGCATCGCCTCAATTAATTTCAGTACAATCTAGCTAGCAGATAATCAGTATAAAATATTGATTATTTGTTAGCAGGGTTTACTGGTTGGGCTATACCTTGTTGTTTCTTCAACTGCTCTAAAACAATTTTGTAATCTTGCCTATCAGGGTGTAACTTCACCAGTTTTTCCATAGGTTCTATGGCACCCTTGGTATCCTTTAACTGCAACCTTAGTAAAGACAGTTTCTCCAAAGCTGTTTGATTTTCTGGTTCTCGCTGTAAAACCAACTCGTAACCCCGCGCCTGTTGTTGCAATGAAGACTCCGGGGACACAGTTGCTGGCTTAGGATTTTCAATAGCCTGTTGTATTGCAGGAATTGCTGCAAACGCTGTGGAACCCAAGAACGATACAATCGACACGATCGCTAATAATTTTTGTCGCTCCTCAATCTTCTTTTTATGAGAAATTAAATATTCTTTCTCTGAACTAGCCATATCTCGATGGTTACTGTGGTAAATACTTAGATAACAGCAATCTCTAGTTATGAGATTACCCATTACCCCACAGAAACTAACATTTCAACTACAAATTTTTCACATTCAGGTCAGACTTCACATGGAAATATACTCATGCTGCACCAAAAATCCTGTAATTTAAAGACTTTGGGTATTTTTATCGCCCAGTTTTAAAAGTGGTACAGTTAAAAAGACTGCAATCAGCCATTTGTAGTAACTTATACTGATTCTTAAGCCACTTGTCGTTACATGTTGAGCTACTGTGCCCAAACCTTTTGCATTTTTTCAATCTGGGAATAAGTACCAATTCTTCTTGGAGTTTTCTAAGCATGAATACATCTCTGCTTATTTTCTGAAGAAAGATTAAATAAATATAAAGATTTGCAATGACATTGTATAACACTGGATGTTTGCGATATTGTATATAACGTCATCATGCACGGTCAACATTATTTTTCCGTTGCTTAAAAACCTTCAAGCTAGCCAGTATTATATGGTTCTTTCAACCATCACAGGGATTCTGGTGTCTACACAACATAAAATTCACAAGTCGTCCCCGCTCATGCCGTTATTGCAACTTTACAGGGCGACTAACTTTTTCCTTCGGCATCCGCGATCGCTGCTCGGCAGGAATTCAGTTTTGTGGTGGTAATTACCGTACAAAACCGAATTCTCTGACAAACAAGCAGAGTTTGTTATGGTATAGTTAAAAAGTTAAGACTAGCTTTACCAATTACAACACTCTACGCATCGGTGACAATTGCAAGATGGAAAGCAGTTTTGATTAAGTATTTACCAAATAAAATCTGAATTGAATCTAGGTTATGACTCAGCAAGTGATTCTTCACCCTATGGTGAAATTGCAGCGTAACGTGCAATCACTCGTAGAATCCAATATTATCAAGCCAACTGATAGCATTTGGAAGATTGCCTTACTCTATGGCAATGAATGGCAGCACTGGAAACAGGAACTGCTGGACTTCGGGTTTAGTATGCAAGACCCAGTTAGCGAATTGCTAGCTGTGGAAGCTTGGGACGAGGAATAAAAATTGGGCATTGGGGCAGCCCTGCGAAGAGCGCGCTTTGCCGACTTGAAGCAGGTGGCATCATTGGGAATTGGGCATTGGGCATTACTTATTTCTCTCCCCAGTCCCCAATACCCAGTCCCCAGTCCCCAGTCCCCAGTCCCCAGCCCCCAGTCCCCAGCCCTCTCAATGGCAAGCAGCTAATGCCACAGCCAGTTCTTTGGCAGTCTGGTAGCGATCGCGTGGCAAAGGTTCGGTAACGCGGTCAATAATCTCTCTTAATTGGGGAGTAATTGTGGGAACGCTTGCCACATCAAAGCGGAAATTTCGCCCTCGTTGGCGATAAAACTTGAAAGGATTCTCCGCTGTCATTAGGAAAATAAGTGTTGGGCCAATAGCATACAAATCAGATTGAGTTAGGGGTTGTCCTCGTTCTTGTTCGGGGGCGCAGTAACCTTCTGCACCAATGCGAGTACCAGGCGTTGTCCCAATTTCCTTAACAGCACCAAAATCCAACACTACTATCTGATTATTAGAATTTCGCACCATCAGGTTAGCGGGTTTAATATCACGGTGAATTAGTGGTGGATCTTGAGAATGCAGGTAGTCTAAAATATCACAGGTTTGGATCATCCAGGCGATCGCTTGGTTTGGTGTTACCGGGCCAGTGGTATAAATATATTTTTCTAAATCCTGCCCGTGAACTAATTCCATTGCTAGGTATTTTTTGCCGCCTTCTACAAAGAAGTCGTAATATTTGGGAATACCAGAATGGTTCAGCAATTTGAGAGTGTGCGCCTCCCGCTCAAATAATTCCTGGGCTTTGGCAATTTTCGCCATATCAGCATTCATTTGCTTTAACACCAACAATTGTGGCTTTCCTGCAATCGCACCTGCTGTATCCCAAGCTAAATAGGTAGTACCCATACCTCCTTGACCCAGCGTTCGCAACACCTGATAGTGGCGAATCGTCTGTTGCACTGTCAGGGGTTGACCGCAGTGGATGCAAAACAGATTTTTCGGAGAGTTGCCTTCGTGGGTGCAAGTATATAATGAGCTTGCAACCTTACTTTTGGAAGATACGGGCGTAGCAAAATTTTCCTTGGCCCCGCCAAGGAGTTGCGATCGCCACCAACTTTCCTGTGCAGTCACCTCCTGAATTTGAAATAGTAATATTGGCCCTCCTTGCGCCAGTTCCAGCAGGGAATTATCTGGCAACGTAGTTTGGATCACAAGCACACCATTGAGGAAAGTGCCATTTGTGCCTTGACTAGTCACCTGCCAAGAACCACCATTGCTGTTAGAACTGACTTGTCTAAGTTCTAGATGATGCCGGGATACTAAAGTATCAGTTAAAACAACATCATTGTCAGTGGCTCGACCAATCCGAATCACGGAAGAGTTTTCAAAGCACCACTGCTTAATTGGCGTTTTTTGTTGCGGTTCTAGCAGGGTCAGAGTAACCACAATGCAACCTAAAAGATAAAAGGGAGTAGGGAGTTAGGAGTAGGGAGTTAGGAGTTAGGAGGCGCGGAGTTAGGAGTTAGGGAAGAATTTCCCCAGTCCCCAGTCCCCAGTCCCCAGTCCCTAATCCCTAATCCCTTCCATGTTTGGGCGTACTTTTGCCCGGACAAGTATAGCAGTGATATTGTCATGCCCATTGTATTGATTTGCTAGATCAATTAATTTTGTCACGCTTTGTTCTAGGTTAGCGGCAGAACTCAGTGCGGGAATTAGGTAACTCTGCCAATGGATTTCTAGTAAATCATTATCTGATAAACCGTCTGAGGCCAGAATCAGCAGAGTATCTTCAGTGATCTCGAAAAATTCCACTTCGGGATTAATCGAGTTTTGATCGCGCGGCCCCAAGGCTTGGGTCAGTTGATAGGCATCTGGACGGGCGTAAGCTATGGTCGGTTCTACTCCTCTTTTCATTTCCCGTTGACCGACTTCGTGATCTACCGTGACTTGTTCGAGTCCTCGCTTGCGAGTTACCCGGTAAAGGCGACTATCTCCCACATGAGCAACTGCTGCTTGGGTATCTTGAATTAACAGCATAACTAACGTGGTACCCATGCGCCCAACACCAGAACGGGCATCTTGTTGATTTACCTCGTAAATTGCCTGATTAGCTAAATAGACTGCCTCACGAATACTATCTTCCGTGGGTAGTTGATTATCAATCCATTGTTCTTGAAAATATTTCCGCAGGGTGTTGACTGCCAACTCACTAGCTATTTCGCCACCAGCATGTCCGCCCATACCATCGCAGAGAATATACAAACCACGGGCTTCTAGAATTCGGTTTTTGGGTATTTCCAGCTTGTCAATTTTGGTTTCAATCCCAAAGCAGTCTTCATTGTGATGACGTTGACGCCCTACATCAGTACGTCCTGCGTCTTCTAGACTACTTAACTGCATTGACAGTACAACTGTTGGCAAATCATCAACTTTGCCAGAAATATCTCCTGGCTCATCTAATTGCAGGACAGTGGGCGTGGCAGTATGTTTTTCTCCCACGAGGTCAGCAGTTGGCATTGTGGCTGCTTCTAATTCAGCTGCGGTTGACTGCAAACGCGATCGCAACTGTGTAAAATCCGGAATTTTCCCTAGTTCCAAATCTTCCAAAAGCTGAATAATCGAGCCAAATTGTGTGCGTTGGGATTGTCTAAATAGCATCTGCCAAACCTGTCCCAAAGCTTTGAGAGTTAAAGGCTGCCCTTGCAGAGCAAATGTGTCCGCCTCCTCATCGTCTGACAATTCCATCGCAGGCTGGCTATTCCATGATTCTACGTATAACTGTTGTAGCGCTAGTGTTTGGTCTTCATCCAATCGCAGATTAGACAACTCCAACAAACTTTGACGGCAATTAGCTTTTTCTAGTATCGTCCAGAGTTGGGTCATCTCCAAACACCAGTGTAAAATTTGTAATGAGCTTGTTGTTTCTGCTTGCCACAAATCGAATAAATTTTCCCAATGGGAACGATCCTGGATGATTACTACCTGCGTGTCACCTTGCTGCCATGCATCGTGAATCAATGGTATAGCTGGATGCCTTTGGGATTGTAAGACAATATAAGCTTTAGCAAGTCTAGGAATTCCTTTTGCTTCTACTGATGGCGTTATCACCCCCTGTTGCTGATTTGCTAATATTGCTGCAAAAGGTGATATTTGATACGGTTGGCAGTCTAGAACTCTCGCGTATACTTCCGTATTACCAGCGTTTTCCTTTGGGGCGGATAGCGGTTCTAACAATTGATAACGCTGCTGTTGGTCTAAATAAGAACCTACTGCTAACTGAGAGATGGAGGGTATAAAAGATGAAGAAGATACAGAAGATACTGCTTTCTCATCTCCCTCATCTTTCCCTGTTTCGCCAACGCCAGGTTCCTTGGCAATAATTGCCCACCAGACTGTTCCGCATTCCGCACCACAGTGATGACAAAGTTGTGCGTTCACAGGGACTTCAGTACTGCATTCAGGGCAGACTTTGTGGATCAGGGACGTACCACAGTTTTGACAAAATTTGTTCGTATGGGGATTTTCAAATTTACACTGAGGGCAAATCAGCATAGTGGAAGTTCCTTAATTCCGGTTCCAAAGTGCTTTTAGCCACTAACATCCAAAGTGCCACAGCCGCCCCTGCCTCAAGTAGACCTACAAGAGATGTGGTTTTACCAATGAATTTTGGTGGCAGTATTAATTGTGACGCATAATAGCTAAATATTTCAGATATCGGCAAGTCAATTGCTCACAAGGGAGCAGGGGAGCAGGGGAGCAGGGGAGCAGGGGAGCAGGGGAGCAGGGGAGCAGGGGAGCAGGGGAGCAGGGGAGTAGGGGAGCAGGGGAGCAGGGGAGCAGGGGAGCAGGGGAGCAGGGGAGCAGGGGAGCAGGGGAGCAGGGGGGATGTGGTTCGACTTCGCGGTAGTTGAGCGTAGTCGAAACTCACCAACCGGGGGATGAGGGAGAAATAACAACTGACAACTGACAACTGACCACTGACCACTGACCACTGACTACTGCCTTCATTCACCTTATTCACTACGACAGTGCTAGTTGGATAGCAAAGCAGGTACGGTTAGACTCACTTTCAACCTCAATAGTTCCTCCTAAGTGTTTCGTCAGTTTTTGCACCAGTGCCAGCCCTAATCCCGTGCCGCCTTGTTTCCAAGGATCATTGCTGGGAATACGGTAAAATTTGTCGAAAATGCGTGGTAATTCAGAGCTTGGGATTTCCACGCCAGAATTGATGACTTGAAACTGGATGTTTTGAGCTTTTAATTGGGCGGAAATGGTAATTTCTGCATCTGGGGGACTAAATTTACAGGCATTGGTAAGCAACTCTACTAAGATGCGTTCTAGACTATATGGATCGCAGGCGATAGGGGGAATATTAGGGGCTATACTCAGGCGCAACTTTTGCCTACATGAACTGCTGTTGCGGGCTTTAAATAGCTCTACTACCCGCCACAGCCATTGCTGTACTTGAATTTTTTCCAGAACCCAAGGTTTAGCGCTGGTATCTAGTCGTTGTAAATCCAGGAAGTTGTTAATTAGGTTGATTTCGCGATCGCACTCGTTGTCTAAAATTTCAAAATAGCGAGCCGCTTTTGAGCGTTCTGCTGGTGGTTTTGTCAATTCTGACAAAAAGTTCTGCTCTTGATGCAGTGCGATTCCCAGCATTTGAATTGCCATTTTCATATTAGTTAACGGCGTGCGTAGTTCGTGAGAAACTGTACTTAAGAATTCTTCTTTGAGGCGATTGAGGCTTTCCATTTCCTCTAACTGTGCCTGTACTGCTTCTTGACTTTGTTGTAGCGCAACTTCTGCTAATTTGCGCTCTGTAATATCAATGCAGCAACCAATGTAACCCGCAAACTTGCCATTGGGGGTAAATCTGGGAATACCAGTGTCTAACATCCAACGATAATCACCGTCATGGCGTTGTAGGCGATACTCTATCTCAAATTTAGCTCTTGCATGAAAGGCAGAGTCATAATTTTCTTGGCAGAAATCCCGCTCTTGTGGATGCACTCCTGCTAGAGCGCCCCGCCCTTGCTGCTGCTCTATGCTACGTCCTGTAAATTTTAGCCAATAATTATTAAAAAATGTTAAAAGCCCGTCACATCCTGCCATCCACAACATGACTGGGGCGCTATTAGCCAGAGTTTGAAAACGTTGTTCGCTTTCAAAAAAAGCATCTTCAGCCTGCTTACGAGCAGTAATATCCTCACACACCATGAGAATCACTGGACTTTTCACAGGACACTGTGGCGCTGGGGTGACTTTAGTTGTAGTTGAAATCTCTTGCCATTCAACAACAAACTCGTTCCGATACTGCAAAGCTGTACCCACAGTACAGGGAAGGCTAGCCAGTGGACATTGATTTTCCTCTACAAAAAGCTGTTCGTCTCCACTAGGCAATAACCGTACTGCAACTTTTACCCATGTAATTTTACTGTTAGGGCAGTTTAAACGAAACTCTGCTGTAGCTTGGGTGTGAGGCGAAACTTTTAATAAACTTGTGAACAAATCACAAAGCTTTTGTTGATCTGATTGATCAAACAAATTAAAAACAGGTTGTTGTATCAATTGTTCTGATGTGTAACCAAGAAGGTTTGCACCGAACTGATTTAAAGACAAAATCATCCCCGTCACGTCCAAGCTGAAGTACACAGCAGGCGTATTGTCATAAAGCCTGCGATACCACTGGAGTTCCTCTTGGGTACGACGCAGCGTCTCTGCTGTGGACAGTTCTAAATCGGACGCTCGTTCGGGTACAAGTTCCAAGCGTGCAGGTGTTGCCGACAAAATATCTTGTTGTTGGCGCGTTTGATGCCAGAGCGATTGTTGATTACGGCTCATAAAACTTAAACTTGCACCCAAGGGCTAATGTGAATTAGTTGGGAATAAAAAAAGAAAATTATACTGCTTATCACTGGATTTTTGTCAAATATTGCAAATAATAAGTTTTATGAAGCTTTTTTTGGTCAGTGGTCAGTTGTCATTGCTTATTCTCCGCATTCCCCCATCTCCCGGTTGGTGAGTTTCGACTACGCTCAACTACCGCGAAGTCGAACCACATCCCCCTCATCCCCCTATCTCCCCATCTCCCTATCTCCCCATCTCCCCCGCCCCCCTGCTCCCCTTTGAGGCATCAGCAGCAATTTGAGTTCAGATGCAGTCAGATCACGCCACTGACCTAGTTGTAGAGCATCTAGGCAAAGATTGGCTATGCTTACCCTAATTAGTCGTAAAGTGGGAAACCCCACAGCCGCAGTCATACGCCGCACCTGACGATTTTTTCCCTCAGTCAAAGTCATTTCTAGCCATGCTGTGGGGATATTTTTGCGAAATCGAATTGGTGGATCGCGATCGCATACAGGTGGTTCTTCTGCCAACAGCCTAACTGAGGCTGGTCGAGTGCGGTAATCTTGAATTTCCACACCTGTTTGCAACTTGTTTATAGCATCTATATCGGGAATGCGCTCTACCTGCACCCAGTAAGTTCGTTTATGTCCAAAACGCGGATTGGCGAGGCGATGTTGTAATTTTCCATCGTTGGTCAACAGCAGCAACCCCTCGCTATCCCAATCCAAACGCCCTACAGGATAGACATCAGGTACATCAATATAATCTTTGAGGGTGCTATGCTTAGGTGTTTCCTGTGTAAATTGACTGAGAACACCATAAGGTTTATGAAAAATAATATACCTATTTGTCATTAGTCAATGGTCATTTGTCCTTAGCGTAAAATACATTTATACTAATCCGTAACCAGATTTTCTAATCACGAATTAAACTGCGCCAAAGTTCTATGACCCTTGCTAAATCTTCTGAACTAGGCATTACTCATCTTCCAGACCATACTGAATTACCAGAGTCAGACGGAACTTTAGTGAAAAACTTTCAAGAACATCCTCAAAGTATCCTTCTGACAGATTCCATTACAAGTGTATTGCAGCAACTACATCCTGATCATCAATACTGTATTGGGCAAGATAGCGGTATTTACTGGCGTTTGACTGAACCACCAGAAAGAGGAGCAGAAGCACCTGATTGGTTTTATGTGCCTAATGTACCACCAATGTTAAATGGTAAATTTCGCCGTTCTTATGTGTTATGGCAAGAGTACGTCGCTCCGTTAATTGTCTTAGAATTTGTGTCTGGCGATGGCTTTGAGGAACGGGACAAAACACCTATTACTGGTAAATTTTGGGTATATGAACAAGCGATTAGAGTGCCATTTTATGGCATTTACGAAGTAAACAAAGCCTCTGTGGAAGTATATCACTTAGTAGACGGTCACTATGAACTAGTACCAGCTAACGAACGGGGTCACTATTCGATTTTGCCGATGGGCGTTGAATTAGGTATTTGGCAAGGTCAGTATAACAATATCGAAGCCCCCTGGTTGCGCTGGTGGGATATACAAGGAAATCTTTTGTTGAGTAGCGATGAAAAATCCCAACAGTTAGCACTAGAGTTAGAACAGGCAGAAATACAGTTACAACAAGAACAGCAACGAGCAGAACGCTTGGCAGAACGCTTACGTCAGTTAGGGATTGACCCTGATCAATTGTAAATAAGAAGAGAGCGATCGCTTTCAGGATAAATATACATTTGGTTTCCCAAGGCTGTAAACCATTGGGAAAATTAGCGTAGCACAACAAAATCTAAAAATCTTAGCTAAGACTATTGGAAATTTCCGAAATTAGGGTTACACTATTCCCATGAACCTTAGCCAAGGTTTTTAGAAATTAGCCTATGTCAAAAATAATATACGATGTCATCCAACGGTTTGAGGTAGAAGACGGCGTTCCCCGCTTAATTTCAACAAATATCCAGGTAATTCAAGGCGGCGAAGATTTGTTGTCTTTGGCTACAAGTTTGCTGACTCAAATGGGTTTTTACGACAAATTTGAGGAGAATAGGACATCTCAGTACATAGGATATAAACTGAAGAATCCTAGAAAAGGAGCTAAACGTTATCAACTAATTTTAGCCCAGCGCAAAGATGCTTTGTGTATTTCCATACCTAGAGAAATTTTTGATCCATATTTGCTGAAGATAAACTTTTCAATAACTTTCTTTACAAGAGATACCGAATTCAAGAAGCCAGTAAGAACAGTTCATACATTATCAAAATCCTACTGGATTAGACCTAGCAAAAGTAATATTTTTTTTAAGTTAAGTGAAGAATATAAAAATATCTTAAGCAACCAATTATTTGGAGAAATTGAATTTTTTTGTGATGAAATTCTTAGTTCTGAAGAAAAAGAAGTTTATTCTCATAAGGCTAGCTCAACATTATATGAAGGATATGAAATTATCAAAATTACTGATAGCGATGTACTTAAAAAACATCAAATATATTTTAATAATCATGGTTTACTAAATGCTTTAGATCAGAGTAGTTGCTGTTTAAAAGTTGGAATAAACGATACAGGTAAAGATATAAGCAAAGATACGCTATTTCCATATACATTGCAGGTATGCCTCAATTCCAGCGAAATTTTAGAAGAATTTCTTAGCTATTTTGCAAAAATTCTCATGGAGCAATAGTAATGTCTATCAAACCTAAAAGACTTGTAAATACTTATGAAGAAAGGATGCTAGAGTTTTTACAAACCTGCGTAGATGAAAATTATAAAATTCATACACAGGTTAGCTTATGCCAATTTTGTGAACTAGGTAGCAATCTTGATATTGAACTAAGAAAGTTCTTCTTTAGCTCCAGTGTAGATGCTCTGATTACTAACTATGACTATAAGCCTTGTTTAGTCGTAGATTTTCAATCTTCATATCATGATTATCCTGAAGCCAGAGAGCGCGATCGCAAAAAAGCAACTTTACTAGCTCTTGCAGGAGTTCCTTTGCTTTATTCACGGGTTAAAGAGTTTGGATTATTGCATCTTTATTCCCAAAATGAAGAAGTAATATTTAATTTATTCACAGGAGAACGGCGCGAAAATGCCAAAGCCTTAATTCAAAAGTATTGCGGTCTTTCTGCTTTTGTTAATGTTTGATTAAAAAACAGATTAATAAATACTAGAAGTTTTTGCGCTATTCTTTGCGTCTTTGCGCCTTTGCGTGAGATAAAAATCCCATATTTATACAACAAGCTTGATGTAGTGAGGTAATTGGCGATACCTATGACCAAACCTAACTTTGATGCTATGAGCAAAGCAGAATTACGCGCCTATGTCATCGCACACCAGGATGATCAAGAAGCTTTTTACGCATTCGTAGATCGTTTGACAGCAAAACCACCCACTGCTGTTTATCCCGCTGACATGACACCAGAAGAGATTCATCAGGAAGTATTAGATATTATTCAGCAAAAGCAGCGATCGCCAGACTCCGAAAAAACAGCTTAACACCCACCACCCGCACATTCTCAGGATTTGTTAACTACCTTGTTCGCAGCCATAACCAAGGTGGTACAATCTACAAACATGCTAGGGGTGCCTAAAATTTCAGGCTGAGATCACACCCTTAACACCTGAGTCTGGGTAATACCAGCGGAGGGAAGCTGTTTATTAAGGAATTTCATCATATGCGGACAGAATGGGTTGCAAAGCGGCGTGGGCAAAGTAATGTTTCTCAAATGCACTATGCACGAGCGGGTGTTATCACCGAAGAAATGTACTACGTTGCCCAGCGGGAAAATCTTCCCGCTGACCTCATTCGTGAGGAAGTGGCGCGAGGACGAATGATTATTCCGGCTAATATTAATCACACTAACCTAGAGCCGATGTGTATCGGCATTGCCTCCAAATGCAAGGTAAATGCTAATATCGGCGCTTCACCCAACTCTTCCAATCTTCAAGAAGAAGTCGATAAGCTGAAATTATCAGTCAAATATGGTGCTGATACCGTGATGGACTTGTCCACAGGCGGCGGTAACTTGGATGAAATTCGCACCGCCATCATCAACGCTTCGCCTGTTCCCATTGGTACAGTACCAGTTTATCAAGCTTTAGAAAGTGTCCACGGTACAATAGAAAAGCTTACCGCTGACGACTTTCTCCATGTCATCGAAAAACACGCCCAGCAAGGGGTAGACTATCAAACTATCCACGCCGGCATTTTAATAGAGCATTTACCCTTAGTCAGAAGCCGCATCACTGGTATTGTCTCTCGCGGGGGCGGCATTCTGGCACGGTGGATGCTGCATCACCACAAACAAAACCCCTTATACACCCACTTCCGCGACATTATTGAAATTTTCAAAAGATACGATGTCTCCTTTAGTTTGGGTGATTCCTTGCGTCCTGGCTGTACTCATGATGCCTCTGATGCTGCACAATTAGCTGAACTCAAAACCCTCGGACAACTCACCCGCAAAGCCTGGGAAGACGATGTACAGGTGATGGTAGAAGGCCCTGGACACGTCCCAATGGATCAAATTGAGTTCAACGTGCGTAAGCAGATGGAAGAGTGTTCTGAAGCACCTTTCTATGTGTTGGGGCCATTGGTGACAGATATTGCTCCTGGTTATGACCATATCACCTCAGCGATCGGGGCAGCAATGGCTGGCTGGTACGGTACTGCAATGCTGTGCTATGTGACACCTAAAGAACATTTAGGATTACCCAACGCTGAAGATGTGCGAAATGGTTTAATTGCCTACAAAATAGCAGCACATGCGGCAGATATTGCCAGACATCGCCCAGGCGCAAGAGATAGAGATGATGAACTTTCCAAAGCCCGTTATAATTTCGACTGGAACCGTCAGTTTGAATTATCACTCGACCCGGAAAGAGCTAAGGAATATCATGACGAAACTCTGCCAGCAGATATTTATAAAACAGCTGAATTTTGTTCTATGTGTGGGCCGAAGTTCTGCCCGATGCAAACTAAAGTTGATGCTGATGCGCTGACAGAACTTGAGAAGTTCTTGGCGAAAGAAACAGTAACTCAAAGTTAATTCATACCAGCAGCAAGCCTCAGATTGAAATTCTGGGGCTATACAAACTAATGCTTGCGAGCGCAGGCTAATTAATAATTTATACTATTTATAATAATCGAATCAAGATAAATTAGTACAATTACTGTAGTTATTATAAATAAAAATTAAGTAGTAGAAATATAGATATTTTTTATATTAACTATCCTAGCCTTTCCTATTCCTATTAACTAGCTAAAAATCTTTGATGATAACTGATGTCTGAAATAGAAGAAAAGACAAAATCAATTCAGAAAATTCTTTTTGGAAGCCCAGTAACTGGAAAAAGTTATCAGGTTCGTGAAATTGCCACAAGCTCACTGGGTATACAGTGGAATAAACAAACTAAATCATTAGAAAACACTATTAAAACAGTTTTTCATCCTGAATATACTTACTCAGATTTTGTAGGAAAGCTTTTACCACAAACTACTGGAAGCGGTTCAGTCATATATAAATTTTATGAAGGCCATTTTCTGCGTGCATTAGGCTGGGCTTATAAAAAAATAATTGAAGGTACAAATGAAAATGTACTGTTAGTGATTGATGAGTTAAATAGAGGTAATGCTGCTGCAATATTTGGTTCAATTTTTCAGTTATTAGATAGAGAAGAAGATAATTGGTCAACTTATGAAGTTAATTTATCTGAATTGGAAATAGTTGGTGTTTTGCGCTCAATGAAATATAAAGCTGAAACTACTCATCAAACTATACAGGTTGATGGAACTAATTTTGAGCGTTTTTGCCAGATTACAGAACAAGAACTAAAAAATCAAAATAATCAAGATGGTTTGCGTGTATTAGAAAATTTAAAAAATAGTAGCATTACTATCCCATACAACTTATCGATAATTGCAACCATAAATACTTCAGATGAATCAATATATTACCTCGATAGTGCATTTAAACGTCGTTGGGACTGGGAATATGTGGATGTTCCTAATCGCCAATCATCTGAAGATATACCAGAAAAAATTGAAGATGTAGTAGTAGTCACAGGGGACAAGGAAATTCTCTGATCTGATTTAGTAATCTGTCTAAATGAATTTATAAAATCACAACACCAAAGTATTAGAAGAGTTGAAGATAAACAAATTGGTTGGTGGTTTTTAAAGGCAAAAAATGACAAAATTGAAGAATCAGCTATTAAAAATAAACTCATGTTTTATCTTTGGGATAGTGTTTTTTCAAAAGATAAAAGGCCTTTAGAAAATCTTTTAAATAAAAAATTAATTACTTATGGTGATTTTGCTAATTTATCCGAAAAGTTTATATCTAATATATTAGAATTACTAGATGAGGATTTTGAATATTGATTTAATAGCTTTAATAAATTATAGTAATACACAAAATGATAAATTTTGGAGAATTAGAACTCAAGGTTAATGACAAATATTCTTTCGTTGGCATAGAGAAAAAAGGGTTTAAGTTAGTTTTTCATATTCCCAAGGGGTTTTCTGAAGAGCATATTATTTCATTAAATACTTTTAACAGCAAGCGTGATTTATTTTTTCAGTATTACCGTGTATTAAGCATTTTTAAGCAGCGTTCGCAGGCTTTGTTAGTGTAGCCCCAGACTTATAGTTTTATCGTAGGTAGGGTGCGTAATGCCCACCCTACAGAATCTTTTATTTTCGCAATAAGATGATGCTGCAAGACCATTTTCGTCCTCCACTCTCAGTTCGCCGTCACTGGCACGCATTTCATAACGCCTGGGCGACTTATATTGCATCTGATTTAAACGCTAAATTACCAGAGGGCTACTTTGCTGAACCAAATGTACAATTTGGCATTGAAATTGATATAGCTGCTTTTGAAGAGTCATGGCAGGAATCAAAAGATGTTCATAATCTTTGGATGCCTCCGCCACCAAATCAAACAATCGCTTTTCTACCGACAGATGAAACAGTAGAAGTAAATATTTTTAATACTGAGGCTGGCCCCGTTTTGGCAGGGGCAATAGAATTAGTAAGTCCTGCAAATAAAGACCGTTTTACTCATCGCAATGCTTTTGTTTCTAAATGTGAAACCTATTTACGACAGGGAATTGGTTTGGTCATTATTGATGTTGTAACTGAACGAAAGACAAATCTCCACAATGAATTATTAACACGTATTGCAGAAACCAATGCATTGCTATTCAACGCTGAACTTTATGCTACGGCTTATCGACCTATCCAGCAAGATGGGCAGTATAAACTTGATATTTGGCAGGAAAAACTGACTGTGGGCTGTAGGCTACCGACTTTGCCATTGTGGTTGCATGGTGAAATCTGCTTACCAGTAGAATTAGATCATATTTATGAGCGTACTTGCCGAGAACAGCGAATTACCATTCACAGTGCTTAGGAACTTGAGAATTGGCACATAGGGAAGCAAAAAAGATAAGGGTTGGTCAAAGGAATAAAATTTTGAGCTAACTAGCTGTGGCAATATCGCTATTGCTATCATTTTCGTTCAACCCAAATCTTTCGTATAATTCACTAACTAATTGAGGCTCAATACTTTTTGCTCTTGCACGTTCTAAAGCAGTAAATAAACGAGTAGAATTTGCTGGAGAACGAAGCAAATAAAGCGTTTCTAATAAGCTTTCTAGTTCAGTCTCAGAAATTAACACAACATTTTCACCATCAGGTCGGCTAATTCTCACTAGTTCACCAGTCTCAACAAGTCGCTTGCAAATATCGTCGAAATTTTTAGCAGCTTCTTCTGAGGTAATTTTAATTGACATAATAGTTAATTATCAACTCTAATTTATTTATTTTAGATTTTTAAGTATGTTTATTAGGGGTGCGTTAGGCTAAAGCCGTAACACACCCTACTAAAGATGTAGGAAGGGATGCGAAGATTTTGCGATCGCATCCCCCATATCATTTATCTAATTCCCTAACTCCCGATACCGTTGCTGAATCTCTTCAATTGCAAATAACGCCTCAAACTTTAACCCAGCAGACTGATATAATTCTGCTCCCCCTTGCTTGCGGTCTACCAGTGCAATTACTTGCTCAACTGTATATCCTGCATCTTTAAGACGGTCAACTGCTTTGAGTGCAGACTGCCCAGTTGTCACCACATCTTCCAAAACCACTACTTTTGCACCGCCTGCCAAAATGGGGCCTTCAATATAAGCCCTTGTTCCATAACCTTTAGCTTCTTTACGAATAATTAGCGCTGGTATTGGTCGATTTTCATACACAGAAACCACACTCACTGCTGTCACAATTGGGTCAGCCCCCACTGTTAAACCTGCTACAGCCTGGGTATCTGGAGGTAGTAAAGGAAACAGCAACCGTCCAACTGCCAAAGCGCCTTGGGGGTGGAGTGTTACCTGCATTTTATTCACATAATAAGAGCTACGCAGCCCGGAAGCGAGGACAAAATCACCCTCTTGATAAGCGAGTTGAGAAAATAAATCCAATAGTTTTTGGCGCAAGGTAGTCAAATCAGCGGTAGCTGCCCAAATATCTGACTGGGTAGGAGTTTCAGTAGGATACGTCATTACAAAACATTAGAAGTTGTGCTACACCAAAGGTTGAACTCATCAGAGTTCTGAAATTAAGCATAAGTTAAGATTTGCTCAAAAATTGAGGAGTTAGGAACATGGGTATAAAATCTAAAACCCTTAGTGGTTTATTGGTGCTGCTAGCTAGTGGCATTGCTTTTCCTTCCATTGCATCTGCCCAGACACAAACACCCAATTATGAAACAACAAATGATGTGTTTGAGCGAGCATATTTTCGTAATGATCGCAACTTCTACGAAAATAGTAGCAGTGTCAAACGCCAGTTAGACTGGATTTTAGGTTCTGGTTCTGGTTTCCGTAATTCTTTCCCAGAAAATGAAATTGCTCGTGATGCTGAGTTAGTTAATACTCTTTATCACGATGTCCTGACTCAGCAGGTTGGCAATGATCCCTATCTTCGCACTCCAGATTTACCGAACCCATATGATACATCTCTGCTCATGTCTCCTCGCATGAATGCCAACAACCTGAAAGTTGGTACTGAGTTTAGGTTTGAAAACACACCACGATAAAATTCTCAACTGTTTTCTGCTATTTCATAGTCAAAAGTCAAGAGTCAACAGTCCATAATCTAAAGATTCATGGCATTGACTATTGACTACTGACCATTGACTAAAAATAATGTAGTGTTGGTCTCCCCCAACCATAATTGGGAGTTCAATAGCGGATTGCTTGTTTTTGACAATTCAGTGCGCCCTGCTGGAATCGAACCAGCCTGAAGGCGAATTATGAGTTCGCTGCCTCCCCAATCGGCCAAAGGCGCTTATGCTGTAAATTCATAGGCTAGTCAATTATAGCACAATTTCACAGCCTATGAACACACCAAAACAGTCTACTAAATTTTCGTATCACATACTTTAACAGTAAACTAGTGCAAACTAGTATAGATTAAGTTCCTTTAAGAATTGAGGTACAAGGCTTCAATACTCTTAAATATAGACCAGCATTTTTCTGTAATAGCTGAAGAGCGATGAAAATAAATTCTACTGTACTTCTTACCTTGGTTTTGTTAATCCTAATGTTGGGAGCGGGTTCTGTAAGTGCGTTTTTGGGGTTTAACCTAGGAAGTTCAGCACTCAAAGGTGTCACAACTCCAGATGGTCGCCCCGCAACCAAGTTTACCAGCAGTAAGGCAACTAATCCCCAACAAACAGGAGTAGCACTATTAAAAGAGGAAGATATCCTCAAAACTGTGAAAGCACGGATCGAGGGTAAGGCCAAAGCTGCTAAATCAGAAAAACTAGACGAAGATGATGAGGAAACCAATAGCAGCAAACAGAAGCCAGAGCAAAAGCCCCAAGAAGTAACCGAGGAAAAACCCCAACCAGGGTTTCCTGTCACCGCCGAAAATCAGGGTGTGACTTTTTCTGTACAATCTGTTCGCTACTCTGGCGGCGATTTACTCTTGAAAGTGAAAATGCAGAACAAAGGTGCTGATTCCGTGCGCTTTTTGTATAGTTTTTTGGATGTAACTGATGACAAGGGGCGAACCCTAAGTGGAAGCGCAGATGGTTTACCAACAGAGTTACCTGCAAATGGCCCAGCATTTTCTGGTACTGTGAGTATTCCTACAGCTTTACTGGATGATGTAAAAAACATATCCCTCTCTTTAACAGATTATCCTGCTCAAAAATTGAAACTAGACGTATCAAATATTCCTGTAGAGAAGGCAGCAGAGCAATTTTAAATTTGGGAATTGGGAATTGGGAATGGGGAGCGGGGGAGCAGGGGAGCAGGGGAGCGGGGGAGCAGGGGAGCGGGGGAGCAGGGGAAGATAAATTTTTAACTCCTAACTCCGCGCCTCCTAACTCCCAATCCCCAATACCCAATCCCCAATACCTAGTACCTAATCCTATGGGACGTAAGTTTTACACGAGCTTTGGCGGTGAGTGGTTTTCCTAGCATAATTTGGACGGATGTTGGGCTGCGATTGTTATCAGTGCTACTGCTGATTGCGATCAATGCTTTTTTTGTCACAGCAGAATTTTCGCTGGTGACGGTGCGGCGATCGCGTATTCACCAACTTGTCAAGGCTGGTGACATTCCGGCGATCGCTGTTGAGGGATTGCAACGCAGTATCGATAGACTGCTATCTACCACCCAGTTAGGCATCACTCTTTCTAGTTTGGCGCTGGGATGGATTGGAGAAAATTCTATTGTTGTGTTGGTAAATGCATGGCTCAAATCTTTGCCTCTTCCAGCAGGGTGGAATAATTTGAGCGCTCATTCGCTATCAATTCCCATCGCCTTTTTTTTGATAGCTTATCTGCAAATTGTTTTAGGAGAGCTGTGTCCCAAATCAGTGGCTATGCTGTACTCAGAACAGCTGGCGCGGTTTTTGGGGCCTTCAGTCAAAGCGATCGTCCGCTTTTTCCGTCCCTTCATCTGGATTCTCAACCAATCAACCCGTTGGTTGTTGCGACTTTTTGGCATTGAATACACAGGCCAAAGTTGGAGGCCACCTGTGACTCCTGAGGAGTTGCAGCTAATTATCTCTACCGAACGCGAATCTACAGGTTTACAGCTTTCAGAGCGAGAACTGCTCAATAACATCTTTGAGTTTGGGGATGTCACAGCCCAAGATGTGATGATTCCCCGCACCAGTATTACAGCTTTGTCTAGAGACGCTTCTTTTCAGACCTTACTCCAGGAAATGACATCTACTGGTCACTCCCGCTATCCCATCATTGGAGAATCTTTAGACGACATTCGCGGCATTGTTTACTTCAAAGATTTAGCACAACCCTTAGCTTTAGGAAAGCTAACCCCAGAAACACAAATCAAACCTTGGATACGTCCGGCTCGGTTTGTACCAGAACACACGCCCTTAAGTGAACTCTTGCCGATGATGCAGCAAGAGAAACCCGCTATGGTGATGGTAGTGAATGAATTTGGCGCTACTGTTGGACTGGTAACGCTCCAGGATGTGATAGCCGAAATTATTGGCAATGCAGGCGAATCTGAGAGCGCTGATGATTTACTCATCCAGATGTTAGACAAACAAACATTTTTGGTGCAAGCCCAGATTAATCTAGAAGACCTCAACGAGGTTTTGCATCTTAATTTGCCTCTCACGAAGGAATATCAAACGCTGGGAGGTTTTTTGCTGTACCAATTCCAGAAAATGCCCGCCAAAGGCGAAACCTTTACCTATGAAAATATCAAATTCACAGTTGTTTCAGTCGTCGGGCCACGGCTGCATCAAATCCAACTGCAACGATTGGAGGATAGGGGGATAGGGGGATAGGGGGATAGGGGGATAGGGGGATATTATATAATATCTGTACTCCCCATCTCCCCTGCTCCCCATCTCCCCTGCTCCCCTGCTCCCCTGCTCCCCATCACCCCATCTCCCTATAAACCAGTGGATCAATCAGTCCCAATTCACTAAAAGCTGCAAGTCGCAAGCGACAAGAATCACACACACCGCAAGCAACATCCCCGCCAGCATAACAAGACCAAGTTAGCTCCCAAGGGACTCCTAATTGGTTGCCAAGTTGGATAATTTCGGTTTTTTTCAGGTTAATTAGAGGTGTAACAATGGTAATGGGTTTACCCTCGCGTCCTTGTTTGGTTCCTAGCCGGAAAACTTCTTGCATCGCCTGGATATAGTCGGGACGGCAATCTGGATATCCAGAGTAATCTAAGGCATTAACGCCAATATAGACACGCTCAGCAGCGATCGCTTCGGCGTAGCCCAGAGCAAAGCTTAAAAAGATGGTATTGCGTGCAGGCACGTAGGTCACAGGAATATTTTGCGACATTTGATCTAAGGAACGCTCTTGAGGTAGAGCGATCGCATCATCTGTAAGTGCTGAACCACCCCATTGGCGTAAGTCAAAATTAACTACCTGATGTTGTACCACCCCAGCTTTTTGTGCGACTGAGAAAGCTGACTGTAACTCTCTGCGGTGTCGCTGCTGATAATCAAAACAAATGGTGTGGCACTCATGACCATCAGTTTTTGCTTGATATAAAACTGTAGAAGAGTCCAATCCGCCAGATAACAGAATTACAGCTTTCATCTCGGTTTCAAATTTGGGATTTCCCATCGCTAAACGACACTTAAACAAGATACCAGGGGAGCAATATCAAATCTCTTCCTCTAGCATTGTCATTTCTAAGGGTTTATACTCTTATTTTGCTAGCAAATTATATTATTTACTACCAGTACTATTCAAAAAATAGACAGCGCTAACTGTGGAAATTGCAGATAATTATGCAAAAATTATTTGAGTACTTCAGCAGTCGCAACTCCAAATGAATCCTTTTTTCATGCAAATTTATCAGTGTAATCTTTGAGATTTTTTGTGATTTTACTGACAAAAAAATATTAATTTTCAATGATGTCAATTAGATGTACATTCCAGTAATTAATAACCCAACAGTCTTTTGAGAGTTTTCACTTAGGTTTTACTGAGTTTCAAAAGTTAATAAAAAAACACATGGCATTTGATGTTAGGAGTAAAAAACTGATCAATTTACAGCTCAAGATCCAAAAGATAGCCAAATTGCGGGAACTGATTGCAAACTTTGAAATTCTTCATAAACAGAGCCTCTATGTTACCATCTGGATGGTTTTAGACGGATCGTAACTGGGTGTTAAGTATAAACGCCAACGGCCGTAGCGTCTCTAAATTTGGTGGTTGAGGAGAGAACAATAGTGCAAAATAGCATGTCAGTGGCAGAACCAAATTCATATACACAGCGCAATCAACCAAGACCGATTCGCATAGGCGTGATCGGAGTGGGTAACATGGGACAACATCATGTCCGCGTATTGAGTTCAATGAAAGATGTTGAACTGGTTGGCGTGGCAGATATTAATGTCGAACGAGGCTTAGAAACCGCCAGCAAATACAAGGTGCGTTTTTTTGAAGATTACTGTGACCTACTGCCCCATGTAGAAGCAGTTTGCGTCGCTGTTCCCACACGGCTGCATTATGCTGTGGGTATTAACTGTCTATTGGCAGGAATTCATGTTTTGATTGAAAAGCCGATTGCTGCCAGTATTTCAGAGGCAGAATCGCTAGTAAATGCTGCGGCTGAGTCTCAATGCATCCTACAAGTAGGTCACATTGAGCGCTTCAATCCCGCATTTAGGGAATTGAGCCAAGTGCTAAAAACTGAGGAACTTCTGGCGCTAGAAGCTCACCGGATGAGTCCTTACTCGGATCGAGCGAACGATGTTTCGGTTGTACTGGATTTAATGATCCATGACATTGATTTGCTGCTGGAATTAGCCGCCTCTCCAGTAGTGAAATTGACAGCAAGCGGTACTCGTGCGTTGGACTCCGGTTATTTGGATTATGTGACTGCTACCTTGGGGTTTGCCAATGGCATTGTTGCTACTTTAACTGCCAGCAAAGTCACTCATCGGAAAATCCGTCGCATTGTTGCTCATTGTAAAAATTCCTTTACTGAGGCAGATTTTCTTAAGAATGAGATTTTGATTCATCGACAAACAAATGCTAACTCTTTGACCGACCATCGACAAGTGCTTTACAGGCAGGATGGTTTGATTGAGAAAGTCTATACCAGCAACATTCAACCCCTGAGTGCAGAATTAGAACATTTTGTCAACTGCGTACATGGTGGCAATCAACCTTCTGTAGGTGGTGAACAAGCTCTTAAAGCGCTGAGATTGGCAAGTTTAATTGAGCAGATGGCTTTGGAAGAGCGGGTTTGGAACCCATTAGACTGGCAAACTGAACCAAGAGTGCAATCATTGACCCCGACAGTCTAGAAGGGATTGGGGACTGGTGACTGGGGACTGGGGAATAGGAAAATCTTTCCCCATGCCCAATTACCAATTACCAATTACCAATTACCAATTACCAATTACCAATTACCAATTCCCAATTCCCAATTCCCAATCCCCAACACATAAAAGTTATTTTGTCTCCAGCGAGCGGGGATAATTAAATTTTGAGATAGCTAAGGCTAAATTTAGCAACGAGACTAGTACCGCAATTTCAGGAATCAACTCGATGCTCGAATGGATAACTAATACCATCCAAATCTGGAATTATTGGGGAATTGCTCTGTTGATGTTTTTAGAGAACCTCTTCCCCCCTATTCCTTCAGAATTGATCATGCCACTGGCAGGATTTACAGCAAGTCCATATCAACCAGGAGGGGCAAAGCTCAACGTTTTTGGCGTATTTTTTGCTGGGCTTTTGGGTTCTGTACTAGGCGCACTCATCTGGTACTATCCAGGTAAGTTTTTGAGCGAAAGCCGCTTAAAAGCTTTGGCTGATAAATATGGCAAATGGATATCTATATCTAGCAAAGACATAACTAAAGCCACACGCTGGTTTAACTCTCAAGGTAGAAAAGCGGTTCTCCTTGGTCGCCTTGTCCCAGGAATCCGTACCGTAATTTCCGTACCTGCGGGCATTAGCAATATGCCTTTAGTACCATTTCTATTTTATACAACTTTGGGTAGCGCTGCTTGGGTAGGTTTGTTAACATACTCAGGGTACGTATTGGGTAGCCAGTATGAACTTGTGGACAAGTACCTAGCCCCTGTATCTAAAATCGTGCTTGGGATTTTGGTTCTCGCATTTGTTGGCTGGATACTCAAACGTCGGCGAAAACGCCCTAAAAGCTGAAAAATAGGCGCTTTTAGTTTGAACGTGGGGGGGGTTACATCTGATCAAAATTCGCCTACACTATGCCAAATAATGCTGTAGCTGCGATCGCCTAATTTGCATTTGGCGTATTTGTAGCTACACTTGACAAAAAAAATAATTTCTGGTATCACGCATGTTTGGTTAAGATGAGTACGATAATTTTTTACTGTTGAGTAAGGACTAGGAGCTTTCATGACAGACCAACCTTCCGCCGCTACCCCAATGAATGCCGCTGCTATACCTCTAAATAGAGTCTCAGCGTCTACCCCTATCAACACTACTGCTATTAAGCCTGCTGGCAATTTGAGCAAATCCATTCTCAGTGTTGATTTAGGCAGAACTTCCACAAAGACTTGCGTCAGCCGCGAACCAAGTAGTGTGGTGTTTGTACCTGCCAATGTGAAGAAAATGTCCATCGAACAGGTACGCGGTGGAGTTTTTGAAGCTCGCGCTACTGACCCATTAATGGATCTGTGGTTGGAGTATCAAGGCAATGGCTACGCTGTTGGTCAACTAGCAGCAGATTTTGGGGCGAATTTAGGAGTCGGCCAATCTAAGGTAGAAGATGCACTAATCAAAGTGTTGGGGAGTGCCGGCTACTTCAAACTCAAAGATGATATTTCAGTCGTACTAGGTCTACCTTTCCTCTCCTTAGAGCAATTTGAAAAGGAAAAAGCACAGCTGATTAGCCAGGTAACTGGCCCTCATGTGTTAAACTTCCGAGGTGAATCTTTATCACTGAACGTAACTAAGGTTTGGGTGATGCCAGAAGGCTATGGCAGTCTTTTATGGTCTGAAGCTCAACCTAAAAAAGGCCCGAATAGTCCCGACTTTACAAAAATATCGGTGGCAATTGTAGATATCGGACATCAAACAATTGACTTTTTGATGGTGGATAACTTCCGCTTTGCACGAGGTGCTTCTAAGAGTGAAGACTTCGGTATGAACAAGTTTTATGAACTAGTGGCCGCAGAAATCGAGGGAGCAGATAGCCAATCTTTAGCATTGATTTCTGCTGTCAACAAAATCAAGGGTGAACGCTTCTACCGTCCCAAAGGCGTTAGCAAGCCTACCAACCTTGATGACTTTCTTCCCAACCTCACAGAGCAGTTTTCTCGCGAAATTTGTAACCGTGTGCTAGCCTGGTTGCCAGAGCGCGTTACCGATGTGGTTCTCACTGGTGGTGGTGGTGAATTCTTTTGGGAAGACTTGCAACGTCTGCTTAAGGACGCTCAAATTAATGCCCATTTAGCCGCACCTTCTCGGCAGGCTAATACTTTGGGGCAGTATATTTATGGAGAGGCGCAATTGTCCGCCGCTCGCGCTGCTAGGGCATAAAACTAATGTTCCAATGGTCAAAAAAGGTAGTTAAATCGGTCACGTTCAACCCCGGAGTTGCGGATGAAAGCTTGTTAGCGGTTGTAGAAAGCCATTTGGAGCAACAACCAGACAAAACTTTCAGCGACCTCTGTAAAGAAGCCCTATGGCAATCTTTATGTGTACCGGAATCTGTAAAACCTGCGCCCAAAATGACGATGCCAGAGTCGGTTGAACAAAAAATCGAACAACTGCAACGTCAAGTGGCTGACCTAGAGGAACGTTTTTTTGCTAAGGGAACTAATCGTTTGGAGGCGATGGAACGCCATATTTTGCAATTGACGCAACAAATGGCCCATCTGGCAATTATGGTCAATGAGCGCTCCATCATTCAGCCTCCAACGACATCAGCACCAGCAATGGAAGCAGTCAATAATACTTACGTTGCTGACCCTGTGGAAGAGGTTGACCCAGTCATCAGCCGCCTAAGTCAGTTTCTTGATGACTTTTAAAGAATAATGAGGCTGTTAAGTATCTTTTGCTTTTATTGGCAGTCCTTAATAGTAAATAATACTAAGAATTCTTAATATTTATATACTTGGCAATCCTTAATAGTATTTCCTATTAAGGATTAATAATATTTATATATTGTATAAAATGCGATCGCGCTTTATCAAATAGATACAAATATCTTAACAACTGACAAATAATAATATTCGATTGTAATTTTTCGTAGCTGACAGTTATCAAAAGCCAGCGCCGTGGTGTTAGGGCAGCGTTAGCAGAGCATGGTTTCCTGACAGCTGCGCGACTAGCGTTCATCAGTCAAAAGCTAATAACTTCAAGCCGTTATTTTTTCTTCGAGTTACTTAATATGGTTAATTGCTAGTTCAAACTATTACTTAAAATTTATTTTTCAATATAAGCAGGCACGTAAGCAGTTATTAAGAGCCTAATAAAAATTTATTGCAAAAGTAGGCAGTATTTTGGTAAAAATACTGAAGGCAGTAAAGCACACACACAAAGACAATTCAAGTGCAATATGCCAACTGGCAGAATTACTGAAATGGTGTTATCAGGAGAATTGAGGATGCAATATACCAAGTGGCAGAAACCCCGTAGTATCGCGCAGACTATTAGTACTTTTTTACTAGTGGGATTTTCGTCTACTTACTTCCATCTACAGTTGGCATCAGCGTGTACGCAAGTTTACTCGCTTTGGTCTGACTCTGATAGACCCACTTTTGTGGACAGTGATGACAAGCCTGTAGAACTAGGGGTGAAGTTCCGTACTGATGTGGACGGGGAGATTACCGCCATCCGATTCTACCGAGCCGTGCCGATTGATAGTGGCTACACGGTTAGCTTATGGAGTGCAACAGGTCAATTGCTACGTTCAGGAGTAGCCGTCGAAGGACAAAGTCCAACTCCAGGCTGGCAAACAATCGACCTCTATCCACCAGTCCCTATCAAAGCAAACCAATTCTATACTGCCTCCTACTATGCAAGTAAGGGAAGGTACACAGTAACCGAAAACTTTTTCACTAACACTGGGGTTGATAACGGCCCACTGCACGCACTGCGAGATGGTGAACACGGCACTAGTGGTGTATACACTTACAGCCTCGGAGGTGGCTTCCCGACACAGTCCTATCATGGTAGTAATTACTGGGTTGATGTCAAGTTTAAAACTACCTCTAATGATCATTAGAACAGCGATTCATTAATCCCAAAAACCCAGTTTATGCAACGGGTAAGCTTTAGATTTCGTTGGCTCAATGAGAATAACCCAGTCTTTCCCTCACAATTTTGAATACTGAATCGGTGTTCTACTACTTGAAAAAATTCTCAAAATTGATGCCTACTAACTGTCAGACGCACTAATTTGGGTGTTGTACAACAAAAAATGATTGATGCACGATAAGTTGAAATTATTAGGAAAAACCTGCTCTCAAAATTAATTTATTTCCATAGAGCTTACGCACTGTACAAAATAACTATCATGTTTATCTAACGAAATTTGGATGTTTCAGGTTGTTAGCGGCTACCTTTAGCTCAAAGCGTGTAGGCGTAGCCCAACCTAGGTATCGCTGGCAAATGCACGAAAAATCAAACATGAATGCCTAAAAACCTTTAGCCATATGTAGTTACTTCTGTCAATGCGTAAGTTTTATTCCAAACCACAAAGCAGGTTAATAACATACTGTCTATTGGTAGCAAGCTGAAAGTGAAATGGTATTACTACGTGACGGCACCACTCAAGACACTGGCTCACTTTTGACTTACTCGGTAAAGTATTCAGTGGTGATAGTATATATACATAATTCCATTCCAAATTCTTACGTGCATAATACATTAATCTCAAATAATAATAATTAATACTAAATTTATGAGTCAAGCTCAAAAAGATTTTTGCTTTTGTACATTAGCGTTGGGTAAAAAATATCGCTTATTGGCTCAGCAATTAGCTAAAGACTTAGAAAAAAATGCTCCTGGGACTTTTTTAGTAGTTTATACAGATGAGCCAAAAGATTTTAGCCAGCAGAGTAATACTATAGCTGAGAAATATCGCCAAAAAGGGATTCTTTTTTGTTATCATGATAAACGATTTGTGCTAGAAAAAGCTTTATCAGAATTTCCAGTTGCGATATTGATTGATGCAGACACAAGAATTTTAAAAAATGTACCTGATGTTGTGCCTTTTGCTGGAATTGTAGGGCGTCAAGAAAATCTTGTTGAACACGTAAAAAAGTATAATCCTGAAAGGTTAACAGCTATTAAGAAGGTATCAACCAAGTTAAATATACCTCTGGAAACTGCTCCCTATGTGGGAGAGTCTTTATGTTTTGTTGGTAGAGACAACGGTAAAGAAAAGGAATTTATTAAATACTGGGGTATGATTGGTAGATACCTAGAATTGCAAAGAATTCATAGCGGAGATGGTATTGCCATTGGTTTGGCAGCAGCAAAAGTAGGATGGACAATTAAGAGTGATAATTGGGAAAGTTTTCGCAAAATATCTCAGCATCTCGATGCTTCTTATGAGCCAAAAACTAACAATTGGTTTAATAATTGGCAACGCAGGCTTAGCTATCACTACCGCTTAAATCTAGCTAGGTTAATGGCTCTAAAAAATTTTGAATTTTATTATAGGTAATATATAATTTCATATATAGTTAGCGTTTTTTGCATCGGTAGATTTTTCTTATCTCTACTGCAAAGCATCCCCAAATATGAATGGTAAAATTTCCACTGCAACCGTTTAGGCTACGTTTGTTAGGAAATTATCTACTTTCGATTATTATTGAATATCCAATAAATTTAGCCCTAAGCTCGACTTTATTCATTCTTTATTGATTGGATAAAGTCGGGCTTACATGCTCAAACTGAAAACACGCGTATAAAAAGATTTACAGGTGTTGAAACTTGAGCTTTCTTAATCCTTCTAGAGTGAATCTAAATCTAGCGATCGCATTCCTTGGCGTTCTACAAAACTCAGCATACTTCCCAACTGCAACCAAATCAACAAGCAGGTGAGAAGACTAATTGGTAAACCAACTCCTAGAGCTAGCAAGGAGGGAAAGCCAAATATCTCTAAACCAGAGGAAAGAAATAAACAAACACCGCCAGTTATTCCCAGAAATGGCACAAACAGCTGTTTTTGCGAAGAACTAGATTTAACGCTTTCTTCACTATTTTTTTGCCATTGCTGCACAATTAATTTCAGCGTGCCAGATAACGCCAAACCAGAAGTTAACGCAATGAAAAAACCGATAACTAGCAGTAAGTAAGGTGGTTGTTGAGGAAAATAGTACATGAAAGCTCCGAATTTATATTAAAAGGTATGAGTGCCCAACAAGGGGTAAGACAAAAGTCACTAATTCCAAAATATGAAACCCCTAGCTACCAATCAAAGAAATGCTTGAAAATCAAAAGTTTGATTTTTTCAGGCTTTTGGCGACTGTTTCTTAACAGAAATGCTGTCAAAACTTGGTATTTCTATTTTTGATTTTGTGGCTGATTTCCAGCAAAAGGAATAAGCAATGTAGCTTTTGGTAGAATAGCCGCAGCACCTTCTCTAGATAAGTCTGACAATACACCAATCGCTACATCTAACAAACGATTTGGCTTTAAGTCATCTTTAACCAGGTTCCACAAGCGTTGGACTTCTTGAGTATGCAGGCGGTCATCTTCCGTGAGTGCTAGCACTAATTGTCGCCAAAGAAATTTGCCTTCATCAGATAGTAGATATTGCAACCCCATCTGGGCCGTTGGTAATACGTCAAAATTAGTATCAGTACGAGCGATCGCAATTAAATTTTCTAAGCGCTGCCACTGAAATCTACCATCTTTAAACAACACATTGAGTAATCGACGCCGTAATTCGGGCGATTCCCCCGTCAATAACCGCCGTGCTATGTATGGATAACCCACTTCAACAATTTTGAAGTTCGGGTTGAGGCTCAAGGCAATACCTTCCTGCGTCACCAGAGAACGAATAATCAAAGCAAACTTCGCCGGAACACGGAAGGGATATTCATACATCAGTTCCGAAAACTCATCGGTGATGGTTTTGAAGTTAAAATCCCCGACGTTTTTGCCGATGGCGTTCCCCAGCACGGCTTCTAATGCTGGCACAATTGGGCAAATATTGATGTTTGGAGTCAAAAACCCCAATTTAACAAAGTCTTCGGCTAAGTCCATGTAGTCTTTATTCACCACATGCACTAGTGCATCCACCAGCCTTTCTTTGGTGGTTTCCTCTAATTGATCCATCATGCCGAAGTCAATGTAAGCCATCCGACCATCGGACATAGCAAACAAGTTGCCAGGATGAGGATCAGCATGAAAGAAACCGTGTTCCAACAACTGTTGCAAACCCGATGTCACACCGATTTGGATAATTACTTCTGGGTCTAAACCTGCTTCACGGATACTTTTCGTATCTGTCAGCTTGAAGCCATTAATCCATTCGAGAGTTAAAACATGGGTATTGGTGTAACGCCAGTAAATACTCGGGACTTTAACTTTCGGATCGTCGCGGAAATTACTAGCAAATTTTTCTGCGTTGCGACCTTCATTAATGTAATCAATTTCCTCGAATAACTTTGTGCCAAACTCGTCCACAATCAATGTTAGGTCGTGACCGAGATTGAGAGGCAACCAGGGAGCTAGCCAACCTGCTGCCCAACGCATTAAGTACAAATCGCGTGTCAGAATTGGGCGTAAGTTGGGGCGTTGTACTTTTACTGCCACTTCTTCGCCGCTTATCAGACGACCACGGTATACTTGACCTAAGCTAGCAGCAGCTACTGGTGTCGCTGATAACTCGCTAAAACTTTTGTCAATTGGGCGGCCTAGCTCTTTTTCAATAATTTGGTACGCGATCGCATTATCGAATGGTGGCAACTGGTCTTGCAACTTCACCAGTTCTTCTAAAAAATCTTTACGTATCAAGTCAGGCCGAGTAGAGAGGGCTTGACCAACTTTAATAAAAGTAGGGCCTAGGCGAGTGAGCAGTTCTCGCAACTGGGTGGCGCGTTTCCTCTTATTCTCCTCGACTTGATCTTGCCATTCGTCCCACTTGAGACCAAAAATAAACCTGCCAAAAGACCAGATAATTCTCAACAAGCGCCCCCAAGCTAGCCAGGGACGATAACGATAGTGACGAGCGATTTCGTCTGGGTTGTAGCGCTTGAGCTGAGCAGATTGATACTGACCCACGCTTTTATTTGCCTCTTCCACTGGAAAATTTACATTGCTGTTGTATTGTTGTTTGTGCCCCGACTCGCAAGCTAGTTGCGAATCTAGGATATCGATAGTTTTTTATAAAAAACTATTAAAGTTTAGCTATTGCCAAGCAGTATTCAAAGTGAGCTTAGCCCACCTTACTGCTCAGGGTTTTTATCTTTTTCTTAATTATACTTTATAAAAGTACAACTATTTCCTACATAAGCTGTAATGCTTAAGATATTGACTAAGGCAATGTAACTTTTAAAGTCTCAGGTTGAGAATGCCATGAGTAGCAAAATTTACGACGCAATATTGACTTAAGTTCAGCCTCAATAAGGATGGACTGGAGAAAACTTTTATTTTCTTACACAAAAGATGTATAATCTCTATCTTAAAAATCATCCAAATAGATGATTCTACAAAAGTTTTCCGTATAATCTTACAGTTTGCTGCTTGGGGTTTGGGTTTTGGTGATGGTTTGAAGCATAATTGTTAGCCTTCAAAATTAAGTTGTATAAGAGTGAATGGTGAGACGTTAATTAAAAAGAGATTGGTAAAGCGGTGGCTATTCAACTTAAAAAAGGCTGCATCTCAAAACTTTCACAGATTGGAAGAATAAGCGTGCTTTTGATTCAGTTCGTCAATCTAATAACCTGTGTTTAGTAATATGAAACAGTTTTTTCCAATGCTGAAGCGAAGCCTGCTTGTTTTGTTACTAATGTCTTTTTTGACATTAGTAAGTACGATTTTTATACAAAGTGCTACATCATCGAATAGTGCTTTTCCTCAGAACTGGCAAGGCACATGGAAGGGCATAATGTTGAATCGCTTAGTGCAAGGTCAGTCTAAAATAGTACCAATGACGCTACGAATTCAGCGAATCTCTAAGAAACCCATGCGCTACAGTTGGCAAATCACCTATGGAGAGGGGGCGAAAAAGCTGGTACGTAATTATGAATTAGTTGTGAAGGATCAGGGTGTTGGTCACTTTGCCATTGATGAGAAAGATGGAACCATAATTGATGCTTGGTGGGTTGGGGACAGACTCTACAGTCAATTCAGAGTCGGAAATAGATTACTGAGTACACAATACGAGCGACAAGGTAATCGACTTCACTATGAACTGGTTACCTATCAGCCGCAAAGTTCACCTCAAGCAAACGATTGCGAGCAAGAAATTGCTTTCGAGAGCTACCAAATCAAGGCTGTTCAGTCTGCTGAACTATTGCCCGCTACAGAGTAAGGTGTTAAGCAGTTAGTTTGTACGTTGAGACAGCAGGGGAGATGGGGGGCAGGGGGGCAGGGGAGATGGGGGGGCAGGGGGGCAGGGGAGATGGGGGGCTGGGGTGAAAGAATTTGTATCATTAATTTCGTGAAATGGTATGAGGTATTATTTATTCAGTAGCGATCGCAGCAATTATCAGGTAAACTATACCAACAGAAATAAATTTGTATTGATTTCTCCCCCCATTGCCCCCCAACCCCAGAGGGGGCCCCAATGCCCCCCATTGCCCCCCAACCCCAGAGGGGGCCCCAATGCCCCCCATCTCCCCATCCTCCCCATCCCCCCATCTCCTCATCCCCCCATCCCCCCTATGCCACTTCTTGAAATATCCTGAAATCTGGAGCATTTCCTGGGGCTGACGTATATACTCGAAGTCTAAGACTGAGCAGACGCGAGTATGATAGTAGATTGGCTAGTTGTTTGGGGTGTTACTCAAGCTGTTGGGTTTGCTTTTAAGCCGATTTTCGAGGACTTAGCAAAAGACGCGGCTAAAGACTGGGCTAAAGATTTATTAAAAGGCATTCCCAAAAATATCTTACAGCGTCTCAAAAAAGAAGATATTGAAATTGCTGCTGGCAAAGCGCTCAAAGAATTTTTGCAACTGATGCAGCAGGAATTAGAAGACGCAGACTTAGAAGAAGCAGAACTGAAGCAATACACCAAACCATTAAACAAATTTATTCATCATAAATCTGTTAGAGAGATTTTAGGTCGTCCTTTTCAAGCAGACTGCCAGAATCTAGACTCTAAAGTATTGGCAAATGCTTGGTATGAGATGAATTTAGTTATTCTATCTAATGAGTTTGACTGGGAAAGACTCACCAAGCGTTATCTGAAAAAAGTTAAAGCAATTATTAGAGAATCAGATGAGTTACGTTCTATCTTGGATTCACAATATCTAGAAGAAGTGAAGAATACTTTGCAACAAATTGCTGGTATTCCTACAGATTTTGATTTGCTAGGATATCAAGAAGGACTACGCGAACGATATGGCAATCTCAAACTCGATAGTTTAGATACTACTGGTTATGCCTATAACGAATTAAAGTTATGGCGATTATTTATCGCTTTGAATGTGCGGGAAGTTCACCAAGTTTTGCCACAAGTACACGAACTTCCGAAAGAACATCTCAGGCGATTACGAGAAAGTCAGCAATTAGAAGAAGAAATTGCACTCGAAGAATTAGAAGGCTATAAACAAATTTATTTTGAGCAACCGATATATTCCGTACTGGATATTATTAGCGATCGCCAGACATATAAATATATAGTAATTTTGGGTGATCCAGGTTCAGGAAAGTCTACTTTATTGCAATTTCTCGCACTCAACTGGGCAGAAACACCTCTGAATAATGTCATCTCTCAGCCCATTCCCTTATTGATTGAGTTACGCACTTACATTCGCAGACTAGAAAATAATGAGTGTCATAATTTTCTGGAATTTTTTCATAAATGTAGTGGTACTGTTCATCATCTCAATCAAAATCAACTTCATGAAAATTTAAAAGCTGGTAATGCTTTAGTGATGTTTGATGGTTTAGATGAAGTATTTGAAATCGGCAAGCGAGAAGATATCATCACAGATATTCATCGTTTCACAAATGAATATCCTAACGTGCGGGTGATTGTCACTTCTCGTGTGATTGGTTATAAACCGCAGCGGTTACGAGATGCTGAGTTTCGCCACTTCATGCTACAAGATTTAGAGCCAGAACAAATTCAAGATTTTATCAATCGCTGGCATGAGTTAGCTTTCCAGGATCAAGTGGATAAATTGCGAAAAAAAGAGCGATTGCAAAGAGCAATTGACACATCAAAAGCAATTGTAGAACTGGCGGGTAATCCCCTCTTACTAACGATGATGGCAATTCTCAATCGTAACCAAGAACTGCCAAGAGACAGAGCAACACTTTATGAACAAGCATCACGAGTATTGCTGCATCAATGGGATGTAGAACGCGCGTTAATTGAAGATGCTCGATTAGATCCAAAAACTATTGATTACAAAGATAAGCAGGCAATGTTGCGTCAAGTTGCTTATCATATGCAAACCAGCGCCAAAGGTTTGGCAGGTAATTTAATCAGTGTAGGCGATTTAGAAAAGATTTTGACTCGCTACCTAAAAAATCTCGAATTTGCACATCCCACGATAGTTGCCAGGGTGATGATTAATCAACTGCGAACTCGCAACTTTATGTTATGTTTTTTGGGTGCAGATTACTATGCATTTGTCCATCGGACTTTTTTAGAATATTTCTGTGCTTGGGAATTTGTTTGGCAGTTTAAAGAAACACAAACACTGTCAATTCAAGAACTTAATCATGAAGTTTTTGGTAAACACTGGCAAGATGAAACTTGGCATGAAGTTTTACGCTTAATTATCGGGATGATTGAGCCAAGATTTGTCTGCGAAATTCTAGATTACTTGATGGCTAAAAATGGTGAGCAAGGAAAATTCATCAACCTTTTTTTGGCAGCAAAGTGTCTTGCAGAAGTGCGTAATCGGTTGTTAATTGCCTTAACGGCAACTAAATTACTACATAAAATTAAAGATTTAACGAAATATGACCTTGGTTACTATTACCAACCTTATCGAGATGAAGAAGAAACTAAGCTAGTACAGGAAATTCGTACTAAAGCTGTTGCATCTGTAGCTACGACTTGGAAAGATGATCCTGATACTCTTCCTTGGTTGAAACAACTAGCCACGGCTGATGACCATGAGTATATTCGCCGTGCAGCATTGCAAGAATTAGCCAGAGGTTTCAAAGATAATCCTGATACCCTCCTTTGGTTGAAAAAATGCGCTACTAGTGATGATGATGCGACTGTGCGACAAGCAGCTGTGCAAGAATTAGCTAGGGGTTTTAAAGATGATGCTGATACTCTTGATATCTTGAAACAAGCCGGCACTATTGATGATCATGAGTATGTGCGACAAGCAGCTGTGCAAGAATTAGCTAGGGTGTTTAAAGATGAACCAGATACCTTAACTTGGCTTAAACAACACACCACTGCTGATAAATCTCGGACTGTACGACAAGTAGCAGTACAAGAATTAGCAAGGGTATTTAGAGATAATCCAGATATTCTTCCTTGGTTAAAAAAATGCGTTACTGCTGATGATTGGACTGTCCGACAAGCAGCGGTGCAAGAATTAGCTAAAGGCTTCAAAGATGACCCTGATACTCTTTTGATTCTTAAACAACGCATAACTGCTGATGATAATGAATATGTGCGGCTAGCAGCAGTACAAGAATTAGCCAGAGGATTTAAAGATCATCCTGATACTTTTGTGATTCTCAAACAATGTGCTATTACTGATAAATATTCGGATGTGCGACAAGCAGCAGTACAAGAATTAGCGCGAGGATTTAAAGATGAACCAGATACCTTGCTTTGGCTAAAAGAACGCGCCAATGCAGATGATGATAGATATGTGCGACAAACAGCTTTGCAAGAATTAGCCAGAGCGTTTAAAGATGACCCTGATATCCTTCCCATCTTAAAACGACGCGCGATCGCTGATCAATATTCAGATGTGCGACGTGCAGCAGTGCAAGAATTGGCTAGGGGGTTCAAAGATGACACCGATACCCTCTCCATCCTCAAACAACGCGCGATCGCTGATGATAATGAATATGTGCGACGTGCAGCAGTGCAAGAATTGGCTAGGGGGTTCAAAGATGACACCGATACCCTCTCCATCCTCAAAAAACATGCTGCATCTGATAAATCTGGGACTGTGCGACAAGCAGCATTACAAGAATTGGCTAGGGGGTTCAAAGATGACAGCGATACCCTCGCCATCCTCAAAAAACGCGTAGCATCTGATAAATCTTCGGATGTACGGCATACTGCATTGCAAGAATTAGCTAGAGGGTTTAAGGATGAACCTGGAATATTTGAAGTATTCCACAACTGCGCTGTTAATGACCCCTTTGTGCGTGAGTACAACTTTCAAGACAACCCGCGAAAAGTAGCACTTGAGGCAATTATCGAGCAATATCTTCACCATCCCCAGACTTTATCACTATTGCACAACAGAGCAGAAAATGACCCAGATGAGCAAGTGCGTGAGTTTGCTAACAAGAAGTTAAGAGAGTTCGGCAGGGCGAATTAGGCAGGGGAGCAGGGGGGATGGGGGGATGGGGAGATGAGGGGGATGAGGGAGATGAGGGGATAGGCAAAATAACAACTGACAACTGACAACTGACAACTGACAACTGACAACTGACTATTGACCAATTCTAAGCCCCATAATTATTAAGTCTCGTTCAACACCGTCGAGTTCTGCAACTCCAGGTAAATGTCCCCAACTTTGAAAACCAAAGGTTTCAAAAAGCTTTAAACTGGGATGATTATGGGCAAAAATGAAGCAGACTAAGGTTTTTATACCCAAACGAGGGCTTTCGTGAATTGCTTGCGTTAGGAGTTGCCGTCCTAGACTACGGCGATGAAAAGCTGGGGCAATATAAATACTAATTTCGGCGGTTGTACTATAGGCTGGCCGCCCATAAAATGATTGGAAACTCAGCCATCCAGCAATTACTCCCTCTACTTCAATCACCCAAAGTGGCCGTTGTGAAGGCGATCGCCCGTGAAACCATGCGCGGCGACTTTCCACAGACACTGGTTCTAAATCAGCCGTAGCCATGCGGCTGGGAACAGCAGCATTGTAAATTGCCACAATTGTAGGCAAATCAGTTTCAGTTGCGTGGCGGATAGTCATCACTGCCGTTTAAGAGAAAAGTTGAAAAAATATTCAAAAATAATACAGCGTTTACGTTAGTAATTCTAGGCTTCCACTGCAATTATCACAGAAGCTGGGCAAGGGATTGGTAAAGCAACACACTTTTATCTAACAGGACTTACGCAACTGGCACACATATTTTTGGCGATGGCAGTCAAGAGTCAAGAGTCAAGAGTCAATGGTCAAAAATCAAGCTTTTTTGGACTATTGACTTTTGACCAGGACTTACGCAACTGGCACACATATTTTCTGCAATGGCAGTCAATAGTCCAGAGTCAATAGTCTTTAATCAAGGTTTTTTGGAATATTGACTTTTGACCCTTGACTGCCCAAACAAAAAAAATATGACACTTGCGTAAGTCCTAATCAAATGTGCAATTTCACCACAAGATTATATATAAATTGACTAGTATTTCGTAGCCATAATCACAAAATATCTTTGAGTTTTAGTTAGAAATATTCCTTCCTCTTGTTTACAGCTAAAGGTAGAGGGTAATTCTATAAATTTTATTTAGTATCAAAATAGTTATGAATATTTATGCTTGAGTGTTTATGTCTAATAACATACTTAAAACGAACGATATTTCGGAACAAAATATAGATAATACTACAAGAGATACATCTATAGAAATAGGATTATCTTTATTTATAGGACAATTAAGATCTGGTATTTGGCTGTTAGGTATTCCTTCTTGGCTTTTTGGCATCTCTGATAGAACTTTGTCTGCATTTGCTGATGGATATTTATCTGCTATAGAAGTTTTTCAGCTTTTTACAGCTTCCTTCTTTTTTCTGAGTTGGTTGTATTTAAAACCAGAGAATAGTTTAGATGCTAGCTCAAATCAAATATGTCTCTGTCCAACTCAAGCAAATAATTATGAGTTGAAAAGGCGACATATGATCAGCCAAGAGTATATTTTACCTTTTCCCTATCTCTGTCAAATCTACCATCTACTGAACTTAAAACACTTAGAAACAGTTCATAGTTTTAGCTTGAATAGATTAAAAATTTTGCATGTTAGTCATTTTCAACCAACAAGTATTGGTGGTATAATCAAATTCCAAACAATTTTAGATTCTCCAGTTAATCCTCTAAGAATTTGGAGACAGCCAATTGTCGAAGTAGATTTAATACTACATAATCCTTATACTGTTGAACTAAGTATTCCAGTCTACGATAACAAAAGAATAATTGTTATATTTAATGCGTTACCGTTAACAGAGAATGAGCATCAATTTTTTATAGAGATTTACAGTGACCTAGATTGGCCTAAACCATTACTGCAAATCTTGTTACATTTTGCTTCTTGTTTAACACTCTTTGAAGATTTACCTTATCTACGAAATTTAGCTGAAATAAATATAGAGCGTTTATTCAAATTAAATAAGTTGTCAAATCAGGCAAGTATGCTACTATTTCATCGATTCGTTGAGTTATATGGTGCAGGCGTAGAAACAACTAAATTAATTGAGGGAAGTGGAGAGGGTTAGAGATGGGGGTAGGGATGAGGGAGATGAGGGAGATGAGGGGGATGAGGGGGATGAGGGAGATGAGGGAGATGAGGGAGATGAGGGAGATGAGGGAGATGAGGGAGATGAGGGAGATGAGGGAGATGAGGGAGATGAGGGAGATGAGGGAGATGGGGAGAAATAACTAACTCCTAACTCCTAACTCCTAACTTTATTTAGGCGCGTGCTAATAAGGGTGCAGCAGCTAGTAAGGTTTTAGTGTAAGGATGCTGGGGATTGGCAAAAATCTGTTTTGTAGGGCCTATTTCCACAATTTTACCTCCGTTCATGACGGCAATGCGATCGCACAAAAATCTCGCTAACCAAAGGTCATGAGTGATGAATAAATAGGTTAACTCAAACTCTTCCTTTAATTGCAACATCAAATCTAACACTTGTGACTGCACGCTAGCGTCTAACATACTCACGGGTTCATCGCAGATTAGAAGTTTAGGATGAGTAATTAAAGCACGAGCGATCGCAACTCTCTGCTGCTGTCCACCGGATAAATCTGATGGATAACGCTCATAATATACTTCTGGCGGTGTTAATCCCACTTTCTTAAGCATCCACAAAACCTGTTGTTTTGCCTTGGCTGAATCTGCCAGGTTGTGGATCAATAATGGATCAGCTATACTTTGCCCCACTGTCATCGCTGGATTCAAGCAAGCATGGGGGTCTTGAAACACCATTTGCATTTGTCGCCGTGATGCACGAATTTCTTGGCGCGACAGCCTAGTTAAATCTTTTCCTAAAAACTCGACTTTGCCAGCGGTAGGACGTATCAGTTGTAATATTGTCCGTGACAATGTACTCTTACCACAACCTGACTCCCCGACTAATCCCAGAATTTCCCCTGGATACAGATCCAGGTTAATACCATCCACTGCTTTAATTGTCTGACTTTGCGCCTTAAACAGTCTTTCGATAAAGTTCGGTTCTATAGTGTAATGCTGCTTCAGTTCTGTGACACGTAAGATTGGGGATTGGGAACTTGTACTCTCGCAAGCCGAAGTATTGGGAATTGGGGATTGGGAATTATCCCCAGTCCCCAGTACCCAGTCCCCAGTACCTAGTCCCCAGTCCCCAGTCTCATCTACTGCTTGAATGTGCAAAGCAGCTTGTAAAAGCGATCGCGTGTATTCGTGCTGGGGTTGTCTAAATACGGATTCTGTCAAACCCATTTCTACTATTTTGCCGTCATACATCACGCCAATGCGATCGCAATATTCTGCTACCATTGCCAAATCGTGAGAAATCAGCAACAGCCCCATATTTTCTTCACCGCACAGTCGAGTTAATTCTTGCAAAATCTGGGCGGAGACTGTGACATCTAAGCTAGTGGTGGGTTCATCTGCGACAATTAACTTGGGGTTGAGAAGTAAAGCTAAAGCGATCGCTACTCTTTGGCGCATACCACCGCTAAACTCGTGAGGATACTGATTCCAACGACTAGCAGGAATCTTGACTTTATCCAAAGTTGCAAGTGCTTTTTGTTTGGCTTGCTGTGCTGATAATTCTGTTGAATGGGCCTGTAAAGTTTCAATACAATGATTACCGATGGTCATCAACGGATCGAGGCGCGTCATCGGATCTTGGAAAATCAACGCCACCGCTTCTCCCCGAAATTTCCGCAACTCAGGTGGCGTTAAGTCAAATACCGATTTTCCCTGAAATGTTACTCGTCCCTCAACTTGGCTAGAGGGTGGTAACAAGCGCATTGCAGCTCGTCCTAAAGTTGATTTACCACAGCCAGATTCTCCTACCAATCCCATTCTTTCACCAGCTTGCAACGTGAAAGACACATCATCAACTGCCCACCTCAACTCTTCTCCACCACGCCGAGGATAAGCAACTCGCAGATTTTCGATACAAAATAAGGCTTTACTCATAGTTTAGTTGTCAGCCAAGAGCTACCAGCTTCTATAATTTCTTCTGATTAACTTTAGTAAGTGATTTCGGATTTAACAACCCCCACTTTACTAAGCGTGGGGGTTTTAGCATTAGAAATTAGAGCGCGATCGCCTCTACAAACTCATTAAACAGCAGCTTAGAGAATGTTTTAAAAGTATTGGGCGAATTATATTCGCTACTACACAAAGCTTAGTCCACGGAGGTGGACTAATACAAAATCAAGTTCTTTTTAACCTGCGGAGGCAGGTTTTGTTTGTATAGCTGCGACTTATAGTCGCCCGGCAAGTAATAAATTAGACATCACTTTTTTGCTTAATGTCCATCATTAGACCAGTGGGGATCATCGTCAATCAACTTTATTACACCATAAGAGTCACCAACCTCCCATAATTTAGACTTTTTATAACTTGTTCGTGGTTCATCAATACTAATTGTAGTTCCACTAGCATTTTTGATATTTAAAGTTCCTGACCAAGTTATTTTCCAATCAATTGCTAATCCTTGGGTGTGACGAGAGCTAAGAGAAGGTCGATAAGCAATATCATAAGCAGACACCATTTCTTTAGCAGCTTGAATAGAGGCTGCTTTCGTATAATGTACCCAATTAATATCTACATTGGGCATAGGTGGAACATCTTTAGGAGCAATTTCATCGCGATGAATTCTGAAAGCGTAGTGCATTAAATAAGCTCGTTCTGGAGGACGGAATCCCGATGCAATACTGATAGTAGCTCCGGCATTTCGTAAGGCTTTTTCAAAGGCTTGTACTTTCTGACGAAAGGGAGAAGCTAAATCATCAATTGAGTCACTCTCTCGAAAAAATTTAATCCAATGTTTGCCACTCAGGCGTTCTCTTAATTTTTTCGCATATTCAGTTAAATTGTCTAAAGCTAAGTCGAAATCATCACCCAGTTTTGTTTTTGTAGCAGCAGAAAGCTCTTGAGCTAACTCTGATGGAAAACGGACATCTCTTTTTTTGTAACTTTCAGCTAAACCTCTTCTGCTATTAATGCCAAAATCTCCATCAGCTACTAAGGGAGGATTTAAAGTAGCGATCGCAGTTAAACTTTTTTGCAGGTCTTTAATTTCAGCCTCTCCAAAATTCAGATAGGCTAACAATTTATCCACAGCATTGGTATAGATAGCAAAATAACTTGCAAACCCTTGTTCTAATGCTTTTTTATAAGTAGCATTATCTACAATTCCCGTTGCGGTTAAATTATTTTTAGTCTGATATTCACGGGTTGCATTATGCGTGATATTTCCAAAATCTCCATCCACCCCAGCAATGGGAAAGTCAATATCTAAAAGAAATTGCTGCCAAGCGGTGACAGTTAGTCCTTCAGAGCCTTTTTTCAGGGTAGGAAGTTGTAAAGCTTCGGGTTTAAAGCTCATAGTTTCAACCTCTTGAGACAATACTCTCAGTATAATTTTTCAATTTAATATTAAGATACAAAGGTGCGTTGCCCTATTACGACAATCCACCCTACAAAAGCTGCTTACGAGTTCATAAATAAAATTTTCTGACCGTAAAGTTGTAAATATTAACAAATTTCAGAAGATTTAGCCAAATTTATTGTTTTTGGTAATCTTATTGCTCTATAAGTACTCTAGCTTCGATTTGCACTTTACCACAAACAAGGTATGGGGTGTGGGCTGAATTAAGAATTTTACCACATCTGGGCAGCCATTAGACTGCCTACGGGTTTTATCCCTGAAGCTTCAGTTCAGGGTTTTCAGCCTGTTATCTTATAAATTATCGATCAATATGAGTCACCGTATTTGATTACAACTCAATTAGGATTGCTATATGCTAATTCTTCTCAGCTTTTCGCACAATCACCTGGAATTATTCACGAGTTGGGATGTTGATGCGGTACTGAAAAGGATTGATGGTTCTCATAAGGTATGGTTGCGCTGCATTCACTTTCGCGATCGCACTGGAACAGCTAGAATTGTCAACCACTTTGGACTCAATGCATCTCGTGTTGACATGATTTTTAACCATTCCCCTACAGGAATTGATGAAGACATGGAAGATTGTTTATTTGATAGCTATGAAATACTAACTCATCAAATAAAAAATCGTGAGTTTCAGGTAGCACATGGCAGTATTATAGTTGGAACTAATTTTATTATCACATTTGAAATCACTGAAATCAAAGTATTAACTATATTAATCAATAATTTGGAAAGGCGAATTATTGATATTCAACAATGGGGTGTTGATTATCTATTATATCTCATACTGAAAGATATTTTAAATAATTATCATAGTGTATTTGACTATATTTCTAGACAGCTTGATGATTTAGAAGATGAAGTTTTAGCTAATGCTGGTGATGAATCAACCTACAAAAAAATTGCCACTATGAGGCAATCTACTCGTTCTGGTCGTCGTAATTTTCAAAGCATCAAGTCACTTTTGGCTATTATGAATTATGAAGATTTTCAATGGATTACTCAGCCAGTAAAAGCATTATTCAATCAGGAATTGGTTCATCACGTTGATAATCTCTGGCAAGAATATCAAGCACTAAGAGCGTGGATGTCAGAATTAATGGAAATTCAACGTGATAATATTGCAAGCAAAACTAGTGAACGAATTAATCGCCTGACTATCCTCTCAACTATATTCTTGCCAATCACTTTTATTACTGGTTTTTATGGGATGAACTTCAAATATATGCCGGAATTAGAGCAACCTTGGGCTTATCCTCTTGTGATCAACATCATAGTATTAATTGTAATTAGTAGTATTGCCTATGCTAGACAACAACGTTGGTTGTAGGGAATTGGGAATTGGGAATTGGGACAAATTTTTTCCTTCATCTCCCCTGAACCCTTGCAGTTACGCCAGTAGGGTGCGTTAGGCTTAACGCCGTAACGCACCGCAATAGATATTGAAATAGTCTTGTACTTCAGCCCTAATATCAAGTCCCGGTTAGTTAATTAGTTATGATTACCACAGTCATTGCACCCCACCCCTAACCCCTCCCCGTCAACGGGGAGGGGAAGCAAAGCTACGCTTTGGTGGGGTGGGGTTCTTTGGGTTTAATAAGTAATAAGCAAAGGACATGATATAACATCAAGTCCGGTTAATTAGTTATGATTACCACAGTCATTGCACCCCACCCCCAACCCCTCCCCGTTAACGGGGAGGGGAAACAAAGCTACGCTTTGGTGGGGTGGGGTTCTTTGGCTTTAATAAGTAATAAACAAAGGACATGAGAGATGATTTATAAAGTAAACCTTAAATTGTAGGGTGCGTTATAGCAACGCTTAACGCACCGAAAAAGATGGTGCCCTGCGGCTAATCTTCACTATCTCAAACTCCGAAATCCTTGCAAACGCCGTAACACAACGGCAATAAAGCGGGAGGAACATCCACGCCGCTTTTTGCCTCCCCTACTTAATATTTACTTTATAAATAGGCTCTGACATAACACATCCTTATATCTTAAAAGAATTCAAAACAAGAAATAACGCTGTGTCATAGGTAAAGATGTAGCAGGTTCACAAGTTAATAATTTTCCGTTTACCCTGACATAGAAAGTTTCTGGATCAACTTCAATTGGTAAGATCACATCATTGTGTTTCATATCTGCTTTTGTCAACTCACGAGTTTTAGAAACTGCTAGCGTGCGAGTTTTTAAGCCCAATTTTTCAGGTATATCTTGTTCTAAAGCTGCTTGAGAAACGAAAGTTAGAGAAGTTGCTGCTATTGCACCGCCAAAACTGCCAAACATGGGACGCATATGAACTGGTTCTGGGGTGGAGATACTCGCATTGGGATCGCCCATTTGTGACCAAGCAATCATTCCCCCTTTAATTACAGTCTCCGGTTTCACACCAAAAAATGCCGGTTTCCACAAACACAAATCTGCTATCTTGCCAACTTCCACTGAACCGATGTAATCTGCAACGCCATGAGCGATCGCAGGGTTAATGGTGTATTTGGCAATGTAGCGTTTTGCCCTAAAATTATCATGGGTTTCATAGCGATCGCTAACAGAAGGCAACAATCCCTTTTGTATTTTCATTTTATGGGCAGTTTGCCAAGTGCGAGTAATCACTTCGCCTACTCTTCCCATAGCCTGAGAATCAGAAGACATAATGCTGATAATCCCCATATCATGCAAAATATCCTCAGCTGCAATAGTTTCTTTGCGGATTCTTGATTCGGCAAATTTGACATCTTCACGAATATTTTTATCGAGGTGATGACACACCATCAACATATCGAGATGTTCGTCAAAAGTGTTAATTGTGTAGGGACGGGTGGGATTAGTAGAAGCGGGTAAAACATTACTTAAACTACAAACTTTCAGGATATCAGGCGCATGACCACCTCCTGCACCTTCAGTATGAAAGGTGTGAATCACACGGTTTTTAAAAGCAGCAATAGTATTTTCTACAAAACCCGCTTCATTCAGTGAATCGGTGTGAATTGCTACCTGTACATCATATTGATCTGCAACACTAAGACAATTATCAATGGCATCGGGAGTACTTCCCCAGTCTTCATGCAGCTTTAAACCCATGACTCCAGCAGCAACTTGTTCTATTAATCCTTCAGGTTTGCTACTATTGCCTTTGCCCAACAAACCAATATTAATTGGGAAGTCATCAACCGCTTGTAACATGCGGTGAATATTCCAAGGGCCGGGGGTGCAAGTCGTGGCGAGGGTACCAGTAGCGGAACCAGTACCGCCGCCAATCATGGTAGTAATACCAGAAGCCAGCGCTGTTTCAATTTGTTGGGGACAAATAAAGTGAATGTGGCTATCAACTCCCCCAGCAGTGAGAATTTTACCTTCTCCGGCGATGATTTCCGTACCAGGGCCGATGATAATGCCTCTATTTTCCGGGTCGTTGGGTTCTTCGGGAATATCTTGAATGTAGGGATTACCTGCTTTGCCAATTTTGAAAATGATCCCATCTCGAATGCCGACATCTGCTTTAATAATGCCCGACCAATCGAGAATTAAGGCGTTGGTAATCACTACATCTGCAACGTTGGGACTCTGGCCTTTGGTGATGGGCGATTGTCCCATACCATCTCTGATTACTTTACCACCGCCAAATTTAACTTCTTCACCGTACAGAGTACCACCGTAAGTAGTATAATCTTGTTCGACTTCAATAAACAAGTCTGTGTCTGCAAGACGGACGCGATCGCCAATAGTAGGGCCAAAAGTATTGATGTATTCTCGTCGGTTAATATAGTTGCTCATGTTTTTTTCCTAAAGGAATGGGTAATTGGGAATGGGTAATTGGTAATTGGTAATTGGTAATTGGTAATGGGGAATGGGTAATTGGTAATGGGGAATGGGGAATTGGTAATGGGTAATTGGTAATTGGTAATGGGTAATTGGTAATTGGTAATGGGTAATTGGTAATTGGTAATGGGTAATTGGTAATTGGTAATTGGTAATTCAAAGTTTACCTATTACCATTGCCAATCGAATTTAAGTAAGCATTCAACTTGGGTGATAATTCATCAATTATTGGTTTCAGAATATTGACTTGTTCATTTGTTAAAAGATTTCGACTATAAGCTAACCGCATCCAATGAATCGTCTCATTCATAGAACCTCTAGCAATTTTTACAAAACGTTTATTATCTTGAAAGTTATAACGTCCTCTACCTTCTGCAATATTGGCTCCAATACTATCTGCTGCACGTACAATCTGTTTACCAATTGTATCTTTAGAAAAATTATCCCATCCCATAACTATTTTCCAAATTTCGTTTCCTAATTTTTCAGATAATTTATAAACCTGCAAATCTTCAAAATCAGGTCTCCCCATCTCATGACTCCCCTATCCATCACCAATTCCCCATTCCCCATTCCCAATTCCCAATTCCCAATTCCCAATTCCCAATTCCCAATTCCCAATTCCCAATTCCCAATTCCCAATTCCCAATTCCCAATTACCAATTACCCATTACCAATTACCAATTACCAATTACCAATTACCAATTCCCTAACTAGCAAATAATCTGTAAGTCAATTTCTGATGTCGCATTTGGGCGATATCAATCGCAGGGGTACAAGACCACATTTGATTTAAGCTCATTGATGCAGCTGTTTGGTAGGCTGTCTCAATGTCTGGTGCTATTTGCAGTAAAATTCGTTGTGCTTGTATGTGCCCGACAATACTTAAACGAATAGCTGCACCTAATAAACTAGTAATAAAGCTATGCAAAAAAGCTAAAACTGTATCCTGTTCACTCAAAAGTGCTACCCTACCAACTACGGCAAATATCACTGGATGCAAACAGTGAATTTTACCTGTAGCAGCATCTTCATTGAGAGAGTTTAATTGAATATCTTGCCATGTTGAACTGGCTACCATTAATAAGGCGCGTCCGCTTTTGCGCTGGGTTTCGCGGGTTTTCTCTACTAATGTTTGAGCAAATAATTGAGCATCTGCAATTCGCACTGCATCTAAGTCATCAATTGCACTTCCCCGATAGGCATGAATAAGTGCTACTGTATCTGTAACTCCTACTTTATTACGTAATAGTAACTTCAGAAAAATTTGCAAGTCTTCTGAGGAAGTTAGTTGATTTTCTTGTACTAAGGATTCTAACCCGTGAGAAAGGGTAAATGAGCCAGAGGGGAAAAAAGAATCAGACAACTGCATTAAGGCAAGTTGGGGAGCGATCGCAGATGCTACTATCATTAGTGATGCTCGTGATGATTGTGTTGAGAAAAATCGAGATGTCTTGCTGCTGAGTGCAGTTCGTAGTCTATTTGTAAGCCAGTAATTTGAAAATTGCGGATAGTCGATTCTATTAGTTCTATATCTGCTACTAGTTGAACGTAGAGTTTATTATTCTGTACAATAATTGGCCAATGGTGATTACCTAAGACGTGACCCAAATGAATTAATTCAATGGGGTGTTGCGTAACTGGTTCAGTAAAACTCAGTACCATTACTTTCTCATCTTGCAGATGAATCAGCAATAATTTACCTTGTTCTGTTTCTAAAACATCTCCTTCCCGTAACGACCAATCCCGATTCTTGACAATTCCTACTGCTACACCAGTGGTGCTGTGAGTGTGAATTCGACCTTTGCGGCTATCAGTTTGACTGATATGAACTTCTAAACAAAGTTCTGAGGAACGTGCTTTTGCTATGCGTTCAGATAAGCTGACATTTTCTAGAGAATTTCCCAAGTAAGTTTGTGCTAGTTCAGTCATAGGTCATCGGGTAAAAGAGATTGATGACTACTGCGACGGACGCAGTTTAAAGCATATTTAAAATAAGTTTTTAGTTCATGAGTTCCACTAGCTATAACTCTAATCACTAGTCCTCGATTTTTTGGTAACATTGAGCTTGCCACAGTTACACCACAACAGTTACCTGCATCCAGATTTTCTACACTTTCACTCAAGAATTTCAGGTTTGCATCTGGTAAAACGATAAGTAAATTACCAAGGACAGGTGAAGAAGCAAATAGCTGACTCTTTGTAAAGGGATTAAGTTTTCCTTCTAAGTGCATAGCATCAATCAACCATAGTTCTCCAGAAGTGGAAGTCACTTGTAAACGGTTGAAATAGTGGTGAAATTGGTAAAATTCTCCCTTGGCGAGTCTTCCAGGTAAAATAATTTCGCTGAAAAACAGTTTTGCAGTAGGATGAATCTTAATATTTGTAGTTTGTTCTAAAGTGGCATCAGCAAATAAAATAAGTGGTTCTGGTACAAATTCTAATGTGGCTTTTTCGCCAATTTCAATTTCATAATTGCTAGTCGCTTTTGAACCTTGTATAGGCATAGAATGCACTTTAGTAGCAGCTTGATCTGTAAGATAAAGACTAGTATTAGCTGCTAGTTGCAAAGATATATTTAACTGATCTCCAGCTAGTAAACCGGGAGATGTCGTCATTATATAAAGGTAGGCGCGGTGGAAATCAGCATCATCGAGACGAAACACAGGAGATACTCTTAACGGGTAAGCTGTATACTGATGGCTGACAATGGTTTGACCCAAGCGATCGCACTTCAGTTTTAACTCTAAGTTATTTATGCGTTGAATAGTCTCTAAAGTTGACGAAGTTAACACATTGAACCTAATTTTTAGCTTGTAATCGTCGCAGCACTACGAAAAAGCACTGTCTCCAAAATAAAATTAACTACTTCGTCCAATCCTTCACCCGTTTTGCAATTAGTATAAACAACAGGTTTACCTCGTCGATATATTGGGGCTTCGTGACGAATTAAGTCTAAATTAGCACCGACATAAGGGGCAATATCAATTTTATTGATCACTACTAAGTCAGCTTGTACAAAGCCGGGGCCATTTTTGCGGGGAATATCATCACCTGCACCCACATCAATGACAAATATATAGGAATCTACTAAATCGTAACTAAAGGTAGAGGCAAGATTATCACCACCACTTTCAATTAAAATTAAGTCTAATTGCGGAATTAATAACTCAAAATCTTTGACTGCTAAAAGATTCATTGTCGGGTCTTCTCGAATTGCTGTATGGGGACAGCTACCCGTTTCTACTCCGACAATTCTTTCGGGAGGTAAAAACCCGCGATTTTTAAGTCGGTCTGCATCTTCGGTAGTTAGTAAGTCATTAGTGACAACTGCTACTTCAATGCCTTGATTCATCAATTTGGGGACTATACACTCTATTAAAGCAGTTTTTCCGCTACCCACTGGCCCCCCAATCCCCAGCCTAGCCGCTGATTTTGGCATGGTTAATTTCCTAATGGTTTATTAACTAATCCATTGAAACCATAAATTTCACGCTTCCCACGAAAGGGAATTAATTCTACTTCTTTTGTATCCCCTGGTTCAAATCTGATGGCTGTTCCTGCGGGAATATTTAAACGTTTACCATAAGCTTGTTCGCGGTCAAACTCTAAACCTTTCTTTTCTTGATAGCCATTATTAACTTCAAAAAAGTGGAAATGAGAACCTACTTGAATCGGGCGATCGCCTTGATTACTTACTTTTATTTTTGTAATTTCTCGTCCTGCATTCAGTTCTAGCGGTTCTGGTTTAGTAATAATTATTTGTCCGGGAATAGTTGTGATTTTTTCGACTTTAATAGAAGAAGCCTGGTTAACAAAGCTTTTACCTTCAACTTGAATATCATTCAGATTGGAAACATTGCTAGTGAAGGTTTTACTCCGCCCCCGAAAATCTTCGTATTCATATATGATCACTTTGATGCCTGCTGGCACTGTTAAGGAAGTTAGTTGATTGTCACCAATGCCCAATTCATAAATTTTATATTCCCCTTCTTCAAGTTCTTTGCTATTGCCTTGATAGTTTGCATCATCATAAATTACAACTTGATTAATTGTATACATTGATAAGTTTTCCCATAGTCAATTAAGAATTTTAAATTAGTTAATCATGGGAAAAACCCACAACTAAACATCAAAAATTTTCTCTACTCCCTACTCTCCATTAATAAATGTTTTTGCATATTTTATTCGTGAATTGGATTATGTACTGTTACTAATTTAGTCCCATCAGGAAAAGTTGCTTCAACTTGGACTTCATGGATCATTTCTGCTATACCATCCATGACATCATCCTTCTTTAATATCTCTGTGCCCTCACTCATGAGTTGACTTACAGTTTTTCCTTCTCTTGCACCTTCTAAGATAGCAGCAGATATATAAGCTACCGCTTCTGGGTAATTGAGCTTTAAACCTTTTTCTTTACGTCTTTCTGCTACTAAAGCTGCTGTAAAAATTAGTAGTTTATCTTTTTCTTGAGGTGACAATTGCATAAAAGTTATCCTATGTTGACGCTGGCTATTTATAAATTTGTGTTATTAACCAGCCAACACATCAATTTACAGTAGAACAACTATCTTTGATTCAAATACTTTATACAAATTAATCTACCTTTTCTAGTAAACCTGCTTTTTCTAATCACAAGTTTGCTATACCTAATAGAAATTATAGGCTTTCTTAAGCAACTGAGGTATCACGATTACCTCACCCCAATAAAGCTGTGCTTTATCTCCCCTCTCCTTGGTAAGGAGAGGGGTTGGGGGTGAGGTTATTAGATATACTTGGCGCTTACTGGTAAATACTTTAATATTTTTTTAAGTTTTAAGAGAGCCAGTTATGCTAAATATAATGCTTATAGAGCAGCGCGGTAAGCGTAAAACTCAGACCCTTTAGGGCTGAGATATAAGCGACACGTGCGATTTTAATCGCCTTATCTATTGCAGTATCTTTATACAATGTTATGCCTTTCATGTTAGCATAAGAATGTAGTTGGTTAGGTCGAAGCCAGTGATAATTTACGAGTTCAAAGTTAAAGGAAAAGACAGGCAATACAAGGCAATAGATGATGCTATTCGTACCAGTCAATTCATCCAAAACAAATGCTTGCGTTATTGGATGGATAACAAAAAGATTGGGAAATATGATCTTAATAAATATTGTGCAGTGTTAGCGTCTGAATTTCCTTTTGCTGACGAACTCAATTCAATGGCTCGCCAATCTGCGGCGGAACGTACTTGGAGCGCAATAGCGCGGTTTTACGATAATTGTAAAAAGAAAGTTAAAGGCAAGAAAGCGGAAAGTGGCAGTCTTGGCGGTTTCCGTCAGGATTCCCACCTTTCCAAGGCAGGTTTTCCAAAGTTCAAGAAACACTGTCGTTCAGTTGAATACAAAACCAGTGGCTGGAAACTTTATACGACCCGTAAAGCCATAACTTTTTCGGACAAGAAAGGAATAGGAACTCTGAAATTAAAGGGAACTTATGACTTGAATTACTACGATATCAAACAGATTAAGCGAGTCCGGTTGGTGCGTCGTGCTGACGGTTACTATGCTCAATTTGCAATTGAGGTTGATATCAAGGTTGAGACTCAACCTACAAATCAAGTAGTCGGTATTGACTTGGGTTTGAAGTACTTCATTGCTGATAACAAAGGTAATGTTGAACAATCTCCTCAGTTTTACCGCAAGTCTGAGAAACAGTTGAATCGTGCTAACCGTAAAAAATCCAAGAAATACGACCCCAAAAAAAAGAAGGCCAAACAATCACAATCAACCAACTACCACAAAGCCAAGAATCGATATGCCCGGAAGCATTTAAGAGTAAGTAGGCAACGAAAAGAGTATTGCAAGCGTGTTGCATATTCCGTCATCCAATCTCACGATTTGGTAGCCTATGAAGACTTGAATGTGAAAGGCTTGGTACGTAATAGACATTACTGCAAATCGATCACTGATGCTGGCTGGTCAACTTTCCGGTCATGGTTAGAATACTTTGGTCACAAATATGGGAAGGTGACAGTTGCTGTTCCTCCCCACAATACAAGCCAAAATTGCTCTAACTGCGGTGAAAAAGTGAAAAAATCTCTGTCCACCAGAACCCACCTTTGCCCACATTGCGGGTTTGTAGAAGACAGGGATGTGAACGCAGCTATCAACATTCTGCAAAAAGGACTCAGTACCGTGGGACACACGGGAACTTACGCTTGGGGAGATTTGCCCTCTTGGGCGATTGGTGCAAACCTGTCGTCTAACGGCGAGTCAGGGAACCAAGAATCTCAGTGTCTTTAGACCTGAGAGTGTCAATCTATTGACCGATGACCAATGACCAATGACAGTCATCAGTCATCAGTTAGCACACCTTAAATTGTCGCTGCTGGTTTGTTTCCATTGGCGTTGCTGTTGATACTGGCAACAAATGGCGGTTGCTGTGAACTGGGAGTTGACGACTCACCTCGCAGTCCCTTGTGGCGTTTGTTCTTTGGAACTCCTCCCGCCATGCCATACTCTACACTGCTTTTGCCGTATCGAGTCGCAACTGCCAGTAGCATGTGTTCTGCCATATCTGCCAATTCGCGTTCTGTTTCTAGCATTTGACTGTAGAATTTATCCAAGCTGGAAAGGGCACTGTTGTATGTATTCTCTCTGGTTCGCATTGTCTCGATTAAAGTTGAGAAGGCAGTTAGGGTGAGTCCACTGCCTAAATCTAAATTCGGATCGATTGAATTAATCCCAGCAGCACGGCGTACTGCTTTTTCTAAGACTTTAGAGGTTCTTTTTTGACGGGCCATGATATGCGCCTTGTAATATAGTACGGCTAATATTCTTTACCTTAAGAAATTTCCGTATTGATTGGCTTGAGAAAATTTTGGCAAATCCACAATGGTTTTTGCTACAAGCGATATTTGTTATGAGTGCAGGAATTACTGTAATGAGTTAGCAAACAGATAAACTTGTTTTCAAGTTATCTGATTGCCTGCGCGTTTTACTGAAATGAGTGCGTGATCTACTGAAATGAGAAGGCAATCAAGCATATTGAGAAGCCAATATGCCTTAATGAGTGCGCGTTTTACTGAAATGAGTGCGCGATCTACTGAAATGAGAAGGCAATCAAGCATATTGAGAAGCCAATATGCCTTAATGAGTGCGCGTTTTACTGAAATGAGAAGGCAATCAAGCATATTGAGAAGCTAATATGCCTTTTCGCCTACTAAGAGGATGTTTGTAAAGTCTAATTTACGACTAGCCCTGGCGACTAGAAGTCACGCGCCACATGCGCGGCTGTCGGGGAACCGCGATAGCGCAGTGGCTTGGCTATACAGACAAAACCCGCCTGCGCGGGTTGAGATGCTTACTTTTTCATTAGTCCACGTACTGCTTTGCAGTTCCCGTTCGCGTAAGCGTCTCCGAAGGAGAAGGGTAGGTGGACTTTGCCTGTGTAGTAGCGAATTCTATTCGCCCAAAACTTTTCAAACATCCTCTGAGAGCGATCGCCAAATTACAGCAAGTACTAAGTTACCTTATTTTCAGGTGACTATAGTATTAGGAATTCTGGGCTGTATCATAATCAAAGCTTCTTGAGGTGTTAAACTATGACTCATGCTTGCTGTGGCCCTGGCTACGCTTCCCCAGAAGCAGCCATCAAAGCAGAACGGGAAAAAGTACTTTATGCGATCGCTCTTTATACAGGTACGGGTATTGAAGAGCCAGATTATTTAGCAACTATAGATGTTGACCCAGACTCCCCGACTTATTCCCAAGTCATTCATCGTCTACCAGTACCATACATTGGTGATGAATTGCATCACTTTGGCTGGAATGCTTGTAGTTCTTGTCATGGTGATGGCAGTAAATCCCGACGCTATACCGTAATTCCTGGCTTCCGGTCTAGCCGCATTTATATAGTTGATACAGCAGATACGAAAGCACCAAAACTGTACAAAGTTATTGAACCAGAAGAAATTAAAGCCAAGACTAACTTAACTGCGCCCCACACGGTACACTGCTTAGCAGATGGTCATGTAATGATTTCCATGCTGGGCGACAGCGAAGGGAATGGCCCTGGTGGCTTTTTGTTACTGAATGATAATTTTGATATTGTTGGACATTGGGAACGCCAAGCCGATGCCATGCAGTTCAACTATGATTTTTGGTATCAGCCGCGTCATAATGTGATGGTAAGTAGCGAGTGGGGCGCACCTAAAACCTTTTATCCTGGTTTTGACCTCAACGATGTAGCAGCTGGTAAATATGGCCACCATATACATTTTTGGGATTGGTCAACAAGGGAAATTATCCAAAGTTTTGATTTGGGGGAAGAAGGATTAATTCCTTTAGAAGTCCGCTTTCACCATAACCCCGATAGCACTCATGGATTTGTTGCAGCTGCACTCAGCAGTAATGTTTGGCATTGGCACAAGTCTAATGATAATTGGGAAGTCGAGAAAGTAATTGATGTGCCATCGGTAGAACTGTCAGGCTGGCCTATTCCTGTACCATCCTTGATTACTGATATCTTGATTTCCATGTGCGATCGCTATGTTTATTTCTCCAACTGGCTACACGGAGATATTCGTCAATACGATATCAGCGATCCTACCCATCCCCGACTCACTGGTCAAGTTTGGTGCGGTGGTTTGCTAGGGAACAGCGGTGAAGTTCAAGGTCATAAATTGGCTGGTGGGCCGCAAATGCTACAGCTAAGTCTGGATGGTAAGCGGCTTTATGTCACAAATTCTTTATTTAGTAGTTGGGATAATCAGTTTTATCCTGACTTAAACAAGTCAGGCTCTTACTTATTGCAGATTGACTGCGATACTGAGAACGGGGGACTGAAAATCAACGAAGATTTCTACGTAGATTTTGGTAAGGAACCAGCCGGCCCGGCTCGCGCTCATGAAATGCGCTATCCTGGCGGTGATTGTACCTCGGATATTTGGGTGTAGTAATACTAGAGAAAAGGAAACATCTCTACCCTTTTCTCTTCTTTTTTACCTCTTGGGACAGATGTCTGTTAATTAAACAAGTTGAAGTGACTATCTCAAGAAGGATTTACAAATACCGCAGCGATCGCTTGATGTCACTAAGCTAAAATTTATAGTAAAACTGCATTTTCCTCTTGAAGTTGTTCTTTCGCTAACGCTAATGCTTGATAAGCAGTGTCTAATTTGGTTTTATCTATAATCTGATCAGCAAAATGCTTTAAATAAGCTTCAAGATAGTTGATACGTACCTGGGGCGGGTCATTTGAACTTTGCATAAAAGGAAGGTCTGATTCAACCATAAAACGAATAGCCAGTAGTGGAATAGGGCTACGCAACGGACGAAAGTCTGGGTTGTGCAGACCAGGACTTTGAGTATGATTGTGAAATTCACCAATCATCAATCCTGTTTCCACAAACAATGGTTTAAGTTTTCGTTGAATTTGCTCAATTAATTTCAAATCTTCATCCATAGACATATCAGGAAATATTAGTATAAAAGCTTTATAAATAGCCAATTCTTTGTCTTCTGCATCTATCTTCAGAAAGATATCACGATAGCGTTGAACAATATCCTCTAATTGCTGGAAATCTAAATTTTTTGCCGGAATAACCGCCATGCGAATGCTGTTTAATCTCATAGCGTTAGCCACATAAGGGCAAACTGAGCCAGATCTGCCTAAATTAGGGTGAGGGGCTGCTAAAAAATTCTTAACCCACTCCATGATTTCATTTAAGTAGGGAAGATCTTGCTGGGTTTGTTGGATTTCAGAAGGTGTGTAAAGTTGCATTATGTTCAAACAAATGCAGTAATTGTGTAAGTTGACATTGTGAATTATTCTCATACTGACAAGCAGCATCAGAATAATCAACCAGTTCAGCATTGATTCGTGAAGCTTGCTTTCGCTCACTTGTGATTAAGAGTCACTGCCTTGCACAACCATTTGCACAAGAAGGGTTTTCCGACTTGAGCAACCTGGCGTAGGGTTCCTCCCGAGTTCCCCAAGTGGCGTTCATTTGTGTTGACAAAGGACTAATCACAAGTGACGGTCTTCACGCTAAGAGTCTAATATGTCAAGTCAAGACAGTAGCTTAATGATAAACAATAAAGCTATTACTTAACTCATGTCTTCAACATTACATCGTAATATTGTTATTTTTACTTGAATTTATTATAAACTGTATCGCTTCCAGTTAAAGATTCAGTAAAGAACGAAAAAAATTTGTGGTTGATGTTTATTTTTGGACAATAAATTAATTATATTCCTTTGTTTTCCAGGGAATTGCGTAAGTAAAATCAACTGCTGAATATTCGAGGCTGTTTAAATTGTTTTTGCGTTCCTCCCCTCATCTCTGTGCTATTGCTTAAATTTAAATATGAAGTTGCTAACTTTGGCAACCTGCGTTAAAAGATTAGTAGGGAATACTGAGGTGGTTTTGAAGGCGATCGCTCTTATCAGTGTAGCATCATCAGTAATACTTATTAAATATATTTACTGAAGAGGATGTTTGAAAAGTCTGTAGTAGTGTATTGAATATTTGTTTACCCCACCCTAACCCTCCCCGTATGTATTGGAGGGAAATAAATTGTCTAGTCTCCCCTCTTTATAAAGGGGGATTAAGGGGGGTAATAATTCGATGAAAATCACAACATACCACTTTTCAAACATCCTCTAATTCAATTTACAGAGGACGAAGCAAATTTGTCGGCACTAAACTCATTTTTATATCCAGCTAACTTTGGCTCGATATAATAGCTAGTTTGAATGGTCAAAGATCAGTTTTAGGCTCAGATTAGTTGAATTTATCCATTTGCAAAGCTTATTGACAAATCAGTCAATCAGGGGAAAATCCCACAAGCAAACATGAAAAATGAATATTCCCTACTCCCCACTCCCTATATTCAAACTAGACGGCACTTTTAGCAGATTTTTCTAGTCAACGTTATTGCAATAACTTGAATATGAGAAAGTTTAAACTATGAATAATTTTGTCAAACTAATAATTTTCGGGGGAATTTTATGCACCCCAATTGTTGCTGCTACAATTGCTAATACAGCACAAGCACAGCCTCAGTCTGCACCAGGGCCTCTTTTTGCACCCAACGTCACGCTGAATGTTCAACGTAGGAGTGGTAATTGTCCCCAGACAGTGGGGTTGTGGTGGATTGGACTACCTTATGAAGGCGGTGCAGAACATACTGTAATAGCAGATACCAGACAGTTTGCAGACACAACTCAGTTAGTTTCATCTAATAATAAGCAGTTTGTACAATTTGTTTCACCGTTACGCAGTGATTATGCTTCTTGTGTCGCTCAAACATCGGCTCAAGAATATAATTTCTACAAGGTAGAATTTAAGAATAAAAAAGCTTATTTCTATGTTGATTTGCGAAAAAATAACGCACCTGCACGCTTAATTACCTATAAAAATGTAGTAGCTTCTCGTCCTTATGTGCGGTGGGCGATCGCAGATTAAGATTAGTTCTGTTCGGCAGAGGGAATAGCAAACAGCCAACAGGTAACAAACCTTACTGTTGCCTGTTTCTTCCGCCAAACAAGGTTCTATCGTGTCCACAAAAATTCTTGATGACCCATTAAATATATGTATGCTGATTATACTTAAGACAGATGCCAAGAAATAAAATCTTGTAAATGTTGTTGAGCATTAGCAAAACAGAAACCAATGATACTTTTAATTAGTGGAGATAAATTATCCGATAAATCTTACCATCTAGTTTCTTAATGCAACTTCAGCATTCATTGCACTATACGGTAATGATATAAAAACTTGATTGTAACTTGCTTATATATTGTTATATTTTGACTTCACCTATTAAATTTAACCGAAAATGTCGCAGAGCTACTGGAATATTCTGTAACATATGCCATTTACATTCACCCTTCACAACTACTCCCCCTGCTGTCTCACCAAACAGTCCTAAACCCTTTGAAATTCCGCCTGAAATGCTTTGCTATGGATTTTAGGACAGCGATCGCAATGCGTTCAAATTACTGAAATTATCCTAGTAAAATATATACAAGGCTATTTGATGAGGTGTGTAGATGCTTTTGCCGAAGTTGTTTTATAAAAGTAGCGGCTGATCGTACACAAGGCATAGAAAAGCCTCTAATCTGCAAAGATTGACAGAGGCTTGAGTTGAATTATGTTTCTTAGGAAGATGATAGTATGAAAACTCTATTGACTCATCTACCACAAGTATGAGTTTAATTAAAAATATTTTATTCAAAATGCTTGGCATTTAAAGTTTACCCAAAATAATTAAGGGATTTTCTTAACATATTTAAACAGAGGAAAAGCATTTTTAATTTAAATGTAGGTCAAGTATTACTTGCATAGAATCAAAAATTAGTATTGGTAATTGGTAATTGGTAATTGGTAATTGGTAATTGGTTTTGAGTATTACCTATTACCCATTACCCATTACCTATTACCAAGCAAACCGACTAGATCGTAAGTAATTAGCCAAACTTGATATTACGAGTAACGTAGAATTTACCCAACTTTTGGCCAATTTCATTTTTTGGCTTAATGTGTTTGGGGGCAATGATGTCGAATAACCATCGGTAGTCCCCCAGGCGCTCCTGAGAGGGCTACATCACCGCAGTGGCTCCCTTGGGAGAAGACTCGCTACCACTGATGCTACAAGCGTCGCTAACGCTAACACCACGGCGCTGTCTCCCCAACGCAGTGGCTTGGCTATACAAATGCGTATCCGCCTACGCAAAAAACACGCAAAATGAAGAGAATGCGTTTTTTAAGAGTTAGGCAAATGCCGCAGAGTGATCTGCTAATCTTACCCAACGACAATAAAGCAGGAACACACTATATTTTGTGTTCCTGCTTGGTGTCATATTCTAGACTTTTTAGCAAAGTAGTTAGAAAAAGCACATTAATTAAGGGAACTTAAACAAATAAATTATTCCCTTTGAAGTGCGATTTTCATATTGACGACATCATTAACTCTTGCAAGAGGTTTATTTTTGAAATGCCTAACTTTTAGTAGAGGTCTTCTTCCTTGTGAGTTGCAATTTTCACATCAGAGGTTGGGTAAGCTACACAGGTGAGTACATAACCTTTTTCAATCTGATCGTCGTCTAAAAATGACTGGTCAGTCTGATCAACAGTACCCGAAATTAATTTACCAGCACAAGTCGAGCAAGCACCAGCACGGCAAGAGTAGGGTAGATCAAGACCTTGGTCTTCAGCAATGTCTAAAATATATTCATCATCAGGAACCTCGATTGTAGTTTCGGTTCCTTCTTGATCGACTAGTGTGACTTTATAAATAGTAGCCATTCAGTGATCCTCTCTTTTGTCAACGGCAGTATAAGTTATGCTAAAGCAAAGCAAACGGCTGACATCAAACCAGCCGTGGGTTCAAATTCACTTCAATTCTGATACTACGAGAAAAATTAAAGGATGTAACTGCAAATCGACCCCGATTAGTAATGAAAGTTAGTTAGTTGTAAATGATAAGATTTTTTAATATAAAAAACTGCCAAACAATGCTGTAATGCGGAAAAATCATCTTCTTGAGAAGACAACTTAAAGCTTTGTCTTCACCCTGATTGTACCAGGACTTACGCAACTGGCACACATATTTTCTGCGATGGCAGTACTGAGTCAATAGTCAAGGGTAAAAAGTCAAGGTTTTTGGACTTTTGACTCTTGACTTGGGACGATTTTTGTCCTAAATATATGACAATTGCGTAAGTCCTATAGGACTCATATTTGATTTTTGAACAAAACTCAGTACACCTTTATTCCTTCTTCCCAGTCCCCAGTCCCCAGTCCCCAGTCCCTTACCTCTACGAGTGATTCTCCAAATCAAATCGGATTGCTATATGTACTTAAGATTATGCTCGCAAGCAAGAATATTGATACTTGAGAAACAACCTCTGAGCAAAAATCTCAAGTTCTAGACACATATAAATAAAGCAGGAACACAAAAAATTTAGTCTTCCTGCTTGGCATTAGATTTTAGACTTGTTACCAAATTAGTTTGAAAAAGCACATACACTCAGGAAACTTCAAAAAATCAATTTTCAAGCTTGCAGTTGTTAATTGTTGACTGTGAACAGTCAGCAATTAACAATTCCAACGGAATATTTTTTGATTTGTCAGTCCCGAAAGCGAGGTTTTTCTTGAAATGTGCTATTTCTATTTTGACGACATCATTAACTCTTGCAAGAGGTTTATTGTTGAAATGCCTAACCCTTAGTAGAGTTCTTCTTCCTTGTGAGTTTCGATTTTTACATCAGACCTTGGGTAAGCTACACAGGTGAGTACATAACCTGCTTCAATCTGATCGTCGTCTAAAAATGACTGGTCAGACTGATCAATGGTACCCGAAATTAATTTACCAGCACAAGTCGAGCAAGCACCAGCACGGCAAGAGTAGGGTAGATCAAGACCTTGGTCTTCGGCAATGTCTAAAATATATTCATCATCAGGAACATCAATTGTAGTTTCGGTTCCTTCTTGATCGACTAGTGTGACTTTATAAATAGTAGCCATTCAGTGATCCTCTCTTTTGTCAACGGCAGTATAAGTTATGCTAAAGCAAAGCAAACGGCTGGTTTGATGTCAGCCGTGGGTTCAAATTCACTTCAATTCTGATACTACGAGAAAAACTAAAGGATGTAACTGCAAATCGGCCCCGATTAGTAATGAAAGTTAGTTAGTTGTAAATGATAAGATTTTTTAATATAAAAAACTGCCAAACAATGCTGTGATGCGGAAAAATTATATTCTTGAGAAGACAACCTGAAGTTTTGCAGAAATCACATTCAGTAGTGCTGAGTGGTTACTCCTAACTTGTAATTAAGCACTGTTTTGGTGAGGATGATGTACAATTCAAAAGCAGCTTGGGAAAAAGCAACAGTGCGCGTGGGCTTGGTTGGTACTGGATATGCGGCAAAACTCAGAGCAGAGGCATTAGTAAATGATGAGCGATCGCATCTAGTGGCGATTGTAGGTCATCAACCGGAAAATACAGCAGCCTTTGCCAAAGAATACGATACTGTTGCATTGAGTTCTTGGCAGGAGTTAGTCGAGCGCGAAGATGTTGATTTGGTGGTGATTTCTACAGTGAATCGAGATCATGGTGCGATCGCGAAAGCAGCTCTATGGCAAGATAAACATGTAGTTGTAGAATATCCCTTGTCAGTGGATGCGATCAAAGCAACTGAACTTGTCGCCCTAGCCAAAACAAAAAACAAACTGCTGCATGTAGAACATATTGAACTCTTGGGCGGCTTGCATCAAGCTTTGAAGCAACACTTAGAGAAAATTGGCGATGTGTTTTATGTGCGCTACAGCACCATTAATCCCCAAAATCCTGCACCCCGCAAGTGGACTTATAACCATGAGCTTTTCGGCTTTCCTTTGATTGGCGCACTTTCTCGATTACATCGTCTGACAGATTTGTTTGGTAAAGTCTTGACGGTGAACAGTCATCAGCGATACTGGGAAATAGAATCAGAATACTATCAAACCTGTTTCAGTATTACTCAGCTATGCTTTACTAGCGGACTGTTAGCACAAGTGGTCTATGGCAAAGGTGAAACAATTTGGCAGCCAGAACGCAAGTTTGAAGTTCACGGCGAAAAGGGAGGTTTAATTTTTGATGGCAACACAGGATTTTTTATCCAAGCAGGGGAAACAACACCAATCGAGGTTGGCACTCGTCGGGGGTTGTTTGTCAAAGACACTACTATGGTGTTAGACCATCTGTTTAATAGTACTCCTTTGTACGTCACACCAGAAGAGAGTTTGTACACCCTCAAGGTTGCTGATGCCGCAAAAAGAGCTGCCCAGACAGGATTAACTATATTTATGACAGATACCCTAGACAAGAGTTTATGAAAACTGAACCAATCGTAATTTTATCTTCACGCGAAATAGAGAAAATGCGTCAGGCGGGACGCTTGGCAGCTAAATTGCTACAACATTTGGAACCATTAGTCAAGCCTGGGGTTAGTACTTTGGAACTGAATGATGAAGCCGAACGTTGGACGCAGGCTCATGGGGCAAAAAGCGCACCTCTGGGCTACAAAGGCTACCCCAAGTCAATTTGCACGAGTGTGAATGAGGTAGTCTGTCATGGCATTCCCAATGCTAAGCAGATTCTCAAGGAAGGTGACATCATCAATATTGATGTGACCCCAATTGTAGATGGCTACCACGGCGATACATCCAAGACATTTATTGTGGGGAATTCTTCCCCCAAAATCAAAAAGTTGGTGGATGTAACTGAAGAGTGTCTGCGGCTGGGTATTGCTGAGGTCAAACCGGGAGGACGCATTGGAGATATTGGTGCAGCCATTCAAGAGTATGCAGAAGCGCAAGGCTTTTCTGTGGTACGAGACTTTGTAGGACACGGCATTAGTAATATTTTCCACACTGCGCCTGATATTCCCCACTACGGTACACGCGACAAAGGCAAGCGTCTCAGACCTGGAATGGTTTTTACCATCGAACCAATGATTAACGAAGGCACTCATGAAGTGGAAGTTCTCGGCGATGGCTGGACGGCTGTAACACGCGATCGCAAGTTATCTGCCCAGTTTGAGCATACCATAGTAGTTACAGAAGATGGCGTAGAAATCTTCACCTTACCTGAAGTTGAATAAATAGACTATGGTGCAAACTCTAGCGGCGGAAAACGTTACCCTTGAGCAATTAATCACGCTCTATGGCTTAGAGTTAGTTGATGGGGAAGAATTTTTTCGAGAATGGCTTGATGATTTACCAGAACTGACAAATACTGAAAAGCAGTTACTAGATCAAATCAAGGCAGGCTACATCAACTTACGAAACTATCCGCCGTTACTAGAAAACACAGTCAACACCATTATTTTGTCACCACTGTTATTCATTGGTAAGTTTTATTTACCACCTTTTCATATCAAATTAGAAAAATCTATCGAAATAGAAAGCCAAGACCAAGAAACTATCATCAAAGGTAGAATTGATTTCTTACTTCTGCATCAAAAATTTTGGCTGACAGTTATTGAATCAAAACAAGTCGCGTATTCTGTAGAGGCTGGACTTGACCAAATTTTGGCTTATATGCTGGCTGCGCCCCAGCCACAAGATGAAGTATTTGGCATGATTACTTCTGGTGGCAGCTTTATGTTTATTAAACTGCTTAAAGGTAATCCTCCTCGTTATGCTACTTCAGATATTTTTGATGTCCGTAACCGGGGGAATGAATTATATGATGTCCTGCGGATTTTAAAGCGGATTAGTCAAATTACAGCAAGTAATACCCTTTCACTCTAAGGTGATAAGTTTAGGTAAGTAGGGGGAGCAAATTGTTTAAAGTACATGAGGCTGGTCAGATACCCGACTTCTTCAAGAAGTCGGGTATCTCGCAGACCATCAGAATTAATGAGACAGACCCCTACCGTCCCAACTTATTGGGAATATCTTGACAACCACCGGGAATAGTCGCCCTGGTTTTTTCGCCACCCCAAGCACAGCAGTAGTAGCGGATACTATCAGACATGCGCTGCACATTGCTGAAATCGGCATTTTCCACTACAGCACCAGTCTGTTCGCCAGTGTCGTAGTCTGGTGGTTCGGTGCGACTGCGGGGTGATGCTTTATCCACTGAACCATAGAATAGACGAATGCCATTCAAGTCAGCACCGCTGAGATTAGCATCATACAAAATGGTGCGGGAGAGGTTGGCTTTTACCAAGTCACAACCGCTGAGGTTAGCACGCACAAGGTTAGCTTCGCTGAGGTCAGTCCAACGTAAATCTGTGTTAGAAAGGTCGGCGGCGGCTAGCATCACTCCTAAATCGATGACGCGCACACCTGCAATCCGGTCTTCAGCATAACCGCCAAAGCCGTTGAGAATGGCTCGTCCTAAATGGCGATCGCGTTTTAGAGGTGTCAACAACCTAGAACGGGAGAGAAACCGCAGAATTTTGGCTTTACCACTACCATCTACACTACTCAAAATTGCCGCAGTCCGTCCTTCAGCGATCGCTCTTTCTTGAGGCCAGTCTTCTAATAATCCTTCTTCATCTAATACTAAGTCTGAAACGCCTTGGAAATAAGAATCAATTGTCTGCTGCTGGGTGATAATATTTTGCTGGAGTGTCAACAAATTCTGCTGAATTGTCAAGTCTTTGGAAATCACGTATTGTCGCCACGCTACGTAAACGGCGATGATGGCGATGAGAATTTGCCCCAAAGCGCCAAACCATTCCGCCAAAGTACCCGCAATATCCCAATTAATGTGATTTCCCCAAAGTAGCAAGCGCTCACCCATACCAGTAAACTTCAACGAGCCGATGATGGCTACTACTAATCCCGCAAACGCAACAAACAGCGTTCTATCTTGGGGTGAAAACCACTCAATTACTACATATTGCAACCAAGGTAATAACATCGCCAGGGATAACACCAAAGTCATCAGCGTTCCTGTAATGCCAATCAGCCAGTTATTCAGGATAAATCCCACGAAAGTGATGGCGATCGCTACTAAAGTAATCAGTAATGCCCTTGGCTTCACTGTTAACTGATTGGCAATTCGTTGAGGGAAGCTGGAACGGGCTTGTTGCAGCGCAGTCTTATGTTGGAGAGATTGCAAAGACCCAATTGCAGCCAAGGCTTGTTGTGCAGCCAGTGCTTCTGAGCTTAAATGATTCTCATTTGCACCACCGTCAAAGTCATCTGGTTGCAACTCGTTTTCAGGGCTGGATTCTGGGGTTGGTGGATTGGGGGAGTTAGATTCAGTGGTCATGCTTTATATTTTGCCCCAGTAGGTTCAATTCCACACCTGTTCTATATTAACTGGCACTGGGTAGGGTCAGGCAACAATCCAATTTCACAATCAAATGCTATCCTGTACGGCTGTTTTTTGTGATTAGCAATCAATGGTTTGACCGGAAAGCAGGGCTGCTTCCCCAGCCCTGAAAGTCACTAGTTACATAACAAGTCAATTTTATTTATGGAAAATGCTAACAATATTTATTGTTGCTATTTTTATACCAATTATACAAAACAAGGCAAAAAATTCAAACCTAGGAACCTTGATGAAATCTCACTAATTTGTTCTTGGGGTGTATTTATCAAGTTTGTGCTAGAGATTGGTGAGTTCAATTTGAATAAATTATTTGCTTTTTTATACATAATATAGTAACATTTTATGTTTTTATTGCTGAAAAATCACCGTTTTAGCAATAAACAAATTTAGTTAAAGAAAATGAGTATTTTTTGGTAAGATGAGAAAATAAATACAACCATGTTTTAACATTGTATTATAGATTTTGTAGGGACAGCATGGGATTTTGGCATAGTTTGATTGTCTCTGGCTTGATCAGTTTCTTCACGTTTGGCTGTAGTTATGAGGCAAACTCATCCACAGAAAACACCAAGCAAGTAGTACAAGAAACCAATGTTTCTCAGCTATTAATCAAAGCAAAGGCTAGCCAAAAGGCGGAAGATTTATTTAATCAAGGCAATCAATTTTTAGACGCGCAACGCTACGAAGATGCCATAGAAGCATACGACAAAGCGATCGCGATTAAATCTGAGAGTGCTGAGGCTTGGATTAATCGGGGAAATGCGCTCACATCATTGCAAAGTTACAAAGAAGCACTTGCATCATACGACAAAGCGATCGCTATCAATGTCAACAAAGATGAAGCTTGGTATAACCGAGGCAATGCGTTAACATCATTGCAAAGTTACAAAGATGCAATAGTATCATATGACAAAGCGATTGCCATCAAAAAAGACAAATCTGAAGCCTGGGTGAATCGAGGAATAGCCTTAACTAAGTTACAACGTTACGAAGAAGCACTAGCATCATACGACAAAGCGATCGCGATTAAACCAAATAAGCATGAAGCCTACTACAACAAAGCTTGTGCTTACGCATTACAAAACAATGTGGAATTAGCAATTGAGAATTTACAAAAAGCTATGTGGCTAGTTCCTGACAAGTATCAAAAATTAGCAAAAACTGACTCAGATTTTCAAAAAATACGTAATAGTCAGCGTTTTCAGGAATTAATTAAATAAGTAGTTGGTGAGTTGTCAGTTGTCAGTTGTCAGTTGTCAGTTGTCAGTTGTCAGTTGTCAGTTGTCAGTTGTCAGTTGTGAGGGTTTCTGGCATATTTACTTTATGTAACTTAGTTGAAAGATGAAAAAATTGTTAATTACGGGTGCTAGTGGTTTTTTAGGGTGGCATGTTTGCCAACTAGCAAAGCAAGAATGGGAAGTTTACGGTACTTATTCATCTCATAAACTAGAGATTCCTGATATTAAATTACTAAAAGTTAACTTGACAAATTTTCAGGAACTCAAACAGTTATTTAGTGATGTCCAGCCAGCAGCAGTTATTCATACAGCAGCCCAGTCAGAACCAAATTATTGTCAAACTCATCCTGAAGAATCATACGAAATTAATGTGACAGCATCTGGGAATATTGCTGGACTTTGTGCAGATGATTCTATTTCTTGCGTTTTTACATCTACTGACTTAGTTTTTGATGGCTTAAATCCTCCCTATAAAGAAACAGATATTGTGTGTCCTGTAAACATTTATGGAGAGCAAAAAATCAAAGCTGAAGTCGGTATGTTAGAACGCTACCCGATGACAGCAGTGTGTCGGATGCCGTTAATGTTTGGCAGAGAGACACCCACAGCTAAAAGTTTTATACAGCCATTTATCCAAAGTTTAAAAGAAGGTAAAGAACTCAGTTTATTTATCGATGAATTTCGTACACCAGCAAGTGGAACAACAGCCGCAAAAGGACTATTATTAGCATTAGAAAAAGTCAACGGTTATATTCACTTAGGTGGAAAAGAAAGAATTTCTCGTTATGATTTTGTCAAGCTATTAATAGAAGTATTTCAACTTCCCGCCGCTGGAATTAAATCTTGCCGCCAACAAGATGTAAAAATGGCAGCACCCAGACCAGCAGATGTTTCTTTAGATAGTTCTAAAGCCTTTGCATTAGGGTATCAACCTTTATCCTTAAAAGAAGAATTACAGTTGTTGGCTACTTAGCCAGTGACGGAAACTGGAATGATAGAGACTGTAGTAATTTTCTTCAGCAATTCGTTGTTGGTGTAAAAACTCAAACCAACTTTATAGTACTTGTTCAACATCATATTCATCTATATTGATTGTATGAGCGATCGCGCCTCCTGAAATCGCTTTTTGCTGCTGGATTAAAACATGCAGCACAGCTAGACTGAAATCTTCCTTCGGTTGAGGAATCATCTTTTGTAAATGCTGTTGATAATATGCTTCTAAACCAGGCGGGAGTTGATTGAAATCAAAAGGTGCTGAATAAAAACCTTCATTAATAGCGTTGATGATTTGACTGAGATACATAAAATTATTTTCGCACTCAGCAGTGAGGCGTTTGAGATTTGACCCCTCCCCCAACCCCTCCCCTGCAAGGAGAGGGGAGTAATTTTCTTGTTCCCCCCTTCCCTATGAGGGAAGGGGGGCTAGGGGGGTTAGGTTCTTTTCAATATAAGCCTGCACATCTTGTCGATTTTCTTCTGAATAATCAGCTAAATCAAAACTTTGGGACGGCGTTTCAATTAATAAACCAGACTTTTCTCTCACAAAAGGACGGCGGGTGAGGAGAAAATACACTTTCTGTCACATATTTGGCGAGGATAGCACTTTTTCCGCTACCGGGTACGCCGATGATGGTGAAGTAACCCCGGCTATAACGGTGGAGAAATTCATTGATAGCTGTAAAGACAAATTCACGACCGACAAAATTACGGCTTTTTTCTTGAATAATTTGGTCAAACTCCGTCGGATGTCCTCTGGAATTAGTTTTGCTGGGTAGTCTGGGTGGTGAATTCATGATGTTTATGATGTAGCTAATAAGTAGAAGTTAAACAAATTCAGGTTGTGATTTCTGGTTTAGTTGCAGATACTCAATCATCAATAAGCGTAAGTAATCTAACATCTGCAAATAGGCTTTAATTTGTCTGTATGCTTGAGGATTAGCAAAATAAAACTGAGCAATTACTGGAATATCAAAGACTCGCAGATTTTGTAATTTCTCAATAGCCTGTTGTTGATTTTCAATTCTACCTCGTGTTTGAATTTGACTAGCGTAACCTCTAATATCTACTGTTAAAAGCTCTATTTCTTCTAAAAGTGTAAATTCTTCTTCGGAAGTAGAAGCTAAAACTGCAATTTCTTTTCGTTCTTGTTTAGTGTTGCGGTAATCCTGGCTTAACTGTTCTAATAATTGAATAATATAGTTTCTTTCTATTTCCGAATCTTGAGTATTTAAAGCTGCTTCACTCATTATTGACTCCATAAGTAACAATTTTTTCTATGCCAAATTTATCAGACCGTACAATTAAATATTCATTACCTTTGCGATAAACTGCTGAACCATCCGAGCGATATCCAGTTTTAGGAACTCTTACTGCTCTCTTTTTATTAAAATTATCAGCTTTTCTTAAATATTTTAATGGGTCAAACTCTTTTCTAGAGGCATGGTCTAAAATACTTTGAGAAACACTGATATATGTAGAAGCATCCCAGCCAGTTAAGTATTGCTTGATTTCAATCACTTCATCTTTAGTATATCCTTGACATAAATTTTCTAAAAAGGGGTCTTGTGTTGGTTCATCTTGCATCGATTTTGACTATAGTTGCTTTATTTAAGTGTTTAAATCAGGTGTTGTAGACTATTAAAAGATAGTGGAGGTGGCAATGTCTGTACAATTGCTAAGACGGAAATTCACAGTTGAGCAATATCATAAGATGGTTGAGTCGGGAATTCTCGCTGAAGATGACCGAGTGGAATTGATTCGGGGAGAGATTATTGAGATGTCGCCCATTGGGACAAAACACGCTGCTTGTGTAAATCGACTCGTTAATTTGTTGGTGCAGCTGTTGGGTAAACGCGTTATAGTTGCTGCTCAAAATCCCATTGCGTTGAACAATAAATCAGAACCTCAGCCAGATGTGGCATTACTTAAACCCCGTGATGATTTCTTTGCCACTGCACACCCCCAACCCCAGGATATTTTTTTACTCATTGAAGTATCTGATTCGACTGTGATGTATGACCGGGAAGAGAAAATTCCTTTATATGCAGAAGCTAACATTATTGAAGTTTGGTTAATAGATATTAACGAGCAAATTGTGGAAGTTTATCAACAACCAACAGCCGCAGGATATCAGCATATGCAAAAGTTCACTAGCGGTGAAAGTCTATTAATTTCAGCTTTCCCTGATGTGAATATTACCGCCAATGAAATCTTTGGCAGATAAAATTATTTCTCTTCTCATCCCTCTCTACATATTTTCAAGTAGCCAGGGGAGCAACAGCAGGAGCAAACTTAACGATCGCACTAATTACACCTTCAATACTCATTTCAACTAAAACTAGAGATAATTTTTACACCTGTAACACATGCTAACGACAGATGCTAAAATTAAGCAAATACATACACATATAATAGCGATCGCTTTGGTAAGCTGCGCTAACGCACCCTCTTAATCTCTTCCTCTGCGGTTCGATTATTACACTCATTGCCCAAGCCCGATCGCTCGCTCATATCCAAAATACACTGAACAATGGAGCGATCGCACAGACATTTTGAGTTCTGAACTCGCAGTTTCAGCATCAAAGCCTCAACCGTCAGCCTCAAAGCCTCAACTTTCAGCCTCAAAGTCTCAACCGTCAGCCTCAAAGCCTCAACCGTCAGCCTCAAAGCCTCAATTTTCAGCCTTAAAGCCTCAATTTTCAGCCTTAAAGCCTCAACTTTCAGCCTTAAAGCCTCAACTTTCAGCCTTAAAGCCTCAACCGTCATAATTTAAGCTTTAACATCAAGCCTGGTTAAACAGTTATGATTTCCATAGTCATTACACCCCACCCCCAACCCCTCCCCGTTCACGGGGAGGGGAGCAAAAGCAGAGCTTTGGCGGGGTAGAGTTCAGTATAATTAATAATATCATGTCCGTTTAAACACTTATGATATCTGTGGAGGTCGGTAATTGGGAACTTGTACTCTCGCAAGCCGAAGTATTGGTAATTGGTAATTGGTTTTGAGTATTACCTATTACCCATTACCTATTAGCTATTACCAAGCAAACCGACTATATCGTAAGTAATTAGCCGAACTTGATATAACGTAATCAAGCAGACATAATAATAGAGATGTTTAAAATTTAAAAATCCCCCCAACCTTCTAGAAAACAGGTTGGGGGGAGCAAATTTTAACTAAATTATATTGGTCTAAGCAGAATAAGCATCCATTGGCAGACAAGAACAAACAAAATTCCTATCCCCAAAAGCAGCATCAATTCTGCCAACGCTAGGCCAGAACTTATGTTCACGAGTCCAAGGCGCAGGGTAAGCAGCTTGTTCACGAGAATAGGGATGAGTCCATTCTCCAGTAATCAGACTTTCTGTGGTGTGGGGTGCATTCTTCAAGACATTATCTTCAGCATCCGCCTTACCAGATTCAATTTCGGCAATTTCTTGACGAATAGCAATCAACGCATCACAAAAACGATCTAATTCTTCTTTTGATTCGCTTTCTGTCGGTTCCACCATGATTGTACCTGCCACAGGCCAAGATACAGTCGGCGCATGGAAGCCGTAATCCATCAGCCGCTTCGCCACATCATCGATTTCGATGTTTGCAGATTTTTTGAGCGATCGCAAATCTAAAATACATTCATGGGCAACTAAACCATTTTTCCCTTTATATAAAACAGGATAGTAAGCTTCTAGTTTCTTAGCGATGTAATTAGCATTGAGAATTGCCACTTTCGTTGCTTCGGTCAAACCAGCCGCACCCATCATGGCAATATACATCCAAGAAATCACTAAAATACTCGCACTACCCCAAGGTGCAGCCGCAACAGCACCAAGATGTTGGGAATCGGGAATTTTCTTTTCCCCACTCTCTACCACCGGGTGTCCAGGAAGGAACGGTACAAGATGAGAGGCTACGCCAATTGGCCCCATACCAGGGCCGCCGCCGCCGTGAGGAATACAGAAGGTTTTGTGCAAGTTCAAATGACAGACATCTGCGCCAATATCGCCGGGACGACAAATACCCACTTGCGCGTTCATATTTGCCCCATCCATATAAACTTGTCCGCCGTGGCTGTGGACAACAGCGCAGATTTCTTCAATTCCCTCTTCAAACACACCGTGAGTTGAAGGATATGTCACCATCAAAGCGGCGAGTTCATGACTATGTTTTTCTGCCTTCGCCTGCAAATCAGCAACATCAATATTACCTTCTGTATCACAAGCAACTGCTACCACCTTCATTCCGCACATTACTGCACTCGCTGGGTTTGTCCCATGTGCAGAAGTCGGAATCAAACAAACATTGCGGTGTGATTCTCCCCGACTTTCATGATACTGCCGAATCACTAACAGTCCGGCGTATTCACCCTGAGAACCTGCATTTGGTTGTAGAGAAACTCCCGCAAACCCAGTAATTTCAGCTAGCCAAGCCTCAAGTTGCTGGAATAGAATTTGATAACCTCGTGTTTGCGATCGCGGTGCAAATGGATGTATCTTACCAAATTCCTCCCAAGTCACCGGAATCATTTCAGCTGTTGCATTTAACTTCATCGTGCATGACCCCAAAGGAATCATCGATGTAGTTAGTGACAAATCCTTAGATTCTAACTTGTGCAGATAGCGCAACAATTCAGTTTCGGAGTGGTAGCGGTTGAAGACAGGGTGAGTCAGGTAACTGCTTTGTCGCACAAAAGGAAGGTGAGAAGCAGGAGAAGTTAATTCTTCTATGGTAAAAGGTAAGTCATCTGTGCCTGCGAAAACCTGCCAGAGGTCTATCAAATCTTCTGGTGTAGTTGTCTCATCCAGGGAAATGCCAACAGCATCGGCATCAAAAATCCGCAGGTTGATATTTCTTGCTTGGGAAGCTTCGAGAATTGCTTGTAGGTTGTGTGTTCCCAACTCTACCCGCAACGTATCAAAGACATTTTCAGAACTAATTTTATAACCTAAGCGTTTTAAACCTGCCGCCAAAGTTAAAGTTAATTCGTGGATATCCTCAGCAATTTGCTTAAGTCCAGCCGGGCCATGATAGACAGCGTACATGCTTGCCATCACCGCCAACAATACCTGTGCTGTACATATATTACTGGTTGCTTTTTCGCGGCGGATGTGCTGTTCGCGGGTTTGCAAAGCCAGACGCAATGCAGGCTTACCTTTGGCATCTTTTGATACACCAACAATTCGTCCGGGAACCTGCCGCTTATACTCTTCTTTCGTCGCAAAGTATGCCGCATGAGGCCCCCCAAACCCCAAGGGAATACCAAATCGCTGGGTACTGCCTACAGCAATATCAGCACCAAATTCACCAGGTGGTGTCAATAAAGTTAAGCTTAAGGGATCTGCTGCTACCGTCACCAATGCACCCTCAGCATGGGCTTTTTCAATAAAAGCGCGGTAGTCGTAAATCGTGCCATCACTTGCAGGATATTGCAGAAGTGCCCCAAAAATTGGTTGATCAAAATTAAATGTCTGATGATCACCGATAATCAAGTTAATCCCCAGAGGCTTCGCCCGTGTTTGCAATACATCAATGGTTTGGGGATGGCAGTCACGAGAGACAAAATAGGCATTTGCTTTATTTTTGCAAACACCATAACTCATACTCATGGCTTCAGCCGCAGCGGTGGCTTCATCGAGTAAGGAAGCATTGGCAATTTCCAAACCTGTCAAGTCGATAATCATGGTTTGGAAATTCAGTAAGGCTTCGAGTCGTCCTTGGGCAATTTCTGGCTGATAGGGAGTATAGGCAGTATACCAACCAGGATTTTCCAAGATATTACGTGCAATCACAGGTGGGGTGATGCAGTCGTAGTATCCCATACCAATGTATGAGCGGCAAACCTGATTTTTAGCAGCAATTTTTTTTAACTTTGCCAGTGCTGCGTACTCACTTTGTGCTTCTGGTAATTGTAGCGGTTGATTCAGCCGAATTGTCTGCGGTACTGTTTTGTCTATAAGAACATCTAAATTAGGAAACCCCAACAAATCAAGCATTTGCTGGATATCATCGGAATTAGGGCCAATGTGCCTTTGCGTAAAACTATTTAACTTTTGATTTTTTTTGTCTAGTAGCTGGCGATCGCTAGACTTAGGTATAGGGGCCTGTATTACCACTAATGAAACTCCAGACGTAACTATTTAATATTTTGCAATAAATACTCTAAAAGTGGGAATTGGGAATTGGGAATTGGGAATTGGGAATTGGGAATTGGGAATTGGGAATTGGGAATTGGGAATTGGGAATTGGGCATTAAATATTCTCCCTCATCTCCCCTGCTCCCCTACTCCCCTGCTCCCCTACTCCCCTGCTCCCCTACTCCCCTGCTCAAAAGCTCCCCTACTGTCCCTCTACCAAGGCGCGATACTCGTCAGCAGTCAACGCATCCTCAATTTCATCAGGGTCATCAACGCGTACTTTCAATAACCACCCCTCGCCGTAGGGGTCGTCTGACACTGCTTCGGGATGATCAATCAAGGGTTCATTACGTTCTACAACTGTGCCGGTTACTGGTGATTTTAGTGATTCAACGGCTTTGACTGATTCTATTGAGCCAAAAATTTCTTTCTTCTCAAGAGCTTCATCAATGTCTGGCAATTCTACAAACACAATATCACCTAATTCCTTGACGGCAAATTCAGTAATACCAATGGTAGCAATTTCACCATCTAGCCGGACGTATTCATGAGTATCCAGGTATCGCAAATCTTCAGGATATTCAGACATATAACTTACCCTCCCATATCACAAAAATTATTGTCCCAACAGTAATGCTGGTCATATTTGATAACGAACCTTACTGTAGATTGAGTACTTTACAACACATTATTCCTTAAAAACAGCAAAGGATGAAGTAGAAACTGTGAAGTATCTAGAATAGATTTAGACACCCGGCTTCTTGAAGAAGTCGGGTATCTCGGTCGCAACTTTTGCATCAGTCCAAACTTGATAAAAAACTGTTTTTTGGGTGCATCAAGCACGCCTTCATCCTTTATCCTTTAGTTTTCGACCGATAAAAGGGACGTTTAACTACAACTGCTGGGTAAGCTTTACCGCGAATTTCCACTTCTAACTCTTGACCAATTGTCGCTAGCTTGGTAGGAACATAAGCTAAAGCAATGGGATAACCAAGTGTAGGAGAGATAGTACCACTAGTAACTTCTCCAATGATTTTACCTGCTGATAAAACTTGGTAGCCATGACGGGCTATGTTACGTCCTTGCATCTGCAAACCTACTAGTCGGCGCTGCACTTTAGTGGCTTTTTGCTGTTCCAAAACTGCCCGACCAATAAAATCACCTTTGGTATCAAGGTGAACCACCCACCCCAAACCTGCTTCTAAGGGAGTTGTGCTATCGTCAATATCTTGTCCGTAAAGTGCCATTGCAGCTTCTAGGCGTAAGGTATCTCTCGCACCAAGTCCACAAGGGATGACACCAGCTTTATAGAGATTTTGCCACAATTCTACCCCCACATCGGGATCTACCATCACCTCAAAACCATCTTCTCCGGTGTAACCTGTACGGGCTATAAAGCCAGGTTGACCCAATACAGTTGCTTGTACATGAGCGAATGCTTTAATTGGTTGTAAGTCTTCTTCTACAAACGGCTGGAGATAGCTGATAGCTTTTGGCCCTTGCACAGCAATTAAAACTTTTTCTGGTGAAAGGTCTTGAAATTGCAGTTCATTCAGGTCAAGGTGCTGTGACAACCATGCTTTGTCTTTACCTGTAGTTGCCGCATTCACAATTATTAATGCCCGTTGTATACCAGTAGTGTCTTCACCTTGATAATAAACAATGATATCGTCAATGATTCCCCCTTGCGGATTTAACAATACTGTGTATTGCGCTTGACCCGGTTGTAACCGATTCAAATCTGAAGGAACTAAACTCTGGAGTTGAGAAATCAAGTTTTTTCCCTGGAGGGTAAATTTACCCATGTGGGAAATATCAAACATCCCGGCTGTATTTCTTACAGCTTCGTGTTCGCGGCTAATGCCACTAAATTGTACAGGCATTTCCCAACCGCCAAAGCTGGTTAGTCGTGCTTTGAGTTCTACACCCAGTTGATATAAAGGAGTCCGCGCCAAAGTTTGAGCAATGTCTTCAGTATTAGTCACAGGTATTTTTGCGATCGCACCTCAACATCTATATCCTACGGGATGATTAACAAACCATGAAGGCTCAAGCCTTAACTTCACCACTTCACACTTCATCCTTTATACTTCGTTAATGATAGAAGTGTTGAGATTTGTTAAGAAGAGATTATGAAATATTGGCAGCTACTGGCTAGCTTCGTCCTAGCTATGGTTCTTTTTTTGTTTCCCCTATCGGCACAAGCCGCTAGTTCTTCTAGTATTAGCCGTTCAGCTGGCGAAGAACTCAAGGGTAAAGATTACTCTGGTCAAAGTTTAGTTGGCATTGAATTTACCAATTTGGATTTAGAGAATGCTAACTTCAGCAATGCTGATTTACGTGGCGGCGTGTTTAACGGTACGGTGTTGGAGGGAGTAAATCTGCATGGTGTAGATTTTAGTGAAGGCATAGCTTACTTGACAAAGTTTAAGGGTGGTGATTTAAGTGATGCAGTGTTTAGAGATGCAATGATGTTGCGATCAACTTTTGATAATGTTGACATCAACGGTGCTGATTTCACCAATGCAGTTTTAGATGGCGTGCAGGTGAAAAAACTCTGCACTAAAGCAAGTGGTGTGAATTCTAAAACTGGTGTAGATACTCGCCAGTCTTTAGGATGTAAGTAAAATTTAGTCGCCTCTTTGCTAATAAAGAAGGCGAACATATGGCGTTGCATAACAGTGGGATGAATTGGGCAAGCTGGAAAGGCTGGGAAAGCTGGTAGGGGCGGGTTCACGCTGATAAATTAACCCAACTGCGAAGATATCGCTAAACCTGCCCCAACTAAATCATCCCGCATTTTATGCAACGCTAAACATATTATCAGGACTTACGCAACTGGCACACATATTTTCTGCGATGGCAGTCAATAGTCAATAGTCAATAGTCAAGGGTAAAAAGTCAAGGTTTTTGGACTTTTGACTCTTGACTTTGGACGATTTTTGTCAAAAATATATGACAATGCGCGTAAGTCCTAATTATGTTCAGTTAATTATAGTCATGATTAAATTTCGCGCTTAGACAAACAAACACAGAGATGGTGAGATTTTATATATTAATGTGACTCGGATAAAATTATTACTCATCAATCTGCTGCATTTTTAAAATTGAAACAATTTCGCTTGTATATATTTCTGTTAAAAACTCATCTTTAGTTAGATTTAGCCATTCATATCCTGATGCAAATTTAGCAGCGGCACGCAGATTCATCAAGGCATGGGGAGAATCAGTAATGATTTTCAGGCTTTCCATATAAGGGATATGGTATTGATTAAATAGCTCCTCGATAATTTGCTCTTTTGAGGTCATAATCAGCAGTACTTTGCCATATTCTATGCGAACTTCCTCATAAAAATTTTCATCTACTCGAACCAAACCAAACTCAACAGCACCATCATTCAGAAGACGAAACATGAATGGTTGAAGAAGTTGTTTGAGGTAATTTTTATTTAACCATGAACTTTCAAATGTTTTTTCTTCATTGATTGACAAAACAAATAGTAATTCCGAATCGAACACGCTATCAACAATATCCCATAGCAAGGTTTCCAGACAGTCAACTGAGACGGAGGCAATTATTAGAGTCCGATAAGACGGATATTGAGAGGGTAATTTAGTGTAGCCGTTTGTGGGTGAAAATACGTTGCCGTTATTGTCGGCGAGGATTGCAATACCGATAGGCACTTTAAAATTAGACTGCACTTGAATTCATTTTCCTGAAATAAGGGAGGTGGTTTTGGACACTAGTAACATTGATAGCACAGCTAACCTAGTGATATTACAGCAGGATTATAAATACAACAGCTATATTAACCAAAAATCCTATCCGTAGATGAATTGTCAAAACCTGCCTAACCCGCTACTACATAACTAATGGCGCTACAAACTAGGTTATAAGCATGGAAACCAAACAGCTAGGAAAAACGGGTGTCTTTGTGAGTGCAATTGGCTTGGGTGGAATGCCGATGTCAATTTATAATCGCCCTCCCGAATCACAATCAATTTCAGTTATTCATCGGGCATTGGATTTGGGTGTTACATTCATTGATACTGCTGACTCCTACTGCAAAGATGAATCAGACAAACATCACAATGAACGCCTGATACAGCAAGCACTTGCTACTTACAAAGGTGATATCAGCCATGTAGTTGTGGCAACTAAAGGCGGTTTGATGCGTCCAGATGGCAACTGGACACGCAATGGCAACCCGGAACATTTGCGTCAAACAATTCGTGTCAGCTTTGAGGCTTTGGGTGAAAATAAACCCATTGATGTTTGGCAATATCACTCACCTGATCCTAACTACACCATTGAAGAATCCCTGACACCCGTCAAAGAAGCAGTAGAAGCTGGTTTAATTCGGTTCGTGGGAGTTTCTAACTTTTCCGTGGAACAAATTAAGCGGGCGCGAGATGTAGTGGATATTGTCTCAGTGCAAAATCAATACAGCCCTTGGGAACGACAGCCAGAAATTGACGGTGTATTGAAATATTGCCAAGAGGAAGGATTGACCTTTTTGCCTTGGAGTCCCTTCGGTGGTAGTCGTCGCCATCAGAATTTGCAAGATATTCCAGCGATCGCGCTTTTAGCCAAAGAAAAAGGCGTATCAGTTTATAATATAGTCCTAGCCTGGTTGCGTTCCAAGTCGCCTACTATTTTGCCAATTCCTGGTGCTAGCCAGATTTCCAGCATCGAAGATTCAGTGCGTGCAATCAATGTGAAACTATCCCAAGAAGAAGTACAAAGAATTGATAGAGCAACATCAACAAGTTAAGAGTTAAGAGTTAGGAGTTAGGAGTTAGGAGTTAGGAGTTAAGAGTTAGGAGTTAAGAGTTAGGAGTTAAGAGTTAGGAGTTAGGAGTTAGGAGTTAGTTTTTATTCTCCTTGTCCCCCCATCTCCCTCATCCCCCTCATCCCCCCACCCCCCCATCTCCCCATCTCCCTCATCACGGTTACTCAATTTGGGGTACAATCAAAAGCCTGCCAATAAATCATGATGCTTGCTGACAGGAGTTATTTCTTATGGCCCGGATGTACTACGACGAAGATGGCAATTTAGACCTTTTCGCGGGAAAAACCATTGCAATTATCGGCTATGGTTCCCAAGGTCATGCTCACGCCCTGAATTTAAAAGATAGTGGTTTGGATGTGATTGTAGGACTCTATCCGGGCAGTAAGTCAACAGAAAAAGCCCAAGCCGCTGGCTTAACTGTGAAAAATGTCGCAGATGCGGCTAATGCTGCTGACTTTATCATGATTTTGTTGCCTGATGAAGTGCAAAAAACAATTTACAAAAACGAAATTGAACCAAACCTGGAAGAAGGAAATGTTTTAGCCTTTGCCCACGGGTTTAATATCCACTTTGGACAAGTTGTACCGCCTGCTAACGTAGATGTGGTGATGGTAGCACCCAAAGGCCCAGGACATTTAGTACGGCGGACTTATGAACAAGGCCAAGGTGTACCAGCACTGTTTGCAGTTTATCAAGATGCCAGTGGTCAGGCACGCGATCGCGCAATGGCATACGCTAAAGGTATTGGTGGGACTCGTGCTGGTATTCTCGAAACTACTTTCCGCGAAGAAACTGAAACTGATTTGTTTGGCGAACAAGCAGTATTGTGCGGTGGTTTGAGTGCCTTAATCAAAGCTGGATTTGAAACTTTAGTAGAAGCTGGTTATCAACCAGAATTAGCTTATTTTGAATGTCTGCATGAAGTCAAATTGATTGTTGATTTGGTTGTAGAAGGTGGTTTAGCCAAAATGCGTGATAGCATTTCCAATACCGCCGAGTATGGTGATTACACTCGTGGCCCTAGAATTGTCACTGACCAAACCAAAGCAGAAATGCGGAAGATTCTCAGCGAAATTCAAACTGGACAATTTGCACGAGAATTTGTTCTAGAAAATCAATCTGGTAAACCTGGTTTTACCGCATTGCGTCGTCAAGAAGCGGAACACAAAATTGAAGAAGTTGGTAAAGAGTTACGTGCAATGTTTAGCTGGTTGAAGAAAGCTTAATACAATTTTTGTTTTGAGATTTCAGATTGTAAAGACGTGAAATTTCACGTCTTTTTCATTGTGGAAGTCTTTTGGTTGCAATTAAGTGCCTTACAGCCTTAACTTAAATCTTGCACCAGTGGTAAAAACCGCCTGGGAATAAATTCCCAGGCTAATAGTTAAAGTCGTCTAAAGACGACTGTCCAATAATAATCATAATTGTAATAGTGGGGAGATAAGCGAAGCTTACTTCTCTCCCTACCCCCCATTACTAAAATTTGATCTCTTTGCTGAGAATTTTAATTTGAGTGTCTGGATAGTAGAATTGCAGAATTTTCGGACTCGACCAACCTAGTTTAGCCAAATTTTGAGCGCCAGTTTGACTTAAGCCGACTCCATGTCCGAGTCCTCCACCAATAAAAGCATATCCCCACAGCCCAGATTGGCTTCTGTTGAGAGGTTCTATGTAAAAAAGCGTACTCACAGGAGCAGCAAAGGCACTACGAACCTCGTCTTTATGTAAATTAAAAGTGCCAATATCTGTTTTTACAGCGAATTCGAGAATGCGTCCGCTGGAACTTCTCTTAACAACAGCCATCGCTTGAATGGTCTTGAATTTGGCATATGGGCTATTTTTCACCCGCAAAAATTTCTGCAAGTCTTTGGTAATATCCTCTAGGCTAGTTTCTTTGTACCAACGAAACATGTCCCAGCTGCTTTCATTAAATCCTTGCTGCATAGTTATAAACTTTTGAAAATTCTTTTCATCTGCTAAACTCTGCTGAGATAAGTTCCAAAAATTAGTAGGAGCATCAATTACTGGGCGCAAATAAGGACGATCTTCACCATTCCAAATATCACTAAAGGAGGCGGTGACACCCCCAGTAGTAGAAGAATATAAAGCATCTACTAGCTCATTTTTATAAGTTAGTACCATATTCCTTGTGGCCGCGATCGCCTGGTCTGTTTTCTTATCTGTGCCACTCAGTCCGTTATAAACTTGACAGTGAGTATCGGCACATAACTGGTAGTTATCGCTAGCAAATCTACGTAAGTTTCTCAAGGCATAAGTCCGGGCGATAATTGCCTGGGCTTCCATCGCCGCCTTTGGGGCATTTGTGCCAATTTCATAAGGCACAACTCCGCGTAAATAAGTTTCTAAGGGTACTTGGTTAACTAAAGTGTATGTCCCGTAGGCGTTGGGCTGTAAATTTAACTGCCCGGCATAAAGCCGACCATTCTCTGGTTTTTCGCTTTTATTCACGCGAATCAAGTTTTTGTCAGTGCTAATCTCTAAGGAATTCAAGTTATAGCGCTTGCCATTGACGACCCAATTAACTTGCGGTATCTGTTTACGTATTTTTGTATCAATATATGCCGTTTCATGGTTAATAGTCTGTATGCCTTGGAATAGCAAACGCCGCAGTAAGGGAGTATTATAAATGTCCCGTTTTGCCCAAACTTGCCAACGTTCTGGCTGGGCTATTTCCACCTCTATTCCCTGAGAACGCCATTTATTCGCACTATCTTCAGCTGTTTCAAAGGTACGGTAAGTACCCAAAACAACAACTTCTTCAATTACAGGTTTCGGTAAAGCTTGCATTACTGTTTCCAGCTTTACGGATTTTTCCGTAAATAGGGTCTGCTCTTTGTTACCTACTTTGAATTTCAATTTTAAGCGATCGCCTTTTGTAGGTTCTAGTTGCAGCTTGGCTGTGGGCTTCTCTCCAAATCGCTGCACAATCCCAATTCTCAGTTTCACATCCTCAATGTTACTCTCCGGCCCCGATGCGGCTGTCAGACCCAATAAACAAAATGTCGTTAGCACAGAGTAAGAAAAACGCCAGAGAGAAAATTTCATGACCTGATTCCACCCCTGAATGTGGCGATGGGGAGCCAGCGCTTTCGGAGGGTTTCCCGACCCAGACGACTGGCGTTGCGGATTTTTCAGTTGCTTTGTAACGTAGTGGTTTTGTCGCATGCGCGCTCCCATGATACCATTACCAGTTTTGCTCCCCAAAACAGTTGCAAAACGAAGTCATTATGACTATGATTTATTTAGAGACACAAAATAGAACTAGTTGAATCAACTCTTATGGTGAGAGTCCAAGAAATTCCATTAAGTCAAATTAACCGGCCGTTGCCCCGTGGCAACGATCCCAAGAAAGTGGAAGCATTAATGGAATCAATAGCAGCCATTGGGCAGCAAGAACCCATTGATGTCCTAGAAGTAGATGGACTGTATTATGGCTTTTCTGGTTGCCATCGCTATGAAGCTTGCCAGCGTTTAGGCAAAGAAACGATTTTAGCCAGAGTCCGCAAAGCTCCCCGCAGCGTTTTGAAGATGCACTTGGCATAGGGAATGGGGCATGGGGCATGGTAAAAATGACCAATGCCCAACATTCAAATAGATATAACCTAATTAGGAGAAAATTATGTCATCTCAGGGAACAATTAAAAATGTAAATATTGGTATAGACGAAGCAAGTAGGGCAAAAATCGCCGAGGGGCTATCTCGCCTGTTGGCTGACACCTACACACTGTACCTGAAAACTCATAATTTCCATTGGAACGTTACAGGGCCAATGTTTCAAACGCTGCATTTGATGTTTGAGACACAGTATACAGAACTAGCCTTAGCAGTTGATTTAATTGCTGAAAGAATTAGAGCGCTTGGCTATCCTGCACCAGGAACCTATAACGAATATGCCAAGCTGAGTTCAATTCCAGAAACTCCAGGAGTTCCCAAAGCTACGGAAATGATCCGCTTACTGGTGGAAGGACAAGAAGCTGTAGTGCGAACTGCACGGTCAATCTTTCCTGTAGTCGAAGAAGTTAACGACGAACCCACGGCTGATCTGTTGACTCAGCGGATGCAAGTGCATGAAAAAACAGCTTGGATGTTGAGAAGTTTACTGGAAGAATAGGGATTGGGGGACTGGGTACTAGGGACTGGGTACTAGGGACTGGGGATTAGGAAAATAGTTACCCATGCCCCATGCCCAATACCCCATGTCCCATGTCCCATGCCCCATGCCCCATGCCCCATGCCCAATAATCCTTTCACCAAAAAGTTGCAAAATTTAATGCAACAAGTGGGTATTTCCAGTTTCAAACAGCTGAGTCGTGCTGCTGGCGTCTCAGAGCGTCAGATTTTGCGACTGCGACAGGGAAAGCTAGAGCAGATGCGGTTAGATGTGCTGCTCAAACTGTCGGCATTGCTAAAAGTGCCATTGAGTGAATTAGTAGCAACTTTTTCGCCAGTAGACTTGGTAAAAGAGAAAGCAGCAACCACTCAGGAATTGTTACAAGAGATTGCAGATTTAAAAACAGAGTACCAGCGATCGCTACTCCAACTAGAACAGCAGCAAGAGTTCTTGTTGCAACAGTTCCAGCATTCCAGTTTACAAATGCTGGAATCTTTGTTATTGCAATGGCCCACAGCAGCCCAGAAAGCGCAGGAAAATCCGCAATTAGCAGCGGTGAAAATAGTCCCCTTGGTGCAAAAACCCTTAGAAAAATTGCTACAAGCATGGGGAGTGGAAGCGATCGCATCGGTAGGAGACGAACTACCTTATGATCCCCAGTTGCACGAATTGATGAAAGGAACTGCACAACCAGGTGAAACAGTCAAAGTGCGTTATACTGGCTACCTTCAAGGCAACAAGCTGCTTTATAGAGCCAAAGTCAGTCCTGTAACAGAAAGTTAGGAGTTAGGAGTTAGGAGTTAGGAGTTATTTCTTCCTAATTTCCCCTGCTCCCCTGCCCCCCTGCCCCCCTGCTCCCCTGCCCCCCTGCTCCGCCCCCTACCCCCCTGCCCATTTGTAAGTTTTGCCATCGCCTGTTGAGTAATCAAAGACATTGGGAATACTAAAACAGCAGAGGCAATAGCCTCAGAAAATTTCCACGCAAAGAGTGATAGTGCATCTTACCTCCAGGCATCGGAGGGTAAAACGCTTACAAACAGGACTTCGGGCATGTACAAGGGTAGCAAAACAAATGAGTCACCTCATGAATTATGGGAACTTCCAAGCAATTTTTCAGTGGAAAATCAGCATAAAAATTTTTCTTTTGCTGTTGTACTACAGCTCCTAAACAGCAGGGATGAACCCATTTTTGTCAAAGACCGGCAACACCGGTGGGTGTTACTCAACGATGCCTTCTGTAAATTTTCAGGGCGTAGCCGAGAAGAACTGATTGGTAAATCGGATTATGACTTCTTGCCGCAAGCACAAGCAGATATTCATAGGGAAAAAGATGAACTTGTTTTCATCACAGGTATTACTAATGAAAATGAAGAATATTTTACTGATATTCAGAATGTGACACGCTTTATTTCTACCAAAAAATGGTTATTTGAAGATGATGCAGGTAATAAATTATTATTTGGTAGTATTCGAGATTTAACACAATATAAGCATCTAGAAGCTGAACTTTCCCAGTCAAAACAGCTGCTACAACTGGTGATAGATAACATCCCCCAAGGAATTTTTTGGAAAGACCGTAATTTCGCTTATCAAGGCTGTAACCAAAAGTGCGCTCGTGACCTATATCTGGATTCACCTGATAATATCGTTGGGTTGAATGATTACGATTTGCCTTGGACAAAAGAACAATCTGACTGTTATCGAGAATGCGATCGCAGTGTGATGGAATCAGGCATACCACAACAGGACATCATGGAAAGACTACACAAGCATGATGGCAAGCACTATTGGTTAAATACCAATAAAATTCCCCTGCGCGATGCCGAAGGTAATCTAGTAGGTATCCTTGGGACTTACGAAGACATCACGGAGCGCAAACTGACTGAGGAAGCATTACGTCAAAGTGAGACAAAATTGCAGAGGCTATCGGCAAATGTGCCAGGAATGCTTTATCAGTTAATACTGCATTCTGATGGCTCGCTTTCGTGCCCTTATGTTAATTCTGGCTCTTATGAGATTTATGAGTTAACACCACAAGAGATTCAAGCTGATCCCAACTCGATAATTACAATTGTCCACCCAGATGAACGTGAAAATTTTGATCAATCCGTCGCTATTTGTACTCAAACCTTAGAACCTTGGCACTGGGAAGGGCGAATTGTTTTGCACACTGGACAAGTCAAATGGGTACAGGCTGCATCTCGCTTAGAACTGCAAGCTGATGGCAATATCCTCTGGGATGGTCTAGTAATGGACATCAGCCGCATTAAGCAGGCAGAGTCATCACTCCACCAAGCTTATACAGAACTGGAAAGACGGGTAGAGGAGCGGACTAAAGAACTGGCACTAAGTAATGAGGCGCTACAGACTGAGATTGCCGAACGGCAACAAGCAGAAGCCGAATTGAGGTCTTCTCAGCAAAGACTAGCTCTTTTGATTCAACAAATACCAGTAGGTGTGATTGAATGGAATATAAACTTTGAGATTCAACAATGGAATCCTGCGGCAGAAAGAATTTTTGGATATAGCAAAACAGAAGCTCTCGGTCGTCATTTTGCGTTTTTAGTTCCTGAGGCTGATAAAGAACAAATCAAGCAGGTAACACTTGCCATTTTGAAGCAAGAAGGCGGAACCTTGAGTGTCAACGAGAACCTCACAAAAGACGAGAGAACAATTATCTGTGAGTGGCATAACAGCCCTTTGGTAGCTATGGATGGCGAGGTGATTGGTGTAGCATCAATGGTGCTTGATATCACTGAACGCAAGCAAGCTGAGCAGAGCCTGATGCTTTACAAGCAGGCTGTAGAAAGCTCAAGTGATGGCATTGCCATAGCGGATGCAACAGAGAATCATATCTATCAGAATGCGGCATTTTCCAAATTGTACGAATGCGAAACGGTAGAGGAATTTATCAAATTTGGTGGTGTCTTTGCCACTTTTACTAATTCAGCAGTTGCTCAACAGATGTGGCAAGCTACGATTTCAGGTCAGTCCTGGACAGGTGAGGTTGAACAACGATCTCGTGGTGGTCGCATCATGCAGACCTTTCTGAGGTCATATGCTCTGAAAGACTCCACAGGTCAAAATATCGGTTTAGTTAGTGCAATTACTGATATTACTGAGAATAAACGGGCACAAGATCAATTGCTAGAGAAAGAGCAATTTTTACGTAGTGTTTACGATGGAGCTGAAAATCCTATATTTGTTGTGGATGTTTTAGAAGATGGTGACTTTTGCTTTTCAGGTTGGAATGCTGCTACAGAGGCTTTTACTGGTACTAAAAGCGCCCATATAATAGGCAAAAAGCTAGAGGCTACAGCTGGTGAGATTCAAGCTGGAACAATACGTCAGAGATATAGAGAATGCTTAGAAAGAGGTGTCCCAATCACCTACGAAGAGTGCTTGGTTTTCCAAGGTGAAGAAAATTGGGCGCTAACTACAATTAACCCACTCAAAAATCATGAAGGTAGAATTTATCGTTTGGTGGGAACAACATATAATATTACCGAGCGTAAAAGAACAGAAGCTCAGCTCAAGCAGCAAAAAGAAGACTTAGAAATAGCAGTTCAAGAACTCCAGCAAACTCAAATGCACCTTGTCCAAAGTGAGAAAATGTCAGGTTTGGGACAACTGGTAGCAGGTATTGCCCATGAAATCAACAATCCTGTGAACTTTATTTACGGAAATCTCGTCCATGCTAACAACTATATCCAAAACCTACTGGAATTCGTGCAACTCTACCAACAACACTATCCCGATCCCATACTTGAAATTCAGGATTTAGCACAAGAAATAGACTTAGAGTTCCTCATTGAGGACTTGCCTCGACTGCTCAATTCTATGAAAGTTGGGGCACGGCGCATTCAGGAGATTGTACTATCTCTACGCACTTTCTCTCGCATGGATGAAGCCGATATGAAAGAGGTCGATATTCATGAGGGTATTGACAGCACACTGATGATTCTAGAACATCGCATTAAAGCTACACCTAACCGTTGTGCCATTGAAGTTATTAAAGAATACGGCAACTTGCCCTTAGTGGAATGTTACGCTGGGCAGCTCAACCAAGTATTTATGAATATTTTGGCAAATGCGATCGATGCTTTGGAAGAGAGACTGGGGAAAGAGTTATCCCAGTCCCTAATCCCCAATACCCAATCCCCAATTCCCCAAATTCGCATTCGTACCCAAATTCTCAGGCCAAATCAAGTAACAATTGCTATTGCTGATAACGGCTTGGGAATACCAGAGTTAGCCAAAAAGCGGCTATTTGAACCTTTTTTTACTACTAAGCCTATCGGCAAAGGCACTGGTATGGGGCTGTCTATTAGCTATCAGATTATTTCTCAAAAACACGGCGGCTCCTTGGAATGTATTTCTCAGATAGGAAGTGGCACTGAGTTTGTGATTACTATTCCGCTTCGCCAAGAGTAAATTACTAGGTTTTTCTATTTTCTATGTTGTAGGTAGAATTTAGAATAAATTAGACAACGCTGTCATTCTCAGCTTGTGTTAGATAACCCTAAAGTTTTATCTTGCTTATAGATTTTCCCAAATTTAACATGGCTAATAACCTCATGGTAACTGTATATATAATAATAAATTTTTTCCCAAAAATTGAAAAATTTATTGTGTAGTTGCTGATCTCCAATTAGTTTTAATAAAGGTATTTTGATGCAACGGATACAAAAATTACCTATGAAAATAAGTTATGTTTATTGACAGTAGCATCTATTTAGACTATTTATTAAAATTATTATGTGGATCAATATTTTAAAATTCATAAATAATGACTAATGTTTTGATTTCACTTATTATAACTAATGTTTTTCAGATAAAAAACATGAATTATTTTTTATCCAAAGTATATATTAATAAAACATTATTTTTGACAAATAAATTATTGAATAATTTATTGTTAATGTTTACAATCCCACAATTTATATCCAGAAAAGAGGAACTATAAAATAACAGATAATAATTTCCACTTTACTAAAATTAAGTCCTGAATACATGGGGAGCTTTCATTAGGATTTATTATGCATCATTCAACATGAAATAATTCATACCTTTGATTGTGTCAGCTTTTTTAAAGCTTGACTATTAGTATATAATACTAGCAAAATCGACACCTTCTATTCCAAAAACTTGGTCGCCAATATTATGAATCAAGAATTGAAAGTTAAAGTTATTAAGCTCAGCGGGATTGTTAACACTACCAATTCACAAGAATTGCGAGAAAATATAACTACTCTTCTAGACAGCGGTGCAAAAACTGTTCTAGTCGATTGTCAAGATGTAACATTTATGGATAGTTCTGCTTTGGGTGCTTTGGTATTAGCATTTAAAACATTACGGGCGGCAGATACGAAGCTGGTTCTCTGCTCGATTAATGAACAAGTCAGAATATTATTTGAACTGACTGGTATGGATAAAGTATTTGAAATATTTCCTAATCAAGATAAATTTAATGAGGTTGTACTATCCAAAAATTAATTAATCAAATTTAATTTTTAGGATTGATAAATCATCATCAAAAGCCTCTTTGGAGTTCAAAGCAATCAGGTAATTCAATATCTGATCTAGTTGGGAATCAACAGTATGTTGTACACTAACAAGTATATGGATAAAAGCATCTAAACTCCAAAGAGTGCCATCTGATTTAGTAATTTCGTAAGCACCATCACTAAAAATATAAAGACTGCTAGATTTTTCTACATAGCAACAAGCATCAACATATTTTGCTTCTGGAAACATGCCAACTGGCATACCAGGAGTTCTCAAGAGTTGAACTTGAGTATTTTTGAGAGATGTGCCAGAAACTAGTATTGCTGGCGGATGACCTGCGCTAGCATAAGTTAACTGTTGCTTGACTCGGTTATAAACTCCGTACCAGATAGTAAAGTATTTATCATTTTGATAATTCATTTGGAAGGTTTCATTCAAAGCTTGGAGTACATCACTGGGTTGATAGTAATTCAAACCTTTGAGGGCGCGGGAACGCAGGAGATTCAGCACTGAAATAGAGGGAAGAGTAGCTTTGAGTCCATGTCCAGCAGTATCTAATAAATAGACTGCCAGATAATTGTCATCTAGCCAATAGTAATCGAAACAATCACCACCGAGTTGCCGCGAGGGAATAAATCGGGAATCCACCTCGAAGGGTTCAGTGAGAGGTAAAGGTAGAAGCGATCGCACGTATTCTGCTGCTTCTCCTAGTTCTGTTTCTAAAAGTAACTTTTGAGTCTGCAAATCCCGACTCAATTGATGTAGGCGTAATCCGGCTCTCACTCTTGCTTTTAGTTCATTTTGCTCGATTGGTTTAGTGATAAAATCATCAGCACCAGCATCCAGTCCTTTGACGCGATCGGCGACCGAATCCAAAGAAGTTAATAAAATAAAGAACGTCGTGGATAAATTGGGGTCTGTTTTAATGCGATTACACACCTCTAATCCATTCAAACCTGGCATTATCCAATCGCAAATAATCATTGCTGGACGGTAAGCTATTGCTTGTGTAATTCCTTCGTCTCCGTCACTAGCAGCTACTACCTCATAACCCTGCTTTTCCAACATCCTTTTGAGGAATATTTGTATTGAAATGTCATCATCAATTACTAGTATTTGAAACATGTAAAGTTATGGTATGATTGGCTAAAAAAACTGATTATAAAAAAATAAATAATCAAAATATGCTAATAGGGAATGGGTAAATAGCATGACTAGAGTCATACTACTTGCTCATTCCCTATTGTCCCTCGACTTCATGACCTTTTGCTAGTCATAAATAAAATATTATGGAGGTGAAAGAGGATTTAACCACAAGAGGGTGGCGCGTTTTAGCTGGTTCAAGTCGCGGTATACTTCTTGCTTAAACCATTGCCCTAAAGCGTCAAAGGGAGTAAAAGATGCTCCTGGTTGCCATTTAATGTCTTGCCCTAGGGGTGTGGTGTGAGTTCCTGGTAAGGTTTGTGTTGTCACCATGTCAGAAAAGCGTTGTTGCAATATTTTGGTTAAAGTTGCTGATTGATCAATAGTGTCGTTGCTAAATTTGATTAATAAGTTGCGACGGATGTTATAGCGTTCCAGGATAATCTGGTTAGTTTCCAAGGGCGAGGGGGTAAACTCAATTGTCAAAGTAGAATTTAATTGCTCTACTAACGGAATAGCATCCTTGGCTGCGTAATTATTGAAGGATATTAATATATTCCCAGCCCGTTCTACAGGGAAAAGACTGCCGATGAGCAAGTGGAGTTTACAACCCATACTGTGGCCGATGCCGTAGGTGGGGAGGTAGAGTTTACGTAATGCCGTAGAATCATGTAATCGTTCTAAAGTACGATCAAAATTCAGCAGTACAGATTTAGCGATCGCTATATGATCCAAAGTATTGACAAACGGCGTAGCAATGATGACATAACCCTTACTGGCCAACTGTTCCAAGAACCAGCGATAAGTCAGGTGGGGTGCAGTGGCGACAAATGCACCTCCCAAGAAATGGATGATACCGATGGGATTACGGGGAATGATTACCCAATTACCTCTAACTTCTTTCCAGTCCATGCCTGTAGGCGATCGCTTTATTTACACTACTTTATGTTAGACCCTGGATTGCAGCCTTGGGTTAGTTTGTCATAAAACCTATGAGTTAGGAGTTAGGAGTTAGGAGTTAGTAGTGAAGAACTATCTCCCCATTGCCCCCCAACCCCAGAGGGGGCCCCAATGCCCCCCATCTCCCTATCCCCCTAACCCCTGTGCCTCATCTTGATTCTGCAATTTTTTCATTTCATATTGCACATCTAATGCAATTTGTAATGCTTCATTTAGTAACCGTCCATGTTCAGTAGCCTGTTCACTAACTTGCATTGCAGTTAAAGTTGCTAAATTATTGACAAATAATTCTGTATTTCTCAAAATAAAATTCTTATTTTCTCTCAAAATCCTTTCTGTTTTTAAAGCACGGACTAAATCAGTTCTTGTAAGTTGTAGTGCTTCTATGACTTTCTCCCTTTTTTGAATACTAACTCCTGGATTTCCAGCTTCTTCTATTTGATCATTGATATCTATTGCTTTAATAACGGCATTATATCTATCAACATCGTATAAAAGAGTTTGCAGGGAATGCGTCATATTAGCCTTGAGGGTTTTTAGTCTCTTTTTCCACCAAAAATATAAAAATATTTGTGTGAAACTTCCACCCCATAACAATAAAAAGATTAATAATAACCAGGATGGAATTGTAATCCATGTTGCAAAGATTTTAATGAAAATATCAAATAATACATAACTAAAAACAACCGTAGAGAAACTGAGAAAAACTACAGTTGCACCCTCAGAACCTTTGATTTTTTCGAGAATCTGTTTGACAATTTTATTGAAAGGATTAATAATGATTATTAATTCATCTTTAACAGGCAAATTAGTCAAAATTTGTAGTTCCTTTTGACTAATCTCCAAGCCATGTAAATCATTACGCACAGCTTTCCCCATTTTTGGAAAAATAATTAGTTTAATACAATATAGCAATCAAATTAATAGATTGCTTCTGAAATAGGCATTTTATCCAAAACTTCTTAATTAGGTGAATGGGTTTAGTTCAGATATTTAATATCTGTAGAATATGATACTTGCGTAATCAAATATTTATTGTCTAGAACTAAGGTAGAATAAGGCACATTCAACAGTCTACTAATGTAGAGGATATACAACAGGTAATTATCTGAACAAACTGCTATTTAAAACCCTGTAATCAATTTTGAGTTGAGGGTGTCAATAGTCAATAGTCCAAAAAAGCTTAATTAAAAACGCCTGTTTGCAAGGGCGGAGGGAACCTTTGCAGGCAACTGGCTCCTCTTGACTGTGGACTGTTGACAACCCTAACCTTTATTTAGTATGCCAGTTGCATAAGTCGTATATTTTCAGCTTTGTTTCCATACTAATTGTACTTAGATTATGTCTGAAAGGAAAATTATTGATACTTGACAAACATCCTCTAAGCCCCATAAACACGACGATGGTGCATCATGTTTATGGTAAACCCGATTTTTCTACAAGGGTAATACTCCCAACTGCCCCACCCACAAGGGGATGTGGTTTTAGACGCGATCAATAAGAATACTGTGAAGGTAGTAAAGAAACAATGAATCATCACAACTTAAAAGCTACCGCTGAAACTGTACATCTAGGTGGTTTCTCGCATTTGTTAAAACCAGCGCTAACTATTGATTCTGGCGATACCATAGACGTAGAAACTTACAGTGGTTACTACGTTTACGACAAAGCACCACCAGAGTTTCTCACACCAGAATTTCTAAATATCTGCCAAAATCTTGCCCCAGAACGTAAAATTGCAGCGGGGCCGCATTTATTGACAGGGCCAATTTACGTACAGGATGCAGAACCAGGGGATGTTTTGGAAGTAAGATTAGAAGCGATCGCACCTAGTTTACCTGTTGGCTTCAATGCCATTCGTGCAGGTTGGGGTGCTTTACCACAGCAGTTTTCTCAACCCGCCCTGAGATTCATTCCCCTAGATTTAGTTAACAACATCGCCGAATTTCCCCATAACAGCGGTATCAAAATTCCTCTCAAACCCTTTTTTGGCATTCTTGGTGTCGCCACTCCAGAAAATGCGCGAACTTCAATTCCGCCTGGATGTTATGGTGGTAATATCGACAACCGCGAACTGCAAACAGGTTCTCGTGTATTTTTGCCTATTTTCGTTCCAGGTGCGCTGTTTTCTATCGGCGATGGGCATTCAGCACAGGGAGATGGCGAAGTTAACGTTACCGCTATTGAAACTTCCATGAACGGTAGAATCATGCTCAAACTTCGTAAGGATTTGCAACTAACAACACCCATTGCTGAAACACCTACTGATATTATCACAATGGGGTTTGCTGAAACATTAGATGCAGCCTTAGAACTGGCTCTGCAAAATATGATTGATTTTTTGGAGAGGTTCACAAATTTGTCGGCAGAAGATGCCTATGTTTTGTGTAGTTTAGCGGTGAATTTTCGCATCACTCAAGTTGTAAATAGCCCTCAAAAAGGGGTTCATGCTATGCTACCAAAATCAATTTTTGCAAATAAAATTAGTTTGTAATTAGCAGGAAAAAATAGTTTTGTATGTCTAATATACTTATCCAAATGTTACTTATCGGTCTTGTGGCTGGCGTTGCAGGCGGTATGTTTGGTATCGGTGGCGGTGCAATTATGGTGCCAGCAATGGTACTGCTAGTTGGTCTGGATCAGAAGTTTGCTACTGGCACTTCTATTGCTGCACAAATCTTACCAATTGGTCTTCTGGGAGCAGCAGTTTACTATCGTAGTGGCAACATTAATTTCAAATATGCTGTACTAATTGCTATTGGTTTATTAATTGGGAATTTATTTGGAGCTTTGTTTGCTAATCAGCCATTTATTAGTAGTGAGACAATGAAAAAACTATATGGTGTCTTTTTACTACTGATTGGTATACGGTATTTAGTAGGGCGTTAGAATTGGGAATTGGGAATTGGGAATTGGGAATGGGCAATGGGGAATTGAGAAGTAAAATAGGCTTTATGCCTGGGGAACAGACCTATCCCGCTTTTGTCACTCTCCGGGAGGGTAATCCCTAGAAGCCTCATCAGGCAATCAATACAAGCTATCCTATTAGAAAAAAATGGGTGTTGTATTTGTTATTAGAAAAAAATCGTGTTAACCCTTGGTAGATAAAAGCTCTAGAATTCAGAAATGGCAAATGTTTTCGGAGAGTGACAGAACAGGGATAGTAGAGAATATTAGGAAAATCATTGTCTGCAATACCAGAATTTCTACAGTTGAGAACAACTAATTACTATCAAACTTTGTGTACATGATGGATTATCGAATCAATCTAATTTAGTATGATTTACGACCAATCAGAGTTTGATTTGCGCTGTGAGTGGGGGCCACAAGGAGTTGCTCAACTTGCTTCTATTAGTGATGTAGTTGTGATAGTTGATATTCTTTCTTTTTCTACCTGCGTAGAAATTGCCACCAACAATGGTGCGATAATTTTTCCTTACCCATATAGAGATGAATCAGTTATAGATTATGCCAAGTCAGTGCAAGCAGAGTTGGCAAGTCATCGACAACGTTGGACTACAACGGGATATTCTCTTTCTCCAAAGTCGGTAACTCAAATTCCTGCTGGAACTAGACTAGTTTTACCTTCACCTAATGGTTCTTTTCTCACTTTACAAACTGGGAATACACCAACTTTGGCTGGCTGTTTACGAAATTGCCAAGCTGTAGCGCAGTTTGCCCAAAACTACGGCAAGAAAATTGCACTGATTCCTGCTGGTGAGAGGTGGAAAGATGATGGTAGTCTACGACCTGCATTTGAAGATTTAATTGGTGCTGGAGCAATTCTTAGTGACTTGCAAGGAAGTCTATCACCAGAAGCTGAAGTAGCTGTGGCAACATTTAAGACTTTCCAGAAAGATTTACTTGGTTATTTGCAAAAGTGTAGTTCTGGGAAAGAGTTAATTGCAGCAGGTTTTGAGTCAGATGTTGAACTGGCGTCTATGTACAACGTTAGTGATTGCGTGCCTTTGTTTAGAGAAAATGTTTATACCAATTACAGGCTACAACAAGCTTAATTAAATATCACAATCTTAAGTTGACTAATTTCGGCTTCTTAGATGAAAAATAACTCAAGTGTAAAGTTTTATATTAATACGTGACATCCTTAGTACAACCATAATATATATGATCATGTCAAATAACTTAATTCATCAGGTTTTACCAGTCATATCTATACTCTTATGAAAAAATATAAATTTATTTATTTAAGTATCTTATCATCTATATTATCGATATCTACAAATTTATTTGTTTCTCACTTATCTCTGGCTGATTCAAAAGATAATACTACAGAAACAAATACAAAGAACACAGATTTAATTTGTTTAAAATACCCTGAAACAGAGTATCCAGAAGCGAAATCTTACTGCGATGCATTGGTGAATACTAAAATCATTAAATCTAACCAAATTTGGAAAAATTTGACAGCAATCAATGAGCAAAACAAAAAAATTATCTGGGAAAATAATGATAAAGTGAATGGCCGTCTATTAGTAGTCTATTGGACAACGTGGGATGGATATAGAGACAAAGTTAATCAAGATATAAAAACCACGCGAGATACTTGGATCACAGTTGCACCAGAATTAGAAGAATTTTGCAAACAATTTACTGTTAATCCAAAAATTAGCTTACCTTACAGAATCAATCAATTATTGGGATTAGCACCAGAAAATACTGACAAAATAAAGAAGCGTAAATTTGTAAAATTTTGGGTAAAGAAAGAAGATTTATTTAGACCTACACCAGATCCAGAAATTACTGACCATGAAGCAGAATTAAATTTTCCAGATTTAAATGATTTTATAGTTATCTCTGATAAATATAAATTTTGGTTTTTGCAGCAATTAATGACTAATGATTATCCTTGGACTAAACTAGGATATACCTATGATTGGGGGAAGCACAGTGACTGGGTAAAAATTGATCCAAGCAGACCAGTAAATGTAGGCTTAAGTGAATTTATTATTAGAGAAAATGCTACCGTAAAAGTTGATTCGTTAGTATCAGCGGAGGATTATTGCAAGTAAAAGTTACAGATTTCATGTACCTAATAAATAGGCTCTCAACTACTCAAGACTAAACTAATGAAATAAATCACTAATTAAAGATCGCATTCATGAGTTTGACAGTATTTTGCATTATCTATTACCCCTTGCAATTTACTTAATTGAATTATCTGAAATGCTGAACCACCCTGCACCTGGGCAGTAATGTAGGCAAAGCTTTGACCGCGATAAAACTGGTCACGACCAACTTTTGTGACATACCTGGATTTTTGGAAGTCGTTGGCAATGTTGGAGTTATAAATGTCTTTTAATAGTTTCACTGCTTGGGAACTTTTGGTAGTGAATTTGACACTAGAGTCACGACTAACGGTTATTCCTTCTTTAGTTACTATCCCATTTTCAGAAGTTACATCAGCGTAAAAGTACAAATTTCCCTTTGAACCTTCATAACCATGCGCTTCGCTGTTATATCTCAAGGGTGATAGTTGAGATTTGGTCTTTGCCCATTTGATAACAGTGTTAATGTTTTGTCCTGGGAGTGCATTGGCAGGAGTGATGGTCAAAACTATAGCTAGGACAGAGACGGCAGTACTGAATAAATTGTTAATTTTATGACTTTTATACATGGTGAATTTTTGGTCTAGGATTACTGTTTGCTACACCTTAACTCACCAGAATTCTTTAGTCTTGTAAAAAAAATAAACTTTTGGATGCTAGTTGCAATTTTGAAGAATTATTGAACTAGGGACTGGGGACTGGCGGCTAGGGACTAGGAGGATTATGCAGGAAGGGAGATTCAAACCTCGCTCAGATTTAGGAGTGAACATCTTCCCAGTACCCAATACCCAGTCCCCAATCCCACTGGAGTAGATATTGTCGCAATCCAATAGAATTAGGTATTAAGAACAAAGTAAAGTATTCCTGTGAGTTTTGTTACCTATTGATACAAAACTTGAATTTTGTCTCATGAAAGTAAGAGTCTGTGTGTTCTGACTTGATGATCAAGGCTACAAATTGTACATACTTCTTAATAAATCACCAGTGAAAACGCAAAACGTTCTAATCTAAAAGCTGACTGGGTTAATTTACTGGCGTTTTGAAGGCGGTACTCTTAAGGCATAACCACACCGATGTGTCAAGCCTCAGAGCAACCCAGACTTAACACATAAATAATTATGATAGGAGTTTTACAAATCCGATGAGTGTTAAGGCAAGTGGTGGAAGCTCAGTTGCGCGTCCGCAACTATATCAAACTCTAGCTGTGGCAACCATTACCCAAGCGGAGCAGCAAGACCGTTTCTTGGGAAACGGCGAACTGAATGAACTGGCAAGCTATTTTGCATCTGGTGCAAAGCGTCTAGAAATTGCCCAGATATTGACAGAAAATTCCGAGATTATCGTATCTCGGGCTGCCAATAGGATTTTCGTTGGTGGTTCGCCAATGGCATTTTTAGAAAAGCCCAGAGAACCAGAACTGGCTATGGCTGGTGCTGCTAGTGGTGGCAATGTTCAAGATGGGATGAAACTGGGAACCGTTACCTACGTTGAAAGTCGTGGTGGGTTCTTTGAAGGTTTACGCTCAATCTTTAACACATCCCCCAGTGGCCCCGTACCTCAGGGCTTTAGACCAATCAACGTGGCTCGTTATGGCCCAAGCAACATGGCCAAGAGCTTGCGGGACTTGTCCTGGTTCTTACGCTATGCTACTTATGCGATCGTCGCAGGCGACCCCAACATCATTGCTGTGAATACACGGGGTTTACGGGAAATAATTGAAAATGCTTGTTCTGGCGAAGCAACGATAGTCGCTTTGCAAGAAATCAAAGCTGCTTCACTTTCCTTTTTCCGCCAAGATGCTGAATCCACAGACATTGTGACTCAGTACATGAATGTTTTGCTGACAGAATTCCAAGGAGCGACACCTTCTAATAAGGTACGTCAACGTTCCTCTAGCGACCAACAAGGGTTACAACTGCCGCAGATTTACTTTAATGCGTCAGAACGGCGTCCGAAGTTTGTCATGAAGACTGGGTTATCAGCCAGTGAAAAAATTGAGGTCATCAAAGCAGCCTATCGGCAAATCTTTGAGCGTGACATTACCCGCGCTTATGGACAGTCCATATCTTACCTAGAATCTCAGGTGAAGAATGGCGACATCTCGATGAAAGAGTTTGTTCGCCGTCTGGCAAAATCTCCACTTTACCAAAAACAGTTTTACCAGCCTTTTATTAACAGCCGAGTTATCGAATTGGCTTTCCGTCACATTTTGGGACGGGGGCCAAGTAGCCGTGAAGAAGTACAAAAATACTTCTCTATTATTTCCGACGGTGGTCTGCCAGCTTTAATAGATGCTTTGGTAGATTCTGAAGAATACAGCGACTACTTTGGCGAAGAGACAGTACCTTATTTGCGGGGTCTTGGTCAAGAAGCACAAGAATGTCGCAACTGGGGGCCGCAGCAAGACCTGTTTAACTACAGTGCGCCTTTCCGCAAAATTCCTCAGTTCATCACAACATTCGCTGCTTACGAACAGCCGCTACCAGATCAGCATCCTTACGGTTCTGGTAATGACCCGTTGGAAATTCAATTTGGAGCGATTTTCCCGAAAGAAACTCGCAACCCCAGCACCAGACCAGCTTTCTTTGGAAAAGATACTAAGCGCATCTTGGTTCACCAAGGGCCTGGTATCAATAACCAAAATAGCAATCCTGAAGCGCGGGGTGTAGCACCTGGTAGTTTGGGTGCCAAGGTGTTCAAGCTGGATCAAATTCCTGGCACAATCGGCAAAAAAGTTGGCAAGGGTTCCAGCATCAAATTCTCCGAAACTTCCACGCAAGCAGTGATTAAAGCTGCTTACTTGCAAGTTTTCGGTCGCGATGTCTACGAAGGCCAGCGCCAGAAGGTATTGGAAATCAAGCTAGAAAACGGGGACATCTCTGTACGCGAGTTTATTCGCGGTTTGGCTAAGTCGGATGTTTTCCGCAAGACCTACTGGACATCTTTGTATGTGATGAAGGCGATTGAGTACATCCATCGGCGCTTGTTAGGTCGTCCCACCTACGGTCGTCAGGAAACGAATAAGTACTTTGATATCGCTGCTAAGAAAGGTTTCTATGCAGTGGTTGATGAGATTATCAACAGCGTCGAATACAGTGAGGCATTTGGTGAAGATACAGTTCCATACGAACGGTATTTGACACCTGCTGGTGTGTCCCAGAGGTCACTACGAGTTGGCAGTATTCGCGAGGATATTACTCCTTCAATCCAGAAGCAAGAAACACCACTGTTTGTCACATTGGGTACAGTTACTCAAACACGGACAGAACCCGATGTTCAGGCTCGGATCAATCAAGGTGTTTCCAAACAGCGCGAACAAACGAAAATCTTCAAGTTGGTGGCAGGTATCAAGGACAAAGTTGCGGTACAAACTGCAATCAGTGCTGCCTATCGCCAGATTTTCGAGCGTGATATTGCACCCTACATCGCTTCTTCCGGAGAATTCAAAGCTTTGGAAAGTAAGTTAGGGAATGGCGAGATTACTGTTAAAGAGTTCATTGAAGGTTTAGGTTATTCCAGCCTTTACCGCAAAGAGTTCTACACGCCTTATCCCAACACCAAGGTGATTGAACTGGGAACAAAACACTTTTTGGGAAGAGCGCCTCTAGACCAGGCAGAAATCCGCAAATATAACCAAATTCTGGCAACTCAAGGAATTCGCGCCTTTATCACTGCGATCGTCGGTAGTCAGGAATATGCTGAGGTGTTTGGCGAAGATACGGTTCCTTACCGTCGCTTCCCGACTTTACCAGCGGCAAACTTCCCGAATACTGAGAAGTTGTACAACCAGCTAACCAAGCAAAATGATGATGTGGTTGTACCTAGCTTTGAGCCAGTCAAACCGCGCTTAGCGATCGCAGATGTATCAACTCAAAGCAGTGAACCGTTGACTGTAGGATTGGGTCGTTCCAGTAACTATGCTGTTCCACAGTCAGTAGATCGTCGCCAATCTGCACGGATTTACCGCTTGAGTGTTGGTGCTAACGCAGCAGAAATGCAACAAGCGATCGCTGCTATTTACTCTCAAGTGCTAGATCTATTTGGCAGTGAAGTTCCTGATAATTTCCGCTGCACTGAATTGGACAGCAAATTGCAGAATCGGCAAATTTCTGTGCGGGAGTTTGTTAGAGAACTGGCTAGTTCGGAAATCTATTGCCAACGCTTCTGTACACCTTACCCCAACACCAAGGTGGTTGAGTTCCTATTCCGCCACCTGCTAGGACGCGCAACAGCAACTCAGGACGAAATTCGTACCTATAACGAGTTGTTGTCTATTCGTGGCTTGCGAGGTGCTGTAGAAGCAATTGTCGATAGCCCAGAGTATGTCCGCTACTTTGGTGAAGATGTAGTGCCTTACCAGCGCTTTCCATCCTTACCAGATGGTAACTACTTAGGTAGCGTACAGGCTGATTAGGGATTAGGGACTGGGGGCTGGGGACTGGTGACTGGGGACTGGGGAATAGGAAAATCTTTCCCCATGCCCAATTACCAATTACCAATTCCCAATACCCAATCTCCAGTACCCAATTTGTTGTAAATCTGAAAGGAATATTACAAAGTGTTAAGAGCAGTCATAAATGCTCAACACAATGCCGGAAAATATACAGCGGAAGGGAGCAATGTAAAGTTGCCCCTGTTCAATCAAATTCTGGTTTCATTCGTATTGGAGGAATCCATTAATGAGTATCGTCACGAAGTCCATCGTGAATGCTGATGCAGAAGCTCGCTACCTCAGCCCTGGCGAACTGGATCGGATCAAGAGCTTTGTTACAAGTGGTGAGCGTCGCGTCCGCATTGCTGATATTTTGACCCAGAGCCGCGAGCGGATTGTGAAGAGCGCAGGTGACCAAGTGTTCCAAAAACGCCCTGATGTTGTGTCTCCTGGTGGCAACGCTTACGGTCAAGAAATGACAGCTACTTGTCTGCGTGACCTAGACTATTACCTCCGCCTCGTTACCTACGGTATCGTTTCTGGTGATGTTACCCCCATCGAAGAAATTGGCGTTGTAGGCGCTCGTGAAATGTACAAGTCCCTCGGCACTCCCATCGATGGCATTATTGAAGGTATCCGTGGGCTGAAGAATGGAGCAAGCAGCTTGCTGTCTGGTGAAGACGCTAGTGAAGCTGGTGCCTATTTTGACTACCTAATTGGTGCTTTAGGCGGCTAAAGCTGTTTCCTTGGCACGAAACAAAAGTATTGCAATACGATTGGAAATAAGGAATTAACAACATGGCTCAAGACGCTATTACCGCTGTAATTAACTCTGCGGACGTTCAAGGTAAGTACTTAGATGCAACTGCTTTGTCGAAGTTGAAAGCTTACTTCTCAAGTGGTGAACTACGCGTCCGTGCTGCTACCACAATCAGCGCTAACGCAGCTGCGATCGTTAAAGAAGCTGTTGCAAAGTCCTTGCTGTACTCTGACATCACCCGTCCCGGTGGTAACATGTACACCACCCGTCGCTATGCTGCTTGCATCCGCGATTTGGACTACTACCTCCGCTATGCTACCTATGCTATGTTAGCTGGCGATCCTTCCATCCTAGATGAGCGCGTACTCAATGGCTTGAAGGAAACCTACAACTCTTTGGGTGTTCCCGTTGGCCCTACTGTACAAGCTATCCAAGCAATCAAAGAAGTAACTGCTGCTTTGGTTGGTGCAGATGCAGGTAAGGAAATGGGTACTTACTTAGACTATATCTCCTCTGGCTTGAGCTAAGAGCTAGTTTGCACTGAAGTATTTAGGTGCAAAGTTAAGGTCTGGAAATCAATCGTGAGTGCTAGAGAGTTTTGTCGCTTATCTTGTTGAATGAGTCAATAATGAGTGTTAACGTTCTAGTATTGATGCTTGATTTCCAGCCTTGGAATAAATGATTTTAAAATTTGAGTAAAATACATACTCCCGTTTTTTTGAAATAAAAAAGTTTTCACAGTTACCACAGGAGATTTAAAACATGGCGCGGTTATTTAAAATTACTGCTTGTGTTCCCAGCCAAACCCGGATTCGTACCCAACGCGAACTACAAAATACCTACTTCACCAAGCTTGTTCCTTATGAAAACTGGTTCAGCGAACAGCAACGGATTCAAAAAGCAGGCGGCAAAATTGTGAAGGTAGAACTAGCTACAGGTAAGCAAGGTGCTAATACCGGGTTGGCGTAATTCTTATATATAGACCGAAGATTATTTTAGGGAGTTTCAAAGAGGTCTGGGTTGACCTCTTTTTTATTGCTATTTTTTAAACCTCACTCAACCCTAGTCTACGCCGCATTTCTGTGCTGGAAATTCCACCTTCGGAATGAGGGCGCGATCGCTCTATCAACTCAAGAAATTTTGGATTACTCTCAAAGAAATTGTTTCAAAATCGATATTTTCCAAAGTGACTAATGCAGCAATTGGCTGACCATTGCTAGTAATTATCACTGGCTGATCAGCAAGTTCTGAAGTATATCCAGCCAGCGCTGCGGTTGCTTCTGCAATCTCAACTATTTTCATAGGTCGTAAATCTCTCCTGCGATGCGAATTTGATATCAAGTTCGGTTAATTAATTATGATTTCCACAGTCATTGCACCCCACCCCTTAATCCCCTCCCCGTTGACGGGGAGGGGAGACAAAGCATAGCTTTGGCGGGGTGGGGTTCAGTGGGTTTAATAAGTAATCAAGCGTACATGTTATGATTGCGTTCCTTGACTCTGACTGCGCTCACTAGCTAACCTTTGACAGTTCTTTGGCTTTTTTAAGTAGCAATTCAGCCCTTGAAACTAAGAGGATGTTTTAAAAGTTGGAGCCAGTCAAAAATCATGCAAGTCGTCTGACCATAATACGAATCATGGCAATATAGATGAATGTCTCTGAGGTTTCAGGAAGGCGTTCATAATCCTTACTCAAACGCCGACACCAATTAAGCCAGCCAAAAGTGCGCTCCACAACCCAACGCTTTGGTAATATGGTAAAACCCTTTTGTTCCAAGGGTCGGAGTACGATTTCAACAATCCACCGAAACATATCCATCACCCACCGCATAAATTCTTCTCCTCGGTATCCTCCATCCATCCAAATGGTATTCAATCGTTTTACCTGATTACCTGTGTCATGAACTCGTTGGAGGACAAGTTTTGCTCCTTGTCGCTCTGGAAGGCTAGCAGATGTCACCAAAACCCGTAAAACTAGCCCTAGTAAATCAACGGTCAAATGTCGTTTACGCCCGTGTATCTTTTTACCTGCGTCATAACCTACATCGATTGAAATCATAGTTGCTGTTTCCACTGATTGACTGTCAACAGCTGCGTATCTGTTGGACTAGGTTCACGTCCCGCATCAACCCGAACCCAAGGCACAAGTTTATCGTGAATCTTTAACCATGTACCATCTTTACTCCATCTCCAAAAATAGCCATAAACAGTTGACCATGCTGGAAAATCACCCGGTAAGGCTCGCCATGTACATCCCTGACATAACACGTAAAGGATGGCATTGACGACAGTAAATAATGCTACAGTACGCTTTCGACCGCCTGGTTTTGCTTGTGGAAACTCTTGTGCGATTAATTCCCACTGCTCCCATGTCAAGTTGCTAGGATATGCTTTAGTCATTCGCTCACGAGGTGCTGATTCTTATACAAATTTCAGCTTAAGCCTTGTGAGTTTTCTTACAACAGCCCTCCACTTTTAAAACATCCTCTTATACATGATTTTTGAAATTTGTTGTATTTGTAACTTCATACCATATACAGCGATCGCAGCAGCCGTCATTCTTTGCTAAGATTGCCAATGCAAAAACATTGAAACAGGGCACTCTTCACCACTATGGCCACATCTGCAATTGACGGTAAAGACGCAGCAGCTATCCAAGCCGCAACAGCAGGGGTTGCTGTATGCGATCGCTCTTTTTGGGGACGTATCCGTGTTTCTGATGATGACCGTCTCCGCTTTTTACACAACCAAAGTACTAACGATTTCCAAAGTCTCAAGCCAGGACAGGGTTGTGATACTGTAATGGTGACATCCACAGCCCGTACAATTGACTTAGCAACTGCTTATGTTCTTGATGATGCCGTGTTGTTGCTAGTTTCACCCAGCCGACGTGAGTTTTTGATGCAATGGCTAGACCGTTATATTTTCTTTGCTGACAAAGTACAGTTAACCGATGTCACCGATGAAACTGCTACCTTTAGCTTAGTCGGGCCAGGCAGTGACGCGGTGATAGAAAAGCTGGGTGCAGGGGCAATTATTGGTCAACCCTACGGGAATCATATCTCAGTTGATGATATTGTCGTAGCTGTGGGTAGTGGCTTGGCTACTATGGGATATACGCTGATTTTGCCAGCTTCCAATAAACAAAGAGTATGGAGTCAGATTTTAGAATTAGGGGCGGTAGAATTAAGCGATCGCGCTTGGGATATGTTACGAATATTACAAGGAAGACCAGCGCCAGATTTAGAACTAACAGATGATTACAATCCCCTGGAAGTAGGTTTATGGCAGACGATTTCTTTTAATAAAGGTTGTTACATCGGGCAAGAAACCATTGCGCGGTTAAATACCTATAAAGGTGTAAAGCAATACCTTTGGGGAATTCGCCTCAGTGCCCCGGCTGAAGTTGGAAGTGCGATCGCGATCGCTGATGAAAAAGTCGGTAAACTGACCAGTTATACACAAACTCCTCATGGTCACTTTGGACTAGGTTACATCAAAAGCAAAGCTGGTGGTGTGGGCTTCAAAGTGCAAGTGGGAGAAATTGAGGGTGAAATAGTCGCAGTCCCGTTTGTTTCTCATGAATATCCCCAGTAATTAAGTTAACTCGTCGGGGTCGTCAGTTGTCAGTTGTCAAAGTTTAAGTCTTTTGACATTATTCTTGCCTATCTAGCTTGAAAATACTTTGTGTCTTAGTGCCTTAGTGGTAAAAAATCTTAAACCACAAAAGACACCAAGACACAAATAGAAAAAGGGTAAGACATTCCTGTTCGCTATAATTAATACAACTCAAAAAACCTAATTCTGCTGTAGTGATACAGTTAATAGAGGTAGTAAATATGGTTTTACAAACAGAGAAGCGCCATTACACCCCAGAAGAGTATCTGGAATTAGAAGAACAGGCTGAATATAAAAATGAATACAGATCTGGAGAAATTATACCCATGACAGGGGGAACAACTAACCACAATAAAATTGCACTGAACTTTTGTAGAAAATTTCCTCTTACAATACAAGGGCAAGATTATGAGATTTACATTGGTGATGTGAAATTGTCGATCCCTCAATATCGAATCTATACTTATCCTGATGTGATGGTTGTCAAAGGTAAACCTATATATGAGGGAACTCGTACAACAATTATTACTAATCCTTTATTAATAGTTGAAGTTTTATCAAATTCAACGAAAAATTATGACAAAACAGACAAATTTAAATATTACCGTTCAATTTCGGAATTTAATGAATATATAATGATTGACCAGTATAGTTTTACAGTGGAACAATTTACTAAACAAACAGAAGGTCAATGGCTTTTTAAGGAATATGAAGGCGAAGAGGCGATTTTAATCCTAGATTCTATCAATTTCCAGATTTCCTTACGTGAGATTTATGAGCGGGTTAATTTTGATTTGAGTGAGGAATAAGGCAATATATAGCTCTAATTAATAGCATCGCCTATACGAAATCAGGTATTGCAGATTACTTAACAAAATTTTTAACTTTTAGAGCATGTTTGAAAAGTCGTAAAGTGTACTAAAAACCCCTCTCCAAACCTCTCCCCCACAGGGAGAGAGGCTTTGAAACCCCCATTCCCTCGTGAGTGTTGGGGGGTAGGGGGGTTAGGTTTCTGAGGCTTTGATGTTAATAAAAATACTTTTCAAACATCCTCTTAGTAGCGCGGCGCAATTAAAATAGAGTAATAAATTAAGCGTTGCATAGAATGCGGAATTATTTAGTAGGGGCAAGTTCACTGATATCCCCGCAGTTTGGTTGATTTGTAACCGTCAACATGGCCCTACTAAGGCTCATTTCTCTGAAAATAAGGATTTTGGCTATTGTTTGCGTAAGTCGTGAAACTTTTCACAATAACGCTACATCAGCGTAACAAAACTGCCATAAATGCTGTCTACATTAGTGATATATCCAAATATCCTTCCAAACAGCTATGAAAAACCAAATACGCGACGACAGCGATCGCCCTTTAATTGAGAAATCCTATAAAAACACTCCTTGGAAAAAAGCAGCTGCCTCTGTTTCGTTGCTGCTGCTGGGATCGGGTATGACATTGGCAGGCGGCTATCTAGCTGGACATCATCAGCAGTTATCTGAAAATGCTTCTAACTTAGCAGTGAGTAAAGTCAATGCAGCCCCCCCATTACCAGCTGCTACAGATCCTAACTTTGTGATCCAGGTGGTGCAAAAGGTTGGGCCAGCTGTAGTGCGAATTGACTCCTCCAGAACTATCAAAAGTAGGATACCAGAGGAATTCAACGACCCAATTTTCCGCCGCTTCTTTAGATCTGAATTACCAGAACAACAGAATAGAGTAGAACGGGGTACTGGTTCAGGTTTTATCATTAGTAATGATGGACGCATCCTCACTAACGCCCACGTTGTTGATGGTGCCGATACTGTGACGGTGACACTCAAGGATGGGCGCAGTTTTCAAGGTAAGGTGCTAGGCAAAGACGAATTAACAGATGTTGCCGTTGTCAAGATTCAGGCAGATAACTTGCCTACGGTGGCTTTGGGTAACTCAGAACAACTGCAACCTGGAGAATGGGCGATCGCGATCGGTAATCCTCTGGGGTTAGATAATACTGTGACAACTGGAATCATTAGCGCCACCGGACGCAGTAGCAATCAAATCGGTGCCCCAGATAAGCGAGTTGAGTATATTCAAACTGACGCGGCGATTAATCCTGGGAACTCTGGCGGGCCCCTACTGAATTCCCGTGGCGAGGTAATTGCTATGAATACAGCTATTATCCAGGGCGCACAAGGATTGGGCTTTGCCATTCCCATCAGCACAGCACAACGTATTTCCAATCAACTGATAGCCACAGGTAAAGTGCAGCACCCTTATCTAGGCATTCAGATGGTGGGCTTAACACCTCAGTTAAAGCAAAATATTAACTCAGACCCCAATAGCGGTTTGAATGTGGATGAAGATAAAGGTGTCTTAGTTGTAAAAGTTATACCTAATTCCCCAGCAGCTAAAGCGGGAGTCCGTGCTGGTGATGTTATTAAAAAACTCAATGGTGAATTAGTCACAGATGCTAATAGTGTTCAAAGAGCAGTAGAAAATAGCCAAGTTGGCTCAAATTTGCGCCTAGAATTAAGTCGTAATGGACAAAATGTCAACTTAGCTGTACAACCTGGTGCTTTCCCCACTGAACAACTGCAATGAAGCCCCTGTCTTTAAGGACGAGGTTTAACTTTGATCTTTTTGGTAACTTCAAGAAATAAATTATTCTGCTTGAAGTTATTGATTGTTGATTGTTGATTGCCAGCAACGAACAATTACAATGAGAGTTGATTTATCAAGGAAATCTTAAGTACTTGCGTTAGGCTAAAGCCTAACGCACAGCCATATACAGCAGATGTTAATTGGTAAGGACACAAACTATAGCAATCCTAAATGAGTTGTGAAAAAAAGGAACCATACATAAACATCTTTGTCAAGTCAAACACTTGATGATGAGTAACGAGTTCAAATAATTTATTGACATGAGTAAATGATTTGCATAAGTGGTAAAACTCTACGAATAAAGTTTTTAGCGTATAACCAGATGTCCTCTACAGGATTTTGGGTTGGATCATTAAGCGCAAATCTCATACAAGTCACTTTCCATTTGTCTTCATTTTAGCCTTGAATAATAGTATTTAAATAATATTTAAATTCATTAAAAACATGATAAATAGCTCCATCCCAAATTGGAGCAATTCGGCTTTTTGAATACTGAGATATTAAATATTCTACGAAAGCGATGTCTAACGACAAGCCGCTTCGCGTCTACGCGTTGCTAGAATCACCCTTTTTACAAGGCTTAATTAAAAACCTTGTGTGTCATAATTTAGAGCGGCGAAATAAGTCTGTCGTTGTCTTTCATTTAGCACTAAGATAAAGCACATTTAGTTTGCATAACTAAATTTTTGAAATTCTTGTGGGGTGGGCATCTTGCCCGCCCATTATATGCAAGTTAAATGTGGAACAGCTTAGCACTTCAATCCGCTCTTTGGTATTGCCTTACTCAAGAGATAATAAATTGCATTGGTAATTTGAACATTAATAAGGGATTAGGCTAAGCATGAAAAGTTTTTATACCGAATCATCATGATACTATGAAATTGTTTATCCAATAGTGGCTTTTCAAGAGGCTCGATGAAAACACTACTCATAAAAAGTCTACCTCTAGCTGATTTATTTTTGTTACCTTTAGTTTATCCTGCTGCTTTTTTAATGAAAAGCATTAGACGTGCTGGTTTATACCGATTGCCTTTATGTAAGAAAGCTTTGCTGAGTGTTGGTGTATTTCCAATACGAGATCACTATTATGAGCCTCTATTTAATGAGCGGTATTTAGCGCAGCCATTGCATGAAGATCGCGTTCTACCAGGTATAAATTGGAATGTAGAAGAACAATTAAAAATTTTAGATAGCTTTTCATTTGAAGATGAGCTAAAGGATATTAGTAGGATCAAGACTAATGATTTAGTCTTCTATTTTGGAAACCGTGCCTTTGAAGCAGGTGATGCTGAGTACTGGTATAACCTTTTAAGACTCAAAAAACCATCAAAAATTATCGAGATTGGAAGTGGATATTCTACTTTGATGGCTGCAAAAGCAGTCAGGAAAAACAAGGAAGAAAACCCTGAGTACGAATGTAACCATATATGTATTGAGCCATACGAACAGCCCTGGCTGGAAAAACTGGGAATAAGCATAATTCGAGAGAGAGTTGAGAGCGTCAGCAAAAATATATTTGCTGAATTGGGTGAGAACGACATTCTATTTATCGATTCATCTCACATGATCAGACCTCAAGGAGACGTTCTCTTTGAATATCTGGAATTACTGCCCTCTTTAAAAACAGGTGTTATCGTTCATATCCACGATATTTTTTCTCCAAAAGATTATCCTAGAAAATGGATTGTAGATGAAGTAAGATTTTGGAATGAACAATACTTATTAGAAGCTTTTCTCAGTTCTAACCATAATTGGAAAATTATCGGTTCTCTGAATTATCTTCACCACAATCATTACGATAAACTCTTAATGAAATGTCCATTTCTGACACCAAATAATCAACCAGGATCTTTTTATATACAGAAAGTAGCCTAAGAGGTTGTTTGAAAAGTCTAATTTATTACAGTCGTTGGCGACTGTAAGTCGCGTTTACACGAGATTTTATCCACCTGTGTGGATTCAAAACCCTTAATTTTTCATTAGTCTGGGCAGCAGACTTGGTATCATTCGAGAAAAACATACATGATCTATTTTTAGTGTCCAGCATTCGCTAAACTCAGAATTGCTGCGATTTTACTCACCATGTCAGACCCCCAAACTGTTAGCGCTGCTGTTGCCAAACTCTACAACACATACCCTTTTCCGCCTGACCCTTTGCTGGATGAACCACCTCCGGGTTACAATTGGCGCTGGAATTGGCTAGCTGCTCATAGCTTCTGCACAGGTCAAAAACCTCAAAGGCAAGATATCCGCATTTTAGATGCTGGTTGTGGTACAGGCGTGGGTACTGAGTACTTAGTTCACCTCAATCCTCAAGCTGATGTTGTGGGAATTGACCTCAGTGCTGGTGCTTTGGCAATGGCAAAAGAACGTTGTCAGCGTTCTGGGGCTAACCGAGTAGAATTTCATCAACTCAGTTTGTTCGATGCAGAACAGTTACCTGGTGAATTTGATTTAATTAACTGCGTTGGCGTTTTGCACCATACCCACGATCCCATTCGTGGTATTCAAGCTTTAGCTAAAAAGCTAGCCCCTGGCGGCTTTTTCCACATCTTCGTCTACGGAGAATTGGGGCGCTGGGAAATTCAACTCATGCAAAAAGCGATCGCCCTCCTCCAAGGTGACAAAAAAGGCGACTACCGCGATGGTGTACAAGTCGGACGAAAAATATTTGCTTCCCTACCAGAAAATAACCGTATTGTCAAATACGAAAAACAACGCTGGTCAATGGAAAACCACATGGATGAACACTTTGCGGATATGTATGTTCATCCCCAGGAGATTGACTACAACATTGAGACGCTGTTTGAGTTAATAGATGCTTCTGGCTTGGAGTTTATTGGCTTCTCTAATCCTGGTTTTTGGCAATTAGACAGACTTTTGAGCAAAGCCCCAGATTTGATCGAAAGAGCTAAAGGATTAAGCGATCGCCAACGCTACCGCCTGATAGAATTATTAGATCCAGAAGTAACTCATTATGAGTTTTTCCTCGGTCGTCCTCCCCTGCTGAAAAATGATTGGTTAGAGGATGAAGCTTTATTAGCAGCAATTCCCGAACTCAATCCCTGTATGGACGGATGGCCAAGTAAAGGTATCTTTAACCAAGATTATCAGATAGTCAAATTATCTGAAGAGGAGTTTGAATTTTTACAAGCCTGTGATGGCAACTCAACAATAAAAGAGATATTAGCGAGGGTACAACTGGGGTTAGAAGGAGTCAGAACCATCCTCAAACAACACCTAATTTTGTTGACAGCGGGTTAATAGTCAGTTGTCAGTTGTCAGTGGTCAGTGGTCAGTTGTTATTCTCCCCCTCTCCCCTGCTCCCCTGCTCCCCATCTCCCCCGCTCCCCATCCCCCCATCAAGGAGATGGGCGATCGCCAAGTGGCAGCTTTTGATAAATCTAATGTAAATTAAGAGAGTACCCAAGAATTGCCAAAGATATTGGGTATGACACATCAAAACAAGTTGGAGTTTGACAAAATTCAGCAACAGTGCGATTTCTCCTCAAGCAGCTGATTTGATGAACACCAATTTAATGGTTACACTTGATGCTGATGATACAACGACCCTGGAGGACAGTTACTCACCTAGAAAAAGGCGAAAATTAGCAGAAATTTGGAATTATCTCCGCTTCAGCTTTCAATCGCTCTCTTGCTTGTGTGAGTGCGACTTCTGCAACTTATGTAATGGTGACAAGAAGTTAATTGTTTTTTTCTAAAGTATTGTTACCGGATCGTGATATGATTCAGCTGACTGAATGTGCAGTCATCATCTTTAACTGTACTGGTTTCAAGTCCCGTGAGCTTGTCAGAAGAATCAGTTGTACCCACTCCCAAAACGCGACAAGATGCTAAACCTGGTTCTGAAGACACAGAATCATATAACTCTATGGGAGAGTTCTATCAACTCTACCAGAAGTTGTTGGTAATCACACTTGTCTTGACGGGGATTATTTTTATCTCTGTGTGGATTTTTTATTCCTTGAACATTGCTCTGAATTATTTGATTGGGGCGTGTACAGGTGTGGTTTACTTAAGAATGCTGGCTAAAGACGTTGAGCAACTCGGTAGTGAGAAACAGCGTCTGAGCAAAACTCGTTTTGCTCTATTTATTGGGTTGATCGTACTGGCAACTCAATGGCGTGAGCTACAGATTGTCCCCATATTCTTGGGATTTCTAACTTACAAAGCCACGCTCCTCGTCTACATGGTGCAAACTGCGTTCATTCCTGATTCTTAAAAAATCAGGCTCACAAAGACAATAATCCCATCCTCGCTCCTTGGGGAAAATGCTTGAAGAATGCAAATGCTTAGTGTCTTAAACGCCTTTAATTCATTTCCCCTCGCCGAACTAGAAGTAGGTCATCATTTCTATTGGCAGTTGGGAAATCTAAAAATTCATGGGCAAGTTTTTCTCACCTCATGGTTTGTAATTAGCATTCTAGTAATAGCTTCCATAGCTGCTACTCGCAACGCCCAAAAAATTCCCAGCGGCATCCAAAATTTGATGGAATATGCCCTAGAATTTATTCGAGATCTGGCAAAAAACCAACTTGGTGAGAAAGAGTACCGCCCTTGGGTGCCATTCATTGGCACATTATTCTTGTTTATCTTCGTGTCGAACTGGTCAGGCGCTCTCATTCCCTGGAAGCTAATCAAGCTGCCGTCAGGTGAATTGGCGGCTCCCACCAATGACATTAACACGACCGTAGCATTGGCACTGCTGACATCTTTAGCGTACTTTTACGCGGGTTTTAGCAAGCGGGGTTTGGGCTACTTTAAGAAATATATAGAGCCAACACCTGTGCTGTTGCCGATCGCAATTCTAGAAGATTTTACTAAGCCCCTCTCCCTAAGCTTCCGTCTATTTGGCAATATTTTGGCGGATGAATTGGTAGTAGCGGTGCTAGTCCTGCTGGTTCCTTTATTTGTACCTCTGCCTGTAATGGCTTTGGGTTTGTTCACCAGTGCCATTCAGGCCCTAGTGTTTGCTACCCTAGCTGGAGCATACATTCACGAGGCAATGGAGGGACACGGTGGCGAAGAGCATGAGGAGCATTAAGCTTCTCAGTTGATAGCACAGTTCCAACGAGCGCATACCGCTCAAAACGTCGCCGAGAGCGATTTCTAAGAACTTGGTGCAGCGTGAAAAACACGTCTTTACTAGTTAACGTACTTTTGTAGTTCTGTAATCAAAGCAAGGAAAATCAACATGGATCCATTAGTTTCTGCTGCTTCAGTTCTGGCTGCTGCTCTAGCAATTGGTTTAGCTGCAATTGGCCCTGGTATTGGTCAAGGTAATGCCGCAGGTCAAGCAGTAGAAGGTATCGCACGTCAACCCGAAGCAGAAGGCAAAATTCGGGGTACTTTGCTGTTAACCTTGGCGTTCATGGAATCCCTAACCATTTACGGTCTAGTTATTGCCCTAGTACTGCTGTTTGCTAACCCCTTCGCAGGATAAGGCCTAAAAGTTTTAGTGAATGTGGAGACGTGAATTATCACGCCTCTACAACCGAAATATTGGGTATTGAGTCATAGAGATTTTGGATAGTCAAAAGTTTTCAGTACATGCCTTTCGGCTTGTTAGTAGAACAAATCCAAAATCCAAAATCGCTTGACCCTTCTTGGCTATGGGTCTCAAAAATACGAAAGGTTGGATGATGTTGCTAGCCATGAAAACTGCTACTCCAGCCAAAGAGGAGAGAAATGTTTGATTTCGATGCTACCTTGCCCTTCATGGCATTGCAGTTCCTGCTATTAGCAGCTTTGTTGAATGTAATTTTCTATAAGCCACTGACCAAGGTACTAGACGATCGCGATAATTACATCCGAACGAATACCCTTGATGCCCAGGAGCGCTTAGCGAAAGCTGAGCGCTTAACTCAGGAATATGAGCAGCAACTAGCAGAAGCTCGCCGACAGTCGCAAGCTACTGTAGAAGCAGCTCAGGCTGACGCTAAGAAAATTACTGCCGAAAAAATCGCTGAAGCGCAAAGGGAAGCTCAAGCTCAAAGAGAACAGGCTGCTGTGGAAATAGAGCAACAAAAACAGCAAGCTTTGCGTGAATTAGAGCAACGAGTTGATGCCCTTAGCAGGCAAATTCTAGAAAAATTATTGGGGCCAACTCCAGCTAGATAAGCTAGCAATAACTGGTTCTGTGAAAGCATACAAAGCATCTGGGCATTAGTCCCAGAGCGCTTAATTAAGTGTCAAAAAAAGGCACTTTTTTCCCTTCAGGAAAAGAAACTTGATTGGCCTGCGGGACAAAGTAGTTGATTGACCTCCGGGACAAGATAGTTGATTTACCTGCGGGAAAATACAATGTATTAGCAAGCAGCGCACTTGTAGATGGGTATCATGGGCACATTCTTATTACTTGCCGCAGAAGCGAACGCTGTTGGCTCTGAATTTGCAGAAGGCGCAGCAGAAGGTGGTTTCGGTCTAAACCTAGACATTTTTGAAACCAATCTGATTAACTTAGCGATTCTGATTGGCATACTATTCTACTTTGGACGTAAAGTTTTAAGCAATATCCTGAGCGAGCGAAAATCTAATATTGCCACCGCAATTCAGGAAGCAGAAGGGCGCTTAAAAGAGGCACAGATTGCCCTTTCCCAAGCGCAAGAACAATTGACCCAGGCTCAAGCAGAGGCACAACGCATCCGCAAAGCAGCCGAAGAAAACGCCCAGAAGGCAAAAGAAGCCACGTTGGCAAAAGCAGCCCAAGACGTAGAACGCTTGAAACAAACAGCAGCAGCCGATTTAAACACCGAAAGAGAGCGAGCGCTTGCCGAACTGCGGCAGCGAGTAGCCGCCTTGGCATTGCAAAAAGTTGAGTCAGAACTGCGATCTGGTATTGCTGACGATGTTCAACAAGCAATAATTGAACGTAGCATCGCCCAGGTGGGAGGACGCTGATGAAAAGTAATGTAGAAACAGCCGAAATAGCCCAGCCTTACGCACAGGCTTTGTTGTCAGTAGCAAAATCAAAAGATCTGACAGAACAGTTCGGTGAAGATGCTCGTTCCTTACTGAATTTGTTAAAAGATTCAGACCAACTGCGGAACTTTATCGACAACCCCTTTATTCAGGCTGAGAACAAAAAAGCAGTTATCACCCAAATTCTTGGTGGTGAAAGTGCTAACCCCTACTTACGCAACTTCTTGCTGCTATTGGTAGACAGACGACGCATTTTGTTCTTAAAACCGATATTAGAGCAGTATTTAGTGTTATTGCGGCAATTGAATCAAACCGTGTTAGCGGAAGTCACTTCTGCCGTTCCCCTCTCAGAAGCCCAAGAGCAGGCAATTAAAGAGAAAGTAATTGCCATTACCAATGCTCGCCAAGTAGAACTAGAAACGAAGGTAGACAGCGAGTTAATTGGTGGTGTGATTATTAAAGTCGGCTCGCAAATCATCGACGCCAGTTTACGGGGTCAGTTGCGCCGCCTTTCTTTGCGCTTAAGTAGCTAGAAAATGGGTACTGGGGACTGGGGACTGGGTACTGGGGACTGGGAAAAAGATTATAGTCATAAATTCTTTCCATCTCTAATCCTTAATCCCCAATCCCTAATCCCCAATCCCTTTTACTTCCGTCTCGAAAGCAAAAAATATAGACACATGAGCATTTCAATTAGACCAGACGAAATCAGTAACATTATTCAGCAACAAATCGAGCAATACGACCAAGAAGTCAAAGTTGCTAACGTTGGTACAGTCCTGCAAGTCGGTGACGGGATTGCCCGGATCTATGGTCTGGAAAAGGCTATGGCTGGGGAGCTATTAGAATTTGAAGATGGTACAGTCGGCATCGCCCAGAACTTGGAAGAAGACAACGTAGGCGCGGTGTTGATGGGTGAAGGTCATGAAATTCAAGAAGGTAGCTCCGTAACCGCAACTGGCAAAATTGCTCAAGTTCCCGTGGGAGAAGCCTTAGTTGGCCGAGTTGTAGACGCTTTGGGTCGTCCCATCGATGGTAAGGGAGACATCAAAACCACAGAAACCCGTTTGATTGAATCTCCAGCACCCGGTATTATCGCCCGTCGGTCTGTACACGAACCCATGCAAACGGGGATTACAGCTATTGACTCGATGATTCCCATCGGTCGGGGTCAACGGGAATTGATTATTGGCGACCGTCAAACAGGCAAAACTGCGATCGCCATTGACACAATCATCAACCAAAAATCAGAAGATGTAATTTGTGTTTACGTTGCCGTTGGTCAAAAGGCTTCCACAGTTGCTAACGTAGTACAAACACTACAAGAAAAAGGCGCAATGGACTACACCATTGTCGTCGCCGCTAGCGCCAGTGAACCAGCAACCTTACAATACCTCGCTCCCTATACTGGTGCAACACTTGCAGAGTACTTCATGTACAAAGGCAAAGCAACCTTGGTAATTTACGACGACTTGTCTAAACAAGCCCAAGCTTATCGCCAAATGTCCTTGCTACTGCGTCGTCCACCCGGACGGGAAGCTTACCCTGGAGATGTATTCTACATTCACTCCCGTTTGTTGGAACGTGCAGCGAAACTGAGTGACGAATTGGGTAAAGGTAGCATGACCGCCCTACCAATTATCGAAACCCAAGCCGGTGACGTATCGGCGTACATCCCCACCAACGTGATCTCCATTACCGACGGTCAGATATTCTTGTCTTCTGACTTGTTTAACGCTGGTATCCGTCCCGCTGTGAACCCCGGTATTTCAGTATCCCGTGTGGGTTCTGCGGCTCAAACCAAGGCAATGAAAAAAGTTGCCGGTAAGATTAAATTGGAACTGGCGCAATTTGACGACCTGCAAGCCTTCGCGCAATTTGCTTCTGACTTAGATAAAGCCACCCAAGACCAGTTGGCACGGGGTCAACGCTTGCGGGAACTACTCAAGCAGCCGCAAAATGAGCCACTCTCAGTATACGAGCAAGTGGCAATTCTCTACGCTGGTATCAACGGTTATTTAGATGATATCCCAGTTGACAAAGTAACCACCTTCACCAAAGGTCTGCGGGAATACTTAAAGACCGGTAAAACCGAGTACGCCCAAGGAGTCCAAGCTTCCAAAGCACTGGGTGACTCAGAAGAAGCAGCTTTGAAAGAAGCGCTAACCGAGTACAAGAAGACCTTCAAAGCCACAGCGTAATTAGTCATTAGTCAGTAGTCAGTGGTCAGTAGCAATTGCCAACTGACAACTGACAACTGACAACTGACAACTGACAAATAATTTAAAATTATGCCTAACCTCAAAGCAATACGCGATCGCATTCAGTCGGTCAAAAACACCAAAAAAATTACAGAAGCCATGCGCCTAGTGGCGGCGGCGAGAGTGCGCCGGGCGCAAGAACAAGTGTTGGCAACTCGTCCCTTTGCCGACCGTTTGGCACAAGTTTTGTATGGTCTGCAAAGTCGTCTGCGCTTTGAAGAAGCCAACCTACCACTACTAAGAAAACGGGAAGTGAAGTCAGTAGGACTGTTGGTCATCTCAGGCGATCGCGGTTTGTGTGGCGGCTACAACAGTAACGTTATCCGTCGTGCAGAAAATCGGGCCAAGGAACTCCAGGCTGAAGGTGTAAATTACACATTTGTGGTTGTTGGACGCAAAGCTGGACAATACTTTCAACGCCGCAATCAGCCCATTGATGGCACATACAGTGGCTTAGAGCAAATTCCTACCGCAGCAGAAGCCAATGAAATTGCCGACCAGCTACTTTCTTTGTTCCTTTCGGAAAAAGTAGACCGCATCGAATTAATTTATACCAAATTCGTCTCCTTGGTAAGCTCCCGTCCTGTGGTGCAAACCCTGCTACCCCTTGATCTGCAAGGACTAGAAGCAGGTGATGACGAAATCTTCCGCCTGACAACTCGTGGCGGTCAATTCCAGGTGGAACGGGAGAAAGTGACTCAACAAGTCCGGGCTTTCCCCCGGGACATGATTTTCGAGCAAGATCCAGTACAGATTCTAGATTCTCTGTTGCCTCTGTATTTAAGTAACCAGTTGTTACGGGCGCTACAAGAATCTGCTGCTAGTGAACTAGCTGCTCGGATGACAGCCATGAGCAACGCCAGTGAAAACGCTGGTGAGTTGATTACCACCCTAACGCTGTCTTATAACAAAGCCCGACAAGCCGCAATTACTCAAGAACTTCTTGAGGTTGTTGGCGGTGCCGAAGCGTTAACTTAGGGAATTAGTGATTGTTAATTGTAATAAATAGCTAATTGCTAGTTGTTTGAAAATTAGCAGTTAGCTATTTTTGTTATTTAAGAACTTGCAATTATCCAAAATGCAGAATGGCGCTTTGGTGATGATAACTTCAACGTGAGTTCGACAAGCGCTGTTTTGACCTCTCCCCCGACCCCTCTCCTACGAGGAGAGGGGAGTAAAACCGTGATTTTTTCGTTTCTCCTCCCTCGCCTAAATGGAGAGGGAGGGCGGGAGGGAGAGGTTTATCGAACTCACGTTAAACAATAGTGAAATTACTAGCGCTTAGGGATACTCCGCCTGTTAACTGTGCTAATTGTTGTTGAGTAAATCCACTGTCACTGCCATCAAGGTCGAAGTATAGTGCGCCAGTGACATTATCGAAGATAAATCGTTGGGCGCTGGTGATTGCGGCTGTGCCAATTACAAACTGACTTTGTGATAGTGAACCTGCTACTAAGCCACCACCAAAGCCATTAGCTGATATCTGAATCAAGTCTTGGCTTGAATCAAAGTTGTTAATGGTATCAACACCTTCAGTGTAATTACTGTAAGCAAAAGTATCAACACCAGAAGCACCAGTCAACACATCATTACCATTTCCACCGATGAGCAGGTTATTACCGTAAGTATCGTACACAGATAAAGTATCGTTGCCAGCACCACCATTGAGGGTATCATTGCCTTCAATGGTATAAAAATCTCCTTCGCCTCCAGAGAGGTAATCATCTCCATTTCCGCCAAGTATACTGTCAGCGTAGCCTGAACCAGTGATAAATAAAGCCTCAATATTCTGGAAGTTAACCGCAGAGTCGCCAGCTATTGTAATTGTGCCATTGGTAGTAGTTGAATCCAGAGTGACGACGATCGCTCTGGAAGGGTAAGGGCTTCCTCGAAAATCTAAGGAGTAATTGGCATATAGGCGATCGTTACCAGTCCCACCATCTACTGTAGAAGAAGAAGAGGACAGCGCTATAGAATCATCACCTGCGCCGCTCTTAATCGTATCATCACCACCAGCGCCGTTGAAGGAATCGTTACCATTTCCCCCCACTAAACTGTCACTGTATTGTGTACCACTAATAGAGAAAACCTCGATATTCTGGAAGTTAACCACAGAGTCACCAACTGTAATCGTGCCATTGTTGGTGGTTAAATCTAAAGTTGTGATGATTCCCTGTGGAATCAAGAAGGCGTTGTAAGAGGAAACGAAGTAATCGTTACCAGTCCCCCCATCTACCGTCAAAGTTTGTGCAGAGTATGGACTAGGAAGGTAGACAGAAAAGTAATCATTGCCATCGCCGCCATCGAGTAGACTGTCACCAGAACCATAGTCACCCTCATCGCCTCCGGGAGATTCTATATAATCGTCACCTGCACCACCCTTGATGGTATCATTACCACCACTGCCACCGTCGAAGGTATCGTTACCATTTCCTCCGACTAAACTATCACTGTAGGCACTACCAGTAATAGATAAAACCTCGATATTCTGGAAGCTAATTTGATAGTTGCTAGCTGTAATCGTACCATTGGTGTTGCTTGAGTCTAAAGTTGTGACGATTCCTTCCGTAGCAGAGGAGTAACTGGCACTTAAATAATCGTTACCTGTGCCACCATCTACTGTCACAGTAGTTAAGGAAGTAGAGTTAAAATTATACGGAAAGATATCAATCCTATCATTGCCACTGCCGCCATCCAGTAAACTGTCACCTGAACCAGAGTTTGTAGATAAATAATCGTCACCAGCGCCGCCCTTAATGGTATCAGCACCACCACTGCCGCCATTGAGGGTGTCATTGCCATTTCCCCCTAGTAAACTATCACTATAAGCTGAACCATTGATTTGTAAATTCTCAATACTCTGAAAGTTAATCACAGAGTCGCCAGCCGTAATCGTTCCATTGGTGGTAGTTGAGTCTAAAGTCGTGATAACTCCCACTTCAGCACTGTAGTAACTGATGTTCAAAGAATCATTGCCACTGCCGCCGTCGAGCAGACTGTTACCGGAACTATAAAACTTAGATAAATAATCGTCACCAGCGCCGCCCTTAATGGTATCATTACCATCACGACCGTAGAAGGTATCGTTACCATTTCCCCCCAATAAACTATCACTGTAATCTGTACCAGTAATAGATAAAACCTCGATATTCTCAAAGTTAATTACAGAGTTGCCAGCCGTAATCGTGCCAGAAGTGGTAGTTTGATCTAAAGTTGTGATGATACCCTCTATATCATAGTCAAAATTGGCGGATAAAGAATCATTACCTTTTCCGCCATTTAGGGTATTGTTACCACTCGAATAACTAACATCAAGATTGTCATTTCCTGCGCCACCATCTAGGGTATTGTTACCACTCGAAAAATTAGCAGAAAGATTGTCATTACCTGAACCGCCATCAAGAAGATTATTTCCAGAGGAAATATAAACACTTAAGTTGTCATCACCTGCGCCGCCATTTAGGGTATTATTTCCAGTGGAATAGTCTGCATAAAGTCTGTCATTTCCATTGCCGCCATCGAGCAGACTGTTACCTGAACTAAAGTGGACAGAATAGTCATAATAGTCGAAGTAGCCTCCCGAAGATAAATAATCGTCACCAGCACCGCCCTTAATAGTATTATCACCACCACTGCGGTCTTCGAGGGTGTCATTACCATTTCCCCCTAATAAACTATCACTGTATTCTGTACCGAAAAGAATTAAAGTCTCAATATTCTCAAAGTTAATTACAGAGTTGCCAGTCCTAATTGTGCCAGAAGTGGTGTTTTTATTTAAAGTTGTAATGATACCCTCTGTAGCAGAGTAAAAACTAGCGTTTAAAGTATCGTTACCTTTTCCGCCATTTAGGGTATTATTACCACTCGGATAGGAAGCACTGAGATAGTCATTTCCTTCTTTGCCATCAAGAAGATTATTTCCAGAGGAATTATAAATACTTAAGTAGTCATCGCCTTTTCCGCCTTTTAAGGTATTATTACCACTTGCATAGAAAGCACTGAGATAGTCATTTCCTTCTCCGCCATCAAGCAGATTGTTTCCAGAAGAATTCTCAATCCTTAAGTAGTCATCGCCTGCACCACCATAGAGACTATTATTTCCTAGACTATCTTGGAGATAATCATTGTCATCGCCACCATCAAGCTTGTCGTTTCCCGCTTCTCCATAGAGACTATCTGCTCCAGCTAAACCTTTAATGGTGTCATTGCCATCTCCACCATACAGGACGTTACTGCTGGCATTACCCGTAATCAAGTTATTCAATGCATTGCCATAGCCATCAATGGCTGTTGTACCTGTGAGAGTGAGGTTTTCTGTGTAATCACCCAACGTCCAGTTAACGGATGATTTGACTGTATCAACTCCGCCATAGTCGCCACCCGAACCATTATCTTCACTGACTATATCTCCAGTGCTGTCAACAATGTAAATGTCGTTACCTGACCCACCTGTTAAGCTATCATTGCCAGTGCCACCATCTAAGGTGTCGTTGCCACTATTTCCATAAAGAGTGTCATCTCCACCCTTACCTTTGATATTGTCATTATAAATTGTACCAATCAAGTTTTCTGAGTTGTTATTACCAGTAATATTCGCCATATTTTCCTCCAATTAAATTCAGTCAATATGTGATTGAAACTTTTTGCGCTTCACAGCCTGAAAAATTCTTGAAACTCAGTATCTATTGCACTTTTACAAGATGTTTATTCTCTACCAGAATCAACAGGTCAATTACAAACTTTCAAAGCCTTTGCTTGTTCTATAATTGTGTGGAAATTATAGAAACTGTGGGCAGTTAAACAAATACTCCTAAATCAATTATCCAGTTTTGTAGAGTATGAAGTGCTTAGATTACGCAGATTCCTCAGATAGTGCGATCGCTCTTGCTCACACACCCTACAAATCGGATATTCTTTTGAGTTGAAGTTTCTAACTCAAACAATGGTAAAGTTGCTAGCGCTTAGGGACACTCCGCCTGTTATCTGTGCTAATTGTCGCTGAGCAAATCCACTGTCACTGCCATCAAGGTCGAAGTACAGTGCGCCTGTAGTATCATCGTAGATGAATCGTTGAGCGCTGCTGGTTGCGGCTGTACCAATGACAAACTGAGTCTCTAATAATGAACCTGCTACTAAGCCACCACCAAAGCCATTAGCTGATACCTGAATCAAGTCTCGACTCGTATTGAAGTTGTTAATGGTATCAACACCTTCAGTGTAATTACTGTAAATAAAGGTATCAACACCATCTCCGCCAGTCAACAGATCATTGCCATCTCCACCGATGAGCAGGTTTCGACCATAACTACCGTACACAGATAAAGTATCGTTGCCAGCACCACCATTGAGCGTATCATTACCATTATAGTCACCGAGATCTCCATCACCCCCCTGGAGATAATCGTTACCATTTCCGCTCAGTATACTATCACTGTATAGTGTGCCAATGATCGATAAACCTTCAATATTCTGGAAGTTAATTTCAGAGACACCATCTGTAATGGTGCTACTGTTGGTAGTTGGATCTAAAGTGGTGACAATTGTGACGGGATACGAAGGGTATGGCCCAAAATAGATAGATAAAATATCGTTTTCTGTTCCACCATCTACTTTCACTGTAGAAGCAAGGTCGGGATTATCTGAAAAATACACCCCTATAGAATCGTTCCCAGCGCCGCCATTAATCGTATCATTACCACCGTAGCTTCCGTTGAGGTAATCGTTACCATTTCCTCCTAGTAAACTATCACTGTAGGATGAACCACTAATTCTGAAATACTCTATACTCTGGAAACTAATTTGATAATTACCGGCCTTAATTGTGCCATTGGTGGTGGTTGAGTCTAGAGTTGTGACAATTCCCTCTGAAGCGTTGTAGAAATTGGCGTTCAAAAAATCGTAACCTGTCCCGCCATCTACTATCACAGCTGATGAGGAAGTTGAGTAATCATTATAATCAGCAAATAAAGATAAAGTATCGTCACCAGCACCGCCTTTGATCGTATCACTACTTCCACTCCCAGCATCGAGGTCATCATTGCCATTTCCTCCTAGCAAACTATCACTGTAGTCTGTACCAATAATGGAAAAAGCTTCAATATTCTGGAAGTTAATTTCATAGTTGCCAGCTTTAATTGTGCCAGAAGTTGTGGTTGTATCTAAAGTTGTGACGATTGGCTGTAAAACATTGAAGAAATAAGATGAAAAAGAATCGTAACCTGTCCCACCATTTACTATCACAGTTACTAAGGAAGTTGGGTAACTATCAAAAGGATAAGAAATGCCAAACAGATCATTACCATCTCCGCCGATGAGGGTGTTGCTACCGGAACTATTGGACGCATATAACGTATCGTCACCATTTCCCCCATTAACAGTATTGTTGCCGCTAGAACCATAAATACCTAATTGATCATTACCATCTCCGCCAATCAGGGTATTGTTGCCTCTGGAGTAGTCTACATACAAGCTATCGTTGCCATCTCCGGCAATCAGAAGATTATTTCCTTTGGAATAGTAAGCATACAAATTATCGTTACCTGTTCCTCCTTTGAGGGTATTGTTGCCACTGGAAGAAGTAACGTAAAGACTGTCACTTCCTAAACCACCATCAAGAAGATTGTTTCCAGAGGAATAAGAAACATCTAACCGATCATTGCCAGCACCACCGCATAGACTATTATTTCCTTCATCACCTGCCAGATAATCATTACCATTGCCCCCTGAAAGCTTGTCGTCTCCTGCACCTCCATAGATTGTGTCATCTCCAGCCTCACCTAGTATGCTGTCATTACCATCTCCACCAGAGAGAATGTTACTGGCAGAATTACCTTTAATCCAGTTATTCAGTGCATTGCCGTTGCCGTTAATGGCTGTTGTATCTGTGAGGGTGAGGTTTTCTAGATAAGTACCTAATGTCCAGTCAACGGACGACTTGACTGTATCAACTCCGCCATAGTCGCCACCATTCCCATTATCTTCACTGACAATATCTGCCGTGCTATCAACGATATAAGTATCGTTACCTGACCCACCAGATAAGCTATCATTGCCAGTGCCACCATCTAAGGTGTCGTTGCCACTATCTCCAATTAGGGTGTCATCTCCACCCTTACCTTTGATATTGTCATTATAAATTGTGCCAATCAACGTTTCTGGTTGATCAATTCCAATGATAGTTGCCATATTTTTATCCAATTGAATTATGTCAATATTTGCTTGAAACTTTTTGCGCTTCACATTCAAAAAATTCTTGATGTTCAGTATCGATTGCACTTTTATAAGATGTTTATTTTAGGAGAGATTAAACATCTTATAAATGACAAATTTCACAGCTTTTTAGTGTTAAGTGATTATCTTTTAGTCCTACAAACTGCGTGCAGTAACAGAAATAATCCTAACTCAATTAACCAATTTTGTAGAATGTGAAATGCAAAAGGCATAAAGCAGATTCATTAAATGAAAGTTTGTCCTGTCTTGAATATTGTTTGAAGTTAAAATCTCTAACTCAAACAATGGTGAAGTTGCTGGCACTTAAGGTTACTCCACCTGTTAACTGTGCTAATTGTTGTTGAGTAAATCCACTGCCACTCCCATCAAGGTCAAAGTACAGTGCGCCAGTGGTATTATCGTAGATAAATCTTTGGGCGTTCGTGGTTGCGGCTGTACCTATCACAAACTGACTTTCTGATAGTGAACCTGCTGTTAACCCGCCACCAAAGCCATTAGCTGATACCTGAATCAAGTCTTGACTCGAATCGAAGTTGTTAATAGTATCAACACCTTCAGTGTAATTACTGTAAGCAAAGGTATCGACACCATAACCACCAGTCAAGATATCATTGCCATCCCCGCCATCGAGCAGACTGTAACCTGTATAGTAGACATATATGGTATCGTCGCCAGCGCCGCCTTTAATGGTATCATTACCAGCAAAGCCACCATCGAGGTCATCGTTGCCATTTCCTCCTAGTAAACTATCACTGTTGACAGTGCCGTAAATCCTAAAGCGTTCGATATCCTGGAAGAACATTTGAAAGTTGCCAGCTGTAATCGTGCCATTAGTGTTAGTTGTATCCAGAGTTGTCAGGATTCCCTCCTGAGCTGAAGAATAATCTGCATATAAATAATCGTTACCCTTTCCTCCATCTACTGTCTGAATTGTTAAAGAATTCGAGTCAATGTACATGCTGGAGAAAAGCAAATTATCATTGCCATCTCCACCATTGAAGGTATTGCTGCCAATGTAATATTCTAAAGAATCGAAAGAATAAAGTAAGAGATCATTGCCGTTTCCCCCATCGAGTACATTGTTACCAGAGCCAGATGCTCTTAAGTAATCGCTGCCGTTTCCCCCATCGAGTACATTGTTACCAGAGCTAGATGCTGTTAAGTAATCGTTACCAGCACCACCATAGAGACTGTTATTTCCGAGGCTATCTTGAAGATAATCATCACCATCGCCCCCATAAAGCTTATCGTTTCCCGCTTCTCCATAGATTGTGTCATCTCCAGCAAAACCTCTAATGCTGTCATCACCATCTCCACCATACACGGTGTTACTGCTAGCATTACCCGTAATAGAGTTATTCAGTGCATTGCCACTGCCGTTAATGGCTGCTGTGCCTGTGAGGGTGAGGTTTTCTAGATAATCGCCCAATGTCCAGTCAACGGATGATTTGACTGTATCAATTCCGCCAGAGTCGCCACCCGAACCATTATCTTCACTGACAATATCTCCGGTGCTATCAACAATATAAGTATCGTTACCTGACCCACCTTTCAAGGTATCATTGCCAGTGCCACCATCTAATGTGTCATTGCCACTATCTCCAATTAGTGTGTCATTACCCCCTTTGCCCTTGATATTGTCATTATAAATTGTGCCAATCAAGGTTTCTGGTTGATTAATACCAATGATAGTTGCCATATTTTTCTCCAAGTGAGTTCAAGAATAGTTTGAATTTGTGAGGATTTACCTTTTAGTTTTATCTCAATAAATTGAGATGTTTTTATCCGTATTCAAGGATAAAAAATTGAGAATTCATCTTTGATCCTTATTTATTTCTTGGTTAGGAGTAAAAAATTGTCTTTGTTATGGTTTACTTGTGCTTGCTTTTGGGGGTGTTTTAACTATCTTAAAATTCATACCAACTCATCAAAAGTATTGCACCCGCGCATCTAAACCGTTTGAGCGTAACATTTGAGTAACTCTTTCTGCTCCGGCGCGATCGCTAAATGTTCCAGCATTCACATAATTTCCTAATCTGGATTGTGCTGGGTAAGCATTAGGTACATATCGACGTACTTCATAGAGTGTGTCGTTATTATTAATCGGCACTACTACTACATAGCGATTGTTATCAGATTGATTACTGACTGGAGTACTATTATTAATACCTAATGCTTGCGAGGTTTGCTCATTTACTGTTCCAGTGACATTCAGTCCATAAGATTGCTGAAATGCTGTTACAGATTGGCTGGTGTATTGATCGAAATAGCCATCAGGATTGCCATTAAAGAAGCCAAATTGTATTAATCGCTCTTGAACTAATCTGACGTTTTCTCCTTGGTCGCCTACGGTGAGAACATTTCTGCTTGGTTGATTAGCATATCTATTTTCCCATACTCTACGTACTGTTTCTAAGAGTTGTATATCGGCATTGCCATCGGCATAGAGGTTATTGTCTCGTTGGAATCGAGCGATCGCATCCCTTGTCAAAGGGCCAACAGTACCAGTAGGATCGGTGTTAAAGTAGCCCAAATCACGCAGATATTGTTGCAAGTCTCTCACTTGCTGAGTCGAAATATTACCTCTGTCTGGAACTTGAGAGTAACCCAATAATGCATCCCAAGTTTGTTGATTTACCACCCCAGTGGTAGGTATGCCAGAATTTCGCTGGAACGCAATCACAGCATCTCTGGTGATGCGTTTAAAATTACCTGTGGGATTGGGATAAAAGTAGCCTAACTGGCGCAAACGCTGTTGCAGCCTTGTTACTGCTGGGCCACTGCTACCTTCCGAGAGGACTGGATATTCACCACCTACACCAAGAGAACTTGATATTGCTTGCTGTGTTCTGGTACTAACAATACCATCAGCACGAATGCCGACAGCTTGTTGGAATCGAATTACTGCTTGTTGAGTTTCTGGGCCAAAATAGCCTGTGTTTGGGCCGTTAAAGTATCGTAACTGCTGTAAATTTCTTTGTAGCCTGGAGACTGCTGCACCTGTGCTACCTAGCCGCAATGTGCTATTTGTATTTCCACTAGCAGTTCTAGGGTAGCAGGCTTGTTGCAGTGCTTGTTGAGTACTGCTACCTACAACTCCATCAGCAGTTAGTCCTTTGGCTTGCTGAAACCTAATTACTGATTTCTGGGTTAAAGTAGCAAATTTGCCTGTGACAGAACCATTAAAGTAGCCTAACTTTTTTAAACACCTTTGGATGTTTGCAACTTCAGTCCCACTACTTCCTACTTTCTGAAGTGCTAAAGCTTGCTCAGCTAGACTCAAAAGCCCTATAGTCAGTGCTATATGTAAAAGTTTGATGGCAGCAGTGCTAGAAAGCTTTTTCCACCTCAGAAAGTTGAAATTTATTCTAATAGGAATAATATCAATGCTTTCGGATGCTTCGTAGAGTGAGGCTAGATGAAGATGAACAATGGCTTCCATAATGTTTGCAGCTATTTTTGGGTTATAAAAATTTCTTTGAAGTTACAGTATGTCCTAAGACAAAGCTTTAATAATAGGACTTACGCGCATTGTCATATATTTTTGACAAAAATCGTCCAAAGTCAAGAGTCAAAAGTCCAAAAACCTTGACTTTTTACCCTTGACTATTGAACGCCAGTCGCAATCAACGAGGGAACCTCCCTTCGGGTGAGGCAGTTCCTCGACTTGGGGAGACCCCAAGACCGGACTGCCTCACCGCAACGCGCTGGCTCCTATTGACTGCCATCACAGAAAATATGTGTGCCAGTTGCGTAAGTCCTGAATAACTTGTTTATGTCAATGATTGGCATGAAACCTATATTTAGGTTCTAATGGGGATAAATCAGTGTTACTGATTTTTGGGAACAGCAATCCATCATTTACAAGGGATTTTTTATTGATTAAGATCACCTCGGTATAATTGTTTCGCCACAGGATAGCTAAACAAATTTGCTACAAGGTCACTTGACTCTGTATCAATAGAAAGCAATACTGCTCTGGCTAACTTGATTAAACAGCTCTCACTTCGTGATTTCACCTGCTTACTTGAATTTATAACTAGGCAAAATATACCATCTTGCCTGTGTTCAACTTATATTTTTTATATTTATTTTAAGTATACTTTAAAAAATACAGTAGAGAATTTTACTTTTATTTATAATGAAATTTCATTATACTGATATCAACCAAGTGATAATTTTTAATAAATTAATTACTCAATAGTTTTCAATAAATATCTCTAAAAAGTCTATTGATACCCAAAAGACTATAGCAATAGCTCTGTAAAAACCGTATTGATACACCAGAAAGTTATGTATTTATATTTACTATTTATTGATTAATGAGTTACTACTCAATAAAGGGCTGCATTTAAAACTCTGTATTTAGGCAGATCCAGTAAATAAAAAACTAGGGTAATTAATCTACCTTATGGTTTATGCAATTATCACTGTTTTACAAAAAAAGAGCAGAATGGCAATGTTAAACTTCACATAGATCGCTAGCTCAATTATAGAAGGTTATTAGACGCTTAATAAGCAGATTTAAACAGTAGAAGTTCAGAAAAGAAAGATGACGCTTTTTATCAAAAATAAATAAGACACAATTTATATGTGCATTACCTGAGTATAAGTTTGGATGATCCACAGTCAAACAAACCAATGAATGTCCGAACATTTGAGCCTATTTGATTGGGATCAAAATTTTGGTTATTAATAAAAATGTCAAGCTCGTAATTACACTAAAATTTAATAGTGTTGAAGATTTATATGAAGGATTGGCATCTGTATGTATTGGCAAAAATTAAGGTTATATTAACAACACAGGAAGAATTATGATTCAACCTCTATTTGATGAGACAGGAGTTTTATAGATGGACTTGCTGCTGTAAAAATTGACAACAAATAGGGTTATATTAATAAGACTGGGAAATTGCGATCGCGCCACAGTTTGATCGTTTTGCAGGCTTTGCTCAAGGCGCTGTCGGTGTATCAACTAGTGACAAAATTGGCTATATCGATAAGATAGGAAAGTATATTTGGCATCCCACTATCTAGCTGTGCCAATTTAATTTTGGCGAGGTTTTAACCATGACTCACCTTAATTCAGTTAAGTTTAATACCAATATTGTTCCCACTGGCTCTAGAACTCGCCAACACAAAGTGATCGGCTTATGACTAAGTTCAATAATTTCCCAAGGCGTTCACATTCTCTTGCATTTTGGCAGCAATGGAGTTTGAAATCGAAAGCAACTGTTTGGGCGATCGCTTTAACAATACTACCAGTGCTAATTATTAGTATATTAAATTACTTTTACAACAAAGATATTACGGTAGAAATCACCAAAGCTAGACAAGCAGATCCCGCAAATTTTATCGAAGCTGAAGTTGCACTCAAGAACCGTCAGTTATTTTTATTGCTTGAAACTGGGGTAATAGCCGTGGTGACAGGAGCGCTAGCAGCTAGTGTTGCCAGTCGTGCCGTTCGTCCAGTTGTTTCTGCTGCCAAGATTTCCAGCGCTTTAGTGAATAGAATACGTCGAGAGGAAATAGGGACGCGAATTCGCGTTGAAGGCAATGATGAACTAGTGGCACTACGGGCAAATATGAACCTGATTCAAAATCAGTTGCACGAGGTGTTCTCCAGACAAGAAACAGAAGCCGAGCGATCGCAGTTATTAATGTATATCACTCGTCGCATCCACCAGTCAATCTCCACTGAAGATGTCCTCAGAACCACTGTTGAAGAAGTTCGCACAGCTTTTAGAATAGACCGTGTGGTGATCTTTCGCTTTGACGAAAGGGGGGATGGAACCTTTGTAGAAGAAGCCACAGCACCCAATTTACCTAAAATATTGTGGGCGACTGTTGTTGATCCTTGTTTTCGAGAAGAGTATATTGAACAATACCGCCAAGGTCGCGTGCGAGCGATCAATAATATTTATGAAGCTAATATCAGCAATTGTCACATCGGCTTATTAGAGCGATTTGCAGTCAAAGCAAATTTAATTGCACCGATCATCAAAGATGACGAGTTATTCGGCTTGTTAATTGGACATCAGTGTTCTGCGCCTCGGTTGTGGCAACAGTTTGAGATAGATTTATTTGCCCAAATTGCCACGCAAGTGGGGTTTGCCCTGGATTATGCTAAGTTTGTAGAAGAGATAGACACCAGAGCCAATCAAGCCCAATTAACGATTAATATTACCCGCCAAATACGGGAATCACTCAACGAAGAAGATGTTCTCAAAACCACCGTTGAAGAAATTCGCAAAGCGATCGCTACTGACCGGGTGATAGTTTATGGCTTTGACGCTGATTGGTATGGTACTGTGATCGCAGAAGCAGTGCTGCCTGGTTTTCCCAAAGCATTACGAGCCAACATTAAAGACCCTTGTTTTGCTGAAGGTTATGTTGAGCAATACCAAGCAGGACGAGTGCAAGCAACCAATAATATTTATGAAGCCGGATTAACTGATTGTCACATCAAGCAACTCGAACCGTTTGCAGTCAAGGCGAATTTAGTTGCACCCATTCTCAAAGATGATCAATTATTTGGCTTGCTGATTGCTCATCAATGTTCTGCACCCCGCCAATGGCAACAATTTGAAATTGACTTATTTTCTCAGTTAGCCATGCAAGTCGGATTTGCTCTCGACCATGCGAGATTGCTTCAGCGCATTGATGCTGAAGGAATGCAAACTCAGTTACTTGTGGACATTACCCGCCAAATACGGGAATCACTCAACGAAGAAGATGTCCTCAAAACCACCGTTGAAGAAATTCGCAAAGCGATCGCTACTGACCGGGTGATAGTTTATGGCTTTGACGCCGATTGGTATGGTACTGTGATTGCAGAAGCAGTGCTGCCTGGTTTTCCCAAAGCATTACGAGCCAACATCAAAGACCCTTGTTTTGCTGAAGGTTATGTCCAGCAGTACCAAGCAGGACGAGTGCAAGCAACCAATAATATTTATGAAGCCGGATTAACTGATTGTCACATCAAGCAACTCGAACCGTTTGCAGTCAAGGCGAATTTAGTTGCACCCATTCTCAAAGATGATCAATTATTTGGCTTGCTGATTGCTCATCAATGTTCTGCACCCCGCCAATGGCAGCAATTTGAGATTGACTTATTTTCTCAGTTAGCCATGCAAGTCGGATTTGCTCTCGACCATGCCAGACTATTAAACCAGGTAGAGCAAGCCTATGCCTCTGTTGAATCTGCTTTGCAACAGCAGCAGCAAGAAAAACAAGCACTGCAACTTCGAGTCTCAGAACTTTTGAGAGATAGTGAAACAGTTGTGAGAACTCTCTGTGCTGAGACACTCACTCAAATCAACTCTGTAACTTCTACCCAAAATCAAATTGAAATATTAGCTAATTCGGCTCAAAAACTGCTTCTCACCGTCGAACAAGCAGAACGCCAAAAGCAGCAATTCAACAACACAGTACAAGACGGACAACAAAGCATCAACCAAATTACAGAAAGTATTTCTACAACCCAACTCACAGTTACAGAAGCAGCCACCAAGGTGAAACGCTTAGAACAGCCATCGCAAAAACTTTTGCAAACAGCGAACCAGATTAATGAAGTAGCATCACAGATAAAATTCCATGCCATGAAACTTGCTTTTGAAGCAACCCGTGCTGGTGAAGCAGGTAGAGAGTTTGCTGGGATAGCCGAGAAAGTGCTTACCTTGGGACAGCAATTAGATGCAGATAATACAGAAATAAAATCTTTAGTGTCAGAAATTTATACATTAAATAACGACATCATAGCGTTAATGGAGGCTGGCAAACAAGGAGCGATCGCTGGAACTCAAGGAGTAGAAGAACAAGAGCAAAAACTCAATCAAATTAATGCGATCGCTGTTCAATTTAACACACTAATTGAGGAACTCACCCAAGCGGTTGCAAACCAAGTGGAAACTTCAACAGCCGCCACACAGTCTATTTTAGAAGTTGCAAATATCGCTAATCAGACCAAAGAACAAGCTGCCACAGTTGCTAAATTCCTAGCTAAATTGGGGTAGATAATTGATCAGGACTTACGCACATGGTGATAAATTTTTAGTTGAGGCAGTCAATAGTCAATAGTCCAAAAAAACTTAATTTTTAACTATTGACTATTGACTATTGACTTTTGACAACCCTAACCTTTATTTAGTGTGCCAGTTGCGTAAGTCCTATTGATAACTGATTTCTATAGTTGTTAAATTTCAGGAAATATCCATGCAAAAGCTGAAAAAATGTTTGTTGTTTGCAATTTCTTTATGTTTCTGTTTAACCCTGTGGTCTAGGCCAGCATACGCATTCATCACCCTCAACGCTCAATTTGTTGCTGGGGAAGCTTGCGAAGCCCCAGAGTCAATTAGAAACGGAACCAACCCAGGAAATATCCGACTGACTCCCCAAAAAACCTATCCAGTCATTGGTAAAAACCGAGATAATGCATCTTATTACTTGCTTAGGATTGAGGAAGCTCAACCATTCGCTCGCTGGGTATCCGTACAATGCGGGCAACTTTTAGGTTCTCGTGCTTCAGTTAATCAGGCTTATTTACTTGCCCTTAGCTGGCAACCATCGTTTTGTGAAACAAAGCCAAGTAAGCCTGAATGCCAGAGTCAAACAGCACAACGGTTTGATGCCACAAACTTAGCTTTACACGGTTTATGGCCCCAGCCGCGCAATAATATTTATTGCAATGTTAGTAAGGAAATCGAACGTCTTGACAAAGATAATCAATGGTCACAGTTACCACCAATCAATTTATCTGAGCAAACACGCAATGCACTAGCTGTTAAAATGCCAGGATTTGCTTCTAATTTGCATCTACATGAATGGTATAAACATGGAACTTGCTACAGCGAATCACCAGAAGAATATTTCCAAGAGTCCATCGCTCTGTTAGATCAAGTGAACAACTCTTCAGTCCGTGATTTGTTTGCTAGAAATATTGGTAACTTCCTATCCTCTGAGGAGATCCGAAATCAGTTTGATCAAGCGTTCTTTGATGGAGGAGGAAGCAAGGTTCAAGTTCAATGTCAAAGAGATATTGACGAAGATAAAAACAATATGGTGGTAGAGCTACAGATTAACCTTGGAGGTGACATTCAGCCTGACACTGCCATTGAAACTCTCCTACGGGATGGTCAAACGGTTCCGGCAGGTTGCACTCGTGGAGAAATCGATCCTGCTGGTTTCAATTAATCACATGCAGTAGACCGAAAAATTTTGCGCTTGCTGTGATTTTTTGCTCAAGTCAGCACAATAGCCTCAGTAGGGTGCGTTATGGACTTTCGTCCTAACGCACCGAAAATTAAGGAGACAAATACTAACAAATTATTGCTCCACCCGTTCAGTATTACCTACTTTTACCCAACCTTCTTGTTGGCTATTCTCTAAACGAATCTTTTGCCAGCCTTTATCCTGACTTTCTTCCAAAATGGTAACTTTTTCATTAAAACCAACCCCACCGATGCGTTCAGCATCTTGGCCTGGTTCTGCTCGCAAACTCAAGCCTTGAGACCAAGTAACACGACCTCGGTAAGCTCCTGGTGGCAATGATGCTGATTCTGTGGGAGAAGAAGAGGGAGTTGCGCTCTTAGAAGCTGTAGACTCAGCTTCAGATGAGGAGCGTTTGGTTTCTTTCTCAGCCGCTTTCGGTGATTTAGTTTGCAAAGAGGGGCTATCGTTAGCAAAAATTGGTTTTGCAGGAGGGATGGCAGTTCTATTCATGAAATAGAGTGCGATCGCAACACTGCTACCTAACAAAACAGCGATCGCTAAGAAAAAACCTAGTATAAATTTTAGTAAACCAGAAAGCATAATTAGTAGTCAAGTGTCAATAGTCAATAGTCAATGGTCAATGGTCAATGGTCAATCGTCAATAGTCAGTTGTCAGTTGTGAAAAAATATTAACTATCGACTATAGACTCTTGACTAATACCATTTTAGATCTTGCGAAAACTCACACTCATCAATCATCAGTCATCAGTCATCAGAAATATTATTGCAGTTGTCGCTGAATGCGATCGCTTAAAGGACTGTGTTTGGACGCCAGACGCGCCCTTCCAGCCGCAGCCCATTCTTGCAGTTGTTGAATCTGCTCTACAGCGGTTCTGGCTAAAGGTATAATTTGACTGGCAGCTTCTAATATATCGTCTGTAGCAAAATCTCGGTTTTGGCTAAACCCAATATGCATCGCTTCAATTAAAGTTTGTTCAATTTCTGCCCCGGAGAAATCAGGTGTTTCGTATGCTAGCCTGTCAATGTCATAACTTTTTAAGTTATGGGGGCGTAGTCGGGATAAATGAACGTTAAAAATTGCTTTTCTTTCTTCTTGGGTAGGCAAACCCACAAAGAAAATTTCATCAAACCGCCCTTTTCTCAACATTTCCGGCGGTAGGGCTTGGATGTCGTTGGCGGTGGCGACGACAAATACAGGAGATGTTTTTTCAGCTAACCAGGTAATAAAAGTGCCAAACACGCGGCTAGTTGTTCCCGCATCACCTTTGCTACCAAGTCCAGAAAAAGCTTTATCGATTTCATCAATCCATAAAACACAAGGGGCGAGGGCTTCTGCTACTTGAATCATTTGGCGAGTGCGCGATTCTGATTCACCCACCAACCCACCAAATAATCGTCCTACATCCAAGCGTAGCAAGGGTAGATGCCAGTGATGAGCGATCGCTTTGGCTGTCAATGATTTACCAGTGCCTTGAATCCCCACTAACATTAAACCACGGGGGTGCGGTAATCCGTACTGACGCGCTCGCTCAGTAAATGAACCACCGCGACGAATCAACCAATCTTTCAGATTATCCAGTCCGCCAATATCGGAAATTTGCTCAGTGGCGGGGTAAAAGTCGAGGATTTGGGTTTGGCGGATAGTTTGGCGCTTTTCTTCTAAGACTAAATCGACATCTTCCGGTTGTAATTCGCCGTGAGAAGCGATCGCCCTAGCCAAAACCCGGCGAATCCTTTCCATAGAAAGCCCTTGACAAGAGCGCACCAAATCATCTAAAACTTTACCAGAAAGAGAATTGCCCGTACTTTGCAATAAACGTTCCACCTCAATTTTAATTTCTGGCGCGGCTGGTAAGGGAAACTCCACCACCGTTAAAACTTCCGTTAAATCGTCAGGAATAGCAATGCGTGGCGACAGCAACACGATATTTTTCGGTTGAGACTTGAGGAGTCGGGCGAGGTTGCGGAGTTTGCGAGCGATCGCTACATCTTCTAAAAACCGATGATAATCTCGCAAAATCAACACAGCAGGCGCAGAAGCCGGGATTTTTTCTAGAAATTCCAAAGCTTGCAGCGGGTTACGCCGCCCAAAACCTGCATCATTGGGATTACCTTGATAACCATCCACAAAATCCCAAGTATAGACTGGGCGATTACCTTGGTTGGCTGCTTCTTCCCGGATAGCCGTTTCTACCCGCTCCTCTTCATAGGTAGGGATGTAAATTAAAGGGTAGCGGGCGCGTACTAGCAGTTTAAACTCATCGCGGAAGGTCATGGATTTTCTCCTATGAATCTGGAGTAGTTAGGGATTTTTAAACTTAAAAAAGTAAATAAAATTTTTTGTAGTTAAACTCTGCTGTTTTAAATTTAACTAGGATATTATGGACATGTAGACTGTTCACATCAACAGTCTATTGAAAAATTGTTTATGTAGTCAATTTTGTTAAACTGCGAACAACAAGATTCCCGACTTCTAAGAGAAGTCGGGAATCTGAGTTTTTAAATTTTTACACTCAGATAGATTTGCTACATTGAAAAACAATATTTAACTAACTGATTTGTTTTGCTGTTGTATCTGTTGGATAAAAAACTCTTCCAAGGAATTACGTGACAAGTTCATAGACATGATTTTGCCACCCATCAGGCGGAGACTGCCAAGAAAATCATAGTAATCTTCTTGTAGTGTACCTTGCCAAGAACCATCTGGATCAAACATTAGACCAGGCATCCATTTTTTGAGAACTTCCCAATCTCCACCTTGACCTCTGACGTGATATGTGCTTTGAGTACCTAATAATTCATTCAGGGAACCAGAGCAAATCAATTCACCTTGAGAGAGAATAGCAACGCGATCGCAAATTTGCTCAACTTCACTGAGAATATGGCTGTTAAAAAAAATCGTTTTACCAGCAGCTTTCAGCGACAGAATAATTGAGCGCATTTGGTAACGTCCCACCGGATCTAAACCAGACATGGGTTCATCCAGAAATATTAATTCCGGATCATTAATTAACGCCTGTGCCATACCTACACGCTGTAGCATACCTTTCGAGTAGCGACGCATGGGCTTTTTGCGTGCATCAGCTAAAGGTAAACCAACTAATTCCAGCAATTGCGGAATCCGTTGACGTTGTACATTTCCAGAAATTCCAAATAACCCAGCGGCTAGCTGCAAAAATTCCCAACCAGTGAGATAGTCATATAAGTAGGGATTTTCTGGTAGGTAGCCGATGCGTTGTTTGATGTCGCGATCGCCCAGTGGTCTACCAAACAAAAGTCCCCGTCCAGCAGTAGGACGGACAATCCCCAACAACAGTTTTAAAAGCGTCGTTTTACCAGCACCATTTGGCCCTAGTAACCCAAAAGTTTCGCCTTTATGAACTTTTATTGAGCAACTTTTGAGAGATACGATTTTTTGATTTAGCCAAAAGCCTGTGCGATAGACTTTTTGCAACTCAGAAGTGAGAACTGCTGGCGGGGGGCCTGTAACAGACTTCATCTCAGTTTAATTACTAATTACCAAGGTTACACTTGCGACTGCAATTTAGTATAATCAAGAAAATTTAGGAAGCTTTGGGATTTTCATTCCTAACTCCCCCAATTCTAACTGAAACAAGCTAAATGCTTATTAGCTTACTAATTGCAGCTTACCCAATGGTTTGACAAATGCGTTTGTCCAACACGTTAGCACAGCGATCGCGCATTTGTTTGTCAATTATCGCAAACAACTAGTAAATTGGCACTCTCTTGCCAAAGTGCTGAGTAATTTAAGGGCATCTCCAGTTAAATAGACAATATTAAATTTCAGCCAACAGGCAACAGAAGTGCAGAGACTTTTTAAATTTTACCCCTAGGCGTAGAGGATGTTAGACAGCCCTTGGCTGCAATCCTTGTCTGATGCCTGAATCCCCCGTTTTCTAAACGAGGGAGTGGCTCAAATAACATCTTTCTCACCCCCCAAGAACACTGTACGAACAGATATTGGGTATAACTCATAAGTCATCAGTCAGCACTTCTCAAAGAACCCCCTTAGAACTAGGAATTGTACCAGCACGACGATTATCAATCTCCACAGCTATTCGCATGGCTCTAGCAAAGGCTTTAAATGTCGCCTCGATAATGTGATGGGAATTAATGCCATCCAGTTGGCGGATGTGCAGTGTCATTTGGCTATGATTCACCAAGGCTACAAAGAATTCGCGCACCAATTGAGTGTCATAGGTTCCCACCCGTTGGGTAGGAATTTCCAAGCCATAGCTGAGGTGAGGACGGCCAGAAAAGTCTAGTGCTACCTGAACTAAAGCTTCATCCAGCGGTGCAAGAAAATTACCAAAACGGACAATACCTTTCCTATCGCCTAGTGCTTTACTCAAAGCTTGTCCTAGGGTAATACCGACATCTTCGTTGGTGTGATGGTCATCAATTTCCAAGTCTCCTGTAGCTCTAACATCCAAGTCAATCAGCCCGTGGGAGGCGATTTGATGTAACATATGATCCAAAAACGGAATACCCGTGGCTGCTGTACAGATGCCTGTACCATCAAGGTTGATAGTAACTTGCACATCAGTTTCACCAGTAGTACGGTGAACAGAGGCAATGCGAGAATTTATGGTAATTTGGCGTTGGACGGAGTCCTTGCCGAAGGTATCGCTTATTTGCATAGACAATGGGGAATGGAGAATGGAGAATGGAGAATGGGGCATGGGGCATGGGGCATAGGTAAGGAATTTAATTCACACAAATTTCTTTTTCTTCCAAATACCCAATCCCCAGTACCCAATCCCCAGTCCCCAATTACATTCCCATGATTTCATATCCTGCATCTACATACAGGACTTGCCCGGTAATTCCGCTGGCTAAATCACTGGATAAGAAAGCAGCGGTGTTGCCTACTTCTTGCTGAGTCACGGTGCGGCGCAGGGGTGCTACTTGCTCCACATGATGAATCATGTCTAAAATGCCTCCCACGGCTGAAGATGCCAAAGTCCGAATCGGGCCGGCTGAGATGGCATTTACCCGAATATTTTGCGGCCCTAGTTCAGCTGCTAAATAACGCACGCTCGCTTCTAATCCCGCCTTGGCAACTCCCATAACATTATAGTTGGGAATCGCCCGCACACCGCCTAAATATGTCAGAGTGATGATACTACCTCCCTCTGTCATCAAAGGTTTAGCCGCACCACTTAACTGTACTAGTGAGTAAGTACTGATTTCTAAAGCAGTACTGAAGCCAGAACGAGAAGTTTGGCTAAAATCACCGCTCAAATCGTCTTTGTTGGCAAACGCCAGACAGTGGATGAGAATGTCTAGCTTTCCCCACTTATCGCGGATACTTTCAAAGGTAGACTGAATTTGTTCATCGTTTTGAACATTACAGGGAACAAACAAGCTGGGGTTAAGAGGTTCCACCAATTCTGCAACCTTTTTCTCCATTTTGCCTCGGTCATCTGGCAAGTAGGTAATGCCCAGGTTAGCCCCTGCTTTGTGCAGTTGTTGAGCGATACCCCAGGCAATGGAGCGGTTATTGGCAATACCTGTAACCAAGGCGTTTTTTCCAGTCAGATTAAGCATAGAAATTGTCAATGCGATCAATCATTAGGAGCATACTAGAATCTGATACCGACTTGCCATCAAAGATTGTAATTGAGGGATGAGGGGGATGTGGTTCGACTTCGCGGTAGTTGAGCGTAGTCGAAATTCACCAACCGGAGGATGAGAGGGATGAGGAGGATCATGAAAAAAGTTGCTACCAATCTCCCAGTTGTGATTTATGAATACAACTTCATATCAGGCTCATGTGTATTTATTTTGCACAAAATTTGCAAAAATAATTATTGGAGGACTTACTCACACAGGCACAAATTCTTGGCGTTCTTGGCGTCTTCTGTTGCCAGACACTACGCGTTTGCGTAGCGATCCGTTGCAAAGGCGGTTTAATTAATTAAGCTATCAAGCAATTTGTGCGTAAGTGCTGTTTGTGATGAATGTTTAATATAAAAAAATTCTCAGATAATCCTTAAGATATTCTCAAGATATGATGAATTTTTTGGAAAAAAACCTGATGATTACAAATGTGCAAGAACCTATAACAACTAGTAGCTAAAAACATGAAAAATTATGTATCATTATGAACAAATAAATATCAAAATAGAGGTTTGAGTATAGTAAAGTACAGAAAGGTTGACGGTGCTTTATTGATTTTTCAGGTGTATTCTTAGGTAATCAGTTTTTGTTTTTCCGGCATTGGGTAGGGGAAGGGAGATGATCGTGACACAAGATAAAGCCCTAGCAAATGTATTTCGTCAGATGGCGACCGGAGCGTTTCCGCCGGTTGTGGAAACGTTTGAACGCAACAAAACGATCTTTTTTCCTGGAGATCCTGCCGAACGTGTTTATTTCCTTTTAAAGGGTGCTGTGAAGCTTTCCAGGGTATACGAGGCAGGAGAAGAAATAACGGTAGCACTACTGCGGGAAAATAGTGTTTTTGGTGTGTTGTCATTGCTGACAGGAAACAAGTCAGATAGGTTTTACCATGCGGTTGCATTTACGCCTGTGGAATTACTGTCAGCGCCAATTGAACAAGTGGAGCAAGCACTCAAGGAAAATCCAGAATTATCAATGTTAATGCTGCGGGGTCTGTCTTCGCGGATATTACAAACAGAGATGATGATTGAAACATTAGCTCACCGAGATATGGGTTCTAGGTTAGTGAGTTTTCTATTAATTCTCTGTCGTGATTTTGGTGTTCCTTGTGCAGATGGGATCACAATTGATTTAAAGTTATCTCATCAGGCGATCGCTGAGGCAATTGGTTCTACTCGCGTTACCGTCACCAGGTTACTCGGTGACTTGCGTGAAAAAAAGATGATTTCCATCCACAAAAAGAAGATCACTGTACATAAACCTGTCACCTTAAGTAGGCAGTTCACTTAAAAGCAATTAGGGGAAGGGATGGTAATGTGTGTTGTTTTATGAAGTAATAATAAAGGTGCCACTTTGCCAAAATTCAGGAGAATCATGTGCCACTGGTTTGTAATGAATGGGTTTGAGACCCCCACGAAATTATCGATTTGGCAATCGAAATTTTGCTCACGGCTACCCTATGGGTTATCCGAAGAGTAAGCCCAACAAGCCGTGGAGGGTTTAGAACTGCTAAAAATTACATTCTCAGTTCTAGATTTTTCTTCAATAAAAGCTGACACCCATAGCTGGAGTGAATCTTAAATCTTGAGTAATCTCAGCTATTGCCAATATTCCCTTCTCCACAGATAATGATTGAAAGTAGTAGGCTGTATCTGGAAGCATTTCGGTAGCTGAAGATGACCACCGGGTACATCCTAATAGCAGCAATTTTAATTCTGGGAGGCGTGATTGCCACCGTTGGCGATCGCATCGGTACGCGAGTAGGCAAAGCCCGCCTCTCATTATTCAATCTCCGTCCCAAAAACACGGCTGTATTGATAACTATCTTGACTGGTGGATTAATTTCAGCATCAACCCTAGCGATTTTATTCGCTGCTGATGAAGGATTGCGGAAGGGGGTTTTCGAGTTAGAAGATATTCAAAAAGACCTCAGAAACAAGCGAGAACAACTCAAAACCGCAGAAGCCCAAAGAAGCCAGGTAGAAACGGAACTCAATCAAACAAGAAAAGAAAAAACACAGGCACAGCAAGACTTGCAGGCAATTAATCAGTCATTGCAAGCAGCAAACGCCAAACAACAGCAAACACAAGCCCAACTCAACCGTACCATTAGCCAACAGGCCCAAACTCAAGCTAGACTCCAAGGCACTCAAAGCCAATTGAGTAAAGTGGTAACGCAGTATCGGCAAGCCATAGCTGAACTAGAAAACGTTGATAATCAAAGAAAAGAACTGCAAACAGCAGTTGCACAACTGAAGGCAGAACGCGAAAGATTGTATGCAGAAGCTAACAAAGCGATTGAAGAAGCCAAAACAGCAATTCAAAAACGCGATCGCGAACTTGCCAACCGCAAGCTAGCAATTGAACTGCGCGACCAAAGAATTGCCCAACTCGATCAACTGATTCAAAAGCGCAATCAAGAAATCGCTTCGAGAGAACAAGTAATTGCCAAACGGGAATCTCGCCTCAAAGACTTAGAAAAACAGCAGGATTTTCTAGAACAGGAAGTGGCAAGGCTGGAGAAATATTACCAGTCATACCGGGATTTGCGTTTGGGTAAGCTGGCTTTGGTTCGTGGTCAAGTTCTCGCTTCTGCCGTCATTCGAGTTGACCAAGCAACCGTAGCCCGCCAGGCAGTAATCCAACTTTTACAAGAAGCCAACCGTAATGCCAATATAGAATTAACTGAACCTGGTACAAGTCCTGCAAATGTGGAGATACTGCGTATCAGTCAGGAGAAGGTTGAACAGCTGATCAAGCAGATTAATGATGGTCGAGAATATGTAGTCAGAATTTTCTCTGCTGGCAATTACGTCAGAGGAGAAAAGCAGATCGAATTCTTTGCTGATGCTGCGCGAAATCAACTAGTCTTTTCAGGAGGTCAGATTCTAGCTTCAACCACTGCCGATCCCCAAACCATGACATCTTATCAAGTGCGGCAAAGACTAGATTTGCTGATTTCTGCCTCCCAATTTCGCGCGCGTAATGCCGGAATAGTCGAAAGTGTGCAAATAGACGGCACTTTTTTACGCTTTCTTAGCCAACTGAGCCAGTATAACCAACCATTGGAAATTAAAGCGATCGCGGCAGAGGACACTTATACAGCTGGGCCTTTGAGAGTCAGGCTAGTGGCAATCATCAACGGGCAAGTAATTTTTAGCACTTGAACTGGGGACTGGGGACTGGGGACTGGGGACTGGGGACTGGGAAATTGTTCTAAAATTTGGGAGGGGTCAAAGCAAATTTCATAATTTTTCAGTTGATTACCATTACCGCTCATAGAAATCTGTACAAAGCTACCCAAAGATAGACAATGCTAGACAACTAAGTTTGTAATCTTAGTCCAAAGTCCTAAGACTACAGGGATAAACGGCAATCCCTCTATCCCATTCATAAAGTTTGGGATTACTTTACGAGCAATATTCAAGCTGCCATTGGTATCAGCATTAATTGTTCTACCAGTGGAAGTTTTGTATAGACCACGCTTAACACGTTTACCACTAAACACAGGCGATTCATCAGTTTTGCTGTTGTAAGCTGGTAGTTGATCGCCATCTAAAGCACTAGCTTTTGAGGTATAACTTTCTTCAATTAAAACTACTTCAATACCGCATAGTTGTGCTTTATAGGTTAACAAGTTAATTAATTTTGCGTGAGGAATCTTGGTAAATTCCTGATTGTTCTTTTTGCCAATATTGATATCTTGCTTCCATCGAAGATTATTGCCGATAACTAATTGACTAATCTCATTTAACTGACACCAATCAATCACCCGGCGAGTACTAGTATGGAGATAGTTATCAATTCTTCTATCTCGCTTGCTATTAAGTTCTTTAACTTGTCTAGTCGCTGCAATTGATTGTGCCTTGGCTACTCGTTTATTGAAGAATTGGTTAATACTTTTTAATGGTCTACCATTTATCAAAAGCGGCTTGACACCGGGATGATTGGATGTTACAGCCATTAAATTGTTTAAACCCAGGTCTATACCTGCGCTCGTTTTACCTGTAGATTTTACAGGCTCCTCAACTGTATAAACCACTTCAATAATATAATGGTTTAGCTTGGGTACAATCCTGACTTGGTTTATGTTCTTAGCTTGTGTTGGTATCTGAATCTGAGACTGAGAAAGCTGAACAACACCTTTCGTTAACGCTGGTTTTGATATGGCATCTAGCGGATAGATTACAACATTTCTCCCAAGTTCTTTATGTTTGTATCTTGGCATTTTTGGTTGCCCAAGATATTTGTCAGGATGCTTTGACCAGTCTGTTAATGCTGTTAACCAACCTTTCCAAGCTTCAGAAATCCTCCGGACAATTTGCTTACTAACTTTAGTTGGCAAATAACGGTAAGCCTCTAAATTCTTGGTTTGATGATAAATCTCAATTGAGTTGTAATACTTGTGCGTTTCCAAGAAATATTGACGCTGAATGTAGTTGGCAGCATTGTAAAGATGTTTAGACTGGAAAGCTAAATAATCGCATTCTTTCCAATACTTGTGCTGTTTGTTAATTATGTGCTTCTCAACTAATTGCATTGTATCGACCTGACAATGTTGTTTTCCTCATATAATATATGAGTTAGTTAAAATTAATAACATGGTTCTTATTGAAAATTTACTCTGAAGAAAAAACAAGATTCACAATCACTTTGACACAAACGGCTATCAAGTGGCTTGAGCAAGGACAAATAGACATCAAGCGTCAAGCCTCAGTGATGTCATACAACCTATGGCAAGAGAAAACCTCCCCAAAAATGAGTAGAAATGGGCAGGTCTGTCTAGATATTAAGTTACAGCTTCAAACCCCAATCCCTATTGCCCCTAATCCCCACTTCCTTCGGTCGTGGGGGCCCCGAGTTCCCCAATCCCCAGTCCCCTTTTATTACATATGACCTTCAGGGAATTTTCGCCAACGCAACCAGTCATTTTAGGCTTCGACCCAGGTAAAGATAAATGTGGTTTAGCAGTCATGGGGCTGGATCGGCAACTATATTATCACCAGGTTGTGGCGGCAAAAGAAGCGATCGCCACCATTGAAACACTACGTGAAAAGTTTCCCATCTCCTTGTTGGTGATGGGCAACCAAACTACAGCCAAGCAGTGGAAACAGCAGCTTTCTGTTGAATTTACAGAGCCGTTGAATATTATTTTAGTCGATGAGCGTTACACCACCTTAGAAGCACGCGATCGCTATTGGCAGATGTTCCCCCCCAAGGGACTAACAAAGCTATTGCCACAGGGTATGCGGCAACCACCACGACCAATAGATGACATTGTTGCCATCCTCTTAATCGAAAGATACTTAAATCGCCTGACTCAATCAGCACAAAGGAGTGAGGAGTGAGGAGTGAAAAGTTAGGAGTTACATCATCAATTCATAACTTCTAACTGTTAACTCATAACTCCTAACTCTTAAAGTTCAGCTCGAATAGTAAAAGCATAATCTCCTCCAGGTTCTAGCTGGTAATCTTGTTGCTCCAAGAAGCGACCGAGGGGTTCTTTGATTAAAGCACGACCTTGAGAAGGCTTAACGGAAAGTTCCCCCCGGCGGAAATGCCATTGGAAATGCCACTCAAAATCACCCGCGCTGACTTCACCCTCAAGGAAGCCGTGTTGCCAGGATTGGCGGGTAATTCTGACATGGGCGATGGTTTCTGGCAGACGTTTAGCACTCACGATGCTTTATGTCAAGTGTGTGATCACAGCCTACATAGTAGGCTATTTATTTTATTTACCAAACATACCTTAATTGACACTCTCACCGCTAATCCGCTGAGATAGACAAACAGACAAAGTTAGGATTTGTAGTTGACCGAAAACAGGCTATAGAGAAAGTCCTAATAGTGATTGTTCCACAATCCGAAATCTCAAATCTCAAATCCGAAGTGGTATAAGTATTGCAACGAAGACCCCGTCCTTAGAGGTTGTTTTAAAAGTTTTGGGCGAATATAATTCGCTACTACACAGGCAAAGTCCCTTCGGGTTCGGGGGTTCGCAATCGACGGGAACCGCCAAGACTGCGACCCCCTCACCGCCTACGCGGACTAACCAAAAATTAGGTCTTTTAAACCCACGGAGGTGGGTTTCGTCTGTGTAGACGCGATTTCTAATCTGCTGAGTAGTATATTAGACTTTTCAAACATCCTCTTAAGGACGGGGTTTAACAATCAATTAATCTAATTGCAAAGAAGTATTAAAGTTATACTGTTAAACTCCGCAGTGGTTCAACTGCAACAATCAGGGCATAGTGTATGCAGAAGTTCAACTTCGAGGGCTTGCTATCAAGTCAGTTGAGACGGCGACAAGTTTTGATTGGGGTTGGTAGTATAACTGGTTTAGCGATCGCCAATCAATTCTCTCATAGAGTTCTCGCCCAGCCAAAATTCTCTAATTATCCCTTTAGCTTGGGTGTGGCTTCTGGCGAACCACTTCCAGATAATGTAGTCTTGTGGACACGTCTAGCACCCGATCCGCTCAATGGTGGCGGGATGCCAAAATATAAGATACCAGTGCAGTGGGAGATTGCTAGCGACGAAAAAATGCGGCAAGTTGTCCGCAGTGGGGAAAAGATGGCTATTCCAGAATTTGGACACTCTGTCCATGTGGAAGTGCAAGGGCTAAAACCTGCCCGGTGGTACTGGTATCGCTTCAAAGTAGGTAATGAAGTTAGTCCTATTGGGCGAACTCGCACCGCTCCTAATCCCCGCGATCGCGTTAATAGTTTTCGCTTTGCCTTCGCTTCCTGTCAAAATTGGGAGCCGGGATACTTCGCAGCCTATAAACATATGGCTCAAGAAGATCTCAACTTAGTTATTCATCTGGGTGACTATATCTACGAGGGAGCGCCTAGACAGGATGCACTGCGAAGCCATGAAGGTGATAGTGAACCAGTAACTCTAGAGGAGTATCGCAATCGCCACGCCCAATACAAGACTGACCCCAACCTACAAGCTACCCATGCTGCATTTCCTTGGCTAGTCACTTGGGACGACCACGAAGTTGACAATAACTGGGCAGACGAAATTCCTCAAGACCCAGACCAACAATCACCATCACCTTTCCTAGCTCGTCGTGCTGCTGCTTTTCAAGCATACTACGAACACATGCCACTGCGGAACTTTTCAAAACCTAGAGGCATTGATATGCAGTTGTATCGACGTTTAAGCTTCGGTAACTTAGTTGAGTTTAACGTTCTAGATACGCGCCAGTACCGTACCAACCAACCTTGCAATGATCAGATTGAGCCACGCTGCCTTGAAGCTTTTAATGAAAATGCCACTCTACTCGGTACTCAACAAGAGCGGTGGCTTTTCCGTAATTTAAATGGCTCTCAAGCACGCTGGAACGTTCTGGCTCAACAAATTGTTTTTACTCAGCATGACTGGACGGCTGGTTCTGAGACTGCTTTTAATATGGATGCTTGGGACGGCTATGTAGCTGCCCGCAACCGTATTCTTAACTTCCTCGCTCAACGTCAGCCAGCGAACCCAGTTGTAATTAGTGGTGATGTCCACTCTAGTTGGGTAAGTGACCTGAAAGCTGACTACAATAAGCCTAATTCTGCCACAGTAGGTACTGAGTTCGTCGGCACATCGATCACCTCAGGCTTTAGTGCTAGCGATCGCATTGAGAAGGCTCTACCAGAAAGTCCGTGGATCAAGTACTTCAACGGTAGACAGCGTGGTTATGTTGTTTGTGACCTCAATCATCAGCGCTGGCGTACTGACTATCGGCTATTGCCTCCATCTCCAGAGAGTGGAGCTACTGTGTCTGATCCCAATGCCCCAATCACCACAACAGCCTCTTTCGAGTTGCCGAATCAAGGGGTAGTAAAGCGCGTCTAGTGGTAGTCAGATACCTGATATCAAGTTCGGCTAATTACTTACGATCTAGTCGGTTTGCTTGGTAATAGGTAATGGGTAATGGGTAATAGGTAATACTCAAAACCAATTACCAATTCCCAATTACCGACCTCCACAGATATCATAAGTGTTTAAACGGACATGATATGACTTATTGAACAAGCCGGGTATCTCACAGCCCTAAGAGTTCAGAACCGTAATTCTTTAATGTTGACTGTGAACAGTAGGATATTTTTGAAAATGGAAGTGCCTGAAGACGGCTAATATTATTTTAGATATGGGATTGGAAATCGCCTTTTTTGTGTGAGTTTTCACCAATCCATCTATTGCAATCATTTTTCAAATTGGTATAACTATATAGCATTTCCTAGTAAGCGCCAAGTATATCTAATAACCTCACCCCCAACCCCTCTCCTTACCAAGGAGAGGGGAGATAAAGCACAGCTTTATTGGGGTGAGGTTAAGGTGTACCTCAGTTGCTTAGGAAAGGCTATATTGTCTTTGAGATAACAATGACAATGTGGCTTCTCAATCAATGACTCAACTAAGGCATTCAGGGAAGTAGCAGCTAATAAACCACCTCCTAATGTACCTTCAATTGTGATAAACGGTGTTTTTTGTTGCATGAGTTGTCGCTTGGCTGCTGGTGCATGGCTAAAGCCAATGGGCATTGCAATCACTAATGCAGGCTGAATTTCTTGTTTATTTATGGCTGTACAAGCTGACAGCAGCACTGAGGGTGCATAACCAACCACCAACACACAACCTTTGGTGAGTTGCTGCAATTTTGAGTGCCATTTGTGACTATGCCAAAATTCCTGTTCTGCTTCCGTGGCTGTGGTGACGTGGGGATTATCAATTAAAGTTGTGACTCGACAGCCTAAGTGAGCTAATCTAGTTTGATCCAAGGCAGCGGCAACTGTGGGGATATCTACAAAAATATCACACCCTGACTTGAGAGCTTCCCGACTGGCTGCGATCGCATCTCTACTCAATCTGACAAAGGACGCCAAGCTAACATCACCACAAGCTAAAACCAATTGAGAAATCAGATGTTGTTCAATTTCGGAACGTTCAGATAAATCAGGTAACAAGTGTTGTAACGATTCAATAAAAGCTTCTGAATGTGTATGAACTTGTGCATCTAAGCCACTCCAAAGTTTTTCTAGTCCTCCCAATCCGGCTTGGGTTTCAACTTCTAGTAACTTGAGTTGTGCCAGCACTTCAGCCTGCATAATTTGACAATGGCGATCGCGTCCTAATAATCCTTCGAGTGCTGATGCTGTTTGCCGTAGTTGGCAAATTTGCTGCATCACAGCCCGATATTGCTGCTGAAGTTGTGCTGTCAAGGTTGTAGTGTCTGCTTCTGGTTCCGCCTCTAAAATCTGGCGGATGTGGTTGAGTTGGAACCCTTGCTGTTTGAGTGCTACAATCCGTTGCAACCTGATCACATCTTTTTGGGTGTAAAGGCGGTAATTGCTTTGCGATCGCACTGGTTGCGGTAACAGCCCCAATTGATGATAATGTCGCACCATGCGCGGAGTAATGCCACCACCAACTGCATCAGTAAATTCTTTAATAGTTAAGCAACTAGCATTCATAATTTATTATTTCAAACTTTTGATATATTCCTTACTCAAATTGATAATCTATAAGTAATTTTTCTTCTAATCTCCTAAAAGGATAACAATTATTTAAGCTTACTGGCTAACTGGATTTCCCTAAAAAACCATTCTACGTTTTTTTCCTCAGTATAAATTCTGAGGCAGTCTTAGGTGGCTTACATTAAATTTGTTAAAGCTTACAGCTATTTTCATTTGAATAGAATACAACGCCCGTCTCCGACTCCCCTTTCCTTACTAAGGAGAGGGGGTGAGGTTTATTTATCTGAAAAGTGCTGTAATAAAGTGAGATTTAATCCCTTTTAAAATACATTTATATCTAGGAAATATGCATAATTTTGCACTTAGTTAAACCTATTAATAAATTAGCAGGATATCGCTGCTATTCTTTCCATATTTAGGCTAGACATTGCGCTGAAATTTTAAATACATAAGTGCAGCAGATTTTTATCTGACTACTGCCGAATTATTGCGCTTTTAATTATTCATGATTCCTGCGTAGTTAAGCTTCGTAGGGAGAATTTATTGCGCCTTTTAGGGGAAACATACTACTGTAACAGGGTATACACATGGTAGCCACATTAGAACTGCAAGAGTTAATTCAACACTCGCTCCAAAATTTAAAAAATCTTGACGTACTGAAAAGATTATTTTGGAATCAATTGAATTATGAACGAGAAAATAAAGAACTTTCTCGTCGTCAATTGAGTGATGCAGTTACTCATGAAGTTGAAGGCGAACCTTTATTGTTAGCTTCTGGAGGAACTAATAAAGCATTTCATATAATTTACACTCGTCTCAATTCAGAAAATTTATCCAGACAAGGCGAAAGAGTAGTTGTAAATCATCTTTGGCAAGAACATCCCTACGCTTTATTTGTATTTTCCAATAAGTCACAATCGCACTGGCACTTTCTGAATGTCAAGTACGACAGTTCACCTCAAAAACGAAGATTATTCCGCCGCATTACCGTTGGAGAAGGGGAACAATTACGCACCGCAACAGAAAGAATTAGTCTGTTGGATTTAGAAAGCATTCCAGATGCATCACCTTTAGATATTCAAACACGTCATGATGAAGCGTTTGATGTTGAAGCTGTCACTCAGGAATTTTTCAGAGAGTATCGTAAAACTTTTGAGAAAGTAGAAAGTTTAATTAAATGGGCAACCGATTCAGAAGGTAAACGGTTATTCACTCAAAAGCTGTTTAACCGTTTGATGTTTATTGCTTTTATTGAGAAAAAAGGTTGGTTGAAATTCCAAACAAGAACTGATTATTTATCAGCTTTGTGGGAATCTTACCAGGATAAAGACGGAGTATCAGACAAAAATTTTTATAGAGATAGACTTTCTCACCTCTTCTTTTCAGGACTAAATAGCCCTCAAGAATACGACATTGCTGGAATTAATAATGGTGGGTTTCTTAAAAAATTAATCGGCACAGTACCTTACCTCAATGGTGGTCTTTTTGAACAAGGTGAAGATGATCAAAACCCTCAAATTATCATCCCAGATGATTGTATAGATACTATTCTACATGACTTATTCCAACGCTTTGCTTTCACTGTTACTGAGAGTACCCCGCTTGATGTTGAGGTGGCGGTAGACCCAGAAATTTTGGGCAAGGTGTTCGAGGAACTCGTCACAGGTAGGCATGAATCTGGAAGTTATTATACTCCCAAGCCGATTGTTTCTTTTATGTGTCGTGAGGCTTTAAAAGGGTATTTAAAAACCCAATTTGCAAACGAATCACATGATGCATTAGCAGAATTTATTGATGAATATAATCCCGATTATCTGATTAATCCAGAAGCAATACTAGAAGCTTTACGGAAAGTTAGGTGCTGTGATTTGGCTGCGGGAAGTGGAGCTTATTTATTAGGGATGCTCCACGAATTATTATATTTACGTCAGTATTTATTTAAAAATAAAGGGTTAGATTCAAATACTGTTTATCAACGTAAGTTAGAAATTATCGAAAATAACATTTACGGCATTGATAAAGATGTATTTGCAGTCAATATTGCGCGGTTAAGGTTATGGCTTTCGCTTGCTGTTGAGTATCAAGGTGAAAAGCCGAAGCCACTACCAAACCTGAAATATAAAATTGAAGTGGGAGATAGCCTAATTGCTCCGAGTCCTGCGGCTACAGGAATGATTAGGAGTGAATTAATCAGCCAATATAGGCAAAAGAAAGCTGAATATATGCGAACCCATGAAGGTGGGAAGAAGCGGAAGTTAGAGGAGGAAATTAATGAGTTAAAAACTCAAATTAGGCTAATAACTAATGGTAGTGCTAAAGCACCAGAAGGTTTTGATTGGGCTGTAGAGTTTGCAGAAGTTTTTGCTGATGGTGGGTTTGATATTCAAGTGGCGAATCCTCCGTATGTAAGACAGGAATTAATTAAAGATTTAAAGCCGACATTACAAAAAATTTATCCTGCGACTTATAACGGAACATCTGATTTATATTGTTTTTTTTATGCTCGTGCTTTGCAGTTGTTGAAACCGGGGGGAATGTTGGCGTTTATTTCTCCTAATAAATGGTTTCGTGCTAAGTATGGCGAGAAATTACGAAAGCATATTGCTGATAATTGCCAAGTTCACAGTATTACAGATTTTGGTGATTTACCTGTTTTCAAAAGTGCAACTACATATCCAATGATTTTTATTGGACAGAATGAAGTAGCTAATAAATCAACTATTTTCACACAAATTAAATCTTTACAATCTCCCTATCCCGATGTTTTAGCAATCATTAGAGAACAAGGGCAAAAATTACCACGTACAGCAATAAATAGCTCAAACTGGACTTTAACTGATACCTCTTATGCAAATCGTCTAAAAAAGATGGAAGAAGCTGGTATTTCATTGGGAGAATATGTCAATGGGAAGATTTATCGTGGTGTACTAACTGGTTTAAATAAAGCTTTTGTAATTGATGGCAAAATAAGGCAAGAACTAATTACTCAAGACCCTAAAAGTCATGAAATTATCAAACCTCTCATAGAAGGAAAAGATATTCGTAAATGGTGGATTGACTATCAAGATAGATGGTTGATATTTACAAGGCGCGGTATAGATATAGATACTTATCCTGTAATAAAAGCTCATTTGAGGAATTGGCGTACTGAATTAGAGCCTAAACCTCATAATTATCATTTAAGTGAAAAGTGGTTAGGTCGTAAATCGGGTTCATACAAATGGTATGAAATCCAAGATAATGTTGCCTATTACTCAGAATTTTATCAGCCTAAAATTGTTTATCAAGAAATAGCAACTTATCAATCTTTTGCGTTTGACCAAAAAGGAACTCATGTTAATAATAAAGTATTTATTATTCCTACAGATGATTTGTACTTGTTTGGAGTTTTTAATTCTCATTTAGCATGGGAGTATTTGCAAAATACCTGCTCAAAATTATCTGGTGGTGCTTTAGCAATGCAAACACCTTACGTAACTAAACTTCCGATCCCCAACGCTTCTACTACAGATCGCGCAGCAATATCGAAACTAGTCCAAAAATGCCTAGATGCAAAAGGTGTTAACTGTGAAGTCTGGGAGAAAGAAATAAGCGATCGCGTCGCCGCCCTCTATGGACTGTAGGACAATAGAGAAAAGAACAATCTCGCCTATAGTATTAAGAAATGTTGAGGGAAAAGCCATGCAATCAGCTTTACGTATCACAACCAAAGTTTTACCAGGAAACAAAATAGAAATTGAAATCCCCGAAGCTGAAATAGGCGACAGTGTAGACGTATTCGTAATATTACCAGAGAAAGTAGCAACCAAAAAGCGTTCAGTAGTGGAAATACTTGAAGAAGTTCACGCTAAACGTCCTCCGAAAAGTGCTGAAGAAATAGACAGGCTTCTGCGCGAGGAACGGGAATCATGGGACAGCTAGTACTTCCGTCTCATAGTCTCGTATATATAGATACACCTGTAGCTATCTATAGCGTTGAGTGGAATCTTAATTATTTCTCGCTTTTGCAACCATTATGGTTAAAACTTCAAGCAGGAGAAATCGAAGTGGTCAGCAGTGAATTAATTTTAATGAAAACTTTGGTACTTCCTTTAAAAAATGCTGATACATTTCTGCTTGATGCTTACGAGCAATTGTTATTAAATGGAGGAATACAATTAATTCCTATAACTCAATCAATACTGCGACAAGCTGCTAATTTTCGGGCTACAAGTAACCTCAAAACACCCGATGCTATTCATGCTGCTACAGCTTTATCTGTTAGTTGTAACCAATTTATCACCAACGATAAAGGCTTTCATAATGTTCCTGGTTTATCTGTTGTTATCCTCAGTGAAGTTTTATAGCCATTTTCAATCTAGTGAGGTACAGATATGCAAATAGACCTAACCCCCTAACCCCCTTCCCGAAGCGGGAAGGGGGAACAATTCAAACCCTCTCTCCTAAAAGGAGAGAGGTTTACCAGAGAGGTCAAAATTGTACTTCACGCTTACCGAAAACCGCTTTCGCATCTTGAACAATGCCTAACCACGATATTATAGACAACCGCAATCAAAAATTAGTAGACCAAATTAAACGCATTCTCGACTCAACGGAAGCAGCACATTTTGCGGTAGGTTATTTCTTCCTTTCTGGCTTCACTGCTATTGCAGAACGCCTCGCCAATATTAAAGAATTACGTTTGCTAATTGGCAATACTAGCAACCGCGAAACCATCGAAGAAATCGCCCAAGGATACCGAAGATTAGAATTGATTGAAGATAAAATCGAAGCACAAAAATATCCGAAGCGTAGTGAAGAAAAGCGGATGGCGAATGAAACAGCAGCCAATATCCGTTCTAGTATTGAATTAATGGATCAAACAGATGAAGCCGAGACGCTGGTTAAAAACCTAGTGCAAATGATAGAAGAAAAACGGCTTCATGTCCGCGTTTATACAAAAGGAACTTTACACGCCAAAGCCTATATTTTTGATTACGGTACTGTTTATGATCATAAAGGTAGAGCTTTAGAGCGTCAAGAAAAAGGGATTGCTATTGTAGGTTCATCCAATCTTACCCTTTCGGGTATTACCCATAATACCGAACTTAATGTAACCATCCACGGAAACGATAACCATACAGAATTAACTCATTGGTTTGATGAATTGTGGAATGAAGCAGAAGATTTTAATGAAGTATTAATGAGAGAGATGAAACAATCTTGGGCGGGTTCTATAGTCCGTCCCTATGATGTTTACTATAAAACTCTCTACGCTTTAGTCAAAGATAGATTAGAAGATACTGCACCAAAAGATTTAATTATAGAAGATGAAATTAGTAAACAATTAGCAGATTTTCAAAAAGTAGCTGTTAATAATGCCGTCCAAAATATCAGAGATTATGGTGGGGCTTTTGTTTCTGATGTAGTAGGGTTAGGAAAGAGTTTTATTGGCGCTGCAATTATTAAAAGATTTGAACAAGTAGAACGCGCACGTCCTTTAATTATTTGCCCTGCACCGCTAATAGAAATGTGGGATAGATATAATGAAGTTTATCAGTTAAATGCTCGTGTCCTTTCAATGGGAATGTTGAAAGAAGATGATGGAGACGTGAAAGCATTATTAAATGACTTTAGATTTAAAGATAGAGATTTTGTACTTATAGACGAAAGTCATAACCTGCGAAATAATAATACTCAAAGATATAAAGTCGTAGAAGCATTTTTAGGTGCAGCTAAACGTTGTTGCTTTTTGACAGCTACTCCTCGAAATAAGAGTGCTTGGGATATTTATTACCAGTTAAAATTATTTCATCAAGATGATAAAACTGATTTACCAATAGACCCACCTAATTTAAAAGAATACTTTCAATTAGTAGAAAAGGGTGCGAAAAAATTACCAGAGTTACTTTCTCATATCCTTATCCGCCGTACACGCAACCACATCTTACGTTTTTACGGTTTTGATTCAAAAACTCATCAACAAGTTGACCCAGCTAACTTTAGAGAGTACCTAGACGGAACCCGACGCGCTTATGTCATCGTTGGTGGTAAACATCGGTTTTTCCCCAAACGCGAACTAGAAACCATTGAATACAGCATTGAGGACACATACCAAGGACTGTATCAGGATTTACGGCAATACATAGGTAAGTCCCGCAAGCGTCAACTGGTTAAACCACCCACAAACGAACTTAGCTATGCACGTTATGGGCTGTGGAATTATGTTTTAAAAGACAAACAAAAGCAAGAACCTTATAACACTTTGCAACGTGCAGGTGCTAACCTCCGGGGTTTGATGCGGGTATTATTATTTAAGCGTTTTGAATCGAGTGTTTACGCTTTCCAAGAAACTATCAAAAAATTATTGATAGTGCATGAAAGATTTTTAAAAGCACTATCTCAAGGATTTGTACCCGCCGGAGAAGAAGCCCAAACTCTGCTATCAGAAGATTATAATCAAGCAGAAGAACAAGATTTTATGGACGCATTAAAACAGGTATCTAATAAATATGATCTATCGGATTTTGATGCAAAAAGATTACAACAGCATATCGAGCATGATATTAAAATATTGAAAAATATTTTGGATTTAGTAGAACCAATTAGCCCTGATAAAGATACTAAATTACAGACTTTAATCAAATGGTTACATAAACCCAATCTTAGGGACAAAAAACGTCTAATTTTTACCCAATATGCTGACACAGCTAAGTATTTATCTGATAATTTAAACCCAGATGGTCAGCGCGATGATATTGATGTAATTTATAGTGGTAACAGCAAAAATAAAGCACGGGTAGTAGGAAGGTTTGCCCCTAACGCCAATAAGGAATATAAATTTAAACCCGGAGAATCAGAACTTAATACCTTGATTGCTACCGATGTATTAGCAGAAGGTTTAAACCTGCAAGATGGTGATTTAATCATTAATTATGATTTGCATTGGAACCCAGTCAAGCTTATTCAACGTTTTGGTCGTATTGACCGTATTGGCAGTGATAAAGATGTCATCTATGGATACAACTTTTTACCAGAACTAGGCATTGAGCGCAATTTAGGTTTGAAACAAAAACTTAAAAACAGAATACAAGAAATTCACGATACCATAGGTGAAGATGCTGCAATTCTTGATAAAACAGAACAACTCAACGAAGAAGCAATGTATGCCATTTACGAACAACAAGGTAAACAGTTGAGTCTATTTGATATTGAGGATGAAGATAATTTTCTAGATTTAAATGAGGCAGAAGAAATTCTCAGAAAATTACAAAAAGAAGACCCAGGCGAGTTTGAACGCATTGCTAATTTGCCGCATGGTATTCGCACCGCTAAATTTTCCATGCAAAAGGGGACATACATTTTCTGCGAAGCTTCCGACCCCAATCGACCTGATATCAAAGGCTACCAGCAACTATTTTTATTAGATGACAAAGGAGAAATAATTTCTAGAGATATCCCCCGTATCTTAGGTGCAATTAAAGCCGATGATACCACCCCTACCTTGACACTTCCCAAAGACCATAACGTTGTTGTGATGCGCGTCAAACGCCAATTTGCAGAAGAAGTAAAACATCGCCAAGCAGAACGGGAATTTAACCAGCGTTTGACTCAGGGACAAAGGTATATTCTGCGGGAACTAAGGATATTTTTTCGTGCAAATGCAGATGAGGAAGTAAAAAATCAGGTCAATATTTTAGAAAAAGCATTTCGCGCTTCCGTAAACCAAGCTGTCAACCGCGAGTTAAACAAACTACGACGTGATGGTTTCACAGGTAAGGAATTATTTAACCAGCTAGTACAGATTTATCGTCAACACAATATGCATGAGTTGCAAGATAATCGCTTACCTATGTTATCTCAGCCTATTCCCATAATTGTTTGTAGTGAGGCTTTGGTGTGATTTCATTAATTGCTGGCTCCTACAGTAGTAATTAGTTTAACTTATATCTTGCACTAGGCGACTGGAAGTCGCAGCTACACAGGCAAAACCCGCCTACGCGGGTTGAAAGCCTTGATTTTCCGCGCTAGTCCGCGCAGGTGGTGAAGGGATCGCAGTCTTGGACACCACATGCTTCAAGTTGGGGAACCGCCGGGGCTAGGTGCTTAAAACCTTGACATTGACATTAATGTTAAGGTTTAACGTGAGAGAGTCGTTATTCATTCAACTCTCATGCTTTACCCACAGCGTTTTACCCAATTCACCACAGAACATGCAGATACCTTAGCAGCCCTACTTTGTGGCTTGCTGTTATTCCTCGGATGGTTCGCTTTGCATCTTGGCGCTTTGGGATGGGCGTTATTGCTGTTACCTGCTGCTTATGTCATTGGTGGCTACGAAAGTGCGCGTGAAGGACTGACTACTTTAATCAAAGAAAAGGAACTAGATGTAGATTTACTGATGATTGTGGCAGCTGTTGGTGCTGCTAGCTTAGGTTTATGGCGCAGGGAATACCACTTAATTATTGATGGGGCAATTTTGATACTCATCTTTGCTATTAGTGGGGCGCTGGAAGGCTACGCTATGCGGCGAACTGAACGGAGTATCCGCAGTTTGATGAGTTTGACACCAGATACAGCAACGGTTTTACATCTGGGAAAAGAAGAGGTGGTTCCCATTACTCAGCTTCAGGTAGGGGATGAGATAGTTGTGAAACCAGGAGAATTAATTCCTACCGATGGCATGATTGTCTCTGGTTACAGCACTCTGAATGAAGCTGCAATTACAGGCGAATCTTTACCTGTAGAGAAGACGGTAGGCGCTGAAGTATTTGCCGGCACACTCAACGGCTATGGTGCGTTGAAACTTCAGGTACACAAACCAGCAGCAAGTAGTTTGATTCAGCGTGTGATTCGCTTGGTAGAACAAGCACAAACAGAAGAACCGCCTTCACAACAGTTTATTGAGCGATTTGAACGCGGATATGCAAAGGTAATTGTCATAGCTGGGATATTACTGGCAATTTTGCCGCCATTTATTTGGGGTTGGGACTGGGAAACTACAATTTATCGCGCCTTAACTTTTTTGGTGGTAGCTTCTCCTTGTGCGTTGATGGCGGCTATTATGCCTACACTGCTGTCGGGAATTGCCAATGGTGCAAGACAAGGGATTTTGTTTAAAAATGGGGCGCAATTGCAGAAAATTGGCAAAGTCCGAGCGATCGCTTTTGATAAAACTGGTACCCTCACAACAGGACAGTTACAAGTTTTTCAAGTAATTACCACTAGTGAATACTCGCAAATCGACGTATTAAAAGCTGCGACAGCTTTAGAATCTGGTTCCGAACATCCCATTGGCAAGGCAATTGTACAGGCAGCTAGTGGTTTAGATTGGGTGCGGGGAGTGGAGGTACAAGCCATACCAGGAGAGGGAATTACTGGTATTGCCAATAAGCAAAACCTGGTTGTGGGCAATGCAACTTTTGTCCAGCAATATGTCGCCCAGCTACCAGAGTCATTGTGGAATATGGCGAAATCGTTGGAACATGGGGGGAAAACTGTTGTTTGGGTAGCCCAGGGGTGCAGGGGAGATGGATATGAGGTGATGGGGGCGATCGCTATTGCAGATATGGTACGAACCGAAGCAGTAGCAACTATTACCTGTTTGCGAAAGTTGGGAGTGGAAGAAATTGTGATGATTACAGGTGATAATCAGCGTACTGCTGATAGCGTCGCTCAAACAGTGGGAATTAATCGAGTGTATGCAGAACTCTTACCTGAAGATAAGTTAGATGTCATCCGCAGTTTGCAGAAGCAGTATCAAACAGTAGCAATGGTGGGGGATGGAATCAATGATGCACCCGCTTTGGCTCAGGCTTCCGTAGGTATTGCAATGGGGGGGGCAGGCAGCGATGTAGCATTAGAAACCGCAGATATAGTATTAATGGCAGACAGATTAGAAAAAATTGCCGCAGCGATTAAATTGGGTAGGCGATCGCAAAGTATAGTAAAACAGAATATCGCTGTAGCTTTAGGGTTTATTATTTTGTTGTTGGTTGGTAACTTTTTAGGTAATATCAACTTACCCATCGGCGTAATTGGTCATGAAGGTTCTACAGTATTAGTTACTCTCAGTGGACTCAGATTACTTAAATGATCAGATCCCCGACTTTTTGAAGAAGTCGGGGATCTCCCTAGTAAAAATCTGGAGTTATTCGCCATGCCCTCAGTCAGCGATGCAGAAGCAATAATTTTAAATTTAGTGCAACCGTTGAATTCTCAGCGGGACACAGAAATTGTAGATTTGTTGGCAGCAGATCATCGCATTTTGGCAACGCCTGTCACCAGTCCGCTAGATTTTCCCCACTGGGATAATTCGGCAATGGATGGCTATGCAGTACGTTACGTAGATGTACAACACTCTACTAGCGAACAGCCAGCTATTTTAGAAATAGTGGAAGAGATTCCAGCAGGATATCAACCAAAGTCTACAATTCAGCCAGGACAAGCCGCCCGGATTTTCACAGGTGCGGTGATGCCAACCGGTGCAGATACCGTAGTCATGCAAGAGAGAACACGCCAAGAAGCAAACCGCGTTTTTATTCTGACTGCGCCAACAAAGTCGCAAGAATTTGTTAGACAAAAAGCCTCTTTCTACCAAGCGGGAACACAGTTACTACCAGCAGGAATTCAGTTAAAAGCCCAAGAAATTGCTATATTAGCAGCAGCACAATGTGCCCAATTAAATGTTTATCGCCATCCGCGTGTGGCAATTTTTTCAACTGGTGATGAATTGGTAACACTTGATAAACTGTTGGAAGCAGGACAAATTGTTGATTCCAATCAATATGCCTTAGCCACTTTGGTAAGAGAGAGTGGGGCAGAACCGTTATTATTAGGTATTGTCAAAGATAATCCAGTTGCACTTCAAGAAACCATTGTTCATGCCATAAAAAACGCCGATATAGTTATTTCTTCCGGTGGAGTCTCAGTAGGAGATTACGATTATGTTGACCAAATTCTAGAGTCATTAAAAGCAAAAATACAGATTCGTGCTGTGGAAATGAGACCCGGTAAACCTCTCACCGTAGCCACATTTCCCCCCCAGACAATAGAAAAAGCAACCTCCACAACCGAATTAAGTACCACTAGTCAACAGTCAACAGTCAACAGTCAACAGTCAACAGTCAACAGTCAACAGTCAACAGTCAACAGTCAACAGTCAACACTATATTTTGGTTTACCAGGAAATCCTGCCGCTGTCTTAGTAACTTTTTGGCGATTTGTGCAACCAGCAATTAGGAAATTGTCGGGACTTGCTGAAGGTTGGGAACCAAAATTTTTGAAAGTGCGATCGCATGATGAATTGCGATCGGATGGTAAGCGTGAAACTTATATTTGGGGTAACTTACATATAGTTAACGGAGTTTACGAATTTCACAAAGCTGGCGGTAGTCATAGTTCTGGCAATTTAATTAATTTAGCTCAAACCAATGCTTTAGCTGTTCTACCAATCGGTACAACATTAATTTCCCCACAACAAGAAGTGCAAGTTTTACAACTTAGTAATACCTAACAATGCCCCATGCCCAATTACCAAGCTATTGACTTTTTTCCCGATTGATCCAAATGCCTCTCAATCCTGCTGCTTTAGCTCCTTGATAGTCTTCTACAATACTGTCACCAATGTGCCATGCTGCCTCTGGTGGACAGTTATGTTTTTCTAAAGCAAGGGCAAAAATTTTGGGATCGGGTTTCGCTGCACATGCTTGTGTAGAAATTGTCACAGATTGAAAATAATTGCTCAGTCCCAAACTTTGTAATACTGAGTAAATTCGGGAATCGAAATTTGACAGTACCCCTAGTTCAATTCCTAATCTTTGCCAGTTGATTAGAGATGATAAGACATCAGGATACACAAACCACGGTTCGGCAGTGCCAAAATGAATGTAGAGTTCGCTAAAAAAAGCAGAAAAGTCAGAAAATTGCTTGATAACACCAGCACTTTCAAAGGTATTTAGGGCAATTATCCGCCACCAATCAAACTCTAGTTGGGGAATATCTTGTGGTTCTGTATCTGGAAAGATAGGCGGCGGTGCTGCTTTAAAGCTTTGGATAAATGTTCTATTTAATGTTTCGGCTGAAACTGTAACATCAAATTCCTGGGCTATCTGACTATAAACTTCGCCTACACTGCCTTTGATACCGAAGAGTGTGCCTACAGCATCTAAAAAAATAACTTTTGGTCGTTCCATAATACCAAGTGCTTAAGTCCTAAAAAGCCAGTGCTTGTAAGTATTTTTCTGTGGAAGCGACTGGCGTTGCTGTTCAAATCAGATTTGTTATTAGCTAGTCTTCCATGTTAAGACCATAAAAACCAGGACTTACGCAACTGGCACACAGATTTACTGTGATGGCAGTCAATAGTCCAGAGTCAAGAGGAGGCAGTGCGTTGGGCGGCTTTGCCGACTTGAAGCAACTGCCGTTCAAAAAGCAAGATTTTTTGTACTATTGACTTTTGACCCTTGACTGCCCAGACGAAAAAATATGACACTTACGTAAGACCATAAAAACAACAAAACCGCCCATTATATAAATAAAAACCAAAACCAGTTTGATTGGATAATTTTAAATATTTTTGTCATTAAAACTGATATTCCGCAAGTTGAAGTCGAGATTTTAGTATTTTTTTAGGGAAGGGGAAGGGGTAAGAATTATTCTTTTTCCTTTTAAAGTTTTCCCCTTCCCTCTGAACTCTAAGGTATTAATGCCCTATTGAAATATTCTAGTGAGAAAGTGTTTCTATAATAGGACGGATGACCCAATTAAAACCAACTTTTAGCTGATGATCTAAAGTTGGCATCCGATATAGATAAGCAAAACGACGGGCGATGTATGCTAAAGGCCCATCTAGTTTAATTCCTAAGCCAGTCAGGGTGGCGTTATCTTTCCCCAGTGCCATCATTTCCCCTAACTGTTGGTAGCGGAAGGGAAGTAAGGGGCGATCGCTCAGAGTTGCCCAGATGTTCCAGGCTGTATAATCAGCTTGTTGGAAGGCTGCTTGTGCGGTGGCGGGGACTTGCTGACCTTCAGCATCATAACACTCTGCTAAATCTCCCAAGGCAAAGATTTCTGGATGGTCAAGGACTTGTAAAGTGGATGTAATGCTAATTTGACCACGCTGGTTTTGCTTGAAAGGAAGTGTTTTTACTACGGGAGCAACTCGCGTTCCTACAGTCCAAATTACTATATCTACGGGAATTATGTCTACCTGATTTTTGTACTCTAGAGATATGGTGTCTTGCCCTATCGCTTCGACTTTGGTTTCTAAATCCAGAAATACATTGCGTGCTTCTAAAGCTTTCTTTGCTGCTTCACGGTTAAACTCTGGGGAGGTTCGCAAAATCTCGTCACTGATTTCAATTAGCCGAAAGCGTCCTCTTTCTCCTAGTCTATCTGCTAGTTTACAAGCTAATTCCACACCGCTGTAGCCAGCCCCAACAATTGCCACGCGAATTTTGTCTACTTCCGATTCTTCCAACACTCGCAAGCGTTCTTCTAAACGATAGGCATCAGTGATGGTGCGGAATGGATAAGCGTAGGATGTAGCACCAGGAACTAAGTCTAGTGGTGTTTCTCCACCCAAAGCAAGCACTAATCGGTCGTAGTGGATTTCCGGCCCATCTTGTAGATGTACCCATTGCTGGTCGGTGTCAATTCCAGACACGACTGCTTGGTAAAAACGTACACCTGTGTTTTGTAAAAGTTCTTCAAAGGGTGGGGCAATTTCCCAGGTTTGTAATTCTCTGGTGAGTAATTCGTAGAGTAAAGGGGAAAATAAAAAGCGATCGCTTTGATCTACCAGCACAATTTCGGGTTTTTGCGTAGACTCCCAAGGTAATTGGCTTAAGCGCAAAGCTGTGTAGAGACCACCAAAGCCTCCACCAAGGATACATATTCTCGCAGTTTGTTGAGTCATCGTTTCTATAGGACTGTCAATCCCAGCAGGGCAACTTATTCTCAGTGTAATGATTTCTTGCGAGCTATGCTTATCTGGTTTTGAGTAAGGGCCAATAACGCAAATCAGCCTCATACTACTCATTTGCTACTCAAAACAGGCATTTTTATACTAAGTTGCGTTCAAAAATAGCATCTAGACATGGGGAAGTAACATCCCCCTCATCTCCCTCATCCCCCTCATCCCCCACTACCTTTTAATGCAACTCGGTATTACCTTAATTTTCAGCGGGTGGGAGAGGCGATTATTCCAACTTCCTCCCCCAAGTGGCGTGAAGTAACTTCATACTTCATGCTTCAGTGTTTACTTGACTCGGTTCAGGCATAGTGTGCGTAGAAAAATTAGTTGGCTGTACAAACTTCTTTGCCGCCTCCAGTAAATACTCATAATAGGTACGAGCGACGATAGATAACTGTTTACCAGCTGGGTACACCATGTACCAAGTGCGTTTAATGGGAAAGTTTTGTACGTCTAGAATGCAGAACTCTGCTGTATCTGTCAATAAGGTATGGCGAGATAAAACAGAAATTCCTAGACCGCCTGCGATCGCTTGTTTAATCGCCTCGTTACTACCCAATTCCAATTTTACCTTGACTTTTAGCCCTTTTTCGTCTAAGAGGCCTTGAATAGCCCGCCGAGTTCCTGAACCTGGTTCCCGCATAATAAAAGGTTCACTACACAATCGTTCTAAGGGGATATTTTTCTCCTTCGCTAGGGGATGATTCACAGGTGCAAACACTACCAAGGGATTATCTAATAATGCCTGGTAATTCACATCCAAATGTTCTGGAACTTGACTCATCACATACAAGTCATCCAGATTATTCACCATCCTTTCCAAAATGCGTTCATGGTTCGTTACTTGCAGCGAAATTTCAATTCCTGGGTAAAGTTGACAAAACGGCCCTAACAAACGCGGCACAAAATATTTTGCTGTTGTAATCACTGCCAAACGTAATTGACCCTGTTTTAGCCCTTTTAAATCTGCTACTTTCATTTCAAACTGGGCTATAGTCTCAAAAAGCTGTCGGCAAGTGGCAAATAATTCCCGTCCCGCTTCCGTTAGATATAGGCGCTTACCCACCTGCTCAAATAATGGCAACCCCACTGATTTGGTTAGTTGCTTGATCTGCATGGAGACAGTGGGTTGCGTAAGAAACAATTCCTCAGCAGCACGAGTAAAGCTACCGTGCCGTGCCGCCGCCTCGAACACCTTCAACTGGTGTAGCGTCGCTTGGTTCAAGGGTGATTCTCCTCTAATAGCGATTCAACACATATAAAATTAGTATCACTGAATACTTGCAAATGATGCTGTGTTGCTTATACAAAGTTATAAGCTATCCTATAGATAAAAATCTATGACCTTTATTCAAATAAAGTACTTTTCTTTATGGTGTTGACCAGTTATCATCATAACAACAAGCAAAGCGTAAGATGCCTTCCAGCTAAAGATGAATGCTGAAGACTGAATACTGAATGAAAATTGCTCACAATTGATCATTCATGATTCATGATTCATCATTCATCATTCCATACTTCTTCTGTAATTTTTGCAGGTAGCTTGGCTAAATCTGGCAACCTCATCACCTCTAATTCAGCAACTTCTTCCTTAATATTCATCGGGAACTTTAACGGTTGACGTTCTTCTATCCAGCAACTTGCTACAGGCAAGGTTTGTTCTAATTCATCTAGTGGTCGAGGAATTACCATCACCGCGTTCAATTCCCCAATCCGTTCTGCTTCGTACATCCCAGCTTCCACTGCTACTGCGACATTGGCCACCGAACCGCGAATAATGGCTGTACACAAACCTGCACCTATTTTTTCATACGCTGATAATTGTACGTCAGCAGCTTTGAGCATGGCATCACAAGCTCCTACCATCGCTGGAAATCCGCGTGTTTCCACTAAACCAATTGCTAAGTTACTCAAACGGCTATAACTACCTTCCTCCATATATTTGCTGAGGCGATTAGTAATTGGTAGCACGATATCCAGGTTAGGATAAGGTCGAGGAATCACCAAGCTAGAAATTAATTGACCAAACTGTTCAGCAGTTTGGACACCAGATTCTACAGCTAAACGGACATCAGCAATGCCACCCCGGACAATTGCAGTACAATGGCCACTACCAATTTTTTCATAGCCTACTAGGTGAACGCCTGCGGATTTGAGCATCATGTCCGCTGTACCAACTATGGCTGGAAAGCTAGCAGTAGATACTAAACCTAAAGCAGTGTCTCTGAAGTCGTCTTGACTATGCGATGACTGAGTTTGCATGTGAATTTTCCCAAGTTACTCACAGAAATGATGAAGGATAAAGGCTGAAGGATGAAAAAATATGAAAATCAGCAGCCCCACTATTGAACTGTAGGGTTAATTCCATATTTCATACTTCACACTTCATACTTCAGATCACAACTTACAATTAACACTTACTCAGACTGATCGTCAGAGATTGGCTCATTCAAGGCTTGCCTATGTGGAAATAATGTGACTAATAGTCTCTGTATGCTTCCTTGTCCATAAATTTGATTGCCGAAACTATTATTGGGTGATTCTGTGGCAGGCTGAGTGGATTGTGTAGACTCCTCTGGGGCTGACTCCAAGTTAGAATTAGTTCCATTGGTGTTTTCCTGCACGGCAGCAGATTGGCTTGGTGCAGTTGGCGAAGATTCAGCAGGGGTGACAGATTGGTGTTTAAATTTCAAAAAAGCCGATGCTGAGAGGCTAGTTGAGGAAATCACCTTTTCCTGTTGACTCTGCTTAGGGGAACTTGTAGCAGCAGCATCATCCTTGGATTGTTCCAGTTGTTTTTGCTCATAAATCTGCCGACTGGTGTCACCCAAAATTGAGCCAGCTGGAACTACTACTCCAGGTTCAACCGAACAGTTGAAAACTGTTGAAGCTGAACCAATGCAAGCGTTTGCACCAATTTTACCTTTGCCAACCATCAAAAAGCCGGCTCCCAAGTTGGCTCCTGCTGCTACTTCTAGGGTTCCTTCAGCAACCTGGAGAATTGACCCCATACCAATACAGACGCCTGGGCCGATGATTATTTTGCTGTTTGCAGCCGCTTGGAGTATCACCCCTGGTGCCAGTACTGCACTCGGATCAATAGTCACCTCGCCACTAATATAAGGTTCAAAGCTGTTGAGTAGGCGCAGTGGCGGCACAGACATGAAATTTTAACCTCGGAAGCCGGAAGAAATTTAGAAACTTAGGAGTTAGGAGTGAGTAGTTAGGAGTTGGAAGTGAGGAGTGAGAACTGAGGAGTTTTAATTCAGAGTTTATTCCTAACACTTAACTCCTAACTCATAACTCATAACTCCTAACTCATAACTCCTAACTCTCAACTTTTTACGGACGTTGGATAATTGTTTCCAAAACTCGGCGCTTGGCTTTGGGGTCAATACCAATCAATCGTACATATTCTCCTTGGTATTCCCCAAGGTATCCTTCCACGGCTGCGATCGCTTCTCTTTCTGAGTTAGCCTGAATTTGACCAGTACTAGTCCAAGAACCTGTACGGAACCGTCGTTGGTCTACGTGTTCAATACTGATTTTATGTCCGCCAGCCAGTAATTGCCGCACTTGGTCTACTATTTCAGCACTCAAGCGGGTACTGGTAGCTGTTGCACCAGATCCACTAGAGCTACTAGCAGGACTACTACTATAAGATGATTTTTGGCTAGCAGATGGAGCTACTACTTGTCCATTGGGTCTTTGAATAATGCTTTCCAAAACTCGGCGCTTGGCTTTGGGGTCAATACCAATCAATCGTACATATTCTCCTTCGTATTCCCCAAGGTATTTTTCCACGGCTGCGATCGCTTCTGTTTCTGAGTTAACCTGAATTTGACCAGTACTAGTCCAAGAACCTGTACGGAACCGTCGTTCGTCTACGTGTTCAATGCTAATTTTATGTCCACCAGCCAGTAATTGTCGCACTTGGTCTACTACTTCAGAATTCAAGCGGGTACTGGTAGCTGTTGCAGAGGGCGCACTCTTTGTGGTAGCAGGACTACTACTATATGATGATTTTTGGCTACCAGATGCAGCTACTTGTTCATTGGGTCTTTGAATAATGCTTTCTAATACCCGGCGTTTGGCTTTGGGGTCAATGCCAATTAAACGTACATACTCGCCTTGGTGATTGCTGATACAGTCTTCTAAGGCTGCAATCACGTCTTTTGTGGAATTAGAGTTAATTGGGGCACAACTTTGCCAAGAACCTGTACGGAAGCGGCGCTCATCTACGTGTTCTGTGCCAATTTTGTAACCGCCTGCCAACAAGTTGCGGATTTGCTCTACGGTATCACTACTGATTTGGCCATTGCCAGAGCCGTTACCATTGCTACTGTGGTTGTAGCTGCTATTGCCACGACTAGCTGGCGCTGGCGCTTTAAAGGTGGCAGTTCCATTAACTTGACCATCTGGGCGTTGGATAATGGTTTCTAACACGCGCCGTCTACCATTGGGGTCAATGCCAAACAACCGGACATACTCGCCGTCGTGGTCTCTTAGACAGCTTTCTAAAGCTGCGATCGCTTCCCCTACTGATCTGACTTCCAGTGGCTTACAACTCGTCCACGAACCTGTACGGAACCGTCTAGTATCTACGTGTTCCGTGCCAATTTTATACCCTTGCTCTAACAGATAGCGCACCTGTTCTACGGTTTCTGCACCCAAGCTATTGCTCGACACTTCACTACTCCTTTCCAGCTCTAAAACAGTAATACCATTACTACTTGTATAAGATTTAGCATTCTCATCTCGAATGGGTGCAATACATTTGCTATCCGCAGCACAGCGGTAACCCGATCGTAGCGCCTGATTAATCCCAACCACATGATGGGCAAATTGCTCATCTTGCTCTTGCACATCTGGCAAGCGATCGGCTTGCTGTTGGCTTGTAATTATCGCTCCCGAAGGTACATACTTACCTGGGGGAATTTCCACATCTTGAATCAAAGCGTGCATCATCACGATGCAACCTGCACCCACCCTGGCATTAAACACCGTGGAGCGGAAACCTATGAAGGAACTATCTCCTACGTAAGCTGGGCCATGAATCAGAGCCATATGGGTAATCGAAGCATTTTCGCCCACCCATACCGAGTAACTTTCGCCGTCATCGCCAACTACTCGACCTTGCTCCAACCCATGAATCACTACACCATCTTGGATATTAGTGTTTTCACCGATATAAAAAGGTGTGCCTTCATCCGCTCTAATCGAAGTCCCCGGAGCTACGATTACATTTGCACCTATCCGCACGTCCCCAATAATATTGGAAAACGAATGTACAAATGTGCTTTCATGGATTTTTGGCTCAGCCAAATTCCTCGACCACGGGGTTGGGGGTGCCGCCGTGCTGCGGACTGCCATTGCGAGATTCCTCCTCTATCGTCACTTGTCAGTTGTTAGTTGTGAGTTGTCAGTTGTAAGCCAGTACAGTCTTGGGGTCTCCCCAAGTGAAGTAACTGCCGATCTTCGCAGCTAAGCCGTGTCTTCTCCCCTTGGGAGACGCTACGCTTTGCGAGCGTCACCCGAAGTATCTTGGGGGTTTCCTCCATGATTAGCTGGCGATCTTCGCAGCGTTAGCAAGGAACGAGCGCCACCCAGAGGGTTAGTTGTATTGCCACTGACTACTGACCACTGACCACTGACTATCTATACTGGTCTTTTTTGCTGTAAATCAGGCGATCTTCCAAATGAATAGTATCAATGATCGCCACCACCGCTGCATCTAACGGACGTTGTTCATTACCAGGAATCTGACGAGCGGCACTGCCACGACTGACAAGTACCCACTCATCTACTCCTGCACCTACACTATCTGCTGCTACCTCGTATTTTGGCAGGAAATTTCCTTCTTCATCTACTAATTGCAACAAAAGTAGTTTCACGCCTCTGAGGGTTGGCTCTTTTTGCGTGCTAACTACTGTGCCACGAACTTTGGCAATTTGCATTACAAATTATGGTCTTCTACCGAAGGGACGAATCGCATTTACGTTTTCCCGGAACTGCTCTACATCTTCTGTATAACGAATTGGTAGGACGTATTCCAAGTTTTCATGAGGACGAGCAATAATGTGAGTAGACAGCACTTGTCCGCCATTCACCCGCTTCACTGATTCAACTCCTGCTGCCACAGAAGCTTGCACTTCGGAAACGTCGCCCCGCACAATCACTGTAACCCGACCGCTACCGATTTTTTCGTAGCCTACCAAGGTGACACGAGCAGCTTTTACCATCGCATCAGCCGCTTCCACTACCGCTGGAAAGCCTAGCGTTTCTACCATTCCCACTGCGATTGACATTAGTTCTAACCCTTAATATTGATGTTTCTAGACTTGGATGAAAGTGATAGCTTCAAGTTGGCAACCCGTTAATTACTTTGTTTAATCAGCTTTTAGGTACGAAACTGCTCCACAGCTTCGGTGTAACGAATCGGCAAGACGTACTCCAGGTTTTCGTGTGGGCGAGCAATGATGTGAGTGGATACCACTTCACCTCCATTGACTCTTCTGGCAGCTTCAATCCCCGCAGCAACTGAAGCTTGCACCTCAGACACATCTCCTCGGACAATTACGGTTACCCGCGCACTACCAATTTTTTCATATCCTACCAAAGTTACACGCGCAGCTTTCACCATCGCATCAGCAGCTTCTACTACTGCCGGAAAGCCCTTAGTTTCAATCATTCCAACTGCAATTGGCATCGCAGAACTCCTAAAAAATAAATCCAATCAGTACTGTTGTTTGAAAATTGTGACGGGTAAGCTCATCTTGAGCTACAAAAACACTTCCAAACTAAGCATAGGAAAGCTTGGCGTTCCTGGCAATATAAATTACTATAATAGTTTATGATAAAATAGTTTTAAAAAACTTAACAAAAGTTTATACGAGGGTTCTGCTCTATCAAAGTTCACTGATTCCTAGAGCGGTCACTTATGCTTTATAATTTTTTTATTACATTTACAAATCGATATTCATAACCAGGGCTAATTCTGTCTGTCAAGTCAGGAGTATGGGCTGCATATCTTGCTGTCTCTATGTTTCTTAAATTTTGTTCTCTGAACAAGGACTAAGTGAAAAATACATAAGTTTGTTAAATGTATTGTATAAACTTCTCTACTACCAAGTAGAAATATAAAATTACTAACATAATTAATGTAAGCAGAGTAAATGCTCTTAGATATGTAACGTTATATTGAATTAAAGGTTAATAGATAAGCTCAAGTAAAAATGCTTATTCAAGTTTTAGTGAAAAAATATTTAAAAAGACCTAGATTCTAAGAAGGTTGATTTTTTAATCAAAATTGTTTTAAAGGCTGTTAAAAAAAATCAAAATTGAGTCGTCAAGGGAAAATTCAATGAATCAATTTCTATTTTTAACAAGTTGGTGGGTGCCTTTTTATAGCTTGGTAGGCGCACTTTTAACCTTGCCGTGGGGAATAGGAATAATTCAGCGTACAGGCCCAAGACCTGCGGCATACTTCAATTTGTTGACAACTGTTTTAGCTTTTGCCCATAGTTTGTTTGTATTTAAAGATATATGGGATAGAGAACCAGTAAATTTGCTGATTACCTGGTTTAAAGCTGCCGATTTAGACTTATCCATTAGCTTGGAACTATCGCCAGTTAGTATTGGGGCAACAGTTTTAATTACAGGCTTAAGCCTGCTGGCACAAATTTACGCCCTAGGTTACATGGAAAAGGACTGGTCGTTGGCCCGTTTTTTTGCCCTGTTCGGATTATTTGAAGGGGCCCTAAGTGGTTTAGCAATCAGTGACTCCTTATTTCTCAGCTATGCCTTTTTGGAAGTCCTGACGCTTTCCACTTATTTGCTGGTAGGATTCTGGTATGCTCAACCGCTAGTAGTGACAGCCGCCCGTGATGCCTTTTTAACCAAGCGGGTGGGAGACTTATTACTATTAATGGCTGTAGTGACACTTTCGACTTTGGCAGGCAGTTTAAACTTTTCTGATTTATATGAATGGGCACAAACGGCTGACTTAAGCCCAGTGACATCAACATTACTAGGGTTAGCATTGATAGCGGGGCCTGCGGGTAAATGTGCCCAATTTCCTCTACACCTGTGGTTAGATGAAGCCATGGAAGGGCCTAACCCAGCTTCAGTACTGCGAAACTCACTGGTAGTTGCTGGTGGTGCTTATGTACTATATAAACTGCAACCAGTATTAGCACTATCGCCAGTGGCGTTGAATGCCTTAGTAATCATGGGTACAGTGACGGCGATTGGTGCAACATTAGTATCCATAGCTCAGATTGATATTAAGCGATCGCTATCTCATTCCACGAGTGCATATATGGGATTAGTGTTTTTGGCAGTGGGTTTGCAGCAGGGCGGTGTAGCCTTGATGTTACTGTTAACCCATGCGATCGCTAAAGCACTATTATTCATGAGTTCCGGTTCAGTAATTTATACTACCAGCACACAAGACCTTACAGAAATGGGTGGTTTGTGGTCGCGGATGCCAGCCACCACCACCGCCTTTGTTGTCGGTTCAGCCGGGATGGTGACATTGCTACCACTAGGAAGCTTCTGGGCGATGCTGTCATGGGCTGACGGTTTCGTGGATGTTAACCCTTGGGTGATTGGCGTTTTAGTATTAGTCAATGGCTTAACAGCATTGAACCTAACCAGAGTCTTCAGATTAGTCTTTTGGGGTGCCCCGCAACAAAAAACCCGCCGCGCCCCAGAAGTTGCTTGGCAGATGGCATTGCCAATGGTGATCTTGACCGTGCTGACTCTACTAGTGCCTTTGATGCTACAGCAATGGTATTTGCTACCCGATTGGAACAGTATTAATTGGTATGTAGTTTTCGCATTGCTTGCTTCTACTGTAACTGGGTTAGTTACAGGCTCTACAATTTATTTGCACAAAGCTTGGTCAAGATCCAGAATCCTAGCTTGGAGATTTATCCAGGACTTGCTGGGTTACGATTTTTACATTGACCGTATTTATCGTTTGACCGTGGTAGATACAGTAGCATTTTTATCTAGGATATCTGCTTGGAGCGATCGCTATTTAGTTGATGGTCTAGTGAACTTGGTCGGGTTTGCGACAATTCTGGGTGGACAAGGTTTAAAGTACAGTATTTCTGGTCAATCCCAAGGGTATATGTTGACTATCCTAGCGGTCGTCAGCGTTCTAGGTTTCTTCATTAGTTGGTCACTAGGTCTACTGAATTATTTGCCTTTTTAACAGTGGGGAGTTAGGAGTTAGGAGTTAGGAGTTAGCAGTTAGCAGTTAGGAGTTAGAAGTTATTTCTCCCTCATCTCCCTCATCTCCCCCGCTCCCCCGCTCCCCCGCTCCCCTGCCCCCCCGCTCCTTACCTGATTCTGTCTATGCTTAGTGCTTTGATTTTAGTACCGTTATTCGGTGCAGCTTTAATCGGTTTTTGGCCTTCTAGCATCAGTGGAAAATTCGCCCGTACATTAGCTTTAGTCTTTGCCAGCATCACTTTCTTGTGGTCAGTTGTCATAGCAATACAGTTTAATCCAACACAAACTAGTCAACAATTTGCTGAATCTTTGTCTTGGATTGATGCCCTGGGCTTAAACTATAACTTAGGTGTAGATGGTTTATCTTTGCCCTTGTTAGTTTTGAATGGACTCTTAACAGGCATTGCCATCTACAGCAGCGATGAATCTCTCCAGCGTCCTAAATTTTATTACTCCTTAATACTGCTGTTAAGTGCTGGCGTGACAGGAGCTTTTTTAGCACAGGATTTACTGCTATTTTTCCTGTTTTACGAACTAGAACTGATTCCTCTGTATTTATTGATTGCCATTTGGGGTGGTGCAAGGCGGGGTTATGCCGCTACGAAATTCCTGATTTATACTGCCGTTTCCGGAATCCTAATTTTAGCGAGTTTCCTGGGTATGGTTTGGCTGAGTGGCGGTTCCAACTTTGCACTAGCAAACTTGAATGCCACAACTTTACCATTGGCAACACAACTTTTACTGCTAGCAGGGATTTTAGTAGGTTTCGGGATTAAGATTCCCTTGGTACCCTTCCATACTTGGTTGCCAGATGCTCACGTTGAAGCTTCCACACCAATTTCTGTACTGTTGGCTGGCGTACTGTTGAAGTTGGGAACTTACGGCTTACTGCGGTTTGGCATGAACTTGTTGCCAGAAGCTTGGACTTATGTAGCTCCTTGGTTGGCAATTTGGGCTGTGGTCAGTGTACTGTATGGTGCATCCTGCGCGATCGCTCAAACTGACATGAAAAAGATGGTGGCATACAGTTCCATTGGACACATGGGCTATGTGCTGTTAGCGGCGGCCGCGGCTACACCTTTAAGCGTATTGGGTGCTGTCCTGCAAATGATTAGCCACGGCTTGATTTCTGCACTGCTGTTTTTGTTGGTAGGGGTTGTGTATAAAAAAGCTGGCAGCCGAGATTTAGAAGTTCTCCAAGGACTGCTCAACCCAGAACGGGGTATGCCCGTAATTGGTAGCTTGATGGTTTTGGGAGTCATGGCTAGCGCTGGCATACCGGGAATGGTAGGCTTTATTTCCGAATTCATTGTTTTTCGGGGCAGTTTTCCAGTTTTTCCAGTGCAAACCTTGCTGTGCATGATTGGTACAGGATTAACAGCGGTTTACTTCTTAATTTTGATGAATCGCGCCTTTTTTGGGCGTTTATCTGCACAAGTCACCAACTTACCCCGCGTATATTGGAGCGATCGCCTTCCATCTGTGATACTAGCTGTACTGATTGTGATCTTTGGCATCCAACCAGCTTGGTTAATACGCTGGACTGAACCCACCATCACAGCGATGTCGAGCCTGCAAAACGTAGTAGCAACGGTGGCTTTAGACAAGGCAAAAGTGACTGGGGACTAGGGACTTTTAAGGAAGATGGGGAGATGAGGGGGATGAGGAAGATGAGGAAGATGAGGTAGAATTTTCTCCCTTATCTTCCCCTGCTCCCCTGCTCCCCTACTCCCCTGCTCCCCTGCTCCCCTGCTCCCCTGCTCCCCTACTCCCCTGCTCCCCTACTCCCCTGCTCCCCTGCTCCCCTGCTCCCCTACTCCCCTGCTCCCCTGCTGCTTTTTACCAACCCTATAATTTCTTGGAGAACTGGCAATGGTAACTGTTAGAAAAAAACCCAATCATAACCCTTTAGCTGAATATATTGAGCGCCTGCAAAACGGAGGAGCATTACTACCAGATAGTCCACAAAACGTAATGGAAGTAGTGGGTATTTTGAAAAGCTACGGTGTGGTTTTAGATGCTTACTCAAATAATCTCATTTATATTGCTGAAAATCAGTTTTTAGTATTTTTTCCATTTTTTAAATACTTTAACGGGAAAATTTCTTTCCAAAAATTACTTAAACATTGGTGGCACAACCGAATTAATTTTGAATACGCCGAGTATTGCATGAAAGCTATGCTTTGGCATGGTGGTGGAGGACTAGATAATTATTTAGATACAAAAGAATTTCAAGAAAGAGCGCAAGTAGTTATTAAAGCAAAATTTAAAGCAAATCCCTTCGTCTTGGGACTTAATCAACTATTTCCAGACTTTTTAACCGAACAGTTGCGAGTATCTGCTTACTACAGTGGTTTAGGTCAATTTTGGCGGGTAATGGCTGATATGTTCCTCAGTTTATCAGACCGCTATGATAGAGGCGAAATCAAATCAATTCCTCAAGTTGTAGACCATATCAAAGCTGGGTTAGTGGCGGATGCATTAAAGCCAATTACCTATGCTGTAAAAATTCGAGGCCAAGTCTATGACATCATTCCCAAAAATATTGGTTTAACCTTCCTAGCAGATACAGCAGTACCTTATGTAGAAGCAGTGTTTTTCCGGGGAACTCCTTTCCACGGCACAGTTTCATACAACGCCCAAGCATATCAAATTTCTCCAGATCAATCTCGATTTCAATATGGCGCACTATATGCCGATCCTTTACCCATTGGCGGCGCTGGTATTCCTCCCACCTTGCTGATGCAAGATATGCGTCATTATCTTCCAGAGTATTTGCACGAAGTTTATCGTCACAGTTTGCGGGGTGAAGATGATTTACGGATACAAATTTGTATCACTTTCCAAAAATCGATGTTTTGTGTGACAACAGCAGCGATTTTAGGACTGATGCCACATCCTGTAGATACACAAGAACCATCAGAACAAGAGGCGAATCGAGTTTATTTAGAAAAGTGGATGGAACGGTTAAAAACTTCGCGGTTGCTGGATGTGAATAAATAGTTGAATTGATGACTGATGACTGCTGACTGTTAACTGTGAACAGTCAGCAACAAACAATTACAATGGGATATTTTTTATTTATTAAAAGTTGACTAAAAGACAGACTTATGCATCAGGGTCAATACCTAAAGAGCGCAACTGAGCAGCCAAACGTTCAGCCCGTTGGCGTTCTTGTTCAGCCCGTTGGCGTTCTTGTTCAGCCCGTTGGCTTTCCTGTTCAGCCCGTTGGCTTTCCTGTTCAGCCCGTTGGCGTTCTTGTTCGGCTCTTTCATCGCCAGTTAACAATAAATTACCTTGCAAATCCCACCAGCGCAACCAAGGTAATTCTACATTTTGATATTCTCCCTGCCAAATGCCTAGCTCAATTCCCATCGGTGCGATAGGATAATGTCCACGCTCATTTGCTGCCAATAACTGATATTGTCCACCAATGAATTCATATACTTCTACAGTAGCTTTTTTAACTTCATAAATGCCGTAAAAGGGAGGGCGAATCACCTCCTGATAAATCCAAAATTTGCCTTTCCAAGGAGTTTTGTCTCTTTCTTCGCTACCATCCCCAGAAACAAATTCTAATACAATCAATGGGGCGATATACTCTCGCCACAACACATAAGAGCGTCGGGTTTGTCCATCCAGCAAAGGTGGTACATTGGCGACATAAAACCAATCCGGTGCTTCTGCTCCTTTTTCAGGAGGATCGGTCAAACGCCAGTAAATACCTAAGTCTTGACCAATACAATATTGACCATCGGGATTTAACTGCTTGAGGACGGGTGTAATCGAGTCAGTCAGTAAGATGCTTTGGGGATGCTCTTGCCAGTTTTTCACAAAGGTTCCATTAGATTCTGGCAGTTGGGTATGGTCGGGGAAAGGGGTGAGGGCGGCGGATGGGTCGGTTGCAGAGGTCATAAGGCTACCTTTGCACTCTTTGTAAGGGTTGTTCTTTAGTTTAACAAGCGATCGCCTATTATTCGCCAAGCAACCTCACTCACAAAGTCAGAAACTAGCTACTACATCGCAATCCTAGATATTAAATAAGCAAAGCTAATATATACCATCAGCTTTACAAAAGTTAAAATACTTGATTAACTTTTGTAAATGAGTGTAAATTACTATCACAGGCAAAAACAAAAACGCCTGATACATACATCACAAACGCAATCATCAAACCATGACCGCAACCATTCAACAGCGCAGTAGCGCCAACGTATGGGATCGCTTCTGCGAATGGATCACCAGCACCAACAACCGTCTATACATCGGTTGGTTCGGCGTACTGATGATTCCCACCCTACTAGCTGCAACCACCTGCTTCATCATCGCCTTCATCGCCGCACCTCCAGTAGACATCGACGGAATCCGCGAACCAGTAGCAGGTTCCTTACTCTACGGAAACAACATCATCTCCGGTGCAGTTGTTCCTTCTTCCAACGCAATTGGTTTACACTTCTACCCAATTTGGGAAGCAGCATCTCTTGATGAGTGGCTGTACAACGGTGGCCCTTACCAACTGGTAATATTCCACTTCTTGTGTGGCGTATTCTGCTACTTAGGTCGTGAATGGGAACTATCCTACCGCTTGGGTATGCGTCCTTGGATTTGCCTAGCATTCTCCGCACCAGTTGCAGCAGCAACCGCAGTATTCTTGGTATACCCCATCGGACAAGGTTCCTTCTCTGATGGTATGCCCTTGGGAATCTCTGGAACCTTCAACTTCATGATTGTGTTCCAAGCAGAACACAACATCTTAATGCACCCCTTCCACATGCTTGGTGTAGCTGGTGTATTCGGTGGAAGCTTGTTCAGTGCAATGCACGGTTCTCTAGTAACAAGTTCCTTAGTTCGTGAAACCACCGAAAACGAATCACAGAACTACGGTTACAAATTCGGTCAAGAAGAAGAAACCTACAACATTGTTGCAGCACACGGTTACTTCGGTCGCTTGATATTCCAATACGCTTCTTTCAACAACAGCCGTTCGTTGCACTTCTTCCTCGCTGCTTGGCCAGTGATTGGAATCTGGTTCACCGCACTGGGTGTAAGCACAATGGCGTTCAACTTGAACGGTTTCAACTTCAACCAGTCTGTGATTGATTCCCAAGGCCGTGTGATTAACACCTGGGCTGACATCATCAACCGCGCTAACTTGGGTATGGAAGTGATGCACGAGCGCAATGCTCACAACTTCCCTCTCGATTTGGCTGCTGGTGAAGAAGCTAGAGTTGCTCTAACTGCTCCTGCTATCAACGGTTAATTTTAGACAAGTTCCGCAGAGCAGTTAATAATAAATACTTACCCCCCTTTCCTACAACGAAAGGGGGGTTTTAAAGTCTTTATCGCTCTAATCGGACTGATTTGTCTTTTGGAATTGCTTAATTTCCTTAGCCTCGGATAGCTAGTAACCGCTGTTCCATACCAACATTGCCCTGCAAACCGCCAGTGTGTACCAGCAGCAAGCGATCGCCTTTATGAAAAAATCCCTGTTTTAGCAAATCCATCACACCATAAAACATTTTAGCGGTATATACGTAATCAAGAGGTATGTCACATTCCTGCCTGAACTGCTGGCTAAACACTAACAGTTCATCATTTACCTTTGCATAGCCGCCCATATGGTAATCACACATCAATTCCCAGGATGCCGGAGAATCTGATGATACCGGCAAACCACAGGCGAGGTAATTCTTCAGCAGGCTGTTGATTTCCTGGGCGAGAAATGCCCCGTCTTTGAGTACAGGAAAACCCAGCACTCGCTGCCTTTGATGCAGTGAAAGCGCGATACCCGCTAGAGTTGTACCTGTACCACAAGCTACGCAGATATAATTAAATGCTGTCGCTTCGCTAGCTATTTCCATACAGCCACGCACACCATTCAAATTACTGCCGCCTTCGGGAATAATAAACATCTCACCGAAACGTTGCTGTAATTCTTCCTGTAACGCCGTTGTGTTTCGTTGACGGTATCTGTTGCGATCAATATACACAAGCTGCATACCTTGTTGTGCAGCAAAATTTAATGTAGGATTCAACGGTAGCCTTTCCTCACCACGAATCACACCGATAGTACGAAATCCAAAAAGATTACCGGCTGCTGCGGTTGCATAGATATGGTTAGAATAAGCGCCACCAAAAGTCAGCAGCGTCATAAAATTGTTTTGCTTTGCCTCCAACAGATTGTATTTCAGCTTGAACCACTTATTGCCATTAACCCACGGGTGCATGAGATCGAGACGCAGCACGTACAACTCAACGCCAGCGCTGCGGGCAATTTTGCTGTGGATTTGTTGCGTAGGAGGAGCAAAGGTTAACGACATGAGCAAACAATAATATTTTCAGCTTTGAGCGATCGCGATAAAAACACTCTACAAACTCTTGGCGTTCTCTGCACCTTGGCTTTGATAAGCCTTAGTCAAAAATCTCTATTCATATCATGTCCGTTTAAACACTTATGATATCTGTGGAGGTCGGTAATTGGGAATTGGGAATTGGTAATTGGTAATTGGTTTTGAGTATTACCTATTACCCATTACCCATTACCTATTACCAAGCAAACCGACTATATCGTAAGTAATTAGCCGAACTTGATATCATTCCCCATGTATGCAACGCCTGAAAAACTTGTCACACTGAACCTGATACAGTAAAATCTCAGTAGTATTTATTACCTTATATTTTAAATTGTTTTCAGACTCTTGACAATATTTCAGAAAATATATCGATGCAGTTAAGGCGAAATCTCAGCAAAATAGCTGTAGGATAATCACTGTCTTTTTTTTGACAAAGTGCCATTATCTTAAGCGAACAAATCCCACTTATTTATTGAAAACTTCTCTGGATAATAGTTTATTCGTTTTTATTATCCAATGTTTCATATTCTAACAGCGGGTTTTAATAACAGTTAAAATTCAAAAAATAACTGAAAATTATAATACCATGAATAACAACAAGACAAGCATTATTTTCATTGATGCCTCAGTAGCTAACTCCGAAACGTTGCTTAACTACAATGTATCCAAAGCAGAGGCAGTCATCCTTAACGCTCCTACTATCAACTTACCAGCAACTAATCGCACTTGCGGTGAAATTGATGGTAACTTGGATAGCGATCGCGATGGTCAAGCTACTTTTAACATCAACTCCACCACCGGACAAATTACTGCTAACCATAGCGACAACTTGGACTTTGAAAGTAACTCCAATTTTCAATTGCAAATTACTGTTAGCGACGGTATTAACATTAGCAGTGTGGAAACCGTTACCATCAACCTATTAGATATCGATGCAAATACCTTATCTGGTACACCTTTAGCCCATCAGCTAACGCCAAGCCTAGCTGATGATATCATCTACGGCTACGAAGGCAGCGATCGCCTTTATGGAGAAACAGGCAGAGATACCATTTATAGTGGTGCAGCTAATGATAGACTTGACGCTGGTGATACCAATGACTATCTTTACAGTCAGGATAGCAACGATCGCCTCATGGGTGGTGCTGACAATGATACCCTTGCTGGTGGTACAGGTGATGATTTTCTTGATTACTTGAATGAATCAGGTAATGTCAACTTTACCTTCACCGATACTCAACTAATTGGCTTAGATAGCGACATTCTTAGCAGCCTTGAACAGGTAACACTGACTGATGGTATTAGTGACAATATCTTGGATACTTCACCGTTCAGTATTGGTAGCGTCTATCTTGATGACTGTGTTGGTAATGATTATCTTTTAGGGCAGGATGATAGCGATCGCCTCTACAGTAATGCTGGCAATGACTATGTATACCAAGGTAATGGTATTGATTATTTATATGGATAAAATGGTAATGATAATATTTTCGGTAGAGACGACGGCATTGATGCTTTAACCGAATCAAGTGATGTCAAGTTGACATTGACTAATATTATGTCCGGTTGATTAGTTATGATTACCACAGTCATTGCACCCCACCCCTAACCCCTCCCCGTTCACGGGGAACTCGGGGCCCCCACGACCGGAGGGAGTGGGGATTAGGGGCAGGGGAACAAAGCGTAGCTTTGGTGGGGTGGGGTTCTTCAGTTTTAATAAGTAATAAGCAAAGGACATGATATAACGCTCTTTCATCACTCTCACCAGATAAAAAACATATAATCCTTGCTACGCAAGAGTTTCAGGCAAAATATATTATTCTTCCCATAATGTTAGAAAATAAAGCTCCAAACCCAAGTGCTGTATGGGGTTTGAATGTTGCTTGAGATTTTTATTTTACCAGAGTGATGGAAGAGCGATAACACTCAACTTGCTAGTTTATTAGCGTTCTTGTTACCAGCTAGGACTTACGCAACTGGCACAGTAAATAAAGATTAGGGTTGTCAAAAGTCCAAAGTCAATAGTTAAAAAATGGCGTTGCTGAATTTGAGTATGAATTGAGATTTTTGACTAAAGTTAAAGGTAGACTCTTAGCGCCTTTGCGACGCCAGTTGCTTCAAGTCGGGAAACCCGCCCAACGCACTGGCTCGCCTTTGCGCGAAACAAAATTCATACCATTAATCAGCAACGCCTAAAAAATAAGCTTTTTTGGACTATTGACTATTGACTACCTGCATAGAACGGGTAAACATAATTAAATGCGAGGTGCTTTTTCAACACCTCGCCAAATGAAGATTTGTTATTTTCCCCTGTGGCTGAGTGATAGAAAACAGCTACTCACGATTAGACAACACCAAAATTGGTTGCCGTTAGTGACAGTCCAGCAGAAAGTTGTGCAAATTGCACCTGAGTGAATGCACCCGCAGTGCCATCTTGGTCAAAGTACAATGCACCTGTGTTGTCATCATAGATAAATCGCTGGTCGCTGCTGGTTGCAGATACTCCAAAGCTAAACTGACTAGCTAAAAGTGAACCTATTGATAAGCCGCCACCAAAACCATCAGCCGATACTTGAATCAGTTCATTAGCGGCGTCGAAGTCATAAAGACTATCAACACCTTCAGTGTAACTATTGAAGCCAAAGATATCAGTACCAGCATCTCCATAGAGGAGATCATTTCCATTACCACCAATTAGGGTATCATCTCCATTGCCACCATACAGTGTGTTATTACCTGAGGCACCACTAGCAAACAGATAATCATTGCCATCGCCACCCAATAACAGATTATTGCCAGTTGAAATGCTAACATTCAAGTAATCGTCACCAGCGCCACCATCAAGGGTGTTATCGCCTGTGGTGGGGACATCCACATTTACAATATATTGATCGTAGCTTTGGTCGTAGTAGCTGTAGCTATAGCTAGTGCTGCCAGAAGCGGAAAGAGAATCATTACCATCGCCGCCATCAAGTAAATTATTGCCTCTTGAATAATTAGCACTCAACTCGTCATCACCAGCCTCACCAAGTAGGGTGTTATCTCCATTTGATATCTCAACATACAAACTATCGTCACCAGCGCCACCGTTGAGAGTGTTATCGCCTGAGGTTGAGATATAAACAATTGCAGCAGGATTTGGAGCGACGTAGCCGTTCGTGTCCTGAAAGTACCTTTCGCCAGAGGCAGAGAGATAATCATTGCCATCGCCACCATCAAGCAGATTATCCCCTGTTGAATAGTTAGCAATCAAAGAATCGTCACCAATGCCACCGTTAAGGGTGTTATTGCCAGTGTAGTATGAGTAATTGCGTTCTACGAAGTAGTAGTTATCCACCTCGTAGTAGTAGTAGTCAGAAGCAGACAGAGTATCATTACCATCGCCACCATCAAGCAGGTTATTACCAGTTGAATTGTTAGCACTCAATGAATCATCACCAGTGCCACCATTAAGGGTGTTATTGCCTCTTGAAAAGTTAGCACTCAACTCATCGTCACCAGCGCCACCAATCAGGGTGTTATTGCCTGTTGAAATGATACTCAAGATATCGTTACCATCTCCACCATCAAGCAGGTTATTGCCTATTGAAGAGTAATCATTCAAGATATCGTTACCATCTCCACCAATAAGGGTGTTATTGCCTGTTGAAGACTTAGCATTCAAGATATCGTCACCAGCACCACCATCTAAAGTGTTATTGCCATATGCGTCTAGAGTATAATAACCTCTGAAGATGTAGACAATATAGCCAGAGGCAGACAGAGTATCATTGCCATCGCCACCAGAGAGTAAATTGGTACCTGTTGAACCGTCAACATTCAACAAATCGTCACCAGCGCCACCATCTAAGGTATTATTGCCTGAGGCGGCATAACCAAAGCGAAATCCGTCAAGTTCAAAGTAGTAGGCAGAGGCGAAGAGAGTATCATTGCCATCGCCCCCAGAGAGCAAGTTATCGCCTGTTGAAGCGTCAACATTCAAGTTATCATCACCAGCACCACCGTTAAGGGTGTTATTACCTGACGAAGCGTAGACATAATAAGTACTATAGCCGTCGCCATCTAAGTAGCCAGAGGCAGACAGAGTATCATTGCCATCGCCACCATCAAGCAGATTATCACCTGTTGAATAGTTAGCAATCAAACTATCGTTACCAGCGCCACCAAGTAGGGTGTTATTGCCAGAGGCAGGATAGCCGATATAGGTATAAGAATTGCCCAAGTAGGAGCCAGAGGCGGAAAGATAATCATTGCCATCGCCACCATCAAGCAGATTATCACCTGTTGAATAGTCAACTATCAAACTATCGTTACCAGCGCCACCAAGTAGGGTGTTATTGCCAGAAGCAGGATACTTGAGATCGATATAACTAGAGGTATCGTAGTCGTAGTAGTAAGAGTAATAGCCAGAAACCGAGATATTATCATCGTAGGCTGTACCAGTGACTTCTAATCTCTCGATATTCTGGTAGCTGACAGTATTTGTGCCTGCGGTAATCGAGCCAAGGGTAGTAGCAGCATCAAAAGTTGAGGTGATTCCCTCGCTAGCATTGCTGTAATCAATATTCAAGTAATCGTCACCTGTGCCCCCATCTACTGTTTGAGTTACCAAGTCTGAGGGGGCACTAGAGGGGGCACTAGTATAAATAGAGTCATTGCCATCGCCGCCATCCAAAAGGTTATTACCTGTTGAATATCTGCTACTCAAGGAATCATTGCCTGTTCCACCGTTGAGGGTGTTATTCCCTGTTGAAGAGTCAACATTCAAGTTATCATCACCAGCGCCACCATCAAGGGTGTTATTGCCTGTGGTGGGGACATCTACATTTACAACATATTCCTTGAAAACATATGTGTAATTAACATCATCGTAGTAGTCGATCTCGTAGTAGGTGTAGGTGTAGCTGGTGCTGCCAGAAGCAGAAAGAGAATCATTACCATCTCCTCCATCAAGTAAATTATTGCCACTTGAATAATTAGCACTCAACTTGTCATCACCAGCCTCACCAAGTAGGGTGTTATCGCCTTTTGAGATCTCAACATTCAACTCATCGTCACCAGCGCCACCATTGAGAGTGTTATCGCCTGAGGTTGGGAGATAAACAATATCAAGAGGAATAGCTCCGAACAAGCCGAAGGTCTGAATGTACTTTTCACCAGAAGCAAACAGAGTATCATTGCCATCGCCACCATCAAGCAGATTATCACCTGTTGAATAGTTAGCATTCAAGTAATCGTCACCAGCGCCACCGAGTAGGGTGTTATTGCCAGTGTAGTCTGAGTAAATGCGTTCCCCGTAGTAGATTGGCTCAGTGTAGTAATAATCAGAAGCAGATAGAGTATCATTGCCATCACCACCATCAAGCAAGTGATTACCAGTTGAATTGTTAGCACTCAACTCGTCATCACCATCTCCACCATTAAGGGTATTACTGCTTGTTAAAAAGTTAGCACTCAACTCGTCATCACCATCTCCACCATTAAGAGTATTACTGCCTGTTGAAAAGTCAGCACTTAATAAATCATTACCATCTCCACCATTAAGCAGGTTATTGCCTGTTGAACTGTAAGCATCTAATGTATCGTCACCATCTCCACCATCAAGCAGGTTATTGCCTGTTGAATTGTAAGCATCCAAATAATCGTTACCAGCACCACCATCTAAAGTATTATTGCCAAAGGAGGGGATATCAGGATCGGATTCTCTTGGGTTAGTGAAGATGTAGATATAGGCGTAGAGATAATCGTTGCCATCGCCTCCTTTAAGCAGGTTATTGCCTGTTGAATTGTAAGCATCTAATGTATCGTCACCAGCACCACCATCTAAAGTGTTATTGCCAGAAGAGAAATTGCCCGCAACTACACCACCAAAATCATCGGGGTAAAATTCGAAGGCAGAGAGATAATCATTGCCATCGCCACCAGAGAGTAAATTGTTACCTGTTGAATAGTCTGCATACAAACTATCGTCCCCTGATCCTCCTTTGAGGGTGTTATTGCCAGTTGAATATTCTGCATTTAGAGTGTCATTTCCTGAACCGCCATCGAGATGATTGTTTCCAGAGGAATAAGAAATATCTAACCTGTCATTGCCAGCACCAGCGCACACACTGTTATTTCCTAGCCTATCTTGGAAATAATCATTGCCAGCACCAGCATCAACCTTATCGTTTCCTGCCCCTCCGTAGATAGTGTCATCTCCAGCCTCTCCTAGTATGCTGTCATTGCCATCACCACCAGAGAGAACGTTACTGGCAGAATTACCTCTAATCCAGTTATTCAGTGCATTGCCGTTGCCGTTAATGGCTGTTGTACCTGTGAGAGTGAGGTTTTCCAAATAAGCACCCAATGTCCAGCTAACGGATGATTTGACTGTATCAACTCCGCCTGCATTGCCTCCTGAACCATTATCTTCACTGACAATATCCCCACTGCTGTCAACGATGTAAGTGTCGTTACCTGAACCACCTTTCAAGCTATCATTGCCAGTGCCACCATCTAGTGTGTCGTTGCCACTATCTCCATACAGTGTGTCATTACCCCCCAAACCCTTGATATTGTCATTAGAAATTGTGCCATTCAAGATTTCTGAGTTATTGGTACCAATGATAGATGACATATTTTCTCCGATTTGAATTAGTAAATATTTAATTTCTTTCAGCCTTTACCTTTTTGGTTTATCTAAATCAATCCACAGTCATGACTCAGATATAAAGGCTTAAAGTTGGATATGTTGTTCATTAGCATCAGGGCGATCGCGCTTGTGATCTGGGTCACAAATGAATTCATTTTCAACCCTTACAAAGTGCAAGCTATATGCAACTGAACTTGTTTTTGAGGTCGTTTGCGATTCTCATGTTCATAGTAGTTACATACTTGTGACTAGTATTTATGCAAAGTTACAAAAACACAGAGCATTATTACTGCTTGATATTAGCACTAATAAAATATTTATGATAGAGGTTAATTTTTTATAAAAAAATCAACTAATTTATTGAATATTTGCTCGCTGATTAGTGAGTCTTGATTCCAGCATTTATGAGCTTTTTGAAGTTCATATTTATATTTAATAAAAGAAAAATATATGTTTACATTTCCTACTATTTTGATTGCAGCGGTGGGAAACTTTATCCCCTTGTGGGCGAGGAGAGCTTGTAAATAGTATGCAATTTCTTAACAATTACTAACAATCTTGAGTTCGCAATCGGCAAAAAGCAAAGCCACATCCTCCACTTGGGGAGCTACCTCTGTGGGCGGAATTAGCGATCGCCTTTGGGAATGGCGTGAAACTCCAAAATCATTCAGGTGAGGCTCGTTCTTCGCTACACTTCGCTAACACGCTTGGCAACGCTAAAACGGGCACTACTTCTTTGTACTTCTTTACAATAGGCACCTCGCCAATGGGGAAGAGTTACCAATGCCCCATGCCCAAAAACTATATTAATTTTCTTTGTATAAATATTTTTTTAGATGTATATTATTACTAAATAGTCTCAAATACGTAAATCTACTTATATATAAATTTTATTAATTGTGGAGCAACTTCTGGAAGCAGTAGAAAAAATTCTGCAAGATAGGCCTTTCGGATACATTCAGCGGTTTGTGCTTCACCAATCTTGGTTAGGCAAAACTTATGGTGAGATGGCGAATGGTTCGGGCTACCGTAGTGAATATATTAAGGAAGTTGGCTCTCAGTTGTGGCACGACTTGTCCGAAGTACTAGGACAGAGAGTCACCAAAAAGAACCTGCATTTAGTTTTGGGGAAATATCACCAAGACATTACAGAGCTAAATTCATATCAGCCTCAAGATGAATTTATAACAGAATATAGACCAGAAAAAGTTTTTCTAGACTCATTCTCAACTAACAAAATGGACTTTCCCAACGGCCCCGTGCCCCTGGATTCTCCTTTTTATATTAATCGTCCTCCCCTAGAACAACTAATTTCCAACGAGATTATGCAACCTGGTTGCTTACTGCGAATCAAAGCACCCAGGAAAATGGGGAAAAGTTCACTGCTCAACCGCATGATTGCTCACGCGAAAAAGCAAGGTTGTCAAATTGTCTATTTAGACTTTCAAGAAGCTGATGCAGATATTTTTGGATCGTTAGATAAATTTCTGCGGTGGTTCTGCGTCAATGTCGCCAGGCAGTTGAACCTTCTACCCAGTTTGGATGATTTTTGGGATGCGGAGATGGGCAGCAAGGTGAGCTGCAAAATCTACTTCGAGGGTTATTTACTGCAATACGTTGAAAATAGTCCCATAGTCTTGGCTTTGAATGAAGTCAATCGGATTTTTGAACATCCCAATATTGCTCAAGACTTCTTGCCAATGCTACGATTTTGGCACGAACAAGCAAAGCAGGATCAGACTTGGCAAAAACTGCGAATTGTGGTAGTTCACACAACAGAAATTTATATTCCCTTGCAATTAAACCAATCTCCATTCAATGTGGGAGTGACAGTTTCATTGCCTGGGTTCACCTTAGAACAAATACAGAGTTTGGCGCAACGCTACGGACTCGACTGGGCAGCAGACACAGAAGGAGCGAAACGTCTAGCATCCTTGCAAGCAATGATTGGAGGGCATCCCTATCTAGTGAACTTGGCACTTTATCATCTGCGTCAAGGGAAAATGACGCTGGAAGAGTTATTACAAACAGCATCCACACCAACAGGAATCTACAGTCAGCATCTGCGAGAACTATTGACGCTACTGCAAAAAGAACCACAATTAATGTCAGCGATGCAGCAGGTGGTGGTGGTTAATGAAGCAGTAGAACTAGATGCGATCGCTGGCTATAAGCTTGAAAGTATGGGTTTAGTGCAACTAGATGGCAATCAAGCCCGCGTCAGCTGCGAGTTATATCGCCTTTATTTTCATCAACAACTGGTAAAACAAAATAGTGCTAACGGTTCCGGTACTTTGTTTGCACAAAAAGCACAAAAATACTCGCCTGTAAATACAACTGATACACTACGTCAGTTCATCAATTTACAATACTTCAAACAATATCTAGAAATGGAGTGGCCGCAATGGCAAACATCGGCTGTACCCCTATCTCTAATTGTCTGTGAAATTGACTATTTTCAACTATACAGTGAAACTAATGGGTATTTAGCTGCCAATAATAACTTGCTGCGCATTGCCAGTACTATCCGCAACTGCCTGAAACATCATGCTACTCTCATAGCACACTATGAACAGACAAAGTTTGCTGCTATCTTGCCACAAGCAAACACTGATGTTGCTATTGCACTTGCAGAAAATATTCGCGAGAGGGTAAAACAATTAGCGATCGCTCACGCTAATTCTCAACTTGATCCAGTTCCCACTCCCATTTTCAATGTGAGTTTAGGAATTGCCACTGTAAAACCTAGTTATGAAAACTCTCCGAGTATGTTGCTTGCTGCTGCTGAAGAAGCACTCGTGCAATCTAAGAGAAAAGAGTAGAAATGATTAAAAATGAAATAAACAAGTCAAATATTCTTGTTTTTTGATTTTTGAAAGTGCCCCACTACGGGGAAGTCAAAAGTCAAAAGTCAAAAGTCAAAAGTCAAAAGTCAAAAGTCAAAAGTCAAAAGTCAAAAGTCAAAAGTCAAAAGTCAAAAATATTAAACTCCTTGCTACGAATGAAAAAAACACTTCATTCATCAAAACTTGATTTGATCAGGGTTTGGGCAAGTGTTTCTTGAGCGTTAACTAACTAACAAGCATACAAAAGCAAGGCAGGGCGTTGGGGAAACATTGCGTTGTGCTGTTTCCCATGCTCTGCCGACAGCCGCGTGACTACTACCACAAAGAACAGAAAAAAAAGTTTTCATGAATCCTGAAAAACTTCTAAGTAGAAAACCATTTTTTTAGAAATAATTAAGTAGGTGGACATAATAAAATGGAGAATACCAGCCATATAAACCCGTATTTGCCCTGTTTTATCTCCTGGTTTTTACCTTCTACTTACCAGATAAATTCTAAATAAATGAACAATTATCGATATCAAGTCGGCGGCACACTAACTAGTGATGCACCTAGTTATATTGAACGTCAGGCAGATGTGGATCTCTACAAAGCTTTGAAGCAGGGAGAGTTTTGCTATGTCCTGAGTTGTAGGCAAATGGGCAAATCTTCACTGTTAGTCAAAACCAAGGATCGCTTACAAAAAGAAGGTTTTAGATGTGCCACTATCGATATGACTAATATCGGTTCTGAAAATATCACTCCAGAGCAGTGGTACAAGGGAGTTGTAGGTGATTTATGGTTGGGTTTGAAGCTGTTAGGAAAATTGAATTTAAAAGCCTGGTGGCAAGAAAACAATGATATCTCTTTACTTCATAAACTCAGTCGATTTATTTCAGAAATCCTGTTAAATCAATATCCTAACGAAAGAATATTTATTTTTATTGATGAGATTGATAGTATTAAAAGTCTGGATTTCTCTGTTGATGACTTTTTTAGCTTGATTCGTTTTTGCTACAATCAACGAGCGCTCGCTCCTGAATATGAGCGGATTACGTTTGCTGTTTTTGGGGTCGCTACACCAAGAGATTTAATTAAATATCAAAATCATAGTACACCGTTTAATATTGGTAAAGCCATACAAATAGATGGCTTCAGCTTTGAAGAAGCCCAATCTCTGGCTCAGGGATTGGAAATAAACGGTATCAATTCCCAAAGAGTTCTCAAAGAAATCTTAGCTTGGACAGGAGGGCAACCTTTTCTCACCCAAAAACTGTGTCGGCTGTTTCTCAGTTTATCTCAGGATGAGATGGGTAAAAAGCTGAAAGTTCTTCCTGGGACAGAAACATTTTGGGTAGAAAGCGTCGTGCGATCGCATATTATTGATAGATGGGAATCGCAAGATGAACCAGAGCATTTGCGGACAATTCGCGATCGCATCGTCAGAAACGAACATTCTGCTGGGAGATTGCTCGGAATTTATCAGCACATGCTACAAGGCATTGAAGTACCAATTGACGACAGTACTGAACAGGTAGAACTGTTGCTGTCTGGTTTGGTATGTAAAAAGCAAGGTTTTCTGAGAGTTAAAAATTCCATTTATGAAGAAGTTTTCAACATTGAATGGGTAGAAAAACAATTAGCTTACTTGCGTCCCTATTCCCAAGCCCTCAATGCATGGATAGCCTCAAAGCAACAAGACAGATCCCGCCTATTGCGTGGACAAGCTTTGATTGATGCCCAAGCATGGACACAAGGCAAAAGCTTGAGTAACTTAGATTATCGATTTTTAGCTGCTAGTGAAGAATTAGATCGTAAGGAAGTACAACAGGCGTTGGAGGCAGAACGTGCCAAAGAAGTTGAAGCACGATTAAGAGAACAACAAAAAAGGCAGGCTCAACAGCGAAAATCTACCAAAATTGTGACATTCTTGTTGCTGGGTATGACTATTAAGTTTGCGATTTCTGTAGCCTGGGGAGTATCACTTGTCAAGAAGATTCAAGTCTTGGAATCACAGCTTAATCAACAACAGACAAACTTTCAGCAAAAAATTGGGAATAGGGAATAGGGAATTGATGACTGATGACTTGTACTGTCGCACTTGTACCGAGCGAAGTCGAGGTAAGCCGAAGTACTGATGACTGATGGCTGATGACTAGGTATCAGAAAAATAACAACTAACAACTGACAACTGACAACTAACAACTGACAACTAACATACTTACCATTGTGAAAAAGGATGTTTCACTAGATTGCTGTTGAAATATTTGGGGTCTTCAGAAACTTCTTTGTCTATCCAGTCTGGTAGTTCAATGTGTTGTTTTTCATCGGTGAGTTCGACTTCTGCCAATATCAGTCCTTTATTGACACCATCAAACTCGTCTATTTCCCAAATCAAATTATTCCACTCTAATTTGTACCTGATTTTTTCTATTAAAGGGCGATCGCACAAGGTATCTAGCATTTCTTGAGCATCTTCAATAGGAATAGTGTACTCAAATTCAGCTCTAGAATATTTGACACTGGGGCCTTTAATCGTTAAGTAACCTTGGTTGCCTGCTATCCGTACACGTACAGTAGCTTTTTCTCCTGTAGCAATGTATCCCTGACAATAAACAGTACCTTCTGCTAGTTTTCTCCAACTATCTCCTTTGACTAAAAATTTACGCTCTATTTCTTTCGCCATTTGAGACTCCGTTGCTTGGTCTGGTTGGTGGAAAGTAATTAACTGGATTCAAGGCACAAAAAGCGTACCATTTTTTTAACCAGGTTATCAATATTACCAAATTTAGCTGACGGCAAACCTCGCTAGTCAGATCAAGGGTGTAAAAGCGGAGAGAGTAATTTGTAGCGATGATTTAGATAATTTGTATAGGCTGTTACAGGAATTTTTATCTAATCTTATTAATCGAGCTTTTGAAGCGATACAGTTCAGTTCAAGTTAAAAACTAAAACTGGCGTGGGTTGGGTTTCGCTTACGTTTAACCCATCCTACTATTGTTTTTAACTAAAGGATATAGGTTTTTAGAATTGCGATCGCTCTCTCCTTGCACAGCAACAATCCAGCTGCTTGCCTTATAGTAATTACCCTGAGTTTGTGTAAGGCTCCCACTTTTCCTACTTTTCCCACTTTTCTTACTTTTTGACGAGAAGAATTAACTGATTTAACCAACTTTTCCCACTTTCGACTAAACTAATTAAAGAAATTAACGGTTGTGTTTACACAACTTAACTAAGTTTTGTTAAAAGCATACTTTACCAGCTCTCTTCTCTCACCCACCTTCCCTAACTGACCTTGCCCTCTGTTTCGGTCATGGCTACCTGGAAGGTAATCCTTGCTCAATTTAAGAATTTGATGGTAGCGCTGCTTACTAATCGCAAGACTAAGTAAACAGGGTTTTGTCCATATACAGGATTACGTACTACTGCCACAGCAGTATTTGCAAAAAATTACTAACTATTTGCTATGAAAGCAAGTTTTCTGCCAAGACTCTTGACACTTTGTTTAAGCATAGAGATTTTACTCACCTTGAGTTTAGCTCAACCAGCTAAGTCAGAATTCGCAACCAAAAGCGCTACTTTCTCAAAACGAGTTGTTATTCAGGATAATTTCAACCCACCAGACACAGACCAACCAAAAGATAGCTCCGGTGCAGGTTCTCGCAGTAGATTTAAGTTTTCTCAATCAGAAAAACTGATGAGTGATGAGTGATGACTGATGACTGATCACTGATGACTGTCAGCAGAGCATTTTATCATAAAAGTTAATGGGGAATTACTTTGATGATAATTAAACCAAATATTGATTTGATGTATTTGTTGAGAAACAGGGTAATGAATTAGAAAGAGCTTGTATCAAGCTTTTTGAAATTTGTACTTAATTAGGAATTAGTATTAGAAACTATCTGCTCGATTAAAGCTTGATTTTCCAAGCTCTCTGCTTGCTTGAGATATTCGATCGCGATTTGTCCAGCAGCAGGTTGGTCTTTGCTAATAGCAACTAGCAACTCTACAGTCTGACAAAGCTGAATTTTTTCTAACTGCTTATTGGTAATCATTGGCAGAGTCATAGCAGCAACCACAAGCCCAATCATTGGTGGGACAGTAGGAATCCACCAGCCGTTTAAAAAGGCAAGGTAGGCAATTGCGATCATTTCTCCACAGGCGATGGTGACAGCGGCGATTACTGCTCTATGTGACTTGACTCGCCAACTTAAGGCTGCTCCCACCCCTGACCACAGCAAAATCCACAGCCACTCGAATTCTTCAGACCAAACTCGTAGTGTAGAATGCCCTTCCAAGGCAGCATTTAAAATCTGACTGGTGATGTTTGCATGGATGGTTACACCTGCCATTTGTTGGGGAGGGCCAAAAATGCGGTTGCTGTAGGGTGTTTGAAACATATCGTTGACGCTTTCAGCAGTTGAACCAATCAAGACAATGCGATCGCGCAACTTTTCTGTTGGGATCTTTTTGCCTAACAAATCTGCAATGGAAAAGTTCTCAAATTGTGCTTTAGTGCCTTGAAAGTTAAGCAAAATTTGATAGCCGCCTGTATCAGCCCGCACATAGCCCCCGTCATTGGTTTGAAAGGGAACAAATACTGCTTTCCCCAACTGGATGTAATTGGCATTGTTTGGCAGGGATTTCGGGGTAATATTAGCAGTTTCTAGGTACTGTAGCGCCAGTCGCAAGCCGAGATTCAGACGTAATTCGCCGTTTGCCAGTCGAATTGAAAGCAAGGCGCGACGAATTTTGCCATCGCCATCTAGAATCTGATCGGCAAGGCCTACTTGACCCTTTTGAGCTAAAACTGGCGGTGCATAAACTTGGCTACCCACTGCCTTTTCAATGCCAATCAAATTGGGAGTGGTGTTAAACTGTTTGACTAATTCCTGATAACCTGGTTCTACAGGCATATCTCGATACAAATCTAGCCCAATTGCTTTCGGTTTGTAGCTTTTTAAAGCTTGGATGGTTCGAGCCAACACTCGATCTGACAGTGGATACTGACCAATTTTTTGAATATCTGACTCATCAATTGTAATAATTGTAATTCTCTGGTCAATTTTTGCTGGGGGACGTGCCTGAAATAAGCTATCTAATATTGCCCACTCCATACCTTGTAGTAGTCCACTAAAACGCATCAGCAGCACTAAACTGGTAACTCCCCCAGCAAGGCTGGCAATCCAGCCTTTGCCCAAACGTAATTTTTGAGCGTTGCGTTTAGCAGTTTTGCGTGCGTCTGCCAAGATTTGATTTGCTTGTTTAGCAGCATAAATGGCAAATTCTGCTTTTTCGCGTTCAATTTGTCTTGCTTGTTTTTCTGCTACTAAATCAAGTTCAATTTGCAGTTTTGCTAGTTCCTGACTAGCAGCTAAAAATCGGTAATCTGAGTCACTAAGTCTTTTATTTTTTGACCAATCCAGTGCAGACTGCAATCTTTTCCCCGTCAGCAGTTGTGACTGATCTTGCTCTTTTGAGTCTATCCAAGCATTCAAGCGTTGCGCGTAGGGGCGGAGATTATCAATTTGTTTGGCAACCCATTCTGAGTTAAAGACAGCTTGGTAAATTGGATTTTTTAGTTTTAAATATCCTTGTTGATTGACCACCAAACCTGACAGCAGTAGTTCAATTTGCTCTCGGCTGTCATCAGTTGCCACTTCCACCCCAGCCAGAACTTGCTGATATATTCCTAAGATGCGTCCTGCAATTGCCTCGTTACTCAGCAGGCGATCGCGAATCGTCCGCAAATGCTCCGGCTCGTCCTGAGATGCCCATTTTTCAATGATGCAAGTCTTCACAATACTTTCTATCCAAAATGCCTCAGTGCCGGGAGGAATTGTTAATTGTTTACTGACTGTATTTTGACTATAACTAACTACTAAATGACAAAGTTTTTGTGTCAGAAATGGCTGTCCTCCTGTCCATACTAAAATTTCTTTAATAATTGCCTGAGTATTACTTTCTTCAAATGTTAAACCCTTAGCTAATGGTTGCACCTCATCTATGGTAAAACCATGCAGTTCTATTGCTTTACCGATATTAAACGGGGTGCGCTGAGGATTTTGAATTAACTCCGATGGTGTTGTCACTCCAAAAAGCACAAATGTAATGCGCTTATATTCTGGATCAATTGCTCTTTGGTTATAGCAGAATCGAATTAAAGCAAAAAAATCATCAACTGGGAAATCTAAGCTTTTAATACTATCAACTTCATCAATGAATATAAAAATCTTTTGATCGGGGAATTGGCTCAGCAGTACTTGGTAAATAAACTTATTTAGTCTTTGGGGTAAAGGAATATCTTCTTGCTCTTGCCACCAGGCTTTTAAGTTCAGCTTTCCTAATAACTTGAAACCTAGCCATAACTCACCAATTACTCCCTTGTACCACTGCTGTGGGGTAATATTTTCACAGCCAATATTACTCATATCCACAGTTGTGCATTTAAACCCTTCTTGTTGTAGACGGTGCCGAGTCCTGACTAGCAGCGAAGACTTACCCATTTGCCGCGAGTTGAGAACATAACAAAATTCACCAGCTTGCAAGGCTTCATATAGTTGCGCGTCAGCCTGTCGTTCTACATAGCTAGGAGCATCAATAGTTAAACTACCACCAACTTGATATTTATATTGAATCATTTGACTATTTAGATATACAGTAAAATGTCCACATTTGGTATTAATTTGTATAAATACTTATGGGTTAAAGATTATACTAATTATCTTACCGCAGTTACTACCTATTTTGCCAAGTCAATTCGTACCAAGTATTAAATATGAGTTTGGGTAAATAAATTTCGGTGTACAGTGTGATTATATGGAAACAACTACCCTACGAATTCTCCGAAAGAGGATGTCGAAATGATTATGCTTTACAGCTGCTTGGGCCAGGAAATGAAACTTTTCGATACTAATTGCTCAAACGCAGTACTAACTACATAGGAACTCTCGAAGGTAGTTGACCACAGATTGATAACACTCATCAGTCAAAATGATTATCTATGGAAACTTGATGTGAAAAAGCTTATAGATATTTATACTATTTTCTTACTTTTCTTACTTTTCTTACCTGTGAATAAAGAATTATTATTAACCCTACTTTTATGACATTTATTTTATTTATTGATTTGCAAGTGAATCGCTACGTTGTCAAGTCGAAATTTAAAAAATCAGCCTTTTAGCACTTGCTTTTGTTCAGAATTTATTTTAAATAAATAAAAGGTTGCACAATTTGAAAAACAGTCTTCTGCAATTTTTGTAAACAATTTTGCACAGACACATTAATCAAAGGAGAAACAATGGCTCAATGGGAAGCTTGTCATAAATGTTTTAAGTTTCAAACTGGCAACACTAAAGCTTGGACAGAAAATGCTGGTTGTAACCTAAGCCTTGCCAGTGGCGAGCGAGTCTACAAACAGCGCATTACCTTCCCTGAAGAATTTACCGAGTCTGTCCCGACAGTAACCGTTTCACTAGCCGGCGAGTATGGGGTTAATCAGCGTATAAAACCTCAAGTTAACAACGTTGATAGCAGTGGGTTTGATTTAGAATACGTTACGAGTACTGATACCAAAGTATGTGGGGTCTTCGTTTCGTGGATAGCTATCGAGCGTACCAGCTTATCTAACAAGAATGTTGTTTTGAACTCTATTGATCAAGTATATATGTACGTACCTTCCTGGCATGATAACAACTAAGGAGAGTGGGGAATGGGGAGTAGGGAGTAGGGAGGAGCCACTGCGGTCTTGGAGTCTCCCCAAGACCGCAGTGGCGTTAGAGGATGTCTCTTAAGTATTGGGAGAATATAATTCGCTACTACACAAACTCTCGTCCGCCTACCCTACCCTGCGGGAACGGCGAAGCCGAACGCGGAAAACGCGAAAAAATAAGGATTTTTAACCCACGTACTGCTTCGCAGAACCCGAAGGGTAGGTGGGTTTTGTATGTTTAGCCGCGACTAGAAGTCGCTAGGGAAAGTAATAAATTAGACTTAAGAGACATCCTCTTAGTGAGAATGCTTTATCGAGTCAAGAGCTAGGTATCAGGCTTGATATTAAATATTCTCAGTTTTCTATTGGTTTCAACTTGCTGAGTGCCGAGTGCTGTAGATGCTTCTTTTCTGACTTAATTTCACTAGCCATTATCAACTGGGTACACCAGGACAAATAAAAATATTCCTCCCCCTGCACCCCTGCACCCCTGCCCAATTGGGTCACTCGCGCTTTAAACTAATTATTGACCTCACCGCTTGACTGTCCATGCAACTACTTCAAACTACCGACAAAGACTTTTCTGTCAGATTCAAAACCCTTGTTAGCGATCGCCGGGAAGCTACAGTTGATGTGAGTGGGACAGTACGCGAAATTCTCGCTGATGTCAAGGTGCGTGGTGATGTCGCAGTCAAGGAGTATACTAGCCGTTTTGACCACTACAATCCTGAGTCTTTGCATCTGAGTGCAAGCTTGATTGCCGAACAAGCAGCACAATGTCCTGCCGATGTCAAGGCAGCCCTAGAACTAGCTGCCCAAAGAATTACAGCTTTTCATCAAAAACAACTACCACAAGATATTGGCTATACCGATGCAGTCGGGGTGAAACTGGGATTAAATTGGGTAGCCTTATCTCAAGTGGGAATTTATGTACCTGGAGGACGGGCCAGTTATCCTAGTTCTTTGTTGATGAACGCCCTACCTGCCAAAATTGCAGATGTAGAACGCATTGTGATGACAGTACCAATGCCTGGTGGTGAACTTAATCCCGTGGTGCTGGCTGCTGCCCAAATTGCTGGTGTGACGGAAATTTATAGCATTGGAGGGGCGCAAGCGATCGCTGCATTAGCCTATGGTACAGAAACCATTGCCCCTGTAGATAAAATTGTTGGCCCTGGTAATGCTTATGTTGCAGAAGCCAAACGTCAAGTATTTGGCACAGTTGGCATTGATAGCATCGCCGGGCCTTCAGAAATTCTGGTGGTAGCCGACAGCCAGAATAACCCAGACTGGATAGCTTGGGATTTGCTATCGCAAGCAGAACACGATCCTAGCGCCCAATCAATTTTGATTACTGATTCGGAAATTTTCGCCCAGCAGGTGATAGCAGCAGTCGAGCAAATTCTCACTACTCTACCCACCAAACAAGTCGCGGCTGCCAGTTGGCAAAACCATGCAGCCGTGATTATAGTCAATAATTTAGCACAAAGTATACCACTGCTCAATCAACTAGCTCCAGAACATGTGGAATTGTGCGTAGATAACCCACAACTGCTTGCCAATCAAATTAAGTGTGCTGGTAGTGTGTTTCTAGGACGCCATACCCCAGAAGCCATCGGCGATTATTTAGGAGGCCCCAACCATGTGCTACCTACAGCCCGTTCTGCCCGCTTTGCCTCTGGCTTGAGTGTCTACGATTTTCTCAAGCGGATAACTTATTTAGAATGCAATCAACAAGCATTGCAGACAATAGGTCAAGCAGCCGTGACGCTAGCACAAGCAGAAGGTTTGCCTGCCCATGCAGGTAGTGTATCTGTGCGTTTGCAATAAGTGTTAAGGGGAAAGGGAAGGTTAAAGCCAAGACGACGACAAGTAATTGACACTCCCCTGCCTAAAGGCGAGGGGATTCTTGGTTCAACGAGTCCACTTAAACTAGATCCCTTGCAGTATCTAGCTCAGAGGTGGTTCTCTCCCCAAGCTTTAACTTTCCGAGGCAAGAGCGGTAGTTGGATATTCCAAAATTTGTTTGATTTAAATTCTGATCGTCTAGTCCCCATCAAGATTTTACCTATTCCTGGGCAGGAAACTAGAACTATGGAATAGAACCCTATATCTTCAATTGTCTTCGCGTAGCGTCTCCCCTTGGGAGAAGGTGCAGATTGCCGTTAGGCAGTTAGGTTTTTATACAGGTTGATTACCGTTCCTGTTGTACTTAATTCTACATTCAATTGACTCAGGCGTAAACACCTTCAGTACGGTTTTCATCCCTTGCCTAAAGTATGGAATACGGCGCTGTGCGCCTCTTCCTCAAGGGTTTTCAACCAGTCTTTCTTATAAAAGCTGAAGATTCCAACAAACAATTACTTCCCCTTCCCCTTTGCCTAATTAATTTCGGAGTTGGGTGATGGTTATTGAAATTGGGCGATCGCTTTATCAATCATGGGCGTTTGAAGTCGATTTTGATGAAGGGGAAACTGGTATTGATATGCTTGATTGTGTTACTGCTTGGATTGCAGGACACAACCCTAAGATTTTAAATACTCCTGAGCCTGTATACCTACAAGTTCAGGGAACAGATATCTTAATTCTGGTTAAGCAATAGCAGGCTAGTAAATAAATTATTTTGGTTGAAGTTGCTGACTGATGTCATCAGTCATTAGACATAATTATATCTGCAAATTAATTCATTTAGAAAGAAATTAACAACAATTATATCTTTAGCTAGATGTTTATGGTATTTGTGGCGTGTTGTATTGGAGCCATATTACAAGAGCGAGTAACAGACGACAAACAAGTTTCCTCACTCATCACATTAATTAAACACAGGAGGAATTAACTTTGATTACTCAAGCAAAAAATTCTGAACAAAAACAATTAGATAAACTTGAAGTTTCAGAAATTCCAGAAAATCAATTGAGTTTACAACTGGCAAGCCTCAACAATGAATTAACTTTTGATGGACACAATTTAAAAATAGCAGAAATAGCAGCACCTTGGTTTTCTGTGCCCCCAAGAGATTATGGTGGAACAGAAGCGGTTATCAGTAATTTAACTGAAGAGTTAGTCAAGCAAGGACATAATGTCACTCTTTTTGCATCAGGAGATTCCCAGACAAGTGGAGAACTGAAATCTTATATAGAAACTTCACTTAGTATGCAAAAAATTCCTTGGAATAACTATCTTGAAGCTGAATATCACATGATTAATAGCTTTAGAGAGATAGCGCACAATCCACACAAATATGATGTTATACATACCCATCTTTCCTCTGCATCAGATCTAATCATCTTTAAACTTGCATCTCAGATCCCAGTGCCGCATATATGCACTATACACAGTAATTTTCCTTTTGATAGAAGAGAAAATCATCTAGGTGATGGAGATAAATACTATTTCAATTGGGCTAAGGATACTCCCCTAATTGCTATCAGTAATAGAGCCAAAGAAAACATGATGCTAGATTCCCAACTACCTTTAAGTCTTATCGGAGTTATCCCTCATGGTTTATCAGATAGTCAATTTATACAAGGAGAGATTTTACCAAGCAAAAATCTGGTTTGGATTGGTAGAATCGTTAGAGAGAAAGGAACTAAATATGCAATAGAGGCAGCGATTAAAGCAAAAAGAAAAATTATCATTGCCGGAATAATAGATACTTATTTACCTGATCATACCAATTATTTCTATCAAGAAGTTCTGCCATTAATAGAAGAAAATCCAGATTATGCCGAATATATAGGGCCTGTCAGTACTGAAGAAAAACTAGAGTTGTTAAAAAGTTCATACTGCTTTTTAAATCCTATACAATGGGAAGAGCCGTTTGGATTGGTGATGATTGAAGCTATGGCTTGCGGCTGTCCTGTTATTTCTTTTAATAGAGGAGCAGCTAAAGAGTTAATTAAGCCAGGGCTAAATGGAGATTTTGCAGCATCCCTTGATGAAATGGCAGCAAAAATTGAATTAGTAGGAGATAATATTGACCGAGAACAGATGGTTAGAGATACCTGGAATAACTACTCTGTTAAAACAATGGCAAAGCGTTATGTCATGAAATACAAAGAAGTTATCAATTCTTATAAAAAGCTTGGTTATCCACAAAGCATTCATGCCAATTCACCCTAACACCTTCAGATTCCCAACTTATTCAAGAAGTCGGGAATCTTGTTGTTCGTGCGGTATAACTGTTGTTTAAAAGATTTATATTCTCAGCTTTTTCACCATTTCTCATGGTAGCTTTATTTTTGCCGCTTTGTACTAGATAATTTAAATAGTTGTATTGAGACGGTAAAGTAGCACTCAGGTATTCAGCTTTCTGTTTAATTTCATTAAATACAGACATAGCATTGTGGTCATCGATCAGATCTAAAATAGGTAGACTGGCTTCAGGGATGTAGTTTAATCCAAGCAACATTACAGAATAAGAGTAAGACTCGAAACCATGATAGTTCTGATTGATGTTCTTGTTGTTTGGAAGTATAGTTTTCCACAGCCTTAACTTTTCACGCAGTTCTTCTGAAATTACGATATCTTGCTTAGTAGCCTTCCAAAATGGTGTGTCGGCTCGATCGCTAGCATAATAATGGAGTATCAAAAAATCGCGCACACCATCTATACAATTAGCTATCACCTTGTTATAGCTGCGGATTAGATCTTCATTAAACGATTTGTCTGGAAAGTGGCTGACTAACTCTTCGATTGCGTGTTGAATAAAGAATATTCCGGTAGACTCCAGCGGTTCTAGAAAACCACTAGAAAGACCAATGGCTACGCAATTTTTCACCCATGAATTCCTGTTACGTCCTATCCTCATCTTGATATGCAATGCTTTGCAATTATCAGCAGCTTCTCCTAGATGGTTGCGAAGTTCTTGTTCTGCTGCTTCTTTAGAGATAAAGGCACTTGAGTAAACATATCCTGTGCCTGTTCGTCCGTAAAGAGGTATATTCCATACCCAGCCAGAATTTAATGCGGTTGCAGTTGTGTAAGGATTGATACCATGCTTTTCATTATTGGCTGGTATTTGCATAGCGATCGCATTATCGCACAGTAACGACTCTGAAAAAGAAATGAATTGCTCATCCAAAGCTTTATTGATCAATAAACCACGAAAACCAGTACAGTCTATGAACAAATCTCCACTGATATCGCCATGATTTTTAGTCTGGATGCAATCTATGCTGCCAAATTGTGTTAAACCTACTTCGACTACATTATCAACAATCAGTTTTACACCCCTGTCTATGGCATAATTTTTCAGAAATCTAGCAAGTAGTTTAGCATCAAAATGATAAGCGTATGGGTACTGAACCTTTAAATTTGCCAAAATATTTTTTTGTTGGTTTTCTTCTTGGCTAAAAAACTTTTGAACTTGCTCATCAAACACTTTCCCATTTAAATACCTTGGTGACTTTTGATTGTCGCACAGTGATGGAATTAAAAAGCAGGAATAATCGAATGCATCCTGTTCTTTCTTCATTTTGAGCCACCATTCTGAGACATCAAACCCATCTACTATGTCATATCTCTGGAAAGGGTGATAAAAGTTTCGTCTTTGGGCATTCCAATTCACAAATTTAATCGCCATTTTATATGTGGCTTTACATTCTGGCATCCATTCAGATTCTTGCAAACCAAGAAAATCGAAGAATAATTTGATAGTGCTAAATGTTGCTTCACCAACTCCAATTGTTGTTAAGTTAGATGACTCAACTAAAGTAATCTGAATATTTTTCTTAAAAGCTTTACTCAGATATGCTGCTGTCATCCACCCTGCTGTACCGCCGCCTACGATGACGATACTTTCTATGTTTTTTAACATATGAATCTTTCCTTTAAAATTTTTGTCAGATAAATTTCCAATTGACAGTAAGCAACTTGTAACAACAAAAGTAACTTTTTTGTATTTTATGCCAATACTTTAACTACTTTCTTAACTGATAAACTAGTATTTTGAAAGTGTAATTATACCGAATTTAATTAAATTAATTTAATTAAAAAAACAGCAACCAGGTTAAAGACTCTTGGAATTATGAGATTTTTCTTGTTTCAATATAATTATTTATTTTTAAGTATAGATAGAAAGTATAAATTATAATAAAAAAGTTTTAAATTTAAATTATTTACCTATTATTAATTACCTTTTTCATCGTTTATTTGTATACGCATTCCATCATAGCCAACTTGGAAATATTTTGTGTCTTAGTGCCTTAGTGGTAAAAAATAAAAGTATTACAAAGGATACCAAGGCACAAATAAAAAAAGGGTTTTCATTCGTTCTGGTGTATGTAGTCTCTAATGGCTACTTTGCATCTGTTTGATGTAGCAGTAGATTAACTTAGAAGTGACAATTGCAAATTTTTGAATATCAGTAAAATACTGTATTCAAAGCTTTGTTGACTTTACTTCTTTTTCTTTATAGCCACGAAAAATTTTTAATGTCAACAGTAAAATTAATAATTTAAAATCTAGAATGTTGTTTACAATAATGGCTGAAATATAGATATTACACAGATTTCCAGACCATTTTGCATGATTTTACGTGCATCTTAGCTCAATACTTAAATGCCCTAGGGCACTGAGTAATCAATGCTTCTGAGTGCAACGTGAAAAATGGCACATCTGAGCGAGAGGAAAAGACTCTCCAGGGAATGCTATGAAATGAGTGGGAAGCAGTAAATATTATGAGAATAAGGGGTAAACATTGTGACAGAGCCAATCAGAACAGACGTGCTGGAAGGCTTATTTGCAGGCGATGGGGAAATGTGTGCCTTGATGCGATCGCACGACTGGTCACAAACACCCCTGGGCCCTGTGGAGCAGTGGCCGCAAAGTTTACGAACTACGCTCAGTATTCTTCTGTCTACCCGCCATCCGATGGTTCTGTTTTGGGGCCCAGACCTGGTACAATTTTATAATGATGGCTACCGTCCTAGCTTGGGAGCGCACAAACACCCCCAAGCTTTGGGACAGCGAGGTTCAGAGTGCTGGGCTGAAATTTGGCACATTATCGGGCCACAAATCCATAGTGTGATGACCCAAGCACAAGAGACTTGGCATGAAGACCAACTTGTCGCCTTCCATCGCAATGGCTATTTTGAAGAAATTTACTTCACCTATAGCTACAGTCCAGTGCGGGACGAAACCGGAAGAGTCGGTGGCACACTCGTGGTTTGTACTGAGACGACTGGGCGAGTTTTGAGCAATCGCCGCTTGCAGACTTTGCGGCAACTGGGTGCAAATGTGCTGAAAGCCAAAACTGTGGGGAAAGCCTGTGAGATTGCCACAGATAGCTTGTCTATTAATCCTTATGACATCCCATTTGCTTTATTGTATCTTGTAGAAACCAATGGTCAACAAGCACGGTTGATTAGCACCGCAGGCATTGAAAGGGGAACTGATAAAAGCCCCATTCAAGTGAACCTAACACAAAACGATGTCTGGGGTTTGGCGCAAGTTTGCCAAACTGGGCAAGCAATGGTGGTGGATGACTTAGAGACTCGATTCCAGCATTTGCCTGGGGGAGTTTGGCATCAGCCTCCATCGGCTGCTTTGGTGATGCCAATCACGCAACCAGGACAGCAACAAGCTTTAGCCGGATTGCTTGTCATGGGTATCAGCCCGCGACGGGCATTTGATGATGAGTACCGGGGATTTTTTGATTTGGTTGTCAATAGTGTAGCAACAGCGATGGCTGCGCCAACGCCAAGGGCGAACGCCAATGCCCGTGCTTATGAAGCCGAACGCCAACGAGCAGAGGCATTAGCAGAGATTGATCGCGCCAAAACTGACTTTTTTAGCAATGTCTCCCATGAGTTTCGCACACCGCTGACCTTAATACTAGCGCCAGTGTCAGATGCTTTAACCGACACAGAAGCCCCATTATCACCCAAGCAACGCGATCGCCTAGAAATTTTACAACGTAATGGCTTGCGGTTGCTGAAACTGGTGAACACACTCCTTGATTTTTCCCGCATTGAAGCGGGACGGGTTCAGGCGGTGTATGAGCCAACGGACTTAGCTAGAACTACAACAGAACTTGCCAGTACTTTTCGCTCGCTGATTGAACGTGCTGGCATGTCTTTGGTAGGGGAATGTCCGCCCTTGCCCGAAGAGATTTACGTTGATCGGGAAATGTGGGAAAAAATTGTCTTGAATCTGTTGTCCAATGCCTTTAAGTTTACCTTCAGCGGCACAATTAGCGTGCGTTTGCAGAGTCAGGGCGATCGCATCATATCGTTTCAGTTGACTGATGACTGATGAAAGTCATCAGTCAACTAGGGAGTTCGCATTTGATGAGAATGGCAGTGACTTTGGTTGTTCAAATTTGAACTGTTTTGGGAACGATCGCAATGCTTGTCGGGTCATATTCATAACTACTGAAATGCATGCCATATATACATTTTAGCATTTTATGAATCCTGCTTATTCAGAATTTGTGAGAAATTCGGGTTTAACAGCTTATTTTTTGATGCAGTATGAAAAACCGGAATCTAGGTTTTATCAGCCTTTGAGAATTGTGGTGAAAAATCCGGGCTAAGCACCCTTTAGGGTGCAGTTAGCTTTCATCCCTGCCATGAATGCACAGGGTTTTCTGCATTTTCACTATAATATCAGCATTACCCCACCCGGCAAAAGCGCGATAGCGCAGTGGCTCCCCTTACTAAGGGGAGGGTTGGGGGTGGGGTAATTTTATGATCGGCAATTCAACGCACATCACAAGTGTTGAACCAGATATGATACTTCAGATTGAACGCCCGAAAACTACTCGACAATATTAGATACACATATTATCATTAGCTAATCAGCTTGATGTTTGGCATGGCGAAGCAAGGGCAAAATCCCTGGAGTCCCGCCAAAATCGCCAGAACCTTGATAAATAAATACTTACAGCGTTTAAACAATGCAAAAAGTTGCAAATAAATTGCAATAAAAGGGGCTGAAAATGACCAAAAATTTTCCCCTGCCAAAACCCTTTCTAGGAAGCTTGCTCAGTAATAGTTTCAGACTGAAGTGTTTCAACTTACTAACTCCCCTCACGGGGATTGAAACGTGCGATCGCTGCGGTCGGGTATGGCTTTGCATTATTTCGTTTCAACTTACTAACTCCCCTCACGGGGATTGAAACACCAAAGCCTGGAGCTTGACCAAAAAACACCTGATGTTTCAACTTACTAACTCCCCTCACGGGGATTGAAACGTTTCTCAGTGGAACACTAACAAAGCCACACCTAGAGTTTCAACTTACTAACTCCCCTCACGGGGATTGAAACAAAACGTCTAGAGGTTTTCCTCCCACTGTATACATATTAAGTTTCAACTTACTAACTCCCCTCACGGGGATTGAAACTACAAAGGATCACGCCCAATATTATATTTTTCTTGTGTTTCAACTTACTAACTCCCCTCACGGGGATTGAAACGTCATCAACCAACTCTTCTTGTGCTGAATTAATGCGTTTAAACTTACTAACTCCCCTCACGGGGATTGAAACATTTCCTCTAAGAAAATCTGTGCATCGGGTTCGGTCGAGTTTCAACTTACTAACTCCCCTCACGGGGATTGGAACGAAAACCTAAGCTTCGTAGCATATTTCCGAAGCTTGCGTGAAATTAAGAATCAGTTTTTGTTGCTTTAGGACTAATATCATGTCCGGTTGATTAGAAGTCAATTGCAAGCGTTGCGAAGCAATGCCAGAGTCTTTGTGATTGCTTTGCTTCACTTCGTTGCGCTCGCAATGGCATATTATAAGTATTTTAGCGGACATGATATAACACTATAAATCTGATTAATACTACTAACGGTATAGGGTTAAGATTCTAGAATTAGCTATGGTGGCAGACATGTTTAAGATAGATATTTTGGCAAATTATGGCATCTCATAGTGATGGTAAATAAAAGGAGCGATCGCCCAAAAGAATTTCTACCTCCTGCCTCCTGCCGCAAAAGCCATAACTTTTGAACTTCATCCCCAGAAAAAATGTCTTAATTGCTAATTAGACTTTCGTCATCAACCATTAGTAATAATCTATTAGCAGTTTTTATTTATAAGGGCTAATTTCTCTAGATTTGACTTATTTCAAAAGTACTTTGTCTGAATATTCACTTTGGTAGTAGAATGACGATGTTAAGTTTTATGTTCCAGTAATTAAGGATATAAAACTTCTAACCATAAAACCTGTAATTTCCTAAGCTTTTGCAACAGCTTTCAACTGGAAAACAGTAAAGAGAGGATTCACAAAATGGCATTTACACAGCTCCCCTTACCCTTCGATTTTAATGCCTTAGAGCCGTATGGCATGAAAGGTGAGACTTTCGAGTATCACTATGGCAAGCATCACAAAGCTTATGTAGACAACCTGAACAAGCTGACTGAAGGTACAGAACTGACTGATAAATCTCTAGAAGACGTAATCCAAATTACCTATCAAGACTCCTCAAAAGCGGGAATCTTCAACAACGCTGCCCAAGTTTGGAACCATACCTTCTTCTGGAATTCCTTAAAGCCGGGTGGTGGCGGCGTACCCACAGGTGAACTCGCAACCAAGATTTATCAAGACTTTGGTAGCTTTGAGGAATTCAAAAAACAGTTCTCTGAAGTTGCTACAACGCAATTCGGTAGCGGATGGGCATGGCTAATTGATGATGGTGGTACCCTGAAAGTGATCAAGACCCCCAATGCAGAGAACCCTCTAGCATATGGGAAAAAGGCACTCTTAACTTTGGATGTTTGGGAACACGCCTACTACATCGACTATAGAAATGCTCGTCCGGCGTTCATCAAAAACTTCTTAGATCAGTTGGTAAACTGGGATTTCGCTGCTCAAAATTACGCCAAAGCCTAGTAGTCTGGCAAGTCAACTAAGCAGGGGAGCAGGGGGGCAGAGGAGCAGGGGAGAGGCTTCTACAAGTTCTTTCCCCTGCCCCTTTGCGGCTTTGCTTGCTACCACGCAAAGTGGTCTGTGAGTTTTGTACTGGCTGCAAAGGTGGCTTTTGCCAGAGATGTAAATAGAAACAATCAGTTAATTTACCAAAATTTTCAGCAGTCACGACTAATGTTGTGGCTGCTTTTAATTACTAAATACACCAGGATCTATAAAAATGGGCATGGGGCATTAGTTATTTCTCCCCTGCCCCCCTGCTCCCCATCTCCCCTGCCCCCCTGCTCCCCTACGCCCCATCTCCCCTGCTCAAGTGGCCTCATACCATTACGCCGTACATCCCATGACGAAATACATTCTGGCATTCGACCAAGGCACCACTAGCTCCCGCGCTATTGTATTCAACCACAACGGTGATATGCTCAGTGTTGCTCAAAAGGAGTTTCAGCAAATCTTTCCGCAGCCTGCTTGGGTAGAGCATGATCCCGACGAAATCTGGTCTACCCAAATTGGTGTTGCCAACGAAGCTTTAGCTCGCATTGGTATCCGGGCGAGTGATATTGCTGCCATTGGCATCACTAATCAACGGGAAACCACGATCGCTTGGGAACGAAAAACCAGCAAGCCAATTTATAATGCCATCGTCTGGCAAGACCGCCGCACTGCTGCTGTCTGCGATGAACTCAAGACAGCCGGACACGAGGCAACATTCCAGAAGAAAACGGGATTAGTAATCGATGCATACTTTAGTGGTACGAAACTCAAGTGGTTGCTGGATAATGTGCCTGATGCCCGCCAACAAGCTGAACGTGGGGAACTAGCTTTTGGTACCGTCGATAGCTGGTTGATTTGGAAACTGACTGGAGGTGAACTCCACATCACAGATGCAACCAATGCCTCCCGGACGCTACTATTCAATATTCACACTCAACAGTGGGACGATGAATTACTCTCCATTCTCGATATTCCCCGTGGCATTCTCCCACAAGTGCAGAGTTCGTCAGAGGTATATGGATATACATCTGAAGGTCTTTTAGGTAGCCGCATTGCCATTGCTGGAATTGCTGGAGATCAGCAAGCTGCTACCTTTGGGCAGGCATCGTTGCAATCGGGCATGGCGAAAAATACTTATGGTACAGGCTGCTTTTTGTTACTAAATACAGGGGACAAGCCTATCCCATCCTACCATAAACTCCTGACCACCATCGCCTGGCGGATCAATGGACGCACCGATTACGCACTGGAAGGCAGCGTATTCATTGCCGGGGCAGTTGTGCAGTGGTTGCGCGATGGACTCGGCATTATTAAGCACAGCGCAGATGTTGAACCCCTCGCTAACAGCGTTCCTGATAACGGTGGTGTATATTTTGTGCCTGCCTTCGTCGGCTTAGGCGCACCTTATTGGGACAGCTACGCCCGTGGTGCGATCGCGGGTTTAACTCGCGGTTCAACCAGTGCCCACATCGCCCGTGCAGCCTTGGAAAGTATTGCCTATCAAACTGCTGACGTGATTGATGCCATGCGTCAAGACTCTGGGCTTAATCTTTCTGAACTGCGGGTAGATGGAGGTGCTTCTCGTAACAACCTGTTGATGCAGTTCCAAGCAGATATTTTAGGTGTACCCGTTATTCGTCCCAAAATTACCGAAACCACTGCTTTGGGGGCTGCTTATCTAGCAGGGCTAGCCGTTGGCTACTGGGAAAGCCAAGCGGAAATTGTGCAGCAGTGGCAGGTTGAAAAACAGTTTGAGCCGACAATTAGCGCTGACCATCGGCAGGTACTAAGGGAATCATGGCGTCAGGCGATCGCACAGACTCGGCATAGAGGGTGAAGGGGCAGGGGGGATGAGGGGCAGGGGGGATGAGGGGCAGGGGGGCAGGGGAGATGGGGGGCATTGGGGGAGATGAGGGAGAATAACAAATGACTATTGACTATTGACTATTGACTATTGACACAGAGACAATAAGATGCATTCCCATACAAGGCGTGGTTGGGCGTAACAAAGTAAAGATTTACGAGCTTGTTCTAGCTGGGTGATGATACTGGGTTGGTGTCGTTGTTGCCAATAGGACTGCTGAAGATAATCGACTAACCACAGTTGTGCATCTGTATCTAAATCTTGATCAATTTGCTTGGCTAACTCCAAAGCGTTGCGGTAGGATGTAGGCGCTTTTGTGAGGTCTTGGAGTAACTTTTCTGGAATTGCTTGTAATTGCTCGTAAGATGCGATCGCATTTCCAGGACTGCCAGCTGCTATACTCAATACTGCTGGATGCTGCAAAATTTCCTCATGTCCTGTTTGCGTGAGTACCTGAGTCAAAGATGGTGTATCTAAGCCATAAAAAGGAATGCGTTGACAGCGTGACACTAAGGTGGGCAACACAGACTCTGGGGAAGGTGCAATTAAAATCAGCGTAGCCTGTCCTGGTTCTTCTAAGGTTTTTAGCAAAGCATTGGCTGCGGCTTCTGCCATTGTTTCAGCTTCTTCCAGCACGACCACATTCCTTGGTGTTTCTAAGGGAGGACGACCCAGAAACTGAGTAATTTCACGAATTTGCTCTAGTCGAATTACAGGCGGTGCTTTGCGCTTGAGTTTTTTCTCTGCTGCTTCTGCTGCTGTAAACCGTTGTCCCTGGAATTGGTACGTCGGTTGCACCCACAACAAATCAGGATGATTACCTTGACGTAGACGGTTTTCTAAAGACCCATGAAATCGCGTCTCTACAAAACTAGAAAAGAGCAACTCTATAAAGCACCTTGCTGCTAAACTGCGTCCTACACCATCTGGCCCTGCAAATAGATAAGCAGGCGCTACTCGTTTTTGTCTGACAGCCTGAGTGAGTAACTCTATAGCTTGCTGTTGTCCAACAAGTCGTGTAAACGGATTACTGATCATGAGTCAATTATAAATTGACTCATGAAGTCTGAAGTTTAGATGAAGTAATTTCAGCCTACTCTAACCTTTGGAAACGCTTGACAGCGAAGGGGAACAGCTTCGCCGAATATCCTTCAGACTTCAACCTTGTTTCAATGGAAAGGACAGCCTGTTGCCAATTTGTTTAAAAACGAACTGGTGTCAAAAAAGTGTTCTAAGGATAAAATCTTCAAGTCGTCATTAACGCGAGCAATACTAACTCCGACCACTTCCACAGTTTCTCCAGTGGGTGCATGTTCTTTGTATGGGCCGCTAAAAGTTCCCCAATGTCGCCATTTAAATGTCACGTTTGGCGGCCCTGATAAAACTTCTGTTAGCTCCCATAAAAAGCCATTGGGAAATGCTTCATGGAAAATCTTCGCCGATGATTCAAAGCTTTCTACTGTTGACTTATAATGCTCCGTATCACCAAGAAATAAATTATAAGTTCCCACATCTGCTATATCTTCAGCAGTATAAGCTGGGCCGTTATTTGTGGTCATGCGAAACTTTTCAGCAACAACCGATACCCACTGCTGAGGATTTATTTTGTGGGATGCTTCCATCTCGAAAGCTCTGACAAGATTTTGCACTATGGCTTCTAGAGAGCCTTCAAGGTGCTGGTATTGACTCTGTTGTTTGAGATATTCATTAGTATGAGAGTAATCAGGACGTGCTTGATATCGCCACTCAACATTAGCATCATTAGAGATGACAGTATCTCTATCTTGTATCCAAAGAGGCTGGTTGGTAGATTGTTCTGTACTCATTCAAGTTTCTCTGAATTAGGATTGGCTGAAAACACAAGTTATGGAATTGCCATTCCACAAATCTATACACCTTTTCTAATTTTGTCATTAAAGCAGGCAGGAATTAAGAGTTAGGAGTTAGGAGTTAAAAGTGAAGAATTATTTCATTTATCCCCCTCATCTCCCCTGCTCCCCTGCTCCCCTACTCCCCTGCTCCCCTGCTCCCCTAGCCAAGTATCATTTTATATCTAAGCTCCAAGATTCTCGACGATCGCCTATAATCTCTTGAATCTGCTTTTGGACAGCCTCTTTACTCAAGATGCCATCTAAGCGTACAATTCGAGACGGATAGGATGCAGCTAACTGTACATATCCTTGTTGAACACGCTGATGAAAAGCGATCGTTTCTTGCTCGATGCGGTCTAACCCAGCTTCGTCGCCACGTTTACGCGCTAGTCCCACTTCGACATCGACATCTAGCCAGATAGTTAAATCACTTTCTAAACCACCAGTGGCAATATAATTAAGCTGATTGATTAAATTTATATTCAAACCCCGTCCATAACCTTGGTAGGCAATGGTAGAGTCAGTGTAGCGATCGCACAATATATATTTTCCTAGTGCGAGATTTGGTTTGAGTTCTTGTGCAACGTGTTGCGCTCTGTCAGCCGCATACAACAATAATTCTGTGACTTCAGCCACTGGTTTATTCTCTGACTTTTCTAGCAACAAGCGACGCAAATCTAAACCTAACTCTGTTCCCCCAGGTTCACGAGTAACTACTACCGAGACACCTAAACTTTGCAACCATTGACAACAAAGCTGGATTTGGCTAGTTTTGCCACAGCCTTCTACCCCTTCAAATACAATCAATCTGCCACTCATGTGGTTTAATTTCACTGTTGTTAGTTGTCAGTTGTCAGTTGTCAGTTGTTGGTTGTTAGTTGCAACTGACCACTGACCACTGACTAATGACTAATGACTAAATTAAAAAAGAACGTGCCAGCAAAAAGCTAGAAATTGATTTAGCATCTACTGGTTCTCCATCGAGGATGGCTTTTTCCAGTTCTTCGGGAGTCAATAATACAGTTTCAATGTCCTCGTCTTCATCTTTTGCTGGCGGTGTCTCCAACTTTTGTAAATCTCGTGCCAAAAAGGCATAGATAATTTCGTCAGAATAGCCAGGAGCGAGGAAAAATTCACCTAATTTGTCCCATTTTCCAGCAGTATAACCAGTTTCTTCTGCAATTTCGCGTTGGATTGTCTCTAGGGGATCTTCATTACGTTCTAGAGTGCCGGCAGGAAACTCTAATATTCGTCCTTGAATTGCAAAACGATATTGGCGCACAAGTACAAGTTTCCCTTCTGGTGTTATGGGTACTGCTAAAGCGCCACCAGGGTGACGAACACACTCCCATTCCCCCTCTATTTTATTGGGCAAACGCAAGCGATTAACTTCAAAATTAAATTTACGCCCCTTATAAAGTAAGCGTTGTTTCAACAGTTGCGGTAATTCTCTACCTAATGGCATAGTAAAAATATTGTGTCTTTAAAATACAGAGATAGGCACTGAGATAATTGCTAAATCAGCCTTTTGTGCGTTTATTGGGTAGTAATTTTAACTGCCCTCTAGCAAATATACATCAGAACAGTCTACATCTTTTAGCAAATCTTTAATCACTCTTTGGGAAATCGGTTCTATCCAATCTGGGGCAATTTCTGCTAGTGGTACTAGGACAAAAGCTCGCTCACGCATTCTCGGATGGGGAATCTGGAGGGTTGGCGTATCTAGTATTATGTCATCATATAACAACAAATCTAAATCTAGCGATCGCGGCCCCCAGTGCTGGCTACGCACCCGGCCAAATTTTTGCTCTGTAGCTAACAATGTATCCAAAAATAGCTGCGGTGGCAGTTCTACTTCTAAAATGGCGCAACCATTCCAGTAGTCTGGCTGGGGTGGCCCCACTGCTTTGGTTTTATACCAACTGGATGTTGCTTTGAGCGTAATCCCTGGTGTCTGGGCTAATGTCTCTATAGCTGCTGCTAAAATTGCACGGCTTTCACCCATATTACTACCAAGAGCGATCGCACTCCCATTGGCTAAACTATTCTCTGGCTGCTTTGGTGCATCCTTCACATTTGTACCAAGTATTTTTAATCATCTTATGGCTTTTAACTATTACCTGAAATTACCATATTTTTTGTCAGCAAAGAAAAATAAGGTAATTTTAAAATAGATTGTGTAGCACTGAATTCAGTTATTTATTTATAAGCTATTATACTAACACGAACGTGGTGTGCTAACCCCAAGATAATTACATGGTGCTTAGGTGTTAGCTAGTTTGAGCGAGGAACTGACGTAGGGAAGTTTACCTCCTAGTTCAAGCAACGAGCAACTAAGTTAAGTGACTCTGACAAGGAGGAACCGCGATTGCGGCCTGGTAATCGTTACGAAAGTAAAAAATCCACAGATGAAAGCTTACCCCCAACAAAACCGACAAGGGTAAGACAGTTATTGAGCCAGGTGAGTGGCATATCATCTGGGTTGGTTGGTAAATTTACCAGCCGCGAAAAACCGTTTTATCGTCGCCTGTGGTTTTGGACAAGCTTAAGTCTAGGTGGTGGGTTCATAGCCTTTAACCACGTTTTAGGGTCAATAGATCGGACTTTGCCGGATAAATCTGAACTCAATGCTGTGATCCGAGAGCAAACATTGACCATCAAAGCTAGTGATGGCACTATCCTACAACAACAAGGAGAAGCCACCAGAGAACAGTTAACCCTAAAGCAAATCCCAGATCAACTCAAAAAAGCTTTCATTGCCTCAGAAGATAGAAGATTTAACCAACACAATGGAGTCGATCCTCAAGGGATTATTAGAGCAGTTTGGAATAATTTGCGATCGCAGGATGTCGTTGAAGGTGGTAGTACCATCACCCAACAACTAGCGCGAATTCTCTTTCTCAAGCAAGAGCGGACAATCTGGCGCAAACTCAAAGAAGTCCGTCTTTCACAAAAAATGGAGAAAGAATTGTCCAAAGACCAGATTTTAGAGCGTTATCTGAATTTGGTGTATTTGGGTTCTGGGGCTTACGGTGTCGCAGATGCAGCATGGGTATACTTCAGTAAACCTGTGGATCAACTAACTCTAGCGGAAATGGCAACAATTGCCGGCTTAGCTCCCGCCCCCAGCTTGTACTCCCCAGAGCAGAATCCCGAAGCCGCTAAACAGCGGCGGAATCTGGTATTACAAAGGATGCAAGAAGATGGCATCATTACAGCAGGCGAAAGGCTTGCAGCTACACAGCAATCAATCATCCTCAAAGCCAGTTCACCCAAGCGACTGCAAGTAGAATCTCCCTACTTTACCAGCTATATCCAAAAAGAATTACCAAAATACGTTTCCCCCGATGTGCTAGCAGGTGGGGGTCTAATAGTGGAAACCACTTTAAACCCGGCTTGGCAAAAAGCAGCAGAAGAAGCAGTTGCCAAAACTTTGCGAAATCAAGGTCGCTGGGAAAACTTTAAACAAGCAGCTTTGGTAGCCATTGACCCCCGTACTGGCACAATTGAGGCAATGGTGGGAGGTAGCGATTTTGGTAAAAACCAGTTTAATCGCGTTACCCAGGCACAGCGTCAGCCAGGATCGACATTTAAAGGATTTGTCTATGCTACAGCGATCGCTAGCGGCAAGAGTCCCTACGACAGCTACATAGATCAACCCTTTGTAGTAGATGGTTATGAGCCAAAAAATTATGGTGAAAACTTCCACGGCTCCATGACCATGCTAGAAGCCCTCACACGTTCCATCAATATAATCGCGGTGAAGGTATTGATTGATGTGGGATTTGAGCCAACCATTAAACTAGCTCAAGGTATGGGAATTAAATCCCAGCTGAAGCCCACTTATTCCCTAGCTCTTGGCTCCAATGAAGTAAATTTGCTGGAATTGACCAGCGCTTACGGCGGCTTCGCCACCCAAGGATTACACACAGAACCACATGGCATTCGCCGCATCGTCAACCGCCAAGGTAAAGTGATTTGGTCAGATAATTTGCAGCCACAGCGAGTCCTTGATGCTGATAGCGCCGCCATCATGACCTGGATGCTACGCAACGTAGTGACAGATGGTACTGGTGGTGCTGCCCAATTAGATGATAGACCTGTGGCTGGCAAAACTGGCACTTCTGATGAAGCCCGCGATTTGTGGTTTATTGGTTACATTCCTCAATTAGTTACAGGTGTTTGGTTAGGTAATGATGACAACCGCCCCACTTGGGGAAGCAGTAGCAGCGCTGCTTACACGTGGCATGAATTTATGGAAAAAGCTGTCAAGGAAATACCTGTAGAAAAGTTTCCCACTAGACCTAAGCTAGAGGGTCGCAAAGGCAGCATTAAGACGCAGCGGATCAAGCCCCAACGAGTAATTAATCGCTCTGTTTCTTCAGACGATGACGATGAGCAATCAGCAGAGCAAAATTCTCGCAATTCTGACGAAAACCGCTCATCTAGAAGAAGTAGAAGACGTTACCAGCAAGAGGACAACCCATCTTCAGATCCACCAAGAAGACGGCGGCGTTATCGTAGCCAAGAATCAACTTCCAGCGAATCTTCCTCACAGCCATCTCAACCATCTCGTACCAGAAGGCGATATAGACAAGCAGACTCAGATTCGCCGCCTCCTACTAGGAGGGTTCGCCGGACTTCATCCTCCAACAGCAGTAGTTCCGGTTCTTCAAGTTCTCCACGACAACAACCTTCTTGGCGGGAGAGACTCAGACCAAGCTCTTCGGAATAGGGAGTAGGGGAGTAGGGGAGCAGGGGACTAAATTCTTCCTCATTAACCTCATCCCCTCATCTGCCGATAGGTAATTGTGGTTGCTCGGTAGTATATGATATGATACCAGTCCGCTTTGTATTAATTGTACAGGTGGCTTTTTTTTGCATCAATACTAAGCATACAAACTTTATGCAAAACTAACATTACGTCAAATTAACTATTATTTAGGGCTTGTCAAGCTCTAGCCAATTCAATATTTATCAGAAATATTGCTAGGACTTAAGAACAGCCAAATAAAAAAGACCCCGTAATGGTTCTACCTTTCTGTTAACCGCCATCAATCATCAACCAGTAGCCAGATGTTACCAACTAATAGAGAAAATTTCCCAAAAGACAAATTCAAGTTAGTTTTTTTTGAACTTCCACCTGCGTTGAAATCTCCGAATTTTTCTTGTTTCGTGATTGGAGAGAGCTTATCTTTTTTTGGCTCTTGGATGACACAAATTGCCTTAGTATGGTTGGTTTATCAATTAACTAATTCAGCTATCTTAGTGGGCATAGCTGGATTTACAAATCAAGCTATGGGCTTGATTATTACACCAATAGTAGGAGTATTGTTGGATCGTTGGAATATACGGTACGTTTTATTAACGACTCAGTTAGTATCTATCTTGTTATCTTCTGCACTCACCTATTTAACTCTGAGCGATAATATCACTGTCACATTTATAATTATTATTGGTATACTCCAGGGAACAGTCAAAGCTTTTGATTTGCCAGCACGTCAGGTAATTATCCCTAGACTTGTGGAAAATAAAGCAGATACTTATAGTGCGATCGCTTCCCATTCTTTTTTGATTAATACTGCTAAATTTGTCAGTCCGATGATTGGGGGTTTATTAATTGCGAGATCCGGAGCGGCTTCATGCTTTTTAGTAGATAGTGTTAGCTACATCCCATTTTTATCTTCTATTTTAACTATCCAAGTCAAACCAATTATTAATAATTCATTGGTTTCCAAAACACAAATATGGCAAAACCTGAAAGAAGGCTTTGTGTTTGCCTATGAGTTGTTGCCTATCAAATATGTGTTAATGCTACAAATCTTAATTTGCTTTATGGCAATGACTCATGTAAACTTAATCCCTATCTTTGCTAAGGAAGTTTTGCATGGGAATGCTGAAACTATGGGATTCCTCATGACAGCTTCAGCACTTGGTTCTATCGTTTCTGGAATTTATTTAGTTTCCCGAAAACAAGTTATAGGACTGGAAAAAATTATGGCACGTTCTGCTGCCATTCTCGGTTTATCTTTAATAATTTTTTCTCGGACTACGAGAATAGAAATATGCTTAATATTTATGTTTATTATCGGCATGAATAATACCCTAACTCTCGCTTCTATTAATAATTTTATGCAATCAATTTTACTTGACGAAAATAAAAGAGGTAGAGTTACAAGTATATTTATGACAGGTTTCTTGGGAATACTTCCTTTTGGGAATTTATTTTTTGGAGGGCTAGCAGATAAAATTGGTGTTACTAATGCTTTACTATTTGGTGGTGCTAGTTGTGTAATAGGAGCCTATATCTTTAGTAGACAACTGCCGACTATGAGAAAAATACTGTCTCCTATATATGCAGAATTGGGTTTAAGTTCACAGTCAAATCAGGGATAAATCCTCATACCCTAGTAGTACCAATGCTAATGCTGGTGTAAGTTTTACAGCAATGTTATTTTTATCAAGCGCTCTCTAAACGGTGAAAAGTCAGACGCACTGGTTTGGGATACCCATCACTAAGACAATCGTACTTTTAAGTACCCCGAAAACAGCGAATGTTCAGAAGGTTGATTTCACCTAAAATTGGGTAAAGAAAGTATCAGACGACGAAATAAACAGTGAAATTCCTCGTCCACAAGGGGACGAGGAATTTGGTAATAGGTAATTGGTAATAGGTAATTGGCCCATTACCAATTACCTATTACCCATTACCAAAGCGGCGGGGCGGCTTTCCTCCCCACCCACGAGGGATGGCGCTTCCCGCCGCTTTTAGTGAAAGACTGATGCTGGTGGGGCATATCTAACATTTAAAATGCTGTGGAAGGAAAAAAATAGGGTTAAAAGTTGCAGTAAATGTAAACAAATATTTCACTTTGCTAGTAGATAAATAATTCTTCATAAACGCTGGAATCCAATATGAATAAGATGCCGCAAATATTTTAGTAAAAAATTTGAAATTTTTTTAACGTGAGTTCGACGAGTATAAAAGACCCCTCTCCAAACCTCTCCCCCACGGTGGGAGAGGCTTTGAAACCTTAATTTTTTGGTTCAAAACTCGAAAAATTTTTGCCCCTCTCCGCGTCCAATAGGGGTTGGGGAGAGGTTCATCGAACTCACGTTTTTTTAAGCTTAACTACTATCGCAATTACACTTACAGTACTAGCATCCATATAAATACTGTTTTCTACCTTTGTCAGTTTGTATAGAATAGATACTATTCATAACATTATTACTATGCATACCAATATTACGGACGAACTCAACAAGCAGCTTCATGCAGCTTGTCTCATATCTTGCACCTCTACGTACAACCCCAGGTAAAGTAAAAAAATGCGCGATAAAGCTACCTCATTTTTATGGGCTTTTATTGCTAAATCAAGGGTTTTGTTTTTTTACTGAGTAATAAAATTACATCAAATTTTCTTGGTGCAAGATGTGAGTTGTGCTTTGCGTGATCTGAAAATGAGTCAAGTTGTAGTGGAATTAATCAAGCAATGGCTGGCTAGTGAAAGACATTGGTCTAGTTAGCTAAAGGGTGAGAATTTGTTGTGAATTAAATATAGCTAAATAGCTAGCCAGATATTGCTTCACTAGCTAAAAGAATTAGATGGCATTGTTGATCATAGTACTAAATAACAAAATAGCTGACAACTGTTTTTAGCAATGCAAAATCTACTATCAAATCAAGCTAAATAAAAGTCAACATCAACAGTTGTGATAAGCAATAATCAGTGCTTATAGTGTTAAAGTCTAAGCTCAAGATATTGCTCATAAAACATTTGTACGTCTATAAAAATTGTAGATCATACGCTTATGTTCAACAACCAAACAAAACATGCAACAAAGCATCTAGATGCAGCTGGAGGTAAGTATTTAACTGCATTTCAGCGGAAACTACTCCTAGAAAGTTTACAAAAAAGTTTACCTGAATCTTACCGCCAACGAATTGAAATTATGTTATTGGGAGATGAAGGAAAAACTCAAACTGAAATTTGTCAAATATTGGGCTGTTGTGCAGCAACAGTAAGACATTGGATGCATATAGCCAAGACTGGAATGGCACATCAATGGCAGGATTGTCCAATTGGTCGCCCCAAGACCGTAAATGAGCAGTACTCGGAACGTTTGAAAGAACTAGTTAGCAGTAGTCCTCGCGATCATGGTTATTGTTTTCGGCGGTGGACAACTACCTGGCTTGGAAAACATTTGGCCAAAGAATTTGGAATTGAGGTGAGCGATCGCCATATTAAGCGACTGCTCAAACAAATGGGGTTATCCACGCTACCAAAACCGAGTAGGGCTGAAGAAAACCGCAATCAGCAAACTCAGAATGCCAAGATTTTAATTGATGACCTCAAACCGGCAACTATTCCCGATGATGCTGATTTTTTGCCGATAAACTTTGCAAAATTAGGAACATATTCTGAAATTCATGGCACAGGATTTATCTGCTCAGTTGCTGACTCCAGAACAGTTCAACAATATTCTGGGGTATTCTCTTTCCCCAGCGGAATATCAACACTGTCTTCAACAAGTTAAATTCCTCAACCCAAAAGTCGGCAAATTCTGGCAAGGAACTGATGCCGAAGCAGGGATTTATATTGCGATCGCTGGTAAGGTAAGGTTACTAGATCAGGCCGATGAGTTAATCGCCACTTTAGAGCTAGGGGAATCATTTGGAGAGTTTACCTTATTCCCAGATGCACAATTACAGCCCTATGGCGCTAGAGCTTCACTAAACTTGCAACTGTGCTTTGTGCCGGGTGAGGTGTTGTTGCCATTAATGGCTAAATACCCCCAAATTCAGGAACATTTGTGGAATAAGGCGCTATCTCGTAATCCCCGACAGGTGCTACCAGATATCTCGCCAATCAGATCACCTGCATCAGATACAAAACATAAACTCGAAATTTTGTCAAGTCCGGCGGATCTGCCAGACCAAAAAAAGATTAACAAAGCCTATTTTCCTAATCCCACTCAAAAAGTCGGGCATTTATGGCAGCAGGTAACACGGCGCTATCCATTTTTTGCACAACAGAGTGGATCTGACTGCGGTGCAGCTTGTTTGGTGATGGTATCTCGCTATTGGGGGAAACGCTTTAGTGTGAATCGCTTGCGAGATATCGCCAATGTAGACCGCAATGGTGCATCCTTGCGCGGGCTATTAACGGCTGCAGAAAGTATTGGCTTTGCTGCACGACCTGTAAAGGCAAGTCTTCAGCAGTTAGCAAAGCAAAAATTGCCAGCTATTGTTCACTGGGAAGGCAAGCATTACATTGTTGTCTACGAAATTACGCCTAAACAGGTGATTGTAGCCGACCCCGCCATTGGACAACGCAGCCTCAGCCACGCGGAATTTAAAGCGAATTGGACTGGTTACACATTGTTGCTGCAACCGACAGCTATGTTAAAGGATGCCAAAGAGACATCAACACCGTTTTGGCAATTCTTTGAGCTGATTAAGCCTCACTCTTTGGTGATGCTGGAGGTGTTTATTGCTTCCATATTTATCCAGATATTTGGACTGATTACTCCCTTATTTACCCAATTAATTTTAGACCGCGTGGTAGTGCAGCGATCGGAACTCACCTTAACAGCGGTAGGGTTGGGGTTGCTGATGTTTAACCTGTTTCGGGTGGCGATGATGGGGTTGCGGCAATATCTGCTCGACCACACAGCTAATAGAGTAGACTTAGCACTGATTGTTGGGTTTATTCGCCATACTCTACGCTTACCCTTGAGTTTCTTCGAGTCGCGTTATGTCGGGGATATTATCTCTCGTGTCCAAGAAAACCGCAAAATTCAACGCTTTCTTGCTGGCGAGGCTTTGTCTATCCTGCTAGATTTATTCACCGTCTTTATCTATGTGGGATTGATGTTTTGGTATAGTTGGCAAATGGCGTTATTAGCGTTGTTAATTATTCCACCTTTTGCTTTATTAGCGCTCATTGCCACACCTTTCTTACAAAGAATTTCTAGAGAAATTTTTAATGCTGTTGCTCAGGAAAGTAGTTACCTAATTGAAGCCCTAACTGGTGTCCGAACAGTCAAAGCTACAGCAGTGGAGCAAACAGTACGTTGGCATTGGGAAGAGTTATTAAATAAAGAGATCAAAACAAACTTTTCTGGGCAAATTATTAACAATCGGTTGCAAATATTTAGCAATACAATTCAAGCGCTGATGACTACAGGTTTGCTGTGGTTTGGTGCGTATCAAGTGATTCACAATCAATTAACTATTGGGCAACTAGTGGCATTTAATATGCTGTTAGGTAATATTATTACGCCCTTTCAACGCTTAACTGTATTATGGAATCAGTTGCAGGAAGTCGTCATTGCTATAGAACGTATTAATGATGTAATAGATACAGAACCAGAAGAGGATTTACATTACCAAGCACGGCAAAACTTACCACGTTTTCAGGGACATATTCGCTTTGAAAATGTCACATTTCGCTATCATCCAGAAAGTGATATTAATATCTTAGAGAATCTCAGTTTTGAAGTGAAACCAGGTCAAATTGTCGCATTAGTGGGGCGTAGTGGTTCAGGAAAAACTACCATTTCTAAGTTGATTTTGGGGTTATATCCTCCTACAGATGGCAAAATATTAATTGATGGACAAGATATTACCAGTATTTCCTTACGTTCTTTGCGTCAGCACGCTGGAGTAGTTGATCAAGACACCTTTTTGTTTGGTGGTACAATTCGGGAAAACATTAGCTTAGGGCATCCTGGGGCAACTTTAGAAGAAGTAATTGAGGTAGGAAAACTAGCGGGTGCTGATGAGTTTATTAAAAAGTTACCAATGGGATATGAAACCCAAATTGGTGAAGGTGGAGGTTTGTTATCTGGGGGACAGCGACAGCGAATAGCTATTGCCAGAGCCTTATTAGGTAATCCTCGCTTATTAATTTTTGATGAGGCAACTTCCCATTTAGACACCGAATCAGAGAGAATTATACAGCAAAATTTGAATAAAATTCTTCAGGGAAGAACGACATTAATAATTGCTCATCGTCTTTCCACTGTGCGGAATGCTGACTTGATTTTGGTCTTGGATAAGGGTGTGTTAATTGAGAGCGGAACTCATGAGCAATTGATGGCGAAGCGGGGACATTATTTCTATTTGAATCAACAACAATTGCAAGGAATAGGGTGAATAGCTAAGACTAAGTAACTATTTACTCATAACTAATCCAAAGTCCAAAATCGATGTCAGTAAAAATTATGCCAGATACATTGAATGGAAGAGTTTCTCAAGCAACACCAGAAGATATATTGCATCAGGAAACTTTAGCTTTGCTACCAGTTAAATCAACTGATGATTGGTCTGATATAACCAAAGAAACGCTTGATGCTTTACCCCAGGTTTGGACAAGAGGATTATTATATTTATTAGTATTATTTGTATCTATATTTTTACCTTGGGCAATGCTATCTAAAGTAGATGAAACTGGTACAGCTAAAGGACGAATTGAGCCTAAAGAAAAAACAATTAGGCTCGATGCTGCTGTGGCAGGAACTATTGCTGAAATTATGGTTAAAGAAGGTGATTTTGTTAAAGCTGGGCAAAGTTTATTATTATTAGAATCAGAATTAGTGAGAACAGAATTGCAGCAGACACAAGATAAATTAGAAGGTGAATTAAATCGACTGAGCCAGCTAAACTCATCTAAAAATCAGTTGCTTGTATCCTTAGCTACTCAAGAGCAACAGAATCAATTTCAACAGTTAGAAAAACAGGCGCAAATTGATCAAGCTCGACAAAATATTAATACTTTAAAAAATTCTTATGAATTACAAAAGCAAGAAAAATTATCTCAAGTCAATCAAGTACGGCAAACTCTTGCATATCATCAAACTACTAGTAAGTTAGTTGAGAGTACGTTGGTAAGTTCCCGGCGGGAAGTTGAACGTTATAACAAGCTAAAACAGTCAGGAATTGTTTCTGAAATTAATGTTGTAGAAAAAGAAGATTTAGCTAAGGAAAGACAAAAAATATATGAGCAAACTAAATCAGATATTGAGCAGGCTAAATTAAGTTTGGTAGAACAAAAAAGTAGTTATGAGCGGAACATTCGCCAATTTAACGCAGATATTGAGCAGGCTGAGTTGAGATTAAAAGAACAGGAAAGAAGTTATCAAACCTTGACACGTTCTGGTCAGCTAGCTGTACTAAAAATTGAAGAACAACAAAAAACTTTAGAAACAGAAATTACTTCCCTCAAGGCAGAAATTGCTCAGACGAAAAGGCAAATTGAATCATTAAAATTTCAGTTGACACAACGAGAGATCAAAGCTACTGTCAGTGGTAGACTGTTTCAGTTCCCTATTGAAAAAGCTGGTGCTGTCGTACAATCGGGAACAATGCTAGCAGAAATTGCACCCCTAAATTCGCCTTTAATAATTCGCGCACAAATGGCAAGTAGCGAAAGTGGTTCTTTGCGGACAGGATTGCCAGTCAAATTAAAATTTGATGCTTATCCTTTTCAAGATTATGGAGTTATCTCAGGTGAATTAATTCAAATTTCTCCTACTACTACAGAGATAGATACTTCTAACGGAAAAGTAGCAGCTTATAACTTAGATATTTCTTTAAAACAGAATTGTATTCCCTCTAGTAGTAAGTGTATTCCTTTGCGTCCAGGGGATACCGCAACAGCTGAAGTGATTGTGCGTCAGCGCAGAATTATTGATTTTCTACTTGATCCGTTTAAGAAATTGCAGCAAGGAGGGGTGAAATTATAGAAAACCTCGCCCCATTCTCTACATCCGCAGCAGATGAAAATTAGAAATTTAGAAACTGTAGATGTCAAGTCTCTAAATACAGCTAATAAGTCATGTTCTCATGTTTAATTTTACTAATTAAATTTCGGATAAATATCATGTCACAATCTATCATCATTACCAACGAAGATATTCTTCACGAAGTTAAAGTATCTTGTAAAATTCCTGAAATAGTTGAGCAAATTATTACTAAGAAGGTGATTATAGCAGCGGCTGAAGAGGCTGGAATCAAAGTAGAGGTTGAGGAACTTCAGAAAGCAGCAGACCAAATACGGTTAGCGAATAAACTGGATAGTGCTGATGATACCTGGAAATGGTTAGAGAAACATGGTTTGTCTATAGATGATTTTGAAGAAATAACTTACATAAGTCTCATTTCTGGAAAATTAGCTAACTATCTTTTCGCTGATAAAGTTGAACCCTATTTTTTTGAAAACCAACTAGATTATGTTGGTGTGGTGATGTATGAAGTTGTTCTGGATGATGAAGATTTAGCCCTAGAACTTTTCTATGCGATTAAGGAAGGTGAGACGAGTTTCTATGATGTTGCTCACAAATACATTCGGGATATAGAATTGCGGCGTCAAGGGGGATATTTGGGAATACTGCGTCGCCGAGATTTAAAACCAGAGATTTCTGCTGCTGTTTTTACTGCTAAACCGCCACAAGTTTTTAAACCAATTGTGACATCTAAGGGAGTACATCTGATTTTATTAGAGGAACTAATTCAGCCAGACCTAAATGAAAAACTCCGCACAAATATCATTTCAAACTTGTTCTCTCACTGGCTTAATCAACAAGTTGAACATTCTGAAGTAATTCAAAGTTTTTAACAACATAGTTATTCATCTCTCAACTTGACTATCAAAATAATTTATCACTGCTAAAAAATACCTGCATCTTAATTTTAAAATGCAGGTATTTTAACTTTAAATTATTAAAAGAGCCAATCTACAGCCATCCCTTAGAAACCGCATAGCCAACAGCGAAACCAGCAACAAACAACGTGGGAGTGATACCACCTTTAGTGATATCCAGTTCGCTATCAGTTAAATCACTCATAAAGCTTTCAGAACCATCGAACAATTCAGCACCAGCAGGACGTAATTCAGAGATGACAATATTAGCCATTTTTTACCTACTTTTAAATCAATTGTTTGTAGTTGAGATGAGACTTTAAATCGCCTTATCTCATTACTATAATCTGTGATTTGCTCTATTAATTCAACTGATTATTAACGCATAATAGTGACATAAATAATTCATTTTATAACTATTTTCAACAACCTTAAGCTGAGCAATGTTCATATACATTTCTGATTTGTTTGCTGAATACGTGAAAAAACAATTTGAGAATGAGATCCAAATTAAATAATTACAAATAAGAATAATTTTTTGATTAAATTTTAACACAAATTATAAGTTAACTAGATAACCACCATTTGTTGTTAATTTTTAAAAGAGTGTAATAGAAGCCAATTATAGAAATAGAGTAAATTTAAAAGATCTAAAACTAAAACATTTATGTCACAATCAATTTAAAATTTGAGTAAAAAATATAAAAAAATCAGCACAACAGGAATCTTGTGCTGAAAAATAAAATTATCAATTAATCACAAATATATTCTTATCAGTAGTCCTCTAACCGCCTGTAAATATCCTCCGAATTAGCATTCAAATAAACACGCTGCAAATCAATCTTTAAAGTAGAAAATTGCTCACAAATAGTTTGCATCCGTCCTTCAGGTGAATCATTTCTTTGATACCAAGCCTTTAACAACCCATTGGCTACAATTTGACAGCGATTCATCCCAAAACTTTCTTTTTCAACAAACTTTAGCTCTGGTTCTTCTGCCAACCCTAACCCTGGTGCAAGCTGCATTGTAAATAGAGGAATTTCTGAGTGAAAATGCACTTTCTTTTCCCTATATATAACCTGCAAAACTTGGCTAACTACCTCATAATCGCTTTTATCAAAATACAACACCCCTGAATCGTATCGTTCATACTCCTTGGGATTGTACAACACCTTAAAACTAAAAGGAATTGCTAACTCATTCAAGTGCTGTGTCAAACTCTCCATAACTACCACAGCACCTTCAGGAGTTAAATTGAAATATATTCGTACTGTTAGTGACTGATTTTTTGTATCTTGAAAACGAGTGAATCCGCCATTACCCACAGCCATATAAAAGCCATTTTGAATTCTGTTTTTAGGCAAACGAATAGCTACTGAATCACCTATTAAAGCAGCTTTTTCAATAGATTTAAGATGTTTATTTCGCTGAATATGCAGCCTCAAACCACCATTGCTAACTACTAAACTACCATCAGGTTCTTCTTTAATAACAGACCAACCAGAATCAAAATAACCCTCTCCACAATTACTTTTATGCAATCGTTCATAAAATCCGACATCTACCCCCAAAAAAGTATTATTTTCCAAATTTAGGGCTAAACCATTTCCTTCCCCATCTAGCGCCAATGCACTTTGCATCGAGCCATTGTAATAGATGCCATAAAGAAAAGTTCGCAGTTGCAAACTCAGATATTTTTGCTGCATTGAGGCTGGCAATTTCTGAAAACGCTCAACTGCTTCAACTGGTAATTCTAAGAGTTTGTAATCTGGATGATGGATGGAGAAATCAGATTTAATCTCAACTTTCTGAACAATATCTTCTAGGGCTTCTAGTAATTGTACAGTTAAAGTAGTCTCTAATAATTGCATAATTATTTATTAATAACGAAATGACTTAAGCAGCTGAAGCACTCAAGCGAACTAATTCAACACTAGCCGCACCAAAAATCGTTGGTATTGATTGTACAGGACGGCATAATAATGCCTTAGCAACCTGAAGCATAGCAATTCCCATATTGCCAAAAGACTTATCATGTTGAATCATCGCCTGAATCTGTTGAATTAGAGAAAAACCTGTAAATTGCACTACACGCTGCAAAAAATCAGAGCGATGTTCTAAAATTTTTGGAAAAGTGTTTAAATAAGCCTGAGTTAATGTAGCAATTGAAGGCTGAAGCAGTTCTAAAGGTGTTATCGCCAAGCGTAGGGACTCTTCAATAGTCAAAGAATTACTGATAACCAAGCTACCCAGCCAGATTTGCACATAACTACCAATAAGTGTTCCCAAATCAAAAGCTGGGTCTCCCCAAGCGGAACGTTCCCAATCAATTAGTCGTATAATATTATTAGTGGAATCCTGCCAATCTTTATACAGCAGAATATTATTCAACTTTAAATCATTCTGGGTGAGGCAAGAAAGAGTTATAGAATTACCCAATTCAGCTATAGCTTCTCCTAAACTATTATAACGTTGATAGAGAACAAAAAACTTTAACCCCTCATCAGGAACTAAACCAAAAATTTCTGGTTCAACCCGTTCTAAACTCCGAATTGAATGTGTTAATTGATTAGTCATTAAATTATTTGAATTCTCAGAAAAAAAATCCTGATATTCTTGGTGGTTGAAAGTATCACGATGGATAGTTCCTAAAATACTGCCAATTGCTGTAGCAACTTGTGTAGGAAAACTTTTTTGCTGCGTGTAGAAATCCATCAATTCTTGATAATCATCCAAATATCTGGAAACAATTATGGAATTCTCAGCATCAAAATGCAGCACCTCTGGCAAAAATGAGCGATAGTTATCAACTTCTGGAAATCGCTGTAAAAATTCTTGAATGCGCCATTCAGCCAAGAATTCACCAGCCGCTTTCCCCTCCTGGTTGTATCGTTCCTGTTTCACCAGCAGCTTACGGCTACCTGACAAATTCAGTAATAAATTAAAATTTTTAGCTGGGAGCGGTTCTAGTTTACTAGGAGGTTGTTCAGACTGATTGCATAATCCCTGTGCAATTAAATAATCAAAAACATTATGGGAATTTAAGATAAATGTCATAATTTCATTTTTGAATGTATCAAGCAATTTTTACATTAAACAACTAAATCAGCTTTCATTTATCAACACACCTGCTTCCTTTTCAATACGGTCTAAAGCCTTCTTCGCTCTAAAAATAAGTCGCAAATAAGTTAACTGACTATTCCAAGCAGAACGAGGTAACAATGGTGGTTGAGAATCTGTAAAATTAGTGTTTCCTTCAGTAGAAATATTATTCATAAAGAATGTGATATAGCAATCCGATTTGATTTCTGAATCACTCGTAGAGGTAAGGGACTGGGGACTGGGGACTGGGGACTGGGAAGAAGGAATAAAGGTGTACTGAGTTTTGTTCAAAAATCAAATATGAGTCCTATATTTGCAGTGTTTAATTGCTGGAATTAACTAAAGATGGTATCAACTCTAATTCTGCTTCCCACCCTTGGGGCCATTGAATGCGATCGCTAGTAAAATGAAGTGGATCGTTTTCTGGCCAAGGAGCATTTATTGGTTCCTCAATCAGAGCAAATTCGCCATTATCAAAGGGATTTCCATCCGCCCGACGTTGGAGAAATACTCGCTCCCGAATACCGCTTTTTTCCTGAGTGAGGGCGCGATGATGACAGTAAGGATTGTTACCTCGCTTGTCAAAGAAAACATGAGCAGTCCAACTACAACCACCACGACAGAGTTCTGCAAATTCGCAAGTTTTGCAGAAACCCCATAAGTGATCTGTGCCTTTGGGAGTACCAGCCCCTAAGTTAAACCGCAATTCTTCGGTTTCTTCAATAATTGTCCGCAGCGAATGGTCGCGGATGTTACCACCAGTGTAGGCTGTGGTAGGTAGTGAAGGACAACCTTTGATAGCACCATCAGCTTCAATACCCAAAGCAGACAGTCCAGCGCTACATCCCTGCCAAAATGACCAAGCATCGCCACCCCGCAGCAGTCGCTCATAGGGGCCATAGTAGCCGATGTTATTCCCTGGCTGCACCTGCACCCCTTCTCGCTTTGCTCGTTGAGCAACACGAGCAATCATTGGGTATACATCCAGTAGTTCGTAAGGTTGGAGTAAAATATCGCTATTATCGGCAGCATTCCCCATCGGTACAGTTAACTGAATTTGCCAAGCGAAGATGCCAGCGTCGCGCAGATGCTCGTAAATTTGGGGAAATTCTGGTGCAGACAGGCGATTGATTTGCGTATTGCAGCCGAAGGGGATACCTGCTTCCTTAAGGTGGCTCATGGTTTTAAATGCCCATTGCCATGAACCTTGTTTGCCTCGTAGGCGATCGTGAGTCGCTTCTAAGCCATCAACCGACACAGAAACCACGCCAATACCAGCTTCCTTCATCCGGTGGGCTGTGTCTAAGGTGATACCATAACCCCCGGTGGTCATCCCACACAACATCCCAGCTTTGGTAATTGCTTGGGCAATCTCTAGCCAGTCAGGACGGAGAAAAGCTTCACCACCAATTATGGTAACTTCTGTAATTCCCACATCCGCCATTTGTTTGACTAAATCAAGGGCTTCTGCTGTGGAAAGTTCTTTTGCCCTTGTATGTCCAGCACGAGAGCCGCAGTGTTGACAGGCTAGATTACATTTAAGGGTAATTTCCCAAACTGCATAACTAATTCGGCGATAAGTCATTAAAATACCCTCAATTATTTTTTCTAGAAAGGGACATACAGATACCGATTCGTCCTGAAAAATATTAGTTTTTTATTAAAACTCGCTAACAAGATTTTGAATTTTGATATTTTTTATTATCTGTGTTTTTGATTCTTCTTTAAATTTATGAAAGAGACGGACAAATCCCATCCGTCCCTTTAAATTTAATCTCTTCTAATAGCAACAGTGGTTCGCTAAAGTATATCATCTGGCCGAATAACTCCATACAACAGTTGGTAGGGTGGCCAGACAACTCCATATAATGGTTGAAATATGGGCTTCCCAATTAATCCACCAAAAACTGCTGCCAGTTCTTCTTCACTTAAATCCTTGAGTTCACCTTCGTCAGCGGCAGACTCTAACAATTGAGCGGTATATTCTTCATACTCTTCTAGAGTAAAATCGTAGCCAGCAGCTTTAACTATTTGGCTACATTCTTCTTTACTCTTAACATTTTCAATTTGAGTACGGAAATCTTGATCATTTGCTAGCTGTTGATAGAAAGCTTTAACATGTGCTAGAGACATAATATTCTGCTCCTAATATTACTTAATTAAATCTTTGCGAGAAACTTCTTCACCGGAAAAACAGAAACTATAATTGTGCTTAACCAGCAGCTGGTTTTGACACTTCAATTGCTAGTTCAGACGGATTGTAGTTATCTGTAATTACTTGTGGACAACGCATACAAGCTGCTTTACCTTCTTGGTTCCACCATCGACAATCTCGGCGGATAGAACAAGGGGGCAATTCCTCTGCGACTGCGGGTAATTTGTCAGCAATTTGTTTCGCTAGACGACAATCTTGTCCATCAAAATGCAGGCAAGCTTTAGTGGCGCAAGGTGCCGCCATACGGAAAATTTCGGCGGGTGTAATTGGACTAGCTTTTGCTATCAGTTCATCAGTGATAGGTAGGGGCTGCTTGAGATAAGCTATACGGGGTTCTGCAACTGTTCCACTGATAATGCCGAAAACAACACTATCCACCGATTCTGCTCTAGCACTGGGGCAAAGTGTAGTTTTATCAGCAGCAATATCTTCCATTAATTAAGCCTCCAGTGAAGAAAATATTTATCAATATAAGGATGATAAGGATGGAGGTTCAGGAGCTATGAGTCCTATAGTAATAGGAGGCTTAAAAATCACAATTCCACCTGCAACGCTTTCTGCTTCCGCATCAGATATAGATAACAAAGCTTCTTCTGAATCCAAAGCTTCGTTCCGACGTGCCACAGCATTTTTCACAGCATCATCAATCAAATCGTTAATTTCAATTTGGCTGTTGTACGTTCTTTTGTGTTCTGCCATTTCGATTATCCTTTTAATTTATGACTAGATTTCACCTTAACTACTGAATAGTTTGATAGCCTGAAACCATTGTAGAACTCAGTAAAATCATTGAAAAATTTTTCGGGACTTTTTCTAAGACAGAAGTGAACCCTTTATGTCACTAAATTCGAGAACCTACTTCTAGGCATACAGCTGGCGTAGCTGACACTTAGTGCAAACTACACAGTTTAGTATTAAAAATAGGGTTTTATATTTGCAAAATGGTGAGGCCAAGCGTGATTGTTGGGACGCGATCGCACCAACGTCACGCGAACCAGCGATCGCGTCCTTTGATAACTCCCAAGAGTGAATAACGGATTTGAAATTTAGGATTTTTCCTTTAATCCAAAATCCCCAATCTAAAATAGCTAAAATTGGCGTCTCTCCTGACTAGTTTTGGTCAAATCAATTGCAGCAAGTTAACCAGCTACTAGCCACAATTGATTTAACAGGTAACGCTTAAGAGGAAACAGACAGATGGAACCTAAGCCAACCAACCCACCGCAAGAACTCATAGAAATTCCCTCTGGCTATTTGAACATCATGGGTTACGTTGATGAATCAGAGGTGAATGGCCCTGGTTGTCGTGCTGTCGTCTGGGTACAAGGTTGTGTACGTGAGTGTCCTGGCTGCTTTAATCCTGAGTCTTGGTCATTTGAGATTAATCAACTGATTTCTGTTGATACTCTCGCCGAGAAGATCCTGAGTAAACCTCGCAACACAGGCGTAACATTCTCTGGTGGAGAACCCTTTTGGCAAGCATCTGCATTAGCATCTCTAGCCCGCAAGCTAAAAGCTGCTGGTTTAAATGTGATGTCTTTTACTGGGTTCACCCTGAAGCAACTACAATCGGAATCTGCACCTCCAGATTCTCAAGCATTGCTAGAACAATTAGATATCCTGATTGACGGGCCTTTTGTGGAGTCTCTAGCAATTAATTCTCCCAACTCTCCGGTTTCGTCTCGCAATCAAAGGGTTCATGTGTTGAACCCTGCTTTGGCAGATCAGATTACTTGGGCAAGCGACCAAATAGAAGTTCACATCCTTAAGGATGGTAGCCGCATTGTTACTGGCTATCAAGGTTGGTTAGAGATGACGTAAATATACGTAAATTCCATTAATCTCATCCCGCTAACCCCCTTTCATACTGTTTTACTTTAATGTTGATACAAATAGGAGGCAGGGGGGCAGGGGGGCAGGGGAAAAGAATTTGTATTAAGTCAACTGGTATCAAAAAAGGCGGAGGGGTAAGTTTTAACAGCTCATATTTTCTCTTGAAAATAACATACATAAATCAGAAAAATTTGTATAAGATGGACTGATCAATAAGCAATTAATCTGAAAGGATAAATTGCTTACTTTCTCTAGTCCTAAAATTTGAAAATAGATGAACAGAAAATTTATCTTGGCTTTGCTTTCCAGCCCCGCAGTATTTATGCCTATGTTGTCTATGGTCATGATGTCCCGACCAGCTCATGCTAGTCAAATAGCAACTCCTGCGGCTACTAAACTAATTTCTTTTTCTAAGGCTTGAATTTTGCGATCGCACGCTTTTAGTCTAAATTCTTTAACCCGATCGCAATCTTACTGTGTTTCTCAATTTGCCCCATTACTTGTTTAGCCCGTTGAATAACTACCGCTGGTAAACCTGCCAATCTTCCGGCTTCAATGCCGTAGGATTTATCAGCGCCTCCCGGTTGGACTTGATGTAAAAATATAATTTGGTCGGGTAATTCTTTCACTGTCACTTGATAATTAGCGACATTCGGTAACATACCAGCTAATTCATTTAATTCATGATAGTGAGTAGCAAAAATCGTCCGCGCCCTAATTTCTGTAGCTAAATATTCCGCCACCGCCCAAGCTATAGAAAGACCATCAAAGGTAGCTGTTCCCCGACCAATTTCATCTAATAATACCAATGACCTTGAAGTTGCATGGTTGAGAATATTTGCGGTTTCATTCATTTCTACCATGAAGGTAGATTGACCAGTTGCCAAATCATCAACGGCACCGACACGGGTGAAAATGCGATCGCATATTCCCAACCTAGCAAATTTGGCTGGGATAAAACTCCCAATTTGCGCCATTAACTGAATCAAACCCACCTGGCGCAAATAACAACTTTTGCCGCTGGCGTTTGGGCCAGTGAGGATAATTAAATCGGGGTTGTCAGTTGTCTTTTGTCCAGGGTCATTTGTCCTTTGTTCTTGGTTATCTACTAATGACAACTGACCACTGACAACTGACTCTTGACCTTGGTTATCTGCTAATGACAACTGACTACTGACTACTGACTCTTGCCCTAATTGTGTCGAATTAGGCACAAAGAAACCCGCAGGTAAAGACTGTTCCACCACCGGATGACGCCCATCAACAATTGCTATTTCTCGTCCTGGTGACATTTCTGGACGACAGTAACCTTGTTGGACAGCCAATTCAGCTAAACCACACAACACATCCGCCGCCGCGACTGCGCGGGAAAGGTTGCGAATTACCTCGGCTTGTTGTGCTACTTCTTCGCGCAATGCTATGAAAATCTCGTATTCTAACTGATTTAAATCATCCCGCGCTGTGAGAATCCGCGCTTCTCGTTCTTTCAAATCTGGGGTGATGTAACGTTCCTCGTTCGTCAGGGTTTGCTTGCGGATGTAATTCGCGGGTACTTGGTCGGCTTTGGCACGGGAAATACTGATGTAGTAACCAAAGGTTTTATTAAATCCTACCTTCAACGTCGGTATTCCCGTTCTCGCCCTTTCGTCAACTTCTAAATTAGCTATCCATTGCTGGTCTGCTTGTACAGTCGCCTTTCTCTCATCGAGTTGTGGGTTGATTCCCGGACGAATCAAACCGCCTTCTTTAATATGTATGGGCGGCGACTCTACAAGATGGGCGTGTAATTTTTGTGCCAATTCTTCTAGGATAGGCGGCACTTTCTGTAAAGCTTTCAAAAAGGGAGAATTTGCATCTACCACTAAGCGAGATAATTCTGGTAAGCGTGAGAGGGAATCAGCCAAGGCTACTAAATCTCTAGCATTAGCTCTACCAGAACCCGCCCTTCCTGTCAACCGTTCTAAGTCATAAATTTGTCGCAACAACTGCCGCAAATCTTGACGCAGAGTAGTATTTTCTCGCAATTCTTCGATTGTATCTTGCCGCGATCGCACGCCTTTAATATCAATTAGCGGTTGCAACAACCACCGCCGCAACGCCCGCCCGCCCATTGCTGTGCTGGTTCTATCCAATGCCCAAAGTAAAGAACCGTGATAAGTGCCATCCCGCACAGTTTGGGTAATTTCCAAGTTTCTGCGGGTTTGATGGTCAACAATTAGATAATCGGTGGTTGTATAGGTGCGTAACCTTTGTAGGGAAATGGGGTTTTCTTTTTGCGTATCTTCCAAATATTCCAAAAGACCGCCAGCGGCGCGGACAGCCAGGGGAAGATGGTCACAACCGAGACCTTCCAGCGATCGCACTTTAAATTTCTGCAATAATTTCGGTCTAGCTTCACCTTGGGAAAAGGGTACTTGCGATCGCAAGCTATAACAAAATGATGGCGGTAAACATTGCGGTAAATGCGGTGAAGTTTCTCCCGGACGCAGCAAACTACCCAAATCAGGGGCGTTGGTAGGAACCAGTACCTCCGCAGGCTGCAAACGCATTAATTCTTGTGTGAGGTGTTCTAAATCACTGCCTTGGGTGGTGAGGAATTCCCCTGTAGATATATCTGCATAAGCTAAGCCCCAATGAGTCCCCACAATTACCACAGCCGCTAAGTAATTATTGCGACTTGATTTTAACATGCCTTCTTCGAGCAAAGTGCCTGGGGTGAGGATGCGTGTTACCTCGCGCCGCACTAACCGACCTGTAGCTTCGGCTGCATCTTCCACTTGGTCGCAAATTACCACAGCAAAGCCTTTTTCCACCAATAGGGTGGTGTAGCGTTCCCAGGAGTGATGCGGAACACCGGACATCGCCACCCGTCCTTGTTCCCCGGCTTGTTTGCTAGTGAGGACTAATTCTAATTCTTGGGCTAGTGTGACAGCATCTTGGAAATAGCATTCAAAGAAATCTCCTACCCGATACAGCAACACCGCGTGAGGATATTTATCCTTTGTCTCGACATAGTGGAGGTACATTTGGCTTAGCTTACTGCGGTCTACCTGTCGATGGTCACAAATAAAAGTACTTGCGTCGGGCTTGGTAGATGGAGTGTCAGGTTGAGAAGCAGTCATAGATGCTAGGAGTTACGCACAAAAAAGCCACAATATCCGATGATAACGTGATGTGAAAGTTGAGGGGCGATCGCTTGGAGTTTTTTTATGCTTTTTTTCTAATATTCTCCATAGCAACTGCAAGTGCAAAGCGCAGAGTTTAACACAGCCTTGATATTTGACTCACTTAACCATTCTTCACGAGAAACTCCAGCTTGTCGCAATAGCCGGGATAATAGACCCAAACAAATATTACCCTCATGAGGATTAGGAAGAATCACAGTCACATCACCTCGCCGCATTTGTGGATGCTTTCCTCCGGCGTATGGGCCTTCAAAGCCTAACTCTTGCAGACGCTTCACTAAATTACGCCAAGAAACAGGGGTTAACTTAGACATTTTAATATAGATGTGGTCAATTCATGCAGGTTCATACCAACAATTACGGGAACCCTTAGGCTTTTTATACAGGTTTAATCAATTCATTAAGGTTCATAGCAGCAATTACGGGTATCGTTAACCCCAAATGTAACCGTAGTGCTAGCCAGTCACTTAAAGCTTCTCTTAATTCCCGCCTGCATCCTTCTAAAGTTTGATGACTAGCCCAGACTCCTTGTAAGCCTGGAATTTCAGCCCAATATGTTTGATCATCTTCAATGATTTCATAAACCGCCAATTCCATTGCTTGGTCAATGTAACTTGCCAGCATCACAATTAAACAACCCAATACTCTACCTCAATTTAGCTTTTAGTGGTGGCGATCGCTCAAGATTCTAGCCAGTTTTTCAGTTTATCAGGTTCAAGGCGGCGGAGGTGAGAACCTTTTTCATCGCGTTCACACACCAAAACTGTTTCAGGATATTCACTCAAAGCAGAAACCAAAGCATCAGAATGAGTAGTAACTATAATTTGAGTTCGCCCTGATGCTTCGATAAGCATTTGCGCTATAGTAGGTAAAATATCTGGATGTAATCCTATTTCTGGTTCTTCAATACATATAAGTGGTGGTGGAGTTGGATCTAAGAGTAAAGCCATTAAAAATAAATAACGGAGTGTTCCATCAGATAAACGATTTGCAGGAATTGGTTGAATAAGTCCCTCTTCACGAATAAATATTTGTACTGTACCACCATATATCCTTACATTTAGTTCTTCAGCATCCTCATAGAATTTTTTTAGACAATCGATAATTTGTCTATTACCTAGTTGATATTGTAAATTGTTTAAAACTATTCCTAGATTACTCCCATCTTCTAGAAGAGGATGTTCAGGCAAGTCAAATTTTTGAGGATTTCTCAATTCTCCATAGCGACCTATAGGTAATTCACAATATAAACAAATTTGGGATAATTGATTACGAAGATAAGTTATTTCTGGATATTTGCGTGGATCTTGTAATTGAGATAAAATTGACTGATCTGTTTGAATCATTGTGTAATCCCAAGTTTCAAGATCCAATTTCTCTAATCTGGTAGACAATTGTGGATTAGGCTTAATAGCTAGACCACCATTATGATTGAGACGATAATAAAAATAAATATTATCTTGCCCAGGATTTAAATGTTCATTTTCTATAGCTTCATCCACTAAAGAAAATTTTTGCCCAGATGCAGTAAAAATTAGTTTATAAACTAGTGGCTGCATTCCTTGTGGATACTCAAAAATAACTTTAATTTCTGCTAAGGGAATTTTCTCGTCGCCTTTCCAAAGAAAGTCATAAACACCTCCACCTTTACGAATTGCAGCGTTTAAGTCTGTGGGTATTGCTCGTAAAAGTCTAATACTTTCTATGAAATTTGATTTTCCAGAAGTATTAGCCCCAATTAAAACATTTAACGGTTGCAGTTCGATTTCTTCCCCCTCACTCCCATAGGAAAGGAAGTTTTCTAATCGAATAGAATGGATAAATCTTTTACCGTCCATTGAATTCTCCTATTTAGTTAATCAGCTATATCTTATTAATGTCATAGATGCTAGTAACTATGTACAGAAATTCTATAATATCTGATAATGACTCGATTTTACAGGTGAAGGGCAATCCTCTTAAAAAATCTTGCAACTTTGCGACTTTGCGCCTTTGCGTGAGCTTATTTATCTAGGATATTAAGTGCAGATTCATGGATAAATGGTATCACAAAAAACAACAAAGCCAGCAGACAGAGTACAAAATTACGTCGCTACTCCATCTAGCTGGCTGTATTTCACTGTATTTTTAGCAGTTTATTTTTCTGGTGGCAAATCTACACTGTAAAGAGTTTCCCCTACCAAATTACGCAGCGTCACCGTCATCACTTTTGTATAACTATTAATTTTGACTGTACCAAAAAATTGCAACCCTTCACTTGGGGGTCGATTTGCTTTCGTATCTGAAGGAATACTTTGAAATACCAATTGTGGCCCAAAAGTATTTTCTAAATGATTTGGCCCAAATGTGCCAGAATTGAGAGGCCCAGCGACAAATTCCCAGAAAGGTTTGAAATCAGTAAATTGCGCTTTATTAGGGTCATAATAATGCGCTGCTGCGTAATGGACATCAGCAGTTAACCAAACAACATTTTGGATATTTTTGTTTTTGATATATCGTAGTAAATCTGCAAGTTCTAATTCTCTTCCTAAAGCCGGGCCATCTCCATTAGCCCAAGCTTCAAAGTCTGTGCTACCATCTCGAACTATCAACCCTAAAGGCATATCACTAGCAATGATTTTCCATGTTGCTTTTGATTTCTGCAATTGTTTCTTCAACCATTGCACTTGTTTGTTACCTATAAATTTGGTTTCCTGACTTTGTACTGATTGATTATTGGGGCTATTTGACCCCCTGTAACTGCGTTCATCAAGCATGAAAATTTCTAGCAATGGGCCATATTTGAAAGAGCGATAAATTTCAGCTTTGTCTGTATTATTATACCGAATAGGCATATATTCTAAAAAAGCTTGTCTTGCCCTTTCGGCTAATAAGTTAACATCCTTAACTGTATAACGGTCATCATCATTGGGAAGAATTTCGCCAGGATACCAATTATTTGTAACTTCGTGGTCATCCCACTGCGCTAGTATGGGAACTTCAGCGTTAAACTTCTTAACGTTTTCATCTAACAAATTATATTTATAGTTACCACGAAATTCTGTTAGGGTTTCTGCTACTTTTGATTTTTCTTCGGTGGTGATGTTTCTCCAGATAGTACCATCATCTAGAGTGACTTCTGATTGAATTGGCCCATCAGCGTAAATATTATCACCAGAATGGATGAAAAAATCAGGATTCAGTTTACGCATGGTTTCGTAAATTTTCATCCCACCAAAATTAGGATTAATACCCCATCCTTGACCAGCAGTATCTCCACCCCAAACAAAGAATATATCTCGCCCAGAAATGGGGGGAGTTCGGAAAGTACCGGTTACAGGGGCGCTGTAGATATTCTTGTAATCTAAATCTTGGAATATCACCCGATATAATATTTGTTGACCTGGTGGTAGATTATTAAGATTCAGTCTGGCTGTAAAGTCGTTATATTTTAAAGCATGTGACCCCAAAACCCGCTGTACACGGCGAAAAGATTCGCTTGTGGAATATTCAATTAACATTCTGGCAGGGCGATCGCTGCGACTCCAAATGATAATATTATCGTTGGTGATATCTCCACAAGCTACACCATAAGGTATACCAGGACGCATTTTATCAGAGGTGATAATTGCAGGTGCTTGGGCAAATACCTGTGATTTTGATACAAGATTTGTAGAAATAATTCCACCTGCTGTCACCGCTGAACGTACCAAAAACTGGCGACGGTTTAGTTTTAATGGTAAATTGGATTCCATATTAATTAATGTCAAACTCCAGCGAAAGTATTACAGATACAACTTACGCAAAACTCCACGCTTGATTTGCTAATTCATGAATTGGCACTAAGTGAAAATAACGGTTTCGACTATTGTTTGCATAAGTCTTGACACATAGCTCTTTAGCACATTTAGCAATGGTAATCAGTAAAGCTTAAGTTAACCAAAATTTAATAAAAGGTTATTAAGTAGTTGTCATGAAGCACGTACATCATACATAATCAAAACTCTTTGTGTCTTGGTATCTTTTGTGGTTATTTAATTTTTTACCACCCTACCCTTCGGGTTCGCCAGTTCCCCATCTCAGCAGAAGCCAAAACGGGGACTGGACTCACCAAGGCACTAAAACACAAACTATTTATAGATTACTTCTGCGTCTTTTTACCGCCTCTTTTGGGTAATCTCCTAACCATTCAGATTTAGGATGCATTTCAAATAGTGTGGCTTCTAACATTGCCAACAAAAGATTTTTGTGACGGAAGCTTTGTTTGCGGGAAATTGTAGCTTGTCGTTCTAGATTTTTATAGGTCTGCCACGAAACATCAGTGGCTACAGTTATACCTAAATTAGTAAGTATTTGTTGGCGAAAATTCAAATGCTTTTGTAATAGCTAGGCAATGACTAGTGTGAAACCTGTCAAATCTGGTAGACTCAGCAGATTGGTTAATCTCCAATCATTACCAGCGAGAAAATATAAAAATAAACTTAAACTCAGAAGTATATGGCTACCTAGCGCAACCCAAAATGTTTGTATTCCTTTACTCAGCTTCATAGCTGTCCTTATGTAATACCGATACTTGGTTAGAGTACCCAGCAAAGCAGCATGAATAACTATCTGGGATATATTTTATTAATTGTGCAAGATGTGGCGATCGCGCGATCGTCAAATCTTGCACTTACCCCATCTCCCGCCAAGAAATAAATTTCTTGGCTAATAGTTCAAGTCCTCTTAAGAGGACTTTTGCTATTAGCCATAGGTTTCTAACCTATGGCGGTTTTTGATATGGTGCAAGATATCAAGATAGTCCTCAAAGTTGTTTTATCCTTTCCTGCGGCTACTGCGGCGTGTGGCTGGCTGTGGTGGCGGTGGTTCCTGGGATTTTAGCTTATCATCATCAGTGAGAAACTCTACATGAAAACCCTTTTGATGATAATACCAGCCCAAGATGACAATGCTGGCATCGCCCATAGAAGTTTTTTCTACAACTTGAGTGGGAAATTGAGCCGCTAAATTTTTCAATGGTTCCTCTTCCCAAAGAACAATTTGCTCACGGAACTTAGCCCAAGGTGTTGTTTCATCAGCAGCATAAGTTATGATTTCAGCAAATTTTTGAGCTATTCTACGTTTACTTTCTGAATTTGCTGTTTTAGCCTGTGCAATGTGATTACCTGTTTCTATAACAACAGCCAAAGGAAGTACCAGGGTTGTTATTTTGGTAATTTCAGCCTCAATTTTCTGATTTACACGTTGATAATTCCATTCATTATTACCAGCAGTATCTTTACCTGGAACTTGTAGCCAAACGCATAAAAGTGATGTATCAATAATTAGCACCTTTCTCATACTAGTAATTATTCACTACGAGAAAGGCTTCTTTCAATTGCGCCCTTAGTCGCCATATCACCTAAAGAATATGATGCAAACAACTTAGGAAAATTATCAATATCTTCTAAAAGGGTAAGCTTGCTTTCTCCAGTTTCAGAATCGCGGTGTGCGACAACCACAAATGATACTATTTCAGGGCCTAAAGCATTAAGTAAAGCTGGATTATGTGTAGTAAGTAAAATATCAATTTTTCTTTTACTGCCAATTTCGTGTAGTATTTTCACCAGCAAATTTGCACGCGAGGGATGAAGCCCGTTATCTATTTCTTCAATTACAATTTGACTACCTTCTGGTCGGATGAGTAATGCTGTGATAATTGCTAAAAAACGTAAAGTCCCATCTGACATAGTTCTAGCATCAATGGGGTTTGTATTTTCACCAGCTTTCCATTTTTCTTGGCAATAAAGCATTGCATCAATTCCTAATCTACCAACTTTTTCTGACCATACTTTTTGAATATCTCCTTCTGGTAAATCTTTGATATATTCAGATAAAGTTGATTCTACTATTGCTTTTTGTTCATCAGGTAATGCTGCAATTACGCCTGCGATATTAGATGCATCATTTTCTAAGCTATCCGAAAGATAGGAATAAACGCGCATTTCTGAAGGAACAGGATTAAAAACAAATATATTTTCTATAGTAGCAATTACATAATCTTTAATTTTTTGTATTTTAAGTAATTTTGCATTATTTTCTTTTTCTATTTCTTCAACTGAAAGATGTATTTTTTTATTATTTTTATCAGTTCGCCAAGCTTCAACTAATTTAAAATTAGAAAAAATAGAATTATTTTCTTTTAAGCCACTTCTTGTAGGAAAATGCCTACTTTTAGTATCAATTCTCTTCCAATAATTATCTGAAAGATTTTCACTTACTGTTTGAGGTTCAATATATTCTTCTATAACTCTAACTTCAGGTATTGTTTGAATTTTTATCACATACAAATAATCAGTTTTTTCATCCTCACTAACCAACACCTTTAATGTAAACTCTGTTTCAGGCTTAAGTGCAGCCCATTCCACACCACCACGAATAGATGATAGCGTTTTATCACCTGCTAAAGCTGATTGAATACTTTCACCTCGTGCGATTCTTTGTAAAAATTCCAAAGCTTCAACTACATTTGACTTACCACTCGCATTAGTCCCAATTAAAACAGTTAACGGGTCAAGCGGAAGTTCTGCATAACGGAAACTTTTCCAATTTTCAAGGATGAGTTGCTTCAGCATGACCCACTCCACAAAATGTATATTGGCTGTTGAAAAACTTTACATTTACTAATAGAGACGTGAAATTTCACGTCTCTATACTTAACACTTCTTAAACTAAACCTTGCAGATGTTGCACCAACTGTCCTGCTTGCATCACTCCCTCTATTTTATCTACAGGCTCACCCCCCTTAAACAGAACTAGCGTTGGTAGCGCGTAAACCTTATACTTAGTTGCTAAATGTTCATATTTTTCCGTGTCAATTTTGACGATACGCAGTCGGTTATGCAGTTGAGCATTAACTTGTTCTAAAATCGGTACCATCATCTGACAAGGCCCACACCATTCAGCATAAAAATCTACCAACACAGGTAAATCGGAATCAGACAGCATCTCTTCAAAGCTATTGAATTGTTTTTTAGTAGCCATGTGACACACACCAATTTCTTTTGTTGTTTTTCAATAGTAATGCGTGCCTCAGACAATCGGTGTAACATCATTTTGTTTTTATTGTTGCCAAATTTCCCGCCTCAAATCAAAGGTGTAGATATATTTTTGAAGAAAACAGACTTATTAAAAAAAAGTTAAATCTCTTTGAAAAACTTTGCTATGGAGGGAAACCTGCTTACAACTTTTCGCAAAATTGAAAATCCTAGAAGTTATAGGTACGAATCACCATAAGATAATTAGCGCAGTAATTCAAAACATTAAGGAAAAGTTGATGACAGCCTCAAGTGAAAATTCGCAATTATTGCAAGATAAAGTCGCCATTGTTACAGGCGCTTCCCGAGGAATTGGCAGAGCGATCGCACTACAATTAGCTACACAAGGAGCCAATGTAGTAGTCAATTATGCTAGTTCTGCTACTGCTGCTGAAAACGTAGTCGCAGAAATTACAGCAGCCGGAGGTCAAGCATTAGCCCTACAAGCAGACGTTTCCCAAGCAGATCAAGTAGACACACTGCTTAACACCGTCTTAGAAAAGTTCAAGCGCGTTGATATTTTGGTCAACAATGCAGGTATAACCCGCGACAATCTACTTTTACGCATGAAGCCGGAAGATTGGCAAGCCGTAATCGACCTCAATCTAACTGGTGTATTCTTATGTACACGTGCAATCAGTAAAATCATGCTGAAGCAACGTTCAGGGCGAATTATTAACATTACCTCCGTCGCCGGACAAATGGGCAACCCTGGTCAAGCAAACTACAGTGCAGCCAAAGCAGGTGTCATCGGCTTTACGAAAAGCGTCGCCAAAGAACTGGCTTCTCGTGGCATCACTGTTAACGCCGTCGCCCCTGGTTTCATCACCACCGATATGACCAGTAATCTCAGTAATACCGAGGATATTATCAAATACATTCCCCTTGGTCGCTATGGTCAACCAGAAGAAGTTGCCGGTGTCGTGCGCTTCCTAGCCGCCGATCCCGCCGCCGCCTACATCACTGGACAAGTCTTTAACGTTGATGGCGGTATGGTTATGGCGTAACGAGTACTAACTGATGACTGGTGAGTAAGAAGTTAAAAGTTAGATTGAGCAAAAAACTCTTAACTTCTAACTCCTAACTCCTAACTTAGGCCTGCTGGCGGATTCTTTGCCAAATGGTCAACCCTAAAAGGATGATGATGCCACAGGCGGTAGCAAAGGTCACTACTAAGGGCATACCTCGTACTCTCATGGCTAGCAAGTTGCAAATTAACGTAATCGCCCAAAGGGTGAATGCAGCATGGCGTTGAGAGAATCCCCAAGCCAGCAACCGATGATGTAGGTGATCTTTGCCTGGGGTACTTAGGGGGTTCTTTCCTGCCAGTAGCCGTCTGACAAACACTTGGGTAGTGTCTAAAACTGGCAATAGCAAAAATAAAACTGTCGGTACCAAGGAGAACACCGTAGTTATTTGTAAGTTACCTAAAATACTAGTTGCAGCTAGCACATAACCAAAAAAGTATGCTCCAGCATCACCCATGATAATGCGTGAAGGGTGGAAGTTGTGCCGCAAAAAGCCCAACGCAGCGCCTCCTAAAGCTGCCAGAACTAATGTAGCTGCTGCTTTGTTGGGAAATTGTGCTGCCACCCCCAACAAACTCATGGCAGTGATAAAACTGACTCCTCCTGCTAATCCATCCATCCCATCCATCAAATTGATGGCGTTGGTAATACCTACTACCCACAGTACTGTCAGTATCATCGACAAAAATGAGTCGATGGGTGTGCCGAAATTAACGGCAATATTGATGCCATTAGCAAAAAGTAATAATGCTGTGACAATTTGTGCCCACAAGCGAACAGAGGGGGGTAAGCCAAACTGGTCGTCAATAAAGCCAACAAGCACTAGGATTGAACCTCCTAGTAAAATAGTCAGCACTTGAGCCAATACACTTTGTAATTCAATCGGTCGTAAAAGGCTAGCTAGTACCAATGCAGCAATTACTCCCGCATAAATAGCCAAACCTCCTGCATTCGGCAAAGGTTCAGGGTTCAGTCGTCGTGCGTTTGGTTGGTCAGCCCAACCTACCCGCAGGGCAAAATTGCGGACTGTGGGAATCAAACGCCACGTTACTAGGCAAGCCAAAAGAAACGTAAATACCACTGCCAACCAGCCGGTGCCGCTAGGGTCAGCAATACCAAGGGCCCTAAGGGAGTTGTATAGATTCATCTCCCAATTCAACCATTACTGCCTGTATCCTACATGAGCATCATTAGTATATTAATCAATTTTTTTTATTTCCATTTATAATCTGAACTGCTTGGGTAATTAGCACTCTTGGCTTGTGAGTGCTAAATTGTCTATTGGAAGCGCTAGAGAGAACAAACATGGCAAAAATCATTTCCTTTGATGAAGAATCGCGGCGGGCGCTAGAACGGGGTGTTAATGCCCTTGCCGATGCTGTAAAAATCACCTTAGGCCCAAAAGGGCGTAACGTCCTTTTAGAAAAAAAATATGGTGCCCCCCAAATTGTCAATGATGGTATCACTGTTGCCAAAGAAATTGAATTAGAAGATCCTTTAGAAAATACCGGTGCCAGATTGATCCAGGAAGTCGCATCTAAAACTAAGGATGTGGCTGGAGATGGTACTACCACCGCCACGGTTTTAGCACAAGCCTTGATTAGGGAAGGTTTGAAGAACGTGGCAGCTGGTACTAACCCTGTCAGCTTGAAGCGGGGGATTGACAAAACCATCGAGGCACTGGTAAGAGAAATTGCCAACGCAGCAAAGCCAGTAGAAGGAAGTGCGATCGCACAAGTTGCTACTGTCTCAGCTGGTAACGATGAAGAAGTCGGCAATATGCTAGCCGAAGCGATGGAGAAAGTCACCAAAGATGGTGTAATCACCGTTGAAGAATCTAAATCCCTGACAACCGAATTAGAAGTGGTTGAAGGGATGCAAATCGACAGGGGTTATATCTCTCCCTACTTCATCACCAACAACGAACGGCAGATAGTAGAATTTGAAAATGCCCGGATTCTGATTACTGACAAGAAAATCAGCAGCATCCAGGATTTAGTGCCAGTGTTGGAAAAAGTTGCCCGTTTGGGTCAACCGCTGCTGATTATTGCTGAAGATGTCGAAGGAGATGCTTTGGCAACTTTGGTGGTAAACAAAGCGCGGGGTGTGCTGGCTGTTGCTGCGATTAAAGCCCCTGGATTTGGCGATCGCCGTAAAGCTTTGTTACAAGATATTGCAATTCTCACCGACGGTCAGTTGATTTCTGAAGAAATCGGCTTAAGCCTAGATACCGCTTCTTTGGAAGCATTGGGAACTGCCCGCAAAATTGCGATCGACAAAGAAAACACCACAATTGTGGCTGGCACTAGCACTAAGCCAGAAGTGCAACAGCGCATCGGTCAAATTCGCAGACAATTGGAAGAAACCGATTCTGATTACGATAAAGAAAAACTGCAAGAACGCATTGCCAAGCTAGCTGGCGGCGTAGCAGTGATTAAAGTGGGTGCAGCCACCGAAACCGAACTCAAAGACCGCAAACTGCGAATTGAAGACGCACTGAATGCGACCAAAGCCGCTGTAGAAGAAGGTATTGTTCCTGGTGGTGGCACAACCTTAATTTACTTGATCACAAAAGTAGACGCGATTAAAAATAGCTTCGCAGACGAAGAAGAAAAGATTGGGGCAGATATTGTTAAAAGGGCGCTAGAAGCCCCCTTACGTCAAATAGCAGATAATGCTGGGGCAGAAGGTTCCGTGATTGTCTCTAAAGTCAAGGAAAGCGATTTTAACATCGGTTACAACGCTGCGACTGGAGAATTTGAGGACTTGATTGCTGCCGGCATCATTGACCCTGCCAAAGTTGTGCGTTCAGCTTTGCAAAATGCTGCTTCCATTGCTGGCTTAGTTTTAACCACCGAAGCCATTGTTGTGGAGAAACCAGAGAAGAAAGCCCCAGCTGCTGCCCCTGATATGGGCGGTATGGGCGGCATGGGCGGCATGGGTGGCATGGGCGGCATGGGTGGTATGTTCTAATCCCTGCTTCCCTTTGTAAAGATTTTGTAAACAGTTTGCCTTGCACGGCAAACTGTTTTTTTATACCATTGCTGTGACGGAGGGGGAGGGGAGCAGGGGGATGGGGAGATGGGGGGCAGGGGAGATGGGGGGATGAGGAGATGGGGGGCAGGGGAGATGGGGGGATGGGGAGAATAACTACTAACCACTGACAACTGACAACTGACAACTGACCACTGACAACTGACCACTGACAACTGACAACTGACAACTGACAACTGACAACTGACAACTGACAACTGACCACTGACTATCAGGTAAAAATGCATGGCAAAAAGTATGGCAAGAAAAATTAGCCGCATTCCTAAAGTGGTAACTAAGCTATATAAAAAAGACTTCTATCATCATCAACCGGGCACTCTACCAGGGACTATCATAATTGATGAAAATGCTGAACAGCCAATTATTTTTTTGATTGACTATAACCAAACTAACTTCATCCGCAAACAAATAGCAACTCCAGAAGAATGTACTCCTTATCTGGATACTGAATCTGTTACTTGGGTAGATGTACAAGGGTTAGGTAATCAAGACATATTACAAAGATTGGGACAGGTTTTTGATTTACATCCTCTGGTTTTAGAAGATATGGTTAATGTCCCAGAACGTCCCAAAATAGAGGATTATGAAGACCAATTACTGATCATTGCCCGCATGGTAGTACCAAAGGAAAAAATTTGCGGTTTTTACAGTGAGCAAGTTAGTTTAATCTTGAGTAAACATTACTTGCTGACAGTGCAAGAAGAACCAGAACATGATTGCTTTGAAGGTGTGAGGGTGCGAATTGATAGAAACAAAGGCATCATCCGTAAACAGGGTACTGATTATTTAGCTTATGCATTGTTAGATGCAATTATTGATGGTTTTTTTCCTGTATTGGAGCTTTACGGGGAGCGAATTGAAGATTTAGAAGAAGAAGTAATAGTTAAGCCTACTCGGCAAACATTACAAAATATTTATCAAATTCGGCGAGAATTACTGCAATTGCGTCGCGCTATCTGGCCTCAACGGGATGCAATTAATGCTTTGATCCGAGATGGCAGTGAACTTATCAGTGACGAGGTACGAATTTACCTGCGAGATTGTTACGACCATACTGTGCAAGTAATGGATATGGTGGAAACCTACCGGGAACTGGCATCTGGATTGATGGATGTCTATTTGTCGGCAGTGAGTAACAAAATGAATGAAATCATGAAGCTGCTAACTGTGGTTTCTTCAATTTTTATTCCGCTAACTTTTGTTGCGGGAATATATGGTATGAATTTCAATACCGACAAATCGCCGTACAATATGCCTGAACTGAATTGGTATTGGGGCTACCCGATTTGCTTAGCGGGAATGGCAGCGATCACATTTGCATTGTTATTCTTTTTCTGGCGACGAGGCTGGCTCACAAATTCTTCTACAATTAAGCGTGATTAATGTTTGAAGTTGGGCAATAATTCAAATATACAAAATTATTACATGGAGTTAATATTCTAAGTTATGAGAGGGAGTAGTGACCAAAATTTAGTTGTTTTAACACTTTATATTATTGGTGTTTCCTTTGTCTTCAATCGCATGGTTGAATCCATTGATGACCGAATAAAATTTGGATTTAACAAAGCCAGTGTTGATGACCAACTAAAAGAACAAAATCTCCAAGACCAAATTGGTATTTCTTTTAAATTCGATAACTCACATTCTTTAGGAAATCCAGAGAAAGAATTAAAAGAATTGTCGGTTAGCATTGAGAATAAATCAGACAATATAGCCATATACGTTGACTGGGATAATAGCGCTTTAGTGGTCGATTATAGTAAGCAATCATACCGAGTTATTCGGAAATCACCAGACGTAACCCGCGACTTAGGTGTACCACAAGTTTTCAGTGTAATTGCCCCCAAGAAAACACTCTCAGAGACGGTGACAGCCGAAAATATTTTTAAACTAGAGGATAAAATCTACAAACCAAATTCCCCGTTAATTAATATCACTGCGCTGCAAAAGTCGCAAAAGAAATTGTACAACGACTTTATGAACGAAAGAACAGAGTTGACATTTTCACTACAACTGGTGATGCGATTATCTGAATTACGTGTCGGTTTAACACCGGGTGCAAATATACCTCCTGTATGCATTATCAATTGTCCCTTCACTGTCAAAAAATTACCCTGGACTTACGCCTTACCCTGGAATAAAAAGAAGTAATCCGTACCATACAGATAATGTCATCCAAGATTACACTGGAATTAGGGAGAGAGTAGGCGCAGGCGGTTGCAGATCAGTCATATAACTGGTTTGAGGAAAGTCCGGGCTCCCGAAAGACCAAACTTGCTGGATAACGTCCAGTGCGAGCGATCGTGAGGATAGTGCCACAGAAAGATACCGCCAGGACTGGGGAATAGGGACTGGGGACTGGGGACTGGGGAAGAATTTTCCCAATACCCAATCCTCAATACCCAATCCCCAATCCCTGGTAAGGGTGCAAAGGTGCGGTAAGAGCGCACCAGCAGCGTCGAGAGGCGCTGGCTCGGTAAACCCCGGTTGGGAGCAAGGCGAAACAGGAACTACGGTTGGTCTTTTACCAGTTCCTAAAATAGAGCCGCTAGAGGCGTCTGGTGACAGGCGTCCCAGATAGATAACTGCCCTCGCAAGAGAACAGAACCCGGCTTATGTCCTACTCTCGAACTTTAATTGAGGTATGGAGGTTTGTAGCTTCCTACCTCATTATTTTTTGTACGGATTTTGTCCGATGGCAAATTCATCTCAAGCCAGAAGTAAAAATTTTCCCAGAAGACATAATGCTTGCAAAAAACAAGCGCAAGAATTTACTTGTGCAAGGTAATATAGCGATTCTCAGTTGAGTGAGGTACAAGAACCCCACCCCCAACCCCCTAAGCGCTTGCGGGGAGTTGGCTCTGATGTACCTCATGTGATTAAAAAACGCTATATATGCTTCCAGGTATATTATTTATTAATTTTTCTGGACAAAACTTAATATTTGAATGGTTAAAAATATCGGGTAAGGGGAAAAGAACACGAATTGTCGAGTTCAAAGAGCGATCGCTCCACCTCAAAGCCTGATCATTGGACTTGCGAACACGAATTGTCAAGTTAAAAGCGCGATCGCTCCACCTCAAAGCCTGATCATTGGACTTGCGAACACGAATTGTCAAGTTAAAAGCGCGATCGCCCGACCTCAAAGCCTCATCATTCAACTTCCGAACAGGAAAATTGTATTTTGTAACACAAAATGTCGAGTCAAAAGAGCGATCGCTTTGCATTCCCAATATTAGCTTGACAACAGTTCCAAAAAGTGTGTAAAACTTTAGATGCCTAACGCGGAGATAGAAAAGTACAGGTAATTTTTCGACACAATGTTTAGTGTATTTTTGTCAAGATTTTGTACTATAAGTAATATTTTGAACATGTTTTAGAAGCCTAAAATATCGTTAAAATGTACAAAACTTGTACATGACAAATTTGTATAAGTAAAAATGCTTGTAAATAGTCAAAATTGTATGTAAACATCAATCAGCTTTATTTAAAAGTTAAGAGTTAGGAGTTAGAAGTTTTATCTCCCCCTGCTCCCCCGCCCCCCTGCTTTGAAAGCTCCCCTGCACCCCACCTCCCCACCACAAGCGCCCCACTACCCTTGATGACACTTGTTTACCCACGCCGTCAACGACAGCTCGAAAGTTTAGTCAGAAAGTTAGGTCTGCCACCACAAGCGCCCATCAAATGGCAACTGCTGGATTTGGCGCTGACTCATCCTACTGTCTCTGAATCAGCAAATTATGAACAACTAGAATTTGTCGGTGATGCAGTGGTAAGACTGGCGGCGGCTGTTGTGTTGTGGGAAAATTATCCAGATTGTCAAGTGGGAGATTTTGCAGCCATTCGTTCGGTGTTGGTGAGCGATCGCATTCTCGCCCAACTAGCAAGAGAATATGGTTTAGAATTATACTTACTCGTAGCTGGTAGTGCTACTAGTGATAAAGTTGGGCAAGAGTCAAGACTAGCAGACGCTTTTGAAGCTGTTTTGGGTGCGCTTTATCTCAGCACTAATAATTTAGACCTGATTCGCCCTTGGCTCGACTCACATTTCCAACGACTAACAACAGAAATTCGCCTCGACCCCGCTAGACTTAACTACAAAGCTGCCTTGCAAGAATGGACTCAGGCACAGTTTAAAGTTTTGCCTGAGTATCGGGTTGTAGAAGTTAATCAAACTAATCGCAATCAAGAGCGTTTCATCGCTGAAGTCTGGCTGCACGGTAACAAACTAGGTGAAGGTAAAGGACGCTCAATCAAAACTGCTGAACAAGCCGCCGCTAAAGTAGCTTTTTTAGCAATTTCTAACCAGGGAAGTTCTTGAGTATTCATATTAAGTTGTATTTAAAAATAGTGGCTTTAAAAGCAGGGGAGCAGGGGAGCAGGGGAGAGGGGGGAACAGAGGGATAATTCTTCACTTTGCGCCTCCTAACTCTTAACTCCGCGCCTCTTAACTATTGACGATTGATAATTTGCCACTGACTATTGACTATTGACTATTGACTATTGACTAATGATTAAAATCGCGATTATCGGGGTTGGGCGCTGGGGAGTGCATTTACTACGGAATTTTCTAGCACATCCCCAGGTAAGTGTAGTGGCGGTGGTAGATCCACATCCAGAAAGATTGGCGGCGGTGAAGCAGCAATTTAATTTAGATGAAAATATACTACTAACAACACAGTGGCAAGATTTGCAACAAGTGCCAGGATTGACAGCAGTGGCGATCGCTACTCCCGCTTCCACCCACTATGCTTTAATTGAGGACGCTCTCAAGCAGGGATACCATGTTTTGGCAGAAAAACCCTTAACCCTCGACCCAGGAGAATGTCTGGAACTTTGCCAGTTAGCACAGCAACAGCATCTAATACTAATGGTTGACCATACCTACTTATTTCATCCAGCGGTTGAGCAAGGGCAAACAGTAGTTAAAGCAGGCAAATTAGGCGACTTACGCTATGGCTACGCCACCCGTACCCATTTAGGCCCAGTGCGGCAAGATGTCGATGCCCTCTGGGACTTAGCCATTCACGATATTGCTATCTTTAACAACTGGCTAGGCCAAGTACCTGTAAAAGTACAAGCAACAGGTACTATTTGGTTACAGAAGTATTCTCCCTCATCTCCCTCATCCCCCTCATCTCCCTCATCTCCCTCATCTCCCTCATCCCCCTCATCTCCCTCATCTCCCTCATCCCCACGGCAGTTGCTCCACTTGGGGAGACCCCAAGACCGCACTGCCTCATCATCTCAGGGTTTAGCTGATTTAGTCTGGGTGACACTGACATACCCCGATGGTTTTCAAGCATATATTCATTTGTGCTGGCTGAATCCTGATAAACAACGGCGGCTTGTGGTTGTGGGTAGCCTTGGCAGCTTGATTTTTGATGAAATGTCACCCTCATCACCTTTGACCGTACTACATGGTGAGTTTGAAATTCAAAATAATCACTTTCTCCCTGTGAATCAAAAGCGAGAGGTGTTGCAACTGCCAACAGGAGAACCATTGCAGCGAGTTTGCGATCGCTTTGTCGTTTCTATCCTCTACAATACTCCCCCAGAGATTTCATCGGGCTGGGTAGGCACAGAGTTAGTTCAAATTCTCGCCGCCCTCTCGGTATCTCTCAACCAAGGGGGTCAACCTGTTTTTTTAAAAGACCAGGGATAGGGAGCAGGGGAGATGAGGGAGATCAGGGGGATGAGGGAGAAGTTGCAAATAATATCATGTCCGTTTAAACACTTATGATATCTGTGGAGGTCGGTAATTGGTAATTGGGAATTGGTAATTGGGAATTGGTAATTGGTAATTGGTTTTGAGTATTACCTATTACCCATTAGCCATTACCTATTACCAAGCAAACCGACTATATCGTAAGTAATTAGCCGAACTTGATATAACTTCTTTTTCCCAGTCCCCAGTCCCCATTTAACATTTGTAAGTGTTCTCCACAAGCGTTAGCTCAGAATTGTCTCCAGCTAAATCTGTTTTATTAGAACCATAAACCCCAATGGAGTCATCTCGAAGACTGTCTTCTCGAGGGGTAAGATAAGAATCTTCAGAGGAATCTCCCAGATTTTCTAAACCCTCTTCCTCTCCTGGAGGAGGTAAAGGCGAGATGTCAATCATAGACAAGGTAATTTTTACTGTCGTGCCTTGATTGAGTCCCGCACTCTCAAGAGTAATGCTACCTCCCATGAGTTCAATTAAGTTCCTAGAAATTGCCAATCCCAATCCTGTACCCTCAATCTTGCGTGTGGTGCTACCATTCACCATCACAAAGGGGCGAAATAGTTTGTGCTGTTGGGCAGGTTCAATGCCTAAACCTGTATCTGTGACAGTAATAATTACCTGAGATTTGCCGCTATTGTGTTGAATAGTTGTAGTAATTGTGATATTACCCTCGTCGGTGAATTTAGTGGCATTGCCAATTACATTGATGAGTACCTGCCTCAACTTTGCCGCATCTGCCATTACAGAAATCGGCTCATTACCTAGGTCAATTTTTAACTGCAAGCCTTTTTGTTGAATATTTACTGATTGTAAATTAATGACATCTTGCAGTATTTGCCGCAAATCAATTTGTTCTGTCACTACTGAAAGTTTACCTGCTTCGATTTTGGAAATATCAAGCAGATCATTAATAATTCCTAGCAAGTGAATCGCTGTTTCATCGGCACGCTTGAGGAATTCCATTTCTTCTTCTCGACTATCACACATGCCATCTCGAACTAGACGCACGCAGTTAATAATTATATTTAATGGGTTTCGCAACTCGTGGGAAGTTGTAGCTAAAAACTGACTTTTGATCTGGTTAGCTGATTTTGCTTCTTTCCAAGCAATTTCTAGTTCTTCTGCCCAGGCTTTGAGTCTTTCAACCATTTGGTCTAGTGCTTGCGCTAGTTGATTGAATTCTCGGATTTGGAAGTTGTGAGGAACTGGTTGTGCGGCGTGGTGGCTGTGAATATTTAAAGCATAGTCTCGTAGTTCTTCTACAGGACGTGCAAGGTAAGGAGCCAAATAAAGCGATGCCAATAAACTCGCACCAATCAAGCCCACTGTTAAAACTATGAGGATGAGTTTTATTTCCTCTAAACCAAACAAAGCATTATCTACACTAGTGACAGCTAGAAGTACCCATTTTTGACCCTGCTGGTTTGTAACAGGATTAGCAATAGTTGTATAGCCACAAACTAATTCTTCACCTTCTTCAAAAGATAAATTTAGCGAATTATTTTGAGCAGCGATCGCATTTTTGACAATGCTTTGTAGTTGGGAAGCATCTGGGTGTTGTTTGATATTAGTCCCGACTCGCTCTGGCAAGGGGTGTGCTAAAATCGTGCCGTCCTCGGCAATGACTAACATCGAGCCTGTGAGCGAACCTGGCTGATAATGAGTTTTCTGATAAAGTGCCGACTGAAGACTCAAAGTATATTTTAATTGCCCAGTTTGATTGTAGACTGGGGCAGATAAGACCAATTCCAGTTGGTTGTGTGTGTTTCGTTGACCAGTTATTCCTGCTTTTGGAGGTAATATTGTCTTGACATCAACCCCGTCATTTGGGAAAGATGATCTCAATTCTGTAATGGCTTTGTTACCGCATGTACTAGCAATGATGTCACCGTTTTGCACATTGGTTAATTGCAGGCATTCAATGTAGGTTGGCAGTTGTTGTGCTAGCTGCGTGAGAAATTGTTGTACTTCCAGAGGCGAACCAGACTGAACAACCGTTGTGCGACTGGCAACTAGTAAGCTAGTTCTGAGAGTAGCGATCGCACTGACAATCTTTTCTCCTTTAATAATGGCGCTTTCTGTGAGATTTTGACCAGCAGTTTTCAATAGACTGGTGCGTGTCTTATTCAAAGCGACAATCTGCCCTACAAATAAAACCGGGAAAAATAGAAGCAAAATTCTTGTAACTAAAATACGACGAAAGGATGATTGACGCTGCTTAGCCATCGCTTGTCTCACTTCGCATCTGCAAACCACAACAGCAACGATATGCAATTAGACCAGAGAAAGGAGACATTTTATGAAGTTATAAAAACTTTGTTATTAGCCCCTGACAATATCAAGTATTTATAACGTGAAAAGAAACATGCTATACCAAAACTCGTGTAGTGTAGATATGAAAGTGACTTTTGTTGCATACAGATACAGTTATGAACTTGGTAAACGTGAGCTTGCAGGCATAGATTTTTGAGATCGACACACTAGCAAAGAAATATCCAGACTATCAAACCAACCTAATGGTGCAACATCGTCCTCACACCACAGTAGTTTTGGCAATGAGTGCAGATGGCAAGATAGCAGATTTCAGGCGATCGCCTGCTCGGTTTGGCTCAGGGGCTGATAAAGCACACCTAGAAAAACAAATCGCTGCCTCTGATGCCGTTTTGTTCGGTGCTGGCACTCTTCGTGCCTACGGTACTACACTTACCGTATCACAACCAATTCTGCTGCAACATCGAATACAGAAGGGCAAGCCTACCCAACCGGTTCATATAGTCATTTCACACTCTGCTGATCTCAATCCGGAAATTAACTTTTTTCGGCAACCAATCAAACGCTGGTTGCTCACGACAACAGCGGGGGCAATCTCTTGGCAAAAGCGCTTAGACCAAAAAAAAGCCCTACACCTGACAAATTTGGGAACTAAAGACCAAGAGTATCCTCCAGAATTTGAACAGATTTTAGTTTTTGAAACACCAATAGGGACAATTGATACTCTAGCTGCTTTGGAACACTTGGCATCTCTAGATATAACACGCCTAGCAGTTTTGGGTGGTGGCGAATTAGTAGCTTTTATGCTGGAATCAGATTTAATAGATGAACTATGGCTTACCGTCTGTCCGCTGATTTTGGGTGGTGCAACAGCACCAACACCAGTAGAGGGTAAAGGATTTTTATCTCAACTAGCTCCCAAATTAGAACTTTTGGAAGTTCAAACAGTCGAGCAGGAAGTATTTTTGCACTATCGCCTGCAACGACCAGCAGATTAGATTACCTTAAATTGGGAATGGGGAATTGGGCATTAGTCATTTTCTCCCCCTGCTCCCCCTGCTCCCCTGCTCCCCTAGCCCCCCTGACATGGAACAACTCAAGCCTCGCTATTCTATTGTTTGGATCAATAAAATCGCCGAAGTACCCCTTCAGGCCTGGGATGCTTTGGCAGTGCCACTCAAAACTCCCTTTTTAGAGTGGCGGTGGCTGAACCATCTGGAAACTTCTCACAGTGCTACGGCTAAAACTGGCTGGTTGCCAAATCACTTGACGCTGTGGCGCGACAGAACACTGATTGCAGCAGCCCCACTCTACTTGAAAGGACATAGCCAAGGTGAATTTGTATTCGATCACCAGTGGGCAGAGTTAAGCGATCGCATCGGTGTAGAATACTATCCTAAACTGCTGGGGATGGCACCATTTACCCCTGCTGAAGGCTATCGCTTTTTAGTTGCCCCTGGAGAAGATGAAGAGGAAATTACAGCGATGATGCTGCACGAAATTGACAGTTTCTGCAACAAAAATCGCATTTCTGGCTGTCATTTTCTCTATGTTGATCCCGAATGGCGACCAATGTTGGAACGGCAAGGTTTTACAGCTTGGTTACACCACAGTTATATCTGGGAAAATGTCGGATTTAAAACTTTTGATGATTATTTAACACTATTCAATGCTAACCAGCGCCGTAATATTAAACGAGAACGCAAAGCAGTAGAAAAGGTGGGTTTACGACTACAACCGCTCACTGGTGATGAAATTCCTAAAAATTTGTTTTCTTTGATGTATCAGTTCTACGCTGATACTTGTGATAAGTTCGGCTGGTGGGGTAGCAAGTACTTAACAAAGCGGTTTTTTGAACAGCTACACAGCGATTATCGCCATCGGGTGGTATTTTTCGCCGCATATCATGAGCAAGATGAACGTCAACCTGTTGGTATGTCTTTTTGTTTATTTAAGGGTGATCAATTATATGGGCGATATTGGGGTAGTTTCCAAGAAATAGATTGCTTGCATTTTGATGCTTGCTATTATGCACCGATTGAGTGGGCGATCGCTAATGGCATCCAAATTTTTGACCCAGGTGCAGGTGGACGCCATAAAAAGCGTCGTGGTTTTCCGGCTATGCCTAATCACAGTCTGCACCGCTTTTATAATAATCGTTTAGGGCAGATCTTACGTCCTTATATCAAGGAAGTCAATCAACTCGAACAGCAGGAAATAGATGCGATTAATGCAGAGTTGCCCTTTAGTCAAAAACAAAGTTAAAGGTCAATAATTGCTATTTTTATGATAAGATGCCGAACAAATCTCTTTTGTTCGGCATTCAAAACTGTTTATCGAATTGTAAGATAACGTGAGTTCGACAAGTGCTGTTTTGACCTCTCCCCCAGCCCCTCTCCTTCTAGGAGAGGGGAGTAAAACCCTTATTTTTCGTTACTCCTCCCTCGCCTTTTAGGAGAGGGAGGTCGGGAGGGAGAGGTTCATCGAACTCACGTAATTTTAAGACTTCTGTGTACACCGTAGCTCCTTTTAGGAGAGGGAGGTCGGGGGGCTTAGGGGCCCCCACGATAGTGGAGTTGGGGGGAAAGAGGTTCATCGAACTCACGTTGAAATGAAACTGAAGTGCGATCGCGATTTATACTACCCAAATTAAAATTCACCCTCTTCAATGCCTTGGCGAATAATTTCTTCGTATTGTTGTACTGCCTCTGCCTTTTGTGATTCACCTCTTGAAGTGAAAATAGTAGCAGCTTTCTGGATATCCTCAATTCCTTTTTGTGGTTGTCCTTCTATAGCTAGAGTATTATCTCTATAAAAATAAGCCTCAGCATAGTTAGGATCAAGCTCAATTGCTCGCGTATATTCAGCAATTGCCTGTTGAGACTGCCCTTGTCCATCAAACTCACGCCCACGTCGGAAAAATTCTTCAGCTTTTTCCATAGATTCTGACTCTTGTCCTTGAGTGCTTGAGCTACACAAATTATTTCATGAGGATATGTTCGGCAATTAACTCATTTTCCAACAGATGCTAACTTACCTTTTTCCACAATTGTGAGATGAAACTGAAGTGCGATCGCAATTTCCACCACCCGAAGTCAAAATTCACCCTCTTCAATGCCTTGGCGAATAATTTCTTCGTATTGTTGTACTGCCTCTGCCTTTTGTAATTCACCTCTTAAAGTAAAAATAGCAGCAGCTTTCTGGATATCCTCAATTCCTTTTTGTGGTTGTCCTTCTAAAGCTAGAGTATTACCTCTATAAAAATAAGCCTCAGCATAGTTAGGATCAAGCTCAATTGCTCGCGTATATTCAGCAATTGCCTCTTGAGACTGCCCTTGTCCACCAAACTCACGCGCACGTCGGAAAAATTCTTCAGCTTTTTCCATAGACTCTGACTCTTGTTCTTGACTATTTGAACTACACAAATTATTTGAATCCATGACTTGTCCATCAGGACAAGCTGACTGTTCCTGAGCTTTTGCTACAGAATAAAGAGTTACAGGAAAGATGATAAACGCAAAACATGCACCAAGTATAAAAAACAGGTGCTTTGTTGTTGATTTCATTTAATACTACTCCTAATTTGAAGAGTTTATTGTTGTGCTAGATAATCCATTCTTTCTATCTCATTAGGCAACAAACCCTCGAAGCGTAAAGTTGTCCGCTTCAGCACAAGCGGAACTACCCCATCTGGTTCTACATTAGCTATACCGACTTTGTTTTTCCTTAAGTTTGAGGGAAAAGGTCTACCGTTACTAGGAATCGGGGCACCTGGTTTGGGTGTGCTTAATGCAAACTTTTCAAATTTTTCTCCAACTTGAGTTAGTGAGATGCCTTGATTAATCGCAATTTGATCAAGTCTAATTTTAGTCAAAGGTGTTTGATTCGAATCAGCACAGGTTTGAGCTTGACCAGTAAACGGAGTCATAACAACCGTAGCCACTACCCCGATGAATAGCGGTATCTTTCCTAAGTAATTCATGATTATAAATTGAAGTGAGTAAGCCTTGAGCAAGGCTTTTAAATTCTACTTAAAGGTCAATATATAGTTTTTTTTATAACAACGGGTACAGTATAATCATCCAATAATTTGTCGATAGTTTGCATGAAAAAGTATATTTTATTACTAAATAATCAAAGATTTTTTACGTAAAAGGATTCAAAAAGATATTAAAGATATGAAGAATACCAAGGAAGATAGGAATTACACTTGATATGTAGTGTAAAAACCCTCAAGAAAGAAATTTAATTTTTAGAGTAACTATGAATTTGACGGTTGAAGATTTAGCAGCAATTGATGATAAACTTTCTGGGCGTCACATTGACCTTGACCCAAGTGGATATTTCATTATTTACTTGGATCGGGCAGCGGGGTTAATATATGCCAAGCATTTTACAAATGTAATTGACGATCGCGGTTTAGCTGTAGATCCAGAAACAGGAAAGGTGATTCCGGCGCGGGGAAAGGTAGAACGCACCCACACAACAGTGTTTAATGGGAGAACAGCAAAAGAACTGTGCGTCAAAATTTTTGAAGAAACTCAGCCCTGTCCAGTGACTCAATTAGACCATGCAGCCTATTTGGGTCGAGAATTTGTCCGCGCTGAGGTGGCTTTGGTGACAGGGCTTGAGTATGTTCAAGATTAAGTTAGAACTGAGAATTGGAAAGTTAGAAGTTAAAAATTCATAACTCCTAACTCCTAACTCCTAACTCCCAACTCCTAACTCTCCCATTACCCATTAGATGATGGTTGATTGATCTGGTAGATGTAGTAAGTTGCCATCGGGATAATGGTGGCAGCAATTAACAGTCCTACTACCCAAGCAGTGGCGTTACCTTGGTCGGTTTCTTCTGCTTTCTTGAATGTGCCTTCTACTTGCACTTTGTCAACTATTTTGGGTGGGCCGGGATCGGGTTGACCAGAGAGAACCGCAACTAGGCGATCGCTTGCATCTACAAATGCTTGATTGTATTTGTTACCATCTCGTAAAGGCGTACCCAATGTTTCAGAAGCTACACTTTCGGCAATTGAGTCTGTCAACAAAGACTTGACTTTATCCCCGGTAATAATCTCAGTACCATTAGTGACTGTCACCAGCACTAACAGCGTTTGATTAGCTTGTGCTTCCTTTGTGGGAAACCATTTTTCAAACAGTGCTTTAGTAAAGCTTTCCGGTGTTTCACCGTAGTCAAGGCGGCGAACAGTCACAAATCTGACTTCGTTACCAGTTTCCTTGGCTAAATTACCCAAGGCACTGCTAATCTTACCTTCATTAATGCGGCTGATAACATCACCTTCATCTAGTACCCAAGTAGTATCACCTGCTACCAGATTTGGCATTTGATATACACCTGTAGCTAATGCAGGCGTAGCCAACAGCGAAGAACCGACAATGCTTATTAGCAGCGGTAGAATCAACCGGATAATGTACTTTTTAATGCTAAGTAATTGGTGGAGGAACTGTTGCATTGAATGATTCCTTAAGACATACTTGCACCAAAAATACTACACAACCCATGTCAAAATCACCTCAATTACGGTTTTCTTGAAAATTGGGAATTGGGAACTTGTACTCTCGCACTTGTACCGACTTGTGCTGAGCTTGTCCTGAATTTCGACTTCGCTCAATTGCCGCGTAGCCGACTTGTGCCGAGCTTGTCCTGAATTTCGACTTCGCTCAATTGCCGCGTAGCCGACTTGTGCCGAGCGAAGCCGAGGTAAGGGCGAAGCCGAGGTAAGGGCGCAGTCGAAGTAGCGAAGTTGAGGTAAGCCGAAGTATTGGGAATTGGGAATTAGGAATGGGGCAGAGTAAGCTGGGAAAGACAAATTAATTTCCGCGCCTCCCAACTCCTAACTCCTAACTCCTAACTCCTAACTCCTGATCTCAATTACTATAAAATTTATGACCTTCATCCTCACTAACGACGACGGAATTGATGCGCCTGGTATTCAAGCCCTAGTCAAAGCTGTAAATGGTAGAAATGCTATTATTGCTGCTCCTAAAGACCATCAATCAGGCTGCGGGCATCAAGTCACTACCACTCGCCCAATTCAGTTGCAACAGCGTTCTGATACAGAGTATGCGATCGCAGGTACTCCTGCTGATTGTGTGAGAATTGCAATGACACAAATTTGTCAAGATATCAAATTTGTGCTGTCTGGTATTAATGCTGGCGGTAACTTAGGTGTAGATGTTTACATTTCTGGTACTGTTGCCGCTGTGCGCGAAGCTGCAATGCACGGCATTCCAGGAATTGCCATTTCTCACTATCGCAAAGCCAGGCAGAATTTTGATTGGGATCTAGCTGCCAAGTTGACTGCTGAAATTTTAGCTGACTTACTCCACCGTTCCCTAGAACCAGGATGTTTCTGGAATGTAAATCTGCCACATGTGCAACCAGGAGAACCCTATCCAGAGATCGTGTTTTGTCAACCATGCACCAAGCCTTTGCCAGTTAACTATCGCATTGACGGCGATGAGTTTTATTATGTGGGGGAATATGGCAAACGCGATCGCACACCGGGCAGTGATGTGGATGTCTGTTTTTCTGGCAACATAGCTGTAACTCAGTTAAAGCTATGACCAAGCCCACAACGAAAGCGGGAATAGGGAATTGCCTTAAACTTCCCCTTGAATCAAGGATGTCAGCCTGTCTAGGGTTTGTGTGAGTTGGGTTAGTTTTTTTAGTGAGTCATCCTGAGATTCAGCAAGGCTCTGTACAGCATCACACAATGCAAAAATTTGATAGCCTTGCTGCTGCACTTGCTTTCCTTGTGCTTCGACTTGTACACTCAGGTTTTCTAATCTTTCAGCAAGACGTTCAATTGTCTCAGTAGTAGAGATTACCGCTTCCCCGATTTGCTCAACAATGGATTCCAAGCGGCTAATTTTAACTTCGACTCCTGCTGAAATCATTTTTTACTACCCCTAAATGTAATGTCGCTAATCATCCTTAAATAAATCCAGCATGCAAATAGCTGCTGCTGTGCTGAATAATCTTTTTGATTTTATTGATTAGTGCTGTTGTCAAAATGATAGAGGTATTTTTGTACCCCCCAACTGATAATTTTGCTAATTTGCTTGTCTTAACTGTTAAGCTATTAACCAATTAAATTGCACATTCTTTCGTGTTTAGCAGTCAAAAGTCACGCATTCCAGAGTCCAGAACAATAAACCCGCCCCTACTGACTGTTGACGACCCTAACAAGTAAGTATGCAAACTAAATGTGTTTTAGCTGATCTTCACTCTGCAAGACATGCTATCTTATGCCTTTCTCCGAAAAATCCCTCCTTGGACAATGTTTTTTTCCCTAGCCACTGGCATCTTTGTCAAATATGAACGCCCTACAAGGGGGAAGTCAAAAACAGCCAGTGCATTCAAAGAATGCAATTTGGTATTAAGAGTCCAGTTTTCCGGTTTAAGTAATCAGTTGGTAACAAATTTCTAAATAGTCGCATCTTTTTATACATATCTCCTTTATTCAGTCATCTATCAGAAGATATATTAAAGTACTTCACACAAAATTCACAAAAGCCGAGGAAATCTATGGTTTTTGATAAAGATTCAGTAAATGTACCGAAAATTATATTTAGCTTCATGAAGCTAAGCCTATATTCGGAATAAAAGCTTAAGTAATTCCCCTTATCGCTCAAGATTTGGCTAGATTAATGTATCAAACATCATTAGAAGGCGTCTTTCAAGGTGCTACTTACAAAGCTTGGGAACTAGAATTTACTACTCACCCCTCAGTAGAGTCTAAATTCAAACGTAGTTTGGATATAGTTGGAGGCTTGGTGGGGCTGCTAATTCTAGCCATTGTATTTGTACCGATAGCGATCGCTATCAAGATTGACAGCCCAGGCCCAATTTTCTTTACTCAAGAACGATATGGACTTCAGGGACGCACCTTTCGTATCCGCAAATTCCGCTCGATGGTTAGTGATGCGGAACAATTAAAAACTCTAGTAGATAATGAAGCTAGCGGACTCATCTTTAAAAATAAAAATGACTTTCGCGTCACAAAGGTAGGGCGCTTTTTGCGAAGCACAAGCTTAGACGAATTACCTCAGTTTTGGAATGTCCTTATAGGGGAAATGAGTTTAGTAGGGACACGTCCACCTATTAAAGATGAGGTAATTAAATATACATACCGTCACTGGCAACGTTTAAATGTCAAACCTGGATTAACTGGTGAATGGCAAGTTAACGGCCGTTCTCAAGTGAAAGACTTTGAACAAATAGTTGATTTAGACTTGCGGTATCAACACAACTGGTATCCGTGGTATGACTTGTTGTTGATTGGCAAAACTCTCTACGTAATCTTTGGGCGAATCGGGGCTTTCTAATTATGTAATTAATTGTTAATGGGTAACTATTTAAACGATGAACTTATGAACAGTTACCCATTAGCAATTGCCGAAAGCGAATACCATTTTGGATTATGAAAGAGTTAGTGGCTAAGCTTTGGGACAATCCATCAGGACTTACGCAACTGGCACACATATTTTCTGCGATGGCAGTCAATAGTCAATAGTCAAGGGTAAAAAGTCAAGGTTTTTGGACTTTTGACTCTTGACTTTGGACGATTTTTGTCCTAAATATATGACAATGCGCGTAAGTCCTATCCATCTGTGGCAATAGTTTTTCAAATTAGTATTAGAAAGCTAAGGCAATAAAATGCTTTATTTTAATTGAGCAAGCTTTTCAAAAAAACAATGCCCATGGCACAGAAAGCGAAGCCGACAAAGAGAATTGTCCTCGACAAAATTCCGTTAATGTTCTTGGGGATGATTGTATTGCCAATTTCTCTGGCACTCATGGTAACTGCGTATTGAGTGACAGCAACGCCTAAAATATAGGCAAACAACGGTATTATTCCTGCCTCCATGATGGATTGACCATCACTATAACCTTGAAACAAACCAGCGATCGCACCCAGCAGCGCCAGTATTAACCAGTTAGGTCGATTTGTCAGCACTAGCATAGTCCCAAAGATCATGCTGGAAATAGGGATTGCAACTTCTGCACCTGGTAAATTAACTCCGAACAGATAAATTACCGTTCCCAAGATAGTTGCTAACACAAAGGAAAAAGCAATCCATATCCCACGAACAATTCCAGCCGAGAGTAAGCCGATAGCAACAACACTAGCCAAACGATCCAAGCCAATTACTGGATTTGCTATTCCCCACAAAAAGCCTTCCCAACAGTTAGATATAGCATGGCCAGATGGCAATCCACTCCATGAATATAGCAGGCTAATTAATACCAGAGAAGCGATCGCTCCCAGGTGGCGAAACTGTAACTTGGATTTGGAAAAGTCCCCAATCGGAGAATATGCTGATAACTCAATTTTAAGCATCACCTATACCAGATTAGTTTATTCGGTACTTTATACTACCCAAGTGCCTATAAAAACTAACGCAGTAATTACACATCAATTTCATCAAGTTATATCAAGTTCGGCTAATTACTTACGATCTAGTCGGTTTGCTTGGTAATAGGTAATGGGTAATGGGTAATAGGTAATACTCAAAACCAATTACCAATTACCAATTACCAATTCCCAATTACCGACCTCCACAGATATCATAAGTGTTTAAACGGACATGATATTATGTGAAGCTTTAAAACTGGGGAATTGATAATAATCAAGAAAGCTTCAACCGAATAGGAAGCTCGATGAGGAACTCTGTACCTTGAAGTGGTGCTGAAATACACTTCAACAGACCACCATGCTTGCTGACAATTTGGTAGCTAATAGACATTCCTAAACCTGTTCCTGAACCAACAGGTTTAGTGGTAAAAAATGGCTCAAAAATTTTTTGCTTTACCGCTTCTGTCATACCACAGCCATTGTCAGCAATGCGAATTATCACTTGGTTGCTGTTTACGACCTCAGTGCGAATGCTAATCTGAAGCTTGTTAGTAGTCAGTTGTCCCTTGTCAGTTGTTTTCTCACTGACCGCTGACCGCTGACTACTGACAACTGACCACTGACTACTAAATACTGACTCTTCTAAAGCATCAATAGCATTAGCCAAAATATTCATAAACACTTGATTTAGTTGTCTAGGGTAGCATTCGACTTTAGGTAAATTGCCATACTCTTTAATAACGTGAATCTCTGCATGATCTCCTATACATTGCAAGCGATTTTGCAAAAGCACAAGAGTGCTATCAATACCTTCATGAATATCAACTTCTTTTATTTCTGCTTCATCTAGTCGTGAGAAGTTCCTTAAGGATAAAACTATATTGCGGATGCGATCAGATCCCATTTTCATGGAAGATAAGATTTTCGGTAAGTCCTGTTGAATAAAATCGAGGTCAATTTCCTCACTTAAAGCTTGAATTTCTGCAACTGGAAGTGGGTAGTTTTTCTGATAAAGAGCAATCAAATTTAGTAAATCTTCAGTATATTCATTGATGAGGGTAGTATTGCCGTAAATGAAGTTAATAGGGTTGTTAATTTCATGAGCAATACCCGCAACCAATTGACCCAAAGAAGACATTTTTTCAGTTTGAATCAGTTGGGTTTGAGTGTTTGCAAGTTCTTTAAGGGTAAGTTTCAATTGTAAATTAGCGGCTTCCAGTTGTGACGGACTCGGCAAAGCCAATGCTTGGGGAATTATGGGTAATAAGGCGATTGCTGTATACGTTGAAACAATAGCGGTAATAACTTTGATAAAACTCGAAACCCAGTAAATTGGATGCCAAAGCGTCCATACATCCATGATATGGGTTGTACCACAAGAAACGATAAAAGCTCCAAATAATACAAGTATCCATTTAAAGGGTAAATCTTTTCGTTTGTGGACAAAGTAAACAAGGATAACAGGAATGGAATAGTAGACTAGGGCAATCACAGAATCTGACACTATATTTAGCCACACCAAACTGGGCTGCCAAAGGTAACAATGCCCATGTGGAATAAATGAAGCTTCAGTAAAAAAATTTTGCAGAAATTCCAGCATAATCCACAATATAGAGGATTTTTCAAGCTCTAATTTACAAATTATATTCGCTGTATCATTAATTGTCTTTAAATTTTAAAAACTAATGTAACGTAAATTCGATCAATAGATATCAAGCTGAGTATCTAACCAGAGAATCATTTGCAGAATTGATAATCATGGAAGCACAAAATAATCAAAAAGCCAGAGAACAAGCACGTTCAGCTATTAACAAATGGGTTTTAGGATTCGCAAGTGCGGCTTGGATTTCAGGTTCTCACTAGCTGAATCCCTACAGTGATGTCAAAGGTGTAATATCAAGTTCGGCTAATTACTTACGATATAGTCGGTTTGCTTGGTAATAGGTAATGGGTAATAGGTAATACTCAAAACCAATTACCAATTACCAATACTTCGGCTTCGCTCAGTACAAGTTCCCAATTACCGACCTCCACAGATATCATAAGTGTTTAAACGGACATGATATAATCAGTGACTTGGCCAATTTTTTGCCCCTAACCTTGTAGTAGAAATATACGTAAGTAGGTCGGTGCAAATAAAGCTAACTGGTAAAGGTCGTCAGTTGTCAGTTGTAAGGGTTTCAGGCATATTTACGTTTCGTAAAATAGCTCTGTTTATTCTCACCGACTTACTTAGTTTTGGTGGGCAAAGCCCACTCTACATTACTGGCAAACCCGAAGGGAGATTGCGGACTAAGGACTGGGCACCCTTGAAGATTTAAATCGGCGCAGCACAGAACCAAATCTTAAAAGAATTTCTCTCCCAGTACCCAGTCCCCAGTACCCAGTCCCCAGTCCCCTATATTCAATGTAGTAATTCCTCTACTTGGTGCTGACTCCACAAAGTTCGATACAGCCCTGGTTGTTGCACTAGTTCCAAATGATTGCCTATCTGGGCAATTTTTCCCTTATCCATCACAAAAATCCGGTCAGCACCAGCAGCCGCAGATAGTTGATGAGTAATAAAAATTATTGTTTTACGAACCTTACCACTGGAAAGATTATTGAGAATTCGTGTGGCGGTTTGATTATCTACACTAGAGACAGCATCATCCAAAATTAATACTGGGGCATCAACGAGCATGGCACGAGCTAAGGTAGTACGTTGCCGTTGACCGCCAGAAAGAGTAATACCACGTTCACCAACGACAGTTTCGTATTTATCGGGAAAATTAATAATTTCTGGGTGAATCTGGGCTATTTGGGCAAAATATTCCACATCCTCTTGTTCTCTCAATGGGTCGCCATAACGGATATTATTTTTGATGGTAGTACTGAACAAAAAGCTATCTTGTGGCACGTAGGCGATCGCACTTCGTAAATCTGCCAGTGCTATCTTGGTAATATCCCACCCGTCTAAAAACAGCTGCCCTGGCTCAATATCCAACAAGCGTGGTATCGCATTTGCTAAAGTTGTTTTTCCAGAACCAATTGCCCCCACAATTGCCACTAGTTCCCCAGGAGCGATGGTAAAGTTGACATTTTCTAAAGCTGGGACATTGGAACTTGGATAAGTGTAGCTGAGATTTTTCGCTGTTAATTCCCCTTTGACTTCATCCTTGGGCAAATGTACAACATCGGCTGCATCTTGAATTTTCGGTGTCACACTGAAAATAGCATCCAGGCGGTCAATACTCACCTCACCTCGTTGGTAGGCAGTAATTGTGAATCCTAACAAAGCGGTGGGGAAAACTAGACGTTCTATATAAATCAGCAGTACCAAAAAATCCCCAACCGCCAGCGTTCCAGAAGAGATTTGCGTCGCGCCTAGGCAGATAATCACCAGGGAACTGAGATTAGCTAGACCACCAATTAGCGGAAACAGTGTATTTCGGGTTTTTGCCAGTTGCAAGTTGGCTGTTAATAGCTGCTGATTCTTCTCGGCGAAAGCGCGACGCTCGTTTTCTTCTTGGGCGTAAATTTTAATCAGAGCAATACCGCTAATATCCTCTTGGATGACTTCGCTGATGTCGGAAAGTTGCTCTTGTACCTTCGCTTGTTGCCGTCGTAAGCGATTGCTGAACAGATTTACTAACAATAACATCAACGGATAAACTACCAAGGCGGCTAATGTGAGATTTACACTAATTCCCAGCATCACTGGTAGTGTCAGGGCATAGGCAAACAAAGTATTTGCCAAACTGAGTACCGCAAAACCCAACAACCGTCGGATATTGTCTACATCACTAGTGGCTCTGCTAATTAAATCGCCAATAGTATTCGTGGCAAAATAAGATGGTTCTAGCCGCAGTAAGTGTTGGAAAATTCGTTGTTTCAGGTCAAATTCTATCTGACGCCCCACTCCAAACAGCCAGATACGCGATGCCATACGTATCAGCATCATTGCTGAACTCAGCAAGATAATCTGTACTACATAATACAGTACTTCATTCAAGCTAAAATTGGTCGAGAGTTTGTCAACACAGGCGCGAATTAACAAAGGGATGTAAACACCAAGCCCATTGACAGACAATAAAGCAATAATGCCTAAAGTCGCCTCCCGCCAATGGGGACGCAGGTAAGCACCGAGTTTAGCCAGTCGTCGAGATTTTGCCATTCAAGCAGTTTTGCAACTTTACCATCCTAAACCAATATTCAGTTACCAGTTATCAGTGATCAATTATTAGTCTGGGAAATTACCCAATGACTACTCTTTAGTTTTAGCTGTTTACTGTTCACTGTTTACTGGTTTAAGGTTATTTGTCTAGCCTTATGTCTGGCGACCACGCAAGAAAACGTAAACTTGATTGAGATAACTTTCCCAGACTTGGGTTGTGAGTTGCAGCGTAGCTGCACTGGGTACAAAGTCTTCAATCCGCAATCCTCGGGTTCTGATATCTTGGGGATTTTGCAACAGATAAGGAGGGATTTTTATATCCAGTGAGTTGAATGCTACATCTGAGATAGTAGCTGATTGTGTGTTTTGCCCCAATGCCAAAAGCGTCCCAGATTGAGCCGCGTTGAATGACGATGAGGCTAGCTGATAATTCTGGACAATTTCCCTAGTTGCTACCTTGGGATCACCCACCATTGCGATTGGTGCCCTGACTAAAAAGTAAGCGATCGCTGGTGTACTTGCCAACAACAAAATTGTCAGCGCCCAACCCACCAAATATCCTCCTGGCTTGTCTATTCCACCTCCTTTTATTCTCTGGGCAGCAAATATTAACATCAATACTGAGGCTCCCAGAGGCTTAAGCGGAAACGATATCAACCTCCACAAAGAAGCCACAGCGGGTTCAGTGGGGCTAACAAACGACAAAGCTATGACAACCAACACAATGACTAAGACCAATCGTCCGACAAAAGTTCCGCTGGGATAAAATCTTTGGAACAGAGAGTAGACGATAGTGCCAATAAGTAACCACACCAGTACTCGGCTTAGCAATTCAAACATAGATTAACTCTCAAATTTTCTGCTGCGGTCAGCCTAAAAGTGTTGGGCTGCGGCATTATTTTAGTAATCGGACTGTTACCTGACATAAAATACCTCAAACCTCACACCAAAAGACTACCGTCGTAGTGATTTTAGTGCAATTTTTTCACTCTGCGTCTATTATTTCTAATTTTCTGGCTGAGTAATGTGGCACCAGTAAACTAAATTAATTGAGTAGTTGTCAAGTTCAAGGAAAAACTATGTCGAAAGCTTTGCCTAGCATTTTAGTCACAGGGGGAGCAGGATATATTGGTTCCCATACAGTACTTGCTCTTAAGCAAGCGGGTTATGACGTGTTGATCCTCGATAACCTAGTCTACGGTCATCAGGACTTGGTAGAAAAGGTGCTAAAGGTAGAACTTGTGATTGGCGATACAGGCGATCGCGCCCTGCTGGATGATTTATTTAAAACCCGTGATATTGCCGCAGTCATGCACTTTTCCGCCTATGCCTACGTAGGAGAATCGGTGACTGACCCTGCTAAATACTACCGTAATAACGTCGTTGGGACTCTAACACTATTAGAAGCGATGTTGGCTGCATCCGTTAAGAAATTTGTCTTTTCTTCCACTTGTGCCACTTATGGAGTACCAGAAGTTGTACCTATTCCAGAAGACCATCCCCAAAACCCCATCAACCCCTATGGTGCTACTAAGCTGATGGTAGAACGGATTCTCTCTGATTTTGATGTGGCTTACGGTTTGAAGTCGGTACGTTTTCGCTACTTTAATGCAGCTGGCGCTGATCCCAACGGTTTACTAGGTGAAGATCACAACCCAGAAACTCATTTAATTCCCTTAGTGTTGTTGACAGCTTTAGGCAAACGGGAATCTATCTCCATTTTTGGCACTGATTACCCCACACCCGATGGTACTTGTACTCGTGATTATATTCATGTTAACGACTTAGCATCCGCCCATGTTTTGGGATTGGAATATTTATTAAAAGGCGGCGAGAGTGAAGTATTCAATCTGGGTAATGGCAGTGGCTTCTCCGTCAAAGAAGTCATTGCAGCTGCCCAAGAAGTGACTGGACTTAGTATACCAGTGCAAGAGTGCGATCGCCGCCCTGGAGATCCACCAAGTCTCATCGGTAGCGGAGAGAAAGCCAGAAAAATCTTAGGCTGGCAACCTCAGTACCCATCCATCAAAGATATTGTGACTCATGCATGGCAGTGGCATCAACAGCGACATAAGTAAAATTCCTGAAGCACAAAATTACGATTTATACCGATTGACTTGAATATTGATACAAATAGGCAGCAGGGGGAGCCAGCGTGCCCTTGCGGTTTCCCGACAGCCGGGCGACTGGCGTTGCAGGGGTGCAGTAGAGACGTTCCGCCGGAACGTCTCTACTGATGGATTTGTATCAGTAATTGAGTGAAATGGTATTACTCACCAGCCATCAGTCATCAATCATCAGTCAACAAGTTCAAAACAATTCCCCAACTCCTCACCCTCTACCTTTCCTCAGCGTTTGTACCAGAAAAACTACAATGCCTATGCCCAGAAGAATGAAGAGCGCTGTCACAGTCAACCCTAAGCCTGTATTTATCCCTGGTGTAGGTGCATTATTGACATCTTGCAAGTTTTGTGTATTGCTAGCATCTCCCGCTGCTACGACGACTTCAAACTTGAATGTAAACGGTTTGAAATTCGCTCCACTCGCGGGTTCGCCACTCAGCTGTAGCTGATATATTCCTGGCTTGGGGAAGATAATATCCGCACCGGGAATGCCTTGATATCGCTCGGCTACCACAGGCTTTAAGGATGGCTCTAGCAGTGCTGGCTCTTTTGGTGTGTGGGGTTGGGCATAGACAAGCAACTGACAACTGCACTGTGAGAGAGGAATCTGTTTTCCACCTTTGCGGGTAAGGGCGAACCAGGCTTGGGTGCTTTCTCCAGCACGGGGATTATCATTTGGTTCCATGTGGAGGGTGGCACCAACATCTGCTGCTACTTTGATCTCATGGGCAGAAGTGGGGTAAATACTAGTTACTGAGATCAGTAAGCTACTGAGAAATAATAAATACTTTATCCTTCCTTGACTCTGCAAAGGCATACCATTAAGCGGGTAAAGCCTTTGTTTTTGACTCGTTGGGTGTTCCGAGGTTGAGCTAGGGAACAAGCACGGTTTACCGTGATTTTGTTGGGGGGACATAGAACTTTTCTAGAGCTAACTTTGACCAAAACAAGCGCGAACGCACTAGCAACACACCGAGGATGACAATTCCCATCAAGGCGATCGCTAATTTATTCCCCCAAGTCGATTGCGAAGAACCCAGGTAATGGGAACCAATCAACACAGCATGAATGGCACTCAATAGCATTGCTGGCACACTCAATAAATGAATCTGTCGCCAGCGCTTGCCCAACGATTTTTGCAAAGATTCCAAACTTGTGAAAGCAGCGGGGGTCATTAATATTAATGCTACAGCACCCGCAGCCATACCCCACTGAAACTCTGGTCGCAAGAAAAAGAAGGCGGCAAAATTCCATTGCAGTGAGTGTTCGATCATGTGGACAGTGTGAACCACAGCAAGCACAAAAGCTCCCACTCCCAAAGTCCGGCGGTAACGCAAAGGTGCAGCCCATAAGCTGCTAATCGGACGGGCAATTAATGCCAATATCAAACAAATCAATGCCCCATGTCCGGTGTAATCTACCCCTGTGTCACCAGTCCGCAGTAAGGTGATGGCGCCAATAATCAGAGTCACCCAACCGCCCAAACGAAACAATTGACTGCGCCTGTCTTTACTAATCAAAGAGGTGGAAACGCCTACACCTAGCATGGTGGGTAAAGTTCCTAAGCCAAAAGCCAGCATGGTTACTGTACCCATCCATAAATTGCCAGTTTCAGCCGCTTTAATTTGAGCAGCATACAAGAAACCGCAAGGCATCAAACCCCAAGTCATCCCCAAAAGCATTGGCGTCCACCAGCTGTTTTGTAAGGAAAGCTTGACCATTCCACCACTCAGGCGATCGTGTAAATTGCCTTTCAGCAGAGGGTGTAATATGGGGAGCTTAGGCAGTAAACCGGGTGTGACTTGTCCTAACCCAAACCAGATCAGCATCACCCCAGTAATAATTGCCATGATCCGGCGGAAGTCACTACCAATACCTGCTAACTGTCCACCCTCTAACAATACTGAACCCAGCGCCCCTATGCCAGCACCAACCAGAGCGTAGCTTAACATCCGCCCTAGATTCAGCAGCAGATGAAATTTTAATTGCTCTTGCCAAGTGGACGACTTTTTTAAGGTTGATGTTTGTCCCCTAGAAACTTTTTGTGGAGTCGCTTTCTGATGAGACAGGGAAAACGCCACTGTCAGGGGGCCACACATGCCAAAGCAATGACCGAAACTGCCCAGGAACCCCAGGATTGTAAGCAGCAACAAATCTAGCATAAATAAAGTCCTGAGTCAGAGGGTAGGGGAGTTCTTGAGCAGGGGAGCAGGGGAGCAGGGGAGAATTAATAACTCCTAACTTTGCGCCTCGGCACTCACCTAGTGCGGAACTCTAAGTGAAGTTGCGATCGCTGTCAAAAGACAAGCTGTCAAACTTCGCGATCGCGTTACCCTAAGTCTGGAAGCCAAGGATAAATTTAGATGAAAAAATGGATTTGGCTGGTTGTGTTGGGTCTGGTGGCAGCTGTGGTGGTGGGTAGTAGAGGTACTGCGCTCAATGTTTTTTTTGAACCACGTCCCTCACCACCTATTGTTCAGCGCCTGAAGGTGAAAACACCGCAACCACAGCCTCCACAAGTGAAGAGTACCCCACAAGTTTCTGCTCTTCAGCTATTAGCCCACATCCAAAATTTGAATTTTCAGCGTTTCACGCCAACTGAGCGATCGCGTACTCGCACTTACATTACAACAGAACTCAGAAAATTCGGCTGGAAACCCCAACTGGAAAAGTTTGCCGAGGGTGTTAATGTCTTTGCACAACGACAGGGAACTGACGAAAAAGCGGGAGCAATTCTCTTAGCAGCACATTACGACACCGTTGGCTACTCCCCTGGTGCGGATGACAATGCCACTGGTATTGCTGTGTTGCTAGAAACTGCCCGGCTTCTCGGTGCAAATCCAACGCCACGGACATTGCAGTTAGCTTTTTTTGACAAAGAGGAAGCGGGACTTTTAGGTAGTAAAGCTTTTGTCACCAAGGCAGCACATTTACAAAACTTGCGTGGTGTAATAGTTATGGATATGGTAGGTTATGCCTGCTACACTGCCGGATGTCAAAAATATCCTCCAGGATTGCCCGTCACCCCACCCAGCGACAAGGGCGACTTTCTAGCCGCCATTGGTGATACAGAACACTTACCTTTGCTGAATGCCTTTCAAAACTCACAGACACTAAATCAGGAGGGATTGAATCTGCCGTCTGTCCTGACACTGCCTATTCCTCTCAAAGGTTTGTTGACACCCGACACCCTACGCAGCGACCATGCGCCATTCTGGTATCAAGGAGTCGGTGCAGTTCTAGTGACGGATACCGCAAATTTACGTACTCCACATTACCACCAACCTAGTGATGTGCCTGCGAATATAGAGCGATCGTTCTTCACCGGAGCAGCACAAGTTATAGTCAATGCTACCAACACATTGTTATCAAAGAACGATAATTTGGCAACTCAACCAGCAACTTGATATAAGAGTTAGTTGTCAGTTGTCAGTTGTCAGTTGTTTTATCCCCCCATCTCCCCATCCCCCATCCCCCCTGCTCCCCTGCTCCCCTGCTCCCCTGCTCCCCTGCTCCCCTGCTCCCCTGCTCCCCTGCTCCCCATCCCCTCATCTCCCTATCCCCCCTGCTCCCTTAGCTTCAGGAAAGGTCAGTGTCCAGTTCTGTTTATCGTTGAGTTGGAAGTATAATCCTTGGAGAATCAGCCGCAAGGCGATGCGAGTTCTAATATAGTTCCTCACTAAATGAGTTCCCGTCTCAGCAAAAACGTCATCAAAGTTTTGCCTGTAGCCAGATGGTCTTGAACATTCACTGCCAGCACCTTTAACTGTTAATATGAAAAATGGTGTTTGCTTGTATTCGTTGGGAACCATAAAAATTCCATAGACTTGGTGTTCACCACGCCACGGCTGCACAACAACTTTAGTAGCCTGTACTTGAAATTTTTTGGTTTTTGATTTGAGAAAAGCCTCTGAATTACATTGAGAACCATTTATAGGCCACCATAAAGTGATAATACTCAACGAAAGCAGCAGAATTAAAATATAGAAAAGTTTGCGACGCATAAAGTCTAGAACAAGTTTTGATGAAGCTAATGACAATACTTTTGGGATAAGTACTCTTTACTTTCCTTATGGTCTAGGAAGCATTCAAAGGATGAGGAATAAGGGTGAAAGGACAAAAAATTACTTCTTCACTCTGCACAATTTAATAAATCTCACTTCAACTCATCTTTTTATTCTTCAGCGCTTTTTAGCAAAATCAGTTTGAAACAAATAGCGATCGCAAAAACGTAATCATCAAAAGCAAACTTCAGGCTATGACCTGTTTTCCAGCTTCGACCTTGATCTATCAAGGTTAAAGTTTGATTGCTTAAGTATCATCAAGTCATGATATCAAGGATTTGTAAATAAATGTAAATTTTGTATTTCTTGCGTAAAACCTAAAAACCAGCCTGATTATTTGTGGGTTCAATGAGCAACATTCTCGAATGAAGAACCCCGGACTAAATATTACTGAAAATCTTCCAATAGGAAATAAACCAATGATTATTGTCATTAAAGCCGGCACACCAGTAGTAGAAATTGAACGTATCGCATTTGAAATTAGCCGTCATGGAATCGCCCCAGAAGTAAGTCTTGGTCAGCAAAAAACAGTAATTGGTGTCATCGGTGATACTGCCGAAATTGACACTAGACAAATTCAAAATATTAGTCCGTTTATTGAGCAAGTTGTACGTATTAAAAAGCCATTTAAGCGTGTTTCTTTGGAATATCGTAATAGCGAACACAGTGAAGTTGTTGTCCCCACACCTAACGGTGCTGTTACCTTTGGTCAAAACCATCCAATAGTTGTGGTGGCTGGGCCTTGTTCTGTAGAAAACGAACAAATGATTGTGGAAACAGCCCAGGTCGTCAAAGCCACAGGCGCACAGTTTCTCCGTGGTGGGGCATACAAACCCCGGACTTCTCCTTATGCTTTCCAAGGTCATGGTGAAAGCGCTCTAGAATTGTTAGCGAAAGCTCGTGAAGCTACAGGTTTAGGCATTATTACAGAAGTCATGGATGCTGCGGAGTTGGATTTAGTGGCTAGTGTTGCCGATGTTATCCAAGTCGGTGCTAGAAATATGCAGAATTTCTCCTTGCTCAAGAAAGTCGGTGCCACTGGTAAGCCTGTACTGCTCAAGCGTGGTTTGGCTGCAACCATTGAAGATTGGTTGATGTCTGCTGAATATATTCTTGCCGCAGGTAATCCAAATGTGATTCTGTGCGAGCGGGGTATTCGCACCTTTGACAAACAGTATACACGTAATACCTTAGATATCTCTGCAATCCCAGTGTTGCGGACTCTGACTCACTTGCCAATTATGATTGATCCCAGCCATGCTACTCCTACCCATGCCGAACAATTTAACCAAAATATTAATAGCCAAGGTTTTGCTTCAGCAAATTTAGCCAGACACTCAGTAGAGATATTCCAACAGTATATGGCGATCGCGCTGATGTTTGGTGTGCAAGCAGTTGATTTACGCACATATGCAGTTGCGGAACATTATGATGCTCGTGCTTGCCTATCACCTGCTACAAGAGATTTATACATAGCAGTACGGAATGTAGTCGGACAACCAGTTTCAGCAGACCGCCCCTATATCTGGAACGACCACGAACAAGGATTAGACCAGCATATTGCTCGCATCGCCGCAGATATCGCTGCTGATGGACAAATTGTCAGCGCAGTTAACAATCTTTTTGCCAACAAAAATTGAGTGGTTTGAGTGACGAATAGATTGCCAAAAGCGCCACAGTCAACAATATTTTATGCAACTGAATTAGGTATTTTTAATTATGAATATCGCACATCATGTAGAGCGGGTACATCGCTTATTTCCTGACAAAATTGCCCTGATTTTTGAAGATAAAACTTTCACTTACAAACAGCTTGATGAATTAGCAGGAAGAGTTGCAAATGCTTTAAAAGGATTAGGAATTAAAAGAGGCGATCGCGTAGCTTTATTTCTGCCTAACATTCCTGAGTTTGTAATAGCTTATCTGGGCATTCTCAAAATTGGCGCTATTGCTGTCTCCATCAACGTCATGTTGAAAACAGCCGAAGTCAGTTACATCCTTCACGATTGTGCAGCCAAAGCCATCATTACCACCGAGTCCCAAAGTCAGCAGGTTTCAGAGGCAGACTTACCCGAATTAGAACATATCTTAATTGCAGAAGGTCAAGCTGATAAAGGAATTACCTTAGCGCAACTGATGGCAAATGCTTCTCCTGAAGCAGCAGCAATCGAAATGGATCGCCATGCGCCAGCTTGTATCCTCTACACTTCAGGTACAACAGGCTTCCCCAAAGGAGCGACTCTGGCTCACGGCAATGTGATTGCTAACAGCTATGCAGCAAATCGTTGTTATCGCATTAGTAGTAGCGATCGCTTACTGTTGTATTTGCCACTATTCCATTGCTTTGGTCAAAATGCCATTTTAAACACTGGTTTTAGTGCCTGTGCCACCATCGTACTGCAACGTCGTTTTGATTTAGACAAAGTTCTGCAAACCATCACCGAAAAACAAGTTACAATGTTCTTTGGTGTGCCTACAGTATTCATCAAAATCTTGAATATTGAAATTCCTGAAAATACATTCAAAAATGTACGCTATTTCTTTTCGGCAGCCGCACCCATGCCCATTGAAATTGCTCAAAAATGGCATGATAAATATGGTATTTTTATCCATGAAGGTTACGGTTTAACTGAAACTTCCCCCTTTGCCACTTATAACAATGATTTGCAATACAAACTCGGTTCAATTGGTACACCGATTGACAATGTAGAAATCCAAATTGTTGATAATTACGGTCATCAGGTACAACCAGGTGAATTAGGTGAAATCCTCGTTCGGGGCCCAAATGTCATGCTTGGTTATTGGAATCGCCCCTTTGAAGCTGCGGAAGTGATTAAAAATGGCTGGTTCCATACCGGTGATATTGGGCGTATGGATGAAGACGGATATTTCTACATCGTTGACCGCATAAAAGACATGATCAACTTGTCTGGATTTAAGGTGTATCCTACTGAAGTTGAAAACGTCATTTATCAACATCCAGCCGTTGCTGAAGTTGCTGTATATGGTGTGCCTCATCCAGTTAAAGGTGAGATAGTCAATACTAACATAGTGCTGAAACCTGGACACAATATTACAGCACAGCAAATCATTGATTTCTGTTATGAAAAAATGGCAGCCTACAAAGTTCCTCATGTAATTAACTTTGTAGATGCACTGCCCAAGAATCCAACTGGAAAAGTTTTGAGGAGATTGCTAAGACATAATTCTACACAAGAAGTTCATCAACCACAGACATTGTTAAAAAGTTAAATTATTTATTGTTGATAATGCACAACTAGCTTTTGGTAAAAATACATATTTTTAGGAGTCAATTATGAGTGTTGAATTAATCCAGCCAAATTCTGTGGCTGAAAACTATACCGTCTTATTTAAAATAGCTGAATCTCATTCAGAAATTTGTCAATGTCAGTCCTTAGTTTCTGAAGTTTACTATAAAAAACTCGGCATTAATTTTTCAGAAACAGAATATGATATTGAATCAAAAATTGAACTATATCCCCACCATTATATCATGGGAGTAGTTAATGATGAAATCGTTGCCTGTATGGGGCTATATTTACACAGTACAAATCCTGAAAGATATGGCAAGGTAACTGAGCAAGAGATTGATCAACTATTAATTGAAGCTGGAGCAGCTAATAGATACTCTGGAAAGTATATAAGGGAATTGAGCAAATTCGTAGTCAAGGATGAATGGCGAAAAAAGGGATTGGGTAAATTATTGATGGGAGCAGCACATTCTAAAGACTTCATTCATATGAATGAAGAACGACCACATCTTCTAGTTTCTTGCGCTAATACCTCAATTTTCCAGTACTTTTCTGATACTTTAGAGATTCGTACTCGCACAATTAAGCCAGTTCCCTTTTATAAAATTCATGAATTCTATCGAGCTGATAGAGAAGCAATGGAAAGCCGTCTGACAATTCCAGATATTGATATTCCAGCTAAATGGTATAACGCCACAATACCCAAAGAGTATGAGCTATAAATCTAACTGGTAAATAAAGTTCAGCAGTATTGCTTAACCAGACAATTTGTGTAAATAGCATCTCCACAAAACTTGATTACTCAAACAATTTCACAAAACAAAAAGGAAATCATGGTACAAACAACAGTCAAACGGGATCTATATCAAACCTACGAAAGCAAAATCGAAAACGCCAGAATTAGATTTGAGCAAAACTCAGGATTTGAGGAAATTCTCACAGGGGAAGTAGACCCAAGAATATTGGAACTATACTTGATTTACTTCAACGCCTTGGGCGTAGCCATGACCGATGTGGTAGAAGACTGGATTAGTAGAGCAGGCGATCGCTGCTTGCAACTAGGATACACAGAACTGGGACAGTTGTTAAAAACCCATGCACAACAAGAAGCCGGACATCATCTGATGATGATTGATGACACGCATGCTTTGGTTTCCAGTTGGAATAATCGTCGCACCCCACAGCTAGATGCCCAATGGTTCTTGTCTCAACCCAGAGGTGAAAGTACTCAACTTTACCGTCAACTCCATGAAGATGTGATTGCTAGTGAGACTCCTTTTGCTCAGGTGGCCATTGAGTACGAAATCGAAATGTTGTCTGTGCGCTATGGTTCGCAGTTAATTCAACGATGCCAACAAGTTTTGGGCAACTCGATTATCCAAGGTTTGTCGTTTATGGAAGAACACGTCAGTGTCGATGTTGGTCACACCCAACTCAATGCCAAACTGCTGAAGAACTTTCTTGCCAAGCATCCTCAACACGTCGATGTTATGGTTGAAGTTGGTGCTAAGGCGCTTGATGCTTATGCTGGTTTCTTGAATCACTGTTTACGTTGTGCCCAGCAACATGTTCTGTCTTTAGATTAGGTGACTTTACCCTAATCAGTAAACGCTAGCTGCCACCCTCAAGGGTGCAGCTATGTAAGTTTAGACTTTTTTTGTAATCGTCATATTCCAAGCCTAAACCAAGCTGTAGCCCGTAACTTTAGGTTCACAATCAGAGAAATTGATCATCAAGTTGAGAGAAAATACCCCTATGATTCGGATTACGCGGTTGAACCATGCAGTTCTGTATGTACGTGATGTAGAACGTTCATCTCAGTTCTACCAGTCAATTTTTGGTTTCACACAGGTTGCTGCTGTACCCAAAACAATGGCCTTGCTTCGGGCAATTAACTCCAACAATCATCATGATCTAGGGTTGATTTCACTGGGTTCTCAAGCTCCATCCCCACCATTAAGTTCCTTTGTTGGATGTGCAACAAATGCAGGTTGTCGGTAGCTTGGAACACTGCATTCGAGTGCTAATTCACCTCAATACACCTTTACCCCAGAATGGCTTACATCATGTTTATTTGCGCCATGCTGCTAAGCTACGCCCTGATTTGGCACTGTTAAGTTAGGCTGACGCTATTTTTAGTAGTTAGAGAAATATCATGATCCCAGCAAAGCTTCAAGAAATTGACCAACAAATTATTGATCTATTAAGTAAAAGAATAGCAGTTTTGGCAGAATCAGAACCAGTATCTTTAGAGGCACAAATTGCTAATTTTGGATTATCTCTTGCCGAAGGTGGTGTTCCAGAATCGATTTGGAAAAACATTGTAATCGATTGTGCTGCTGTCACCACTGCATCTTTACCTGCTAATCGTGTTCAACCCCGACAGGTTACTTTAGTTGGTGGACACGGTATGATGGGACGCTTCTTTAGGGAAAAGTTATCAGCCGCAGGTCATCAAGTCTGTATTCTTGAACAAAGTGACTGGGATCATGCTGAATCTCTATTAGCAGGAGCAGATTTAGTTTTAATTTGTGTTCCGATTGAATACACAATAGAGGTAATTCAGAAATTAGCTAGCTACCTTGATCCTAATACTGCTTTGGCTGATATTGCTAGTATTAAAACTCCTATTTTACAAGCCATGCTAGAACATCACAAAGGGCCCGTTATGGGTTTGCATCCGATGTTTGGGCAAGGTATCCAATCGTTCTTGTCTCAAAAAGTTGTGGTCTGTCCTGGTCGTGAAGACTTTGCTTTTCAGTGGCTGCTGGATTTAATTGAAAATGAAGGTGGCAAACTAATTGTGTCTACCCCAGAAGAACATGACCAGATGATGATGGCTGTTCAAGCAATTCGGAATTTTAAGACCTTTAGCTTTGGTGTTTTCTTAAAAGAAGAAGAGATTAATATCCGTCGTAGTTTAGATTTTTCTAGCCCAATTTTCCGTTTGGAAATTGGAATAGTAAGTCGTTTACTGACTCAATCTGCACCTTTGATTGTAGACATTATGCTAGCTACTCCAGAGCGCCGTGAAGCCATTGGCAGATTAGCAAAAACTTATGAGCGGTTGGCGCAATTAATTATACAAAACGATCGCAATGCCTTAATTTCGGAGTTCAAAGCCAGCCATAGTTTTTTAGGAGACGAGTTGAACGGTGCTTTAGAGGAAAGTACTCATGTGATTAATGCTCTGAGTATTTTTCAAGCAGCTAGGGAGGCTGAGCGGAAACATCATAGTTTCAGCGGGAATGCTAGAGAAGCTCAGTTGACTTATCATTGAGGGTGCAGGGGTGAAGGGGTGCAGGGGTGAAGGGGTGCAGGGGTGCAGGGGTGCAGGGGAGAGTGAGGTACGACTTTTGAATGCAACTTATATAGAGTATTAAAATACACAATTATCTGCTATATTCCCCTAATCAGCAATAGGGGAAAATTTTGATGGTCAGCAGATGGAAAAATCTCAAGCTAGTTGCAAGTTGCTTTTGTGCGATCGCTCTGACACAGTTTTTTGCCAGCAAGACTCCTGTACGCGCGGCTGATACAGTTGTGGTGCGTGTGGGTCTGTTTGCAGAATCCATTTCTGTTGCTGATTTGCAAAAGGCTGCGGACACTGGAAAATTTCCTACAGCTTTGGAGTTTTACACTAACAGATTATCTCAAGAACAACGCCGCTTACTCGTGGAAGCTTTGAGAACAAAAGTACCTGTAAATGTTGTCTTGATGAATCGGTTACTCAATACCCAAATTGGCAGTACGATTCTGAAGGACATTTCCACGGCCTTAGTCAGAAAAGATCAAGCTGGAGTACAAGCACTCAGAGGAGCATTAGTAGTAGGCTCTACACCACAGGATGGTCTTTCTATACTGAGTTTTATTGCGGCTTATCCTAGCAAACGCCTAGAAATTAATTTACCACGGGCGTTCGCGGTGGCGGGCAATTTGAACACGGGTTTTTGGCGGACTCAGCAGTTTATGCTAGCGATCGCGCCCCAAATCGACCCTTACAAACCGCAGATTTCTTTACCTTTTGACCCCTCACAACCAGGAACGGCTCAAGTACAAGTATTGAAGTTGAATTTCAATGACCAAAAGCGCGATCGCCAGATTCCTGTTGATATTTACTGGTCAACGGCTGCAACTGCTGAAAAACCTGTAATTATATATACTCATGGTATGGGGGCAGTCCGCACTGACTTGCAGTATCTAGCAGAACATCTAGCATCTCACGGGTATATATTTGTAGCTTTAGAGCATCCAGGCAGTAATTCTACGTATGTCAACTCAGCATTACAAGGTAAAACAAGGTTATTGCAGCCCCAAGAGTTTTTAGACCGCCCGAAAGATATTAGTTTTGTCTTGGATGAATTAGAAAAACTTAATCAAACAGCTAACAACCCATTGCAAGGAAAGCTTGCAACCAATAATGTGATGGTGATTGGCTATTCTTTTGGCGGTGGTACAGCCTTGACAATTGCGGGAGGCGAGTTACAAATACAAGATATCAAAAAACGCTGTCAGGGTAACTTGACTGTTTTCAGTGCTGGGGAAACTCTCCAATGTATTGCTCAAGAACTACCGGAAAATAGCTATCAATTGCGAGATGCGAGAATAAAACAGGCGATCGCTTTCAATCCGACAGCTTCTATAATGTTTGGCGAAACTGGTTTAACGAAGGTGCAAGTACCCACTTTAGTGTTGGCAGGTTCCGCAGATAAAACTACACCAGCTTTAAGTGAACAGATTATACCATTTACCAAAATACCAACGTCAAAATGGCTAGTTGGCATACTTGGGGGTACGCATTTGAGTATCAGAGACTCTAAGGCTAATTTAGATCAAATAGGACAACCCAACACACCTTTTAGTGGTGGTGAAGTTGTGGGTGAACAAGCTGCGGACATTCGCAAATTCGTAAAAGCTATCACTTTAGCAATGGCAGCACAGCTCACAAAAGATGCTGATCAATATGCTATTTTTCTGACTCCAGATTATGCTCAATTAGCTTCGACTGCTGCCTTTCCGTTTCGCATAGTTAGGGAAATTCCTCCTGATGTTTTACCAGTTATGAACGAAGTTACTAAGAACTAGTTAGTAAAGTAGGGGAGATGGGGGGATGAGGGGGAATAATCAATCCCTAATACTTCGGCTTCGCTCAGTACAAGTGCCCCATCCCCAATGCCCAATTTTAATTTAACTGTTCTTGCATCCGCTGTTCTAGCAGTTCTAACAAGTCATTCACATCCTTACCAACTTGCTGAAAACAATCTGGTGGTGTTGGTTGTGGTGCAAACTGAATTAACTTAATTTCACCCTTACCAATACCAATCATCACAACTTCTACTTCCGGTTTATGATTTTCAACAATTCCTAAAATTTCTTGAAGCCTGTTTTCTACTTGATCATTGAGCTTTTCTATAGCTTCTTTGGGACAATAGACAAAATGTGGTGTTGGTTGCAAATCAATGCCGATAGTACCCTGGCTATCACCATTTTCTAACCATAAACCCCAAAATAATGCCGCCAATTCTTGCTGATTTTCTTTAGCAAATTTATCCAACTGGCGACGCCATTTGTTATCTGCTGATTCCGGCTGGGTACTACCAAACATCATAAGCAATTAAAAATTAAAAATTTATTTAACTTCATGCAAAGACGCAAAATATCTCTTTGCGACTTTGCGACTTTGCGTGAGATTTATCTTAAACCACTTTGAACACGCCAGAGACTGGCATAAATTCCATTTTGCTCTAGTAATTGTTCATGGGTTCCTGATTCTACTAATTGTCCGTGTTCCATGACATAAATGCAATCAGCATTGCGGATGGTGGAAAGGCGATGCGCGATCGCGATTGTTGTTCTATCAACTATAATCCGTTCGAGCGATCGCTGAATGGCTGCTTCTGTTTCATTATCCACTGCTGAGGTGGCTTCGTCTAAAATCAGTATGGGTGGATTTTTCAAAACTGCACGCGCGATCGCAATTCTTTGTCTTTGTCCACCAGATAACTTTTGTCCTCTTTCTCCGACAATTGTCTCATAACCTTGGGGCAGGCGTTGAATAAATTCATGTGCTTCAGCTACTTTCGCCGCCATGATGATTTCTTCATCTTTAGCATCAAATGTGCCATAAGCAATATTTTCTGCTACGGTGCCATGAAATAAAAATACATCTTGACTGACTAAACCAATGCATCGACGTAAATCGCGCAGTTGCAAATCTTGTATATCAATACCATCTAAGGTGATTGTGCCAGTTTTGATTTCATACAACCGCAACAAAAGTTTGACTAAAGTACTTTTACCAGAACCAGTAGAACCCACAATTGCGATCGTTTTCCCGGCGGGAATATCTAAAGACAGATTTTTCAGCACTGAGAATCTATCTTTATAAGCAAAAGTCACATTCTTAAATTCTACTTGCCCGCGTACTTGTTCCACTGGTAAAGCTATATTACCTGGATGAATAGCGATCGGTGTATCCAACAAATCCATGACACGATTAGTAGAAGCCATCGCCCGTTGATATTGGTCAAAGGTATCCCCTAATCTGGTTAAAGGCCACAGTAAGCGCTGAATTAAAAACACCAACACACTGTAAGTGCCTACAGACATTTTGCCAGCAACCGCTGCCATGCCGCCATAAAGCAGTAATGCGGTAAAACCCACCAAAATCAGCATCCGAATTAAGGGTACGAATGCAGCAGAAAGTTTAATTGCTTCAGCGTTACTTCGCCTGTAAGCTTCGCTGTCTTCTGTTAAACGTGAAGTTTCATAATTTTCTGCGGTAAAACTTTTAATAGTAGTAATACCGCTCAAATTATTTACCAGCCGTGCATTCAAGTATCCTACCTTTTCCCGGACTTTGGCGTAGCGAGGTGCCAACAGATGTTGAAAAGCAAAAGAACCCCAGAGGATAAATGGCATCGGCGACATCGCCATCCACGCTACACTAGGAGCCAAAACAAAGAAAGCACCACCTATAATGATTACTGTTGTGACAACTTGGATGATGTCATTGGCTCCCACATCTAGAAAACGCTCTAGTTGGTTGATATCATCGCTGAGGATGGACATCAACCCGCCTGTGCTGCGTTCTTCAAAATAAGCTAATTCCAAATCTTGCAAATGGTTGTATGCATCCAGACGGAGGTTGTGCTGAATGTTTTGTGCTAAATTGCGCCAAATTTGAGCGTATGCGTACTCAAAAACCGATTCTAGTATCCAAATGATGATAGTAAGCAGGGAAATAATTAAAAATTGCCCAAAGACATCGCGTATACCCAACTGAGCAATGATAGAATCCTGCTGTTTTACCACGACATCCACCGCAATGCCAATTAATGCGGGTGGTGCTAAATCAAAGAGTTTATTTAGGATGGAGCAAGCGATCGCCAGCCAAATTTGTTTACGATACTGATGTCCATACTCAAGCAAGCGCTGGAGGGGATGCGCCGAATGTTTACGCCTTCTTGATAAACGATGAGATTTTAATACTGTAGCCACAGCCTTTTGCAGTTGCGTGCAATTGATATTACCACGAGAACAGGAAACACCGCACTCTTGTAACCTTGAGTTTACCGCAGTTAGGCGGACGACATGCCAACATATTAAGGAGAGACAAAATTGAAAAATCAGCAATTGGTAAATTGGCAAACCACTGTTTTGGGAATTGTGTTGGCAGTAATTGTGCTTTTGAGTCTAAATTCTTTTATTGTTATCAACCCAGGACAAGCAGGAGTGATCAGTATTTTAGGCAAAGCTAGAAATGGTGCTTTTCTGGAGGGTTTTCACTTGAAGCCTCCTTTCATTTCAGTGATAGATGTGTATGATTTGACAGTACAAAAATTTGAAGTTCCAGCAGAAAGTTCTACAAAAGATTTGCAAAATTTATCAGCGAGATTTGCTATTAATTTCCGCCTCGACCCCATAAAAGTTGTGGAAGTCAGAAGAAAACAAGGAACTTTAGAAAATATTGTCTCCAAAATTATTGCCCCCCAAACCCAAGAAGCATTCAAAATAGCAGCTGCTAGAAGAACAGTTGAAGAAGCAATTACTAAACGCAGTGAATTAAAAGAAGACTTTGATAATGCATTAGGCGATCGCTTAGACAAATATGGGATAATTGTGTTAGATACTAGCGTAGTTGACTTAACTTTTTCGCCAGAGTTTGCTAGAGCAGTAGAAGAAAAACAAATCGCTGAACAACGGGCGCAAAGAGCCGTTTATGTAGCACGAGAAGCTGAACAAGAAGCACAAGCAGAAATTAATCGTGCTAAGGGTAAAGCAGAAGCTCAAAGACTCTTAGCCGAAACTCTTAAAGCCCAAGGTGGGCAGTTAGTTCTGCAAAAAGAAGCAATTGAAGCTTGGAAGATTGGCGGCGCACAAATGCCGAAAGTTCTTGTCATGGGTAGTGAAGCAAAAGGCAGTGTACCCTTTATTTTCAACCTAGGAAATATCGAAAACCAACCATGATTTAAGTAAATTATATCAAGTATAGTGGGCTGTATCTATCTCAAACAAAAAAGTCAAACTCAAGAAAGGAAATAATAAACCAAATTTATGTCAACTCCCAATCATCCCAACCTCACAACCGCAGAAGCAAAAAAAATTCTGAATAAATTTAATTGTTTGGATATTGCTCCTATCCTCAAGTCATCAGAAAAAGCTTTAACCCGTCGTGCCTTAATTTTGATCACTAGCCTTTCTGATTACCAAATATTAGGAATTTGTGCTGATACAGCCGAGGAAGGCATACTAGCCATGAAGACATATTCCCATGCTTTTGGTTATGAAGCCCCAAGCAATTTACCTACAGTTGAAGGGCCAGTTTATATCAAATTAAACGGCAAAAATGGTTTATGTTATCTCGATTCCTATTCAGGACATCATCGTGGCGTATTAGTATCTTGCCAGTCTTACGATGAAGGAGGAATCAACGAACTTTATGGGCATTTACCCCTCGACTTATTTGTCTAGAATTTGGCAGTGGATGTAGGTAAGGTAATACCATTTTGGATTTTGGATTTTGGATTTTAGATTGTGAATTGCCGTAGTACCTGAGGATTTTTTCAAATAATCTGTCACAATCATTTGCCAATGAGTATAAATACCTTACCTACTCACTATTGACTATTGACTATTGACCAATGACCAATGACTAAAAATTATGAGTATTATTACACTACAGTCAGTCAAAAAAGACTTTGGTATTAAGGAAATTTTAAAAGATGCTAGCTTTAGCCTTGATGCCACTGATAAAGTTGGTTTAATTGGTACAAATGGTTCTGGTAAATCAACCTTGTTAAAAATGATTGCAGGGCTGGAATCAATTGATAGTGGGCAAATTCTCTTCAACTCTGGTGCTAAAATAATTTACTTGCCACAGCAGCCAGAATTAGACGAAAATCGCACAGTTTTAGAGCAAATTTTTGCTGACAGTGGCGACCATATGACTTTGGTTCGTGAGTATGAAGAACTGTCAGATAAACTGGCTCATTACCCAGATGATAATCAGCTGATGTCACGACTTTCTGTGGTTATGCAACGTATGGATGTAACTGGCGCTTGGGAATTGGAAACCAATGCCAAAATCATCCTTACCAAGTTAGGAATTTCTGATTTTAATGCAATTATCGGTACTTTATCAGGAGGCTATCGTAAGCGTATTGCTCTAGCAACAGCTTTGTTATCAGAACCAGATGTTTTATTAATGGATGAGCCAACAAACCATCTTGATGCTCTTTCTGTGGAATGGTTACAAAGTTATTTGAATCGCTATCGTGGCGCACTTTTACTTATAACTCACGACCGCTACTTTTTAGATCAAGTTACCAATCGCATTATTGAAATTGACCGTGGCGACATTTTTACTTACACAGGTAATTATTCATATTATCTGGAAAAGAAAGCTTTAGCAGAAGAATCTGCCATTAGCAGTCAACGCAAACATCAAGGTGTATTGCGGCGTGAATTGGAATGGTTAAAACGGGGGCCAAAAGCTAGGAGTACAAAGCAGAAAGCTAGAATTGACCGCATTCACGCCATGCGAGAAACTGAGTTTAAACAAGCTCAGGGTAAAGTTGACATCTCTACAGTTGGTCGCCGTATTGGTAAAAAAGTTATTGAACTGAATAATATTTCCAAAGCCTACAACGGACGCACCCTCATTAATAATTTTACCTACGAATTTAGCCCAGAAGACCGCATTGGCATTATTGGTGGTAACGGTACAGGCAAATCGACTTTAATGGATATCATTACCCGGCGTGTTCAACCAGATTCCGGTAATGTGGAAATTGGCGCTACCATTCACATCGGTTATTTTGACCAACATTCTGAAGAATTACTTACAGCCTTAGATGAAAATCAGCGTGTAATTGACTATATCAAAGAAGAAGGAGAATTTGTCAAAATTGCTGACGGTACTAAAATTACCGCTTCCCAAATGTTAGAGCGGTTTTTATTTCCTGGCAATCAACAATATGCACCAATTCATAAACTTTCTGGAGGGGAAAAACGACGTTTATTTTTATTGCGTATTTTGATTAGTGCGCCTAATGTTTTGATTTTAGATGAACCGACAAATGATTTAGATGTACAGACATTAGCAGTACTAGAAGATTATTTAGAAGATTTTTCTGGTTGTGTAATTGCAGTTTCCCATGACCGCTACTTTCTTGACCGGACTGTAGATTCAATTTTTGCCTTAGAAGAAGGTGGAAATTTGCGGCAATATCCAGGTAATTACTCAGTTTATCTAGACTACAAAAAAGCAGAAGAAGAACAGCAGCAAGCTGCTAATAATAAAGAGAAGGCAAAAAATACAGCAGAACAAAAAGCTGCACCTCCGACCCAAGATGCAGAAAATAAAAAGCGGCGTCGGCTATCCAATTGGGAAAAGCGGGAATTTGAGCAGTTGGAAGGTAAAATTGCCCAATTAGAAGAAGAGAAAGCACAAGCTGAAAAAGCGATAACAAATGTCTCTCCTGGAAATTATACCCAGGTGCAAAAACTCTACGAACAAGTGGAAGCACTCAAGCAAGCAATTGATGTCGCAACTGAACGCTGGTTAGAATTAGCTGAAATGGAGTCATAAAAGGAATTGGGGATTGGGGATGGGTTATAATTCGTAAAAATTAATGTTTTCTCACTACCCAGTACCCAGTCCCAAAGCGGCGTTCCTCTTAATCTTGGTGCGTTGCGCTTCGCTATAACGCACCCTAAAAATTTAAGATTTATTCAAAATAGCGACATTGATAAAATGATAAATACTTCTACTGAAAATCTCCGCTACACAGCTATTCAATTTTTAGAACAAAATCCCGCTAAACGTCTGCAAATTCTGCAATCATTGGGAATGGGTCGTTATGATTTTTTAACTAAAATGCGTCTTAATGAGGCAAATATAACTTGTATAATGCGGTTTTTCAAAAATCCAAGTCAGCTAAAGTTTCCGAATTTGGTCGGGGCAGATTTATCTGGTTTAATTTTAGATGAAGTAAATTTTATTAGAGGAAATTTATCTGATGCAAACCTGGAAGGAACTAGTTTAGTTAATGCAGACTTGCTATTTGGCAATTTTACAAGAGTCAATTTAATAAATGCTGATTTAAGAGGTGCAACTCTCAATGAAACTATTTGGTTCGATGCTTTAGTAGATCAATGCCAATTTAGCGTAAATTCTGGATTAACCACGCTACAGTGTCAAGACTTACAACTGCGTGGTGCTAAATTTAATTCTTCAGAAGTTGATTATTATAATACATAAAATTATATAATTTTTTAATATTATTCACCTGGTTAATTTAATGCATAATTCGATTAAACTGCCTCAAAAACTAATGTTGCTAGGTTCAGGAGAACTAGGCAAAGAATTTGTAATTGCTGCTCAAAGACTCGGTAATTATGTGATTGCTGTTGACCGCTATGCCAATGCGCCAGCGATGCAAGTCGCTGACTGTTATGAAGTTATTTCTATGCTCAATGCTGATGATTTAGAATTTGTAGTTACGAAGCATAAACCTGATTTTATCATACCAGAAATAGAAGCAATACGAACAGAAAAATTGTTGGAATTTGAACAGCGAGGAATTACTGTAATTCCAACTGCGGCTGCAACTAACTACACAATGAATCGGGACAGAATTAGGGAACTAGCGCATCAAGAATTAGGGATTAGAACTGCTAAATATGGTTATGCAGTAACTTTAGAGGAATTAATTGCTATTTCTGATGAAATTGGATTTCCCAATGTTGTGAAACCCGTGATGTCATCTTCTGGCAAAGGGCAGTCTGTAGTGTCAAATAAGAGTGAAGTTGAGAAAGCTTGGAATTATGCGATCGCTAACTCTAGAGGTGACAGCCAAAAAGTTATAGTTGAAGAATTTATTAACTTTGAAATCGAGATAACTTTACTTACAATTAAACAGTGGAACGCACCGACAATTTTCTGTTCTCCCATCGGTCATCGCCAAGAAAGAGGAGATTACCAAGAGTCTTGGCAACCAGCAGCCATTGCTGAAGACAAGATATTGCAATCTCAAGAAATAGCGAAAAAAGTTACCGATGCTTTAGGAGGAGCCGGAATTTTTGGAGTAGAGTTTTTCATCACTAAAGATGAGGTGATTTTTTCCGAACTTTCCCCCAGACCTCATGATACAGGAATGGTGACATTGATATCGCAAAATCTCAATGAATTTGAATTACATTTGAGAGCAATTTTAGGTTTACCCATTCCCCATATAGAACAGTTGGGGCCCTCAGCCAGCGCTGTCATTTTAGCTTCAGAAAAATCAGATGCTGTTGCATTTACAGGTGTAGCCGAGGCTTTATCAGAAAAAGATGTAGACATTAGATTATTTGGTAAACCCAGCGCCCATCCTTATCGACGCATGGGAGTAGCTTTAGCAAAGGGCGCTGATGTTCAACAAGCACGAGAAAAGGCTATAAAAGCAGCGAGTAAAATTAAAATTAGTCAATAGTCAATGGTCAATGGTCAGTGGTCAGTGGTCAGTGGTCAGTTGTCAGTTGTCAGTTGTCAGTTGTCAGTTGTCAGTTGTCAGTGGTTATTTCGCCATCTCCCTCATCTCCCTCATCTCCCTCATCTCCCTCATCTCCCTCATCTCCCTCATCTCCCTCATCTCCCTCATCTCCCTCATCTCCCTCATCTCCCTCATCTCCCTCATCTCCCTCATCTCCCTCATCTCCCTCATCTCCCTCATCTCCCTCATCTCCCTCATCTCCCTCTCCCTCATCTCCCTCATCTCCCTCATCTCCCCCACCTCCCCCGAAGTCCCAAATCAACGGCAATGCGATGGGCGCAGGCAAAGCCGGAAAATGCCACCGCATTCAACCCCTGCCCCGGAAAGGTACTATCTCCCACACAATAAAGTCCGGGTATAGCTGTGCGATTAAACGGCATTTTCAATAAACCTGGCAATTTACGCCGGGGAATTGGGCCGTAAGTACCATCCTCTCGCCCTAAAAAGCGGCGATGGGTGCGGGGTGTCCCCACTTCCAAATAATCCAAGCCAGCATCTAAACTGGGGAAAATCTTCTCTAGTCTGTCAATAATTCGCCAAGCTACCTCTTCTTTCTTCGCTTCGTACTCATCGGCAGATAACCCCTGCCAATCATCAATGGAGTGAGGTGTAAAGGCATGAATGATGTGATGCCCTACAGGCGCTAAATCTGGGTCAAGCAACGTGGGAATGGAAACAAAGATTGTGCCAGTCGGTGCTGCCATTTTCTGCCAATCTTCCAGAATTATATGATGGCACTCTGTTCCACTAGGTAAAACTGACTCTTTCACCCCCATGTGCAGACTCAAAAAACTAGGTGACTTTTGATAGGCTTGTTGCCATTTCCTCTCATTAATTGGTATTTTCTCTACAGGCAGCAATTTTTCAAAGGTATCCCAACGTGTAGCATTAGAAACTATCCGTTTACCTCGATATATTTGACCATTGGCGAGTTGCACACCCACAGCCCGTCGCCGTTCCACAATAATTTTCGTTACCCTAGCTTGGTAGTGAATCTTACCTCCTGCCTTTTCTAACCCCTCTACCAATTTTTGGGCAATTTGTCCTACCCCGCCTTTGGGGTAATTAACACCGCCATAATGCCTGTCAGAAAAGACCATACCCCCATTAATCATCGGTGTCATGTCCGCTGGAACCACCGACCAGCAATAACACTCCATATCGATAAATTTCAATAACTCGGGGTCTTTGATGTAGCGCCGTGCCACATCCCCAACATTTTGGGGCAAATATTTGAGTAAACCCAGACACGCCAAAGGATGCTGGAAAAACATCCGCATTAAATACCGAGGTTCTTCTAGCGACAACAAATCCATGCTGTTGAGGCAATTGAACACTTTGAAGCATTCGTCATAAAAACGACGAATTCCTTGTTCTTCATGGCGAAAATAAGCAATAAGATTTTGCAAAAATTTATCATAAATCCGGTCTACTTTGATGTCTAATCCGTTAGGCAGATGATAGTGAATCTGCACTGGATCAACAATTGTTTGTTGACTGGCATTCACAGCTTCTAGGGCGCGGGTGAGTAAGTTAGTAGTGCCTTTCTGTCCTAAGCCAAAAATCATTGATGCCCCAACATCAAATCGATAGCCTTGGCGTTCAAAATAGCCAGCACTACCACCAGGAATTAAATAACGTTCCAGTACCAGCACTTTGGCTTTCTTGGCTGCTAGTTGGGTTGCTGTCACCAAGCCGCCAATACCAGAACCAATCACAATCACGTCAATATCTTGCATTTTTGTCAGTTGTTAGTGGTGAGTCAGTGTGGTCTTGGGGGTTTCCCCCATGAACAACTGACGAACCCGTAAGGGTTAGTAGTTAGTGGCTATATAAAAAATTACAACTGACGACTGACAACTGACAACTGACTAATCACAAAAAAGAGGGACAAGCCTGCTACCGCTGGCTAATCCCGTCTGCCGATCCTTAAAGAGAGGAGAACACTGACTAATAATATAACTTTGATTGAGAATATCTGTCAACTGTTAATGCAAAAGTTTTTCAATAAAAAATGGTTGTAAATTTTAGCTGTCAGCTGTAGGCGCTAAAGAGTATTATGATGTTTCAGTTCTAGTACAATCAAAAGTGCTTATTTCTGGCTATGACGGCACAACTGCGTATTTACGTTCCACCCCATCCCCTGATCAAACACTGGCTAGCAGTTGCCCGTGATGCTGCCACACCTTCAGTATTATTTCGTAGTGCCATAACTGAGTTGGGGCGATGGCTAACTTACGAGGCTGCGCGGGATTGGTTGCCGACTTTCGAGGCAACAGTCCAAAGTCCCTTGGATTCCTGTCCAGCAACTTTGATTAATCCAGAGATACCTGTGGCGGTTGTACCGATTTTGCGAGCCGGGCTAGGATTACTAGAGGGGGCGCAAACCTTGCTACCCTTGGCTTCGATTTACCATCTTGGTTTGGTGCGAAATGAAGAAACCTTGGAAGCTTCATGTTACTTAAACAAATTGCCAGAAAAATTTGACCCCCAAACACGGGTGTTAATTACCGATCCGATGTTGGCAACTGGAGGGTCAATTATGAAGGCAATGTCAGAATTGACACAGCGGGGCATTGATCCAAGTTTGACGCGAATTGTATGTGTAGTCGCGTCTCCGCCAGCATTACAAAAATTGAGTGCTGCATATCCTGGTTTAATAATTTACAGCGCTGCTATTGATGAGACAGTCAACAGCAAAGGTTATATTGTACCAGGATTGGGAGATGCAGGCGATCGCATCTTTGGGACTTAAGCTAGTATGCAGCTAGGGAAAGAAATAGCTTAAATACAGGTAAAGGTTGCAAGGTTTGTTTAAGGCGGTAAAGTTATGAGTCAACGCGATGGTTTTGCCAGTGGTTTTATAGCAGGAGCGTTTGTGGGTGGTGTAGTTGGTGGTATTCTAGGGGCTGTGCTTGCTTCTCGACAAAATCCAGAATTGGCGGCTGAAGACGAGGGAGAAAAAAATAACAGCACAGCAAGTCCCAAAAAAGTCTCAGCCAAACGCCGTCAGATGATAACTTCAGATGGTGATGGTCAAGAAATGGAAACGGCGCGGCGATCGCTAGAAGATAAAATTGCCCAGTTAAATGCGACAATCGATGAAGTGCGAAAGCATCTAGGTAATGTTAATGGTGGTTCTTCACAGTCTATTAGCGATCGCTCCCTCACCAAAGACTCTTAAAGTGTTTGACAAAAGAGTGCAGGTGCTAAGGGTGGTTAATACGGCAACAATCTGCAAACGTCATGGCGTAGACTAAACTAAAATCAAAGATAAGGCCCATTTTGACACTTAGCAGGAAACCAAACTATCCATGTATTTACTGTTTCAAACACTGACAACCTTCATAACGATTTATAGCTATTTGCTAATTACTCGGGTTTTGTTGACCTGGTTCCCGAGCATCAACTGGTATAATCAACCATTTAGCGCTTTGAGTCAGATAACCGACCCTTATCTGAATCTTTTCCGCTCAATTATCCCTCCTTTGGGCGGTATGGATTTTTCTCCTATCCTAGCTTTCTTGGTGCTTTCTTTAGCTGGTCAGTTACTAACCAGCTTAGCTGCTACCACCTTGACATTTGCACAAGGATTTTAGTTACGACTTCAATAGAGACGTTGACTTGAACAGCGTCTCTACAGTCTACCAATTTTGGATTTGAGATTTTGGATTTTGGATTAAAGGTGTTTATTATTTAGATGTTATGTAAAAATGCCTGAAACTCTTACCAATGAACAACGATGATGTATTTTTCTTGGTGTCTTAGTGTCTTTGTGAGGCAGTCCGGTCTTGGGGGTTCCCCCATGAGGAACTGCCGATCTTCGTAGCGTTAGCGAGCTTGCGAGCGTCACCCGAAGGGTGGTAAAAAAATACTTAGAAAACACCAAGGCACTAAGATACGAAGGTGACATTACTTACGGACTTGACCGCTAAATCCTGCGGCTTTAAACTGCTTCAACTTCAAAGGTAACGGTTGATTCGCAGGTACAGAAATTCGCAACTCAAAATCACTGATTCCTGGTGGAACTTCCGCAATGGAACCAAGACGGGTGCGGTTTTGCATTACGGAGTCGTTGTTGGCATCATAGATACGCCCAAAGATATCTGCATCATAAACTGTTTTATAAGTGCCATTTTCCGCTTTACCAGTGACAATAAAACAATTGGCAGCCCCACTACCACTACTGGTGACAGCTCCTTGCGCCAGTTCCGGGGGACAATCTTTATAGGAAATATCAAATAGTTTAATCTGTGTCAGCGCTACAGCTGGGGGAGTAAACACCCACGACAGACACGCGATAAGTAAGGAAATCAAGATGACCGTGAGTGAGCGCAACTGCATAAAAGATTCCGTGACTTTAATCTAACAATGATGCAACTTGTAACCTCAGCTTACCTGAATTTCAGGGCTAAGGGACTGACAAATGAAAAAATATGATAACTGATGGCTGATGACTGTTGACTCGATCATTTTAGGACTTACGCGCATTGTCATATATTTTTGACAAAAATCGTCCAAAGTCAAGAGTCAAAAGTCCAAAAACCTTGACTTTTTACCCTTGACTATTGACTATTGACTGCCATCACAGAAAATATGTGTGCCAGTTGCGTAAGTCCTGCATTTATTTGTTGGAGTTACCTCTGAGATTGAAGAGTTTAATTTAACTTTTGTAATAATTAGGTTAACTACCCTCAGTTTCAATTAACTTATGACACCAGATGAGATTGAAGCAGCATTGCAAGCAGCCTTTATTAGTTGTGATGCAGCCAGCTGTCCTCTCACTGAGACGCAAAAACAGATATTACTGCAACTAGTCGAACAAATTCAGGGAAACTCTAAATCTGGGGTGTCAGATGTTGCTAATCCCTTAGACGAACTCACGCCAGAGGAATTGGAAGTATTTTTACAGTTCCTTAAGACAGAGGAACAACAAAACCGGACTTGGAAAGTACAATTACTCAACGACTGGCTGCATAATAATGACTCTAAAGAAGTGCAATTTATCCGCGATCGCTACGGTTTGCAATGGCTCAATCGTGTAGAATCATATCACTTTGATAAGTATTCTTACTTTGAGGATGCACTCAAGCTACGAGTAGGCGATCGCATTGAAGTTTCCAATGCACTGTGGGAATGGGTACAACAAGATGGCCCTTGTCAGCGGGAATGGTTCCCCTGCATGGTTCTTGAAGTTAATGAAATTAGGGATGGCGATGACTCCTCTACCAATTGCCTTGTCCGCTTTTACAACGGCGCTGAGTATGAAATTCAAGGTATCTACGAATGGAATCGTTACAATTGGCGCTGGCCAAATAATTAGTTGACTGATGACTAATGGCTGTTGACTGATGACTGATGGCTGATGGCTATTGACTATTGACTATTGACTATTGACTATTGACTATTGACTATTGCCAATTTCCCACTAAAACATAAGGTGCCCAATAATAAGGATGTGGCGGTAAATTCTTTAACTCTGGAAAAGGTGGATTTTGCTTCAGAGATTCTAACAGTGATACTTGAGCGTTTCTCAGAGCATCTGCTTGTTTCCCTCCTGGCTTTTTCAGGTTTTGGTAGAATTCACCCATGAATTTGGCGGTGGAAGCATCTCCTACAGGCCAGAGACTAGCAACAGTACTACGTGCGCCTGAACGAACGGCCATTCCTGCTAAGCCTAAGACAGCCCTTTCATCGCCTGTTGCGGTTTCGCAGGCACTCAATACTAATAGTTCTATAGCTTTTCCTGGTTCTTTTAACAAAGCACTTAACTCATTAATACTAATACTTTGACCATCCCCTGTAATAATAAAATTCTTTTGGGGATTAGAACTAAACAGCCCATGAGTTGCTAGGTGGACAACAGGGAAATTTAATTTCAATTGTTTTTGAATAGTCTTTGCAGTAAAGTCTTGATTGAGTAACTTGTGGGAAGCAGGAAAAGTTTGTTTAATTTGGTCTAATTCCTTGGGCACATTAACTAGTGCGGCAAAAAATTCTCCTTGTACCTGAATTTGCTCACTGACTCCAGCCGCTAAGACCTTCATCTGTTTGTTTTTTAATTGTTGAGGATTAATCAGTTGTAGACTAGGAACCAGCGCCACGCTATATTTTTCGATCAGATAATTTTGCCCATCGTAAAGTGCAGCTATTGGCACTCTTTGCAATCTACCATTTAATACAAATACTAGATTTTTGATTTGGTTGCTATTTAACTGAGTCTCGAAAGGTTTAATTAACCAGTTATAAATTTGTCCAAAAGTTGGTAAAAGTGTTTGCAGGTTTGACTTTAATTCTCTTGGGTCTGGATTAGAAGTAGATAGGATATTTCGTGCTGAATCATTGATAGTTACGTTGTCTAAATAATCATAAAGCCGATCTAGAGTTTCATTAACTTCTTGCTCACTAATGGGAATTACGACTTCTTGCAAAGATTTTCCCGATACCGAAAGAATCACTTCTAAGCGATCTGGCAACACAATAGGATAGATGACAGCTGCGGTGGAATCAATACTATCAATTTGTACTGCCACATTTGCTGCTTCAGAACAGGGGTCTTGAAAAAAGTTATCTAGTTCTGCTAATTGCAAAGACTCTATCACCTGGCGAGCTAACTCTAAACGTTTTTGAGTTTTTTTTGTGTTTGATTTTTCCTGTGTAATGATGGGATTTGGCACTATTAGGGAATTTAATTCATCATCACTCAAATTTGATTTCAGCAACAAATCTGCTAATTCTAAATAGACAGGTTTAACTTCTTGGAGAAAGTCAAACTGGACATCTTGATTGTTGGCGTTTAAATCACTGCGTAGGGATTGGAGAGTGTTGAAGGCGGCGGTGTAAGCTGCGATCGCGCCTTTAAAATCTCCCTGTTTTCGCTGTAATTTTCCTAACTGTGATTGCCAAAGATAAGTAATTTCTCTAGCATCACCATTGATATTTTCTTCCTGTGCTAACATCAATGCTTGCTGAGTTAGTTTAGTTGCCTGAGCGAATTGCCCCTGCTTGAGGTAAACTTTACCCAGGTAGCCTAGAGCATAGGTTTCGGCTCGTTTATCCTGTAGGGTACGCGCCTGTTGCAATGCATTCTCTAATAAAGGTTCAACCTTGTTTATTTGGTCGCTTTGGATCAAAGATTCAGCAAAGTTAATCTGTGCATAAATTGCAACACGACTGGGAGTCAGAGTAGCTAAGTTGGGTGCAATTTGATTTTGCAATGCTTGTGCATCTTGGTTCAACTGCAACTCTAGCCCAGAGACAAAATCTTTTGCCCGTTGGATTAATTGAGATTCAGAAAATCTCGACCAAGAAGCAATCCGGCGATTGGTTTGGTCACGCCACCATCTTTGCATTTCTAGTAATAGCTGGAAGTGATTGAGTTGCGCTTGAATTTTGGGAATTGGTGGCGCTGATGCTACCTTTGTGGCTTGGATATAGTAGTTAAAAGCTTGTTGATAGGGTGCTAGAGCATCCTTGACAGATTGGCGATCAATAATTTCCGTGACCATATCATAGTCCCAGCGATCGCGGATTTGGCTACCTAAGGCGCGTTCGGTATTGCCTAAACTCAGTAGCACAGCACTTTTTTGTGACGATTCGGAAATTGATGACAGACTTAACTGCAAGATTTCTTGAGACTTTGCCAATAACCCTTGTCTGCGTAGGACATCACCGAGGCTATGCAAGCCAATAGCTTGAGTCAGAGTCAGAGAATCACGCTGTTGAGCAAGGGTTTTGTGGAGTTGCTCGATTTGGGTTTGACTACAGTCGGGATTTTTGATAGCAAAAGCTTGCAGTAAGGTCTTGCAAGCTTTGGAATAAAGTCCTAAATCTTGCAAAGCCTGGGATTTATTGATTAGGCTCTTGCTCATCCCCTCGCGATCGCCCATTTTTTGATAAGCTTGTGCTGCTGCTTGCCATAACTTTGCTGCTGCTTCTAAGTCTCCAGCATTGTAGTGTTGTTGACCTTCCCTTGCTAGGGACTGGGGACTTGGGGACTGGGGATTGGGAGAATTTGACCAAGCCGGGATAGTGAGACTAGATAACAGTCCCAATAAAGCTGAAAAAATGAAGATTAATAAACGACGGTACTTTTTATAAATCATTGTTGTCAGTTGTCAGTTGTCAGTGGTCAGTTGTCAGTTGTCAGTGGTCAGTTGTCAGTTGTCAGTGGTCAGTGGTCAGTTGTCAGTGGTCAGTGGTCAGTGGTCAGTTGTCAGTGGTCAGTGGTCAGTTGTCAGTGGTCAGTTGTCAGTGGTCAGTGGCCAGTTGTCAGTGCTGATTCTCCCCATCCCCCCCTGCTCCCCTGCTCCCCTGCTCCCCTGCTCCCCTGCTCCCCTGCTCCCCTGCTCCCCTGCTCCCCTGCTCCCCTGTTCCCCTCAAAACGCTTTATACTCCAATTGAAAATACACGCCATTTTCTTGCCATGTGCGCTTGTTCGTATCAATATCCACTAAAGGAATACCCCAATCTAGCCGTGCTGTGAATGTATCCCCCATTTGCCAAAGTAAAGCTAATCCTGAGCCTACCAATGTATTGGATTGGGAATTTTCTCTACCTGTGTTCCAGACAGTACCAACATCGATAAACGGTGCAACCTGCAAAGTTCCTTGCACTTCTCTGAAACGGAGGATGGGTAATCGCAATTCTGCGGAAGCGAAAATCCCATTATCAGCAAGTAAGGTATCTTGGCGATAACCCCGTACTGTTCCTTGACCTCCCAAACTAAACTGTTCGATGGAAAGCAGAGAGTTAGTTGCTAATTGCACATTAGAACGCAACAATAATGTCGGGGCAATCACACCTTGTTCTTTTGTCTGACCGAGGAGGCGCAAATAGATCAGTTGTCCCCGCCACAGAAAATATCGGCTATCTGGTTCGTTGTTATTAATTGTGGCATCAAAAGCTCCAATCCCCAGATTCAACTCGGAACGAGCAGCTAAAACTTCTTGACGACTCCGTTGTAGCCATTCTTGAGCAAAACTCAACTCAGATATGCGAGTCTCTCCTTGATTATCAGCACCAGGAAACAGAGGAAAATCCACGCCTCGAATGGAAGAATTACTTAAGCGCCTAGCCGCCGTTAAACTCAGGGTTAGTTCTTCGCTGATTTCTGGGGTGGCTCTTTGTAAAACTGGCTGACGAAAGGATAATTGAAACTCACGAGAATTTACCCCGATATCTAAATCATTAAAAGGAGGTTCAATAATTTTGTTGTTGACGACACGAAAGTTAAAACCAATACTGCCATTACGAGGATTTACTGGCAAGGTATAGCCACCCTCAAAGCTATTACTACCATCGGTATTTTTGTAGGCAAAACTCAACTTATCGCCAAGTCCGAGGAGGCTAGCTTCTGATAATGTGATGCCGCGCTCAAAACTACCGACACTGGGGTTACGGTTATTATTAATATTGAGTTGGGTATTGAAAGTTTCTGCTGCCTTAACCGTCACAGTTAAGGAATTGACACCTGGTCTAGTGCCGGCGGTGAGTTCAGCATCTAAACTTGCAATCAGGGGATTAAGTTGCAGCAGTTGCAAAGCTTCTTGTAGACGGTTAATATTCAATGGTTTGGTAGTGGCGATCGCAATGCGACTGCGGACATAATTTGCATTCAACCGTCCTTCAATCACGTTGACTTGAATATCTTCCAACCTGCCTTCTACTACTTGAATTTTAATGATGTCTGAGCGGAACTCTTGAGTGGGGATGTAGGCACCAGAAGTAATGTACCCTTTTCGCACGTACAGTTCAGTGATTTGATTGGCGGCTTTGAGTAGTTGAGAAAAAGTAATGGGTTTGCCTGTAAAATCTGCGATCGCAGAGTTTAACTCTTGTTGGCTGAATGCAGTATTGCCGACAAACTCAAACTTTTGCACCGTGATACTCCCTGGAATGTCCAAAACTTCTTCCGGGGTTGGTGGTGCTGTTAGCGGTATGGGTATGGGTGCAGTTGTCGCAGGTAAGGGAGTAGGTAGAGGTTGTTCTGGGGTGACAGGATCAATCAACTGACCCCAAGCAGAGTTTGTGTTACATAGCAGATGCAGCAGCATGAGAGTAAAACAACGAGATAAAAAAAATCTCTGTCCCCAAACACTCCACCTCCCCCCTAAAATCTCCTTAATAGCAGTTTTTAGACTCCACTCTTGCATTCTCCTCTGCGCCTCCCTTCGGGTTCACCAGTCGCCTGCGGAGGGAAACCCTCCCGCAGCGCTGGTTCACTGCGACTCTGCGTGCCATAAAAAAATCTAGTTCATCCCACCCCATCCCCAACTCTATCTAATTCCCATGACAATTAGATGAACCTAACCCAGAATTATAAGGAGTAGGATTAGCTGTTTGGCTAGCCAGAACCACCACACCTTGAGCATTCACATACCAACCGCGTGCCGCAGGTGGCAATTGAAAGCTATTCTGCACCTCTTTTGCAGCAGTGGGAACACCAGCATCAAAACCAATCAGAGCTACACTACTTAGCTGTTCGCTCGGTCGAGGTGGCAACCCTCCACGTCCGGTGATGGTAAATTCACTGCGATCCTCTGTTGTTGTTGCTCGACAAGCTTGAGCCACCACTTGTTCAGGTTTCGCTACCTCTTGGGGTAAATCGACAATTTCAAAGTTATTTTCTGCCTCTGGTGTAACGATGCTGATTTGTCCGGCGATTCCCAGTTGGGAACTAGCAGTAATCTGACAAGTCGGACACACAAAAAATCCTCTGGTGTTGATACTGATATTTCCTCCCCTTCCCTGGACAGCATCGGCGGTAATCTTACTGCCTTCCAGCAACGCTACAAAGTTGGCGGGACTAAAGCCAGTAATATTGATATTACCGCCGTTACCACTGCCCCCAGCGGTGGCAGATATCTGACTGTTATGGCGCATAAGTAAGGAATTTGTTTGTAGGAAGATGTTCCCACCTTCACCAGATGTGGTAGCAGCGGATATGATTCCTTGATTATCTAACAGAATTGAGTTAGCTACGACTCGCAGATTCCCAGCATTTCCCGGGCCTAAACTTTCTACGTCAATTCTTGCCCCATCCCGAATAATCAATTTGTCTGTAAAAATGTTGATGTCGCCAGAAGCACCCGTTGCTTCCAGTTCTGGGAAGTTAGTACGTCCAGCAGCAGCCGATAAGCCACCTAGAGTTAAGTTCCCAATTGAGATACCACTTAGTTCTACTGACTCGGAAGCGTTGACGGTTAAGGTTCCTCCTTCACCAGCATTTAAAGTCGCTGTTGATGCATCTGCCCCATCGCGGAGAATCAGCTTCTTTGTGGAAACTGTCAAGTTCCCTGAGCGAGATGGGCTATAACCTGTGCTACCCAAACCACTGGGGAACCTGGTATCGGGTTCAACGCCAGCTATTTCTACAGACTCGCGGGCATTGAGGACTACGTTTCCCCCTGGCCCCCCAAGGGGGATAACGCCAGTCGGTAGGGAAGCTCCTGTATTGCTGGCAATTACCGCTCCTTGGGCGGTTACTTTGCCTGTGTTAATTGTGATGTCGCCGCCCTTGCCCGTACCGAAGGTAGTATTGGTGTAGATGCCAGTTAAAAGAGCGGCTCCGGGTGGGGTTCTTTGTAATTGTATTGTGTCGGCAGCATTAATTTCGACATTTCCGCCCGCACCATCACCCAAGGTAGCACTGATAATTATGCCGCCATCTTGCAAAGCCAATTGCTGGGTATCAATTGCGATATTGCCACCTGAACCAGTACTGCCCCGAATAGTGCCTGCCAGAATGCCAGAGCCGTTAACTTGTAATAAATCGGAGGTATTAATGTTAACATTTCCTCCTACTCCCTCAGTAAATGTCGCGTTAAATATGATTGCGCCGTTGTTCATGAGTAGGGAGGGAGTCTCAAGATTGAGATTACCTGAAGTACCCGCACCTACAGTGCCAACGAATATACCTGTTCCTCGGTCAGTGGGTTTGACTATTCCCAACAGCGCTCCTACTACAAAAGTCTGTTGAAACTCTTCATATCCAGTTCCTGATATTTCTACTGAGTTGGCAGCTTTGATATCTATATTGCCTCCCGAACCATCACCAAAAGTTGCCGCAGATAAAAATGAGCGATCGCTAATCGTCAATTTACCTGTTCCAATGGTCAAGTTTCCAGCGGCTCCCACGCCAAAATTATCGCTGGATATCTGGCTGTTACCGGACAACTGTAAGGAATTCTCGACTTGCAAATCAATGTTGCCACCTTTACCCCCTCTAGTAAACGCTGTGATCCCCCCTTGCTTGTCCAGAAAAATAGAACCAGCATTCACCCGCAGCGTTCCTGCATCCCCGGTGCCATCATTCCTAGCTGTAATTTGTGCCCCATCTGTAACAGTTAATTGCCCAGTGTTAATTGTCACATCTCCAGAGGCTCCACTAGGTACAGGAGGCAGTCTTAATAACTGTTGCAAGGTCGGATCAACTATGTTGGCGGAGGAGATAATCAAACTAGGATTGACAGAGCCAGGGACTTTACCACTTACTTCTACGGCTTCTTGGGCGTTAATGGTGACGCTACCGGCAGCACCACTTGCTAAGGTGGAAGCATCAACTCTGCCGCCATCTTTAATCACCAAACGTTGAGTATTGATGGTGACGCTGCCAGCTTTGCCTGGGCCACCAGTGCCAGCCGTTATTTGGCTGGGGGTGAAAACCCCTGGTGTCACGCCGATCAGTTCTACCAACTTTGAGGCATTCACAGTTAAATTCCCACCTGAACCAGTACCAGCAGTCACAGATGAAATATTACCTCCCAAGAGCGCTGTTAACTGCTGGGTTGACACAGTGAGAGTTCCCGCATCACCTGCACCAAAGGTTGCCGCTGTGATGTTACTGAATCGGCTGGGGTTAAATGGTGAATATCCCAACACTTGCAAAGAATCAGCAGCTTTGATATCAATATTGCCACCAGGAGCAGCCGTGTAAGTAGCTGTAGATATGGTTGCCCCATCCTGAACCACTAAGCGGGGGGTGGTAACGCTAATATCTCCGCTTTTGCCACCGCCGATGGTTTCTGTAAATAAGTTGCTGGAAATTTGCCCGTCTGCTGTGGTTCCCACTAAAAACAAGGACTCGGAGGCATTGGCGTTAATGCTGCCTGCTGATTGCGCTCCTTGGGTTTGAATTAACACGACTGAACCATCGGTGATGGAGATGTTTCGCCCCTGCAACTGAATTGAGCCACTACCAGGGCCACTGGTATCTATTAATGCTTTTTGAGATAGGGCGATATCCTGAAAGTTTGTCACGCCCTCATAATTTAAATTCCACCCTTGACCATTAGCATTGAGACTGACTAAACCTCCTGCCACACTACCTAAATCAATGCGTCCGCCCTCAGCTTTTAGGGTTCCTCCTTCTGAGATAATCCCTCCTCCTACCAAGGCTAGGGTATTACCTGGTTTCACTTCCAGTCCGGTGGTGTTTCCTCTGGTGAAGGGTGAGAATATGGGACTCTCCAAACTGATGTTGTGTCCTTGACCTTGGAGGCGAATCGCTTGGGGATTCTGCCCAAATTGCAAGCCAATTGGCGCACTAATTGTTAATATAGGGGAAACTGAACTGTCAGTGGCGCTAAATTCTACACCATCAGCAAATTTAAGGCTATTTGCCGTACTCGCCAAAAACGAGCCGCCAATATTAAGTTGAGCATTGGCACCAAAGTTAATGCCGCTGGGATTGATCAGAATGAAATTCGCACCGTAGTTATTTCTAATTAAGCCATCAATATTGGAAATTGACCCACCTGTCACTCGATTGATAATGTTAGTAATGTTGCTGCTGTTGTTGAAAAAAGCCTCGCCATTGGTGGGAACAGAAAATTCTCGAAAGCTATGGAAAAGGTTGTTACCAACTTGTGCCCCTCCAGTAATTTCAAAGTTGTTGCCAGATTGATTCACATTGCTAGGAAGGGTATTGTCTGGAGAAATTTGTGCCCGGGCTGGGGGGCTAGCTATTAGATAGCAGATAGTCGCAGTTATAGTAATTAAAATTTGGCCAGGGACTTGTTTCATTAGGAATCGGGAACAATTAATCCCACTGGAAAATTACTTAAGTATTTTTTAGTTTAATATAAGTAAATTCAACTAAAAATAATAATAAGATTGAGTCTGTATTCCAGCCTCGATTTTGGTCAAGAAAAGGAGTTAAGTAATATGAAGAAGTGGCAGTCTTGGGTAAATATGGGGACAATGCCAATATTAACTCTGGGTGCTGTAGCTGCACTCTCTATGCCCAGCAGAGCTAGCAACGTACAAGTCACCTGCAAGAATAACGCCAGTACTCCAACGGTAATTCTGACTTTGGTCAAAGATGGAATTGCCAAAGATTACCCGATTTTGAACTTTATCCCGGAATATTTCTCAGCGACCGATGCTGTGCAGAACTGTCAGAATGCAGCTAAAAGTTTGCAAGCTGCCTATGATACGGGTAGTTCTAAATATTTGACGACTGACAAGCTTGGGGATCAACCTGTTGTCTGTGCGATCGCCCGCAGGGGTATCGGTTGCAATCATTACAGCGCTCAGGTTTTATTCAGTTTTAAGTCAACTGATAACCCCTCCCAAGCTTTATACGAAATGTTGGGTAGCGATTTTAAGCAAGCCCAACCTCATGATGTGCGGACTATTAGCCGTACTTATACGGATACCAAACCTTCTTGGTGGCCCTTTTAAAGCGACTCACTTGAAACAAGCGTTCTTAGCTTGTGCAGCAGCCTGGTAATCGGGTTTGAACTTCAAGGCTTCATCAAAAGCCGCGATCGCTCTAGTAGTTTGACGGAATTTACAGAGGCTCAACCCTAAATAATACCAGGTTTCAGCTTTTTGATTATTAGTTAGTTCGGGACGATCTAAAAGACGGTAAAATTGAGCGATCGCTTGATCGTCTCGCTTTAAGCCTTGCAGGGCGATGCCTTTACCCCGCAAAGCCACAAAGTACTTAGGATTATATTTTAATGACTGCTCATAGGCTGCTAAAGCTGCTTGGTAGTCTTGTTTTTGCAATAACACCTTAGCTTGATAGCTAAAAGCAATGGCTAATTCTTTGGCATTGCCATTTTGAGGTTCAACTTTTAAAAGCTCAATTGCTTGATTCACAGCACTCAACGCTGTGTCTGGCTGTTTGAATGTTAGTAGGGCTTCGGTTTTATTAATCCAGAATACAGGATCATTTGAGTTGAGCATAATCGCTTGATCAAAAGCCGCGATCGCTTCATTATATTGTTTGAGATTGTATAGAGCTTCCCCTCGGCAATTCCACGCATAAACAGCTTCTGGGTTAATGATAGTTGCTGTGGTGCAAGATTGTAGCATTTGCTTGTAGTCTTTCATGCGAGCTAGTGCATAGCCCCGGTTAGTCCAAGATTGATAGTAGTTGCTATCGATTTTTAAAATGTTGTTGTATTTTGCGATCGCCTGTTGATATTCTCCTTGGTACAATAGCTCATTGCCTCGTTTAAAAATTATTTCTATTTGTAACCATTTAAAGACACTGAACCCTAAGACCATCAAGCTAGAACCACAAACCATCAAGCCAGCTATTGCCAACAATACCCAAAATCGTTGAATTCCTCTAGATTCAGCTGGGGCTATGGTATTGCTGTAATTCCAAGTATTAGGTGATGGAATCGGATTGTTATATAGGGTTGTTTCTGCTAATGAGGGTTGAAGTATTTTATCTAATTCCTGCTCTACCCAATTTAGATCGAATACCGATTGATAAATGCGGTTTCCCAATTTCAAAAAGTCTTTTTGTTGCATTATCAATCCTAAATGCAATAGTTCTGCCTGTTCTGCACTGTGATCAATTGCAACTTCCCCCTGTTGCCAAACTTGTTTGTACAATTCCAACAGTGATAACGGGTCACATTGCTGATTGTGAATAATATTTTCTCTGATTTGTTGTAAATATTCAGCAGCAACTTGAGTTTGCCAATTATTAATCAAGCGGGTTTGTACTAACTGTTGCACTGTTGCGGCTTCTTGACCTGCGGCAATCATCACTTCTGATTCTGCAAGCAATTGACAAAGCTTGTGGGCGAGAATCGTTTGCCCATCTGTCCAAAACAACACTTCTGCTAGCACGACTTCTGGACAATTAGCTTTTTCATCTAACTTGAATAATTTGATGGTCTTGGGGCTAAACAGTCTTAATCTGGCTGATTCTTGCTCTATCCAATAGCGATCAAATACTGATTGGTAAATACGGTTTCCCAATTTCAACAAGTCTTTTTCTTGCACTACCAATCCTAAATGCAATAGTTCTGCCTGTTCTGGACTGTGATCAACTAAAACTTCCCCTTGTTGCCAAACAAGCTTGTACAATTCCAAGAGTGATAACGGGTCACATTGCTGATTGTGAATAATATTTTCTCTGATTTGTTGTAAATGCTCAGCGGCTACTTGAGTTTGCCAATTATTAATCAAGTGGGTTTCTACTAGCTGTTGCACTGTTGCGGCTTCTTGACCTGCGGCAATCATCACTTCTGATTCTGCAAGCAATTGACAAAGCTTTTGGGTTAGTATTAGTTGTCTATCTGTCCAAGACAACACTTCTGCCAGTACAACTTCCGGAGAATCGGCTTTTTCATCTAATTTGAATAATTTGATGGTGTTGGGGCTAAACAGTCGGAAATGGGATAATTCTAATTCTATCCAATTGAGGTCGAATACCGATTGGTAAATGCGGTTTCCCAATTTCAATAAGTCTTTTTGTGGCACTACCAATCCTAGATGCAATAGTTCTGCCTGTTCTGGACTGTGATCAACTAAAACTTCCCCTTGTTGCCAAACAAGCTTGTACAATTCCAACAGTAATAATGGGTCACATTGCTGATTGTGAATAATATTTTCTCTGATTTGTTGTAAATACTCAGCAGCCACTTGAGTTTGCCAATTATTAATCAAGCGGGTTTGTACTAGCTGTTGCACTGTTGCAGCTTCTTGACCTGCGGTAATCATCACTTCTGATTCTGCAAGCAATTGACAAAGCTTTTGGGTTAGTATCGGTTGCCCATCTGTCCAAAACAACACTTCTGCCAGCACATCTTCCGGACAATTAGCTTTTTCATCTAACTTGAATAATTTGATGGTGCTGCGGCTAAACAGTCTTAACTTGGAAGATTTATGCTCTACCAATTTGGGAGCTAAAACCGATTGCTCAATGGAGTTTAAGGTTTTCAAATTGTTCTGCTGTGGCACTATCATTCCCAGGTGTAATTGTTCTGACTGCACTAAACTTTCATCCGTTGAGGCTTTTTCTTGTTGCCAGATGTGCTGCAATTCATATGGCAAAGCAAGATGCTCCAAAAAAAATTTAATTGTAGTAGGTTTCAACCAACCTTTAAGTACAGCTAATTCCCCAAAGCGAAGATTTTTCTGGGATTGTTCAGCGAGGATAGTTTTAATTTGGTGTTCATTTAACAGCCCAGCTGCTTCTAAATATTTACCCAAGGGTTGTTTTGGTTTCTCCTTCAGTAGAACTGTCCACTGATAAGAGAAAAAATCAGCCGTTTTTTGTTTTAGCCATCCATGAGAGGCTAGAATTTCACCGAACCGCAACCCCTGAACTAGTGTTTGCTCTTTGAGGGCAATTTCTACCTGTTCAGATGAAATCAGGTCAGCTTGTTGTAAAACTTTACCAAGCGGCTTCATAAACAAAGCAAATATTAAACTATAAAAATAGTTAATTAGATTAGTTTTTTATTTGATATTAGGCCATTATTCTACCATCCACGTAACATTTGTGACTATTATAAATTATTAATTAATACCAAGTGGTTATCTTAGTTTTCACGGAATCTGGGAAACCTCGTTTCCATTCCTCTTGGCTTGTATGAGAGTTGATACAAATAGGCAGCTTTCGGTGCAGGGGTGCTTTCGGTGCAGGGGTGCTTTGGATTTATCAGTAATTAAGTGAAATGGTATCAGCCAGAATTTAATGGGGATCAGGGTTAGGGGGTCTAAGGGTAAATCCTTGATCTTACTGGCGTTTTCGGTCAAAACCCTGTTTCGTTCTGCCTTTGGTTAATACAAGTTACATTCAGGCTTCAGGTTATCGATGGTACTCTAGTCAAATCTCAATAATAATCAACAAAAATAATAAGTATAATTAGCTACTAAATCTATCTTTCAACTTGTGTTGGCGACAACTTGATGCTGGAACTTTGGAAAGTCCTTCTTGCTTATAAACAGTTTGTGCCCCACGGTCATTGCTATCTTTGGAAACCAGATTTAGTAGGGCTGCATATCGTATCCGACTTTTTAATTGCACTTGCTTATTATTCAATTCCTGTGACGCTACTTTATTTTGTTCGCAAGCGACAAGATTTGCCATTCAACTGGATATTTCTACTGTTTGCTACATTTATTGTCACTTGTGGTACCACTCACCTGATGGAAATTTGGACGCTGTGGTATCCTACCTATTGGTTAAGTGGTTGTATCAAAGCTATTACAGCTTTAGTATCAGTGTATACGGGTATTACGTTGATACAGTTGATACCAAAAATCCTTGCTTTGCCTAGTTCTGCACAATTGGAGGCAGCCAACCAAGAACTGGAGCGGGAAATCAAGGAACGTAAACGAGCAGAAGAAGCTTTGCGCCATAGCAAACAACGCTGGCAGTTAGCCATAGCAGGTACTAATGAGGCGATTTGGGATTGGGATATATCTACTAATGAAACCTTCCGGTCTGAGCGTTGGTTCAAAATGTTGGGATACGATCGCCACGAACTCGGCAATAGTGATGAAGAGTGGGGCAAACGCATTCATCCTGATGATTATGAACGGGTAAATGCTGCTCAAACAGCTTATCTACTGCGACAAGCCCTAGATTATAACACAGAATATCGGCTTTTGTGCAAGGATGGTAATTACCGATGGTTTAGATCGCGGGCAAAAGCTGTTTGGGATGAGCAAGGAAATCCAGTGCGATTGGTTGGTTCCCTAGGAGACGTGAGCGATCGCAAACAGGCAGAACTGGCACTACAAGAGCGAGAAGCCATGTTGCGGCGGATTGGGGATAATCTGCCCAATGGCGCAGTTTATCAAGTGATCCGCGAATTGGATGGGAGCGATCGCTTTTCCTATATGAGTGCGGGAATTGAAAGACTAACGCAAGTCAAAGCAGAAGATGCACTACTAGATGCGAGTTTGCTGTATCGCCAGTTTATCCCAGAGGATGTGCCACGCCTGGAAGCAGCAGTTGAGCAATCCCGACAAAACCTGTCAATATTTGATATCCAACTGCGAATCCAAACGCCCAGTGGTCAGTTGAAATGGTTTCATTTTCGTTCTACGCCACGCCGCTTGGAAGATAATCGCGTGGTTTGGGATGGGCTGGTGGTGGATGTCACCGCCCTCAAACTTACAGAATCAAGGCTACGCAAGAGTAAAGCCTTGTTAGAAGAATCTCAGCAAGTCGCCCGTGTTGGTAATTGGGAATTTGATCTTGCTAGTCAAAAAATTACTTGGTCGAAGCAACTTTTCCAGCTTTTTAACAGAGATCCAGAGCAATCAGAACCGACTTATCAGGAAAATCTACAACTGTATTACCCAGAAGATGCCGGAAAATTAGCCCAAGCCGTGGAACGGGCAATTTCAACAGGCGAATCCTACAAACTGATTTTGCGTGTGTCTCAACCTGACGGGTCTGTTATGTATACCGAGGGCATTGGACATGCTGAATTGAACGCCGATGGCAAAGTGATTCGCCTTTATGGCACCGCCCAAGATGTTACTGAACGCCAAGCCGCACTCAATGAACTGCAAGAGGCCCAAGAAAAACTGCGTCGCAGTGAAACCCTACTAGCTACCGCTCAAAAGATTGCTCATATGGGTAGTTGGGAATGGAACTTAATCGAGCAAAAGCAAATTTGGTCAACGGAAACTTTCCGCATCTTTGGGCTAAATCCCGCGAAATCAGCACCGACACAGGCGGAATTTATGCAGCTGGTTCACCCAGACGATCGCCCAGCCTTACAGACTCATTTTGTCACAGCGATCGCTCAAGGAACTCCTTTCAATGTTGAGTATCACATTGTGCGACCAGATAATTCATTGCGGTATCTTGAGTCCAGAGCAGAGGTAGCTTATGATACTCAAGGGCAAACAATTAGGTTATATGGAGCCATTCTAGATATTACAGAACGTAAACAAACCGAGTTAGAAATTACCAAGAGCCGCGACTTGCTAGAAGCTGTCTATAACGAATCTGCTGATGCGCTGTTTTTGGTAGATATAGAATCAGGACTGACAACAGACTGTAACAATCGGGCAGTGGAACTATTCGCAGCCTCTAGCAAAGCCGAACTGATTGGGATTGTCGGTCAGACTCTGCAAAAGGTGCAGTTTACCGATGATGAGCTAACCAGCATCACAGAAGAAGTTAAGCACCAAGGTGTGTGGAGTCGAGAAATTGAATACGTCACCAAGCAGGGCAATTGCTTTTGGGGAAACATCGCAGTTAAACAAATTCAGGTTGTCGATCAATTGATGAATTTGGTGCGGGTTACGGATATCAGCGTCCGCAAGCGTGCCGAAGCAGAACGCCAACAAGTAGAAGCAGCCTTAGCTAAAAGTGAAGAACAACTCAGGCTAACGCTGGAATTTAACCAAATCGGTATTTGGGATTGGGATGTGCAAACGGGAGCAGTAATTTGGAACGACAATCACTTCCGCTTGCTAGGGTTAGAACCAGAAAACAAAGCAGTGAAATATCAACTATGGCGCGATGCTGTTCATCCAGAGGATATCGACCGAGTTGAACAAATGATTACCAACGCGCTGACTAAGCATACCAGTTATGATGCAGAATATCGAGTGATTCATCCTGATGGCAAAGTGCGCTGGCTGACTGGCAAAGGACGCAGTATTTACAACCAAGCAGGTAAACCTGTACGCATGTTGGGTGTGTTGATTGATGTTAGCGATCGCGCTTTTGCAGAAGAAGCCTTGCGTTCAAGTGAAGCTCGATTCCAAGCATTTATGGACAACAGCCCAGTACTAGCTTGGATCACTGATGCTAATGGACATGTACTTTACTTAAACCAAACTTACCTACGTACATTTAAATTACTACCAGACCGGGTGATTGGGCAATCCATCTTTGACCTCTACCCGACTGAAATTGCTCAGCAGCATTTCGATAACATTCAAACAGTCATACAGACAAATCAGGTACTTGAGGTGATTGAGGTCGCTCCCCGACCAGATGATACCCTGGGTGAGTTCTTAGTATACAAATTCCCTATTCCCGGATTGTCTGCACAAAAGTTAGTCGGTAGGGTGGCGATTGACATTACAGAACGCAAGACTCTGGAGCGAGAACTGGCTCACAAGCAACAGTTATTGGATGCGTTTATTACCAGCGCCCCTGTGGGGATGACTGTCCTCGATGAACAACTGCGTTACTCGTTGATTAATGAAGCATTAGCAGAAATTAATGGCATTCCCGCAAAGGCACATATTGGCAAGACCCAGTGGGAGATTGTCCCAGATCTCGCACCAAAGCAACAAGAGGTTTTGCGCCATGTTTTGACCACAGGTGAACCAATATTGGATTTTGAAATTAGCGGAGAAACTACAAAACTTCCCGGTGTGATGCGGACTTGGCTAGCTTCCTACTTTCCGATTCGCTCTGTTGAGGCTAAACCTGTGGGAGTTGGCATTGTGGTGTTGGAAATTAGCGATCGCAAACGCGCTGAACGCATGTTAGAACTGCAAGCAGTCATTACCCGTAATATGGCGGAGGGAATTTGTTTGGTTAGTGCTACTAATGACATGATTGTCTACGCCAACCCCAAATTCGAGCAAATGTTTGGCTACGCTCCTGATGAGCTAATAGGGCAAGATGTGTCAATTCTCAACTATGGAGATGAAAATATTTCTCCTCAAGAGGTGAGTCAGACAATTAGAACTGCTGTCCTCCAACAGGGTGAAGCTACCTATGAAGTCCACAATGTGAAAAAAGATGGCACTCCCTTCTGGAGTAGCGCCACCACATGTGTTTTTGATCATCCTGAATATGGAAAAGTGCTTGTGGCTGTCCAACAAGATATCACCGAACAAAAACAAGCAGAAGAACAAATTAAAGCATCTCTCAAAGAAAAAGAAGTATTACTTAAAGAAATTCATCATCGCGTCAAAAACAACTTAGGAATTGTCAGCAGCTTATTGCAAATGCAGTGCAGACGTATAAAAGATGCTCAAGCCACGGCAATTCTCCGTGATAGCCAAAACCGCATTGCCTCGATTTCCTTGGTTCATGAAAAACTCTACCGCTCTGAAGATTTAGCCAATATCGATTTTGCTCAATACATTCCAGATTTAACCACTCATTTATTTGATTCTTACAATGTTAGCTCTAACCAAATCAAGCTGAATATTCAAGTTGACGGTGCGAGTTTGGACATTGAAACCGCCATTCCTTGCGGTTTGATTATCAATGAACTAGTTTCCAATGCTTTGAAATACGCCTTTGTTGATGGTCGTGCAGGTGAAATACTGGTGAAGTTTTATCAATCAAGCGATCGCTCTTTAACGCTGATTGTTCGAGACAATGGCATTGGTCTACCTGGGGACTTTGATAGCAAAAAAGCTAAAACACTAGGTATCAGTCTGATCCAAGGATTAATCAAGCAGTTAAGGGGAAGCCTTGAGATTAACTGCCAGCAAGGAACAGAATTTAAAATTAATCTTCAAAAAGGCAAAGGATGACCACCATGAATATTTTATCACAGACACAGACAACAAAAACAATTAAAATTTTGATTGTTGAAGATGAGTTTATCCTTGCGGTCAATTTACAAGAAAGTTTAGAATCCCTTGGCTACTCTAGTATAGAAATTGTAGATACCGCAGAAGGGGCAATTGAGAAAGCAACTGAACTGCGTCCCAACTTGATTTTGATGGATATCCGGTTGCGGGGCGATATGGACGGTATCCAAGCCGCAGAACAAATCTGGAATCGTCTGCAAATTCCCATCATTTACGTCACCGGACACTCTGACAAAAGTACTGTAGAGCGGGCAACGCTGACATCACCTTTTGGTTACATCCTCAAACCTGTCAGAGAACAAGAACTCTACGTTGCCATTCAAACCACACTCACTCGCTACGAACGCGAGCAATTTTTGAGTAGTGTGCTTCGAGGAATGGGGGATGGGGTAATTGTCATAGATCCGCAGTTGCGTATCAAGTTCCTAAATCCGGCAGCTGAAGCCCTCACAGGGTGGCGACATGATGAAGCAAAGAACCGCATGTTAGATCAGGTGATGAAACTCGTTGACGAACAAACTCTGCTACCCGCAAACAATCCCCTGATATCAGCTTTAGTACAACAAACCACTGTATATCTAGGCAATCGTGTTTTATTGATCAACAGAAACGGCACAACCATTCCTGTAGCTGATAGTGCTACTCCCTTGAGAAACCACGACGGTGAAATTACTGGTGCTGTGATGGTTTTTCGGGATGACACCCAACGCAGGTTAATAGAAGAACGCAATCTGGCGGCAGAACATGCCCAACAACTAGAAATTCAAATGGCGGAACTTCAACGCCTCAACCAATTGAAAGAGGACTTTTTGAGAGCTACTTCTCATGAAATGCGAACGCCTTTATCAAATATCAAAATGGCAATTACTGTGCTGGAAACTATTCTCAATCAGCAGAGTATTTTGCCACCTGAGCCACCTGATGCATCTTCATCGGTATCGCTTTACCTAAACATCTTACGTAATGAGTGTGAACGAGAGTTAGACTTAGTAGACGATTTGCTGAATATGCGATTTATTGATGCAGGTGTTTATCCACTAGAATTAACTGCAATTCATCTGCAATTTTGGCTACCTCACATCACTGAAAGTTTTCAACAACGCCTAGAAGCTCGACGGCAAACTTTAGAGGTTAGCGTTGATCTAGATTTACCACCTATAGTCACAGATTTGGCAATTTTGACTCGCGTCATCTCAGAATTACTCAACAATGCTTGCAAATACACACCGTCTGGGGAACAGATTACAGTCATAGCTAAACTCGCCTCGACTACAAACAGTCAAATTGATGTATCTCCTGATGCTCAAACTTCACGCGTGCAAATTACCATTAGTAATTCTGGGGTAGAAATCCCCATAAAAGAACAAACTCGCATCTTTGACTTGTTTTACCGGATTCCTGAAAGCACTATTAAAGAACAAAATCTGATTTTAGAGTTGTTTGACGAGATTGCTATAGGCAAACCAGGACAAAGTAATAGTGTAGGATTAGGGTTAGCCTTGGTGAAAAAGCTAGTGCAATATCTCCAAGGTGCGATCGCACTTAGTAGCAGTCAAGGTTGGACAAGATTCACAGTTGAGTTGCCATTAACTTTGGTGGACATTGACCATTGACCATTGACCATTGACCATTGACCATTGACCATTGACCATTGACCATTGACCATTCACTCTAAACCTAAATGATTTAGCAATGCTTGGCGCATCACCTCTTCAGGCACAGTTTGTTGCTGCAACCAGATTTTGAGGGCTGCTACTCCTTGCTGTACTAGCATTTCTAAGCCATCAATGGCAATTGCACCTTGTTTTTGGGCAAGTTGCAGAAATTGCGTTGGTTTAGGGACATATATTAAATCATAGGCGATCGCACCATCAGGCAAATTCTTAATTTCCTCTGCACTCAAAGGTGACTCGTCCACTTTGGGATACATCCCAATAGGAGTTGTATTTACCAGCAAATTCGCATGGGTAATCAAATTTGGGAGATTGTTCCATGTATGAACTTGCAAATTCATAGCTATGGGTGAATTGTCCCAACTACGGCGAAATTCTTCTAACTTTTGCAAATTGCGCCCCACAACATGAATTTGTGCGAAACCAAGTTGGTGACAACCTGCTACAACAGCCCTAGCTGCACCACCATTACCTAAAATCACCGCTACCTTCTGACTCCAATCTTGTTGATATGTTGTTTGCAAAGGAGCGATAAATCCTTCTATATCTGTGTTTGTACCTACCCATTGATGATTTTGGCGGCTGACAGTATTAACTGCGCCTATAGCTTGGGCGATGGGAGTAATTTCTGATAACAACGGCATAATTGCCTGTTTGTGAGGAATTGTCACGCTAAAGCCCACAACCCCAACAGCAGCAAAACCTGCGATCGCAACTTCTAAATTTTCTGGTTCTATAGGAAAAGGAAGATAAACATAATCTAAACCCAATTGAGCGATCGCAGCATTATGCATCACCGGCGACAGCGAATGTTCTACCGGATGTCCAATAACGCCTAGCAGTTTACTTTTACCTGTAATTAATACTTTAGTCATTTGTCAGTTGTCAGTTGTCAGTTGTCATTTGTCATTTGTCAGTAATTATTTTCTTTCCCTCCCCTGTTCCCCTGCTCCCCTGCTCCCCTGCTCCCCTGCTCCCCCGCCCCTCACCTAGCCTACAATTATTAAGGCTACTTAACATTTATTAGAATTATGCAGGCAACTACAGCCTCCTCTACAACCCCAATTCCCGGCAAATATTGGCAGTGGCGAGGGCATAAAATTTACTATGTGCGTGCGGGAGAGAAACAACCGCAACGTCCACCCTTGCTATTTGTGCATGGGTTTGGTGCTTCCACAGACCACTGGCGCAAGAATATCACAGGATTGTGTCAAGATTTTGAAGTATTTGCGATCGACCTTTTGGGCTTCGGACGTTCAGCAAAACCCAAATTGCAGTATACTGGCGATTTGTGGCGTGACCAACTTCATGATTTTATCAGTGAAGTCATTGGTCAAAAAGCCGTGTTAGCAGGTAACTCCCTTGGTGGTTATGCTTGCTTGTGTGTTGCTTGTCAACGTCCTGACAGTGTGGCTGGTGTAGTGTTACTCAATAGCGCCGGGCCGTTTAGTGATACTCAATCTATATCAGAACCAGAAACTTTAAAGTCACAAATTCAGCCTAAACAACAACCCTCTGCTTTAGAAAAACTATTGGGTTATGGTGCTAGGTGGATTTTTCAACAACCTTTAGCCCAGTTTTTATTATTTCAATACTTGCGGCAAGGTTGGGTAATTCGCCAAACTTTAGAAAAGGTTTATCTTGATAAAAGTGCAGTCACCGACCAATTAATAGAAGAAATTGCTCGTCCTGCTTATGATCCTGGTGCATTGGATGTGTTTTTATCAATCTTTAGTAATCCTCAAGGGGAAAAAAATGATGTGCTACTCAAGCAATTAACTCGTCCTTTATTGCTCTTATGGGGAGAAGCTGATCCTTGGATGAATACTAGAGAACGTTCCCAAAAGTTTCGTCAATATTATCCTGAACTTACAGAACATTTTCTCAGGGCGGGTCATTGTCCCCATGACGAAGTACCACAACAAGTAAATCCACTTTTACGTGATTGGGTTTTATCTATTTCCCAGTGATCTAAAATTCGCTGTCTATTCAAGTTAATGGTAGAGAATATGATTCTTTACCATTTTTTATCTTAATTTTGCATCTTTAGTATTATCTGCAATAATTTATGTATGAGCAAATATAAAATCTTAAAACCTGACCAAAGCTATACTTTCAGCCAGTATTTTTCCCTAACTAATCCGACACCAGAGATTCTAGCTGAGTTTGAATACAGCTATGAGCGTACAAATTTGGATTTGTCTCAGTATCCTGATGAAATAAATTATTTGGAGTTTTTGCAAGGATATTTAAAACGTAATATTAGGCTTTTTAATCCTGTAGCAGAAATATCAATTCGAGAATTTATGATTGCTCCTATTCTTACTGAAATATGCGACCAAACAAAGGCTCAACTATATAGTGAGTATCCCCTGAATGTAAATGATCAGCTCAAAGGTAGTTTAGATTATTACTTGCATAAGTCTAATTCACTATTAGTTATTGAAGCAAAACAATCAGATATCAGAAGGGGATTTACACAGCTAGCAGTAGAATTAATAGCTCTGGATAAATTCTTAGATAATCAATCACTTATTTTATATGGGGCAGTGACTAACGGGGATGATTGGAAATTTGGTACACTTCATAGAGAACAGAAGGTAGTTACAGAAGATATTAAACTTTATCGCGTTCCTGAAGGTTTAGAAGATTTAATCAGAGTACTAGTGGGCATTCTTTCAACATCAACATATTAATGGGCATGATGTGACTTAATTTGTTGTTCTATTTGGTCACTAATAATCTCGGTTCCCATACCCGATTGGTCAAGATTAACCCTAATAAAATTTGTCTTGTCTTTTTCTGTAAATTTTTTATCATTATTGGAGTCTTTGTTAATTTTGAGAAAAAGTGCATTTTGACTGGCAACAACAACCCAATTGATGATTTGACTATTATTTGGCGTAATTTGTTGGAGATTCTTGCCTGATAAATCAGAAAAATAGCCAATAATTGCATCTTCTGAGTTGAGTTTTTTGTCTTGGTTGGTATCCTGGTCAATAATTCTATACAACCAAAATTTTGTAGGCGGTTTATTTGCTGTTTTTGTTTCTAATAAATCAAAAGAATTAATAATTGCCTTTTTATTTAATAACAGATTATTTACACCATCTTGTTTATGATAAAATATGATATTATGCAAAGATTTGTTGTCTCTTTCGTAAGACTTCAAACGATTTAAATTACCTTCTTTTTCTTGAGAAGAATCTGTGACATAAACTGGTATCATCAAATAATCTGATTGTTCTTTAATGATTAATTCACCATAGTCAACATTTGGTTCTGTCTTTTGGTTTTCAGCAGCCTTGACTTGCTCTTTGTTTCTGGTAGTAGCTGGCTCACAAGACAAACAAAGCCCAGCTATGATCATAGCTGTAGATATTCTCTTCAAAACTCTATCATTCTTCATTAAGTTGTCCCAGCAGTATATATTGCTGTCCTATTTTATTCGCTGTTGGAAAATCAGCAAGACAGCGATACTTTTCATATCAAGTTCGGCTAATTACTTACGATATAGTCGGTTTGCTTGGTAATAGGTAATAGGTAATGGGTAATAGGTAATACTCAAAACCAATTACCAATTACCAATTCCCAATTACCGACCTCCACAGATATCATAAGTGTTTAAACGGACATGATATCATAGGTGTGTGAATTACTCATTTAAGAAAGCATTCAGCTGTTTGCTTGCGGAAAACACCAAAATTAGTGTGCGTTCTACTGAAATGAGTAAGCATTCAAGCTTTTTGCTTGCGGAAAACACCAAAATGAGAAAGCAATCAAGCATTATTAGTAAGCAAACAGCTTAAATGATAAAGTTTTCGTGTATTTCGAGTAAGCAATATAGCGTTTTTGGTGCTGATGAGGTATCGCTAGCTGATGTAGGTTGGGTGAAGCGAAGCGCAACCCAACAAAATCCTGACCTAATAGCGTTTTATTTTAATTTTGATACAAATAGGCAGCTATAGAGCAGGGGTGCAGGGGTGCAAGGGTGCAGGGGAGCAAAGACTTGTATCAGTAATTGAGTGAAACGGTATGAACCGTATTGGTTTATAAATAGCTTCTAAAATTAAAAAACCTGGTGCAGATTGACCAGGTTTTTTAAAATTTACAGGATTCAAATTGGTTAACTTGTAATTCAGGAGTTTTACAGCTAAGGTGGACATAACAACTAGCAAACTCAGCATTTTCTGTTTTTCCGCTTTGGGATTTGGCTTAGCCTTGTATACTTCCCTTTTCTATATATACTTGGCTTTTTACCACTTAACTATTGTTATGCTGAAACTTGCTTGGGCTGCTGACGGGAGACACCTTGTCATTTGCCCGTTTACTTTGGTTGTGGTTTGTTTGGTGTCCTACTATTTAAGTTATCACTCAATTGGTAATTATCAAACCTCAGTTTACTAAACTTGACGTTTTGTAGAACTTTGCAATATATAGGACTCATATTTGATTTTTTAACAAAACTTAGTACACCTTTATTCCTTCTTCCCAGTCCCCAGCGATGCACTGAGCTTGTCGAAGTGTCCCCAGCGATGCACTGAGCTTGTCGAAGTGTCCCCAGCGATGCACTGAGCTTGTCGAAGTGTCCCCAGTCCCCAGCTATATCATCACCTCCTGAGACTAGTAAAGTGCCGTCGCGGCTAATGGCAATTTTTCTAATGCTTTAATTTCGCTGCTTTTGGCTTGAGTTTCGCTTTTGTTGGCTTGGTGATAGAGAATGAAAGTTCCTATGCCCAATGCCATAGAAACCAGCAACCCGATACATACTGCAACTAAAAGATATCTTTGGAATTTAGCAGTTTGTTTTTCTTGTGCTAGTAGTGCTTCTACTTCTTTAACCCGTGCTGCCTCTAATGCCGTTTGCACTTCGCGCTGTTCGCATTGTTGACTAGCGGCTAAAAATTGATAATCCAAATTGCTGAGACTTTTGCCCTGGGCCCAGTTTTGAGTATCTTTAAGGGCTTTTCCTCGCAACAGACGCGATTCGTCTTCATAGCCTGATGCTACCCATGCATTGAATGTTTGCGAGTAAGGGCGGAGATTATCTAACTGCCTGATTACCCATTCAGCATTGAAAACACTTTCATAGATGGGATTTTTAATTTTGAGATAGCCGTTGTATTTCTCGACTAAACCAGATAACAATAGTTCTGTCTGTTCTCGACTATCATCAGTGGGTACACCAGATGTCTGATTTGACTGTGCTTGCAGTATTTGTTGATAAAGTCCTAGCAGGTGTCCGGCTCGGTGTTCGTGGAAAAGTAGGCGATCTCTGATGGTGCGGAGGTGTTCGGGTTCATCTTGAGATTCCCAATGTAGGATAATGCGGGACTTCACCAATTGCTCTATCCAAAACCCCTCAGCACCAGGGGGTATGGTAATCATTTCCGTAGAACTTTCTAGGGCAACCCGCACAACTAATTGGCAGAGTTTCTGTGTGAGAAACGGTTGTCCTCCTGTCCAGCGCATAATTTCTTGCAAGATTGCTCTGGGTTGGCTGATGATTTGCTCTAAGCCTTTGAGCAGGGGCGTGGCTTCATGGAGTTGAAAGCCATATAATTCAATGGCTTGTCCGATATTAAACGGTGTTCTGAGTTTATCAGTTATTAAATCAGATGGACTGACTACGCCAAATAGTGCAAAACCCAGACGGCTGAAATCTGAGTTATATGCCTGCTGGTTATAGCAATGACGAATCCAAGCAAAAAAGTCGTTGACGGGAAAGTTTAAACTTAGTAAGCTATCTATCTCATCAATAAAGATGAATATGCGATCGCTCTCTAGTTCTTTTAGTAATACCTGTTCCACGAATTGATGCAATCGTTGCACAGGGGCAAGTTCTGCTTGTTGCTCCCACCATTGTTTAAAGTTGACTCGCTCCTCTAAGTTGAACTCATAAAACAAACTGACAATAATACCTTTGTACCATTGCACAGGTGTAGTTGACTCACTGCCCAATCGCGTCACATCTATGTAAACACAGGCATAGCCTTCTTTTTCTAGGCGATGCCTGGTTCGTTGTAGTAGGGATGACTTGCCCATCTGGCGGCTGTTTAAGACGTAACAAAAATTCCCGCCTTTTAGCTCAGCATAAAGTTGTTCGTCTGCTTGACGGACGACGTAATTAGGATCATCACCTCCAAGACTGCCGCCAACTTGATATCTCATGTCAAAATGTTTGATGAAAAATGGCGGAGATTTACCAAATTATATTTTGGCATATAAGTATTTTTTTTCGGTGTTCTGGAGCCAGTTTTTTTTCTTTGTTTAAAAGGTAAAAATTACATTATGTAAACACTTGTATTTTATTAAACTTTTATAAAAATTATACTTTTTGTTAGTTCATTTTTACGGCATTTAGGCAATTTACAGTCACTATTTCGCACCTGATGATTAAAATTGCGGTTTATTTTGCACACAAACAAAGTGTGGCGAATCAGGCTGCAAAATCTTAATTTTATATTAGTACTGCTAGGCAAAAAGAGTTTGTTTAGCTGAACAAGTATCTGGCTCTAATAGTTGCACAGTCAGGGTTCCCTTGATTGAGTACAACTAGCGTGGGGCTTTAGTCGTTGCGGCAACATGCTCCCATATCAGATCAATCAGACTGATGAGGTTAACTGTCTTAACTGTCTTAACTGTCTTAACTGTCTTAACTGTCTTATTTTTTTAGAATTTTTTTTGATTAAGTATCTAATTAGGTATTGCTTTTTATATATATCTTTTGATAGACTATATTCAATTGTAAAAATTGGTAAATATAGCCAGTATCCATAAATTAATCTTGTAATTTCCAGAATCAACCTTCTGGAAATACAGCTTAAAAAAAACCTCTGGATAGAGGCTAAATTTCATGAAAAATTAGGTAAATTAATTTCTATTAGAGAAAAATCTAGAAGAATTAATTTCTACCAGATTTGAGCATAGCTAAATATAGCACCCAGCAAATAAACAGACTATGCAGGAGCAAAAAAGCAGATAAAAGGGGTTTCAAACTTCTATTGATTAATGGCTATCCATCGATAATTGTTTTGCAAAATAAACACGGTAAAGTTGGCACCGTGGTTTGATGCGATCGCCTTCATAGGCTATCAATCCCAGGCTATCGAGCTGATAAACCTGAATGGGATCAAGATAGATACTTTGTTTTGTTGTTACAACCTGAGTGTATGCTTCCAACAAGCTGGGGTTTTCTTGCAGCTGTGTCCAGTATCGCCATAGATGCTGTCGATAGATCCCACCGTTAGCGCTCGCTTCTTGTAAGAGTTCTTCTAAGGTCATACCTTGACAAGTGAGATAATACAGAGCAATCCGAATCAGTGCTGGATGTCCACCCACGAGAGACATCAATTTGCTCGCCTCTTTACGAGACTTCCATTTCAGTTCGTGCTGACGAGCTAATTCTTCTACCTGTTGGAGAGTAAAATCGCTCAGACGCAATGGTAATCCAATGTTGAACGGAGAGCGGTTGATATCGAAAGTCAAATGAACTTCTGTAGAGTAAACAATCACTAGCCTGAGTTTCTGCCAGTTACTATCTTGATGTCCTTCCTCATGCCACGATCGCAACAAAGGAAAAAACTCTTGAGCAATTTGGGGATATTCAAAAAAGCGGTCAACTCGCTCTAACACAACGACTATTGGACGTTGGATTTGTTTGAGTAAGTAATTTTTCAAGTAGAAACTACAGCTGAACTTACTGCCAATTTCTTCATCCCAGTAGGCATCTAGTTGGGGATCAATGCCTAATTCTGTAGCTAGTCGCCAGCAAAAACTACGGAAAAATTGGTCTAAATTACTCAGACAGAAGGCATCGATTTGGTGGCAATCTAATTTGATCGTGTAATATTCCTGTTGGTGGGCAAAAGCTAACAGCCGCAGCACCAGAGAGCTTTTACCCATTTCTCTGGGAGCATGAATGCGAATCACAGAACCTGGTTGAGTTATTTCCTGATAGACAAGCTCCTCAATGGGTGGACGTTTGATATAAAGGGGAGAATCTAGGGGAACAGGGCCATCTGGGTATGAGCAATAAAACTCCAAATTTCTGGGCTGTTGTCTACTCAAAGAGCTTTTAACTATTGATGTCAACGGATATATCGGTTTGTCGTGGGAGTCCAAACTTGAATACAAGGCTTGAGCGGTTTGATTGTCTTCTACAGTCTCAATGCTATAGTCTTCTTCAGATAATTCCAGACCAAAAGCGTTAAAGCATAGTTTGAGCGTTCGCCGATCCACACTTACACTCGAATACCATAACCGATTCAAGGTTTTTGTGGATATGTTCATGCGATCGCTTAACTCGTCTAAGCTGAAGCGATGGCCCTTGTTCTGCTTGATCTCTACAGCCCGAATTGCCCTCTGTAAGCGCTTCAGACCCACAGAAGTTAACAAAACTCCCCGTTTACGCGTGGTTTTTGCTTGTTTCATCTCGTCACCTAATTTAACTGAGGACACCTTTGACTTTTTGTCTCTGGAGCTATCCCGATCGCCAATTACGCCAAATATGGGATTACCTTGGTTATTTGGTAACAATGCACTAGAGCAAAGCTTTTCCATTATGCTGGTGTATTTTTTGTTAGCGCTTTTGTTAACGATACATTTTAAAATACATTCTGGAGCTTGATCAAGCAAGGCTTATTCAGTAATATTACGGTTTTTTTAATAATTCAAAATAAATTTTCCTACTTTTCTTACTTTTCTTACTTCAGTAGGCAGAGGAACACACCTTTAGGACTGGGAACTGAGAACTGGGAATATCTAAACTGCGAAGACTAAATTTGTGCATTAGCTTGACTCTTGTGGAATGGGCGTCTCGCCCGTCCGTTATTGGCGGGCCGGACAGCCCTTGTCACGCTACTGTCAGATCCCCGACTTCTTCAAGAAGTCGGGGATCTGACAATAGCCTCCGCGCCTTCATCGTCTTTGCTTCACCGCTTGCACTGCTGCATCTGCGTTCACAAGTCCTTTACCAAAGAAGTACTGCTGTCCTTTGACTGAAGAAGATACTGCACCTTTGCGCCGCTGTGAACGATATACCCTGGCATCTTCGTCAGAGATATTTAGCCATTCATAACTAGCTGTAGATTTGAGGATACTAACTAAACGTTCTCTGCGAATTTGTTTATTTTCGCCTTTCATTAATGCCACTACCCCGGCTACGGCTGGCGCAGAGAAAGATGTACCCTGCACCCACCAATATTTGCCGCGTTGATCTAGCACTGAAGACCAACGAGAGTTAGGGTTAGGTATTCCTTGCCAAAAAGCATCTAGCCAAGTACCGCCTGTGGTGGGAATTCCACCTATAAATCCTGGTGTGTCAAAATCTCCTCCTGGCGCAACTAAATCTAATCCTTTGCCGTAGTTACTATAAGGAGCGCGATTCCCTACAATATTAGTTGCACCAACAGCAACCACTCCCGGATAAGCAGCGGGATAGGCTACTTGGTTGGAGTTTTCGTTACCAGCAGAAGCGACAATTACCAGTTTCGGGTTGGCTTTGAGGACATCAGCGATCGCTTCTTCTTCTCCTTGACTAGGGAGAGTACTACCCAAGCTGAGATTAATGATATCAGCACCGCGATCGCTAGCATAGCCAATAGCCTCAATATAAGCAGAAGGGCTATAACTACCATTTAATCCAAACAGCCGCACAGGTAAAATTTGAGCATTGGGAGCTACACCCACTAATCCTTGCCCATTTTGGGATTTAGCTGCAATTACACCACTCACCCAAGTACCATGAAATTCTCCCCCGACTTTGTAAGTCCGAAAAACGTAACGTAAAACATCAGCAATTTGCTTTACAGAATAATCTGGCTTGTTTTGCTTAACTTCCAACGCCTCTTCGGGGTATTGCTGCACTAGTTCGGCATCAGATAGTTTGAAAGTATCTTGAAATCTGGCTTTGAGGATGGCGAGTTCGTCACGACTAATGCGCGTATCGCCATCACCGATTTCACAGGGTTCGAGACTATTACCACCACTAGAAAAATCCCAGCCGTGAATTTCAGTTGGGCATTTGTCAGCAGCTTTAACGGTGTACAAACTACCAGCCAAATCAGGATGATCCCATTGAATCAAGCTGTCTAAAACTGCTACAACTACACCACGTCCGCCGTTACTATGTTTCCAGGCATCAGTGACGCGAATATCTGTACGGGATACAGTAGACTTTGTACCCGCAGTCGGTTGTTGCAGGCAGTTTTGCAGTGATTCCCAACTAGATATCGGCTGTGACAAACATTGTTTTAAAGGTTCACTGTCCAAATGCCACGCGAATCCTAGTAATGGGGATTGGGTATTAGGTAATGGGGATTGGGTATTGGGTATTGGGGATTGGGTATTAAGAAAACTCTTGCCCCAGTCCCCAGTCCCTAGTCCCCAGCGATGCACTGAGCTTGTCGAAGTGTCCCCAGCCCCTAGTCCCCAGTCCTTTTTACTAACTGATTGGATAAAGTTGGGAGCAGCAGAAGTGACTCCTTTAACGTTGTATAGTTGGTTAGCGACATTGAGAATTTGTGTTCCAGCCGCTGCTGTGGACTTTACTAGATAGCGATCGCGATTGAAGCGCAACGGACGTACAATTGCCAAATTATTCTGCTGTAAAATAGCTTGTCTTTGACTTTGTGAAACTTTGGGTTCAAAGCTCACAATAATTTCATTGGGCAAAACAATAACTTCTTTGGTTTCCTGGCGAGTTAGTACTGGTAGGGTATTTTCCACATAAGGTTGTTGTTGAATGCGCTGCTGAATAGTTGCGGCAATATCGGGAACTTGAGATGGCAGACTGACAACAGCATAGTTTTCACCCAAAGGACTAACTGTAGGTGAATTACCGCCTCGAACACCACCTTTGAGTGATTCTTGGAGTTGCAGATAAAAAGGTTGAGCCGCAATACCACGAGTACCAATCTTCTTAAAAGAGACAGCGATCGCATCCTGCCTTTGATTTAGAGGAATACGTTGTCCTTTATAAATGTAAAATAAATCACTGCCTTCTTGACTTTGAGCAACCGCTGTCACTTGCGGTGGAATGCAGAACATACCCAACCCAGACCAAATACAAGCAGTTAGCAAAATACCAGATGTGATGCGTTTCATAAATTTTGACTCTACTTTTAGTTGTTAGTTGTCAGTTGTTAGTTGTCAGTGGTCAGTTGTTAGTTGTTAGTTGTCAGTTGTCAGTTGTCAGTTGTTAGTTGTTAGTTGTTAGTTGTCAGTTGTCAGTTGTCAGTTGTTAGTTGTCAGTTGTTAATACTCTCACCTTTCCCCCCCTGCTCCCCTGCTCCCCTGCTCCCCTGCTCCCCTGCTCCCCCGCTACCTACTCAGCTTCCCCAATCAACGTAAATGCAGCCCATTGCAGAGGTTGAGGATATGTCTGCATTGTCGCTATGGTCGCCCAAAACCCACGGCTTACTTACCTTGTGTGATTTGAATTGCCTCTCCTCTGCAAAGTAATCAATAAAACTCCCTGACACAGCAGAATTTTGGTTTATTTGATTATTCGCTGTTTGTGCCGACACCTGTGGTAGCGAGAAAAGTACTGAAAAATTCTGCGGCAATGTTGGTACAAATGTAGCCAGAAAAGCACTCAAAGCAATTACAATCATTTTGCGAAAACGCATAGTTATCATCTCAACTTCTCTGGAACTACGAAACACCAATCAAGGTAAAAGCTGCCCAATCTCTAAGATTAGGGTATTTTTTCCTAGTTGCTAGCATCGCATGACGTAAAGCAGAAGCCTTATCTGGATTTTCACTTAATTTTTGATAAAACTCTGTCATTAATAACACTGTTGATTTATCAGATACATCCCACAAAGAGCCAACTATGCTAGGAACCCCTGCGACAAAGAAAGAGCGCGACAAGCCTATCACCCCATCTCCTGTGATTTTGCCTAATGCTGTATCATTAGCGCTGAGTACAACTAACTCTGCTTTTAGATTTAAGTTCAAAATTTCTTCATAAGTCAGCAAACTGTCACCCCCTTGCTCAGGAGCTAATACCAGTGCGCCTAATGTCTGCGTTCCCTGAATATGATTGCAGACTCCTTGAGTTGCCAAGTGAATTATTCTCGCTTCCCGCATTCGCTGCACGACTGCTGTCTCAGTTGCAGCATTACCTGTCAATGCTTGGGTATGCAAAATCTCTGCAATGGCTTTTGCTTCTTGTTCAGCCCCTGGTAAAGGTGATAGTTTTCGGGGTGTTTCTCCTGGTTTACATGCAATGCTGGGCATAGTAGGATTACCAACAATTAAAACATCTTTAGCGATACCTTGAATCCGCTGTTTTTGTTGGTATAGTAAGTCCAAGACTTGGATAGAGGGTGCAATATTAATAGTGTGTTTTTCAATTAAATATTTGCCATTTCTATCCTGCAAGGCGGCAAAGGGAACTAAGAATAATTCACCTTGAGGAATGAAAATCACATGTTCTTGTGAATTTTTTGGCAAAATCTTGGCGATGGGTGCAATTAAAATTTCATGTAGCTGCTGTAGTTGTTCTTTTGGACTAGCTTGTTGTCCTGATGCGTCTGGTTTGATGGGAAATATTCCTTTATGATCATTGCTGCTGACACCCATTTTTTCACGACTTCTGAGAATAAAATCACTCAAAGATAAATTAAATTTCTGCCATAGGGGTTTTAAGTCAACGCGCTGAAAATCAACTTCACCCGTTGGTCTAATTACCCAAATATATAGTTCTGAATCACGGTTTATTTGTTGATTATTTTGGTTAATTTCGTCGGTGACAATGGTATACTGTACTAATGTAGCTTTTTGTTGTTTAGCGATTTGTTTGATTTGGTCAATATTAGGTGGGTTGGCTGAAGTTTGACCAATTTGGTTGGACAATAAATTCACAAAAGCACGAGCGCGGATACGTTCGGAAAATTCCAGTGCTGCTGAGGTTCGATTTTGTTCAGCTAGAGTTTTTAGTATTTGATTATAAGTCTGATTTTGATTGGTGGTGACATTGTTATTTGAAGTTTGTGCTAAAACTTTATTATCTGGCAAGTCAATGAATGATATCCAATTTTTATTAGTAAACTGAGAAAATATAGAGATGGTAGTCGAAATCATCAAGAATATCATGAATTGAGGGATTATTTTCACAGCCTACTCCATAATTGTGATGTTTTTAATAAACTTGCACTATTAGTTATTTAGGCAAATTTCGAGCTTTACTGCTTAATGTTGTCCAGAGACGACTTGCATAGAGACAAAAATACCAGCAGCAGCTAAAATTAGCGATCGCATCATATGTTTCATAAGATTTGTCCTTGTTTAGGGATAGTTCAGAAGTTATTTATTGTCCAACCAGGTGATAGTCAACTGGTAACTCACAGACATATATCTTCAGGCGGTGAGAGGATATGTAAAAACTGGACAAAAATCTTGTCAATCAGGGTAATTTAGCATATAAAGACGGCAGATGATTGTGCAGGCGATCGCCTGCACACCTTTCCTAAAAGCTATACAATAAAAAATAAATTTACATTCATGTTCTGTTTATGGCAACCCAACTCGGTGAAGCAAAATCACTAACTGAACCAGTAATCTCTTGGGAAGCGTTGCCCGACGATTTTCAATTAGAGGATGAACCAGTGGAGAATATCGGACAGCCAATTTTGGCTGGTGCTTTGCGTGAAAGTTTAGAAATCAGTGGTTTCATCCAATCCCAGATGTTAATAGCTTCCAATTTTGGTCTTTGTGCAACTGTTAACGGGCAATTTATAGTTAAAGCACCTGACTGGCTTTACGTACCGTCGGTTAATCAAGTTGTGGAAAATCGTAAAAGTTATACACCAAATTTAGAAGGTGATATTCCGGCAATTGTGATAGAGTTTCTCTCCGACACCGAGGGCGGAGAATATTCAGTCAAGCGCACTTATCCACCAGGAAAATGGTTTTTCTACGAGCAAATTTTGCAGATACCCATTTATGCAATTTTTGACCCAGATGGCGGTTTATTAGAATTTTATCAATTAGAAAATAAACGCTATGAATTAAAACAACCCAATGAAAATGGTCGTCATTGGGTTGAGGCAATGAACTTATTTCTAGGAACTTGGCAAGGTACTAAAGAATCCCGAACTGGTTATTGGTTGCGGTGGTGGGATGAAGCTGGTAATTTCTTACCTTGGGCTGTGGAACAGATTGAACAAGAACGCCAACGTGCTGAACAAGAACGCCAGCAAAAAGAACGACTGATTGCTTATTTGCAATCTCAAGGTATTGACCCGAATAATTTACCTTCTTTGGAGTAGAAAAGTACAAAATTAATCAACTTACTTTAAGTAAATGGGCATAAATAAATATAGTAAGTAGATGGGTATAAATAAATATAATATGGACTGTCCGAAGCGAGGAGGAACGACGAAGCAATCCCAGTCCACAGCGATTGCTTCGTTCCTCGCTTCGGAGATATTACATTTAATTAAGCCTACCTACTTAGTCAAGTTCAATATTAAATTGAGCTTGATGGCGTTGTTGATTTAACCACATAGCATACAAATTTGCAGCAATTTCTTGATGAAGCTTCTCATCTAATTGTGGTTGAATAATCTCTTCAACCAAAATCAAATGTATTCCCTGAGCAGTCACAATAGGTTTTAAAAGCTGTGGCGGCTGAACAGCAAATACAGCAGCAGAAATTTCAGGATTCAAATCTGGATGATGCACTATTCCTTGATATCCGCCTTTGCGTCGTAATTCTACATCCTGAATATATTGATGAGCCACATCAAAAAAACTCCTCTCACCTTCCTTAATGCTATAAAAAAGTTCCCAGGCTAAATCTTCATCATCTAACATCACTTTGTACATCACTACACCAATATAATCGAGTTGATGCTCATAAAAGTATGCTTCAATTTGATCTGCAAACAGATGAGCAGCTAACTTAGCTGAAAGCAGATTTGTATATACAATTTCTTCAAAATTTTCTAGAGAAAGATGATATTTTGTCAACCATGTCCAAGTATCTTCAGCATTTAAGAGTTTATTCACTAACCGCGTTTTATCTGCTGCTTTTTGAAGTTCTTCTGTTGCTATTGTGATACCTGCTTCAATAGCGTTTGTTTGAATAATTTTGCGTGTGATAATCTGCTCAATTATCTCAGGTATTTTACAGGATATTTTGCATCAGGTGAAAATATCCTCATTAATAATATTGATAGCTGGCAACATGATATTGTTTATCGAAAATTTTATTAATGAATTTCTAATTGCAAGAAGCGAGTTGGTATTTTTTCACTTTCATCTGGCAAATTATCAGCTTTGAGATCACCAATAAAAATTTGCGAATTATTGGGTTGTTCAGGTAAGTTATCTGAGGTATTACTGGGTTTGGCTTTTGTCGATAATCCCATTTGTTTGAGTAAGCGTTTGATGTGACCGTCGCTTACTTTCACTCCCAATTCTTTTGCTAAATGCTTGCCTAACCAGTTTGCTGTCCACCGCCGAAAACTATAACCATAATCGCGGGGGTCTTTACTAACAAGTTCTTGCAAATGTTCTAAATATTCTTCATTGACGGCTTTGGGACGACCAATTGGTGATGATTGCCATTGATGTGCCATGCCACTACGGGCAATGTGTATCCAATGTCTGGCTGTAGCCGGACAGCATTTCACCATGTGACAAATTTGTGTTTGTGATTTTCCTTCATCTGCCAACAACATAATTTGAATCCGCTGGCGATATGTTTCACTTAAGTCTTGCTCAAGAGTTTTTAACAATAGTTGGCGTTGAAATGATGTCAACAATTTACCATTGTTATTTTTTATTGATTTGTTGTTTTGCAATTGTTCGTAATGCATATTTAGATAATTTGTCTATTAAGGTTTAGGGAAATTCCAGGTAGTTATTATTTGTCATGATTTTTAATTGATGAAGTCAAGCGATCGCGCTGGTCAAACAATACAATGATTAATTAGGATTTTGACTCACTGGAGGAGTCAGCCCTGTGATAATGTAGAAGCAATGAGCATACTCTGTAGCGTCTTTTAATGTCCATTGACCTGTAAATGGTCGCACCCTACCACCGGCAGACTTCACAACAACGTCATAGGTTCCGGGTTTGAGAACATATCGTCCTAAAGGGCCTTTAGCTGGACATCGCTTTGGTGCTGTGTCAACATATTTTTGACAGTCTTTGCAAGGTTGTAATTCTTCAAACCGGGGCTGGGAACCGCTAAATACAATTTGCATCGGTTCTGGTGAGTCGTTGCGGATGAACACAACAGTAGAACCTGTGGCGGTTCTGCCTGTGGGGCTTGGTGGGGATATTTCCCCAGCACTGTCGGTTTTAGCTGCTGCTAAGGTGACTGTTGCTAGGGCAGTTTTGATTTTCGGTACTAAACTGTGTTTTGGATAGTTTTGCAGAAAGTTTTCGTATACAGCGATCGCTTGATTATATTGGGCGTTTTTAGCGTAAGCTTGACCACAGGCTTGATAGTAATATGGTAAGTTTTTCTTGGGTTCGGGTAGCAGTTGATTTTGCAGAATTAAATTAAATCGGTCACAAACTGAAGGCTGGACAATTTTGTCAGGCTGTGACTGCTGCAACAAACTAAAAGTTTTTTGACGAACCACAGGCAGCAGTGGACTATTATTATAACTTTCAATGAATTTGGTATATGATTCCATTGCTGTGGTTAAATTGCTCTGGTTTTGTGCGTCAACTCCTGTTTGAAAGACTTCACATTCGGCTTTTTGGGCTTTAGCACGGGCAATTTCAGTTTCATCTAATGTTGGGCTGTCAACAATGTTGTTAAATAAGTTGATTGCTGTTTGACAATTTGCTTGTTTGTAAGCAGCTTCTGCTCGATTGAAAGTATTTCTATCGTTTCCACATTGAGACAAGATACTGCCTACAAATAGCACACCTAATATCATTAATCCAAATTTGGTATATTTTCCAAGGCGATCGCTATGTGAGTAATGATTAGAATTAGACATGATGAACTCCTTATAGATCAACGTGAGTTCGATGAACCTCTCCCTCCCAGCCTCCCTCTCCTAAAAGGCGAGGGAGGAGAAACGAAAAAATCACGGTTTTACTCCCCTCTCAAGGTAGGAGAGGGGCCGGGGGAGAGGTCAAAACAGCGCTTGTCGAACTCACGTTAAATCAAGTGCTGATACTGGGATGGTTGCTAACACTGACATATATCTCCCAGATGGGAGAGGATATGTAAAAATTAGGTTTTTACATACCCCCCAGCGCTTGAAGATATATAAGAATTAGTTCTGAAGCGGTTGTGAGAAATGATGCAGCGTTTATCTAAGTTACCTATAGCGGTTCTCACTTTGTTGCAATGCAGTCGGAACCCCACCCCCAGCCCCTCCCCGTTCACGGGGAGGGGAGGCAAAGCGTAGCTTTGGCGGGGTGGGGTTCTTCAGGTTTAAGTCATCAAGCGGACATGATATAGGATTTATGCTGAAAGTGAAAAGTCAACTTTTTTACCTATTTTTGCTGTTATAGCGTTTTTGAACTGGCAGTAATCTTATACAAATCTCGCACCTGCCCAATTTACCGCCAAGAAATAAATTTCTTGGCTCAAAGCTGAAGTAAGCTAAAGCTAACTAAATATAAATTTCAGTCCGTTTTAGCGGACTTTAGCTATAAGCCTTGAACTTAAGTTCAAGGCGTACTCAGGGGAAGAAGCAAGATCTAAAAAATCATTATTACCCAACTTAGTCAGGGAGCTGAGGTAAGTGTCTCGACGGTTCTCAAAGTCAAAAACTCAAATATCAGTTAGCATGAAATTGCTTTGCTGGTCAATGACAGCAGCAATGGCATTAGGGTTACTGGTAAGCATTCCAAGGGAAGTGACAGGACAATCTCAGCCGCCACTGTCAGCACAACAGTCAGCAGAGTTGGAGGAAGCCAAGCGACTGAATCAACAAGTCGTTCAGTTGTATGGGGAAGGTAAATACAGTCAAGCCATCCCCCTAGCAGAACGCGCCTTGGCAATAACAGAGAAAGTACTGGGTGCATATCATCCTGATGTGGCTACTAGCCTGAACAGTTTGGCTGTACTGTACCGAGAACAGGGAAGCTATGAAAAAGCTGAACCTCTGTATCTACGTTCGCTGGCAATTAGAGAGAAAGTACTGGGTGCATATCATCCTGATGTCGCCAATAGCTTGAACAATTTGGCTCTACTTTACAATGCACAGGGAAGCTATGAAAAAGCTGAACCTCTGTATCTGCGATCTCTGGCAATAAAAGAGAAAGTACTGGGTAAAGAACATCCCTCTGTCGCCACTAGCCTCAGCAATTTGGCTGTACTATACCTAGAACAGGGAAGCTATGAAAAAGCTGAACCGCTGTTTGTGCGCTCTCTGGCAATAACAGAGAAAGTACTGGGTAAAGAACATCCCTCTGTCGCCACTAGCCTCAGCAATTTGGCAGCACTTTACCAAAAACAGGGAAGCTATGAAAAAGCTGAACCGCTGTTTGTGCGCTCTCTGGCAATTTTTGAGAAAGTACTGGGTGCATATCATCCTGATGTCGCCACTAGCCTCAGCAATTTGGCAGCACTTTACCAAGCACAGGGAAGCTATGAAAAAGCTGAACCGCTGTTTGTGCGATCTTTGGCAATAAAAGAGAAAGTACTGGGTGCATATCATCCCTCTGTCGCCATTAGCCTCAACAATTTGGCAGCACTTTACCAAGAACAGGGAAGTTATGAAAAAGCTGAACCTCTGTATCTGCGCTCTCTGGCAATTTTTGAGAAAGTACTGGGTGCATATCATCCTGATGTCGCCACTAGTCTCAACAATTTGGCAACACTTTACAATGCACAGGGAAGCTATGAAAAAGCTGAACCGCTGTTTGTGCGATCTTTGGCAATAAAAGAGAAAGTACTGGGTGCATATCATCCTGATGTCGCCACTAGCCTCAACAATTTGGCAGAACTTTACCATGCACAGGGAAGCTATGAAAAAGCTGAATCTCTGTATCTGCGCTCTTTGGCGATTAGGGAGAAAGTACTGGGTGCATATCATCCTGATGTCGCCACTAGTCTCAACAATTTGGCAACACTTTACAATGCACAGGGAAGCTATGAAAAAGCTGAACCGCTGTTTGTGCGATCTTTGGCAATAAAAGAGAAAGTACTGGGTGCATATCATCCTGATGTCGCCACTAGTCTCAACAATTTGGCAGTACTTTACGATGGACAGGGAAGCTATGAAAAAGCTGAATCTCTGTATCTGCGCTCTTTGGCGATTAGGGAGAAAGTACTGGGTGCATATCATCCTGATGTTGCCATTAGCCTCAACAATTTGGCTATGCTATACCTAAAACAAGGAAGCTATGAAAAAGCTGAACCGCTGTTTGTGCAATCTGTGGCAATAAAAGAGAAAGTACTGGGTGCATATCATCCCTCTGTCGCCACTAGCCTCAACAATTTGGCAGCACTTTACCAAAAACAGGGAAGCTATGAAAAAGCTGAACCGCTGTTTGTGCGATCTCTGGCGATTAGAGAGAAAGTACTGGGTGCATATCATCCTGATGTCGCAGAAAGCCTGAACAATTTAGCACGACTTTACCAAGAACAGGGAAGCTATGAAAAAGCTGAACCGCTGTTTTTGCGATCGCTGGCAATAACAGAGAAAGTACTGGGTGCATATCATCCCTCTGTCGCCACTAGTCTCAACAATTTGGCAGAACTTTACCGAGAACAGGGAAGCTATAAAAAAGCAGAACCGCTGTTTTTGCGATCGCTGGCAATTTATGAGAAAGTACTGGATAAAAAACATCCTGATGTTGCCACTAGCCTCAGCAATTTGGTATCACTGTATTGGGCGCAAGGTGATATGATTCGTACTACTGACTTTCTCAGCCGTGAGCTAGAAGTTGAAAAGCATAATTTGCCACTCATCTTTGCTGTTGGTTCAGAACAGAGAAAACAAAACTATGCTAAAATCTTTACATCGTCAACCAACCTTGCTGTTTCTCTCGCCTTCCAAAAAGCTGCCAAGAATCCCACAGTATCACGCCTGGCACTAACAACAGTATTACGCCGTAAAGGGCTGGTACTAGATGCCGTTGCCGACAACATACAAACGCTACGCAGTCAACTAGCACAGAAGCCAGAAACGAAAAAATTATTAGATGAATGGTTGAATGTACTGCAACAGTTATCAACACTGGTATACAGGGGACAGGGAAAGCTAACACCTGAACAATATCAAGCGCAATTTAAACAACTAGAAGCAGAGAAAGAACGCCTAGAAGATGCTATCAGCCGTCTTAATGCTGAGTTCCGCACCACCACCCAACCAGCAGAGTTAGCAGCTATCCAAACTAAGATACCACTAGATGCAGCTTTGGTAGAAATTGTGTTGTATAAACCATTTAATCCCAAAGCCAAATCAACTGAAAAATACGGCAAACCGCGTTATGCTGCGGCGGTGCTGCGTTCTTCTGGTGAACCAAAGTGGATAGACTTAGGTGATGCTGCGGCTATTGACAAGTCTGTGACGAATCTGCGAGAAGCTTTAGCAAACAAATCTCCTTTAGAAACGAATCAGGAGAACAAAAATAATGCTATTAAAGAAAATGATAACCGAGAAAGCGATCGCTCAATCTTCAAAGTTGAGCCTGTTAGCGATATCGCATCTGTGCAAAAACTCGCGCGGACATTAGATCAGCAAGTCATGGCACCCATTCGCCCACTGTTGGGTGATGCGCGTCATCTATTGCTTTCACCCGATGCACAGTTGACATTGATTCCTTTTGAAGCGTTACAAGATGAACAAGGTAAATACCTAATTCAGCGTTATGCTTTCTCCTATTTCAGCAGTGGGCGAGATTTGCTCAGGTTACAATTATACACTGGTAGCACCTCGGCTCCTGTGGTGTTTGCTAACATTGATTACAACCAACAAGATAATGCGATCGCTGCCAAGCCGAAATCTGATAACACACGCAGCTTTGATCACCGACGCTCCACTGAGTTAGCTAATTTGTCTGTTAAGCCACTGCAAGCCACAACTCAAGAAGCAGAAAGTATTAAAGCAGTTTTTCCACAGACAAAAATTATATCAGAGAAGCTAGCCACAGAAACAGCTATAAAACAACTTCCTACTCCCAGTATTTTGCACTTAGCAACTCACGGCTTCTTTCTCCCAGATCAAGAAGTAAAGTTACAACCAAATGAGTTTGATTTACAACAGCCAAAAATCTTAAATCTGGAAAATCCCTTGTTGCGTTCAGGAATAGCTTTAGCAGGGTTTAATACTCGCTCCAAAGCAGTCTCCAGCAATGATGATGGTGTACTCACAGCTTTGGAAATGGCAGGATTAAATTTACGCGGAACGCAGTTAGTAGTGCTATCTGCTTGCGAAACTGGACTGGGTGATGTGAAAGTTGGAGATGGGCTTTATGGGTTGCGTCGTGCTTTAGTGATTGCGGGGAGTCAAAGCCAACTGTTGAGTTTGTGGAAGGTAAGCGATGGTGGTACTAAAGAACTGATGGTGAAGTATTACCAAAAGTTAAAAGCAGGGAAAGGCAGACATGAAGCACTACGAGAGGTACAGCTTGAGTTTCTGTCTAATCCCAAATATCAACACCCGTTCTACTGGGCAAGTTTTGTCCCTTCTGGTGATTGGACTCCACTTTCTGGGAAGTAATAGAGTTATTAAGACTGCACCCTTGCAGGGGAGCTTTCGGTGCAGGGGCGAGGGTGTTAAGATTTTTCTATACGTACTCTGAATTCTAAGTAATCACGCGGACTTGATATTATATCAAGTCCGGCTAATTACTTACGATATGGTTGGTCTTGTTGGTAATTGGGAATTGGTAATTGTTAAACTGTATTTTTCTTTCCCATTACCCATTACCTATTACCCATTACCGACCTGAACAGATATGATAAGTGTTTAAACGGACATGATATTATTCATTCATAAGCACAGCTTTTGCTGTGGTCACGATAGGGTTTATTTTATTTATTAATTAAACCCTGTGGTAACGACAGCTTGTTCATCCATAACCACAGCTTAAGCCGTGGTAACGACAGCTTAAAGGTTCCTTATGGATGAATCATCTGTGGTAACGACAGCTTGTTCATCCATAACCACAGCTTAAGCCGTGGTAACGACAGCTTAAAGGTTTCTTATGGATGAATCATCTGTGGTAACGACAGCTTGTTCATTCATAACCACAGCTTAAGGCGTGGTAACGACAGCTTAAAGGTTCCTTATGGATGAAACATCTGTGGTAACGACAGCTTGTTCATTCATAACCACAGGGTTTATTTTAGTTATCAACGCAAACTTTGTGGTAATGACAACTTCTCCATTCATAACCACAACAAAAGCTGTGGTATTGAATTATTGTCTTTAGTATAATCAAACACGTTGCCTGGATATAGTTCTGGCAGCATGTTTGGAATATACTCTCCAAAATTCAAAATGACAAAATGACAAATAATATCATGTTCGCGTTTATTATAGCCATTTTCAATCTGGTGAGGTACAGGTATAGAAATAGACCTAACCCCCTAACCCCCTTCCCGCTTCGGGAAGGGGGAACTGAATGGAGAATGGGAGATGGGGGGAAAATTTTCCCTCAATTCCCAATACCCCATGCCCAATTCCCAAATATCAGCTAACAGCCTCTAGCTGATAACCAGCTTTTTCCTGCTCTTGTGCTTGCTTGTGTTGCTGAAATTCCTTTAGTTGTGTTTCTAGTCGTGCTTTCACCTGATGACGGAAAGTGAAAAAGTGTTCGCCTAAACTTAAAGCGACAAAATAGTCGTAGAATAGATTGGGTTTTTGTAGGGCGATCGCGATTAATTGCCACCAAAAAGTAAAACCTGTGGATCGAACTACACCCTGTCGCCAACAAACCATCCAAAACAGTCGCATTTCATGCCAAGTCAGGCGACGTTTGATTTTCGGACGCTCACCCTTCATCATCATAAAGTGGCGAAAAGTCCGTTTTAAGTAAGGTAGCGGTTCATAAAGATTCCAGAAACAATCAATATATTCCGCTACAATTTCTTCCACAGGTCGAGTCGGTTTAAAGTTCATCAATGAACCTTGATAAACTGTCGTTATACCTTCGTATAAACGGTCTTCTTGCTTGAGGCGATTCCACATTTCTGTATTGTGCAATGCGTGCAGTAAACTCAGATGCGCTTGTGGAATACCTGTGTCTTCTACAAATTGCTGAATGCGTTTCCCTGCACCAGCACGTTCATTGTCAAAACCGATGATAAAGCCAGACATGATTTGCAATCCAGCTTGTGTGATTTTATGGCACGATTCCGTCAAGGACTGACGGGTATTCTGTTCTTTGTGAATTCCTGTTAGACTTTCAACATCTGGTGTTTCAATGCCCATAAATATTATAGTGAAGCCAGCTTTGACCATCAATTCGATTAATTCATCATCTTCTGCCAGATTCAGCGAAGCTTCTGTGATTAACGGGAAAGGATAATTGTGTGCTTCCATCCACGGAATTAATGCCCGCAAAAATACTTTAGCATTGCGTTTATTGCCAATAAAGTTGTCATCGACGATAAACACATAGCGATACCAGCCCATTTCATATAATACTTCCAATTCCGCTAGCATCTGCTCAGGTGTTTTCGTGCGCGGTTTGCGACCAAATAAGTTGATGATGTCACAAAATTCACATTGAAATGGACATCCGCGTGAAAACTGTACGGTGACAGCCATGTAGGCATCTAAATCTAGCAAATCAAACCTGGGTACGGGAGTTTGAGTCACATCAGGTTTTTCAGTGGAGCGGAAAATTCCCTGTTCTTCTCCTCGTGCCAGAGCTTCCAAGAACATGGGAATAGTGCATTCCCCTTCGTCTAAAATTAGATAAGAAGCTCCCGCTTCCAAAGCAAATTCCGGTACTGATGTAGAGAAAGGGCCTCCCACTGCTACCTTTTTACCTAATTTTACCCCTTTAGCAATCAACTCGCCCAAATCCTCTTTTTGGATAATCATTGCAGAGATGATTACCAAATCACACCAATCCCAGTCTTCGTCTGTCTCCAAGCGGACATTGCGGTCTACCAATCTGACTTCCCAATCATTTGGCAACATCGCCGCCACTGTAATTAAACCCAATGGCGGATTTGTAGAGCCTAAACCTGCTAAATCAAGGGTTTCCTGGTAAGACCAGAAAGAATTGGGCATTATGGGCCAGAGTAGTAAAGCTTTCATGAGCAGACACCCCGGAGTAAAAGTTAATCAATATTCTCAGAGTACTGCTAGTGTATCTCACAAAAGTTTAAATTTTATCTCTTTTTGTAAAGTATAGCTACACAATGTGAGCAGGGGAGATGGGGGGATGGGGAGCAGGGGAGATGGGGGGATAGGGAGCAGGGGAGATGGGGGGATGAGGAGCAGGGGAGATGGGGGGATAGGGAGCAGGGGAGATGAGGGGGATGAGGAGCAGGGGAGATGGGGGGATAGGGAGCAGGGGAGATGAGGGGGATGAGGAGCAGGGGGGAATAACTATTGACTATTGACTATTGACCATTGACTATCGACTATTGACCATTGACTAATGACAAAACAACAACTTGACCAGGAAAATGTCAAAATTAAATGAGTTTTGTGATGCTACTTTACAGTTGCAAATCAGTGTGCATCTAGCTTGAGGTAGGAGGAAAGAATCGTGAAAGCAGTCTTAATGACAGCAGCTGGTAGTCCCGAAGTTCTGCAAGTACAGGATGTGGTAAATCCTACTGTTCCCATAGGAAATACTGAGCTTTTAGTCCGCTTGGTAGCAGCTGGTGTTAACCCCATTGACACTAAACTTCGTAGTCGAGGCACTTTTTACCCTGAGCAAATGCCTGCTATTTTAGGATGTGACGGTGCAGGTATCGTTGAGGCGGTTGGTGCTGGGGTGCAGCGTTTCCGCCCAGGAGACGAAGTTTATTTTTGTTATGGCGGCTTGGGCGCACACCAAGGTAACTACGCTGAATATACTATTGTTGATGAAAGGTTTGTGGCGCGTAAACCCGCTTCAGTCTCGTTTGTAGAAGCAGCCGCAGCACCTTTAGTATTAATCACTGCTTGGGAAGCTTTGTATGAACGGGGACGACTGGAACCTGGGGAACGAGTTTTGATTCATGCTGGTGCTGGTGGTGTCGGTCATGTAGCGATTCAATTGGCGAAACTCAAAGGTGCTACTGTCTCTACTACTGTCAGTTCTGAAGAAAAGGCGAATTTTGTCAGAGAACTCGGTGCTGACCATGTAATTTTTTACAAACAAACAGACTTTGTGCAAGCAGCTTTAGATTGGACTGGCGGCGAAGGAGTAGATTTAGCTTTTGACACTGTAGGCGGTGAAACTTTTTATCAAACCTTTCCCGCAGTGCGTGTGTATGGCGATATTGTGACGATTCTAGAACCAGATGCTAAGACTGTTTGGAAATCTGCTAGAACGCGTAATCTCCGCATTGGGTTGGAATTAATGTTAACACCGATGTTGCTGGGATTGGAGGAAAGTCTTCAGCACCATGCAGATATTCTCGAACAGTGTGGTCAATTGATTGATCAGGGAAAGTTGAAAATTCACGTTGGTCATCAGTTTCGGTTGTCAGAAGCAGCAGCAGCGCATCAATTACTTGAAAGTGGGTCTATCACGGGTAAAATTGTTCTGCTGGTTAGTGATGAATGATGTGGTGTTGATTTATCTAAATTAGGCGTTGCTGAATTATGGGAGATTTATCTCACGCACAGACGCAGAGACGCAGAGAGGATAATGAGTTTTAGCGTTGATGAATTATATCATGTCCGGTTAATTAGTTATGTTTCCCACAGTCATTGCACCCCACCCCTAACCCCTCCCCGTTCACGGGGAGGGGAAACAAAGCGTAGCTTTAGTGGGGTGGGGTTCTTAGAGTTTAATAAGTAATCAAGCAAACATGATATTAGAATATGAAATGATAAATTATATGGCGTTGCTGATTAAGAATATGAATTTGCCTCACGCAAAGGCGAGGCCATTGGTGAGAGGTTAAGATAATCTTCCTTTTGTCAACTAGAAATTATGCTGAAAATTTAGAAAAAAATGATGTATTAAGTGAACTAATGTACTGAATTTATAGCGTAAGGATCAATGATCTGTATCAAGATTAGGCGATCGCTTACTTTGGCTAGTGGATCGCTACCGTCGTCTGCTTCCTGTGGCAATTATTCCCACTTTTTACGAAACTACTTCTATATTAGTGAGCTTTGGCGTTTTAGAATTCTTGAGCTTGTTAGCTATATTTCGCAATGCTGAACAACCTTGGCTAACGCTGGGGTGTCTTTTAATTATTATTGTCCCCGTACCCGTGGCTTTATTGATTCGACTTTACCAACAAGGATGTTATCACGATTTGATGCACACATCTTACTTTACAGAAGTTGGTACCTTTCGGCAGTTGCGATTGTTGATTGGACGTTTACCAGTGATACCAAGAAATGCGACATTTCGTGAAAGATATATGCCTTTGTTGTGCGATCGCCGTTGGAACTGGCTGAATTATTATGACTTTAGCCTGAATAATCTGGTTAAATTAGGATTTAATGACATTCGTCTGCGAGATCAACATTTACCAGGTATCATCGCCACACTTGCTTGGTATCAGTGGAGTCTGGGTTTACTTTACATAACCCTCGTTTTGTGGACACTCTCCCGCACAATTCCGGGATTGAACTTGCTGATTTATCTCAAGTAATCCCTGCACTTCAACTTTTCCTCACTTCTATCAGCAACAAAATAGGCGATCGTCGAGTGGAGGCGATCGTTATGTTCCATACCTCAATAACAGTACATATGTTCAGAGAAAAAAATCTTATACTTTAGCATCTTCACCCAATTATTGCTACTCTTAAGGCAGTAAATTACGATTTATTCACAGATTTGTGTCTTCAGCCTAAACTTAATACTATGCTTATCGAATTTAGTATTGGGAACTACAGATCGTTTAAAGAGCAAGTCACCTTTAGTATGGTGGCGGCTAACCTTGTCGCAACAGACAAAAAGCTTGATGAGAACAACGTTTTTGCAGTAGATAACGATTTAAAACTACTTAAAAGTGCTGCGATATACGGTGCAAATGCTAGTGGGAAAAGTAACCTAGCTACAGCTTTAAATTTCATGAGATGGTTCATGATTAATTCTTCTAAAGAGACTCAAAGCACGGAAAAGATAGATATTGAGCGATTTCAACTCAGCACTGAAACCGAAGACAAACCATCTTTTTTTGAAATCGTATTTTTAATGAATGGCAAGAGATATAGATATGGATTTGAAGCAACTCGTGACGAGGTTGTAACTGAATGGTTATTTTATGTACCTAAATCAAAAGAAACTAAACTTTTTGAGCGCAAACTGGAAAAGTTTAGTATTTCTAAAACATATAAAGCTGACGGTATTCAACAGAAAACAAGACAAAATGCCCTCTTTTTGTCTGTATCTGCTCAATTTAATGTAGAGATTGCAGAAAAAATATTGGATTGGCTAACAAACAGATTCCAAGTTACCTCTGGTTTAAATGATCGAGGCTATCGAGGATACACAGTTAATTGTTTAATGAATAACGAAAATAAAGATGAGATTCTTCAGTTGCTCAAAAAATTAGATTTGGGATTTGGCGATATCAAGGTAGAAGAAATTGAGGTTACTATTGATTCTTGGTCTAGTGAAGCGTCAGATGAAATCAAATCAATAATTCTAAAAAATGGGACAAAAAAAGTAACAACTGTTAAAACTATACACCAAAAATTTGATGGTAAAGGAAAACCTATATCTACAGAATTTTTTAACTTATATGTTCAAGAATCTGAAGGAACTCAAAAAGTCTTTGCTTTGGCAGGGCCTCTTGTTGATACACTGAAAAATGGTAAAGTTCTCATCATTGATGAATTTGATGCTAGAATTCATCCTTTAATCAGCCGTGCAATTGTGGAATTATTTAATTCAAATGAAACAAACCCAAACAATGCTCAGTTAATATTCATGACTCACGATACAAATTTGCTTAGCAATAAGCTGTTTCGTAGAGATCAGATTTGGTTTACTGAAAAGAATAGATATGGTGCAACAGATTTGTACTCTTTAGCTGAATACAAGATACCTGAAGATGCATCATTTGAGAATGATTATATTCAAGGTAGATATGGCGCTATTCCATATATTGGAAATTTGAATCATCTAATTGATTATCATGCCTAGAAGAAAGGAAAACTCTCGTGGCTATTCGCCTAGAAAAGTTAATACGAGGGAAATCAGGCAGAGATTCTTGATTGTGTGTGAAGGAGAGAAAACAGAACCTAACTACTTTAGGAGTTTTCGTGTTCCTAAGAATGTCGTTGAAATAGATGTGCAGGGTTTAGGAGAAAATCCCAGCAAACTAGTTCAAAGCACAAAAAAACTGAACGAACAAGACGATTACGATCAGGTTTGGTGTGTTTTTGATCGCAATTCTTGGACTATAGAAGATTTTAATAATGCTATTAAAAATGCTAATGCTCAAGGATTTAGAGTAGCTTATTCTAATGAAGCGTTTGAATTATGGTATGTGCTGCATTTTGAATTTCTCAATACTGGTATTCCTCGAAGTGATTATCTAAAAAAGTTAAGTTATTTATTGGGGCGGACATATAAGAAGAATAGCGAAACAATTTATGATGAGCTATTTGATAAACAATCTCTTGCTATTAAAAATGCTGAAAAACTTTTTAAACAATATGAACCTCACAATTCAGCGAAAGACAATCCATCAACAACAGTACATTTGTTAGTGCAGGAACTCAATAAGTTTATTCACTAACTTTATACCGTACTGTTGCTGATGCTGCTCGATTAGCAAAATAGTAATTTCACAATTTATCTGCAATCAAGCCAGAAAACTCCCGCAACTTTTAAGATTTTACAAGAGTTCCAGACTCCTGTCTCTTAATACTTGGTTGCGGATAATCTTCCTCGGTAAAGTAGTAGTAGCTGTAAGGTTCATTTTGAGAAATCACACCATTCACCACTTGTCCCAGGACATTTTGACCTGATTTTTCTAAAAGTTCTTTAGCAAAAGTTGCATTAACCACATCAACCACACCCGGACGAACTACAAATAAAACACCATCAGCCATTTGACCAAGAGTCGCAGCATCAGCAGCAACATTTAATGAGGGAGCATCAACAATTACAAAGTCGTAATTGGCAGCAAAAGTTTCCATTAAACCCGCCATTCGTTTCGAGTCTAACAGAAAAGCTGGACTAGGTGGTACTACTCCAGAAGTCAAGACATCCAAATTATCCATCACATTTCTGATAGCTTTTTTGATTTCAGCTTGTCCCACAATCAAATTGCTAAGACCTTGACTATTAGTCAATCCCCAGATTTTATGCTGATTTGGACGATGCAAATCTCCATCAATCAGTAAAACTTTACGCTCCGTTTGAGCCATTGCTACAGCCAAATTAGTAGCTACTGTTGACTTACCTTCTTTAGGTACAGAACTAGTGACAACAATAACTTTTAACTCTTTATCGGCACTCATAAATTTCAGATTTGCCCTCAGCATCCGATAAGCTTCACTCATTGGTGAACGAGGAGTATCTCTAACAGCAATCTTTTGCAGATCTAACTCTAGCTCTTCATAGCCACGAAGGGATTTTTTCGGCTTGTTAGCAGCAGGAATTATCCCTAATAAAGTCAACTCCAGTAATTCTTTAGCCTCATCAACAGTTTTAATTGATTTATCTCTTGCTTCTGAAATATACATACTTGCTAAAGCTGCCAGACTAGCCAATAAACCTGCAATCACGTAAAAAACCATAGAAGAATAAACTGGCTCTTCGGGAACTTCCGCCGGAGATATCAAACTGGCATTCCCTACGTTTTGATTTTCAGCTATTTGGCTTTCTTGCAGTTTTTGTAGCAAGAGTGAGTAGGTAGATTGAGCAGCTTGGACTTTACGTTCTAACTGGCGCTGATTTTGTTCTAATCTTGGCAAATTGTTGAGTCTTCGCTTGTAAGCATTTTGTAATTTGAATAAAGTATTAGTTTGGTTGACTAAACCTAAACGAGTTGATTCTAATTCTACAAGTTTTGCAGAAAGTTGTTGTTGCAATGCTCCTAATTGAAAGTTTTGATTTTGTAGTGATTGAGTTGTTCCTGTAACCATCGTGATTCGTTGTTGCAGCAGTTCGTTTAAAGACTTTAATTTTTCCTCTAAATCAATGATTTGCGGATGGTCATTCTGTAAAACAGTGCGCCTAGCTGCTAATTGTGATTCTAACTGTTGGATTTCTTTAAGAATATCTTGTACCCCTGAAGTTTGGCTGAGGGAAGTCATCATTACTGCCTGCTGAGAATTCATACCCAATTGCTGGCGGATAGCTTGAGATTGTGCATCGACATTAGCTAGATTATATTGAGATGCACTCATTTGTTTTTGTAATTCTGTAATGATTCCTACTGCCTGATTTACTTCTTCTTGTAGAGAAACAACTTGGTATTTTTCTTTAAACTTTGCAAGTTCTGCTTCTGCTTCACGAACAACTATTTCAGCATTTGGTACTTGTTTTTCTAGAAATCTGCGAGCTGCTGTTACTTGAGTTCTATGAGCAGATACGTTATGTTCTAGATAGATAGCCATTAAAGTATTAACTACTTTTGCAGCTCTCTCTGAATTGATATCTTGATAAGAAATCGTGAGTACATCAGCGCCCTTAGCTTCTTTGACGCTAAGTCGTTGCAGAAACGTCTTGGATTTTAAGGGCATCCCTTTATCGTTTTTTAACTGAAGTGTGCTTAAGGTTTTGTTCACAACTGGAACAGAGCGAATAACTTCTGCTTCTGTGTAGAGAGGGTTACTTTTATCTTGGACTAACGGCTCTAATTTGCCTAATTCTGTTCCTACACCCGTTAGAGAAGAAGTAGTATTTGTCCTTTCAAACTTTAATTTTCCTTCTGCCAAGTAAGAAGGTTTTTTTAAAGTCGCCACAATGCTCAAAAGTACAAAAACAGAAATAAAAACACCTGAAGCTGATAGCCAATGACGCTTAACAATCGGCCAATATTGTTTAATATCTTGAGAAGATTCGATAATTTTCATAAAAAACCTCACGGTAATTTAGAAACCCTTGGCTATAAACCAAGGAATAAAAAATGACTTGAATCACAACTAACAACCGACAATTAACAAAGATAGGACTTACGCAAGTATCATATTTTTTCGCAGAAATTGCCCAAATTCACGCATTCCCAAGTCCAAAAATCTTGATTTTTGACCTTTGACTATTGACTGTTGACTGTCATCGCAGAAAATATGTGTGCCAGTTGCGTAAGTCCTGAAAGATTTTTATATGGCAAACACCCGTTTCAGAGTTTTCAGCACGATCGCTAGATCGAGAAATAAACTGAATCGATTGATATATTGCATATTTAACTCTAATTTTCGAGGCATAATTTCGTGTATATAGAAATTTTCTGAGTTATTCATATCGTTGAGTAATTCACTTTCGTTGTGGAATTTAATTGAAGCTAAATCGGTTATGCCTGGAAGTACTTCTAAAACTCGACGCTGTTCCGCAGTATACAAAGCAACATATTTGGGTACTTCAGGGCGGGGGCCTACTAAGCTCATTTCCCCTTTAATAACATTGAATAGTTGAGGTAATTCATCTAGCTTATACTTTCTGAGAAATCTACCGCTACGGGTAATTCTTTTATCGTTGGCAACTGTAATTTGTTTACCTATTTTCTCAGCTTCTTGTATCATAGTACGAAACTTGTAAATTTTAAATTCACGTCCAAAGCGTCCGACTCTAACTTGCTGAAAAAATATATTACCTGGAGAATCTAGCTTTATCCATATGGCAATAGTAATAAATAAAGGCAGCAAAATTACAGTACCGATTAAAGAAAAAAATAAATCAAAAAGTCGTTTTAACATAATCAATTACCAGTTTGTGATTGATAAAAAATGACTGTGAACGCTCAACAAATTGCAGCAAAATAATACCTAATTACGGTTGAAGTTGTTGACTGATGTACGGGCGCACAGCTGTGCGTCCCTACTGTTAACTGATAATCATTGACTATTGACTATTGACTGTAAACAGTGGAATATTTTTTTACTTGGAACTTCTTTATTTGTTGAAATTTCCTAAAGTAAAGTTTTTTTCACGACTTCAATAACACGAGTTTGGTCTGCTTCGGTCATTTTTGTATATATTGGTAAGCTAACTATGCGTTCGTAAGCATCAGAAGCGCAGGGAAATTTTTCTGAAGCCAGGTGATATGTGTCGCGCCAATAAGGATGCAAGTGCAAGGGAATATAATGAACGCTACAACCAATGCCTTTAGCAGCCAACTGCTCAATGAAAGTGTTGCGGCTGACTTTTGCAGATGCATCTAAACGAATTACATAAAGATGCCAAGAGTGAGTATCGCCATTAACAGGTTTTGCTGGTAGATGTAAAGGCAAGTCGGCGAACTCTGCATCATATCGCTCGGCGATCGCAGCTCGTTTTTGCTGAAATAACCAAACTTTTTTGAGTTGGTGAATCCCTAAAGAAGCCGCCAAATCAGTCATGTTGTATTTAAAGCCAGGAGCAACCACCTCGTAATACCAAGAGGGTTTAGTTGAACTGTAGCGATCGAACACATCCCGGCTGATGCCATGTAGCCGCATCACACGACAACGTTGAGCAATTTCTAAATTGCGGGTAACTACCATTCCTCCTTCACCAGTGGCGATCGGCTTGGTGGCATAAAAACTATAGACTGTGGCATCGCTATCTAGACTGCCAATCAATTTACCTTGGTAAGTTGTTGGTATGGCATGGGCAGCATCTTCAATTACTTTCAATCCATACTTGCGAGCGATCGCTAGAATTGGCTCCATGTTACAAGCAAGTCCGCCAAAATGCACGGCTATAATGGCTTTCGTCAGAGGAGTAATAGCTGCTGCAATTTTTACGGGATCGATGTTGAGAGTTGCTAAATCAACATCAACAAAGATGGGATTTGCGCCTAGATAGCGAATTACTTCCGCAGTTGCAGTAAATGTATGAGTTGTAGTGATAACTTCATCGCCATGACTAATGCCTACAGCTTCCAAAGCTAAGTGTAAACCGGAAGTGGCGGAATTGACTGCGATCGCCTCAACTCCATGCCCAATAAATTCAGCAAACTCTTGTTCAAAACGTTTGGTTTTTGCTCCTGTAGTTAACCAATTAGATTTTAAAGAGTCAACGACTTCGGCAATTTCTTCCTCTCCAATATCAGGTAATGCAAAAGGTAGAAACTTTTCCATATTAATTATATTTTTAGGTGCAACAATGTTTCTGCAAATATATGCACTAAGATTTTTTGATCCAACATAAAACATGAGTACGTAGAAATGGCATCACATTGAGCAAATAATAAAGATTCGGATGAATCTGAGTAATTAGGCGATTGATAGGTGGCGCTAGTGTTAACCGCCATGTTTTTATTTCAGCTTGAGGAAACAATTCATGAATTCGCCTAATAGGAATACCTTTAACATCTGGATTTTGAGGATTATTGTAAATAAAGTCATACCAAAGTATTCCTCCTTGGGGTTTAACTAGCGACCAGATTTTATTTGCTAGCTGTTGTTGAAAATCCTCATCAAAGATTGAAGTAAAAACTGTTGCTTGTACAACAACATCAAAGGAATTTTCCTCTAATTCCAGTGTGGATGCATCTCCAAGCAAAACTTGAGATGCTTGTGGAAGCAAGTATCTTGCCCTCAGAGCGCGTTCTTCTAAAAGCTCATTTCCCATCAGATTCTCTGGTTGAAAACCCAAAGAGATAAATTGCAGTAAATTATCCCCAAAACCACAACCAATTTCTAATACTCGTTTATCTTGAACAGGTGCTAAACCAGCCCAATTAATCCAGCGAATGAAAGCGCGCCGTTTTTCTTCATAGCTCATGTAACGAGATGGATTCAAGGGATTATATAAAGATGATTCTGGAAGTTGTTTTCGTCGAGCATAACGCTGGCGAATCGCTTCCACTTCACTATCCATAAAATTCCCCTAATTTTAGAGAAAGTTGACTTATACCAATTCTCTGTGAAGCTGCACATTATTTTAACCCCTCCCAACCTCCCCTAGGTAAGGGGAGGTGCCGCAGGCGGTGGGGTTCTTTCTATGCATCTTCATATGGAAATGGTATTAGCTTTGAGATTTATTCAATTGTACTTGTTCTGAATTGAGTAATCCTAAAGCGCGGTAGTAGATGTTTGTATAGGAATCAGCTACCTTTTTCAAACTGAAATTTTCTCGTACATACATTCCACTGCGAGTACCCATTAAGACTCTCTTATCTTGAAACTTGAGAAGTTGCAAAATTGCTGTTGCTAAAGATTTGGCATTTTTCGGAGGTACTAATAACCCATTCCAATTATCTTGTACAACATCTTTACAACCAGGTGTATTTGTTGTAATTAAAGGCAGTTCCATTGCACCAGCTTCTAATAAAACCCGTGACATTCCCTCACGATAACTAGGTAAAACAAAGATATCGCTTAAAGCCAATAATGTAGGTATGTCATTACGAATACCCAAATAAGAAACAAATTCAGCTTGCTGTTGAACTGCTTTAATTGGCACTGCTTGCCGTCCTTCTGACGAAAACGGGCCGATTAAAATAAACTTGACATTTTGCATTTGCTGACAAACTATTCTAGCTGCATCAAGATATTCCATTACGCCTTTAGAAACAACAAGACGCGCTATCATGGTGACAATTAGCTGTCCTTCTAAACCTAATTCTTGGCGGATTGCTGCTAGGTTTTCTGGGCTGGGACGATTTTTGCTCAACTCTTCTGTATCAATACCCGAACCTAAAACTAAATCATCACAGCCATCCTTGACCATCTTGTGCTTGCGAAAATATTCGCGATCGTCATTGTTTTGAAATACTGTGATTCCCGCTGCTGCGGAAGCTTTTGTTTGCAGATGTCGATATATAGGTCTAAGTGTCAGTGCTAATGGAGAATTAGAAGAGAAGATATAGCCCATGCCATTAATTGTCCGCACTCTTCCGGGAATTCTCGCCTTCATTGCGACAATGGGTGTGATCATCGCTGGCTTAGTATCAAAACCATGCACAACATCTGGTTTATATTTACTAAATAAGTGGAAAAGTTGGGTACGAGCTTGAATATCTGCTAGGGGATTGATTTCCCGTGACAGCGTATATTGAAAATATGGAATTTGATACTTTGCAAAAGCATCTCCATTTTCAGACCCAACCGCTCCAACATTAAATCCTTTATCCCTGAGTGCCAACAACAGAGGAATGCGGAAACGTATATCTTCTCCACCAACGTGCCAAATAGTTTTTGGTACGGTATTCATGTGATTTTAAACATCTGTAAGTAAAGAAAAATTTGCATGAACTTTGCCATTTTTGGAGAAATTTTTCTTAACTAGCCTGAGCTACCACAGAAAGCGAACGTAATGGTATTTGTACTCGATAATAAGAACAATACCAAGCTACAAAACGTTCAATTCCAACTTCAATTGAAGTGCTAGGTTTGAAACCTACATCTCTAATCAAATCATCAACATCTGCATAGGTAGCGGGAACATCGCCAAGTTGCAGCGGTAGTAATTTTTTTTCTGCTTTCATTCCCAAATAGTTTTCTAGCACTTCTATGAAGTGCATTAATTCAACTGGTTGATTATTACCTATGTTGTAAATTTTGTAAGGAGCTTTACTAGTTCCTGGGTCGGGTGCATCTCCTGACCAAGCAGTATTTGGTTGAGGAATTCTATCCATTACACGCACAATACCTTCTACAATGTCGTCAATATAAGTAAAATCTCGACGCATCTTACCGTAATTAAACACATCAATTGGCTGTTTTGCTAAAATTGCTTTAGTAAATAAAAACAGCGCCATATCTGGACGACCCCACGGCCCATAAACGGTAAAAAAGCGCAGTCCAGTTGTAGGTAAATTATACAAATGGCTATATGTATGAGCCATCAGTTCATTGGCTTTCTTTGTAGCAGCATACAAACTAACTGGATGGTCTACATTATCGTGAACAGAAAAAGGCGTTTTGGTATTTGCACCGTAGACAGAACTAGAGGAAGCAAATACTAAATGTTTAACGCCAAAGTGACGACAACCTTCCAGAATGTTAGTAAAGCCTACCAAGTTGCTGTCTATATATGCATGGGGATTCTTCAGTGAATAGCGGACACCTGCTTGGGCTGCTAAGTTAACTACTATATCGAAGCTTTGCTCTGCAAATAGCTGGGCGATACTTATATTATCTACTAAATCTAGTTTGTGAAAACTAAAACCTGATTTTCCCTCTAGTTGGGCTAGGCGTTCTTTTTTGAGGGAGACATCATAGTAATCATTGAGATTATCTAAACCCACAACTTCATCACCTCTGGATAGTAGGCGATGACTGAGATGAAACCCAATGAAGCCAGCAGCACCCGTAACTAAAACTTTAACCATGTATTTTCTCCTAGAGACTTGAGTAATGAATATTGTTTGGCAGAGTTAGAGTATCAAAAACAGACTTGACATCTAACAAAACTCCTCCGGGACGCAGACAAGCAAGCAACTGGTCGCGAGACATATCTAAGTAGGCTTGATGGCTAACAGCCAACACAATTCCATCTAGATTAGATAATTCTTCCCAGTTTGTAAGCTGAATGTTATACTCGCGCTGAGCTTCGTGACTATCAGCTAGTGGGTCGTGTACGAGGGGGTAAATACCAAATTGGTGCAACTCCGCAACGATATCCGGAACGCGACTGTTTCGCACATCTGACACATTTTCCTTAAAGGTTAGCCCCAGAATTCCGATACGCGCTCCTTTAATAGATAAGTTAGCCTTGATTAAAAGCTTAACTAGATGGCGAGCAATATGGATTCCCATACTGTCATTAATTCGACGACCAGCAAGCATAACTTCAGGATGATATCCGAGTTCTTCTGCTTTGGTAGTTAAATAATAGGGGTCAACCCCAATGCAGTGACCGCCGACAAGACCAGGAGTGAATGGCAAAAAGTTCCATTTAGTTCTAGCTGCTGCTAAAACATCGTGAGTGCGAATATTGAGGCGATCGCAAATTAAGGCTAACTCGTTCATCAAGGCAATATTCAAGTCTCGCTGAGTATTTTCAATTGCTTTGGCTGCTTCAGCTACCTTAATAGAAGCAGCACGATATACGCCAGCATCAATAATAGTTTCGTAAACTCTCGCCACCTTTTCTAAGGTTTCGGCATCTTCCCCAGCTACCACTTTCACAATCTTTTCTAAAGTATGAGCTTTATCACCCGGATTAATTCGTTCTGGAGAGTAGCCAAGTTTGAAATCAACACCTTGCTGTAAACCCGATACTTTTGCCAGAGTGGGGCCGCAAATTTCTTCTGTCACCCCTGGATAAACCGTGGATTCATAGACTACTGTCGCACCAGGTTGTAATACTTTACCGACTAATTCCGATGCTTTAATCAGGTAGGATAAATCTGGTCGATGGTTGCGGTCAACAGGTGTTGGAACTGCAACTACAAAAAAGTTGCTGTCTACTAAGTCGAATGGTTCTGAGACAATGTTCAGAGTAGCGTTGATTAATTCTTCTTTGGAGATTTCCCCTGTAGTATCAATGCCTCGTCTTAAATTTGCAACTTTCTCAACGTTGACATCAAATCCAACAGTGTAGGGGAATTTTTTGGCAAATGCTAAGGCTACAGGTAAGCCAACGTAACCCAGACCGATAACTGCAACGCGATCGCTCATATCTTAGAAGTGTAATGATATAGATTGATGATTGATATCAAGTTCGGCTAATTACTTACGATATAGTCGGTTTGCTTGGTAATAGGTAATGGGTAATGGGTAATAGGTAATACTCAAAACCAATTACCAATTACCAATACTTCGGCTTCGCTCAGTACAAGTTCCCAATTCCCAATTACCGACCTCCACAGATATCATAAGTGTTTAAACGGACATGATATGAGTTGATTGAATTCACTCAAAAAATTAGCAGTTGAAAAGTATTACCTCAATGAAGTTAATATTTGACACTTTTAGAGCTATCTAGGCAAAGAAAAGTTTAATCAATTAAACTTGCTCTCACTTAAAGTGAATATTTTGATAGTTTGTGAGTCTTTTGATAAGTAGCAAATATTTTCTTCAATGGTTTAATACTTCATCTCAGGACAATCAGCATTTATTTTTTAATATTTATAATTTATATGCTGTTGTCACTTATATTAAATAATCTATCATTTTTTATTAGTAAGTGCGCGCCATAATGGCATTTTTTTAGATGTAAAACATAATCCAATCCAATTTATAAAAATTACGATATACTCTAATTTTTTCTCAAAATGCCTATTTTGCAGATAGTCTTTCTATTTCTTTTCCCAAGCGCAATCTGGCTGATTCCAGCACTTTTGTATCACGTGTCCAGTTCTTCCAGCTACTACCAACACCTCGACTAACTTGCAGTGCCCAGTTTCCCCGACCGAGGCGTTTAAGTATCTCTATGTATTCATAATCTTCTACTCCCTCTCTCAAATTTTTGAGTCTTATGGAAGGGACAACTCCTTTAATTCCTACTTGTTTTCCTGGATAAACCAACATTCCCTCACCAGGATAACGGTTGTCCTCTTGGAAATAAGTTTCAATATCATTCCAAGGGTCTTTTGTCCATAGGTCAACTCGCCAGTATAAAATCCCTGTTAGTCCAAGACTCTGGCTAATAAAACCTGGCTGAATTCTATAGTTTATGGGGTCAAAGTCTATTTGCCATTTAGGAGAGTAGCTATCTTGTACTAGAGCGTTATAAGACCAAACTTTACCCTTCTTTTGCAAAACTTCAGATATTCGCTCAGGAACATCATCATACATTTTAGGTAATACCGTCCAGATGTCTACAACTGAACGTTTAGTACCAGAACCATCATCGTAAAGTGCAGGATTAGGAGTCATAGCTATGACAGTGGAGACTCCAGCTTTGTGCAAATTGCGTGCCCATTGCTTCATCGGTTCGATCAAATTTTGGCATTCATCAATTTCATCAGCATATCTAGCGTAGAGAAATAGAGTAGATTGGTGTTGGGCGGCAGTAGTTTTAATCTCCTCAACAGAAGGGGCTGGCTCCATTTTGCAACTCTTACCGTTAGCCCCACTCCAAAAAGAAAGACCCCGAGAACGAAGTCCCCACTGCTTGATTAGCTCGATTTCATCTGCTGGATCAAAATGTGCTTCAGGCATTATTTTATGTTTGAGAAGTTCTATCATGTCCCTTTTATCATGATGTTCATAGAACGAAAACTCAGAATTGAGCGATGGTTTTAAAGGCAATTCAAAATTCCAAACCTTGAGGAGAATTTTACCTGTAACAACTCCGCGATCGCTACTAACAGTATAAGAGCCTTGGTATTGCCCAGGTTTTGTCTCGCGGGGCACAAATATATCTACCCAAATAGGTTGATTATGCTTAGCTTTTAGGTTGAATGGAACTGCGTCTAACTCAGCACCTGTCAGGTTAGTTTTGTCTTCAGGATTAAGAAACGGAATTAACCCATCGGCATACCATCCAGGGCCTGACGGTGAATTGGTACTGCCTCTCTTGTTAGGACTAGAATGCTTAACATGCACATAATGTTCTCGGTAAAGTGTAATGTTAGTTTTTGGGATGACTTGATTATTAAAACTATACAAGTCTGAAACTTCAACCTTCACATTTTTCAGACCAGTTTTTGGTGCTTTAATTCCTATCTGAAAAGCTTCATATTCTCCCCGCCCAGCGTACAGTTCAATATGGGTTTTACTTCTTGCCGGGTCTTCTCGCTTTATTCTTTCTAGACTTGAAACTACCCATACAGAAACATCATTTTTAGTTAAAAATAAAAATGAGTTGTTTGCTAATAGCCCCATATTTGAACAAGCAAATAAAGTAACTATCGTCCCCAGCATCAATATAATCATTTTGGTTATTTGGTTAAACCTTTTCATCTTCTTCTTTGCGCCTTTGCAACGGCAGTCGCTTCAAGTCGGCAGAGCCGCCCAACGCGCTGCCTCGTCTTTGCGTGAGACAAAAAAATATTTATCCAAGATGTCTGATAATTATGAAATCTTTTTCAATGAATACTAGCCTTGCAACTCTTAATTGCTAGCAAACACATCGTCATACAAACTTTCATATTGAGCCACAACAGAGTTTAAAGAAAACAAGTCAATGACTCTTGTTCGTGCCACTTTTCCTAAAGCTTCTCGTCCCTCTGTTCCTATATCAATCATCGCTTCCCAAGCTTTCGCTAATTTTTGTGGATTTTTTGGGGGGACGACTTTACCTGTATTGCCAACAATCCAACCGGAGTCTCCTACATCTGTGACTACACAAGGAACCCCACAAGACATTGCTTCTCCAATTACATTAGGAAAACCTTCTCCATAGGAAGCGGAACAGGCAATATCTAAGGCAGCAGTTAAGCGAGGCATATCATGTCGTTCCCCCAGTAAATATATTTGATTAGCAAGCTCTAATTCATGGATTAGTTGAGATAAAATCTGATTTTCCCAATCAACTTGATCGCCAGCAAGAATAAATTTTACTTGGGGATAATTTTTGAGTAATAATGCAGCAGCCTGAAGAAAATTGTGATGATCTTTAATGGGATGATAACGCCCAATCAGACCTATCAATAAAGTATTTTCAGAGACACCTAATTCTGAACGAATACTAAGTCTAGCCTCTATCGATGGTGTAAATTCTTCTGTGTCAAAACCATTGGGAATTACACATGTTTTATCAGCACTATACCCGATTTTTTCGTGTTGTCTAGCACTATTCTGAGAATTGTAAATAATTTTGGTAGGAAATTTGGAAAAATTAGCACATAGTTTAATAACAATAGCTGTTCCTGGTTTTTCTAGCTCTAAAGAATCAAGTGAATGACGAACATTCCATAAAACAGATATCCGTGCAAATACAAAAAATCTGACAACCTGTGCAACTAAGTTGCCATGATACATCCAGCCTTGGATCAAGTCAGGCTTGAGTTGACGTACTAAATCTATCGCTCGCCACATGGCCGCTGGTGTGGGCTGTCCTGCTTTCATATTAATGGTATATACAGGGACACCTAAACTCACGATGCGACCGCCCCATATGCCACGATCTATCAAAGAAATCACAACTGGATTAAAACGCTCTCGATCCATCCTCGAAAGGAGTTTATAAAGCATGGCTTGAGCGCCTCCAGAGGAGAGTCCTGTAATAATATAAATAATTTTCATCATAAATTTCTTACTGACGACTTTGGCTCTAATTGGCTTGCTTCAGTCATCGCAGCCATTAATGCGAACATGATCAGGCTAAAGCGTAAATCTAAAATATTGTGGCTAAATAGTCCCCATATCAGAAAAGAAACTGTAAAAATCAAACCTATTGATTTGGTTTCTCCTCGTGCGCGCCGTGTTACTACATAAATTAATAAAGGCAACATCAAAATACCTAATATTCCATGATCTGCCATGTAGTATAAGTATGTGTTGTGTGTAGATATTTCCATATCCCAAACGCGAGTTGAGCCAATTCCGTTGCCTAAAAGTGGATTTTTAGCGAACAAATACCAACCTGATAGAGCTATGTTTAAACGGTCGTCAGAAGAGTCATCAGAATAATTAAAAGGTTGTTGGATCAATTCAACCCTTTGCATACTTAAGTGAGGATTTTTCAATATATCTTCCCACAAAGGTGAGCCTAAAAAAATCAGAATAGTTGTTATGAATAAAATCCAATATAATAATTGCGAACGATTAATCAAACGAGTAAATATAAAAAGCATTAAGACAACACAAAAGTTGATAAGAGATGAACGAGAAAATGTCAAAAGAACCCCTATACCAACTATTGATACAAAAGGTAGACGATATTTTGGCTGTAGTAGACTCACACTAAAAATCATGCCAATTACTAATGCGGCTCCAGACTTGTTAGGATTGAGGTAGAATCCACTAGATCGACCGATAAGATCTAATGGACTATTAAATGCAAAAGGATTAAAAAATTGGTATATATTGTTGGTTACAGTAATTAATACTGCAATTAAAGCAGCCCTTCTAGTCCAGAGATGAATAATCTGATTTTTAGAAAAAATCAGGTTCATTGTTAGCATAAATATCACTGATGAAATTCTAATTTGTAATTCTTCTAAAAGAATTTGTTGGGGCTGCGGTATTAAAAAAAATGACAGTAAAGAAATAACAATGAATCCAAAACCCCACATGAACATCGAGTGTGGTAAATAATTGTCTTTTGAAATAAATAATGGTAAAGATAAAGCACAAAAGACGATTAACCACAAAAAAGGACGGAAAGAGAAAGTTCCTGATGAAAATAAATAAGAATCAATTTCTGTAAAGAAAATAAAAATGCTCGCAATGGCTAGGGTTAAACGATAAAAAAATAACAAAGTAACTTTTTTATTGATATTGATATTCATGAGATATTTCTAAAAAAGTAGTTTTGGTTTTAACGACTAATTGATGAATTGAAAATTGCTCAACGATTCGATGTCTAATGTGTACTGAATTACAACTATTAGTCTCAAGTTTTTCTATCAACTGTTGAATAGCAGTTTTTAATGCTTCTGGATTTCTAGGAGGCACAACCATGCTTCTATCCCCTACAATCCAAGCAGAGTCACCCACATCTGTAACTACACAAGGCACGCCACAAGCCATTGCCTCTCCAATTACGTTGGGAAACCCTTCGGTGTAGGACGAAGAAACAGCGATATCTAGGGAATTGTATATTGCAGGCATATCTGTATGTGCTCCTGCCCAAATAACTTTCTCACTGATACCTAACTCATTAGCCAAATCGTGCAACTCTCGTGTGTAGCTTTCTGAACCACTACCCACACAAACAAAATGTACGTTCTGCCTCTGTTTGTAGAGTAATGCCGCTGCCTTTATAAATGTAGGATGATCTTTCCTTGGGTCTAGTCGCCCCACTAAACCGATTAAAATTGTATTTTCTGAAATTCCCCACTCTGTTCGTACTTTTGCTCTAGCTTCTCGGTCAGGCTGAAATTTTTCGGTATCGATGCCATTAGATATTACTATCATTTTGTCAGCAGGAAATCCATGAGTGAGACAATAGGCTTTTCCAGCATGAGAATTGACAACGATCAAGTCCGTAAAGTGAGAAAAAAGACATTCTAACTGAAAGACAACATTTCCTAGCCAGCCAAACTGATTTGGAGCATGATGAGAATTACGTATCCCCCAAATCATTCGAGTTGAAGGGAAAAAAGGTTTCAATAAAATAGTAAGTAAATTGGGTACACCAAGATATCCATGTAATATATCTGGATGTATCTGTTTGAGATGCCGAACAAGATGCCAAAAGAAGCTGAATATATGCCAACGGCCTTGTTTTTCTAAACAGATTGTTGAAATTTTACTCTCTTGTAGGTCTTTCACCAAAGAGCCATTAGGATAAAAGTAGAAGACACTGACATCAAAGCCTTGTTGCTCTAAACCTTTTGCTAGATTTACTAGTTGTGTTTCAGCACCACCATATTTAAGAGAGCGAATGATAAATGCAAGCTTTGTTTTCATAAAAAATACCAATTAATTTATATAATATTTTTTTGAGCAAACATAAATTTATTTAAATTTTTATAGGCGAAAAATAGTAAGTATAAAAATGAAAATAAATATACACAGCTTGTAGACAAAGCAATTCCTTTAACTCCAAACCAATACATAAAAAAATAGTTTCCGGCTATATTTATGCTTAAGTTTAATACTGCCCCCCATATCAAAAGATAAGTAACTTTCATTGATGTAATTAGTCTCATAACAAAGTTTTCCATCACATAAAAAGGAATTTGCAATGCATAACAAGCTTGAATTTGAGCAACTAATCGAGTATCGCTAGCGGTAAATGAGCCTCTTTGAAACAGGATTTGAATTATTGGTTCAGCAAGTGCGATTAAGAGTACTGTAAGCGGCACAGTGACAATCAAGATCAGCTTTATATATTGCTGAAATGTACGATGTACACCTATCCAATTCTCTTGAGCAATCATCTTAGAAAAATAAGGAACTATAGCAGTGCTGAGTGCCGTAGTGGTGAGACTTGTTGGAAATGCAGTGACTCTGTAAGCGTAGTTTAGTGCTGCTACACTCCCAGGAGCCAACATTGCTGCCATCGATTGATCCACCAGAGTTGTGTTGCACATGACAAATGCTCCTACAAGTCTTGGGGTGTACTGACTAGCTAATTGACGTAGGTGAGTATTGAAACCGTACCATTTTGGAAGTAGTGAAATGCCTTGTTTGTAGACTGCTAATCCTAAAAGAGCTGCTTCTAGGACAGCACCGCAGACTAAGCCGGCTGCCAATGCAAATATGCCATTCGACTTAAACACCAGCAGCAATATAACACTCACAATTGAAGTCATAATGGGCAACACAGCTGCTAAAGCAAAACGCTCTTGTGCGTTTAAAATAGCACTCCAAATGACAATCATCCCACTCAGCAAAATCAGAGGCGCGATCGCATAGAGTAAATGAAAAGTCAGCTCTAATTTTTTAGGATTAAACCCAGCAGCAATGTGTGGTAAGTATAGGGGCGCACTGGCTACCATCAATAATGTGGTGATTACTAGCAGTCCTAAACCACTGGTTGTAGCTCCAGAAAATAGTCTTTGAGCAGCCTTTGTGCCTTCTTGCTCTCGTACTTGCATATAGATGGGTATCAGAGCAGTATTAAAAGAGCCAGCGACCACATTGATAATAAAATAAGGAACCACCAAGGCTATTAAAAATGCATCTAGCTCGTCTCCAGTACCAAACGTCTGAGCAACCACTAATTCTTTACCTACAGCCGCCACTTTAACCAATGCTGTCAATGCAGCAATTGTCATAGCTGCGCCAAAAATTTGGCCATTGATAGAGCTACTTGTCAACTTCTTCCACAAATCAAATAAGCTTTGCAAACGCCACATTTTCATACCGCTTTCTATTTTGCAAATTACATGGAAACACCTGCGTCTAAGCTTGGATAAATATCACTGTAAGAATTCAGAAGGAGCCAGTGACGGCTACGCAGGGGTTTCCTCAAGTAGAGCAACTGGCGTTCAGAATAGTTAAAGAATCAGGAGAACATTTGATGAATAAATGTACAAATCATACTAGATTTCTTCTAAATTCTTGCTGATAAATCCTGGATGCTGAATTCTTACATATTGCTGCTCATCCCACCACCAGTAAGTCTAGGCAGCTTGTTAAACTAACTAATCCAAGGTATGTGTGGTAATGGTAATTGAGATAAGTTAGTGGATATTTTCAGCAGGTAGAAATATAGCTTGCCCTTCATTGTAATACTATTAATGCAGTTGAAATTCTTGACAACTTCTCCACCAAATTTCTCTTTAAATTCATTGATGCCTAATTTTGCCTGATCTGTATTTCCGGTATACCAACCACCGAAATCATAAATTCCAATTCCTGAATTTTTAAATCTCACTATATCTTGCCAGTGATGGTAACGATTTGCTCGTCCTAAAAATGATTGGTAAGAACTATCGTTCCTATTTTTAATAGAAGCAGAATGCAAAAGGCGCACTCTCTTTTTATTACGATAATAAACATGCCAAACCAAAGGGCTACCATCTTTTGCTTTGACATGTGAGATATTAATCAGACGAGCATCAGCACGTTTTTTTAACCAGTCTCTATCAATATTTGCTATACCTTTTTGTACAGCAAACAAATCATAAAATTCAGAAAATCTATTAATAATATCAGAGTTGGTCTTCTCCCAATATTCGTAAACCACTTCATCTTTTTGCTCTGCTCGTCTAATCTTATATCTGTCATTACTACTGATATTTTGCCAAAGTTCATCATGACTTTTAGTTAAATCGAGCAGTCTTGTATAGACTTCATTAGACTCAGCACCCTCAATTGGATATTTCCATTGCCAGTAATATAGTACATCTACATTATTTAATTGCTTTGGCTCTTCGTCAAACCAAACTTCTCCTACCGAAAATATCAATTTTCTTTTGAGAATTATCATGCCTTTATTTCCTCTGTGTTAATTAGGTTTTTAATAACTAGGTTTCAGTCTTTTTAACAAAAATGCCAGCATTGAATTTGAGTTCAAAGCAAATTCATAACTCCTGCCATCTACACAGGCTATCCATTTATTTTTATCAACCTGGTGAGGATCGATAGTGTGCATACCTAATTTATTCCAACCATACCCACTAGCTTGAATAATTGGATTGGTTTTCACTGCTTTTTCTTGATAATTTGCTGTTGTTAGTTCTGTGATTTCAAATGCCAGAACTTGTTTGCCATAGATATACTCACAATCCTGGGTATATCTCAAAATTTTCTCGTCGAATACTATCGTTCGACCTCCCGGTCTAGCTATTTTTGCATTTCCCTTGATAACAGGACTCTGAGGATGTTCAATCCAAGGGCCAGTGGGTTGTTGAGAATAGTAGAGATGTAGAATATTTCTTTTTTCTGTTGTTGCTGTAAACAGCCACCATAAATCATGATGTTGAAAAATAGTAGGATCTACAAACTCTTCTCCAGAGAGTAGTGTTTTGTAGAATGCCCATTGTGTTGGGAAATTAGTTGCTTTGTATAGACGAACCGAACTTGCTTGAGCAGTTTCTGGAATCATATAGTAATCATTATTCCATTTAAAAACATATGGGTAAGATAAATGGAATGCTTCTTCAAGCACGATTTTTTGATAATTCCAATTAAAACTATCTTTGCTAGTTGCTAATCCGATATCTCCTTTATTAGTGCGAGCATTTAGAACTTCAAAAAACATATACCAAGTATCATTTTCATTAAGCATGAATGGGTCAGCTACAAATTCTGCCGTCACATCTGTGACATCTTTAGCAGTCAAAATAGGATTCTTAATATTTTTGGGAGAAACTAAATTTAAAGGAGATTCACCCGTGTAAATTGCAATTGACCACTCTGAGCGGATGTTGATTATTTTTTTGATCAAATTTTTCACTAAATTAGTTACTTTCATGATAATTATCCTTATTTAAGGTTATCTCTTGACAACTGAAGTCCCAATTTCTGGCAAGTAATTAGTAGTAATAGTATTTACTTTCAAGCCATCCAATTGAGGATTAATTGTGGAATAATCAGGGGTATATCCAGGAATTAGCTGCTCGAGTAAAAACCGGATAGTAATTGAGTCATTGCCAGCTGCTGCTTTACACAAGTCTTCTACAACTACAGTGAGATATGTGGGAATAATCCGACTGGCATTTTTCACTACAAAGAGTTTTTGATGTTGAGTTGGTTCGTATTCTTCTCCTTGAATAAATAGTTCTTCAAATAACTTTTCTCCTGGTCGTAATCCTGTAAATACAATGTCAATATCTTTGTTGACTTCATATCCTGAAAGGCGAATTAATTCCTGTGCTAAATCAACAATTTTCACAGGTTCGCCCATATTCAGCATTAAAACCTCGCCGCTGTGACCAAGTACCCCAGCCTGTAAGACAAGTTGCACAGCCTCTGGGATAGTCATGAAATAACGACAGATATCAGGATGGGTAACAGTTACTGGCCCACCTGTAGCAATTTGTTTTTTAAAAGTGGGAACGACACTACCACGACTGCCCAAAACATTACCAAAACGCACAGTTACATAATGTTTTCCACTTTCTTTTGCAGCTTGCAACACCAACATTTCAGCAACTCTTTTACTAGCCCCCATCACATTGGTAGGATTCACCGCTTTATCTGTGGAGATCATCACAAAATGTTTGACATCGTATTCTAGTGCTAGTTCTAGTAAATTTTTTGTGCCGATGACATTGTTGGTGATTGCTTCTGGTGGGTTTAATTCCATTAACGGGACATGTTTATGAGCCGCTGCATGGAAAATTACATCCGGTTGGAATTGCTCAAAAGCGTATTTTAATCGAGAAAGAAACCGAATATCAGCAATAAAGGTGTAAATTTGAGGGGTGTTTATTGGCGATTTGCTGTCTTTGTTGAGTACTTGGATAAGTTGTTCTAGTTCTTGTTGGATGTTGAACACAGAATTTTCTCCATGTCCAATAAGTATGATTCTGGCGGGGTGACATTTGAAAATTTGACGGCAAAGTTCACTACCAATTGACCCGCCTGAACCTGTGATCATTACTGTTTTGCCGTTGAGAAATTGAGATACTCGCTCAATATCGGTCTGTATAGGTTCTCGTCTGAGCAAATCTTCGATCCTAATATCCCGAATACTATCTACTCGCACACGACCATTGAGAATTTCATGTATTCCAGGTAATGTGCTAGTTTGCACTCCAGTTTTTTTGCAAATATCCACTATTTCCCGAATGACTTTACCCGTAACTGTAGGCATTGCGATGATTGCTTTCTGGATGTGCAAAGATTGCACCCACTTAGGAATTTGGTCGCGATTGCCTAATACTGGAATTCCGCGAATAAGCACGTTTAATTTTTGAGGATCGTCATCTATAAAAGCAACTGGATAAAACCCTAGCTGAGGATTTCTTTGCATTTCTTGGAGGAGGGAAACTCCGGCACTACCAGCACCAATAATTAGTACTCTTTCTTGTGAGCTAAATACTAGTTGCCGTTGGCTAACTCTTTCTACAACCCGGAAACTAAAACGCAGTGCCCCGATGAAAATACAAGATAATAACCCATCAATAAATGGTAGCGATCGCGGCAGTTTATCCATAACAGGATACAATATATTATTCACTACCTCAAATAACATGGTTTGGATGGCTACCGCACCCACTATTAACATAGCTATATATATCAGTTCTTCAATACTGGCATAGCGCCAGTAACGCTTATAAAAACCATAACTCCACAATACTATTAGTTTGACTGCTAAAAATAGTATTGTTGTGATTCCTAATTCTAGGATATATCCTTGAACCTCAAGATTGCCATCTAAACGCAGAAGTAAAGCTAAGAATGGTGTGATTGAAAAAACAATCATATCACAAATAAACAAATGCCTATTTCTCAGCTTCAGCAATTTACCCAATAAACGATTAATCACTTGTTTAACAATTTTGTGAAGAGTAAAAGATAAGAGATTCACAACTGTAAAGACCTCCATGTCAATCTACAGAATCATCTCAATTACTAATTGCCATTTTACAAAGCTATCAACTATGATCAAATAGCCTCAAACAATAATATTGGTACATTTATTTATACCTATAAAATACTTGTTTTTAGTTAAATTAAGCACAGCATTTTTTGGTAATTTTATTTAGCTCCACTAAGATTTTCCCAAGCTATACGTTGCTAGCTCTAAAAATAAATGTAGTGGATAATCAACAAGTAAAAATTACCTATCACCAAAAGTATTTGGCTTGTAATAAACAATTTACATCAAACTAAATACAACAACTGTCCTGATGATCACGATATATATCAAAGAGGATAAAAGTATAAAATTCTGGGCAAAAGGATAATTCTTTTTACTTAATTTGGATTTAGTAAATTATCCAATTCCTCTTATACCCTTAACCGTTCACACTTTAACACCCTATTTTTAACAGAGTTAGGAGATACCGTGAAAAGTCAGCAACCATTAGGCAACATATATCTCCCTGACTTTCAATGCCGGAGAGAATTATTATCCAGATGCAAAGTACTACCTTTATATTTGGAAATACTTGTATTGATGCTTAAGTTGAATGAAGCAATTTTTTAACTTTTACCTTTCCCCTTGAAACTTATGGGTAATTGATAGATTAAAAAATCGTTCATTATAACTAATGTGTTATCGTAGCGGACATCACATTGTAGTTTCGATTGTTTGTTTCGCCAATCAGTGATGCCATTATAATCTTGCGTAGAACAGATATCATATGCAAAAATGCACCCTTTCATAACACGACCTTTGTAATTGGTCAGAGTTCAAATATGTCATTTATCAACATTGAATTGATCTCTTATTGAAAAATCCCATTTTGATCAATAACATATTTTTGCTGCACGAGTGATATACATCTCGTTTTCACAATCTAACACTTCAAGTCAGGCAACCAACATATTAATGCTATTACCAGCCGTGGTGTTATTACTATTGTATGAAACCATAAATTTTGTAGCAGCTTTTTACTACTGATGTCACGCCATTTTGACATTTTTTATTGACCGTAAAATATTTTTTCAAAAAATATACGTGTGGTCGTTGAGGAAAGCAGTTATTTACATACATTTATAACAGTATATATACAGCTTTACTCAATAGGATATACACCAGTTAAAAACCAACGTTTTTATAGAATAAATAGGCTTTATTCGCAACCTAAATCAGATTGCTGTAGTAAGTATTTTTACAATTTAAAAATTTTAATTTACCCCAGTTTATATCCCTAAGTTTTTACGGCAAATAGAAAATATTTTTAAAATAGAGGTGTACTAATACCTTTCGGTTAAGACGAAAGAGGCAATCAAATCTTAACTAAAACTTATTATATAAGGAATTATCCTTTATCATTTCTTTAACTATTGACACTCCCCTCGCCTAAGAGGTTGTTTGAAAAGTGTTTCGCTGTGACTTTAGGCACTTTTAGATCCCCCCTAACCCCCCTTAAAAAGGGGGGAACCTGAATCAAAGTCTCCCTTAAAAAGGGAGATTTAGAGGGATCTAAAACTTTTGATACCAACAAAAGGACTTTTAAAACATCCTCTAAAGGCGAGGGGATTCTTGGTTTACTGACTCGCCGTTAGACAGCAGGCTTGCGTCCTTACGGGTTCGGCAGGGCGCAAGCACTGCGTGTCTACGTGTCCTTTAGCTAACCTTTGCTTGTAAAGACTTGAGTAACTCAGTATTGACACCGGACTCACGAGTCAGGGCAATTTTGCCAGTGCGGGCTATTTCCCTCAGACCAAATTTTTGTAGCACCTGGACGATCGCCACCATCTTACCAGGATCTCCAACAACTTCCAGGGTTAGAGAATCTTCTGCCACATCTACAACTCGCGCCCGGAAAATCTGAGCCAGTTCGATAACTTCTGAGCGGCTGCTGCTAGTAGCGTTCACCTTCAGGAGCATCAATTCTCGCTCTACACAAGGAGTTTCAGTAATGTCCTGTACTTTGAGGACGTTGACGAGCTTATAAAGTTGCTTAGTGAGTTGTTCGATGACGCGATCGTCACCTGGTACAACCATAGTAATGCGCGAAACTCCTCCCTGTTCAGCGGGGCCAACAGCAAGGCTTTCTATATTGAAGCCGCGACGGGCAAATAAACTAGAAATGCGGGACAGAACACCCGCCTCATCTTCTACCAGAACTGAAAGGGTATGTTTCATCTTCGCCAACACAGGCTCAGGCAACATGTGACTAATGTAAACACTAGCTGATGTTTGCCCTACACGTACTGCTTTAAATTGCTAAATTGTGAGTTTGATCTTCTATTCTAAACTTAATCTTTGCACTCATTACACTTTCTACAGAGAAGTTATTGACAAATCTGAAAGGAGAATCTGGCGTGAGTGTATATCTTTTCCACGGGAGATGTAGATTGTCTGGAAAACACTTATGCTTAGATGTTATGAATCTTTAATATGAGGAAAGTGTTTATGGGCTGGTTAAAAAGACTTTTTGGTTTAGAAAAACCTGAAAATGCACAAGTTAATCCCACTCCCCAGCCAGTACCGCAAGCTGCTACTACCGAGGCCGCCCCTACCGCTACTCAATCAATTCCGCCAGAACGTTTAGGATTAAACGGTGAATATGACCAAAGTGGTTTAGCCAAACGGGTAGCATTGGCTTATGATCAAGACCAGCAACTTGACGATGTTAATAGCCTTTGGGTCGCTCAGACAGGCAGTACCGTAGTACTCAAAGGCAAAGTTCCCAGCCAAGATATTCTCAACAAGATGGTTTCCGTAGCGCGATCGGTTAATGGCGCTACAGATGTAGACACGAATCAAGTTACCATTGGCTAGGGGAAGAAGGCAGGTTTTGAGCAGGGGAGCTTTCGGAGCAGGGGAGCTTTCGGAGCAGGGGAGATGGGGGGCAATGGGGAAATAATTGTTAACTCCAAACTCCAAACTCCAAACTCCAAACTCCAAACTCCTCACGATCGCACTTTTTGCTCAATCCACTCTAAAATAGCTTGGTTCACTTGTTCTGGGCATTCATCGTGGGGACAATGCCCTACATCCTCTAACTTCAGTAATTGTAAATTTTCGTTGTATTGAGTAAATCGATTAGCCAGTATGGGGGGGACAAAACGGTCTTTTTGCCCCCAAATTAATAGCATCGGAATTGTTAAGGTTGGTAACACTGCTTTGACACTGGGACTAAAGTTAACAGCGATCGCAGCTTTAAACAAGGCACTAAAAGCACGGGCAGAACCACGGTCTTGAGGAGGCCCAGCTAAAATCTCTATAAGTTCATCAGTAACTGCCTCTGGATTAGCATAAGCAAGGCTGGCCCAGCGACGCAGGATACCGGGTCGGCGCACAAAGTGAAACACTGGTTTCAAGAAAATTGGGGAAGCAACAATATTTTTGATTGCTGTAACCACAGGTCGCAAAACAGCAGGAATAGCTTCTTGTTCTAGCGATGGGTCGGGCAGACTCATCATTACAATACCTTGCACCATATCCGGATGGGCAGAGGCAGCCGCTAAGGAAATCAGTGAACCATTGGAATTCCCTACTAGCACCACTGGTTGACGGATAAAGGCTTTCCAAAAGTCATATACTTGTTCTACCCACAATTCTATACTATAATTTATCGGCGCTTTTTCAGAAGCACCAAAACCCAGCATATCTAAGGCGTAGATTGTGTGGTATTCGCCTAATACCTCTAAATTATGCCGCCAATGACCAATGGAAGCACCAAACCCGTGTAGCAATATTAGAGGTGTTGTTTTTTGCTGGTCTTTCACAGGTCGAATGTAAGTATAGCGGGTTTGCCAGCCCCGCCACACCCAGTCCCTTTGATTACCAACCCGTTGCTGCCAATGTACGGTATTGGTCACACCTTCCTCCGATTCATAAAACATTGATCTAATTCCAATATAGAGAATGGGGAATTGGCAATTGGCAATTGGGCATGGGGCATTGGGAATAGAGAAAACAACTGACCACTGACCACTGACAATAAAAATAATTGTTACAATATTTAACGCTTGTCTAGGTTGTGTAATTTAGATTAACTATTGCAGAGAAATTCTCTCAGAGTGAGTAGAATAATCCGTTATTTTTCTCAGTAGTAGCAACGCTTCTAGTATTCTAGCTTTTACTCGTACCAATTGAATACCAATTAGGGCTAAAAATATAAGTAAATCCAACCAAAAAGATTGTTTTGCGATTGAATTTACTTATACCTCTTGACAATCAGTAGTTGATTGATTAGCTTTCGCAAACAAACACGTTTTCTATCTCCCTACGGGTCAAGTGTCTGGCAAAACCATACTCGTCACGTACCCAAATTCGGTTTTTGACCCAACTGTAATTTACTAGCTTGAATGTCTGTCCTCTTGCAAATATATAGACCTTGTATTTATTCTTCATTCTTCAAAACAGCCCTTTGGCTTTGCCTCGTATTGGTTTGCTGCCTGTGAATATACCTGGTGTTCTTTTACCCTTGCGGATGCCACAGATTAATCTATTGAACCAATTGCGATTTACTGCCCTGAATCCTCGTCCCTTCACGAATATGTAAGCCTTTTTGTTAGTGACCATTCCTGAGCAATTCCTCTACTCTGGCTTCATATCTGCAAGCAATCGCCGCAGTGTCATAAATCAATATCGCCGACTGAGTAGTTGTTAGTCCGTAAAGCTTGCCTAGCAAACGGTAGACATGCATTAGGTTGCCAAAATTCAGCTTTTTAGGGTCGCTATGCTTCCAAGTGTCAATCATCAGATTCCCTAGTCCAGGGCAAGTGTGGTACTGGAGGCATTCGGTGCGTATCATTAGACTTTTTCTTTCAGCCAGAGAAATTAGTAAAGTGTTGATATTCTGCATTTTGATGGTGTTTTTGAAAGGTGTACATTTTTATGCAGATTTTTTGTACACAGATTTGTGCATAGATTCATATGCATAAAAAAAGAGGGTATCAAACCCTCTGGAATTGTTGTTTTTTTAGTTTATGCGGCGGCTGGTTTTTTTGAGTTTACCTTAGTGGGTGTAGTTGCTGTAGCTTGTGCTTGCTGTGTTTCAGCTTTCAAGAATTCATACCATTGCTCAGTGTTTCTAGTGGGAATTGTAGCCGCCATCTGCTCAGCCTGTAGCCTAAGATTTTTCTCCCTTTCTCTCTCGCTTGCACTAGCACAATATTCCCTAAGCTCGCCCATCAATCTGTCATAAACGCCTTCATCGAAAATACCGTTATTTAATATTTGCAGGGATTCCAAGCTTTCGCTTAACCTGTTGTAAACAAATTCCTTATCAAAGACCACATCAAAATAAGCTAATTTGGGTTTGTTCATCAGTCGTTTCGTGTAGCCATCTTTCCGCAGCATAAAGTTGTTCAGCGTCATTAGCCTCATTCCCGCTGAGTATAGCTCTCCCGGCACTTCAGACCAATGAAATTTACCTTTGTATTGATATCCTTCTGGTGCATCAATTTCAATGTCGTTAGCGGTTAATGGTTTGTTAGTAGCCATTGTTATTAATTTCACTCCATATTTGTTTCAAGTTATCTAATGCGATTATAGGCTGTGTTTCAAATTTTGTGCAAGATGAATTGTACACACCAAATGCATCATCATACCGACCAACCAGTATAAGCCTGCTTGCAATTACTGAGTGATTCAGCTTAAGTGTTTTCATCTTGCTTATAAAGGATTTATCTTGAATTCCTTTATATTCGACAAATAAATGTGTAGGTGGTACAACTGGTTGATTGCCATTAATGGCAGTCGCTAGCTTGTGCAATTTGTGCATCCAAGTTAAATCTAGTTTCTTGGGTGCGATCTTGAAATCTACACACCATTTTAAGTTAACCGTAGTGATTGTGTGATGAATATGTATGATCCAATCTTCATATGGAAACATCTTACACAACACAAGGTAACACTGATATTCAGATTCACTGTCAAAGGTAATTGTGCTTGGTGTAGATACAGAAACGGTCTGCTTTGACTCCAAGTCATACACCACATGATTAGCTTGGTATTTACGTGTGTTTCTCATGACTACACCTTGCTGCATACATGAAGGTGTTGACTCGCGCGTGTGTATCCCGTGTAAAGTAACTTGTTTCGCATCACAGGATCTTGGCAACCCATAATGTTGTTACCATCCACGAAGGCATAAGGGTATGTACTGCCTTGGCTTTGATGAATGTTGAGAGCATATGCATATTGTAGGCGATGCATTAATTTAGATTTAGCAATGAGATTGTAGTCCTCCAAAAACTCATAGTAATTTTTCCATGCCTCCTTCTTGTCTTGGCGATCGCTTAAGCCAAGTATTCGTTTCTTTTCTAGCTGGAGAGCGCTATCAATAAGTTTCCACGAATCCTCATGAATGCATTGCACCTCTATCTCCTTACCTGCGTCTGTTTCTACATCAAGCTTCCATGCTTTAAAGCTAGTACCGATTAGCGAATCGCGCACCTTGGTAATCGCTGTTTCCATCACCTCTAAATCAGCACAAGTATGAGCCACGATACCACGCATCATACTAGTACACTTCGGCGTAAATAAGCCAAGCATTAGATAGCCAACACTTTACCCTTATATGTCCACTTAAAAGGTTTAGCCATTGTTTGATTAAAGTAATCGATAAATTCGAGAATTCGGGTTTTGAGGTCATCCTGACTTTTGAAGCTAGCACGCTTGAGTAACTTGCGAACCAAAATACTGAACCAAATTTCAATTTGGTTGAGCCAAGAAGAATGTTTGGGTGTGTAATGGAAAACAATTCGGTGTGTTTGGTCACTCAAAAAAGCTGCACGGGATTTCATCGATTTCAGAATGCCACTTTTGCCCTTAATTCCAAGGTCAATGTTTAAATCTTCTTTTTGTGCAACAAAGCGAACTAATGATTCCGACTGGTGAGTATTAAGACAGTCCATAATCAAATGCCATTTGATTGCCTGAGGGTCGCTTTCAATAATTCGACGAATATGTTGGACAAAATCTTCTTCGGTTCTTGTGTTTCCACAATTTGGTTCAACAATTTGACCAGTGGCAATATCGAAACTAGCAATTAAGCTTTGTGTACCGTGACGAATATACTCAAACTCCCGTCTTTCAACCTTACCCGGTCGCATTGGTAAATCTTTTTCTAAACGCTCTGTAGCCTGAATCCCAGTCATTTCATCAATCGATATTGTACGCTCTCCGTTTTGATAACGTTCAATCGCACTGATGTATAAACCAGTAATATCTTCAACTTTTGCGTCAAATTCTTCATCAAGAGGGGGGGTTAACCAGTAGCGGCTCTGGTGGGGTTTAAGTTCTGCTTCTTCTAATAATCTTCCAACATGGCGGACAGATATGCTTTCAATGATACCTTGTTTCATGATTTCGTCCGCTAGTTCTCTTGATGTCCAATGACTTATTGATCGTCCATAGTCTTCGGGTGGTGAACATGCAAGGGCGAATAGTTCGATTACTTGCTCCATACTAAATTTTACTGGTGCGCCAATACGCTCTGAGTCTTGTAATCTCTGCAAAATAGACAACTCTTTATCGCTATTTTCCAACCATCGGTTTCGCCATAAACGAGCCATATCAAGACTTATATCTAATAATCGAGCAATTTCGCCATGATTTTTCCCCTCTGACGCTAGGAGAATTATTTTTGCACGTAGTACTATTTGTTGCGCCGTATTGTGTCGGTTGATCAACTGTTGGAGTTGTGAGCGATCGCTCTCGTTCAAATTTAATACTTTTGCAGCTAATCGTGCCACACCAGGTTCCCTTGTTTTCAGCCTAAACTGCTTTGACTCTACTTTCTTAGTTTCTCACAATAATGCTTGGTTTATTTCCGCCGTGCTGTACTAGCTGCACTTTTTTTGATAATTGGTTCCTTGCAAAAAAGCTGTTCCCCTATTTCAAATTCATCAGCATCTGCAAGTATGTAACTGCGGATGGATTCATTAAGAGACGCTACCCGTTTGTTAGTCCAGCACAGTGCCTTAGTATTGCCACGCTTGAGCCTAAAGCTATCAAGGCAATGCTGTAGCCATGTTTCAGTGTTGTACTTGGTTAAATTATTTCCGTTCTCTAGTCGTGGTATGCGCTCAGCGCTAATATCAGACCTAAGCAGATAGACATAATCGGCGATCGCGCCGCTATAACGCTGCACTTGCGTAAGTTCAAGCCCGATTGATGGCATTGTGAATACGGGTGATTCTTGTTGTTCGTCATCATCTGACACAGGAGGAAGTTGTGCTGGATCGCCCATAAAAATGGTAGGTATTTGCATGTATGGCATGAACAGTAGTATCTCCTCCCCAATCATTGATGATTCGTCTACAATCACCAAGTCAAAATCTTGGTAGTGCAGTTCATTCGAGTATGAATTAATCTTCATCCCCTGTTTGCCATTTTCATCATAATCTCCCGGCATCAGGTGACAGAGGCTATGCAATGTGGCTATATGCACTGATAAGCCCGCATTAGCTGATGCAACCTCAAGGACGTTTCTAGCTTTGTGAGTTGGGGCACACATCGCCACCTTAATAGGCTTCATACTATAGTCGTTATCCCATCTAAAGCACTGTTGTAACGATTTAATTACTCGCTGGATACAGTATGTCTTACCTGTTCCCGCATAGCCTTTAAGGACAAAGGGAGTTCTAGCTTCATCGCGGTTTAAGTACCATTTATGGATAAGGTCAAAAGCTTGAAGTTGATTTTCTGAGAGCGTTTCTCGGTACTCGGAGTTTTCCCAGTTTTGAGCAAGAATTATGTTTTTAGTCATGGTTTTAGTGTGTGTTTTGAAGTATGTAGAAATACATGCATGATTTTTGTACATATATTTCTACACGAATTTGTGTATGCTGAACTAAAGATACCAACGACGATCTATTGGCACTAACTTCTCTGAACTTGATACCCAATGTCCAGGCACTATGTAGTCAATTTGCTCACCTGGCTTATATCGATTCTTTATTCGCGTAGGTGCGTTATTACTGGTTTTTACCTCTGGCTGAATCAGTCTCATGTACTTGTCAAACTCACAAAAGGTGTTTTGAATATCAGCGATCTGCAAGGGCACGGGCTTGTTGTTAGCAGTAACATAAGGAAATTCAGATTGCTTGATATTGTCAAAAGCAAGCAATAAAGCTTTTCTTTCTGCTGAACGGCGACTCAACGCTGACAGTGGATCATGATGATTTTCATTAATTAGTTTTAGTTTTTTAGCACCTCGTACTGCACCTACACCTAGCGCTGGTAAATACAGCCATTCACTACAAGAGTTATGCCACAAAAAATCAAAACATATCTGTGATGCCAGAAAAATTCCGATTCCTGGTATTTCTTGCAATGTCGAAAATATTCCCATGATTGATTTTCGATCAATGCATCCTTGTAGGCTATTTATTTTATTATTCAAAACTAAACAACGCTGATGAATTGTTTCTACTTTGCTTTGTCCAGTTTTACCTGGCACAACATATGCATTAGTAAACAATCTACCCGATGAATGTTCTGTAGAGACATATGTCCCAAAGTGGGGTGAATTAAACTCAGATGAATAAAAATTTCCTTCATTATCACCCCATTTATCTATGTAGCACTGCCAGCAATGCCAAAAATATACCGTCTTGAATTGATTAAACAAGAACAATCGCTTTAGTACTTCGATGGGTGTCTGATCGCCCTTGTAAATAACTTCTCTGAGTTCATATTGACTAACACGATCAAATATACGTTGAACATTAGTGAACTTGTTGTAGCCCAGTATCGGACTTACATATGATGGCTTTTTGATTTTTTCAATCAATGTTTGTTGCCTGTGATGAACGAAATCACAATAAATATTTAATAGTTCTATCATTTCATGCACTCCTATGCGTTTTGAATTCCTAAGTAAATAATGTCTTGGCACAAGAAAAATCATTTATTTTTCATTGATTCAGATATTTTGTATTTTGTGTATTCTGAATGTTTTCTACCAATATTTGCCTCTCTCAGTTTTTGCTTAGCTACGTCTGAATGCATCGGATTATTCATGGATAAGCGTTCAGTATAAGTGCTGTAGCATTCATCCGAACAAAATACCGTGGTTCCAATAAAGGCTTGATCGCATTTTTTGCAATTTTTGCTGTTTACTTTCATTTTGTTTTTTTAATTGATAAATTTTTGAGATTAGATAAAGTCAATGTTCCAAATACTCGGTTTCCAGACTGGTTTCCAAGGCAACCCATTGGATGACCTAGCTAGTATCATTGGCACACCTTGAATTGAAATCACTTTCTGCTGGGTGAGGTGATTAGTCTTGAGTGCCAAATTGACTTTTTGTTTAAGTACTAAGAAATTTTGACAAGAATTATGAGGTAGTACTATACCCTCGTGCCATTGCCTGAATAGCTCGAATTTGACCGTGCTGGGAATATCAAGGTGGAACTTATAGCTAGGGTATTGGACACTGAATCTACTATGTAGGTTTTTACCTATATCCTGCAACAAAAGCATTGTTGACCATTGGTCTATCACTATATTTCGTCGTCCATGCCCATCTCTGTATTCCCATAACTTACCTCCTACTGACTCGTACTCTGGAATCACGTGACTACACCATGATTTGTATTCGCTAGGTGTAGCACACGCTGTAATCACTTCTTGAAGCTTATCGAGCCAATAGGGGTAATCATTGGGAGGTGGCGTAGCACTATCAATCCCATTACCCACGAGTATCTCACCAGCGATCGCACGCGTTTCATAAATGGAGACGAATCTCTTTTCTGGCAAGTATCCCTCGCTCCTAAGTAACTTAGCAATTCTGGCAGGTTCCCCGATATCGAAGTATAGGTAGCAAAGCTCGTCTAGGAATGATTTTTTGGTTTTCTTGGTGATAGCAATCATGGTGGCAATAGTGGTTTGGTATGTTTTTTTGGAAGGTGCATGAAATTATGCAAGAATTTTGTGCATAAAATCATGCATGGAATTATGCAGTTCTAGAAATCAGCTACCATTGAGGCAAAATAGTAGACCTGATGTTGTTAATGGTGGCTTCTTGCTCTAAGTCATCTCCTAACTCAATAACTTGATCGGACACTTCAAACAAGTTTTCAAAATCAGCACAAAATCCATCAATAAAAGACAAATCAACACTGTGGCTGATGATTTGCGTCATCTCTATGAACCTGAAGAAAAAACCGTCATCATCAGGGCTAATAAAGCTGTCACCGCACGCCAATACTTCAGGTATTAGCCCTGATGACTTAAACGAGTACTCTATAGCCTCTATGTGCTTGCTGGCATAGTATTCCTGCACTTCTTCATAACCTGCACTCGTACTGATGGATATACGGCAATAGCATCTAGCTATTAGGTTGAATGTGACTTTGAGATGTACTGCTAAGCAGTACCAACCGATGAAGTAATTGGGCTTGATTTCAGGTTCGCACAAATCAGCTAAGTCACATAACATATCTAAGATTGGGTCATTAACCTCGTCTAGCTCTTGATTCCCATGCATGTATCCTGTCGTGGTATTGACGGAAATTCTTTTTAAATTTTGCTCACAATCAACTATTTCCCAGCCGCTGTCATACCAAGACAGGTTCTCAAACATAGAACGCCAAGTCCTAATATCTCGTTCAACACTGTAATACAGTCCACGATTCTCTGGAATATCGATTGTTATCCAATGCTGACAGCAAGTCTGTGGTATTCCAAGCGTTACTGTATCTTTTATATAAACGCTATCGTTGGACATAGAACATAGTTTGTCTAATGCAGAATCGATCCTGTCTCCCAACTCCCGACTAAAAATACACAGCGCATCCAATGAATTATCCGTCTTTTGTTTTTCGTTCAACTCAGATTCGTCATCGAACTCAAAATCAGGATTGGCAGTAATTAGTATTTCCTCATCATTGATGCCTAGTCCTAGTTCGCCTAGACTATCGCAAAATTGCAAAAAATCCATCCATTCAGATGCTTCTTTGCACCAGCCTCCAATATGAAGTAACAAACCACCATCTAGACACTCTTCACCTTGCCATATTTCGTAGTATGCCTGTCCCTCGTGCATGTAACCTGTCATTACAGGTATTAGACTTGAAACTATCTGCTCACATAGCGCCCAAGGTACGCGCTTTCTGGTGGAAATATCACACACGCTGTGATCGAGTTCTTCATTAAAATCAAGCCATTTTCGATTAGTAGTGCAAGCCCACTCACCGCGTTTTTCTATAGCATAAGCATGCCTGGTTTCCCAGTCACCTAATAGATATTCTCTAGGGCATAGCTCATTCTTTGGGTGCGCTGTATCATACCCATTTTGCCACCATGCATGTGCATCGAGAGCAGGGTCGTAAGGATTAGTCGCCCCAAAGAGAGCTTTGTATCCCCGCCAAAATAGATTGTGCATACATTGAGCGGGGTAAGCTATCTGTGTGTTGTGTGAGGGTTCCTCGTCGATATATCCGGAGTCCTCTTGTATTTCTATTTTCGCGCGCAGATTACGTAGGTACTCGATAATAGGCTCATCCATGCCGAAGCCGGAGTATACACGTCTACCGTTGCAGATGAAAGCATGTTGATGGGCAATGGCGGTCAGGCTGTGTATCTCTTGTTCTGTTAGTTCACGTCCCATGTATTTAATATATATCCGCTGCATGTCTTCCAACGTATGCACATTGCCTGCAATACCCTTAGCCTTGTTTATGTAACGAGTGAACGAACTTCTGAGCATGTCGTAGTCCGTATTGTCTTCCTTTCCTTTGGGTTCTACGCTGTGTGAGGGTTCCTCTGGTTCTCCTTTGATGCGTTCATCCCCGTACCCTGTGTCATCAATTTTTCTTAGTTCCTTAAACTCTTGGTAATCGAGTCCACTATCATCAAGTAACCATGCCAATGTTATTTCAGCGCCACTTTCGTTTTCATCTTCTAGTGCATTTATTTCTGCATTCTGTATATCGGTTATTTCATTTGGATGAATGTGGACTTGTTGTGATTCCGAGATTGCGTTATGTCGTGTTTTCCAAAGTGAAACCAGTGAACCGCCGTCTTTCTGTATTCCTAATTCTTGCGGTATGATACTCACCTCTTTATTAGGAGACACCTCAATCGCAGTCTCCTGACCGCTTGACTGAATACCGTCAGAAAGAGTGATGCCAAGTATCTTCTCTATCACCGATAATGCATAAGTCCAGTAATCTTTACCACTCTTGCCTTGTAGAGTAATAGCAACTATTCCATTGCTTACCTTAGCGTCGTCTAGTCGGTCAATAATTGCGTTGTTAGCAATACCCTTGCTGATTTGACTAAGCCCAAGAGCAAGCTTCACTTGTTCCTGCATGTAAGGTATTGTGCCTGGCTTCAGCGCAACAGGTGCTATTTCTTCATCAAGCACTAAGCCTTCATGCTGAAATCCAGCGGCTAACAAGGCTTTAATGATGGCTGCACGACTAGTAGTTTTGCCGTACTTAGCTACCTCATGCCAGGTGACACGGCTGTAGTTTTCGTTTACCAATGCTTTTAGCTCGTTGTAGGATAAACGTGTCATGTTTTTGCCTTTGATATTGTGTTTGTGTTAGTGCCACCATACCTACAACTTTTATATGTGTCAATATATGCACAAAAAATGTACATAAAATTGTACATAGAATCATGCAGGATATTGAGAAGGGTATAAAACCTGTGGGCCTGTTAGCGACCTAGAACAAATATAAAGCATAAGCATTTCAATTGCAATGCTTTTAATATTAGTTTAATTTGCATTTTGACTAGTTTGATATAAGCCATACGTATAGCAAAAGCATTGCATAATGCAATACTTATGAGATATCTTTAATTGCATAACGCAATGGAAAAGATAGCAAGTGTAATATAGGGAGGTGTCCATGCAAACCTTGTTGTCTATGCCCAGAAAAAGGAAACCTGTTTCTTTTCGTATTGATGAGCTAGTGGTAGAAATTTTAAGCAAATTAGCGAAAGAGGAAAACACTAGTGTTAATAGGTACATTGAAACTCATTTTTTCCGCTTAGCTAAAGAACGAAGCTTGATTTCCTCGGATACCGAGTTGATCGGTGAAACCAGAGGGGGAGGAGGAGCCAAAGACAAAGACTGATGAGCATCTATATATATAGGGCTTTCATCATAAAGCGAAAGCCCTATATGACAAGCATCCGACATACACAACAAGGTAGCTATACATGACACACAAAGCTAAACGTGCATCAATAAGCATTGCAAGCATTGAAATAGAAGTATTTCAACTACTGAATGAAGACTATGCAATGAGCCAGAGTCAGGTTGCAGAAGCAGTTGAAGTACATAGTTTTTCTATTTCACGTTTTTTGAAGTCAAAGCAGGCTAAAAGCTTACTGGATAAAAGTTTTGAATTTCACACTTTGACTGTAGAAGGAAGCAATAAACCAATCAATGTCATCTCTATCAGTGTTGCTAGTGCTTTCTGGTTTACCCAAGCTATCAAGGGCAATGTCAAGGCTCAAGCCATATCCTATGCTTGTCAGATTGAAGCCTTGCAGCGTCGCTGTGATACTGCATTTAAGGCAATGAAGACAGAGCATCAATATGAACAACAAGCAATCACCAACAAGGAAACATGGGAAAAGTCTAGAGAGTTTCTAAAAGATACTCATGCTTCATTCACCAGTTGTTGTATGGCATATAATTTCCATGCAGGTGTAGCACATGACGCGATTACCTTAGCAGTCTGTGGCAAGAAAGCATCTGAGTTGAGAGAACTAGAAGTTATAAGTGGCAATCCATCAATAGGATTAAATCACGTTCAAGACTATGGCGACTTGGTAAAGATAGCCAAGGCAAAGCTTCTGTTCAGTAAGTACAGGAAAGGAAGTATTCAGGAACGGGTTGCTAAGGTATTAAAGGACATCAATTAAAAATAGTGCATGAATTTATGTACAAAAATATCTATGAACTTCATACATAAATTCATGCAGGATATTGAGAATGGTATAAAACCTGTGCTTGGGTGGCATGAATTTAGCTTATTTCAAGTTATACCAAAACGCTACTATTTTTCTATAACTTGTTTTGATTGATGCCGACCAAGTGATAAAAACAAGAGATACCAAAATGAATCAAAATGGTATTTAATGGACGTAGGCAAACACCAAGAGTCAGAATAAAGGAGGTTAAGTGGAATAATGATAAGTATGGCAGGACAGAAATTTAGCTTTGTTATTGAACCTGATTTGGTAGAGCCATTAAAAGCCCAAGCTCAAAAAGAGCGTAGATCCATAGCTTCTCTACTGAACTGGCTAATTGCTAAACACTTAGAGGAGCAGCAGGGTATCGAGTTTGAGCCAAAGATTCAGCACGGTGGCGACAGAAGATCCGAAGCAGCGATAGGAAAGGATACGAAAAGTTAAGCTACTAAGCACATCTATGTATAAGGGAGTGTTTATTGCACTCCCCTCCCTTTAGAACAACCGACGCACCAAAAGCACTAGGTTCCATCGTAGAGAGCTAAAACGCTTGTCAATTGGGCTTTTAAGGCTTGAGCCTGAAAACTAAAACTTTCAAACAAAGGATTCGCAAAATGACAAACCTAGCATTCAGCCAAAACCTAGCACTGGCTTTGTATTCATCTAAAGAACAATTTCCTATCGATCTTGACGACGCATGGCAGTGGTTGGGATATGCCACCAAACAGAAAGCGGAACAAAAACTCAAAAGTAGCTTTGAAGAGAATACAGACTTTTTAACCAAACGGTTAAAAACCTCTACTAACGGTCGTCCTAGACAATGCGTTATGCTCTCCATCGACTGTTTCAAATCTCTGGGTATGATGGCAGGCACGGAACAGGGTAAAGCTATACGTCGTTACTTTTTAGAGTGCGAGCGTATCGCTAAACAGACAGCCACAGAATCATCATTGACTAGCCGACTTTTGGCACAATCTCGACATTTGAATCAACTAACTAGCCTAGAAGACCAAGCAGCAAGGCTAAGGGATGACATAGCTAATCACGAGAAAGCGATCGCACAATCAAGAGAAAAACTAAAGGCTGTTGAGTCAGAGATTGAAGATATCTACATCGAGGTGTATCAGCCTATCAAAGAAAAGCTTGAGTATTACGAATCAAAAAAAGCCAAGCGTGCATCAATGTCAGCATAATTAGAGTAAAAGATAAGGATGAGAGGACTTATGACAGACGCATACGCACAAATCCAAGAACTAGACCGCAGGCTTACCGCACTGACTCAAGAGGTAAACAGCCTCAAAACACAAATCGGCGTTGTAGGCACAACACAATATGCGGTAGTACAAATCCTTGATCGATTGGAACGAGTTGAGGCAAGACAAGCCCAGCATACAGAAGTACTTGCAAGCCACACCCAAGTGCTTAATCAGCATACGCAGTTACTCAATGAAATACTCCGAATCCTACGCGATCGCAATGGTGGCACTGGGGTTTGATACCTCTTCAAAAACAATGCATGATTTTATGTACAAATATATGCACAAAAATCAAACATAGATTCATGCATTACTTTCAGGACTACATCATTTTGGTAAATGAGTATTCACTTGGGTTCGATTCCCGGTAGTCCTATCCCCTTTAGTGGGGCAAACGCAATCAAAGGTAAATGAATATGACAAACAAGGCTAAACGAGCGGTAATCAGTATCGCTGGTATTGAGGTGGAGGTATTTCAGATGCCTAACGGTGAATACGCAATGAGTCAGACTCAAGTAGCTCAAGCAATCAATATGGTTGAATCTGGGTTTCGTCGGTTTTTGCAGTCAAAAGAGGCGAAAGTGTTGCTAGGCAACGATTTGGGTTTCGTCGCAATTTCAATTGCTGGAACGGGTAGAGCAATTAATGCAGTCCCTATCAATATTGTCAGTTTGTTTTGGAACTACCAATCACATAATGGAAGCGATAAAGCCTTTGCTTTAGTCAATGCTTGTGTGATTGAAGCGCTAGAGCGTAGATATGATAATGCATGGTTTCAAAAATAATACAGGAGTAATCTTATGCCAGATATAATTCACGTTCTACAATCACAAGCCAGCGATATCAAACTTGATGCCGAGGGTAAGTCAACATTTAGTATTCGGGCGGTTGCGAAATTAGCAGATGTTAGTCATGTGGCAATAAGAAAATCATTGTTAGGTGGTAACCTAGACCCCTCCAAAACAGCTAAGACCCTTACAGGTAAAGACCTTGAGGGTGGTAACCCAAGATCCTCTAAAATGCCTGGAGTCTTTGCTTGTAAAGACTCCAGGGGTGGGGCACTGGAGTCACCCAAAACGGCTAAAACCCTTGCAGGCAAAAGCGTTGGGGGTGGGGTTCTAAAAAATGGTAAAAGTGGCGACCAAAAGCCCACAAGATTGGCTGAAAAGCTTATCAGTAAAGGTTTTAAGGGTGGCGACTTAAAATCATGGACTACCGAAGGGATACCTGACACAGCCGCCTACGCAATCATTTGGTACTATGCCTTTGACGCTGGCAGGTATTGCACCCAACAAGCTCGATTAATGGTTGAGTCTCTCGGTGCTGTAGGCTTGAGAGTGTTTGCCCAGCGGGCGCTAGGCTATGCGGAACACGCATCATTGGCACTGCCTCAATCCCCATTAATGGCTGAAATATCGGCATTAAAGCATGAAGCCCAGGCGATCGCAGCTGAAATCAAGATCCATGAAAAAGCTGTAATCACGCACCAGCAAGCCATTGAGCAACTTCACCAAAGGCTAGATGACACTGAGCTAAAGATAGCGAATGCCCATCTTGAGCTATACGACCCAATCCACAAGAAGCTTGAATACTATGAAAACAAGCGATTGGAGATTATGTCTAAGAACGTGTCCAGAAACTTCAATTCAAGTCCTAACTCGTAACTCATATCTATATATATGTGGAATATATAGCAATCCGATTTGATTTCTGAATCACTCGTAGAGGTAAGGGACTGGGGACTGGGGACTGGGGACTGGGAAGAAGGAATAAAGGTGTACTGAGTTTTGTTCAAAAATCAAATATGAGTCCTATATTGTGTACTGATGATTTCGGAGATGAAGATAGTCAAAGCATAATACCAATTGGCAGATGTCCTCAGTGTGCTGATGGCGAATTATTTCTTGACCCTGATGAAGAACCAGAATTTCAGGTGATTTGCTGCGACTCATGCGATTACGCTATTGACCCCAGGAAAATAGAATTTATAGTCGGAGAATAAGCAAAACTATCAAGACTATATGGACTAAAGCATTTTGGTAAATGCCTAGCGATCGCCTGCTCCGGGTTCGATTCCCGGTAGTCCTATCCCCCAGCTACTAGGGGAACTCAGGTATACACCAATACACAGTGTTGGCTCATCGCCCAGCAATGGCGTGACTGGCTTAGCTATGGAATTGGATAGTATTTCTGGGCATGCATAGTTTTATGTACAATTTTGTGCAAGAAATTCATACATAAAAACATTGACAGATTCATGTATAACTGAGTAGCATAGCAAACATGCAGATAAACAAACAAGCAAATGTCACGAACAACATTCAAGCAAGTGCAAGAGTATGCACAGCAACATGGATATGTACTGGTTAAAAGCAGTTTCTCAAGGTATCCCTATACCTTACAAGTCTTAAAAACAGGTGTGGTGATTAATTGCAATTACGCAACTTTAAACAATGTGCTTAGCGCAATTAAAGAAGGTACAATGCTTGATGGCGAATTTTGCGAATTACGCCCTGTTCCATCAGGCGAACCTTGGGACGATGAGCCAACTGAACCCAATCCTGATGATGGTGATGAACCCACTGACGGTAAAAGTCTAGCTGTAAGCTTTGCCCCATCCATCAAAGTAATGTCTGCCCCAGAATTTCAAAGCACTGCACAAATATCTATAGGTGACTTAATTAAAATCGTTCACCTTGATGAATGTGGTATTAGCGAACAACCACAGGTGGAAGTCATCCAACGTAGAGACAATGAAACACTGAAAAGTAAGGCAAAAATACTAGTTAATTACTCACAAGAAGAACAACGATATTATGCCTATCCACTAGCTGCACACGGCGGATGGGTAACATGGATAGACTCACCTAAACCTTACACAGTTCAACAATTCAATATTGCATTCAACCACAACCGTTAACTATGACAATCGAATTTGATCGAGAAGAATCAACACTTACTATTAACTTTGACGAAAAACTATCATCTGTCGAGATGGTTAAACGGGCTGAAAAAGAATACGTCAATGTACTTCAGCGTCATGAATCTGTTGGGCGACTAATTTTACTCGATGGAAATGTTCCGTCCTGCGTTACGGCTTGTGTCGCTATCAGCGCATACAGGTTTTCATATATTCCGATAGCGATAGGTGTCTATGATTTGAGCATAAAAAAATATGTAATTGTTTACACTTGTAATCATCTCTATGATGTAGGACAAACAATAGCTTGATACCTGACCTAAGCATGTCGTTAAACTGCTAAACACACATAACAAAGGAAAACATATCATGCCTTCATTGACCGCTAAAGCATTAGACCAATTGGATACTTGGGGCAATACTTGCTATGCATCCAATGATTTGCATATCGCAGCCTTGAAAATTAACTTACCTGCTGAGGGTAAAGATGCAGCTAGTTGGCACTACAAAGCCAACACTTTTACTCTTGCATGGGAGTCCATGACTGGAGTGAAAGACGAGAAATCAGGCAAGCTATTTTTGGTAGGTACTGTATTACCTGGAGAAGGCAACGATGGCTCATTCAATGTCAACTGCAAAGAAAAAGTTGATGGCAAAAGTCAGAACAACAAAGAAAAAGCTAGTGCCGCGAATCTTGCATGGCAGAAGTCCAAGAATCTATGCGTAGTAGACACATCTGGCTGTGAGGCTATGGCACTTGTCGCTGAAACTCTTGCTGATTTGAAAATATGGGTTAAGCCACGAGGCAAGGAGCATTTTTGGACAATCAAATTTGATAAGCCAGAAGACAAGCAGGCTGTAGCGGAAGCATTTGCAGCGATGGTTGTTCGTTGGATGAATGCCTGGACTGAGGGGTGTAAAACCGCTATTCCTACAACAGATAAGGAATACTACCCTCACGTCAGTAAGTGCAAAGATGCAGGATTGCTATATGTGCCTGTGATGGCATCATCTGAGTTTCCCCAAGAAGAAAACGATGATGGCGAGGAAATCCCAAAGCACGTACCTTTCGAGGGTGAATTGCCATGCTGGGAAAAACTGGGGATTGAATTGCCTGAGATTAAAGTTGAGTCTGGCAAGAAGGGTGGCTATGGGTACGGTGCTGGTGCTGAAGCTATGGCAGACCAATTAAAGGCTCGTAAGGACTTTGTGATTGCTGAGTTTGCAGCTACCAATCCAGCGCTTAACACCTTGCCTTTGATTCATGCCGCTACGGCAGAGGATGACCGAACACTTGATTATTTCAATTTCTTAGTCAAGCTAATGGGTAAAGCATAGATTTAGACATGCATGAAATTTATGCATAAAAATAAACATAAAATCATGCATGTATTTTACACCGCTCTAGAGGTATGACATGACAAATTTTATCAAGATAGTAGACAACACCGATCACGTTCACATGGTCGCAGTCGCTCACATTTACGAAATAGTTCATCATCGTTGGAAGAAGGAAGACAACTTAGACACTTATTATGTTTGCCTCCCAAACGCAAGCTTAAGGCTCACAGCCAAAGAATATGTGCGAATTATGAAAGTACTCAAAGAAATAGGAGAAGAGCAATGTCAGTAATATTTAAATCAGGCAACGTATTAGAGGACAAAGCACAAGCATTGGTAAACCCTGTGAACTGTGTAGGTGTAATGGGCAAAGGCTTGGCGTTAGCATTCAAGGAAAAGTACCCAGAATACTCTAGGGATTACAAGGAATACTGTGACGACGGCATGATGAGCGTGGGTAGCTGCCATCTATGGTATCCTGACGGTGACAAGCCAATAATTGTAAGCTTTCCAACTAAAATTCATTGGGCAGGTTCTAGCCGCATTGAGTACATAGAGGATGGACTGAAGAATCTCGGTGAAATAATTAGTCGATTTGATATCAATTCTATAGCAATACCAGCGCTTGGTTGCGGTGAAGGTGGGCTTAGTTGGGATGCAGTAAAACCCATGATTTTCAATTGGGCAATTCACCATCAACAGTCTACAGGACTAAACACTACTATCTATACTCCCTTCCAGTCTTAGATAGTTTTTAAAACATGTACGAATATATGTACAAATTTATGCAAAAATTCATGCACAAAATTTGTACATATTCCAGAAAACACACCAAAACAAGGACAAGCCAATGATGACTTACCGCAAATTTTTAGAATTTAAGGCGAAAGCTGTAAATGCCTCTATTCACCAAGATCCAGTAATTCAACTAGGCTACGAAGTCACTTATGGCGGATTGGTGAAATTTCAGCTTAAGTTTCAAACGCCGCAACGCCTACTAGCAGAACTTGTAGACTTAGATTTGATTTCTGACAAGCTAACCAAGGCTATTTGTATGAGCGCGATCGCCTACTGTGAATATATTTCTGATTTTGTTGAATGTACTCAAAAGCACCAATTGTAGGCGAATAACCGCATAATAAAAAGGGAAGTAAGTGTAGTCCAAAGCACTTGCCTCCCTTAATTCAAAACACACTTTATACCAAAGAAAAACATGACTATCGATTCCCAAGATGAAGTCGCAGCCAAGCTTCTGCAATCATATCATGACAGAATTGAAGAAAACATAACCTATGAGAATGATAATGATTGGATTGCTGATTTACTGACAGAAATCAAGGACGACAACGAACTCTCTGATAATGACAAAGAAGCGTTAATCATTGCGCTAGCAGAAGCAGCAGAAAAGTCTGAAGGTGGGGTGCAACAGAATAGCGCCAAATCGCGTCCACAAAATGAATTTCCAAAACTAGATTTTGATGATGTAGAAGAAAACTTTATTCCTTGCGGATTAGACTCTTACCGCAGAGAAGAATATGAAACCTACGCACAGTGGCTCGTAGAAGCATACTTGCCAGCTTTTCACCCAATGCCCAATCAGTTTTTACAGCACAAAGTTGTAGCTTGTCTGATGCTATTGAATCACATGGCTTGCAGGGGAGATCAAGCTATACCGATTGTGTGGATACAAGGTCAGTCGGGTAGCGGTAAATCAGAGCTACTCAAAGCGTTCGCAGCACACTACCCTAAAGGCTTGGCTGTACAAGCTAGACCTGACGACACAGCCAGTAGTTTGCGCGATCGCCTGGATGCAGCATTTAGTGGCAATACACAGCCAGGCTTGATGTGGTACGACAATTGGAATCATTCAACATCTTTACCGCGATTTAGCAACGTGAGAGGACTGTTGTTAGCCAACAAGCGCAATGATGCAATAGCGCATCTCAGCACCAAAGGAGATAACAATCAGAGTAATTTCAAGTGTGCATCGTACAGAGCATTCAGCAGCGTCGATAGTGGCATCAGTACTAGTAACACCATGTTTAGCGAGTTCTTACGACGGCTATGGGTATTGCTTTGTGCAAAGTCCCCAGCAGATAAACGCCTCAATTATTCATGGCAAGGGATGGTCGATGAGTATAAGAAATTGTGGGGGTTTGAGGCTGTAGATGCTGTGAAAACACGTTACGGTCGATATTACAGAGAAGCATGTAAATTGCCTTGTCCTGACGGATTTTCACCTGAAGTGTGGGAGATTTTATCTGTACCCGTAGCAGTATGGCAGTATGTGGGACTAGGCACACAGAAAGAAGCTGTTAGTGCTTTTCTTACACATTATGAATGGGTACGTCGTCAAGACAGTGTGGAAACAGACACATACACACAATACATACGAGCCTATTTGAAGGATTTGCAAAAGCAAGCTGAGGCTGATGAGGAAGAGGATATGATTCCACAATCGGCTAAGTTCACTATGGATCGTGTTGACCCTGTATTGCTCAAGGCATACATAGAGAAACATCACAATTACAGGGTATCCGAAGGCAGATTTGAGCAAATTAAAACCATAATGCAATCGTTCGGCTATGCATACAAATTGCACTATGGTAGCTATGCGTTTGTGAGAGGGAGCTAGAAGTTCCTGTATCGATGGATTTTGTAGCTCAATGTCTCAATATACACAAATTCCCTTTGTTAGTTCGCAGCTAACAAAGGGAATTATGAACCGAAACAAAACAAAACAAGGAAGTACCATCATATTATCACAGCCAAATAGCTTTTTTGCTCCCATCCTTGAAGAAGGATTTGATTTGTACATAATAAACATCTTTAATGACGATGGTTCTTCTCAAAAAATAAAATATCTTTGCTCAAATGACCGCTGGGCAATGGCTGTTTTGCATTATCTGCATGGAAAGAGTGACAGCTATAGTATTGATCACGTGGATTATTACCCGCTCATCAAACTAGAACACCCTGAAGCAATAGTTATACCGCCCATGCCTGTTGAGCTTGAAGATTTTTTCTTGGCGATAGGTTTCCAGTCACGGTTGGCTATTTCTAACGGCTCCAATAACTAGAACTTAAGTCAAGACAAAGCAATCAAACAACAATTCCAGAGGGTTTGATACCCTCTTTTTTTATGCATATGAATCTATGCACAAATCTGTGTACAAAAAATCTGCATAAAAATGTACATATATTTATGCAGTCCCCAAAAATATCACCCAAAGTAAGGAAAAACCACCTTTTTAGGGGTGGTCTAGGTGCATTTAGAGTCTTACGAGTATCATTTTACTCCAAAATTTTAAATTACGCAATACGCAATAACAGCTAAAAGCCTTACCCAGACTAGGTTATAGCTATAGTGATATCACTTTCTTTGCAAATATGTATGATTATATGCATAAAATCCTTACATAAAAATGTACACAAAAATGTGCATGGTTTTCAAAAGTACCTAAAAACAGGAAAACCACCCCAAAAAAGAGGTGGTTTAGGTATCCAAAAAGCATTTACCAGCACCAATATATACCTAATCTACGTAATAATTAAGTACGTATAGTACTAAATTTAACTCACTAAAAAGATAAATAACGCAAAATCAATACTTTCAGGCGTTAAATACTGAAGTATGCATGATTATATGTATGGATTTTGTGCATAAAAGTGTACATAAAAACATGCACTCTCCCAAAATCATACCCATATGGCAAGAATTCATCAAAGTTTTAGGTATTGGGTAGCGATTTTAGGTATATATCCTTACTAAGTTCCCAGCCATATCAGGGAAAATTAGAAATGTCAATAATTCTCTGAATAAAAAATAAATGCTTCAAACCTACAACAAGGTAAGAACACTAGCTGTCACGATACCTAGCAGCAGCGCTAGTCAAATAACCAAAATTATCAGTAACACCACAAACACATCGGGTAACGGAGGTCTGATAGTTAGCGCTAATTTATTTGTCAAAAATCTGAAAGCTTTCACCCAAATTAAAAGCCTTGCCAGTGCCAATATTCCTGACATCCAACTGGAGGATAGTGAGATTCAAAAACTGTACAAAGTTCTTGATATCGAATGGAAATCACCACGTTATCACCTCAATGCATATATCAGCGCGAACAATGGTGAAACATGGCACATGGCAGGTGCTTTGAGTTTATTGAATCCATCGGGATATCCCTACCGAATCTACAACTTAATGGATTTATTCACCGACAACTTAGCAATTGAACTTGGTGAAAACGGCGCGATAGGTATTCAGATTGCAGATGTAGGCTATGGCAATCTACAGGCTAGTGACTTGATCACAATTCACGGTTCGTATATTGAGGAATACGTGGAAGTATGGAACGACATGTAATCAAGAGTGATGCCGTAAATCGCTTCATGATGTCTACCGAAACTAATGATCCAGAAGGATTTATGATGCCCTACAAAGTATACGGAAAGCTGGATTTAGAGTTAATGCAAGCCAAATATCAAAAGCTTTCACACACTAGCTACGGATGTATTGTGAGGTTAAGTCATAACAGCCAGGAAATTAAATAAATGGTGAGATTTAACAAAAAGTTTTTCAATCAGCGCAATTTTAAGTACGCAAAAAAGTTCGGTGAAGATGCCAAGGGTATTTACGACAAATACCAATTTTTCAAAGGTGAAGAACCCCAAGAAGGACTAGTGCCTCTTGGTAACTCACCTTTTTATATGACACCAACCGAACCCGCATCACCATTTGATTGCAACAGATATCCTGACAGTCCTTATTGTGGGGGCAATCCCTTTAGTGGCAAGATTGCAGATTTAGAGGTAAAACTTGTCAGAGACAATTGTACTTTTGGGGTGCAGTTACAGGGAACACTAGGATTTATTAAACTTCCACCTTTTCAGATTGTTTATCGCAATCAGGCTTGCAGGCTGCCAGAACCACCACCAGAACCAGACCGCAACTCTAATAACTTTTCTACAATTCCTTATCCTCAAAAAAAATGTAATAACGGTTGGATGCTGCAAATTGCAACCGATGTTACTCGCAAAGGAAGGACAGATTTCACGGTTTTCAGAGGCGAATTAATAGTAGGAAGAGTGTTACAAGATTATGAACGGTCTGCTGTTTATAAACTCAAATTAGCTACTACTAATTACCAGGGAGATTTATTGATTAAAGGGGAATACAAACCTGAATTCTATGCAGAAATCGAGGTGAATTACACAATGATTAATACCTATTCCTTGTTCCCTGAAGGTGTATACAATTTTTACGGCGATCCAGAACAAATGCCGCAAGATGAAAGCATTAACCAAAAAGGAGTAATTAAATATTTAGTAACTAGTGATTCAAGAGCGACAAGTAACGGCTACTACGGTGACTATGCTGAGGAAATTTTCATAGAGGGAGGCAACCCTGTAAACGCAAGGACAGAAGCAGCTAGCGGCGTAATCGCTTATATGTGGCATTTAATAGCAATCGCTACAAAACCTTCTTACGAGCAATACACCGCAACACCTCGATATCACGGATGTAGTATCGTGGATCGCCCTCCCTATAGTGCAGGAGGGTATGAAAGAAATTGTCGGTTTTACAGAATTGAGCAAATTTGTGATACTTGGAAACCAGACATATATCCACCGCCACCGCCACCGCCACCAGATTTAAACCGAAGGAAAAAGGACAAAGACAAAATGTGCTGTAACGAAACTAAGCAAATGATGCAATTAATCCTAAAAAGATTGGGCGATTTACCTGCAACAGTGCCAGCAAGATTGACTGAACACTGGATGGGAACAACACAAATCAATTCAATCAGTGAATATATTGCATATACAGTTAAACAGCTTGATGCAATCTCAGGACAGTTTCCTATTCACATCGAGATAGAAGACAGTGATTTAACCAAAGAAGGAAACCAAAAACAAAAAGTAATTTTACCGAATCTTGCTGAGTCAATAGCAGAAATCACAGGCATGTTAATGGCGTTACGCACTGAAAGCGATGCCAATCTTAACGCAACAATCAGAGGACTGATTGAAACTGGCAGTGCTAAACAAATAGCCTTTCAAGCTTATGAATATGCCAAGGCTAATGCTGAATTTCTAGCCTATAAAGGTAAGCAAGTAGAGCGCAAAGTGCCTTTTATGTTCAAGCCTGGGGAACAGCAGTTAGACAAGATGCTGCAAGAGACTGAAGTTAAAGTAAAGGGCTGGGAGAATGACGACAAAGAAGACATCAAAGACTTGATTTACCCAATTCTTGAATTGGCGGCAATGTGGAAAGCTCAAAACTTCAGAAATGTTGGAACACAATCACCTAAATCTAAAATCATAGATTTGCTTAATTTAGGCATCAATGCAGCTAATTTAGCTTCAAATGTCCTTTCCGAAGACGAAAAAAAACGCAATGAAAAAGAGGAAAAAAAAGATGATTTTAATGACTTTTTGGAGCAAGTAGAAAGTGGATTTACAAACCAAGAACGTATCAGCGATAACGTAAATCCATACGGATATCCCAGAGAAAACAGACCCCTAATCAGGGAAATAGGCACGACTAAGGGCAAACAATAAGTATTTCTGAAACCATGCACAAAATTTGTGCATGGAAACGTGCATAGATTCATGCACTATCTAAAAAAGGTACAAAACTATGGGATTAGCAGACATAAAATTCACTGATTTAGCTTCACTTCAGCAAAGAGCAAGTATACCTAAAAGGGTTTTTAAAAGTCGTCTTCAAAGTGTTCAAAAAGACAGTGAAGGTAATGTCTTAGGTTGGCTATGGAATGGAGCTAAACAACTTGGAGGATTCCTGTTGTCTGAGGCTGGTAAATTTTTAAATTGGTCATTTGCAAGCATTTGGGGATTCCTTACCAGCACTATTCAATACATTTGGAATTTTGATTGGAATATGACTGATGAGTCGATAGACCAACAGATCCAATCGAGATGGAATGCAATACTAGGTCAACTGGGTGGCGCTTTAGGCAATGCCTTTGGGCATCTAGCTTGTGGTGTCTTACCCGGTGCAGTGATATTTTGCTTCAATGAACCTCTTGGGGCATATGTGTTGAAAAATGCTACTGAAGAGTTTGCCGATGAATTTTTTGAAAATGTAGGACAATTGTCAAAAGCAGTATTCCAAGCAGCAACTCAAAATTTAATACTCTGGTCATTCAAAAACATTCGTAGACTCATAAAATCCAACTCTGCATTAGTGGGTAAGTTGTTTGGTGACAAAGCCAAAAAAATGGTTAGTGCCTGGGGAGAAAAAGGTAGCCAACCTTGGAGTTTTGCGATCGCAGTGGAGAATGCTATCGAATCTATTCCTAACGAGGGTGTCAGGAACTTTGTAGAAGAATTTCTAGAGGAATCCTGGGAAGCTTGTGTAGAAGCAGGATATGTAGTGGCTAACTCGCTGGATTCATACTATGCTCAGCAAAAACTACAAAAACAAGTAGAACCAGTGCTAGGTGCTGATAGGCATGTTGAAATAGTTTTTGATAGAGAAAATCCTGATTTGTCAATAGCGATTGGAGGTCAAGAGGAACTAGTCAAGAATCAAGTTGTACAAGCTATGACCACCTACCAAATAATGAGAGAAAAGGATGTGGGGTATATCTATGGGCATAACCCTGAAGACGCTGAAACTAGCAGAAAATATAAGCCTGACGTAGTGCTACTTTTTAGTGAAAAAAGAGACAAGAATACGCCAAAGGGCAAGCGATTGCTAACGGGTAGAATCTCATTCAGAATCATGAATAAAGACTCTGAAACGATTACTGAAGCTGATATACAGACATTAGCAACTAAAGTAAAAGCTAAGTTTGGTACACCTGCCTACAAGTGGAATAAAGCTGATAAACGCTACAGCTATACCGATTGGGACAAGGGATACCAATTCAGCTTACTAGTGACTTCTGAGATTGAGGCTAGACGCATAACAGAGCAAGTGCTTGACCTGCAAGGACATTCACCTGACTGGAAATTGTTGAATAAGTGTGGTGAACCAGTAATACCTAAGAGCAATGTTAAGGGTGAAAAAAGGACGATTTTAGGTCAAGTTGTTGAACAAAAAATAGTCGGAAAGGTTGGTATTGTTGAGTTTCAAAAAGCTTTACTGTATCTCGATGGCTTAAAAGGTAAGCCAATAATTCTATTTGATTTAACAGGTAAACACAAAAAAGTAATAGTTAGATAAAGATTTGTCTAGATTCATACGTAGATACTTGTAAAAAATGATTTTTCAAAAAGGTATAGCTTTTGGAAAAACGAATTTCTACAAGCCTTGACAGGCAATGGTTTCAGCGAATACAGTAGCTACATACACACCTACCGAACAGGTATAAAACAATGTCAGATTTAACAGTGACTCAAATTGCAGCACAAATTTCTGATCCAGCACTCAAGGCATGGGTAGAGTCTTGGGATGATTTACCCACAGGAGTTGATACTGCTGAGTTTTTAGCTAAATTTCTTCAGGCTGGATATAGAGCGCAAATCGCCTATAACACTGCAACACCAGTACCCAGTCCAACCATCACTGCTTATCAGCAACCAATTTTTGGTGCGGTTTCACTCAACACAACCACAGGATTTTCTACGTACTTAGCAACCTACGGAGTGCAAGTCAGAATCCCAGGTGATTTGGATATAGCTGTAGCTACTAACGTTTAAAAACAGGCTTTCTATTAACAAATAGAGGGAATTTCACCCTCTATACAATCATTTCGTGGCTTACACAAGATAATTTGAGGTATTTACAAATGGCTACTAAACCAATGGATAGGAAATATTTCCCTATTTATCGAGAAACAAAAAATGATGAGGGAAGAGTAGTAAAAGACCCTATTGGTGTATTCTCCTGTCTCATGCCTACGGCTAGATTTTTAGATATTGACAAGCTTGAATTTGACTTTCAGATCGAAGTAACCAGACAAGGTGGACAACGCAGTAAAACACGTGCTGATAGCGGCACTACTTTAGGTGGTACAGATGCCGCTGTTTCTGATAGTGTAATCATTCGTTCTATTAAATCCAAAGGCAGTAAAACGGTAACTATCAAAACCGGGAAAAAGATTGCTGATACTAAGCGCAAAACTAATAAGGATAGCGCTTTTCATGAAATCAGTTTCAGGTTCCCTGGTTGGGCTACAAATAAAGTGATTGCAGATGCGTTAGGTGAAATAATCCCAGCAGGTAAACTTAGCTCTGATCCTGGTGAAACTGAAGTTAAAAACCAATTCAAAGTTAAGGGTGGTGGCACTTACTACATATTGGCTAAATCAGTCGCTGAAGCTAGTACCGAAGCAGAAGTACCTGATACAGAGGCTGACGCCAATAACGTAGCTCAAAAATCAGGTGGTGGTAAGAAAGCCACAAAGGTTGATGCAGCTTAAACCTGCTTTTCAATTTTGCACTCACAAAGTAATACCCAGTATGCATAACAAGTATGCTGGGCTTTTTTATGCTCAAAAATAACAAACTATGGACATATCAAACAGTGACAATTGGGAAATTATTGCAGATTGGAATTTACACGCCAACAAAGCTTCAGGCAGTGTACTTTATCCTGTGATGATTGGTGAAAAAATACTCGATGTAGATGGTGACAAGCCATTGATAGCTATCACTACATCAACTGCTAGTGTTGAACCTTGGTGGAAGTTTGCGGGCTGGTTGAGACGTAAAATCTACCCTAACTTTGGCGACAATGAAGTGGTTTCTACCTTGAATAGAAAAGATAGTATTCCTCTGAATAAAACCAAACTTTTCTATTTTGATGACATGTTTACTACTGATTATGCTTTGTCTATTTCAATATTTTTGTGGATTCAACACATTGAAATGAAAGTATATCAATACATCGGAACTGATACTAGTAATAACAATGGGAATGAGTTACTGAACACTATTAATTCCAATGTTCAAGCGATCGGTGAAGTATTAGGAATAGGTGAAAACTAATGCCGTATTCAGTGAATGACAACTTAGACCCCAATAATTATCCTCAACCAAGCAATCTAATTCGAGTAGTAAACATACTGGCTACTCAGTTGAAATTACTCACTGGTAAAACTGATTTTGCTGAGAAACCTGATTACTCAGTGCTTGATGCAGTTAATTTCTCAGCAGGTATACCAGTAAACTTAGTGGAATTAGCTCAATTGTCTGACAATGACATTCTTTTGATTTTTACTAACAATGAATTAAAAAAAATCAAAGTTAGTACCTTAAAGAATTATTTTGGTAACAGTAACAACGACAACAATGGTGATGGTAGCGATCAGGCAAGCACAGGTACTGCATTGACATATGTTTCTAATGGTGATGCCAATGGATTATTTTATTACCTAGGCACAGCAGAGAAAGCAGTCACATGGCAGAACCCAGCTAATGCAGGGATAATTTTATTATCTGCAAGCAGTACTGGATCTGGTGATGTATCAGAACTTGTTAACCGCCAAGATGGGCAATTTTTTACCCAGTCTTTACCGAATTCTTGGATAAAGGTACAGTTGTCTAGCGGAAAACTAAAATGCAGTTACTATTCTTTAAAAACGAGAAATAGCTCGTCTGACTACTATCCAAGAAGTTGGAAATTGCAAGGTAGTAATGACGGTGTTGACTGGGATGACTTAGACACCCAAAATAACAACACTTCATTAGTAAATAATTCTCAATGGTTATCGTTGCCCGTTGTCGCTAATAGCATTGGTTACAGGTACTTCCAGATATTGCAAATTGGAATTAATAGCGCTGGATATAATCATCTCGTATTAGGCGAAATAGAGCTTTACGGAGAATATTTAAGTGATTGACCTAAATACTTTACTGGCTACTGGTGGTTTCATCTTAGCGGTTGGTAGTAACCTTATTTGGCTACTAGTTACCTATGCCAATGGTGAGAAAAAAAAGTATGCTGCGGAACGAGATTTTAACCATCTTAAAAATAATCAGATTGCGATTTCAGATGGCATTATTTTTTTGACAAAAGACCTTGATAGCAGGCTTGATGATGTGGACAAAAACTTAATAGAAATTAAGTCTTACTTAGCAATTCACGTGGCTAGCACCGTCAAAAGAGAGTGACGTTTCAATCCGTTTTAGTCACCACAAGTTAATGCCCTCAAAGCGATGATTTGTGGTGATTTAAACGCTGTTCTGTGGTTATCATCATGAAAATTGCTGAAATGCTACTCACGATAGGAATCCCAAGTTTTTGCACTGTGCTTGTCTTTTGGTGGCAAGAATGCTCTGCAAACAAGCAACGAGAGACTGAAGCCAAAAGACAACGTGATCAAGCGATCGCAATTGTTGAACTAGACCTCAAGACTCTCAACACCTCAATTTCTGGTATTACTCAAACACTGAGTAATATTACTCAAGAACTGATAGGTATCAGGGAAAGATTAGCCAAACTTGAAGTTCAAACCAAGCCTGATTAGTGCTTTTGGTATGTTTTTCAAACCATGTACAAATCTATGCATGTTTTTGTGCAGATTTTTTGTACACAAAATCATACACGCTTTTAGAAAGTATCAATTTGGAGGCTGAAATGCTTAATTCTTCGTTAATCAAAAAAATCCTTACGTACTGCAATGACAAAAACTACACATTGTCTACTCAACCAGGAACAATCAACATCATATATATAGAGGGACTTAACTCTAATGGGAGCCTGAATGATGATATTCCGAACTACTTCAATGATGTTCGCCTAGTGCTGCGATTCCAGGAGCCATATGTTGCAGGTATCTGGCAAGCTAGTACTGAACCTGGGAGCTACTACACCAGCAATCCTATGAACTCAAAAGGTGCGGCTAGGATTAAGTTTGGACAGTACAAAGCCTGGTCAGTAGGTGTTCATGGTAACTCTGAACCTCATGAAGCATTGATACAAGTTGAGCCAATCACTGTTCATCGTGACTTCAACAAAGACTTTAAGCGTACTGGTGACAAACTTGATACTGGATTGTTCGGTATCAACCAGCATTGGGGTTATGACCAAGTATTCAATAATATCGGCAGGGCTTCCGCTGGCTGCTTGGTTGGACGGACTAGGGATGGTCATCGTGAATTTATGAAGCTAATTAAGTCAGATATCCGCTATAAGCAAGACAGCGATTACGTTTTTGACACTATCGTTATTGCTGGTGATGACTTGTTGAAAACCACTGAGTAAGCTAAAATACTTAGTGTCTTAAGTCCCAAATACCCTCATTCTGCCTTTGAGGGTATTTTTTTTGAATATGCATGATTATATGCACGTTTTTATGTACATTTTTCTTGCATATAATCATGCATGTTTACGTATTAAAAGCCTGAAACTATTGATATGTATAGGTTTTTAATTTTAGTCTAGTTTGTTTTATTACTGTTACTACGTAATTTTGGACTACGTACAGTAACAAAATAGCGCTTAAGCGGTGACTTCTGTACTTGATTAGCCCTAAAAGTAGGATAGTTTTTCCCTTTTGGTCATATTTTGAAAACATGCACAATTTTATGCAGAAAATTTGTGCATATATTCATACATATAGAAAAAGACACACCCAAAGGTATGTCAGGTAAGCAGAATAAAGCCGTTTTCGTATGATATCTCAGTTTTTGGTATCAGAATTTACCACTAATTCTAAATCGGCAAAAAATACGTAATTGGTATATCCTAATGCCGGAAAGAATATCAATGCTCCTATTGTAGTTGTAATCTTGACTGTGCCAATAAAGCCCGCTAAAGCGCTGGTATTTTTAACTTTGACAAGTTGTCCCTCTTTAAACATTTGAAACCTCTTTATTTGGGTATTATCGATTATCTATTTTGTTCTTTTGCAAAGACTACATTCGCCTGCGGTTAATTCTAAATCAAATGTATTGTGATACCCGATAGTTTTGTCGCACCAAGGGCATCTAGTAACGTAACTTGAATCATCATTATCTTCATTCAATGCATTCAAGCAGCCACAATCAGAACATTCAAAATACCCATAAATATGTCCTTCTGGAATAATGTACTGAGTGTACTTTGAGTCACAATTCAGGCAATTCATAATTTACATTTTTGGCATTTTATCAGGATTTACTTGCTGAATATTGAGGTAGTGTTTATAGATTATGTCTGGTGAATTTCCCAGTAATTTAGCAGCTTCCACAGGGTGCATTCCTTGGGCGATCGCTTCAGTTGTCCAAGTATGTCTGTTGCTGTATGGCTTCCTGTAATCAACACCTGCTAATTTACAAGCTTGTAACCATTTTGCCCTGAATTGCTGATCGTTAATCAGTCCTCCGTTTACAGGATGAGGAAATAGTAAGTCGTTCTTTGCTGATATACAGACATTAGGTAAAACCAAGCACTCTAGCAATTCAAGTGTTAATGGTATTTGCCTTGACTTGCCTGTTTTCGTTTTGTCAACAATTCTATTAACAGCACCTTTACTAATGATAATTAACCGCCTATTCAGGTCAATGTCGCCGTAGGTAACGGCAAATGCCTCTGAGGGTCTGCAACCAGTATTCATGATAAACCTTGCCAAAGGAAGCCATTGTTTGAGACTCTCGCTTTCTGCAATCGCCTGCAAAATCGCCCTGCGTTCAATTTCAGTAAACGGTTCCGGCTTTTCTACCTCATCTTTTTTAATACCCTTAAGGTGCTTCCTCCAGGGATTGCGCTTGTTTTCAATATCTGGTTGTAAGTAATCCCAAAAACCGATTAGTACTTGCGCGATCGCTTTAAGGCTGTTATATCGGTAGCGAGAGCGCCATTGTAGCAACCGTGCTTTTACTTTATTCTCGCTGAATTCCTCGACAGTCTTGGCACTCCCTAGCACTTCTCTGACTAGCTTCTCATATCCCTGGTACTTGTTGGTGTAAGTGCTGGTGCGTACTTCAGCCTTTTTTAGCGCTAAAAATTCGGTGAACTGTGACTGCAAATCGACGATAACTTCTTTTTTCCTTCGCTGAGGTTTGTATGGGTCTACCCCTTGAAATCTCCCGCTAAGGATGTCCGACTCTACCCGTTTCGCTAGTCCAATAGCTGCGTTTTTGGCAGTCTCATCAGACACTTTGATGCCTGTACCAAATGTGTACCTATGTCCCAGGTGGGTGAACCTAATGCGGTAGCTACCACCGACATGTTCCACAGTGACTTGTCCGCTATAAATAATATTGCTCATGAGTGTTGACAAATTTAGGGGTATGCGTTAAGCATTGCTACCACTGACAATAAAAATAATTGTTACAATATTTAACGCTTGTCTAGGTTGTGTAATTTAGATTAACTATTGCAGAGAAATTCTCTCAGAGTGAGTAGAATGACAAATACAACAACCACTAACTACTCATGAATTAGCTACCCTAGAACTATAGACTCATTTTGAAGTCCTCAGTTACTTTTAAGTACTGTGCTTCTGAGGCATACCAAACAAAACCAAGTCAATCAAGTCCAATCTACATACTTAACTAAAAAGCTCCCAATAATCATAATGCCTGTGATTGAGAAGAAAAGAACTCGTGATCTGCCCCAAATTAACGAGCGCATCCGCTTCCCGAAAATTCGAGTCATTGATACCGATGGCTCGCAGCTGGGAATCATAACTCCACAAGAAGCAATACAACTAGCTGAAGAAAAAGAGCTAGACTTGGTGCTTTTGAGTGACAAGGCTGACCCGCCGGTTTGTCGGATCATGGACTATGGTAAATACAAGTTTGAGCAAGAGAAGAAGGCGCGGGAAGCCCGGAAAAAACAGCACACAGCTGATGTCAAGGAAGTGAAGATGCGCTACAAAATAGAGGAACACGACTATAACGTGCGTGTCAAGCAAGCAGAGCGCTTTCTTAAAGATGGTGATAAAGTCAAAGCTACTGTGATGTTCCGGGGTCGAGAAATTCAACACAGTGATTTGGCAGAAGATCTGCTCAAGCGCATGGCAACTGATCTGGAGCCGTTTGGTGAAGTGCAGCAAGCGCCCAAAAAAGAGGGCAGAAACATGATGATGCTGATTTCGCCTAAAAAGTAATCTCTAGATTTTCTAGACGCCAAGCATAATCACAACTGAAAAGTTCGCAACGATATCTCAATCGTTGAAATTTATACAAAACTGATAGTCCTGAGCGCTGAGTGGGAAAAATAATACTCAGTCGCTCAGGACTTTTGTTATGTCTGGGGAATTGCGAATTGGGGAGCCACTGCGGTCTTCGGCTTTGCCTAAGTGGAGCAAGTGGCGTCATTGGGCATTGGAAGATAATTTTAACTCCCTCATCTCCCCTGCCCCCCTGCCCCTCTGCCCCTCTGCTCCAGAGCTCCCCTGCTTCACTCACGTTATATCGTGCCGCCGGAAAGTAAAACTGCATGGAACTAAAAAATTACTCGTTTGCTCCAAATAGAGACACTTTGGCACGACTGCTACAGTGGGTGAATCTACGGCCTGAAGAAGGCGATCGCACTTGGTTAATGTTCGCTTTCTATACTACAATTTCAGTAGGATTACGTTGGGCAGAAGACAGTACAGTCGCCATGTTTTTAGACCAATATGGGGCTGGCTCACTGCCTTTAATGTACATTGCCAGTGCAGCAATGGGTGCGGGAATAGTTTTTGTCTATTCTTGGCTGCAAAAGATTTTTCCTTTGCGTTGGGTAATTGTAGCGATCGCACCCTGTATGGTCGCACCATTGATATTATTGGTGTTATTGCGTTGGGGAAGCAATTTTTCCTACTTGTCGGTGATCATCGTCTTTCTGATGCGGCTATGGGTAGATGCACTTTACGTAGTTAATGACCTCAACACCTCGATTGTTGCTAACCAATTATTCAACATTCGTGAGATTAAGCGTACTTACCCACTGGTTAGCAGTGGTGTGTTGGTGGCGGATGTCATCAGCGGCTTTAGTTTGCCTTGGCTACTGCAATTTGCCGAACTCAATAAAGTCCTCGTTGTCGCTTGTGGAGTGATTATTTTGGGGGCGGGAATCCTATCCTATTTAAGCCATCAGTATCAAGCAGCTTTTCCTGATGCTCCACAACGACTAATTCCCCAAGAACAAGCTTCTCGACATCGCCGCCTCGAAGCCCCCATCAAGCGCTATACATTGCAACTGTTTGCTTTTGTTGGTTTTTTGCAAGTGATTGGGCTATTGGTAGATTTTCAATATCTCCAAGAACTGAAGGTGAATTTGGGCGATCAAGAACTCGCCAGTTTCTTGGGTCTATTTGGTGGCATTGTGGGACTATGCGAGTTAGGAACTCAGTGGTTTATCTCCAGCCGACTGATCGAACGTATAGGAGTCTTTTTTACCGCCGCCCTTTTACCCATCACTGTAGGCTTTCTCATCCCAGGAGCGATCGCACTACTCAATTTACTCCCAGCAATGCAATCCCAAAGCTTGTTTTGGGGGCTAGTGGTTCTGAAATTCTTTGATGAACTTTTGCGCTACACATTTGTGGTCAGCAGCAGCCCAGTGCTATACCAACCAATCCCTGAACGCATTCGCAGCCGCACACAAACATTATCTGGAGGAACTGCGGAAGCCATCGCCACAGGGTTTACAGGAATAATCATTCTTGTAACTTTATTTTTCTGCGACAAGTTTGTTACCCCATCACTACAAAACTGGGTATTGATGGCAGAAACGGTGGTGGTAGCTGCTGCCTGTTTAAAAGTAGTTTGGGTACTGCGATCGCGCTATGTTGATTTGTTAGTCTTGAGTGCAGAACGAGGTGAACTAAGTGCGTCTAATGTCGGTCTACGTGTCTTCAAACAGGGGGTAGTCAAAGCTTTAGGAGAAACAGGCAGCGCGGCAGATAAATACTCTTGCATTGAACTTTTAGCCCAAATTGATCCCCAAGGTGCGGCCCAAGTTTTAGCACCTCTGCTAATTAAGTTACCCCCAGATTTGCAGCGTCAAAGTTTGGAGGTGATGCTGATGGGAGGCGCAAATCCTGCTTATGTGTTGGAAGTACGTTCTTTGTTACAAAAGCCCGAAGGAACTGTCGATCCCGAAGTTTTTGCCTTAGCCCTGCGCTACGTTTGGCTGGCTGAAGCCAATCCCAATTTGAGCCAACTTGAAGAGTACCTACAAGCGCGACACCATTCATTGATTCGCGCTACCGCCGCCGCCTTAATCTTGCGTCAGGGAACGCCGATGCAAAAGGTAGCTGCTACCAAAACTATGCGCCGGATGCTGACTCATAAATACGAACGAGAACGGGTGAATGGAGTCAAAGCCCTCAGAGAAGCGGTTTATTTACAGGCGCTACGGATTCATATCCCAAATTTGTTGCAAGATGAGTCTTTACGGGTGCGCTGTGCAGTGTTGGAAATGATTGCGGCTACCCGTTTAGAAGAGTACTATTCGGCTTTGCTAGGGGCACTTTACTATAAGTCAACTCGCGCTACAGCCATACGTGCTTTGATCCGATTAGAAAATGAAGCTTTAGAAATGCTGTTGCAACTGGCTAATAATACTTACAAACCCGAAATTGTACGAGTCTATGCCTGGCGGACTATTGCTCAAATCTCTACTCTGGAAGCCAAGGAGTCTTTATGGCTACACTTGGAAACATCTTGGGGGGCTACTAGGTATCATATTCTTCGCAGCTTACTGAAAATACAGAAGCAACCAGAAGCTATCAGTGCAGTAGATAGCTTTCAGCACAGCAGGGTGGAAACGTTAATTGAGCAGGAATTAAGGTTTTTAGGTGAGATTTATGCTGCTGACATTGACTTTCAAGCACAACAAACTCTTAACAATTATCAATCAAATCAGAGAGTTGTGATTGTTTGTGAGTTACTACTACGCGCACTCCAAGAATTAGAATTTGATGTTAAAGAACGGATACTGCTGCTATTGAGGCTACTTTATTCTCCAGAAAAGATGCAGGCAGCAGCATTCAATCTGCGATCGCAGTCAGCGGCAAACTTAGCGCGGGGATTAGAAATCTTAGAACATACCGTAAATTTACCCACAAAATCTTTGCTGTTGAATATTTTGGATCAGCGATCGCACCAAGAAAAACTGCATTATCTTGCAGAAGCGGGGTTGATAGAATATCGACCGCTGCCAATCAGCGATCGGTTGCGTCGGTTGCTGACATTAAGTAATTTGCTTTCTGACTGGTGCTTAGCTTGCTGCTTTCATGTTGCTTTAGTTAGCCGCATCCGACTGACAACCGATGAAATTTTAGTCACGCTGCGCCATCCTACTGGCTTTGTCCGAGAAGCAGCGATCGCATATCTGAGTGTGGTCTCACACCGTGTCTTGCTAGAACTTTTACCCAAATTACAAAAAGATTCACACCCCCTGGTAGCGGCTCAAATCAAGGAGTTAATGAAAAAATACTTAGTTAAAAATTAAGCTTTTTTGGACTATTGACTAATGATATCAAGTTCGGCTAATTACTTACGATCTAGTCGGTTTGCTTGGTAATAGGTAATGGGTAATGGGTAATGGGTAATAGGTAATGGGTAATGGGTAATAGGTAATGGGTAATAGGTAATAGGTAATACTCAAAACCAATTACCAATTACCAATTCCCAATTACCAATTACCGACCTCCACAGATATCATAAGTGTTTAAACGGACATGATGTAATAGGTAATACTCAAAACCAATTACCAATTACCAATTACCAATACTTCGGCTTGCGAGAGTACAAGTTCCCAATTACCGACCTCCACAGATATCATCAGTGTTTAAACGGACATGACATGACTCTTAACGCCTCAACTAAAAATTTATGAAAATGCGCGTCAGTTCTGACCTGGAAAGTTTCTCTTAAGAAAAAATATTCTCTGGAAGCCTAGCTGCCTTATTATGCTACATTACTAAAGCTTGGAGTCGGGAAACTCCGGTGAAATTCCGGGACTGTGCCGCAGCTGTCAGGAAAAAGCAAAAGCTAAAAAAATCAAATTAACTTTTGAATTTCTGAGTCAGAATGCCAACTCCAGCCGTATCTTCAAGATACATTCACTATCTACTCTCTGCGTCGCACGGAGAAGGAGTTTTTGTTTTGTTGTCCGGTATTGCCTGTCCTGGCTTGTTTTACGTCACACCTGCTATTGATGGTATATTGTCTCGCATCAGAGTACCAGGTGGGATTCTTAATAGTATACAGTGCCGTGCGATCGCAGATATTGCAGACCAGTACGGCGGTGGCTACATAGATGTTACTAATCGAGCCAACCTACAAGTCCGCGAAATTCGCACACAGATAAACACCGCTGTTTTGAAGCACCTGCAAGATTTAGGGCTGGGTTCTCCTAATATAAATGTAGACCACATCCGCAATATTATGGCCAGCCCAACAGCTGGCATAGATCCTCAAGAATTAATCGATACTCGTCCTTTTGTCCAAGGCTGGGACAATTACATCGCTACCCATCCCCACCTGTCAGGACTGCCTGCTAAATTTAGCGTTGGCTTTGATGGTGGCGGGTTGGTGTCGGTATGCGATCGCCCCAATGATATCGCATTTGCTGCTGTCTTAGTTGACAATAAAGTTTTCTTCCGTCTCTATCTCAGTGTAGGCGCGAAGGGAGAACCACCCACTGATATGGGTATTTTGCTACCACCAGAAGCATGTTTACCAGTGTTGGCAGCTTTGGTTAATGTCTATCTGAATCATATTGATACTACTAATCCGCGTCAGCCACGTTTAAGAGAGTTACTCAATAGTTTAGGTTGTGAAAGTTATCTAATGGAAGTGGAGGCAAGTCTGCCTTTTTCTCTGTTGCACTGCGAAACTAGAGAAAACCTAACCCCCCAACCCCCTTCCCTACGAGGGAAGGGGGAGCAATTTTCCACTATCGTGACAAAAGCGGGTTTGAGGGTAAAGTCAAATACTCATACTCAGTTGCCTAGAGAAATAGCATCAAGAAATGGGGAAGTAACATCTCCCTCATCCCCCTCATCCCCCTCATCCCCCTCATCCCCCTCATCCCCCTCATCCCCCTCATCCCCCTCATCCCCCTCATCCCCCTCATCCCTACTACCTTTGAATGCAACTCGGTATCAGTATCAACATATCGGTATTCATCCCCAGCGTCAGCCAGGTTTATTTTATATTGGTGTGGTGTTGCCCCTTGGGCGGCTGGAAAGTAAGCAAATACTGGGTTTAGCTGATTTGGCAGAAAGCTACGGTAGCAGCATCAGGTTAACTCCCTGGCAGAATTTGCTACTAACTGATATTCCCCAGGAATGGGTTAATGATGTGCAAAACAAACTTGCGGTCTTAGGTTTAGATTATTCAGCAAGTAACATCAAGAGTGCATTAGTTGCCTGTTCTGGCAAGCGTGGTTGTGCTGCTGCTGCCACAGATACTAAGGGTGATGCATTGGCATTAGCACAGTATCTTGAAACTCGCGTTACTCTCAACCATCCAGTTAATATTCACTTCAGCGGGTGCGAAAAATCCTGTGCCCAGCATAGCAAGAGTGACATCGCCCTGCTCGGTGTCAGGGTCGAAAACGAAAATGGAACTGTGGAGGGCTATAACGTTTATATTGGTGACGGTGACAGTCAGGAAAAATTCGGTCGTCAACTCTATCGAAATATCAGCTTAGCCGAACTACCTGCGCTATTACAACACATGCTAAACGTGTATAAAAATCAACGTATAAATTATAGTGAGTCCTTCAGTGAATTTGCCAATCGATATGCGATCGCTCAACTAAAAAAGCTATTCTCTTAAAAAATCAAAAGAACAATCACCGCCCACCATCTCAGCCATAAAGCACAAAGTATTTTCCCATTCTCCATTCCCAATTCCCAATGCCCGACTACATCCGAGAAGCCAGTGAAATATACCGTAATTCCTTTGCCATCATCCGGTCAGAAGCCAACCTGGATATCTTACCGCCAAATGTAGCAAAAGTTGCTGTACGCCTCATCCATGCCTGTGGAATGACGGATATTATCGCTGATTTAGGATATTCACCAACGGCGGTATCATCGGGACGGGCAGCACTAGCAGCAGGAGCTACAATTCTGTGCGATTGCCGCATGGTTGCCGAAGGTGTGACCAAAAAGCGGTTGCCAGCAAACAATCAAGTGATTTGCAGCCTCAATGAGCCAGAAGTGCCAGAAATGGCTAAAAGTCTTGGCACAACAAGGTCGGCAGCAGCCTTGGAACTATGGCGATCGCACTTAGAAGGGGCAGTTGTAGCAATTGGCAACGCACCCACGGCACTGTTTCGGCTACTGGAAATGCTCGATGAAGGATGCCCCAAACCTGCGGTAATTTTGGGTTTTCCAGTGGGGTTTGTGGGGGCAGCAGAGTCGAAAGCCGCCCTGGCAGCAGATAGCAGAGATGTACCATTTTTAACATTACATGGTCGGCGTGGTGGCAGTGCGATCGCCGCCGCCGCAGTTAACGCCTTGGCAACGGAGGAAGAATGAATATGCATAGCATTGGTCGTCTCTATGGAATTGGTGTAGGGCCAGGCGATCCAGAATTGTTAACTTTAAAGGCATTGCGGCTATTACAAGCTGCACCTGTGGTTGCCTATCAATCAGCAACAGATAAACAGAGTATAGCGCGGGCGATCGTGTCTCAGTATTTGACTGGCAATCAAATCGAGGTACAGTTTCATTTGCCCCGCGCCTTGGAACCAGAAAAAGCCCAATCTATTTACGACAAGGAAGTTGAACCAATTGCGTCACATCTAGCCGCCGGGCGGGATGTGGTCGTGCTGTGCGAGGGCGATCCGTTTTTCTACGGTTCATTTATGTATGTTTTCACCAGGTTATCTGAACAGTACCAAACAGAAGTTGTCCCCGGAGTTTCCTCACTCATGGCTTGCCCGGTGGCTTTGGGTGTACCGTTCACCTACTACAACGATATTCTCACTGTGTTACCTGCCCCAATGCCAGCTGAAGAACTAATTACACAACTACTGACAACAGATGCAGCCGCAATTATGAAACTGGGTCGTCATTTTACCAAAGTGCGCGATATCCTGCATCAATTAGGATTAGCATCACGGGCAAGATATATTGAGCGGGCAACAATGGCACAGCAAAGAATTGTACCGCTTGATGAGGTTGATCCGGCACAAGTGCCCTATTTCGCCATGATTGTCATACCCAGCAAAAATCGACTGTAGACTTGGGGCGTAGTTAAGTTTTCTATATGTCACCTTGATGAACAATCAGATATGATTTGGGCATGGAGTTCGAGTGCGATGAGTCAAAAGCAACCGCCAATTTAAACAAGCACGGTGTCAGCTTTGAAGAAGCTAAAACCGTCTTTGATAATCCACTGGCAGTTATATTTGATGATGAAGCGCAATCTGTGAATAAGCAGCGAGAAATTATTATTGGACAGTCTCAAAGTAATCGGTTGCTGTTGATTGCCTTCACAGAACGTTCTAATGCTATCCGTATCATCAGCGCTCGTCTAGCAACTCGAAGGGAACGCGAAGATTATGAACAAAACATTTTTTGATAATTCACAAAATTCTGACGAGGATCTGATGCCTGAGTATCATTTCGATTACCAAAAAGCAAAACCTAATCGCTTTGCTGCTGATAGTCAAAAACAAGAGTTATATCAAGTTCGGCTAATTACTTACGATCTAGTCGGTTTGCTTGGTAATAGGTAATGGGTAATGGGTAATAGGTAATACTCAAAACCAATTACCAATTACCAATTCCCAATTCCCAATTACCGACCTCCACAGATATCATAAGTGTTTAAACGGACATGATATTAACAGTTATTTTAGATGAAGATGTGGCTCAAGTTTTCACAACACCAGAGTCAGTTAACAAAGCGCTTCGAGCATTAATTAAGGGAATACCACCAGCAATGAATGATTTAACTATTGAACAACGTTTGGCAACCCTTGAGCAGACGGTTGCTGAACTCAAACGTCAAATTAATGATGCTCCCGCCTCTAATAATTGGCTAGAAAAGGTTATTGGCTCAATTTCTGATGAATCAGCATTTCTTGAAGCTTTAGAATACGGGCGATCGCTACGCCAGGCTGACAAACCAAAGAATCAACGTGCTAAAGCTCAAAGGCAAGCAGTTAGAGGAGCTAAAGCTATGCTACCTGACACTGACAAATCTAAGGAGGAAGCTGATAATTTACAGCGTACTCAAGTTCAAATTGAAGCAGTTGAACAACTTAAAGCTTTACAAGCAGCTGAAGAACTAGAAGCTTTACAAATTGACGCTCAAAGCCAAGCAGATCAAGGAGGTGAAGCTATAGGACTTGACACTGAAAAATCTAAAGAAGAAGCTGATAATTTACAATGAAATATCTGCTTGATACCGATCACATCAGTTTTATTCAACGACGCTCAGGCTCAGAGCATGTCAAATTAACCGCCAGAATTACCCAGCATCCAGCTGCGGATTTTGCCTTTTCTATAATTAGTTTTCATGAGCAAATCATGGGCGCTCATGACTTTATCAATCGCTCCAAAACAACTGCTAATGTTGTTCGTGGATACAATCTACTGAGGGAAATCATTCAAGGGTTCTCTGTAGCGAGAATCTTACCTTTTGATAATGAAGCTGCTGCCATTTTTCAGAGCCTTAGAGCGCAAAAAATTAGTATAGGAACAATGGATTTACGGATTGCAGCAATTGCTCTTTCAAAGGATTTAGTATTGTTAACTCGCAATATGAAGGACTTTAACAAAGTTCCAAACTTAACGATAGATGATTGGACAGTTTAATTTCAAAAAATTTTATGATGACGAAGATTGCACCCGCCGTTGTGGTGCTGGGTGAAAATAGTGTGGCAGTAGCACGGAAAATAATCAGTGTTTTACCAGGGGCAACATTATACGGTTTGGCGGGTCGCACTTGCGAGGTTGATGTCAGTTTTACGAATTTCGGTGAGACACTACGGGAGTTATTTGCTGAAGGGACACCGCTAATTGGCATTTGTGCCGCTGGTATCTTGATTAGAACATTAGCTCCCATGCTTTCAGATAAACGCACTGAACCCCCAGTGATAGCCGTGGCTGAAGATGGTAGCGCTGTTGTTCCTCTGTTGGGTGGACTCAGTGGTGTAAATGATTTGGCACGTCACATCGCCGAGGCACTTGATATTAAAGCTGCAATTACAACCACCGGCGATATCCGTTTTCGCACAGCGTTGTTGTCTCCTCCCCCTGGATATCATTTAGCTAACCCAGACGATGCCAAGACTTTTATCTCAGATTTGTTAGCTGGGGCGACAGTAAAGTTAGAGGGAACAGCATCCTGGTTGAGTAATAGTCAACTGCCCATTGACTCTCAAGGAGATTTGACAATCCAGATTACAGAACGTTTGGTGGTTCATACACCCAAAAGACTAGTTTACCACCCGGCAACTATAGCGATCGCTATCAGCGACAGCATTAATCTATCTTCAGTACAGCAGTTACTAGCTGATGCCGAACTGGCATCAGCATCCGTAGCAGCGATATTTGCACCCCTAACTGCTGCTGCCAATCCAGCAATACACACCATAGCTGATGCCTTTGGCATACCGACTCGTTTCTTCACCTCAAATCACCTAGAAAGCTTATTATCACAAGGTTATAGCCCCGCCCAAGCAGTTGCGATCGCCGCCACAGGCACATCAGGTCAACTCATTACCTCCTCATCCCCCCCATCTCCCTCATCCCCCTCATCCCCCTCATCCCCCTCATCCCCCTCATCCCCCTCATCCCCCTCATCCCCCCCATCTTCCCACCTAGCGATCGCCATCGCCCCCGAACCAATCGACCCCAACACCATCGGTCAACCACGCGGGCGTTTAGCAATTGTGGGCACGGGGCCGGGTGGACGGAAGTGGATGTCGCCGCAAGTCAAGGAGATACTCAAATCGGCAACTGACTTAGTTGGGTATAAAACATATATAGATTTAGTTGGTAATCTTGCTGATGGCAAGCGCAGGCATGAGTCGGACAACCGAGAAGAAATTGCACGGGCAACAATGGCACTGGATTTGGCAACAGAAGGGCGATATGTCGCAATTGTTTCTTCTGGCGACCCTGGGATCTATGCAATGGCAGCAGCAGTATTTGAAGTACTAGACCACCACGCCAAACCAGAATGGGACAGTATCGACATTCATGTTGCACCAGGAATTTCGGCAATGCAAGCCGCTGCTGCTGACATTGGCGCACCCTTGGGACATGACTTTTGCGCCATTTCACTATCTGACATTTTGAAACCTTGGTCAATTATCGAACAACGAATTGCTGCTGCTGCCCAAGCTGATTTTGCGATCGCATTTTATAATCCTGTTTCCAAACAACGCACTTGGCAACTAACAGCAGCCAGGAATATTTTATTGCAGCACAGAACGCCTGATACTCCGGTGGTGCTGGCACGGAATCTCGGTAGACCAGGGCAAACGGTAAAGGTGATTACTCTTGAGCAATTAGCACCAACTGCCGCCGATATGCGGACAATTATTCTTGTTGGTTCAACCCAGACCCGGACTATCCAGCGCAGTGATGGGAGTATTGCCGTTTATACGCCCCGTCGCTATGGCAAAGTGCGATCGTGCTGAGGGGTAACTGCCGATCTTTGCAGGCGTTGCGCGAGTCTTCTGCCAAGAGGAGCAAGTTTTGTTCCTTTAATAGTAATATTACTTATGTACTATTATCAGCCTATAAGACTCATATGAACACTATTTTTAGTGTTTTACTGGCGTGCATCGTTTCATTGTCAGCTTTTGTAGGATTTGCTCCATCAGCATCAGCAGGACATGTATATCTCAACCTTGAAGAACTTCAGTGTCCTCTTAGTGGACGGAATGGCTTCTATCGATATGCTTTAAGCTGGAAATCGCAAGATTTTGTTCCTTCAATCCCTGAAGTTAATGAATACAAAAGATTTTTCCCAATTAAAGAAGGTGAGGGTGATTGTTACGCCAATGTTGGTGTAATTAAGGTAAACCAAAAGTTTCAGTTCCCTGTAGATAGAAATATCCTTCTTCAACCAGCAGTTGGTAACGGCTCCACGCCTCTCCAACCGTTTGTTGTTCCTGCAATTCAGAATACTGAAGGTACTCAAACAACTACTACTGAGGCGAATGGTTATAAAACCACTATCAAATACAAAGTTACCTTTGAGTAAGTAACGAACTGTCCTAAACTGGAATTTTAAATCACAAATTCTTTCGAGGGCTATTGATACCAACTTTTTTTGGTATCAATAGCCCCAGTTGCTTTGGCTCAATACTCACTTAGTTTGAATTTAGGGACTTTCAGAAATTAAATTATTCGATTTTGAAAGCGAAGATATAGCGGTTCTCGGTAAGCGTGAAGTACAATTTTGACCTCTCTGGTAAACCTCTCTCCTAAAAGGAGAAAGGCTTTGAATTGTTCCCCCTTCCCGCTTCGGGAACTCGGGGCCCCCATTAAATTCGGGCTTAGCCCGAATTTAATGGGGATTAGGGTCAGGGGGTTAGGGGGTTAGGTCTATTTGCATACCTGTACCTCACCGGATTGAAAATGGCTATATCAGCTACGGCTATAAACCCCCACTGTTATTAAAGTAGGGGTTGTTAAATCTGAAATCACTTACTAGAGTGAAGGAAAATTTGCGTCAGGTAGACTTCTCCTTGCTTGTTAGTAGCAACACCAATCCCAGTTAGGTTGTAATTGCCTTGAATATTCTTCAAATGACCGGGACTTTCAAGCCAACCAGTAACAGCTTGGTTAGCAGGATTGCTATATCCCTGATTGAAAGCGAGGTTTTCTGCTGCACTGTTGAAGCGGAGGGAAATAGCTGTGACTCGCTGTTCAAATCCCTTATGGCTAAATTGGGCTTTACCCCTAGCCATATTTTGACTATGAATCCTTGCTTGTCGAGTGATATTGGCATTTAGCTTTAACTTCGGCAGTTTTTTAGAAACTCGATATCGATTGATTTGCTCAAAAACTGATTTTTCTAAAGCAGTAGTTTGAAAAGTAGCAGTTGATGTTGCAACCTGATTTGAAGGAATCGATAACGGTTGATTCTGAGTGCTTTGTTTTGTAGAACTATGACTTGGTATAGGAGTAGTCATTAATCCACTAGCAAGGACAAGCATACTTAAAGCTATGCCAAAAGCAGGTTGTCGGGACATGGAGAATTACGCAATGTATATACTTAATTAGACCTATACTCTACCTTCGAGTTCCTAGAATATATAACAGGATACTATTGAAGATTCATAAATTCAGGTCATTTTGGCAAATCTTTGGTCAGTGGTCAGCCAGTGTGGTCTTGGAAGCCACCCCAGCGCTCGCTGGCTCACCGTGTGGAGCAAGTGGCGTGAGACGCAATCATGTTAACGAGTATATATATTTAAAACACCGAAACTCGATAGAAAAACTCGCTAAATAACTTCTCTCCTAAACCCAATGACATCAAAGATTCATTTAACCTCCACTGTATGGTTTCACCGAGTAATACTGCTTCTAATCCGTGTTGTGGGAAATGTCCTTTAGGAGCAGAAAGATTAAAGGTCATATCTTTATACCATAACCATTTTCCATGCTTGCGCCATCCAACGCTATTTCCAAACAGACAATACAATTCATATTCATTGTCAGTATTCTTTTGGTGTTCCTGCCAAATTTGCTTCTGTACACTAAAGCCAAAGTGACCTTTAGAGGATGTTACCCAGAGTTGATCAATAGTACATAAATCTGTTATCGGTAATTTTTGGATGGATTCCACATTCAGCAATTGCCCCTTTCGATGAGCTGCTTCCAGTATCAGCATTTCTGTTTCATTGTCAGCATCTTTCCACTGCTCATTGGCTAAAAAGTCACGCAGTTTGGAGTAATTTATCCCTTGTTCACTCAGTAGAGGAACCTGATGAACACTCGACTTTGGAGGGTTTTTAGATGAAGTAAAAGGAGGTGTTTGTGAATGATTTGTGAATAATTCTTGAACAATAGCCCTCAGTCGTGGATTTTTCGGGTTTGATTTACACGCAGCACGAACTAAGTCCTCAATCCATCCCTGAGAATTTGCTGTTTGTATTAATTTAAAGACAATATTTTGTAAACTCCCTTCGCCAGCAATTGCTTTTAAATTTATATCTAATTCAAATAACAACATTTGCTCTAGGGATATTGTATTAGGAAAAGCATCAATCAAAGCATTTTGTAATTCTTTACTTTGTTGACCAGATAATTTCATATATTTAATAGGAACTACTTACCTTGAGAATATGGAATGTTTTAAAATTAGAGATATAGGTAATTAAAAAATCGTTAGTTCTAGATTATAGCTGCCTCCTTGTTTTCAATACTGGTATCGTTTCTTGTGAAAAATTCTCCATTTTTATGGCAACTATACCTTCATCAAAAGCTCTTTTAAATAAATCTTGATTGCCGGAATTTTTATAACCAAGTCCATCATAAAAACCTTGAGCAAAAGCAATTGCAGCTTGGTCTTGAATTGGGTTATTCATCCCAATAGTATAATTAATATATTGGCTAATTGTCATGGCAAGTTGTTCTGAATGACAAGCATTAAGCAGTACGCATTTAACATAATCAGCGTGTAATTTAAATAGTGATGCCAAACTCTCTGGAGTGACAGGTTTATTATTTCCTCCATCATCCTCTAATAGCAAACTACCATCTGGCAATCCATGTCCACAAAAATGTACAATTTGAGGCTGTTCTTCCGCGATCGCACGACGGATATCTTGAGGGCGTACAGCAGTTATCACTTTAATTTCAAATAAATCCCGATTAGCGGCTCGTCGTATAGCTGACTCAATTTCTAGAATTTCTTTATCCAAACGCAGACCGTGAGGAATTGCTGCTAAAATCAATATTTTTTGCGGAATGTTAGATGAAGTAACAGGAGGTGTTTGCGAATAATTTGTAAATAATTCTTGAACAATAGCCCTCAGCCGTGGATTTTTCGGGTTTGATTTACACGCAGCACGAACTAAGTCTTCAATCCATCCCTGAGAATTTGCTGTTTGTATTAATTTAAAGACAATATCTTGTAAACTCCCTTCACCAGCAATTGCTCTTAAATTTATATCTAGTTCAAATAACAACATTTGTTCTAGGGATATTGTATTAGGAAAAGCATCAATCAAAGCATTTTGTAGTTCTTTACGTTGTTGACCAGATAAACTCATATTTATCAATCTTTCCCCAATTACTATAAGTCAGTTGTCAGTTGTCAGTTGTTAAGAGGTTGTTTGAAAAGGGTTTCGCTGTGACTTTAGGCACTTTTAGATCCCCCCTAACCCCCCTAAAAAAGCAGGGCTGTTTCATTCGCTAAATAACTTTAAAAATCAAGGGTTCTAGCGATTAAAAATTGATTATTTTGTTACCAACGTGCCGAGAAAATGAAGAATTTTACTGTTGTTTAAGTGCTTAAAAGTTCATCTCCTCGTCACCCTCACTTACAATTTTTCTCGCTAACTATCTTGACAAATCCTGTTTGAGATGGAATGAAACAGCCCTGCCCTAAAAAAGGGGGGAACCTAGATCAAAGTCTCCCTTTTTAAGGGAGATTTAGAGGGATCTAAAACTTTTGATACCAACAAGAGGACTTTTCAAACATCCTCTAACACTCTCCGCTTTCCACTGCTTTCTGACAACTAACTAGTTCCCATTGCGTTACCGGCTAAATACGCTGTTGTCCAAGCACTTTGGAAGTTAAAACCACCAGTAATGCCGTCAATATCCAAGATTTCTCCGGCAAAGTAAAGACCAGCAACTAATTTACTTTCCATCGTCTTGAAGTCCACCTCTTTGAGGTTGACACCACCACAAGTCACAAATTCTTCTTTAAAAACTCCTTTTCCAGTGATTAGATGTTGTCCCTGAGTCAGTTCTTGTACTAGCCGATTTAATGTTTTGTTAGATAGTCCTGCCCAGCGGTCTTCCATAGTAATACCTGCACGGGCAATAATATATTGCCAAAGGCGGTGGGGCAGGTCAACTCCCCGATGCAGTGCGATCGCTTTGTTTGCCCATTCAGTCTTCACTGCTAAGATTTTTTCCCGCACAACTTCATGCTGCAAATCGGGCAGCCAATTGATTGATAATGTCGCTTGATAGCGGTTTTCATGCAAAAGTCTTGCACCCCAAGCAGAAAGCTTTAGCACAGCTGGGCCACTCAAACCCCAATGGGTAATTAACAATGGCCCGGTTTGTTCTAGTTGGGGCTTTTCTGGAACAGACAACCGCAACCGCACAGGGTTAACGCTAACTCCCGCTAATGCCCTCAGATGTGGGTCAGAAATGTTAAAGGTAAATAGTGAAGGGACAGGCGGTTGTATTTGATGACCAAACTCTTGAGCTATTTTATAACCCACCGGATTGCTGCCTGTAGCCAAAAGCAAGCGATCGCATTTTTTAATCTCCCCCGACTTGAGAATAATCTCAAATTCATTGCTGGGTAGTCGCTTCACCCAAACAACGGGTGTTCCTGTACAAAGTTCTACTAAAGCCGCTTTAGCCGCCTTCATTAAACAGTTCACTACGGTTTCTGAACTATCTGTAATCGGAAACATCCGCCCATCAGCTTCAGTTTTCAGTGGTACTCCGTGGAGAGCAAACCAAGTTACTGTATCTTTAGCTTGAAAGCGGCTAAAAGCACCTCTTAAAGCTTTTCCTCCTCTGGGGTAATTTTGTACTAACCCAGCTCCTTCAAAGCAAGCATGAGTGACATTGCAGCGTCCTCCACCAGAAATCAGAACTTTAGCCAGTGGTTGACGACTAGCTTCGATTAAGGTAACTTGAGCTTCAGGATTGGCTTTAGCACAAGCGATCGCGCCAAAAAATCCCGCAGCCCCACCCCCAATAACTACAATTTTTAACGGCAACAACTTCAAAAATTTCTCTTCTATAGCACTTACTTTCTAGGCTAGCCGTTATTTTTACACTTGGGCTGGTTCAAATTGATCTTTTGTCGCGCCGCAAACTGGACACACCCAATCCTCTGGTATTTCTTCAAAGGGTGTTCCCGGTTCTATGCCGCTATCGGGATCACCTACTTCTGGGTCATATTCATAGCCACAAACGCTACATACATAAATTTCCATAATTCTTTACATCCGTAGCAATGCAATTACTTTTTTAAGGCCCCTATTGTCAAGAAAAATCACCTTAAAAGCGCCACCAGGTTCTTTGAGCGTAACTGATCACCCCTGTAGCGATCGCTCCCAGTAAAAGTAACCATATCACTCCCCCCGGAATAAAGGTGAGAATACCAAAGCCTCTAAGCACCCATACGGCTATGCCAATGCCTAGTAATACACCAAAACCTTGGGTTAATATCCGGTTTATAGAAGATTGCTTCATCTGGTTTTCCTCTTAACACAAAATTCACTAATCTCTAATCATAAAGTTCCTGTCAAACAATCAACAGTATAAAAATACGAATAAATAACAACACCTTGCATATGAGATAGCCTTTGTGCCATTCTAGCTTTCATAAATAAAATTTTTCATTAAAAAGCCTGCTATTTTCAGACCTACTTAAGTGTAGATTCTGTAAATTGTTATAGCTCATACATTTTTTCAAGTAAAGTTACTGAAATAATTTCTAAGTCAATGATTGGTTCCAGGTAATTTGTATATTGGGCTGGAACTCAAATTTGAGTGGGTTGGACGAAATCTTGTTTCAGGGTTTGTAGTTCCAACTTGAGAAAGTGGGTAAGTTGAGGAGTAACAATAAATAATATGTCTGTGTCTTCTATTTCAGATCCAATTATCGTAGGTGCGGATATGGCTTTGAGTCATGACCAGCAAAAACTGCTGATGCAGGGTGAAATTTTGGTGCAAACACAATCGCATACCGCTTGGGGTGGTGCTGTTACAGCTTGTATGTATTTACCGCTAGTGCGATCGCAGGTATGGCAGCAACTAACTGATTACCCTCGTTGGGTACAATATTTTCCTGACATCACCAAAAGTGAAGTAGTACATAAAGGTGAAGTTAAGCGCCTGTATCAAGTAGCACAAAAGGCTTTTTTGTTTTTCACGGCGCAAGTCGAAATTTACCTCAATGTTGTAGAAGTCCTTGGGCAAAAAATTCAATTCCGCATGGAGAAAGGGACTTTTCTCGACTTTAGTGCCAATGTAGATCTCAAAGATTGTGGCAATGGCACTTTGCTGGCGTATAATGTGCAAGCTACACCTAATATTCCCGTACCTTCAATTTTTATTCAACAAGCGATGAACTTTGAGTTGCCTGCAAATATGCGTAAAATGCGACAAGTTCTGTGTAAGGTTCAATAAAGGTAATGACACAGGCAAAAGCTATTTTGGAATTTTGGTTTGGTCATCCTCAAGAAATAGATTATGGCAAACCAAAGCCTTACTGGTTTAAGAAAACACCAGAATTTGATCAGAAACTGCGAGATTTGTTTCTTGAAGATTACCAAAAAGCAGCAGCAGGATATCTAGACGACTGGATAGATTCACCTGAATCCTGCTTGGCGCTGATTCTGCTGCTAGATCAGTTTCCCCGAAATGTTTTTCGTGGCACTCCTGATGCCTTTGCTACCGACTGGGAAGCACTTTCAGCAGCCCAACACGCCGTAGCACAAGGCTATGACCACGAATTATTGCCTGTGCAGTGCTGGTTTCTCTACCTACCCTTTGAACACAGTGAAAACCTAGATCATCAGCGACAGTGTGTGAAGTTATTTGAACGACTCTGTAACGATCCTGATAGTGGTGAAGTTATTAAGTATGCAGTTCGCCACATGGAAATCATTGAGCGTTTTGGACGCTTCCCTCATCGCAATAGCATTTTAGGGCGTACCTCAACCCCAGAGGAAAAAGAATTTTTGAAACAGCCTGGTTCCTCATTTTAGTATTATTAACAAGAAAGACGCTTTGTTTATACAAAAAGCGTCTTTCTACTTTTGCCGTATTTCTATTTTACCATCAATTGGTACAATGTTAATACTGTAGCCCTTTCAGGATATTTTATTTCGCCACAAGGCTCTTGCTAACTCCTTGAAAAGATACCAAAACATTATAGGTCTTTGTAACAAAAATCGCCTTCCTTGTGGTGCCAAATAGTGTTGAAAATTGCCGTACCACCAGAAATTAGCAGCAATATTTAGCTGATCCAGAGAGTAAACTTGATGCCACCAATAGGTTGGAATGAAAAGCATTTCACCTTGTTCCAGCAAACACTCTGTATATTTTGCTTTTTGAAATTTAGGAAATTTCTCAAAGTCAGGTTTGTCAATACTATTTAAGTGACTAATGTGTGGTGTTTTTGAATGCACGGAAGCAGGATATAGAAAAGGAGTTTGTTTTGGTTCAAACAGCAAAACCCGCTTTCGGCCACGCACCTGACATAACAAATTTTGTGCTGCATCCCAATGCAATGGTGTGATATTATCACCAGTACCTATCCAAAGATTTGACTGCGCTAATAACTTTTTAGGAATGTAATCTGGGGTTTCAATATCTGGATATAGTTCTGGAAAGAAGATATCAATTGTATGTTGTTGAAGATAATAGGATTGGTCACCTTTTTTCCCCTGGACAATCCAATCCGTGAACTCCCTAAACAGCATTTTTATGTTAGGGTAACTACTCTCTCCTTGATCATAGCCGAATACTTTGTTTTGAGAAACGCTGGCAATAATTTCTTTGTCACCCACAACAGTATTTAAATAATCAATTGACCATAAAAAAAAAGCTTTCCATTCAGCGATTTTCCCAGTAATGATCACTGGTTGACTATAGGAGTGAGTTGCACGTTTAAACTCCTCTGGTGTAGGTTTATGAAGACGTTCAATTTTTTTTCCTGAAGTTTGAGCCAATTTATTTTCTACAGTGATATTCATGGCTTTTCCTCATTGTTGATTTGGGATTTAATTTTAGTTACCAGTCATCAGTCATCAGCCATCAGTCAAGAACTTCAACCCAAATAATTTATTTTCTGGAAGTACCCAACACCCTACACGCTTTTTTTGTTAGAGATTCGCTCTGTAATGTCCTTGAGAATTTTCCAAAACTGATGAGGTCTTTGTAGCAGAATTCCCCAAAAAAATTTAGGCTTTTCTATTGCAAATTTCCTTCCTTGTGGTGTCAAATAGTCTTTCAAATTTGCCACCCACCAAAAATTTACAGCAATATTTACCTGGTCGAGAGAGTAAACTTGATGCCACCAAAAGGTTGGAATAAAAAGCATTTCACCTGGCTCTAGTATATACTCTATATACTTTGCTTTTTGAAATTTAGGAAATTTCTCCAAGTCAGGTTTGTCAATATTTAAGTGACTCATGTGTGGTGTTTTGGAATCCACGGAAAAAGGATATAGGAAAGGAGTTTGTTTTGGTTCAAACAGCAAAACCCGCTTTCGTCCACGTACTTGACATAACAAATTTTGTGCCCCATCCCAATGTAATGGCGTAGTATTACCACCAGTACCTATCCAGAGATTTGCCAGCATGAATAACTTTTTATTAAAATAATCTGGAATCTCAATATCTGGAAATAGTTCTGGAAAGAAGGTTTCAATAGGATGTTGTTGGAGGTAATAGTATTGGTCAGCTTTTTTTTCTTGAAGAATCCAATCCGTGAAGTCAGTAAACTGCATTTTTGTGCTAGGAAAAGTATCCTCAGTTTCGGGATCAAAGGTGAAGATTTTGTTTTTAGAAAGATTGACATTAAATTCTTTGTCACCTACAACAGTATTCAAATAATCAATTGACCATAAAGAAAATGCTTTCCAGTCAGCTATTTTACCAGTAATGATCACTGGTTGTGTATAAGAGTGAGTTGCCTGTTTAAACTCCTCTGGTGTAGGTTTATTAATGCGTTCAATTTTTTTGACTGAAGTTTGAGCCAATTTATTTTCTACAGCGATATTCATGACTTTTCCTCATTGTTGATTTCGGATTTTCTTTTATGCAAGTAAGAACCGACACCGCGCTATTACAGGAATTTTATCTATGCTTGACTTCTAATATCATGTCCGCTTGATTACTTGTAAAAACCAAACAACCCCACCCTTTATATCATGTCCGCTTGATTGCTTATGACACTCGAAGAACCCCACCCCACCAAAGCTATGCTTTGCATCCCCTCCCCGTCAACGGGGAGGGGTTGGGGGTGGGGTTTAACGACTGTGGGAAACATAACTAATTACCCGGACATGATATTACCCCTTCTCTTGAACGGGGAGGGGTAAAGGGTGAGGTGCAATGACTGGGTGAATCATAACTAATTAACCGAACATGATATAAGTACTATCAAGATGCCACACCCGGAAATAACCATAAACATCACTCAACTCCCCAACTTACCCAATGTAAGTACTAATATTCCTTGCTGCTGTTTCTTTCTTTTTATAAACTCGCATTGGGTCTGAATCGAGAAAAGATGAAGTGCTTGTGTCAGATTCTTGATTGTTTGTGTAGCGTCACCCTTCAGATAATAATTTTTTCCTTACACCTTGTTTCTCTCAAACATTTGCTTTGCAAAGTAGTTGAGAAAATCCCAAAGTTGTTTAGGATTTTTTAGGAAAATTCGCCTTGATTGTGGTGCAAAATAGTCTTTCAAATTTGCCATCCACCAGAAATTAACAGAAATATTTAGCTGGTCGAGAGAGTAAAATTGATGCCACCAAAAGGGTGGAATATAAAGCATTTCATCTGGTTCCAGTATATCCTCTATATATTTTGCTTTTTGAAATTTAGGAAATTTATCCAAGTCAGGTTTTTCAATATTTACGGGACTCATGTGTGAAATTTTTGAATCCACAGGAAAAGGATATAGAAAAGGAGTTTGTTTTGGTTCAAACAGCAAAAACCGCTTTCGGCCACGCACCTGACATAATAAATTTTGTGCTGAATCCCAATGTAATGGTATGGTATTACCACCAGTACCTATCCAGAGATTTGCTACCAGGAATAACTTTTTATTAAAGTATTCTGGAGTTTCAATATCTGGCAATAGTTCTGGAAAGGAGGTTTCAATAGGATTTTGATTAAGGTAATAGTATTGGTCAGCTTTATTACTCTGAAGAATCCAATCCGTAAACTCAGTAAACTGCATTTTTGTGGTAGGCAAAACATAGTCATTTTCTGGTTCAAAGGCGAATCTTTGGGTTTGAGAAACGCTGACATTAATTTCTTTTTTACTTAAAACAGTATTCAAATAATCAATTGACCATAAAGAAAATGCTTTCCATTCAGCTATTTTACCAGTAATGATCACTGGTTGACTATAAGAGTGGGTCGCCTGTTTAAACTCCTCTAATGTAGGTTTATGAATACGTTCAATTTTTTTGACTGAAGTTTGAGCCAATTTATTTTCTACAGCGATATTCATGACTTTTCCTCATTGTTTATTGGGAATTTTGTTTTGTGGCAGGAAGAATCGACATAGGGCGTGGGTGTGGAATTTCATTGACAATCAATATTATTTTTGTCAGCTGCACATCAAAATTGTATTAGCTTGACTTTCAAGAAACATAAAGAGTGGGGAGTGGGAGAAGAAAGTATTTGTTTGATTCTTAGTGGGTGGCGCGCCGCCACTGGGGCTGCTCCTAAGTACTATAAATCAACTCCCCAACTTGCCCAATGTAGGGACTAATATTCCTTCCTGCTGTTTTTCAGTTTCTGCTGACTTGAATGAACGTTTGGGTAAGAATCCTCCAGAGCGCAACTCTTCTACACTATCTTTTACCGCCTGAATGAGATAATCAATATCTTGGTCTGTATGTGCTGTGGACAGAAAACAGTTACGTCCTTCCCAAATATAAACACCTTTTACTAGTAGGTGATAGAACAATAAATCTAAATTTCCTGAGAAGGTAAAGCGAAACAGCGAACCAAAATAGGTGATCTGGATGGGTACGTTTTCTTCATCAAAATAAGCGTTAAGTATGGCAGCGAACTCTGATGTACGCTGATTTAACTGCTGCTGTAGGCTAGGGCCTTGCTCCTTGAGATACTGAAGTACTGAACGTGCAGCAGCCATGCCTACATGGTTTTTGTTGAAGGTTCCAGCAAAGAATGTTTTTTCAGCTTGAGGATAGGAACCATCTCCATAGTTCCATAAACCACCGTCGATTCCATTCATGTAGGCCGCTTTACCAGCTACGATCCCTATGGGCATTCCACCACCAACAATTTTGCCATAAGTGGTTATGTCTGCCTGAATACCAAACCAAGCCTGTGCCCCACCGGGATGGATGCGGAAGCCTGTAAGAACTTCATCAAAAATCAATGCACATCCCGCTGCTTCTGTCAAGTGTCTTAATTCAAGTAAAAACTCTTGAGGTTGTAAATGCGGATGACGACTCTGTACAGGCTCAACCAATACGGCAGCTAATTCATGAGCGTAAGCTTGCAAAATCTTCAGAGATTCGGGATTTCCATAATCGAGTACCAAAATATCTTCAACTATGCGCTGAGATACTCCAGAAGTCATCGGCACACCAGTCATCTGCCCATTTAGCGCTCTGGCTAAAACTCCATCAAAATGACCATGATAAGAACCAGCAAATAGAGCTATCTTAGTACGACCTGTGGCAGTGCGTGCTAGACGCAGCGCTGTCATCACTGCTTCTGTGCCTGAATTACAGAAGGTGGCGCGCTCCATGCTAGTAAGTTCACAAATTAACTGGGCGACCTCTCCCGCTAGATTTGACTGTGGGCCGATTTGTAAACCCAACTCCATCTGCTCTTGTACAGCTTTAGTAATGAAAGATGGAGCATGACCAAACAGAAGCACCCCAAATCCCATTGTGATGTCTACATACTCGTTGCCATCTACATCCCAAAATTTAGAGCCTTGCGCTCGTTCGCCAATGATGGGGTAAACCATTTCCTTAGTAGAAAGGCGAAAACCTGCAACAGCTCTGCTGTCTGCTATCACTGGACGATAGGTTTGCGATCGCTCCTTCGATTTTTGAGTACGCTGGTTATAAAGAGCAATCAGTGCTTCTAGATGATGTTGTTGTTCTGGGCTTAGCCCTTCCATTAAACTAGGAGAATATAAAGATGGTTGTTGAGGAGTTTGCTGAGATTTAATATTAACTTGAGAATTTAAAAATGATGTAGTAACGTCTTTTTGTTGATTCTTTTCTGCAATAGGAACAACAGGCGTTTTTATTTGACCATTAGTTTGAGATTTGCCATTTTGAGACGACAAGAAATTTGTTGTAGACAAACCGTTCTTTTCCAAAAATTCCAACTGCTGAGACACCAGTTGTGACATGCTCTGAGATACAACTTCTAGCTGCTGCCTCATAATTCGTTCCAAGGCAGTTTCTGATGTTGTTTCTCCTGCTTCTGCGCCCTGTCTACTAGAAATTGGTGGCTTAGCAAATGTAGCAGGTATAGTTGGTTGAGTTTGTTGTTGCGTTTTTATTTCCAGATCAGACTCAACTTCTGGCAAATCCGTAATACTCCATTCTGGAGATAGATTTTGATGAATGTAGGTTGCTACTGCATCAATATTTGGTAAATCTTCAAATAACTGACGAATAGTAATTTGGAATCCATAAATATTTTCCATAGCTCGTATGGCATCCATCAAAGCTATTGAATCAGCCCCCATTTCTAGGAAAGAAGTATAAAGCCCCACTTCCTCTGGCTGGGCTTTCAGCAATTTCGCTATTAGGGAGCGCAATTGCAAAAGGATTTTTTCCCGTTGCTTGGTTGTAGAAGGGGTAGTCACTGGAGAATTGTTTTCCTTTTGACTCGATTTATGATTTTGAGACTTATCTTCTTTGTCACTCAATTGATTGCCATTCATAGAGAAGTTATCAAACCAATAACGTTTTCGCTGGAAAGGGTAAGTCGGCAGTGACAAAACATTTCGTGAGTAGCCCTCATCAAATCCCATCCAGTTGATATCTGCTCTTTGTACATAAAGGCTTGATAAGGCCAAAAGCAATGAATGCCAATCATCCTTCTCTTTGGTTAAAGAAGATAACCAAGTTGCCGAACCTGACTGCTGACAATGTTTACCTAAACTTGAAAGAATGGGCTTTGGCCCGATTTCTAAAAATAGCTCATAGCCTTGCTCAAACAGAGTATTGATCCCCGTCATGAATTTTACTGATTCTCGAGTTTGGCGAACCCAATAGCCAGCATCAAGCATCTCTCCAGGTAGCACAACTTGACCAGTCAAATTGGAAATTAAGGGAATTTGCAAAGCTTGAAACTCAATTTGGCTTGCCTGTTGTGCAAATGCATCTAAAATTTGCTCCATTTGGGGAGAGTGGAAGGCATGAGAAACCTTTAATCGTCTGGTTTCCACTCCTTGTGTTGTGAGATGAGCTACGACTGCTTTTATTGCTTGACCTACACCAGAAATGACAATATTCCTCGGACTATTAATAGCAGCGATCGCGACTTCTTGCAAGTAGGGTTGAATGACTGCTTGCACTGTTGCTTCATCGGTAAACGCAGCTACCATCTCACCATCTTGGGGAAGTGCTTGCATGAGACTTGCTCGTTTGGCTATCAGCTTGAGTCCTTGTTCAAAGGTAAAAGCCCCTGCAACACAAGCAGCCACATATTCGCCCACACTATGACCCATGACTACAGAAGGTTGTATATCCCAAGACTGCCATAACTTTGTTAAAGCATATTCCAGAGCAAATAAAGCCGGTTGGGTGTAGACGGTTTCATTGAGAAGCGAACTTTCTTCACTTGATGGGTACAAGACTTCGAGCAGGGGTTTTTCTAAATGGGGAAGTAAAATTTCATTTGCCTGGTCGAGGGTTTTGCGGAAGATAGGTGCTTGTTCATAGAGTTGGCGGCCCATACCTATATACTGCGAACCTTGACCAGTGAATAAAAACGCCAGTCGAGGAGGCTGATTTTTACGTAATTGACCACTTACCAGTGTTGCAGCCTTGTTTCCAGTTCTAAATTCATTCAGCACCTCTTGCAACTGTAGAGTAGATTCAGTAATGATAGCTAGCCTGTGTTCAAAATGCGATCGCCTGGTGTTAGCAGAAAAACAAATATCAGCTAACGATTCTGTCGGCTCATCAGCTAAAAATGTTTGGTAACGACCCGCCAAATCTAACAGAGCCTGCTCACTTTTTGCTGATAAGGTCAGTACATGCAGTGAGCGTTCAATTTCTTGTTGTGTTTGCTCGATGTCTTTTGCTTTTTGACTTGGCTGCATTGGAAATACTCCTACTGTTTGTGTGAATGAGGTGCTTGTGCCAAAGCTAATCTATGACATTCAATCTTGTACGCTGCTTAATGCAAGCGTTCAACCGTTCAGCTAAAACCTGAACGTGGGGTTGAGTCATCATACTCACATGGTTGCCTGGGACAAACTGGATAACCACTGGTTCGCTAGAATACTCGCTCCACCCCCAAGTCACATCCTCTAAAAGCTCAGGCGGCAAGGCAGCCTCCTCTTCTGAACTAGAATCGCTGGCACGAAACAGAGTAATGGGAACGGGATTGACCTGTTGTGGTAGATACACAGTAGTATTATTAGCCTTGAAAGCTTGCAAAAACTGCTGCAAAAATGTGGTGTCAGCATTGGCAGGCACAACCTCAAGCATGTGGAGGTAATCTAGGACATATTTCAGTTGCTCCTCAAAAGCTAAAGAACGCAAGGGTTCACCATCCATCTCTAAATCCTTGCCAAAGGCAACTTGCAGACTTTTGGCAATGCTAATCAGCCATGTAGCATCATCCGTTTGTTGTTGTTCACCGTAAACCATCGGTGCTGTAGTATCAAAAATTGCAACTAGAGCCACCTCCTGTCCCTGACGCAGTAACTGCTGTGCCATTTCAAAGGCAACTTTACCGCCAAAAGAATGTCCCCCCAAAAAATAGGGGCCAATCGGCTGTACAGCTTGCATTGCTCGGATGTAGTCTGTTGCTATATCTTCAACTTTGTTGCTGCTGGCTAATTCTCCATCTCGACCCTGAGCTTGGAAACTGTAGAACGGCTGATCTTGACCCAAAGAACTGGCTAAATTATACAAATAGAACGGAAAGCCGCCAGCGCCGGGAATAGAGAAGAAAGGCGGGTTTGAGCCATTTGGCTGAATTGCGACTAAGGGAGACGAAGCAGCAGCTAAAGTATCTTTTTGTATTACAGTTGCCAAGTCTTCAATTGTTGGATGTTGGAAGAGCATGGCTAAGGGGATATCTTTACCAAACTGCTGTTTAATCTGAGCCATTAAGTAGGGAGCCAAGAGGGAATGACCGCCGAGGTCAAAAAAGTTATCTTTTACGCCTACATTGTCAACCTTGAGAATTTGTGACCAGATTTGCACTAGTTGCAGTTCTACAGTGTTGCGAGGAGAAACAAAAGTGTCGGAACCACTGGGATTAGAAGGTGCTTTGAGAGCGCGGCGGTCTACTTTACCGTTGGGAGTAAGCGGTAAGGACTCTAAGATGACTATTGCACTTGGTATCATGTATTCTGGTAGCTTTTGTTTCATGAAGCTACGCAGTTCACTAATTGTGGGTGTACTTCGACTTACCTCGACTTCGCTCGGTACAAGTCGCTCAGTACCAGTCTGCTGTGCCTGCGGTACGATATAGGCGACTAGGCGCTGATCTCCAGGAGTATCTTCGCGGGCGATAACCACAGATGCTTGCACATGTTCATGTTGGCTCAGTACTGCTTCGATTTCACCCAATTCAATGCGGAAGCCCCGAATTTTCACCTGATTGTCGATACGTCCCAGATATTCGATATTACCATCTGGTAAATAACGTGCTAAATCCCCAGTTTTGTAAAGCCGGGGACTGGGGACTCGGTACTGGGAATTAGGAAGAATTTTTGCTCCTCTGCTCCCCTGCTCCTCTGCCCCCCTGCTTCCACCAAAGGGGTTGGAGATGAATTTCTCAAGTGTTAAGTCTGGGCGGTTGAGGTAGCCTTTTGCCAATCCTGCACCACCAATGTGCAATTCTCCTGGTACACCCACAGGTACTGGTTGTAAGTTTTGGTCTAGTATATAGAACTGAGTGTTAGCGATCGCACGACCGATGGAAATCAAACTGCTGTTAGATTGCACTTGATACACTGATGACCAAATAGTCGCCTCTGTCGGCCCATAAAGGTTCCACAAAGAAGCGCTCCTACTAAACAATTGATTGGCTAGCTCTCCAGGTAAAGCTTCACCCCCGCAAAGTACTTTGAGATGACTAAGTTGACAGTTGGCTTCTAAAAGTAATCTCCAGGTAGCAGGAGTGGCTTGCATGATTGTTGCCTTAGACTTAACCAGTAGGTCTGATAACTGTCTGCCATCAAAGGTTACTTCACGACGGGCTATCACCAAAGATGCACCTACAGTTAAGGGCAGATAAATTTCTAAGGCTGCAATATCAAAGGCAATAGTAGTGATCCCAAGGAGTATATCTTGTTTTGTAATTCCTGGTTGCTGCTGCATGGCAGATAGGAAATTGCTCACAGCATTATGTGGAATTTGCACACCTTTGGGCCGACCAGTTGAACCGCTGGTGTAAATCACATAAGCCAGGTTACTAGCTTGTACACCAGTGATGGGATTTTTCTGATTCGACTCAGAAATCAACTGCCAGTCAGTATCTAAGCAAACAACCTGTGCATTATGTTCAGGTAATTGCTCAACTAGATGCTGTTGGGTCAGCAGCACTCTGACAGTAGCATCACTGACCATATAGCGTAAACGCTCTTGGGGATGATCAGGGTCAAGCGGCACATAAGCGCCACCCGCCTTGAGAATCCCCAGCAGTCCCACCACCATTTCCAAGGAACGTTCTACGCAAATCCCCACCAATACATCGGCTCCCACACCACTAGACCGCAAATAATGGGCCAATTGGTTAGCACGAGAATTCAACTCACTATAAGTCAGTTGTTGGTCTTCAAAAACAACTGCTACTGCATCTGGGGTACGCTCTACCTGCTCCTCAAATAACTGATGGATACACTTATCTTGGGGATACTCTACTCGCGTATCATTCCACTCAACCAATAACTGCTGTTGCTCAGATGCTTTCAACAACGGCAATTGGGAAATTTTTTCTTGGGGATTGGCCACAATTGCCTCTAGCAGCGTCACAAAATGGCCCGTCATCCGCTCAATGGTGCTGCTATCAAACAAGTCACTGTTATACTCCCAGCCTCCCACTAGCCCTGTGGCTGTATTCTCCATTGTCAAGCTAAGATCAAACCTTGCTGTGGTGGTTTCCATTGGCAATGAACTTGCCTCTAACCCAGTCAACTCTACATTAGACATGGGCGCATTCTGGAGGACAAACATCACCTGGAATAATGGTGTATGACTGAGATCTCGTTCTGGCTGCAATGCTTCCACCAGCATTTCAAACGGTAAATCTTGATGAGCATAAGCCGACAAGGCCATCGACCGAATCCGCAACAGTAATTCGTCAAAGCTGGGATTTCCTGAGAGATCTGTACGCAAAACTAATGTATTGACAAAAAAGCCAATTAACCCTTCTAATTCAGTGCGATCGCGGTTGGCGATGGGAGACCCCACTAAAATGTCTGCTTGTCCCGTGTAGCGGTACAGCAATGTATTGAAACCTGCCAACAACGTCATGAAGAGAGTACAACCTTGCCCAGTACTGAGTTTTGTCAGTTTTTGAGTGAGTTCAACTGATAGTGCAAACTCAACAGATGCCCCTGCGAAGCTTTGCAATGCTGGTCTTGGTCGGTCTGTAGGTAATGCCAAGAATGTTGGTGCGTCTTGGAGTTGTTGTTGCCAGTAACTCAATTGGCTTTGTAGTACATCTTTTTGCAACCATTGTCTTTGCCAGATGGCAAAATCTGCGTACTGAATCGGCAGTGGTGCTAACGGTGAGGCTTGACCGATTGCATATGCATTGTATAATGCTGCCAGTTCCTGAATGAACACACCCATTGACCAGCCATCACTGACAATATGGTGCATACACACGATTAACACGTGTTCTGTTTCTGACAGCACTAATAATGTTGCTCTGATTAAGGCTGCACTAGACAGATCAAATGGTTCAGTGGCTTGTTGTTGCCCTAAAAGCTTACAAGTTGTTTGTTGTTCGGTTAAGGATAAATGCTGCAAGTCAACAACTGATACTGTCCAATTCGTTGCTGTGTGAATGACTTGTGAAGCTTTTCCATCAACTGCGATGAAATTGGTGCGTAATGCTTCGTGCCTTAGAATAATTTCAATTAAGCTTTGTTCTAAGGCTGCAACATTCAGATTTCCTACCAGGTGCAAAGCCATCGGCAAGTTGTATGAAGCACTATTCGGCTCCAACTGGTCTAAAAACCATAACCTTGTTTGAGCAAATGACAGTGGTAAGTCTGCATTCTCTGCCCGCCTTAAGATAGGCGGTGCAGACAGTTCTAAGTTTTGTTGCTGTAACTGCTGTATCGATAGCGCCAAATCGGCTACTGTTGGTGTGGCAAATAGGCTACGCAACGGTAGTTCCACTTTGAAGCAGGTGCGGATGCGGGATACCACTTGCGTTGCTAGTAGCGAGTGTCCCCCTAGTTCAAAGAAGTTATTAGAAATGCCTACACGCTCTACAGAAAGCACTTGTGTCCAAATTTGCGTCAGTATTTCTTCAATTGGAGTGCGTGGGGCTACATATTTGTCTAAGTTACTGTAAAGTAAATCCGGTGTCGGCAAAGCACGGCGATCTACTTTGCCGCTAGGAGTCAGTGGCAAGGACTCCAACATCACAAAAGCATTTGGCACCATGTACTCTGGCAGCTTTGCTTTCAGGAAGCTACGCAGAACGCTTGTTGTGGGTGTAGAGTCTTTCTGTGCTACCACGTAAGCTACTAGGCGTTTATCACCAGGGATATCTTCGCGGACAATCACACAACATCCCTGTACATCTTGATACTGGCTCAGTACTGCTTCAACTTCTCCCAATTCAATGCGGAAGCCCCGCACTTTAACCTGATTATCAATGCGTCCCAAGAATTCAATGTTGCCATCCGGTAAATAGCGGGTTAAATCCCCTGTTTTATACAAGCGAGAATCAGGGTCAGTGCTAAAGGGATTTTGGATAAATCTTTCACGTGTTAACTGTGGACGGTTGAGGTAGCCCCGCGCCAAAGCTACACCACCAATGTACAATTCCCCTGGTACACCCACGGCTACAGGCTGTAAATATTTATCCAAGATGTACATCTGGGTGTTGGCAATGGGGCGACCAATGGGAGGCAGTAGCGGCCATGTTTCTACTGAATTACTCAGAGTAAAAGTGGTGACTACATGGCTTTCTGATGGCCCGTAATGATTGTGCAAAGTACAATCATTAGTTAGTTTGCTCAACCAGTGAGAAATCGCCGGAGTAATTTGCAACTGTTCCCCAGCAGTAATGATTTCTCGCAGATGAGTTGTTTTTAAGCCATTGGCAACAGCAACTTCAGCTAGTTGCTGTAAGCCAACAAAGGGAATAAACAATCTTTGTATTGCTTTATCTGACATCAAAGCTAATAAAGCCACTGCATCTCGGCGTAATTCCTCGCTTATCAAGACTAATGTACCGCCAGAATGCCAAGTAGAGAACATTTCATGAAATGAAGCATCAAAACTGAGCGGAGAAAATTGCAGAGTTTTTGCTCCACTAGCAACTTTGAGATTTTCTACTTGCCATTCGATTAAATTGCCAAGAGCAAGCTGACTCATGGCTACACCTTTCGGTTGACCTGTAGAACCACTTGTGTAAATTACATAACCCAAATTATTTGCTTGTACACCAGAGATGAGATTGTCTTGACTGAACTGAGAAATCAGTTGAGCGTCTGTATCCAACAACACTTGATGTGCTTGATGTTGGGGCAGTTTGTCCAGGAGTGAATGTTGGGTTAGCAATACTTGAATTTGAGCATCAGCAACCATGAAACTCAGGCGTTGGGTGGGATACTCTGGGTCAAGTGGTAGGTATGCACCACCTGCTTTGAGAATTCCTAACAGTCCCACAATCATTTCTATTGAGCGTTCAACACAAATGCCTACCAACACATCAGCTTTCACTCCTAATGAGCGCAAGTAATGGGCTAATTGGTTGGCACGACAGTTTAATTGATGGTAGGTAAGTTGCTGGTTGCCAAACTCCACTGCCACAGCGTTGGGTGTACGCTGTACTTGTGACTCAAACAACTCATGCAGACATTTTTCATGGGGATATTCTACTCGCGTATCATTCCACTCAACTAATAACTGCTGTTGCTCAGATTGCGTCAACAACGGCAATTGGTCAATACTTTGATGTGGATTAGCCACAATCGCCTCAAGTATTGTCCTAAAATGCCCCAGCATCCGGCTAATCGTCTCATCCTCAAATCGACTAGTATCATAGCTGACCTTCACCCATAATTGCTCACCAGGGCCACTTAAAACCGTCAGGGGATAATTTGTTTGTTCAATGCCCTGAAAATTAGAGAGTGTCAAACTGCCATCATCTTCGATATCAGCAGTATCCACCGGATAATTCTCAAACACGACAATGCTGTCAAACAGAGACGTACCCCTAGGCACATCACTAACAGCTTGAATCTCAACCAATGAGTAATAGGAAAATTGCTCAGATTCTACCTGTTGAAAAAGTAAATCCTTCAACAAACCAAGTAAATCAGTATTTTGTTCAATTTGCACCCGTACTGGCACAGTATTGATAAATAACCCCACCATCGACTCTACACCAATCATTGATGGGGGACGACCAGACACCGTTGCACCAAAAACCACATCAGTTTCACCACTATAGCGAGACAACAGCAATGCCCAAGTCGCCTGCACCAGATTATTGGTCGTCAATTGATGCTGTCTAACAAAATCCACCACTAATGCTGTTGCAGATACAGTTAACTGAATCTGTTGAGTAGTATAGCTAGAATGCTGTTGCCTGCTTGACAATGGTTTATCCACAGTCAACGGAGTGGGTGCGCTAAAACCAATAAGTTTTTTTCGCCAAAATTCTTTGGCTAAATCGAGATTTTGTTGCTGTAACCAAGCGATATAGTTGCGGTAGCTGATGGTTGGTTGTAACTGTAAACTTTCTCCATCAGAAATTGCAGTATAAAACTCAAACAAGTCTTTCAAAACCAACGGTAGCGACCAACCATCAAGCAATATGTGATGATGACACCAAACAAACTCATAAGTATGATCATCCAATTGCAGCAGATGTAGGCGTATCAATGGCGCTTGCGACAATTGTAAACCCTGTTGTCGCTGTTGAGTTAGAAAAATCTCTAATTGCGCTTGCTGCTCAACACTAGATAACTCTCGCAAGTCTAAAGTCTCGACACTCACCGTCAGTTGTCGATACACCACTTGCACAGGCTGGCTCAAATACTCCCACTCCATAGCCGTGCGGAAGATGGAATGCCTTGCTACCACCTGCTGCCAAGCTTGTGAAAATGCGCTGACATTCAACTTTCCTGTGAAAGTCCAAGTTATCTGCTCAAAATATACCCCCGAATCTGGAGCATACAAACTTTCAAACAGCATCCCTTGTTGCATCGGCGACAAAGGATAAATATCCTCAATGTTTTGCCAAGACTTTTTACCCAATTCTTCAGGTAATGCCAGTCTTGCCAAGACTAAATCGAGTTCTGTTTGGTTGAGTAGTATTAATGGGAAATCTGTTGGTGTATAACCAATGTTTTCCGGTTCTAAACAATGAGCAATTACAGAGCGCAAACAAGACACAAATTCTTGGGCAATATTCTCAATGGTTGTCTTTTGATGAATATTGCTGCTGTATGTCCAATTTATTTGTAGCTGTTCGTCATTGATGATGGCATTAATGTCTAGCAGATTAGAGCGCTGACCTTCTAAACTTTGGAATTGTCCACTAGACTCATTAGCGGGCGATATCAAAGACGATGTGTTGAGAACTTGAGTAAATTGACCCAAATAATTGAAGCTAATTTCTGCAACTGGAATTGTCGCTAGTTGGGCTGTAATTTCTGCATCGCAACTGAGATAGCGCAATAACCCGTAGCCAATGCCTTTGTTGGGTATTGCACGTAATTGCTCCTTAACAGATTTTAGAACATTGCTAAGATTATCTGTGGTTGATAGTTTTAAAACTACTGGGAAAATCGTTGTAAACCAACCAACAGTGCGTGATATATCTACACCATCAATAATGTCTTCCCGCCCATGACCTTCTAAGTTGAACAATATAGACTTAGAATTAGTCCATCTGCTCAAAACCAGGACTAAGGCAGTTAACAAGACATCGTTTATTTGAGTTTTATAAGCTTTGGGTACATCTTGTAATAGCCAATTAGTTTCAGTGGAGTTTAACTCCACTGAGACTGTACTGGTGGATGCAACTGTGTTTACTCCATCTGGATAATCTACTGGGATAGAAGAAACTCCTGACTTGGATGCACTTAACCAATAAGCCAGTTCTGATTTTAAGGTATCTGAAGAAGTTGCATATTCTGTTAGTTGTTGCGCCCAATATTTGAAAGCAGTGGTTTTCGCTGGTAGTTGAATCGCTTTTCCACTAATTAGTTGCTCGTAACCTGTCCTTAGATCTTCTAACAATATCCGCCAAGACACACCATCTACTACTAAGTGGTGAATGATTATCAGTAATCGTGCTTTTTTGTGACTACCTAACCGGAATAATGCCACCTGCACTAGATTTGCTTCTAGGTTCAAACTCGCTTGTAAGTCATTGGCGGTACTTTCAATTGTCTTTTTTTGCTCACTCTCTGTGAGTGTGGATAAGTCAAAACAGGTGATTGCAATACGCTCACTGGGTGTGGCTACTTCAGCCTGCCAATGAGATTCTGTTTGCGTAAACGAAGAGCGCAGAGCATCGTGATGAACAAGTAATGTACCCCATACTTGCTCTAATATCTCTAGCTTGATGTCCGATGGTATCGACAACAGAAATGCTTGATTAAAGTGGTGTTTTTGTGGTAATTCTTGCTCAAAAAACCAATGTTGTATTGGTGTTAATGGTGATGTTCCTGTAACTAATCCTTGTTCTATTTCTAGTACTTTTGTTGTGCCTGCTACTAGTGCTAATTCTGCTATTGTTTGATTAGCAAATAGTTGTTTGAGCGTCAGTTCTATGCCGGCAAGTTTTGCTTTGGCGATGATTTGAATGCTGAGGATGGAATCTCCTCCGAGTTCAAAGAAGTTGTCATGTATGCCTACTGTTTTTACTCTCAGCACTTGCGCCCAAATTTCTACTAATTTGGTTTCTAAGGAAGTGCGCGGTGCGACTACATCAACTTCTACTAGAGTGCGCTCTGCTGGTGCTGGTAGGGCGCGACGGTCTATTTTGCCGTTGGGAGTTAATGGTAGGGATTCCAAGATCACTATTGCACTCGGTATCATGTAGTCTGGTAGCTTGGTTTTCAGGAAGCTACGCAGTTCACTAATTATGGGTGTCACCTGTGGCTGCGGTACGATGTAGGCTACCAGGCGCTTATTTCCAGGAATGTCAGATCGAGCGATCGCCACTGATGATTGTACATGCTCATGCTGACTCAGTGCTGCTTCGATTTCACCGAGTTCTATGCGGAATCCCCGGATTTTTATTTGGTTATCTATCCTGCCCAAGTATTCGATATTACCATCGGGTAAGTAACGTGCCAAGTCACCAGTCTTATATAATTTGGAATTAGGACTTGTATCAAGCGATTTGTCAAAGGGGTTGGGGATAAATTTCTCTTGTGTTAAGTCTGGGCGGTTGAGGTAGCCTCTTGCTAATCCCGCACCGCCAATGTGCAATTCTCCTGGCACACCCACGGGCACTGGTTGTAAGTTTTGGTCTAATATGTATAAAAGCGTGTTGGCTATTGGGCGACCAATAGAGATTTTCTCATCACTAGGGCTGCATTTGGCAATTGTGGCACAGACACTGGCTTCCGTGGGGCCGTAGGCGTTGAAAAAGTTTGCAACACTAGACCATTGCTGCATTAGTTCAACTGCACAAGCTTCTCCAGCCACAATCACTGTTTGCAGTGGTTGTAGTTTTTCCACTGGCATCACTGCCAGTGCTGATGGTGGTAGGGTGATGTGAGTAATGCCATAATCGCGTAATCGCTCTATTAATGGCATACCTGGCATCAGAGAGTCTTTTGTTCCCAGGTAAAGTGTTGCTCCTGAACCAAAAGCCATCAAGATTTCCCATATGCAAGCATCAAAACTCAACGAAGCAAACTGAAGCACGCGACTATGACAATCTAAGCCAAAAGCCATTATCTGTGCAGTCGCTAGGTTGCATAATCCCTGATGCTCAACCATCACTCCTTTAGGTTTACCTGTGGAACCGCTGGTGTAAATCACATTGGCTAGATGACTAGCTTTCACCCCTATGCTAGGGTTATGCTGGTTGTTTTGGGCAATAAGATCCCAGAATTGATCTAACAGGACAAGCCTAGCAGTATGTGATGGTAATTTCTCAACTAGATGCTGTTGAGTCACCAGTAACGAAATACTAGTGTCCTCTAACATGAATAACAGGCGATCGCTAGGATACTCTGGATCTAGTGGCACGTAAGCACCACCTGCCTTGAGAATGCCCAATAGTCCTACAAGCATTTCAATGGAACGTTCGACACACAGCCCAACTAGCACATCTGCTCTCACTCCACTAGACTGCAAGTAATGGGCTAACTGATTAGCACGAGAATTCAACTCGCCGTAAGTTAATTGTTGGTCTTCAAAAACAACTGCCACAGCATCTGGGGTACGCGCTACCTGTTCTTCAAACAACTGATGGATACATTTATCATGGGGATAGTCTAGTTGAGTATCATTCCACTCAACTAATAACTGCTGTTTCTCAGATTCCGTCAACAACGGCAATTGGGAAATTTTTTCTTGGGGATTTGCCACAATTGCCTCAAGCAGTGTCACAAAATGACCCGCCATCCGCTCAATGGTACTTGCATCAAACAAGTCTGTGTTATACTCCCACCCTGCCACTAGTCCTGTGGCTGTATTCTCCATTGATAAAGTTAAATCAAACTTTGCTGTGGTGATTTCTATGGGCAATGAACTCATCTCTAACCCAGTCAACTCCAATTCTGACATGGGCGCGTTCTGCATGACAAACATCACCTGGAATAATGGTGTATGACTCAGGTCTCTTTCTGGTTGCAATGCTTCTACCAGCATTTCAAATGGTAAATCTTGGTGAGCATATGCATCCATTGCCATTGACCGAATGCGTGGCAGTAATTCATTGAAGGTAGGTTCTCCTGAGAGATCTGTACGCATTACTAATGTGTTGACAAAAAAGCCTATTAACCCTTCTATCTCACTGCGATCGCGGTTGGCTATGGCTGACCCCACCAAAATATCTACTACACCTGTGTAGCGGTACAGCAATGTATTATAAGCTGCCAACAATGTCATGAAGAGAGTACAACCTTGCTGAGTACTGAATTTTGTCAGTTTTTGGGTGAGTTCCTCGGAAAGTGCAAACTCCAGATATGTCCCCGTAAAGCTTTGCACCGCGGGTCTGGGTCTGTCTGTGGGTAATGGCAAGAATGTTGGTGCGCCTTTCAATTGCTGTTGCCAATAACTCAATTGGCTTTGCAGTACATCTCCTTGCAACCATTGTCTTTGCCAGATGGCAAAATCTGCGTACTGTATCGCCAGTGGTGCTAATGGTGAGGGTTGACCTATTGCATAAGCACTGTACAGCGTTGTTAATTCTTCAACAAACACACCCATTGACCAGCCATCACTGACAATATGGTGCATACACACGATTAATACGTGTTCTGTTTCTGACAGTACTAGTAATGTTGCTCTGATTAAGGCTGCGCTAGACAGGTCAAATGGTTCAATTGCTTGTTGTTGGGCTAATTGCTTAGCTGCTATTTCTTGTTCGGTTACTTCGGCTTGCGAGAGTACAAGCGTGGATAAATGCTGCAAGTCAACAACTGATACTGTCCAATTTGTTGCTGTGTGAATGATTTGAGTTACTTGTCCATCTACTGCAATGAAGTTGGTGCGTAGTGCTTCGTGACGATGAATTATTTCAATTAAGCTTTGTTCTAAAGCTGCAATATTCAGATTTCCTACTAGGCGCAAAGCCACAGGAATATTGTATGAAGAACTGTTCGGCTCCAACTGATCTATAAACCACAATCTTGTTTGAGCAAATGACAGGGGTAGTTCTGCATTCTCTACCCGCCTTAATATCGGTGGTGCGGACAGTTCTACGTTTTGTTGCTGTAGCTGCTGTATCGATTGCGCTAATTCGGCTACTGTTGCTTTGGTCAATAGGCTACGCAATGGTAGTTCTACTTTAAAAAGAGTGCGGATACGGGATACCACTTGCGTTGCTAGTAGCGAATGTCCTCCCAACGTAAAGAAGTTATCATGTCTGCCTATACGCTCTACCTTCAGCACCTGTGCCCATATTTGTGCCAGGATTTCTTCTGTGTGAGTGCGTGGGGCAACATATTTGTCTATTAGTTCGCTATGTATATCTGGTGTGGGTAAAGCCCGACGGTCTACTTTGCCGTTAGGGGTTAGTGGTAAGGACTCCAAGAATACAAAAGCATTTGGCACCATGTACTCTGGTAGTTTTTCCTTGAGGAAGCTACGCAGTTCACTAATTGTGGCTGTCACCTGTGAGTGCGGTACGATGTAGGCTACTAGTCGCTTATCCCCAGCAGTATCTTCACGGGCTATGACCACTGATGATGCAATCAGTTCATGTTGGCTCAGTACTGCCTCGATTTCACCGAGTTCTATGCGGAATCCCCGGATTTTTACTTGATTATCAATGCGCCCCAAGTATTCTATGTTGCCATCGTTCAAATAGCGTACCAAATCTCCAGTCTTATATAATTTTGATAATGAACTTTTAATTTGTGACTTGTCAAAGGGGTTGGGGATAAATTTCTCTTGTGTTAACTCACTTCGGTTGAGGTAGCCTCTTGCTAATCCCGCACCACCAATGTGCAATTCTCCTGGTACACCTACAGGTACAGGCTGTAAATTCTGATCCAATATGTAAATTTGGGTGTTAGAAATTGGTCGTCCAATGGGTATTGTTGTCGCATCTTCGGCAACATCGTCCACCAAGTACCAGGAACTAAATGTTGTATTCTCTGTTGGGCCATAAACATGCAGCAGGTGTTGCGGGCCGCCATTTTTCAAGACTTCTTGCACCCATTTGGGATCTACAGCCTCTCCTCCGAATAGAACATACCGCATTGAATTAAAAGCCGAGGGGACTGCTTGGGCAATAGTATTGAACAAGGCAGTCGTTAAGAATAACACGCTGATCCCTTGCCGTTGAATCAATGCGGCGAAATCTTTCGGGGAGAGGGCTAGCTCTTTACTTACTCCATATATGCGCGCTCCAGTAAGTAATGCTCCCCAAATTTCAAAGGTTGCAGCGTCGAAGGCATAATTTGACGCTTGTGCAATCACATCTTGTGGTTCGATGTTGATGTAATTTGTGTTAATTACCAAACGATTCACCCCTTGGTGAGTGACGCTAACTCCTTTGGGTTTGCCTGTTGAACCGCTTGTGTAAATGACATAGGCTAGATGATCGGGTTTGACTTGTGCTGTGGGGTTTTGCTGGCTTTGGAGAGCGATCGCTTCATGGTCGTGATTGTAGCAAATGACACGCGCAGTCTGTTTGGGAATAGTATCGGCTAATTTGTCTGTGGTCAACAGCACTGAGATATCAGCATCTTCTATAATTGCAGCCAAACGCTCAGTTGGATACTCAGGGTCAAGTGGTACATAGGCACCACCTGCCTTGAGAATGCCCAACAGTCCTACAACCATTTCCACAGAGCGCTTCACACATATGCCCACCAGCACATCGGCTCCCACACCACTAGACTGCAAGTAATGTGCCAACTGATTAGCGCGACTATTCAACTCGCTGTAAGTCAGTTGTTGATTTTCATACACCACTGCCACAGCATTGGGTGTACGCTGAACCTGTTCTTCAAACAACTGATGCAGACATTTATCAAAGGGATACTCTACTCGCGTATCATTCCACTCAACTAATAACTGCTGTTGCTCAGATTGCGTGAGCATTGGCAATTGGTCAATACTTTGGTGTGGATTAGCCACAATCGCCTCAAGTATTGTCGTAAAATGCCCTAGCATCCGGCTAATCGTCTCATCCTCAAATCGACTAGTATCGTAGATCACGTTCAGCAACAGTTGCTCACCAGGGACAGCTACAACCGTCAGGGGATAATTTGTTTGTTCAATGCCCCGAAAATTAGAGACCGTCAAACTGCCATTGTCTTCAACATCAGCAGTATCCACCGGATAATTCTCAAACACAACAATGCTGTCAAACAAAGACGTACCCCTAGGCACATCACTCACAGCCTGAATCTCAACCAATGAGTAATAAGAAAATTGCTCAGATTCTACCTGTTGGGTCTGTAAATCCTTCAACAAACCAAGTAAATCAGTACTTTGTTCAATTTGCACCCGCACAGGCACAGTATTGATAAACAACCCCACCATCGACTCCACACCAAGTAGAGATGGAGGACGACCAGACACCGTTGCACCAAAAACCACATCTGTTTGTTGGCTATAGCGAGACAACAGCAATGCCCAAGTCGCCTGCACCAGATTATTCACTGTTAATTGATGCTGTTTGACAAAATCCACCACTAATGCTGTTGCAGATACAGTTAACTGAATCTGTTGAGTAGTATTGCTAGAATCCTGTTGCCTACTTGACAATGGTTTATCCACAGTCAACGGAGTAGGCGCACTAAAACCAATAAGTTTTTTTCGCCAAAATTCTTTGGCTAAATCTAAATTTTGTTGCTGTAACCAAGCAATATAGTTGCGGTAGCTAATAGTTGGTTGTAACTCTAAACTTTCCCCATCAGAAATTGCAGTATAAAACTCAAACAAGTCTTTCAAAACCAACGGTAACGACCAACCATCAAGCAATATATGGTGATGACACCAAACAAACTCATAAGTATGATTATCCAATTGCAGCAGATATAGCCGTATCAATGGCGCTTGCGACAATTGTAAACCCTGTTGTCGCTGTTGAGTTAGAAAAATCTCTAATTGCCTTTGCTGCTCAACACTAGATAACTCTCGCCAATCTACAATCTCGAAAGTTACCTCAACCTCTCGATACACCACTTGCACAGGCTGGCTCAAAGACTCCCACTCCATAGCCGTGCGGAAAATGGAATGCCTTGATACCACTTGTTGCCAAGCAGTTGAAAAAGCTTCTACATTTAGGTTCCCTGTAAAAGTACAAGTTATCTGCTCAAAATATACCCCCGAATCTGGAGCATACAAACTTTCAAACAGCATCCCTTCTTGCATCGGTGATAAGGGATAAATATCCTCAATGTTTTGCCAAGACTTTTTACCCAGTTGTTCAGATAATGCCAGTCTTGCCAAGACTAAATCGAGTTCTGTTTGGTTAAGTGTGATTAATGGGAAATCTGTTGGTGTATAACCAATGTTTTCCGGTTCTAAACAATGAGCAATTACAGTTCGCAACTCACAAATAAATTCAGTAGCCAGATTCTCAATGGTTGTCTTTTTATGGATATTGCTACTGTATGTCCAATGTATTTCTAGCCGTTCATCATTGATGATCGCATTAATGTCTAGTAGATTAGAACGCTGACCTTCTAAACTTTGGCTTTGTCCACTAGACTCACTCGCTGGCGATATCAAAGACGATGTATTCAGAACTTGAGTAAATTGACCCAGATAATTGAAGCTAATTTCTGCAACTGGAATTGTCGCTAGTTGAGCAGTTATTTCTGGATCAGTATTCAAATAACGTAATAACCCGTAGCCAATGCCTTTGTTGGGTATTGCACGTAATTGTTCTTTGACTGATTTTAAAACATTGCCAAGATTCTCTGTAACTGGCAGTTGTACAAGCACTGGGAAAATCGTTGTAAACCAACCGACGGTGCGTGATATATCTACACCATCAATAATGTCTTGGCGCCCATGACCTTCTAAGTTAAATAGCAGAGATTTCGAGTTAGTCCATCTGCTCAAAACCAGTACTAAGGCCGTTAATAAGACATCGTTTATTTGAGTTTTATAAGCTTTGGGTACATCTTGTAATAGCCAATTAGTTTCGGTGGAGTTTAACTCCACTGAGACTGCATTGGTGGATGCAACCGTGTTTACTCCATCTGCATAATCTACTGGGATGGAAGTAACAGAAGATTCAGATGCACTCAACCAATAAGCCAGTTCTGATTTGAAGGTATCTGACTGGGCATATCGATTTAGTTTTTGCGCCCAATCTTTGAAAGCGGTGGTTTTAGCTGGTAGTTGAATGGCTTGACCACTAATTAGTTGTTCGTACCCTGTGCTTAGATCTTCTAACAATATCCGCCAAGACACACCATCTACTACTAAGTGGTGAATGATTATCAGTAACCGCGCCTTTTTGTCACTACCTAACCGGAATAATGCCACTTGTACCAGATTTGATGATAAGTTCAAACTCGCTTGTAAGTCATTGGCAGTGCTTTCTATAGTCTCTTGTTGCTGACTTTCTGTTAATGTCGATAAGTCGAAATAGTTGATTGCTTTTATTTGAGTTGGTGCGGCAATTTCAGCAAGCCAATGAGATTCTGTTTGTGTAAACGAAGAGCGCAGAGCATCGTGATGAACAAGCAATTGCGCCCAGACTTGCTCTAATATCTCTAGCTTGATGTCCGATGGAACTGAGAGAATAAATGCTTGATTGAAGTGGTGTTTTTCTGGTAATTCTTGCTCAAAAAACCACTGTTGTATTGGTGTTAGTGGTGAGCTTCCTGTAACTAATCCTTGTTCTATTTCTAGTACTTTTGTTGTGCCTGCTACTAGTGCTAATTCTGCTATTGTTTGATTGGCAAATAGTTGTTTGAGTGTCAGTTCTATGCCGGCAAGTTTTGCTTTGGCGATGATTTGAATGCTGAGGATGGAATCTCCTCCGAGTTCAAAGAAGTTGTCATGTATGCCTACTGTTTTTACTCTCAGCACTTGTGCCCAAATTTCTACCAATTTGGTTTCTACTGGGGTGCGCGGTGCGACTACATCAACTTCTACTAGAGTGCGCTCTGCTGGTGCTGGTAGGGCGCGACGGTCTATTTTGCCGTTGGGGGTCAGTGGTAGGCACTCCAAGATCACTATTGCACTTGGTATCATGTACTCTGGTAGCTTGGTTTTCAGGAAGCTACGCAGTTCTTGATTTGTCGGTGTACTTCGACTTACCTCAGTATAAGTCACTTGTGAGTGCGGTACGATGTAGGCTACTAGCCGTTTATTTCCAGGAATGTCAGATCGAGCTATGACTACACATGATGCAATCAGTTCATGTTGACTCAGTGCTGCTTCGATTTCACCGAGTTCTATGCGGAATCCCCGGATTTTTACTTGGTTATCTCTCCTGCCTAGGTATTCTATGTTGCCATCTGATAAGTAACGTGCCAAGTCCCCTGTTTTATATAATTTGGAATTAGGATTTGTGTCAAGCGATTTGTTAAAGGGGTTGGGGATAAATTTCTCAACTGTTAACTCGCTTCGGTTGAGGTAGCCTCTTGCTAACCCAACGCCTGCAATGTGCAATTCTCCTGGTACACCTACAGGCACTGGTTGTAAGTTTTGGTCTAGGATGTATAAAAGCGTGTTGTCTATTGGGCGACCAATACTTGGTGATATCTGCTGCTGATTAGCAACTACTATCCCAGAAGTTGTGACTACAGTATTCTCTGTTGGCCCATAATTATTCACTACTTCAAATGGCACTGACACTGATGCATACTGTTGAAGCTTATCCCCTCCAATCAGCATGTAACGTAAAGCTAAATTTTCCCAATTCCATTTTAATGACAATAACTCCTGTGCTACTGGTGTTGGCACAAAAGTCACGGTTATCTGCTGTGATATTAACCAGTCTCGTAGATTTACTGGTGAGGTCACTAGTTCAGATTTCACTAAGTAGATACTTGCTCCTGCTGTCAGGTAAGGCCATAATTCCCATACTGCTGCATCAAATCCTGTTCCTGCTAGTTGGGTGGCTTTGTCAAAACAAGTTATTTTAAAAGTACGCTGATGCCAATTGACTAAGTTTAACAATGCTTCGTAGGCTATCAGCACTCCCTTGGGTTGACCTGTTGAACCGCTGGTGTAAATCACATAAGCATAGTTACTTGCTTGGACAACAGTGTCAGGATTTTCCTGACTCAATTGACTAATTAACTGCCAGTTGCTATCTAAACAAACTATTTGTGCTGTATGCTTTTGTAATTTCTCTACTAGATGCTGTTGGGTGACTAATACTTTTACACTAGCATCTTCTAACATGAATGAGAGGCGTTCAGTCGGATATTCTGGGTCAAGGGGCACATAGGCACCACCCGCCTTGAGAATGCCCAACAGTCCCACAAGCATTTCAATGGAGCGTTCTACACATATCCCCACCAGCACATCGGCTCCCACTCCCAAAGACTGCAAGTAATGGGCTAACTGGTTGGCACGACTATTCAACTCGCCGTAAGTCAGTTGTTGGTTTTCATACACCACTGCCACAGCGTTGGGGTTACGCTGAACCTGTTCTTCAAACAACTGATGGATACACTTATCCTGGGGATATTCTACTCGCGTATCATTCCACTCAACTAATAATTGATGACGCTCAGATTGCGTGAGCATTGGCAATTGCTCAATACTTTGATGTGGATTAGCCACAATCGCCTCAAGTATTGTCGTAAAATGCCCTAGCATCCGGCTAATCGTCTCATCCTCAAATCGACTAGTATCATAGCTGACCTTCACCCATAATTGCTCACCAGGGCCAGATACAACCGTTAGGGGATAATTTGTTTGTTCAATGCCCCGAAAATTCTCAACCGTCAAACTGCCATTGTCTTCAACATCAGCAGTATCCACCGGATAATTTTCAAACACGACAATGCTCTCAAACACAGACGTACCCCTAGGCACATCACTCAGCCTTTGAATCTCTGCTAATGGACTATAGGAAAATTGCTCAGATTCTACCTGTTGAAAAAGTAAATCCTTCAACAAACCAAGTAAATCAGTATTTTGTTGAATTTGCACCCGCACAGGCACAGTATTGATAAACAACCCCACCATCGACTCCACACCAAGTAGAGATGGCGGACGACCAGACACCGTTGCACCAAAAACCACATCTAATGAACCGCTATAGCGAGACAACAGCAATGCCCAAGTCGCCTGCACCAGATTATTCACCGTCAATTGATGCTGTTTGACAAAATCCACCACTAATGCTGTTGCAGATACAGTTAACTGAATCTGTTGAGTAGTATTGCTAGAATCCTGTTGCCTACTTGACAATGGTTTATCCACAGTCAACGGAGTAGGCGCACTAAAACCAATAAGTTTTTTTCGCCAAAATTCTTTGGCTAAATCTAAATTTTGTTGCTGTAACCAAGCAATATAGTTGCGGTAGCTAATAGTTGGTTGTAACTCTAAACTTTCCCCATCAGAAATTGCAGTATAAAACTCAAACAAGTCTTTCAAAACCAACGGTAACGACCAGCCATCAAGCAATATATGGTGATGACACCAAACAAACTCATAAGTATGATCATCCAATTGCAGCAGATATAGCCGTATCAATGGCGCTTGCGACAATTGTAAACCCTGTTGTCGCTGTTGAGTTAGGAAAGTCTCTAATTGCGCTTGCTGCTCAACACTAGATAACTCTCGCCAATCTACAATCTCGACATTCACCTCAACCTGTCGATACACCACTTGCACAGGCTGGCTCAAAGACTCCCACTCCATAGCCGTGCGGAAAATGGAATGTCTTGTTACCACCTGTTGCCAAGCAGTTGAAAAAGCTTCTACATTGAGGTTCCCTGTAAAAGTGCAAGTTATCTGCTCAAAATATACCCCCGAATCTGGAGCATACAAACTTTCAAACAGCATCCCTTCTTGCATCGGCGACAAAGGATAAATATCTTCAATATTTTGCCAAGACTTTTTACCCAGTTGTTCAGATAATGCCAGTCTTGCCAAGACTAAATCGAGTTCTGTTTGGTTAAGTAGTATTAATGGGAAATCTGTTGGCGTATAACCAATATTTTCTGGTTCTAAACAATGAGTAATTACAGTTCGCAACTCACAAATAAATTCTTGGGCAAGATTCTCAATGGTTGTGTGCTGATGGATATTGCTGCTGTATATCCAATTTATTTGTAGCTGTTCATCATTGATGATCGCATTAATTTCTAGTAGATTAGAACGCTGACCTTCTAAACTTTGGCTTTGTCCACTAGACTCACTCGCTGGCGATATCAAAGACGATGTATTCAGAACTTGAGTAAATTGACCCAGATAATTGAAGCTAATTTCTGCAACTGGAATTGTCGCTAGTTGGGCTGTAATTTCTGCATCGCAACTGAGATAGCGCAATAACCCGTAGCCAATGCCTTTGTTGGGTATTGCACGTAATTGTTCTTTGACTGATTTTAAAACATTGCCAAGATTCTCTGTAACTGGCAGTTGTACAAGCACTGGGAAAATCGTTGTAAACCAACCGACGGTGCGTGATATATCTACACCATCAATAATGTCTTGGCGCCCATGACCTTCTAAGTTAAATAGCAGAGATTTCGAGTTAGTCCATTTGCTCAAAACCAGTACTAAGGCAGTTAATAATACATCGTTTATTTGAGTTTTATAAGCTTTGGGTACATCTTGTAATAGCCAATTAGTTTCGGTGGAGTTTAACTCCACTGAGACTGCATTGGTGGATGCAACCGTGTTTACTCCATCTGCATAATCTACTGGGATGGAAGTAACAGAAGATTCAGATGCACTCAACCAATAAGCCAGTTCTGATTTGAAGGTATCTGAAGAAGTTGCATATCCATTTAGTTTTTGCGCCCAATCTTTGAAAGCGGTGGTTTTAGCTGGTAGTTGAATGGCTTGACCACTAATTAGTTGTTCGTACCCTGTGCTTAGATCTTCTAACAATATCCGCCAAGACACACCATCTACTACTAAGTGGTGAATGATTATCAGTAACCGCGCCTTTTTGTCACTACCTAACCGGAATAATGCCACTTGTACCAGATTTGATGATAAGTTCAAACTCGCTTGTAAATCATTGGCAGTGCTTTCTATAGTCTCTTGTTGCTGACTTTCTGTTAATGTCGATAAGTCGAAATAGTTGATTGCTTTTATTTGAGTTGGTGCAGCAATTTCAGCAAGCCAATGAGATTCTGTTTGTGTAAACGAAGAGCGCAGAGCATCGTGATGAACAAGCAATTGCGCCCAGACTTGCTCTAATATCTCTAGCTTGATGTCCGATGGAACTGAGAGAATAAATGCTTGATTGAAGTGGTGTTTTTCTGGTAATTCTTGCTCAAAAAACCACTGTTGTATTGGTGTTAGTGGTGAGCTTCCTGTAACTAATCCTTGTTCTATTTCTAGTACTTTTGTTGTGCCTGCTACTAGTGCTAATTCTGCTATTGTTTGATTGGCAAATAGTTGTTTGAGTGTCAGTTCTATGCCGGCAAGTTTTGCTTTGGCGATGATTTGAATGCTGAGGATGGAATCTCCTCCGAGTTCAAAGAAGTTGTCATGTATGCCTACTGTTTTTACTCTCAGCACTTGTGCCCAAATTTCTACTAATTTGCTTTCTAAGGAAGTGCGCGGTGCGACTACATCAACTTCTACTAGAGTGCGCTCTGCTGGTGCTGGTAGGGCGCGACGGTCTATTTTGCCGTTGGCTGTCAGTGGTAGGCACTCCAAGATCACTATTGCACTTGGTATCATATACTCTGGTAGCTTGGTTTTCAGGAAGCTACGCAGTTCGCTGATTATGGGTGTCACCTGTGGCTGCGGTACGATGTAGGCTACCAGGCGCTTAGTTCCAGGAATGTCAGATCGAGCTATCACCACTGATGATTGTACATACTCATGTTGACTCAGTGCTGCTTCGATTTCACCGAGTTCTATGCGGAATCCCCGGATTTTTACTTGGTTATCTCTCCTGCTCAAGTATTCGATATTACCATCGGCTAAGTAACGTGCCAAGTCACCAGTCTTATATAATTTGGAATTAGAATTTGTCTCACGTGACTTGTCAAAGGGGTTGGGGATGAATTTCTCAACTGTTAACTCACTTCGGTTGAGGTAGCCTCTTGCTAACCCAACGCCTGCAATGTGCAATTCCCCTGGTACACCCACAGGCACTGGTTGCAGATTCTCATCTAATATGTAAACTTGCGTGTTGGCTATTGGTCGCCCAATAGAGATTTTTTCGTCACTAGGGCTGCATTTGGCAATTGTGGCACAAACACTGGCTTCCGTTGGGCCGTAGGCGTTGAAAAAGTTTGTAACACTAGACCATTGCTGCATTAGTTCAACTGCACAAGCTTCTCCAGCCACAATCAATGTTTGCAGTGCTGGCAGTTTTTCTACTGGCATAACTGCCAGTGCTGATGGTGGTAGGGTGATGTGAGTAATGCCATAATCGCGTAATCGCTCTATTAATGGCATACCTGGCATCATAGAGTCTTTTGTGACTAAGTAAAGTGTTGCTCCTGAACCAAAAGCCATCAAAATTTCTGATATGCAAGCATCAAAACTCAACGAAGCAAACTGAAGCACGCGACTATGACTATCTAAGCCAAAAGCCATTATCTGTGCAGTCGCTAGGTTGCATAATCCCTGATGCTCAACCATCACTCCTTTAGGTTTACCTGTGGAACCGCTGGTGTAAATCACATTGGCTAGATGACTAGCTCTCACCCCTATGCTTGGGTTATGCTGGTTGTTTTGGGCAATAAGATGCCAGGCTTGATCTAATAGGACAAGCCTTGCAGTATGTGATGGTAATTTCTCTACTAGATGCTGTTGGGTCAGCAGTAACGAAATTTGACTGTCCTCTAGCATGAAGCTCAGGCGTTCTGTAGGATACTCTGGGTCTAGTGGTACGTAAGCACCACCTGCTTTGAGAATGCCCAATAGTCCTACAAGCATTTCAATGGAACGTTCGACGCACAGCCCAACTAGTACATCGGCTCTGACTCCACTTGAGCGTAAGTAATGGGCTAATTGATTAGCACGACAGTTCAACTCGCTGTAAGTTAATTGTTGGTTTTCAAAAACAACTGCCACAGCATCTGGGGTACGCGCTACCTGTTCTTCAAACAACTGATGGATACATTTATCCATTGAATAGTCTAGTTGAGTATCATTCCACTCAACTAATAATTGATGACGCTCAGATTCCGTCAACAACGGCAATTGGGAAATTTTTTCTTGGGGATTTGCCACAATACCTTCAAGCAAATTCACAAAATGAAGATTCATCCGCTCAATGGTACTTGCATCAAACAAGTCTGTGTTATACTCCCACCCTGCCACTAGTCCTGTGGCTGTATTCTCCATTGATAAAGTTAAATCAAACTTTGCTGTGGTGATTTCTATGGGCAATGAACTCATCTCTAACCCAGTCAACTCCAATTCTGACATGGGCGCGTTCTGCATGACAAACATCACCTGGAACAATGGTGTATGACTCAGGTCTCTTTCTGGCTGCAATGCTTCTACCAGCATTTCAAATGGTAAATCTTGGTGAGCATATGCATCCATTGCCATTGACCGAATGCGTGGCAGTAATTCATTGAAGGTAGGTTCTCCTGAGAGATCTGTACGCATTACTAATGTGTTGACAAAAAAGCCTATTAACCCTTCTATTTCGCTGCGATCGCGGTTGGCAATAGCTGACCCTACTAATATGTCTACTACACCTGTGTAGCGGTACAGCAATGTATTATAAGCTGCCAACAATGTCATGAAGAGAGTACAACCTTGCTGTTGGCTGAGTTTTTCCAATCTATTAGTTAACTCTAAGGACAGGGCAAAATCAAGATATGCCCCTGCGAAGCTTTGCACTGCTGGTCTTGGTCTGTCTGTGGGTAATGGCAAGAATGTCGGTGCGCCTTGCAGTTGCTGTTGCCAGTAATTCAATTGGTTTTGTAGTACTTCTCCAGCCAACCAATTTCGCTGCCATATGGCGAAATCTGCGTACTGTATCGCCAGTGGTGCTAATGGTGAGGCTTGACAATCAGCAAAAGCACTGTACAACGTTGTTAATTCTGCAACCAACACACCCATTGACCAACCATCACTGACAATATGGTGCATACATACTAATAACACGTGTTCTGTATCGGACAGCACTAGTAATTTTGCTCTGATTAAGGCTGAACTAGACAGGTCAAATGGTTCAATTGCTTGTTGTCGGGCTAATTGCTTAGCAGCTATTTCTTGTTCGCTTACTTCGGCTTGCGAGAGTACAAGGGTGGATAAATGCTGCAAGTCAACAACTTTAACTGTCCAATTTGTTGTTGTATGAATGATTTGTGAAGCTTTCCCATCTACTGCGATGAAGTTGGTGCGTAATGCTTCGTGGCGATAAATAATTTCACTTAAGCTTTGTTCTAAGGCTGCAATATTCAGATTTCCTTGCAAACGCAAAGCAAAAGGAATATTGTATAAAGCACTGTTCGGCTCTAACTGATCTAAAAACCATAGGCGCTGTTGAGCAAATGACAGGGGTAGCTCTGCATTCTCTGCCCGCCTTAATATCGGTGGTACGGAAAGTTCTAGGTTTTGTTGCTGTAACTGCTGTATTGATTGCGCTAATTGAGCAATTGTCGCTTCTGCAAACAAGCTTTGCAAGGGTAATTCTACTTTGAAAAGAGTGCGGATGCGGGATACCACTTGCGTTGCTAGTAGCGAATGTCCTCCCAACGTAAAGAAGTTATCATGAATACCTACACGCTCTACTTTCAGTACTTGTGTCCAAACAAGCGCCAGCATTTCTTCAATTGGGGTGCGCGGTGCAACAAATTTGTCAGATACTTCACTACTTGGTTCTGGTGCTGGTAGGGCGCGACGGTCTACTTTGCCGCTGGAAGTCAGCGGTAAGGACTCTAAGAATACTATTGCACTGGGTATCATGTAGTCTGGTAACTTTTCATTGAGGAAGTTACGCACAAAGCTGACTGTGGGTGTCACCTGTGGATGGGGAACGATGTAGGCGACTAGACGCTTGTCGCCCGTGATATCTTCTTGAGCAATGACACAACATGCTTGCACATCCGGTAGCTGACTTACTACTGCCTCGATTTCACCCAATTCAATGCGGAATCCCCGGATTTTCACTTGGTTATCAATGCGTCCCAGGTATTCAATATTGCCATCGCTCAAATAACGTGCCTTGTCTCCAGTCTTATATAATTTTGACAAGTGACTTTCGATAAACGAATTGTCAAAGGGGTTAGGGATGAACTTTTCAAGTGTTAACTCACTTCGGTTGAGGTAGCCTCTTGCTAACCCAACACCGCCAATGTGCAATTCTCCTGGTACGCCTACAGGTACTGGTTGTAAGTTTTGGTCTAATATATAAATCTGGGTATTGGCGATCGCTCGTCCAATAGGTACGGTCTTCAAATTGCTCTGTGGTTGGCATTGCCAGTAGGTGACATCTATTGCTGCTTCTGTGGGGCCGTAGAGATTATGCAATTGACACCCTAAACGAGCAAAAAAGCGTTCTTGAAGTTCTTTTGTCAGTGCTTCGCCACTACAGATGACTCGCTTCAAGCTACTGCAACTTTCTAAACCTTGTTCTTCTAAGAAAACCTGGAGCATGGAAGGCACAAAATGCACATGAGTCACCTGATGCTCTTGTATTACCTTCACCAAGTAACTACTATCTTTATGCCCACCTGGAGTAGCTACTACTAAACGCGCTCCTGTTAATAATGGCCAGAAAAACTCCCAAACTGACACGTCGAAGCTAAAAGGAGTTTTCTGTAAAATGCAATCTACTGCTGTTAATTCATAGGCTTGTTGCATCCACAACAGGCGATTACAAATCCCTCGGTGGGTATTTAGCGCTCCTTTGGGCTTTCCGGTTGAACCACTAGTGTAAATCACATAAGCCAAGTTAGTAGCTTCTACACCAGTAATTGGATTATCCTGACTCGACTCAGAAATCAACTGCCAGTCAGTATCTAAGCAAACAACTTGTGCAGTATGTTCAGGTAATCTCTCTACTAGATGTTCTTGAGTCAGCAATACGGAAAGTTGAGCATCTTCAAGCATAAAGCTTAAACGCTCAGTTGGATACTCAGGGTCAAGTGGCACATAAGCACCACCCGCCTTGAGAATGCCCAACAGTCCTACTACCATTTCAATAGAACGCTCTACACATATCCCCACCAGCACATCTGGCCTCACTCCTAATGAGCGCAAGTAATGCGCCAACTGGTTAGCGCGACTATTTAACTCGCCATAAGTCAGTTGTTCATTTCCATACACCACTGCCACAGCGTTGGGGGTACGCTGAACCTGCTCCTCAAACAATTGATGGATACACTTATCCTGGGGATAGTCTACTTGAGTCTCATTCCATTCAACTAATAACTGTTGTTTCTCAGATTCTGTCAACAACGACAATTGGTTAATTCTCTGCTGTGGATTTGCCACAATTGCCTCTAGCAGCGTCACAAAATGAAGATTCATCCGCTCAATGGTGCTGCTATCAAACAAATCACTGTTGTACTCCCACCATCCCAGTAGTCCAGTGGCAGTATTCTCCATTGTCAAGGTCAGATCAAACTTGGCTGTGGCGGTTTCTATTGGCAATGAACTCACATCTAACCCAGTCAACTCTATTTCTGACATGGGTGTATTCTGGAGGACAAACATCACCTGGAACAATGGTGTATGACTGAGATCCCGTTCTGGCTGCAATGCTTCCACCAACATTTCAAATGGTAAATCTTGATGAGCATATGCAGATATTGCCATCGACCGTATCCGCAATAGTAATTCATTGAAGCTGGGATCTCCCGACAGATCTGTGCGTAAAACTAATGTGTTGACAAAAAAGCCTATTAATGCTTCTAATTCAGTGCGATCGCGGTTGGCAATAGGAGACCCCACCAAAATGTCTGATTGTCCCGTGTAGCGATACAGCAATGTATTATAAGCTGCCAACAGTGTCATAAAGAGGGTACAACTTTGCTCTTGGCTCAGTTTTACCAATCTATTAGTTAACTCAACTGAGAGTGCAAACTCTTGATGTGCGCCAGTGAAAGTTTGCACAGCTGGTCTTGGTCGGTCTGTAGGCAGCGACAATAAAGTTGGTGCGTCTTGGAGTTGTTGTTGCCAGTAAGTCAATTGGCTTTGTTGCACATCTCCTTGCAACCAGTTTCTTTGCCATAGTGCGAAATCTGCATACTGAATCGGCAGTGGAGTTAACGGTGAGAGTTGACCTATTGAATAAGCATTGTATAGTGCTGCTAATTCTTGCACAAATACACCTATTGACCAAGCATCAGAGACAACATGGTGCATACACACTAACAAGACATGTTCTGTCTCATTCAGCACTACTAATGTGGCCCTGATTAATGCTTCACTTGCCAGGTCAAAAGATTGAAGAGCTTGTTGTTGTGCTAATTGCTCTGTGGCTATTTCTTGTTCACCCGTTGGCAGATTTTGCCACTCCAGAACTGAGACTGTCCAATTCGTTTGTGTTTGAATGATTTGAGAAGGATTTCCATCTACTGTGACGAAATTGGTGCGTAAGGCTTCGTGGCGATGAATTATTTCAATTAAGCTTTGTTCTAAGGCTGCTTGATTGAGGTTTCCTAATAGGCGCAAAGCTAAGGGTATGTTGTATAAGGCACTGTTTGGATCTAATTGGTCTAAAAACCACAATCTTGTTTGAGCAAATGACAGTGGTAAGTCTGCATTCTCTGCCCGCCTTAAGATAGGCGGTACAGACAATTCTAAGTTTTGTTGTTGTAACTGCTCAATGAGATGTGCTAATTCAGCAACTGTCGGTTTTGCAAACAACTCACGCAATGGTAGTTCCACTTTAAAAATGTTGCGGATGCGTGAAACCAATTGCGTTGCTAGTAGTGACTGTCCCCCTAGTTCAAAGAAGTTATCATGTATACCTACACGCTCTACAGAAAGCACTTGCGCCCAAACAAGTGCTAACAGTTCTTCAATTGGAGTGCGTGGGGCTACATATTTGTCTAAGTTACTGCAAAGTAAATCCGGTGTCGGCAAAGCGCGGCGGTCAACTTTGCCGCTAGGAGTTAGTGGCAAGGACTCCAAGATCACAAAAGCATTTGGCACCATGTACTCTGGCAGCTTTTCTTTCAGGAAGCTACGCAGAACGCTTGTTGTGGGTATAGAGTCTTTCTGTGCTACCACGTAAGCTACTAGGCGTTTATCACCAGCGATATCTTCGCGGACAATCACACAACATCCCTGCACATCCTGATACTGGCTCAGTACTGCTTCAACTTCTCCCAATTCAATACGGAAGCCTCGCACCTTCACCTGATTATCAATGCGTCCCAAAAATTCAATGTTGCCATCCGGTAAATACCTTGTTAAATCCCCTGTTTTATACAAGCGAGAATCAGGGTCAGTGCTAAAGGGATTTTGGATAAATCTTTCACGTGTTAACTGTGGACGGTTGAGGTAGCCCCGCGCCAAAGCTACACCACCAATGTATAATTCTCCTGGTACACCCACGGCTACAGGCTGTAAATATTTATCCAAGATGTACATTTGGGTGTTGGCAATGGGACGACCAATGGGAGGCAGTAGCGGCCATGTTTCTACTGAATTACTCAGAGTAAAAGTGGTGACTACATGGCTTTCTGATGGCCCGTAATGATTGTGCAGAGTACAATTATTAGTTAGTTTGCTCAACCAGTGAGAAATCGCCGGAGTAATTTGCAATTGTTCCCCAGCAGTAATGATTTGTTGCAAATGAGTATTAACTAATTCATTGCCAACAGCAACTTCAGCTAGTTGCTGTAAGCCAACAAAGGGAATAAACAGTCTTTGTATTGCTTTGTCTTCCAATAAAGCTAACAAAGCTGATGCATCTCGGCGTAATTCCTCCGTAATTAAGACTAATGTACCGCCAGAATGCCAAGTAGAGAACATTTCCTGAAACGAGGCATCAAAGCTCAGAGGAGAAAATTGTAGAGTTTTTGTTCCACTAGCAACTTTGAGATTTTCTACATGCCATTCGATTAAATTGCCAAGAGCAACCTGACTCATGGCTACACCTTTAGGTTGACCTGTAGAACCACTTGTGTAAATTACATAACCCAAATTCGTGGCTTGTACACCAGAGATGAGATTGTCTTGACTGAACTGAGAAATCAGTTGAGCGTCTGTATCCAACAACACTTGGTGTGCTTGATGTTGGGGCAGTTTATCAAGGAGTGAATGTTGGGTTAGCAGTACTTGAATTTGAGCGTCAAGAACCATGAAACTCAGGCGTTCAGTCGGATACTCTGGGTCAAGTGGCAGGTATGCACCACCTGCTTTAAGAATTCCTAACAGTCCCACAATCATCTCTATTGAACGCTCAACACAAATGCCTACCAACACATCGGCTTTCACTCCCAAAGACTTCAGGTAGTGCGCCAACTGATTTGCACGACAGTTCAATTGATAGTAAGTAAGTTGCTGATTGCCAAACTCCACTGCCACAGCATCGGGTGTACGCTGTACTTGTGACTCAAATAACTGATGCAGACATTTATCAAAGGGATATTCTACTGCTGTCTGGTTCCACTCTACTAAAAGTTGATGACGCTCTTCTAAAGAAATTACAGAGTGTGACTCGTAACGTCCTTGTGGCTCGTTCGCCATTGCCAAAAGAACTGAGTGGTAATAATCACTAATCCTGCTGATTTGTTCGGAGCGTAACTCACGAGGATTGTAGGTTAAATTGAATGCTATCTCAGACGAGGTAGGACTGAGGCTGAATTCAGCAAGAAAAGTAAAGTTTGTTTGATCAAAAAACTTCCCACCTAGCAACTGCAAATTATCCAGTCCCATTACCTGTTCGTAGACGTGGAAATGGGTGAAATTAAACGCTGTCTCAAACAGAGATTCACCACCCAAATTCTTCTGAATTTCCGCCAAAGGATAGCGACGGTGTGGCAACATTTCTCGTTCTGCGGCAAACACTTGTCGTACTAGGTCTATCCAAGTGCCACCAGAAAATTGCAGGCGCAATGGTAATGTATTCAGGAATAGTCCCAGAACTCGTTCACCATCTTCAAGCTCTGGTCGTCCGTTAGCTACTACACCAGTGACTATATCCTCTTCACCACTGAGGAAATTTAATACTCGTAGATGGGCAGCCAACAGCACATTCTTAAGTGGAACTTCTGCGGACTGAGCCAGTTGTTTTAAGCCTGCAAAAATCTCAGGGGATAAAGTTACCTCTTCCGTACCAATTTCTGGAACGCTGCTATTTTGCGGCACACTAGACCAGCGGGGTAATTTGGTGAAAGTGCTGTCTTTTAACTTTTCACTCCAGTATTGCTGAGTTTGGGATGAAGCGATCGCTTGTTGCTCTAAAGCTACAAAATCCCGGTAGCCAATACTCAATTGTGGCGATACGTAATCGATTTCGTCTAAAAGCGATACATAGCGATTCAGCAAATCGCTCATCATCGAGGCCACACTCCACCCATCAAGAATGGCATGGTGGAAGCTCACAGTCAGATTAAATGTCTGCGGTGTGCGGCGATGCACAAAAAAGCGCAATAAGGGAGGATGAGTCCAATCAAAATGCCGTTTCTTTTCTACTTCAAACCAAGCAGTTAAGGCATCTTCTTGCTCAAAATCATGCAAATGACACCAATCTTCCACCTGCAAGGGAATCTCAACTTGCTGATGAACCAGTTGCAAGGGAATACTGAACTTACTAATTTCAAACGAAGTCCGCAGTACAGCATGATCATTGACTAAATCTTGAACAGCAACCTGTAAAAGTTGAACATCAAGCGGAGTTTGCAGGTGGTAACTGAAAATGTCGTGATAGACGGGACTATCTTGGTTGTATTCACTGTGGTAAATCATTCCCATTTGCAGCATCGCCAAGGGATAGGCATCCTCTACACCATCAGGTAGCTGCTGTTTGTCTGCTTGGGAAATCAGACTGAATGGTTGAATTAATTCTAATTTTGTGGTATCATCTTGTGTTCTCAGTTCTTGGACTAGCTCGTGAATTGTCTGATGTTGGAATAACTGTGCAACAGACAAACTCAAACCTTGTGCTTTAGCAGCAGACAGCACTTGAATACTACGAATAGAATCGCCACCTAATCCAAAGAAGTTATCATTAATACCCACTCGTTCAACACTGAGAACATTCGCCCAGATAGCGGCTAATATTTTCTCTTCTCTTGTGCTAGGCGCGACAAAAACATCTTCTAGTTCTGGTCTTGCATTGTCAGGTTCAGGCAAAGCGCGCCGGTCTATCTTACCATTTGCTGTCAGTGGTAGAGCTTCTAACAGTACAAAAGCACTTGGCACCATGTAACTTGGCAGTTGGTTGACGAGGAAGCGACGTAATTCTGCGGATGAGGGAGATTCTTCTGTCTTCGACACTACGTAAGCAACTAAACGTTTATCCCCTGGTTCATCTTCCCGCACCACTATCACACTTTCCCAAACAGCTGGGTGAGAAGCTAGTAATGCCTCAATTTCTCCCAACTCAATGCGGAAACCGCGAATTTTGACTTGGTTGTCAATTCGTCCTAAATACTCTAACTCGCCATTAGGCAAATAACGTGCTAAATCACCTGTTTTGTAAAGGCGATCGCATCTGTCCCCTCTCTTCCCCTGTGCCCCTGCACCCCTGCTTCCTAGAAAGGGATGAGAAATAAACCTTTGTGCTGTCAGTTCCGGACGGTTGAGATAACCACGCGCCACCCCTGACCCACCAACGTACATCTCGCCAGTAACTCCAATGGGCACTAGCTGTAAATGTTCATCTAGCAGATATACTTGTAAGTCGGGAATGGGACGACCAATCACACTGGCATTGCTATCCAAATCGGCTTTGGTCAAGGGGCGATAAGTGACGTGTACGGTAGTTTCGGTGATCCCGTACATATTCACTAGTTGAGGTCGCTGGTCGCCGTGGCGTTCAAACCAAGGCTGTAAACTCTTGATTTCTAAAGCTTCTCCACCAAAAATTACCAGGCGGAGGTTCAAATTGCCAGCAGTTGTTAGTGACTGTTCTGCTTGAATTAGCTGGCGGAAGGCGGAAGGTGTTTGATTGAGAATTGTAACTTGCTGTTGAGCTAATAACTCATAGAATAATTCAGGCGATCGCGTCACCAAATACGGCACTACTACTAGTCGTCCACCATACAGCAATGCACCCCAAATTTCCCATACAGAGAAATCGAAGGCGTAAGAATGGAACAGTGTCCACACATCATCAGAATTGAAGTGATACGAAGAGTCTGTGGCTGCAAATAGACGTGCTACATTGGAATGGTTGACTAAAGTGCCCTTCGGTTGACCTGTTGAACCGGAGGTGTAGATGACATAAGCTAAGGTGTCGGTTGTAGAACCAGTAACAGGATTATCTTTACTTTCCTTAGATATGTCTTCCCAGTTTTGATCTAAGGAGACGACACGGGCGTTATGTTCTGGTAAAATATTCAGCCATTTTTCTTGAGTCAACAGGACTGATACTTGTGAATCATTGAGCATATATGCCAAACGCTCACTCGGATAGTCTGGGTCAAGTGGCACATAAGCCCCGCCTGCTTTGAGAATTCCCAAGATTCCCACAAGCATTAAGAGTGAGCGTTCTACACATATCCCCACCAACGTATCTGCTTCTACTCCCAAGGAGCGCAAGTAATGAGCTAACTGGTTAGCACGGCTATTCAACTCGCCATAAGTCAGTTGTTGATTTTCAAATACAACTGCTACTGCATTGGGGGTACGCTCTACCTGCTCCTCAAACAATTGATGGATACATTTATCCTGAGAATAAACGGCTTGAGTGTTGTTCCATTCAACTAATAGCTGTTGAAGCTCCCCTGGTGTCAGCAGTGGTAATTGAGAAATTCGCTCTTGTGGGTTACTAACAATACTTTCCAGCAATGCTACAAAATGCCCAGTCATCCGCTCAATTGTAGCCGCATCAAATAAATCAGTGTTATATTCCCAGACACCGACAATTCCAGTGGCGGTGTTCTCCATTAATAAAGACAAATCAAACTTTGCTGTTGCGGTGTCTGCAATCAATGGAGTGACATTTAACCCAGTCAACTCTACACCAGACATAGGTGCATTCTCAAGTGCAAATATCACTTGGAACAGTGGTGTATGGCTGAGGTCTCGTTGTGGCTGCAATGCTTCCACCAGCATTTCAAATGGCAAATTCTGATGAGCATAGGCATCCATTGCCATTTCTCGAACGCGAGTCAGTAATTCACTAAAGCTGGGATTACCTGCCAAGTTGGTACGCATGACTAAGGTATTGACAAAAAAGCCAATTAACCCTTCTATTTCGCTGCGATCGCGGTTGGCGATGGGAGACCCTACCAAAATGTCTGCTTGTCCTGTGTAGCGGTAAAGTAGGATATCATAAGCAGCCAAAAGTGTCATGAAGAGGGTACAACCTTGCTCTTGGCTCAGTTTTCTCAGTTTATTACTTAACTCAACTGAGAGTGCAAACTCCAGATTTGCGCCAGCAAAAGTTTGTACAGCAGGTCTTGGTCTATCTGTGCGTAATGGCAAAAATGTCGGTGCGCCTTGCAGTTGCTGTTGCCAGTAACTCAGTTGGCTTTGCAGTACATTTTCTTGCAACCAGTTTCTTTGCCAAATGGCGAAATCTGCGTACTGTATCGGCAGTGGTGCTAACGGTGTTCGCGTAGCGTCTCGTAGAGAGGCTTGACCTATTGCATAAGCATTGTACAATGTTGTTAATTCTGCAATCAATACACCTATTGACCAACCATCAGAGACAATATGGTGCATACACACTAACAATATGTGTTCTGTCTCTGAAAGTACTACTAATGTTCCTCTAACTAGGGCTGCATTAGACAGGTCAAATGGTGCGATCGCTTGTTGTTGCACTAATTGCTGAGCAGCTATTTCTTTTTCGTTGCTCGATAAATGCTGCAAGTCAACAACTGATAATGTCCAATTCGTTGCTGCGTGAATGATTTGTGAAGCTTTTCCAGCTACTGCGATGAAATTGGTGCGTAATGCTTCGTGACGATGAATTATTTCAATTAAGCTTTGTTCTAATACTGCAACATTGAGATTACCTACCAGACGCAAAACCATCGGCATGTTGTATAATGCGCTGTTTGGCTGTAACTGATCTATAAACCATAACCTTGTTTGAGCATAAGATAGTGGTAGTTCTGCGTTCTCTGCTCTTGGTAATATCGGTGGTGCGGACAACTCTAAGTTTTGCTCTTGTAACCGTTGAATGTTGAGTGACAATTGAGCAATTGTTGGTGCAGCAAAGAAGCTGCTTAACGGGAGTTCCACTTTCAAGCTGGTACGCACACGGGAAACCACTTGTGTTGCTAATAGCGAGTGCCCTCCCAACGTAAAGAAGTTATCATGAATACCTACACGCTCTACTTTCAGTACTTGTGTCCAAACAAGCGCCAGGATTTCTTCAATTGGAGTGCGCGGTGCAACAAATTTGTCAGATACTTCACTACTTGGTTCTGGTGCTGGTAGGGCGCGACGGTCTACTTTGCCGCTGGAAGTCAGCGGTAAGGACTCTAAGAATACTATTGCACTAGGTATCATGTAGTCTGGTAACTTTTCATTGAGGAAGTTACGCACAAAGCTGACTGTGGGTGTACTTCGACTTACCTCGACTTCGCTCGGTACAAGTCGCTCAGTACGAGTCACCTGTGGGTGCGGTACGATGTAGGCGACTAGACGCTTATCGCCCGTGATATCTTCTTGAGCAATGACACAACATGCTTGCACATCCGGTAGCTGACTTACTACTGCCTCGATTTCACCCAATTCAATGCGGAATCCCCGGATTTTCACTTGGTTATCAATGCGTCCCAGGTATTCAATATTGCCATCGCTCAAATAACGTGCCTTGTCTCCAGTCTTATATAATTTTGACAAGTGACTTTCGATAAGCGAATTGTCAAAGGGGTTAGGGATGAACTTTTCAAGTGTTAACTCACTTCGGTTGAGGTAGCCTCTTGCTAACCCAACACCGCCAATGTGCAATTCTCCTGGCACACCCACAGGTACTGGTTGTAAGTTTTGGTCTAATATATAAATCTGGGTATTGGCGATCGCTCGTCCAATAGGTACGGTCTTCAAATTGCTCTGTGGTTGGCATTGCCAGTAGGTGACATCTATTGCTGCTTCTGTGGGGCCGTAGAGATTATGCAATTGACACCCTAAACGAGCAAAAAAGCGTTCTTGAAGTTCTTTTGTCAGTGCTTCGCCACTACAGATGACTCGCTTCAAGCTACTGCAACTTTCTAAACCTTGTTCTTCTAAGAAAACCTGGAGCATGGAAGGCACAAAATGCACATGAGTCACCTGATGCTCTTGTATTACCTTCACCAAGTAACTACTATCTTTATGCCCACCTGGAGTAGCTACTACTAAACGCGCTCCTGTTAATAATGGCCAGAAAAACTCCCAAACTGACACGTCGAAGCTAAAAGGAGTTTTCTGTAAAATGCAATCTACTGCTGTTAATTCATAGGCTTGTTGCATCCACAACAGGCGATTACAAATCCCTCGGTGGGTATTTAGCGCTCCTTTGGGCTTTCCGGTTGAACCACTAGTGTAAATCACATAAGCCAAGTTAGTAGCTTCTACACCAGTAATTGGATTATCCTGACTCGACTCAGAAATCAACTGCCAGTCAGTATCTAAGCAAACAACTTGTGCAGTATGTTCAGGTAATCTCTCTACTAGATGTTCTTGAGTCAGCAATACGGAAAGTTGAGCATCTTCAAGCATAAAGCTTAAACGCTCAATTGGATACTCAGGGTCAAGTGGCACATAAGCACCACCCGCTTTGAGAATCCCCAACAGTCCTACTACCATTTCAACAGAACGCTCTACACATATCCCCACCAGCACATCGGCTCCCACTCCCAATGAACGCAAGTAGTTTGCTAATTGGTTGGCACGAGAATTCAACTCGTTATAAGTTAGTTGTTGGTCTTCAAAAACAACTGCTACTGCATTTGGAGTCCTCAAAGACTGCTCTTCAAACAACTGATGGATACACTTATCAATTGGATAGTCTATGCTTGTATCATTCCACTCAACTAATAACTGCCGTTTCTCAGATTCCGTCAACAACGGCAATTGGTCAATCTGCTCTAATGGATTTGCCACAATTGCTCTTAGCAAATTCACAAAATGAAGATTCATTCGCTCAATGGTGCTGCTATCAAACAAATCACTGTTGTAATTCCATGTACCTTTGAGGCTGTCTGACCCGTGAACAATGTTTAAAGTTAAATCAAACGCAGCCCCACTAGGCCCTGTGAGCAGCGATTCCACAATCAACCCATCACCATCGCTAAGTGATGCAAATGTGTCATTGTTTTGAGAGCGATCCCAGGCAAATGCTACCTGATACAATGGTGAAATGCTTGGGTCTCTGACTGGTTGCAGTCGCTCCACCAGCAGGGGAAACGGATACTCTTGATGCTCTAGGGCATCTAATACACATAAGCGCACTCGCCCTAGCAACTCAGTAAATGTCGGATTTCCTGATAGGTCTGCTCGCAAAACCACAGGATTGGTAAAATAACCGACTATTTTTTCAAACTCTCTTTGGCTGCGATTCACTGTTGGAGAGCCGATTAATATATCTTGAGTATTAGTATAACGTTGTAATAATATTTGTAATGCTGTTAATAATACCATATAAAGAGACGCGCGCTCTTTTCTGGTCAATTTTGTCAGCTTTTGTAGTAGTATTTCATCTAGATGAAAAAACACCGAAGCGCCGTTATAGCTTTGGTTTTGTGGTCTTGGCCTATCTGTTGGCAAATTTAGCACTGGCAACTCCCCTGAGAGTTGTTTTTGCCAATAATTCCACAAACTCTCACCCTTTGCCCCAGTCAGCATTTGTTCTGACCAGTTGACGTAATCTTGATATTGAGACTTTTGATCTGGCAGTGATGGCTCTATATTTAAGGTTATTGCTTGATATAATACTTTGAGTTCTTCGATGATGATTTCTGATGACCAGAAATCTCCTGCTATATGATGTTGCGTAATTGCAAAAATATGTTCAGTATTATTTGTACTGTGATTAATTAATAAATTAAACCGCAATATTGGCCCAAGTTCTAAGTTGAAAGGACGGGCAGTTGTTTGTGATATCCAGTTGTTGATATCTTGTTGACTCAGACCGAAAGCATTTTCGACACTAAAGTCAATTTCCTGATTTGGATGAACTGTTTGCACTGGTTCACCATCAATAGTTGTAAAGGTCGTCCTTAAAACTGCATGTCTAGTGACTAATCTTTGGCAGGCCTGCTTCAGGGCTGGAATATCTAAATTTTTGACTAGTTTTGCTGCATATGTCAGGTTATAGGCACTACTGTTGGGCGCTAATTCATGCAAAAACCACAGTGCTTTTTGACCGTGGGAGAGGGGATAAGTTGTGGTGCGATCGCTTGCCTCGGATAAAATTTGAATAATTTCTGATTTGTATTGCTTGATTTTTTTCAATAATTCCGGGCTGAGTAAGTTTTGTGCCCCTCGGTAACGTAACTTGTCTCCTTCCACCCACAGTTCTATATTGTTTGCTTTGAGATTTTCTAGCAGATCTGTTAAATTCATAATTCACCTTCAATGTAGTTGTTTTGTTCGGATACAGCCTGCTCACTGTTTGCTCTTTTGGTCAGTAGATGCTGTGTGGGTTTAATTGTTTGTTGTTTTTGCTGAATGTTTTTTACTTTCTGACTTGCTGGGAAAGGAGCCTCTTCTAAAACAACATGAGCATTTGTGCCTCCAAAGCTGAAGGCACTAACACCAGCAATTGCTTTATCTTCTGTCTGTGGCCATGGTTCTAAAGTTTTTTGCACACGTAGCAATAGCTTGTCAAAAGGAATGTAGGGATTAGGTTGCTGGAAATGCAGGCTTGGTGGAATCTGTCCATATTTGAGCGATAACGCCACTTTAATCAGTCCTGCAATTCCAGCAGCCACCTCCAAATGTCCAATATTAGTTTTGACTGAACCTACAGTACAGTACTGTCCAGCCGGGCGATTCTCAGTTAGTACCTTTCCTAAAGCCTTCATCTCTATTGGATCTCCCAGCTTTGTCCCTGTACCATGAGCCTCAATATATTGAACTTTACTTGGGGAAACTCCTGCTTGGCGATAAGCTTCTCGCAAAAGAGCTTCCTGCGCCCAAGGATTTGGTGCTGTCAGCCCATTACTGTAGCCATCCTGGTTAACTGCACTACCTCTAATCACGGCATAAATAGGATCTTTATCAGTTAAAGCTTGGGAAAGAGGCTTCAAGACTACGACACCAACACCCTCACTGCGGACATAGCCATCAGCCCGGCTATCAAAGGTTTTGCAACGACCATCAGCAGCCAAAAATCCTGCTTTGGCAAAGCTCAGAGTCATCCACGGCGATAAGATTATATGCACCCCTCCAGCTAAGGCTTGAGTAGATTCTCCGTTCCAGATACTTTGACAAGCTAGGTGAACTGCTACCAGAGAAGAAGAACAAGCTGTATCAATTCCCAGACTGGGGCCGGTGAAATTAAAAAAGTAGGAAATGCGGTTCGCCGCCATGCAGTTAATGTTGCCTGAGCCTGTATAAGCATCAAGGTTGACGGGATTTTTGATCAGCTGGGTGTAGTAATCAAAGCCATTGATACCTATAAACACACCTGTTTTCGTATCGGTCAGACGCTCTAGAGTTTGACCTGCATCTTCTAAGGCCTCCCAAGTCACCTCTAGCAAAATCCGCTGCTGGGGATCCATGCTCATGGCTTCCCGTGGAGAAATCTTGAAAAATTGGGGATCAAATTGATCCACATCCTCCAAAAAGCCCCCCCAACGAGGCTTCATTTGCTCCGAAGTTGCTGCTTCATAGTTATCAAGTGATTCTATATCCCAACGCTCTGCTGGCACTTCTGTAATGGCATCTACACCATCTTGCAGAAGCTCCCAGAAGGCTTTCTTATCCTTAGCTTTGGGGAAGCGACACCCTATACCGATAATTGCGATCGGCTCCCTATCCATACTCCTTATCCTTGACCTTAACTTTTATTACTGAGGCTAACTGCGAAATTCGTCAATCCGCGCAATCAGATCTTCTCTCGCCGTTCCAGTTTATCTGTCTGAAGCGTAGCAAGTATTAATCTATACCATTTATCCTGTGGAATCAACAGGTTCTTCTTCTTGGGGACGGCGGTAAGTTGGATCAGTATTCGCCTGAAATTCAGACAATAAGCGATTAAACTTGATCGTTTTAGCCAATTCTGATTCATTAGCTTGGATCAGGCTCATCATTTTTTGATTTATACTCACAATTGGCTCCGTTTGAACTCTCTTTAAGAGGTTGTTTTAAAAGTGCCGTTAGGTATAATCTTGCCTCTGTAATTTTGATCAAATGCATTGAAAAATCAAGGTTTCAGCTATGTACAGACATGCTACCCTGTGTTTACCATCACAGCAAAAGGCCCTTTTAAAACAATCTCTTAAGCGTTAATTTATCCATAAGACTTTTTAGGTATCAAATAATTCTGGATTATGTGGTCGTTAGTATAATAATACGACCATAGTAAGAATACAAGGACAGTTAAGACAGTTAAGACAGTTAAAAAAATATTTAATAAACGCTTAATACTTAAGGGGATGTTTGAACTGGGGACTGGGGAACGCAGACCCTCCACAACGTTAGGGAGGAGCCACTGCGGTGAAGCAGCCTCCAACAATAGCCGTTTCCGTCGTTAGCGTTAGCGAGACGTTCCGACGCTACGAGCGTCTGAGGGGCTGCCTCTCCCCTGAGGTCTTGAGGTTTGCTCAAGTGGAGGAGGCAGCCTTTGCATTTGCCGTGGAGACCATTCGTGATAGGTTAAGGTTATATACAAATTGTCAATAAGTAATATTACTTAAAATCAGGTAAAAATCGGGGTTGGAAACACAATTTTTGGGCAGGCGATCGAATTATAAGAATCAGACGGACTTGATATCACTGATGCGTGGAGACCCACTTTCTGCGGGCAGGCTCCTCAACGCAAAGGCGAACCTTTGCGTGAAGCAAATTCATATTTTTAATCAGCAACGCCAAATATTCAATATAGCGGTTCTCAGTTGTGTGAAGTACATTTTTCGACCTCACCCCCAACCCCTCACCTTACCAAGGAGAGGGGAGTGTTTGCGCGCTTCAAATACGGGGTGAGGTTGCGACTGTATTGCAACGAAGTGAGAACCGCTATAGTTTTGAAACATCAATCAAAATAAATTAAACCTCGCTGACGTATCTAGCTAACTTTTCAATGGTTGGATATTCGTAGATGAGGGTTGGATCTAGAGTACACCCTACCCTAGCTTCTAAATCAGCTATCATCGTTACTGCCATTGAAGAATCTAGACCGTATTCATCAAAGATTACTTTGATATCAATCTCATCACTAGCAACTTCCAAAATTTTTGCTATGTAAGAGACTAACCAGTTTTGAATTTCACTTACTGTGAGTAATTTTTGGTTATTTCCTGCTTCTGTACGCATTTAGTAAATTCACTCCTAAGACCACACTGCCGTAAATAGCCGCTTTGGGACTGGGGACTAGGTATTGAAAACCGTTAAGATGTTCACAAAGGTAATGATATGGTTTTCAACCTACCTCTTATAATCCTTCCAGTCCCAGTACCTAGTTGAATTCCAAGTCATATCATGTCCGTTTAAACACTTATGATATCTGTGGAGGTCGGTAATTGGGAATTGGTAATTGGTAATTGGTTTTGAGTATTACCTATTACCCATTACCTATTACCTATTACCAAGCAAACCGACTATATCGTCAGTAATTAGCCGAACTTGATATCACTAAATCCTTCAAAACGTCCAGCCATCTACCCCTCCTTGTTGAGAAGTAGACTACCATACTTTTGTATTAGTGGGTAGAATTATGCTGCTTGATGCAAGCGTTCAACCGTTCGGCAAAAACCTGAACGTGCGGTTGAGTCATCATACTCACATGGTTGCCTGGGACAAACTGGATATCCACCGGTTCGCTAGAAAACGCGTTCCACCCCCAAGTCACATCCTCTAAAAACTGAGACGGTAAGGCAGTCTGCTGTTCTGGAATGGCCTCGCTGGCACGAAACAGCGTAATGGGAACGGGATTGACCTGTTGTGGTAGATACTCAGTGGTATTATTAGCCTTGTAAGCTTGCAACAAATGCTTCAAATATGTGGTATCAGCATTGGCAGGCACAACGTCAAGCATATGAAGGTACTCTAGGACATATTTAAGTTGCTCCTCCGAAGCTAAAGAGCGCAGGGCTTCAGCATCCATATCCAAATCCTTTGCAAAGGCAACTTGCATACTTTTGGCAATGTCAATCAGCCATGTAGCATCATCAACATCAACTTCTGGTCGCTTTGCGTGGGTGATGGGTGCTGTGGTATCAAAAATTGCAACGAAAGCCACCTCCTGTCCCTGACGCAGTAACTGCTGTGCCATTTCAAAGGCAACTTTACCCCCAAAAGAATGTCCCCCCAGAAAATAGGGGCCAATTGGCTGCACAGCTTGCATTGCTCGAATGTAATCTGTTGCTATATCTTCAACTTTGCTGCTGCTGGCTAATTCTCCATCCCTACCTTGAGCTTGGAAACTGTAGAACGGCTGGTCAGTACCTAAACAACGGGCTAAATTATAAAAATAGAACGGAAAGCCACCAGCGCCAGGAATAGAGAACAAAGGCGGGTTTGAGCCATTTGGCTGAATTGCAACCAAGGGAGATGAAGCAGAAGTAATGGTATCTTTTTGTACTACAGTTGCCAAGTCTTCAATTGTTGGATGTTGGAAGAGCATGGCTAAGGGGATATCTTTACCAAACTGCTGTTTAATCTGAGCCATTAAGTAGAAAGCTAAGAGGGAATGACCGCCGAGGTCAAAAAAGTTATCTTTTACGCCTACATTGTCAACCTTGAGAATTTGTGACCAGATTTGTACTAGTTGCAGTTCTATAGTGTTGCGGGGAGAAACAAAGCTGTGGTAACCACTGAGGTGAGAAGGTGCTTTTAAGGCGCGACGGTCTACTTTGCCGTTGGAAGTCAGGGGTAGGGACTCCAGGAATACTATTGCACTTGGAACCATGTAGTCTGGTAACTTTTCCTTGAGGAAACTACGCAGTTCAGTAATTGTAGGTGTACTTCGACTTACCTCGACTTCGCTCGGTACAAGTCGCTCAGTACCAGTCTGCTGTGGCTGCGGTACGATATAGGCAACAAGGCGCTTGTCTTGTGGAATATCTTCGCGGGCAATCACACAAGATGCTTGTACATGCTCATGCTGACTGAGTACTGCCTCGATTTCACCGAGTTCAATGCGGAAGCCGCGGATTTTGACTTGGTTATCAATGCGCCCTAAATACTCTAACTCGCCATTGGGCAGATAACGTGCCAAGTCACCTGTTTTGTAAAGGCGTTGTCCACAAGTACTGGTTTGCAAGGGGTTAGAGATAAACCGTTCGGCTGTCAGTTCGGGACGATTGAGATAGCCACGGGAAACCCCAGCACCACCAACATACATCTGACCGGGAACGCCAATGGGTACTGGTTGATGATGTTCATCCAGTACATACAGCTGTAAGTCTGCAATCGGGCGACCAATGACATTGACAGTGCAATTCAAATCGGCTTTGCTCAAGGGTCGATAAGTGACATGTACAGTGGTTTCGGTAATTCCGTACATATTCACTAACTGAGGATTTGAATCGCCGTGGCGCTCAAACCAAGGCTGCAAACTGTTGATGTCAAGACTCTCTCCACCGAAAATTACCAGGCGGAGGTTCAAATTGCCAACAGTGATTCGTGACTGTTCTGCTGCAATTAACGCCCGGAAGGCTCTTGGTGTCTGGTTGAGAATTGTGACTTTTTCTTGAGCTAACAACTCATAGAAAGATTCAGGCGATCGCGTCACCAGATATGGTACTACTACCAGTCGTCCACCATACAGCAATGCACCCCAAATTTCCCATACAGAGAAATCGAAGGCGTAAGAGTGGAATAGTGTCCAGACATCTGTTGATTTGAAATTATACCAAACTTGTGTGGCTGCAAACAGACGAGTGACATTGTTGTGGTTGACTAAAACACCCTTGGGCAAGCCTGTGGAACCAGAAGTGTAGATCACGTATGCTAGATGGGTGGGTGTTGCAACCTTTACAGGGTTTAAGTGGCTAAATAGAGCAATTTTTTCCCAGTCGCTGTCTAAGTAGACCACACGCGCCTGATGCTTTTGTAATTTCTCAACTAGATGCTGTTGAGTAAGCAGCACGGCAACTTCAGCATCTTCTAACATGAATGAGAGGCGTTCAGTCGGATATTCTGGGTCAAGGGGCACATAGGCACCACCCGCCTTGAGAATGCCCAACAGTCCCACAAGCATTTCAATGGAGCGTTCTACACATATGCCCACCAGCACATCGGCTCCCACTCCCAATGACTGCAAGTAATGGGCTAACTGGTTGGCACGAGAATTCAACTCGCCGTAAGTTAGTTGTTGGTTTTCATACACCACTGCCACAGCGTTGGGGTTACGCTGAACCTGTTCTTCAAATAACTGATGGATACACTTATCCTGGGGATATTCTACGCTTGTATCATTCCACTCAACTAATAATTGATGACGCTCAGATTGCGTGAGCATTGGCAATTGCTCAATACTTTGATGTGGATTAGCCACAATCGCCTCAAGTATTGTCGTAAAATGCCCTAGCATCCGGCTAATCGTCTCATCCTCAAATCGGCTAGTATCATAGCTGACCTTCACCCATAATTGCTCACCAGGGCCAGCTACAACCGTCAGGGGATAATTCGTGTGTTCAATGCCCCGAAAATTCTCAACCGTCAAACCGCCATTGTCTTCAACATCAGCAGTATCCAACGGATAATTCTCAAACACAACAATGCTCTCAAACAAAGACGTACCCCTAGGCACATCGCTCAGCCTTTGAATCTCTGCTAATGGACTATAGGAAAATTGCTCAGATTCTACCTGTTGAAAAAGTAAATCCTTCAACAAACCAAGTAAATCAGTATTTTGTTGAATTTGCACCCGCACAGGCACAGTATTGATAAACAACCCCACCATCGACTCCACACCAAGTAGAGATGGAGGACGACCAGACACCGTTGCACCAAAAACCACATCTAATGAACCGCTATAGCGAGACAACAGCAATGCCCAAGTCGCCTGCACCAGATTATTCACTGTTAATTGATGCTGTTTGACAAAATCCACCACTAATGCTGTTGCAGATACAGTTAACTGAATCTGTTGAGTAGTATAGCTAGAATGCTGTTGCCTGCTTGACAATGGTTTATCCACAGTCAACGGAGTAGGTGCGCTAAAACCAATAAGTTTTTTTCGCCAAAATTCTTTGGCTAAATCTAAATTTTGTTGCTGTAACCAAGCAATATAGTTGCGGTAGCTAATAGTTGGTTGTAACTGTAAACTTTCCCCATCAGAAATTGCAGTATAAAACTCAAACAAGTCTTTCAAAACCAACGGTAACGACCAGCCATCAAGCAATATATGGTGATGACACCAAACAAACTCATAAGTATGATCATCCAATTGCAGCAGATATAGCCGTATCAATGGCGCTTGCGACAATTGTAAACCCTGTTGTCGCTGTTGAGTTAGGAAAGTCTCTAATTGCGCTTGCTGCTCAACACTAGATAACTCTCGCCAATCTACAATCTCGACATTCACCTCAACCTGTCGATACACCACTTGCACAGGCTGGCTCAAAGACTCCCACTCCATAGCCGTGCGGAAAATGGAATGTCTTGTTACCACCTGTTGCCAAGCAGTTGAAAAAGCTTCTACATTGAGGTTCCCTGTAAAAGTGCAAGTTATCTGCTCAAAATATACCCCCGAATCTGGAGCATACAAACTTTCAAACAGCATCCCTTCTTGCATCGGTGACAAAGGATAAATATCCTCAATGTTTTGCCAAGACTTTTTACCCAGTTGTTCAGATAATGCCAGTCTTGCCAAGACTAAATCGAGTTCTGTTTGGTTAAGTAGTATTAATGGGAAATCTGTTGGTGTATAACCAATGTTTTCCGGTTCTAAACAATGAGCAATTACAGAGCGCAAACAAGACACAAATTCTTGGGCAATATTCTCAATGGTTGTGTGCTGATGGATATTGCTGCTGTATATCCAATTTATTTGTAGCTGTTCATCATTGATGATCGCATTAATTTCTAGTAGATTAGAACGCTGACCTTCTAAACTTTGGCTTTGTCCACTAGACTCACTCGCTGGCGATATCAAAGACGATGTATTCAGAACTTGAGTAAATTGACCCAGATAATTGAAGCTAATCTCTGCTACTGGAATTGTCGCTAGTTGGGCTGTAATTTCTGCATCGCAACTGAGATAGCGCAATAACCCGTAGCCAATGCCTTTGTTGGGTATTGCACGTAATTGTTCTTTGACTGATTTTAAAACATTGCCAAGATTCTCTGTAACTGGCAGTTGTACAAGCACTGGGAAAATCGTTGTAAACCAACCGACGGTGCGTGATATATCTACACCATCAATAATGTCTTGGCGACCATGACCTTCTAAGTTAAATAGCACAGATTTCGAGTTAGTCCATTTGCTCAAAACCAGTACTAAGGCAGTTAATAATACATCGTTTATTTGAGTTTTATAAGCTTTGGGTACATCTTGTAATAGCCAATTAGTTTCGGTGGAGTTTAACTCCACTGAGACTGCATTGGTGGATGCAACCGTGTTTACTCCATCTGCATAATCTACTGGGATGGAAGTAACAGAAGATTCAGATGCACTCAACCAATAAGCCAGTTCTGATTTGAAGGTATCTGAAGAAGTTGCATATCCATTTAGTTTTTGCGCCCAATCTTTGAAAGCGGTGGTTTTAGCTGGTAGTTGAATGGCTTGACCACTAATTAGTTGTTCATACCCTGTCCTGAGATCTTCTAACAATATCCGCCAAGACACACCATCTACTACTAAGTGGTGAATGATTATCAGTAACCGCGCCTTTTTGTCACTACCTAACCGGAATAATGCCACTTGTACCAGATTTGATGATAAGTTCAAACTCGCTTGTAAGTCATTGGCAGTGCTTTCTATAGTCTCTTGTTGCTGACTTTCTGTTAATGTCGATAAGTCGAAATAGTTGATTGCTTTTATTTGAGTTGGTGCGGCAATTTCAGCAAGCCAATGAGATTCTGTTTGTGTAAACGAAGAGCGCAGAGCATCGTGATGAACAAGCAATTGCGCCCAGACTTGCTCTAATATCTCTAGCTTGATGTCCGATGGAACTGAGAGAATAAATGCTTGATTGAAGTGGTGTTTTTCTGGTAATTCTTGCTCAAAAAACCACTGTTGTATTGGTGTTAGTGGTGAGCTTCCTGTAACTAATCCTTGTTCTATTTCTAGTACTTTTGTTGTGCCTGCTACTAGTGCTAATTCTGCTATTGTTTGATTGGCAAATAGTTGTTTGAGTGTCAGTTCTATGCCGGCAAGTTTTGCTTTGGCGATGATTTGAATGCTGAGGATGGAATCTCCTCCGAGTTCAAAGAAGTTGTCATGTATGCCTACTGTTTTTACTCTCAGCACTTGCGCCCAAATTTCTACTAATTTGCTTTCTAAGGAAGTGCGCGGTGCGACTACATCAACTTCTACTAGAGTGCGTTCTGCTGGTGCTGGTAGGGCGCGACGGTCTATTTTGCCGTTGGGGGTCAGTGGTAAGGATTCCAAGATCACTATTGCACTTGGTATCATGTACTCTGGTAGCTTGGTTTTCAGGAAGCTACGCAGTTCTTGATTTGTCGGTGTCTGCTCTTGTTGGGGTACGATGTAGGCTACTAGCCGTTTATTTCCAGGAATGTCAGATCGAGCTATGACTACACATGATGCAATCAGTTCATGTTGACTCAGTGCTGCTTCGATTTCTCCGAGTTCTATGCGGAATCCCCGGATTTTTACTTGGTTATCTCTCCTGCTCAAGTATTCGATATTACCATCGGCTAAGTAACGTGCCAAGTCACCAGTCTTATATAATTTGGAATTAGAATTTGTCTCACGTGACTTGTCAAAGGGGTTGGGGATGAATTTCTCAACTGTTAACTCACTTCGGTTGAGGTAGCCTCTTGCTAACCCAACGCCTGCAATGTGCAATTCCCCTGGTACACCCACAGGCACTGGTTGCAGATTCTCATCTAATATGTAAACTTGCGTGTTGGCTATTGGTCGCCCAATAGAGATTTTTTCGTCACTAGGGCTGCATTTGGCAATTGTGGCACAAACACTGGCTTCCGTTGGGCCGTAGGCGTTGAAAAAGTTTGTAACACTAGACCATTGCTGCATTAGTTCAACTGCACAAGCTTCTCCAGCCACAATCAATGTTTGCAGTGCTGGCAGTTTTTCTACTGGCATAACTGCCAGTGCTGATGGTGGTAGGGTGATGTGAGTAATGCCATAATCGCGTAATCGCTCTATTAATGGCATACCTGGCATCATAGAGTCTTTTGTGACTAAGTAAAGTGTTGCTCCTGAACCAAAAGCCATCAAAATTTCTGATATGCAAGCATCAAAACTCAACGAAGCAAACTGAAGCACGCGACTATGACTATCTAAGCCAAAAGCCATTATCTGTGCAGTCGCTAGGTTGCATAATCCCTGATGCTCAACCATCACTCCTTTAGGTTTACCTGTGGAACCGCTGGTGTAAATCACATTGGCTAGATGACTAGCTCTCACCCCTATGCTTGGGTTATGCTGGTTGTTTTGGGCAATAAGATGCCAGGCTTGATCTAATAGGACAAGCCTTGCAGTATGTGATGGTAATTTCTCTACTAGATGCTGTTGGGTCAGCAGTAACGAAATTTGACTGTCCTCTAGCATGAAGCTCAGGCGTTCTGTAGGATACTCTGGGTCTAGTGGCACGTAAGCACCACCTGCCTTGAGAATGCCCAATAGTCCTACAAGCATTTCAATGGAACGTTCGACACACAGCCCAACTAGCACATCTGCTCTCACTCCACTAGACTGCAAGTAATGGGCTAACTGATTAGCACGAGAATTCAACTCGCCGTAAGTTAATTGTTGGTTTTCAAATACAACTGCTACAGCATTTGGGGTACGCGCTACCTGTTCTTCAAACAACTGATGGATACATTTATCATGGGGATAGTCTAGTTGAGTATCATTCCACTCTACTAATAATTGATGACGCTCAGATTCCGTCAACAACGGCAATTGGGAAATTTTTTCTTGGGGATTTGCCACAATACCTTCAAGCAAATTCACAAAATGAAGATTCATCCGCTCAATGGTACTTGCATCAAACAAGTCTGTGTTATAATCCCACCCTGCCACTAGTCCTGTGGCTGTATTCTCCATTGATAAAGTTAAATCAAACCTTGCTGTGGTGATTTCTATTGGTAATGAACTCATCTCTAACCCAGTCAACTCCAATTCTGACATGGGCGCGTTCTGCATGACAAACATCACCTGGAACAATGGTGTATGACTCAGGTCTCTTTCTGGCTGCAATGCTTCTACCAGCATTTCAAATGGTAAATCTTGGTGAGCATATGCATCCATTGCCATTGACCGAATGCGTGGCAGTAATTCATTGAAGGTAGGTTCTCCTGAGAGATCTGTACGCATTACTAATGTGTTGACAAAAAAGCCTATTAACCCTTCTATTTCACTGCGATCGCGGTTGGCAATAGCTGACCCTACTAATATGTCTACTACACCTGTGTAGCGGTACAGCAATGTATTATAAGCTGCCAACAATGTCATGAAGAGAGTACAACCTTGCTGTTGGCTGAGTTTTTCCAATCTATTAGTTAACTCTAAGGACAGGGCAAAATCAAGATATGCCCCTGCGAAGCTTTGCACTGCTGGTCTTGGTCTGTCTGTGGGTAATGGCAAGAATGTCGGTGCGCCTTGCAGTTGCTGTTGCCAGTAATTCAATTGGTTTTGTAGTACTTCTCCAGCCAACCAATTTCGCTGCCATATGGCGAAATCTGCGTACTGTATCGCCAGTGGTGCTAATGGTGAGGCTTGACAATCAGCAAAAGCACTGTACAACGTTGTTAATTCTGCAACCAACACACCCATTGACCAGCCATCAAAGACAATATGGTGCATACATACTAATAACACGTGTTCTGTATCGGACAGCACTAGTAATTTTGCTCTGATTAAGGCTGCACTAGACAGGTCAAATGGTTCAATTGCTTGTTGTTGGGCTAATTGCTGAGCAGCTATTTCTTTAGAGTTGGTCGGTAAATGCTGTAAGTCAACAACTGATAATGTCCAATTCGTTGCTGTGTGAATGATTTGTGAAGCTTTCCCATCTACTGCAATGAAATTGGTGCGTAATGCTTCGTGGCGATGAATAATTTCACTTAAGCTTTGTTCTATGGCTGCAATATTCAGATTTCCTTGCAAACGCAAAGCCATGGGCATGTTGTATGAGGCACTGTTCGGCTCCAACTGATCTAAAAACCACAATCTTGTTTGTGCATAAGATAGTGGTAGTTCTGCATTCTCTGCCCGCCTTAATATCGGTGGTGCGGAAAGTTCTACGTTTTGTTGTTGTAGCTGCTGTATCGATTGCGCTAATTCGGCTACTGTTGCCGTGGCAAATAGGCTACGCAAGGGTAGCTCTACTTTAAAAATGTTGCGGATGCGGGATACCAACTGCGTTGCTAATAGAGAGTGTCCCCCAAGTTCAAAGAAATTATCATGTCTGCCTACACGCTCTACAGAAAGCACTTGTGCCCATATTTGTGCCAGAATTTCTTCGGTGGGCGTACGTGGGGCAACATATTTGTCTAGTAGTTCAGTGCCTATATCTGGTGTGGGTAAACCGCGACGGTCTACTTTGCCGCTGGGAGTTAGTGGTAGGGCTTCCAAGAATACAAAAGCATTTGGCATCATGTACTCTGGTAGCTTTTCTTTAAGGAAGCTACGCACAACGCTTACTGTGGGTGTAACCTTTGGCTGTGGTACTATGTAGGCAACTAAGCGCTTATCTCCGGGAGTATCTTCGCGGACGATGATACAAGATGCTTGCACATCCTCATGTTGACTCAGTGCTGCTTCGATTTCTCCCAATTCGATGCGGAAGCCACGGATTTTCACCTGATTATCAATACGTCCCAGGTATTCTATGTTGCCATCGCTCAAATAACGTGCGAGATCCCCTGTTTTATATAATAATTTTGACTTTTGACTTGTGACAAGTGACTTGTCAAAGGGGTTGGGGATGAATTTCTGTTGTGTTAACTCCAGGCGGTTGAGGTAGCCTCTTGCTAACCCAACACCGGCGATGTGCAGTTCTCCGGGCACACCAACAGGTACAGGCTGTAAATACTGATCTAAGATGTAGATTTGGGTGTTGGCAATGGGACGACCAATGGGAGGAAGTAGGGGCCAATTATTCGCCGAATGACTTAGCGTAAAACTAGTGGCGGCATGGCTCTCCGATGGGCCGTAATGATTGTGCAAAGTACATTCAGTTAACTGACTTAACCAATTGCAAATGGCCGGAGTCATCTGTAATTGTTCGCCAGCCGTAATGATTTCTCGCAGATGACTTGTAACTGATTTACTAGCAACAGCTACCTCGGCCAGTTGCTGCAAACCAACAAATGGTACAAACACTCTTGCAACCGCTTGTTCTTGAAGTAAACCTAATAAAGCCACTGCATCTCGGCGCAATTCCTCTCTAATCAACAGTAATGTGCCTCCAGAACACCAGGTAGAGAACATTTCTTGAAACGAGACATCAAAGCTGACCGGAGCAAATTGTAGGGTTTTTGCTCCATGAGGAATTGTCGTATTTTCCAGTTGCCACAGTATCAGATTGCAAAGAGCAGACTGATTCATGGCTACACCCTTAGGTTGACCTGTAGAACCACTTGTGTAAATCACGTAACCCAAGTTTTTCCCTTGCACTCCTGAGATGAAATTCTCCTGACTCAACTGGGAAATGAGTTGCCTGTCAGTATCTAAATAAACAAGTTGTGCAGTATGTTCAGGTAATCTCTCAACTAAATGCTGTTGGGTCAGCAGTACGGAAACTTGGGCATCTTTTAACATGAAGCTCAGACGCTCAGGTGGATATTCTGGGTCAAGTGGTACATAAGCCCCACCCGCCTTAAGAATACCTAATAGTCCCACCACCATTTCAACTGAGCGCTCCACACATATGCCCACCAGCACATCGGCTCCCACACCCAATTGATTCAAGTACTGCGCCAACTGGTTAGCATGAGAATTCAACTGCTGGTATGTCAATTGTTGGTCTTCAAACATCACTGCTACTGCATCTGGGGTACGCGCTACCTGCTCCTCAAACAACTGATGGATACACTTATCCTGGGGATAGTCTACTCGCGTATCATTCCACTCTACTAATAACTGCTGTTGCTCAGATGGTGTCAACAACGGCAATTGGCCAATTCGCTCTTTGGGATTAGCCACAATTGCCTCTAGCAGCGTCACAAAATGATCCGTCATCCGCTCAATGGTGCTGCGCTCAAACAAATCACTGTTGTACTCCCACCCTCCTATTAGTCCTGTGGCAGTATTCTTCATTGATAAAATCAAATCAAACTTTGCCGTGATGGTTTCGATTGGTAATGAACTCACCTCTAACCCAGTCAACTCTACATCAGACATGGGCGTATTCTGTAGGACAAACATCACCTGGAACAATGGTGTATGACTGAGATCCCGTTCTGGTTGCAATGCTTCCACCAGCATTTCAAATGGTAAATCTTGATGAGCATAAGCTGACAAAGCCATCGACCGAATCCGTAACAGTAATTCGTCAAAACTGGGATTTCCTGAGAGATCTGTACGCAAAACTAATGTATTGACAAAAAAGCCAATCAACCCTTCTATTTCACTACGATGGCGGTTGGCGATGGGAGACCCTACCAAAATGTCTGCTTGTCCTGTGTAGCGGTACAGTAATGTATTGAAACCTGCCAACAGCGTCATGAACAGCGTTACTCCTTGCTGTTGACTGAGTTTAGTCAGCTTAGTAGTGAGTTCCTGGCTGAGTGCAAACTCAAGATATGTCCCCGTGAAACTTTGCACTGCGGGTCTTGGTCGGTCTGTGGGCAATGGCAAAAATGTCGGTGCGCCTTGCAATTGTTGTTGCCAGTAACTCAATTGGCTTTGTAATACTTCCCCAGCCAACCAATTTCGCTGCCAAATGGCGAAATCTGCGTACTGAATCGGTAGTGGTGATAACGGTGAGGCTTGACCTATTGCATAAGCATTGTACAATGCTGCCAGTTCAGAGATGAACACACCTATTGACCAGCCATCTGAGACAACATGGTGTATACACACTAACAATATATGTTCTGTCTCTGAAAGTACTACTAATGTTGCTCTGATTAAGGCTGCACTAGACAGGTTAAATGGTTCAGTCGCTTGTTGTTGCACTAATTGCTTAGCAGTTATTTCTTTAGAGTTAGTCGATAAATGCTGCAAGTCAACAACTGATACTGTCCAATTTGTTGCTGTGTGAATGATTTGTGAAGCATTCCCATCTACTACGATGAAATTGGTGCGTAATGCTTCGTGACGATGAATTATTTCAAATAAGCTTTGTTCTAAGGCTGGTACATTGAGATTTCCTACTAGATGCAAAGCTATGGAGATGTTGTATAAGGGACTGTTCGGCTCTAACTGATCTATAAACCATAACCGCTGTTGTGCAAATGATAGTGGTAAATCTGCATTCTCTGCCCTTGGTAATATGGGTGGTGCCCAAAGCTCTAAGTTTTCAAGCTGTAACTGCTGTATTGATTGGGCTAATTCGGCAACTGTCGGTTCTGCAAACAAGCTCCGCAAAGATAGTTCTACTTTGAAAATTTTGCGGATGCGGGAAACCAACTGCGTTGCTAGTAGTGAGTGTCCTCCTAGTTCAAAGAAGTTATCATGTCTGCCTACAAGCTCTACAGAAAGCACCTGTGCCCAAATTTGTGCCAGCATTTCTTCGGTGGGGGTGCGCGGTGCAACAAATTTGTCAGATACTTCACTACTTGGTTCTGGTGCTTTTAAGGCGCGACGGTCTACTTTGCCGTTGGAAGTCAGGGGTAGGGACTCCAGGAATACTATTGCACTTGGTACCATGTAGTCTGGTAACTTTTCCTTGAGGAAACTACGCAGTTCAGGGATTGTAGGAGTCTGCTGTTTAAGCGGTACGATATAGGCAACAAGGCGCTTGTCTTGTGGATTGTCTTCGCGGGCGATGACGCAAGATGCTTGCACATGCTCATACTGACTCAGTACTGCCTCGATTTCACCTATTTCTATGCGGAAGCCCCGGATTTTTACTTGATTATCAATGCGTCCCAGGTATTCTATGTTGCCATCGCTCAAATAGCGTACTAAGTCTCCTGTTTTATATAATTTTGATAATGAACTTTCAAGTTGTGACTTGTCAAACGGGTTGGCAATGAATTTCTCTTGTGTTAACTCGCTTCGGTTGAGGTAGCCTCTTGCCAATCCCGCACCGCCAATGTGCAATTCTCCTGGTACACCAATTGGTACTGGTTGTAAATACTTGTCTAAGATGTAGATTTGCGTGTTGGAAATTGGTCTGCCGATAGGGACTGACTCTATAGTTCTGTTTAGTTGTCTGGCGATAGGGTAACAACAGGTAAAAGTCGTGCTTTCTGTGGGGCCATATCCATTAATGATTTGCGTACTTGGCAGCCTTTCAAGTCCTCTTTTGACGTGAGCTACCGAAAGTGCTTCTCCTCCAATTAATAGCTGTCTAATTCCTGACAACGCTTGTGAATTCTCATCAATTATCGAGTTAAACAAAGCAGCTGTTAGCCATAAAATGGTAATGCCATGTTTGTCGATTTCAGCTAAGAGATTTTCAGATGTGGGAATTTTTTCTGGGTAAATAACGCACAACCCACCATGCAACAAAGCTCCCCAAATCTCGAATGTCGATGCATCAAAAGAAATTGGAGCCATTTGAAGAAATCTTTGTGTTGCATCAAGTTGAACGTAATTGACTCCAAACAACAGACGATTCACACCACGGTGAATAACTTCAACTGCTTTTGGTTGACCTGTAGAACCACTTGTGTAAATCACATAAGCTAAGTTACTAGCTTGTACACCAGCGTTGGGATTCTCCTGATTTGATTGAGAAATTACAAGAGCATCTGTATCCAAACAAACAAGCTGTGCAGTATGCTTAGGTAGTCTCTCAACAAGTGAATGCTGGGTCACTATCACTTTTATTTGAGCATCTTCGAGCATAAAGCTTAAACGCTCAGTTGGATACTCAGGGTCAAGTGGCACATAGGCACCACCCGCCTTAAGAATCCCCAATAGTCCCACAATCATCTCTAAAGAACGCTCAACACAAATACCAACCAGCACATCGGCTCCCACTCCTAATGAGCGCAAGTAATGCGCCAACTGGTTAGCACGACTATTCAACTCGTTATAAGTCAGTTGTTGGCCTTCAAAAACAACTGCCACAGCATCTGGAGTACGCTCTACTTGTTCTGAAAACAACTGATGGATACACTTATCCTGGGGATAGTCTGCCTGTGTATCATTCCACTCAACTAATAACTGCTGTTGCTCAGGTTGTGTCAACAACGGCAATTGGTCAATTGGTTGGTGTGGATTAGCCACAATCGCCTCAAGCATTGTCCTCAAATGCCCCAGCATCCGGCTAATAGTCTCATGCTCAAATCGACTAGTATCGTAGCTGACCTTCATCCACAATTGCTCACCAGGGCCAGCTATAATCGTCAGGGGATAATTCGTGTGTTCAATGCCTCGAAAATTATCAACTGTCAAACTGCCATCGTCTTCAACATCAGCAGTATCCAACGGATAATTTTCAAACACGACAATGCTGTCAAACAGAGACGTACCTCTTTTGACATCGCTCAGCCCTTGAATCTCTGCTAATGAACTATAGGAAAATTGCTCAGATTCTACCTGTTGGTTTTGTAAATTCTTCAATAAACCCAGCAAATCGGTGTTTTCAGAAATTTGCACCCGCACTGGCACAGTATTGATAAATAACCCCACCATCGACTCTACACCAATCATTGATGGCGGGCGGCCAGACACCGTTGCACCAAAAACCACATCTTTTTCACCGCTGTAGCGAGACAACAGCAATGCCCAAGTCGCCTGCACCAGATTATTCACCGTCAATTGATGCTGTTTGACAAAATCCACCACTACTGCTGTTGCTTGGGGTGTTAACTGAATCTGTTGTTCAGTATAGCTAGAATGCTGTTCTCTGCTTGATAATGGTTTATCCACAGTCAACGGTGTGGGTGCTGTAAAACCAACGAGTTTCTGATGCCAAAATTCTTTGGCTAAATCGAGATTTTGTTGCTGTAACCAAGCAATATAGTTGCGGTAGCTGATAGTTGGGATATTAGGTAAACTTTCCCCATCACAAATTGCAGTATAAAACTCAAACAAGTCTTTAAATACCAGCGGTAACGACCAACCATCAAGTAATATGTGGTGATAACACCAAACGAACTGATAACTATGGTCATCCAATTGCAATAGATATAGGCGCATCAATGGCGCTTGCGACAATTGGAAACCCTGTTGTCGCTGCTGAGTTAGAAAAGTCTCTAATTGCGTTTGCTGCTCAATAGTAGATAAATCTCGCCAGTCTACAATCTCGACAACTTCCGGTGAGTGTCGATACACCACTTGCACAGGCTGACTCAAAGACTCCCAAACAAAAGCTGTGCGGAAGATGGAATGCCTTTTTATGACCTGCTGCCAAGCTTGTGAGAACGCTCGTACATTGAACTTTCCTGTGAAAATGCAAGTTATTTGCTCAACATATACTCCCTCATTTGGAGCATACAAACTTTCAAACAGCATCCCCTCTTGCATGGGGGACAAAGGATAAATATCTTCAATATTTTTTCGGTTAGTTTTGTTAAGTTCTAGTGTCATAAATTTCCTAATATTTGATCGAGTTCTAGCTGGTTAAGTTTAATTAATGGAAAGTCTGTAGGGGTATAACCTGTATTTTCTGGCTCTAAACAGTGAGCAATAAGTTCTTGCAAACAAGATACAAATTCTTGGGCAATATTCTCAATGGTTGTGTGTTCATGGATATTGCTGCTGTATGTCCAATGTATGTATAGCTCTTCGTCTGCAATGACGGCATTAATGTCTAGCAGATATGAACGCTCACCTTGTGAACTTTGGAAGTGTCCGCTAGACTCACTAGCCAGGGATATCAGAGATGATGTATTCAGAACTTGAGTAAATTGACCCAAATAATTGAAGCTAATCTGTGGGATTGGAATTGAAGCTAGTTGGGTTGTAATTTCTGCTTCAGTATTCAAATAGCGCAATAAGCCGTAGCCAATGCCTCTGTTGGGTATTGCACGTAACTGTTCTTTGACAGATTTTATAGCATTGCCAAGATTGTCTAATTCTATTGTTTCTAATTTTAAAACTACCGGAAAAATCGTTGTAAACCAACCAACAGTGCGTGATATATCTACACCATCAATAATGTCTTCCCGCCCATGACCTTCTAAGTTAAATAACACAGCCTTAGAATTAGTCCATCTGCTCAAAACCAGCACTAAGGCAGTTAACAAGACATCGTTTATTTGAGTTTTATAAGCTTGCGGTACATCTTGTAATAGCCAATTAGTTTCAGTGGAGTTTAATGAAACCGATACTGTATGATTTGATACAACTGTGTTGGCTCCATCTGCATAGTCTACTGGGATAGAGGAAACTCCTGACTTTGATGCACTCAACCAATAAGCCAGTTCTGATTTGAAAATCTCTGACTGGGCATATTCTGTTAATTTTTGCGCCCAATCTTTGAAAGAAGTGGTTTTGGCTGGCAGTTGAATGGCTTGACCACGAATTAGTTGCTCGTACCCTATCTGCAAATCTTCTAACAATATCCGCCAGGATACACCATCTACTACTAAGTGGTGAATGATCATTAGTAATCGTGCTTTTTTGTGACTACCTAACCAAAAGAATGCCACTCGCACCAAATTTGATGATAAGTTCAAACTCCCTTGTAATTCATTGGCGGTGCTTTCAATTGTGTTTTTTTGCTCGTTCTCTGGGACTGTGGATAAGTCGAAATACAAGATGCCAACGCGATCGCCTGGTGGGGCAAAAACAGCCTGCCAAGACGATCCTGTTTGTGTAAATCTTAACCGCAGAACATCATGATGAGTCAGTAATTCAGTCCATACTTGCTCTAATATCTCTAGCTTGATATCCGATGGTACTGATAGCAGAAATGATTGATTGTAGTGGTGCGGTTGTGGGAATTTTTCCTCAAAAAACCATTGTTGTATTGGTGTTAATGGTAATGTTCCTGTGACTAATCCTTGTTGTATTTTGAGTACTTTTGTTGTAGTTGCGACTGTGGCTAATTCAGCGATTGTTTGATTGGCAAATAGTTGTTTGAGGGTCAGTTCTATTCCCGCTTGCCTTGCTTTGGCAATGATTTGAATGCTGAGGATAGAATCTCCTCCCAAGCTAAAGAAGTTATCATATATGCCTACTGCATTTACTCTCAGCACTTGTGCCCAAATTTCTACCAATTTGGCTTCAATTGGGGTACGCGGTGCTACTAAATCAACTTCTATTTCTGTACGCTCTGTCGGTGCTGGTAGGGCGCGACGGTCTATTTTGCCGTTGGGAGTTAGAGGTAAGGACTCCAAAATTACTATTGCACTGGGCATCATGTATTCTGGTAGCTTGCCCCTGATTAATTCACGTACTTCCTTAGTCGTGATTGATTTATCATTAGCAACTACATATGCTACTAAGCGTCTATCACCTGGAATATCTTCTCTGGCAATAACTACTGCAAGTTCTATTTGCTCGTGGGCGTTGAGCGCTGCCTCAATTTCTCCCAATTCGATGCGGAAGCCGCGGATTTTCACCTGATTGTCGATGCGACCTATGTATTCTATATTGCCATCGGCTAAATAGCGGGCTAAGTCGCCTGTTTTGTAAAGGCGTTCTGATTTCCCATCGGAGAATGGGTTAGGGATGAATTTTTCATTGGTACGCTCTGTGTCATTAATGTACCCCATCCCCACGCCGACACCTGCTATACATAGCTCACCAATTACTCCTACCGGAACAATTTGGAAATTTTGATCTACTATGTATAACTTGACGTTGCTAATCGGCTTGCCTATGGGTATGGCTTTATTTAAGAACTCATTTGATTGATCAACTAGATAAGCTGAACAAACATCTGCACATTCAGTTGGCCCATAGCTGTTGACTATTAAAGCACGACAATACTCAGAGTTTTGCCAACTCAAAAAACTGGCAATGGAAATCGGTTCTCCACCCAGAAATACATATCGCAACGATTGGATTTTGGCAAAATTATCATCGCTAGATGTGAGAGTTGCATAGAAAGTGCTGGGTGTACAATTTACCCAAGTTACTCGCTGCTTTTCTATCACTTCCAGAATATAATCAGGATCAAATCCTTCGCCAACTAAATGTAATTTTCCACCGATGAGTAAAGGCGCAAATATGTTCTTTTGAGTCAGGTCAAAACTCACAGATGAAATCAGCACTGTGCTGTCAAATAACGTCAATTGGAAATCTCTAATCATCCAATTGACTAAGTTCACAAAACCACGATGATATACACCTGCTCCTTTGGGTTTACCTGTAGAGCCAGATGTGTAGATGGTGTAAACCAGGTTGTCAGATGTCGTGTTAGTAATTAAGTTTTTCTGGCTATGGTTGGCGATATCATGCCAGTCGCTATCTAGACAAACCACAACTGCCTCATGCTTGGGTAAACTTTCTACATGCTGCTGTTGCGTTAACAATACCTCAACACCCGAATCCGCTAACATATCACTTAATCGTTGTGTTGGGTAAGCTGGGTCTAGTGGTACGTAAGCACCACCCGCTTTGAGAATTCCCAATAGTCCTACAACCATTTCAATAGAGCGTTCTACACATATCCCCACCAGCACATCGGTTCCCACACCCAATGACTGCAAGTAATGCGCTAACTGGTTAGCACGAGAATTCAACTGGTTATAAGTCAGTTGTTGGTCTTCAAATACAACTGCCACAGCGTTGGGGGTACGCTCTACTTGTTCTTCAAATAACTGATGGATACATTTATCAAAGGGATACTCTATGCTTGTATCATTCCACTGCACCAATAAGCGATCGCGCTCGGCTGGACTCAACAGTGGTAATTCAGTAATTCGCGCTTTGGGATTTGCGACGATCGCTTGGAGTAAATTTTCAAAATGTTGGGCTATGCGAGTAATTGTGGTCGCATCAAATAAATCACTATTATAAGACCAAGCGCCCTCCAGACCTCCTGAAATCTCGAAACAGTTCACTTCCAAGTCAAACCTGGCTGTGAGATCAAGCGGTAAGGGCATACTCTCAATAGTCAAACCAGGCAAATCGGAAGACGACTGTGGAGCATTCTGGAGAGCAAACACCACCTGTACGAGCGGATTTCGACTCAAATCTCGCACTGGCTGTAACTTTTCTACCAACATTTCAAAGGGCAAGTCTTGGTGAGCATAGGCTGACAAGGTGGTTTGCCGCACTTGTGCATGGAAGTCTGCAAAGGTGGGGTTTCCAGAGAGATCGCCCCTTAATACTAAGGTATTGACAAAAAAGCCCATTAGCCGCTCAAACGCTAGGTTGTTGCGGTTGGCGATGGGGGAGCCAACAACAAGATCTAACTGACCACTATAACGAGATATTAAGATTAAAAAAGCTGCCAGTAGAGTTATAAATAATGTTGCATCTGACTCTTGACTCAACTGTTTTAGGCGTTGAGTGAGGTCGCGATCCAGTTGAAAACGCCCAACTCCTCCTCGGAAGGTCTGAACTGGGGAACGTTGGCGATCGCTAGGCAATTCTAGTACATGAGGGACACCCGCTAACTTTTGTTGCCAGTAATTGACTTGCCGGTCAAGCACAGCACCTGTTAGCCACTTGCGTTGCCAAACTGCAAAGTCAGCGTACTGGATGGGTAATTCAGCTAGTGGGTTGGGCAATCCTTGACTGAAAGCTTCATATAGCTGAGATAACTCACTGAAGAAGATATTCAAAGACCAGCCATCATAGATAATGTGATGCATTTTCAACAGCAACACATAGTCCTGGTCACTGAGTTGCAGTAGGGTGAATTGTACTAATGGCCCAACAGCAAGATTGAAAGGCTCAGAGGCTTGAGCAATGGCCATTTCTCGAATTTCAGCAGTTTGTTCCTCCCAAGATTTCCCCTGCAAATTATGGATTGGCAAAGTTAAAGCACTGGGAGGAGCAATTAGCTGGATGGGGTTTCCTTCTTCCGTGGGGAAAGTGGTTCTTAAGACCTCGTGACGGCGAATCAGTTCACCTAGACTCTGCTCCAGTGCAACTATATCCAGCGAACCTTTTAACCGCACAGTTTCCAGCAGATTGTAAGCAGTACTATCGGGTGATATCTCCTGTAGAAACCACAGTCGTTGTTGGGCAAAAGACAGTGGTAGCTTACCATCCCGTGGCACTCTTTGAATGGAAAAGTTATCAGAGGCTTTAAACTGCTTTGTTTCTTGAACCTGCTTAGCCTCTTGTAATAACAAAATGATTTCTGCTTTACGCTTGGCTATTTCTTTGCTCAGTGTTGGATTTAACACGCCTTCAGGGGCGTGACAACGCAAGCGATCGCCATCAGTCTCTAGGTTAATATTTAAATTCCTGAGTTGACAAAGAAATTCAAAGGTGCTGTTAGTCATTTCTCAAAACTCCACTATTTCGCCATTAATCTCATCTGCTGGTAAATCTGTTGTTGCCCAATCCATAACTTCCATGTAGGATGCTATACCAGCTACTGTGGGAAACTCAAACATTTTCTGTACAGATAGGTCAAGTGCAAAAGCTGAGTTGATCCGTGAAATGACTTGAGTGGCTAGCAGAGAATGTCCCCCAATTTCAAAGAAATTGTCCTTAACGCCAATGGCTTCTAGTCCCAAGACTTCATTCCAGATTTGAAGTAGTTGAGCTTCGATGGGGGTTCGAGGCGAAACAAAGCCAGTTGAGAGATTTCTGGAAGCTGTATCAGGTGTGGGGAGGGAGCGACGATCTACTTTGCCATTGGGTGTCAAGGGCAGGGCATTGAGGAGGACAAAAGCTTGGGGCACCATGTAATTGGGTAGCTTTTGAGTGATAAATTCCCGGACTTGCGGCACCAGCTTCTGGACTAGCTTGCCATGTAGGGGATTGTTAGTGTAGTTAGTCCAGGGTTTAACTGTAACTGCTTCACTATCCCAAAAAGCGATCGCCTGGTGTGCGTCAGATGTTGGTGTTGAACTATTGCGGCAGAACACCACATCATAGGAACCATCATTACTACTCGCCCACCAACTTACGTCAACGGTGTAGCCTAACTCCTCCCCAAGTTGCCAAAACTGCTCTGGATTTATCCCGACTTCTGGCTGTTGTGCTAGCATTTGCCGCAGTTGACCGACGGTTTCCACACTCGGAGGATTTTCCAACCATTGCCAAATCTGTAGTGCTTGCTGCACTCGTTGATTAGGCACAGATCTAATGCCCAACAGTTGTGGCTGCTCTGAAACCAAGTGATTGTGAATTTCTGTCAAGGAAAGCTGATCTAGTTGCCAGTTTAACCAAGGAACTACCGTCACTTCGGCTTCGCTCAGTACAGGTGTTTGCACAGCAGTACCCAGATGCATAGTAACATCATACCGGAATTGGGTTAACTCATTTAGAGAGTAGCCGCGTTTGGGGCGAATTTCTACCCAAGTTATTTGGGGGAAACTTTGTTTGAGGGCGATGAAAAACCTGGGGTCAATCACCAGTTCTTCTTCTGCGGCTAGACTTTGGTGTACCAGCTGCTGCCATTGCTCAACAGTTCTAGACTCAGCAGCTTGGGACAACTGCACAGCGGCATAGTATGGCTCCAGCAGAGGCAAGCTGCGGACATCCCCTACAAAGATTGTCCCCTGAGTGCCAATTGTTGTCATTGCCCCTTCTAGAACCTGCAATAGATACTCAACACTGGGGAAATACTGAACTATTGAGTTCAAAATTACAGTGTCGAATTCTGCTTCGGGGATACCTGCAAAGTTATCTGCCATTTGGTGCAGCAGTTGCACATGTTCTAGACCTTCAACAGTGGCGCATAGCTGCTCAACGTGCTTGATGGCTGTGATCGAATAATCGGTTCCCCAATACTTTTGGCTACCCTTGGCAATGCGAGATAGTAGTAACCCCGTTCCACAACCAATTTCTATGACTCGCTGCGGTGATACAGTCAGAATGCGACTGACGGTACCGTCAACCCACTCCCGCATTTCTTGCTCTGGGATGGGTTGCCTGGTGTAACTACTGTTCCAACCAGCAAGATTGAAGGTCAGGTCATCTGTGGATGCTTTACCATACGCTTGTTCATAGAGGGTTTGCCAGTCACTAATGTACTCGCTCTGCCATTGGGCAAACTGCTGAGGTAAGACTTGACTTTTAGCACCTGGGACTAAGTAAGCCACCAGATTTTTATCTCCAGAACTAACACTTCTGGTGATGACGACACTCTCCTGTACTAAGGGGTGTTGGTTCAAAACAGCTTCAATTTCACCCAGTTCTATGCGGAAACCGCGAATCTTAACTTGATTGTCGATGCGTCCCAGGTATTCAATGTTGCCATCTGGCAGATAACGTACTAAGTCTCCTGTTTTGTATAATTTGGACTTTTGATTTTCGATTTCTGAATTGTCAAAGGGGTTAGGGATAAATTTCTGTTGTGTTAACTCACTTCGGTTGAGGTAGCCTCTTGCCAACCCAGCACCACCAATGTGCAATTCTCCTGGTACACCTACAGGCACTGGTTGCAGATACTCGTCTAAGATGTAAATTTGCGTGTTGGAAATTGGTCGCCCAATGGGTATTGTTGTCGCGTCTTCGCTTACTTTCTCCACCAAGTACCAGGAACTAAATGTTGTATTCTCTGTTGGGCCATAAACATGCAGCAGGTGTTGCGGGCCGCCATTTTTCAAGACTTCTTGCACCCATTTGGGATCTACAGCTTCTCCTCCGAATAGAACATACCGCATTGAATTGAAAGCAGAGGGAACTGCTTGGGCAATAGTATTGAACAAGGCAGTCGTTAAGAATAGTACGCTGATCCCTTGGCGTTGAATCAAGGCGGCGAAATCTTTCGGTGACAGAGCCAACTCTTTGCTTACCCCTAGTAGCCGCGCTCCAGTAAGTAGCGCTCCCCAAATTTCAAAGGTTGCAGCGTCGAAGGCATAATTTGACGCTTGTGCAATCACATCTGTTGGTTCGATGTTGATGTAATTTGTGTTAATTACCAAACGGTTCACTGCTTGGTGAGTGACACTAACTCCTTTGGGTTTGCCTGTTGAACCGCTTGTGTAGATCACATAAGCTAGATGATCAGCTCCTACTTCCACCGTGGGGTTTTCCTGGCTTTGGAGAGCGATCGCTTCCCAATCATGACTGTAGCAAACAACACGCCCAATATGTTGGGGAAGAGTATCGGCTAATTTGTCTGTGGTAACTAGCACCGATATCTCAGCGTCTTCTATAATCGCAGCCAAACGTTCAGTTGGATACTCAGGGTCAAGTGGCACGTAAGCCCCACCTGCCTTGAGAATCGCTAACAGTCCCACTACCATTTCCACAGAGCGCTTCACACATATGCCCACCAGCACATCGGCTCCCACACCCAAAGACTGCAAGTAGTGTGCCAACTGATTAGCGCGACTATTCAACTCACTATAAGTCAGTTGTTGATTTTCATACACCACTGCCACAGCATCTGGAGTCCGCTGAACCTGCTCTTCAAATAACTGATGAATACACCTATCGTGGGGATAATCTGCTTGAGTGTTGTTCCACTCCACTAGTAATTGATGCTTCTCATCCTGTGTGAGCAAGGGGAGTAATGCCACTGGCTGCTGTGCATTTGCTAGAATTGCCGCCAACAAAGTCTCGAAATGTTGGATCATGCGGGCAATGGTTGCCCCATCAAATAAATCCTTGTTGTAACAGAAAACACCTTCAAGACCTGACGGTAGCTCCCACAAGTGAACTTCTAAATCAAACCGAACTGAGTCAACCCCCAAAGGCATATCCTCAACCCTTAAATTAGGCATTTGCCAAGGGGAGGTGGGAGCATTCTGCAAGGCAAACATTACCTGTACCAGTGGGTTGCGATCTAGGTTGCGTTCCAATTGCAAGTGTTCGACCAACATCTCGAAGGGCAAATCTTGATGGTCATAGGCGTTTTGAGTCACCTGTTGCACCTGGGCCAGTAAGGCTGCAAATGACTCTTCTGGGGAGACATCGAATCTGAGTGCCAAAGTATTGACAAAAAAGCCAATTAATGATTCTATTTCTGTGCGGTTGCGATTGGCTATGGGTGAGCCGACCACAAGATCCTTTTGTCCACTGTAGCGAGACATTAACACGACAAAACCTGCTAGCAGCGTCATGTACAGGGTGGTTGCAGACTCTTGACTGAACTTTTTCAGCTGCTGTGTGAGCAAGCTATTTAGTTGAACTGGCTGTGTACCTCCGCGAAAAGTCTGTACAGCTGGGCGAGAACGGTCTGTGGGTAGTGCCAATAGAGGTGGCGCTCCTGCTAACTGTTGCATCCAGTAGTTTAACTGACGCTCTAGTATTTGATCAGTCAGCCACTGGCGTTGCCAAATGGTAAAGTCGGCATACTGCACAGATAACTCTGGTAAATCAACGGAACTACCAGTTAAAGAGCTTTGATAATAGGCTGACAAATCCCGGATAAAAATCCCCAGTGACCAACCATCAGCAGCAATGTGGTGAATTGCTACCAGCAGTACGTACTCTTGTGGAGCAACTTGCCAAAGCATGAGTCGCAGCACAGAATCATGAGCGAGATCAAATGGTTTGGCTGCTTCTTTTATCGCTAGTTCTTTGACTTGTTTCCAGGGGTCTGACACCTGCTGGAGATCTACCACTGGTAACGTTATGGTCATATTTGGCACTATTACCTGGACTGGCAAGTTATTCTTGACCTCAAAGCGAGTCCGCAGAACTTCATGGCGTTGCACTATGGACTGAAATGCTTGTTCCAAAGCTTTGATGTTGAGATCACCTAGCAGGCCCACGGTGGAACTCATTGTGTAGGCACCGCTTTCTCCTTCGAGCTGATGCACAAACCACAGGCGTTCTTGCGCCCATGACAGGGGGATGTCTTGTCTGGAGGAAACAGGAACTATCGCCGGAACTGTCAAACCTGAACTTGTTTGCAGTTGAGCTAAGATTATCTCACTTAATTCGGCGATCGTTGGTGATTCAAATAGACGACGCAACGGTAACGAAATTCCAAAAGCTTCCTGCAAGCGAGACATTACTTGGGTTGCTAGTAGCGAGTGTCCCCCAATTTCAAAGAAATTATCATCAACACCTACAAGCTCTACTTTCAGTACTTGTGCCCAAATTTGGGCCAATTTTGCTTCAACTGGGGTGCGGGGTGCTACGAAACTGACTTCTCTTGTGCGTGCTGGTACTGGTAGAGCGTGACGGTCTACTTTGCCATTGGGGGTCAGGGGTAGCGACTCCAAGATGACTATTGCACTTGGTACCATGTAATTTGGTAGCTTGGCTTTCAGGAATTGGCGCAGAACGCTGACTGTGGGTGTACTTCGACTTCGCTCAGTACAAGTCACCTGTGGGTGCGGTACGATGTAGGCGACTAAGCGCTGATCCCCAGGAATATCTTCGCGAGCAATCACACAAGATGCTTGCACATCCTCATGTTGACTTAGTAGTGCCTCAATTTCGCCCAGTTCGATGCGGAAGCCCCGGATTTTCACCTGATTGTCGATGCGCCCTAGGTATTCAATATTGCCATCTGGTAGATAACGTGCTAAATCTCCAGTCTTATATAATTTTGAATTGTCAAAGGGGTTAAGGATGAATTTCTCTTGTGTCAATTCTCTTCGGTTGAGGTAGCCTCTTGCCAAGGAAGCACCACCAATGTGCAGTTCTCCTGGTACACCTACAGGTACTGGTTGTAAGTTTTGATCAAGGATATAAACCTGGGTGTTGGAAATTGGACGACCAATGGGAATCAATTGCCCATGCATCTGCTGCTTGCAATTCCAGAAAGTTGCATCGATACAAGCTTCTGTCGGGCCGTAGAGATTGTACAAATTGACATTTAGCTTACTTAACAAGCCTTCAACCAGAGCCACTGGCAAGGCTTCACCTCCACAGAAAACTTGTTTGAGGGAGTCACAGGTTTCGATTCCTCCCTGTTCTAAAACCATTTGCAGCAAAGATGGGACAAATTGAACGGTAGTTACCTGCTGTTGGGCGATTAACCTTAACAGATAAGCACTGTCAGTATGACCTCCTGGTTGAGCCATTAACAACTGTCCACCCACTAACAGCGGAGCATAGAATTCCCAAACTGAGGCATCAAAGCCAAAAGGCGTTTTTTGCAGTACTTTGTCTTTTTCTGTTAGGGGGAATGTTGCTTGCATCCAGAACATATGGTTGCAAAGGTTACTGTGAGACAGCATTACCCCCTTGGGTTGACCTGTAGATCCTGATGTATAAATCATGTAAACTAAGTTACTAGCTTGCACACCAGTGATAGGATTCTCTTGACTAGACTCACTAATCAAGTGCCAGTCGGTATCTAAGTGGACAACACGCGCTTGATGTTGAGGAAGAGACTCAACTAGATGCTGTTGAGTAAGCAGCACACCAACTTTAGCATCTTCGAGCATGAAGTTTAAACGTTCAGTGGGATACTCAGGGTCAAGGGGCACATATGCACCACCCGCCTTGAGAATACCCAACAGTCCCACAATCATTTCTATTGAACGCTCAACACACAACCCTACCAGCACATCAGCTCCCACACCCAAACAGCGCAAGTAATGAGCTAACTGGTTGGCACGACTATTCAACTCGCCGTAAGTTAGTTGTTGGTCTTCAAAAACAACTGCCACAGCATTGGGTGTACGCTGAACCTGCACCTCAAATAACTCATGGATACATTTATCAAAGGGATACTCTACTCGCGTATCATTCCACTCAACTAATAACTGGCGTTTCTCAGATTCCGTCAACAAAGGCAATTGGTCAATACTTTGATGTGGATTAGCCACAATTGCCTCAAGTATTGTCTTAAAATGCCCTAGCATCCGGCTAATCGTCTCATCCTCAAATCGACTAGTATCATAGCTGACCTTCACCCATAATTGCTCACCAGGGACAGCTACAACCGTCAGGGGATAATTTGTTTGTTCAATGCCCCGAAAATTAGAGACCGTCAAACTGCCATTGTCTTCAACATCAGCAGTATCCACCGGATAATTTTCAAACACGACAATGCTCTCAAACACAGACGTACCCCTAGGCACATCACTCAGCCTTTGAATCTCTGCTAATGGACTATAGGAAAATTGCTCAGATTCTACCTGTTGAATTTGTAAATCCTTCAACAAACCAAGTAAATCAGTATTTTGTTGAATTTGCACCCGCACAGGCACAGTATTGATAAACAACCCCACCATCGACTCCACACCAAGTAGAGATGGAGGACGACCAGACACCGTTGCACCAAAAACCACATCTAATGAACCGCTATAGCGAGACAACAGCAATGCCCAAGTCGCCTGCACCAGATTATTCACCGTCAATTGATGCTGTTTGACAAAATCCACCACTAATGCTGTTGCAGATACAGTTAACTGAATCTGTTGAGTAGTATTGCTAGAATCCTGTTGCCTACTTGACAATGGTTTATCCACAGTCAACGGAGTAGGCGCACTAAAACCAATAAGTTTTTTTCGCCAAAATTCTTTGGCTAAATCTAAATTTTGTTGCTGTAACCAAGCAATATAGTTGCGGTAGCTAATAGTTGGTTGTAACTCTAAACTTTCCCCATCAGAAATTGCAGTATAAAACTCAAACAAGTCTTTCAAAACCAACGGTAACGACCAACCATCAAGCAATATATGGTGATGACACCAAACAAACTCATAAGTATGATTATCCAATTGCAGCAGATATAGCCGTATCAATGGCGCTTGCGACAATTGTAAACCCTGTTGTCGCTGTTGAGTTAGGAAAGTCTCTAATTGCGCTTGCTGCTCAACACTAGATAACTCTCGCCAATCTACAATCTCGACACTCACTGCTACTTGTCGATACACCACTTGCACAGGCTGGCTCAAAGACTCCCACTCCATAGCCGTGCGGAAAATGGAATGTCTTGTTACCACCTGTTGCCAAGCAGTTGAAAAAGCTTCTACATTTAGGTTACCTGTGAAAGTGCAAGTTATCTGCTCAAAATATACCCCCGAATCTGGAGCATACAAACTTTCAAACAGCATCCCTTCTTGCATCGGTGATAAGGGATAAATATCCTCAATGTTTTGCCAAGACTTTTTACCCAGTTGTTCAGATAATGCCAGTCTTGCCAAGACTAAATCGAGTTCTGTTTGGTTAAGTAGTATTAATGGGAAATCTGTTGGCGTATAACCAATATTTTCTGGTTCTAAACAATGAGTAATTACAGTTCGCAACTCACAAATAAATTCAGTAGCCAGATTCTCAATGGTTGTCTTTTTATGGATATTGCTACTGTATGTCCAATGTATTTCTAGCCGTTCATCATTGATGATCGCATTAATGTCTAGTAGATTAGAACGCTGACCTTCTAAACTTTGGCTTTGTCCACTAGACTCACTAGCGGGCGATATCAAAGACGATGTATTCAGAACTTGAGTAAATTGACCCAAATAATTAAAGCTAATCTCTGCTACTGGAATTGTCGCTAGTTGAGCAGTTATTTCTGCATCGCAACTGAGATAGCGCAATAACCCGTAGCCAATGCCTTTGTTGGGTATTGCACGTAATTGTTCTTTGACTGATTTTAAAACATTGCCAAGATTCTCTGTAACTGGCAGTTGTACAAGCACTGGGAAAATCGTTGTAAACCAACCGACGGTGCGTGATATATCTACACCATCAATAATGTCTTGGCGCCCATGACCTTCTAAGTTAAATAGCAGAGATTTCGAGTTAGTCCATTTGCTCAAAACCAGTACTAAGGCAGTTAATAATACATCGTTTATTTGAGTTTTATAAGCTTTGGGTACATCTTGTAATAGCCAATTAGTTTCGGTGGAGTTTAACTCCACTGAGACTGCATTGGTGGATGCAACCGTGTTTACTCCATCTGCATAATCTACTGGGATGGAAGTAACAGAAGATTCAGATGCACTCAACCAATAAGCCAGTTCTGATTTGAAGGTATCTGAAGAAGTTGCATATCCATTTAGTTTTTGCGCCCAATCTTTGAAAGCGGTGGTTTTAGCTGGTAGTTGAATGGCTTGACCACTAATTAGTTGTTCGTACCCTGTGCTTAGATCTTCTAACAATATCCGCCAAGACACACCATCTACTACTAAGTGGTGAATGATTATCAGTAACCGCGCCTTTTTGTCACTACCTAACCGGAATAATGCCACTTGTACCAGATTTGATGATAAGTTCAAACTCGCTTGTAAGTCATTGGCAGTGCTTTCTATAGTCTCTTGTTGCTGACTTTCTGTTAATGTCGATAAGTCGAAATAGTTGATTGCTTTTATTTGAGTTGGTGCGGCAATTTCAGCAAGCCAATGAGATTCTGTTTGTGTAAACGAAGAGCGCAGAGCATCGTGATGAACAAGCAATTGCGCCCAGACTTGCTCTAATATCTCTAGCTTGATGTCCGATGGAACTGAGAGAATAAATGCTTGATTGAAGTGGTGTTTTTCTGGTAATTCTTGCTCAAAAAACCACTGTTGTATTGGTGTTAGTGGTGAGCTTCCTGTAACTAATCCTTGTTCTATTTCTAGTACTTTTGTTGTGCCTGCTACTAGTGCTAATTCTGCTATTGTTTGATTGGCAAATAGTTGTTTGAGTGTCAGTTCTATGCCGGCAAGTTTTGCTTTGGCGATGATTTGAATGCTGAGGATGGAATCTCCTCCGAGTTCAAAGAAGTTGTCATGTATGCCTACTGTTTTTACTCTCAGCACTTGCGCCCAAATTTCTACTAATTTGGTTTCTAAGGAAGTGCGCGGTGCGACTACATCAACTTCTACTAGAGTGCGTTCTGCTGGTGCTGGTAGGGCGCGACGGTCTATTTTGCCGTTGGGTGTCAGTGGTAAGGACTCCAAGATCACTATTGCACTTGGTATCATGTACTCTGGTAGCTTGGTTTTCAGGAAGCTACGCAGTTCTTGATTTGTCGGTGTCTGCTCTTGTTGGGGTACGATGTAGGCTACTAGGCGCTTAATTGAGGGTATGTCTTCACGAGCTATCACCACTGATGATTGTACATACTCATGTTGACTCAGTGCTGCTTCGATTTCACCGAGTTCTATGCGGAATCCCCGGATTTTTACTTGGTTATCTCTCCTGCCTAGGTATTCTATGTTGCCATCTGATAAGTAACGTGCCAAGTCCCCTGTTTTATATAATTTGGAATTAGGATTTGTGTCAAGCGATTTGTTAAAGGGGTTGGGGATAAATTTCTCAACTGTTAACTCGCTTCGGTTGAGGTAGCCTCTTGCTAACCCAACGCCTGCAATGTGCAATTCTCCTGGTACACCTACAGGCACTGGTTGTAAGTTTTGGTCTAGGATGTATAAAAGCGTGTTGTCTATTGGGCGACCAATACTTGGTGATATCTGCTGCTGATTAGCAACTACTATCCCAGAAGTTGTGACTACAGTATTCTCTGTTGGCCCATAATTATTCACTACTTCAAATGGCACTGACACTGATGCATACTGTTGAAGCTTATCCCCTCCAATCAGCATGTAACGTAAAGCTAAATTTTCCCAATTCCATTTTAATGACAATAACTCCTGTGCTACTGGTGTTGGCACAAAAGTCACGGTTATCTGCTGTGATATTAACCAGTCTCGTAGATTTACTGGTGAGGTCACTAGTTCAGATTTCACTAAGTAGATACTTGCTCCTGCTGTCAGGTAAGGCCATAATTCCCATACTGCTGCGTCAAATCCTGTTCCTGCTAGTTGGGTGGCTTTGTCAAAACAAGTTATTTTAAAAGTACGCTGATGCCAATTGACTAGGTTTAACAATGCTTCGTAGGCTATCAGCACTCCCTTGGGTTGACCTGTTGAACCGCTGGTGTAAATCACATAAGCATAGTTACTTGCTTGGACAACAGTGTCAGGATTTTCCTGACTCAATTGACTAATTAACTGCCAGTTGCTATCTAAACAAACTATTTGTGCTGTATGCTTTTGTAATTTCTCTACTAGATGCTGTTGGGTGACTAATACTTTTACACTAGCATCTTCTAACATGAATGAGAGGCGTTCAGTCGGATATTCTGGGTCAAGGGGCACATAGGCACCACCCGCCTTGAGAATGCCCAACAGTCCCACAAGCATTTCAATGGAGCGTTCTACACATATGCCCACCAGCACATCGGCTCCCACACCCAATGACTGCAAGTAATGGGCTAACTGGTTGGCACGAGAATTCAACTCGCCGTAAGTTAGTTGTTGGTTTTCATACACCACTGCCACAGCGTTGGGGTTACGCTGAACCTGTTCTTCAAATAACTGATGGATACACTTATCCTGGGGATATTCTACTCGTGTATCATTCCACTCTACTAATAACTGGCGTTTCTCTGATGGTGTCAATAATGGCAATTGGGAAATTTTTTCTTGGGGATTGGTCACTATTGCCTCTAGCAGTGTGACGAAATGATTCGTCATCCGCTCAATTGTACTTGCATCAAACAAGTCACTGTTATACTCCCACCCTGCCACTAGTCCTGTGGCTGTATTCTCCATTGTCAAGGTTAAATCAAACCTTGCTGTGGCGGTTTCTATTGGCAATAAACTCGCCTCTAATCCGGTCAACTCTACACTAGATATGGGTGCATTCTGCAAGGCAAACATCACCTGGAACAATGGTGTATGACTCAGGTCTCTTTCTGGCTGCAATGCTTCCACTAACATTTCAAATGGTAAATCTTGATGAGCATATGCATCCATTGCCATTGACCGTATCCGCAACAGTAATTCATTGAAGCTGGGTTCTCCTGAGAGATCTGTACGCATCACTAATGTGTTGACAAAAAAGCCTATCAACCCTTCTATTTCACTGCGATGGCGGTTGGCGATGGGAGACCCCACCAAAATATCTAATTGTCCTGTGTAGCGGTACAGTAATGTGTTGAATCCTGCCAACAGCGTCATGAAGAGAGTACAACCTTGCTGCTGACTGAGTTTTTCCAATCTATTAGTTAACTCTAAGGACAGTGCAAAATCAATATATGCTCCTGTGAAGCTTTGCACTGCTGGTCTTGGTCTAGTGGGTAATGGCAAGAATGTTGGTGCGCTTTGCAGTTGCTGTTGCCAGTAATTCAATTGGCTTTGTAGTACTTCCCCTACTAACCAATTTCGCTGCCATATGGCGAAATCTGCATACTGTATCGGCAGTGGTGCTAATGGTGAGGGTTGACAATTAGCATAAGCATTGTACAGTGCTGCCAGTTCTTCACCAAAAACACCTATTGACCAGCCATCGCTGACAATATGGTGCATACACACGATTAACACGTGTTCTGTTTGTGACAGTACTAGTAATGTTACTCGAACTAAGGCTTCTGTTGCTAAGTCAAATGCTTCAATTGCTTGTTGTTGTACTAATTGCTGAGCTGCTATTTCTTGTTCGCTTAAGGCTAAATGTTGTAAGTCAACAATTTTAACTGTCCAATTTGTTGTTGTGTGAATGATTTGTGAAGCTTTTCCATCTACTGCGATGAAGTTGGTGCGTAATGCTTCGTGGCGATGAATAATTTCTATTAAACTTTGTTCTATGGCTGCAATATTCAGATTTCCTTGCAAACGCAAAGCAAAAGGAATATTGTATGAGGCACTGTTCGGCTCTAACTGATCTATAAACCATAGGCGCTGTTGTGCAAATGACAGGGGTAGTTCTGCATTCTCTGCCCGCCTTAATATCGGTGCTACGGAAAGTTCTTGGTTTTGTTGCTGTAGCTGCTGTATTGATTGCGCTAATTCGGCTACTGTTGCTTTGGTCAATAAGCTACGCAATGGTAGTTCTACTTTGAAAAGAGTGCGGATGCGGGATACCACTTGCGTTGCTAGTAGCGAGTGTCCCCCAAGTTCATAGAAGTTATCATGGATACCTACAAGCTCTACAGAAAGCACTTGTGCCCATATTTGTACCAGGATTTCTTCGCTGGGGCTACGTGGGGCGACATATTTGTCTATTAGTTCGCTATGTATATCTGGTACTGGTAGGGCACGGCGGTCTATTTTGCCACTAGGAGTTAGTGGTAGGGCTTCCAAGAATACAAAAGCATTTGGCACCATGTACTCTGGTAGCTTGCCCCTGATCAATTCACGCACTTGCTTAGTCGTGATTGATTTATCATTAGCAACTACATATGCTACTAAGCGTCTATCACCTGGAATATCTTCTCTGGCAATAACTACTGCAAGTTCTATTTGCTCGTGGGCGTTGAGCGCTGCCTCAATTTCTCCCAATTCGATGCGGAAGCCGCGAATTTTCACCTGATTGTCGATGCGACCTATGTATTCTATATTACCATCCGCTAAATAGCGGGCTAGGTCGCCTGTTTTGTAAAGGCGTTCTGATTTTCCATTGGAGAACGGGTTAGGGATGAATTTTTCATTGGTACGCTCTGTGTCATTAATATAGCCCATCCCCACGCCGACACCTGCTATACATAGCTCACCAATTACTCCTACCGGAACAATTTGGAAATTTTGATCTACTATGTATAACTTGACGTTGCTAATCGGCTTGCCTATGGGTATGGCTTTATTTAAGAACTCATTTGATTGATCAACTAGATAAGCTGAACAAACATCTGCACATTCAGTTGGCCCATAGCTGTTGACTATTTTTGCACTACAATAATCAGAGTTTTGCCAACTTAAAAAACTGGCAATGGAAATCGGTTCTCCACCCAGAAATACATATCGCAACGATTGGATTTTGGCAAAATTATCATCGCTAGATGTGAGAGTTGCATAGAAAGTGCTGGGTGTACAATTTACCCAAGTTACTCGCTGCTTTTCTATCACTTCCAGAATATAATCAGGATCAAATCCTTCGCCAACGAGGTGTAATTTTCCACCGATGAGCAAAGGCGCAAATATGTTCTTTTGAGTTAGGTCAAAACTCACAGATGAAATCAGCACTGTGCTGTCAATAAAGGTCAATTGGAAATCTCTAATCATCCAATTGACTAAGTTGACAAAACCACGATGATATACACCTGCTCCTTTGGGTTTACCTGTAGAGCCAGATGTGTAGATGGTGTAAACCAGGTTGTCAGATGTCGTGTTAGTAATTAAGTTTTTCTGGCTATGGTTGGCGATATCATGCCAGTCGCTATCTAGACAAACCACAGCAGCCTCATGCTTGGGTAAACTTTGCACATGCTGCTGTTGCGTTAACAATACCTCAACACCCGAATCCGACAACATATCACTTAAACGCTCAGTCGGATATTCTGGGTCAAGGGGCACATAGGCACCACCCGCCTTGAGAATGCCCAACAGTCCCACAAGCATTTCAATGGAGCGTTCTACACATATCCCCACCAGCACATCGGCTCCCACTCCCAAAGACTGCAAGTAATGAGCCAACTGATTAGCACGACTATTCAACTCGCCGTAAGTCAGTTGTTGGTCTTCATACACCACTGCCACAGCGTTGGGGTCACGCTGAACCTGCTCTTCAAACAACTGATGGATACACTTATCCTGGGGATATTCTACGCTTGTATCATTCCACTCTACTAGTAACTGCTGTTGCTCAGATTGCGTGAGCATTGGCAATTGCTCAATACTTTGATGTGGATTAGCCACAATCGCCTCAAGTATTGTCGTAAAATGCCCCAGCATCCGGCTAATCGTCTCATCCTCAAATCGGCTAGTATCATAGCTGACCTTCACCCACAATTGCTCACCAGGGCCAGCTACAACCGTCAGGGGATAATTCGTGTGTTCAATGCCCCGAAAATTAGAGACCGTCAAACCGCCATTGTCTTCAACATCAGCAGTATCCAACGGATAATTCTCAAACACAACAATGCTCTCAAACAAAGACGTACCCCTAGGCACATCGCTCAGCCTTTGAATCTCTGCTAATGGACTATAGGAAAATTGCTCAGATTCTACCTGTTGAATTTGTAAATCCTTCAACAAACCAAGTAAATCAGTACTTTGTTCAATTTGCACCCGCACAGGCACAGTATTGATAAACAACCCCACCATCGACTCCACACCAAGTAGAGATGGCGGACGACCAGACACCGTTGCACCAAAAACCACATCTAATGAACCGCTATAGCGAGACAACAGCAATGCCCAAGTCGCCTGCACCAGATTATTCACTGTTAATTGATGCTGTTTGACAAAATCCACCACTAATGCTGTTGCAGATACAGTTAACTGAATCTGTTGAGAGCTATAACTAGAATACTCTTCACGTTTTGACAATGGTTTATCCACAGTCAACGGAGTGGGGGCGCTAAAACCAACGAGTTTTTTTCGCCAAAATTCTTTGGCTAAATCGAGATTTTGTTGCTGTAACCAAGCAATATAGTTGCGGTAGCTAATAGTTGGTTGTAACTGTAAACTTTCTCCATCAGAAATTGCAGTATAAAACTCAAACAAGTCTTTCAAAACCAACGGTAACGACCAACCATCAAGCAATATATGGTGATGACACCAAACAAACTCATAAGTATGATCATCCAATTGGAACAGATATAGCCGCATCAATGGCGCTTGCGACAATTGTAAACCCTGTTGTCGCTGTTGAGTTAGGAAAGTCTCTAATTGCGCTTGCTGCTCAACACTAGATAACTCTCGCCAATCTACAATCTCGACACTCACTGCTACTTGTCGATACACCACTTGCACAGGCTGGCTCAAAGACTCCCACTCCATAGCCGTGCGGAAAATGGAATGTCTTGATACCACCTGTTGCCAAGCAGTTGAAAAAGCTTCTACATTTAGGTTCCCTGTAAAAGTGCAAGTTATCTGCTCAAAATATACCCCCGAATCTGGAGCATACAAACTTTCAAACAGCATCCCTTCTTGCATCGGTGATAAGGGATAAATATCCTCAATGTTTTGCCAAGACTTTTTACCCAGTTGTTCAGATAATGCCAGTCTTGCCAAGACTAAATCGAGTTCTGTTTGGTTAAGTAGTATTAATGGGAAATCTGTTGGCGTATAACCAATATTTTCTGGTTCTAAACAATGAGTAATTACAGTTCGCAACTCACAAATAAATTCAGTAGCCAGATTCTCAATGGTTGTCTTTTTATGGATATTGCTACTGTATGTCCAATGTATTTCTAGCCGTTCATCATTGATGATCGCATTAATGTCTAGTAGATTAGAACGCTGACCTTCTAAACTTTGGCTTTGTCCACTAGACTCACTAGCGGGCGATATCAAAGACGATGTATTCAGAACTTGAGTAAATTGACCCAAATAATTAAAGCTAATCTCTGCTACTGGAATTGTCGCTAGTTGAGCAGTTATTTCTGCATCGCAACTGAGATAGCGCAATAACCCGTAGCCAATGCCTTTGTTGGGTATTGCACGTAATTGTTCTTTGACTGATTTTAAAACATTGCCAAGATTCTCTGTAACTGGCAGTTGTACAAGCACTGGGAAAATCGTTGTAAACCAACCGACGGTGCGTGATATATCTACACCATCAATAATGTCTTGGCGCCCATGACCTTCTAAGTTAAATAGCAGAGATTTCGAGTTAGTCCATTTGCTCAAAACCAGTACTAAGGCAGTTAATAATACATCGTTTATTTGAGTTTTATAAGCTTTGGGTACATCTTGTAATAGCCAATTAGTTTCGGTGGAGTTTAACTCCACTGAGACTGCATTGGTGGATGCAACCGTGTTTACTCCATCTGCATAATCTACTGGGATGGAAGTAACAGAAGATTCAGATGCACTCAACCAATAAGCCAGTTCTGATTTGAAGGTATCTGAAGAAGTTGCATATCCATTTAGTTTTTGCGCCCAATCTTTGAAAGCGGTGGTTTTAGCTGGTAGTTGAATGGCTTGACCACTAATTAGTTGTTCGTACCCTGTGCTTAGATCTTCTAACAATATCCGCCAAGACACACCATCTACTACTAAGTGGTGAATGATTATCAGTAACCGCGCCTTTTTGTCACTACCTAACCGGAATAATGCCACTTGTACCAGATTTGATGATAAGTTCAAACTCGCTTGTAAGTCATTGGCAGTGCTTTCTATAGTCTCTTGTTGCTGACTTTCTGTTAATGTCGATAAGTCGAAATAGTTGATTGCTTTTATTTGAGTTGGTGCGGCAATTTCAGCAAGCCAATGAGATTCTGTTTGTGTAAACGAAGAGCGCAGAGCATCGTGATGAACAAGCAATTGCGCCCAGACTTGCTCTAATATCTCTAGCTTGATGTCCGATGGAACTGAGAGAATAAATGCTTGATTGAAGTGGTGTTTTTCTGGTAATTCTTGCTCAAAAAACCACTGTTGTATTGGTGTTAGTGGTGAGCTTCCTGTAACTAATCCTTGTTCTATTTCTAGTACTTTTGTTGTGCCTGCTACTAGTGCTAATTCTGCTATTGTTTGATTGGCAAATAGTTGTTTGAGTGTCAGTTCTATGCCGGCAAGTTTTGCTTTGGCGATGATTTGAATGCTGAGGATGGAATCTCCTCCGAGTTCAAAGAAGTTGTCATGTATGCCTACTGTTTTTACTCTCAGCACTTGTGCCCAAATTTCTACCAATTTGGTTTCTACTGGGGTGCGCGGTGCGACTACATCAACTTCTACTAGAGTGCGCTCTGCTGGTGCTGGTAGGGCGCGACGGTCTATTTTGCCGTTGGGGGTCAGTGGTAGGCACTCCAAGATCACTATTGCACTTGGTATCATGTACTCTGGTAGCTTGGTTTTCAGGAAGCTACGCAGTTCTTGATTTGTCGGTGTACTTCGACTTACCTCAGTATAAGTCACTTGTGAGTGCGGTACGATGTAGGCTACTAGCCGTTTATTTCCAGGAATGTCAGATCGAGCTATGACTACACATGATGCAATCAGTTCATGTTGACTCAGTGCTGCTTCGATTTCACCGAGTTCTATGCGGAATCCCCGGATTTTTACTTGGTTATCTCTCCTGCCTAGGTATTCTATGTTGCCATCTGATAAGTAACGTGCCAAGTCCCCTGTTTTATATAATTTGGAATTAGGATTTGTGTCAAGCGATTTGTTAAAGGGGTTGGGGATAAATTTCTCAACTGTTAACTCGCTTCGGTTGAGGTAGCCTCTTGCTAACCCAACGCCTGCAATGTGCAATTCTCCTGGTACACCTACAGGCACTGGTTGTAAGTTTTGGTCTAGGATGTATAAAAGCGTGTTGTCTATTGGGCGACCAATACTTGGTGATATCTGCTGCTGATTAGCAACTACTACCCCAGAAGTTGTGACTACAGTATTCTCTGTTGGCCCATAATTATTCACTACTTCAAATGGCACTGACACTGATGCATACTGTTGAAGCTTATCCCCTCCAATCAGCATGTAACGTAAAGCTAAATTTTCCCAATTCCATTTTAATGACAATAACTCCTGTGCTACTGGTGTTGGCACAAAAGTCACGGTTATCTGCTGTGATATTAACCAGTCTCGTAGATTTACTGGTGAGGTCACTAGTTCAGATTTCACTAAGTAGATACTTGCTCCTGCTGTCAGGTAAGGCCATAATTCCCATACTGCTGCATCAAATCCTGTTCCTGCTAGTTGGGTGGCTTTGTCAAAACAAGTTATTTTAAAAGTACGCTGATGCCAATTGACTAAGTTTAACAATGCTTCGTAGGCTATCAGCACTCCCTTGGGTTGACCTGTTGAACCGCTGGTGTAAATCACATAAGCATAGTTACTTGCTTGGACAACAGTGTCAGGATTTTCCTGACTCAATTGACTAATTAACTGCCAGTTGCTATCTAAACAAACTATTTGTGCTGTATGCTTTTGTAATTTCTCTACTAGATGCTGTTGGGTGACTAATACTTTTACACTAGCATCTTCTAACATGAATGAGAGGCGTTCAGTCGGATATTCTGGGTCAAGGGGCACATAGGCACCACCCGCCTTGAGAATGCCCAACAGTCCCACAAGCATTTCAATGGAGCGTTCTACACATATGCCCACCAGCACATCGGCTCCCACACCCAATGACTGCAAGTAATGGGCTAACTGGTTGGCACGAGAATTCAACTCGCCGTAAGTTAGTTGTTGGTTTTCATACACCACTGCCACAGCGTTGGGGTTACGCTGAACCTGTTCTTCAAATAACTGATGGATACACTTATCCTGGGGATATTCTACTCGTGTATCATTCCACTCTACTAATAACTGGCGTTTCTCTGATGGTGTCAATAATGGCAATTGGGAAATTTTTTCTTGGGGATTGGTCACTATTGCCTCTAGCAGTGTGACGAAATGATTCGTCATCCGCTCAATTGTACTTGCATCAAACAAGTCACTGTTATACTCCCACCCTGCCACTAGTCCTGTGGCTGTATTCTCCATTGTCAAGGTTAAATCAAACCTTGCTGTGGCGGTTTCTATTGGCAATAAACTCGCCTCTAATCCGGTCAACTCTACACTAGATATGGGTGCATTCTGCAAGGCAAACATCACCTGGAACAATGGTGTATGACTCAGGTCTCTTTCTGGCTGCAATGCTTCCACTAACATTTCAAATGGTAAATCTTGATGAGCATATGCATCCATTGCCATTGACCGTATCCGCAACAGTAATTCATTGAAGCTGGGTTCTCCTGAGAGATCTGTACGCATCACTAATGTGTTGACAAAAAAGCCTATCAACCCTTCTATTTCACTGCGATGGCGGTTGGCGATGGGAGACCCCACCAAAATATCTAATTGTCCTGTGTAGCGGTACAGTAATGTGTTGAATCCTGCCAACAGCGTCATGAAGAGAGTACAACCTTGCTGCTGACTGAGTTTTTCCAATCTATTAGTTAACTCTAAGGACAGTGCAAAATCAATATATGCTCCTGTGAAGCTTTGCACTGCTGGTCTTGGTCTAGTGGGTAATGGCAAGAATGTTGGTGCGCTTTGCAGTTGCTGTTGCCAGTAATTCAATTGGCTTTGTAGTACTTCCCCTACTAACCAATTTCGCTGCCATATGGCGAAATCTGCATACTGTATCGGCAGTGGTGCTAATGGTGAGGGTTGACAATTAGCATAAGCATTGTACAGTGCTGCCAGTTCTTCACCAAAAACACCTATTGACCAGCCATCGCTGACAATATGGTGCATACACACGATTAACACGTGTTCTGTTTGTGACAGTACTAGTAATGTTACTCGAACTAAGGCTTCTGTTGCTAAGTCAAATGCTTCAATTGCTTGTTGTTGTACTAATTGCTGAGCTGCTATTTCTTGTTCGCTTAAGGCTAAATGTTGTAAGTCAACAATTTTAACTGTCCAATTTGTTGTTGTGTGAATGATTTGTGAAGCTTTTCCATCTACTGCGATGAAGTTGGTGCGTAATGCTTCGTGGCGATGAATAATTTCTATTAAACTTTGTTCTATGGCTGCAATATTCAGATTTCCTTGCAAACGCAAAGCAAAAGGAATATTGTATGAGGCACTGTTCGGCTCTAACTGATCTATAAACCATAGGCGCTGTTGTGCAAATGACAGGGGTAGTTCTGCATTCTCTGCCCGCCTTAATATCGGTGCTACGGAAAGTTCTTGGTTTTGTTGCTGTAGCTGCTGTATTGATTGCGCTAATTCGGCTACTGTTGCTTTGGTCAATAAGCTACGCAATGGTAGTTCTACTTTGAAAAGAGTGCGGATGCGGGATACCACTTGCGTTGCTAGTAGCGAGTGTCCCCCAAGTTCATAGAAATTATCATGGATACCTACAAGCTCTACAGAAAGCACTTGTGCCCATATTTGTGCCAGTATTTCTTCGCTGGGGCTACGTGGGGCGACATATTTGTCTATTAGTTCGCTATGTATATCTGGTACTGGTAAAGCTCGACGGTCTACTTTGCCACTAGGAGTTAGTGGTAAGGACTCCAAGAATACAAAAGCATTTGGCACCATGTACTCTGGTAGCTTTTCTTTGAGGAAGCTACGCAGTTCACTAATTGTAGCTGTCACCTCTTTTTGCGGTACGATGTAGGCTACTAGGCGCTTATCCCCAGCAGTATCTTCGCGAACAATCAGACAAGATGCTTGCACATGTTCATGTTGACTCAGTACTGCTTCGATTTCGCCGAGTTCTATGCGGAATCCCCGGATTTTTACTTGGTTATCAATGCGCCCCAGGTATTCGATGTTGCCATCCTGCAAATAACGTGCCAAGTCACCTGTCTTATATAATTTTGAATTGGGGCTTGCCAGTTGTGAATTCTTAAAGGGGTTGGGGATGAATTTTTCAACTGTTAACTCACTTCGGTTGAGGTAGCCTCTTGCTAATCCCGCACCGCTAATGTGCAGTTCTCCTGGCACACCTACTGGTACTGGTTGCAGATACTCGTCTAAGATGTAAATCTGCGTGTTGGAAATTGGTCGCCCAATGGGTATTGTTGTCGCGTCTTCGCTTACTTCCTCCACCAAGTACCAGGAACTAAATGTTGTATTCTCTGTTGGGCCATAAACATGCAGCAGGTGTTGCGGGCCGCCATTTTTCAGAACTTCTTGCACCCATTTGGGATCTACAGCCTCTCCTCCGAACAGAAGATACCGCAGTGAATTGAAAGCTGAGGGTACTGCTTGGGCAATTTGATTGAACAAGGCAGTTGTCAAGAATAGTACGCTGATACCTTGCCGTTGAATCAAGGTGGCGAAATCTTTCGGCGACAGAACCAACTCTTTGCTTACCCCAAAGATGCGCGCTCCTTTGAGTAATGCTCCCCAAATTTCAAATGTTGCTGCGTCGAAAGCGTAATTTGAGGCTTGTGCAATCACATCTGTTGGTTCGATGTTGATGTAATTTGTGTTAATTACCAAACGGTTCACTGCTTGGTGAGTGACACTAACTCCTTTGGGTTTGCCTGTTGAACCGCTTGTGTAAATGACATACGCTAGATGATCGGATCTCACTTCTACCGTCAGGTTTTCCTGGCTTTGGAGAGCGATCGCTTCTGAATCACAATTGTAGCAAATGACATGCGTAGTCTGTTTGGGGATAGTATCGGCTAATTTGTCTGTGGTCAACAGCACTGAGATATCAGCGTCTTCTATGATCAAAGCCAAACGCTCAGTTGGATACTCAGGGTCAAGTGGCACATAAGCACCACCCGCCTTGAGAATGCCCAACAGTCCCACAACCATTTCAATAGAGCGTTCCACACACAACCCAACCAGCACATCGGCTCCCACACCACTAGACCGCAAGTAATGTGCCAATTGGTTAGCACGAGAATTCAACTCGCCATAAGTCAGTTGTTGATTTTCATACACCACTGCCACAGCGTTGGGAGTCTGCTCTACCTGCTGTTCAAATAATTGATGAATACACTTATCGTGGGGATATTCTGCCTGTGTATCATTCCACTCTACTAATAATCGATGCCGCTCAGATTCCGTCAATAGAGGTAATTGGCAAATCCCTAAGAGCGGATTTGCCACTATAGCCTCTAGCAGTGTCATAAAATGACCCGACATTCGCTCAATGGTGCTGCTATCAAACAAGTCAGTGTTGTAATTCCATGTACCTTTGAGGCTGTCTGACCCGTGAACAATGTTTAAAGTTAAATCAAACGCAGCCCCACTAGGCCCTGTGAGCAGCGATTCCACAATCAACCCATCACCATCGCTCAGTGATGCAAATGTGTCATTATTTTGAGAACGATCCCAAGCAAACGCTACCTGATACAATGGTGAAATACTTGGGTCTCTGACTGGTTGCAGTCGCTCTACCAGCAGGGGAAATGGATACTCTTGATGCTCTAGGGCATCTAACACACATAACCTTGTACGCCCTAGCAATTCTTGAAATGTTGGATTTCCTGATAGGTCTGCGCGCAAAACCACAGGATTCGTAAAATAGCCGACTATTTTTTCAAACTCTCTTTGGCTGCGATTCACTGTTGGAGAGCCGATTAATATATCTTGAGTATTAGTATAACGTTGTAATAATATTTGTAATGCTGTTAATAATACCATATAAAGAGACGCGCGCTCTTTTCTGGTCAATTTTGTCAGCTTTTGTAGTAGTATTTCATCTAGATGAAAAAACACCGAAGCGCCGTTATAGCTTTGGTTTTGTGGTCTGGGCCTATCTGTTGGCAAATTTAGCACTGGCAACTCCCCTGAGAGTTGTTTTTGCCAATAATTCCACAAACTCTCACCCTTTGCCCCAGTCAGCATTTGTTCTGACCAGTTGACGTAATCTTGATATTGAGACTTTTGATCTGGCAGTGATGGCTCTATATTTAAGGTTATTGCTTGATATAATACTTTGAGTTCTTCGATGATGATTTCTGATGACCAGAAATCTCCTGCTATATGATGTTGCGTAATTGCAAAAATATGTTCAGTATTATTTGTACTGTGATTAATTAATAAATTAAACCGCAATATTGGCCCAAGTTCTAAGTTGAAAGGACGGGCAGTTGTTTGTGATATCCAGTTGTTGATATCTTGTTGACTCAGACCGAAAGCATTTTCGACGCTAAAGTCAATTTCTTGATTTGGATGAACTGTTTGCACAGGTTCACCATCAATGGTTGTAAAGGTCGTCCTCAAAACTGCATGTCTAGTGACTAATCTTTGACAAGCCTGCTTCAGGGCTGGAATATCTAAATTTAAGACTAGTTTTGCTGCATATGTCAGGTTATAGGCACTACTGTTGGGCGCTAATTCATGCAAAAACCACAGTGCTTTTTGACCGTGGGAGAGGGGATAAGTTGTGGTGCGATCGCTTGCCTCGGATAAAATTTGAATAATTTCTGATTTGTATTGCTTGATTTTTTTCAATAATTCCGGGCTGAGTACGTTTTGTGCCCCTCGGTAACGTAACTTGTCTCCTTCCACCCACAGTTCTATATTGTTTGCTTTGAGATTTTCTAGCAGATCTGTTAAATTCATAATTCACCTTCAATGTACTTGTTTTGTTCGGATACAGCCTGCTCACTGTTTGCTCTTTTGGTCAGTAGATGCTGTGCAGGTTTAATTGTTTGTTGGTTTTGCGTCAAAAGGACTGGAAATTGGGTTATCAAACGAAAAATTATGGAAGGTGCTTTAACCTCTGCCAAATTTTGGAACAATTTCTCAGTACCCAGTACCCAGTACCTAGTTCCAAAGCAGCGAGGAGTCCCCCACCATACCGATGGTTGGTGGGGGACTCCTCGCCGCGACCTGTTGATGTCTTTTACTGTTTGACTTGCTTGTTCAGGAGCCTCTTCCAAAACAACATGAGCATTGGTGTCTCCAAAGCTGACAGCATAAACCGGATCTTTATCAGTTAAAGCTTGGGAAAGAGGCTTCAAGACTACAACACCAGCACCCTCACTGCGGACATAGTGATCAGCCGAGCTATCAAAGGTTTTGCAACGACCATCAGCAGCCATAAAGCCTGTTTTTGTAAAGCTCAGGGTCATCCATGACAAGATGGGATCAATGAAATTAAAAAAGTAGGAAATGCGGTTCGCCGCCATATAGTTAGTGTTGCCTGAGCCTGTATAGGCATCAAGGTTGACGGGATTTTTTATCAGCCGCGTGTAGCAATCGAAGCCATTGATACCCATAAACACACTCAGGGCAAACGCACCTAAATTACCTTAATCATGACCAAGATTAAGAAGCAACGAAAAAATTAGTATTTCTTGTTTGATTTATTTTCTAAGCCTCAAAGCGATGCCTTCTCTTTCAGAGACGCTACCGCGAACGACAAGCCCTTCGGGTTCGTCATTCCTTCATCGGGAGCCACTGCGTTGTGGCGTGAGACCCCAAGACCTTCGGGTGACGCTCGTTCCGACGCTTGTACCTCGCTACCGCTTCGCTAACGGCAATCTGCCATCGACGCAAGGCGCCAAGACGGGGGCTGATTCACCGCACACCGTCTAGGCTGAAATATTTATCAATAAGTATGGCTGAATGCGATTAAACGGGGTTTGTTGAGAATAGGATTGCCTGTTGACAAGATGGGGACGCCCTGTAAAGACACCTGTTCTTGTGACAGTCAAACACTCTAGCGTCTAACCCGTATCTTCCAAAGCTTTCCAAGTCACCTCTAGCAAAATCTGCTGCTGGGGATCAATGCTCATGGCTTCCCGTGGAGAAATTTTGAAAAATTGGGGATCAATTTGATCCACATCCTCCAAAAAGCCTCTCCAAAGGGTCTTTATCTGATCCGACATTGCTGCTTCATAGTTATCAAGGGATTCTATATCCCAACTTAATGCTGGCACTTCTGTAATGGCATCCACATTATCTTGCAGAAGCTCCCAGAAGGCTTTCCTATCCGTAGCTTTGGTAAAACGACACCCTGTACCGATAATTGCGATCGGCTCCCTATCCATACTGCTTATCCTTGACTTTAACTTTTATTGCTGAGGCTAACTGCGAAATTTGTCAATCCGCGCAATCAGAATCTTCTCTCGCCGTTCCAGTTTATCTGTCTGAAGTTTAACAAGTATTAATTTATACTAACAATTTTCGGGGATCAACAGGTTCTTCTTGGGGGCGGCGGGAAATTGGATCAGCATTCACCTCAAATTCAGGGAATAAGGGATTAAACTTGATCGTTTTAGCCAAATCTGATTCATTAGCTTGGATCAGACTCATCATTTTTTGATTTATACTCACAATTGGCTCCATTTGAACTCTCTTTAAGAGGTTGTTTTAAAAGTGCCGTTAGGTATAATTTTGTCCTGTGATTTTGGTCAAATGCATTGAATAATCAAGGCTTCAACCATGTAGACCACATGCTCCTCTGTGTTTATCATCACAGCAAAAGGCCCTTTTAAAACAATCTCTTAAAGGTTAATTTATCCATAAGGCTCTTCTAGTAGCAAATATCCTGCTTTATGCGACCCTCTGTATAATAATACGACGATAGTAAGAATACAAGGACAGTTAAGACAGTTAAGACAGTTAAAAAAATATTTAATAAACGCTTAATACTTAGAGGGATGTTTGAACTGGGGACTGGGGAACTCGAACCAGCACGACCCTTCGGGTGACGCTCATTCCTCGTGCTTCGCTAACGCTAACCCTGATACCGTTTTACTTTAAGGTTGATACAAATAGGTGGCAGGGGTGCAGGGGTGCTTTGGATTTGTATCAATAATGGAGTGAAATAGTACTACACCCCACACCCCGTTTTCTGTCAATATCCTTGGCGTTAGCGACCTAGGGGTCATGTTGGTGATCAATAGCAACACCTGCTGCATTGGTGAGAGGTTAAGATAATCTTCCTTTTGTCAACTAGAAATTATGCTGAAAATTTAGAAAAAAACGATGTATTAAGTGAACTAATGTACTGAATTTATAGCGTAAGGATCAATGATCTGTATCAAGATTAGGCGATCGCCTGCTCAAAAATAGTGTTCCCAACCCCGCTTTTTAGTCATATTTTAAGTACTATTGCTTATTGACAAATTGTACCCGACTTTAACCTGTCACGAATGCACCTGCTGCCTTCAGCCAGCAACAGGCACTCTTGTCATAACCATTATCTATGGAAATAATCGTGTTGCCGATCTCAAAGAGGAGCGATCGCTCTCCAAGGTATTCAAAGCGGGTGATGGGACTCGAACCCACGACAGTTTGCTTGGGAAGCAAAGATTCTACCACTGAACTACACCCGCGAGTAGTTGTTGGTTTAGACCAGACCATTACCTACTATATCACTAGTTAAAAATTAAGAAGCAGATTTTTCGTTGGGAGGTGGCAAATTGATGACTTGATGTTGCTCGGCAGAGTGGCGCGATCGCTTGAAGCCAAAGCCGTAGTGCAATGCATTCAAAATCCAGTTTTGCAAGTCATCAAAATAAGTAAATATCACTGGCACAACTACCAATGTCAGCAAAGTGGAAGTTGTAAAACCACCCATGATGGCAATTCCCATCGGTTGGCGGACTTCGGAACCTGCGCCAATACCTAATGCTAGGGGTAAAGTACCAGCAATTGTTGCAAGAGAAGTCATCATAATTGGGCGCAGACGCGACACACCAGCTTCTATCAAGGCATGACGTTGAGATTTCCCTTGTTGCATGTTGATGATTGTATAATCCACCAACAGAATCGAGTTTTTGGTAACAATTCCCAATAGCAAGACGATACCAATCAAGGCATAAATACCCAAAGGTTTTTGGGCAATCATTAATCCTATCAGTGCGCCGCCTAGACAAAATGGCAAGGCCGCCATAATCGACACCGGATGCAGAAAGTTATTATACAGCAAAACGAGAATTGCATATATACACATAACTGCTAGGGCGAGTGCGCCGCCAAAGCGAGTAAAAATATCTTGCATAATTTTGGCGCTACCAGAAGGTTGCTGTGCAATTTCTGGGGGTAAGTTTTGCAGTGCAGGTAGGTTATTGACTGCTTGTACTGCCTCACCCAAAGAAATACCTTGTAAGTTGGCTTCCACCGCAACTTGGCGGGCGCGGTCGTAGCGGTTGATGGTTGCGGGGCCACTGCCAAAACGAATATCTGCAACTGCTAAAAGGGGCATCAAGCTACCATTTTGACTGGGAACTTGGAGATTTTTCAGGGTATTGATGTCTGTGCGGGCTTGAGGATCGATTTGGACACGAATCGGGATTTGCCGATCGCTTAAATTAAACTTAGCCAAATTTGCCTCGTTATCGCCAATAGTAGCAAGGGAAGCAGTACGAGCGATCGCACTCACTGTCACACCCAAATCTGCCGCCCGTTGGGGATTGGGAATAACTACAATCTCTGGTTTCACCAAACTGGCAGTAGAAGAAACTTCCACTAATCCAGATATGCCTCGCATTTGCTTTTCTAGTGCATCAGCAGTTCGGTATAATATTTGGGGGTTTTCACTGCTGAGGACGATTGATAAACCTTTGCGACTATCCCCTGGACTTTGACTTTGAAAACTGATTCTAGCTCCTGGTATTTGCTCAAACAAGGGGCGTGCTTCTTCCTGGAACTGTTTTTGGGAAATCCGCCGTTCTGACCTGGGTTTTAGCTGGACGGTGAGGGTAGCAGAATTGATTTCTTCTGTAGCTAATACACTTTCAACTACTGGATTCTCTCGAATTAAGTTTGTTGTCTGGGTAGCAACTTTGTTGACATCCGCCAAAGTAGAACCTGGAGGTAATTCAATGGCAATAGTGGAAATACCAAAGTCGCCCTCATCTACAAAACCTTTGGGAATCAAAGGAACCAGCATCAGACTAGCAATAAAGAAAGCTAAAGCGATCGCTATTGTCGTCAATCTATGGCGTAATGCCGACTGGAGAAGCCATTTATAAGGCTGAAACTGGCTTTGGCACAATTGGGAATTTTGCAGGTTAGATTTCAGATGAAAGAGTTTTGCTAATCTCATCTTTGCTTGCTTACTAGGTGTTTGCGGCTTCTCCTTCAGCAAATATGCACCCATCATCGGTGTAATCATCCGCGCCACCAGAGTGGAAAAAATCGTAGAAACGGCAACCGTTACACCAAAGGGTTGAAAAAACTGCCCTGCAATACCACCCATAAAAGCAACAGGCAAAAACACAGCAATAATCGTTGCACTAGAAGCCATCACAGCTAATCCCACTTCGTCAGAAGATTCAAAAGCAGCTTCCCAAGCCGATTTCCCCATAGCCATGTGCCGTTCCATGTTTTCAATTTCCACGACGGCATCATCTACCAAGTTGCCTACTGCTAGTGCTAATGCTAACAAAGTCATGTTGTTGAGGGTATAACCCAAAGCTTGCTGTACAGCAAACGTGGGAATCATCGACAGCGGTAGAGCAACGGCGGTAATTAATGTCGCGCGCCAGTCGCGTAAAAACAGTAAAATTACTAAGATTGCCAGTACCGATGCTTGAATTAATTCATCAATGGTGCTGTCGTAAGATTGGCGAACAACATCAGCTCGAGTAAAAATTAAATCCAGCCTCACATCTGGCGGTAGAGTTTTTTGCAGTTGTGCGACTGCGGCTTTAACTCCTTGTTCCACCGTCACCGTGACGCTACCAGTACTCCGCAACACCTGGAAAGCCACCACAGGTTGATTATTCAAGCGGGCGGCTTGACGCACATCAGCAAACTTATCCTCAACAGTTCCCAAGGTGGATAAAGGTACAGAACCGCCCTGTGGTAGGAGGATTTCATAGGTTTGCAAAACATTGACACTTTTAGCACTACCAAGAGTACGGATAGTTTGTTCGCTACCACCGACTTCAGCACGTCCGCCAGGTAAGTTAATATTCAAAGCCCGGATTTGGTCATTGACTTGGGTAGCAGTGATACCAAGAGACTGTAAGCGGTCTGGATTGAGGTTAATGCGAATTTCCCTATCTACCCCACCCACACGCTTAATTTGTGCCACACCTTTGACTGCTAACAGGGCACGGCTAATGGTTTGGTCTACAAGGTTGCTTAATTCTTGTACAGAACGCTGATCAGATTTTACTGCATAGGTGATGATGGGGCCACCGGCAAAATCTAGGCGTTGGACAATGGGGTCATTAATATCTTGGGGCAGACTTTGACGAATTTGGGCGATCGCATTTCGGACATCATTGGTGGCGCGATCGCTATTTGTACCCAAAACAAAATTAATCGTTGTCCTAGAACTGCCATCGCTGACCGTGGAAATCATGTTATCGATGTTACCCAACCCAGCGACAGCATCTTCAATTTTTTTCGTCACCTGGGATTCAAGTTCCGCCGGCCCTGCACCTGGTTGCGTGACTATCACCGAAACTGCTGGTACATCAATATTTGGATTAATATCAATCCCTAAAGAGATGAAAGATAACCAACCCACCACTGTCAAAATTAAAAATAAAACTATGGTAGGAACAGGTTTTTTAATTGACCAAGCCGAGATGTTGAATGACATCAGAGAATTTTAGATTAGAGATTGATTGGTGTTGACTGATGACTGATGACTGATGATTGATGGCTGATGGCTGTTGACTGATGACTGATAATTGTTGACTGATGATTGATGGCTGACAGTGGTCAGTTGTCAGTTGTTAAGTGATAACAGAATGAATTTTTAATTTTTAATTGATTTGTCTCCCCTGCTCCCCCTGCTCCCCTGCTCCCCTGCTCCTCTGCTCCCCTGCTCCCCTGCAAGACTTACAACTCGCACTTTGTCACCATCTTTGAGGTAGCCTGCACCATCAACTATCACGCGGTCATGCAATTGCAAACCACTCTTGATTTCCACCATGCGATCGTTGATGGGTTCTCCTACCTCTACTTTTTGGGCGCGTACTGTGTCTAAACCTGATAAAATTAATAACATGGCACTGCCATCTGGTTGGGGTTGTACTGCTTTCTGCGGCACTGCGATCGCTATAGTTGTATTGGTAGTAATCGCCGCACGGGCAAACATCCCAGGTTTAAGTAAGTGTGTGGGCGGCAAGTCAATTTTTACTGTTGCCTCACGTCTAGTATCATTTACCAGTGGTTGTATATCTCTGACTCGTCCCTGCAAGCGCACACGATTATCGAGATCGGAACTAATTTGTACTGATGCACCAACTTCTACCTGGAGTAGTTGAATTTCTGGAACCTGCGCTTGCAGTTCCAGCCTTTGATCGCGAATAATCGAAAATAGCTTTTGCGTACCACCAATAATATTTCCCACCTGGGTTTGTGGTGGCACACCTGTAACATCTCCTATTCTTGCCAGTTTCTCGGCGACAATTCCAGAAACTGGGGCACGTACTACGGTTTGTCCCAACTGAGCTTGCAGTTGTTGCACCTTGGCTATACTACTACGGACATCAGCTTTAGCTTTATTAATATTTGCTTCGGCGCTAGCCGTATTTGCTTTGCCACTACCGACATTAGCTTGAGCGCTATAGACATTTTCTTGGGCAAGACGCACAGTTTCTTTGGCAGTTTTCACAGTGTAAGAGCGAGTATCAAGTTCTTGCTGACTAATACCCCCAGAAACAGCAAGTTTTTGATAGCGGCGAAAATTCTTTTCTGCTTCTTCTAGCCTGGCTTGAGCTTGAGCTAAATCTGCTTTTCTTTGTTGGACGATCGCTTGATTGGATATAGTATTAGCCAATTTCGATGCTAGATCTGCCTGCTTTGATGCCACATCAGCTTGCTTAGATTCGACATCAGCTTTGGCTTGGCTAATTTGAGCTTGTAGTATGGAATCATCCAGGATTGCCAGTACTTGTCCTTTTTTGATCAAAGTTCCCTCTTTGACATCTTCGGGGATAATTTTGATTTGTAAGCCGTTTGCTTGGGGCAAAACCGGAATCAAATCACGAGCTGCTACGGTACCCGTGGTATTGAGAGTACGAGCAATACGAGTCTTTTCTACCGTTGCTACGGTGACTGTCATCACTGGGTTAACTTTTGGTACTGCTTTATTTGCTACCGCTGTTTGTTGACGAGCAGGAAGATAACTTAATATACCCATACTGCCCAAAGCGATCGCTATCCCCAACCCAATACCCCCAAACAAAGGTATCAACCAACAGCGGGTTTGCTTATTAATCGGTTTGCTCTTAAAGCTATCCTCCTCAATTTCCACAGGTTCGTCAGCCTCGACTTCTGAAAAACTTTCATTGCTCACAGACATACCTCCACTTTCCGAACCATGCAAATACCATTACTGGTATTTTCTTAACAAAAATTGAAATTTACTACGCATGTCAAATATGACTCAACTTTGGTGAATTTGTCTGTAATAATCCCGAACTATCATAACCATGACAAAAATTGTTGTTAGTTGTCAGTTGTCAGTTGTCAGTTGTCAGTGGTCAGTTGTCAGTGGTCAGTGGTCAGTTGTCAGTTATCCCCCCTGCTCCCCTGCTCCCCTGCTCAAGAGCTCCCCATCTCCCCATCTCCCCATCTCCCCATCTCCCCATCTCCCCATCCCCTATTCCCTTTGAACTGTTGTACACAGCAAACTGCAACTTCGGCAAACTACGGAAGTATCGCCTATGATGTAAGCAAAGTATGAAAGTAACTAGCGCTCAGACCCATTCTTAAGCTACAAATGAGAAATCTGCATTGTTTAAAATTCCATAAGGGTAATTCTGACTTAATACAACCGGGCAAACAATCCATAAATAATTGATATCAACCTGAGCAACCAATATGTTTAATGCCACTGAAATTTTAATTGATGCTTTTGTCAACCAAATTCGAGAAGGCTACCGTCGCACATACGGTTGCTTGAAAAATGATTACCAAGATATCATCGCTTGGGCTGGGAGTATGGCATTGGAAAACATTGCCAACAGCGATGCTCTGTTTCACAATGTTGAACACTCTGTCTTAGTTACCCTTGTGGGCCAGGAAATTTTACGTGGCAAACATATCCGCGAAGGTGGTGTTTCTAGTGAAGACTGGTTGCACTTTATGATTTCCTTGGTATGTCATGACATTGGTTATGTTAAAGGAGTCTGCCGACAAGACCAAGAAGCAGCAGGTTTATATGCCACTGGTAAAAATGGCAGAATGATTCCTCTTCATCCAGGTGCTTCTGATGCCAGTCTTACACCCTATCATGTTGATAGAGCCAAACTTTTTATTGATGAGCGTTTTGGCGGTCACAAGCTAATAGATGCTGAGGTAATTAAGAGAAATATTGAATTGACTAGGTTTCCTGTGCCTGTGGCTGAGGATCATCAAGACACAACTAGCTTTGCTGGCTTAGTGCGTGCTGCTGATTTGATTGGGCAATTAAGCGACCCGCGTTACCTGAGAAAAATTACTTCTTTATTCTACGAGTTTGAAGAAACTGGCATGAATAAAGTTTTAGCCTATGAGACACCCGCCGATTTACGTAAGAACTACGCCAAGTTTTATTGGAATGGTGTCCATCCTTACATCAAAGAAGGTTTGCGTTACTTGTCTTTGACACAGCAAGGAAAACAAATTGTCGCTAATCTCTACTCGAATGTGTTTGTTGTAGAACATGAAAAAAACCAAGAGGAACATTTATATTTAGTAGAGCAACGACATGGTTAGTTAACAGTCAAAAGTCAAAAGTCAAAAGTCAAAAGTCCATAGCAATTGTTTCTATCCCTTAACTATTGACCATTAACTATTGACTATTGACCCTTGACCCTTGACCCTTGACCCTTGACCATTGACTATTGACCCTTGACTATTGACTCAAAACTATGAATTGGTGGCAAAGACTTAAAAAAAATCCTTTGGCGCAGTTTGGGGCAATTTTGCTGTTAATTTTCTATGTGGCGGTAATTGCAGCTGATTTTGTTGCCCCATATGATCCTTATGCGTCACAACCAAATGGTTCGCTATTGCCACCAACTCAGATTTATTGGACTTCACAATCAGGGCAGTTTATCGGCCCTCATATTTATCCAACAACCCAAGGCAACACGGATCTAGAAACAGGCGATCGCCAACTGCTGGTAGACTTTAAAAAGCCCTCACCATTGCGTTTATTTGTTTCGGGGCCAGAGTATCGACTGTTTGAGCTGGTTTTGCCACTGCCACCCAACTGGGAAGAAGTCACCATTATCCCAGGTATACCCGTAAATTGGCATTTGTTTGGGGCAAGTGGTGATGCAAAATTAAACATCCTGGGCACTGATGAACAAGGGCGCGACCAATTCACTCGCCTGTTACATGGTGGTCGCATAAGTATGTTTATCGGTATTGTTGGGGTGGTGATTACCTTTCCCCTCGGTCTTTTGATAGGAGGCATTTCCGGCTATTTCGGCGGTTGGACTGACAGCATCATCATGCGTTTGGCTGAAGTTCTGATGACCTTCCCCAGCATTTATCTTTTAGTCACCTTGGGCGCAGTATTACCAGCGGGACTAAGCAGCAGCCAACGCTTTTTATTAATTGTCTTGATTACTTCAGTTATCAGCTGGGCTGGTTTAGCACGGGTAATTCGCGGACAAGTATTGTCCATTAAAGAGCGAGAATTTGTGCAAGCCGCACGAGCAATGGGCGGGAACCCACTCTACATTATCCTCCGCCACGTTTTGCCACAAACCGCCACTTATGTAATTATCTCCGCTACTCTTGCGGTTCCTAGCTTTATTGGTTCAGAAGCGATACTCAGTCTTATCGGCTTGGGCATTCAGCAACCAGACCCCTCTTGGGGCAACATGCTTTCTGTGGCAAGCAATGCTTCTATTTTAGTGTTGCAACCTTGGCTAATCTGGCCGCCAGCGGTGCTGATTATCTTGACGGTGCTGGCTTTCAATTTATTGGGTGATGGTCTCAGGGATGCTCTCGACCCCCGCAGTTTACGCAGATAGACTCAATAGGGAGTAGGGAATTTTTATCCTTTGTTGTGAATTCTTAAGTTTTGAGGCTCAGATTCCCGACTTCTTTAAGAAGTCGGGAATCTGATTGTTATACCAGGCTTAGCGTGAAAATTATCTAATCAGTCCAAATTTAATTTAGCCTTGACACGCCACTAGGCTAAAGCATCATCCTAGATTTTCGCTGCGTTAGGACGAAAGTCCATAACGCAACGCCACTTGCTACAACGCGGCAAACCCGCGCAACGCAGTGGCTCACCTACTCAGGCTAGGCTTGTTACCGAAAGAATAGGGTTTTTAAGCCTCTCCCCAAAATGGGGAGAGGAATGGAAACGGGGTTGTTGAGAATTTATCGAACTCACGTAAGCTTAGAAGGGTTATAAGCTGTTCCACATTTAACTTGCATATAATGGGCGGGCAAGATGCCCACCCCACAAGAATTTCAAAAATTTAGTTATGCAAACTAAATGTGCTTTATCTTAATCGATATCCTTTTGACCCTCTTGTCTGCAAATTCTGTTGCTCAAATTGTCTCAAAAATCACAATTTGTGACATTATTACGATTCACTCAATAACAGCTACAAATCATTTTTCCTTGCTCCCCGCACTAAATATGCCCATTTATAGCCACTTTCAGTGAAATGCTACCTGATGTATTTGTCCTACCCTGCAACCTACTTGCTACAAAAACTAAAATTGAAAAAGGGAAAAATAATACTAGCGCAACGTGATGAAAATCACTATCTAGTAGAAAAAGGCTAAAAAGTTTACTTGACAATCATTATTCCTTCTGCTGCTTACTGTCTGTTGCCCTTATTCACTAACGATTACGCGCTTAAAATCTGAGCATTAATTTAAGAGGTAATACCAATGACTTCAGTAGCTATAAACACGACATCTCTATCTGCTAAAGAACGATCGCTGGTTCTGTGGTTTGATGAAGTTGGTATTGCTGATATACCCTTAGTTGGCGGTAAGAATGCATCATTAGGGGAAATGATTCAACAGCTAACACCCAAAGGTGTTGACGTACCGACGGGATTTGCCACTACTGCTTATGCTTATCGCCATTTCATTGAATCTGCGGGATTAGAAGCAAAGTTACGCGAATTGTTTGCGGATTTGGATGTTGAGGATATCAAAAATTTACGGCTACGAGGGAAAAAAGCGCGATCGCTGTTGATACATACCCCATTTCCTGGAGAATTGCGAGATGCGATCGCTACAGCTTACGAAAGCCTGTGTGCAAAATACAACACGGAGACAGATGTAGCAGTTCGCTCTAGCGCCACCGCTGAAGACCTCCCCGACGCTAGTTTTGCCGGTCAGCAAGAAACTTACCTCAACGTTGTTGGTGTCGAAGGAGTTTTAGCAGCTTGTCATAAATGCTTTGCTTCCCTATTTACCGATCGCGCCATTTCCTATCGCCACGCCAAGGGATTTGACCACTTTAGCATTGCTCTGGCTGTGGGTGTGCAAAAAATGGTGCGCTCTGACTTAGCAACCTCTGGGGTAATGTTCTCCATTGACACAGAAACCGGCTTTAAGGATGCTGCACTGATTACAGCCGCCTACGGGTTAGGAGAAAACGTTGTCCAAGGGTCTGTTAACCCAGATGAATACTATGTTTTTAAACCAACTTTAAAAGCAGGTTTTCGCCCAATTATTGATAAAAAATTGGGCAGCAAAGAACTGAAAATGATTTATGATGACGGTTCTAAATTCACAAAAAATGTATCTGTATCAAAGGTAGATAGAGGTAAATTCGCTCTGAGTGATGGCGAGATTTTACAATTAGCGCACTGGGCTTGTTTGATTGAAGACCATTATTCCCAAGTCCACGGTATTTATACCCCAATGGATATTGAGTGGGCAAAAGATGGCATTACCAACCAATTGTTTGTGGTGCAAGCACGTCCCGAAACAGTGCAGTCACAGAAGAAAGGTAACGTGTTGCGGAGTTATCGTCTAAGACTGGGGACTGGGGACTGGGGGCTGGGGAATGGGGAAAAAACTCATCAACTCTCGACTCCCGACTCCCTAATCCCCCTTGTCACGGGACGCGCCATTGGGGAAGCCATTGGTCAAGGCAAAGCAAACCTGATTTTAGATGTGCATAAACTCGACCAGTTTCAGCCTGGAGAAGTGTTGGTGACAGAAAGAACTGACCCTGACTGGGAACCGATTATGAAACGCGCCAGTGCGATTATTACCAACTCTGGTGGACGTACTTGCCATGCAGCGATTATTGCACGAGAATTGGGTGTACCTGCGATCGTGGGATGCGGCAATGCTACCGAAGTCTTGAAAATTGGTCAAGAGGTAACGATTTCTTGTGCCGAAGGAGAAGAAGGAAAGGTATATCCAGGGTTATTACCTTTTGAAGTGCAAGAAGTCCCCCTAGAAAATTTGCCCCGCACCCGCACCCAAATTTTAATGAATGTGGGAAATCCTCAAGAAGCTTTGAGTTTATCTGCCATTCCTAACGATGGCGTGGGTTTAGCGCGGACAGAATTTATTATCGCTAACCAAATCCAAATTCATCCAATGGCGTTGATTTATTTTGATAAGTTAAAAGATGAATTTGTCAAAGCTAAAATTAGCGAAATAACTTCACTTTACGACGATAAACCACAGTATTTTGTGGATAAATTAGCCCAAGGTATTGGTCGAATTGCTGCGGCATTTTATCCCAAACCAGTTATTGTACGAATGTCTGATTTCAAAAGTAATGAATATGCCAATTTGTTGGGTGGGCAACAGTTTGAACCCGACGAAGAAAACCCGATGTTAGGTTGGCGAGGGGCGGCACGTTACTATGATGAAGGTTACAGAGAAGCTTTTGCCCTAGAGTGTCATGCAATCAAGCGAGTACGGGAAGATATGGGTTTGACTAATGTTATCCCCATGATTCCCTTCTGTCGCACTCCCGATGAGGGGCGTTTAGTATTAGCAGAAATGGCAAACAATGGTTTAAAACAAGGCGTTAATAATTTGCAAGTTTATGTAATGTGTGAACTGCCCAGCAATGTAATTATGGCTGAAGAATTTGCTGAAGTATTTGATGGTTTTTCCATTGGTTCCAATGACCTAACTCAGCTGACATTGGGGTTAGATAGGGATTCGGCTTTAGTAGCGCGGTTGTTTGATGAACGCAGCCCCGCTGTTAAGCAAATGGTGAAAATGGCCATAGAAGCTGCGAAAAAACGTCACCGTAAAATCGGTATTTGTGGGCAAGCACCCAGCGATTATCCAGAATTTGCTCGGTTCTTGGTTGAACAAGGTATTGACTCTATTAGTCTAAATCCAGATTCGGTTTTAAAAACCATGCTGGAAATAGCAAAAGTTGAGAATGGTGAGTCCTAAATTGTGTCATTTTTATAGCTGACTATTTTCTAATTGCTGATTGAGCGTTGCTGATTTCAGAAATGAAAAAATATTTGAAAGCTAACATTTTCGGTAAAATTCATATCACTAATCAGCAACGCCGTTAATGGGTCGATACTCAATCATGTAATCATAGTAAAAGTAGCTTGAGCAATATATGCCAGTTAGAGACCGCTATCATGAGAACGTCAAGAATGCCCTAATCAAAGATGGGTGGACGATTACTGATGATCCCTTTCATCTGAAGTGGGGGAAAAGGGATATGTACGTTGATCTGGGTGCAGAAAAATTGATTGCTGCTGAAAAGGAAGGACAGCTAATAGCAGTTGAGATTAAAACGTTTCGCAGCGTATCAGATATGACCGATCTGGAACACGCACTGGGACAATACCTTGCATATCGCTCTGTGATGACTAGAACCAATCCCGATCGCGTTCTCTATCTTGCCGTTCGTGATGAAGTATACGCTGATATTTTTGATGAGCCAATTGCTAAACTTTTGGTAGAGGATTACAAAGTCCATATAGTTGTATTTAGGCTAGAGCAAGAGGTTATTTTCAGATGGATACCTTGGAGCAATACAGGCAGTTAATTCGGAATATTCTGATTGAACACACGAAGATTCCCTTCAGCGTTGGCGATATTCAATTTGAGACAGTTTTCGACAGCGAACAAGACCGCTACCTATTAATGATTTTGGGAAGAGAACCAGCCTATGATTTGTCTCCAATTGTGACTCGGCGTGTTCATGGCTGTCTGATTCACGTTGATATTATTGATGGCAAAATTTGGATTCAACGTGATGGTACTGAAGAAGGAGTAGCAACGGAATTTGTCAAAGCAGGTGTACCGAAGGATCGGATTGTGTTGGGATTCCGGTCTGAGGAACTGAGAAAAGATTCAGAATTTGCTGTTGCATAATTACGAATTAGTATGACAGCACTTTTTGAAACTGAACGGTTAATTATTCGTAGTTGGATACCCGATCGCGATGCTGAACAAGTGTTTGAGATTTATAATGACCCTGAAGTTACGTATTTTCTTGGTAATGGATCTCGTAACACGAATGTTCAATCAACGCGTCAGCGGTTAATTGATTGGACAGACCAAAGTAAAAATGGTACTGGTTCTTGGGCAATTGTAGAAAAAGATACTACAAAAATTGTGGGAACAATCCTTCTCGAACCACTTCCTGATCAATATCGCTTACCCACAGAAGATTATGAAGTAGGTTGGCACTTGCGGCGAACTTCTTGGGGTAAAGGCTATGCAACAGAAGCAGGACGAGGTATGCTCAACTACGGATTTAATGTCCTGAATCTGCCAGTAATTTATGCCGTAGTCAAGCCAAAACATGATGCCTCAATTCGTGTCACCCAAAGATTGGGTATGAAGCCAGTGGGAAAGACAAAGAAATATTACGGTATTGAACTGCTGCTGTTTCAAAAAGATGCACCAAGAAGAAGAGCAGGGGAGCAGGGGAGCAGGGGAGCAGGGGGGATAGGGAGATAGGGAGATGGGGGGACAAGGAGAATAACTATTGACTATTGACTAATGACTATTGACTAATGACTATTGACTATTGACTAATGACTATTGACTAATGACTATTGACTAATGACTAATGACTATTGACTATTGACTAATGACTAAAAAATGGTTCCAAATTGGGCTATTGGGTATATTTATCCTCTCAGTTGCTTTACGATTTTGGGGGCTGGGACGATTTAATACTTTAGTATTTGATGAAGTTTACTACGCTAAATTTGGCAATAACTATCTCAACCATGTGCCTTTTTTTGATGGTCATCCGCCACTAGGTAAATATATGATTGCGATGGGAATATGGCTTAGTAGTCATGTTCCTTTTTGGCAAGATCCGCTAAAAAATGGACTGACGGGTTCGCTGTTGTCGCCTTGGAATTATCGTTGGATTAATGCATTTTCGGGTTCATTTATTCCGTTAATTATTGCTGGTATTGCCTATCAGATAAGTTATCGTCGCAGCTTTACTTTGCTTGCTGGGTTGTTTACAGCCTGTGATGGTATATTTCTCGTAGAATCTCGCTATGCTCTGATTAATATCTATATAGTTCTGTTTGGGTTGTTGGGGCAGTGGTTTTTCTTATTGGCATTGGCTAATCAAAAACAAAGACGCAGTGTCTATTTAGTAGTTGCTGGTATTGCTTTTGGTGCGTCAATTTCTACAAAGTGGAACGGTTTATTTTTTCTGTTGGGTATATATCTCATTTGGTTAATAGGTTGGATATGGCAATCTTTAATCAAAACAACAGCGCAGACAACAGATGTAATCGATGATTTATCTGCTACTCCTACAAATCACTCCTCAATTACATCTATTAGCTATTGGCAATCCAATGATCAAAATCTCAGTTCCTTGCAAAAGTTAACTGAAATAAATATTTGGCAAATTGTATTATTTTTAGGAATTATTCCACTTGCAGTTTACAGTTTGCTGTGGATTCCTCACCTGCAATTAGATACAAAATATGGGTTTATACAAGTACATAAGGAAATTTTAGCGTTTCACGAACGTCTTGGTGGTAACACTGCTAAAGTACATCCTTATTGTGCTGCTTGGTACAAATGGCCTTTGATCACTCGACCAATGGCGTATTATTATCAAACTGCTCAAAGCGTCACTGACCCATTACCTGTTTTGGGGCCTCCTTTACCTTCTGGTGCGGGAAAAGTTATTTATGATGTGCATGCGATGGGCAACCCTTTTTTGTGGTGGTTTGGTATCGCTGCCATTGTATTTTTAATATGGATGCTGGTATCAGAATTTGTGATGCCTTGGGTGAAGCAAAAGCATTTTTCTCTACCACCAAAACTTAGTGTTGATACGTGGATTGCTTTATATTTAGTTTTAAATTATACCACTAACTTAGTACCTTGGATGAAGGTGACAAGGTGCGCTTTTATTTACCATTATATGACGGCTGTAGTATTTGCTTTTTTAGCGATCGCTTGGTTTGTCGATCAATGCCTTCACAGTTATTATCGAGAACTTCGAGCAGTGGGTCTGACAATTTCTTTTCTGATTTTGACTGCTTTTGTGTTCTGGATGCCCATTTATTTAGGTTTACCCATATCTTCCTTCGATTATAAGGTGCGGATGTGGTTTAGCTCTTGGATTTAAGTATAGGCTCTTGAGCAGGGGAGGAGGGGGGATGGGGAGAATAATAACTCCTAACTCCTAACTCCTAACTCCTAACTTTAATTGAATCCGTTTTAGCTTAATATCAATTAATATATAGGACTCATATTTGATTTAAGAACAAAACTCAGTACACCTTTATTCCTTCTTCCCAGTCCCCAGTCCCTTACCTCTACGAGTGATTCAGAAATCAAATCGGATTGCTATAGATTAATTATTTGTATTTAATGGCAAAAATGAGCTTTTTGCAAGAATTATATCCTCTTCCTCTATGCTTAATTAGTACTTTACATAGCTATACATAAACGGTTTAATTAATCACTTATTTTTTCATATTTCTTATCTGTATATAGGTTTAGCGCCTGTTAGACTGTAAAACGCAATCAGCTTAGGGAAACACCAAGAAAAGCGACTGAACTGAGCTATCAAAAGCTAGCTTTCTCAAAAATGCTTATTGGATAGAGATGGGAGATTCTAGATAAGATTAACTATAATAAACTTGGTCAACGATGAGGTATAAAACTTAGAGTATTTATCGTTCTAAGTTCGGAATTTATGAATTTTTATCTCTACACAGAGATAAATAAATACACAATAACATTTAGGTAGTGTGGTAAACCAATAGGTAAGAAAACCTATATATTCTACTTTTCATGCTCCCAGACAACAGAGGAGAATCTGAATGACCATAGACTTACAATTGCCAGATATTAATGTAACTAGCTTAAAAGAAGCTCCGATTCATCTTTTTAAGCAAATTCAGCCTCATGGAGTGCTTTTAGTTTTGGAGGAACCTGAACTAAAAATATTACAAATTAGCAATAATACATGGAAGATTTTTGGCATTAATCCCGAAAATCTTTTGCAAACAAAACTAGAGGAATTACTCGACCCATTCCAAGTTGAGACTATTAAAGCAGCTTTGTTTGAAGGCAATCTAGAATATATTAATCCTACAAAAATTTGGGTAAGAAAAAAAGGTGATGATTACGCAGTATTTGATGCTGTTTTTCACCGAAATTCTGAAGGGATTTTGATTCTGGAATTAGAACCAGCTTTTTCTCGTGAAAATATCCCATTCTTAAGCTTTTATCATCTGGCGAAAGCTTCTATTAACCAGCTAGAAAAAACCTCAAATCTTCGTGATTTTTGTCAGATAATTGTTCAGGAAGTGCAAAAAGTCACTGGATTTGATCGGGTAATGCTCTATAAATTTGATGATGATGGACATGGGTCAGTCATCGCTGAAGAAAAACTAGAAAGTATGGAACCTTATCTAGGATTGCACTACCCGGAATCAGATATTCCTAAACCAGCGAGAAAGTTATTCGCTTCTAATTCAATTAGATTAATCCCAGATGCGGAGGCTGAACCTGTACAAATAGTACCTGCGATTAATCCGGTTAGCGATCGCCCGGTTGATTTAACTAACTCAATTCTCAGAAGTGCGGCTTCTTGTCACATGGAATATCTACACAATATGGGTGTAGGCGCTTCGTTGACTATCTCTTTGATTAAAGACCAAAAACTTTGGGGCTTAATTGCTTGTCATCATCAAACACCTAAACATGTTTCCTACGAGTTGCGGAAAGCGTGCGAATTTTTGGGACGAGTAATATTTACAGAAATTTCCGCTAGAGAAGAAACAGAAGATTACGACTATCGCATGAGTTTGACACATATTCAATCGCTTTTGATTGAATATATGTCCCAAGAAGAAAACTTTATTGATGGTTTAGTTAAACACCAACCTAATCTGCTCAATTTAACCAGCGCTCAAGGAGCAGCTGTGTGTTTTGGTGAGCATTGTACAGTAAATCGGTGCAGAAAGGCTAGAAGATGAATGGTTGTTCTGGGTGCGCGATAATGGTATTGGCATTGACCCACAGTTTAGCGATCGCATTTTTGTCATCTTTCAACGCTTACACACGCGCGATGAATATCCTGGTACAGGTATGGGTTTAGCTATCTGTAAAAAGATCATTGAGTGCCATCGGGGGCGGATTTGGGTAGAGTCACAATTAGGAGAGGGCGCAACCTTCTACTTTACAATCCCAGTGGGAGGACATGAGCGTGAGCGTAGAAACGGAAGAAAAACCCAAAACCATCTTTTTGGTCGAGGACAATAAAGCCGATATCCGCCTCATCCAAGAAGCGTTGAAAAACAGCGTAGTACCGCACGAGGTAGTGACGGTTAGGGATGGCGTGGATGCTATGGCTTTTTTACGCCAAGAGGGCGAGTATGCCAATGCACCCCGCCCTGACCTCATCCTGCTCGATTTGAACTTACCCAGAAAGGACGGTCGAGAGGTATTGGCAGAAATTAAAGCCGACCCTATGCTGAAACGCATCCCCGTAGTAGTACTGACAACCTCCAGAAATGAAGATGACATTTTTTACAGCTACGATTTGCATGTGAACTGCTACATCACTAAATCTCGCAACCTCAGCCAACTCTTCCAAATCGTCAAAGGAATTGAAGATTTCTGGCTTTCTATCGTCACCCTACCATCGCAATAAGAGGATGGGGAGATGGGGGGATGGGGGATGAGGAGGATGAGGGGGATGAGGGAGATGAGGGAGATGAGGGGGATGAGGGGGATGAGGGAGATAATAAACTCCTCACTCCTCACTCCTCACTCTTAACTCCTAATTCCTAACTTCTAACTTTTAACTCCTAACTTTTAACTCCTAACTCCTAACTCCTAACTCCTCACTCCTCACTCAGCACTCAAACTATGGTTGCAAGCTCAGTAAAAATCTTGTTAATTGAGGATAACCCGGCAGAAGCTAGGCTGTTGCAAGAGTTGCTGAAGCAAGCACAGTCCAAAGAGTTTAGTTTGGTTCATGTGAAGCGATTGCAGGCAGCCCTCAAAGAACTCCATCAAGACAGTTATGATGTAATTCTGTTGGATTTAACTTTACCTGATAGCCAAGGATTATCATCCTTGCCGCAATTGATTAATCATGCTCCCAGCCTGCCAATTGTTGTACTCACAAATCTCAACGACGAAGATCTGGCAATTGAGGCAGTACGTCAGGGAGCGCAAGATTATTTAGTCAAGCGGCAAGTAAATGTAGAAGTGCTGGTTCGCTCTGTAAATTATGCGATCGAACGCAAGCAGGTTTTAGAAACATTACGTACAGTTAATCAAACTTTACAAAGTAGAGTAGATGAACGAACAGCTGAACTGGTGAAAGCCAAAGAACTGAATCAGTTCAAATCTGAATTTGTCTCGATGCTCTCCCATGATATTCGTAATCCCTTGAATACTATTCTCTTAGCTGCTGGATTGTTACAAAGCAGTGACGAAAAATTGAGCAAAGAGAAAAAACACGTTCATATACAAATCATTCGCTCAGCTATCAAAAACATGGCACAAATGTTAGATGAAGTGTCATTAATAGGTAAAGCTGATTCCGGTAAACTTCAGTTTGAACTTTGCGCTCTGGATTTGGAAAGATTGTGTCATCTATTAGTTGAAGAAGCCCAATTAACTGTAAGAGAAAAGCAATTGACTGTAGTGTTCACCAGTTTTGGAGAATTCAGCAAAGGATTATGGGATGAAAGTTTGCTACGCCATATTTTAGGTAATTTACTTGGTAACGCCATTAAGTATTCGCCACCAGGCGGTAAAGTTGAATTTGAACTAATTGGCCAGGGAAATACAATAACTTTCCGAATTCAAGATTGGGGAATTGGCATTTCTGAAAACGACCAAAAGCAACTGTTTCAGCCTTTCCACCGTGGAGAAAATGTTGGTAGAATTCCTGGCACTGGTTTGGGATTAGCAATTGTTAAAAAGTGTGTCGAGGCGCACGGGGGAGAAATTTTGGTCAATAGTGAAGTTGGTGTAGGTACTACGTTTACTGTGACGCTACCTGTGATTAAGTAAGTGGGCATCAATTGAAATTGAGTTTAATTAAACAAGCGGTAATATCTAATAATTTGAGGTTAAGTAAAGTTTTGTGGACAGTAGCCCAATCCGCTAATGAAATTTTGTCGGAATACTTCAATCTCATCAGGCTGCGGTCTACCATGAGAAACGACGACAATTTGATAGCGGCGCATCACATGAAGTACGGAATGTCCAGTTTCCAAACTGTTCAGAACCTTACCCATTAACTCAGTTGGGCAGTAAACAATTCCTAATTCACTTAAGAAAGCCCTAATATCTTTATCCTTGTCTACAGAAATAAAGGATTTCATTTTGATGTTGACTATCCAGCCATCGAACTGACTAATGACAGTAATAAATTTAACAGGAACACGATTGTTACTAAAATATTCAACAACTCGCAGTGTAAGACTAGCATTGGCCAGACAGTAGAGGTATTGCATAATGACGAGAGCGGATTTGTGACTTTCTCAAAATAATCCCTAAATCTAAAGATCTTGTGAGGATTTTAGTTTTTTAGATAGTTCCTCAACCCAACCTAATAAAACGTGAGTTCGACGGATATAAAAAACCCCGCTTCCATTCCTCTTTCCCCCAATCCCCAGAGGGGGCCCGAGTCCCCCACAGGGAGAGAGGCTTTGAAACCTTGATTTTTTCGTTGAAAACGCGGAATATTTCTGCCCCTCTCCGCATCCAAGAGGGGTTGGGGAGAGGTTCATCGAACTCACGTTTTACAGATATCACAGCCCGCAAATAGGCGTTCGTTTGTGAGTATAATTTCCATCCCAGTGCCAGATTAAGCCTTTGCCTCCTTAACAATTATTCTCTACCTTTTTAAATAAAGCCCGATAAACAGGTTCACCCTTTTTTTGAGTATATGTTTCCCGTTCTGTGGGGACTGGTAAGGGATTTTCGGTTAGCCATTCTTCTATACCAAATCTTTGAAAAGCTGGGTGTGCAGCAAAGCGATCGCACATTTCTACAGCGATAAATTTCATATCTGATTGCAGAAAAACTTTCCCCTCAACCGCCAGATAATTAGCTAATTCTTCTACTAATTCTGGTTGCACTACCCGGCGTTTAGCGTGACGGGTTTTAAACCAAGGATCAGGAAATTGAATGGTCACACGCTGTAAGGTTCCTGGAGGTACGGAAGATAACAGCGATCGCAATGAGTTATTGACATTGGAAAACAAATAGTACAAATTTGTTAAACCCAATTCATCACGCAACTTATTCGCCTCTACTACCAAGGGTTCTCGAATTTCCAACCCCAGAAAATTCCACTTGGGTTCTATCTGGGCCATATTTAACAAAAACTGTCCCCTAGCACAGCCTATATCTAGATGTAGCGGTTGGTTGAACTGTGCATAAACTTTTTCCCAGTCAACAGGATTGGCTGGTGTTTGATACTTTTGACCAAGTGGGTTAACGTGTTGACGAACTCTAATTTTCTTAGGCATAATTACTTCAAAGTGCAAGATAGAGATTTTAATTGCCCCCTCGAGTAAATACATCATGAAAATTCACTTCAAGCTAGCAGAAAATATTGATGTTGAGGCACTTCTCATCTTAATCCAGGAACTGTATGAAGTAGATGGTTGTATCCCCTTTAATCAGGTTGTTGCTCGTAATGCTCTGATTCAATTGCTGAATGATGAGTCAATGGGTCGGGTCTGGTTAATTCAGTACCAGAGTCAACCAATTGGTTATGTCGTTCTCACACTAGGCTATAGCCTGGAATTTGGAGGGCGTGATGCTTTCATTGATGAACTCTACATCCAAGCTAATTACCAAGGTCAGGGCATAGGTAAGCAAACAATTAAGTTTCTTGAGGAGGTTTGCATTTCGCTCAATGTTCAGGCATTACATTTGGAAGTTGAGCGGAAAAATACTTCTGCTCAAGGTTTTTATCGCCGAGTTGGGTTTGAAGATCATGAACGCTATCTGATGACAAAACGGCTGAATAATCCCGTTTAACAAGCGTTGCTGATTGACATTTGCCTATAATGTGCCAAATAATGTCTTTTGAGGCTTTGAGCTTGAATGTTGAGGCTTTGAGCTTGAATGTTAAGCCTTTGAGGTTGAATGTTGAGCCTTTGAGGTTGAATGTTAAGCCTTTGAGGTTGAATGTTGAGCCTTTGAGGTTGAATGTTGAGCCTTTGAGCTTGAATGTTGAGCCTTTGAGCTTGAATGTTGAGGCTTTGAGCTTGAATGTTGCACCTTTAAAACTAAAATTTCAAGCTTGACAACTAACAACTGACAACTAACAACTGACAACTGACAACTGACAACGTACTCACGTTCCACCACAAGGCAGTTGCAGTGGTTTTTGCACCAGTTGCAATAGCCAAAGGTGATGGTTGAGAATCTCCTAAGCGTTCAAATCCCGAACCATTATTGTAGCAATCCCAGAGTTATTGCGGTTGCTACCCTTCAAGAACGCCTTCGGCGAAGGTTGTTAGATGTTTATTGGGTGATAAACCCCAGTCTATCTGATTTTGAGCTTAACCAAACCGTATTGGCCCCCGTCTTGGACGCCACTTGCCTCATTAGGCCTTTCCCACGGTCTTGGACACTATTACCCCTAGAGGGGTTCGGAGTTCCCCATGCCTACCTCATCCCACTTTTTTTAGGGGTGGATGAGGTTAAAAAAGATTGACATTGGACGCATTCTTAGAGATACTTTTAGGCTGCTGAACCTGAATTTAAAGATTACTGAATATTGCCTTAATGGGAATTTTTTTGATTCTTGGCTGCTATTTATGGCGGATATGGGCATAAACCAGTGAAAAACCGATTTAGGAAGTAAACATCAACTACAATTAACACCCGCTATAAATAATGAGCCAAAAAACTATCCTTAGTAACTTAAATAACATTGATTCTATTGAATTTTATAAGCAGAGTTTAAAAATAGCCACAGAAATAGGCGATCGCTACAAGCAAGTGAAATCTTTATCTCAGCTAGCTAATGCTTACCAATGCTTGGGAGAGCAAGAGCAGGCGATTAAATTTTATCAGCAATGGCTTGATATTTCTAGAAACATTCAAGATAGCAATGCCGAAGCTAAGGCGTTGTCTGGGTTGGGCAATGCTTACCAATGCTTGGGAAACTTAGACCAGGCAATTGATTTCTACCACCAATGGTTGGCTATAACCAGGAAAATAGGCGATCGCACTGGGGAAGCCATTGCCTTGGGCAGTTTGGGCAACACTTACGAATCTTTGGGATTTTACCAACAAGCAATTGAATTTTACCAGCAGTGGTTAGAGATCGCAAGGAAAATAGGCGATCGCACTGGGGAAGCGATTGCTTTAGGCAATTTGGGCAATATTTATGAGTCCACCAGGCAATACCAACAAGCAATTGAGTTTTACCAGCAGTGGTTAAATGTAGTAAAATTAACAGGCGATCGCTCCGGCGAAGCCATTTGTTTGTCTGGGCTAGGTAATGTTTATGACTACTTGGGACAGTACCAGCAAGCAATCAAGTTTTATCAGCAGTCTTTGCAGGTAAGAAAGCAAATTAGTGACCACACTGGAGAAGCTAACGTCTGGTTTAATTTAGGTCTAGTATTAGAAAAAATCAATCAAGAATCCGCGGCTATAGATACCTATCGCAATGCCAAAAGACTCTATCAAAAGATCGGATTTAATCCCAGTGTACAAGATTGCAATCAAGCCATTGAGTTTCTGGAAAACAAACAGGCGATCGCGCCATCTCGCTTTTGGTTGTGGAAATGGTTAAATAATTTGTTGCAGTTGATCAAAACTGGTTCTAAGTAAGCTGTTATGCATTTAAATTGCACAATTATTTGTGAAGGCTGTCCACAGTCAAAAGTCCAGAGTCAAAAACTACGCGCGACTGTTGACTGTTGACCGTTGACTGCCAACTCAATCGTGCAAAGTGCAACTTGTAGGCGCATTAGCTTAGGTGGGTGAAAATAAACATGACTATGTTACGAAAGGGAAATATACCTGAAACCCTTACTACTGACAACTAATATCAAGTTCGGCTAATTACTTACGATATAGTCGGTTTGCCTGGTAATAGGTAATTGGTAATTGGTGATTGTTTTTTACTATTACCCATTACCCATTACCCATTACCAACCCCCACAGGTATCATAAGTGTTTAAACGGACATGATATTACAACTGATAACTGACGACCCTCACTAGTTAACTTTATTCGCACCGACCTACTTAATAGCGATTCTCCATTCAGATAAAGCAAGTAGGGGCGGGTATTGAGGGTATTAGTGAACCCGCCCCTACTAGTTTAATTAGCCCTTTTAGCTGTGAAATTTACCGTCACCTTGGTTTTGTGCATCCAGAAACTTTAACTGATGGTACACACAGCTAATCTGTGATAAATCTGCGCCTGCTGCTTGGGCTTTGCGTAATGGATTACCAAAAATTGCTTCTACTTCTAAGGGACGGCATTCATCGTAGTCAATTTTCATGCTGGTGCGGTAAGGCTTCATTTGAAAAGTGTAATCCAGCATTTTTTGCACAAAACTATCAGGAATGTCGCGCCCCATACTATTCGCCCCTAGTACCACTTCATACATTAACTGTGTAATTAATTTGTAGGTGTACTCATTCGCCATTAATTGATCTGTTGTGGCATTGAGAATTACCGAAAGCCCATTGTAGGGGATATTCCACACCAGCTTTTTCCAACGTGCCAATAGTAAGTCTTCAGACAATTCAATTGAAATACCAGCACTTGTGAAGTCGTCGCGAAGAAGCTGCATGTTTTCTGTAATTCCCGCAGGAGAATATTCACTGGTATATTCCCCGAAATTTATTTGTCCATAGTCTATGTGGTGAATATGTCCTGGCCCCACTTTATTGGAACACAGAAAGCACAACCCACCGATAACCTTGACATTGCCAACAATTTGGGCAACTTCCTCTTCTATACCAAGTCCATTCTGCAATACCAAGACTACCCCATTTTCTTTAACCACAGGCGGCAGCAACTTTGGCAGTAAATAATTTTGTGTTGTTTTTAAGGCAACTACCACCACATCGCATTGTGGCATTTTCTCTACGTCCTGGTAGGCATTGACTTGAGTCAGGCTAAAGTCGCCCTCTTTAGACTCGATGAATAAACCGTATTGGCTGACGTGTTGGTAATCACTCTTGAGCAAAAAGTGGGTATCCAAACCAGCTTTTTGCAATCTGGCACCATAAAACCCGCCTAATGCACCAGTTCCCAGGATGGCATACTTGCGATCGCACATTTGTTTTACAAAAGGATTTTTTCAGGATCATCATAAACTTGTACGTAGTTTATTCACCAACTTGTTTACATTTACACTTGATTTTGTGTCATAAAAATTAAACTTGCTTCACTTTAATTTAAAATTTTGGACAGAGTTTAGGTGAAATAGATGGCTGATATTGTCGATATTGCAGTAAGTAACGATTCCTTCAAAACGCTGGTAGCTGCTGTACAAGCTGCTGGTTTAGTAGAGACATTAAAAAGTCCGGGGCCATTCACTGTCTTTGCACCAACTGATGATGCATTTGCCAAGTTACCACCGGGAACTATACAAACTCTGTTACAGAATATTCCTCAGCTAACGCGAATTTTAAAGTATCATGTCGTTTCTGGAAAGCTGTTGCAGGCTGATTTAGCAAAACTCGGTACGGTAACTTCTGTGGAAGGCTCAACCATTAACATTCATAGTTCTGATGGTTTTGAAATCAAAAATGCCACTGTTTTAGCAGCAGATATTGAAGCTGATAACGGTGTAATTCACGTCATCGATACGGTGATTTTGATGGGTTAATTTTCTGAAGGTGGGTAACGCCCACCTTTTTTTCGCCTGATTGTTAGGAATTAAGCTCATGTGCGTTCAAGTTGCATAATCACTTGTGGAGACCGTCATTAGTCATTAGTCATTAGTCCATTGTAAATACTTGTAATATCAGAAATTCATCATAATATAATTAAATTTATGTTACATTGGTGAAGTAACTACTTTAGATATATGCTAATATTAGTTTAGATAGATATAAATATATTTAAATTATTATTTTTCTATGTTGACATTATCCCCACAAATTGATGCTTGATTTCAACACTTTAGCTGAATTCTCCCGTGCCAACTGCCTAGGCATTTGTGCATTTCTTATCCCAGCCAACCTACTTGCCACATTGTTAACAATCATCTTGGCAGTAATAGGTCGGCCAACACATCAGGTATGGCAGGCTGCTGGAATTGCCAGTATTTTCGCTTTCGTGATGGTATTACATGTATATACGTGGTTTCTCATTGGTGTGGTGATGGCTCCCACATACATCTTGTTGTGCTTAGCAATCACGTGTTTACTAACTAATTTGGCTGCAATTGTTTTTCAAAGACGCCACGTTAACAGTCTTAGTCTTTCCAATAACACTTGAAATCAACACATTACTATCCGAGACACAAACAACCAAAAAATCCTGGTTAGTATGAACAGATTTATGCACAAATCAGCGCTAATCTGCACAGCAAAGATTAAACTGTATAGCATTAATGCTGGTTAATATCTGCAATGAGGACGCGATCGCAATTTAATATCATGTCCGTTTAAACACTTATGATATCTGTGGAGGTCGGTAATTGGTAATTGGTTTTGAGTATTACCTATTACCCATTACCCATTACCTATTACCAAGCAAACCGACTAGATCGTAAGTAATTAGCCGAACTTGATTTAAGTAAAAGCTTCAAATTTTGCAACATGCAGGAAAAGCAAATATGGCATGGGTCTATCTTATGATTGCGGGTTTGCTAGAGATTGCATGGGCGATCGGTCTTAAGTATACACAGGGCTTTACTAAACTAGTTCCAAGCATCATTACTGTTGCTTGTATGATATTAAGTTTCTCGTTGTTGTCAATATCACTTCGCAGCCTGCCAGTAGGCACTGCCTACGCGATCTGGACAGGTATAGGAGCCATTGGTACAGCTGTGCTAGGTATAATTCTGTTTAGAGAACCTGCTACTTTGGGGCGCATGATCTGCATTAGCTTGATTGTGCTAGGCGTAGTAGGACTGAGGTTTGTGTCTTCTGCCAACTAGTGATACCAATTTCACAAAAGAATGCGACAGATGGGTAGGTTGGGCAGCCACTTGCACAGGAATGCTTTGCCGACAGTAGCCCTAGAACACCAATTCAGTAATCCTGGAAGAACCTTTCCCTCTCCTACGAAAAGAGGGGGAGGGGGCAGTTTAAGTTGAGCTACCCCTTCCCTTCAAGGGAACTCGAGGCCCTCATTAAATTTTGGCGAGCGCCCTATTTTAATGGGGATTAGTGCCATTCGGGCTGGGGGGTTAGGTTTTTGATTACTGAATCGATGCTCTAGTGGCGTTAGAACGCAACCAAACCCAACTTTTGGTACAGTACCGCCAAGCGATCGCACATTCAAGTAAGATGTTTAGCTTGAGAATCGGTAAGTTGATTCATATTTCCTCCAAATTTTTACCTATGTGATGGTTGCCACAAAAAATTATTAAGTTTTCTTAGTCAAATTAAAAAGGCTCAAATATTTACCCGCACTAAATCTTTTTGAACAACAGCCAGTTGATTCTTCAAGCTGTTCTTGAACTGGGGGAACTAGGAAAGACAAAGATACCAATGTATTCCTACACGAGAAAGTAGTAAAAAATACTAAAAAATACTCTTTTCTCCCTCAGCCTCCCCAGCTTTTCGAGCTTGGCATCCCCTCCAGCAGCAAAGACATCGATTCGATTATGTACAACCAAGATGCATTAAGTAGCTGAATATCGAGAATTAGCCATTATTTTTATTACGTGATCGATCGTCTTTTAGACACCTTCAAGTTAGACAAACAAGCTCCTGGATACAAAGGCTGATATCTTGCATTTATTGTGCTAGTAAAGCTGGTTTGCTCATGTGGAGTGATTCACTCAGACAAGAATTGGTAGGTACTGGTGTAAACATTTCAGTGATTTGTCCGGGATATGTTTGTGAATCTGGAATGTTTGCTGATACAGGCATACCTGCACCAAGTTTAGCAGGTACATCCAAGCCAACAGATGTAGCGATCGCCCTCATCCGCGCTATTAAGGAAAACCAAGCAGAAGTAATTGTGAATCAAGATTTTTTTACAGCAGGTTTCACAAAACTGCTCTTAGCAACTTGGCAAATTTTTCCCCAATTCGGAGATAAAATTTATCAGTGGATTGGAGTTACAAAACTCAACCAGAAACGCGCTGCCAATCAAATGCCTGTTGCGTTAAAAAACAGTGAGAGTAGAACAAAGATTGGCGCTCTAGCAGATTTGAAATAAATTGCAGAATGGAAAAAGCAATGAAAAAAGTATATCTCATGATTTATGATGCAGGTGCAGGCCATCGCAGCACTGCTAATGCTTTGCAAAAAGTTATCGAACAGCAACAATTGCCTTGGGAAGTTCATATAGTCGAAGCTTTTAAAGAAATTCTTGATAAATCTGCTTCTCAGGACTTTTACAATAAGTTCGTACTGCAAAAAACCTGGGCAAAAGTTATTAATGAACCGTTATTAGTTCCATCATTCAAGCTACAAATACGTCTTTATCATTCTGCTTGGTTAGCAATAATTTATTTAAGGGATTTGCAAAAAATAAATTATCCATATTGTGAGGTGGGCATCTTGCCCGCCCCAGGGCGAACGCATCATGTCAATAAGACTAGTCTATTGACAATAGACTGAAAAATAATCTCATTAAACCCTGCTTATTGACAAAGATTTTAGCAATCGCTTTGAGCCTTGGAAAATAAATCAAGCCAGAAATACTGATTTTTTCGTTGGGTCTTAATCTTGGTCATGATCAAGAGTACTTTAGATGCGTTTGCCCTGTTGCCCGCCCTGAATACTGGGACGGGTGAAGACACCCCGAAGTTTGCAAGGGCGGGGGGAACCCCCGCACGCAACTTCTCTCCATCACACAAGAAAATTCGGCATATTTTTTATTTGAAAGTCCCTAACAACCTAGAGGTAACTAATACCAATCCAAAATCCAAAATCTAAAATCCAAAATGGTATGAGGAGCGAAATAAATGATATTTGATTGGCTCATCGTCGGTGCAGGATAATTAATAAACCAGGTGCTTGTAGCATCAGCGAAGCTCTAGTGATGAATCTACCAATGATTATGGAACGTAATATTTCCACACTCATCCACGAACGATACAACGCTGATTGGGTTGAACAAAAAGAAGTAGGTTTGGTTGTCCGCAATTTTCGCAATATCGATGGGGCGGTTAAGAAATTTCTTCAGCCAGAAAATTTTGCTCGCTACCGTGCGAATGTTGCTGCTGTGAACAATCGAGCCGTGTTTGAAATTTCTGATAACTTGCAAAAAATTCTTGCCAATAGCTACAAGACAACAGAAACAGCATCACTAGAGTATAGGTAGTTACAGGCATGAATCGAGGTCGTGTTAAAGCTATCACACTGGTAGCCATGTGTTTTGCCCTCTTCATGGCTTATCTTGACGACACCGTTGTGAATATAGCGCTTCCCAAGATTCAGATCAGTCTGGATGCTGGTGTGTCAGGATTGCAGTGGGTACTCAATGCCTATACGTTGGCTGCGGCTAGTTTAGTGCTGACAAGCGGGACATTAGGCGATATTTATGGGCGCAAGCGAGTCTTTCTGACGGGATTGGTGATTTTCACCATCGCCTCTGTAGTTTGTGGTTTTGCTCCCAATTTGGGTTTTTTGATTGCTGGGCGAACTCTCCAAGGTATCGGTGCTGCTGCTTTGATACCGGGTTCTCTCTCTATTCTCACTGATACTTTCTCTGAGCCAAAAGAGAAAGCCAAAGCCATCGGTATCTGGTCTGGGGTTTCGGGAATAGCCCTGGTTGCTGGGCCTGTCGTTGGCGGGGTGTTAGTGGATACTCTGGGATGGGAGAGTGTGTTTTTTCTCAACGTACCTTTTGGCGCGATCGCTTTTTGGGTGACTTCTCGTTTTGTGCAGGACAGTAAAAACCCCAGAAATCAGCGTCTTGATCTGCCAGGTTTGTTACTCAGTATAATGTTGCTGGCTGCGCTCACCTATGCCCTTACTCAGGGTAATGCAGGAGCATGGCGATCGCCGCTGATTGTCTGTTTGCTAGCAGTAGCTGGACTTAGCCTTCTGGGTTTTTTGCTGATAGAGTCCCGCAGCAGCCACCCGATGCTGCCCTTACACTTGTTTAAAAAGCCAAGGTTTGCTGTAGCCAATTTCGTCTCACTTTTAGTATTCTTCACCCTCGTCAGCTTGCTGTTTCTTTTCAGCTTGTTCTTGCAGCAAGTGCAAGGATACTCGGCGGCGGCGGCTGGTATACGCTTTTTGCCGATGAATGCGGCTTTTATCATCGCATCCCTCATTTCTGGGTGGTTCGTTGGTCGCTTGGGGTCACGCTTTGCCATCACAACAGGACTGGTGCTAGCAGGCGTGGCGACATTTTCTTTCAGAGGAATCAGTGCTGATACCCAGTATGAAGCAATTGTATGGAACCTTGTTGTTTCCGGCTTTGGTGGTGGCTTAGCAATAGCGCCTTTGGTAGCAGTAGCGATGAACTCTGCACCCTCAACCCAGGCAGGAATCGCCTCAGCAGTCAACGACATGAGTAACCGACTTGGCATTTAGATTTCAAAGGAGACTATTTTCAATTTGTAGGTGGAAAGCCAAAAACAAAACCTGAACAAAAGCTGATTAACCAGTTAGGAACTACTGGTGTTGATCTTGGTCTTGCTGCTGCTACAGATCCTTCGGGCAATCTTTATGTAACAGGATATACTACTGGCCCTTTGGCTGGAACCAATAATGGTTCTACAGATATCTGGGTAATCAAATTTAACAACAATGGCAATCAATTGTGGGCTAAGCAGGGCAAACGCATCTAAAGTACTCTTGATCATGACCAAAATTGAGAACCAACGGAAAATCGCTATTTCTCGTTTGATTTATTTTCCAAATCTCAAAGCGATGCCTTTGGCAAGCCCTCCGGGTTCAGCAGTTTCAACTCGACAGGAACCGCCAAGACTTGAACTGCTTCACCTCAGAGCGTTTACGCCTAAACTTTTGTCAATAAGCATGGCTTAATGCGATTATTTTTGAGTCTATTGAGAATAGTCTAGCCTTATTGACATGATGCGTTTGCCCTGCCCCAGCCTCCCCTGCTCACCACTACGCCAAGTTTGTTTGGCGCACCACTAGTGGTATACTGAACCGTATTGGGTTCTAAGTCCCTAATGTGCTAATTAAGCATTTTCTACTCAGCACTATTATCTATCGGTATCACTGGTGATCCTATCTGTGTCAAAGGCGGTTGAATAGCAGTTTGATTTCCCACTACCAGAGTCACCATATTTTCTGGTTTGAGGTATTGCTGTGCTACCCGTTGTACATCAGCCTCTGTAGTTGCTGCTACAGCTTTCTGGAAGCGAAATATAAAATCCGCAGGATAACCGTAATATTCGTATGTCATCAACCGTGACAAGGTTTGCCCAGGCTCTTGAAATGCGAATACAAAGGAGTTTAGTGTAGACTCTTTAGCCAAAGCTAGTTCTTCTGGTGTTATTCTTTCCTCTTGGATACGCTTGATTTCAGTCTGTAAAGCTTTGATAAACTGTACTGTAGCTTCAGAGCGGGTTTGTCCGCCAGCGATGAATACTCCAGGGTAATCGTAATTGGGACTCCAAGAAGCTGCTACACCGTAAGTTAACCCTTGACGCGATCGCAATTCATTCATTAAACGTGCATTTAACACTTCATTCAACACACTCAGCGCCCCATAGTCAGGACTATCTCCTCGTCCCCCCAAATGCCCCATACAAACAGTACTCTGAGTTAATTGCGGTTGATTGACAAAAAAGACACCACCTGTATTTGCTGGAGATACCTCTGGCAATTGGGGTTTAGCAATGTTGGGGTTGGGCTGCCAATCGCCTAATTTAGCTTGGATGAGCGATCGCATTTTACTGCTGTCAAAATCCCCCACAACCTCCAAAATTATATTATTGGGGTAGAAATATTGTTGGTAAAAGTTCAGCAAGTCTTCACGAGTAATCCGATCTACCGTTGCGTACTCTGCTGTACGGGCATAAGGGCTATCTTTGCCATAGATTAATTTAAGAAATTCTCGATCAGCAATACTATCCGGATCGTCGTTGCGACGGGCAATACTATCTTTCAACTGAGCCTTAGCTAAATCTACCTTTTCCTGAGCAAACACTGGCTCTCGCAACACCTCAGCAAATAGCCCAAATACCATATCTAAATCTTCACTGAGTGCTTTAAAAGCAGCAGCACCATCAGTTTGGGCAATGGCAGTTGCCACCCCAGCGGCCCGTTGTTCCAATATCTCGTCTAGCTCATCAGGCGAATGCTTCTTAGTCCCTCCAGAGCGAATCACTTCACCAACAATACTAGCTAAACCAACTTTATCAGCTGGTTCCAAGCGACTCCCTGTATGCACCATCGCTGTACCAGTCACAAATGGTAGCTCATGATCCTCCGCCAAATACACAACCATGCCGTTTTGTAAGACAAACCGCTCATACTTGGGTAGTTTGATCTCAGGTAGTGGCGCAAACTGTAACTCGTTATAATGCTTTGTCGTTGCCGGTACTGCCACAGTAAAGTCAAAAATTACAATTAAAAAGGCAACAGCTAGACTCAATGCATAAAAAAACCTCTTGCTCTTGGGAATTTGAAATTTTGAGAGAAGTCTAAACGGCGGCTTGTGCTGCTCAGAACTTTTCCTGTGGTCGCCGCTGTTGCTAGCTTGCTTCCCCAAAGGAGTACGGTGATTTTCCATCTGCTTTCTACTTTTCACCTTGTATCTGTGCATATATCTAATTCCTTTGCATCTTTTGCATTAGCCTGCTGTAAATCTCTGTGCGTTTCACCCCTATTGCGACAACAGCTTGCCAACAGTGCGATTTTCGGGTGTAAACGTTGCTTTTGCCACTCGCTGAATATCAGCAGGAGTCACTGCTGCAATTGCATCCAAATACTTAAACAAATTCTGCCAAGAGCCAGTTTTTGCCTCATATGCCGACAATAGTCCCGCCATCCCTAGATTGGAATTGAGGCTTGATAATAAAGCCACTCTGATTTGGGTTTTCACACGTTCCAACTCATTCGCTGAAACAGGCTCAGTCTTCAATTTATCTATTTCCTTTTGCAAAGCTGCTGCCAACTCATCTACAGTTTCACCAGAAGCCGTAGCAGCCGAGAAAACTATTAAATTCGGGTATTTGTTGCCTGGCGTACTAGGGTCAGCATCTACATTTAGTGCTAACTGCTGCTGTTCCACCAAAGACTCATACAGCCGCGACCTGCCCCCACAACATAATAAACTGCCAATGATGTCATAAACGGCATCATCTGGATGACTAAGCGCCGGACGGTGATAACCTTCAAAGTACCAGGGTTGAGATGGTAGCCGCAAAGTCACCTCCCGCATTTGTGTCTGCGGCGGTTCGACCGGAATTTGGGAAATTGGTTTTGGTTTGGCTTGATAGCGTCCAAAGTAAGTTTGTGCCAGTTTTTTAACCTCAGCCGGGTTGACATCTCCGACAATAGCGATGGTTAAATTGCTTGGTACATAGTATGTCTCAAAAAACTGCCGCACATCTTTTGGTGTTAAGTTGCGAATATCTTCTTCATAACCACTTATTGGCCGTCTATAGGGATGGAGTTTGAAAGCAGTATCGAAAAACTTCTCCCACATCAGTCCAGTAGGTGAGTTGTCCACCCGCAAGCGTCGCTCTTCCAAAACGGCATCTTTTTCTTGATAAAACTCGCGCCGAAATTCTGGTTCTAGAAATCGTTCTGACTCCAGCGACATCCACAGTTCCAACTTATTAGCAGGAAGGCTGTAATAATAAATGGTCTTATCTGTAGATGTCCCAGCATTTAAATCTGTAGCTCCTGCTTGTGTGACAATTTGCTCGAACTCATTCTCCTTAACTAGTTTGGCTGCTTGCGCTTTTACTTGCTCAAACTCGGCTTGCAACCGAGCAACCTCATCTTGTTTACCCTCAGCTTTTGCCGCTTTAATTTGAGCATCTAACTGTTCCAAGCGGTCTAGTAGGGGTTTCTCTGCTTGATAGTCTTTTGTACCAATGCGCGTTGTACCGTTGAATGCCAAATGCTCAAGAAAGTGAGCCATACCAGTTTTTCCATCTGGCTCATCCACTGCACCTACATCTGCATAAGTGACAAAGGAAACTACTGGTGCTTGATGCCGTTCCAAAACAATAAATTTGAGTCCATTATCGAGACGAAACTCACTCACCTGCTTAATCGCCCGATCTAGATAAGGTTGTATTGAACTTGGGGCTGGTGGGGTCTGAGTTTGAGCTAGAGCGACTTCTGGTATTAATCCCAACCACAAAATTACTAACGTCATCAATATTGCAAACATCCGACGCAATCTGATAGACACAGTAATTGCACAAACTAAATGGGAAATTAAGCGTTTTAGCCTTCCTTGATCTCTCCAACCCTCTTTTAAAACAAAATGATTTCTCTCATTCCTCAGAATTTTTTGTATCCCCAGGAAAGGGTTGACAAATACTGTTATTTTCCCAAAATGTATGAGTTGAGCAGTGACTATGTTAATATAGAGTTGATGTAACTTTTTAATCAACTCTATAAAGTCAACAGCCTTTTGGAGTTTCTGAAGTACAGAACAGTTTTGAAGCTGGTTCGATAACGGCATATAACTTTTATCCTGCTATTTTGTTAGTAGCAAGTTGGCTAAGCTAATCAGCATATAAGTTGCATTTTTAGCTAGTAAGCTAAAACATATCTAAATTGCATCATCACTTGTAGTAGTTGTCCTTTGTCATGACTAATGACAGTCTTCTCCTAACGAAGACGCTACGCGAACACGAGGATTATGTAACTTGGACGCACATTAGCTTACGCACAATTATGATTTTTTCAGGGGCAATGCAGATCAGCTTATTATTTGTTATTACTAAGCAGTTTAGTAGACTCCTGAAGAGGGCCATCATCCAAATGTTGTATATTTTTACTTTGGTTTTAATACGTCTTTAGATACAGCTTGGAAACGCCAATATTAAACCCTCCAGTCTTGACATTCCACCCGATAGTTGGCATTACCCAATCTGTCAGTGCTGATTGGGTAATGCCAATCAGTTAGGACTTATCCCTCTTCTGTGACTTTCCGGAGTCAGGAAGTAGTAAATAAACTAAACTATCCAGAAGCATAAGAGGGTTTAAATTGATTCATTGCACTAATTAAATGATTGAATCCCAAGAATAAATCGGAATTAGGAAACTTTGCATCATATCATGTCCGTTTAAACACTTATGATATCTGTGGAGGTCGGTAATTGGGAATTGGTAATTGGTAATTGGTAATTGGTTTTGAGTATTACCTATTACCCATTACCCATTACCTATTACCAAGCAAACCGACTATATCGTAAGTAATTAGCCGAACTTGATATCATAGGCAGCAGAGGGGCAAAGGTGCAGAGGGGAAAGAACTTGTATAAGCCTCTTTTCTGCTCAAGAACCTGCCTCCATCCGGCAATTTTCGCTTGCTGAACTTTAGTGACCTACTGGTGCTTTTGCTCCCGCACCACCCTTACCTAGAAACAGTAACAGGGGCAATGAGCAAATAAACGCCACTCCGACAACTCGAAAGATATCTGCATAAGATAAAACGGCAGCTTGAGTATTTACTGTTTGACTTAATAAAGCAAGTGCTTGTTGTTGTGCTGTTACTGTATTAACTTAATATACGTTACAGTAGCGTATCGTATATAATTAGTCAAGGTTATCTTTCATAAAGTTGAAAAGTTGGCCAGCAAATTGTCAAAATGACATTGGTTGGGGATGATAGTTTGATGAATAAGCAGATTCACAGCATTTCTGGACGACCACGTAGCACCCATGCTGACCAAGCTATTGTGCAAGCGACCCTAGAGTTGCTAGCAGAGGTAGGATACCAAAGCATGAGTATAGAAGCGATCGCCTCCCGTGCTGGAGTGGGGAAAACGACAATCTATCGGCGTTACACTTCTAAAGAAGAAATAGTTGCAGACGCGATCGAAAGCCTGAGAGAGGATATATCAATACCAGATACTGGAAGCTTTTGGGGAGATATGGATATCCTCATTGAGAATGCTGCCAAAAAAATAGATAGTCCCCTTGGGCGTCAAACACTTGCTTTAATTATTAGTACAGCATCTAGCAACCCTCAATTTGCCCAAGTTTATTGGAAAAGATACATACAACTGCGACGCGAAGCATTTGCTAAAGTCCTAGAACGTGCCAAGTTTAGAGGTGAAATTCACTTAGATGCAGATATTGACCTAATTATTGACCTTGTAAGCGGGTCTTTATATTATGCACTTATTTTCAAACCCACAACAGAGCCAGTAGAAGCTTACATGCGCCGAACTATCGATATTCTTTTTAAAGGTATAGGTACGCGATCGCTGTCGTGATTACGGGTTTTTTTGGGGCTGCGATCGCTACTTAAAAAAGGCAAAAGGCAGGAAATAAAGAGGCACAACAGAGATGATCTCGTTGTGCCAAAGCATATAAAACTGCTATTGGTTCGCTCAAACCCTTATTTTTACGTTTTCGGCAGTGCCCACCGCAGGGTTAATTGAGTGCATAGCAGCCAATGGAGAATTGCTAGATTTTAACTTACTGGTTATACCATGCTTTTTGCCACTGTTGCATTTGGTTAATTTCTGTATCTTGTGCTTTGATAATTTCTTGAGCTAATTTCTTGATTTCAGGGCGTTTGGACTTTTTCAAGGCATCTTGTGCCATTGTTACAGCCCCTTCATGGTGAGGAATCATAGCATTAATAAAGCGCAGATCAAACTTAGCATCGGCTGCACCCAAGTCCTGATTCATCATCATGGCTTTCATTTGCTCAGATGACATTTCCATCGTGTGACCCATTTTACTGTGATAAGCCATTGGTTGATTTCCGGCGTTGGGATACCAAGCTTGTCGCCACTGCTTCATCCGAGTAATTTCCTGATTTTGCGATTTGATGATATTGTTTGCTAGGTTTTTGATTTCAGGACGTTTAGATTTTTTCTGCGCTTCTTTAGCCATTTCCACAGCCCCTTGATGATGGGGTGTCATCGCGTCGATAAACCGTAAATCGAAGTCAGCATCGGCTGGGCCTAAATCCATTTCCATGCTGTGGTTTAGCTGCTGCTTGTCGCTAGTATTAGTAGTAGTTGTGTTTGGGGCTTGGCTTTGGTTCTGGGAAGCAGTATTAGAACAGGCCGTTATTAGCCCGTTGATTGAAGCGATCGCTACAAATGTCAACGCCAAAAAGCCATTTTTCAAAGACAGTAGTCGCATAAGTCTCATCTGACAGTTTCTAATTCAATATTCACTTCTTAGCTTGCCACTCAGAAATGAAATTAATATGAAATGTCGATCAGATATGATGTTACTGTTGCTACCAAAACTTCCACCAAGGTTTATCTGTCTGTTTCGCTTGCTGATGCTCATGATCAGCTACTGATTCTGATAATTCAATACGCTTGGGTTAAGGATAATTGTCGGTTGGGTTGAACGAAACCAAACCCAACAAACCACTACAAATGTTAGGTTTTGTTCCTCAATCCAACCTACACAGTTTAAGGTTTTTAGCGCTAACTGAACTGTATTGGCTTATAGTTTCTCTAATATTATTTAGAGGATGTCTGGAAAGTATTCTTGCTAACATCAAAATCTTAAAAACCTAACCCCCCTAGCCCCCCTGACCCTAATCCCCATGAAATTCGGGTTTAGCCCGAATTTCATGGGGGCCCCGAGTTCCCTGCAAGGGAATGGGGGTTTCAAAGCCTATCGACCTTTCGGGGAGAGGAATGGAAACGGGGTTTTTAGTATAATTTTCGACTTCTCAGACATCCTCTTATCTAGTGATGCTTTCAGTTTTAGGACTGTATTTGCAGCAAACGTTACTTTTATTGCTGCCTGACGCAACATTAAACCATAATTAGGGATAGATGCAGTAATTATCAAAACCATCGTGGGCATTGTAACAGATTGAGGTAGCGATCGCACTCATTTGTTTTTGCCATTTCAACCGTAGGGGTTATTATGTAGCAAAAATAGCTCAGATTTTTCTCTATTACATGCCAAAATAGCTTGTGCTAGCTCTGCCGCTTTCAGCTTGGAATATTTAACAGTAGTAGATTTTAGCACATCAACAAACTCAAGCATTGATCGCGAGTAACAGTAGTTGTACCAGAAGCCTGAACCGAGAAGTTGCCCGTCAATCCTTTGACACAATTGCATATCACTGCTGTGATCGATAAAACAGCACTCAATCAAAATTGCAGGGGCGTTAGTGTTGGGAAGAATAATAAACGGCTTCCATCCTTCACACTAGGAAAGCTTATTGGTAGAGTTTGGTGGTAATTTTTCACAAAAAAGCGCTACATTTCTACGCACTTGTGTTGAGAATAGAAATAGGCGATGTCACTGGACAAGCCCTTCGGGTTCGGCAGTTCGCAACCGACGGGAACCGCCAGGATTGCGACTACCGAATCGCTTTGCGTCTACGCATCAGGCTGTAAATCACGCCACCGCTATCAGCCAAAATTTTTATAGGCAAGAAAGAACACAGGTACAGTCATAATGGATATTAAAAATGGCTTTGTTGGCACAGTTGGTAACACACCCTTAATTCGCTTAAACAGCTTTAGTGAAGAAACAGGCTGCGAAATCCTCGCTAAAGCCGAATTTCTCAATCCTGGCGGTTCAGTCAAAGACCGCGCCGCACTTTACATTATCCAAGATGCGGAAGAAAAAGGTTTGCTCAAGCCTGGTGGCACCGTCGTAGAAGGAACCGCTGGTAATACTGGTATTGGATTAGCCCATATTTGCAACGCTAAAGGCTACAAATGCCTAATTATTATCCCTGATACCCAATCACAAGAAAAAATAGATGCATTGACAGCATTAGGGGCAGAAGTTCGTCCCGTCCCTGCCGTACCTTACAGAGATCCAAATAACTATGTCAAGCTATCGGGCAGAGTCGCCGCCGAGTTAGAAAACGCTATTTGGGCGAATCAGTTTGATAATTTAGCCAATCGTCGCGCTCATTACGAAACCACAGGCCCAGAAATTTGGGCCCAGACAGATGGTAAAATTGATGCATGGACAGCTGCTACCGGTACTGGTGGTACCTTTGCCGGAGTAGCGTTGTACCTTAAAGAACAAAATCCGGCGATTAAAAGCGTCGTTGCCGACCCCCTGGGTAGCGGACTTTATAGCTATATCAAAACAGGTGAAATCAAAATAGAAGGAAATTCCATCACCGAAGGAATCGGTAACAGTCGCGTCACAGCCAACATGGAAGGCGCACCCGCTGATGATGCCATCCAGATAGATGACAAAGAAGCTTTGCGGGTTGTTTACCAATTACTGCGTCAAGATGGCTTGTTAATGGGCGGTTCGACGGGTATTAATGTTGCGGCTGCTGTTGCCTTGGCAAAGCAATTGGGGCCAGGACACACCATTGTCACCATTTTATGTGATAGTGGTTCCCGCTATCAATCGCGGATATTCAACCGTGAATGGCTTGCCTCAAAAGGGCTATCAATAGATTAGTCAATAGTCAATGGTCATTAGTCATTAGTCATTAGTCAATAGTCAATGGTCATTAGTCATAAATTCAGACTTTTGATAAATAACAAAAGACTTTTGACTTTTGACAAAGGACTTTTGACAAAGGACAAAGAACAAATGACTGACATCACAAAATCATCAAACTTTTCCCAAACAGACCAGCCAACTTTTCCTAAGTGTGTGCGGGTGTGCCAAAATCGCACTTGTAAAAAGCAAGGTGCTGCAAAGGTATTGGCAGCTTTTGCAGCTTTGCCAGTCCCAGGTGTGACGGTCATGGCTAGTAGCTGTTTGGGACAATGCGGTAATGGGCCAATGCTTTTAGTGTTGCCTGATATGGTTTGGTATGGCGGTGTTCGACCCGAAGAAGTACCTCTGGTGGTAGAAGAACACTTATTAGGTGGCCAAAGAGTCAAACAAATGCTTTACTATCGGTTTCATCCCCACGGATAAAGCTAATTAAAAAAAATATACAGATCTCCACTATTGTTGACTGAAGTGAGGCATCCAATGAACATTCAGCAGCTACGACAATCTTTGAAACTGAAGTGGCTGAATTACTACGAGGAAAATCGTTCTTGGTTGGTCAAAATGCGAGTTTGGCACACCTATGATGGTTTGCGGCGTCCTTCGTCTGGTTTTATTTTGGCTACTCTGTCTGTTTTAGAAGCCCAGTTTGATGAAATACTTGCTTTTATTCTGGATCTAAATAATAATCCGGATGAAATAGTTGCAGCTTTAGGTCTCAACTTTAATCCTGATGAAGAATTAGGTTCAATCAATTTCAAGCATTCTCTAGCTGCCAACGAAGTTGAAAGTGAGTCTTTACAAGAAAAACCTTGTGAAGATAAACATGTGGCATCGGTTGCTGTGACTCAAATTGCCCAACAATCTCCGGCTTCGGTGTTACATACCCAAAAGCAGCCCTTGGAATTGGCAAGCGCATATAAACCTGTAGTATCATTTACAACTAATACTGAGGTAGTTCGCACGCAAAAACCAGTACCAGCGATCGCAATTGTCACTAAGATTGCTCCCCAATCGCTTGGAAGGACACCATACTCGACCAAGCTTGCTGCTAGTTCACTACAGCAAAATCAACCAGCCAGATCAAGAGTAGCATTGCTAGAAAATACTAACGAGATTACCAGCAATCGCAAATCAGTGCGATCGTTAGAAATTACCACTGAGGTTCCCATCATCGCCAAAACCCTGCCAGCATCGCCATTAGCTAGCGAATTCACCGTAGTTAAAGATGTTCACAGCAACGGCAATGGGAAGGTGCAGCCAGCAGACATTCCCAAGAAAGTGAATCTATCTCCTACCACTAATGCCCGTAGTCTAGCTTCTTGGGTAGATGAGTTTTGTCAGGGTGCGGCATGGGATCGAGAGGACGCTATTTCTATCAAATAAGGAAAATATGGTCAAGCGCATCGTCATCACTGGCATCAGTCGAGGTCTTGGTTATGCTATGGCTGAGCAATTTATTCATGAGGGACACACTGTTTATGGTTGTGTTCGTTCAGAAACGGTAGTGGAGAAACTACGCCAAAAGTTTGGTTCGCCCCATGATTTTGCTGTGGTAGATGTTACCAATGAACAGCAAGTCCAAACTTGGGCACAGCGTTTACTCAGCCAATATGAACCACCAGATTTGCTGATTAATAATGCGGCAATTATTAATTATCTAGCACCTCTGTGGAAAGTTCCTACTGAGGAGTTTTCCCAGTTGATTGATATCAACATCAAAGGAGTTTTTCATGTAATTCGCCACTTTGTCCCAGCAATGGTAGAAAAAAAACACGGCATCATAGTTAACTTTAGTTCTGGCTGGGGGCGTTCTACTTCTGGTGAAGTTGCACCATACTGCGCTTCCAAGTGGGCAATTGAAGGGCTAACTCGTTCTCTAGCTCAAGAATTACCCCCTGGTATGGCTGCTGTTCCCCTCAACCCTGGAATCATTAATACTGATATGTTGCAAATTGGTTTTGGAGAAGAAGCGGCTGATTACCCAACTGCTTCAGAGTGGGTAAAAAAAGCAGTTCCCTTTATCTTGCAATTGCAACCCAAGGATAACGGTGTGCCTTTGTCAGTCCCAGAATGAGGTAGGGGAATGGGGAGCAGGGGAAAAATTTTGGTCATAACAGGATTTGAAGTGGGAGTTATTCGATAATCTGGAACATTTGCGAACTAAGGTTGCTGAACTTCTTGCTCAACTGACTTCTCAAGTGGCTGCTTCTCTGACTGGCTATGATTTCATTTTGAATGCCCTATCTGTCGCAAACATTTTTTGAATTGGTATAACATTGTCGAGTAGTTTTCAATCTCAACTAATAGATCTGTTGCAAAAGTCGTCTTTCCGCAATCTTCTCAGCGACTCAGCGACTCAGCGACTCTGCGTGATACCAAAAAATATTGATGCAAGAGGTCAAATAGTTAGGTATTTTTCTATATATATTCAAATAGTTATACCGTTTCTTTGTGAAGCTGCAATATATTTTACCCCCCGGCTAGCGCCGTCCCCCCTTGGTAAGGGGGGAGGTAAATCATCCCTATCCTGCACGTAATTCGCTCCTACCAACTCTCCCCATAACAATATCACTGATAAATCTAATGGTAAAATTCTTTCCTCGAATCCTATAAGTAATTCATTTTCAAACCAGTCTTGAATATCCTTTTTCCGCAAGAATTCAGGTAGTTTTTCAATTCTCTTTCTAATTTCACCAATGGTGATTACACTTAGAAAAAGATTGTTTGTATCTATCCCTTTAAGCCAATCAATTAGTTTTTGATTGGGCAGCTTGGCGATCAATTCAGAAATAATATTTGTATCTAAAATATAGCTCATAATAATTCTACTTCGCTGTTGTCAATATCTCTTTGACGTTCTAAATCTATATCCACACCAACGAGAGGAGGATTTTGGAATAATTCAACTAAATTTTTTGACTCAGTTTTGAGGGGCTGATTTTCTATTTGTCTGGTTAAATAATTTATTAATTCAATCTTTTATTCTCTGGTTAAATTGTCTACTTCTTGTAATAGTATTTTCACCGATAAATTGCTCATTTTAATTTTCTTGTTTCAATAATATTAAGACTTATTTTCTTCTAATTATAGTACCCGTTTGCGCGATCGCTCCTCAATCTCTCATCATCAAAGCAATCGCTCTTTGGCTTAGGGCTTCGTGGACATCTTACCGACAATTGAGAAGGTGCGTTACGCTTTCGCTAACGCACCCTACAAGATCAAGCGATCGCACTAACTAATGCCTTAGTAAGCATTGAATCAGTGGAAATCATTGAAGGAGATTTACCAAGTCGCGCTCAGATGCCAAGCAAAAGCAATTAACGATCGCACCTTGGTGATTGAATTTACCAATCAAGAAATCAAAAAATATGATATTGTCCATCTTTTAGAAAATCCCGCGTTTGCTCCACTTCTTCAAAGAGCTTTTTTCAAGAAGTTTCAGGTTGAGCAAGGGGGCTACGGGATTGTGTGGAATGAAAATATTGATCTGAGTGAGTATGAGCTTTGGAAAAATGGCATAACAGTAGCAGAAGGCGATCGCTCACTTACGCTGTAGGATAGCAATTGGGTTTTTGCATGATTCGTAACTGCGATCGCACTCCCACAAAAAAGGCGATCGCCCTTCTCCCTACAAAAAAGCGATCGCTCCTAAATCTCTGGTTATCAAAGCGATCGCCTCTCAATCCCCCTTCACCAGTGATGTCTAGGATTGGCTACGCCTACGCACTTCTCCAAATCAAAAGCGATCACCCCTCAATTTCCCATCATCAAAGCGATCGCACCTTCCACAAAACAAAAAAGGCGATCGCAGAAAACGGGCGTTTCGCCAATATCTATAAGACGCTACGAATAGCTTCCTTATTATTGTTTATTTGTGCAGTACGTAACTTCTAGTTTATATCCGCTTTGGCTTCTGAAAATAGGTCTTGATTTGGATTTAATTTTTGTTTAAGTCCCACTAATTAAATACTAAAAACAGTACTGAAGAACCAGGTGTAGAATACTAAACCAAAAAAAACAATCACTGTTGGGATTACAATTTTCCAGAAAATAGACTTAGGAGGCAAACTATCTTTGACTTCTATAGTTTTTAAAGGGAATTTATCAAGTAATTTATCAACTCTTACTTGTTCTTGAACAACTAGATTAAGACCGGGCCAAATGTATTCATAATTATAAGCATTTGGAAACTTTTTAACACCGCCGAAAATTTTAAACAGATCATCATCAAAATAAGTTGTATCGGTTACTGCTTGGTTGTGAAAAGCAATTAAAGGAGTATCGGTCTGTTTATTAGATAGAGAAAAGTAAATTTTCTTATCTCGACTAGCAATACAGTCAAAATTAGATTTTGTGTGCCAAAAAGATCGTTTAATCCAGAACTGAGGCTTAATGATTTTGTCGTCAGCCCCATGCATAATACCAACAGGGACAGATATTTTATGACCAGTATTGCGGATATTTATAGGTTTTCTAACAAAGGGAAGACATAATAGCTTTAAAATAAAGATAGCTATATCAGGAATTCCCTTTTCACTACTTGGGGCTGGATCAGCAGTAATAATTTGTTTTGGTAAAAATCTTCGTTTTGACTGACCAATATAGTAAGGCCAACTTAGTGCCAACAATCCTCCCACAGAATGACCAAATACATAGAAATCAAAATCTAAATTAGAAAGTTCAAGATTGTCTTTACACAAATCCTCCCAAGCTTTATCAGTCATATCTATGGCGTGGCGAAGCCATTCAATTGGGCTATGTATAAGACTTAATAGAACAGTGGAAAGCAGTTTCATTAGATGCTTCTCATAACGAGGCTGGAACCAGAAAATAAATAATAGTATTAGGGAAGCTAGAGCAAGACGAATATACTGGTAGTAAGTCGGTTTAACTAATTCTGGAGTAGCAAACCCAACCTTATTTGAGCGATTTGGATGTTCATCAATATAATCTTCTATTTGAAAATCATCACGTTTGGAAATTGCTTCAGTCAGAATTTTAAACCAAAATGATGATGATAATAATTTAGTTTTGTTGGTATTGAAGATATTCTCCGATTCGAGTAAGTAGTCTGGATAGGTACTGTTTTGAAAATCTGGAAAGAATATATAATATCCCTGATTAGCCAAGAAGTCTAAATGACATTCATAGAATTTAGGCATACACAAAGCGAAGCCATGCAAGTAAGTAATTAACTTGACTTTACCTTGATGCCGACAAGGGTTTTTAGGAACGTAGACTTGAAGAAAATTACCTTTGATATGACTACCTGACTGATATATCGTGTACTTTTTTCTACAAATCAAATGCCATTTAACATTCACATCTAGATTTTGAAAATCCATGCAATCTCTCCTAATTTAATGAAGTGTTTTGAAGCAATTTAGAAACATAGAAAAATATTTTTACCTTTCGTTAATTATTACTTTCATAGAACGGCTAAGGCTCAACTCCTAAGATGCACATTTGAGAATCCTGATACAGCAAGGGTTTTATAATTTCCGAGAAATGTGCTTCTTTCATATGTTGCTAGTGGCGATCGGCGCTAGTTGGGCGCTCATATCTTGCACATCTAAGCACAAACCCTGACAAAGTAAAAAGATGCACGATAAAGCTACCTCATTCTTATGAACTTTTATCGCTAAATCAAAGGTTAGACTTTTTCACGGAGTATAAAATTACATCATTTTTTTTGGTGCTTCGCCGTCTCAAATTTCATGCCATCGTTGGTGTCAGTTCTACTGGCCGACTCATTGATAGCCGATATTTAAGAGTGTTGCACATTCATAGGTCAACAAGTCTGCTTATACCAATTCTATATGAGATTGCGCTTTATTCACGTAGGGGCAATTCATGAATTGCCCCTACAGGGCTTTATTTTCTGTAAGTTTTATAGGCGCATCTTCATACAGAATCGGTATTAGTTGGTCTCAAATTTCCTGTTTGCGTTTCTTAGTACTACTTCAAGCGTTATGATGGGAAATTAATTCAACGTTTTGTTTTCTCCATTCAACACCTCAAACCCAGCACTATTAACTTTTGGGGGAACTAACTTGTCACGACTGACTATTTTCCTAACATTAAATTTAACGCAAAGTTTGGTATTAGGTGGATTAAATTCACTTCCTGATGCCTGATATATGAAGTAACCACGATTTAACCTAATAGGTCCTTGATTGCATGTTGCAACTAAATCAGTGTTATTACTGACAGTTGTTGAACAACTATAGGGTTTAGGAAGGCTGTTTCCAGAAATATTTAACGATATTCTTCCTTTACTAAGTGGATCTAATCCAGCGATAACAGATGTAATTAAAGTTGGTTCGTCTACAGGTCCAAATATTGGTGTCACTGTAAATGTCCCATTTTTTACCTGAACACATTGTGTGTTAATAGACCATTTTGGTTCAAACAACACCTGGGCAGGACTATTTTTAATGAGCGAAGTATTTGACTCTGTATCTGCCATTGCTGTTGCAGAGAATCCTATTGTTAGAAACAATACAAACGATATAGCAACTGCCAAAGATATGGCTGAGGAAAAGAACTTCTTCAGTGAATTCACTATGATTTTCCTTGTTTAACTTCTTGATGCTTTATATACCGGAAAACTACAGTATTTTTAGTTTCCTTACTTTAAAGACGATCGCAAACCCCAATTTGTGAATTTTTCGAGTTACAGACATTTTTTCTCCCAAAATCCACTCTCAACCCCCATAACCCTTGCTCCCTTTACCTTTCAAAATATTCTCAACTTCCCCACAAGCCGGATACAACAACTGCTGACTCAAAGCACTTTCATCAGCCTGTATCGCCCCCAACCTGTCCCCCCCAACCCCGCCAAAGCTCTCCCTAACCAGTAATCAGCCACAGCTGGGTTAAACGCCCTCAATTCCTGACATTCCTCACAAGCTGCTTCCCACCATTGCTTACTAGCCGCAACATCCCCCAAGACTCGGTAACTCTCCCCCAGCCAAACCGCAGCAGGTACGGATTGCAGATAACCCCCTGCTGGTAACAACTCCCATCCTTTCTCCAACGCCTCCACTGCTTGTTGATGTTTAAGCGCCAAAGCCAACACCCGTCCATGACGCAACCAAGCATCAGCTAACTGGGGCTGTAGTTGTGTCCCATGTTCCGAAACCTGACACCCTCGTTCAAACTCTTTAAAATGTTCCACCAACACCCGCCCCGCAGTAGCCCAAACACTCCAGCGTTCAGGAAACCGCCTCAACATCTCCTCCACTATGGAAGCAAGAGTCGTCTTACTCCCCTCTCCTCTTACTCCCTTCTCCTCGTAGGAGAGGGGTAGGGGGTGAGGTTCAATCGGCAAAATTTCACACAACCCCCGATAAATTTCACAATCATCGGGATACAAATGATAAGCTTTCCCCATCATCTGCGCCGCTTTCTGATATTCCCCCGTATCAAACAAGCATCGCCCATAGTAATACCAACCATAAGGATGATTTGGGTGTTCTGCGGTAAACTCTGCTAACACTTCCACACCTTGCGCCCAATCCCCTCGGAGAATGTGATAATATGCCAGGGATTTGTGAGCCTCAGCCCCATCAGGAGCCTGTCGCAATAGAGAGCTAATCATTTTTTTAGTCAGCTTCCCCTCCTGACCAGATACCAATCTCATCTGACAACGCTGATCAATTTGTCGTTGCAGTACCCGCAAATCATCTCCAGCTAAGGCTATAGCCCTGTTCAACTGCTCTCTAGCTGTTTGAATATCCCCCACCGCCATCAGCGCGTCATAGCTGTAAATCAAGGCCACAAGGTCATCTGGGTTGATTGACAAAACCTGCTCCAAGGCGCTGAGAGTCCCAATAGGATTTTCTTTTTCCTGATGCACCTGTGCCAAAGCTAGCCAGTGGACTACTTTGTCAGGTTCTAAAGCAGCGGCTAAATTAAATGCAATGATTGCCTTCTGACTCTCACCTCTGCAAACTGCAATCAATCCTTTTATATGATTCTGAGTTGCTTCATTTTCAGATAACAATAAGGCTTTTTCATATATTTCAAGAGCCTCTTTTTCTAGTCCCATGATCTGCAAAATTTTTCCCAATTGCAGCCGCACATCAATTAATTGAGGTTGTCGTGAAATCACTTGACGATATTCTGCAACGGCTTGTTGCCAGTTTCCCATCTCGTAAAGCAAATCAGCTAGTTCTAATCTTTTTTTCCATCCTTGGGGATATTTTTGGACATACTTACTTAAGGTCATGAGTTTCTGCTTTTGTCTAGCTGGCTTTTCTTCTACAACCAAGTGAGCATTCATCTCCAGCCTAGAGAATTGGGTGAACTGTACCAATGAGGTGCTAAGGTTTCCAGACATATTACGGTTAGTTTATAATTAATTTCTTCGTGCTTGTTTTTTGTTGGTATTGATGATTCCCAATTACCAATCACCGCACCGCACTGAGCTTGCGATGCCCTGAGTCTGTCGAAGGGTCGAAGTGTTTTATCAGATTGAAACTCTTGTACCATCGGAATTGAGTTTTTTAAGGATGGCGAGAAGAAATCTAGAGAAGTTTTATCTTCCCCTGCAAAATACTTTTTTAACTGCTTTTGCAGAATCTTTCGCGCTTCTTGAATGCGTTTGCGAACGTTATCTTCAGAAAGGGCGAGTTGCTGGGCAATATCTTTATAGGATTTTTCTTGGCAGCAGTGTAAAATAAAAGGATGGCGCAGTCTAACAGGTAAGGATTTAATTTGATGGCGGAGGTATGCCCGCATCTCCAAAGCCAAAATATTGGATTCAGGCAATTCTACGTTAGAATAAAATGCTGCATGATCTGCTAATTTAATATCGTCAATATTTTCAATTGCTAGAGCTTCTCGTTTGCGTTGTCGATGCACATCCATGCACAAATTATAAATAATTCGAGCTAACCACGCTTTAGGATATGTGATTTTATTTGGATATTTTGTCCATTCATTCCAGGCTTTGAGCATTGCCTGATTGAGTGCATCTTCGGCATCATAAGAATTACCTTCCATCCACTTGAGGCAACATTTATAAAAATAATCTTGGTATAATTCCCACAATTGCCAAAAATCCCCACCATTATTTTGAGATAAAGCTTTAAATTGGCTTTGCTTTGGCAATAGATTCCTGTTTTCATTCTTTGATAAGCAGAACAAAAGTTTTTGTTCTAGGTTTGCTTGTATAGGACTCATATTTGATTTTTGAACAAAACTTAGTACACCTTTATTCCTTTTTCCCAGTCCCCAGTCCCTTACCTCTACGAGTGATTCAGAAATCAAATCGGATTGCTATATGATTTACTGTTAATGATTTCAAACATGAGGGATAATGTACAAAATATTGGAAGATGATGAATATATAGCAATTAAAATTTGGTTTTAAGCAACCCCATTTAGAGCATGGACATATCTCATAAAAGCACATCATTGGGTTGGAAAAAACTATACAATCTCCTTGCTAACTTAATATCATGAATGTTCAAAAAGTCTATGCACAAAGCAACGGCGGCTCCTGTCACCAAACTGAATATCACACCAATTTTGGCAATTGGAAATCAACATCCAGGCTTTTGACTACTAGGTTGTGGATATTCTTTCTGGTTCTCTACAGTATCGGGCATGGAGACGGTTGAACCCTCTATTACCTTTACATTGCGACCACACCATAACTGTATTTCTGCCAGTTTTTCTTCTAGATTTTGTGCAGAGGAATTGAAAAGTTTCTCCAATAATTTCTCCGGCAGTCTTGACCGTGCTTGGCAATATGCACTCGTATCCGTTGATGGAATTTCTATCTCTTCTTCAGCCAAATGTGCAATTATTTTACTCACAGCATTATGACAAGTCTTATCAGTATCTAACACTTGTGATAAAAACGCCCACAACGTTATCAATGGGAGGCAGCCGTGTGGGCGGGTTTCCCGACTTGAGCGGACTGCTGTGTCAAATAACCGCTTTTTATATTTGATTTTTAGCTCAGATATTGCTTGGTTTGGTTGTAGCTCTAAGAATTCTACAGGCTGGGCTTGAACCTTTCGGAAATTGGCCTAATTTTTGTCAAACATGTGGTTTTTTCTCCTTTTAATTGTTCAGTTGGTGACAGCAAAAACTCAGCCTTTCTACCAGGGTGTGGTAGTCAAGGCTTGAAAGTCTGCAATGCTGAGAAATGGTCGCAAAGCTTTTAGTGAATCGCTAGTGTTTTGCTTTCACTTGATTCATCAAGCTCTTCGTTTATTCCATTAATAAATGATTGTCGTTATGGTAAAATTCAGTAAAGTTCCCCATTGTGTGTTTTGTTTTTAGTTGTTGGTGTTAGATATAACCACTGACTGTGATTTTCCGGCCATTGGTTTCATGATTATTAGATTAGAAAAAGATCGGGTAGAAGTAGGGAAGCTTTACAAAGTTGAAAAATTTTTTGTATCACGAGATCTCTGTCAGGGAGAAAGCAGCACGAGAAAACGTGATCGCACTTCCTTGCATAGATTATCGCTAACCGCTTAAACCAGAACTGTTTCAGCTTTTCTTAGTGCCATTCGGTTTCAAGCCCATTTACATTTCGTAATATAGTTTGGTTTATTTCCACCGACTTACTTATCCTTGGCTATGTTTGGCTATAAGTTGAGTGAAGTTTTACAATACATCATTTTCCACTGCTAACTTTTTGCCTGCCATTGAGAGTGGTTTGTTTCAACAAAGTCTCTTTGGAAATATAGCCAGTCCGCAACCATTCATCCATTTCTGTGGGAGTCTGGACGCGGTGGAGTTGCGATCGCAATTGTTCTCCTTCTAAAACTTCTTTCTCCAATAGAGATTCTGCTGTTTCTACCAACAGTTCCCGATTATTGTCGAGAATTGTCAGGGCAATATGATGTGCCCCATCGACAATTTCTTTAACCTCTTTGTCGATTTGTTCGGCAATTGTGGCACTAACTGCACGTCGGGGATTAGCTAAACCTGCCAAAAACTGTTGTTGAATCTTCTCAAAGGCAATAGGGCCAAGTTTATTACTCATACCATAAAGCGTCACAAATCTATCTGCCAGTTCTGTGGCTGTTTGAATATCATCACTGGCACCAGTAGAAGTCCTACCAAAAATTAACTCTTCTGCCGATCGCCCTCCCAAAAGTGTGACAATGCGACCGCGAATTTCATCTTCTGTCATCAAAAAGCGGTCTTCTTCTGGTAGTTGTAATGTGTAGCCCAAAGCACCTATACCACGAGGCACAACGGAGATTTTTTCCACGCTCCCAGCACCAGGCATCAGCGTCCCAATCAATGCATGTCCAACTTCGTGATAGGCAACTGTCTTTTTCTCAGTTTCATTTAGCACCCGTGACTTTTTCTCCAGTCCTGTTAAGAGGCGCTCAATAGCTTCGTTAAAATCAGCCATTGTTACAGCTTCACGGTTGCTTCTAGCTGCCAAGAGTGCTGCTTCGTTCACGAGGTTGGCTAAATCTGCGCCCGCAAATCCAGGAGTTCGGGCTGCTAACTTGGATAAATCCACGTTAGATGCCACTATCACATTTTTAGCGTGGATTTTGAGAATCGCTTCCCGACCAATTTTATCTGGGCGATCTACCACAACTTGACGGTCGAACCGACCAGGACGAAGCAAGGCTGGGTCTAAAACTTCGGGACGGTTGGTAGCAGCGAGGAGAATTACACCAGTGTTGGCATTAAAACCATCCATTTCTGAGAGTAACTGGTTGAGTGTCTGTTCTCGCTCATCATTGCCACCCATGATTGGGCCGCCGCCAGTGCGTGATTTTCCCAAAGCATCCAATTCATCAATGAAAACAATGCAAGGCGCTTGGTGCTTTGCTTGCTCAAACAAATCGCGTACCCGTGCGGCACCAAGACCAACAAATAACTCAATAAACTCCGAACCAGAAATACTAAAGAAAGGAACTCCCGCTTCACCTGCGATCGCTTTTGCCAACAATGTCTTTCCCGTTCCCGGAGGCCCCACCAGCAACACGCCTTTAGGTATTTTCGCTCCTAAGCGAGTATATTTGCTAGCATTTTTCAGAAAATCCACAATCTCTTGTAGTTCTACCTTGGCTTCATCTACTCCGGCAACATCGTCAAATTTAACACCTGTAGTTCCTTGTGAGTAAATGCGAGCATTGCTCTTACCAATTTTCAACGCTGCGGGGCCACCTATCTGACTGCGACTGATCAAAAAGCCCCAGATGCCAAAGAAAATCAGCGGTGGCAAAATCCAGCCCAGTAAGGTGGCAAACCAACCCATACGACTGGGGGCTGGTGCAGAAAATTCTACTTGATGCTGTCGCAGCAGCTTTGGTAAATCTGCATCACTAGTCACTGGTATGGTTACAAACATGTGTGGACGCTGTGCGTCTTGTCCTAAGACATCGCGTTGATTGTCTGATTTAGCTGTTTGTTCTGGTTTGATTTCATACTCAATGCGTTCAGAACTGATGACGGCACGGCTAACTTTACCAGCTTCTACCTGAGAAACAAATTCACTATAAGGTACTCTGGGATAAAGAGGTTCTCCAAAGAGAAACAAATTCAAAAATATTAGTAATGCAAACCAGAGTATTAAACTACCCCCAAGCTGTCTAGATTCAGGTGGTTTAACATCGCGATCGCCATCAGTGTCAACTGGCATAATTGCTCCTATTAATTATTCAGTCAGTAGTCAGTGGTCAGTAGTCAGTGGTCAGTAGTCAGTAGTCAGTGGTCAGTGGTCAGTGGTCATCAGTCAAGAGTCAAGAGTCAAGAGTCATCAGTAAATTACTTATTACTGATCACAGCCGACCGCTTTGCCAATAAATCACGTACTTCTTCATCGCTGGTTTGCGAGAAGTCTTTATACCAAAGACCGATCGCATACATTGGTTCTGGTGTTGTCAAACAAATTACTTCTTCTACTTCGGCTCGTAATTGTTCGCAAGTTGTAGCGGGTGCGACTGGAACTGCTACAACAATTTGCTGGGCTTGCTGTGAGCGCAGTACGGCAATGGCAGCACGTATGGTTGAACTAGTGGCAATACCATCATCTATTAAAATCACGGTGCGATTTTTGACTGGAGCATGGGGGCGATCGCCTCGATAGGCGCGATCGCGACGCTGTAATTCCTGCAATTCTTGAGTAGCAACTTCGTCAATGGTACGGCGATCGATGCCCAAGGAATCCACAACTTCAGAATTTAATACCCGGACACCTCCTGAAGCTATTGCACCCATCGCCAGTTCTTCATGAGCAGGAACGCCAAGTTTTCTCACCAAACAAATGTCTAGTGGCACATTCAGTGCCTTTGCTACTTCAAATGCTACTGGCACACCACCACGGGGTAAACCTAACACCAATACATCTGTACGGTTAGCGTAGGCTGTTAAATGCTTTGCTAACATCTGACCAGCTTCAATCCGATTGCGGAATTTTTTAGTCATAATTAACACCTTTATTGGATGAAAGCAAAGTGAATCCAAATACTTTGCGGTTAACTATGTTCATCCGTTCTGTAAAACCTACCCAAAGCTATACAAAGGTTAGCAACGAGTAATCGCCATATTCGTTGCCTTCTATTATTCATTTTTCAATTGATAGCTTTAGGTCGTTGTGATTACTTTTGGGAGGTTAATCTCCCTAAAAAAATGACATAGCGCTATCTCTATGTCTAACTTAAAATATAATGTTGAGTAACTTGTGAGTCTTAGTGGCAACGTCCTGTTAATTGCAACAAAAATTAATTGTAATTGATGAAACTGATAGCTGATAACTGTTAAAATCTTCTCCTTGGCATTTGTATAATTAATTCTGCCCAAGTACTTATGCTCTGTGATTAAATAACTTTCTTTTTGATAAAAGCTGCTCTTTCTGGCAAAGACTGTGGTGCTAAGGTCATTACCGACATGAGAGTTAACTGCATCAGTTCCACATACGCCTCAATGTCAACTTGATCAGACAACAGCATATCTCGATAATCTTGCTTAATCTGACCCAATTTCTGGAGAGCAACATCTGGATCGGTCTGCAAGGTTGCCTGCCATTCATCTAGCAGCAATAGGGTATCCATGATAAACTTTTTGCGCTGCTTTTCTAAAATCGAGCGGCACTCATCAGAAAATGTCTGCGTTTTTTGTTGCAGTTGCTCGTAAATTTCTGTTGTCACTGCTCCATCGATAAACCTTAATCGATGCTCCTGTCTTAAATCTTCAATTCCTTTTAATGCCTCTTGGGGGTTGTCTGCCAATAATTTCTTGAGTTCAGCAACTCGGTTAACAGTTGTCGCCAGCAACTTTTGAGAACTTTGCTTGCGCCACTGTCCGATCAATAATCCTATAGCACTAGTAAACAGAAAAATAAACAGCCCAGATTGCAGGTCACTATTTTTTTGCCAATAACGAATAAAAGCTGCACGCGGATCTCCGTCCTCAAATACCTCCTGTGCTGCTGGGTGAATGTAAAACAGTCCCTTTCTCAGCAGTTCGGTAGATTCTGTATTTTGAAGTTCTGGATAAAACTCAGAGTAAGTTCGAGCATTGGAGATAATTGACCAAGTAAGCAGTCCTACCTTATGGCTATCCATATTGGGACGAGTTACTAAAACTGCGGCTGTTGAGATAGTTGATACGTCCTGTTCTGGAACAGATGGACGTGAAGCGTAAGTTCCCATCGGCAATGTTGCGCTTTGGTAGGAACCAGGCTCAAGAACGATCAAGTTATTGATTAAACTTTGTTGAATAGGGATTATTTTGAGATTAGGATTATTTACAAATTGCTGCCGTAGCTTTTGATTAGCACCGAGACTTCCTACGTAGGCGATCGCATCTACCTGACCAGCGTACAATTTCTTAAACGCTGTATCCAAGTCTGAAGCATCCTCTTGAATTTTCAGCTTATCGGCTTTGATCAGTTGCTTGGCAGTAAAGCTAATGCCGCTACCAGGTGTACCAATAGCTACCCGCTTACCTTCAAGATCAGCAAAGCTCCTTAACCCGGAGTCTTTTCGGGTGATAATATGTACATACTCGTTAGCTAAAATTGCTACTGCTTGGATTTTTCCCTGCCGCATTTCGGGGCTTGCAATATCCAACTGCACCAGAGCAAAATCCACTTTCCCTGACAGCAAACGTTGCAGATTTTCACGGGAACCCTGCGAGTCGAGATTGCGAACTTTTAATCCTACCGTCGCCTCAGTAGAATTACTAATTACTTTACCTACGCGGTTATAGAAGCCACCAGCAGTCCCACTAGATAGTGAAATACTATCCGGCTGAACACTACAACTGCTCAAAACTGATACCAGAGTGCCGCTTGCTAAACCCCCGAAAATCAGAACAATTGCTCTAGGGCAACGCCTAAATTTCCATAATGATCCAAAAGAACTAACTAATTGCTTTGGCGAGCTTCGTTTACCAGACAGTTCGGACACTTTTCTCCTGCGGCCTACACTGGTCGCTTTCTCTAAATAAAAACAGTTTCAGGGTTACAGTTCAGCAAAATCATTTATTTGCTGTGTATCCTTACTTTCATAGAGTTTAATGGAGGCGGTTAGAAATTTGCAATACAGTGACTGGGGATTGGGTACTGGGTACTGGGTACTGGGTACTGGGGATTGGGTACTGGGTACTGGGTACTGGGAATTGGGCATTACTTCCCCCTCATCCCCCTCATCCCCCTCATCCCCCTCATCCCCTCATCCCCCCATCTCCCCAGTCCCTTGATTACAAATTTGGCAAATTTACTGTTTGAAGTACAGTGCTGCAACGGGCATTATAGTCGGAGAAATTCTAAATACTTTTGCACGAATGTTCATACCTTCCACTGCTTTGACAGAAGCTGAGTTGGAGTCAGCAATTGTTCGCAACCCACTGATAGTGTCACCCGATACATCAGTGATGGCAGCAATCGCCCAGATGAGTGGCATTCGTGCTATTTGTTCATCTTCAAGAGAGGCAGATACCGAAATAGCAGCCCTGCACCTAGAGGCGCGTTCGAGTTGTGTGTTGATAGTGGAGAACAAAAAAATATTAGGTATTTTTACTGAAAGAGATGTGGTTCGCCTGAGTTTTCAGAAGCGATCGCTAGACAATCTGGCAATCAGTGAGGTGATGGCACATCCAGTTATTACTTTACAGCAATCTGCATTTACCAATCTCTTTTTAGTGGTGAATCTGCTCCAGCAATATCAGATTCGCCACTTGCCTGTGCTGAATGAGCAAAACGAAATCGTTGGACTACTCACCCATGAGAGTTTGCGACAATTATCACGTCCAATAGATTTGCTGCACCTACGCCTTGTAGCAGACGTGATGACCTCTCAAGTCATTTGTGCTGCTCCCAGTGTTTCTATGCTGACAATTACTCGCCTGATGGCAGAATATCGGGTGAGTTCGGTGGTGCTGGTGGAAGAACATCTGCAACAGACACAAGGGAAACTTTTACAAATCCCAATTGGCATTGTCACAGAGCGAGATATTGTACAATTTCAAGCTTTGCAACTGGATTTTGAGCAACAAAAAGCACAAGCTGTCATGAGTACACCAGTTTTTTCAGTTAGTCCTAATGACTCTCTGTGGATTGTTCAACAGGTGATGCAGCAATACTTGGTTAAGCGGGTAGTGGTAGTTGGTAGACAAAGAGAGTTGTTAGGAATTGTGACTCAAACCAGTATTCTCAAAGTAGTGAATCCTCTAGAGTTAACTTACTTAGTCGAAGCATTAGAACATCGGGTGTGTCGATTAGAAGCAGAGAAACTAGAACTGCTGCAAAATCGCAATGCCCAATTAGAAAAGCAAGTTCAAGAGCGTACAGCTACCCTCAAAGCAAAAGCAGAACAGGAGCAATTAATTGCAAATATTGCTACGCAAATCCGTTCTTCGCTGAACCTACAGAATATTCTCGAAACCACAGTTGCAGAAGTGCGATCGCTCCTGCGGTGCGATCGCGCTGCCATCTGGCAGTTCCAAGTTGACTGGAGCTTGGTTGTGGTTGCAGAATCCGTGAATCATGGTTATATTTCTTACTTGGGTAAATCAATTAACGATACTTGTTTTGGGTCTAATTGGGCAGCCACCTATCGTAATGAACGGACTCGCGTCGTCTGTGATATCTACACCACACAGATGAGCGATTGCCACCGCCAACTTTTAGAAACATTGCAAACTCGCGCCAAAATTTTGGTACCAATTATCGAAGGTAAAAATTTGTGGGGACTGTTGAACGTTGTTGAGAGCCAAGCACCTAGACAGTGGCAAGCTGAAGAAATCACTTTATTACAACAGCTTTCGACTCAACTGGCGATCGCCATCCAACAAGCTACTGCATATGAAAAACTGCAAACAGAACTAGCAGAACGACAACGAACAGAAGCACATCTACGGCAAAGCGAACAACGATATGCTTCTTTAGCCGCCGCCGTCCCAGTCGGTATTTTCCGCACCGATGCTCAAGGAAACTGTCTTTATGTTAATGAACGCTGGTGTAAGATTACTGGACTAACTTCTGATGAAGCCGCCGCCGCTGGATGGTTTCAAGGACTTCACCCAAATGACCGAGAAAAAGTTTTAACTGAGTGGTATTCTGCTGCTTTGGAAAATCGTCCTTTCCAGCTAGAGTACCGATTTCAACAGCCGAATGGCACGGTGAGTTGGGTATTTGGACAGGCTGTTGCGGAGTATGATTTAGCAGGGAACATTACTGGTTATATTAGTACAATCACTGATATTAGCGATCGCAAACATGCAGAAGAGCAGCTAATTTACAACGCGCTGCATGATGCTCTCACAGACTTACCCAACCGTAATCTGCTGATGAAACGGCTGGAATTAGCCATTAACCGAGCCAAGCGAATTGAAAATTATCATTTTGCAGTTTTGTTTCTCGATATGGATCGGTTCAAAATCATTAATGATAGCTTGGGGCATTTAGCAGGAGATCAACTACTAACTATCATTGCCCAAAAGCTAAAATCTAAAATTCGTGCCATCGATCTAGCGGCTCGCTTGGGTGGTGATGAATTTGTAATTTTGCTGGAAAACCTGGCAGGACTTGAAGAAGCAATTGTAGTTGCTGAGCGGATTATAGCAGAATTCCAAGCTCCATTAATGCTCAATGGATATGAAGTTTTTATTACTACTAGCATTGGTATTGTTTTAGGAAAAGATAATTATCATCAAGCCTCGGATTTGCTGCGAGATTCAGATATTGCCATGTATCGCGCAAAAGCTCAAGGTAAAAGCTGCTATAAAATCTTTGATAGTCAGATGCACACTCAAGCACTCATTCGACTCAATCTAGAAAATGACTTGCGTAAGGCTCTGGAACGACAGGAGTTTATTGTTTACTATCAGCCAATTATTGATATCAATCATAACCATCTGATTGGGTTTGAGGCTTTGACCCGCTGGCAACATCCTACTCTCGGATTTATGACACCAGGAGAATTCATTCCCATAGCTGAAGAAACAGGGCTGATTGTGCTTTTAGATAGCTTGATACTCTACACTGCTTGTCAGCAAATTGTAGCCTGGCAAACTCAATTTTATGATAAATTTCCGCTGAAGCTGAGCGTTAATCTTTCAGTTCAAGACCTTCGTAAACCCACTTTAGTTAAGGATATAGAACATATTCTGACTCAGACAGGCTTAGATGGTAACAGTCTCACCATTGAAATTACCGAAGGTATACTAATTGAAAATATTCTAGAGACAATCAAAGTATTAGAACAGTTAAAATTACTAGGAATTCAAATTAGCATTGATGATTTTGGTACTGGATATTCATCACTCAATTATCTGCATCGATTCCCTGTTGACACCTTAAAAATTGATCGTTCTTTTATTCATCACATGCAGGAAGGCAGCCGGAATTATCAAGTTGTCAAAACTATCATCACACTCAGCAATCAACTCGGATTAGCAGTTGTGGCAGAAGGTATTGAAACACAACAGCAGCTGCAATGGTTACAGGAATTAGGATGTGAATTTGGTCAAGGTTTTTTGTTTTCTCGACCTCTAGCTGCTGATGAAATTGAGGCAAGATTTCTTTTCAGATCCCCGACTTCTTAGAGAAGTCGGGGATCTTGTTAGGGATCTTGTAAACGGGTTTTCAGGTGAGTTGGGAGAGGGGAGATAAAGCACAGCTTTATTGGGGTGAGGTTAAGGTGTACCTCACTTGCTTAGGAAAGGCTATATTAAAATTCTTTTTTAATATTCTGACGCTTTTGTTCTAGATAATTGAGCAATTGAAGTACGTAAATTTCAAATTCTGCGTTTCTTCTGTTGACAGATTCAATAGGGGGAACAGAAAAAGTATCTGGAAAATTAAACACTAGATTACCTAGACGATATCCCAGAGGTCTTAAATGTCCGCCTTTGAGTTTCGCTTGGAAATCTGTTGGCGGTTTTTGCAACAGATTGAAGAACCATTCTCTTGTAGATTTACCTATATTATCTAATGGAAAATAAACCAAACCAAGCAAGTTAAATAAATTGCTGTTTTTGATTAAAGCATAGGTTTCTTCAGGTGTTGGTTTGACGTTGAAACCGAATTTGATAATCAAATCTGCTAAGGCTTTAGGTTTAATTGCGCTATCAAGTCCTGTATTGACTGGTGCTAAGAGTATAGATATCTGGTTTTTAATAAAGATACTGGCAATTTTAACATCTGACTCATCAAAGTTTGTTTGATTTTTGGCAATATCTTGATTGACATAATAGGAACTTAATTTTTTTGTATTTGAACGTTTGTCTTCAAGGTCATGAATGAGAATTTCCAAATCATTGACAACACTTTGGACTTTCTTTTCTTGTTTTTCGGGGGATAAATCACTTGATGTCTCTTTGACTATTTTACGAATAAAAGCTTCTAATTTGTCTCGTTTTTGAGGTAAAGCGCTAAAAGCTTCTAAAAGTGCAATGTATTTACAGCCAATACTATGACCTATCCAAGAAAAGTTAGAATCATCTAGATAAATTTCATATTCATAACCTGCTAATTCCGCCATTCGCACTAATTCCGGGATGAGTTTATACTGTTCTCGGATGAGAAAACCTGCCTCTTGATAATGGTCAAAACTAAAGTTGAATGGCAGAATAATTATTGTATAGCCCTGCTTGAATAAACATTCAAGTAGATAGCGATAAAAAAACATGGGGACAAATGTACCAAAAAAAGCCCCACCAATAAATTGGATTACTCCTTTAGGTTGGGGGTGTAGAGCAACCCAACTAAATGAAACTGGTTTAAATCTAAGTTTTAAGCTCATAATATTCCTGATTAGCGACAGCAAAAATCGAGGTTGTTCTCAGTCATGAAAACACCACACTAAAATTGAACTGGGAAACTTGGACAATGGGAATTAAGGACTGGGGATTGAGACCCCAATCAAACCTTAAAAAAAATTATTTTTTATGATTTACAATTAAATACTTATGATTAAATGCTGATTACGCTTTTTGTGATTTTTATTTACAATTGACTGTTGACTAGTGACAAATTCTTTACTGGCTTAGAGTCTTCTCAATGCGACGGTCAGGAATGAGCCACATGACTGCAACCAGAATGTACAATGCACAGGCAAACCACGAGTTCACAAAGGCAGATGGAATTGCTATAGTATAAAGCACTACCGATATCTTTCCTTTCAAGTCTGCACCTAGTGCGATCGCCAGAACAGAATCTTTACCGTGGTGAGAAATCAGGACGCGGGTGAGGATGAAGTAAGCTAATCCAGAGCAGAACATGACGATACCATAAAGTGCAACTGGCAAGGCGGTGAAGTGGTTCTCACCCATCCAAGCCGTGACAAAGGGAATTAACGACAACCAGAAGAGCAAATGCAGGTTAGCCCAAAGGATGCGACCATTAACATGGCGGATTGCCTGTAGCAAGTGATGGTGATTGCTCCAGTAGATTCCGAGAAAAATAAAACTCAGTACATAGCTGAAAAATACCGGAACCAAGGGACGCAGCGCAGCTAAATCAGACCCATGTGGCACTTTTAGTTCCAGCACCATGATAGTGATGATGATGGCAAGTACGCCATCGCTAAATGCTTCTAATCTACCTTTCCCCATCTGTGTATATACTCCTTCTGTGCTTACTTGGCAGCAAATAAGGATAGCTTAAATCAAAAGCGATCGCACAGTGCTAGGGAAAAGTGCGATCGCTTGAATTGGGGACTGGGGATAAGGAACTTAATCCAGTGAACAGTTATCAATTATCAGTTATCACTCATCACTTATGAAGCTGATAACTGGTTGTAAACTTTAGCTGGTTGTTGCAGCAGATGGGTATAAAGTTCGCTTAGTTGTTCAGCGACACCATCCCAACTGAACTTTGTAATTACCCGCTGTCTGGCTGCTTTGCCTAGTTGATTTCTGTAAGCATTGTCACAGAGAATGCGCTCAATTGCTTGTGCAAAGGCGACTTCATCTTTCGCCCTGGCAAGTAAGCCAGTTTTTTCTGGTACAACAGTAAATTGCAGACCACCGACATCGCTAGCAACTACCGGAGTTCCACTGGCCATTGCTTCAATTGCCACCAACCCAAAGGGTTCATAGTGACTAGGAACAACGCAGACATCAGCAGCAGCGTAGTAGGTGGGCAATATTTCATGGTCGAGGTTGCCAGGAAAGCTAGTAAATGAACTCATTCCTAGTTCGTTGACAATGCTTTCTATGCGATCGCGTTCCATGCCATCACTCTGACCTGGACGACTACCACCGCCAATAATTAGCTTCAAAGGCGCTTGCAAGCGTAAGTGACTCACAGCACGCACTAAGGTTTCAATACCTTTGCGCTTGTCAAACCTGCCCACGTAAAATACTACTTTCGTTTCGGGGTCTATTCCTAATTGTTGTCTGGCTTGTTGCCGTTGAATTGAGCCAAATCGTTTAACATCAGTACCACAGGGAATGATATCAATATTGCCTTTAAGAGAAACGAGCGATCGCATGTGTTCTTTTTCTTGTGGACTGGTTGCAACAATTCGCTCGGCTGTCTCTAAAACTTCTTTTTCAACTGCTAAACGAGTCTTAGAAATTAGCGGAATTGTAGATATTGACTTATATTTAACTGCTCCTAAAGAATGGTAGGTGTGAACCTGCTTAGTATCTTGAATTTTCTTGAGTTCCATTCCTACCCAGCTAGAAATCCAGTAATTAGTATGTACCAATGGGTAATAAATACCTGATTGCTTTTGGAATTTAAGAATTTGCTGAACAAACTCTGGCGCATATCCAAAAATATTATCTCTAGGCACAAATTCAGTAGGGCCAGCTGTTAACCTAATGGTGCGACAATTTTCACTATGTTCAACTACCGTCGCTTGTTCACGACTTGATCTACGAGTGAACATATCCACTTTCCACCCTTGTTTGGCTAGCGCCTCACCTACTTGGCGCACGTAAACATTTTGTCCCCCAGCCTCTTCTTTACCAATTTCGATCGCTGGATCACCGTGAACAGAAATCAAGGCAATGTGCTTATTAATTGTAGAGTTCATAAATGTGCTAGAGCGCTAATTTTAATAAATAGATCTGGGTGCAGTAGGGGTTAACACGAGTTGCTAACTCAATGCATTCCAAAATTCATAACTTAACTATAATTGATTAAATAATTGCTAAAATCTGTTTTAGGAATGAGTTTGAAGGGCAAAAAGCTTCATTCTTGAGAATTATATTTTTCCAAATTAAGCATTGTTTGTGATTTTTTACCTCTAACTAGAGGTATTCCTATGCTTGGTTGTATACGAAGTACAAGAGTGCCTCAGGTGATTAAAGCATAGGTACAGGTCAAGCTAAATCTATCCACAGAGTAATTTTAGGACTCTTCTTAAAGAGAATTTGACAAAAAACCAGAATATATCAGGACTTACGCAACTGGCACACATATTTTTGGCGACGTGTGTCAAGAGTCAAGAGTCAAGGGGAGCCAGCGCCGTGGGCGGGTTACCCGACTTGAGGCGACTGGCGTTCAAAAATCAAGCTTTTTTGGACTATTGACTTTTGACTATTGACAACCCACACGAAAAAAATATGACAATGCGCGTAAGTCCTATATATAATAGAACTCCTATTTGATTGCGTGAAAAAACTCGCCCTCAACTCGAAAAAGCTAATTCCCTACTCCCTGCCTTCATCTGGCAATTTTGGGTTGACAGACTAATAGTGAGAAAATTTAGCTGATTGCTTCGTGAGCGTAGGTTTTTACGCGATCGCTAAAAACTACTCACACTTTATACACATTTTTCCTCCTATGTGTTTATAATGCAAGCAAGTACTTACATTTGCTAGCAAGTACTTGCATAATTCTCATGGGAAATTTAACGTCAAGGGCTGGACAAACTCGTGCAAGGATAATTAAGGCAGCAACTGAAGTGTTTGCTTCTTCAGGTTTAACTAAAGCTACAACGCGTGAGATTGCTCGTGTTGCTGGAGTGAATGAAGTAACTCTGTTTCGCCATTTCCAGTGTAAAGAACAACTACTAGCAGCTGTAATCCAGCAGGCTGTAGCTTTACAGGCAGAGTCTCTAGCCCATCAGGACGAGTGGACTCAGAATCTATATATTGACTTAAGAGATTATGCAAGGCTTTGCAGCCGAACAATGGAGGAGCATGAAGCTTTAATTCGGACATTTATAGGAGAAGCGAAGCGATATCCTGATGCCGCCCGTCAGATTGTATACGAGATTGATAAATCTCTGCGCGAACAGCTGGTTGTCTATCTACAGAAGGCTCAACAGAAGGGTGAAGTCCGCCTAGATATAAATCTAAGAGCATCTGTGGATAGTTTCGCTGGAATGCTGCTTCATGGGATGCTACGTTGTAGCGATACCCCCACTATATTGGGCTATAGTCACGAATGCTACATCGACACTTGTGTTGAGGTGTTTGTGCGTGGTATTGGCACTTCGATAATCAATAAAGATGATTCCTAACCAACATTAAGTACAAGATTATTAGACTCAAAATCGAGTTTTGCAAATCTATCTATAGTTAGAAAAAATCTAGAAAAAACCACTGAAAGATATTTTATATCAAGCTTTTTCAGCCAAAAGTAAATTGCTCAAGCCTAAATCTAAAAGACGAGACAACGAAGATGCCCGATTCTCAATTCCCTGATTCCCCAATCTCCCTTGAAACAGAACAGCCTGCTGTTACTGATTCCAATGAAGTTGAACAACAACTGCCTAAGCCAAGAAAAAAGCGACCTTGGCCTTTAATATTGGGAATTATTTTGTTACTGGTAGGTGGTGGTTTGGGTTGGCGCTGGTGGCAAAATAGCCTTGCCAGTAATCCACCCCAAGGCGCTGGTGCAGCTGGTAAACCAATGGCGATTCCGGTGAAGCTAGCCACTGTGGAAACTGGAACTATACAAGAAGCTACCGAGTTAGTTGGCTCCTTGGAAGCTCCCCGCTCAGTACCACTCAAGCCACAGGTTGAGGGGCGAATTACCCAAATTGCATTTAAAGAAGGCGATCGCATCCGACAAGGGCAAGTCGTGATTCGCCTGCAAAGTGATGACGCCCAAGCCCAGCTATTACAAGCAAAAGCCACACTAGAACAATCCCAGGCACGTCTTGCCGAACTCAAAGCAGGTACACGCATTGAAGAAGTTGCCCAAGCCAGAGCTACCTTAGCTCAAGCTCAAGCTCGCCTATCTGATGCTCAAGCCGGAGCGCAACCAGAAGAAATTGCTCAAGCCCAAGCTCAAATTAATTCAGCCAAATCTGATTTGGATCTAGCACAGGCACGAGCTAGGCGATATCAACAATTAAGACAACAAGGTGCAATTTCTCAAGATACTCTAGAAGGATATCTTCAAGAACAGCGTAGTGCTGACGCTGCACTGGTTGTAGCTCAACGGCGCTTAGAACAACTCAAAAAAAGCAGACGCTCTGATATTGATGAGCTAGCCGCCGCGCTGGAACAACAGCAACAAAACTTAAGGCAATTAGAAAACGGTTCGCGTCCAGAAGAAATTGCTCAAGCTCGTTCTCAAGTATCTCAAGCAGCTGCCCAAGTCCAAGCTGCCCAAGTCCAATTGCAATACACAAACGTTCTAGCTCCTTTTACTGGCATTGTCGGTGATATCCCAGTGAGGGTAGGAGAGTATGTCAGCAAAGGAGATCAACTCACCACACTTACCAAAAACGATTCTTTGGAACTGAATCTAGCCATCCCACTAACCCAAGCTAAACAGTTGCGTTTAGGATTACCCGTGCAAATGTTGGATGCTGAAAGCAAAGCAACAGCTACGGGTAAGGTGAGTTTTATCTCACCAGATGCCAATACAAGTTCGCAGTCAGTTTTAGCTAAAGCCACCTTTAGCAATTTTGGAAACCAACTGCTCAATCGTCAGTTAGTACCAAGCAAATTGATTTGGGACGAACGTCCAGGAATTTTAATTCCAGTGACAGCAGTATCTCGTTTAGGTGGGCAGACTTTTGTCTTTGTTGCTGAAGCTCCAGAAAAACCTCAACCTGGAGGGCCATCTTTAGTAGCTCAACAAAAACTCGTGAAATTGGGAAGCATCCAGGGAGGTAATTATCAAGTTCTCGAAGGACTCAAGGCTGGTGAGAAGATCGTTGTTTCCGGCATTCTCAACCTCACCAATGGTGTCCCTATCAAACCTACATCTGAAGGAACGGGTGGTGCAAAGCCATGATTGTTATGACGGATGACTGTTAACTGTGAGTCCCCAGTCACCAGTCCCCAGTCCCTAATCCCCAGTCCCTAATCCCTAGTCCCTAATCCCCAGCCCCCAATCCCCAGTTCAATTTTCTTGATAGCCTCCAGCATAGTTAATTACACAGATTGTTTTATAAACTTTGTGAGTGCCATAAGCAACACCAGCGACTTTGAAAGCACTGTTAAAGATGTTTTTTCGATGACCTCGTGATGGTACTCCGTCATCAATAATTAATTGCATGACGATATCTTGGGCTGTGTTTGGGCCATAGCTGATGTTTTCGCCTGCGGTGGTTTGCCATTTACCATAACGATTGATGCGATTAAAGGGGTTACTGCCATCGCTGCCATTGTGACCTGTTGCACCCTTTGGGCCCTGGTCTAGGACATGATCTCTAGCGCCCAAAGACATGCCCCTGGATGCAGTTAATGCACTGATTGGACGAACCGACCTGAGAAATGCGATCGCCTCATCAACTGGTTTTACTCCTTCAGTAGTTAGCAAATAGGTATTACTGGATAATCTGACGCGGTTGCCCTGGAAGCGCTTTCTATAATTTTCCAGAATAGGGATATATGCTTTAGGATTTGTCCGCACCTTGGTCATTTCATCAATCACCTGTTGCTCTAACGGCGAAAGATAACTTATCTTTGCCAAGACAGTTGGACTGGCTGTTTGGACAATATCCGGGCTGGATTCTGCTACAGATGAATTAGGGGGAACGAATTGATAAGAACAGTTAGTTATTAGTAAACTAGCGATAAATACGTAATGTTTAACGCAGTGCATTCACTATCTCTCATTATTGTACTTAGATTATATTGGGCTAAACAAATGCACCACACATTTAAAAATGATGCTTTAAGCTCATAACCAAGATGAACAAGCAAAAAGGGTTACGAAATTTATTGTAATATTTAGAACAAGATAATGTAAATAGTTTTTTTAAAAAAAGTATAATTATTTATAAGTAGAAAAATATTTATACTTTTGTGGTGTGGGCAAGATGTCCGCAACGGACGGGCGAGAGACCGTGGAAGTGGGGAGTAGGGAAAGAAAGTGTTTATTTGATTGATAATCAGTAGTGCGGCGTCAGTGCAGGTGCTTTTGATGAAACACATTTTGGAACTATTACCCAGTAAGGATTTGAGGTTTTTAAGTTAAATGTGTTTTTGCCATTTTTTGCGGGAGCGTTAATCGCACCCCTTGGGCGATCACATTTTGCACCAATAAAAATTGATATAATTTATTTACTCAGTATTTAACTAAAACCCTTGATTTAACGATAAAAGCTAATAAAAATAAGGTAGCGACTTCGCACATAGTTTTACGTTGGCAGGATTTCTACGGAGAGGCGCAATATCTGAGTAAAATAATCACTGTTTTCAGTTTCTTCTCACAGAGCAACTATCTAGATGCAGCAAAAAAGATTATAATTTTTTTGAATAAAATCTCAATTTAAAATCTCAATTTAAAATTATTTACACAAATTTAGAGTTCTCACACTTATCAAGGTATATAAACTGAAAAAGCCTGACTACAGTAAATATTCTATCTAGGTTCTAGATAAATAGTCACAATAGCAACAGAAATAATAAAAAAACCTCAATGTTGAAACGTTTGAAGATTGGAACCAAAATAGGATTCGGTTTTGCCATAAGTGTGGCACTTTTAACCACCATTGGTCTAATCTCCTACCAAAGCACCAACGAACTCATTGAAACTTCGCGCCGAGAAAAACACACCTACCAGGTGTTAAGTCAGCTCGAAGAACTTAGCTCTCAAGTGACAAATGCTGAAACTGGGCAACGCGGTTACATTATCAGTGGAGAACAGCGTTATCTGGAACCATTACAAACTGCAATTCAAGTTTTAGAGCCAAAAGTCAAAGAACTTCGGCGGTTAACGGCGGATAACCTCAACCAACAGCGTCAACTTGATATTTTGGAGCCATTAATAAACAAGAAGCTGGCTGAACTTCAACAAACCATAATTTTGCGTCAAAACCAAGGTTTTGAGGCTGCCCAGAAGCTGATTCAAAGAGGGGAAGGCAAGCAGCTGATGGCTGAGATTCGCAAGACTATCCAAGCGATGCAAGTTGAGGAGGATAGACTGTTGCAGGAGCGATCGCAAAACTCACAAGCAGTTACTCAACGAACTATCGCTACAATTACTTACAGTATTCCCATATTATCTTTAATCTTAGCTTTAATCGGATTCATTTTAACGCGACATATTTCAAGACCGCTGAAACAGTTTTCTGATATAGCAGAAAATATTGCAGATGGCAACTTATTAGTGAGCTTAGCAAATAGCGATCGCCAAGATGAAATTGGGCTGTTAGCGCGAACATTCAACGAGATGATTGTTCATCTGCGAAACACAACTCAAAAAAATGATGAGCAAATTTGGCTCAATTCTAATTTGGCCAAGTTTACTCAGACGCTCCAAGGGCAACGAAATTTAGAAAGTGTATCTCGTCTAATATTGTCAAATATTGCACCCTTAGTTGGGGCACAGCAAGGCATTTTTTATGTGATGGATACCATTGATAACCAGCCTGTGCTGAAATTATTGAATAGCTATGCTTATCAAGAACGCAAACACTTAGCAAATCAATTTCGCTTGGGTGAGGGATTAGTAGGGCAATGTGCCCTAGAAAAACAAAGAATTCTGTTAACTGAAGTGCCAAGTGATTACATCCGCATCAGTTCCGGCTTGGGAGAAGCAACACCACTGAACATTATTGTGTTGCCTGTGCTATTCGAGACAGAAGTCAAGGCTGTAATTGAACTCGCTTCCTTGCAGCGTTTTAGTGAGATGCATCTGGCATTTTTAGAGCAATTTAGTGAAATTATTGGTGTATATTTAAATAATATCGCCTCCAGTTGGCAAACTCAACAATTACTAGACGAATCTCAAGCTTTAACAGAAGAATTACAACTACAGCAAGAAGAACTCAAACAAAGCAATCAACTTTTAGAAGAACAAACACACGAATTAGAAAAATCTCAAATACTTCTGAAACAACAGCAAGAAGAGTTACAGCAGTCCAACGAAGAATTACAGCAACTGAATGAAGAGCTAGAAGAAAAGGCAGAATTGTTAGAACAACAAAACCGACAAGTTGCTGGCAAGAATCAGGAAATTGAGCTAGCAAGGCAGTCCTTAGAAGAGAAAGCAGAACAACTGATGTTGTCTTCTAAATACAAATCAGAATTTCTCGCCAACATGTCCCATGAATTACGAACACCGCTCAACAGTTTGTTAATTTTAGCAAGGTTGCTGTCAGATAATTTAGGGGGCAACTTGACTGAGAAACAGGTAGAGTATAGTCGGACAATTTACTCTGCTGGCACCGATTTGTTGGAATTGATTAATGACATTTTAGATTTGGCAAAAATTGAGTCGGGAACTCTGTCAGTAGACATTGAAGAAATAACTTTTGAAGATTTGCAAAAATCTTTAGAGCGGGCTTTCTCTGAACTTGCCCGAAATAAAAAACTCAGTTTTGCAATTGAACTAAATGAAAATTTGCCCCCAACAATTTCTCACGACCCCAAACGCCTGCAACAAATACTGAAAAACCTGCTGGCTAACGCTTTTAAGTTTACTGAACAGGGGAGTGTGAACTTACAAATCAGTATGGCTACAGAGACAGTCCAAGGCGATAATCCGATGATTGCCTTTGCAGTTAGCGATACTGGTATTGGCATTCCAGCCGAGAAACAGAAGATTATTTTTGAGGCATTTCAGCAAGCTGATGGCACAACCAGCCGTAAATATGGGGGAACTGGCTTAGGATTATCCATTAGCCGCGAGTTGGCTCAACTGCTAGGAGGGAGAATTGAATTAGTTAGCGAACCAGGACAGGGAAGTATTTTCACCCTCTACCTACCCCAGACTTATACCTCATTATCCACTCCCATTTCCCAAGTACGGGCGCAAGGTGTTGCGCCCCCACCAACTCCCCACTCCCCAACGCCACATGCTCCACTTGGGGAAACCGCAAAATCGCAGTGGCACCTCCCCACATTTTCTCATGAAATTGCAGACGATCGCGATAATATTCAAAGTGGCGATCGCGTCTTGTTAATTGTGGATGATGATGATAAGTTTGCCCGCATCTTACTAGACATGGCGCGTCAACAAAGCTTTAAAGTCATCGTTGCTTTACAAAGCAAGCAAGGTCTAACACTAGCACAACAGTTTAAACCCGATGCAATTACTTTAGATATTCATATGCCGGGGATGGATGGCTGGACAATGTTAGATCGTCTCAAGCGCGATCCCGAAACTAGACACATTCCCATACATATATTTTCTGTTGACGACAGAGAACAACGAGGATTACAGCAAGGAGCAGTCACTTACCTGCAAAAACCCGTATCTCCAGAAGCCTTGACTCAGGTATTCACTGAGATTAATAGCTTTATTGAGCGTAAGGTGAAAAATCTGCTAATTATAGAAGATGATCCTGTGCAAGCCCAAAGTATTATCGAACTGATTGGTAATGGCGATGTTCAGAGTACAGCAGTAGATTCAGGAACAGAAGCACTCCAGATTTTGCAATCTCAGCGATTTGATTGTATTGTGCTAGATTTAGGTTTACCTGATATGAGTGGGCTAGAACTAATTGAGCAAATTAAGCTTAAACCCAACCTTTTGAAACTGCCAATCATAGTTTACACTGGCAAAGAACTGACTCGACAACAGGAAACTCAACTGAGGCGATTAGCAGAGACAATTATCATTAAGAATGTGCGATCGCCAGAACGTTTGTTAGATGAAACTGCCTTATTTTTACATCGGGTGCAAGCTAATTTACCCCAACCCAAGCGCCAGATATTAGAACAACTGCACCAAACCGATCCTGTGCTTGCTCATAAAAAAATTCTCATTGTCGATGATGATTTGCGAAATATCTTTGCCATCACCAGTTTTTTAGAAGGTTATCAAATGCAAGTGCTATTTGCAGAAAATGGCAGGGCTGGTATTGAAGTATTGCAAGCTAATCCTGAGACTAACATTGTTCTCATGGATGTGATGATGCCAGAAATGGATGGTTACGAAACTACCCAGGCCATTCGCCAGCAGCAGGAATTTCGCTCACTACCAATTATTGCCTTAACTGCCAAAGCTATGCCAGGCGATCGTGAAAAGTGCATCGAAGCAGGAGCTTCTGACTACATTACCAAACCCGTAGATACCGAACAACTGCTGTCACTACTACGAGTTTGGCTATATCGATAGGCAAGAGTGCTAAGTACTGACTAGTTGTTTGCCAAAAATTCTTGAACAGTCAAAATCTTTATGCCTCGCCAAGGGTTTAGCACTAGCAAATCATCATCTCCAGTAACAATACACTCTGCTTCGCCACTCACCGCCAATTCCAGATATTTGTTGTCTTTTGGATCTCGGCATTCATCAATCTGTTCAGTGACATCAATAAACTGAGCAGTTTCTGTTAAATATTCTAGAAATTCTTGTCGCCTTAATAAACTGATATCAAGTTCGGCTAATTACTTACGATATAGTCGGTTTGCTTGGTAATAGGTAATGGGTAATGGGTAATAGGTAATACTCAAAACCAATTACCAATTCCCAATTCCCAATTACCGACCTCCACAGATATCATAAGTGTTTAAACGGACATGATATGAGATATCTATCAAATTTTGGACGAAATAAAACTTCTTTTAACTCTAAGAAAACAGAACTGGAGAATATGAGAACGCCAATATCTTGAGCTTGATCCAATGCTTGATATCATGTCCGGGTAATTAGTTATGTTTCCCACAGTCGTTAAACCCCATCCCCAACCCCTCCCCGTCAACGGGGAGGGGATGCAAAGCATAGCTTTGGTGGGGTGGGGTTCTTCGAGTGTCAACTTTAATCATGTTACTTTCAGGGTGAGGCTGTAGCGACGATTAGCTTTATAAATCAGGTGAAGTTTCAAATCACTACTACCCCGCAAGGGGATTAAAACTCTTGATATTACCGTGGTAATTGGTTGGCAGATTGTTTCAAAACTTACCGAAAATCGATGGTGTGTTGCGCTGGGCGACACACCCTACGATAGAGGATTTGGGTGAGGAACTGATCACGAGTATCAAAGCCTCATTGCCATTGTATGCTGATGGCTTTAATAATAACTTCCCGATTTTCGATGTTCGATGGCAGTTACGCCATCAATTTCTAACACTTCTCCTTTATCGACTACGGCATAAATTAACAACCTATCACCACATTCGATCTGATTTTGGACTGTACATTCTAAATAAGCTAATGCTTCATTGAGAATTAAAGAACCATTAAGAGCAGTTTGTGTAGAAAGATTAGCAAAAGGATTATCGCCTAAAGTGCTATGATGAGAAAAATATCGTCGGACATTTCTTCCTTCTTTGAGGATATTGAGTACAAATTTATCACCTGGATGACGCATTAAATCTGCGTTCTGCTCTTGAGCAATGGCTATCATAATCCCTGGTGGGTTAAAAGTTGCTTGAGATACCCAAGAAGTTAAAATTCCTTTGTGGGCTTCCCCGTCGCGAGTTGTCACAACACACAAAGAACCAATGATTCGCCCCACTGCTTGTTCAGTACGGTCTATTTGTGCTTCCGTCACACCTTGGCGAGGAGTACGCAATTTTTTGGTTTTTTTCAAGGTTTGGGCAAAGGCAGCACCTGCTTGTTGACATTGTTGTAAAATCTCAGGTGTAGGACTGAACCGCACTCGAATAGTTTCAAACCCTAATCGATAATTGGCATCTTTGAGCTTACTTTCTATAACATCAACTGCCTCTCCACTCCAACCATAAGAACCAAACACTCCTGCTAATTTAGTTTTAGTTGCCGTTGATAAGACAATTCCTAAAGCTGTTTGAATTTGCGTTGGTGCGTGACCGCCTAAGGTGGGTGAGCCAATAATAAAGCCGTCGCAAGCTTCTACGATACGGGTAATCTCTGCGGGGTCTGCTAATTCACAATTGATTGATTCTACATTCACTCCGTTTTCAATCAAACCTTGGGCAATGCCATTAGCCAAAATTGCTGTATTGCCATAAGCAGAAGCATAAAGTAAAGCTACACTTAGCTCTTGAGATTTTTGTTCTTGAGACCATTGACGATAGTCATAGGTAAAACGGCTGAGGCTATAACGTACAACTGGGCCATGAGCAGGGGCATATAATTTTGCTCCCAAAGCTGTTAATTTATCTAAGGCTACTTCGACTTGTTTAGCTTGGGGTGCATGAAGACAGTCAAAATAGTAACGACGCTCTGCATCTAAGGCCTTCCAATCTTCATCTACCAGAGTATCTTCGCAAATATGAGCGCCAAAAAATTTGTCTGTGTAGAGAATTTTAGTAGCAGGATCATAGGTACAAAGTCCATCTGGCCAGCGGGGAGTTGGTACGGTGATAAATGACAGTTCATGTCCTTGTCCTAAATCCAAAGTATCGTTGAAGCGCACGGCTTGGATGCGTGATTCCCAGTCAGGAAAAGCAGCTTTGAGAGTATTAGCAGCAGGACGAGAACAAATTAAGGTGACATGAGGAGCTTGAGCAAGCAATACCTCAAGGGTAGCTCTGCGGTTGGGGTTGATGTGACCGAGAACGACATAATCGAGGGTAGTTAAGTCTAGGTGTTGTGCTAGCTGCTGGAGGTAAATTTCCGTAAAAGATTCACCAGGAGGGTCGATGAGGGCTTTTTTATCAGCTTGGATGAGATAAGAATTTGCGGTGGTTCCCCGTTGACGGGAATATTCAACCTCAAATTTTAGTCTTTCCCAAGTCCGCGATCGCAAGATTATGGTATTGTTACCAATCTCTGTAACCTGAACATCTCTAGGACGGTTGGGGGTGATTGTAGTTGCAGACATAGTAACCTCGGAAATTGGCAATTGGGGAGCCACTGCGGTCTTGGGCAAAGCCCAAGTGGAGCAAGTGGCGTCATTGGGGAGCCACTGCGGTCTGTGGCTCTGCCCAAGTGGAGCAAGTGGCGTCATGGGGCATGGGGCATAGGGCATTGGGCACTTGTACTGAGCGAAGCCGAAGTATTGGGCAAAGTTATTTTTTCCCAGTCCCCAGTCCCTAATCACCAGTCCCCAGCCCCTAATCACCAGTCGCCTATTTGGATTGTTCTCGGGTTTTATAACGTTGAGATATTTGTTGTTCCGGGTCGATACCTTCAAAGGTGGGAGGTAGCCAAACTCGGAGAATTAGTAGTATTCCTAGAACTAATAAGAAGGCACAAGTCGCTAAAACTTGGCTCCAATTAGTTTCTAAAATACCTTTGACGATGACTTCTCTTAAAGCGGAAACAATGGAAACTTCCACAGCTACGCCAATAGATATTCGTTGTTCTTGTAGGTAAATAATTAACAGTCGGAATAACTCAACCAAGATGAGCAAAAAGAGAATATCAGCAGTAACAACATGGAAATCTAAAGGAGGAAGCAGCGAGAGAAACATATCTCTCACCTGTAACACCATGAAGCTAAATAATCCTATACACAGGGAAATTATAATCACATCTTGGATAAATTCCAAGCTTCTAACGATGCGTCCACGATTAATTTCATATAGAGAAATTGGGTTATCTTCAACAGGCTTATACATGGCTTTTTGGGGGCTGGGGATTGGGAAGAAGCAGGGGAGGAGGGGGGCTGGGGGGCTGGGGAGAAGTTGCGGCAAGTTTTTCCCTATGCCCAATGCCCGAATCGTATTTAGTAATGATTGCCGATTTTGCGATGATGGACGGCGGTAAGTGCATTTATTTTGGCGATTCTTCCAGTTTGGACGGTGCTATAAATGACCCAATGGTCGCCGCAGTCCATTCGGGTGGTAATTTCACATTCTATATAAGCTAGAGCGTCTGCAAGAATAGGAGAGCCATTATTCGCAGGATATGTTTTCACTCCAGCAAAGCGATCGGCACCAGGAGCAAAACGTTTGAGAAAATGTTTCATTAATGCTTGATAGTTTCCTTCTTCTAAAACATTTAGAACGAAGCGATCGCCAATCTGCATTAAGGATTCAATTGCTCGGTCTTTGGACACAGCGATCGCTACTCCTAAAGGGTTCAAACTTGCTTGAGTCACCCAAGAAGCTAACATTGCACTCTGAATTTCTCCTTTTTTGGCGGTAATAATGTATAATCCAGTGCTAATACGTCCTAAGGATTTTTCTAGTTCTGTGTTGATGGATTTAATTTGTTTGATTGTGCGATCGCGGTTTAACCATTGACCCATATCTGTGCCGGCTTCATCGCAAAGTTGTACTGTTGCTGGAGTAGGATTTTCTTTGACTAAGATAGGGGGGAAAACTTCAGTTAAGCCCAATTCTTGAAACTTATTGCGTAAAGGGTAAATGGGTTCATCTTCTCCTCCTCCTGACTCTACTAAACCAATAGATTGTTTAGTGTGAATAGCAGCTAAGATGGTACTTAAAGCAGCATGAGCCGCTACTGAAGATTGCGGTGGCATTCCAATCACTAAACCAGAGGCTTGTGTGGCTAATTCTCTAATTTCTTGAGGCTCAGCACTATTAATATCGACTAATTCTACTGCCACACCTGTTTTTACACATCCATGTGCTATTGCACGTACTAAATATTCACTATAACCGTAATCTTCTGCGTAAAATAGTGCTACTAAAGTATCTGTTTTTGATTGTTCTAAGCTCCAGTTTTGATATAAGGAAATCCATTGAGGAATGTAGTTTTGCAGTAAAGGCCCATGTCCAGTTGCAACTGTTTTGATTTCTAAGTTTTCAATCCGCTTTAAAGCTGCCAAAACAGACCGAGCATTGGGACTCATGAGACATTCATAGTAATATTTAAAATCTTCTTCTATTAATTCTAAATTTTCATCATAAGTATGATCGTCACAATAGTGCATTCCAAACACATCACAGGTGTAGAGCGTGCTAGTTTTGTGGTCATAAGTAAAGATGGTGTCAGGCCAGTGTAAGTTAGGTGCAGAAATAAATTCTAATTCGTGACCGTCACCTAAATCTAAGCGTTCTCCGCTTTTCACCAGCTTTGATTTAAATGACTGGTGAACCATATTCTCCAGAAACTGAATCGCTACCTTAGCACCAACAATGGTAATAGAAGGAGCTAATTGCAAGATATCTTTGACTAAAGCGCTATGGTCTGGTTCTGTATGACTAATAATTAAGTATTCTATTTTACTTGGGTCAATTAATCCTGATAGTATTTGAAGATATAACTGCTCAAACTTGCGGTGAGAAGTATCAATTAAGGCGACTTTTTCCCCCTGAATCAGGAAAGAATTATAAGTAGTTCCATTTCGTAAACCAAATTCTATATCAAAACGTTCTCTATCCCAGTCTAGACAACGAATAGCAGTTGTTTGAGCAGCAATTTCAAGCGTTTGGATAGTTAAACGTCCTGGATGAGAAATAACTTCATGAGGTTTAGTGATTGCAACCATTAGTTTTTACCAAAATTGTGTCTAGAGTCAATTCGCTTATTACTATATTTGCTTGAAACACTCAAATGGTAAAATGCTAATTTTTAAAGGTCATCATTAGAAATAATTATTATTCATTGTGATCAAAGTCCCATTGAAATTACTCAATGTTTATCATTAGTTTTTTATCAATAATGAGAGATCATCTCAGTCCTCAGTTAGATACTTGACCCATGTCGTCAATCTTTCTTTCTCCTGCTATACAACAAATAAATTAGGATTGCTATAGCAGTCCTAAATCATTCGTGAGAATTTGAGATAGTCGTAACCCCCCTGTAGTCCCACGCCAGATGCGCGGCTGTCGGCAAAGCGCGATAGCGCACTGGCTGCCCTTGCTAAGGGGGTGAATTTTCTGACAAATCAATTAGGATTGCTATAGTCGGTTTGCTTGGTAATAGGTAATGGGTAATGGGTAATAGATAATACTCAAAACCAATTACCAATTACCAATTACCAATTCCCAATTACCGACCTCTACAGATATCATAAGTGTTTAAACGGACATGATATCAGTCATCGTCATCAGTCAACACAATTAGATATACAATCTTGATGTAGAAAAGCTTACAGAAGTCCCTATTTACTTTCCTGCACTATTAGTGTAGATTCAGCAGTACGTCCGAATTCTTCTGGTGCATATTGCAGGTGAACTTCAGCACCAGGCCAGGAAAATGTACCGAGAGTAACAGAACGTACCAAATAATGCAGGCTATATACTCCTGGTTCTAAGTGGTCGGCATAGGCGATAATGCGATCGCGGTACACATTCCTAAAGCCAAGTTCCCAACTATCGGCTTTTGCTTGTAATGCTGCTGTGGTAGTTTGAAAACTTGCATCAACCGCCTCAAAACCTGCTGGTAGTGGATCTTTAATTACTACATGATCTACTGCGCGATCGCTGATGATTTCTAAACCAATATCAAACACTTGTCCGGGGGCTAAAGTCAAGGGTTTATCGAGGGCGTAAAGACCTGTTTTTTGTAAAGTCTTGTCTTCATTTACTTGACTAATTTGTCGTGTTATGCGTAATCCATTAAATCGTCCTGGTTGATTTCCTTGCAAGCGATAATTATAAGCAACCAGATAGTGCAAGGTGCCATTACCTGATTTTTGTAGCGTTAAATCATGACGACCACGGGGTAATTTATTTATGGGCACATTTAGCTGTAGGCTAGGATTTTTATAGCCATTAAAGCGATTTTCTCCTAACTTTTTACCAGCTAACTGTACTGTAGCAACAAAATTAGGTGGTGTGGGTTGCAGTTGACTATATTCTACTAAAGCTGTTAATGCTTGGGCATTGTTATAGTTAGTTTGCCATGTCCCATCCCGTCGCAGTGCGAGAAGACTTTGGCATAACTTATCTATGACTTCCGGTTTACTTTGTTTGGCAATAAATAATCGTAAAGCTTGCGCTTGGGCTGTGGTAGATGAACTCATCCATCCCCAACTGCTGGGTAAACTGACAACTGCTGTCCGACCAGTTTCATATATGTTCTGTTGCAGTTTGTTGATTAATTGTTGAGATTCATCTTGCCATTCTGAAAATTGAGATAAGTATCGCGCCAATTTAATTTGAGTTACTAAATCAAAGTTGTTGCGTTGTTCATAAATATCTGCAAGGAAAGTATTACGTTTATCTCCCAGTTCTGCTAAAGCTATTAAAGCATGAAGTTGCAGTTGTCTTTTACATAGTTGCTGTTTGCAAAAATCATATTCTCCGGGGTTCGCCAGAACTTTTTGCAAATAAGCTTTAAGGCGAGACAGCATTGCAGAATCAACTAAATTAGGGAACGCTTGACTTGCTTTAATTAAAGATTCACCCGCATAGGAAGAAACCCAAGGATCAGATTTTTCTTGTCCTGGAAAAGCGGCAAAACCACCATCAGCTATTTGGAGTTTTTGCAATTGTTCAATTGCTTGATTTGCGTGTTGACTAATATTAAAATCTGAAACAGGAGATTGAGAAGTTTTCCCAGTCCCCAGCGATGCACTGAGCTTGCCGAAGTGTCCCCAGTCACCAGTCCCCAGTCCCCATTTTTCCAGATTAGCAGCAATCATTAATTGACTTGCAACCGGTTCTGTAAATGGTAAATCATTATCTGATAAAACCTGCTTTGCTGGTGCTTTAATTTCTGGAATTAAAGTACTCGCCAACTGAATATCTAAACCTCCCGCTTCCGGAAAGTTATTTTTATCAACATTCAGGGGAATTTTTACTTGTTTTGCAGTTACACCAGTTTCCACAACTTTTTCTGTAATTTCAATTGGCTTAACTTCCAAAGGAACTTCAAAAGCATCTGCGGCTGTATTATTTAGCTGAGTGGTAAAGCGAACTTTACCGACTCCTACACTATCCGCTACCATTGGAAAGCGATAAGCGTGGGTTGCAGATTCAGCTTTGGTTTGCAAACTAGTAGCCGTAGGATTTTTTTCAGCAAACTTAACTGTACCGCTAAGTTCGCCATTAATTGAGAGATTTTCTGTATTTCCAGTGTTGTTGGTGACGGATAAACCAGCAAGGAGGCGATCGCCCAGACGGACAAACTGTGGCAAGATGGCATTAGTTAGCAGTGGCTTAGTAGTGATAAACGTCGCCTCGCCATTACCAAAACGCAGATTTCCATCGGTAGCGACAGCCATCACTCGCCATGTGGTTAAGTCATCCGGTAATTTAAAGGTTATCTGTGCATTACCGTTAGCATCGGTGAGAACAGAACCGTTGTAGTAAGCTAAAGCTTGAAAATCGGTGCGGACACGCGTATTTGCTGCACCAGTTGATAAACCACCGCCATAACCCCAACCTTTGGGTTTAGCTATATCTTGTGGCTGTAATATCACATCTGGACGGTTATCGCTAAAGCGGGTAGATATTGGCTGTTCTGCATAAACTGTATCCACCAAATTCGGCGGACGATAGCCAGAAAGTTGTAACACCGCCTCATTTACCACCATGACTGTAAACTGTCCTTTGGTGGGATTTCCTTGATGATCTTTCAATTCTAGCTGTATTGTTGACTCTGCACCAGGTTCTAGTGATGGTTGCAATGGCTTAACTTGCAGTTTTAAATACTTATCTTCCAAGTTAACTTTAAAAGGTGTAAAACCAATCTTGACTAAGTTATCTAAACTTCCTACTTCCACTTCGTTGAGAGGTTTACCTTGTCTGATTAATACAGCTTCGACGGCTGCATTAGGTAACATTTCTGGCGTAACTTGAAACTGAATTTGTGGTGCGCCTCCCTCAACTTTGGTAATCTGTTGATAAAGAGGTTTGTCTTTAATTACGGCAAAGTATAATTCTGCATCTGCATAGGGAGATTGAATTAGTACAGTAGCGGTTTCTCCTGGTTTAAACTCTTTTTTATCTAGCTTAACTTCTAAGACATCTTTTTCTCTCGCACCCCAAAATACTGAATTACCTCCAGTTGCCCAAATTTGTAAATCTGTGGCAGTTAATTCACTTTTGGCATCGCTAAAATTAACTCTAATTCGATATGAACCAGATTCCGCTGGCGTCAAATTTACCGATTGCGGACTGTTAGCAGATGTAATTTCTGTTTGTGCAACTGTTTTATATTCGACTTGATTTTTTGGCGTTTGGCTACCTTCCACTAACTGGGTGACACTGCTGTATTTTATCTGTTGTAACTCTAGCCGCACTCGTTGACCTGTGATTAGTTTTCCTGTAGGGTCAGTAACAATCACTTCAACAGGGAAAGCTTTACCAGCATCAGCAATGAAATTACTTTTTAACCCAATTAGGCGATTACTTGGTAACGCTGTAAAAATTTTAGAATTTGCTACAGACAAATTAGAAACATCTGCAACTTGCACATCTACCCGATAAGTCATCGCATATGGTAAATCATCAGCCACAATTACTCTTTGACTACTTTTACCATTAGCATCTAATTGAGCATTAGTTTGTAATATATCACTAGATATAGTAGGTATTTCTTCCGGCCATAACCATTGCCGACCAAAAGTAAATTCTTCCCAACCTTTGGGGATAAAATTAGCTTGCTGGCGAGTGATAAAATATTTCGCTTCGCCTGCTTCTACAGCCGCACCAAATAAATAATTACTTGTAGATTGAATATCAACTTGATCGCCAATATATGCAAATTCTTTATTCAAGTTGAGTTCGACTTGAAAATTGGGTGGCTTAAACTCAGCTACCCGAAATTCCCCAGAAATTTCATGTTTGTTCTTCCCCTTAGCCTGAATTGAATAATAGCCTAAACGCTGAGTGGTCTTGATTGGTAGTTCTAGAGAAAATGTACCAAATTCATTTGTTGTTTGCGTACCTAAGCTGGTCTTTTGTCCATCAGGATTTACCAGAGTTAATTCATAAACAGTATTTTTATCTTGCTGAATTGCCCCATTTTGTAAATAGTCAGCAAAACCAGTAAACCAAGCTTTTTCACTTGGTTGATACAACTGCCTATCTGAGAAAATGACCCCGCGTGATTCTGGCTTACCATCTTGCCAACCTGCATCAATACCATAACCATAAACGCCGCTATATTCCTCAGTTCTGGCAAATGCCCAATCTTGATTTTCACGGGCAATTACTAATAATTGTGGTGATTTAACAGAACTTGGATTTTCAGAATTACATCGCTGTAATTCTTCACGGTTAATTCTCTTAGTTCCATTTTCATCAGTTTTACCTGTTGCACAAGGTAAAGGTTCAGGGCGAGATTTTGCTTGTAATTTTGATTGATAAATTTCTATAGCAGCGGCTTTCACTGGCGAACCATCTGTAAGATGATTGACGCGAATTAAGCCTGACTCAGGAAACCACTGAGTAAATACGCCCAAATTCGTCAATTCCACCAAGCCATAAGTTGTAGGTTCTCGCCAGAGTTCCTTACCATTGTCCTGATATTTATTAGTACGGGCTTGCACTCCATAAGCTAACATTCCTGTAGCAGCACTGATTTTTTCTCCCAGAGGAACAGTCACGTCAACTGATTGATTTTTATGAGTTGCTACTTTGAAACTTGCCCATTCAGAGGGTTTCGGTAATAAATCATTAGCATAGTTAAAATAAACTAAATCTGTTGGTTGCACTACTCGATAAGCTGCTTTATATTTAGATTCTGGCAAATTTACTGTATTAATATTTAGCTGTAAATTTTTACCTGCGGGGAAAATATTTAAATCTGATGGTGCCCAGATATCGCCGGCTAAATCTCCAGTCTCATATTTCAATGTGATGGGTTTCCCCAAAGTCTGCCCAAACTTATCTTTGAGATTTCCGCCGATAGTAATTGTATAAGTCTTGGCTGGTTCTAGGGCATAGGGATTTATCCCAACAATTCTATCTTGTTCATTTACTTGCAAAATTCTCGCAATGTCTTTTGGTGCTGGATTAATGGTAATATTTTCTTTAGCTGAATCTGCCACTAATACGTTATTAAATTCTAACTGGGGACTGCCTTTAATAAATCGTCCATAGGTTCCACCTGCATCTGGTTTTCCATAAAAGTTAATTTTCTGAAATGCTAAAGGCGAATAAGTCGCTAACTTACTGGCAAATTCTTTTTGGGTAGGCAGATTGCCATAAGCAGGGTGTATTCCCGGAGAAAATACTAAACGATAAGGGGTTGCTTTTTCGAGATTTTTTTGTGGAGTGAGATTATAAATCCAATTGCGTACTGAAGGGTCAAACTTTTCTAAAGGTTCTTCATTTTCTAAGGGTTTTTCTTCTTTGTTTAATTCAACTTTGAAGTGTACACCTTGATTTTTACCTTCTGGGGTTAACTGTAAATGTTCTTGTACAGAAGCTAAATCCAATTCTGCATTGGAAGTAAACTGTAACTTTTGTTGTAAATCAATAGGTTCAGCATCAGCTTTCTCAATGGGATTGACACCAGGTAAATTAGTCAATTTGATAGATTCGGTATTGAAAGTCCAAGATAAATCTTTGTCTAGATGATGATTTTTTAAATCTGCTAAACCTGCTTTGAGAGTAACTTGAAATCTTGTTGCAATCGGTAATGCTTTGTCAGCTTGAAAACCCACCATGCGCGGTGTCAAAAAGCGAAATTGACCGGGTAAGGGCGGCCAAAGTGCAAATTTTTGCAATAATTTCTGCTGTTCTGGGCTGTCCAGACTTTCAACTGGTATTAAAGCTTCTTTAAAGCGGATACGGATTTGGTTAAGAGGTTTTGCATCTCCAATGGGACTAATTTGTTCAATCCAGTTTGGTAAAGTTGGTGGTGTCAGTGGAGAAACTGCTGGTAGTTGTTCTTTACCTGAGTTGATTCCAAAAAAACTACAGCCTGATATTCCTAGGAGTAATGTCAGGACGAGAAGACATTGGATTAAAATTCTAATAATCATATTTTTATTAATTTATAATCTCTGGATTTTGTCTGCATTATCTTTGCCTCTGGGGTTATTAAAAAAATCACGCAGAAGCGCAGAGGAGAATTTATAGCGTTTATCAATAATGATATGTTTATTTATATAGATAACTAATTCACTGTGATTGTTCCAAGAAATTAGTACAATTCTTAACTATTAATAAAACTTTAAGTTATGTAAATATTAGACCTCTTACAAAAGTCCTTATTTTCGCGTTCTTCTTAGCGTCTTAGCGCCTTTGCGCGAGGCAAAAAAAGATTTATGTAAAAGGTTTATTAACTTACATCTGCTAGGTTATCACCAATCAATTATTAAGTATTTGACATATTTCCTGATGTAGATGTAATCGCTGCGTCAAAATTAAGGTAGTTTTCTTGAGCAGGGGATTCCCTGATGAAATTAATTTTGCGATCGCTAACCAAAATTAAGCAGACTAGTAAAGTTATCCTCGCGGTGCTGCTAATATGCCTAGTGATCCGCTTGTTACCTTATTTTGCACCCATTCGTGCCGCAGATATTGCCCAAAATCAACTAGCAATGCAGTTTAGCGATCGCAATAATTTACCATTAGGAACGTTGCTGACTCATGACCAAGAGCATACATCAGTAGTACCACTAAATCAAGTTTCGCCCCAGTTTATCCATGCTATTTTAGCCGCCGAAGATAGTAGCTTTTACCATCACGGGGCGTTGGATATGAAAGCTGTTGTCCGCGCCATCAAACAAGCCATCCACGCCAAAAGAATTGTTTCCGGCGCTTCCACAATTACCATGCAGTTAGCGCGGATGTTAGAACCCGTCCCTCGCGGCTTTTCTGGTAAACTCAGCGAGATTTGGCTATCTTGGCGGTTAGCAGCAGGAATGAACAAAGATGAAATCTTTTGTGCATACATCAATCGGCTGCCAATGGGAGGGAATATATATGGTGTAGAAGCAGCCGCCCGTACTTATTTTTCCATACCAGCGAGTGAATTGAATCTTGCCCAAGCTAGTTTGTTAGCTGCTATTCCCAATAATCCCACCTACTTTAACCCTTACGAACATTGGGAACGGCTGAAGCAACGGCAAAAATACGTCCTCAATCGTATGGTACAGGAAGAATATATAAGTGAGGCCATTGCAGACCGAACATCTGCTGAAAAAGTTGTCTTTCAGTCTCGCCAGCCAGGAATTATCGCCGCACCACACTTTTTGTTTTGGCTAGCCAATCAGATTCCTGCAACTTCTGCTGATAACGTGATCCGCACAACCATAAATCGTCCTTTGCAGCAATTTGTCGAAGCACAGGTACAGCAAGTAATTTCTTCTCTCGCCGCCAACAATGTCCATGATGCAGCTGCATTGGTGATTGACAACCGCACTGGTGAAGTTTTAGCTTATGTCGGTTCACCTGATTACTTTAATCAAGCCAAACTAGGACGCAATGATGGAGTACAGGCGCTACGTCAACCAGGATCTACTCTCAAGCCTTTTGTGTATGAATTAGCTTTAGGAAAAAATTTAATTCGTCCAAATACGATTTTAGCAGATGTACCAGCCCATTACGCCATTCCCGGTGCGAAACTTTATAGTCCGACAGATTACACCGAAAGCTTTCTAGGCCCAGTGCGGGTGCGAATCGCTTTGGCAAATTCTTTGAATGTACCAGCAGTGCGGGTGTTAGAAAAGGTGGGGGTGCAGACTTTCCTAGAACATCTGCATCAACTGGGGTTTGAACACCTCAATCAAACCCCAGAATATTATGGTTTGGGTTTAACTCTTGGTAGTGGTGAAGTGAGTTTATGGGAACTAGCTAGAGCTTACCTGACCATAGCACGACAAGGAAATGCTACCCCTCTAGTAACCACATTTACCAATTCCCCACTCGAAAATCCCAAATCTAAAATCCAAAATTCGATGACAATTTGGCAATTAATCACCAACATCCTCAGTGACAGCCATGCTCGTGCCACAGCCTTTGGTGTAGACTCAATATTAAATTTACCCTTTCCTGTTGCTGTTAAAACTGGCACCTCTTCCAATTTTCGTGATACTTGGACAGTCGGCTTTACCACTGATTACACCGTCGCTACCTGGGTAGGCAATTTCAACGGTGAACCGATGCGCCAAGTTTCCGGTGTTACAGGCGCAGCACCTTTGTGGAATCGGATTATGTTACATCTGCACGAACATCAAGAACCAGCAGCTTTTCCGCCTCCAGAAGGTTTAGTAGAACTACCGATTTGTGCTATTTCAGGGTTAAGACCAACACCAGATTGTACCTCAGTGGTGCAAGAATATTTCTATCCAGAAGATAAAACTAACTACGAAGCTCAAAGTCAGTTCAATTTGCCACCAGAGTATGATGAATGGTTGGCAAAACAACAGCAATTAAATTTTGCTGCTAGCAATTTGAGAATTTTATCTCCTCATCATGGCGATTTATTCTTACTATATCCCGGTGAAGAGACAAAACAAAAGTTGGAATTTAAGCTAGTGGGAAATAAATCTGCACCTGTAGAGTGGTGGTTGAATGGTGAAAAGCTGAATACACAGTCAGCTAATTCTTTATTTTGGTATCTGCGTCCTGGTAACTGGACTTTGGCAGCGAGAAGTGGTGAAATGAGCGACAAGATAAGTTTTCAGGTGAAATTGGCAAGTGTTAAACCCACACGTCGGGGTTTTTCTATTTCCAAATCAAAGCCAATGATGCCTTCAATTATGAGGTAGATATTACCTTCAAACTCTAGCTTCAAAAAGGCTGGATTAATAATTGTAAATAACGCACAAGCTCTTAAACCCCACCCCCAACCCCTCCCCGTTGACGGGGAGGGGATGCAAAGCATAGCTTTGGTGGGGTGGGGTTCTTCGAGTGCTAACAAAGCTACCAAACCAGAAATTCGTAACTTAGCTCAGTCCATTATTAAAACTCAAACGGCTGAAATTAACCAGATGCAGCAATGGTATCAGGCTTGGTATAAGTCAAAGCCTGAATAATATTCTTACATGCGATCGCGCTTTGGCAAAATACGATCTCTGTTTTACCCATAGCGACTGCTAACACAAACAAGCGTTCCAGGAAGCCTCAAGAACTTCAAAAAGTGTTACACCAGTTACGCGAAATACCTTGTACACTAGGATTCCGCCTAAATGTAGAAATTCAACGTACAATAAAGCATTATTTAGTCAAATGTGCCAAAAGCGATCGCCTATCTCAAACAAGCACCCCGAACTGGGAAAAAAATTCAATTTTCGGAGGCTGTATTTGTCCCAGCTTGAAACTCTAATGCAGGCTTTCATTTTGTGTTAGTAGATTAAGGAATACTAAATGCCTAAATGGAAATTAGTCACAGAATTTACATTTGATAGCGCCCATTACATTAAAGATTATGATGGGCCATGTGGTAGGATGCACGGACACACTTACAAAGTACGGATTGAGGCAACATCGTCAAAGTTGCACTCTTCACAATACTGTCCCCATGCAGTTATGGTTGCTGATTTTAAAACTTTACGCTGGGCTAAACAAGATGTTACAAAAGGGGGACTAGATCACTGTATCCTCAATGAGGTGTTGCCTCCTGAGTATGAAACCACAGCGGAAATGATTGCCAAATACATCTATGACGTGACCAAGAAGCAAGTACCATCTGATGTCCAGCTAAAAATTGCAGTGTCAGAAACTCCTAATTCTTGGGTAGAGTATGAAGATGACTAAATCAAATAATCGCATTTGTGCAGCAGCCGCACTGTACTAGTAATGTATTGTTCGCATAGTTGTTTAATTCGATTTTTTAATCTTGCCGTAGGAATTTGGTTAATTATCTGATTATTTATAGTTGGTAGCCAACGACCATTTTTTATTTCGCGCAAAGGCGCAAAGAAGAGCGCAAAAAAACGACTTTTGCAAGAAGTCTAGAGATTTTATTGCCAAAGGACATCTAGGGGCTTGTTCAGATACAATATCAAGTTTAACTCTGATTTTTAATGTTTTCTTTTGCTGAAAATTGTTCCCATATCTTCTTGTATTCTTTTTTAATTTCATCAACCAACTTTTGTGGACTTAAAATTTCAGCATTTGACCCATATTTTAAGATGCGCTGGCGAAACCAAAACCAGTAATCTATGGTGGCTTCGATCTCACGAAATTTTCCTTCAGGGTCGCTGTGAATAACAACTTCATCCTTACGTCGAGGCTTGTAGTTGGCTAGTTGTCCGCTCATGCGATATCGTACTTTCAATGTGGGAAAGTCGCAGGATACCCAACGAGTATCGGATGCAGCACCAACGCTAGTAATTTTATCGAGGCGAAAGATATGATTTTGGTCAATGTTGTGCCAATAGTCAAACCGCCAAGAACGCCAGTCAGGGATAAATGCAAATAGGTAGAGAAGACCGTCGTGTAGTCGTAGTTCCGAACGGTCAATATCCCAGATGCGTCCTTCTCCTGGTTTGCTTTCATAGCGAATAGTGTAGCGGCTTTGTTGTTCAAAGCGTTCTTGGAGTTGGCGAACGATGATATCTACTTTATTCTCGCTATAGTCAACGGGAGGACTAAAATCAAGTTTAATAGACGCTGGAATGTCGGATTCTGTTAAGTTACCAATGCGTTGAATTTGGCTTGCTTGCGCGGAAAAACCCATATCAGCCAAGAAATATACGGCTGTTGCGAGGGCTTCTCGCTGTTGGGTTGACAGAAGCAGGGGAAAATTTGACTCAACTAATTCGTAGGGATGGTGTGGTGCGCTTTTAATTTCGATACCACAGTCTCTAAGTTTGCGAATCGTGCGGGTAACTTTTTGCTTGATATCAGCATTATCGTCAGATTTACCATGCTGTTCAAGAAAGATTGAGAGTAAATCTACTAATTCTTGGCTTCGCCGTGGCTTTTGGGCTAGAAGTCTAAGGATTTCTAGTGCAAAGGCGATTTGGTTGTAATCTTTGCTTGGCATTGAAGGGCATAGTTGACGATACAAGTTTATCTTGCTGTCCCTCAGAACTTCTAGTTAGTTGATGCTTGGGAAAGGCTAGTTGATCAAATGGAGAGTGTTTCAATCCCGCTTGCAGGAACTCATTATATTAAACAAAACTGCCTTTCCTACTAAAACGATATCATTAGTTTGATTCAAGTAAAACTTTGGTGACTGTACATATTAGAAATTTTTGGGTAACTATACATTTAATCAAATAGTATCTTGCTTTTCTATGGCGGACGTGGTAAAAATTTAATCAAGAGTAAAAACCTCCGTAGGAACTGCAATTCCACGGAGGATACTTAAGATTTTGAATTTTAAAGGCAAAAAGCACTATTTGCCTCAAAATTTTTTGTAGTTTAAAAAGGAAAAAAACAATGTCTCAGAATTATACCACTGTCTCAGAAACTTTGCATCTTAACGTTGAGCAAAGTTACGATTTATTGCTTGAACAATCAACAGCAACAGGAAGCCTTAACCGAATCCGAGAATCTGCTTGGAGGCAAATTTCTGTAACTGCTTCGAGAGTGTATAGAAAGGAAAACAGTTTAACTCCTCCTTTTTTGCACAAAAGCTAGGTTTGGACTCCTTTAAAAAGAAGTTTGCGAAAAATGGTGTCTATTCATTTGAATGAAGGCTTAGTTTAAGGATTGCAATATTGCAGCAGTCTCAAAACTAACAAAAGGCAGGGTTTTCGTAACTCGGATATTGCACCTGCTTCATTTCCCGCCAAGAAATAAATTTCTTGGCTAATAGCTTAAGTCCACTTAAGTGGACTTAAATCTAAAAATCGATAGGGTTTAGATGGTAGGGTGCGTTATAAACGTTAGTTCTAACGCACCGAAAATGAGTGACGGTGCGTTGCGCTGGGCGACAACACACACTACTAACTAAAAATCGATAGAGTTTAGATGGTAGTGGCGTGACAAGACTAAAATGTTGCAATAGATTTTCTTGTGGGGTGGGCTTCTAGCCCGCCATTAGGACGGGCGGGACGCCCATCCCACAAGAGTTTATTAATTAATGCACTATTTTAAGCTTGCCACGCCAGTAGGGTGCGTTGCGCTGGGCGACAACACACCCTACTAACCTATGGCGGTTTTTATGACTGGTGCAAGATTTCAGATAATCCTCACTCTGTGCTGAGTAGCATAATACGCCAGCAATTTACATTTAATTGCTGGCTAACTCTGTCATTCAACAATTTCAACTATTTGATATCAATAGCTTCAACAAATATCAATTGATATCAAATTTTGACTCTAAAGTTTCAAAAACAGGTAATAAACTGTGTTCAAGTAATACAGGGTTAATAAAGTGAAGCTTTTTTTACAACCTCTTTACTCTCAACTCAACCCAGGAGTTGAGAACTGTCCCCTTGGGTGTACCTCTGAATGTATTGTCACTCAAAAGGCTCCCAATCTGCAACCACCGCCCGGATGTGTCTGTCCTCTATCATCGCACCAAACTCAGACTTATGAAGAAATTATACATGGAGATGCAGATATTATTTGCAATCAAGCTGCAACTGGTGATGGTAAGACGTTGGGTGCAAACTTACCAGGGCTAATTAATCCTGAATTTCGGATTATGGGATTGTATCCCACAATTGAACTGGTGGAAGACCAAGCCGAACAGCAATACAAATATAATGCGCTGTTTGGTTTGGATGCTTCTCAACGAGTAGACCGTTTATACGGTGCGGAATTAAGCAGACGGGTTAAGCAAGAAATTAAAAGTAACAAGTTTCAAGAACTGCTGCTAGCGATTCAACAAAAGCCTGTTTTGCTGACCAACCCCGATATTTTTCATTACATTATTCACCATCAATATCGTGACCCTGCTTATGGTAGCGATTTACTACCGTTGGTATTAGCCGAATGGCCTGATTTGTGGGTGTTTGATGAATTTCATATTTTTGGAAGTCATCAAGAAACTGCTGCTTTAAATAGTTTGGCTTTCATTCGTCGCAGCCAAGAAAGTCAATCTCGTCCGAGACGGTTTTTGTTTACTTCAGCAACACCAAAAGCTGATTTTATTGAACAATTACGCAAAGCTGGTTTTAAGGTTGCTGCGGTTAAAGGAGTTTATGCAAATGAGGAAAAGTTCGGATACCGACCAATTCTACAAGCTGTGGAATTAGAGTTTGTGGAATTAGCAAAAGATGCGGACACACAGACATGGTTAAAAGATATGATTCCGACCATTCAGGAAATTCTGAATGCAGAGTCAAAAGCCAGGGGATTGATTATTGTCAATTCGGTGGCGAAAGCTGGTCAGGTGACTCGTTTGCTAAATGATTTATTACCAGGAGTTGAAGTTAAAGAAGTTAGCGGACGCATTGACCGTCAGCAAAGATTGCAGGTGCAAAGTAAGTTGAAAGATGCTGAACAGCCTGTTTTAGTTGTGGGTACTTCTGCGGTTGATGTGGGTGTGGATTTTAAGATTCACCTGTTGATTTTTGAAAGTAGTGACTGGGCGACGGTGATGCAGCGTTTAGGACGTTTGGGTAGACATGCTGGTTTTAATACTTATAAAGCATTTATTTTGATTCCTGGTCATACTCCTTGGGTGATGGCTAGATTACAAGAAAAACTGAGTCCTAATCAAACAGTGACGCGGGATAGTTTAGCAGATGCGATCGCTTGTGCATTTGACCCACCGAAGGAGTTTGAAAAATATCGTCAGCGTTGGGGTGCATTACAAGCACAGGGAATGTTTTGGCGGATGACTCAAGAGAATGCGAAAGTTAGTAAGATGGTGCGCGATCGCATGAGTGAAGATTTACAGCGTGTATATTCCCAAGATTTTGAATCCGCACGCAAACAGTGGTTTGCAATGCAAAATAATCCTATTGGTAAAGCCACTCAAAAAGAACTTTTAAGCTTTCGGGGAGGTTCAATGCTGCAAGCGGCGGTTTGGGATGGCAATAATTTTTATACTTATGACTTGCTGCGACTGTTACCTTATGCGCGAGTGGAAATTATTGACCGCGAAACGTTTTTAAATACAGCTAATAACTCAGGACGAGGTGAAGAAGAATTTCCTGATGATTTTATCAATGTTTATCTTCGCATTCAGCAATGGGTTGATAAACGTATCGATAATATTAGTTTAAAATGCAACCGTCCAAGTAGTGAATTACAATTTGGTGAACTTTATTTGCTAGATAAATTAAGCTTGATTGGACATCCACAATCTGAAGTGATTAGTTGTTTACAGCGAAAAACATTACTTACTTTTTTAGTGCCAGTTAACAAAAATAAATTGAGTAGTCATTGGGAAGTTAGCCGTACCCTTAATCTCAGTCCGTTGTTTGGTTTATACCGTTTAGTTGATGGAAGTGAACAAGCTTATGCCTGTGCATTTAATCAGGATGCTTTACTTTTAGAGGCTTTAAAGTGGCGTTTGACGAAGTTTACTAGTACGCGATTTGAATCTTCTATTTTTTGAATGTATTTGTCTCACGCAAAGGCGCAAAGGCGCAAGGGAATTTTAACTATAATGTCTAGTTTACTTCAAAGACTATTAATTGAAACTCTCCCAGAAGATACAGACCCGATTTTGCGTTTGTATATTGAGAAGTTACTACCATCTCTAGAGCAAGAATTTGCTTCAATTTCAGCTTTGGGTGGTTCTTATGAGGCACATTATAAAATGTTATCTCAGCTTGGCGATCGCTATACTCAAGAAAAAGCACAAAGATGGTCAAGCCGTGCTGACCAAAATTTACTAGTTCACGTTCTTAATGGCTTATTAACAGCTTGGAATATTAGTAAATACTTACCTCAACCTTTATCAGAAATTGAAAAATATTTACTTTGTTTAGGTTTAACGCTGCACGATTACAACAAGTATTGTAATGGACAAGGAGAAGAGACACCAAAAAATTGGCAAGTCGAAGAAATTCTTAATGTATGTCGTGATTTAGGGGAAAAGTTACAATTTCATTTATTTTGGTCAGAATGGCAAGAATATTTAACTGAAATTGCTTATTTAGCACAAAATACCCAGAACAAAGTCAGCACAAATATTTATCCAGCTAATTGGCCTGTCCCTAAAATTAAAGACCGTCGCCGTCTAGAAATTCCCCTGCGTCGTCTGCTTGCTTTTGGTGATATTGCAGTACATTTTAGTGACCCAGCAGATATTGATACTCAAACTGGAGGACAAAGGCTGCGTGAACAACTGCGCTATCTAAATATTAATAAAAGTTTGGTTTATCATCGCCTAAGAGATAGCATCGGTATTCTGAGTAATGGCATTCATAACGCCACAATTCTGTTTGCAAAACCACTTAATTGGGAGCCAATTTTATTTTTTGCTCAAGGTGTAATTTATTTAGCACCAACAGATATCCAAACTCCAGATATTAACGAAATCCAAGAATTTATTTGGAGTCAAATTAGTGGAGTTTTGGGAAGTAAAATGTTGGGTGGGGATATTGGATTTAAGCGAGATGGGAAGGGCTTAAAAGTTGCGCCCCAAACTTTAGAATTATTTTCTCCAGCCGAATTGATTCCCAAACTACCACGAGTGATTGAGGTAAAAGTAGCTAATATTAAAGACCCTGCTACCCCGAAACGTTTGGATAAATTATCTTTAACTGAAACTGAACGTGAATTTTTGAATAAAGGTGCAGATATTCGTGCAGATAGAATTGCTGAATTTATTTTTCTGACTCAAAAAGAGTTTTTTCCTGATTCGCCAGAATACATCAATTGGATGCTGAATAAATTAGGAGTTCAAGACAAAATATCCCCTGAACAAACACAAGTACAAGCAGGAGGTGTCAATTATGGATGGTATCACGCAGCAGCATATTATGTTGCTAATCATGCAACTTTCAAGCCAGAAGATATTTTAGAACGTATTGAAATCTGGGCGGAAGAATTAGCAACTTGGGCAAGTGAAAATAATTTATTACCATCACACTCTAGCCCTATCCGCGAGATTTTCTACGGTTATTTAACTCAATATTTAGAAGTTAAAGGTTGGGAAAGTAATCATCCATCCTTTGCGGCAGAATTTACAGTTTATGCTGATGCCAAAACAAAGATAGCCAAACAACCTATTTGTTCGTTGAGTTCTGGTGAGATTGCATCCGAAGACCAGATGGATTCAGTGGTTTTATTTAAACCGCAGCAATATAGTAATAAAAATGCCCTTGGAGGTAGACAAATTAAACGCGGCATTTCCAAGATATATGCTTTGGAAATGTTATTACGACAAGCGTTTTGGGCAGTTCCAGCAGGAAAGTTAGAAGAACAGCAACCAGTATTTTTATATATTTTTCCTGCTTATGTATATTCCCCACAAACTGCGGTTGCAGTGAAATTATTAGTCAACAATATGAAACAAATAAATTTGTGGGATGTCCGCAAGCAGTGGTTAGAGAAGGACATGGATATTAATGCTTTACAATCAGTCGCTTGGTTAAATGATGAAGCTACAGCAGGGCGCTTTAAAGATAATAAATACAACAAAGAAGATTTGCCTTTTATGGCAATGAACTACACAACAACAAGAGGTAAAACACTCGCTGACGCGTGGGTAAAACCAAGTTTTTTGGCTTTATCAATTTCTATATTGCTAGGAGTCAAGGTCATAGCTACTAGTAGTTCAGTTCCAATTTATAACAGCGATCGCGATTTCAATGAATCTGTAATTCTCGATGCACCTGCTGCATTTTGGAACTTACTCGGCTTGTCTAATTCATTGCGGATTCAGGATTTTGAAAATGCAATGCAGCGACTTTTATTTGCCTACAGTCTTCATTTAGATACTCGTAGTTCTCCACCAGATGCCAAGTGGCGAGATTTGATTAAAACAGTCCGGGAGGTGACAACAAATGTACTCAATATTTTTTGTTTAGCAACAGAAGGATTACGACGTGATCAACGAGATATACCCAGCCAAGAAGAGGTTAAACGTTATTGGCGATATGCCCAACTCTGGGTAAAACAAGATAGTTCAGTAAAAAATCAAGGAACATACATCATGAAACTAATTGAAAAATTAGTCCAACAATACCGGGTCTTTTATCAAGCAAATTTAGGTGAATCTAGTCATACAATTTTACTGCCCATATCCAAAGCTTTGGAAATTATTTTATCAGTTCCTCAACAAATTGATGTGGATGATTTAATTTTGCAAGCTTCTGGACAAATTAAAGATGCTCTAGAACGTCAAGAAGTTTATAAACGTCCCTTAATAATGGATAAAACAACAGATAAAGCCACTAGAGAAGAACGAGAATTAACTGCAATTCATACGTTTATTACAACTTGTGTACGTGAATTATTTATTGAGCTTTATAAAGGCGATCGCGCTTTATTACAAGAGAATCGCAACCGGATTAAATCGGGTGCAGAATTCGCCTACCGTTGGTTAGCTTTGCAAGAAAAATCTGCGAAAGCATCCTAATCTTCTATTGTTTATTTTCCTCTCTAAATTATCAAGAGCAAAATCATGAGTATTCTCGCAACCTTAAAACCCCAATTTCAATCTGCATTCCCCCGCTTGGCATCTGGAAAGTATATCCACTTTATTCTATTGCGTCACAGTCAATCATTTCCAGTGTTCCAAACTGATGGAATCCTCAACACTGCACGGATACAAGCCGGTTTAGGAATCACAGATGAAAGCAAAAAACAAATCAGCCGTTTAGTAATGTTCAAACGCAAACAAACTACTCCGGAACGATTAGCAGGACGCGAATTACTTCGTGGTTTAAACCTCACTACCGCAGACGAAGCTAATAAAGATAAAAACTGTGAATATAACGGCGAAAAATCCTGCAAAAAATGCCCTGATTGTATTATCTATGGTTTTGCAATTGGAGATAGTGGATCAGAACGTTCCAAAGTATACTCAGACTCGGCTTTTTCTCTGAGTGCTTATGAACAGTCGCACCGCAGCTTTACCTTCAATGCGCCTTTTGAAGGGGGAACTATGAGTGAAGCAGGAGAAATGCGTAGCAGTATCAATGAATTAGATCATGTTATTCCAGAAGTGACATTTCCCACAGTGGAAACCTTGCGTGACTCAACCTATGAAGGTTTTATTTACGTTCTAGGCAATTTGCTACGTACTAAGCGTTATGGCGCACAAGAATCACGCACTGGAACGATGAAAAACTATATCGCAGGAATTGCATTCTGTGATGGTGAAATCTTTAGCAACTTACATTATACTCAGGCACTCTATGATGCCTTAAAAGGTGATGTTGATACTCCTATTAGCGACATTTTACAAAAAGTAGAAACGGTGGCAAATGATTTATTGAATGATGAACCTGTACGTAAGACAAAGCTACTTTTTGGTTCTGAATTAGAAGAACTGCTGGATGAAGTCAGCACACTGTATCAAGATGAAGCCAGTTTAGTGGAAACTATAACTACACTCTATGGACAAACTAAAGCCTATGCAGAATCCTTTGGTGCGTTGAAAAAGAAAGGTAAAAGTAATTCGTAATTTATTTCGTTCCTCGCTTTGCAAAATTAAATTGTAGGGTGTGTTCTCGCTTTAACGCAACGCACCATCAGCACCATCATCAAATCAAGGTGCGTTAGCCTACGGCATAACACACCCTACTTTTTTCAAACACTTCTACAAACAGAAATGGCACTATATCACTGCACCTTAACGCTACATGATAATGTTTTTTTCGCCACACGGGAGATGGGAATTCTTTATGAAACTGAAAAATATTTACATAATTGGGGATTAAGTTTTGCATTTTTTGCAATTCATTATATTCCCCAACCATATCGACTGCAAGGTGAACTTGCACAAAAACCGACATATTTAGATGCAAGTGCTGAACAAAATCTTCTCCATCTGAATAAGGCGGGAATTTATGTATTTCCTGCTCAACCGATTAATTGGTCATATCAAATTAATACCTTTAAAGCTGCTCAAGTAGGCTATTATGGTAAATCAAAACAGTTTGGAGATAAAGGCGCAGAGAAAAATTACCCAATTAATTACGGACGGGCTAAAGAATTAGCTGTTGGTAGCCAATATCGCACTTATATAATTGCTCCAGAAACTATCAACATACCGCGTTGGATACGTTTGGGAAAGTGGGCGTCAAAAATTAAAATAGAAGCAGTCAAAATCCCAGAGCAAATCATGCAAACTAAATCTGGTGACTACACCTGTTTGCATCCTTTAAACCCATTAGATTTACCAAGTAGTACTCGAATATTACTTTATAACCGGATTGTTATGCCTCCTGTTAGCTTAGTCAGTCAGGCACAGCTAAGCGGTGAATATTTAGTGACTAAAAAAGATGATTTCCAGGACTACAAGTCAACATTAACAGCACAGCAATATCAACTGTTACCAGAAGAAATTTATTTACCAACAGGAATATTTTATGGAGCAGGAAATGTCGTTACAACAGCATAAATCTACCACATTACATTCAATTGTTGTTGAATTGGCAGCTGCGGATGTGGGAGATATACCCCCTACTTTATCTCGTGCATTGCACGCTTTAGTACTTAAATGGTTTGCTGTTGGAAACCCATCTGTTGCCGAAACTATCCATGCTAGCCAAAATTCACCATTGACTATTTCCAGGTTATTGGGAAACCGCCGTCAGGGTGGGGTGCGTATTGGAGATTATTTTTATTTTCGCATTGGTTTATTGGATGGGAGTTTAGTTGAACCTTTAATGCGTGGGTTTGAACAGTCAGAAACTCAATCTTTAGTGTTAGCTGATTTTCCGTTTGTATTACGAAATATGTATGCACTACCGGGAACGCATCAATTAGCAGGTGCAGCTGATTATGGATTATTGTCACACCCGGCGCAAGTTTTCAATGATATCGAATTGCATTTTCTCTCACCTACTAGCTTCAAGCAAAATCAAAGTGTACAAACTTTTCCATTACCGGAATTGGTGTTTAACTCGCTGCATCGACGGTGGAATATTTTTGCACCTCAACAATATCATCTCCCAAATTGTGAATGGAATGCTTTGGTTACAGCCTACGACCTCAAAACCTACGCACTCAAGATGGAAGGAGGTACGGAAGTTGGGGCGCAGGGTTGGGTTCGTTACCGATTTAATAGCCCTGAAACGGCTCGAATTGCGACTATTTTGGCAAATTTTGCTTTTTTTGCTGGGGTAGGGCGTAAAACTGCTATGGGAATGGGACAGACACAACTTGCTTTGGGGATAAGCTTGCTGCAAAAGCCATCCAAACCGAAGAAGTCTAAAGGAAGTCCAAGAAATAAATTATCCGGGTTGAAGTTGTTGACTGATGAACGCCAGATGCTTCAAGTCGGCGAAGCCGCCCAACGCACTGGCTCCTGATGGCTGATGACTGTGGACAGTGGGATATTTTTTTACTTGGTAGTCTCTAAAACCCATAAGTGTTTATCAGTTAGTAGTTAAAAATTGGTATTTTCTCACAGACTATGAACGAACAATATTATCTTCCCTTGGCTTATCTCAATGCTTGGGAATATTGCCCCCGTCGTTTCTTTCTGGAGTACGAACTTGGGGAAAATGCGGTTAATGAACACATGATTATTGGTCGCCATTTGCACCGTAATGTTGATGATGAAGGTAAATATGTTGAAGGTGATAAGGTAATTTATCGGCATCAGTGGGTGTGGTGCGATCGCCTCCTCATCAACGGTATCATCGATGCAGTGGAAGAAAAAGACAACCAGCTAATCCCTCTGGAATTTAAGAAGGGACGCATGGCTAACCACCTCAACGATCATTTTCAACTCTGCGGTGCAGCTTTGTGTTTAGAAGAACGCATGGGAGACTTTATCCCCTACGGTGAAATTTTCTACTACGCTAATCGCCGCCGTGAACGTGTAAATTTTACACCCGCATTGCGACAAGCCACAGAACTAGCAATTGAATCGGCACGGGCTGCTATTGGTAAGAAAATGCCACCACCCATTGACCACCCAAAAAAGTGTAATGATTGCAGTTTGCAGAAAATTTGCTTACCAAAAGAAGTTAAAAAATTACGCCTTGAGGTCTAAAAAATGTCTATCCTTTATGTTACTCAACCTGATGCTGTTGTAAGTAAAGCTGCGGAAGCTTTTAAAGTCGCCTTAAAACAAGAAGATGGCAACTGGGAGAAAAAATCGGTTCCCGCCCAAACTGTCGAACAAGTGGTATTAATGGGAAATCCACAGATTACTGGCGATGCTCTGGTGTATGCTTTGGAGTTAGGAATGCCGGTACATTACCTTTCTAGTTTTGTTGACACTCTCCGGGCTAAAGCCACGGAGATTCTTAAGACATTGCTATCTTAATATCCTGTTTGCACAGGTTCCCAGGCTCAACACGTTTGCTCATAGAGCGTGTTGATGTCTCCTTACGTTGTTTCGGGCGTTTAGGTTTCGCAGAGTCCCCACGTACCATATCAAAAGCTCTATCTCTGATGGTTTTAGCCGCTCCAATATCTGCGTGATCAAGATGCCCACATTTAACACAGATGAATTTCTCACCATCTCTGTTTGATTTATCGACATGACCACATTTACGGCATTCTTGGCTAGAGTGCTTTGGATTAACTTTAACCACAACCTTTCCTTGTTTTGCAGCAAGATACTCAATTTTTAAAGTTAAATCACTCCAACTTGCATCAGCGATAGACCTATTTAAAGCTTTCTTTCTAGATTGTCCATTGCTTAAAAATCTACCAGTTGATGAGTCTATTTTGACTTTGCAACGTCTCATCATGCCGGTGACATTTAAATCCTCAATAGCAATGGCATCAACATTTCTAGAAACAATTTTATTAGCAACTTTCCACTGATATGCTTGACGTTTATCAGTGATTTTTTTATGTAGTCTGCCTACTTTTCTGTCTGCTTTTTTACGGTTATAACTACCTTTAGCTTTACGATTAACACGCCGTTGACGTATTTTTAAGGCGCGTTGATTTTTCTTGTTGGTTGCAAATCTTGGATTATCAATCTGATGATGATCAGAAAGATGTACCAGCTTAGTTAAACCTAAATCACAGCCAAGGATTGATTTAACCTCAGTTAATGGTCTAGCAATATAGTCTGGTATTGATTTGTCTTCAATTCTTAGCGACACATACCAACCGTCCTGACGCTTACGTATTGTTGCCGCTTTAATTGTGAATCCATCGGGTATTGGTCGAGAATTATAAAACCTCATCCATCCTAATTTGGGTAGATAGATTTTATTTTTCTGTACCTTAATACCCATCGTCATGGTGAATGATGTGAAATTAGAACGATTTTTAAACTTAGGAAATCCACGACCATCAAAAAAGTTTTGATACGCAGCATCAAGACGTTTAATATTTTGCTGCAATGCTGTTGAATCTATACCACCATACCAAGGTCTAGCTTTCTTTAGCTCTGGTAGTGCTGCATCTTGAATCATTCCAGCATTACGTCGTGGGTTTCTTAATTTTCCGTCTTTATCTGTTTTGCTATCTTTCCAAGGTTCACCAGTTGCACCATTCTTGCTAACAAAACAAGTCAATGGGCAAGCTTCAGACTTAGTTCTGATATCACAATACTCACCCATGATAAATTGTTGTGCATATTGGGTTAGACGGTCGTTTAAACACCAGTTATAGTGGCTTCTCAACATATCTACCCAATTGCTCATTTTTGCTGATTGTGTGATATTTGGTCTGAGTTTGTATACATAGTTTGTTAGCAAGTTTAATCACCTCCTTGTTTATTTATTAAATATATATTAATATAAATGTGTATCTATTGTGTATACAACATGGTGAAAAAAGGATTACATATTAGAATAAGTCAACGCAGATTAGATAAGTTGCGCTTATTAGCTAGAGAAAAAGATAAAACTATTACCCAAATAGTTGAAGAGTTGATTGATACCTTGCCAGAACCAAAACAATCAAAAGCCACTGAGGCGTAAACGCCTTCAGGCAGCTTTCATCCCTTGCCTAAAGTACGGTGTTTGCGGCGCAATGCGCCTGTTCCTCAAGGGCTTTCAGCTAGCCATCCCTGTAAATATTTAGGTTCTGCCCTTCCTGGATACTCGCGTAACGGTCAGTTGCGCCTGGCACAGTATGCTGCTTACTGTAATGAAGCTCACCGTTTGGAGATTGTCAAAACAATTGTTATTGGTAAAATCCACAACCAACACAGTGTTTTATATCGCCACGACCAAAAAGACAATCCCCTCAAATCCCGCAAAATCGCCATAACCTTGATAAATCAATAGTTTCAGACTTTTGAAATGAACTTAGAGCCTCTTGTTCAATGCCGGAAACGGACTTTTAAACTAGCCCTGCCAAAACTGCTCCCAGGAATGGCTCTATAATTAGCTTCTGCCTGGCGGACTTTCAAATAAATGAAACCCGTTCGCGGGATTGAAACATTTCTAGCCAGTTAGCTTATAGTCTGCATGGTGACTTTCAAATAAATGAAACCCGTTCGCGGGATTGAAACATCTAAGGCACAAGGGGAGACCCAGACTTGTGAGGCTTTCAAATAAATGAAACCCGTTCGCGGGATTGAAACGAGAGTGTGTAGTAGAGTCTTGTGATTCACCATACACTTTCAAATAAATCATATTGCTGCTTACAGCCTGTTTACGCCATTTGAAATGCGTGAAGAATTGTTTAAAAACATCTATGATGAGTTGGGACAAGGAAATTTTGCTGAAGCACATCCCAACTTATTCAAGCGACTGATAGATCATTTTGGTGGGTTAGATGAAAAAGATATTAATCCTGAAACTTATTACTTTTTTAACACCCAGGTGAATCTATGCTGGTTTGCTGATGGTTTGTACTATGGCATTGGTGGAATGGGAGCTTTAGAACTATCAGTTCCATCTCAACATACTCGTATCCTTCAGCACTTGTATCGAAGGGGTTTGAGTAGCGAAATCGTCAAATTTTACGAGTTACATTGCCAAATTGATTTAGTTCATGGTGATGGTTGGTTTGCTGCTGCTAAGCCATATTTGAAAACTCGTGATGAATTCCAAAAAGTCCTGATTGGTGCTGCACGTATGCTTGAAGCCAGAGTTAATTTATACGATGGCATGTTAAAGGGAATTAAAGGTTCATCTAGACAGCGATCGCTAATCGAGCAAAACTAAAAGGGACTGGAGAACTCACAACCCCCACCACCGTAGGGAGGAGGAACTTGCACTTTTTGCGAGGGAACCTCCCAACGGCAGAGGAGGTGTTTGTCAAAGCGCGATCGCATGACCCTGAAATTTATCAAGACAACAAAAAATCCCTAACTGCTGCTAAAACTTCTGCTGGGTATTCTTCATGTAGTCCCAAAGAACCAGGAATGACGACGCTTTTCACTTTTGGTAAAGCTGCTATGGCGTTCATTTCTTCTCGTGATTTTGCTGGGCTAGATTCGCCAATTACTACCATCAGCGGTACAGATAGCGATCGCACAAGTGCCAAAAAATCAGATTGCTCACGTACAACATCGAGATTACCTGTAACAAAAGCAGCAGAAGCAAATCGCGCTCCTGGTTGTTGAGTTGTCTGCCATTTCTGTTCGATGAAACTGGGTGTAATCTTAGCCGCATCTGCAAAGACGTGGCGACGGTACATAAAACTCAAGAAAGATGGCACGGTGTTGAGTTTATACAACGCTTGACCAATGATAGGCGATCGCACCAATCCTCTGACCATACCAGCTATCTCTGGAGTTGCCCCCATTGTCGGCAAAGGCCCTCGCCAAGTGGGGGCTAACAATAAAATTCGCTCAAAAATCGTCGGCTGTTTCACTGCGACTTGCAACACGTAACTAGCAGCATGACCAGCTGCAACCACAGTAATTGCACTATTAAAAACAGCTTTGATAAAATCTGACAAAAATTGCTGATATATTTCTGGTCGGTAATTTAAACTAGGGCGAGAAGATTCTCCAAATCCCGGCCAGTCTACTGCTACAACTTGAAAGTGAGGAGCTAGTAACTTGGCAAGTTCGCCCATTTCTGAACGCATAGAAACGCTGCTGAAAGCAGGAAGTAGCAAGAGTGGTGAACCTTTGCCAAGGGTTTCATAAACAACCCGCAATTGTTGGTTTTCCCAATTCCAAAGATATTCTTGAACTACTCCACCAAATCCAACAGTAGCAGAGGTAGATAATAAATTGGTTGACATCAGACTCAATTTTTACTATTAGGAGTTAGGCAAATCTAACTTACATTCCAACGCTTTTTTTTGCATGGTTTTAAAAATGTTATAAAATCCATTAGCGCGGGAAGCTGTCAGACTGACATTTAAACCAGTTTCTTGAATGAAATCTGGTGTAAGTTGTACAATTTCCGTAGGAGTTAATCCATTCAAGCCTTCAATCAAAAGACCAACCATCCCTTTGCTGATGAAAGCGTCGGAATCAGCTTGAAACACGACCTTACCATCATGGAGAGAGGCAGTGATATAAACTTGAGAAACGCAACCAGGTACTTTATTTTCTGGTAGTTTATCACTTTCTGGAAAATCCTTGAGCTTGTTTCCATAGGTAATTAACTGTTCCGTGCGTCTTCTTTGGTCAGAAACGCGTTGAAAGCGCTGGACAATTTTAGCAAGAGCAGGTGGCAAAGAATCGAGAGTAGAAGACATAACAGCAGCTGCAAATAATCGGCATCACCTTGAGTTTAAATTATATGCACGAGCGATCGCACTTTCACCTTGCCAATTTTACATTTGGGATTATTTATCGGTTAATGCTCCACCCGCAAGTGGGGCGGAAAAAATCTCAAATCCAAAATTGATTGATAGCATCTCTAGAAACACTCCCGTTGTATCTATGAATACTAAATAGGTAGCATATTGGTCTGTCACTTCTATTTTAGTGATTTTAGCGATCGCTGCTGGTAGTGTAAACCAGAAAAACTCAACCTTTAACTAAAAAGCAGCAAGACAATAGTTTTATTAAGTATTGATAACAACTGTTAAATATTAATGCAAAATCAGGATTTTTCTTGAATTGACTTCGCTAATTCCCAGATTATGTTTTCAATCATTAATAAATTTCAGGAGCAAATCAGGTGTTTACTTCAACCTTACTCGCTGCTGCAACCACACCCCTGGAATGGAGTCCTACAGTTGGGCTGATCATAATTCTCGCCAATATTTTTGCCATTGCCTTTGGCAAATCTACCATCAAGTATCCCAACGCAGAACCAGCCCTACCATCACCAAATTTATTTGGTGGTTTTGGTCTGCCTGCGTTATTGGCGACTACCGCTTTCGGTCACATCTTGGGCGTAGGTATTGTTTTAGGGCTGCATAACTTAGGAAGAATTTAGTAACACTTTGCACAAGTCAAACGTCTAAAGACTTTTAATCTGTAGGTCTAAGGCTGTTTTATAGACTTGTAGCCCTTTCCCCTAAGTGATTACTGAAATTAGCCTTTAGTTGATTCTTTTTTGTCTGATTCCATGAGCTAGAGAGTTAACTCTCTAGCTCTTTTATATTAATTACAGCCACTACTAATCTAAAAACTCAAATCGTAAAGCCTTTATAATTTAAGCGCAGTCCGCAAATTCCATATTCCTTGTAAGCTTGCTTCCAGCTAGTTATTGAACCAACAGATACATCTAAAATTGTTTGAATTTCCTCATACTTGTAACCTTGATAAACCAGTTTCACCGCCAAAGCTTTTCTTACCTCACGGGCATCTGGACGACTATCGATAAATTCTTGTAATTCTGCGATCGCCATTTCTAGGTGCTGGTTTATCATTGTTCGTTATTAGACAGATATTTCTAGGTGATGCTTTGTACCGTTCTCTGGATGCTGTGGAACGTCTCAAACAACAAGGGCTAGATGTGGGTTTGATTAATAAACCAACCCTAAACGTAGTTGATGAAGAAGCGATCGCAAAAATTGGTAAAGCTCCTTTCGTCCTTGTGGTATAGTCCTTCAACCGTCGCACCGGATTGGGTAGCCGTTTCGGTTCAGTGCTGTTAGAACGCGGGTTTACTCCCAAATACGCTTATCTTGGCACTCATAAAGAAGGTTGCGGTGGTTTGTCGCAACAGTTTCCACATCAAGGAATTGACCCAGTGAGTATTATCAACAAGGTTAAGGAATTACACAATTCGTAATTCGTCAGTCAAAGGCTTAGCGGTCTTGGGGAAACCCCAAGACCGTCTGCGATTTCAATAAGTTACTTCAAAGCAAACTGCTGTAATACTTCTAACCCCTAACTTTTAACTTGATCATTCCTTGAGTTTCATTAATTTTCGGTGTAACGCTGGTATTTTCAATAAATATGCTGTATTCTAGTCTAGCCAATGTATTGTTTCCGACATACACTGGTTCAAAGCTGTTTGTGAATCTTCCTCAAGATGATTGAAAGACTGTATTGGTCTGTCTCAAAATCAATATAAAGATTTTCATTTTTTAATGTATTGTTACCAACACTTTAATATACATGCATATGAAACTGATCAAAAAATCTGAAAAGCTCCTCCTCAATAAGATAAAAATCATGGAGGAATCAGAAGAGCAAAATCTTCCTGTGGAGACTATTGAGAATCCAGAACCAATAGTTGAGAAAGAAGAACCATATTATGTAGAGAATCAAGAATCCAACTATATTCTGGTACGCGATAATCCTGTAGTCCAATCTGTTTGCAATTCCGGGTGGCAGGTTTCTGAGATTTGGAAGGATATTAGGTTAGATAATTTCTAATGATAGGCTAAAACACACTCAATTGCATAATCACTGATGAGGATTGTTATAGTTACTAATTTCATGGACACATATCCAATTAATTAGTCTGTAAATTTAACCTCACTGGGTGAACAACAAGACCCTTTATCCTATCGCTAAAAGTATTTGGGATTGTTTTTTTAATGACGTTAGAATAACTATTTACGTCAACATTAATTAACCTTTCTGATATCAAGTTCTGATGATTGGTTGTCATTGGTAACGAAGTGAAGCAATCGCAGAGATTTTGTGATTGCTTCACTTTGTTGCGATCGCTGTTACTCTTACCACTATCGCTGCTTGCAGACAAATTGAGGATAGGTACAGCAGTGCTGGTATCAAGTGTAAAAGAGATATTGAAGTTGCTGCTAACACCATATTTATCAATTGCCAACAAGTGCAGAGTATGATGACCATCTGGTAACGAACTGCCGTAAATTGTATCTAGACGAGTACGGTTGAACGTGAAGCTACCATCCGAGCGCAAATCAGCCAGTACATCTGTATAATTTTCAGCAGGAGTGTTATTGAAACCTGCTTTCAAACAAGTAATGTAATTAGCTTCAGTAATCGATACGTTTGCTATGGCGCTAACAATCGGGGTAGATTCTGTCAAAGCATTGATGAATAAACCGCGATTGCCAACTCTAACCGTACCTGTAGTAGTTGGGTCGAAGGTAATGGTATCGGTATTAGTCGTACCGCCTGGGGCTGTATCGCGGGCTAAAGTTGCTGAAATCGCAGGCCGTGTAGCAGAAAGATTAAGCGTTATTCGATTATGATTATCAGATAATAAGCAAGGAAAAAGGGGTGTCTGATTGAATACAGTCCCCCTTTTGGCAGAAAGTTTGGTGCTTACTGGGAAATGCTATAATTCGCTACTACACAACCAAAGTCCACCTCGTGGACTAATACAAAATTAAGGGTTTTTTAACCTGCAAAGTCAGGTTTTGTTTGTTTAGCCAAGCCACTGCGAAGAGCGCGGTTCCCCGACTTGTAGCAAGTGGCGCGCGACTTTTAGTCACTCAGGCAAGTGATAAATTAGACTTTACAAACATCCTCTTAAATAGAAAAATCTCTGGATAATGAGGTTAACTGTAACCTAACAGCGCTCAAATAATTTTGATCGTTCAAAACTTCTGCTGGTAATTTATTAGCATTGACAGCAGCTTGGACTAAATCTTCCGCAGCAATTTGTCGGTTTTGGCGTTCAACAATTAGCGTTCCCCCGCTAGGAATGCCTTGTTGCTTTAAACCACCTTGGTATGCAAGAGAAACAAGATTGAAAGGTTGGAGGTAGCTGACATTTGTAGAACTACTGTCTAGTACTTGAAAATTGCGAGCTGTTCTGATTTCTCCGTTGCTAGTTTGACTAGTGGTTATGCCAGCATTGGTGTAGTTGTGGTTTTTGGCTGATTCAGCCTTAGCAATTCCAGATGTCAGAGCAACAAAAGCAACAACAAGTGTAGAATTTATCCAAGTTACAAGTTTCATAGGACTACCTTAACCCAAGTAAAGAGCAATCAATGCTGTGTATTAATAGATTTACTTATTTTATAAATCTTAACTACCTATACTTGGCTCATCCAATCGGTTGAATTGTTTCTCACCCATTTGGGTGAACGTACTCATTCACATAACAGCTATTTATTCCAAAAACCTTGATGCAGAGCCGTAGAATTGCTATTCTCAATGATTTGTGAAAAATTTAGAAATCATTGGGCGAATAAAATTCGTTACTACAGGCTTAATTTGCAAAAACGCGTATAGCGCCACCCAGGAAAAACTTGTAGTGAATAAAATTCCATAAAAGGTAAGAAGAAATTAATATTAAATAATTAGTTATTTTTACTAATTATTTATGCAAGTGGTCTATTGTCTTCTGGCAACAATTGATTGCTCTGCATCCATGATGATAAATCTAGAACTATCAATTTCAATGATTTTATAATTTTCTATAATCACCAAAGAAAATAAGCTAGCCAGTATATCAGCAATTGAAACCTTAAACAATACCGATATCTGTAAGTTCAGCATGGATTTTGGAACAGTTTTAACAATTAAACACAATTTTTGTTCATTTACGTGCCAGACACCAGTAAATTTATTACCTGTTATAAATTCCTTAGGTTTAGATAAAAAGAAGGTTTGGATTTTGGTTTGTTCATAAGTCATGTCTTCCTTAAATTCCAGAAAGACTTTTTCCCAATCTGTATCAAAACGCCATTTTCCAATCAGTAAAGTCTCTATTTCTCTATCAGAAACACTATTATTATTCATATTCAAGTCCTGGGTAAAGGGTACTAAAAACAATCGTGTGGTAAGAAGATTGGAGATGTTATGTACTGATTGATTTTTGTTAGTCAATGAATAGCGATCGCAGAAGCTATTTTCCCAGCTTTATTACTCTTCAAGAATTATTTTATCTTTGAACCAATCAAGGATTCATTTTTATACATTAAAATAAAATCATAATTATTAATTTGAACAATTTCATAATTTTCTGTTATCAACCAAGAACCGTGACGAACTATCATATCTACAAGATAATTTTTAGATAATTTCGGTAATTCTAAGTTGACAATTGATTTAGGAATAGATTTAATAGTTAAACACAATTTACTATCTTTTACATGCCATACTCCAGTAAATTTATTACCTGTGATCAATTCTATAGGTTTAGATAAAAGGAATGTTTGAATTTTAGTTTGCTCATAGGACATATCATCTTTGAATTCAACATAAATTTTTTCCCAATCTGTATCAAAACGCCATTTACCCAAAAGTAAATTTTCTATTTCTGTGTCAGAAAGATTAATATTACTCATATTGAATTTTTATTTTGTGGCTCGTACTTAGTTAGTACTTTCAAAACATCCTTTCCAATTAACTTGGGTTATACTTTTTCCTGTGATTAAAAAATGTGCCATTAACTGATGGTCAAGTTACGTTACAAATTTTTACACGAGAAAAGAACAAGTGCATCTGCCAAATTAACCAAGACCTGACACGCCACGCACCCATTGAAAGGGGTTCCGCAGATGAATTTGAGCATACGTCAAACGCCTCTTGCTCATAGTGTAACCATTTAGCCGGGAGGTGTCCGATGGGTGTGGTGGAGGACAATTTAAAAGTTAGTTGGTCATAGTCTAACCAATTTCCTTCTTTTCGCCAACCAAGGCGATCGCCAAGTATCTTTTCTGTTTCATAATCTATTTGTCCACCTATTTCGCTCCAGATAGTTTGCTGAACACTAAAACCGAAATAACCATGACTGTATTGTTTCCAAAGTTGATCAATGGTCTGAAGATGTTTACAAGAAAACTTTTGAATATCTTCTTTATACACTTCATTCCAATAATTTTTTCCAATGACTTGTAGCATTAATTTAGTGGTTTCTATATCAGCTTCTTTCCATTGATGATGTGCCAGGAGATTTTGCAACTGAGTATAATCGATATTTGTACTGATTTGAAATTCTTTTGTAGCTGGAATATCGTCATTAGTCAGTTGCACCAATCCTGTTTCTTCTGTTGAAGCAGAGATAGCAGAGCTAAATTTTGTTTCTACTACGCCCAGGACTTTCCTTTGATCAACGAATTGATTGTAGATATAACTGGATATTAATTCAAACGCATGTTCTAGAGATACTTCATCATTATCAAAATTAAAATTTTGGAATTGTTTATTTAGTAATTCAGATTGTAATAGGGCATCGTTTAATCTTTCTTTCTTCTCATAACTTGCTACTATAGAATTAATAATATTATGAGAAAATATTTCAGCTTCTTCCAACTTTAATAAATTTGATTCACCCATCAAAAAATTATTTGCTAAACTTTGAATTTCTCCTACAGTGGCATAAAAATCTTCATCCACTTTCACTACTTCATCTATTAAAGATTGAAAGGGACTAAAGTAATCTTGTAAATAATTTTCAAAATTGATTGCTGTCTCGGCTATTTTTGCTATTTCTTGACGAACTTTTGTCGCTTTTATTTGGTATTCATAAATCTCTTGATATACCTCTAAATCTTTAACTATTTGCTGAATAGTTTGTTTTTGGTTTTTGGTATCTTCTGCTAAATTTTTAATTCCATCACTGAGCAATTCAACTTTTTCTAACATTAACAAGTTAGTATTGCTCAACAGTAAAATTGATTTGAGATTCTCTTGTTTTTCCAGTTTTAATTTATCGATAATTTGAGAATTTTTATAATTCTTTATTTCTAATTTGTTTCTTTCTTCATTCAATTTTTTTATTTCAAGATATTTTTGTCTAAACAAACTTTTCCAGTCATCCGTAAATTTTAACAAAAAATCTTGATAATTATCTTTATAATATTCGAGAAAATCAATTACATGACTATAATCTCTAATTAATAATTGGATTTCTTGAAAAATTTCACCCTGACTAATTTCTTTTTTTCGCTTAATTATTCCCCAAAAATCATTACGATATCGAATACCTTCTTTAATGAATCTTTGAGAATCTCTTATTTTTTTTTGAATCTTTTTTAATTTTGTATTTTTTATAATCGGTAAGCGATAAGTTTTTTCATAAATCGTAATCGATTCATAAGTAATTAATTTTCTTTGTTTTGTAGTGAGCATCACACTGATTTTAAAAAGTATGAATAGCCGCTATTCCTCACCTATTTAAACACATTTATATTTTTGTTATGGTGGTAGGCTAAGCAATGCTTAGTAGCGATCAACTAAAGTTCTCAAACAAAAATTGCTCATGGAAGCAGACACAATTTTTGTCCGATGTTTGTTTTCAGTAATTGCCAATTTTATTAATCAATATGTGACTCCAAATAAAATACTAAAAATTATGAGTAGGCGCTATTGTTTGATCCATTTCAACACCTTTGGATCTTTGTTATAACGGTAGATCAAGCCATCTCTAGTAGTGATAGACTTGCCTTGGCTAGCCCTGCTTCTGATGGTGGCGGCAGAATAGCCTGTTAACGTCTGCATTTCTTTGTGAGAAAGCCCTGTAGTTGTATCTCTTGTTGCTGAAGTTGTTGCTTGGCTTTGTGATTCCTTCTCAGGAGAAGTGTCTATTGTTGCTGAAGTTGTTGCTTGGCTTTGTGATTCCTTCTGAGAGGAAGTATTTCTTGTTTCTGAAATTTTTGCTTGGGTTTGTGATTCCTTCTTAGAGGAAGTGTCTCTTGTTGCTGAGATTTTTGGTTGACTTTGTGATTCTTTCTTAGAGGAAGTATCTATTATAATTTGAGCTTTTTCGGAGGGATTCAACTCAATTAATTTTTCCAGCCGATAATCCTCGACGGTAATCAGTCGCCAACTAGAGTCTTGTAAAAGTTCCAGAACCCATTGATGATAATTGAACAAACTCTCCCGATGTCCAACACTGATAAAAGTTGTTTTTGTTTCTTGTAACTGTTGATACAAATGTCCTTCGTTGTTTAAATCCAAAGCACTTGTTGCTTCATCTAATATGGTGAAGCTAGGACGTGTAATTAACAGTCGCGCGAAAGCAAGACGTTGTTGTTCTCCCAACGATAATATATTTTCCCAAGGAACTTCTGTGTCAAAGCCCTCTACGCGGGTAAGTAAGTTTTGGAGGTTAACTTGTTGCAAAATGTCTTTGAGTTCTTGATCGCTCATTTGCCGAGTTCTATGAGGATAGAGTAACTGTTCGCGCAAAGTTCCCAAAATTATATAAGGGCGTTGGGGCAAAAACAGCATTTCTTCTAGGGGAGGTCGCAACAGACGACCAGTCCCAGCGTTCCATAAACCAGCTATCGCTCTCAACAGAGAACTTTTACCCCGACCACTGGGGCCAATAATCAGTAACCCTTCTCCTGGTTCAACAGACAGCGACAAGTCTTCAACGATTACTTGCTCATAGTTTGGCGTTTGTAAGGTGACATGCTCAAAAGCAATATATCTATCTTCTATTACTTTAATAGTATTCAGTTTCTCTGGTGGTTTGCTAACAGATTCTAACGCTTCTGAAAACTCCGCTAAACGCTGAACGTAACTAGAAAATCTTCCTGAAGCTCCAAATTCATTTATTAATTCTCCCAGAGCATTAGAAAACATAAAGCAAGCTAAACTAGCTTGGCTAATTTCTCCATAATCAATTTTATCTTGAATAAATAAAGGTGTGAGTATGAACATTGAAAATATACTGATAGCAGACTGATATGCTTTATTGAAAATATCCAGACCTCTTTCCCAATCGATTCTGCGATTAGCAGTCTTATAAAGATTCTCAAATCTGCGGACAATTATATTTCCTTCTTGGTCTTCTCCCTGGAAAAAAGCTACCGATTCAGCGTGATTACGAAGATGAGTCACGGCGTAATTAAAGTCACCTTTAAACTCGAGTTCTTCTTGATTAATTTTATTCAGTCCTTGAGTTAAATAAATAGCAATTAAGTTACCTGCAACTGTATAAACAACCAGATAAATTGTGATTTGTTGAGAAATTGTCCACAAAACTATTAAAAAAGTGATCATTTGCAGCACTTTTTCAAAAAAAGTAGTTGACAGTCTCAACGCATTGGTGGTTATTGGTTCTATCTCTTGAGATATGCGTTGGTCTGGGTTATTAATATCAGATCTAAAAGTGATTCTATAATACGCACGATTGCTCAAATATTTTTCTAAAATATAACCACTTAACCACTTGTACCAATCAAGAGCGATTTTTTTTCTCACATATTGAGAAAATCCTACCAATAACACTGACAGGACAATACCAAGGGTGGAAATCCATAAGGTGTTAATATACTTAGAAAGGTCTCTCTCTTCAATAATGATATCCAGCACATAGCGATTCCAGAAGCTATTGAAGGCATTGGTGGTCACAAACCCGATGATTAACAATATTAGGAGAATGAGCATCGCCCATGAGCGAATTACATCTGAAAATGCTCTTCCCCCAGCCTCTGTTGGATACCAGTAAGGTTGAGCAACCACTTTGATATCCTCCCAAAATTGAGTAAAAGGCCAGGGAGAATCCTTTGTGGTTTTATCAGGAACAACTTGAGTTTGCATATTCGGAAAATATCATGGTTCAAATATAGTAATTTTCATCGTTATGAAATTCACTATAAATAAAATGATGGCCTTTGAGGGTGAAATTCAGACTCAGAGGCCATATACTACCCTACCGCAATTTGGTGCGATCGCTTAACTGATTACATTCGTTGTTGAATATTACCGAATGTAACCATTATTCCTCCTCGACGATGTCAATTGTTATTTTTGGAGGCTGAACGTCTTGAGGTTCAGTAGTGCCTACATGGTTAAGTTCATTCTTCAGTTTGAGTTTTAGCTCATCTGTGATGGGTAAATCTTTAATTTCTTTAAGCAGAAATCTCACAGATTCAGTTTTGCTACGTTCTAAATAGACATTCTTGAGAATCGTTTCAATTCCATATCCTGCAATTAAGTCTCCTACAGCTGCTAGCAGACCAAGCAGACCTAAACCACCTATGAAGCCGAACGGCCCTCCTAATCCCATGATGACGCCTACAAGGGCGGGAGTACTAGATACCCCCCCTGCTGCTGCCGTTAAAATCACAAGAATTATACCGGGAAGGCCCAGACCAGCTATCTTCTTAACGATTTCATCCATTGGAGTTACCTACAATCCTTACATTCTTGGTTAAAACATTACTCAGGGTAGAAGAATTTATTTACCCTTGTCTGATACTTTAGGCATTGATCGCTAACACTTATTATTCTTTAGCGAGTGTTATTGTCAATTTGAATCGTAAGACTTTCCATTGTTTGACACACTCATTAATCATAACAAGATTTAGCTAGATAAAAGGCTACACAATTCATCAATTTGTTGACTTCTTTCTATAATCAGTCGAGCGGCTATTGCTTGGAGTTGACGAATATTTTCCGGCTTAGTATTGTCTATTGCCTCCAGTTCACTTGGTAGGAATGTTTGAAACCGATAATAAGAAGATTGATTACCTTTATGTTCAAACAACCGTTCTAATTCTCCGGCTATTACCTCACTACCACCGTCAAGGACAATATTTAAAAGTGGTCTCGCCCATTGCAAGAGTCCCCAATTTTTCACATCTTTATAAGGGTAGATAGTCGTCAGGGAACCCGTACCTAAAGAAACTATCAATATATCCTCGGTATTGAGGGATTCTTCGTTTTCTTGTTTACTAATTTGCGCCTCTACAATAGCCAAATTTGTTGGATTATTAGCAACTAATCCTCCATCGACTAAAGTATAGTAACCGCCGGGATTATGAGAAGTAGAAACCCGATGGGGAGCAAAATAAGTCGGAGTAGCACTCGTCGCCAATGCCGCATCTGTCACCGTAAAACCTGTACACAACTTGCGAAACTTTCTAGATTCAATCTGTTGTTTTTCAAGTTTGTTTGTGAAGAATACAGGAATTCGCTGCTCAATATCGTAGCTAGTTACGAAAACTTCTTTGAGGTTATTTTCCAGAGGGCTGTCTCCAAAATATTTCCTTAAAATTTCCTCTCTTCCCTCAGAAGAATATTTCGGCTGGATAAATATATCCTCTAATTGACCGAGTATTTGTTCAAAGAATGGTTCGTAAAATATCTCAGCCCCGTACTCAATATATATTTGTAAGAGATCCTCAGCAGTGTATTCAGCCACTGACAAGTCCTCAGATAACTCTGAAGTTAATCGTGGTTTGGTTAGTCCGAGTGCAAGAACTCCTCCGGTTGAAGTACCAGCAATTAAATCGAACAAAGTAAAAATTGGCTTTTGTGTCCGCTTTTCAATTTCTGCTAAGATGATTGCTGGAATAATACCCCGAATACCACCTCCATCAATGGAAAGTATTTTATATTTGGGTTTGGCTGTTGTATTCATAGTTTTTTTCGATTGCTCCTGAGTTAATATTTGCGGTTGCTCTTGCTGTTGAACATTGATTGAAACTTCACTTTGGCTTGTTTCCTCTGTTTTGGTTTCTTCACTCTCTGGTTGGGAACTTATAAGGGTATTGTTTGAAACTTCACTTTGGCTTGTTTCCTCTGTTTTGGTTTCTTCACTCTCTGGTTGGGAATTTATCAGGATATTGTTTGAAACTTCACTTTGGCTTGTTTCCTCTGTTTTAGTTTCTTCACTCTCTGGCTGGGAAATTATCAGGGTTTGAATGCTGCCAGATTCTTCTGTTTCTGTGTTCGTCTGCGTTGTTTCATTTTGTTGTATTTCGCTTTCATTCGATGATTGTGCCCCAAATGGAATATGTGCTAAATCCCAAGTAGGATTACCACGCAAAGTTCCATTATGAACATTTCCAGTCTGGTTACGGACAGTTGTTCCTTCTCCTTCATCTAATTTCCAGTAAGCTACTAATCCTTCTTCATTTCCGACTATCAGCCCAGAACGATGCGTCTGGATTTGTTCCTGAATACAGGGATAATTCCAGACGCTAATGTTAGCTAATTGTCCAGTGAAATATATGCGATTGTGTAAAGTTGCACCCAGAGTTATAGGACTAGTTGCTTTGTTTAAAGAAGAACCTGTAACAGACCCAGTATATTCATGTTCATCAAGATATATACTTATTTGACCTTGATTAAAAATAATGGCAAAGAAGTGCCATTGTCCGACAGTTAATTCTCCATTACCAAAGGTTTTGATAACCCTTCCAACACCCTCATCAATATATACATCTAGGTTCCCTTCTTCACTAATACCGAACTCAAAATTATCACTGTATCGGTCTGAAGAACGGGCAAAAAAGACATTGCGCGTTCCATAGGTAGTGGCTTGATTTGTTAGTTGATGAGGATTTATCCATCCTGAAATTGTAAAAGCTGAACTACCCTGAGCGAAAACACCACCAAGATCATTCTTGCCAAAATCTATATAATCATCTTGGCCATCAAATGTCAGAACTGATTGGGTATGTACCTGATTTGTCACAACATTTTAAGCTCCAAAGAAGAGTAATAGATTATAATAGTTTATAATGAAGAATTTGGAGTTTATAAGTCATAATTTGTAATTAAAAAAGTCAAACTTTAACTGTGTTTATAGATGTAAATCTATAAACGAACATTAAAAAATCCTCAAACAGTAGTTAACACTCCCTCTTGGATTAAGCGACGCACTAAGGTTAACTTGCTATTATCGACAAGACCTGGTATTGCTTTGATGGCAAACTCTTCAGAATCTAATTTAGATTAAATTGCAATGTCAAATGGCAAATTCAAAATTGTTTGCCCCATGCCCTATTTCCTATTTTTGAGTAAGTAGAATATCCGCGATCGCACTAGAAATTGAGAAGTGTGGTGAAAACACCTCCAGCCAGAAAAATTCCCCAACTGGATTAACCTCAAGGAATACATGCCGACCATCGGGGGTGACAATAATATCTATCGCCCCATAGTTTAACCCAAAATTATCCATTAATTTGAGCAGCTTTTTCTCAACATCTTCAGGCAAATCATAAGGTTTCCAAGCGTCTTTTAATGCCCTCCCCTCTTTGCGCCAATCGTAAGTAGAACCTTCCAAACTTTGAGAATCTACTGCCGCAGTAAATACCTGATGTCCCACAATAGTCGTGCGTAACTCCAGCGCCTTTGGCACGTTTTCCTGAAACGTCATCGGACAAAAACGCAGTCCTTCTAGATTCTCCAAATCATCATCTGTAACTGGAGTGGTAAACACAACGAACTCTTCCCCCCGTTCGCCAAAGATAGCAAAAGAAGAAAGCATTTTTGTGACTATACCTTGCTCTTGACACTCCGAGGCAAATTGCTTAACTGCCTCTGGATTATTTGTAGTTAGAGTGCGTGGGGTAAGAAGTCCTACTTCTCGTGCAACTTGCAACTGTAGTTGCTTATTATTAGCCCGATCCACATTTATCATTTTGTCGAAGTGGAATCCTTTAATGCTGGCAATCATACCCCTAACAGTGGTGCGGCATTCTTGAATTGACGCTTCTCTATATTGCTTATCCATTGATTGGGGGATTTTTAGTCCATAGCGCATCCTGCGATACCAAACCGAGGAAACTTCACTCAAATCCAGCTTCTGTTCCCCATCAGTAATAATTACCCGCTCAGCATCACCGTGGTAAATATCTAGCTTCACTTCCGTGGGAAATCTGTCTGTATCAAAACGAAATGCTTTTTCGCCTCTAGCCTCAATTGCTTTTATTACCAGAGGAATACTTTCGTTGTCTTGACTAAAAGTAATTATTAATACTGCCATTTGATTTTAGATTTTGGATTTTAGATTTTGGATTGATACCAGCCCCAAAAGGGGGAAGTTAAAAGTCAAAAGTCAAAATTATTAAGGATTACCAAGAAATAAATTATCCAATCTTGTGGGGTGGGCGTCTCGCCCGCCCTAGGTTTGGGGCGGACAAGATGTCCACCCCCCAAGAAAAATTGTATATTTTTTAGAATGGAAGTCCCTTAAACCCCCTCATCTCCCTCATCTCCAACTCGCTATTAGCCTTCATCCCTTTTTTTCAAGTAGCGCATCTGCGATCGCACTCGCGATCGGTAAATCTAGATCTTTCTCGATCATTCCCCACTCTCCTACAGGATTATTTTCCAAAAACACATATTCTCCTGATGGTGTGAGGATGATATCCAACGAGCCAAACAAAAGCCCAAACTTACCCATAAAAGCTTGGAGACGACGCACTACTTCATCTGGAAGCTCATGATGTAGCCATGCGCCAACATCAACACCAGGTTTACGCCAATCAGCTTTCGATGCTGCATAAACACCTGCATCTAGCGCCCCCACAAATACTTTGCCATTCACATACACCACGCGCAATTCTAAACGCTTAGGAATTTGCTCTTGAAAAACCATCGGACAATAGCGCAGTGACTCAGCATCTTGTAAGTCTTCTTCTTTCACCTTGCTGGTGTAAAGAAAGAACGAGGAGCTAGCTTCCATACTGTAGGAAAGAGTAGTTAATAGCTTGCTCACCATTTTTCCGTTGACTTGATGGAAAAACTCCCGTGCTGCTTCAGCTTTGTTGGTGACAAGCGTCTTGGGAATCGTCAAACCTACTTCAGACGCAACCCGCAACTGACACAGTTTGTTTTGTGCAGCATCTACGCGATCTATATGATCTACCCAACGAGCATCTTTGAGGCTGTCCCAAAAACCATTTAAAGTCGCTCGTGATTCTCTAACACAAGCTTGTTGGAACTGTGGAGCCAATTCTGTACCCAGTTTTGGCTCCCAAATGCGCCGCATCCAAACAGCTTGCACCTGCTCTGTGCTGATAAACTGGTTGCCATATTCTATGGTGTGATAGGTTTTAGAATTGTCAAATTGTGCTGTTAACTGCACTTCTAGCGGAAACATATCAGTGTCGAGGCGGAATGGTTGCGCCCCTTTTTTTGATAAAGCTTCGGCCACTCTATCTATTGTGAAAAAATCACCACTATGAGTAATTAATAATACAACGTCACGCGACAGGTGCATAATACATTTTCTTTTTTGAATTTTTTAGAAGGTAAATGTTAACAACTACCAGAAAATAAATTACAGCAGATTACAAGTTAATCAAGCACACCCCACCCTAACCCTCCCCTTATAAAGGGGAGCCACTGCGCGATCGCGCTTTGCCGACAGTCACGCATGTGGCGTGAGGGAACTGGCTCTCTAATTTCCCCCCTTTATAAGGGCAGGGCTGTTTCATCCCCTAAAATGGTTAAAATTGCAACACTCAAAGAAATTAAAATTCATGACAAACACACAATTTTGATAAGAATTTTTGCGCCTTCAGCCTTAAATACATTGTTTTTCTTTGCGACTTTGCGACTTTGCGTGAGATTATACTCTTGACAAATCTCAAATAGCAGCGAATGAAACAGCCCTGCTTTATAAGGGGGGATTAAGGGGGGTAATTCGACTTGTGTATACACAGTAGCCCCTTAGCAAAGGCAGGATGCCCAAATAGTGCGGGTTAGTCTACTTCAATTTCATAAAAAGCGCTGTATCCAATCAGAATTTCTCACCTGCATTATGCCTCTGGCTAACACACGTAACAAACTATTTGATTGATAAATGTTCTTTAAATTTAAGCTCAATCACATCTAAAAAATCGATTACCGATGACAGTCATCAGCCATCAGTCAACACTATTATGTGTAACAGCTTACGCTCTGATCAATCCTTGAGAAAAGCTTATAATCAAAACTTTACTATTTTAGGAAAGCATGAAGAGCCAAAGCACACATAAATTAATAACTTGTGTACTCCTTCGCTTGAGCAAGCTACTGATAGCCGCCACCACATCAGGAGCTAGCTGGCTAATGCTCGACAACAGTCATCGGTCATCAGTTATCAGTAAACACAATTAATTTTATGTGGAGCTGCACTCTGATTTAGACATCTTCCCAATCAGAAGGCCACTTGAAAGTCCAGATTGGAATAGGGGTAGGTTCTGGTTCTTGCGGCTGTGGTGGTTGTTCTACTGCCAAGAAGCGAGCGAAGAATGGCATTGCTTGGATACCCAATGCTTTGCTTGTAGACATAAAGATTTGCTCTCGATTTTGGTTGTTAGCTTGGATTAGCTTTCAGTTACCCAATAACTGAAAACTACTTTTTTAATTTACATCAAGCTCACCCTAATATCCATCTTCCCAATCTGAAGGATACTTGAAAGTCCAGATGGGGGGGGGAGTGGGTACTTGTGGCGTCTGTGGCGTTTGTGGTGGTTCTTGTTCTGCCAAAAAGCGAGCGAAGAATGGCATCGCTTGGATATCCAATGCTTTGCTTGTAGACATGGTATTTGCTCTCGAATTTGGTTGTTAGTATAGAGTAGTTTTCAGTTATTTAATAACTGAAAACTACTTATTCAATTCCGAGTGAGGCTCCACTCTCAGTGCTGATGCAAAATTAATTATTTATGTCCGAAACGAACGAAGTTAACCAACCCCAAACCGCAAGCGAATTGCTTCGTTGAGCTTTGCTCCACTCGCTGCCGACAAATCTATATTTAATTTTGCACTATTACTTAATATTCTTCCCAATCGGAAGGATACTTTCTAGTCTCTGCCCAAGGCTGAGTATCTGGCTGTGCAGATTGTTCTGACAAGAAGCGGGCAAAAAATGGCACTGCTTTAATATCGGATGCTTTTACTGTGTTGTTAGACATGGTATTTGCTCTCGATTTTTGTTGATAGGTAGGATTAGTTTTCAGATATCTAATAACTGAAAATTAATTGTTCAATTCAGAGTGATCTTCACTCTAATATCCACCATCTTCCCAATCAGAAGGATATTTGAGAGTTTGAGGGTATGGGGTATTATCTGGCTGTGCAGATTGTTCTGACAAGAAGCGGGCAAAAAATGGCACCGCTTGGATATCGGATGCTTTTACTGTATTTGTAGACATGGTATTTACTCTCGATTTTTGTTAATAGGTAGGATTAGTTTTCAGTTATTAGATAACTGAAAACTACTTGTTCAATTCAGATGGAGCTAGACTCAGATTTAGTACTCTTCCCAATCTGAAGGATACTTTCTAGTCTCTGCCCAAGGCTGATTATCTGGCTGTGCAGATTGTTCTTCTAAGAAGCGGGCAAAAAATGGCACCGCTTTAATGTCGGATGCTTTTACTGTATTTGTAGACATGCTATTTCCTCCTGGGAAATTTGCTGTAACAAATTAACGTATATCACTAATTTAATATGGATGCAAGGACAGTTAAGACAGTTAAGAACTAATTATAAAAAAAATCAAATAGTTAAGACAGTTAAGACAGTTAAGACAGTTAAGAAATTTAACAAAAAGTGAATTAATTATTTGAATCTTGGCTATTCGACTAGAATAAAACGACTTATTAAATAAATCTGCAAAGAGAATAAATAAAATTATAAAAATGAGACTCAAATGTGGTAAGGGAATTAGCCATACCTTAAAAAAATCAGCTAAAGAAATTGGGTTAAAAAGGCTTGTTTTTTCTTCGTCCATAAAGGTAATATCTACAAAAAATTAGCAAATCCTGTAATGCAGCACTATTAATTAAACTTATACTTTTCCCAGAACGCGCTGAAAAAAGAGGTGGATAAAAACATGGAACCTGTGGTAACACAACGGTTGATTATACGCCGTTTGGCAGAGACAGATTTACATGATTTTCTGCTATGTCGAACTCACCCTGAGATTTTGCCTTATATGCTTGGAGAACCTCCTACTGAGGAGGTAGCAAAGCGCTTTATCGCTCATCAATCAGCATTAGAGATTGGCGATAAACGCGTCTCTATCACATTTGCTATTCAGCATATAGCCGATGCCAAAATGATTGGCGAGGTTAACATTGACCTCTTACCCAAGGAACAAAATCAAGGTGAAATTGGGTGGATACTTCATCCAGACTATCAGGGGCGTGGTTATGCAACAGAAGCTGCACAAGTATTACTTACCTATTGCTTTGCACAGCGCCAGGTACACCGAATCACTTCAATGTGCGACGCACGTAACACAGCATCTGTTCGGCTAATGGAACGTCTTGGTATGCGGCGTGAAGCCCATTTGAAGCAAAGCATTTTCATCCAAGGTGCGTGGCAAGATGAGTATGTCTACGCTTTGCTACGCGACGAATGGCTTTTACACCGATTAGAGCAGAAAGCCCACACCTAATCTGACTTACATCTTGCACTTACCCCATATCCCGCCTGAGAATAAATTCTCAGGCTAATAGCACAAGTCCGTTTCAACGGACTCAAACACTTTCCTAGTGCGATCAAATTACCCCCCTTAATCCCCCCTTATCAAGGGGGGAAACTATAGATCGAGTTCCCTCCCCTCAAATTACCCCCCTTATAAAGGGGGGTAATTATAGATCCAGTTCCCTCCCCTCAAATTACCCTGCTTATAAAGGGGGGAAACTATAGATCGAGTTCCCTCCCCTCAAATTACCCCCCTTAATCCCCCCTTATAAAGGGGGGAAACTATAGATCCAGTTCCCTCCCCTTTATAAGGGGAGGGTTAGGGTGGGGTAAAACTAAGCCCAAACTCAACTCAGGTTAATAAACTGTTTCAGAAGCGAGTTTTCGAGCCTCACCCGAAGGGCGATTCGCTCATTTTCACACTAGAAGAATCTGTATTGTACAATCGCTCTTAAAGACAATCTGGAGAGCGACTTGCCTAGATCGATTCAGTCTACTCAACCACCACTAAAATTTATTCCCCAACGTTTTAACCCGCTTGTACTCCAGATTCTGCGTTGGTTTTTGCCGCTGATACTGCGGTTTCGGACTCGACCTTGGCTACCTGCGGGTATTGTGCATATTGAAGCCAAAAATACTGAGGTATTAGCCGAACTCTATCAACAATTCCAGGCTGGTAAAATTCGCTTTTTGATAGCATTTCGCCATCCAGAGGTGGAAGATCCTCTATGTATGCAGTATCTGCTTTCTCATATTGTGCCAAAAGTTGCCCGTGAGCAAAATATCCCACTGCAACAGCTAGTTCACAGCTACTTTCTCTATGACCGAGGGATGACAGTGTGGGCTGGTAATTGGCTGGGTTGGTTGTTTTCTAGGGTCGGGGGTGTGCCGGTTCGTCGCGGTAGACGGCTAGATAGGCAAGCTATCCAAACAGCACGGGAGTTATTTGCTAATGGCAAACTACCGATCGCAGTTGCACCCGAAGGCGGTAATAATGGTCATAGTGATATTGTTAGCCCCTTAGAACCTGGTGTTGCCCAAATGGGGTTCTGGTGTGTGGAAGACTTGCAAAAAGCCAACCGTTCTGAGACTGTTGTGATTGTGCCTGTCGGTATCCAATATCGCTACATTCAGCCACGTTGGTCAAAATTAAATTGGCTTTTGAGTAAATTAGAAGCAGATAGCGGTTTACCAGTGCAGTCAATCAATCAATCTGATATTGATAGCAGCCAAGAGATTTACCATCAGCGCCTCTGTCGGCTAGCTGAATATCTGATTACCGAGATGGAAGAATTTTATCGCCGCTTTTATCATCAAGACATTCCCAAAACCATCTCAACTGTGGAATCTGCCAGTCCTAATGAAGTGTTGATTGCCAGACTCAATCGCTTGCTAGATAAAGCTTTACAAGTTGCCGAGCAATATTTTGCAGTTCAGCCACAGGGAAACTTCATTGACCGCTGTCGCCGTTTAGAAGAAGCAGGTTGGAATTACATCTACCGCGAAGATTTGCCAGACATCAATACTTTACCACCATTCAAACGCGGATTAGCAGATTGGATTGCCGAAGAAGCAGACTTGCGGATGCGGCATATGCGGCTGGTGGAAAGTTTTGTGGCTGTCACTGCGAACTATATTCAGGAACACCCTACCAGTGAACGGTTTGCTGAAACAACTTTGCTGATCTTTGATATGCTTTCCCGAATCAAAGATACAACACTTCCAGGACGACCTAGTTTAGGTTGGAGAAAAGCCCAAATCACAGTAGGTGAGCCAATCTCAGTCACGGAACGCTGGCTAAGTTCTCAAACTGACAGACAAGCAGCTAGACAAGGTGTTGCCAATTTGACAAAGGATTTGCAGGTGGCGTTGGAGAGTTTGATTGCTGATTAATTTGCGGATGGGGAGATGGGGAGCAGGGGGGAAGGGGAGATGGGGAGCAGGGGAGCAGGGGAGCAGGGGGGAAGGGGAGATGGGGGATAAAGGAAATACCTATTAACTCCTAACTCCTAACTCCTAACTCCTAACTCCTAACTCCTAACTCCTAACTCCCTATTCCCTACTCCCGTTTATTGCATCTGGTCGTATTCTGGGGCTTCTACTCGTCTGGCTTCGGCGCGCGAAGAGGGCAGAAACTCAGCGCGACGTACAGGTACTAAGGGCGGTGTGGGGCCTTGGTAGGGGTGAATCACTTGCACTGTACGGGTAGGACGCTGCCGTGGTGAGAATAAAGCTAATACTCCAGCTACAACAACGCCACCGCCAATAGTTAAAGTCGCACCTCCCACAGCCCAAACGATGGGTGAAGACCACCAAGGGTTCTGAGGTTGGATTGCTGGTACTGGTTTTTGCAGGTTATTTTGCATTATTTGCTGCTGCAAGGCGTTGTAATTTTGCAGCAGTCCTTGATTTTGCGACCTGAGCTGCTCATTGTCGGTTTTTAAACGCTCCATGTCCATTTTAAACCGTTCCATTTCCACACGCTGATCAGGATTAGGAGCAGCAGGCGGTTGACCCATATAAGGTGGTTGTCCATATGGTTGATATGGCACTTGCGGTTGCATTACCGGCCCTACTACCTGGGGCATTTGCGGAGTCACAGCAAAGTTTTGTAGGGGAGTAGTTGTACCCTTGAGTAATACAAGAGCCGCCAGACCAGCTACGGCGACCCCACCAATAAACGCCATACTCTCACTCATGGCTTTTGCCCCTTAATTGCAACGTAATTATAGATTATTTGTAACTGGCTCACTCTCACACTCACCTTTTTTTGCCTAATTTAACTTCACATAATGCTCAAAGTATAAGCAACTATATTAGCTAGTTTTTTTACAAGCTGCTATCTGCTGTTAATATTCAAGACTATATCTGTCAAATTGTCCACCAACCCAGAATAAAAAAACTGCTCTATTATACTTTTTTAATCTACTATTTTTCTTGTTCAAAATGAGTATTTGTGCTGTTGTCAGTTGTGGTGATGGCTGCTTTGAGACTTTGACAAAATTCCGCGATCGCACTCAGTCCTTGTTCTGGTGTACCTTCGGCTAACAGGTTGACAAAAGCGCTACCTACAATTGCAGCATCGGCACCCCATTCTTTTACCTGAAGCGCTTGTGATGGTTGGGAAATACCAAACCCTACTGCAATGGGTTTTTCAGTAATATTCCGTATTTGCTTCAGTAGATTTGATACTCTTGTTTCAATCTTGGCTCGCACGCCTGTGACACCGGTAACACTCACCAAATAAATGAATCCTTTAGAATAACGAGCGATCGCTTCTATCCTTTGAGCTGAACTCGTGGGAGCAATTAATAAAATTAAATCTATTCCCATTTCACTGGCTGGTTCTAGCAAGCTTGCGGCTTCTTCTAAGGGTAAGTCAGGTACTACCAATCCTGACACCCCAGCAGCAGCAACATCTTGGAGAAACTTGTTAATGCCACGGTGCAGAATGGGGTTGTAGTAGGTCAGCAAAACAATGGGCGATCGCAAACTGGGAGTAGTTGCTTGCAACATTTCCAGCACTTGATCAAAATTTATGCCTCGTTGCAAAGCGCGGGTAGCAGCAGCTTGAATCACTGGCCCATCTGCTAGAGGGTCGGAGTAAGGAATGCCCAATTCAATGATGTCTGCCCCATTGCGGTCTAAAGTCTGCAATGCTGCTGCTGTTGTTGCTAAATCTGGGTCGCCAGCAGTAATAAATGGAATCAGAGCGCACTCTTGATTTTGTGCTAATTTTTCAAAGCGATCGGAGATGGCAGTCATTAGTTAAGTGTCAGTGGTCAGCGGTCAGTGGTCAGTAGTTAGTAGTTAATGGTAACAAACAACTGACAACGAACAACTGACAACTGACCAATGAGAACCTTAAACCTGAGTTTGTCGTTCTTGTTCTATTTCAGCTTGAATTTTTGCCAGTTCTTCGGGAGTCAGTTCTTCTAGGCGCTTTTGGAAAAAGGCTTGTTCATACTGTTCCCGCTGTTGATGGTAGGTCATTTTTTTCCCTACTGCCCGGAAAGCATAAGTAAATAACCAGCCAATCAAGCCACTAACTAGCAAGACTTGGCTCCATATACCAGCTTGCTGTCCGTCTAAACCAACTAGCTCTAATCCTACATATGCTAAGCCGCCGGCGATAAAAACGCCTAAGCCGATTCCAATAGCGTCGATGCGTCGCATGAGAGTTATGACCTACCAATCTCGTTAACTGGTCGCGGTGGAGAGTCCGCCGCGATACCTTTATGTTAGCGGCTCTAGGTACTGGGGGCTGGGGACTGGGGACTGGGGACTGGGGACTGGGGACTGGGGACTGGGGGCTGGGGACTGGGGACTGGGGACTGGGGACTGGGGACTGGGGACTGGGGACTGGGGACTAGGGACTGGGGACTGAGAAAGAGATATAGTCATAAATTTCTCTAATCCGCAATTCCTAATAGCCAATCCTTAATCTGAAATTGCCAATCCTACTACCCTATCCCCAATCCCTAATCACCAGTCCCCAGTCGCTTTTACGCTTCAATTTTTCGCCGTTGTGGCCGAAAATTCAAAAAAGGCGATAGAACTAACAAACCTGGAAAGAATAAGAATACCAGAAAGTACATAAAGGTGCGCTCTACAGCGCTAACCACATACCAGCGCTGTTTTAGGTAAAACAACACACCAACCGGGATGATCAACAGGTAAGCCCCAGCCAAAACCAAATACAGCAGGGGGACAATCAGGGATTCTTGCTCTAACAACATAGATAAGATTATTCCGTGCATCTGTTTTCCATCATAGGCTGAACAGATAAACTCAGGAAAGTAGACTTCATTGCAAAATTGGTTGATTTCGCAGTTCATCCCACATCCAGACGGGCTGACCGCTGATTAGATGAATGCCACCAACCCAGCGATCGCTATTACCAATTTTCCACCAATTCAGTTGTTTTCTCACTAAAGCCTGTCCTGTTTCGGTGAGCTGGAGTACTCGCTTGGGCCATGGTTGCTCTATGGATTCCATGGTAATTTCCAATGGTGGATAATTACTTTGCAGCATTTCGCTCAGCATATGCCAATACATAGTGTCTCCCAAATAGGGAAGGGGTTCCTTCTCCAGAACCAGGGTTGCAAAGAGTTTATCGGCGGCGATCGCTTTAAAATCTTTGAGAATTTCCAAAGTTAGTTGCTGTGTAAGGCTGAGTCCATTGTCTATCCAGGGGAGTTCTTGGAGATGTCGCCGTAACGCCCTCGCCATTGAGGGAAGTTCGGGAGTTTGGGTATTCACAATCTGCATCAGCCCTTGGGGTGATTCAGCGCTCAAAGCTTGCCAAACTTGATGTCCTAATTCTAGGCGATCGCGAGTAATGGGGCGTCGCCGTTCCCAAAGCAGGCGGAGTGCCTCAGATGAAAGTTGCCCCAGCCCTACAAAGCGTTGAATACCGGGGAAAGAATCGATGCAAATTAACTCTAGGCGTTGGGGAAATGATTGGTTTTTCCAAAAGTGGTGAAGGATACGAGCTAGAATTAGCTGGTCGTAGGAATCATGCTCAAACCACAGCACCACTCGCTCATATTCATGGCTGCGATACAATTGGCTATATTCTCGTTCTAGGCGGCTTCGGGCATCCTTGAAGGTAATGCCGTATGCCTGTGAGATGAAAGTTGCTCGTGTGTTGAGAAATTGCGACTTATCAGTGTCCAAAGGTACAGGCCCCTGGCAGTAGGGGTCGGTAAATTCTAGGAAATCACCACACAAACCTGCGATCGCTAGTTTATTTTGAATATCCGAGCCACACCGCACATGCAGCGTTTTGAAATCGGCATCGAAAGCTGTGACAACGCCACGGGCAATATCCTGACTAACTTGCTCAATGCGTTGAATATGCTGCTTAAGCTTTGTCCAACTTGATAACCCATTTTCCCTAGCTATAACTAGTTGAGCATCGCTAAGCTTCGCTTGGAATCCAGCAAAATCTCTAATATCCCTAGCTTGGGGATGATGTATCTGAAAACGTTTCAGCGCTAACTCTTGCTCACCCTTGTACTCAAACAGCAGATCCTTAGCTCGTTTTTTCTGTTGTTCAAGATTTAAGCGTTCCTGTTTGAGCGGCTGGCGCACATTAGGCATACGACCTCCTTAGATTACTGCCTGTGTCCGCCAGTCAGGCAAAGGAAACCGTATTGTCTCAAGTTTCAGTCATGGGCGCAGCCCTTTCCGCGGACGTGGTAGCGCATTTACGCATGTGTCTATTTTACCACATTCAGAGTCAGTTGTAAGGAGCAAAAGGCAGGAGGTAAAGCAGTTGCACATCTTAAGCCTTGCGCCGATTGCATTAGCATCAGCATTAGCGGTAGCGACTCTTCTCCCAAATAGAGTAACTGCCTCACCACAGGGGTGGCTCCCCAACGGACTGCCTCCCCCATGCCCTGTTGGAGAAAATTTTTTGAAATTTAGTTGGACAAAATGCACAATTGATGTTCAAATAGATAAGGGGATATTTACTGCCCCTACAAAATAAGTGACTCCTAAGTAAATTAGGGGGTGTGGCGGAATGGTAGACGCTACGGACTTAGCTAACTGAGCCTTGAAGGAGAAATCCCTCAAGTGGATGCTCTCAAACTCAGGGAAACCTAAATCTGGTGACAGACATGGCAATCCTGAGCCAAGCTGAAGAAAGTACTGAGCGCTGAGTTCTAAGTGGTGAGTAAGTTTAAAACTCATAACTTTTAACTCATAACTCCTAACTAATTCGGAAGGTGCAGAGACTCGACGGGAGCTACCCTAACGTAAAGTCGAGGGTAAAGAGAGAGTCCAATTCTTAAAGCCCAAGGTTGGTAAAGCTGTCAGGCAGTAGTGAAAGCTACAGAAGAATGAAAATCCGTTGACCGTAAAAGGTCGTGAGGGTTCAAGTCCCTCCACCCCCACTAAAAAACTCCAAACTCAAATCAGATTTGCCTAGCAAGTATATGTACAGTGACAAATTATCTGTCGTCAGTGACGCATTGTTGCCGTTGACCCAGATTATCTGTGGTCGTGACAGATTAGATGTCGCTCGTTTAGTGGTTACAAAGCAACTAAAACGAGGGGGTAGAGGGACTTGCTTTCAACCCACCCCTAAATTTAATAATTACTGAAACCTAACACTAATCTCGTTTGAAAGATTTTTAAATCCTCCCATTGCTGAGAGGACGGTTACAACTAGATTATACGTGTGGTTGGAAGAGGGGTCTTCCCTTTCAACCCTCCCATTGCTGAGAGGACGGTTGCAACGTGAGCCTTGGAGTTTTGCGATCGCACCATTTCTTTCAACCCTCCCATTGCTGAGAGGACGGTTGCAACCTTGGGTGGATTTTGATGGAAGGAAAGTTCTACACAAGCACAGAAGCAGCAGAAATTACTCATTGCTCTCGCCGCCAGTTGCAGTATTGGCGGGAGAAGGGAGTTATGGTATTTACGGTTAACAGTACTGGCAAAGGTCGTAATGTTTACTACTCCAAGGCTGACCTGTTGGCGTTAACGGTAATGGAACAGTTACTATCAATCGGTTTAAATTTTAAGGTTTGCCATGCAGCATTGGAAACACTGCGCGAACGAGAACCTTTGTTATTTGATGAGTCTGTTTCTGAAGAAAAGATGAAGCGGCTAATGTTATTACCCACGCGATCGCATGAACAACCTTTGCAAATGGCAGAGTTTGATAAACAAGCTGCCCTAGAAGCACTTTGTCAAGGACAAACTGTGATTCCTTTTTGGTGCGATGCCTGCCTGCGGCGGGCTACGCCAACGCGTACATCAACAATTAAGGGACAATCTTAAAAGCTTTAGTAGCTAATTTGACGTTGGATATATAAGTTCGGTGGTTGCAAAATACCGCGACACAAGTTTCATACTTAAAAATTTATAAAAACAAGTCTATAATTATACCGCGTATACTCGACCTCAAGCCGACCTTTTATGCCACAAGAAATTGACAAGAAATCTCTGAGTGAACGTGACATTTGTACGAAATACATTACGCCTGCTCTGATTAATCGGGGATGGAATATCAACACTCAGATTCGTGAGGAAGTAACTCTGACAAAAGGTAGGGTGATTGTTAGGGGTAAGCTTGCTAGTCGAGGTGAGCAAAAACGCGCTGATTATGTGCTGTATCACAAACCCGGTGTACCACTGGCTGTAATTGAAGCTAAAGATAATAATCACAGTGTCAGTGCGGGAATGCAACAAGCGATCGCAACTGGTGAACTAATTGATGTACCGTTCATCTTTAGCTCCAATGGCGACGCTTTTATGATGTGCGATCGCACAATTACCGAAGGACAGCGAGAACGAGAAATACACCTCGATAAGTTCCCGACACCGGAAGAACTTTGGCAAAAATACTGTGATTGGAAGGGAATTGACTCCGACATTCAGCCGATTGTTTCTCAAGATTACTACCCCAGTCCTGATAAAAAACAGCCACGCTATTATCAACAGATTGCCATTAATCGCACAATTGAAGCGATCGCAAAAGGAGAAAACCGCATCCTGTTAGTGATGGCGACGGGTACAGGTAAGACTTTTACGGCTTTTCAGATTATTTGGCGGTTGTGGAAGTCGGGGGCGAAAAAGCGTATCCTGTTTTTGGCAGATCGCAATATTTTGGTCGATCAAACTAGAGTCAATGACTTTAAACCCTTTGGCTCAAGAATGACCAAAATTAAGCAGCGACAGATAGATAAATCTTACGAAATTTATCTTAAATCAAGCGATCGCTTTGCCAAAACGATCATTTTTTGTGAGACTACTGACCACGCAGAACGGATGCGGGTAGCATTGGTGAACGAAAATACTGATTTGATGGTGGAGAATAGCCGCTACATTATGCGAATTACTGGGGATGATGCTCAGGGTAAGGCAGAATTAGATAATTTTATCGACCCGGAAAGTAAATATCCCACGATTGTTACTACCTCTGAGTTACTGACGACGGGTGTTGATGCTAAAACTTGCAAATTGATTGTTTTAGACCAACGCATCCTATCAATGACCAAGTTTAAGCAAATTATTGGTCGCGGGACTCGCATTGATGGTGACGCGCAACGCATTAACCAGTTAGTTTGGATGATTTTCCTCAAAATTTTTGATGCTCGTGAAGAAGAATATGAACTGTTAGAAGATAATTATAAATCTCCGATTCCTGAAGGATTGCGTTGGCGAAATTGGGCAGCAGATTCCGAAGGTATCACAGGAGATGGTTTACTAGATTTTGTAGATAATGCTTTATTTAAAACTCTCAAAGAACTGAGAACTACGGCAACTGATGCGCGTGGGCAGATGATTGGTAAGGTGTTTGAGGATGCCTACAACTATATGAAAAATGGCACTCTCATCCGCCAAGTAATTAATAAGCTCAATGAAGTTGATTTTAATAAAAAAGACCAGAAAAAACAGTTTAGCGAAATTTACGAGAAGATTCTCAAAGATTTGCAGAGTGCGGGAAATGCCGGAGAATATTATACTCCAATTAGGGGAAATTGTATTTGACCCTGCTTGCGGTACAGGTGGCTTTTTAACAGCAGCAATTGATTACATTCGCCAACATTTTCAAAGTGCTGATGTACCAGAAATTCTGCAACGAACGATTCGTGGGACTGAAAAAAAACCGTTACCTTTTAACCTTTGTGTAACGAATCTGATTTTACATGGTATTGATGTGCCGTCAGCAGAACATGATAATACTTTGGCACGACCATTACGCGATTACAGTCTTCACGAACGGGTGGATGTAATTATCACTAATCCGCCTTTTGGTGGGATGGAAGAAGATGGAATTGAGGACAATTTCCCCGCTACTTTCCGCACACGAGAAACGGCAGATTTATTTCTGGTGCTGATTGCTCATTTACTAAAAGAAGGCGGTAGAGGTGCAATAGTTCTGCCAGATGGAACGCTGTTTGGGGAAGGTGTGAAGACGCGGATTAAAGAAAAATTGCTGCAAGATTGTAATCTGCATACAATTGTGCGTTTACCAAATGGCGTATTTAATCCCTACACAGGTATTAAAACTAATCTGCTATTTTTCACTAAAGGTGAACCAACAGAAACGATTTGGTATTATGAACACCCTTACCCAGCAGGTTATAAGTCATACTCCAAAACTAAGCCTATTCGCTTTGAGGAGTTTGGACTAGAGCAAGAATGGTGGGACAACCGTGAGGAGAATGAATTTCCTTGGAAAGTTTCAATTGCAGATTTGAGAGCGAATAATTACAACCTAGATATTAAAAATCCTCACAAAATTGATGTAGAACACGCTGATTTAGATGAGATGTTAGCAGAACATCAAAAACTCATGGCAGAGTTGGGTGATGTGCGGAGTAAGTTGAAATTTGAGTTGATTGAAGCGTTAGAGGGTGAAGAGAAGTTGGAGTAAAGCTTACAATCGCGGTTGTTTGCTATATTCAAGGAAATGGCAGGTAATTAAAGTATGCAAAGTATCAAAATTAACTCTTATGTAAGTAAAGATGGGATGTTACATTTAGATATCCCTGTAAATGTGCAAGAAACTGAGTTAGAAGTAACAGTTACAGTCAAACCTGTTCAGAAAACAATTGATTTGTTGGCTGAGGACGAAACTAACGAATTAGAATGGCATGATTTTATTAATATGACTTACGGTTGTTTAGCAGATGACCCCATTATTAGATATCCTCAAGGTGAATATGAAGAACGAGAAGCAATAAAATGATTTATTAGATAGAAATGCTTGTATTGTTTATTAATGCTCGTATTGTTTATTTAAGTTATCACAGGAAATTAGACTATGCAGATGGAAGTAGTAGAGTTTCAAGGTATTGTCAAAGATGGTGTAATTCAAATTCCTGAAATGTATAAAAGAGAACTAGATGGAGAGTCTGTAAAAGTAATTGTCATGAAAAAAGTTAAAAAAACAGCAGCAGTAGATATTATTGCAGAACTCATGGAGCATCCGGTTGAGTTTGAATGGCCTCCTTTGAGCCGAGAAGAGATTTATGACCGCAATTCATGAGAATGGCTATTTTTTAGATTCTAATATCTGGATTTATGCTCTAGCAAATAATCAAGACATTAACAAACGCAATATAGCTTGTCAGCTAGTGAATGCCGAAGGGGTAATCATTAGTACACAAGTTATTAATGAAGTATGTCTAAATCTAATTAAAAAGTCTTCTTTCAGTGAGCAACAAATAACACAGTTAATAGAGGCATTTTATAAAGGTTCTCACATTATTTCATTTAATCGTGATATTTTGGTGAACTCTTCTAATCTTCGGAGTAGATATAATTTTTCTTTTTGGGATAGTTTAATTGTTGCTTGTGCTTTAGCTGCGGGAGCAAGTATTCTCTATTCTGAAGATATGCAGGATGGGTTAGTAGTAGATAGTCAATTAGAAATTGTGAATCCATTTAAATGAAAGTAGATACTTTTTTTCATAATTTTGAATTGTTGACTGATGCACCGAATGCAGTGGTAAAATTACGGGAAATAATTTTGCAGTTGTCGGTAAAGGGGAAACTTGCTCATCAATATCTCAATGATGAACCTGCTTCAGTTATGTTAAAAAATATTGAAATTGAAAAAGAAAATCTAATAAAACAGAAAAAAATCAAAAGAATTGATTCATTGCCTGCTATTGATTTTAATAACTTACCTTATGCAATTCCAAAAAATTGGGAGTGGGTTAGATTAGGTTCACTTGTGGAAGTGATTACTAAGGGTTCTTCTCCCAAATGGCAAGGAATAAATTACGTTGAGGATAACTCTGGCACTCTTTTTATAACAAGCGAAAATGTTCAAAATTATGTAATTGATGTAACTGAACCTAAATTCGTTGAATCAAAGTTTAATGAAATAGAGCCACGCTCAATACTAAAGCGGAACGATATTTTAATGAACATTGTAGGCGCATCAATTGGTCGTACTGCAATATTCGATAGAGATGATGTTGCAAATATAAATCAGGCAGTGTGCTTGATAAGATTTATTTCGCCTGAAAAGTTTATTGAGCTTCGCTACATCCTTCACTTCTTCAACAGTCCTGTTTGTATCAGTTTCATGTTCGATAAGCAGGTTGATAGTGCGAGAGCAAATTTAAGTATGGGTAACATTGCAAAATTCCCAATTCCTCTACCACCCCTTGTGGAACAAAAACGCATTGTAGAAAAGTGCGATCGCCTGCTTTCCATCTGCGACGAAATCGAAAAACGGCAGCAGCAAAGGCAAGAGAGCATTGTGAGGATGAATGAGAGCGCGATCGCTCAACTCCTCTCTTCACAAAATCCCGACAAATTCCGCCAACACTGGCAGGCAGCAGTTAATGCTTTGCACTGACTAGCGTAGGTTGGGCGAGGAGCATCAACAGGAATAATGTATTCGTGTTTGAGTGAACAAGCGTTAATCCGACAGCTACGTGATAAATACCAATCTTTGCGTTCAGCCAAAGCATAGTTGTAGACACGGCGATTAATTTCTAGCCAGTCTTCAAACATTTGAGCCTGTGCGCGGGTTGGCTTTAACTTAAATTCGTATGTCAGGTTAAACACTTATTTATCACCTCCTCCAATATTATAAATCGTATTTGCGTTTTGTAAATAACTCAGCCAAATAAATTTGGCTCATTCGCTTATATCCCCCGATTAAAAATACGGGGGCTTTACGCATCACGAATCGTAAAGAGCTAGGGCCCGATCGCGCTCACCCCGACAGGCTGCATTGTCGTGAGCATCCCAGTAGCTACGGGCTACCCGAATCCGGCGACAAACTTCCTTGATTAATGCTTCTTTTGTAAGTGGGGCGTCTTGTTTTCCCATACTCAGATGCTATAGGTTTCTAATGCCATCCTAGCTCAATGCCAACTTGCTCATACAGTATTGCGATCGCTGAGAATTAAACTTTTCAGTAATTTCACTAATTTTTATATAAAAAATTCATATTGATATTGAATTGTAATTTAATGTTTTGTTTAAAAAACAGGGAAAAGTATTAGAAATCCCTTGTATGAGGCATTGCTCTGTATATTTTAATTACGAATTATAAATTAGTCTTCGATCCCGTAAGTTTATCAAATTCCCGTAAAAAAATTACAAAATCTTTGAATAGCTAGGTTGATACTCTTATTCATTAAGGTTAAGCTGAGATGAATAGTATCAGTAAATTTATGGGTCTCAAAAAGTAGCATGGGTGCTAATAAATTACCAAGTATTGAAGAACATCAACATGATGTTCAGCTAAATTCTAAACAAATAAATCTCAAAAATAGACAAGATAAAATTTATAAATTATTGGTGGAAATTACCAATCAATGTCCACCAGAAGATGCTCTGCAAGAATTTAAACGGTTATTTATAGACTATTTCGATTTAGTTAATTTAAATAGTATACCAGTATTTAGTGAAATTTATTTTATCAATAATGAGCAGGAATTTCGTGACACACTCAAGCGTTGCTGCTACATTTTAGTTAATCACTGGATATCTCAAAGACAAACTAGATATATTCAAGAATTAATTAACATATTTAATAACTATCATTTTCAGGAAAATTCAGCTAAATCTACACCTTTAAGCATTTATAAAAGATGGCTAGAAAATTTTATCAATAGTAGAGATTATGAAGAACTAAAATTATTTGCATATAGACATGATAACAAAGAAAAAACTAACTGGAGCAATCGCTATATTGCTTATTTACTAGTTCCTCAATATTGTGATAAAAATAATTCCAAAGAGCAACAGGAGGCAGCGGCAAAACTCTCCAAACAGATAAGAAACAGATTTAAGTTTGAATTAGCAATGTACATTGCTCGTTCTCAGTCTGCTGCCTCTAGTGCAACACGCTATAAAAATCCCAGTGCTTTGGGAGATAACGTTTTGCGTATAATTAAGATGATTGTGATCAAAAGAGGTGTCTTTAATTATGAAAATTTTGCCAATATATTTATTAAACAAACTCAAAATGAGTTACTAAAAGATTTTAAAAAAACTATCCAAAAATACCTATTTAAATCTGTTAAAGCTTCAGAATTAGTAGATATTTTAAAGCAGTATTTAGAAAAGCAGCTAGAACATTGGAAGGTAGAAAAAAATGAAGAACCTCTTAATGATAGCTTGTTGCTGATAATTTGTTACAAAGTGATAGATAGTTTGACTATAGAAAATGGACAAGAGCCTTCGCAATTATTTATTTTATTACTTTTTCATGGTCATCCTTTAACATTGGTAGTTATCCTACTCAAGATTATTTTAATTTGTCCAGATGCTCGCAATCATTTAGAAATTCGGATTGCTAATTTAATTACTTATTACCAGCATGATTCAGAGGATGACTGCAAGTGGTTAATTAATTTCATAGAAATTTTTAATATTACGTTTGCCATTTATGTGGAAAACGTTGAATACAACTTAATCAAGATGGAAGAAGATACTTTTAACTACAATTCGCAATCAAATCTAGAAGCTTATCGAGTCTTTTCTCAACTAAAGTAAGTTACTCAAAAATGAGTCAAGTAGTAAGATATGAGGGTGTGTTACAACTTTAGCCGTAATACACCCAGTAGGGTGTATTACTCTGTATCTATTAGATATTGATACTTTGAGGAATCTTGGTAGGGAGCAAAAACTCGTAAGGTATTATCCTATCATCCTTACTATTACTATTTCTCTGGTGAATCTGTTGCTCAATGTCTTTGAGGTTTGCCTGGAATTTATTCAAAGCTGTTGTGACATTTGGATCTGTAAAAGCTGATGCGGAATAATTGCCTAAATTTGTGTAGTGGATAGAGCCAAGTAAATAAAGTAAATTTATCTGATCTAGTGCTTGCTTTAGCGGCGGTAGTCCATTGATGAAATTCTCTAACTGCTGGGAATCTATAGGTGCAGGTAAATAACGGGCTAAAGGAAATGCTGGTGTATACATCATCAGTTCCTTTTGCGGAAAATTAACAGCAGCATGTTGAGCGCTAGCCGTAAAAATAATCGTCGAGACAGCTTTCACTAGATAATCTAGCGTTTTAATATGCCCTTGTCCATCATCACCAAAATTTTGTAAGCGGCCTCCTTGAAGAGAAATCAATGTAGCTCCCCAAGTCTGTAAATGTTGATCCTTAAGAACTGATAAATTACTGATATAGTAGAGACTGAAATATTCTTTAACCCAACTTTGAATAGCCCCCCAAATCAATAACCCGTCATCTCTATAGGGGTAAGTAGGTAGTTTGCTAGTATCGTCAACACCCCGACTTTTTAAAGTATCAGGAAAGGCAATATCATTAAAGTTAAACAGGTAGCTTTGCGCTCCATTAGCACCTAAAGTTTGGTCACTGCCAAGACTGCTAGCTAGCAGTTCTTCTACACCACCTCCAGGGGCGATTAAGGTTGTATGAGCGCCATAATTAATTAATACAGTACCCTCAAGATGAGGTTTCAGCAGTTTTTTAAGATTGTGGTTGTCAGGTAATTGATTAGTTGCCACAACAAAAGCCTCAACCACTAAGTGAGTACGGCCTAAGTGACTGACTAACTCGTGATAGTTGCTATCTGCCATTTCTACAATATTCTTGGCAGTCATCCATGTATCTGCGTCGGTATCAGTAACTAAGGGTGTAAATAAAAGCCAATTATTACTAATTGAAGGCTGCTGATAACTAATTGCTACTGGGAATAAAGAGCGAACTGTATAGCTATTTGGTGGCACTGCAAAGAGCGCTAAAGGAGCAGAAATATACTTTAGTTCTCCTAGATAAATGCCATTTACCAAAGTACCTAACAGAGTATAGTCTGCTAAATAAATTCGACCTTCAGCTAGTGCATTATTAAGAGTATCTGCAACTCCATATAATTTAGAAATCTCAGAATATTTGTCTTCAGTAATTGGTAAACGCGAATCTAATTGTGATACCTGCCGTAGCACAACTGGGTTGGAGCCAGCCACCTGCATATAAGCAAAATATCTATCTTCTTGAAAGTGAAAAGAAATATGCGGTTTGGCTATAGCTTGAAATTGTTGGTTGTAATCTTTCAGGCTAAAAGAATTAGAAGCAGACTTGAAATCTGTGGCTTGATACTTAGCTAGTTCTGCTAACTTAGCCGTAAATTTAATTATTTGCTTAAGAATTTCAATTTGAGGTTCTTCACTTATTTCTTTTAAATTTGGGTTAATTTTATCTGGATTTGCAGCTAAGAATTGATCAATCTGTTTTTCAATTTCTTGAAATTCTTCATCAATTGCAGGGTGACTAATATTTTCTTTTGGTTGTTGAATTTTAGCAATCTCAAGTTGCTCATCAACTTTCTGATCTTGGTCAATTTCTTCTATAAGGGACTTCAGTTTTAAAATAATAGCGCCTAATTCTGCTTGAGCTTCTGGCTTGTTGATTTCGTCACCAATCGCATTTAAAGAAACGGCTATTATTGATTTAAATAAACCTGGTTGGGAAATTAAAGATGTATTTAACTGAATAACAAGTAATCGAATTACTACTGCAATTACCCATTTTAGGTTGGGAAGTTCTCCTTTGGGAAGAAGAGGTATATTAATAGGTTGGTTGTTAATTATAATTGTTAATACAGGTACATTTGTTATAGCTAAAGGATTTAAATAATCGTAGTTATATTTATACGTAAAATCTTGAAATGCAGCTTGATATAATTTTACAACTGCGTATAACAGTTTCAGTAAATCGATGGTATCTGAGATGATATTTTTCTTATTTAAGATAGATGAAGAATATTCAGTGTTAATCTGTGACATGATTTTCCTGCTTGGTAATTTAGCGAAATTCGTGGCTATTTGAGTCTTGAAAATCAAATTTACGCACTGACAGAAAAGCAAAAATAGCAGCCATGAATTTCAAGGCTTTTAGTTAGATTTTTCAACTGCTTTTTTGTGATGCTTTGCTTGGGCTATGCAGCTAACATATTAGCAATTATGCTGATAATAGCAGTATTTATGATAACCCTGCAAGGTCTCGAAAGTTTTCTTATTGATAGACAGACTTTTGTTACTACTGCACGTTCATTGATAACAAAAATCTAGAAAATTGTTAATACCACGAACACTTTTGTATAACTTAAGTATTGACAATAAAGACAAGAAATGCATAAAAAGAATGGAGAAAAAATGAGCGATCGCTATTTACCAGAGGCGTAAAAAACAGATAAGTAAATTATCTGTGTTTAGGGTTCGGACGATTAGAGCGATTACATAGTGAGCCAGTGCGTTATATAACTTAAGATTTAACAAGTTTTTCATCAAGCCAAGCTAAAGCAGCACCAGCAGTTTCAGCTATGATACTAATTAAACGATATAAGGCGATCGCGCTAATAACTAACGCTGCTGGAAAGTGATGCTGCAAAAGTGCGATCGCAGTAGCTTCAAATACGCCCAACCCACCAGGCGCACCAGGAACAACTAAACCTAGCAGCCAAGCAACACTAAAAGCCCCTAGCAATAAAGGAATTTGATTAGAGTTCAGCGAACCCAAGGCAAACATAGTTAAAATAAATCCAGTACCACGCAGTCCTAAAAATCCTAATTCTCCTAACAAAGGTATTAGGGGATAGCGTTCGAGCCTTAAACTAATGGCTGACTTAGTATTAGATTTTCTTGCCTTCAAGCGGGACAAAAAGCTAACTGCTGGGTTCAAAAACCAAGGATGAACCACACAAAGCACTGCTACTAAACTCAGCGCTCGTAGTATTTGTACAACAAAGCTATCATTAGCTACCGCCAACTGGCTACCAAATAAAACAATAATAATTAAAGCAGCAGCCGCCATCAGTAGCGGTTCCAGCAAAACACTTAAAGTAGCTGCACCAGCAGAAACATTAGCATTTTTTGCCGCGACAATTCGTCCGTAATAATGCCAGACATTACCGGGTAAATACTTAGCAATATTGGTTTTGAGGTAAACTTGAATGAACACAGCAGGCTGTACAGGTTGATTTAACTCTTGAAGAACCCAAGTCCATATCCAGCCAGCCCAAGTATGTGCTAGTAAAGTTACGCCCGTGGCGATCGCTAAAATTGCCCATCCCACTCCATCAATGCGGATAGCTGTCACCTCGAACCAGTGATCCTTCAAGGCTTTCCCTAAAAAAAACAGCGTCCCGCCCAAAATTAACCAGCGTAAAATTCGTTTCATCATTTTAGTAATTTAACAGCGAAAGCACCAAGGGCTGAATAGCTCAAATCATATGGTACATCAGCGTTATCCCAAATTTTTTGAAAAACGGCCTTCAAGGATCAAATATCTTGATGTATTTTTTTGAACGAATTTTGTTGCTGTTTTTGAGTAATAAAAAATTTTATTTAGGAGTTAGTTAATTTAATTTTATTGAACTACATTTATCAAATGAAAAAATATACTTTAAACAAAATAAATATCCTTCTTAAGGATGATGTATAAGTAATTTTATTATTTGATTGTTAGACTATTTAATTTATCAGTAACTGCTAAATATTTGCAAATATATAACATTATCCTATATCTCTCTGGAGTTAGAGGTATTTCATATCTTTTGGTTAAAAAAAATGTTACTTGCGCTAGATGTTAAGCTAATTTATTCAAGATTATATTGAGATTTGTTAGTTAAATATAGTCAACAAAAAATAATCATGCAATCTCCTACATTCAAACAAAGAAATGTTTAGTGAGAAAGCTTGTTATTCGTTGAAAGGAGGACTTGGTGAAAGGTTTGAAAAGTTTATGGAAAAAGCTGCCAGTGCGTCAGATTTTAACTGTATTTTTGGCAGGTATATTCTTAATAGTTAGCACTGCTTGTAGTGGAGCAAATGCTCAAGGTGCAAATCCCCAAAACCCTCCTGTACAAGCTGGTGGTGCAAACAATCCTTACAAGGGTGGCGGAGACAAATATACCAAATCTAGGGACTCAGCTAGCCTACAGTCAAATTTACAAGTATTGATTGCCACAAATAATCAGTCTGAGATACTTTATCCTGGTGCTGAGACACCAGCTGGTAGAGTTGAAAAACAAAAAGAATTGCCACTGATTACTGAAGAAAACTTCCAAAAGCCTGAACCTGGTAATTTGAATCAGAACAAACCAGAATTAGGATCTCGCGTTCAAGGACGCCTAGAAGCTGTGCAAGATGCAGTCAAGGATGCTTCTGGCTTTTTACAAGACAAGGCAGATGAAGCAAGTCGCAGACCGGAGTTACAAAAAAATCCGGCAGTAGGCAGATAGAAGACTTGTTTTGTTTCCGAATTTGAGACATAAAGTCAGTCCCAAATCCTAATTGTGGTGAAGATTTAACTGAGTTACAAAAACGCAAGGAGAACACATGAAAAGAGTGATGAATTGGCTAAAAAACAATCGTCCAGTGAAAGTTGTAACTGTTTTTTTGGCAGGAATTTTCCTAATTGTCACACAAGCTTGTTCTGCTCCAGGAGTAGCAACACAGCCACCACAGCCTCCAGCCCAGCCACAAAGCTCTGGCGCTCAACCCTATGCCAAGCGATATGATCCTACAAAAAGTTATGATCTCAACAATCCTGAAGGTGGGATTAACAACTTTAGTGATGTAGAGCCTAGAGCAAAAGCAGATGACCGAGCTGCAAGCGATCGCGGTGATGCACTAGCGAAAAATGCTCAAAGAAACATAGATCAAAAAGGCATTGACAGCCGAGAGCAATATGTTCGCAATTATCAGCAAGGCACACCTTTAGGTGAAAGAGTTAAAAACCTAGGTGAAGATATCAGCGGTTCCGCCGCCGAAGTAGGAGAAGGCGTAGCCAAAGGAACTCGGCGGGGAATTGAAAATATCCAAGAAAATACCCAAGATGCTGCCAAAAACGTGACGAAAAGTGCCCAACGTGCAGGTGAAGATGCTAGCACAAATGTTCAGCGCAAAGCCGAAGATGCAGCCAATACAGTGAACAGAACTTTTAAAGATGTTGACTGATATTTAGTCAAGAGTCAAGAGTCAATAGTCAATAGCTAAAAAACTCTAGATTTCTGGCAAAATGTTCCCAGGCGATCGCTTGGGAACACTTTGTATAAGAAGTCAGTTGTCAGTTGTCAGTTGTCAGTGGTTATTAGCTATTATCCCCTGCTCCCCTGCTCCCCTGCTCCCCTGCTCCCCTGCTCCCCTGCTCCCCTGCTCCCCTGCTCCCCTGCTCCCCTGCTCCCCTGCTCCCCTGCTCCCCTGCTCCCCTGCTCCCCTGCTCCCCTGCTCCCCTGCTCCCCTGCTCCCCTGCTCCCCCGCCCCCCTGCTCCCCTGCTCCCCTGCCCAAACTAGTTTTTATCTGACAAATACCAACTCTGTAGCGCTAGCCGCTGAATTTCGCGCCAAGGAATATTATGTTTTCGGGCTAATTCTGCACAATCTTCATATTCTGGTTGCACGTTAGCTATAACTTTATTTTGTGATTGTCCTTGCCATGCTATTTTTACCCGCACTTGGCCATATTCAGTTTCTACCGGTTGAATTTCTCGTTGTAAGATGGCGCGTTGCTGGGTAGTTCGCCGAATTCCCAAAGTCGTGGTTTCTCGGAATATAACAGCTTCACAATTGAGTAAATTTTCTGGATGACAAATCACAGTCAGTAAAATTCCTGGACGGGACTTTTTCATCCCTATTGACTGGGTAAAGACATCCACCGCACCAGCGGCAAACAACGCCTCAAACACATAGCCGATCGCTTGGGGATTTAAGTCATCAATTTGAGTTTCTAATACAGTTATGGTTTCGACTGAATTAGTCTCAGCAGTATAAATGGAATCTGATTGTATACTGGCGCTTTCTCCCAGCCAGAGCCTTAATATATTAGGTATGGGTAAATTGCTCGAACCTGCTCCCAGTCCCACCTGCTTAATGGTGATTGGAGGTGTAGCACCAAAATCCCTAGCCAAGGTAGTAGCGATCGCAGCCCCTGTAGGTGTCACCAGTTCCCGTTCAATACCGTTACTATAAACTGGACAACCCCGCATTTCCCATAGCTTCAATACTGCTGGTACTGGCACCGCCATCTGACCGTGTGCTGCCCTGACAGTACCGCCTCCAGTCGGAAATGCCGAGCAGTATAGTAAAGGCAATCCTTCGTGATTGCTTTCAACACCCAACCAATCCAATCCCAAACAAGTGCCGACAATATCCACAATCGCATCCACAGCACCCACTTCATGGAAGTGAACTTTTTCAGGCGCAATCCCATGCACTGCCCCTTCTGCTACTGCCAACTGCCCAAATACAGCCAAACTCCACGCTTGTGCCCGTGATGGCAACCCCGCTAGGAGAATCATCTTCTCAATTTCTGGCAGGTGGCGTGTGTGATGGTGACTGTGTTCGTGGTGGTGGTCGTGGTGGTGATGATCGTCTACTAAATCTACATGAACTTTAGTCGCCTGCTGACCGTTGCGTTGCACAAGTTCTGCCCTTAATTGGAACTCTTTGCTGATTCCTAAGCCATTGAGTTTTTCTGTTAAATACTCTAGGGGAACGCCCAAACTCACCAACGCCCCCAAGCACATATCACCAGAGATTCCCGTCGGACACTGAAGATAAGCAATTTTAACCATACAGATAAATTAGTCAGCTAATTTGAGATGATGCACAATTATTGTGATGCAAACTTCGCGTATTTGCACTTATGAAAAAGGGCATGGGGCATGTGGCACTTGTACTGAGCGACTTGTGCCGAGCTTGTCCTGAGCGTAGCCGAAGGGCGCAGTCGAGGTAAGCCGAAGTATGGGGAATTGGTAAAGAATTTAACTTTTAACCTCCTACCTCCTGCCTTGTGCCTCCTACCTCCTATTAACAACGACTGATATCATGTCCGTTTAAACACTTATGATATCTGTGGAGGTCGGTAATTGGGAATTGGTAATTGGTAATTGGTTTTGAGTATTACCTATTACCCATTACCTATTACCTATTACCAAGCAAACCGACTAGATCGTAAGTAATTAGCCGAACTTGATATGATTTGATATTTTTTCTTGAATGCAACATCCCAAATTTACAATCGAAAATTACTTATGGCAAAAATTTTTGCAGTCCATCCTGATAATCCCCAAGTTCGCCGAATAGAGGAAATAAAATCAGCGCTCTCTGGTGGCGCAGTTATGCTTTACCCTACTGATACAGTCTATGCGATTGGTTGCGATTTAAATGCTAAGTCAGCGGTGGAACGAGTGCGGCACATTAAACAGCTAGCAAACGACAAACCATTGACATTTTTGTCTCCCTCACTATCAAATGTGGCGACTTATGCCTTTGTCAGTGATACAGCTTATCGGATTATGAGACACCTGATACCAGGGCCTTACACGTTTTTGCTACCTGCTACCAAGTTAGTACCGCGATTAGTACAAAGTCCAAAGCGGAAGACTACTGGAATTCGCGTACCAAATCATAATGTATGCTTAGCACTCTTGGAAGCGTTGGGAAATCCGATTATTTCGACTTCGGCACATCTACCACCAGATGAGTCAGATGATGGGAATATAGGGCTAGATTCAGAAATTAGACTATCACGAGTGGAGCTATTTGACCGTTTAGATAACTTAGTAGATGTAATTGTTGACACTGGTAAAGAACCGACATATGAAGTGTCTACAATTTTGGATTTGACGGGAGACGAACCAATGATTACAAGGCGGGGTTTAGGTTGGGAAGCAGTAACGGCGTGGGTATAAAAAATAGACTTCACAGACTGTTCTGTCAATTTCGGAATAATGTATCAAAAACACTCCAGTTTAGCGATCGTCATACTTAAAATAACTAAGAGCAGTTAAAATAAAATTACGATAAAAGTCGGCACAGCAAGTGTTCTGACGACTTTTTGGGCATGGCAAATATTCTTGTGCCACCCACAATTTAGTTGCTGATGAAAAAACCGACACACTACTATCCCTGTAACTTTTTTGCATTGACTACAGTCATATATATGAACAGTACTTGCAGCAGATGCGGATGGATGAAACCAAATCATTCTTCTAGCAAGCTTGGCTTCAAGTGCCGCGTTTGTGTTGCTTTGTAGTTCAGGTGCAATACCATACCCAGGAAAAGTCATGAAAGCTAACCTTGCAAATCTACCAATCTCTACGTCCACTTTTGAGGGCCGGGTTTCTACTGAAGAATTGCCCGCCAACAATCCTGATATTTTGATGCAACTGCTGTGTCAGGAAATGCAGGCTCAAGTGAAAGCAGCCTCTGGGTGTGTAGAAGCTGTAGCACAACGCATAGCGAAAGAGGTCAAACGTATTTGTGATAAAAGCTACCGCATCCAAACTTCAGGAGAAATCCTATCTTGGCAAGTAACTTTATCTAGGCATCGCTTGCAAAAGTGCCTGCAATACTATCGGCTTGGTTCCAGGAGAGGACGTGTAGAATTACATACTACCCTGGGTGCTATAGTTTACCGCCATGTGACCATTTCCGGCTCTGAGTTGGGCTTTGAGGCTCGTTCTAACCTGATTGAAGATTTTCTTCAAGCATTTTATATGGAAGCAATCAAAGCTTTCCGGCGGGAAAACGAATTAGCAGAAGATTACACACCGCGCACGCAGCTGCAATTAGCAGAATTTATGGCTTTTACAGAACAGTATGCCAAGCGCCGCATCAATTTACCTGGTGGTAATAATCAGCAATTAATTATTCTACGCGCCCAAGGTTTTGCTCGTCGTCAGCCACAAGAAACTACTGTAGATATTGAAATGGCGGTAGAATCTGCTAAGGGTGAAGAAGCAGAATCTTATCAGCGTAACTCGGCAGTGCAACAAATTAGATCGCAAATGATTGCACAACCCAATTTTGACCCATCGGAAGCATCGGAACGCGATCGCATCATAAGAGAATTGAGCAAATACTTGGAATCTCAAGGTCAATCTGACTGTGTAGACTACCTCAGCCTCAAACTCCAAGACTTATCAGCACCAGAAATTGACCAAATTCTCGGTCTAACTAGCCGTCAGCGCGACTATCTGCAACAGCGTTTTAAATATCATGCGGAAAAGTTCGCCAAGCAACATCAATGGCAATTAGTACACCAATGGTTAGGCGCAGGTTTAGAGCAAAATTTGGGATTGTCTTCCCAACAGTGGGAAACTTTCATGGGGATATTATCTCCTGAGCAACAGCAACTTTTGCAGTTGAAAATTGCCCGCCAAAGTGACCAAGCGATCGCTAAAGTAATTAAATGTACTCCCAAACAAGTGCTAAAGCGCTGGACTCAACTGTTGGAACTAGCATGGAATATCCGCAACGGTAACGCTGAAGTCTAAACAGGTTCAAGTTGAAGTATAGTTATGCCATTTTGGATTTGGAATTTGAGATTTTGGATTTTGGATTTATTTAGTACACAAGTACCAAAATTTTCGGAATTTGTACTTATTAATCCAGTCTTGTGCATCCAAAATTAAAAATTCATATTAAGTAAGCGATCGCTTGCTCCTGCTTGTATGAAATTCTAGAATACATGGGACTTCTAGCACAGGGATTGGAGATGGCGATCACTCAAGGTGCAAGGGCTAATCAGGCAGGGAAAATTTTAGAAAGTAATGTAGAGACAATATTAAGTCAACATGGTTATTTTCAAGTAGGTAATCATGTATCTAAAGAATTTTTATTTGATGCTAGTTTATTAGAAAAACGTTTTGCCAAGCAAGTTTATATCGGTTCTGGAATTTATCAAACTACCTTAAAGGTTGACTTTTATGTTATGGGCTTACCTTTAATGCCATCTGGATTAATTATCGAATGCAAATGGCAAGAAAGTGGTGGTTCTGTTGATGAAAAATTTCCTTACTTAAACATGAATATTCAAAACTCATATCCAGCACCAACTATTGTAGTGATAGGAGGTGAAGGTATGAGAGAAGGAGCGATTAAATGGCTGAGGCAACAAGTTTTATATAATCATAATTTATTAGCAGTTCATACTTTAGATAGATTTATTGCTTGGGCAAGTAAAAATCTTTAATTATTTAATATGTTGTAATTAATAATTCGTCAATTCTCCCTCTTCTTTTAGTATTAGAATTAATTGAGCGTGATGCCTTTATTCGATAGATATTAAACTTAATTTTTTTGTACAAATTTCTGATAAAATCACAATCAGAATTGCAGATCATTACTTTCACACCACGACTTGCTAGTTCTGCACAAGTATCTCTTAAAAATTCTTGCTCTTTTTCACCAAAAGAATTACTATTATAACCTGTAAAATAGCTGGTACTACTTATAGGATGATAAGGTGGATCGCAGAATACGAAATCTTCACTACTAGTCGCCTGATTCAGCACATCTGTGAAATCTGCCTGTTTAATTTTGGATGTAGAAAGTGCAGATGAAGCTGCTCTGAGTAAATTTTCCGGACAAATATTAGGATTTTCGTACCTGCCTAATGGTACGTTAAATTGACCCTGAGAGTTGACTCGATATAAACCATTAAAACAAGTCTTATTTAAATAAATTAAACGAGCGGCTTTTTCTAAAGCAGTGCCTCCAGAATTAGCTCTCACATCATAGTAATAGTCTCTATTATGTTTGATTTTATGTTCTTTAAGTAAACAGATTAATTCCTCTACATTATCTCTAACACAGCGATAAGTAGTTATTAATTCAGCGTTAATATCAGTTAAAACTGCTGATGGAGGTTGGAGATAGAAAAAAACAGCACCACCGCCTAAAAATGGTTCATAATAATTCTTGTAATCTTTGGGAAAATAAGAAATATATTGTTGAATTAACCTACTTTTACCCCCTGCCCACTTTAAAAATGGACGTGGGTAAGCTTGTTTAGGGATTTGAGTTACCATGTAGTCAAAATTTAACTGAAACTAGGCTACTAAATATAACAAAATTTAACTTAAGAAGCATATTTTATATTAACTGGGTAATTTCTCACCTGTATAGATTACAATTGGTAATGGATAAAGCACATCAAAACAAACCTTAAGTTTATAGCAAGGCAGTTTATATTCAAATGTTTGATGGATTTTGGGATAACGTCTTTCGCTACCCCCGCTACTTCGTTACCGTTCTCTTAGGCGTGTTTCTGAACACCATCGCGCCGTTAATGCCCCTTTTAAAACGTCCTGTCACCTTAATCGCCCTCTTGGGCTTATTTGTAGGCAGTTTGGTGTTTCTGACTTTCACCCTACGCGCCATGCTGGGCTTGAGTACAATCTAGACGTAGCTCTATTAGGGGTCTGCCCTACAAGCAGTTACTGCTCTTGGTGCAAGGTCAAGGATGTTCCTTCACCAACTTGCTATTATTAATGTCGTACAACCTCCCAGAGGAGGCGTAACTACTATGGCTACAAATCGCCGCGTTTCCCGTGTTGCTGAATTAATTAAACGGGAAGTTAGCCAAATGCTACTCAACGGGATTAAAGACGATCGCGTGGGTACAGGAATGGTAAGTGTCACTGATGTGGATGTTTCTGGCGATCTGCAACATGCCAAAATCTACGTCAGTATTTATGGTACAGAAGAAGCCAAAGCAGCAACAATGGCAGGCTTAAAGTCAGCAACGGGTTTCGTCCGTAGCGAACTCGGTGCGCGGGTAAGGCTACGTCGCACACCAGAAGTAACTTTTATCGAAGACCGCTCAATAGAACGGGGTACTAAGGTGCTGTCATTGTTGAACCAACTCCAGTATGAGCGATCGCCCCAAACTCAAGCAGTAGCAGAAGAGACTACAGATGAATATGAAGATGAATCTTGGGAATAAGTAACTTACACAACAATGTAACTTTAGAACAATTACTTCTTGAGGCATTCGCCAAACAGTTTACAGACGTGACACAATCACGTCTGTTTCAATGTGAATATACAGGGAAGGGGGGAGCAGGGGAGCGGGGGAGAGAATTCTTAAATATTTTCTCCCTCATCTGCCTCATCTGCCTCATCTGCCTCATCTGCCTCATCTGCCTCATCTCCAAAGTTACGTAACCTGATCCCTCGCTACAGCTCAAATAGGCGATTTGGCGAGTAATTCACACAAGTTACTGCTACCTTAGAGGCACATCATCCCACTGTAGATGATACTAAGTTGCAGTTTGATGTAGTACGATTTCTCCCCTTTTGCCCCCCTGCTCCCCTGCCCCTCTGCACCCCTACTCCCCTGTTCAAGAGCTCCTAAAGCTACTATCTCTGAATGTAACTTGGCATAAGATATGGCAGTCTGTTTATTTGCTGTCTTGCAATTTCCCCAAAAACTACGGCCGTTTTTTAAGAAATTATTAATAGATAGCGCTTTACAAGTTTTCGTGGTGTACGGTAGCCGTTATATTTTGCAACAGTTTATACCGTTACCCCTACCAGCAATCCGTGGATTATTAAGCTATGGACAAATACTAATATCTCTGGGCATAGCTTCATGCTGATTTTTGAGTACATCAGCAATCGACCATAGGAACTATTCTTAGCCACACAATTATGCTTAAAAGTAGTCAGAGCAAAACTTTAAAACCTGCGAAATGCCGCTCAGACAAAGTTTTCAGCAGGTTAAGTTAATAACCCCAATATGACAAGATGAAGGATATTTACGGTAATTGTCAGCAAATGTTGACAAACTTAACATTTCTTTAGATAATTTTAGGATGTGTAGCGTCAAAATGAAATAAGTTCCGTATAGCAAACTACAAAACCCTAGCCACAAGTCTAATCCCTGCCATGTTTGTTCCCAATAATTAATGGGAACACTATCTACGTGTAAATTTGTGAGTAAAAACAATGACTGTGAATACGGTGCCCTCTATCAATTACTACTCTCTGGATATAATTCAAGACGAAGCTCGCCGATTAGTGCAAAAGGGGATGATCAGCCGACAACAGCCAATATATACACTCTGCCAATACATCCCAGCAAGAGAGTGGGTTTGCGTCGAATGTGAATTGGAGAAATGTGACTTTCTATTACGCGATCGCATCGGCGATCTGATTGGTCGTGAACAATGGGACAACGACTAATTGATTGTGTAATTTCAGATTTTGGATTGGGACTTGATTTTGGATGACTAGATTTGAGAATAAACGATTCACCGCCCAAATTGAGGGATAATCTCTGGTTTTGTGCTATATTTCCCGATCCAAAATCTTTAATTTTTATTAACCCAAAAGCATTAGAGTCTAATTTATACAACTTTTCACCAAGCGCGATCGCACCGAAAAAAGTTGTGTGAAGAGCCAGTGTTATAACTTGAGTAATCTATGTAGTTTTGCTGACCGGGGTAGTTTTTTACGAACAACTACTCCGTTAATTTTCATAAGTATTGTTACAAGTGCGTTGCTGACTGTTCAGGGTTGACACTCAACAGTCAATAGTCAACAGTCAACAGTCAACAGTCAACAGTCAATAGTCAACAGTCATCAGTCATCATTCAGAAGGCAGAAGTACGCTCGTCAGAGGGCAGAAGGAACCCACGTTTAAAAACGTGGGATTGAAGCAAGGACGCTTTGTATCTCATGCTACGCGTCTCGATACAATTCTTGTTTTAAACTGGGCTTTATACCCAGAACTAAAGTTTTTATTAATACTTCTTTCCTTCTGCCTTCTGCCCTCTGCCCTCTGCCTTTCTTTGTAAATAAATTACGGAATGTGATGCGTAGAGCAAGCGCGCATCTGTTGCGCGGGGATATAAGCGAATAGGACAAATTTATTTGTCCGTCAAGCTTCTAATAAATTCTCTAAGAATATCATTTAAGCTACGTTCTTTCTTGCGGCAATACTTCACAAGAATCTCGTACTCCTCGTCTGAACATCGCACATTTCTTACTTGCTCAGATAGTACTAATATTGAGTCTCCCCAGTTTTTCAAGCAGTCCCTTAATGCCATCAGAAAAGCAAATCGGCATCACTCTCAAAAATTAAAGGGGTCATCCAATCGGGAACGAGCTAGAAAGAATCTAGTCCGCGCACATGAAGACATAGCCAACCGCAGAAGTGATTGGTTTTGGAAATTAGCGCATGAGCTAACTAATAGATTTGATGTGCTGTGTTTTGAGACGCTAAACCTCAAAGGCATAAAGCGTTTATGGGGAAGAAAGGTTAGTGATTTAGCACTTAGAGACTTTCTAGATATCTTGGAATGGGTAGCGAAAAACAAAGGTAAACAAGTGGTCTACATTGACCAGTGGTATCCTTCCAGTAAAACTTGTGTGCGATTCGTTTAATCTAAACCGAGAAATCGGGGGATGATTAGCCTCTATAGGGTAATCCTCAAAAGGATTGAGTTCGCACTTTAATCCCCTGTAGATCAGGGCAAACGCATCTCAATATAGTACATAAATACTAAGTAAAGAACAAAGATAGCGATCGCGTGTGGTATGAAGGACAAGCGATCGGGTCGGGTATTGATGGTAAAGTCATAGTAAAAGTAGAATCAAGCCACAAAAAGCGTGAAGCTAAAGCCCAAAATCACTATTGCTGACCATTTTGCACTTTTGTCAGACCCAAGAATAGACCGCACGAAGCGGCATAATTTAATTGATATTTTGACTATTGCCATTTGTGCAGTGATATGTAGTGCAGACAGTTGGGTGGCAATTGAATTATATGGCTGCACGAAGTATGAGTGGTTGAAAACGTTTTTAGAGTTCCCAAATGGAATACCATCACATGATACTTTTGCAAGAGTATTTGCACAACTAAATCCGCAGGAATTTCAGTCATGTTTTTCAAACTGGATGAAATCAATACAGAAATAAACTGATGGAGAAGTAGTTGCAATTGATGGGAAAACTTTATGTGGTTCTTACGATAAAAGTAATGACTATTGTGCAATACAGATGGTGAGTGCTTGGGCAACTACAAATAAATTAGTTTTAGGTCAAGTAAAGGTAGATGGAAAATCGAATGAGATAACAGCAATTCCGGAATTATTAAAGGTATTAGACTGGATGTATCGTAACTATTGATGCAATCGGTTGCCAGAAAGAGATTGTGAAGTTGATCACACAGCAATCAGCAGATTATGTAATCACCTTAAAAAAGAATCAAGGCAGTCTTTATGAGTCAGTTGAAGAACTATTTAAAACAGGAATAAGCACAGGTTTTGAAGGAACTGAACACAGCACATATAAAACAGAAGAAGCAGGGCATGGTCGTCAGGAAATCCGTAATTATGTAATGTTGACTGGAATTGGGGTACAACTTGATCCAGATTCAGTGTGGTCAAAGTTTAGCAGTGTTGGAATGGTAGAGTCTGTTCGCTTATTGGATGGTAAAACAACAGTCGAAACTCGTTATTTCATTAGTAGCCTTGTTAAAAATGCTGAAGAATTTGCTAATTGCGTTCGCAGCCATTGGGGTATAGAAAACTCATTACATTGGATATTAGATGTTGCTTTAAGAGAAGATGATTGTCGCATTAGGAAAGACAATGCCCCACAGAATTTTGCAATTATAAGGCAAATTGCGGTCAACCTTTTAGGTAAAGAGAAGCGTGTGAAACGAGGAATCAAAAATAAACAGTTCCTCGCAGCGATGGATAACGACTATTTACTAAGAGTTTTAGCGTTAGCTTAAAATAGTACATCAGAACTTGAGTTAAATATTTTATATAAAAGGTTTATTTATTCTCTGACAAATATACTTTTATTTACCACATAATTGAAGATTTTTAGTATTAAGAAATAGCCCTTTAATTTCAGATAAACTAACTCACAATTGGAGAAATAAGTTGATATATTATATTTATATTTTACTCATTTTTTACAATTATCTATGTCATTTTGAAATCTTTCTTAGTTTTTATTTGTAAATAAGATGCGTTCGCCCTGGGGAAATGTGCGGTATGCGAACACTACTTTAAACAAGATGATGTGATGGAGATTGACCACATCAAACCAAAATCTCAAGGAGGCAAAGACCAATATGAAAATCTTCAACTTCTTCATCGTCATTGCCATGATACAAAAACTGCCAATGATGGGAGTTATGGTACTTGTGTAAAAAGCTAAGTCAAAGAGGAGCCGGATGAAGAGAAATTTTCATGTCCGGTTCTGAAGGAGAGGTGGGGAGAGCGATTTCCCCATCGACTCTAACTCTAACTGTGGGCACGTACAAGAGCGCCTAGATTTGTCAATTAGACGTTGGCGCTGTCCTGAATGTCAATCTGAAAATCACCGAGATGAAAACGCCAGTTTGAATATTAAAAGAGTCGGGAGTTCGACTCTAGGCGTAGGAGATGTTAGACAGTCCCAGACTGCAATCTCTGTCTGATGCCTGAATCCCCCGTTTTGAAAACGGGGGAGTGGCTCAACCCACTTGCTCTAAATACTGGTTGATGTCTTCAATAACCCTGGTAAGTTCGGCTTCTGTAGTTAAGCGAATATTGATATCGCGGACGGTAAGCAGGACTTTGGCGGCAAAGGGGGTAGGCCAGATATTAGGATTACAGAAAATTTCTAAAAATACTTCCCCTGTGTAACGATATTCCAAAGGAGGCTGGGGAGTGGCTTTGGTGCTGCCTGGAGTGGTTTTAGCTGCCACAGCTTTCAGACGTTCCATTAATTGATCTATCGCTGCCTTTAATTCCCGCGCTGCTTGGGGTGAAAAACTGAAGGAGACAGAACCTTCAACTAAATTCAATCTTAGAGGAGTCGAAGACATGAGCTATTTATTAAAACTTCTTGATAATTACCTATATTACCGGAATAGGTGGTCTGGGTAGAGAGTTTTGTCTTGCTTATATTAGCAAGCTTATTATTTGTTGCAATTAACTACGGCATTAATAATCCTTAATCAGTCTAACAAATGAGTTAATTTTATCTTTAAAATTTATTAGTTTTTCTATTATATTGACCTTTCATTTGCAGCATCTTACATAGCACATAACTCAGACTATGAACTTTTGCAAGCATTCACTTTATCTCTCAAGATAGATGTAACAAAATTTAAAATCACATTTTGTTGCAAGTCTAATACATTAGAGATTCATCTTAGGGGACATTGCCGTACCTCTACCAACATATTTGTATAAGCAAATTAATTAAAATTTCTCTGCTATTAATGCCAAAATTATGCTCTTATTTGCTGAGACATTACCAAGATTTATCAAGCTTTGAGCTGATGTTAGTCAAAAATAATCTCAATAAAATACTATCTTTTTTTAACACTATAGAGAGAATTAATTTTTACTGCGTAAGACTTTGATACATTTTAATTGTGTTTTAAGTTTTACATTAGAAGTGATAGAACTTGAGTGACAAATTATCTATGGCATACGATAACCGCGCCACAGTGCGAAAGGTTTTAATTATCACCCTATTCCTCAACCTGTTTGTGATGGGATTGAAAGCAGTTGTGGGATACTGGACGGGTTCTTTAAGCTTAATGGCTGATGCCTTGCACAGTGTGACAGATAGTGCCAACAACGTTTTAGGATTATTTGCGAGTAAGTTTTCTTCACCATATCCCGATCGCGAACATCCCTACGGACACCATAAGTTTGAAGCTGTAGGCGCTTTAGGAATTGCTGCCTTTTTGGGAATCGCCTGCTTTGAAATCCTCCAAGGAGCAATTGAGCGAATTATCAAGGGTAGTGCCCCTGTTAAAATATCACCATCTGAGTTGTGGTTATTACTTATTGTCTTGGGTGTAAATATTTTTGTCGCCTATTACGAACGGAGTGTAGGTAGGCGGGTAGGTAGTCCCATCTTGATAGCCGATGCTAAACATACCATGAGCGATGTTTGGGTGACAATTACTGTAATGGTTGGCTTGATAGGAGTTTGGCTAGGTTATCAATGGCTGGATCTAGTGTTAGCTTTTCCTGTGGCTTTATTGGTATTTTGGAGTGGTTGGTCAGTTTTAAAAGAAAATTTACCTTGGCTAGTAGACCAAATGGCGATCGCACCAGAAGCAATACATGCGATCGCAACTTCTGTACCTGGGGTAATTAACTGTCATGAAATCGCTTCTCGCGGTGTGCTTGGCCGTCAAGTGTTCATGGAAATGCATTTAATAGTAGATGCACCAGACGTAGAAACAGCCCACCGCATCACTGAAGAAGTGGAAAGACGGCTAGAAGAACGCTTTAATCCAGTCAGGATTTCAATTCACGTTGAACCACCAAGATATCAGTCTGAACAAATTAGCTTTGAATCTAAAGCAGAATAATCTATTTTATTGTGATGATTGATGGCTGATGACTGTCATCGATCAATGACTTTCACACGTAATACCAATTTTAAAAATGATTGCAACAGATGAATTAACACAACTCAGGCACATAAGATGATTCACAATCCAAAATCCAAAATCGTTCGACTGAGCGCTCACGACGAAGTCTAAAATCCAAAATGGTGTAACTATACGATGAATATATGCTTTAACTTAATATTAGAGGTGCTGTGATGAATTAAAAAATGCAGCATGATATCCAAATGCGCCGCTTATTTGCTGGTTTTACCTGTAGCTTACTAATTTTACTCCCTAGCTCTGGCACTCTTGCCAAAGATGAAATCAATCCGCCAAAATCTGATAATTGTCAACGGAATCAGTCTTCACCGAATTTTCTGGTTGTGGGTGGTGGTGGTGCGCCTTATTACAACGAAATCGCTTTAGAGAAAAATGTACTTTACTTTCAGCGTACCCTGCAATTTATGGGGTATAACCCACAGCAAGTTAGCTCTATTTTCTTTGCCAACGGTAACGATGGACAAGCTTCTATTCGCTATATTAATCCCCAAGGAGAAGAACAATTTAAACCACCAGAAATTCCTAATCTTAGAGGTGCTACTACTTTCAGTAACATACAACGTTATTTCCAGCAGCTAGCACAACAGCAAAATTCTAAATCGTCATTTTTATACTTCACAGGACATGGAGGAAAAAATAAACAAGATTTAGATAATAATTCCTTCTATTTGTGGAACGAAGAACAACTGAGTGTAAAGCAGTTTTCTCAAATGCTAGATAAAATGCCAACCCAGACATCTGTTGTCACTATGATGGCTCAGTGTTTTTCCGGTTCATTTGCTAATTTTATCTACGAAGGCGGCGATGCTAAACGTCCTGTAGCGCTTCAGACTCGTTGTGGTTTCTTTGCGACGATTAAAACTCTACCTTCAGTAGGCTGTACACCAGAGGTAAACGAAGCGGACTATCGAGATTATAGTTCTAGCTTTTTTGCTGGTTTGAGTGGACGCGATCGCATTGGTAAAGCTGTGAAGTCCGCCGACTACAACAAAGATGGACGAGTAGCCTATGCGGAAGCCCATGCTTTCGCCAAGGTAGATGAAGAATCTATCGATTTGCCCATATCCACCTCAGAGGCTTGGTTGCAGCGCCAATTTTCTCAACAGCAGCAAACAGAAATTCTGAGTCAACCTATTAGCAAAATTTTACAGACAGCTCGTCTTGAACAGCGTTATGTAGTCGATTCTTTAGTCAAAAAGTTTGAGTTAGACAAGCGAAAGCCTTTTAAGCAAAATTTGGATAATTTGAATAACGCCAAAATTAAAACCGATGAACAGCAAGCTTATATCAAGCGTTTAGCAATGGAACTAATTAACATCGCTGGAGAAAAGCAAATCCGTAACTCAGGCAATAAAAAAGATATTGCCATACTTGAGCGTTTGGTGAAGTGTGAAAGTGGTTCTTGGGGGAGATGAGGGAGATGGGGGGATGGGGGGATGAGGGAGATGAGGGAGATGGGGGGATGAGGGAGATGAGGGAGATGAGGGAGATGAGGGAGATGAGGGAGATGGGGGAGATGGGGGAGATGGGGGAGATGGGGGGATGAGGGAGATGAGGGAGATGAGGGAGATGGGGGAGATGGGGGAGATGGGGGGATGAGGGAGATGAGGGAGATGAGGGAGATGGGGGAGATGGGGGGATGAGGGAGATGAGGGAGATGGGGGAGATGAGGGAGATGGGGGAGAGAATAACTAATGACTATTGACTATTGACTATTGACTATTGACTATTGACTATTGACTATTGACTAATTTCTATTGACCACTGACTAATTTCTACAAGAAGCAACTACATCTGCTACAATCTCCACCAATTCACTTGGATCTACTGGTTTCGGCACATGAGTCTGAAACCCAGCTTCTAGGGCACGGATACGATCCTCACTATCAGCATAGGCAGTTAAGGCAACTGCGGGGACTTGTCCCCCTCTATCTGCTGTCAGTGCGCGGATTTTGCGGATCAAGGTGTAGCCATCTTCACCAGGCATGGCAATATCAAAGATAAAGACATCTGGTTGCCAGTGATTTAGCGCTTCTAGGGCAGCCACTGCCGATGCAACTGCAAGGACGGTGGCCCCATCTGCTTCCAATACGGTAGTCATGTAAAAGCGGCTATCATCATCATCATCAACTACGAGGATTTTTATGCCAGCAAGAGGTAGAGGAGGTTCCATAAAATCTCCATTGGTATTGGAAAACAGATAATTACAGCTAATGAACTATTTATTTAGTTTTTCCTCAGTTAGCATCTCAATGGCAATTTTACTGCGATCGCGCCTGTTGTTATTGCTCAATAATTCCTTTCATTCAGCAGCAATAGCTGGTATTTGTAGTTCTTGCCACAAGAAATTCTCAAAATACTGATTTTTGTAACCACTGATACAGAAAATTTGCTCATATAGTATCTAACACAAAATTGTAATTTAAGTTAATAAATTTAAACTTTTTTTCATACTGCTGTAAACAGAGATTTACTTAAAAAAGCAGCGATTTTAAAGCAATTGTGGATTACTCCTTCAACCAGTCAAGACATATCATCATAAATGCGATTCACTACATCTGTACTATAGTTATGCTTGGACTGTAAACTATTGACCAAAACAGCATAACTCGTGAATTCTCAACAAGGATCAAGATAGCAAACTCCCCAATTCAAACAAACTTTTCAAGTCCTAATATCAGATATAGTCAGTTGTTAGTTGTCAGTTGTCAGTTGTCAGTTGTCATTAGTTATTCTCTCCCCCATCCCCCTCATCTCCCTCATCTCCCCCCATCCCCCCATTCCCCCCGCCCCCTTCAATTTGTAAAATGGTAAATCTAACGTGAATACCAACGATAATATTACTGTACCCTTAAGCGTTGACCTGAGCAACTGTAATAAAGAGCCAATTCACATTCCTGGCTTTATTCAGCCACATGGAGTACTTTTAGCCTTAAAAGAATCTGATTTAACTATCCTGCAAATCAGCAATAACACGTTCAATTTTTTGGGGTTACATCCAGAACAATTACTTAATCAAAATTTGAGCATTTTACTCGAATTAGACCAAATTAATTTATTAAAAGATTGCTTATCTTCAGAAAACTTGCCAATAGTTAATCCTGTTGATTTTTCTATAAAAATTAATGATAAAATAGGAAATTTTGATGGAATTATCCATCGCAGTGATGGGATTTTAATTTTAGAATTAGAACCTTTAGTATCTGATAAAAATAATGTTTTCTTTAAATTTTATCACTTAGTAAAATTGGCAATATCAAGGCTACAGACTGTATCAACTGTAACAGAAGTGAGTCAGATACTTGCCAACGAAGTGAAAAAAATTACTGGATTTGACCGAGTAATGGTTTATCGATTTGATGAAAATTGGAATGGCGTAGTTATTGCTGAAGCAAAGCCAGAATATCTCACTTCTTATTTAGGCTTACACTACCCTGCTTCCGATATTCCCCAACAAGCCAGAAAACTCTACAGCGAAAATTGGCTGAGACTAATACCGGATGCTAAATATCAACCAGCAGCAATTACTCCAACCCATAACCCTTTAACCGATCAGCCTTTAGATTTAAGCAAATCAGTATTGCGTAGTGTCTCACCTTTGCATATTGAGTATATGCAAAATATGGGTGTAACAGCATCAATGTCAATCTCCATCATGAAAAACCAAAAACTGTGGGGATTAATTGCTTGCCATCACCAAACTCCCAAATATATACCCTATGATATTCGTAATACTTGTGAATTTTTGGCGCAAATGGCATCTTTAGAAATGGGTGCTAAAGAAGATACAGAAAATTCGGAATACAGAATTAAATTGAAATCTATCAATGGTAAATTAATAGAATACATGTCATTAGAAACTAACTTTATTGATGGGTTAATTAATCATGAACCAAATCTCCTGAATCTTGTGAATGCTCAAGGAGCTACGGTTTGTTTTAATGGGCAGTATTTTCATGTTGGTAACACTCCAGAACCACAAAATATTCAAAATTTAGTAGAATGGATTTCTCAAAATATACATGAAGAGATTTTCTACACTGATTCCCTAGCACAAGTTTATCCAGAAGCAGAAAAATTCCGAGATATTGCTAGCGGTTTATTGGTACTTTCCATTTCTAAAAGTCAAAAAAACTATGTTTTGTGGTTCCGTCCGGAAGTGGTACAAACTGTGAATTGGGGAGGTAATCCGAATAAACCTGTAGAAGTGATTGCAAACGGCAGTATACGTCTATCACCTCGCAAATCATTTGAATTATGGAAAGAAACAGTACTGTTAAAATCGCTTTCTTGGAAAACTTATGAGGTAAATTCAGCGCTGGAGTTGAGAAATGCAATTATTGGCGTGGTGCTGAAGAAAGCTGATGAATTAGCACAGCTGAATATCGAATTAGAACGCAGCAATAATGAATTAGATGCTTTTGCTTACATTGCTTCTCATGATTTGAAAGAACCACTACGCGGTATTCACAATTACTCTAATTTTTTGATTGAAGACTACGGCGAAATTCTCAACGAAGAAGGTAAAGCCAAGTTACTCACCTTGATTCGTCTTACTCAGCGGATGGAAGATTTAATCGATTCGCTGCTGCACTTTTCCCGCTTGGGGAGGGTGGATCTCTCCATGCAGCACACTGATTTGAATAGTGTGGTAGAACGAAGTTTAGATTTGTTAAGTGCGCGAATTGAGGAGATGAAAGTAGAGATTCGCATTCCTAGACCGCTACCAACAGTATATTGCGATCGCGTCCAGATGAGCGAAGTCTTTAACAATTTGATTGCCAACGCGATTAAATACAATGACAAAGCCGAAAAATGGATTGAAATCGGCTATACTGGTCATCCGCCTGCAACCATGACATTTTATGTGCGAGACAACGGCATCGGTATTCGAGAAAAACACTTAGAAGCAATTTTCCGCATCTTTAAACGACTGCACGGCCCGAACAAATACGGCGGTGGTACTGGGGCAGGCTTAACCATCGCTAAAAAAATTGTGGAACGACATAGAGGTAAAATCTGGGTGGAGTCAACCTACAGCCAAGGTAGTACTTTCTATTTCACGCTCCAGGGAGTAGACTAAATCCATGATTGGCAACCCCACCCAACCTTTGCTAGTGATTGAAGACAGCGACGAAGACTTTGAAGCCTTCTGTCGAGTCATGTATAAACAAGCTGTTGTCAATCCTGTCTTTCGCTGTACCGATGGCGATGAAGCGCTAGACTTCCTTTACCACAACGGATCTTACTGTAATGAACAAAGCGCCCCCCGTCCCTCGATTATTTTACTCGACCTGAATCTACCAGGAACCGATGGCCGAGAAGTTTTAGAGCAAATCAAGCAAGATCAAGACTTTAAACACATTCCTGTGGTTGTATTTACCACCTCTTCTAACCCGAAAGATATAGAAATATGTTACCGATATTGTGTGGCTAGTTATATTTTGAAACCAATCGACATTAATAGATTGGTACAGACTATTCATAGCTTCGTAACTTATTGGTTAGATATCGTAATTCTCCCTGATGCTGTTAGCAAGTAGTCATGGTACAATCGCTAACTATCCTAATTATTGACGATTGTCCGGAAGACCGTGAGGTTTATCGTCGCTATCTACTGCAAGACACTGAAAACAACTACACAATTCTCGAAGAAGAATCAGGAGAAGGAGCCTTAACATTATGTCAGCAGTTTCGACTTGATGCTATTTTATTAGACTTTGTACTTCCAGATCTCGATGGATTGGAATTTTTGTCAGAATTACGACTTCTGACAAAGGAAGCTATGCCTGCCACCATCATGTTAACAGGATATGGTAACGAAGCCTTGGCTGTGCAGGCAATGAAAAGTGGCGTCCAAGACTATTTAGTCAAAGGACAAACAACAGGTGAACGTTTGCGTTCCACTATCCACTCAGCAATCAAAAATGCTCGGCTACGCCAAAAACTGCACGCAAGTGAGGAACGTTTCCGCACCTCGGTTGAGAATATGCTGGACTGCTTCGGTATTTACTCAGCTATTCGCAATGACACTGGTGAAATCGTAGACTTTCATGTTGATTATGTAAATGCTGCTGCTTGTGAATTTTGCCGGATGAGCCAGGAGGAACAGCAAAACAAAGGGCTGTGCGAAATTCTACCTAATCTGCAAAAAAATAACTTGTTTGATGAATGTTGCCAAGTTGTGGAAACGGGTAAGCCTTTAGTGCAAGAATCACAGGTGTACACTTCCTTTGATGGCAAACAACAGTCAGCCAGAGCCATTGATATTCGCATCACCAAAATGGGGGATGGCTTTGTTGCATCTTGGCGGGATGTGACTGAGAAAAAGCAAGCGGAGGAACGATTAACAGAGAGTCAGCAGTTTATTGAGCGTATTGCTGAAACAACCCCAGGAATTTTATACGTATACGACTTAGTTGAACAGCGGACTGTTTATATCAATCATCAGGTTACTAATTTGCTTGGTTATACGCCGGAACAAATTCGGGATATGGGTAGTGAGTTCTTGTCACAGTTAATGCATCCTGATGATTTGGCTCTATTCCCCATGCATGTGCGACTAATTTTCTCAGTTGAGGATGGCGAGATTGTAGAAAATGAGTATCGGATGCGACACGCTAATGGGGAATGGCGCTGCTTTTTCAGTCGAGATACTGTATTCAGTAGGAACAGTGACGGTTCGCCGCATCAGATAATTGGTACAACCTTTGATATTACAGCACGCAAGCAGACAGAAGAACAGCTACAACTCAGCAATGAGCGTTTCCAACTAGCAGCAGCGGCTGTAAATTGTCTTATATATGACTGGAATTTTGAAAACAATACGGTTGACAGAACTGAGGGATTAACCAGAATTTTGGGCTATTCTCTGCAAGAGGCAGAAGCAACCCATGAATGGTGGAAACAGCAGATCCATGTTGAAGATAGAGAGAGACTCGGTAACTACTTTGCGAGTATACCTGTTGATCAAAACCGCTATGCTGCTGAGTATCGAGTGCGTCACAAAGATCAGCACTATCTGCATGTGCTAGATCAAGGAGTGATTACGCGAGATATCTTTGGGCGGATAGTGCGAGCAGTGGGCAGTACAATGGATATTAGCGATCGCAAACTTGCTGAAGCCGCACTACGCCAAAGTGAAGCCAAGTTCAGACGCCTTGTGGAATCCAATATAGTAGGCATCTATTTTGGTGACTTCAATGGTCGCATCTATGAAGCAAACGATGCTTTTCTTTCCTTGTTTGGCTACACTCGTGAAGAACTGGAAGCCGGAAGTATGCGTTGGGACTTGATGACACCCCCAGGATACCAAGACCTCGACCAACAAAAAATCCGAGAACTGCAAATATCGGGAGTTTGCACCCCCTTTGAAAAAGAATATTTTCGCAAAGATGGCACGCGTGTGCCGATTCTCTTGGGCATTGCTCGCATCAACGGCACACAGGAAAATGGTTATAGCGCTTGTTTTGTTCTCGACCTCACCCAACGCAAACTTGCAGAAGCAGCTTTACGCGAAAGCGAGGAACGCTACCGCTACTTATCAAATGCTATCCCACAACTCGTCTGGATTTGTGATGCTCAGGGAAACTTTGAGCATGTCAATCAACGCTGGTGTGAATATACTGGGCAAACCCTTGAGCAGGCAATGAAATTTCACTGGGCAAAAGTTATAGAGCCAGTTATACACCCAGATGAGTTGCAACTAGTGATCAAAGCATGGACAAAAGCTTTAGAGACAGGGGAACCTTACCAACAGGAAATCCGCTATCAAAGTCGTGACGGCAGTTATCGCTGGCATTTAGTTAGAGCTGTACCCATGAAGGATGAGCTTGGACATGTCATCAGGTGGTTTGGCACAAGTACAGACATAGACGACAGTAAACAGTTAGAAGCCGAACGTGACCAACTTTTGCAACTTGAACAAGCCGCCCGTGCCGAAGCTGAAGCAGCTAATAAAATGAAAGATGACTTTGTAGCGATGGTATCTCATGATTTGCGATCGCCACTCAATGCAATTATCGGTTGGACAGGACTGTTGCGGACTCGCAAACTCGATGCAAACACCTTCGCCACTGCTTTGGAAACCATAGAACGCAATGCTAAGTCCCAAGCATCACTCCTAGAAGACTTGCTGAATATCTCCCGCATTCTCCGAGGCAAATTACAGCTGGAACTGGGCCAAGTTAATCTACCTAAGATTGTTGGTATGGCAATTCAAACTGCCTACCCATCGGCAAATGACAAAGGTATTCATTTAAAATCTGTAGTCGATGAATCAATTCCACTCATTCGTGGCGATGCCAACCGTTTGCTACAAGTTCTAGGTAATTTACTCTCGAACGCTATTAAGTTTACCCCATCAGAAGGAAGAATAGAAGTTTGCTTGTCAGTTGTTAGTGGTCAGTGGTCAGTGGTGAACCAGCCCCTCAGAGGGAGTTCCCCTGATGAGCGACTGGCGTTAAGGACGAAGGAGCGTCACCCACAAGGGGTCAGTAGTCAAGAAAAACAACTGACAACTGACAACGAACAACTGACAGAACACAGCTATGCCCAAATTACAGTTAGTGACACAGGTATTGGTATCAGCCCTGACTTTCTGCCCTACGTTTTTGAACGCTATCGTCAAGCAGGCGGCATTCACAAACAAGGTGGTTTAGGATTGGGTTTAGCGATCGCCCGTCATTTAGTAGAATTACATGGCGGTACTATTCAAGCTACCAGCCCAGGTGAAGGACAAGGATCTATCTTCACTATTAAGTTACCTTTGTTGTAATTTTAAAACTACCAGGACTTACGCAACTGGCACACATACAGCACTTCCCAGTGTCATGAGGTACAAGAACCCCACCCCCAACCCCCTCCCCGCAAGCGATGAGTTGGCTCTGATGTACCTTATAACAAAGGAATCCGCTGTAAGTTGCAGAAAAAATTAATTATAATTCTACAAATATACTGTGCAATATCAATCACTGCGGTAGATATAGCAAAGTGCATAGAAGCGATCGCTTAATCTTACGGATTTGTCAAACTTTCTGTATTATCAGCAGTACGGACTGTATTAGCTGCTGTGCGAAATGCCACCATCAAACCTTCTAAGCCAACAATCATACGCGCATGTTAGCAAGGTTTTTTCTTATGTTATTGTTTTTGAAACTCTAAGTTGAGAAAGAGCAAAACCCCACTAATTACTCCAACTGCAATTAAGTTTAATGATATTATCTCACAAAGAATAGTAACTAATGCTGGAGAGTCTATAATAACCCTATTTAGAATTTTCTCTATCAATTCTTGTAACACCGAAATGATTATAGAATATAGAATGGAGAATAAAAATACCTTCCACCAGTTCCCTTTGACTAAGGAGCGGCTGTATTCAAATGCTGCTTCACCTGTTTGACCTCGAAGTATAAAAGCTGGGCCATAGTAACTGTTCTTTACACCATAAATAATACCTGGAATAATGAGTAATAAAGACAGCAAAAAACAAATAATACTAAATCTTATACTTAAACAAGTTAACGGTATAATTCGAGATAAAATCCGTTTGATAGTAACATCAATTTGAGGATTCTCCCCTAATACGTAGCCTTCTGTAAGAATAGCTAATCCATTAACATAAACCGGAAATACAATAAGACAATAAAATATAATAAATAGAATCCACAAAATCAATAAAATAGGATTGAAATCAAAATTTAAAGTACTAATAAAAGCTTGTAAATTAATAAAGGGAAAAATAATTAAAAAAGGCAATAATGTCACGCAGAAAAATCTCAAAAAACTTCCGAAATACTTGAAATATAAATCGAAACTCATTCGTATTAATTCAAACAATCCAATCTTTCTTGTCTGAAGTTCAGAAAGGATACTCATACAAAATTTTCTACCTTTACCATTACGGTTTTAAGTATAGACGGTTTGCTTAAGGTTGATGGCAGCCACTGAGGAAATCTTAAATCAAATTTTCTAAATTATTTTTTGAAAAATAAATAAGGATTCTATGATTTGCACAAGATTATCCGAACTCGTTTGTTGGTTTGATCTTTTTTGTTAATTTTTTGCCAAAAAATAAACAATGCCTGGCTGAAAAAAAGTTCAATCGGCATTGTCATTTTTTAAATATGTGAATTTAAATCACTGCGATCGCTCCATAAACCACCAACAGGCTCAAAATTTACAATACTTACGCCCATTCTCATCAATTTTTAGTTGAGGTTGTGAAAAGTCCAGAGTCAACAGCCAAAAATCTAGGTTTTCTGGACTATTGACTATTGATTATTGACTATTGACAGCCTTAACTTTTATTGAGCGTGCCAGTTGCGTAAGTTCTAACTTAATTATTCCCACTCGATGGTTCCAGGCGGTTTGGAAGTAATGTCATAAACCACGCGATTCACACCTTTTACTTCATTAACAATCCGGTTAGAAATTACTTCCAATACCTCATAAGGTACTCGCGCCCAATCAGCAGTCATACCATCTTCACTCTTGACAATCCGCAAGACAATGGGGAAGGCGTAGGTACGCTTGTCGCCCATAACGCCAACGCTACGAACTGGAAGCAATACAGCAAATGCTTGCCAGTATTCGTGATATAAACCACGTTGGTTAATTTCTTGCCGCACAATCAAATCGGCATCGCGCAAGATGTTTAATCGTTCGGCAGTCACTTCGCCCAAAATGCGAATTGCCAAACCAGGGCCGGGGAAAGGTTGCCGTTGGACAATTTCTTCTGGCAAACCAATGGAACGCCCAACTTTACGGACTTCATCTTTAAACAGTTTGCGTAAAGGTTCCACCAATTTAAACCGCAAGTCTTTGGGTAAGCCGCCAACGTTGTGATGACTCTTAATTTTCACCGCTACCCGTTCACCAGTTTGGGGATCAACATTGGTATCTGCGGATTCAATCACATCTGGATACAGAGTACCTTGAGCCAGATAATCAAAGTGACCGAGGCGTTTAGATGTTTCTTCAAATTCCCGAATAAATTCGTGACCGATACGACGACGTTTTTCTTCGGGGTCTGTGACACCAGCAATTGCAGTTAAGAAGCGATCGCGGGCGTTGACATACTCTACGGGAATGTGAAACTGCTCCTGAAACAGCTTTACTAACCGTTCTGGTTCATACTTCCGCATAAACCCTTGGTCGATAAACACACAAGTTAACTGATCCCCGATGGCTTTATGCAGCAAGAAAGCTAGGGTAGAAGAATCTACTCCCCCAGACAGCGCTAACAGTACCCGCTTTTCACCGACTCTCGCCCGAATTTCCCGAATCGATTCTTCCACAAAAGCTGCTGTTGTCCAGGTGGGTTCACAGTCACAGATGTGGTAAACAAAGTTGCGGATTAATGCCAAACCACCAACAGAATGCACCACTTCCGGATGGAACTGCACGCCGTAAAGTTTCCTTTCATGGTCTGCAATGGCAGCGCAAGGAGTATTTTCTGTATGGGCTAGTAATTCAAAGCCTGGCGGCATTTGAGTCACTGAGTCCCCATGACTCATCCACATAGTGGTGCCATCTTCGACGTTAGTCAGTAAGTCTGTGGGATCATCAATATATAGGGATGCCTTGCCATACTCACCGCGATCCGCCTTTGCCACTTCCCCACCGAGTTGGCTGACCATCAGTTGCATCCCGTAGCAAACACCCAAGATGGGAATTCCTAATTTCCAGATTTCTGGGTCACAATGGGGAGCGCTATCACCATAAACTGAACTTGGGCCACCAGAGAGGATGATCCCCTTGGGATTTAGCTGCCGTAAATGTTCGGCTGTAGTGCGATAAGACAAAACTTCGGAGTATACTTGAGTTTCGCGAATGCGACGGGCTATGAGTTCGGAATACTGAGAACCGAAGTCCAAAATTACAATCATTTGACGATCCAGTCGCCCCAAAGGTTCTAATGTTTGGGGTGCTTGGTCGGTTAGTAGAGTCACCGCTGTATTCATGATGGGGGGTGTAAATGTAAGGTAGATACTCGTTGTGTGGTTTAACTAAATACCACTTATCTGCCGAGTTAGGCTGGCAAATGGTAAGTTAATCCTCCACAAACGCCTGTTTGAAAGCGTTAGCTTTAATGATGGTTATGACATGGTATCAGAAAGAATAACTTATCTTTCAGTGGCTACTGAAAAGCTATTTATTTGGATTATTTATGATTATTCATAATAAATTAACATAATTTTTCCATTAAGATGCAGGCAGTTTTGCTCTTAATGATAATTTTACGATCGCGGTCAAAGAGAATTGAGCCACAAACTGTTGTTACTGCTGGGTCGCGGCTGCTATGACTTTGGATGTATTCTTGGGAACGAGTATCTATGGCTTGGGCGATCGCGCCATAAACTTGCTCAACCCAATTACTACCAGTGGATTCATCTAGCGATCGCAGGTATTTTAATGCCGCTTCAGCGGTAGGACTATTAAACACTACTTGTATATCTGTTGACTTTAAACCAACTAAGGCACAGTGCGCTGCCAGAATTTCCCGCCGTCCATCAGCCAAGTGGTGATGAGTATGAAAAATTCCTCCAGCCAATTTCAACAGCTTGCCATGATAGCCAAACAATAAGATTTCTTTAACACCTAAGACATCAGCTTCTACTAACATTGGCCCTAGCCAATTAGCAGTTTTTACCAGTTTGTCGGGATTAATACCGATTTTTCTGGCTAAATCTAAGCCATTTTCGCCGATACAAAATACCAAATTTTCAAAACGCTCAGCTTTCTGTTGTAATTCGCTGCGAAATAGGTTTAACTGATCTGGTGTACTCAAAGGTTGAGAAATTCCCGTTGTCCCCAACAGAGAAAGTCCTTCAACAACGCCAAAGGCAGCATTAGAAGTGCGAACAGCAAGCGATCGCCCTGCTGGTAGAATAATTGTCACAGTGATTTTTTCTGCTTCTACTAGCATTCGGGACAAATTTTCTTTTAGCAGCTTTTGGGCATAAGCATAAATAGCAGGCTTGTCATCAGCATTTAGCTGCTTGCCAATTCCTTCCCCCCCTCTAATAATCACGACCTCCTCATCTCCCCCATCCCCCTCATCCCCCTCATCCCCCTCATCTCCCTCATCTCCCTCATCTCCCCCTCTCAATTCCACCAACGCCCAAATCGGTGTATTTCTAGTCAGGTCAAGATTATCACCAGGGTCACTGCGGCTAATTGCCAAAGCCATATTTTCAGATAGCCCGGCTACCTGTTCAATTGGTATTTCTGCTATTTGTGCTGGTTCAATTAAATTCACCGACACAACTTTTAAGGGTTGACGATGGCGTAACCAGTGTAAAGCTGCAACTGCAGAAGCACAGGCGAAAACAGGTAAGGTATATCCAGAACGAGACATTGTAAAGTTATCAGTCATCAGTCATCAGTGCTGATTAAACCCCTACTTCTAGCAATAAAGCTTGCATGGCTTCCCAAGAAATTCCTCTTTCGATATAACGAGGTGCTTCAGGATTGTATGGGCTTTTTATGCGGTCAATACTGATAATTGTGGCTTCATCTGGTATCACTGGTTCATCTGGATCAAATGCGGTTGGACGCATTAAAGAACTCGAAAAGCCTTTGAAAATAGCAATTTTATCTTGTTCATCCCCTATGATCACTGTTACTAGTAATACTTCTTGCAGACGTTTGGTAGTGTATTGTTCTAGGCGCTTGCCAATGGAATTGTTCATTAATGGGAGCTTTAGCATTGAGTTAATTATCGTTGGGTAGCTGAGCGTCCCTGCTTGCTCAGTCTAATCAAAAGAAAGTAGCTTAAGTAAAGCACATAAATCGCTAAAGCGAATATGGCAATAAAGCCTAAGTCCTTGAGATGGAAAATTTCTTTAAAGAACAAGGGGGCCTCAAACCAGACGCTACAATAGGGACTTTTGATTGCTGTTTCTGAGAAAGCACAACCGACAAAAGGTACAAAAGCGATCGCGCTCAAAATACAGTAAACTGTTGCTGCCCAACGCCAAGAATTGAAAATCAATTTCAAAGACCCACTTGGCTGATACTCGATTTCATCGTTGAGATCCACCCAAAACCATAATGAAATGGGAATCAGGACAAGTGCTATTAACCCGGTGATAAAGCTAATTGAAGACCTAGCAATCATCAAGTAAATTGTGATCAGTAGTAGACTAGCTACTCGCCAGTAAATCATTAACAGTCGTTGTATTCCTTCTACTTTCTGCACAAACGCCCAAATTAGCAGAATTAAAGGAATCAGCACCGTGAATAATACTGCTAGCCAGTAATCAGTCCATACGTAAGGGCGAAACCAAACTTCCATAGTGTCTCTCAAATGTAAAGGGATCGGGGATTGGGGATCGGGGATTGGGGATTGGGGATCGGGGATTGGGGATCGGGGATTGGGGATCGGGGATTGGGGATCGGGGATTGGGGATCGGGGATTGGGGATCGGGGATTGGGGATTGAGAATTACAGATTGTGTAGATTAGGGATTAAAAGTATTCTTTCCCAGTACCCAGTCCCCAGTACCCAGTCCCCAGTCCCCAGTCCCTAGTCCCCAGTACCCAGTCCCCAGTCCCCAGTACCCAGTCCCCAGTCCCCAGTCCCCAGTCCCCAGTACCCAGTCCCCAGTCCCCAGTTCAAAAAAAACAAGCAACTAACAGAACCTACACTGAAATATCTTGTCTAAATTTCTAACAGGCTCTGGGTGAGTTTCGCAACTCTCCCGAAGCTATCTGCTAGTACACCTGTACGTACCTCAAATTTTTTAAAGCTAGGAGTTCCTTTTGAGGCAAACAAACCTCAGAGGATTAATCCTAAACTTTCCAAGCATAACTTTGTTACCTAACTCCCGTCAGTAGGAAAAAAGATGATCAAAGAACTATGGATTGAGGTTTGATACAGGAGTTGCGTAAAGGTACAAGATATCAGTAATCAGATTCTGGTTGCTTGCTTATCAGACGACAATAAATATTGAGCAACTCAATTTCTAGTCATCATAAACTCGGCACTCAACTGCTTCTGGGTTGTCATCACAGTACTTTTCTAGGGAATTTTTGGGCTTTTGTTGGCGCTGGTGGGAGGCTTCAGCTTGCAGCTCTTCGACTGCATCCCAAGCCGCAGCACACTCAGCAGAGTTGCTACCTGAAACATCGCAGACAGCGCGAGCTTGTTCAACTTCTGTTTGGATTTTTTCTTGGATGTCGCTCATACCTTTAGTCTCGTTATGTGGTGTTAATACCAGTATAGAAAAGGTGCAAAAATGGCTATTTTTTGTTCTATCAATCACCATTCTACCTAATCAGCGGATTCAGTTGCTGCTGTAGTCTGATGATCGATAACAATTACAGCAATTAGCTGCATTTATAGTGTATTATTGTTGATCTTTTAAGATTTGATAGAGTCAGTACTACGAAAGCGTAACAATACACTATATTTAGTGCATGTAGTCACAAATCACAACCCTAGCTGCCCAAAATAAAGCAGGTACTGAGGGAAAATAAAAAAAGCTGGCGTCAATTGATTGTGAGGATGCGATTCTTCCCAAAATAAAAAATCAACAACTACTAGCCAAAAAAAGAAGCCCAAAACTCATGGCAGACCAAATGCAGTGGGCAAACGCCCTGTCAACCCGTCCTTCTCTAGAAGCAGCCATAGCAGATGTGGTAGAAAGAGCTGTCTCGTCATTAACAGCACCTGCGGATCTAGGGCTGGTATTCATTTCATCTGCTTTTGCAAGTGAGTATTCCCGGCTTTTACCCTTGTTGGCTGAAAAACTTTCTGTGCCTGTGATCATTGGGTGTAGTGGTGGTGGCGTGATTGGTACCACAGCTATAGGACAAACCCAAGAACTGGAAGCAGAAGCAGCCCTCAGTCTAACTTTGGCCCACTTACCGGGTGTGAATTTACAAACTTTTCATGTTGTTGCTGAAGAATTACCTGACTTAGATAGTTCGCCAGATACTTGGATTAATCTGACTGGTGTGCCATCGTCACCTGCACCCCAGTTCATTTTACTATCTAGTGCCTTTTCTTCGGGAATCAACGATCTATTGCAAGGGCTAGATTTTGCTTACCCTGGCTCGGTGATAGTGGGAGGACAAGCCAGTGCTGGGGGTTTTGGTGGTCGTGTCGCTCTATTTTGTAACGATCGCCTCTATCGTGAAGGAACGGTAGGCTTGGCTTTGAGTGGCAATATTGTTCTAGAGACAATTGTGGCTCAAGGTTGCCGACCAATCGGCGAACCAATGCAAGTTACAAAAGCTGAACGCAATATCATCCTGGAACTCGATGAAAAAGTACCGCTGGTGGTGTTAAGAGATTTGATTTCCAGTCTCAGTGAAAAAGAACGGATGTTAGCCCAACATTCGCTGTTTGTCGGTATGGCAATGGATGAATTTAAACTGTCTTTACAACAGGGAGACTTTTTAATTCGTAGCATCCTGGGAGTAGATCCAGCCGGAGGCGCGATCGCCATTGGCGATCTCGTCCGTCCTGGTCAACGCCTGCAATTCCACCTCAGGGATGCCCAAGCATCCGCTGAAGACCTCAAATTACTCCTAGAACAGTATCAAAATCAACAACTATCCCAACACTCTGCCGTTGCAGCCTTAATGTTTTCCTGTGTGGGCCGTGGCGAAGGACTTTACGGTAAACCCAATTTTGATTCTGAACTGTTTAGGCACTACATCCAAGATATCCCCATAGGTGGCTTTTTCTGTGGTGGAGAAATCGGCCCTGTGGGTGGTAGTACATTCATACATGGTTACACATCAGTATTTGGCATTTGCCGAGCAATGAGCATTGGGGAATAGTGAATGGGGGGATGAGGGGGATGTGGTTCGACTCCCTTCGACTCCGCTCAGGGCAAGTCGCTCACCAACCGGGGGATGAGGGGGATGAGGGAGATGAGGGAGATGAAGAGGAAACAGTTGTTACAAGTTCCCCGCTACTCCCCTGCTCAAGAGCTCCCCTGCTCAAGAGCTCCCCTACTCCCCTACTCAAGATCTCCCTCATCTCCCCCATGTTTTCCAACAGCAGGGTGCTATTGTTATCAATAAATGTGGGCGTTCCACAAGTGCCGATCGCACCATAGGTTTGAAAGTAGCGACGCACTTTTTGGGGAAATTGGGGATAGTCTAACAGCGCATCCCCATCAGCAATGGTTGCCCAAAAATCACGCAAACTAGGAGCGAGTTCTTCTGCCTCGGCTAATGGTAAGTATAAAGGATGCTGAGTTAATAGCTTGACTAAAAAGGGGAAAGAGCGATCGCCCATCCATTGCCGTGACAATTGTTGCAAGTCAGGAAAATCTGGTACTGATGCCACGCGATGAGATAAAATTTGCAACCATTCTCTCCCGTAGTTATCCCGTTGAAACTCTATAACACGATAAGCATGGGGATAACTGACTAAAGAACCAGTGGTAATATCATATACTCCCCCTGCATAAGCTACATCTTGAACGTGTAAATGTCCTGTAAAAACTAACCTCACACCGTAGCGCTGTAATATTTGCAAAAGTTGGGGCGCATTTTCTAACATATAGCGTTTTCCCAGCGGATGGTGCGATTGCTGGGGTATATGCTCAACAACGTTGTGATGAATCATTACCAACACTAATTCATCAGATGCAGCTGCTAATACTTCTTCTAACCACCTTAGCTGTTTGGCATCTAAACGCCCTATTTGCTGACCCTGTTCATTAAAAAAGTTAGAATTCAAACCTATCAGCCTGACTCCAGGCAGCAACTGTTGAGTATAGTAAAGTTGATTGGGATCGTGATAGCCAAATTGGCGGTAATACTGTGGAAAATCGGCAAAAGCGATGGATTGTTTATCTGCCATCAGCACAGGAACATCATGATTACCAGGAACAACATAAACTGGAAAAGGTAGCTGTGCTAAACGTTTTTGCAACCAGATATGGTTTTCTGGTTCACCATGTTGGGTTAAATCTCCCGGAAGTAAGAGAAAATCTAAATCGAGTTGTGCTAGATGTGCGATCGCACTTTCAAAAGCTGGGATACTAACTTCCACCAAATGAAAACGGCTCGGATGATCCCAGATTGTGTGAGGAAGCGCGATGTGTAAGTCGCTGACTACAGCAAACCGAAAATTTAGAGACATTGATTCCACGAGAATTTTATAAATAGAGGTTAAAAAAGCTCTTTTTTTAAAAGTATAACCCTTGCTCAGTCAAGCTGCGTAGGAGTACTATTACTTAACATTTGTATACAATTTCCTTTGCTGATTACATAACACAGTGACAATTGTCCTAAATATCACCTGTCATTATTGTTATCCAAAAAATAGGACAGAATATATTTAAAAGTTTATAATAAAATCTGGAAAGAATCTCATGATTAATTATTGAAAGATTCTCTATTTATCGTGGTTTAATATTATAATTTTGGTATATTTGATATTGATTTTCAAGTAAAAATCTATCTAAGTATTTAAAATAAATTAATTACAAAATTAGTTTTATATTGATAATAGACTTTGCTATCTATCTCGACTAAATACTGCAAGAAAAAGACAGGAAAACTAAGACTATTTTGAAACCTGTAGTTTTTCTTCACCTTCTTATATTATGTCCTTTGCTTATTACTTGTAATATGTCCGCAGCCAGATGGGTAGCAGTGAAACCCAACTTTATCAAGGTTTTGGAGTTAAGTTTTTATCCGATACCCAACCTACATGTGTAACAATCATTTTTCATGCTTGGTATGATATGTCCGCAGCAAGCGTAAACAAAGGTAATGAACCAATCACAAGGACTTTGGGATTGCTTTGTTACCCTTCAAGAACGCAGGAGAGTAAACCCTCGCTGCGGACAACTAATCAACCTGACATGATTAGGACTTACGCGCATTGTCATATATTTTTGACAAAAATCGTCCAAAGTCAAGAGTCAAAAGTCCAAAAACCTTGACTTTTTACCCTTGACTATTGAACGCCAGTCGCAATCAACGAGGGAACCTCCCTTCGGATGACGCTCGTTCCGACGCTACGAGCGTCGCTAACGCTTCGCTAACGCTTCGCTAACGCTACCGCAACGCGCTGGCTCCTATTGACACACGTCGCAGAAAATATGTGTGCCAGTTGCGTAAGTCCTGATGATATTAAAGGTGATGTTTCACCCACAAGCGATCGCTAATGTCAAAAAAATTGAAATTAATATTTTGTTCAAATAGCAGAAGATTAATAGATCAATACGGTTCGGATCAGCTCTTTAGTAGAGGGGCAGAAGGTAAAGAACTTGTACAAGAACTCTCCCCTGCTCGCCTCAACAAATAACTTTCTTAACCTAACCGTATTCAGAGATCACCCATGTTGAAGCGCAGCCCTTCGCATCTTTTATAAAGATAGATACTGCCCAATGTCCGGTTGTTGACGACGCAGAATATTCATGGCTTGCTGCTGAATTTGGCGAACCCGCTCTCGACTGACATTTAGCTTCTCCCCAATCTGGGCCAAGCTTCGTTCTTGATTATCTAACAGTCCAAAGCGTAAAATTAAGACTTCACGCTGCATAGGTTTAAGTGATGCCAACAAATTATTCAAGTCTTGGCGTAGCAATTCTTGGGTGATATGCTCATTCGGTGAGATGCCCTCATCACTGAGGAGTTCACTGAGTTCTGTATCTTGGTTATCCCCCACTTTTAAATCTAAAGAAACTGTCGCATTAGCAGCGCTAAGATATTCTCGAATTTGACTTGGCTGTAAGTCCAATTTCAAAGCAATTTCTGCGACAGTGGGACGGCGACCGAGTGTTTGAAATAGTTCTCGTTGTACCTTCTTGATTTGATTGAGTTTTTCGTTGATATGAATCGGTAGCCTGACCGTGCGGGATTTTTCTGCGATCGCCCTTGTGATTGCTTGACTAATCCACCAGTATGCATAAGTTGATAATTTATAGCCTCGATTGGGGTCAAACTTTTCTATACCCCTTTGTAAACCTATTGCCCCTTCTTGAACCAAATCCAAGAACTCTAGATTGCGACGCTGATATTTTTTAGCTATGGAAACCACTAGCCGCAGGTTTGCCGTTACCATCTTTTGCTTGGCTCGTTGACCAAGCTTTAGTATTTGAGTGACTTCACTTTCGCTTTTATTGACAAAATCAGCTAATTCTGCTATACTTGGCTCCCGATGCAATTGTTGACTAAGCTGCTGTTTGTGCTGCTCAATGGCAATCATTTGTTGTACTTGCCTGCCATAAGTTATTTCTTGGTCTGATGTTAATAGTGGAAACTGACCAATTTCTTGCAAATAAACGCGTACCATGTCAGAACTCAGGCTGGACATACAACTTTAATACTTCTCCACAATTAGACGAATCTAAAAGTATAAATCAAATAGCTCAATAAATTTTCTTAAATTAGATAGTTGAAAAATTTTAATTTCAGGTTAAGATTTACAAACCAATCCTAACCTAATCAACCAAGATCTGCAATCTGGTGTGGCGATCGCCTGGGTTGAAGAACTCTCTCAACCCCAATTGCAGAAACTGCAAGCTCAACGCGCCAAAACCCCAGCCAAACGGCATAAGCAGCGTCAAGCTGAATTGTCTTTTCGCTATGAAGTAGTTCACTTACACAAAAAAAAGTCTTCGCGCAAAGGTTTGCGCGAAGACAGATATAGGCAAAAATATCAAATATGAAGTAATTCAAGTTATTCACCTAAAGGTAATTCACCAATTGCCCCTACAAGCAAGGTAAACCTGACTAAAATCATTAGCCTTGATGGCTGCGATCGCGCTTGTAACCCGTATCACAGTCAGTAGTTTACAAATGAATGATTGGCAAACGAATGTGAAAGCGTGTCTGGCCAGGTTGAGAAAAACAGCGAATTTCTCCGTTATGCTGAGTCACTACAATACGATATGAAATCTCCAAACCTAACCCGGTACCTGAACCAACCTCCTTGGTTGTAAAAAATGGCTCAAAAATTCGAGATTGAATTGCAAGGGGAATTCCTGGGCCGTTGTCTACAATCTCAACAACAATATAGTCTTTGTCTTTGGTAGTACGTACCCAAATTTCACCTTGTTCACCTAAAGCATCGATCGCGTTATCAATCAGATTAGTCCACACTTGATTCAATGCACTGCCATGAGCATGAATTTGTGGTAGATTTTGATCATACTCGCGTGTCACCACAATATTGTGCTTTCGCAATTTGTAGCGTAGAATTGTCAGAGTATTTTCCAGACCCTCATGTACATCTATCTTCAATAGTGAAGCCCGATCCATATACGAATAGTCTTTAATCGCCTTGACTATTTCGGAGACACGAGTAGTACCCTGTTCCAGTACCTTCAACTGCCCGATTATAGACAGCGTTGCTTCTAGCCAAACCAGCACATCACTAAAGGTCTTAGTTGCCATTCGTTCGCTAATCGCTTCTAACTTCTGATTGTTCAGCCCAGCAGCAACAAGGGTAGGAACAAGTTTCCACCCGTCACTCACATTATGTGACTCCAACCATTGCGTTAATTCATCTTCAAGATCAATCTGAACCAATGTGTCGGAAGAGTTTTGTGTATCAGTCTGTACAACGTGTTCAATAGCATCTTGCCTAAAGCTTAAGAGTTGTTTGAGTTGACTTTCTGTGAGATCTTGCCCAATCAGTTTGAAAGTAACAGCATCCAACGACTTAACTGTGTCCTGCAATTGACTTGCAGCTCTATGCGCTGCGGATACTGGATTATTTAATTCATGAGCAAGACCAGCAGACAAAGTACCCAAAGCAACGAGCTTTTCGTGTTGCTGAGATAACACCTGCAACTCTTGCATTCGAGAAGCCATATGACCGAGAACAATTTTTCTAACGGTTGGGCAAATAGTAATCATTTGCCAAAAATCATTCTCGTGCAGACAATAGATATGACTTCTACGCATTGCTTGCCCGCTTGCAAGGTGAGCTGTACCTGCAAGCAGAGGGACTTCACCAAAGAATGTACTACTACCGTATGTAGCTAAGAGGATTTTTTGGTTAACAATCTCTCGTGAAAGCTGGATTGCTCCTTCAAATACTATATAGAAGTACTCTACAGGATCTCCTTGGTGAAATAGCATGTCTCCTGAATTTAGCCATAATTCAGTACCATTGATAAAGCAGTTCAGCTCTTTTTCAGCCAAGTGTTCAAAAACTGATATCTTACGCAATGTCTCAAGCATGATCATTACCCGAAATATCGCTATACAGAAGCTAAATATTGGTGAATTAATTGAACAGCGATCGCTCCCTCACCAACTGCGGAAGCAACTCGTTTAACTGAGTTACAACGCACATCGCCGATGGCAAAAATACCTGGCACGTTAGTCTCAAGAAAGAAAGGATCGCGCTCTATTGTCCATCCTTTCGGTGACATCCCATTTCGGATTGCATTCGCTCCGGTAAGAATAAAGCCGTGTTCATCACGCTCTACAATATCTTGCAACCAATCGGTACGCGGCTTAGCACCAATAAAGCTAAACAAAGCATTGGTGGGAAGAGTTTCGACTTCACCTGTTATCGAGTTAAAAATGCTTATTGCCTCCAACTTGTCTTCTCCGATAAATTCTTTAACTTGAGTCAATACCTTGACGTTGATATTATCAATATCTTCAATCTGGTCAATCAAATATTGAGACATACTTTTTTTCAGTGAGTCCCCCCGAACTACAAGGTTAACGGAGCCTGCGTACTTAGAAAGATATACAGCCGCTTGTCCAGCCGAGTTACCCGCACCCACAATAAACACATCTTCGCCTTTGCAAGTAAGTGCTTCGGTCATAGCAGCGCCATAGTAGATACCTGCACCTGTCAATTTTTCACTTCCAGGGATGTTGAACTTGCGATAAGATACCCCTGTTGCAATAATCAAGGTGTGGGTGCTAAGTTGCGAACCGTCTGCTAGGGTGATCAATCGATATTGACCATTCAGACGCACATCAATGACTTCTTGCGGTGAGAGAATTTCTGTTCCGAACTTTTGAGCTTGTGTGACAGCACGTTTGGCTAAATCCCCGCCATGCACACCACCCGGAAAACCAAGATAATTTTCAATCCGCGAACTAGTACCTGCTTGACCTCCTGGCGCTTCTCGTTCAATCAGCACTGTGCGAAGCCCTTCAGAAGCCCCATAAACAGCTGCTGCTAAACCAGCTGGGCCAGCACCCACAATAGTTAAGTCATAAAACGGCATTTTGGGGCGTGTTTTTAGCCCTATTTTCTCGGCAATTTGGGTATTTGTTGGCTCTACAAGATGTGAACCGTCAGGGAAAATAACTAACGCCTGGCATTTAGTATCAGAACTAATAGTATAACTAACAAGGCGATCGCCTTCATCTGACTCAATATTTAGCCACTGATAAGGAACATGATTGCGGGCTAAGAAATCTTTGATTTGATACAATCTAGGCGACCAACGAGAACCAACAACGCGCACACCTTCAAAAGGTGGACGGAAACAAGCTTGCCAAACCTCAAGCAAATCGTTAAGTATAGGATATAAACGCTCTTCAGGGGGATCCCAAGGCTTCAAGAGGTAATAATCAATCTTGGCCTTGTTGATGGCACGGATAGCTGCGTTAGTGTCTGCATATGCTGTGAGTAAGACACGTTTGGTCAAGGGAAAGATTTCAATTGCCTGTTCTAGAAATTCCACACCGCTCATTTGCGGCATTCGCTGGTCTACAAGAAACAGGGCTGCTGACTCGTTACGCAACTTTAACTTTTGCAGCACCTCTAAAGCCGTCTTAGGCGAGTTGGATCGGACTACCCGGAAGCGATCGCCATACTCTTTACGTAAGTCAAGCTCGATCGCTTGCAAAACTTCTAAGTCATCATCTAATGTCAGTATTACAGGTTTAGCCATAAGTTCTTCAAAAATGCTGCTTCTAGCAACATTCAGCTAACGACACAATTCTTTTTTATAGTTGGTGTTTATTCAGTCTCCTCACAACTTTTTTATGTGAATTGAAGCTAATGAACTTTTAAGTTGTATAGGATAAATAAGCTTTGGAACCCAATCTATAAAAATTTTGTTTGAATACAAACAATATGCAAATTAAAGGTGTCAGCTAGTGGACTATGGCACTAATTGTTAAGGATAAATCAAACTTTTGCGATAGTCCACTAGTGGCAAGCTCAAAAAGGTTTTGCGCTTACTTACACGGTGGCTAATTCAACAGCATCATACTGCTCTAAAATAGTCACACCTTCACAGAATGCACCTTTCTTCAAGAAACCCAATACATTCTCATTTGCGCCAACTATATAGATATCAACATTACTACCCAGTTTTTGCTTGGTGAAAATGAGATATCGTAGACCAGCCGAACTTATAGATTTCAAATCCTCTAGTTGCAAGACTAGACGTTTGATGGAGTGGGCTGTTGCTTTTTGCAATTCTTCCTCAAGTAGTCCCACAGCATTGGCATCAAGTAAACCACTTAAAGATAGTTTGGCAGTACCTCCGCTGACTTCTAACAAAGTTGCATTGAAAAATACTTGTGTGGGAAGAAGTCGAACTCTAACTTTGATTTCGTCCTGAGTTGATGGCAGTTTGACTGTCAGGTTTTCGGCATCAAAATCCGAATAAGCCTGGCCATTAATCCAAACTTCGCCAATTTGAACACTGCCTGGTGGTAAAATGTCTGGCTGAACCCGGAGGATGTTATCTTTAAAAGCTCCTGGTTTTGGCTTGAAATACAAATCCATTGGCTTCTTAGTCAGCAATAGATTAGTATACACACAAGCTAAGTACGCCAGTTCAAACGAGTGGTAACCACTCATCGAGTGACTACCCTTACCCCTCTCAGTTCCTAACAAGTAGGGAAGTCCATTCGCCAAAACATTGAAGTAAATACCGCCATCTGCGTAATCGAGGAACCAAGCGTTATAGAAAGCTGCTGATTCACGCGCTAGTTTTTGATACTCAGAGTTATTTAGTGAACCAGCCAAGATTAGGTAGGCTAATATAGCTTGTTCTTGCTGCCACCAAGCTTTTCGGTCATGCCAAACAAAGCGATGTGTCTTCTGACCTGGTTCTAGGATGCGCTCTACTACATCGTACCACCCTCCACGTTGTTGGTCACTACCAACAGCAGGCATGATGTCTGCAATTTTTTCAGCTAAGGCAACATACTTCTCTTTTGGTTTGAGGTGGTGCATCCGCATCAGGTTCCAAGCGATTTTGAGGTTGTGACCTACAACTGCTCGATTCTGTTGCCATCCCCATGTTGTATCATGACTCCAATCTTCATGAAAACGTTCTTGAACAAATGGACTAGAGTCGAAGTCTGGAAAATGCTTTTCAATTGTGTCAAAAGTATACTCAAGTAAATCAGCATACTCCTTCTTACCACTCGCCAGCCAAAGATTGATTAAGTATGCTGGAGCATGGTCACCTACTGAGTTCCAATTCTTTTTCGCTCGGTTATGACCCAAGGTACTACTGTGGGGACTCAGAGTAATCGGATCAATGTGTGAGTAAAATCCTCCTTTGTCTGTTTTGTCTAGAAAATAGCGTTTGAACAGATTGAGAGTCAATTCAGTATCATTCAAGATACTAGGATCACCTGTGATTCGATAAGTCTGGGTTGGGCCAGCTAATGCATAAATCTGTTCATAAGCTGGTATGGCATCATAGTCATCCCCAAATTCTGAGGAAAATATTTTTTGCTCTCTACCATCGGGTTGAACGTCAATTGCATGATACCAATAGCAAATTCCTTCACCTTCATCCAGAAAACGGAAGTGGTCGCGCAAGTATTCAGTGCCTTTTTCGGCAGCTTCTAGGTAACGGTCATCCCCAGTCATCAAGTAGGCTGTAGCAAAACCGTAAACCAGACGCGAAATCGTGTCAGTTTCTTGTCGAGTACTGATTTCTTTTGTACCAACCAAGCCTAAATTAGTACGATATTTTCCATAGTCAATTTCCCCATCTTCAAATTGCACTTTTAAGTAAAAATTGGCCAGGTTTCGTACTTGATTGATCCACCAGTCTTGCTTTTCAAATGCATACTCACTTTCAGTTTTGCCAAGGAACACAATATGTTTACCTTCAAACTTGTGTTCACCATTTTCTGGATAAAAAGTGCCATACACGAAAAGGTAGCGATCTGCAATCAACATTTCTCTCATTTGCAGAGTGCAATCATAGTAAGGCTCACCCAGATTACGCACCAACTCTGCATAGGTGTTTGCAGATAATGCAACCTCAAATTCTCTGCGATCGGTAGTTTTCAGATTAAAACTTCCAAAAGCTCCCTTTCGAGAATCAAAGTTAGTAACATACCCAGCGATTAAATCGGAAAATGGGAAAGTCACTTGATTCATGGAATTATCTCCCAAAATTTAATGTCGATGATTAAAGCCCTTCAGGGCGAGGATCAGGCTGTAGTTTAAGGAAGTAGCTTTGCAGGATATTGCATAGAAATTACTCAATTGAAGAATGAAAATCAAGCAGATTTTTTCAGCAACCTCATAGAGTCAATAAAAAAGGTTTTCTGACTTGATGCCATTACACTTAGCTGAGTTATCGAATTCTTAAGAGACCTCTGCAAAGCACATTAACTAGCAAACTATTTGGAAATCAGAACAATACTGCTACGACCTTCAACTAAATAAAAATCTTCTGGAATTAATGTCTCTTGCCCAGGTTCTACAATATCCATCGGAGAAGGCTGAGCAGTATCGATGACTTTGTACCATTTTCTACCTGGAACAGAAGGAATTTCAAATTTGAGAGTATCCCAGTACATATTGAACATGACGTGGATATCTGCTGCTCCTTTAAAGCCTGCTAATGTAAAAGCGAGAACTCTAGCATGAGAGTCTCCCCAAGCAGGTCTATGCAGATGTAAGCCATGCCAAGAGATGTCTGCCAAACCTCGCTCATTAACTTCACCATTGAAGAAGTGGCGGCGGTGTAATGATTCATGACAGTAGCATTTACGAAAACTAATTAACAGTTTGAAGAACCTGTATATATCAATATTCTTGTCTACAAGATTCCAATCAAACCAACTGATCTCGTTATCTTGGCAGTAAGCATTGTTGTTGCCCTTTTGAGTGCGTCTGACTTCATCACCATATGTGATCATCGGCACACCCTGCGACAGCAAAAGAATAGTTGTAAAATTCTTAATTTGTCGCCGCCGTAGTGCATCAATATGGGGGTTGTCAGTCTCTCCTTCTACACCACAATTCCAACTCAAATTGTCATTGATGCCATCTTGATTATTCTCACCATTAGCTTCATTGTGCTTGTGGCTGTAAGAAACTAAATCATTGAGAGTAAATCCATCGTGGCAAGTAATAAAGTTGACGCTGTTAATTGGTAAATGTCCGCTTGCTTGGTAAAGGTCGGCACTTCCAGACATGCGCCAAGCCACTGCACCGACAAGTCCTGGATCTCCCTTGACAAAGCGCCGAACGTCGTCTCGGAAGCGTCCGTTCCATTCTGCCCAACGATAGCCTGGAAAGTAGCCAATCTGATATAGCCCAGCAGCATCCCAAGCTTCAGCAATAATTTTTGTCTCCGCCAAAACTTCGGATGTTTCAATTTGCCAAACTACAGGCGGATGAACCATCGGAACCCCATTTTGGTCACGGGATAAAATAGAGGCTTCATCAAACCGGAAGCCATCAACGTGCATCTCTTCCACCCAAAATTCTAGACAATCAACAATTAATTTCTGGATTAAGGGATGGTTGCAGTTGATGGTATTCCCACACCCTGAGTAATCCATGTAGTATTGCTTGTCGAATGGTACAAGGTGATAGAATATACTATTGAAGAATCCCTTAAAGTTAATAGTTGGGCCTTGATGGTTTCCTTCACCAGTGTGGTTAAAGACTACATCTAAGATGACCTCAATTCCTGCCTTATGTAAGGCTTTGACCATATCCCGAAACTCTTCGATTGGGTTTTTCTCATGGGGAGCAGCACAATATGAAGTTTCTGGAGCAAAAAAACTGTGTGGGTTATATCCCCAGTAATCTTTGAGTTTGTTACCGTTGACTTCTCGCAGAACTTCCGTTTCATCAAAGTCGAATACTGGTAACAATTCAACAGCTGTAATTCCTAATTCTTGTAGATAAGGAATCTTTTCGATCACTCCAGAAAAAGTACCACGATGTTTGCAGTCAGAGGAAGATGATTTAGTAAACCCTCGGACGTGTAATTCATAAATGATCGTTTCATTCATGGGTCGGTTCAGCGGGCGATCGCCTTCCCAGTCATAATCTGATATATCTATGACTACACTACGCATTGAAGTAGTCAAGTTATCTATTGACCCTAAAGCATCAGTGCGCTTCCACAGCTTAGTACTATTTCCCTTTGAGTAAGGATCAATCAGTACTTTGTTTTTGTTAAAGCGATGCCCTTTTCCGTGCAAATCTTGAGGCCCATCAATGCGATAAGCATAAGCAGCACCAGGTTTTAAGCCTCTGATATAGATATGCCACAAGAAGAAGGTTTTATTCAGCTTTGGGTCTAACTGAATAATTTGTATCGGTTCTGGGTCATCAGGTGTCTCAAACAACAATAGTTCTACAGATGTGGCATGTTCGGAAAAGATTGAGAAATTGACTCCATATTTGTCGGGCTTTGCACCTAAAGGATAAGTGCGTCCCAATTCTACTTGGTAGTTGCTTGTAGTTTCTGCTTGATATTGAAATGTTGTTGCAATCATTTTCTCTTTCTTCTCACCTGGAAAATTTATTGATAATTGACTGAACAATTAAGCAAGAGTTTGTCATAAATACGCGTATTTTCTAGAACATCAATTCAATTTTGACAGCAGAGATAAACATAGTTTGTTTACCGTATTTGAATAGTGAATCGATGTTCTAGCTAATGCATAAGCGATTGCACTGAATCTTATCTGAGAGAATTGCACTAGCTAGAATACCCGTGTGAATTTCCAGATCGCCATCAGGAGGTGCTTCAAAACGAAAACCTTGTTTTGGGAAAATAACTCGCTCAAAGTACCAATTAGGAATATTTGCGATCCGAAGTACCTGAATCTGGCTAGTAGAGTTAACGTAATTGCAGGTAATCCAACCAGGCTGGTTAGGAATTAGCAGCGTTTTTCTTGACCACATGACAAACTCAAATTTTTAATTCTAGTTGCTTACCTGGTAGCTACCTGCAATCTCTGCTCATTAATTGCTTTTAAGAAAATTTCCATGAACTCGACGACTACATTAGGATGTTTTGCTGTGATCAAATTGCCATCAATATGTAGATTCTTAGTTCCATCGCCATCGAAGATAATGATGCCTCCGGCATTTTTGACATCACAAATGATGTTATGAGCACAAGTTACTTCACGATTCTTCAACAGTTCTGGATCAGCACAAAACAACCAAAGACTATGACAAATAGTTCCAATCTTTAATTTTCCTGCATCCATAGCTTTTACAGCTTTTCGGAGAAATTTGACAGCAGGAGATTGATTGGATTGCCCCTGTTGAGGATACTCTTCATAGCGCAAACGATCCATAGCATATGCACCGATGAGAATAATGCCTTCATAATCAGTAGGCTCAACATCATTGACTTCTACTGTAACAGTGATTTCTTCTGTTAATGCAACACCTTTAAAAGTCAGTTGCTCTTGATTCCAAAGATGAGAAATATACTCTATTTCGTATCCATGCTCTGGAAAAAATCTATTAAATGCTCGAAACTCAATTTCATCAAAGTGTTCTTCAATGAGTACACCTATTTTACCCTGATTTTTAATACTATGAATTACCATGATTTTCTCTCTCTGTTTTACATATTTTCGACAGTTTTTTTGGAAACACAGTTACTAAGTAACTGGCTATAGGATTCCGAATTGAGTCTTGCTAAGTATATTGATCAACAAAACTAGATCCGGCAAGCTTTCAGTCAGCTTAGCTTTTGAAAAATCAAATTTAATTCCTATAGATTCCCAATTAATGCTTGACCAATCGTCTGATCATCCAAAAATTTTCATTTTATTTGGACGATTTCTCCAATAATAAATGGTTGGTGTTTGTTCAAGTTCTTGTTTCGCACTCTACCAATCTGCTATTCATTTGAATTGAGAATATCATTCAGAGTACCAAAACACCCCGCAGCTTTATTAAATCCTGCGTAAACACACATGAACAACAAAAGTTCTTCTATTTCTGCACGCGTAGCGCCTTGTTGGAGAGCCATATTTACGTGTGTTCCGAAAGGATTACCAGTCCCAACTTGATCTTGATTGACAACATCAATAGCAATTGTGATTAGAGCTTTGGTTTTTTGGTCGATTAATGGAAGACCCCATGCTTCACCTGCTACACGAGTACAAAAATCACCAAACTTCGGATTGATACTATTTAAACCCGCTTGAAGTTTTATATCATCTAAAACAGCGTTTTTATATACTCCTGTCTTGCCATTTTGCTCTAATGTTGTATGATTTGTCTGACTCATAGTTTTTTCCACCTCTTACACAGATTTTGCTCTTCTAGTGCCATTTTTTTTGATACAAAAAGCAACTAAGTGCTTTGCTTGGTTACTACAGCAATCCCAGATAGGTCGTAAACAAAAAATAATCAGAACGAACCCAAAGTCAAGGCAGTGAATTTGTAGCGACTGGCGTCGCTAAGTACACGAACAAAAAAACACAAAACATCTTCACAAACAATTTAGGATTGCTGTAATATCAAAAATTTTGATGAATAACTTGCTTTAGGTTTCTATCGACTGTACCAATGCAATTATACTGGTAAGTATTCTGGCTCTTCAGTACTTATTATGCTAGCTTGCTTCATCATTATTCAGAATGGACTTTAATTATCAATACCACCTTGGGAGGCGATAAGCTAATCATTAGCATAATAGGTACTGAAGAAACATTCTCGTTTACACTGCATTCTGATGAATCAAGGAAACTTGTTTCTTTATTTATCTTTAACTATTTCAGAAAGTATCAGCCAGCTAAAATCTTTGAGTTAAGGCTAAATTTAAGCTTTCATACTATAAACCAGTGATGATTTTGTAAAAATACTCTTGCTCATGGCACTATCTGTAAAATATAATCGCCGGTTTACGGCTATACTTGGTTTTAGCAAATTAAGATTCCTGGTCTTTAAGTCCTTTTTATCAGATGTTGACCTATTTTGGAAACTGATTTCCAGGCTGGACAATTATTTTTGCAATATATCTAATAAATTTAGTAGGGGCGGGTTCACAAATATCCTCACGCCTATCGAATGACGATATTCATCAACCCGCCTCTACTTTGCAACTGCTCATACCAATTCTTGATAAAGCTGCGCTAAATAAGGCTTCAAGGATAAAGTGGTAAGAACTTAGAGAAGCAATCATCACTGTATTGCTTTTTAAGTAGGATTTTGTGGGGGACTTTAACCGCTCAATGTATCACTAAAACTTTTCAGATATCCTCTAATACCAATTCTATGTTAGGTTGCGCTTGATTTAGGTAGGGGCAATTCATGCATTACCCCTACAGGGTGTTGTTTTGCGTAAGTCCTATAGGCGCATCTTAATAGAGAATTGGGTATTAGAGGTCATTTATTAAGTAAACATTAAATTAAATTAGAGTGATTTAGGCACAATTGAAGGTGTAATTTGTCCAATAACTCACGAATTTTGAGCCTTGAAGCACCATTGATGACGCTGCTTTACATTGCGTTAATGCACCCTAAAGACTTAAGATTTATTTTAGAAGTCAACTCTCAGGGCTTTTCCAATTCTTCTTGGCTCTGTTTTATAGCATTTCCCAGTAAGCGCCAAGTACATATGATAACCTCACCCCCAGCCCCTCTCCGTGAGTTCGGAGAGGGGAGATAAAGCACAGCTTTATCGGGGTGAGGTTAAGGTGTACCTCACTTGCTTAGGAAACGCTATATCTCAAAAAGCAATCTCATACCCATCATCCGAAATCCAAATGCACCCACTTCCTAGTTTGGCGCATCTTCATGGAAAAATGGTATGAGCGGTTAAGCTGTTAAGTTAGTCCTTAAGTTATCGATTTTCATTTCACAAAATCTTGTAGGGCTGCAAGACTCAAAATTAACAAACCTCAGTTGATTTAGAAACATTTATGAATATTATCATTTTATCTTATAGATACCTGAGCTTTACCCTTCAAAAACTCTATTGGACTCTTATATTAGCATTAACCGAATATTAACTATTCAACGGCAATATTAGATTTATCAACCTTGGAGTTAAAGTTTTTTGTTTCTGATACTGCTTGATTCCATAGATTTACTTCGTTCTGACTAGCAAAATTACAAAAAAATTCAATATGTTTACAATTTATATCCAAAAATTAAAAAATCATGGTAGTATTAATGAGTGATTGCGTATAAATCCCTAAATAGAGCCGAAAGAAACTTTAATTAATGTTTCATTAGCTAGACTTTTTATGATTAGTCTAGTGAAGTTATTTAGTGGATATATGCAATTATTTCTAGACCACGATATCCCAAAAAGTATATAGCACCGTGGAATATGGAATGATCAAAGTTTCTCTCCTTGAAGCAGATATACTAAATTGCCTCTAAGAAGCTTTAAAAGCCGTTTTGGGGCGAGCTATTAATTTGCTTTTTGCTGCAATACACCCTTACATTCCCAGCATTAGTAATAAGAAGGAAGGGCAACATGATGTCTAGTTCTTTTATTTCACCTGTACATTATTTATTGCTATTGCAGATTAAGTCTGGTGTTCTACACTTACTTCCAGATAGTATGGCTACTCTTTGGGGATATAGAAATCCGCATCAGGAATTAAAACTCGCCTGTTTTTTGGCGTGGATCGGCAAAATCTCCCAAGCCCATCATAGTTGCAATGTCTTCTAGGCTTGATAATCCCTGCAAATAAACCTGACTCCCAAGACCTAAAAACGCGATGTGCAGCCTTTAGGTATTGGAATCTCTTATGGTTAACATCTGCTAAATAATTATCAAAGCATGATAGTAAGTACTTTAGTACTTTTAAACTAAAGGACTTAAAAAAGGGCTTTCTGCTTTTAGGACTGAAGACCATAAAAAAGGACTTTCTACCTTTTGTATTTAAGTCCATAAAAAGGGACTTTTAGCCTTTTGGGCTAAAATCCTTAGAAAGCGGCTAAAGTACTTTTTCAAGAAATTTAGAAATTACCTACCAAGAATGCTAATAGGTGCTTTAACCACCTATTAGAGATAAATTGCGTATCGCTTTTTAGAGGATGTTTGGAAAGTCGTAAAGTCTACTGAAAACCCCTCTCCAAAACTCTCCCCGAAGCAGGGAGAGGCTTTGAAACGCTAGATGGGGGGGTTAGGTTTAGGAGATTTTGCTGTTAACAATAATACTTTTCAAACAACCTTTTAGAGCAATACACGATCGCAAGTTAGTTCACCTTACATCTGGTATGGGAATTTGCTATGAAGACAAATCATCAAGTTGATCGGATACGTGGGTTTTGGCTTCAGTTGTACAAATTTTGGAAAACTGTTGAAAATGCTTGCTGGAACTAAGTTGAAGCGATTATCCAGATAATTTTCCAACAACTTTATTATTGCTACGAATGACTTTCTTTCATCCTATCTGTAGTAACCACAAGAGAGGAAATTAACCATGCGTAATGACTTTTTAATTAATACTGAATCGGGCTGTATTGTACTTAACAATCCAGCGCCCAAAAGTACCAACGGCAATAGAGTTTATCAACCTGGTTCTGTGGGAAGTGGCGCGATCGCCACCTCAAACATGAGTCATGCAGACACCATAGTTAGAACCCAGAAGCTTTTAGATAGAGCGATCGCCTATGCTTGGCACACAGTAAAGAGCGATCGCAGACCACCAAAACTTACCCCTATACGTTGGGTATGGCAACTGGCAGGTTCTTACCATCTGACTCGCTCCAACGTGCAACTTATAGAAGAAGCTTCTCGGCGTTTTGCTGCATCCGGCCGCGAAAGTTTAGCACAATGGGCTGCACACAAAGCCACAGAAGAAGCTGGTCACTACCGACTTGCCCTACTCGACATCCAGTCGATGGGATACAACGCTCAGAGTGTAGTAAAAGCACTCATTCCCCCTAGTGCAATAGTTTTAGTGAATTACTTGGCTGAGAGTGTACAAGCTCTAGATCCAATCGGTTGCGTTGGCTATTCTTATACGCTGGAACGGATAGCGATAGGTATTAAAGAAAAGCACATCCAGCCGGTTGAGACTTTGCTATCACCAACCATCCGTGCCACCCGGTGTTTGCGCGTACATAGTAGTGTTGGTGGTGATGTGGAACATGTGAAGGAAACAGTTGAGATGGTTGCACAGCTGGCTTATGAAGAACGAATCCACGTGGCGATCGCCTGCTACGAAACTGCATTGCTGTACTTCAATCCTCTTGCGGAAGATTATATTTCAGAAGAGGAACTGAAAGATATATTGAAACCGTTAGAGTCACGTAGAGATGTACAAAGGAAAGTTGACATTCACTCATTCACTCGATAACCGAGGACAGTCTTAGGAAGGATACAGTACACCTCTTGAACAAATATTTCTTAACATACTCAAAGAGTTATAAAAGGGGTGTTTTTTGAGGTTTTTAAGTTGCCCAATCCCTTAGTTTTTTGCATTTATGCAAGAACTATACTATGGGACAAATATTCAATGAGTTGATTTACTCTTAATAATTTCATTGAGGATGCTATCCATGTTACAAACTAAACTAGTTACTTACATTGCCTCTACTTTGTTGGCAAATACCTTGATTGTTGAATCATTGCTGCCAGTATCTGCTAAGTCCGTTGAGCCTACTGAATCTAGAAATCCTGTAGAGAAACTAGCGCTCAATCCATTATCTGCAACATATACAGATAGTAGAACAGAAATTTACTCGACCCAATCCAATCAAGGTCAAGTAATTCCATCTCCCTTTACCTTTAATAATTCGGGTTTAATCACCACCACAACAATTACAGGTATCGGGCAGCAATTTTTAATTCAAGATTTTGAAAGTAGACTTACGGAGGACGATATCGAAGTTTTAAATGCCATTGAACTTGACCTAGATAGTATTTTAGATACTGAGTTTGAACAAAAAGGAGCTATACTCATTTCAAGATGCTGCTTTTAGAATGAGCAGATAAAAAATGTGATTGGACAATTATTATGGCGATCATGAAGCGTATATCCCACTTTAATTTACTCGTGAAGCGGTAATTTTCCGATTACCAGCTTCCCAAAATTTATCGCTCATGATACTGCAAAAATCCCTACTTGATCGAATGAAACAACTTTGCCTTTTTAAGGAGAACTTAATTTCCTCCTTAAAAAGGAGGCTTAAGGAGGATCAAGTCTTAACTAAAACGTGAGTTCGATGAACCTCTCCCCAACCCCTCTCCGCGTCGGAGAGGGGCTTTGAAATTCTTGATGAAGAATGAAGAATGAAGGTTTTTAAGCCTCTCCCCTGAAAGGAGAGAGGAATGGAAGCGGGGTCTTCTAAATCTGTCGAACTCACGTTAACTAAACTGTATTAGATACTGCTCCCAGCACTTTTAATGTAGCAACAGTTACTGTAGTTAAACCTGTAACACCCCTAATGTTCATTCGCTCGTAAGGTTTCTCTGCTTTCAGTATTTTTGAGCAATTACCTGTTGTTATATCCCATAGCCTAATTGTTTCATCTTCACCACTGCTAGCCAAAGTTCGATTATCAGGATTAAAAGCGATTGACCAAATCCTGCCTGTATGGCCTTGCAAGGTTCTGAAGCATTGACCCGTATTGACATCCCATAACTGAACTGTCAAATCCCGGTTGCAACAAGCTAATGTCTGGCTATCTGGACTAAAGGCAGCCAACTGTAACCAACCTGTATTTACCTGTAAAACTTTCAGGCATTCATTAGTGTGAACACTCCACAATCTGATTGTGCCATCGGGACTAGTACTTGCCAGTAGCTTACCATCTGAACTGAAGGTAACTGACCAAACCCAAGCCTTATGTCCTTCCAACACTCTTTTGCATTCACCAGTACTGACATCCCATATTTTCACTGTTTGATCATGACTACCACTAGCCAGCGTTTGACCGTCTGGACTAAAGGCAACTGACCAAACCGCTGCACGATGTCCTTCGAGAGTTTTTAACATATGACTAGTACTAACATCCCACAACCTCAGAGTTTGATCTTCACTGCTGCTTGCCAGTCTTTGACCGTTAGGGGAAAAAGCAACTGACCAGACTAAAGCACGATGTCCTTGAAAAGTTTTGAGCCACTTACCTTCAGCAAGATCCCACAACCTCACTGTTTGATCTTCGCTACCACTAGCGACCATTTGACCGTCAGGGGAAAAAGCAACTGACCAAACCGCTGCATCATGCCCCTGGAATGTTTGCAAAACTTTACCTGTACTGACATTCCACAACCTTACTGAAGAGTTGTGACTGCTACTAGCGAGCGTTTGACCGTCTGGACTAAAGGCGACTGAGAGTATCTGATCAGTATATCCTTGGAAGGTTTTGAAGCATTGACCAGTGTGAACACTCCATAGCCTTGCCGTTTGATCGTAACTGCCACTAGCTAGGAGATTACCCTGTGGACTAAAGGCAACGGAATATACCCAACTGGAATGTCCCTGAAAAGTTCTTTTACATTCACCAGTACTGACATCCCACAACTTCACAGTTTGGTCATGACTGCCACTAGCCAAGAGATCACCTTGAGGACTAAAGGCAACAGAATATATTTCATTGGAATGTCCCTGAAAGGTTTTGAGACATTCACCAGTACTGATGCTCCATAACTTCACCGTTTGGTCTTCACTGCTACTTGCCAGCATTTGTCCATCTGGACTGACAGCAATTGCCCGTATACCATCACGGTGTCCTTGGAACATTTTGAGGCATTTATCGGTGTTGAGATCCCACAACCTAACTGTTTCGTCATCACTGCCACTCAGCAACATCTGTCCATCTGGACTAAAAGCAACCGAATGTACCCAACTTGTATGACCCCGCAGAGTTTTAACGCATTCACCAGTGTTAACACTCCATAACTTAATAGTCTGGTCATCACTGCCACTAGCTAGCATACTGCCATCTGGACTGAAGGCTACTGACCAAACCTCGCTATCATGTTCTTGTAAAGTTTGCAAGCAGTGACCTGTCTCGACATCCCATAACTTCACAGTGAAATCACTACTACTACTGGCAAAAATTTTACCATTTGGACTAAAAGCAAGTGATATCACCCAGCTAGTATGACTCTTACAGATGAGGACTTGTCTTCCATCCACAACCTGCCGCAAGTGAATATCACCATTCGTATCACCCAAAGCCAAAAGTTTGCCATCAGGGCTAAAGGCTACCGAAAGAACACCGCCGAAGGTTTCAGCAAAAACAGACCTATCAAAATTGGCGTTTTGTAAATTGACATCGTGTAATTTAATACACCGCAGGTCAGCTTGCCAAATACTCAGATCAGATAAATCATAGCCACTGAGGTCAGTCCCCAGATGACAAAGCAGATTCAGGACATTGCCAGCTGTATAACTTTGTTCTAAGGGTGATGTTTGTCGGAGATTTGCCAAGATTTTGGTTAGCTGATATTCTAAATTTTTTTTGCTTCTAAAAACACCAAGCAACCCATTTATAACTGGTTGGACAATCAGGCGAATTTGAATATCCCTCACATAGTCTTTCGCCGTTGCCTTCATCAGGGCATGACACCTGAACAAATCAATATTATCATTAGCAATTTCTTGACAAACTTGCTCTATCAATCGCTGAGTCACATACTCCATGACTACAGGTTGTAGCGTGAATAGGCCTTCACTTTTCTCGATGAGCGATCGCCTCACCAAAGACTCCAAAGACTCTAGCAATTTTTGTGGCTGTATTTGTGATACAATATCATCGCGTATTTCTGATAGCGAAACTGGCTCACGATTGATGGCTAGCCAATACATTGCATCCTTTTCTAAATTTGACAAACGTCGAAACTGCTGCTCTAAAAGCTCATGAATATCACCAAAAACAATTGTTTCTTGTTGTAAAAATTTCGAGATATTACCACCAAATACATCTTGAATAGTCGTAGCAACCACCTTCAAAGCCAAAGCATTGCCTGCATAACTCTCTACCAGTTGCTCAGATTCAAATTCAGAAGCAAAAACTCCCTTGACTTTCAAAATTTCTTGCCCATCTGCCGCCTCCAAACCACCAAGAAGAAATGAACGTACACATAGTGTTCCTCCTTCTAATGCTGCTATTTCTTTAGGTTTTTCTCTACTTGTTAAAAGCAAGCAGCTTTGGTGAGTTACTTCTCCCAATCGTCTGAGCAGATCCCCATATCCTTCATATCCTTCTCGGTAAAGTCCAGCTCGACTACCACTTTGCAGAATTGACTCTACATTATCTAGTATTAAAAGACAGCGATGCTGCCGCAGATAATCAATCAGTCGAGATATTCTCTCGCCTATATTTTCTGGTAAGGAAGCTTCTGTTTCCTGCTCGTCCGATAAAAACTGAATCAGGCTAGCTAAAATATTTTTGATGGGTGGAGCTTCCCGCAGCGATCGCCATATGATATACTCAAAACTATCTTTAATACGCTCCGTCAGCTTAATAGCTAAAGCCGATTTCCCAATTCCTCCCATCCCCAACACTGCCACTAACCTGCAACGATCCTGAAGGAGCAACTCTTCTAATGCAGCCATTTCTTCTGTTCGGCCATAAAAAATTGAAACACTAGGCGCTTCTCCCCAATCTTGGTGCTGAGATTGGTCAGAATTGGTGTAACAATCTTTATCCAATTTGATATTAAAAGCTTGAAAAAAAAGCTCAATTGTTCGTTTGTCAACCCCGTCTTCACGAGACAGCACCTTGGAAATCGTAGCAGTGTTTATTCCAATCCGCTCACTTAAATCTTCAAGGGTATACCTGTTTCCATAATTTTCGTTTAATTCGGCAGTAAGTTTAGCGGACTGAAGTTTTTGTAATCCTTCTGGAGTGAGAATAAGACCACGTTTACGTTTTTGTTTTGTAAGTTTCATTCAACCCACCTTTGAAGCCATCAAATAAATGACTTTGCTATATGATTAATTGATTTAGTTTCAATGCGGTTTTTTGGGTAATTACAATTGATGAGTTGCTTTTGAACTACAACTCAAGATGTTTAACATAAAAGTGGCAAAAGCACGTAAGTATGAATATATCACAAAAAGTCCTTAGAGCCGCAAGGACTTGAAAATAAAAAAAGTTTAAGAAATATGACTACTACAATCAACTAATTGTCAAAGTTATTAGGGACAAAAATGAACAATTATACAAAAAGTCAAGCTAAGTTTGAAACACTGACTAAAATTCGATGGAAGAATAATATTTCAGTAGCTCGATAAGTTTTTTACACTAGGGCGATCGCTGAAAAATATTGTTGTCTGTAATACATTTACTCAAGCCAATCTTGAATCAGCAAAGCATGTATTGAGTATGATTATTTAGCAAATCTGCTGCTCATGCTGCATTGATTACAAGATTTAAATCTTGCATTTGATTTGATCCACTTTAGCAATAATTGCCAATATGACCAATTTTCTCGAACCACCAAGATTGCGCGTTGGTGAAGACATTGAAGAAGAACGACGCACCACCTGGCTAGAACTTTTTTATGATTTGGTATTTGTGGTTGCAGTTTCTCAACTCGCCCACAATCTCAAAGAGGATATCTCTTTATCAGGATTGTTTGGCTTTGTAGTTCTATTTATACCGATTTGGTGGTCATGGATTGGAACCACACTCTATGCCAATAGGTTTGATAGTGATGATGTGGCACATCGGCTACTAATTGGACTACAAATGCTGACAGCAGCAGCAATGGCTATCAACATCCATCACGGTTTGGCTGAGAGTTCTGCTGGTTTTGCTCTTTCCTATGCCCTTGGTCGTGCTGTACTTGTGATAGAGTATGTCCGAGCTGGAATACATATTCCTTCAGCACGTTTTTTGACCACTCAATATGCCATTGGTTTTGCGATCGCAGCCTTTTTCTGGTTAATATCGGCAGCTGTACCGATTCCTTGGCGGTTCGGACTTTGGACATTGGGAATCATTATTGATTTTGCCACACCCTTAGTAGGAAGTAAGTTGCAAATCGGGTTACTCCCCCACGCCTCCCACTTACCAGAACGGTTTGGGCTATTTACCCTCATAGTCTTGGGCGAGGCAATCATCGCGGTAGTCGATGGTATGTCTCAGCAGGAATGGCATGTTTTAACCGTGATTGCCGCCGTGTTTGGTCTAATTATCGCTTTTAGCTGGTGGTGGGTGTATTTTGATAACCTCGGTGGCACACCGATTGTGATGGCGCGAACACATGGCAGAATCAGTGTTGTCAATCTTTGGCTATATACTCATTTACCGTTAGTGATTGGGATTGCTGCTACTGGAGTTGGTGTAGAACAAATCTTGTTAAGTCAACCAACCCAAGCACTACCCGATTCCCAGCGATGGCTCATCTGTGGTGCAGTGGCATTATGTTCGCTATCTGTTAGTATTCTCCATAGATATGGGGTACTCCGCCATTGTAAAGTGCGTTCTCAGTATCGACTTGTGAGTGCAGGAGTAATGCTAGCGATCGCTATTTTTGGTCAAGGTTTGTTACCTGTTGTAGTCATCAGCCTTGTAGCTTTAGTTTCTGCTATCCAGGTCGTTCAGGATTTGTATCAAAGTCGTCCCACTACCCGCTTAGCCGATCCAGAGATTTAGTTTGATATACTCCCCCAAATTCTATTCGGGGGAGTATGTCAAACAGCAATTGCAGGCGTTACCCCTGTGACATCACCTAACCCAATTGACCCAATCAGAACAAATCAGGACTTACGCACGGACTACGATTTTACGTCATTACGAGCAAAGCAAAGTAATCGCAAAAGCTTAGTTTTACGTCACGAATGCGTAAGTCCTACAAATGACTAGAGCCGCAGTTATAATTAAGTCCGCTTAAATATTTTTTATTAACTTTAGATGAATTTTACTTTGTTTGAATAAAAATTGCAGACATAAAATAGATAAGCTTAAATTATTAAATTTAATTATTTGTAAATAAATAAAAATTGGTATAAAAATAATTATAAAAACAAACAATAGGTTTTTCAAAAATGTATTGCAATTTTTATAAAAACACCGATATTTGTATATAATCACCAATTGCAATTGAGAAAAATACTAAAAAAGATTAAAAGTCATATTGACTGGGAAATTAAAGATTTAGTAAAGAAAGGTTCATGGTATTCGGATTGTGATAAATAAATGACTATGGCAATCCTTAATAATTCGTGAGATAAAAAACGCTCTTAAGCTTATAAATACCTACCTTTGCTCACCATCTTTTCTCACGTTGCAATTGGGAATGCCATATTACTAATCAAATAAAAACTGGAAAAAATAGGTAAAATTGATTTATTAAAAACAAATTTTGCAATTTTTCTGATAAAAGCCTAATTACATGAGTTTACTATTCACCAAGTATCAAAGAGATAAACTGTTTTTTTGTTGACTTGCCCGTAAATGAGAAATTGCAAGATAAAAATGTCGAACCTCGGTTTGGGTTGGTGGTGATTGACCTGCAAAGTGCGGATATTGGGCATTCCCTGCCAATAGAGGCAGTGGTACTGGAATTATAGGACATAGTGGCATTGGCTGGTGTGGGTCGTGCGCGATCGGCTTATTGAGTGAAGAGTTCGGCGCATGGTGAGGCTGGGATGAGTAGATATGTGAAATTTCACGTCCAGTGACCCCACAAACAACACAACCAAAAACAATTTGGAGAATCAACAACAATGGTGAATGCAGTTTTGAATCTATCTGACCTTAACGGCAGCAGCGGCTTTGTAATTAACGGCATTGATGCAGGTGACTTCTCAAGTAGCTCCCTCAGCAATGCGGGGGACATCAACGGCGATGGCTTCGACGACCTGATTATCGGGACATGGTTTGCCTCTCCCAACGGCGATCAGCCTCAAGCTGGGGAAAGCTATGTGGTATTTGGCAGCACCAGTGGCTTTGGAGTCAGCCTCAACCTTTCATCACTGGATGGTAGCAACGGCTTTGTGATTAACGGCATTGATGCAGGTGACAGATCTGGCTCCTCCGTTAGTAGTGCGGGGGACATTAACGGCGATGGCATTGACGACCTGATTATTGGGGCAGCTAATGCCTCCCCCAACGGTCAGCCTGAAGCTGGGGAAAGCTATGTCGTGTTTGGCAGCAGTAGTGGCTTTGGAGCTAGCCTCAACCTTTCATCCCTGGATGGTAGCAACGGCTTTGTGATTAACGGCATTGATGCAGGTGACAACTCAGGCTCCTCCGTTAGTAGTGCGGGGGACATTAACGGCGATGGCATTGACGACCTGATTATTGGGGCAGCTAATGCCTCCCCCAACGATCAGCCTGAAGCTGGGGAAAGCTATGTCGTGTTTGGCAGCAGTAGTGGCTTTGGAGCCAGTCTCAACCTGTCTGAGTTAGATGGCAGCAATGGCTTTGTGATTAACGGCATTGATACGCGTGATTTTTCAGGCCGCTCCGTCAGTAGTGCGGGGGACATTAACGGCGATGGCATTGACGACCTGATTATTGGGGCAATATTTGCCGACCCCAACGGACAGCGTTATACAGGGCAGAGCTACGTGGTGTTTGGCAGCAGGAGTAGTTTTGGAGCCAGTCTCAACCTCTTGTCGTTAGATGGCAGCAATGGCTTTGTGATTAACGGTATTGATGTGGGTGACGGCTTAGGCAGATCCGTCAGCAGTGCGGGGGATATTAACGGCGACGGCATTGACGACCTGATTATCGGGGCATCTGGTGCCGACCCCAACGGACAGTATAATGCTGGGTCAAGCTACGTGGTGTTTGGCAGCAGTAGTGGCTTTGGAGCTAGCCTCAACCTGTCTGAGTTGGATGGCAGCAACGGCTTTGTAATTAACGGCGTTGATGCGTATGACAACTCAGGCTACTCCGTCAGTGGTGCGGGGGATGTCAACGGCGATGGCATTGATGACCTGATTATCGGGGGATTCTTCTTGTTCGACCCCAACGAGCAGGACACAGCCGGAGAAAGCTATGTGGTGTTTGGCAGCAGCAGTGGCTTTGGAGCCAGTCTCAACCTTTCATCCCTGAATGGCAGCAACGGCTTTGTGATTAACGGCATTGATGCGTATGACTCCTCAGGCACTTCCGTCAGCAATGCGGGCGACATCAATGGCGACGGCTTCGACGACCTGATTATCGGGGCAAGATATGGCGACCCCAACGGTCAAACTGAAGCTGGGGAGAGCTACGTTGTGTTTGGCTTTGCTACGCCTAATGAACCCCCAATTGCAGTTAACGACACGGCAATCACTGACGAAGACACTGCCGTTAACATAGCAGTCTTAGCCAACGATAATAGCCCCCCAACGGTGACAGGTGTCAACTTTAATCCAATTACTGTTGGTATTGCCATTACCTTGGATTCCGGTGCCTTACTCACTCTTAATACTGATGGCACTTTCACCTACGATCCCAACGCTCAATTTGACAGTTTGGCTGTCGGTCAAACGGCCACTGACAGCTTTACCTATACTATTAGCGATGGTAGTTTTACTAGTATAGCTACCGTCAACTTGACTATTAACGGAGTGAATGACGCACCCAGCTTTGTTTCAGTTTTCAACCTCTCATCCCTGGATGGCAGCAATGGCTTCGTGATTAACGGCATTGATGTGGGTGACGGCTTAGGCTCCTCCGTCAGCAGTGCGGGGGATATTAACGGCGACGGTATTGACGACCTAATTATCGGGGCATCTGGTGCCTCCCCTAACGGACAAGACAGAGCAGGCACAAGCTACGTGGTGTTTGGCAGCAGTAGTGGCTTTGGAGCTAGCCTCAACCTGTCTGAGTTAGATGGCAGCAACGGCTTTGTGATTAACGGCATTGATGTGTTTGACTTCTCAGGCTACTCCGTCAGCGGTGCGGGGGATGTCAACGGTGACGGCATTGACGACCTGATTATCGGGGCAAGAAGTGGACGGGAGAGCTACGTAGTGTTTGGCAGCAGCAGTGGCTTTGGTGCTAGTCTCAACCTTTCATCCCTGAATGGCAGCAATGGCTTTGTAATTAACGGCTCAGGTTCTTCGGTCAGCAATGCGGGGGATGTCAACGGTGACGGCATTGACGACCTGATTATTGGGGCATATGGAAAGAGCTACGTGGTATTTGGCAGCAGCAGTGGCTTTAGTGCCAGTCTCAACCTTTCATCCCTGAATGGCAGCAATGGCTTTGTAATTAACGGCTCAGGTTCTTCGGTCAGCAATGCGGGGGATGTCAACGGTGACGGCATTGACGACCTGATTATTGGGGCATATGGAAAGAGCTACGTGGTATTTGGCAGCAGCAGTGGCTTTAGTGCCAGTCTCAACCTTTCATCCCTGAATGGCAGCAATGGCTTTGTAATTAACGGCTCAGGTTCTTCGGTCAGCAATGCGGGGGATGTCAACGGTGACGGCATTGACGACCTGATTATCGGAGCATTCCGTGCCTCCCCCAACGGACAGTATAATGCAGGGTCAAGCTACGTGGTGTTTGGCAGCAGCAGTGGCTTTAGTGCCAGTCTCAACCTTTCATCCCTGGATGGTAGCAACGGCTTTGTAATTAACGGTATTGATGTGCGTGACTTTTCAGGCGACTCCGTCAGCAATGCGGGGGACATCAACGGCGACGGCTTCGACGACCTAATTATCGGGGCACCTCTTGCCGATCTCAACGGTCAGAGGTTTGCAGGGGAAAGCTATGTGGTGTTTGGCAGCAGCAGTGGCTTTAGTGCCAGTCTCAACCTCTCGTCCCTGGATGGTAGCAACGGCTTTGTGATTAACGGTATTAACAGATATGACTTCTCAGGCTCCTTCGTCAGCAATGCGGGGGACATCAACGGCGACGGCATTGACGACCTGATTATCGGATCTGTAGCCAGGGAGAGCTACGTGGTGTTTGGCTTTGCAACTGCGGCTACCACCAACGAAGATAGTGCCGTTAACATCCTTGCCAGCAACATTCTGCGTGGATATATTGAGGTTGAAGGTGATACTTTCAGCATTAGTAGCTTCACCAACCCCAGCAATGGCACACTCACCTTCAACGACAACAGCACCCCAGATAACCCCAGCGACGACTTTTTCATCTACACCCCCAATACTAACTACAACGGTACTGACAGTTTCACCTACACTGTTAGTGATGGCAATGGCGGCAGCATTACAGGTACTTTTAACCTCAATGTTAAGCCTGTTAATGATGCACCGACTTTAGTTCAGTCCATTGCCGACCAAACAGCCACACTTGATACTGCCTTCAGCTTCACTATTGACGCCAATACCTTCACTGATGTCGATGCAGGCGACATTCTCACTTACTCTGCAACCTTAGAAAACGGTGACGCATTACCAAGTTGGCTCACCTTCGATGCTGCAACTGTCACCTTTAGCGGCACACCCAGCAGTGATAATACAGGCATCTTCAATATCAAAGTTGTAGCCAGCGATCGCCAAGGAGCAACCACTGAAGATATTTTTGCCCTCACAGTCACTAACGTCATCAACGGCACTGATGCTAATGATACCCTCACTGGTGGTGCTGGCAATGATATCCTTGATGGGGGTGCGGGAAGCGATCGCTTACTCGGTGGTACAGGCAACGATACTTACATTGTCGATACTATCCGCGATGTCGTCATTGAAAATGCGGATGCTGGTGAAGATACTGTACAGTCTGCTGTTAATTACACACTCACTGCCAATGTGGAATATTTAATCCTCACTGGAACAGCCAATACCACTGGAACTGGCAACGATTTAGACAATAGTATTACTGGTAATAGCGGTAACAATCTCCTCAAAGGACTTGGTGGTAATGATACACTCCTGGGTAACGCTGGTGATGACACCTTAATTGGTGGCGCAGGCAATGATCTTCTCACTGGAGGTTCGGGAAGCGATCGCTTTTTATTCGGCAGTGGTGCCGCTTTTACTAACAGCAGCTTCGGTGTAGATACCCTTACAGATTTTGTCAAAGGAACGGACAAGATTGCTTTAAGTAAAACTTCTTTCAACGCTCTAAGCAATACTTTCAATCCTGGGGAATTTTCCACCATCAATACAGAGATTGTCAATGAAGCAACTGTAGCTGGTGCTAGCAGTGGTAAAATTGTTTACAACTTGGCTACAGGCAATTTGCTATACAATCCCAATGGTTCAACTGCTGGTTTGGACAATGGAGGATTATTTGCCACGCTGACTGGAATACCAAATCTCGACACTAATGATATCATGTCCGTTTAAACACTTATGATATCTGTGGAGGTCGGTAATTGGTAATTGGTAATTGGTAATTGGTTTTGAGTATTACCTATTACCCATTACCCATTACCTATTACCAAGCAAACCGACTATATCGTAAGTAATTAGCCGAACTTGATATGATTTCGTGATTTCAGCTTGATAACGTAGATTTCACCGGAACATTTATAAGGAGAATAATTCATGTTTAAATTTCTGACTCTTGCTGTTGTTAGTGTTGTTGGTTTGACAGTAGCCCCAGCAACTGTTAGCGCTGCTGTACTCAATGGTGACTTTGAGACAGGCGATTTTAGCAACTGGATAACTACAGGACAAACGACTGTTGAGGATTTTAACTTTGGTGTTACCCCTGCTGATGGTGGTTATCAAGCTGTTCTAGAAACTCTTCAGGATCAAACAACTGTTAGTGGTTCTCAAATAGAAAGTTTCTTGGGATTATCAACAGGTAGCTTAACAGCAGGTGGAGTAATTGAAGGTTCTGCCATTAAACAAACAATTGTTGCTTCTGAGGGTGATGTTTTGAGTTTCTCATGGAATTTTTTAACTGATCAAGTTCCGCCAGACTCGACTTTTAACGATTTTGCTTTTTTTACTCTCAGCAATACGGTTAGTTCTTTGGCAGATACGTTTACGCCTACAAACATTTCTTTTTCTCGTTTGGCTGTTGAAACAGGATATCAGGCTTATTCTTATACGATTCCTGTGGCTGGAACATACACCCTCGGATTTGGCATTGTTGATGTCGGCGATAGTGCTGTTAATTCTGCTTTGTTGATTGATAATGTCAAATTTCAAGCTGTTGATGAATCTATGAGTTGGACAGGAGTAGCAGCAGCTATGGCATTGGGTGTTTTGTTGCAAACAAAATTGAAAAAACGTTCTCACAAAATGCAGAATTAGCCGTTATATCAAGTTAACTTAATTACTTATAGTAGTAGCGTGTCAAGACTAAAATGTTGCAAGGGCCGGACAGCCTGCCAATAGCTCCCCAACCTACGCAATTTACGGGTTTTGACTCTAACTGAACCGTATTGCCAAGCTACACTTTGTTTCCCCTCCCCGTTCACGGGGAGGGGTTAGGGGTGGGGTGAAATGACTGTGGGAATCATAACTAATTAACCGGACATGATATTAAAGCTGATATAAATTTTGTATCCTGCGTCCTGCCTTTTCCTTAATTCGCTATTCCACCAGATCACAAATTATTTTTTCTTCCACTATTTCTGCAAAATTGATATGCTTCCTCCATTTGTACCCATTGCTTGATGAGTACATATAAAATAAAACGTATCGTAACTCGTTTTTGAGTGCAAATCAATTTAAATTGACGTTTTAAAGATTTCGGCACATATGCTTTGACATCCTCAAATTCCTGGTTAAGTAATTCCAGAGAAGATTCAGCCACAGGCGTATCTGTTTGTATCCAATGCCTGATTAAATCCTCCAACACTTTACTCATTTCCAACTCTTTCTTTACACAAAGAACCTTAAATTGGAGCTTTAAACCTTTCGGTATAGCCCCCTTGACCACTACAGTTTCTTCACTATTGTTGTTTGCCACAAAATTATAATTTATATTACAGTTCCTGTCGAAAAGTTGTTTTTATTAATGTTTTTACTAAATATCTGGCATATTAGCTGTTCAAAGGAAAACCTAAATACTGATTATATCAATTTAGATACAGCTTACAGAGCCAATTTCATCCATTAAATACACTTATTTATTCTTCATATTGTTCCTTTGCTTGACTTAGTTACATATCTATCCATGTTGAGTTATTTAGAAGATTTTGACAAGTCAAGAAAGAGAAATTAAGAATGAATTTAGAACTGCACTAGCAGTATAGCAAAATACCACAAAAATTTGGTGCTGTTTGAGATGATACTAGTTGTGAAAACTAGAACCCAGCACCAAAGTCAGAATTCTTTATCTCTCATAAGCCCGAAATTAATCTGACAGCACCTGTTCTGCACACTGCTGAATTAATTTAGCGATTAAACCTGTCCAACCAGTTTGATGGCTGGCACCAATACCAGCACCATTATCTCCGTGAAAGTATTCATTGAACAAAATTAGATCGCGCCAATTCGGGTCATTCTGAAATTTTTCCGTTCCCCCATAAAAAGGTCGCCTACCAGAAGCATCTGTGAGAAAAATTTGAATCAGCCTTTGAGCTAATTCAATGGCTACTTCTTTAAGTGTGAGCATTTGCCCAGAACCAGTGGGACACTCAACTTTAAAATCGTCGCCGAAGTAACGATAGAACTTTTGCAGCGATTCTAGCAGTAGATAATTAATGGGGAACCAAATTGGCCCCCGCCAGTTGGAATTACCGCCAAACATTCCTGTGCTAGACTCGGCAGGTTCGTAATCTACCCGATACTGCCGACCATCCACCGTTAAAATATAAGGATGAGATGCATGAACTTTAGAAACAGAGCGAATCCCATAAGGGCTAAAAAACTCTGTTGCATCTAACATCTTTTCTAGGATGCGACGGAGTTTATCAGGATAGGCGATCGCTAACAATCGGCGTTCACCAACACCTTGTTTCTGCATACAGGCGATATTTCGGGTCAAATCTGGGCGATTTTGCAAAAACCATTGTGTTCGTTGCTTAAAGCCTGGAAGCCGATCCAAGATTTCTGGTTCTAAAATGCTGATAGCACACAATGGAATTAGCCCCACCAGCGATCGCACTTTCATCGGCAATTGATGCCCATCTGGTAAATGTAGGGCATCGTAGTAAAAGCCATCATCCTCATCCCAAAGGGCTATTTGAGCATCACCAACGCTGTTCATGGCATCAGCAATATACAGGAAATGCTCGAAAAACTTGCTGGCGATGTCTTCATAGGTGGAATTTTCCTTTGCTAACTCTAGAGCGATCGTTAGCATATTCAGACAATACATCGCCATCCAACTTGTACCATCTGCTTGTTGCAAGTATCCACCAGTTGGTAGTTCAACACTACGGTCAAACACACCAATATTATCCATCCCCAAAAAGCCACCCTGAAAGATATTTTTGCCCTCGAAATCTTTCCGGTTAACCCACCAGGTAAAGTTGAGCAATAATTTCTGAAAAATACCTTCCAGAAATTTTGTATCCGCACGACCATACATTTTTTGCTCAAGCTGATAAACTTGCCATGCTGCCCAAGCATGAACAGGCGGATTAACATCACCAAAAGCCCATTCATATGCTGGTAGCTGGCCGTTAGGATGCATGTACCACTCCCGTGTCAAGCGACTGAGTTGCAGCTTGGCAAAATCTGGGTCAATCATCGCCAGCGGAATCACATGAAAAGCTAAATCCCAAGCCGCAAACCAAGGATATTCCCATGTGTCAGGCATGGAAAGTATGTCATCGTTAAATAGATGAACCCATTCGTGATTTCTACCATGAAGCCGTGATGCTGGCGGCGGTGGCCCAGCCGGATCGCCTTTGAGCCATTGGTCACCTACATAGTAATAAAATTGTTTGCTCCACAACATCCCAGCAAATGCTTGCCGCTGCACATTCCGCCTATCTTCTAACAACGGAAACGGACAAATTCGCTGATAAAATTCATCTGCTTCACGCTGGCGTTGTTGCCAAACCGTGTCAAAATCAGTTCCAAATGGTGCAATTAAATTTTGCACGTCGCTCAACCGCAACCTGATTGTTTTGGTTTCACCTGCACCGATTTGTAATTGATAACGAGCAGCAAACTTAGTGCCGATGCGATTGGGATTGACAGCGTTTTTTTCTGCATTTACCACATAATTATTAATGCCATCTTTAACGTATGGCGAAGCATTATTTACTCCAAACAATCTTTGATTATTAGTCTCATTTTCCGTAAATAGTAGTTCTGGAGTTTCATTGCAGTAGAGCCATCGAGTTTCTAAAGAGGGGTGATAAGCTTCGATAGTACTGAATTCAGAATTAGATTCGCTAATTTTGAGCCAGGGTTTTTCTTGTTGATTTAAAGTCCAAGACCAGGTGTTGCGAAACCACAACGTTGGTAGCAAATGCAGCGTTTTTGCTTCTGGCCCTCGGTTGATGATACTGATCTGAATCAAAATATCGTCGGGTGCAGCCTTGGCATACTCAACGGATACATCAAAATAGCGGTCTTGGTCAAATATACCAGTATCGATTAATTCAAACTCCGGACTGTGGCGACCTCTGCGCCGATTTTCTTCTACTAGCTGGCTGTAAGGGAAAGCAGCTTGCGGATATTTATAAAGATATTTCATGTAGGAATGAGTAGGAGTGTTATCCAGGTAGAAGTAATATTCTTTAACATCTTCCCCGTGATTTCCTTCATTCCCTGTTAGACCGAAAAGTCTCTCCTTGAGAATTGCATCCTCACCATTCCACAGAGCAATAGCAAAACACAATCGCTGATGATTATCAGAAATTCCAGCAATTCCATCTTCTCCCCAACGATAGGCGCGAGAGCGAGCATGGTCGTGGGGGAAAAAGTCCCAGGCGGTACCATCAGCGCTATAGTCTTCTCGCACCGTTCCCCACTGCCGTTCGCTCAGGTAGGAACCCCATCGTTTCCAGTAGGCTGTGCGCTCTCGGTCTGCTGCCAATCTTACTTCTTCTTGGGTCATAGCGATTTTGTGTTTTGAATTTTGGGAGTTAAAAAAGTTCTGAATTCCTGGTTTTTTTGTAGCAGCAATTGAACAATTGCTGCTATTAAATGTAGATTTAACTAAGTTCTATAAGAAAAATACTACTTACTGCTCGTGATAATTGCGGCTTAACCCTCCATCTACATAAAAGGTTGCGCCTGTTATGTAGTCAGCATCTGATGAAGCTAAAAAAGCAACTATCGGTGCGATATCCTCTGGCTTGCCTAAGCGACCCAAGGGAATATTCTTCAACAGCGCTCCCAATTTTTCAGGATCGTTTAATAGCTTACTATTAATTGGTGTTTCAATTGCTCCCGGAGCCACGTTGTTAATTGTGATACCCAAAGGCCCAATTTCAACTGCTAAATTACGCATCATCATCTTCACACCGCCTTTGCTGGCACAGTAGGAAGTGAAGTGAGGAAATGCTATTTCCTCATGGGTAGAGCTAATATTGATAATTTTGCCAGTTCGTTTGGTTTCAATCAAATGCTGTACGATCGCTTGAGTAGCAAAAAATGTGCCTTTGAGGTTGAGATTCAGCACCGCGTCATAGTCCGCTTCAGTGATGTCCCAGAAGTCTGCATTTTTGCCGTCGATGCCGGCATTGTTCACTAAAATGTCTAGTTTGCCAAAGTGTTGAATACCCTGGTTTATCAGTTGGCGGATGTCGCTGATGACACTTAAGTCAGCTTTCACAATTAAAGCTTTGCGTCCAGCAGCTTCGACTTTTGACAGAGTTTCTTCAGCTCCTTCGAGATGAGAGCGATAGTCAATCACAACATCTGCACCTTCTTGAGCGAGACGCACGGCAATGGCTTGACCAATTCCGCCGCTGCTACCAGTTACTAAAGCTACTTTCTCTTCGAGTTTCTTCATTGTATTTTCTCTTGATTTTGATATTTGTTTGCATTGAATCCTTAAATGGGAATAAACCAAGTTTTATGAATAGGTATAGGATTCAATCTAAGTGCAAAGGCGCGAATCAACATAACTATCTAAAGAAAGATCAACCAGACTCAAACCCTCTTTTATCCTGCCTCCTGCTTTGACAAACGATAAATATTTACGCCGACTTAACTTAGTACAGCTTTGCGTAAATTCGTGACGAATTTGAGTAGCAAACCACAGAAGCGCAGTGAGAAATCCGGGTGTAGGAGGGTTTCCCGACCCAGGTGACTGCGAACCCGAAGGGAGAATGTAGAGATTTGATGGTTAGCAATTTTTTTCGCTACAAAATTGTGAAATGCTATGCTTCATACTGCTTCTTAAGATGTGGCAATTTAACGTTTTTGAAAATGCAAGGATAATGTGCAACGTGAAAAAGTTTACCTGTTAAAACTTCGCGTTCACCCATAGCTATTAGTCGAAATACTCCTACACCAATCAATGCCCCTAGTGGTGGTGCAATGCAATAAAGCCACTGGTCTTGCCAGAATCGTGAGATGAAAGCAGGGCCAATGCTACGTGCAGTATTCAGACTAGTACCAGAAATTGGCGCTCCTAACCATACCATAGTTGCCACAAGCAACCACACCATTAAAGGTGTCCACCGTAATAGCCGAGCATGACTTAAGAACATAAATATAGATAATACTAACACAAAGGTCATGAACACCTCAGCTAAAAATACATACCAAAGGGCATAACTTTTACCTGGTAAAGTCATGCAATTATTGACACTGAGAGCGTACTTGCCCCACAAATTTGTCACCACAAATGTGCCAAGTATTGCACCCAAGAATTGCCCAATTATGTATCCTATTAAGTCACGCTTATGCATCTTGCCTTGTATCCAAAAAGCCAGTGACACACAAGGGTTGAGGTGAGAACCACTCAGTTTTCCCAATGGCGAAATGGAAAACAGTGCCCCACTGCCAGCAAAGATCAAACCATTAATTAGTAAGCGAGGGCTTTCTGCAGGGATGAGACGCTCCATAGGCAAGCCCTTGCCAAAATTGAAGGTGATGATACTGAATCCAACCAAGAGATTGAATGCAGTTCCAAGGAGTTCTGCACCATATTCAGGCCAATTGAGGGTTTTCCAATTTGTGAAAGTATTCATGAGTTTGTTTGTGCTGGGCTTTAACCAATTAAGCAGCATGGGCAAGTTGATTTAACAGCATTTCTCATTCGTGGAAGAAAAATAAAACACATTCATTTAACTTACATATAGCGGTTCTCGGTTGAGTGAGGTACAAGAACCCCACCCCCAACCCCCTAAGCGCTTGCGAGGAGTTGGCTCTGATGTACCTCATGTGATTAGGAAACGCTATAATCGGGGCGGAATGAGAGTTTGAGAGGTTTTTTGCATAAGTCCTAATTTAGTAGAGCTTCACCAATATGTTTGCTAAATTCTTACCTAGCTTCTCAATAGATTCCTGCCGTTGGGGAGCTTGTAAGCTGCCATCAGCGTTAAAGGCTTCGTAAGCTTTGGGTACGGCTACCTGATGGGGAAGCACCAAAACTCCGAGATTTTCTAGGATAGCCCGCAGGTGAGACAACCCCCGCAGACCACCAAGAGCGCCAGGAGAAGCACTCATAATTACAGCAACCTTATCTGCAAAAGCAGCCAATGGAGCTTCATTTGCAGATGGACGGGATGCCCAGTCAATGGCATTCTTCAAAACTCCTGTCACCGAACTGTTATATTCAGGTGAAGCAATTAGCAATCCTTGATGAGAAATCAGCAAGTCTTTGAAAGTCAGAGCGTTAGCAGGTAAACCTTCTCGAGCTTCCAAATCTTCATCAAAAAGAGGTAGAGGCAAATCGCGTAGGTCTAGATAAGTCACTTCTACTTCTGCGGCTTGAGCGCCAGCTGCCGCAATTTTTACCAATTTTTTATTGTAGGAATCAATGCGGGTGCTGCCAGCAAAGGCCAGGATTTTAGGTGTAGATGTCATAGGTATTGGTTGAACAGTTAATTAGTGGATTGTATGGGTGCTGTTACGACAAAAGCGATCGCGACAGCTTTGTTTTGTGAACGCAGATATATAGCTAAAAGAGAAATAGCCTTTATGGATCAAGGCTGATTATACTTGTCAGCTGCTTTCCGTCAGAACTCGTCCATAAGTTTGAGTCATGGTTTTCAGGCGATCGCGCAGCTGTTTTGTTAAAGCCGCAGATTCATAACGCCACCCCCAATTACCTAAACTTTGACCAGGTAAATTCATCCGCGCAGAAGTATTCAATCCCAAAATATCTTGTAGAGGAATAATCGCTTGATTAGCTACAGAACTATATGCTAACCGAATTAAATCCCAGTGGATATCAGCAGGATTAGTACAACCTAAATAGTGAAAAACTGCTTTTGAATCTTGGTCTGGTAGTTGATTAAACCAGCCTACTGTTGTGTCATTGTCGTGAGTGCCAGTATAAACTACACAGTTGCGGGGATAATTGAACGGTAAAAAGGGATTATCAGGCTCTGAATCAAAAGCGAATTGCAAAATTTTCATCCCAGGAAATTCAAACTGGTCACGCAAAGCTTCTACATCTGGTGTAATTTCTCCCAAATCCTCGGCTATGATTGGCAGCTTGCCTAACTTTTGGTTGAGTACTTGAAAGAAAATTTCCCCAGGAGCTTGAATCCACTCACCATTGATAGCTGTTGTTTCGCCCTGCTTGACTGCCCAGTATGCTTGGAAGCCTCGAAAATGGTCAATCCGAATCAAGTCTACATAATCAAGGATGGTTTGGAAGCGCTGTACCCACCAATGAAAGTCCTCTTTCTGTAATTGTACCCAATCATATACTGGATTACCCCATAATTGACCAGTGGTACTGAAATAGTCTGGTGGTGTTCCTGCCATCAATGCAGGTTCACCTGTTTGTTCATCAAGACAAAAGATTTGCGGATGAGACCAAACGTCAGCACTATCGTAAGCCACATAAATTGCAATATCTCCGATAATTTGAATGCCACGTTGATTGGCATAACGCTTTAACTTTGACCATTGACAGAAAAACTCAAACTGAAGATATTTGTAGTAAGAAATTTCATGGCTTAATCGTTGTTGCCATTGCTGAATTGTATCTGGTTGACGTTTGACTAGATTTGGTTCCCAAGTATTCCATTTGGCATCGCCATGAACATACTTGAGCGCCATAAATAGAGCATAGTCATCTAGCCAGTAAGCCCTAGTTTGACAAAACTGTTCAAATTCCTTGCACTGAATAGATGAAGCATAAGCTTTAAAGTTCTTAAAAGCTTTTTGCAGCAAAGGCATCTTCGTTTGAATGACCCGATCAAAATCTACTGCTACAGTGCTATATTCTGGCAGATCCAAAAGGTCTTCTTGAGTTAGCAAACCCTTTTCTACCAATAGTTCAGGACTAAGCAGCAATGGATTTCCTGCCATCGCTGAATAAGATGCATAGGGAGAATTACTATCTCCCGTAGGCCCTAATGGCAATATTTGCCAAAGCTGCTGTCCACTGTCTACCAGAAAGTCAACAAACTGATAAGCTTCAAACCCCAAGTCACCAATACCAAACCGACTGGGAAAAGAAGTTGGGTGTAGTAAAATACCGCTAGTTCTGGGAAAAGGCATAATCAAATAAGACCCTATGCTTAAGCCAAATCTACGTTGATAGAATATTTCCTGGGGCTGGGGACTGGGAATTAGTAGTCTGTCAACTCAACTTTGCTGTCTTTAATAGTAGCTAGAAAAATTCCTCTGCTCCCCCTGCTCCCTTACTTAGGCAGTCTTGATTAACTTCAGCAGTTCACCGGGAGCAAAAACATCGCGGTAGAAGGTCAATTGTTCTGTTTTAAGATAGCAGCCGCCTCTGTGTCCACGTCGAATCCAGGTAACATTTCCCTTAGCGAGTGTTTCGTTGGTTTCGTCATCTACACACTTCCATTCAAAGAAGGTAACTTCACCATGAAACATGACAATTGGCCAGCACATTGTCACACCAGGTTGAGCAATTAATGCCCACCAATGCTGTTCGCGCTCTTTTTGTTGTTCCAAGCCTTGATAGGGGCCATCCTGACAGAAATATACCAAATCATCTCGATATTCGCCAGTTAATATATCGCCTCGTCCCTGCCTCAATGCCTCACAATGGGTAGGCCACCATTCTTTGTTTTCTTGTTCAATTTGTTCTAGAGTGTAATTAGGCCCAATTTGTGGCAAAGTCCTTTCTTTCATTGCCACAATTTTCTCAGCATCCTCTATGAGTTTTTTCGCTACATAAGCAGTCACGAGTCCGGGTCGAGAATAATCTGCGGATAAATCTTTGTAGTAGTTAGTGCGTTTATTAATCACTGTGTTGCTCGTGGTATTGTTTTGATAACCATTTGAGTGACCATTTGAGTAAGAAATGAGTTTTTGTTCTAACATAAGACTAACTACGTCCTCCTTTAGTTGATTAGTTGCGCCAATGTTTGCAATCAGTTCTGCTACTGTGGAACTCCGCTGACCTGCTAGAGTCATCTTGCCGTCATAAACAAAAGTGTAAGCAGTTCGTTCAGGAAATGGTAAAAGCCGCTGCACATATTTAGCTTGGTCTTTAACAGCGATCGCATATTCTTTGGAAGCAAAGAATGTTTCCATTTCCAAAGGATTAGCAAAAGCAATTTCAAACGCAGCTTGATACTGTTTTTCTGAGGATTCGTAATGAGAAACTCCAGCCGCATCTGGTCGAGAGTTATCTACTTGCTCAAACAAATGTAGGCGAAATTTGAGAACAGAATTACTTTCGATAACAGCTGGTGCAAAGCTATTTGTGAGATATCGGCGAAAATCTTCTACACTCACGGCATCAGATTTTTTCACCATGACGTGAAACTTAATTACACCTAGTTTACCATTAGGATCTCCTGTGGGGATGCTATCAAAGTAAGTTCGAGAGTTACTAAAACTAGTGTTGTAACCGATGGCTTTACTGAATACATTATGCTCGTCATCCATGAGGATGGCAGCAGATTTAAACCAGAGATCCCGTTCGGCTACCGTCTCAAAGGTTAATTCGGCAATGCCATTAAATTGATCATCTTCTGGACAAGTGTATTCAATGCCGTTAATGGTTGGCCATAGACCACCTTCATTTGCAGCTACGTGAAACTGCCAGTATTGATGCTGACCTGGTAGTCTAGCGCAAACTGGGCCGTGAACATCTCTCCAATAGTCATCAAAAAGTTCTAGAGAAATTCCTTTACGTTTCCACAAGAGAACGTAGAAAGATACTTTACCTTTTTGATCGCGGACTGCATAATCGAATTTTCTAATTGTTGCTAACATTACTGCTTTCCTTGGCTAATTATACTGTCTTCATTGAGGTGCAATCTGATATCTATAAACTTGGAATTTCCTTGAGGACATCAAAAAAATCAGCTACTTGAATGAAGCCCTCATCAAGACGAAAACCTAATCAGTAAACTTGTTTGATGATGCCAGTTTTCCGGAATCACCTTAATTTATTACATACATGTGCAACGCCTAAAGACTAAAAGACTGGCAAGTGAAAAGGTTGCAGCCGCATAAAAAACACTATTAATTCCCCAGATGCTAAAAGCTATTCCCATTAAGAGTGGCCCTAAAGTTTGCCCCAATCCTAAAAAGGTTCCGTTTATCGACATAATTGCCGCTAGATATTCTTTGGGTGCCATCTCTGCCAAGAGAGTTTGAATACTGGGGAAGCCGATGCCAAGGCCTACACCAAAAATCATTGTCGAAATTAATAGCAACCAAAAACTGTGAATTAAGGGAATTATTGCTATAGCTATAGCAAAGATCACAAATGATGCTCTAATCAAACTTCTGCTTGAGAACTTTCTGCTTAATCTTCCAAATTGTAGTGATGTGACTGTAATCGTGGCAGACATACTTGAGAGAATGATGCCAATGCTGAAAGCAGATGCATTAAAGGAATTTTTCATCACAATTGGCAAATAGGTTATAAAGGCTCCATAAAGGAGCATGAAAGTTACAACCGTACTGAAGAAAATTCCAAAAAATTGTTTGTTTCTAACGCTTCCCCATGCATTTTTGAGGTATTCAATAAAATTCTGCTTACTTTTTGGTTCAGGATTTTTGAGTGAAAACAAAACAAGCAGTCCTATAGGTATAGCCAATATGGGAAGCATAAAGGGATAATTCCATCCCATCACTGCAATTGCTCCACCAATTGTTGGATAGGTTGCTGTACCTACACTACTGACACTGGCGTTGTAACCTATAGCAGCTGTGCGTTCTTTACCTGAATATAGATCGCCAATTAGTGTCACGTTCAGAGAATTTAAGGAAGCTGCACTTATGCCCTCAATAAAACGTAATATCAGTAACAGGTTAAAATCACGAACAAAGGCACATGCTACTCCGGCAATTCCAAATAACATCAGTGAAGGAACAAGTATTTTTTTTCTACCTAATCGGTCTGCCAAGACACCAATAATAGGGGTTAGTAAGATACTAGGAAAGGTGAATACTGTCACCAATAATCCAATATCTTGAGGTGGTACATTTAATTCTTGGGCTAGCTTTGGAAAAGCTGGAGTCACACTGGAAACTCCTGATATACCCATCAAAGTAATACTGAAAATAATCAGAAGGTTTTTATCAAGATAGACTGGGTTACGGTTCTGATTGTGACTAATATGTTCAATTGAATCCATATTTTGCTTGCAAAAATCTCTTTGGTTAAGTTTTATCTGCTCTGATGGTTGATTTAAACCTGCACACCACTGATCCAAGATTATATCTAGCGATCACTGCATTCACTGTGCAGGAAAATGAACCAAAGAAAACATAATTAATGATCTGAAAAACTCTTTATAAAAGAGTTTTTCACTTGATACTGAAAATCAATTTGATGTTACTATTTCAACCCAACACTAGAAATATATTTATTTCCATTGCCATTGCCATGTGTTTGAGTTTCTTGTTCTAAGGAGCTAGTTTGATAAAATGGCAAAATATCTGCATAAACCCGCCATTCACTCACTTGGTTGTCTCTTAAGCGGTAAACATCACAACAGGCTATAGTTAAATGTCTTTTATCTTGCACAGTGATGTATTTGGCATCCATTTCTACAACAACAATGCCTGGTTCCTGCCAAACTTTTCTGACTTCATGACCTATAAATTTAGCGGTAGTAGCAAACATCGTAGATAAAAAATTTATAACAGCTTGCTTCCCGTAAACATGTTCAGATGAACCAACCTTGTAAAAGATATCATCAGTCAGAAAATGCTTAACTTGTTCCCAATCTTCATTAATTACAGCCTCTGACAACTGCACAACAGCTTGTAACTGTTTTGATAAATTGAGTTCTTCATTACCTATCGACCATTTTGGCCCATCTATTGCCCATTTAGGAATAAATCCAGCTTCGACCCTTTTTTTGCCTTCAGGATGTTCTGCGAAGTGCTTCCTCATGATGTCTGATGAAGCAAGTTTTTTGCCTTGGCTGATAGTAAATACCGAAGCTGTGGGAGGGACAAAAATTGTTGGGTCAAATACAGGATTTACATCCATAAAAATCCGCAATTCTGAGAATTTATCGCCCTCCACGCGGAATATATCAGAGCAAGGTAATTTAACTACAGACCTATCCTTGCGCCAATAAATCACGTCCATTTCTACAAATACCACATCTTTGATTTCCCGGATAATTTTGATATCGTGGTATACAGCAGAAATCTGACTGAAGAAATTTTCTCCAGATTTTTTAATTGCAGCTTTATCTAAACACACCTCAAAGTTGCCGAACTGATATATTGGTGTGTCAGTAAAAAAACTAATAAAACCTTCGGTATCAAACGCTTCGCCTCTTGAGAACAAGCGTTTTACTAAGTCTGTTGTTGTACCTGGAAGTCTTTCTAAAGTAGGTTGGTTCAAATTTGCGATCGCAGGTTCTGCTTTGCCATTTGAAACAGAAATAGATATTCCATTCGACATATTATATTCTTCCTGTCCTTTGTCAAAATTTTCTTGAGCTTTACGGGCAACTTAATTGAATTCCAGCTGTTCTCCATTTGAACCTTTACAATAAAACAGGAAACATCCAAAAAATAAATTATCCCGGTTGAAGTTGTTGACTGATCACTGATGACTGTTGATTGTGAACAGGGGGATATTTTTTTACTTGGAAGTCCCTAAAAGCCTCATTGTTGCGTTGCTCCTTCCTCACCTAGAAAAGGGAGGATTGTCGAACTCACGTTGAATAAACCAGCCGGATTTTAGAGAGCTAGATTTTAATTTCAGTTAAAAGACCGAGTGCTTTAGCAACACCTTCTTTATAGGCTAAATCTGCCTTTGCAAAGTGTGCCAGTTGTCGCTCAATGATAAAGTGCGGTACGCCTTGCATAGCTGCGGCAATATTTTGAAAAAGTCTTTGCTTTTCCTCTTCTGGCAGCAATCGGAAAAGATTACCTGCTTGGGTATAATCTTCGTTACCAGCACGGTGATCGTAACGGTCGGCATCACCGGAAATCTTCAACGGTGGTTCTTTTAAATGTGGGTCTTCGACTGGCCCATCAAAGCTGTTCGGTTGATAGTTGACTGACCCGCCACCGTTATCATCGAAGCGCATCAAGCCATCGCGGTGATAGGTCTGTGCCTTGGTTGCGTGCGGGCTATTGACTGGCAAGCTTTCATAGTTGACTCCCAATCGGTAACGATGTGCATCTGGGTAAGACATGATACGCGCTTGCAACATTTTGTCCGGGCTGAATGAAATTCCAGGCGGCACATTAGAAGGTGAGAAAGCTGCTTGTTCAAGTTCTGCAAAATAGTTTTCTGGATTGCGGTTGAGTTCGAGGATACCAACCTCAATCAATGGGTACTCTTTATGTGGCCAGACTTTAGTTAAATCGAAAGGATTATAGGAGGTTTTATCTGTATCTGCCTCAGGCATAATCTGCACATAGAAACGCCATTTGGGATATTCACCCCGCTCAATTGCATAGAATAAGTCGCGCTGTGCGCTTTCGCGATCCTCACTGATGATTTTTGCTGCCTCTTCATTAGTTAGGTTGTGGATGCCTTGCACAGTTTTAAAGTGGAACTTGACCCAGAATCGTTGATTTGCTGCATTGATGAAACTGAAGGTATGGCTGCCGTAGCCGTTCATGTAGCGATGGCTTGTGGGCAATCCGCGATCGCTAAACAGAATTGTAACCTGATGCAAGCTCTCTGGTGATAGCGACCAAAAATCCCACATAGCTGTTGGGTTACGCAGGTTAGTTTTTGGGTCGCGCTTTTGCGTGCGGATGAAATCACTGAATTTGAGCGGATCACGAACAAAGAACACTGGGGTGTTATTTCCGACTAAATCCCAGTTGCCCTCTTCAGTATAGAATTTGACAGAAAATCCACGCACATCTCGCTCTGCATCCGCTGCACCGCGTTCACCAGCAACCGTTGAAAATCTGGCAATGACTTCTGTTTGCTTACCAATTTCTGAGAATAATTTCGCCTTGGTGTACTGGGTAATATCATTGGTGACGGTGAAAGTCCCATAAGCACCAGAACCTTTGGCGTGTACAACTCTTTCTGGGATGCGCTCTCGATTAAAGTGCGCCATCTTTTCATTCAAATAAAAGTCTTGCATTAACAACGGCCCATGTGCGCCAGCAGTCAACGAGTTTTGGTTATCACTAACTGGAATGCCAGCATCTGTTGTCAGGACTTCTTTTTCGTTATTCATTGTTTAATTGCCGCTTTCGGTAATGGATTGTTTTGCCCTAGTGTTTACAGTTTGTGGTGATAACCATCACAAAATTGAGGGTTATTCGTGTATTTGTACAGACGAAGCGCAACGCGCTTTTTTACATTCAACTCAAATGCTAGTGGTTGGAATCCAGTTTCTTTATGAGCGCTATTACAGAAAGGTTGATTGCTGGAATACCCATAGTTACACCAATATGTGCCAGATTATAGTTCCATCACTATTATTTTTTGTCAGCGATCGCAGGTTAATTTGTTTGTTGATTAACTGATGTTGTTTCACTCATTGTGTTCTCTTTATTCAAACGTTATTCAGTAAAAAGTTTCTCTGGTCTTGAACGACTAGTCGATGAGAGCAACAATAAAGCCATAAACATACATCTGCTAACCAGTTTGTTGTGCCTAATCTGTTGAACTGTTTCAGTCACGTAATAATCATTTACTTTTTCTTAATTTTTGAGTAGAGAAGATCGATAAATTAAGGATCAATTTAAGAGAATGTTTTAAAAGTCGAAGCGAGTAAAAAATCATGCGAGTCGTCTGTTCATGATACGAATCATTGGTATAAGGTAAAAGTTCGATTTGACAAGGGTTTCAGAATGTGTTTTTGAAGAGTATGTCTGAAAAATAAGAAATTTCATGATTACAAAGCCACTGTTCACTAATTTGGTTATCAAGACGAACAGCGCAAAACTCTGTGTCTAAAAACACAGAGTTTTGCGGCCTTACGGCTGCTAAAGCCGCGCAACTGGCCTGGAGAGAACCACCTCTCTCTGGCTTAGATACCGCAAGGAGTCTAGGTGAAGTGGACTCGTGGAGTCAATAAGGGCAGATTTTCCTCCAGAATTTTAATAGTACTAAACTACTAAAAACTAATAAACTTAGCCCAGAAGTGGGTTCGGGAACAGAGGTAAGTTTAAAATTGTCAATCAACAGTCCAGAATCAATATTGCTATCTCCCACATCTGTAATTCCAAGTCCTAAGGTGTATGTTCCTGTGGTCGGCAACTTGAAGGAAAAAGTTTGAAAGCCAGTCTCTTTAAAAAACTCTGTCAGAGAAAATTCCGATGTGGCGTTAGTCACATCAGCCAGTTTTAATAAGTAACTCCCAGAGTTGTCTGAGGAAGTAATTGAAACAAAGGAGAAATCTGAAAAACTAACTGGCGGTAATACTTCATTGGTCAGAAAATTCCAATCGAAGCTTAAAATGTCTCCAGATGAAGCTGTGAATGTTTGTTCAATAGCAGAGCCTTTAGTAACTTGTCCTTCGCCAAGATTATTCAGACTTCCATCTTCTAATTCCAGGAATTTTTCTAGAATGGAATCGTCAAATGTAGCACCGCCAGTTGACAATAAAGCTTGCGAATTTTCCTGTGTTGGCCCGCTGCCAAATGTTGTGGTTTCAATACTAGTAGATCCTACTGTTGCCCATCCAGTAAAATTGGCACTTTCAAAACCACCATTGACTAGTGTTGCATTAGCCGAAGAACTGGGAAAAGCAAATGTTTGTAATAACAATGTATATGAACCAGATTCAAAGTGGTCTCCTCTGAGGTAAATGTCTCTCAAGCCAGACACGGCTAGATTCAGGCTGCCACTAGTGGGTATCTGTCCGGTTAATATGGGTAGAACATTGCTATCAGATTGGTCATCGTTGATGGTGAGAATATTACCAAAATTATCCAACTGCCCTAGAAGTGGGTCAAATGACTGTGAATTTACCTCTACAGTAAATAAGTTTCCAGGAGCAAAACTGGAAAAATTGTAGAAGTCAACTTTCCCATTCTCTAGTTGTCCCTCTACACTACCGAAAGCAGCTGAGAGAATATTTGAGGTAGTCAAAAAATTATTAGTTTCGCTTTGAAGTGCTGCGTGAACAGGTGAAGCTACAGTGAGTAAACTCAGCGAAATAGAATAAGTACTAATCGTTAAAGTGGAGAGTACTTTCATTAAATTTACCTTGAAACTAGATTTTGTTGTGTATTAATCGTAGACTTTGAAAAGTCTTCAGATAGAGTACCAATTCCGTATTCAAAATAAAAGTTCAAAATTCGGCTTTAGTAAAAGGGACTGGGAAATCGGGGCCACCACAACCGCTTTCTAGGAGCCACTGCCGTCCATGCTTTTCCGACAGCGAACTGCTGTGTAAACAGGGCAAACGCAGTGGCTCCCCTATTCCCGACCTCAAAAAATAATCTACCTACGTAAATCCTAACTGTTAGAAAATAAAGCTCAAACCTTGATTAAATTCAACTCTCAGAATCTGGCTTTGATGATTTTTTTTGAGAGTGAGACAAGAGGGATATAAGTCTTTTGACTTTTAACTTTTAACTTACAAAGTAGCGGTACTAGGCTATTATCTCGTAAGGCAACATCATCTCATTGTCCTCATGTCCAAGCATATGGCAATGCCAGACGTAGGTTCCAACAAACGAGTTGCCGAAGGGTAGGTTCTCTGCGGCTTGAGCTCCAAACGGGACGATTAGGCGGGTGACCTCATAGGGGTTGACTAGTACTGTATCTTTCCATCCGGCCTCGTTTGGTGCTGGCGGTCTGGCTGGGCCGATCGCAAAGGGGGTAGGATCAGGTGGTGGGTAGCCACCTGGCACTGTCGAGCCACCTGCTGCATGATCTGAGATGACTGTACGAGGCCCCGTGGCATAGTATGCTTTAAGATACTTGCTGGCATTAATCTTTTGTCGATTGAGGATCTGGAACGGGACTAGATGCAAGTGCATTGGGTGGGCAACAGGCTGAAGATTGATAATATTCCACTGCTCCACGGTGTCCACTTTCGGTCGTTCCATGAGTTCCGGGTTTTTGAATGCCTCATCCCAGTAGAGATAGTTCAGCAGCAAGACAATTGGCCCAGTTGGCCCCGTAATCTCTACCAGTGTCAAGAACCGTTGCCGTACCGGCTCAACAGCAATTGGTTTTATCAGTGGTTTATGCAGTCGCAGTACAGTAGGAACTGGCTTAGGAGCAGCGACACCCGTATTCACTGTGAATTGCATAATTTCTGGCAGTTCGGGACTAAATATGAATAAGTTAGCTCTACCAGATGGATATGGTGAAACAGCATCATTTTCTAAGACAATTTTGTCTCCCGGCTGACTCTTGGAGAAGTCGATTAACACATCAGCTCGTTCGCCAGGAGAAAGCAGCAGACGGGACAAATACACGGGAGCGTTAAGTAAACCTTGGTCAGTGCCGATTTGAATGATTGGCTGCTTTGAGGACAGCTTGAGATTGTAAGTCCTTGCGCTTGAGCCATTAACAATTCGGAATCGGTATAGGGTACGGTCTACATTGAGATTCGGCCAAGCTTTACCATTGACAGTAGCGACATCAACAACATACTCGACTAACCAGGGTGGTTGGGCGGGGTGAGATACAGAGCCATCGCTGTTGAAAGAACGGTCTTGTATGACCAGCGGTATTTCATAGGGCGCTCCAGCTGGCAGACCCAGTGGCCCATTGCCACCCACAGGATCGTCAATGTCCCTGATGAAGTAAAACCCCGCAAGACCAGCTAAGACATTCAAACCTGTAATTCCCATCGCATGGTCGTGATACCACAGGGTGGCTGCTTCCTGATTGTTGTTGAAGTTGTACAGGTAATTCTGCCCTGGCGTAAACGTGTCCATTGGGTATCCGTCGCTTTGAGGTTCGCTGTTGCTACCATGCAGGTGCAACGCTACTCGCGGACTGGTTTTGTCAGACTCTAGAGTACCAGTAAACTCCGTATCAACTGCTTGCAAAAACGGATGGTTTCCAACAATATTGTTAAACACATTGATGCTTACAGGTGTGCCTCTTGTAACTTCGATAGTTGGCCCAAGAATAGATAAACCACCATAACCCAACGTGGGGCCTGCGCCTAAATTAGTATGGAACGAGTGTGTACTCCGTGCGATCGTCAAAGTGCTGGGTGGCGAAGCTGCATATGGGACGGGTAGAGGTTCGGTAAACTTTGTGATCTCCGGTGGGATGCTCGCACGAGTTCCATTTGCTTTGAACAAGCTAGTAGCAAGGAATGCTGCTCCACTGCCTGCACCTGCAAAGATAAACTGTCTTCTGCTTAATACAGCTGCTTTTTTTTTATATGGAGACATAATGTATGAAACAAATTTACATAAGTTTGTTGACGATGCTATGGTGTGATGGCTAAATAAATTTGAAATTGTCTGTTACGCACTGTGGACAAATTCAAATTACGGCACATTTGTCAATAGTCTTCTTGCAAACAAAGAAAAGCTTTGAAGGAAAAAGCTTGATATAAGAGGGATTTGGGCAAGTGTTTTTTAAGATAAAAGCATGGTTTTGGAAAATTCTCAAAACTTTTAAAAGAATCGCAATTTACCGTGGGTCGCTGAGATGCTTCACTAGGCTGTTGCTTTGTTGGGCATGACATTTTTAACCTAAGAGACATCCTCTTAGTTCGACTTTATCCATTTTGATATCTCGCGATCGCTATCGTTGAAACCAGCGTGGGACAGTCGGTTTACTTTTTGAATTTCATCGATAATCTGTGAGTTAGAAAAAGTATTTGCCAAAAAGCTAGATTTTTGTTGGATAAGGAAAACCGAGTTCTTAATTTTGGATAAAGTCGAGCTTAGATTTAAATATAGTTTTCACTTTCAAAAAATTTTTGACCAGATCAGATCCTAATTTTAAGGAATAACTTAGTGCTTCAGGGGTAGGGGAGCAGGGGAGAGTCTTAACAACTGACTAATTACTCGGCTTCGCCGATTAAGCTGAAAGCAGCCCAATGTAAGGGTTTTTGGTATTTTTTCTGTTGCCTTGTTGTCAGCATAGCTTGTCTAAGTGCAGTGGCTTTGTCAAGTTTTTGTTGCAAATTTTTATAAAATTCCGTCATGAGAAATGAAGTTGAATTGTCAGAAACCGCCCACAGGGAGACAACGACACTGGGGACACCTGCGCTAATTAAAGAACGAGATAAACCAATCACACCATCGCCAGTAATGCGTCCGCGTCCGGTGTCGCAAGCGCTGAGAACTACTAAATCTGCATTTAGCTTCAGGTTCAAGATTTCTTCTGCGGTGAGCAAACCGTTATCTTTATTGGAGGGTGCAAGAGCGATCGCACTTCCTAATCCCCGGTTATCATCAAGTAAACCGTGGGTAGCAAAGTGAATAATTCCGGCTTGGGAAATCTGCTGTAAAATTGCGGTTTTGCTGGCTTGCTTACCTGTCAAGGCTTGCGTTTTGAGGATTTCAGCGATATTTTTAGCCTCCTTTTCCGCCGAAGGTAAATTTATTAATTGTTCAGGGGGTTTTCCTGGTTGCAACTCCACTTTTGGCATTGTAGGATTACCTACAATCAAAGACTTGGGATTTAAAGTTTTTAAACGTCGTTGTTGCTTGGATGTAAAATCCAATACCTGAATTGATGGTGCAGTCAGGATGGTGTGTTTTTCAATTAGATATTTATCTTCGTCGTATTGCAACGCTGGGAAAGGAACAAGAAACAATTCACCTTGAGGGATAAAGATAACTCGGTCATTGGGATTATTGGGAAGGATGTCTGCAATCGGTTTGATTAAAAAATCATGGAGTCGCTGTAAGCCTTTAGGTTGATTTATTTTCTCTACTACTGAAACTCTAAAGATACTGCGAGAATTACGACTATTGATATCTATCACACCCATAGAAAAACGGGTTAGCTCAACTAATTCCTTGAAAGTTATCTTTTCTGTTTGCCATAAAGACTTGAGGTCGCTGGGATGAAATGTGACTTCACCTGTGGGTTTGATTACCCAAATATATAGTTCTGAATCTTGAGTTTGCCCTTTACCATCAATTTGAAATTCATCAGTAATAATTGAATATTGAACCAAGGTTGCATTTTCGTTTTTAGCAATTTGTTTAATTTGTGCAATATTCAGTGCTGTCACTTTTGATGGTTCTGTTTGATTAGGGGATACTCGTTTATTGAGTAAATCAATAAAAGCTCTCGCTCTACCACGTTCAGATATTTCCAAAGCTTCGGCTATTTTATTTTGAGCAATCAAGACTTTTTGCAGCAGACGGTAGGTGCGGGCTTGTTTTTCAAAGATAGAGATTTTGTTGGCATCATCTAATTGAATGCGGAGGTTTTCCCAAATAGCGATCGCTTCCCGTAAATATTTTTCTGCTTCAGGGAGTTTACCTGCTTGACGGAGGGAATTAGCAAGATTGTTTAAAGCATTACCCTCAGCTTCTTGATCTTCATTTTGTTGCGCTTTAGCTAAACTTGAAGAGTGAAACTCAATTGCCTTGGCAGTATCGCCCAGTGCAAGGTAAACATTACCTAAACCTCCTAATGCTTCACTGGGAATAAATTCAGCAGCTTCTTTATAATATTGAATTGCTTTATTATAGTCACCCAATGAATAATAAATATTTGCCAATTTGGCTTTTGTTTTAGCAAGACTAGAGGCGTTTGTGTCAATAGCTAATGCTTGGGATAAGTCTGGAATTGCTTCGTTATACTTATCTTGAGAAATGTAAACATTGCCACGACTTTGTAAAACCTGTGTTTGGAGTTGTGTGTCTGGGTACTGTTCTAGAATATTTAAAGCATCATTGTAATACTTAATTGCTGTTTCATAGTCAGCCAAGGAATTGTAAACATTGCCAAGGTTGGCGAGATTTTTGACTTGTCTTTGAATATAGTTAGGTTTTTGGGCGATTTGTAAAGCTTGCGAGTAGGATTTAATAGCGTTGGTGTAATCACTGAGGCAATAATGAGCGTTTCCGAGTTGTTCGAGGATGACTGCTTGATTTTCGTTGTCAGAGATTTCTTGATAGATTTTTAGGGCTTTTTGCCAGGGGTCGAATGCTTGGGCGCAGTTAGGGGCGTAGAATTGGAGATCACGCAGGCGATCGGCCTCAGCTTTGGGAGAATATGTTATGGATGTGGATAAACTCAAACTACTGATTTGTTTACCTGATAAATTCCATACCCGCACAGTACCATCATCGGATGCTGTAATAATTTGCTTCCCATCAGAACTAAAATTGGCACTGTTAACAAGACCTTGATGTCCTTTGAGTTCTACTATCAGTTTGCCAGAAGAGGCATCATTAACTATAGCTTTATTACCAGATGATAATGCCATCATATCTTTTCCATCTGAGTTAATAAAATGACTAACAGTAATCCCCTCTAGATTGCCGGATATAATACGTAACGCAAGATCGGCAAATACCCTATAAATGATAGTTTTTCCATTTGGTTGAACATTTAAACTTTGGATATAAATGCTTCTAATTCCGTCCTGAATAGCCCCTTGCCATGTACTAAGAATGTACTGGGTGAAATCAAATTCTTCTGATAAAGGCTTACCATTTACATCCCATTCACGACCGATACCATTTTCAGTAAAAGTTATAATCTGTTCTCCAATAAAAATAGCACTTCGGACAGGCACTTTATGTCCTTTGAGTACCGCCAACTGTTTACCAGAAATGTCCCAGACACGAGCAGTTTTATCCCAGGATGCAGTGACAATCAGTTTGCTATCCGGGCTAAAATTGGCATTGTTGATTTCACCTTCATGTCCTTTAAGTTCGGTCACTAACTTACCAGAGATATCCCACACAAGGGCTTTATCCCAGGATGTAGTCACAATCAGCATACTATCCGGACTAAAACTAGCACTAGTTATGGTTTTTGTATGTCCTTTGAGTTCTGCAAGCAACTTGCCAGAAACATCCCATATCCGAGGAACCTGGTCATCTGAAACCGTGACAATTATTTGACGATTAGGACTCAAACTAGCTGTTTTAAAACCCCGATATATTTTTAGTTCTGCTGTTAACTTACCAGAGATATCCCATACACGGGCAGTACCATCCCAAGATGCAGTGACAATCTGCTTACTATCAGAGCTAAAACTGGCGGTTGTGATTAATTGTGTATGCCCGCTAAGTTCGCTTATTAATTTACCAGAGATGTCCCATACACGGGCAACAGTTTTAGTTGAGTAGTCACTAAATGCAGTGACAATCTGCTTGCCATTGGGGCTAAAACTGGCGCTTGTGACAAGATCAAATTGTGTATCTCCTTTGATTTCTAAGAGTAACTTGCCAGATAAATCCCAAACACGGGCGGTATTGTCGAGAAATCCTATAGTAATAATGCGTTGTCCATCTGGACTAAAACTGGCATTCTGCACCCGATTTTTATGGGCTTTAACATCCGCTAGGAGTTTCCCAGAGATATTCCATATCCGAAAAGTGCCATCAAATAAATTAGTGAGAATCATTTTGCCATCGGGGCTAAAACTAGCTCTTAGGCTACCAGAATGCCCTTTAATTCTTAATAGCAACTTGCCTGAAGTATCCCATACTTGGGCCGTTTCTTTCTGAGATGCGGTAACAATTAACTTGCTATCAGGGCTAAAAAGGGGACTATGAATAACGTATTCTTGACCATTAATTTGAGCGATTTTTTTGCCTGATATGTCCCATATCCAAACAATACCATCGCTGGATCTGGTGACAATTAACTTACCATTGGGGCTAAAAATAGCATTGTACACACTATCGGTATGTCTAAGCTCAACTAATAATTTACCAGAGGTATCCCAGACACGGGCAGTTTGATCATCGGAGGTAGTAACAATTAGATTATCCTTGCTCCAATTTGCACTATTAGTTTTAGATTGATGTCCTTTAAGTTCTACCAAAAGTTTACCGGAAACATCCCACACTCTGGCAGTACTAGTAACAGTGAGAATGAACTTACCATCAGGACTAAAATTAGCACTATTAACATGGCGATCGTCTAAAATCTGCTCTTGAGATTCAGGTTGATTAGAGCTAGGTGTGTCTATTGGTTTGGATGTGGCTAGCATTTGTAGTATTTGATCTGACAAATGCCAGATAAAGACATTACCATCATCAGATGCAGCGATAATCTGCTTACTAACCGGACTAAAACTGAGACTGTTGATATTGCCCTGATTCCCTAGCATTTTTAATAGCAATTTGCCAAAAATATCCCAGACAATAACAGTTTTATTGAAATCAGATAATGTGATAATATATTTGCTATCTGCACTAAAACTAGGACTTTCTATCCCAGCCACATCAGCACTGTTGACTTTATCCTGATACTGTTTGAGTTCTGCTAGCAATTTGCCGTTGATATCCCATACACGAGCAGTTTTGTCATAAGATACTGTGATAATTAACTTGCCATCTGGGCTAAAAATTGCACTTTTAATTCCCTCAGTATGACCTTTAAGTTCTGTAAGCAAATTTCCACTTAAATCCCAAATCCGAGCGATGTTATCATCAGATGCAGTGACTATTCGCTTGCTATCTGGGCTAAAGCTAGCATTTGTCATCACAAAACCATCTGCTTTAAGTTCTAGGAGCAATTTACCAGAGATATTCCAAACACGGGCAAATTTATCCTCAGAGCTAGTAAGAATCAGTTTACTATCTGGACTAAAGTTAGCGCTCAATACTCTGTTTTGATGACCTTTAATTTCTGCCAGTAAGTTACCAGAAATATTCCATACTCGAACAATTTTATCTTCACATGCCGTCACAATCAATTTGCTATCGGGGCTAAAATTGGCACTGATGATGTATTCAGGATGCGGTAATTCTACAATTAATTTGCCTGTAGTATCCCAAATCCGAACAGTTTTGTCCCCTGATTTCGTAATAATTAACTTGCCATCTAAACTAAAACTTGCACTATCAACAGAGTCAGAATGCCGAAGTTCTACTATCAATTTGCTAGCATTGTCCCAAATCCGAGCAGTTTTGTCCCCAGATGCTGTCAAAATGAGCTTGCCATCAGGACTAAAACTGGCAGTGTTAACTTTACCTAAATGTCCTTGGAGTGCAGTTAATATCTTGGTTTGTATATTCCACACCCACACTGTACCGTCGTTTGATGCGGTCACAATGAATTTGCCATCAGGATTAAAACTAGCACTATTCACCCCACCAGTATGGGCTTGCAACATCCCTACTAACTTTTCTGATGGCTCCCACAACAAGCTAGTAAAATCAACTGAAGCTGTGACAATTAATTTGCCATCAGGACTAAAGCTAGCACTGTATACACTGTCACTATGCCCCTTCAACTCTGCTAGCACTTTGCCGGACAAATCCCACACTCGCGCTGTTTTATCATCTGATGCGGTAACTATCCGCTGACCATCAGGACTAAAATTCGCACTCCATACGGTATCAGTATGCCCTTTCAATTCTGCCAATAGCTTACCTGATAAATCCCACACGCGAGCAGTTTTATCTGCACTTGCTGTAACTATCCGCTTACCATCGGCGCTAAAATTCGCACTAGTAACAATATTTTCATGCCCTGTAATTTGCGCTATTTGCTTGCCAGATAAATCCCACAACCGGACGGTTTTATCTGCACCTGCTGTTACTATCTGTTTACCATCCTGGCTAAAATTAGCACTGTAAACATTACCTTGATGCCCCTTTAACTCAACTAGCTGTTTACCTGAAACATCCCAAATACGAGCAGTACCATCAAAAGATGCAGTAACAATCAGCTTACCATCAGGACTAAAATTAGCACTTTTGACATTGCCTTGATGCCCGATTAATTCTGCTACTTGCTTACCAGCAAAATCCCAGACACGGGCAGTATTATCAGCACCAGCTGTCACAATTAACTTGCCATCAGGACTAAAACTGGCACTGTTGACGCTACCTTCATGTGCTTTAATTTCCCTTTCCTGGGCGAAGTAATCGATAAAATTACCAAAGACAGCCTGATTTTGCTGTTGATTTGGCGTTTGCGCTAACACCTGGGGTGTAAAGAAAAATACCGAAAAATTCTGCGGGAATACAGGTGCAATTGTCACCAAAAAAGCACTCAAAGCGATTAAAATAAGTTTGGTTGTGCGATCGCGCATAATAGCTATATCAATTTGGAACTACATTACACCGATGAGGGTAAAGGTTGCCCAATCTCTGGAATTAGGGTATTTTTTCTTAGTTGCTAGTATCGCATGACGCAAGGCAGCAGCTTGATCTGGGTTTTGAGTATTGCTGCTACCTCAATCATCATCATTTTGCAAGAGTTTAGCTAGCTTCTACCTCCTTAACTGCGTTATCTGCTTTTTGAGCTAATTCCAGTTTGCCTTCTTGTTTAAAGAGTGTAGATGCTTTGCGGAAATCTGCGATCGCTCCTGGTTTATCTTTTAAGGCATAGTTGGCAATACCACGAAAATAGTAAGCTATAGAAATATCTGGATTAATTTCTAAAGCTGTGTCAAAATCTAACTTTGCTGCTTCAAATTGTTCTAATAATAGCTTGGAAGCACCTCTGCCAACATAAGCATAAATATTTTTGGGTTCAATCTTCAGGACTTGGTTAAAATCTTCTATAGCTCCTTGATAGTCTTTGGACTCAAAGCGGTCAAATCCACGTTTTAAGTAATCTTCAGTTTGACTGCTATTTTCAATCTTGGAGTTGGGTAATTGTGCAGTAACTTTTGATGCTGGTGTTTGTGGATTGTTGAACAAGCTTTTGGCTTCAGCTTTGGGAGTCAAAGTCAATGTTGCTAATGCAATTATGGCTACTGCTAATTTCAAACCTTTCATAGCTATGTTTCCTAAAATACTAAGTTTTCCTAAGTTTCCAACTAGTCCAGTAAAGAAGTTGACTTACTGGTTCACGGCTATATATCTCTGAGGTATTGGAGGTTATGTAAAAAATTGGCGTTGCTGATTCCAAGTCCGCCTGATTACTTATAATTCAGAGTATGTATGCGGAAACATTAAAACCTGCTCCCCTGCTCCCCTGCTCCCTTGCAGTCTTAATGATAAGTCTTTAACCGATGCCCCATGCCCCATTCCCTAACTCTTTAGAGTTGAACCAAATCCTCCGCCTCCAGGGGTTTCTATCACAAAAACATCCCCAGGTTTCATCTCTACTGTGGCTATACTGTCTAAATTTTCTTGGGTTCCATCGTGACGTTGTATCCAGTTGCGTCCCACTTGTCCCGCTTGGGCACCATTTAACCCAAAGGGAGGAATTAACCTATGGTTAGAGAGAATATTAGCTGTCATCGATTCTAAAAAGCGGATGCGGCGAACAACTCCATCACCGCCAGAATGTTCTCCTTTACCTCCACTATCAGAACGCAGACTAAAGCTTTCTACGAGTACAGGATAACGGGTTTCTAATACTTCTGGATCAGTCAAGCGGGAATTAGTCATGTGAGTATGAACTGCATCGGTACCATTAAAGTTAACTCCTGCCCCTGAACCACCGCAGATAGTTTCATAATATTGATAGCATTCATTACCAAAAGTAAAATTATTCATCGTTCCCTGAGAAGCAGCCATCACACCCAATGCACCATATAAAGCATCAACAATGGTTTGGGAAGTCTCCACATTACCAGCTACTACTGCGGCTGGGTAGGTTGGGTTCAACATACAACCTTCAGGAATAATAATTTCTAAAGGTTTTAGACATCCGGCATTCAGGGGAATACTATCATCAACCAAAGTGCGGAAGACATATAAAACTGCTGCTTGAGTGACAGCTTTAGGAGCATTAAAGTTACTGTTTAATTGCCCAGATGTGCCAGTAAAATCAATAGTAGCGCTGCGTTGTTCGCGGTCAATGATGACTTTAATTTGAATTTTTGCCCCGCTATCCATTTCATAAATAAATGAACCATCTTTGAGGACATCAATTGCTCGTCTCACTGATTCTTCAGCATTGTCTTGCACAAATTGCATATATGCTTGGACTGTTTGCAATCCATATTGACCAACCATTTTCAGAAGTTCTTTAACTCCTCTTTCATTAGCAGCAATTTGTGCTTTAAAATCAGCTATATTTTGGTCAGGGTTACGTGCAGGATAATGATGATTTGCTAGTAAATGTCTTACTTGAGTTTCTTGAAAATTTCCCTGTTCAACCAAAAGAAAATTATCAAAGAGAATTCCTTCTTCTTCTACTGTGGTACTGTGGGGAGGCATGGAACCGGGAGTAATGCCACCGATATCAGATTGATGTCCGCGAGAAGCAACATAGAAAAGGGGAGTGAGAATATTTTCATCACTTTCTAGGAAGACAGGGGTTATAGCAGTAACATCTGGAAGGTGAGTTCCGCCGTTATAGGGATTGTTGGATAGATAGACATTGCCTGGTTTTATGGTGTTGCTTTTGTCATTAATTAAACTGCGGACGCTTTCACTCATTGACCCCAAATGTACGGGAATATGGGGGGCATTAGCGACTAATAAGCCTGAAGAATCGAAAATGGCACAGGAGAAATCTAGCCTTTCTTTAATATTGACTGATGCAGCAGTGTTTTGCAGAACAATCCCCATTTGTTCGGCAATGAATTGATAGAGATTTTTGAATATTTCTAAACGAACGGGATCGGGTTGAGTTGTGGTGTACATTTTTGATTCCTTCTGTTTAAATTGAATGAATAAATATATTTACAGCAGATTGCAGGTAAGTGAGGTACACTAGGTTTATATCCTCATTACGGCTACGTTTGATTCGATTAATCCCACACTTTAAAAAAACAGGTTTACACACTTTTGTTGCTGTACCTCATAAACCTGAAATACGCTGTATTTCGGAGCATGGTTAAATTTGACGTTTTAAAATTTGTTCTACAGAACCATACATTTCGCCTGTCAAACCTTCAAGTTCATGTTCGATATCTTCCCAACGTCCAAGTTTACTTGTCCATTTACCATTAGATAATTGTCTAGCAGCATGGGTTGGTTCACCATGAGAAGTAGCGTATATCGCTATCTTTTCAAAACCCACTTCAAGCTCGGAATTATTGCAAAGTTCATACCCTAAGCTTTTGTATGCTTGGATAAAAGCAGACATAGTTAATTCTGCTGTGACACTTTCTACCCAGTAATATATATTATCTGGATCTATTGGACTCCACCAGCGATCATCCTCACCGGCAGCCCAAGCAAAACAATTATATGATGTACTTTGCTTGCTGGTTACAGAATACTCAGTGCATGATAAGTTAGGAAATTTATTTTCTTTATAGCTTTCCAACTTACCATCTGTATCCATTTGCTTTCCCCCATTCAATCCAAGCTTGAGCCATCTGCTGAAGTCTACCGCGCTGTTCGGCTTTAACAGGATTTGCTCCTGTAATTGCACTTAAAGCCCAAAACCAATGGTCTGGTTCACGCTCAAGTTCACGCATAATTAAAGGAACAACAGGTTGTCCCATCCCGATTATTCTTTGATAAGCAGGATGCATTGATATTTTTGAGATGACAGAGAGCATTCCTGTCTCACGTCGCCATTGTTTTGCTAATTCTAAGAATGTAGTTTCTATTTCTGCGGTTTCAATGACTGGATAAAGGTAAGGTGACATTTAATTTGTATTTAGATTTTTTACAGGTAACTGTCATGACTAATTATAAAGTAAGATATTCATCCTTTAGATCACTAATAAACATATGTCCAGGAGAATGAGTAATTGCTAGCTCAGGTTTTGCTTGAAGAATTGCAGCTTGAGTAGTGACTCCGCAAGCCCAAAAAACAGGAACTTCACCATCATAAATTGTGACAGCATCACCATAATCAGGTTTTTCTAAGTTGCTAATTCCTATTGCCTCTGGATTGCCAATATGCACCGGAGAACCATGTGCTTTGTAATAACGACTGGTTACTTCTACAGCACGAACGACTTGATTAGCTGGCAGAGGACGCATGGAAACTACTAAGGGACTAGAAAATGTCTGAGTAGGAATACATTGAATATTTGTCTTATACATGGGTACATTTTTATTTTCTTCTATGTGCCTTACTATTAATCCAGAGTTGAGCATGGCATTTTCAAAGGAAAAGGAACAACCAATTAAAAAAGCTACTAAATCACTTCTCCAGAATGGTCTAATGTCAGTTGTTTCTTCAATAAACTCACCGTCACGAAAAATTTTATAGCGGGGTAAGTCAGTTCTAATATCAGCACCAGGGGCGATGATTTTAGGTTCAAAATTTCCTACTTCTGTGACATCAAGTATGGGGCAAGACTTGGGATTGCGTTGACAAAAGAGTAAAAAATCAAAGGCTAAAGAGTATGGTAATACTACTAAGTTAGCTTGCACAAACCCTAATGCTAAACCAGGGGTAGGAGTATCTAGTTTTCCGTCTCGACAAAGCTGGCGGATTTCTGAAGGATGAGTAGAAACATTTAACATTGCATTTCTCCTAAATAATTGTTTAACCTAGATAGCGATCGCACCAATTGCTTTCAAAACTTGAAAAATGCCCAGAAAAGTAGCAATGAGAACAACGCCGATACCCAAGATATTAGCGATCGCCTGATTACGGAAATCAGCCAATAAATCAGCTTGGTTGACGACAATTAGCAGAAATGTTGCGACAACGGGCAATAAAAGCCCATTGGCAGCTTGGGCAAATAGGATGGATTCTACGGGATTTTTCCCAGTTACAGCTAATACAGTTCCAATCACTAACACAAGTATCCACACGGTGCGAAATCGACTATTTTTAATATCTGGCTTCCAGCCCAACGCACCGCAGGTAGCATAAGCCGTTGCTAAAGGTGCAGTAATGGTGCTAGATAAACCAGCTGCAAACAATCCGAGTCCAAAAAAATACCGCGCCGCAGGGCCTAATAAAGGTTCGAGTTGCTGTGCCATTATCTCGGCGCTATTAATGGTAGTGCCTTGAGTTGCAAAGGTCGCGGCAGATGTTGCTACAATCGCCAGGGTAATCAGTCCACCCAATGCAATAGAAACGATGGTATCAAACCGCGATTCTGCAACAGCCTGCTTTGTCGGGACTGTCTGTGGCCACTTCTGTTGCACAGAACTGGCATGGAGAAACAGGTTATAGGGGACAATTGTAGTCCCAATCAAAGCGATAACTGTCAGCAGTGAACCATGAGGCAAACTTGGTACCACCATTCCTGTGAGTAATGCACCTATGTTCGGACGAGCAACAATGGCAGTCAAGAGAAACACAACGCCCATCAAACTAACAGTTGCAATCAAGACTTTTTCAATTAGCTGATAAGCCCCCAATACCAACAACAAGAAAGTCAATACACCGATGATTCCTGCCCAAACCTGAAAAGAAATACCACTCACCACTTCTAAACCGATGGCTGTACCTGCAATATTCCCAGTCTCAAAGGCTGCATTGCCTAAGAAAATTGCTGCAATCACCAGGATGATGGCAAACAGTCGCAAAATTGGGTTTGTAGTCTTTCGCAAGGCTTCTCCAAGTCCTTGTCGCGTGACTACACCCAAGCGTCCAGACATTTCTTGCAGCACAATAGTTGCTATGGTGGAAAAGACAACTGCCCACAACAATGCAAAGCCATATTTTGATCCGGCAATACTAGCAGTGGTTACTGTTCCAGGGCCAATAAAGGCAGCAGTAACTATTAAGCCCGGCCCTAACTTATTGAGTCGTTCTAACATAATTTATCTTTAGTATTATTCAACAGATCGCGTTTACAAAATTTGGTTAATGTGAGAACAAACTTCATAATTTTACAAGTTATAACCCAGTCCCCAGTCCCTTTTCATAGACGTTGTAAAATCAAATGATTTTGTTCAGTTAATTTTGCTATCCAATCAGGTTCAACTACAATCGTGCTGATTTTTTCTATGATGATGGCAGGCCCATTAATACTATCCTCTGGTTGTAAATCTTCCCGTCGATAAACGGCAGTATCATGCCATTGATCAGCCGTAAACATTCGTACTGTTTCAACAGCTTGAGGTGTTTGGTTGAGAGGACGGCTACGCGAAATAATCGGTTCTTCAGGTGTATCCATTTTCTGAATCACTTCTACTGAGACAGATTCAACAATTAATTTTTTTGCTGATTGGATGAAACCGTAACGAGATTGATGTTCAACCTCAAATTTTTGTTTCATCACTGCGACATTTGCAGAAAAGTCAACTATCAAAGTAGAGTTAGTTCCCTCATATTTTAAATTTACTTTTCGGACTACTTTTTCAATGCTTATTTGATTGTTGCTAATTTCACTTCTGGCTTGGGTTTCTAAAAACTCCATTAACTGGAATATTTGAGGAATTAATTCTTCAGTTAGAGGTTGTTCTACTCCTGTAACTCTGGTAGCCTGGACATCTGCTAATCCCATGCCATAAGCTGAGAGAACACCAGCATAAGGGTGAAGAAATATCTTTTTCATGCCTAATGTATCGGCAATTAGACAAGCAACTTGTCCGCCTGCACCGCCAAAACAACAAAGCACATATTCGGTAACGTCATAACCTCGTTGTAGACTAATTTTTTTAATGGCATTTGCCATATTTTCGACAGCAATGGCAATAAATCCAGCTGCTACTTGTTCGGGAGTACGATGATTTCCTGTGATGGTTGCAATATCTTGGGCTAGTTGAGTAAATTTCTGAATGACAATATCTTGATCTAGGGGTAAATTGCCATCAGTTCCAAAGACAGAAGGAAAATATTGCGGATGAATTTTGCCTAACATAACATTAGCATCTGTCACCGCTAATGGCCCATCGCGCCGATAACAAGCAGGCCCAGGATTTGAGCCAGCCGATTCTGGCCCTACACGATAACTAGAACCATCAAAAAACAGAATTGAACCACCGCCTGCTGCAATTGTGTTAATTGCTAATACGGGAACTCGCATCCGCGCCCCAGCAATTTCGGAATCTAGTTGGCGTTCATACTCTCCTTTAAAGTGGGCAACGTCTGTACTTGTTCCACCCATATCAAAGGTAATAACTAAATCAAAACCTGCCCTTTTGCTAGTTTGTACTGCACCAACAATACCACCAGCAGGCCCACTTAAAATACTGTCTTTTCCTTGAAATTGTTCGGCATCAGTTAAGCCACCATCAGATTTCATAAACATTAATCTGATATTAGGTAATTGACTAGATACTTGGTTAACATAGCGCCGCAAAATCGGAGTTAAATATGCGTCTACAACTGTTGTATCTCCTCGACTTACTAACTTCATTAAAGGGCTAATTTGATGAGATATGGAGATTTGTGTAAAGCCAATTTCTTGGGCAATTTGGGCTACTTCTTGTTCATGATTGGGATAGCGATCGCTGTGCATAAAAACAATTGCACAACTACGAATTCCTGTGCGGTAAACTGCTTGTAAGTCTTTTTTTACTTGTTCAATATTCACAGAAATTAATTCTTTTCCATTGGCATCATAGCGTTCATCTACCTCAATTACTTGTTCATAAAGCATTGTGGGTAAAATGATCTGACGCGCAAAGATATTGGGGCGATTTTGGTAGCCAATTCGCAATGCATCTTTGAAGCCTTTGGTAATGATTAAAACCACGCGATCGCCATCTCTTTCTAACAGTGCATTAGTTGCTACTGTTGTCCCCATTTTCACCGCTTCTATTGCTTGATCAGGAATAGGTTGATCATTTGCAAGCCCAATGATATCTCGAATACCTTGGATAACTGCATCTTGATATTGTTCAGGTTTTTCGGAAAGTAATTTATATACTATTACCCATTCTTTGTTTGCAAGAGGGACAATTAAAAAACGTTCGGTATGGTTTGATAGTCTGTCTATAATTGCTTGATTATTGGTCACAGCAACAATATCTGTGAATGTACCACCACGGTCAGCAAATATTTTTAACATTGCTATATTTTTTTGTTGGTCTTTAGTTGATAAATAGAGTAGCCCAGAGATGAACAGTATTTCTACTTCAAGCGTGGAAGATTTTGACGACAGGTGTAGATAACTAATATCGCACTAACTGTATTTTAGTTAATTTACAGTTTGTCAGATTGTCCATTGCCATTTGTGCTGTTGGGTATTCCATTTTACAGCCACTATTTCTGCTGGAGGATTCAGGCGATCGCCATTTTGATCAAACTGTATATTTCCTGTAACTCCTTTTACTTGTTTTTGATCTTTTTTGAAATATAAATTCATGTCTGCAAGTAAAGATTGGCAATCTTGACTGTGATACTTTTCTAGAGTTTTCAAAATTATTAATACTGAATCGAAAGCTGTTGCACTGCGCCAATTTAAATTTTCCTCTCCCCATAATTGAGCGCCTATTTGACAAAAACTTTGAGCTACATTATTCTGAGAGTTATTGCAGCCATTATCTTGACTATGCCAATGCCAAGGAATACAAGCAATAATTTGATAATCATCTTGACTTATTGAATGAGATTGGCTGTGTTCATGAATCCAATGCAAAACATTCTCTTGATAAAATGTCGCCGTTCCAGCTATTAAACAATTGTCAACATTTAATCGACTAATGAGTGCAGCATTATTAAGAGAATTAGGTTCAATTCCTCCATCGGGAATTATAATAATAATGTCAACACCCTCTTCTTTAATATATTCTAGATATTTTTGGACTTGATAATAGGATTCACTTATGTAATTACATTCTTCTAAAAAAATTAAATTAGATTGATATTTTTCTAGATGTTTTTTAATACTATTTCTATAAGAAGTACTATAAATACTGTTTTTATTATAAATAATTGCTAATTTCGATGTAATTTTATAAGAATATTTTTGCATCAAATAATTAGCTAATTTTTCAGCATTCACAATGTCTGGAGTAGTCAATCTAAAAAAAGAAACTAGAGATAAATTGGAAAGTTCATTAGATGTACTACTAGAATTGACTAAGACTAAACCCTTTTGAGCATAAAATTGTAATGCGTTTTTGGTCATTTCGCTTGAGTAATGACCGATGATAGCGATTAAATTTAATGGTTGTGCTAATTCAGCTAGTTTTTCTGCTGTTTGGTTATATGGAGAGTATAAATTATTGGGGTCATTAACAATTAGAATTTGTAAGGCTATTTTAGTAGATATAATGCTAAAAAATATTTGTGGTTTGATATTATCTAAATTTATTTCTTTATCCAAAGCAATTTTTTCAAAGCTGAGAAGATTAACTTGTAATTGTATTTGAGCTATCCCTCGTAAAGTTTCGGCGGCGATGCTACCTTGATTATGATAAAACGGCACAACAACAGCTAAAGTATAAATTTTAATGCCATTTTCTTGTAAATGCAGTTTTTTATACTCAATCAAGCAATTATTAATATAAATCAATATTTCTGGATTACCACTTCCATAAAGCTTTATTTCTTGATTCCATGACATTAAAAAATATTGTAGTGCTTGATAATAAAGACCTAATTGGTAAAATTTTGTAGCTTCAATTTGAAATTTAACAATTTCCTGATTAGGAGGGTAAAGAAAAAATTGTCTGCCAAAACTTCCTTGAAAGTTATCACTATTTAATTGAGGAGCAGGATTTAATTTGTAACCATTGTGTGGGTCAAGTAAAAAATTGATAATTTTGACCCAATTACCAGCTATTTCCTCTTGGTCAACGTTCATTAATTCTGATATTTTAGGATAAATATTATTAGTCAGCCTGTCTCCAATATTTTGGTTACGCAGCTTGCTGAACTCTGCTATTTGTTGCCGAGAAAAACCAAGCAAACATTGACAAATAATTAGTTTATCTAGTTCAGTGAGGATTGCCCTTTTATTTGCTAAAGCATTTAAATCCTGCAAAAAAAGTTCAATATTAATCGCTAGTTTTTCTATCACTTCCCAACAAGCTTGGCACATATTGAGAGATTGTCTATATCATTTTGAAAAGATGATAGCTTAATTTGTGCATCAGGTTATCCTATATCTGTGGAAATAATTTCTACAGATGAAGAACATACGAAAACTTGGTATCAACAGATTGAAAGTGGAGCGAATAAATCATATCATGTTCTTTGCTTATTACTTATGAAAACCGAACAACCCCACCCCACCAAAGCGTAGCTTTGTTTCGCCTCCCCGTCAACGGGGAGGGTTGGGGGTGAAATTCTTTGGTTTTAATAACTAATCAAGCGGACATAATATAATTGAGAATCGTGCAAGATATCGTTAATAACGAAATAGAACTTAAATGTACCAATTATAAGCAAAAAATTAACAAATTTTTGGAAGCAGCAAGGAGAAGAGAATAACTGAATAACTATCTAGCCTTTTGAGATATATAGCGGTTCTCGAACTAGTGAGGTACAATTTTGACCTCTCTCCAAACCTCTCTCCTAAAAGGAGAGAGGCTTTGAATTGTTCCCCCTTCCCGAAGCGGGAAGGGGGTTAGGGGGTTAGGTCTATTTCCATACCTGTACCTCACCGGATTGAAAATGGCTATAAAATCAACTAGAGAAAGTACAGTATTTTCAATTATCTAAATTTATTTTTCCTTTGGAATTAAAAAATCTAGATTACAGTACTGATAGTATGTAGAACAAAAAGTATCAAAGCCAAAAGATATCCCAAGTATAAAAAGTCCAATAGCTAGTTCTTTGTGATAATTTGATTCTTTAAATTTTTCTACTATACTAGCAAAACTTGTTCCCTCTAATATTTGTTCTTGAAAAAGTTCACGTTGCAACTTCAAGAAAATTACACAAGAAATAGCAGGACATTTTAATTCTGTAATTTTCTCCAGATTTTGTAGTTGCGGAAAAAGTTTGTCTACCAAATTCAAAAAATCTTCATTAGGATTCTCTTTTATAGCTTTTTTTACTACTTCACTATAAGCCGCTAAATTTCTCCTGATTTCATTGTTTTTTATTTGATTATCCTCTAACCAAGATTGGCGGATAATAGCCCCAAAATCAGAAAAGTAGCCTATATCTGTATTTGAAATTATTGAACTCTTGCGGCTATAGCATAACAAATTGATTAAAAAAGGAACATCTTTTAGAGGAAATTCATCATTTAATAGACGATGATAACGTCCTAATAATAAATCTGGTTCTAAAGGTTTAAGCTCTTGCTCGAATTCTTCTTCTGATAATCCAGCTATCTTTAATAATGCTCTTCCTCCAGCAAGTGCCAATTTGCGATCGCGCTCTTGTTCTACTTGAGTGATATCTTCTTCAAATAATGCTTCAGCCAACTCGATGTTAGTATCGATTTGTGTTTTTAGAAACCGTCTTCCTCTTTCCGTTATCGGGTATACGCGACGCAACTGTGTAATTTCAATATCCATATAGCTTGGTATACAGTGCATAGGTGTATAATAAGGATATAGGTTTTCTGCTGCTATCTTTACAGCAACTAGCAGCACTTCAAAATCCTCATCGTACTCAGGGATTGCCTTTTTCACAATCGCTTTGAGCTTTTCATCTACTACAATCTCTCCCGTACTATCACAATCAGTAGGTATTAAGCGAAATGTCATAACCTTTAAATTACTGCGCTTATACCAGATAATGAATTCTGAGTAGAAAAGTGGTAATAAATAAGTCATTGCAAATTCAGTTTAAAATATAAAATCATCATCATCTTCAACTATTGTCTCATTTTTATTTCCTCTTGCCTGATTTTTATTTAAAGGCAAGTAAATTGTACGCAGTAAATTGTTGGGTATTTGCTTTACATCAGAATTGGGTGTACCTGTATAGGTAATAAATAAATTTAAGCGGCTTCGTGTCATAGCTACAAATAAGAGATTTTTAGCTTTATCTAGTTTACTCCATATTTTATTTTGGCTGTTTAAGATGGGTAAAAAAACAGTTTCAAAATCTAAGCCTTTGGCACTATGATAAGTCATCAAATACACCTTTGATGCTTTCTTAAACTCCTCTGATGATTTATTCAAATTACCATGTCCGTTTCCTAAATACTGGATAGGTAAATTACAAGTTTTTAAATATGTATTGAAATCGTTAAAATCATAATCATTAAAATTATTTTTTTTCACATTCCAAGGTTTATAACCATATGTAGCCAGTATTAGATTAACGAATTGTACTATGTCTATTTTTTTGGAAAAAAGAATAGCTGTAATCACACCAGATTTCAGATATTCAGATGCTTGATCCCAAACATAGCCTACTTCTTCCTCTATTTTTTGAGCTATACCAAGTGTGACATCTACATTCTCAAGTCGTGATCTTTTTGCTTTCTCTAAGCGGTTGTCTGGAAAAATAACTCTTGCTATGTCAATAATTTTGTTGGTTAGTCGATGTAAAATTGTCAATTCATGGATCATTGGATTGATCAATTTCTCTATCTGCTGTGGCGTGACTCTATCTTCGTATATTGACTGGTCTGAATCTCCTGCTACTATTAGCTGCTGAGAATATTTTTCCATAAGTTCAAGCACATCAGGGGACAAATCCTGTACTTCATCCACTATAATCAAATCGTATTTTTCAGGTTTATTCCTAAAAGATTCGCATGTTGTGATTCGTAGATTTTTTTTGATTTCTTCTGGGATACCTGTTTCAAACATAGCAATCAAACTATGTGTGAAAAGAGCAAGACAAACATTTAGCCGAGGATTAGATGTTTTCAACTGAATGAGAGTATGCACAAGTACAACAGATTTCCCAGAACCTACAAAACCTTTAATCCAGTGGTTACGTCTTGGATTTGACCGGATTTGATTAATCATATTACGTTGTTCTGGATCTAATTTATGAAATGGAACCATCCATGACATAGCTAATACTCCAAGTACTAAAGTTTTAAATGATGTTCTTCAATTAGCCACTAACTTTATTTGAATTAAAAATTTTCAAAGAAATATTTTCTGACATTAGACAAGCTTTAGTGACAAAATAATTCACAATACTCGTTTAGGTACAACCAAGCAAGAAATAACCATATTTGAATTATGGAAGTCCTTTGATGAAATTGTCTGAGTAGTTTCCTTGAGGTATTAGGAGATTTTCTTCGCTATACCATTTATTTTCAGCTTTAGATGCTCTTTCCGCATTCTTGACAGCTTCAACTACATCATTACGGTTGAGTACTTTAGCAGCAGAAATTAAACGGGGATACTCTACTTCATCCAATATGTTCATCACAAATGAGCCATACATCAAGTTAAAAGCTCGTTCTATCATTTCCCAACCACGCTTATTCTTCTTGGATATGAGATATTTTCCGTATATAAGTAATGCTGCGTTGTAGTTAGCATCTATCTGCAAGCATTCTGTCATTAATCGTTCATACTCGGAAAAATCACCTGTTTTTTCTTTAAAAATAGCTAAGTTATACGCGTTGGTTGATGTTACTTGTTTTTGATAAGCTATCTCTGCCCATTTACTAGCTTGGTTGTAATTGCCTGCTTTGTCATAGTAATAGCAGATATTAGTTTCACGTCGATTATTTTTATCTAGCATCTGCACTGTTTCTAGTGTTTCTGCTGCACGGAGATAATCTCCCGCATCGGCACAGGCTTCTACTAAATCCAATAAACTTTCTACAGTTGGTTTTCCTCCATTACGTGCTGCTAATTCGTTGGCATTCTTTTCAGCTTCAAATACTATACGTTCTTCGGTAGTTAACTCTCGGTTAGCCAAAGGATTGACCATTGTTGAAGTCACTTGCTTGTTGCCAATTGCTGCTGAAACATTAAGTACTTTATCTTCATTTAACTCACAAGTTAACTTAACCCATGTATTTGGTTCAAACCCGCTAAAAGTTGGTGCGTCAATTTCAATCACAGTCAGAATCTTGTTTTCATTACCCACACAAATGGGAATCTGAATTTTAAATTGCACTTCTTCAGAAGTACAAAAATCAAATACTTTTTGCGGACATGGTATTTCTATCCCAGCACTAATGATTGTTTGCAATCTGCGATCGCGGGTAATAACAATGATAGGTTCACTTGTGATTGGACGTATCAGACTATAACCCATGCCATTGAGAATTAAAGAATTAATTGCTGCTCCCATTGATACATGCGATCGCAAATCACTAGGAATTTCAATAGGACAGTCTGAAAAATACTTATGTAACGCCACTTGTACATGTGGATTGCTACTACTACCCCCAATTAACAATACCATATCCAAATCAGTAAGTTCTAAATCTGCTTTACGCAGTGAAGATTCGATCGGTGAAAAAATGCTGATATCTGAAGATTCTAAGGATGACGACTCTGCAATAAAAGGAACCATCACTTCTTGAAAAGCTTGATAACTCATACTTGGGTCAGTTAGCTTGAGTTGTTTTTGTGATAATGGAATATCTAGTTCCTTCATGAGCTTAATAGATTCTTCAGTACTGGCAATTGCTGGCAGTTTCTTTGATATGAGTTCAGCAGCAATAGATTTACAAATCCTAATTTTGAGTTCTTCAGCGGTTCTTTGTAAATTGGGAATAATGCGCTTATTGAGGTCTACAGTTCTGAAGTCATGACGCGTATAATTATTTTGTTCCAATAATTGAGGTAAAAGTACCTGATCTACTATTTGACGATCTATATCATCTCCTCCCAGCGCTGTAAATCGAGATATAGCTAAATTTTTAGAAGAGAAACCATGAGGAGAACGGGCGATTTCCAGAATAGAAATATCACAAGTACCTGCTCCAAAATCGAATACTAAAATGTGTAGAGGTGAACCCTCTGGAATATATATCTGGAGACTGCTGAAATTTGATTCACCAATGTAACTGAGGAATGCTGCGTTTGGTTCATCAATCAGTGCTTGTGCAGTCAATGGAATACCCGCAGATGCTAATGCAGACAACAAATCCCGGCGCTGATTGGATTCAAAAGATGCTGGGACACTAACAGAGTAGTAAATTTGTGATGATAAACCTTGGTCGCGCAAATACTGTTCAATATGTTTTTTAAGATACTTAAAAAACACCCTAGCTGCATCTACAGGTGTTTCAATAGTTGCGATCGCATGTCCTTTGGGTAATTTAGTATTAAAGTACTGTGAGCCTAAATCTACTCCTAAGCCCATTTTGAACGAAAACCAAATATTCACATTATGAGTTAGTTGGTTTTTCAGCTGCGCCGCACCAGTCCCAATTAAAAGTTGCTCATCGTACCACGCAATTACTGTGGGAACAAGGTGTGATTCGTGTATCCGTCCATCTTGTAGGGTCTGAAGGATAGGAATAGTATCTGTTTTAATAGGTGTAGTCTCGTCTCCGATAACTGAATAACTGACTACAGTGGTTGAAGTTCCGAAATCGATACCGACAAAAGTAGCTTTAGACAAACGTTCTCGTACAATTTTTTTGTCATCTAGGCTGGGAACCAAAGTGGAAAGGCTCAAAATAGCATTCATCAAATTAACCTCTGAACTTTTGGCAAATTTCAGGTAACTGATTAAGAAAGTCAGATGACTATATTCCTTTGAATATTTTACAGGACTGTCTCTAGCCAGACGCTAAGTACGCTAAATCTTACTAAAGTTGCACTACAAATCAGTTTGAGAAGATTCCGCAATATTTCACAAGACTTGCTAAAACAGGACTTACGCAAAAAGGTAGTGAAAGCCTTGATTTTCCGTAGGGGCAATTCATGAATTGCCCCTACATTTCGTACTTGATGCGTAAGTCCTATAAAAATTACGCCAAAATTATTTTCCCATAACTTAATTTATAAGCACAGTCACTAGAACAAATGTACACTGTTTAATAGTAGGAGTACAAAAAGGATTTCTTGTCAATATATAAGCTAAAGTGCATCGAAATTGCATAATTACCTCTTAAGGTCGTTGACTGATGACAGTCATCAGTCATCGGTCAACCCAATTAGATATACAACTTAAATCCGCAATAGCTTAGCTTTAATATGTTTGTTTATTCCCATCTAAATTAATATGAAAAGTGCAAAAAATCCCAATCAACAGCATCATTCACCTGTTTCTTTTCTCAAAAACCTGCTGATTGTCCATTGGCGATCGCTGTTACTCTTGTTCATAGGAGTCTATTTACCCTTGCAGGTATTTGAAATTCTGGCGGTAAAGATTTGGCAGAATAAAGTTGGCTTTCCGTGGGATGTGCCTATTTTATTGGCAGTTCACTCTACAGCGAAGCCAGAATTGGATGTATTGGCGGTAATGTTAGCTAAATTTGGCTCGTTTTGGACTGCATTACCGATTTTGAGTGCGATCGCAGTTATATTACTATTAAGGAAACGCTGGCGATCGCTAGCCTATTTACTCACCACATCATTGGGAAGCGCCGTTATCAACCGCACAGCAAAAGAATTAATGCACAGAGTCCGCCCCCAACTTTGGCAGTCCAGTGCGCCTGAGTTTGATTTTGCATTTCCCAGCGGTCATGCCATGACGAGCATGACATTAATAGTAATTTTGCTAATTTTAAGTTGGGCTAGTTCTTGGCGCTGGTTGCTTTTGATGTTCGGCAGCTTGTACGTCATCGCCGTTGGTTGGTGTCGTCTCTATCTGGGGGTGCATTTTCCTAGTGACATTCTCGCCGGTTGGATGGTTGCATTAGCTTGGGCAATTGGGGTAAGTCTAATTATCAAACCGTATTTGACTAAAACAACTCCTATCAGCAGCCATACATCTAAAGATGAAACTTCCTTACTTCCCGAAGAAAAACAGTTAGTAAAGTAATCAGCATTCAGGAAACTCCAACAAATAAATTATCCTCGTTGAATTTGTTGGCTGATGACTGTTGAACACCAGGTGCTTCAAGTCGGCAGAGCGCGATAGCGCACTGGCTCCTGATGACTGTTGACTGTGAACAGTGGAATATTTTTTTAGTACGCTTTGCTCCCCTCCCCGTTCACGGGGAGGGGTTGGGGGTGGGGTGCAATGATTGCGGGAATCATAACCAGGACTTACGCAACTGGCACACAGATTTACTGTGATGGCAGTCAATAGTCAAAAAGCAAGATTTTTTGGACTATTGACTTTTGACCCAGTACTACCCAGACGAAAAAAATATGACAATGCGCGTAAGTCCTAATAACTAATTAACCGGACTTGATATTAGGAGTTAACCAATTCCCAAATTTAAGCCTTCTTAGTAGGTGCATTAGTGACTCGTGCATCTACAATTGCTTGCGACACATTAGGGATAAACCACTCTGTTTCACTGGGTTTTAAAATTGTAGTTCCAGCTTGATTGAATTCAATTACTCCAGTATCTGGATTTGTTTTCAGAACTAAATTCGTACCATTAGGAACCTTGATTACTACACCGCCAGTCACATCTACACTTTGTCCGTTTTGGCTGATAGCAACAGCTGTGACATCATTTGGCAGATAAACTCCCTTGCAATTCCAATTGTCTTCAGTTGTCTGGCTATCAGCTAAAAAATACAGTGCAGCCCCGGAGGAATATTCATCATCGTCAACCTCTGGTTCTGGGCCATAGATAGCTAGAGTTTTCCCTGTCTGATTGCTACACTGTCCCCAATCGATGCCTGACTCAAAGGCATATTTTTGCAGATCTAATTCATTAATTTTTTGGTCAATTTCCTCTGCTGTGTAACCCTCTAACTCAGCTTGTGTTTCTTTGATAGTTTGTAAGGTTTTCAGTTGTTGAATCAGCGTTTTGTAATCAGGATTTTTGGTAAATTTGGGGCGGTCTGCTAATGAAGGTTGAGCAAACATCAGACTTACAACTAATATCGCAACCATCAAAATATATTTTAACTTTTTCATAATCTGTGTCCTAATTTTGACAAATCTTCAGATGATGGCTATCAAGGAGTGTTGTCAATATTATAACTAAACTCTCACATTTAAACTTTTTTCATAAATCTTCTGTTTTCTGACTTGCCTAACTTGTAGCTTCACTCAAGCATTTAAAGTCAAATACTTGATTGTCTTAGATACATAGGTTAGTATTAAATCTATCTTGAGGAATATATCTAAAGTAATATAAAATTCAGCCTCTGGATACATCAATATCAATATCTATACGTAAAACTTATGGATTTTTAGCAAAAGAAACTGAACTGATAATTGTCCATATTCCCATCGAAATATGTGCCATTTAAACTATCAACAATTGCAATATTAAACATCAAATAAAATTATCTTTATGATGAGATTTAGCCTTGATAGGTTATATAGAGTTTCCTAAGCAAGTGAGGTACACCTTAACCTCACCCCGATAAAGCTGTGCTTTATCTCCCCTCTCCGAACTCACGGAGAGGGGTTGGGGGTGAGGTTATCATATGTACTTGGCGCTTACTGGGAAACGCTATAACTACAATAGATAATTACTTGTCAACAGTGTTATTTTTATCAATTTACGTTAAAAAAATACCAAAATCACTGAGTAACATGGTTAAAAAATAAAGGGGAATGAAATTTGAGTATTCTGGAATTTTCATTACTAATTTGGATTGGCTCATTTTGCGCTGGCTTGATAGGAGCGCTAACTGGGTTAGGTGGTGGAGTTATAATCGTTCCCCTATTAACTTCAGTGTTTGGCGTTGATATTCGATATGCCGTTGGTGCTTCACTGGTGTCTGTAATTGCTACTTCCCTTGGTGCAGCATCTACTTACATTAAACAAGGCTATACTAATTTGCGGCTGGGAATGTTTTTAGAAGTAGCAACAACAATTGGGGCGATAATCGGAGCTTTAATTGCTACTTTTGTGTCTGTGAAAGCGTTGACTATCGTGCTAGCGATCGTGCTTATTTATTCAGCATACCTTTCACAAAAACCTAGAATAGAACATACTGAAGATGAATCAATTGATCCTTTAGCAAACTATATGAAACTGAATAGTACTTACCCAACCTCTGAGGGATTGGTATCTTATCAGGTTGGTTCTTTACCAACAGGGTTTGGCGTAATGTTAATAGCTGGAGTGCTTTCTGGTTTACTTGGTATTGGTTCTGGAGGCTTCAAGGTGTTAGCAATGGATCAAATCATGCGTGTACCCTTCAAAGTTTCTACTACTACTAGCAATTTTATGATTGGGGTGACAGCAGCAGCATCAGCAGGGGTTTACTTAACACGCGGCTACATCGATCCTGGGCTATCAATGCCAGTGATGTTAGGAGTATTACCTGGTGCTTTTTTAGGTGCAAAAGTTCTTGTGGGAGCTAAAACGCCGATTTTAAGAATTGTCTTCGGTGTTGTACTGGTGGTGATGGCTATGAAGATGGTCTACAACAGTCTAATAGGGGGCCTATAAAATGTATAAATTTAATTTGAATTTTCCTTGGGACTCATCGACACAGCCAAAGGGTGAAGCGGCTAAACTCAGCTTACAGCAGAAAAATCCAATCTCTGATATCGAACAGTTAGAACAACACCCTGTTACTAGTGTAGAGCAGATATCTAATAGTTGTGAAAGTGATATTAACAACAACCTAACCAAATCATTAAGTGAGCAGCAATTAGAACGTTTACTCAGCAACCTGCTGAAATATGGAGTTTTAACAGCTAGTGCTGTCGTTTTGTTCGGGGGTATATTGTACTTGATTCGCCACGGTGCTGAGCCTGCTGGATACAAGTTTTTTCGAGGAGAACCGTCTGAGTTTCGTTCACCAGCAGGTGTAGTGAATGCAGTATTGTCAGGTAGCCGCCGTGGAATTATTCAACTAGGATTATTACTATTAATTGCCACTCCAGTTGTGCGCGTCTTCATCTCATTAATAGCTTTTCTGCTACAGCGAGAATTTATATATGTTATTGTCACTTTGTTAGTGTTAGCTAGTCTGACTTACAGCCTCGTTGGAGCCTATTATTAATATGTTCAATAGGCAATTACCAATCAGGCACTGCTTATAATCGGTTGACATCACCTATTGACTATACCCGTTCCTAACCCTGTAAAAGGTCGTTAATCCAGTTGATATTTTCTTGAATTTGTTTTGCTAGATAAGTTCTGAATAATTCCAAATTTTCTGCTGGAAAATTTCCTATTCCCAAAGCAAATGCTAAACTTACAACTCCAATAACTAGAGCTAAAGTTCTGCCAAAACAACCAGGATTAATTTCCAAAAATAGTAATTTAGATTGCCCAATAACAGCAATTGTGATAAAGATAATTCCAGCTATTAAAAGTGTGTTGTTTGAAGTTAAAGTTGCCATATTTTTATTAAAATCATTTGTCATTCTTATTGTAGCTATGATTTAGTTATTATTTCTATAATGTCTATACATAGAAACTATTATTTTAATAATTTTCAGCTATCAACATGTTGCTACTCAGCCAGTGGCGTAACGCACCATTCTACTATCAACGCTTTGGTGCGTTAGAGTTTAGGGTAATGCACCCTACAAATACTATGGTATTTATTTCATGCACTCTAGACTAATGTTCTCAAAAAATTTGAAAAGTGTTTTACACAATTAGTTATTGTTACTAATTTCAGCAATACCTTTCTATTATTTGTCTTAAATAATACATAAATACTACATAGGAGCGATCGCACTGTGCCAGTTGCGTAAGTCCTGATTATGAGCAGCGCTACCGAAAGCGAATGGCCAATAACCTCCACAAAAAAGCAGAGTTTTTGGTTTTGAGCTTATTCCTCAACCCTTAGTAAATACGATTTCTTAGAAGAGCGATAGTTACCTATCTCTTGGTTACGATAAAAAGTAGGTTTTATCTGTATTATTTTTGACATTTAAATCCTGCTTTTCTCACTTTTTTACTGAAATTTATAGTTAGTTTTTTTTGCAGGCTTCTTAAGAAATTCAATAATATTACTATTGAAATCTGATATTAATTGTTTCTCAATGAGAATTAACCTAGTATTCTTGTTTTCCAGCCACAACACTTCCAAAAACCATAACATGCTTATTAAAAATGTGAAAATTAGCAAAAGTAAGAAAAGTAAGAAAAATAGGTCAATTCTACTAAAAATAAATGAATATTTTGCTGATCACAGTACATCTTAGAAGCTCAAGTTACTAAAATTTAATCCACAAAAATTTAAAGATTTAATAAAGATAATTATCTTTACTTGAGTTGACAGTATTTTTTACAGTAGTATTTTATCTAAGCAAAATTAATGAATAACAAAGTAAAAAAAATTCTACTTAATAAAGTGTGTTTACATTTACCTAGTTGGTCGAATTTTGCTATCCACACTCATAAAAACTTGTAAAAGGCTTTCTAATGAAACTAAGTAAGCTAGGTACAGTCTTCACTCCACTGGCTGTAGCAACGATGTTTAATCTACTCAGCGTCGCCAAACCTGCGGCGGCTGTTAGTTTGGTAGGTCTAACTGACAACAACACTCTAGTTCTGTTTGACTCCAGCAATCCCTCCAGTATTAACACAGTCTCAGTCACTGGAGTCACTGGGACTTTGGTAGGTATTGACCGTCGTCCAGCTAACAATCTAATCTACGGTCTGACGGATAGCAACAACATCTACACCATTAACCGGATTACTGGTGCTGCTTCTTTTGTAAGTACCCTTTCCACACCTTTCAGCGGAGGGATTGTTTCTGGAGTAGACTTTAACCCAGTACCTGATCGCCTACGGGTCGTAGGTGCTAATGACCAAAACTTCCGCATCAATGTGAATACTGGTGCAGTCATTGTTGATGGCACACTCAACCCTGGAGATCCCAACATCACCGGTGTAGCATACACCAATGCGGATAGAGATCCAGCAACCTTGACAACGTTGTATGACATAGACTACGTCCAAGACGCATTGTTTATACAGAACCCGCCTAATGCTGGCACCTTGACACAAGTAGGTTCTTTGGGAATTGACATCGACTCCGTAGCAGGATTCGACATCTTCACAGACAATGGGGTAAATTCCGCCTTTGCAGCATTGACTCCCACCTCGACAACTGACTCCAATCTATACACCATCAACTTGACCACAGGTGCTGCTACGCTAGTAGGCTCCATTGGTGGCGGTAGACGTCTCATTGGCCTGACAACTGCTGTACCTGAGCCTAGCGTTAGCCTTGGTGCTTTGCTTGGTGTTGGTGTCCTTACTTTAGTAGGTCGTCGCTTCAAGTCCGTCAGTTAGTCAAACGTCTAGTCTCTTTGGATATGATGCCGAGAGGAATGGCACTAGGTACAGCATTGCATTAATTCAATACCTTCGCCAAAATAAGAGCCTACAAAAATTTTGGCAAAACTGGCAAAACGACCCATACATGAGCGTTTAGCTTACGAGGTAGGTTAGACTCTCAAACCCTTTATACTGCGGGTAATACGTTAAAAAAACCTTGCGGTCAACCTTGAAGGAATTTTTAAGACTGATATCAAGTTCGTTTGATTAGTTATAAAAAGTCATTGCAAGCAGCAACCAAGTGTAGACGCGAAGCAATCACAAAAACTCTGCGATTACTTCACTTCGTTCGTAATGACAAGTATTTATCTAAACTTGATATTATTGTTTTTACCAAGCCTCACAGAGAAGGGAGCTAGTAGATCAACTCACCCTCGTAAATTGGCGAAGGTATTGATATTAACAGCAAGTATCAGCCTATTAGTCAACAAATAAATTTCTTGACCAGAGATTAACAAAATTTAAAATTGTATCACTGTGGTACTAGACTTTTGTGTAGCTTCCAGATTAAACTACACTAAGCCGATAGGGTATTAGTGATTTTTATGGAAAGCATCCAAAAAGTGAGTCAAGACTTGAGTTTAGCAAAGCAAACAATCTCTGAGCAGTTAGAACCTACTGTTTCAGAGGTTTTCAAAAAAGATTTTTTCACAAAACTCAGAGGTGGATTCTTTCTAGTACTAGGATATCTGTTGTCGCCACTATGTTGGTGGAATGATCTGTTATTTAATTTGCCAATTGCTTACGGTTTTGGGTATGTATGCAGTTTATTGTCACCAAAATTACTTGTACCCTGTTCAATTATAGGCTACTGGCTCTCTAACATTGTGGGTATTCTGTTAATGCAGTTAGGATCTGCTGATGTTTTTCAAAACCAATCCAAACAGCGTAACCTCAAAAAAGAATTACTTACAGGTCTAATTTCGTCTACTGTTTTTACTGCTGTGGTTATAGTATTAATGCAGTTGAAGATTATCGATGCTCCTGTTTTATTCTCCAATAATTAGAGGAGATAATATAAGTATCCAGCCAGCAGCGATCGCTGCTGGGAAAACTTCACAAAAACTATCAAAAAGCATCAATTTTCACCAGCTTGTAATAATTCAGTCAAATTCAAGAATTTGGGTGTATCTTTACCAACTATTAAAGGCAACTTGCCATTCCATTTTTCTATTGTTTGTCTTTGCAGTATTTCTGGAGTTAAACCGTCACGTAGTAATCTATGTGCCTCAGCCTCTCCTCTTGCTAAATTAACTTTCGCCTCAGCCTCTTTTGTAGCCTTCAATGCAATAAACTCTGCCCGTTTTGCTTCTTGTTCAGCAATCTGTTTCGCCTCTACCGCCTCACCAAATCGTTGTGAAAAATGAACGTGGACAAGGGAAATATCATCAACTGCAATATGATAGCTAGCCAGTCGTGTAGTTAAGGTATCGTCTACTCCTGATTTGACTTCTCCCCGTTTCGTAATAATTTCCTCAGCAGTATACTTGGCAATAACTGCTTTTAATACTTCTTCAACTGCTGGATTAATAATCCGCTCAATGACATTTTTTTGATTTCCAATTTGCTGGAAAATAGCATTAGCTTCTTCCGGGATAATATGCCAATTAAGTGCTACATCTGTGAAAACATCTTGTAAATCTTTGGAAGAAGCTTCAGCCGAAATTTCCTGACTTTGTACACGAACGCTCAGCTTTTCCACAGTATTAACTATAGGAATAATTACGTGAATTCCTTCTTTTAGGATTTTGTCTTGCACTTTACCAAACTCCATCAATACCCCGCGTTCTCCTGCATTGACAATCACAAAAGGCGTGAGGAATAGAGTTATTAAACATAAAAGTGCAGTCAGCTTACCAGCACTGTTAAGAGCTTTCTTTGTTTTCATCGCTGCTATGAAAAAAGGGAATGGAGAGTAAGTAGTAGGGAAAGGGTAACAAAACAACGTAGCCAATCAGTGGTGTATACATAGAACAAGTTTATAATATACTTCTATTCAGCATTTAGCGCGTTTAAGAAGATACATTTTTAACTTTATTTTGTGAAAAACTTAAGTACTGTAAATTGGTAGATTTATAGTATTTAATGGTTGTTGAATAGCAGTATGTCATAGCTGCGCCTGCCAAACAACCTTGTTAAAGGCAGATATTCAGATGAGACTAAAAGTTTTAGGGGCACAAGGCTTTGCGCCTCTACTAACTGTTAACTGTCAGCAAGGAACAATTATAATGGGAGATTTTTTATTGGCAATTTTTATTTGTCAGTTACCAAACTCATCAGCTGCTTGTCCAGTTGGATGAGATAGTCTCTACCGTATGAACCATTTTCTAAGCCTGTGATCAGATGGTCGGGAATGTCTTGGCTAATTTCCTCACTGCATGAACCAGCGGCTAGCGCGATCGCTGCTACTGTGTCTACATCGCCTGTAAAAGCTATACAATCTTGTAACAGCTGGCTCATGCTGTGGTTTGGGATCACCGCAGTAATTGCTGCGCTGACACTCATCCAACCTTTAGACTTAACTTTACCCTGCCAAGGCTTAGACCAATCCCCAGATACATAACCTTCTAGAAACTTTCCTAATTCGCGTTTTGGCCCCAGTCGATGACGGGGATGTTGCAAATATTGACTTAAATCGTTATGAGCGCTCATTTCAGTGGCGTATTCAAAGCCAGCACCGTAAGCATCACCAATTGCCAACTCTAGTAACATAGTTTGTTATATGATCTCCTTTGTTTATTACTTCATTAAACCCTAACAACCCCACCAAAGCTATGCTTTAGCCCTAGTTTTCTGTTGGCGATCGCTTGACTTTTAAGATAGTCGCTACCTAATATTAAATCCCTCTAATTAGTGAACATTAAAATTTTCTGTGCTTCCCGAAGTTCTATCAATAGGTTGGTTGCAGATTGAAAAATAATAATTAAAATGTACTAAAAAATACTCAATAACTAACAAATAAAAATATTCCATTGTAATATTTCGTTGCTGACAGTTAACAGTTATCAGTGATCAACTTCCAGAATATCAAATGATTAAAACCCTACCATATCAACTGCATAACGTTCTAGAAGTACGTGCCCGCTTGGGTGAGGGGCCAATCTGGGATGAAAAAGAGAAATTGCTTTACTGGGTTGATATTTACAACCATCGAGTGCATCAATTCCATCCAGCCAGCGGCAAAAGTAGATTTTTTGAAGTTTGTGATGTAGTAGGCGCGATCGCCAAAGCAGGTGCAAATCGATTGATTATGGCGCAGCGCCATCGCTTAGCATTCCTGGACACTCAGACAGGTGTCGTTACTCCAATAGCAGAGATTGAAACAGATCTGCCAGATAACCGTTTTAATGATGGTAAATGTGATCAGCAAGGTCGCTTTTGGTTTGGTTCAATGTCTGCTTCTGGAAAACCTCAAGCTAGCCTCTACCGCTATGATCCTGACGGTTCATTACATGTAATGGAAACAAGATTAACTATCTCCAATGGACTGGGATGGAGTCCCGACCAAAAGATATTCTACCTCACAGATTCTTCCCAACAAAAAGTCTTTGCTTACGACTTTGATGCAGTTACAGGTAGTATTAACAACCGTCGCATTTTGATAGATTTCACTGGTGAATCTTTTTATCCTGATGGATTGACCGTAGATAATAAAGGATGTATTTGGTCAGCAATGTGGAATGGCTGGTGTGTGATTTGTTTCAGCCCATCCGGTGAAGAAGTACTAAGGATACAGCTACCAGTGCAGATACCAACTAGTTGCACTTTCGGTGGTGATAATTTGCAGATACTTTACATTACTACTGCCTCTGTCGGACTCAGCCAAGAGGAGATAGAAAAAAGTTTTTACTCAGGGGATTTATTTGCTCTAGAAACTGATAGCACTGGATTACCTGCATATGATTTTCAGGGTTAATCATTCCCAGTTTGATCAGCTGTTCTACATAAAGATTGCATATGTAATTGTGTTGACTGATGACCGATGAAAGTCATCAGTTATCACTCAACGACTGCTCAGAGCTAATACCCAGTTTAGACAAACGTGCATTAGAGTTGTGTGATCAAACAAGACAAGTTCACTCAAACAGGGGTAACCGCTGCTTCCTTCTCAAATACCTCATTATGAGTAGTGTGATAAAATTCTTGTGCTTCAGCCATTAAGCAGGGTATTAGTATTTTCAACTGAGAAAATTAAAAAATAAAACTTTGTCATCTATCTGAAGTTATATTTTTAATATATATTAAATTTAGAAAATACTATAAGTATTTTTAATAAATATTATTAGTTGCTTGATATGTGATCTAAGTTGCTTTATGCTGTGGACAATTAAAAATTACTGCCGAGAACCTAGTGGTTTTGTTAAAAACTAAAGATTACTTTGATACAGGATAAAACAGTGTAGGAAAGGTACTATTAGCCATTGTTTAGGATATTGAGTCGTTTCCGGCGCTTTGCTTAACCCTGATTTACTCGCATATTTGCGTTAGCGTAGCTCGTCGTAGACATCGCTGGGTGGTAAATATGGTTGATATATTCAAATTGTTTGTGTGTAGTACAACGCCTGTTACTCGAAAAGCTGATTCAAAAGGGTTTTTGATAAATTGTATAGCATTTCCCAGTAAGCGCCAAGTATATCTAATAACCTCACCCCTAACCCCTCTCCTTACCAAGGAGAGGGGAGATAAAGCACAGCTTTATTGGGGTGAGGTAATCGTGATACCTCAGTTGCTTAGGAAAGGCTATGTACACTTACTCAAATGAACGTCTAATCAGGTTTGTAGAAAACTTTGTCATCTATATTTCATCAATTTTGTTCCAAACAAAATTATCTCTTGAACATTAATTATTGAAGTAATTCAAAATATTGAGGTAGGTAAAATGCTAGTTTTAGGACTTTCTGGTGGGATAGAATTAATTCATGAGAATTTATACGGCTCTTGGACAGGAGGTTTTCATGACTCAGCAAGTGTTTTGCTTGAAGATGGCAAAGTTGTTGCTGCAATTGAGGAAGAAAGACTTAATCGAATCAAGCATACAAACAAGTTTGCCAGTCAATCATTGCGTTTCTGTCTAGAGAGTCGTGGTATACAACTACATGAAGTAGATTTAATTGCTTTTTACCTTTCAAAAAATCTCTTTGAAGCATGGGCAAAATTAGTAATTTCACAAACTTCTCAGGCAGTCTCCATAGAGCCAATAAAGTTTTTTCAGAATATTTTTCACAAAGCATTAAACTGTGACATAGAACCAGAAAAATTTTATTTTGTTCCTCATCACTATGCACATGCAATGAGCGCTTCTGCACTTTCTGGTTATGAGAATAGCCTTGTGGCTGTATTCGACGGGCAGGGAGAGGATAGTTCTGGTATGGTCTTTAAAGGGGAAGGAACTACGCTTGAACAAATTGCCGACATTCCAGTATTAAAATCTCTTGGTTATTTCTATGATCATGTAATAGCTGTTTTGGGGTATGGGCAGTTCGATGAATACAAAGTAATGGGACTAGCTCCTTATGGAGACCCAAAAACATTTAGAGATTTATTCAAAACATTTTACACATTGCTTCCCCAAGGAGATTATATAATTCATCAAGAAAAGATTGCCTCACTTTTCAATTTGGTGGGTTTACCGCGCCGAAAAGGGGAACCTTTTACACAAACACATAAGGATATTGCTGCCTCTCTCCAGGAAGCCTTAGAGAATATACTTTTTCATGTACTTGATCACTATCAACGGGAAACTAAACAGAAAAATCTGTGTATGGCTGGGGGAGTAGCCCATAACTGTACTTTTAACGGAAAAATTTTGCGCTCAGGCATGTTTGAAAATGTATTTGTTCAGCCTGCCGCCCATGATGCTGGCTGTGCATTAGGTGCAGCTCTTTATGCATACTATCAAGTCAATCCAAAAGCTCAGAAGCTTTATAAACTGGATCATGTTTACTGGGGAAGAGATATTGACAGTAATTCCTCGATTTTGAAGCAATTGATGCAATGGCAAGATTTTCTAGCCTTTGAAAAATTGCCTAATATAGCCTGGCAAACAGCAGAGTTACTAGCGAGTGGTCATGTTATAGGTTGGGTTCAGGGCCGCTCTGAGTTTGGCCCCAGAGCTTTAGGAAACAGAAGTATTATTGCAGATCCTAGACCCCACGAGAACAAAAGCCGTATTAACCAAATGATTAAAAAGCGGGAAGGCTATAGACCGTTTGCCCCATCTGTTTTAGAAGAAAATGTTGAAGATTTTTTTGAGGTTCCGCATCATCAAAAACAGCTTCCATTCATGATATTTGTAGTTAATGTTAAAGAAGAAAAACGTTCCATTTTAGGGGCAGTGACTCATATTGATGGAACAGCAAGGGTACAAACAGTATCTCGACAAACAAACGAAAGGTATTGGGAGCTAATTAACTCATTTAAAAAAATTACAGGTATTCCTATTTTACTCAACACATCCTTTAATAATAATGTTGAACCAATTGTCGATTCTGTTGAAGATGCAATAGTTTGTTTCTTATCTACAGGGTTAGATTATCTTGTTGTTGGAGACTATCTAGTCAAGAAGAAGGAAGTCAGTTGGCAAGTTTATTTGGATCTGATACCTTCACTCCCTGCTTTTGTTTATTTGCATAGCGTTAGAAAGCTTGAAGATGATGGCAATTTCAAGAACTACTTATATATAGGCACTAGCTATAATGCCAAATTTCAGGTAGCAGTTTCAGCAGAAGTTTTTAATGTACTAAATTTGGCAAATAATCAAAAGTCTGTGATGGATATTCTTCAAGCAGATGGTCACACAAAAGAAGATAAATTTAAAGATATTGTTCAGGAAATTATAGAGTTATGGTTACAGCGTTTAGTGATACTAAGACCACAAGCTAATACCAACATTTAAATAAAGACCAGTGGTCGCAGCACTGTCACAAAACCCGCCTAGGCGGGTTTAAAACTCTTAGTTTTCAGTTAGTAACTGTAAACCCTACTAGCGCTGTTTGCAACACACTGCCTCTTCAGCACTTTTTTGGTCAAATGGTAGGAGATGCTGTCAACTGTCCTAAGAAATTGAGCATAACTGAAACCACAGCATCCGGCGACTCAACTAAAAAGCCATGACCACCATGATTAAGAACCACAAGTTCAGCGTTGGGAATGCTTTGTTGGAGTTGCTGGGAAAACTTAACTGGGGTGAGAATGTCCTGTTTACCTACCATAACTAGAGTAGGACAATTAATATCTTTGAGGCGCTGTGTTGTGTCACTTTTAAGGATAGCTCGACTCTGGTGATAAAGTCCATGAGTTGTGGGTCGGAAAGGATAATTAATTGCATATTCAATCAACTGTTCTATCATTCCAGGTATAGAGTAGAAAGCATCCGTAAATATCCAGGGAAATACGACTTTTTCATAAAGTTTAAAGTCTAAATGACTAGGAAGCTCACCCCAAGTTTCGATGAGGCTATTAAATAATTCATCACCTTTTGCCAAAGATGATAGTAGCATCAGACTCTTAACCTTTTGCGGGTGTGCTAATACTAGCTCTTGAGCAATTTGACCACCCATTGAATGACCTGCTACATGCACATTTTTGATCCCAATTCTATCAAGTAATGCTGCAACATCATTTGCCATTTGTTGAATACTGTAGGGACTATCAGGAGCAGAACTTCGCCCTATTCCCCGGTTATCAAAGCGAATGACTTGATATCGAGAAATCAGTGATGGCATGATTAGCGACCAATAAGAAAGATCGCACAAAAAACCGGCTATTAAAAGTAAAGGTTCACCTGTTCCTTTGATTTCATAGAACAAATCAATCCCATTAACATCAACCTTCGGCATAGCAATTAATATATCCTGTGAGCCAGCGTTCAAAATCTCATCCTATCTGGCATTACTATAAATTAATATAGTAACAACGTGAACACCCAAAGCTAAGAGGATGTTTGAAAACTTGTTTTGAGTACTCAAATCATCGCTTTTGGGGAATAGGGATTAGTAAGCGCTATTCTTTGAGCCAAAACTGTGTCGATATCTGCTTGACAGGAATGGGTTCTCGCCAAGAAATTGCTCAAGCGATCGCGCTTTGTTAATCGGCTCTCCTACATGTATTTCAAAAATCAAATAGGAGTCCTATAGGTCGAATCGGTCTATTCTTCCGCCATGTATCATCCTGTAATTGGATGATACAGAACACAAGTACGCTAGACGTTTGGCCATGATTACAAGTAAAATACGGTAAGTTGATGGGCTTACCGCCTTTTGCATGTCAAACTGCAAAAAGCGATTCAGGAGTTGAACCGAGTCGGACAAATGACCCATAAACAGTTATAGCTGTCTGTTTTGGTGAAATGCGAGTCGATATACTCTCAACAACTCCCAGGCTGATTTTTTGTTGTCCAGGAAGTATCTACCCCAGCTTTGAGCTAGATCACCTTTGTGTTTTTTATCCCTTAAGAAGCACAATAACCTGTTACCAGGAGCTTTGTCCAACAAAGGGCTGTGTTTGCCTGCTTTGCTGTGTTCTAGTAGTAAACCCAAGCTGAGTCTCAGTTTGAGCCGATTGTACTTGAAAACCCATTTCTGGATAGCAGTATGCACTACTTATTACTACCGCTCTTAAGCTTCTTTGTTGGCATTATCGTTGGTTTGACAGGAATTGGTGGAGCCTCTTTAATCACCCCGATGTTGATTTTTATCTTTCAGGTACCACCTTCCATCGCCGTGAGTTCTGATGTCGTGGCTGCCACATTAATGAAGGTAGTCGGCAGCGTCAAGCACTGGCAACAGAAAACCCTTGACACAGAAGTGGTTAAATGGTTGGCATTTGGCAGCGTTCCTGGTTCACTGTTGGGAGTGGGAATTTTGCACCTCATCAAGCGCACTGGCGAGCATAACCTGGATAACATCTTGCTCCGCTTGCTGGGAGTCATGATTTTGTTGATCACAGTGTTAGCTTTAGTACAATTATTGCTGTTGACTTTTTTCCCAAAATTTACTCTACCTGAATTGCCAAAATTAGACTTAAAAACTAACTGGGGTCGATTTATCACAGTCACATTGGGAGCATTTTTAGGTTGTTTAGTTGGTCTAACTAGCGTTTCTTCAGGTTCAATGTTTGCCTTGGTACTGATTGGCTTTTTCCGTCTTGATGCGCGTAAGTTAGTTGGTACAGATATTTCACAAGCGGCAATTTTGTTACTGTTTACATCCCTTGGACATCTCACCTTGGGTACAGTTAATTGGAGTCTGGTATTGCCTATATGGCTAGGTTCGGTTCCAGGTGTGCTGCTAGGCGCTAAAGTTTGCCAAATAATTCCTCAACGTCCCTTGCGGTTTATTATTTACGCCATCTTAATGATGGTGAGTTGGAAATTAGTTTATCAAGTTTAAACCGAGTACAAGGCAAGAGATAGAGTAATTTTGGATTTTATATTTGAGATTTTGGATTGAATAATCTAAAATCGCAAATCCAAAATTGATTAGCCTTTCACCCAAGGTAATAGGGTGAATGTGCCTCTTTCATACATGATGAATAAACCCAAACAAATCAAAACAAAAGGAACAATATGCTTACCGTAGCGACTTAAAGTATAGGCAATAGTGGCTTGACGGCTTAACAGATCAGCCACAGCACACAACATTCCTAGCATGACAAAAAATACCATTAAAATTACTCCCAATCTGGCAAAGTTCTGACCAGCAAATAAGGGAATATATATACTAATATTGTCACCACCATTAGCAATAGTTACTGCTGTTACTTTATAAGTTTGAGGATGCAGAATACTCACAATAAAAGATAGTATGGGATTCTTGTATGAGGGCTGTTGAAAATCACTATTTACTGTCTGAACTTCTGTAGTTTCTGATTGCCAATCTACTAATTCCTTGATACCAATTGCTATGGGTAGTAGTCCCAATAATCCTATCCATTCTCGCGGCACTACTAAACCGCCAAAAAATCCCGGTAAGCTAGCGAGAATGATGACTGTAAAACCAAGGTACTGACCAATTAAAATATGCCACCGTCGAAAATTAACATCTACCTGCGAGAAAAATAGCAGCAGAATAATGATGTCATCAATATTTGTGGCTAAAAAGGCAACTATCCCTTCAGTAAAAGCTGCTATCAGGTCACTCATGCTGGATAATTAAAACATACAACTTACTACAATACTAAATTAAATTCGTAATTCGTAATTTGTGATTAAGGCACAGTTTAAAAAGTTTGAGCGTCAGTAGCACCGTGGCAAGGATAAAATGCTGTATTAGAGGATGTTTGAAAAGTATTATTGCTAACACCAAAACTCCCAAACCTAACCCCCCCTACCCCCCTTCCCTACAAGGGAATGGGGGTTTCAAAGCCTCTCCCCGAAGCGGAGAGAGGAATGGAAGCGGGGTTTTGGGTATACTTTACGACTTTCCAAACATCCTCTTACAGCTTGATTGTGAGACTGGCTCTCTAGTCCGTCCAGTATGGGCAAGATGCCCACACTACAAGAGTTATACTTATGTACTAAATTAGCTTGGTCACGCCATTACAGAATTGGATATTTTTTTAGTTGAAATTACTGTAAGCTTTAAAATAAACTAAGCATGAATTCAGATAATTACAACGATTGATGTTTTATTTGAGTTCATTGCCTGCCGATGCCTAAAAAATAGGGTTTGCGATTCGACAGCATTGGTCAATTGAAAATCAACTTCATTGGGTTTTAGATGTCACCTTTAATGAGGATGCTTGTCGCATCCGTAAAGAAAACTCCCCAGATAATTTTGCTCTACTCAAGCGATGGAGTAGAAATTTTCTCAATAAAGAAACAAATTATAAACGTAGTATTCGTCAAAAAGCAAAGCCAGCCAGCATGGATGAAGAGTATACACATATCTTGCACCAAGCGACTGAAGTCGCGACTACACGAGACTTTACCCGCCTGTCTTGGGTTCCAAACCCTTGATTTTGTGTTAGTCCGCGTAGGCGGACGCGCGTTTGTATAGCCGCGAATTCCATTCGCTGGGGCTAGGTGCAAGATGTGAATATATGCTTAAAGTTTTACAAGCTTCGATTCCTCTACACTCTAACTCATCTCAAGTAGAAATTTTCTGGCGTTTACCCTGGTTGCTCCTGATTTAGGATTAGCTACCAACAGTAGTAAAATCATTAGAAGTAAGGGTGGTAGCATCAACACCTTGAAGAATCGCCAAAGTATAATCTGAAGTACCAAACAAACCGATATTAATAATATTCAGTAAATTGACGCTAATCAGGAACGACCCTTGAACAATAATATTGTTACCAGAGAAGGTTAAATCATTAAACTTCAAACCACCAGCCAGACCAATCTTGTCTCCCTCAGAAGAGTTGAAATCGGTAATCGTATCTTTGCCATTATTGCCCCAACCATAACTGGGATTTAAGACAAAGGTATCTGCACCAGTACCACCCGTGAGGGTGTCTTTACCCTTACCGCCATCAAGGATATCGTTGCCAGCCAAACCATTGAGAGTATCGTTGCCATTGAAGCCACGGATTTGATCGTTACCAGGAGTACCATTAAGGGTTTCCGACTGGTTAGTGCCGTCAATATTTTGCCCAACTGCCACTGTGACTAAACCGATATCAGTACCACCGTTGCCATCACTCACAGTGTATTCAAAGCTAGCGTTACCACTAAAGTTGTTATTGGGAGTGAACACAATCGTGTCATCGCTAAAATTAGTAAGTGTACCATTATCGTTGAGTGCTACAGTACCATTGCTAGGGTTGGTAACGGCAGTGATGCTTAGTGAGTTATTATCAGCGTCAGTATCGTTAGCAAGTAGTGCTGTTACAGTGAGTGTAAAAGCAGTGTTTTGACCCGTAACAGCAGTGTCATCAACGGCAACAGGGGGTTGGTTGGAAACTGGATCAGGGGTGTTGCGGAAGAAGCGGATTGTGCTGGAATAATCTGAAGAAGAGGGGTCTCCTCCAGCAATAAAACCGTCTAAATCCCCATCACCGTCGATGTCAGCAAAGCTGGGTGCGCTGAAAACTCCTACATCCAGACCGTCGAAGGGGTTGTCAGTGCCTGTAACTTCTGTAAAGTTACCACCAGAGTTGCGGTAGTACTTGATATCGCCGGCAAAATTTCCGATAAAGGCATCTTGATCGCCATCAAGATCAATGTCGGCAAAGGTGGGTGTGCTAACATACCCTACATCCACGCCATTGAATGGATTGTTAGCGCCAGTAACTTCTGTAAAGTTACCACCAGAGTTGCGGTAGTACTTGATATCGCCATCACTGGTTCCAATAAAAGCGTCTTGATCGCCATCGCCGTCGATGTCGGCAAAGGTGGGTGCGCTAAGATCCCCGACATCCACGCCATTGAATGGATTGTTAGCGCCAGTAACTTCTGTAAAGTTACCACCAGAGTTGCGGTAGTACTTGATATCGCCGGCAAAATTTCCGATAAAGGCATCTTGATCGCCATCAAGATCAATGTCGGCAAAGGTAAGAGCGCCTTCAACGCCGTTTAAGGGATTATTACTGTCGGTTTGTTGAGTGAAAGTAGGGCTAGTAGCAGTACCAGTGTTTTGGTAGAAATTAATAGCGCCGACGTTTGTATAAATAAAAGCGTCTAAATCTCCATCGGCATCTATATCTACAAAGGCGGGTGAAGCATTCGGGAAAGAGGCAGCTCCTACATTTACGCCATTCAAGGGATTATTGCTGCCAGTTTCTTCAAGAAAAATTGCCATTGTTAATCTTTCCTTTTTCAAAAGTTTAGTTGTTCGTTGTTAATTAAAAGCAACGCCCTAGTACTGCTTGCTTTGTGTGGTTAGCTAACAGTCCATCCGCTTTTGTGTCCTTTCTAGATAGTCCGTCCACAGATAGCCAAAAGCACTTTCTAACTCCTGCACAAACTTAGGCGTGTCAAACAGAGGTGCAGTGTAGCGATTTGCCGCTAGTTGATCACGAATTGCAGTCAATTTCTCTTTTTGAGTTGCTAAATACACAGCACGCTCTTCATAAGCTTGGTGACTGTGACAAATCATTTCTTCTAACCCAATTGCATTACATAAACTTGCACCCATGCGTTGGGCATAAGTCAGTCCTGGACGAGTCAGTACGGGAACTCCACCCCACAAGGCACAAATGGCAGTCGAACCCGCATTATAAGTAAAGGTGTCTAAAAATAAGTCAGCAAGGCGATATCGCCCCAGATATTCGCTTAAAGGTAATCGGGACGCAAAAATCAAACGCTCCGCTACTATACCGCGCTTTCTCGCTTCTTGGCGGAGGTTGTTCATAGTGGTAGAGATGCCCTCAGATAACCACAATACGGAATGAGGCACTCGCTGCAAAATTCGCATCCAGATATCAAAAACAACAGGATCAATTTTGTAATGAGCGTTAAAACAGCAAAATACTACGCCATCTTCTGGTAAACCAAATTCCCTTCGCGTCATTTGTTTGTCAGATATCTCCATTGGCGAGGCGACAAAGGCGTGGGTCAGGTAAACAATTTGTTCGGTATAATAGTGAGCCAGTTCTTCCGGTATAGCTACGGAATCAGCTAACAAATAAGGAATGAAATTGGCTCCCATCGTATCGGAATAGCTTAAATATTGCGCTTGAATCGGTGCTGGTTGCAGGGCAAATATTTCTGGACGGGATTGGTTGGTGTAGCCTGCCAAGTCAATTAAAATATGGATGCCGTCAGCATAAATACGGTTTGCCGCAGCGACAGTTCCCATTTCGGAAATATTTACAAAAACGTCGCACTGTGATTTGATGCTACGCTGAATTTCATCGTCTACATTCACTATGGAATAAGCGTAGATTTCAAAGGAGTCGCGCGAGTGATACTGGAACATTTGCTGCATCAACATCCCGACTGGATGCTCTCTCAAATCTGACGAGACGTACCCAATTCGCAGTTTTTGATGATTTAGCTTCTGTTTGATTCGAGTCAGTGAGTCCGATTCCCCCTGACCTAGAAGGTATTGAGGTTGGGGGATTAAGTTATGGTCATGTGTAAAGTTGCAGCTAGCTTTGATTTGAGCTATCGACTGGCTAATGATTTGTGCCATGCGTTGCGCTACATCCGTATGCATGGCGCATGGTACAGGAAAAGCACTCAGGATAAAGGGAGCTAGGGGGATTCCTGGGTTTGTTTTCAGGTAGGTTGACAGTCGGTTGATAAATTCCTGAATTCGTACATCATAGTTATCCCAATCGCATAGTTGCAGGCGAAGGTAGTTTAGGCGGTAAAAAATTTCTTCTACTTGCGGTGCAAGAGCTTGGGCTTGCTGATAACTCTCTAGGGCTGCTTCGACTCTACCTTGATAATCCAGCACCATTGCCAAGTTATAGTGAGCGATCGCATAATCTGGTTTGAGTTCCAAAGTCCGCCGCAAAGAAGCTTCGGCTCGGTTAAGCTTTCCCTGCATCAGCAAGGCAGATCCTAAGTTGCTATGGGCGGTGGCTGAGTTGGGAGCGAGTTCTACGGCTTTTTGGTAACAGAGTAAAGCTTTTTCACTTTCCCCTAATGCTTGCAAAATATTCCCCAAATTGTTATGAGCTGCGACATAATCCGGTTTGAGATGCAGGGCTTGCCGAAAGCAGTCGGCGGCTTTTTCTAAAGCGTTTTGTTGTTTAAATTGAATACCCTGGTTGAGATAGTCTTTGGCACTGTTGGCTAAAGCTTGATCTGACCTCTCCCCTTTGCGAATCAGTGGCTGTGGGTTTAGGTCTTTTTCTTCAAAGGTAATGAAATGCTGAATTTCATCACTTTTGAAACCCAAAGCAGATGGTTTGAGTACTCCTGGCAATACAACTACATCAAAAAGTTCTTTAATTGCACCCGGAAAATCTAACCAATGGGCAATATTTCCCGTTTTTAAATCCACCACCATTAACCCGCATCTCGGCACGGTATCTTTGGCTGCTAACATCTTGTCGAGGGCTAAACCTTGAAAATATTCATGCCTGGGTTTTGACATCCCAACGAGTGCATAGTTACCCCAAAATGCCAATCCCCTCAAAAAACCAGGACAAAAGGCTATGGGTACAAATTTTTCGGAGTCTATGTAACCCAATTCCCCAGTTCCGGCGTTCAACACCCACAATTTCCCTTGATAAACTCGCGGTGAGTGGGGCATCGATAAGCCAGCAGCGATAATTTCATTCGAGCGCACATCGATAACTACACCGCCATCTACTCTTCTATCTCGCCAACCCTGCACTACATCAGAGCGACTGACGGCAGTAACGTAAGCGGGTTTGCCATCCACCATTGCTAGCCCGTTCAGATGACACCTGTCTTCTGGTCTCAACTTGGAAATGAAAGGCGGTTTCCAAATGGCGGTAAAACTGTGGCGAGCGCTTAAGGTTGCTAAACAACTATAGCTAGTATTGATAAATATGATTTTTTCTGATTCATCTACAACTATGTCGTGGACGTTTAAATCCCCGGTCGTGTAACCTACACGAGGTACATAAAGTTTGTCATAAGTGTTGTAATTTTCGCCCTCCGCAAGGACGTTATCGAGCCGCCAGATTTGATAGCGGGTACTCATGTAGAGGCAATTATCCGCAGCAAAAAGCCCCATCGGTTTGTCAAATACGCGCTCTGACGCAGCCAACCGCCCATCCGGTTTGCCTCCGATAAGGAATAGCCGATTAGTTTGATAGGTGGTGAATCCTAGACTAATTTGTTCAAATAGCAGCCAATGACAAAGGAATGGAGAACCCAGCATTTCCACATTGCCAGAGGGGGGTGATGTAGGTAGTTGTTGATTCACTTACTCATCTACTTGCCAATGCAATAGGACGCTTGTATTTCGATCTAGTTTGCCAAAATTTTAATACTCGTTGCTATATACAATACAACTAATTGATTGATAATACAAGGTTAAATTATACCAGAGTAAACGCAATAAAAATCACATGATAATATGCTAGGAAAATCCAGTCGTGTAGGTATTTCCAATGGTTCTATGATTTGGGACATCATCTGAAATTACAGGCAAAAATAGACAAGACTCACAACTTGCATCTGCAACAGATTTTGAACAAGTCCATCAGCAATTGGCAGATAATTTTAAGGATTTACAAGACCCAAGAGGGAAACAGGGTGTGCTTCATCCATTTATCAGCATCGTGATGATAGCATTGCTGGCAACCATTGGTGGAGCAACAGGGTGAGAAGATATAGAGACATATGGTGTAAGTCACCAGAGTTGGCTGTCAAGTTTTTTGCAATTACCTTTTGGAATACTTAGGGCTATGGATGAAGAGTATATGCTTAAAGTTTTACAAGCTTTGATTACTCTACACTCTAACTCATCTCAAGTAGAAATTTTCTTGCCTTTACCCTGCTAGCATCTACGTGTCTATGTGTTATTTGGGATTAGTCTACTTAAAAATATGAATGAGTTAATCAGTGCCATTAGCACAGGTGCCGTTGCGTTTAGTGCCACTAACATTGATGATATTATCATTCTCTTGCTATTTTTTTCTCAGATCAATGCTACCTTTCGCCCGCGAAATATTGTTTTTGGTCAGTATTTAGGTTTTACAATACTAATAATCCTGAGCTTGCCTGGTTTTTTTGGAGGATTAATCATACCGCAACACTGGATTGGATTACTGGGATTGCTACCGATCGCGATCGGTATTAGCAGCCTAGTAAATCGTTCAGAAGGTTCCTTAGAAGAAATCATAGCAGAAACAACACAATCTGAAGCTTCAACAATTACGAGCTTTTTCTCTCCTCAAACTTACAGTGTCGCAGCCGTCACCATCGCCAATGGCAGCGACAATATTAGCGTGTACATGCCATTATTTGCTAGTAGCAATTTAAATACTTTTTTAGTGATTATCAGCTTATTCTTCCTCCTCTTAGGAGTTTGGTGCTATGCAGCATACAAGTTAACCCACCAAAAAACCATAGCTGATGTCTTGACTCGCTATGGCAATAACCTTGTGCCTTTTGTTTTGATGGGATTAGGTGCTTTTATTGTATTAAAAACAGAAGCTTTGAGTTTGATCAAGCTGGGTGCTAGTTGTTTATGTTTGATGATTTTGGTGAAAGAGGAAGGGGAAGGGGAAGGAGAAGGAGAAGGATGACTTAAGGGAACTCCAAGAAATAAATTACCCCGCTTGAAGTTGCTGACTGTGAACAGTGGCATATTTTTTTACTTACCGCACCAAATTAAAGTTTTTGGTGCGGGAAAATATTACGCTGCACAACAAAGAGGGGTAGGTTTTAAACCCACCCCTCTTGCTTGTGATATATTCCGCCCAACAGCTGCTGCTATAGGCTTTAAACTATCAACCAAATTCACCATATCTTCCAAAGAAAGCGCTTGACGTGCATCAGAAACAGATTTTTCTGGTTCTGGGTGACACTCAATAATTAACCCATCTGCACCACAAGCAACCGCAGCTTTCGCTAAAGGTGCTACCAGTTCCCGTTTCCCTACAGCATGGGAAGGATCTACAATCACAGGCAAGTGAGTTATTTGCTTAAGAGCTGCTACTGCCCCTAAATCTAGGACATTGCGAGTGTAATTATCGAAGCTGCGGATACCTCGTTCGCACAACACCACATCAGGATTGCCATGACTTAAGATATATTCAGCTGCCATGACAAATTCTTCAATCGTTGCTGCTAAACCACGCTTGAGTAGTATCGGCTTACCGGCTTGTCCTAAAGCTTTGAGCAAGTCAAAGTTTTGCATATTGCGGCTACCAATCTGAAGCATATCAGCTTGGGCGGCGACTATTTCAATTTGGGAAATGGACATCACTTCAGTAATGACTGGGATATTGTAGCGCGATCGCACCGTTGCTAAAACTTCCAATCCTTCCTCTCCCATTCCCTGGAAAGCGTAAAATAAAGGCAATATCAATACTTACAGCCTAGTATCTCTGATTTTCTACTACTTTTCTAGTATTTAACCCTTTTTAGTACTTTTGTACTGTTATTTTCGTTGATTTTCAGGTCTAGTACTTATCTAGTTTTCTAGTAAAAATCGATACTAGTAATAAATACTAGACCCGCTCAACCAATGCTCATTTTACTGATGGCTTACCCTGCCGGAAACGAAAAACTAAAAAAGTTTAGTACCAGCAGGTGAAAATAGTCGTACTTTTGGAAAAATCACTCTACAAGTGACTCACCTGTCACCCTCATCGCCTGTCTCAAGTCATTTACCAGTTGAGCCACATACTTGTACCTTTCACTTGGTTGACCACTGGCTGATTTACTCTTTGATTCATCTACCTTGGACTGCCAGCTATCAAGGATGTGGTTGACCATCTCCAGTTCCCCTACTATCTCCTCAGCTTTATCACCAAGGGAGGGGGGTAAACGGTAAACCTTGGTTACTACTCCATCACCCCACTTACCGACTCTACCAGCACCGCTACGCTTTCCGCCATGGGAATGCTTCACCTTGATTATCTCATGGTCTGGGTAATTCTCCCTTGCTTGTCTGGTGGCATCCTCTAGTGAGTCAGCGTGTAGTTGTAGTAGTGCCATATCCCCAGTGGTAGGGTTATTCAGTTCAACTAGGTATTTTGTCACTTTCCTTATCCTGTATACCTTTTATCACTTTAACTTGAAAATGTAACAGAATCAAGCCTTGATTTCGTAACAAGTAAGGTAGGTTGCTTTACCTGTTTAAGTTGTGAATTACTCCAAGTAATACTCCAAGTAATTACTCCAAGTAATTAGCAAAGCATACAGGGTAAAGCATACAGCCATTAAAAAAGCACCCCCATAAGGGATGCCGTGAAGTAATTATGCTGAAAGTGCTATTGGCTCAATAGTGCAAACGCCCTTTCCAGAAGCATCTTAGCCTGATGAAGTGCCAGCAATCTCTCTTGTTCATACCTATCCGGGTAAGCCATTCTCCTGCCTTCTAATGTGATTTTAATGAGCGCTGCTTGCTCATCAGTGGGAGATTCCATCATCTCTATCATTCTCCCTATTGCCTGGAAGTCAGCAAAATCAAGTGACCTTAACCCTCTTCCCTGCTTGAACTGTGAGATAGCAATAGCAGGGAATGCCATCAGGGATGTGATGTAACTAGTCTTGTATCCTCTGCCACCTGTAGGCTTGATGCCGTAGCGTTGGCACAATCGACTAAGTTCTGGAATGGTTTTAATTTCCAGTTCTGACCTTGTGAACATAAAATGAAAGTGTCCATTTTCAAAGTGGATGTTTGGTGGTTGTTTCTCTCGCCAAAGTTACGCAACCACCAATAAAACATTATTCAATAGGTGTCCCCATTATTCAAGCTATATTAAGTTATGTAATGCCTAACCCTAAAGGTAATCCAGAGATTAAAAAACACGGGTTTAAGACTGATAGGGATGAACCACTAACAGAATCACTCACGATAAAGGTTACAAAGTCAATGCTAGAAAAATTAAAATCAATCGATGATTATCGAGATAAATGTAGACAGGCTATCACTCGAATGATTGATGAATTAGGCGATGAGGAGAAGTAGTCAACATCAAATATTAAGTTTTATCCAGAGAAATTAATAAATTGTATACCTGGGGTTACTTGTCACCCTATATCAGTAAACTTTTGCGCTCATTGATTACTTTTCATTGAGCGCTTTTATCATGTCAGACAACATCTCATTATGGAACTATGTAGACGTAAGTTCACGCTTGCGTACCATCAAATACACAGACAATAAAATAGAGCCTAAAGATTTTGAAGCGTTGTTTATTTATCAATTGCAAAACCGTTTATATCAAATAAAAATGGGTAAAAAATGGGATAAGCCACAAACAAAAACAGAAACAAGAAGTCCTAGATTGCCTGATGTTATCTGTGGAACACTTTTAGCAGCATTGAAACTAGAATACAAAATACTTGCAAATTCAAAATTACCAGTTGAAGGAATGCTGAGGTATCAAGATGTTGCTTATTTTTTCAAAAAACATCATAAAGTTTTAGTTCAATTTTTCCCTACATTACCTTACTACAGAATGCCATCTACAGAGTCTATTGGTTCATATTGTCGTTCAGTAGACCCTCAAAGTTTTGGTGATAGTTTCATGCTATGGACAAAAGATGTAAGTAAATGCATTCCATTAATTAAACCATGCAGTAAAGAAGTTATTGACTTTGGGTTAAGCACTCCTAAAGAAGTTATTTGGATTGTATGCCAATGGAGAAAACAAAATCCTTTACTCACAGAAATAGTAAGGCAATATTTCTCAGTTTCACCAAAAGTTATAGATAAATCTCCAGTTTCAGACCTTTTTTAGGGGTAATATTAGACAAATAAAATAATAGCCACCTTATAAAAACAGGTGGCTTTTTTGTTATATCTACACTTGGATTAATCGCAGTATAACTTATTTATTTGCAAGTATACTCTCCAACAATGCAAGTCTTTCATCACTCCTTTTTTGTAACTCAGCTAATTGCTTTTTAATTTCTTTCAACTGTTCAAGCTTTTCAGGTGTCAATGTTTGAGCTTTCATGAGTCTTCCTCAATTAATAATGGATTCTTAACAAATCAAGTCATGTTGTCAATCACATCATTTAATCTTTGCAATTCATTAGCGTCTAACCTTTGTTGTTGTACAAGTCTTTCATAGCGTTCATTCTCCTCTTTCCTAATTTTTTCTAACTGTTCCAACCGAATAGAATCCTGTTTGGCTATTTCTAACTTATCTCGAAGTATTTCATTTTCTTTTTCTAATTCAGCTATCTTTTCATCATTATTTATTAGTTCATACTTACTAATAAAAGTATTCCAGTGCGCTTGATTCATCTCCTCATAGACAGGTTTTAGTTGCTCTGGTATGGGATAATCTTTCACTGAAATTTCAGCATCAGGTCGTTCTTTCCAAGTTTTGACATGCTTGCCAATAGTGGCATAAGAACCGCTTTGTCCAAGCTCGAATCTTACCTTTTCATTGGTAACTGGTTTTCCTTCAGCATACAGTTTTTCGCAAGCATTCCAAACCTGCTCTTGCGTAATTCCTGCTCTAGGCATTTCCCTGGCTCTCCAAGTGTATCGTATCGTATTTAATACAATATGATACATTTGTTCTAGAGCGTCAAGTGTATTGTATTGTATTTTTTACGATATAATACACTAAAATAATGTATTGTATCGTATTGTATTAAATACATTACGATACATTTACCCCCTTGCTGGTGATAAAACTCCTAAATTGTGGGTGATAGTAGAAAATGTTCTTCTAAAACCTTAAAGGGTCAGGAATACCTTTTGAGCTAAAAGGCACTTCAGACCTCTTATTTTTCGTGTTTTTTCTTCAGGGACGCTATATAGTGTCCTCTAGAATTCGTGAGTTTTTATAGCTATCCAGTTTTACGGATGCAAGGGAAGGGGGAACTTGAGGGCTACCCAGCCAAGTATTTATTTTTGTACAGATAAATTAAAAAATAGTGTATTTATTTGTACCGCTTGACAAGTAAATGTATATTCCTTTGCTTGTACTTTGTCAAATAGAAGTGAAATACATCATGATTAAACAAGCAACGATTCAGGTACACGGAAAAGAAATGAATGTATTTATGGATAATGGCGGTAAATACTATTTAAATCAATCAGAAGTTGTTAAAGCAATTGAAATTCCTGAATCTGTGCTTCATGATTTTTTGGAATTTGAGCAGGAAGCTTTAGTTTTAAGAGTTGGAGAATATAAACTCATGAAAGAACAAAATGATATTATACCTATTGAATATGTCAGCGCATTTTGGATAGAGCAAGGGGTTATGAAAGGGAAAAATACAATATTAGATACAGATAATAAATCAGTAGATAGAAAAGCTCAAAATCTAGCAATTGGGCTTATATGGGAACTTTTGTTGCATAAATGTAGTAATGCAAAATTTGTATAACATTGTAAATAGCTGATTGTGGCACAACAAAAAGCACTCTAGAACGTATATCTAGTAGTGCTTTCGTTTACTTGGACTATTACTTGGAGTAATTACTTGGAGTAGTGAGAATTGTTATAGGGTATGGACTCTAGGGGTTCAAGGATGAGAAGGGCGAGTACTTTCTCAGCCAGTCACAAGTAGCGGAAGCGGTTGAAGTAGGTGATAGTTCGATTTTCCGTTTTTTGCACTCAGAACAGGCGAAAGACTTACTAGGAGCGCGTTTTGGATTTTCCACTTTGGCTATTGAAGGTAACAACAAACCAGTCAAAGCTATCCCTCCTAAAGTTGCAAGTTTGTTTTGGTCAGACCAAGCACAGAAGGGGAATAGGAAATAGATAAAAAATAACCCCATCAAGATTAATTGATGGGGGGGGTGGTTATTGTTTAGTTTAAAGTAATACGTTGTTAGGCTAGATATCCTTTAGAGTTGTATTTCTATTTGCGTCCAAATAATACTCAATGATGATATCTACGCTATTACCGCAACTGTCAGCTAATAACTTTAAATCAGTACCATTATTAGCTTGAATACTAATAAATGTATGACGTGTTGAATATGGCTTAAGATATTTGATTTTACCTTGTTCGGCTAACTCAGATGCCGCTCCTAAATACTTGTACACTTTTTCTTTCTCTTTTTTTCTGTCGTACAACCAAGAACGCCTGAGAATATGTGCATCTATTCGCTTACCTGTTGCGCTCATGAATACTAAATTTTCTGGGCTTTGACCATTCCCATACAATTTTTTAAGTAAATTTATCAATCTATTCATTCCTTGCATTTTAAAAAGTCTGTCAACATCTGTTTTTGTTGTTTTAGTGATTCCTGTTTTTGTATCATAGGATTCTTTAAATATTATCCATCCAGTATCAAGTTTAATGTGTTTCCACCTCAGAGCAAACGCTTCACCATGCCTACAACCAGTGAGGAATAAAAACTCAATAATATCAGCCATCTGATTAATTACTGTTCTGTTGTGATTTCTCATGTAATCAATAATCAAATCTCTCTCCTCAACTGTGTATGAGCGATAATCTTCAGCCTCAGATAATTGTTTAGATTTTTTAGGGATAGAATAATATTTTTTAACTTCCACAAAATAATCTTCAGTTAGTAAATTTTGCGCTATTGCTCTTTGACACATCTCGCTAAGTAATCCGAAAATTGTCTTTACACTTTTTCTGTTATATTGTTTAGCCAAAAAATCCTTAATTAATTCATTCGCATTCTGCGAGTCAAAACTTTTATCTATATAAGGTGATAAAAGATTTATAAAATCAGAGCAATAACTTCTCTTGTATGTTGTTTCTTTAATTTGTCCTGTACTTAGTTTCCATTCTGCAAACTCCTCCCACAGTTCCCCTAACTTAGGTAATGGCTTTGCAGTCGGTAGCTGAGTAACTGTAGCCAGCATTGGCTTGATATCCAAGTACTTAGCTAGCGTAGGGTCAAACAGTCCCCCGTCTGGATGGTCAATATCTGCTTGGATTCTTCGTACTATCCCTTCAGCCCATTGTTGATTCTCTGGGGTGTCACTTCTACCTAGTCCCTTGTAAGCCTGACGCTTGCCGTAGAAATCCTGGCTTACTCTGGTACTGAACTGGAGACGAAGCGAACCCTTGTCTACACCTACCCTGACATCAGCTAATTTGCTGGAAACTTTGGTATTTGAGCGTTTTGAGTACATCTAGTAATCCTCTAGTAAGATTGGGTGGTTTAATGGATTGAGATTACTAGAATAGCAGAGTTTTATAAATAGTGTAGACTTTCCCTGGAAAGCGTAGGGAGAGGTACGGGGTTTGTAGACACCGCCACGTAATGCTTGTACAGGCGTATTAGATAGCTGTTGCGCGACTATCTCCATTTGTTCTAAGCTTTCAACCGCACAGGGGCCACCAATAATCACCAGTTCTTTGCCGCCAAAGGCAACTGTCTGTGAAAGTTTAATAATTGTTTGGTGGCTAGGATGAGATTGTGTGGCAAGTTTGGCGTTAATCATGGTTTGATTTTCCTTAAATATTGGGAATTGGGAATTGGGAATTGGGCATTGGGAATGGGGAATTGGGAATGGGGAATTGGGAATTGGGAATTGGGAATTGGGAATGGGGAATTGGGAATTGGTTTAGTTATTCTCCCCCTCATCTCCCTCATCTCCCTCATCCCCCCCATCCCCCTCATCTCCCTCATCTCCCCCATCTCCCCACCAGTCCCTGAACAACAAAAAAGCCCGGAGACTTCAAGTTCCGGGCGCGTTCTGATTCATCAGCATGACGCTATTTACCCGGAAGTTGCTCTGGGCCAAAAGTAAAAGCCATAAAACCAGCTACTAAAATAGGTCATGATGATGAAATTCTCCTCTTAAAACACAAAAACCGCAGAGTTGGCTCTGCGGTTCACCGGGCGGTTTCCATCTGGAAACTTGACTCACTCCCGGTGAACCGCCTTAAACCAAAAATAAAAGTAGTGACTGCTGCTGAACATTGTGTGGCGCTGGGTTAAAAATTTAATGTACGTCTTTACTCGTCACAATAACAGAAGGAGTTGGTGGCGTCAACACCCGCACAACATGAAAAAAAGCGATAGACTCAGTACAACTCTGGCAATGAAGGCTTATTGCTTGTTGGCGTAGACAATCAGCAATTTGTGACTGAACATAACCATATTTATATTAATTTTATTTTTTAGGTATTGGGTAATGAGTAATCAAAATCATCAGTGTTACAAGGGAACAGGGAATGGGCAACAGGTGAGTCCAGTCTCTGTCTTGGCTTCTGCCGAGATGGGGAACTGCCGAACCCGAAGGGCTACAAAATTTAAAGTGTAATTTTATACTTTTAATTCAATATGGCACTTGTATAAGTGGGAGTCTCTTACTCCCAGATAGAGAATAGGAAATAGGAAAAACGGTTCGCTATCCCCTATTAAGAGTTCCCTTCTTTGATGAATACTGAAAATTTCCACATTGACGTGATTAACTTTTGAGCAATACTTGGTTCTATTTATGCCCAGTTCTAAAATCTTAACTACATCTTTCAACTACCAGGGTGTTTATCCCTGCCCAGTCTGTCGGATAGGTAAGATTTCTCATATGCCATTGATGGAGGCGATGGCTTGTGACTTCTGCCATGAAATTTTTACCGTCAACCTAGAACAACAGCAAATCAAGATGCCTTCTCGGCAACCTCCCTTGATTTGGCGTTGGAATGGCTTCAGTTGGACAGAAGCTCAGTTAGAAGGTATGGAATTGGGCTGGGGTTATGGATTGGCTGCAATTGCTTTTGTATTTTTTCCTACTACTTTAATTGGCGTAGTCGCTTACTATTTTCCTCCAAATCCTCATGCTCCCATTACCTGGATGCCATATATCTGGACAATATTAACTTTTTTGTCGCATTTATCAATTATTATTTGGATTTTTATTGAAGTTTATCAAATTCCAGTAGCAGCATATTTGAGAGCTATGAATCGATGGAGAAATGGAGAAATGGGTAGATAGGGATATTAAGTCAAAAGCTAACAGTAAGGGAACTGCAAGAAATAAATTATCCCGCTTGAAGTTGTTGACTGATGACTTGTACTGAGCCACTTGTACCGAGCGAAGTCGAGGTAAGCCGAAGTACTGATGACTGATGACTGTGAACAGTAGGATATTCTTTTACTTGCAAGTTCCTAAAAAGTAAAAATGAGAAATAAAAATTTCATTGACTTTGTGACACAACTATGGATAGATAACTAACAACGGAAAAAAATGAATTTTATCTACCAGCTTTGTATGTAAAGCTACAACTCAATGTATAGGGGAAAATCCAGATAAATTTAGAAAAATCGGTAAATGGTGGCTTGACATCGACACATAACTTCACGTTGTGCCTGACATGGACGTGTAACCGCGAGTCAAGAGACATAGCGGTGATATTTCGAGCTATATCAAGAACCATTAGTATTTTTGCTTCTGCCAACAAAAGAGTTATTGATGGACTTAGTTCACTGCGCTAGGCTTGTATAATATTTAAATGTCAGTTTACCACCGAGCAACTTAAACATAATAATAGCTGCTAGGGAACGGTTAGTCCTACTTTGTCCAAAATACTAAAAAAAATATAAAACCGTATTTTATCTAAAATTAGATCACAAAAGGGATATTTGATCAAGGATTAAGCCTATAGAGAGTTGCATCATTCATAGTTAATTTGATTGTCTACTAAAACACCTTATGAGCGAGTTGGAGCGGTATTATCGAGTCTTGGAATTGGAACCTGGGGCGACGCTTGAGGAAGTCAACCAGGCTTACAAAGATTTGGTTTTTGTATGGCATCCCGATCGCATTCCCAATGACAATCCCCGTTTACAAAAGAAAGCACTAGAAAAACTGAAAGCAATTAATGAAGCTCGTGAAAAATTGCGTTCTTTGAATGGTAAGCGTCAAACCATCCATCATTCTCCACCAACTCCACAGAAAAAACCATCTGCAAACACCTCTACTCCACCAAAGCAAAATCCTGATTTGAGTGGTAAAGATTTCAGTCGAGCCAATTTGAGCAACAAAGATTTATCTGGCAGAAACATGAGTTATGCTAATTTGAGCGGTGCTGATCTTAGTGATACTTTTATGCACAAAGTGAATCTAAGGGGGGCGGATTTGTCAGAAGCAAATTTGTTTAGAGCCAACTTACTTTTAGCTGATATGAGGGAAGCGAATTTGCGATCTGCTAACTTGATTGGGGCGGATCTCAGTGGTGCTGACTTGCGGGGAGCCGACTTAACAGGAGCGCGGATTCGATCTGGCGATCGCTTGCTGGTAAAACTGATTGGTGCTAACTTAGCTGGTGCAATTATGCCTGATGGTGTAATTCATAGTTAACAGTATTTCATACTCAGGTAAAAGTCAATCAATTTTGGATTTTAAATTTTGGATTTTGGATTGCTTCTATACCTGAAGTCAGTTGCTCTGAGGTTTTTAGATTGATGATTTTCGATTTCTTCCATAGTTAAAACTGCCATAGCTCTGAAACCTTGTTTGAGATTGACAATTTTGACTAGAATCCAAAATCTCAAATCTAGAATCTAAAATTGTCTCAGCCGTCAGTCATAAGTTACTAGTCAAAAACTCTTGTACTATTAACTTTAGACTCTGTATTGAATTGATCATGAACATTGCAATCATCGGTTGTGGCTACGTTGGTTATGCCGTTGCTCAATATTGGCAGCAAAAAATGACTTTCATAGTTACTGCTACCACAACTACCCCGGAACGTTTACCAATACTAGAAACAGTAGCCCAAAAAGTTGTAGTAGCCCAAGGAAATGATCCAGAAAAGCTAAAGTCTGTATTGCAAAATCAAGACATTGTGCTGTTAAGTGTTGGTGCCAGAAGTGCAAATTATTATCGAGAAATCTATGTAGATACTGCTAAAACTTTAGCCTCAGTTTTACAGCAAGTTCCTTCTGTAAAACAACTGATATATACAGGCAGTTATTCAGTCTATGGTGATCAAAACAGTGCTTGGGTAGATGAAACAATGGCAGTTGAACCTACACACACCAATGGACAAATTCTTAAAGAAACTGAGGACATTTTGCTAGCAGCATCTAGTGAAAAACTCCGTGTTTGTATCTTAAGATTAGGTGGAATTTATGGCCCCAATAGGGAATTGGTAAAAATATTTGGTGCTGCTGCTGGTACAACTCGTCCCGGTGATGGCAAGGATATAACAAATTGGATTCACCTAGATGATATTGTTGGGGCTATAGAGTTTGTGCGGCAACACCACTTGCAAGGAATTTATAATCTAGTGGATGATGCACATCTTCCCAGCCAAGAATTACTTGACACTTTGTTTGAAAAACATAATTTACCCAAGGTTACATGGGACAATTCTATTAAAAGTAACCGTCCATATAATGCCAAAGTATCAAATCAAAAGATAAAATCAGCTGGATACCAGCTAATTCATCCACAAATGATTTTTTAGCAGTTATTGCTAATTTGAAATTATGCAACCATCTACTGGCGCTAACGCACTCGCTTACACAGCATCTTCTACGGAGTTTTATACTTGGCAGAATTACCGCTGTGCTTACGAAATATATCAACCTACTAATTATACACCAGACGGTATTTCTCTACTTTTAATTCATCCCATTGGTGTAGGATTGTCACGTCAATTTTGGCGACGCTTTTGCAGCGAATGGTATACTACAGGTCATCGGAATCCGGTTTACAATCCTGATTTATTGGGGTGCGGTGAAAGTGATATGCCCCATGTAGCTTATAGTCCCAAAGATTGGGCAAAGCAGTTGCACTACTTTTTACAAAAAATAGTACAAAAACCTGTGATTATAGTGGTACAAGGTGCTTTATTACCAGTTGCCATAGAGTTAGTCCAAAAAGAAGCAAATTTAATTGCCGGACTGATACTAGCAGGGCCTCCAGCTTGGGCTTTAATTACCAAGAAATCACCAGAATGGCAACAAAAAGCGATTTGGAATCTCTTAGATTCACCTTTTGGTAATGCTTTTTATCGCTATGCACGTACACCCAAATTTTTGCGGTCTTTCTCAATTCGCCAACTCTTTGCCTCAGAAGATACTGTTGATGCCGAGTGGTTGAATACTTTGGTAAAAGGTGCAGAAAATATTGCCAATCGCTATGCAGTGTTTTCTTTTTTAGCTGGGTTTTGGCGACAGGATTATAGTAGTTATATCACTTCTATTAAACAGCCCACACTAGTTGTTGTGGGAGAAACAGCATCAAGTATTAGCGAAGAAGGTAAAAAAGAAACACCTGATGAACGCTTGGCTGATTACCTCGCCTATTTACCTCAAGGCCGTGGGATTAAGTTGTTGGGGCGTAATGTTTTGCCATATGAATCAACTGCTGAATTTGTAGCAGCGATCGCACCATTTATCAATGAGTTTTCTTAGCTGACAAATTGAATGATAATTTGTGGTTTCAGTAGATCGGTACAATCAAACCAAACTATGTAGGACTTACGCGCATTGTCATATATTTAGGACAAAAATCGTCCAAAGTCAAGAGTCAAAAGTCCAAAAACCTTGACTTTTTACCCTTGACTATTGAATGCCAGTCGCAATCAACGAGGGAACCTCCCTTCGGGTGACGCTCGTTCCGACGCTACGAGCGTCGCTAACGCTTCGCTAACGCTACCGCTTCGCTAACGCTACCGCTTCGCGCTGGCTCCTATTGACACACGTCGCAGAAAATATGTGTGCCAGTTGCGTAAGTCCTGCTATGTTCAGAAAGATTAACGATGCTAAAACCCTCTCAACTTGACTTGAAAGTATGCTCGTGCTGAATAAAAGTCAATGAGTAAGCAAAGTAGACTTTCATTCGTCCTGGTGTACGCAGTTGATGATGGCTACTTAGCAATTTGGGATTCTGCGAATTAGCAAGTAGTATTTTATATAGGGCTTACGCAACTGGCATACTAAATAAAGGTTAGGGTTGTCAACATTCCACAGTCAATAGCCAAAAATCACGGTTTTTTGGACTATTGACAATTGGCTATTGACACCCTCAACTAAAAATGTCTGACAATGCGCGTAAGTCCTGTTATAAATAGGACGATTGTATTAACTAGGACGAAACAAAAAGGCTGATAAATGCCAAGATCAAAAAAACAACGCCCTCAGCTGATTTAAAATACCATGCCAGAAATACACCAGTCAATTGCACAGCACTACCACGAACGTACTAAATATGACCCTGAAACCCTTGCCTCTAAAGGTAATAGGTTAGACTGGGCGAAGCAACCAGTGCCGTTTAAAGAGTACAAAATTGGCTCTTCTTTTGATCTCAAACCCTATATTCAAGATATACCAGAGACATTTGTTAACGATGCAGATGCTCAATGGTGGCAAAGACTATCACGGCTGCTGTTTTGCAGCTATGGACTAACAGCTAGGATGCCTTCTATGGGTAGTGCAGTGTATTTACGTGCTGCGCCTAGTGCAGGTGGTTTGTACCCCGCTGAAGTGTATGTAGTTTCCCGTGGTACACCGTTGCTGCCACCTGGATTGTATAATTACCAGTGTCGAACTCATTCACTGTTGCATTTTTGGGAAAGTGATGTTTGGCAGTCTTTGCAGTCAGCTTGTTTCTGGCATCCCGTCCTCGAAAGTACGCAATTGGCAATTATTATTACTGCGGTTTTCTATCGTTCGGCGTGGCGGTATGAAGATAGGGCTTACCGCCGGATTTTTTTAGATACGGGGCACTTATTAGGTAATATCGAGTTAGCTGGTGCTATTAGTGACTATCGTCCACACTTGATTGGCGGTTTTGTTGATGAAGCCATCAACGATCTGCTTTATATCGATTCGCAACAGGAAGGAGCGATCGCTGTGCTGCCTCTGGCAGACTTGTTAGATATCAAACAAAATTTGCCCACAGGATGTACTGCTTTACCGTCTGCTACTCAAACTAGTTACCCACAAATCCCCGATGGTGAATTGCTGACATATTTTCATCAGCACACCCAGCTACCAGCAAGTATAATCGGCAAACTCAATCTACCAATGGTCAAACAAGAAAAGTCCTTGGAAGATAAATATAATTTTCCTTTCTGTCTCAAAATTCCCACCTCCACCACACCCATTTATTGGGGAGAACAACTGACAGACTTGGAAATCACCCTGCACAAACGACGTTCTACCCGTGCCTATACTGGTGATGATTTAACTTTTGATGAATTGAAAGCTTTACTCGATTTTACTTATCAACCGCAAAATTATATCGACCAAAATTTAGATAGTTCACCAGACTACTTTGATCTAAATCTTATAGAAACATTTATTGCTGTTTGTGGCGTCAAAGACCTGGAGGCAGGCTGTTATTATTATGCACCCAAAGCACAGGAATTACGACAAATTCGGTTTAAAAACTTTCGGCGAGAGTTACACTTTCTCTGCTTAGGACAGGAATTAGGGCGGGATGCAGCAGCAGTTCTTTTCCATACAGCCGACCTCAAATCGGCTATTTCCCAGTATGGCGATCGCGTTTACCGTTATTTACACATGGATGCTGGACATTTGGGACAAAGGATGAATTTAGCCGCAGTCCATCTGAATTTGGGTGTCAGTGGGATTGGTGGCTTCTTTGATGACCATGTAAATGAAGTTTTAGGTATTCCTGCTGATGAAGCTGTTCTCTATATTACTACATTAGGGCGGTCAAGATGAAAAATCATGCCCCTTCTGGGCATTGGGCATTGGGCATTGGGCACTTGTACTCTCGCACTTGTAACGACCCGACTTGTGCTGAGCTTGTCCTGAATTTCGACTTCGCTCAATTGCCGCGTAGTCGAGGTAAGCCGAAGTATTGGGCATGGGCGAGGCAGTGGGTTTTCTGATTACAAGTTAATACTAAAAAGAATTTTACCTGAAATATTGTACGGTGCTTAGGGCGATCGCTTGAGTTTTGCCATGACTTTTTACCTGACCAAAAAATTGCAGACCTTTATTTTGGGGTTGATTTTGTTCCATCTGTGATCCCTATTATAAGGTTTACTGTTCAGAGTCATCAGTCATCAGGAACCAGTGCGCTATCGTGCTGTCTGTGCCGACTTGAAGCATCTGGCGTTCATCAGTCATCAGTCAGCAACTTCAACCGGGATAATTTATTTCTTGCAGTTCCCTAACAACAGTTCGTTGATGCCTAAAAGTACTTATTTGGGTATATTTTAGTACTAAATTTAACTAAGTAGGCTATTCCAGGTTGTAAAATCCTTTAAGTATTGCAAAAAGCCACCATAGTCTGTTAAAAGTGCTGATAGAAGAGTATCCTTTTTCTCTTAAACCACCCTTAATGGACAATAAGTACTGTTTCAAACTATAGCAAATTTTCTGCGTTTACATTTAACCCCTAGGATATAAATTATTAGTGTTTAAATAAACTTAATACGAGCGTTAGTAATCATATATTTCTCATTAATCAAGCACATTAAAAAATTTTTGCCAAAAAGTAGTAATGTTCTTACCTAAAAATGAAAAGCAACGGCTAGAAGTACTTGAACAATATCAAATTTTAGATACACCACCTGAAGAAATTTTTGATGAACTAACTCAACTAGCAGCAGATATTTGTGAAACACCCATTGCTGTGATTAGCTTAGTCGATGCCGAGCGAGAATGGTTCAAATCTCAAGTGGGATTAAATACTACAGAAGTGCCTCGTAGCCAGTCTTTTAGTAATTATACCATTTTAGAAAGTGAAATATTTATAGTACCGGACACTTTAGAAGATGAAAGGTTTGCGAAAAATTCCCTTGTGAACTCAGGGCTTTATTTTCGCTTCTACGCGGGTGTTCCCTTAATTACCTCAAATGGTTTCGCGTTAGGTAGTCTTGCTGTAATTGATTTTATCCCTCGCAATTTCAGCTTAAAACAGCAGACAATTCTCCAAAAACTAGCACGACAAGTGATGAATAACCTAGAGTTATGTCGGCGCAAAAACCTTGAAGATAAATCTATAAGTCAAAATATTTTTTTTAAAAAACATCCTCATCCCATGTGGATTTATAATCATAAAAATCTGCAAATTTTAGATGTTAATGAAGCTGCTATTGTTCAATACGGCTACTCTCGTGAAGAGTTTTTGCAAATGCGAATCACCGACCTTCGTCCCCCAGGAGATCTACCAATACTGCTGAATTATTTAGCTAAAAACCAAGATGAATTAAACTTCTCTGGACGATGGCAGCATCTTCGCAAAGATGGACAGGTGATTGATGTTGAACTTTTTACACAAGTAATAGACTATACTGGTTATGATGCTCGATTGGTTGATATCCGAGATATTACAGAAAACAAACAAATAGAACAAACTCTACATGAAAGTGAAAGTAGATTTAGAACAGTTTCTGAAGCAATTCCTATTCCCTTAGTGATTTCCCGCTTGTCTGATGGGTTGATTTTATACGCTAACATAGAATTTATTCAAATATTTCGTTTTTCTCCAGAGCATTTCAGTAATTGTCTAGTTTCAGATTTATACCACGACCCCAAAGAGTTAAAAGCACTTTTAGAAGCTCTTGAGAGACATGGTTCGCTGCAAAATTATGAACTTCCACTCAAGAGGGCAGATGGAACTTCTTTCTGGGCGATGACTTCACTTCAATATTTAACTTTTAATGGTGAATCGGCATTATTAACCGTATTATCTGACATTACGGAGCGCAAAAATACAGAAGTAAAACTCACTGAACAAAATGAATTTCTTCAGAGTATTTTTGCTCGTATTCCTTTAATGATTGCACTGATTGATACTGAAGGTAAGCTCCAGTGGGTCAACCAAGAGTGGGAGCATGTTTTGGGGTGGCAAATAAAAGATTTTGAAACAGTAGATGCTCTTTCTGTGTTATACCCCGATCCTGAATATCGACAGTATGTGATCAATTTTATTCAGTCTGCAAAACGCATTTGGGCTGATTTTAGAACTCAGGTACAGGATGGTCGTGTAGTAGATACTTCTTGGACAAACGTTACCCTTCCCAATGGTCAAATCATCGGTATTGGACAGGATATCACAGAACGCAAGCAAATTGAACTTACTCTCAAGGCTCAGGCTGAGCGAGAGCAACTGATGCGAGCTGTTGCAATGCGAATTCGTCAATCTTTGAATCTCCAAGATATTCTTAAAGCCACAGTTCAAGAAGTGCGAGATTTACTTGAGGTTGATCGAGTTGTAGTTTATCAGTTTGCTGCGGATATGAGCGGTAAAGTTGTAGCGGAATCAGTGCAGCCTGGTTGGACAGTTTCTTTAGGTGTAAAGATTGAAGATACCTGTTTTCAGACAGGTGGAGGTATAGAGTATTATCAAGGGCGTAAACGAGCGATCGCTAACATTTACGAAGCTGGACTAAGCGATTGCCATCTTCAGATGCTTGAAGAGTTTGAGGTGAAAGCAAATTTAATTGTACCCATTCTACTACAAGTAGGTGGGGAAAAAACTGCTTCTTGGCTTTGGGGTTTACTCGTCGCCCACCAATGCTCTGGTTTCCGCGAGTGGCAAGAAAACCAATTGGATTTACTCGACCAACTTACCGTGCAAATTGCGATCGCTATTCAACAATCTACTATATTTCAACAAGCTCAAAATGAACTAGCTGAGCGACAAAAAGCTGAAATTAACTTAAGGAGTGCTTTGGCTGAAAAAGAAGTTCTCTTAAAGGAAATTCATCATCGAGTTAAAAATAACTTACAAATTGTCTCAAGTCTTTTGCAACTCCAATCACAAACACTCAAAGATCCAGAAGTCATCAGAGTTTTCCGAGACAGCCAAAATCGCATTGATTCCATCTCTCTCATTCACAAAAATTTATATACTTCACCTAATATAGGACATCTTGATGTTGCTGAGTATATCGAAAATCTGGCAACAAGCTTACTAATTTCTTATCAGATAGTATCTGGGCAAATTGGTCTAGAAACTAGTATAGATGCAGTTCATTTAAATGTTGACCAAGCTATTGCTTGTGGATTAATCATCAACGAATTAATTTCTAATGCTCTAAAACATGCTTTTCCTCAACAACAAACAGGTCAAATTATGGTTAATTTGCGTAATCTCGGCAATTGTATTGAAATGACTATCCAAGATGATGGCATTGGTTTACCAGATGATTTAGATTGGAATAATACTGATTCTTTGGGACTTTCGTTAGTTTATGACTTGGTCACAGAACAACTCGAAGGCACTATTACTGTAGAAAGTAATCATGGAACAGTATTTAAAATTGAATTTCCCCACTTAAGTTTGTAGCAGTAAATTTCAGATGTACCAAGTGAGAATTTTAGTCGTTGAAGATGAAGTGATAGTGGCTAGAACTATTGCTAGCCAACTCAATCAACTAGGGTACATAGTTACGGGTACGGCTTCATCTGGGAAAGTTGCCATTGCCAAGGCATTAGAGACGAAACCAGAATTAGTTTTGATGGATATTATCCTCAAAGGAGAAATGGATGGGATTACAACTGCTGCTTATATTCGTGAACAGCTAGATATTCCGGTGATTTTTCTCACTGCTTATGGAGATCAGAATACTTTACAACGAGCTAAAATTACTCAACCTTTTGGTTATGTCGTTAAACCATTTACATTACAAGATTTACGTATTGCCATCGAGATAGGTGTATTAAAACATCAACTAGAACGTGATCTGCGGGAGAATCGCGATCGCCTAGTAACTTTGTTAAACTCAATGAGCGATGCTGTGATAGCCACAGATGAACAGGGAATGGTGACATTCATGAATCCCGCCGCTGAGGTGCTGACTGGCTGGCAGCAAACAGAAGCCCTCGGACATGATGCATCAAATATTTTTCGTATTGTCGATGAAGTTACAGAAACTACGCTAGAAAATCCAGTATCAAAAGTTTTGCGGGAACAAGAGGTTGTTTATTTAGGGGAATATACATCTTTAATTACCAAAAACGGCAAAAGAGTACCCATTGGTGATAGTGCTTCACCCATAATGCGACCATCTAAGCAAATTAGTGGTGTTGTAGTTGTTTTCTGGGATATCAGCGAACGACGACAAACAGAATTTTTAGAGCAAGCATTAAATAAAGAGCGAGAACTCAACCATCTAAAGTCCTTATTTATCTCCACTGTTTCTCATGAATTTCGCAATCCTTTAACTGTGATTCAAACAGCAGTGGAACTGATAGAAATTCAAGGAGTCAACTTAACAGAAACCAAAAAACAGACTTATTTAAAACGAATAAAAAAAGCTGTAAAAACCATGAAAAACCTCATGGAAGATGTACTATTTATGGGCAGGGCTGAAGCAGAAAAAGTTGTCTGCGAACCTGCTCCACTGAATATTGAAAATTTATGCCGAGAGCTAATTGAAGAGTTTTCTGCTGTCACAAACACCGGACATCAAATTATTTTTACCTGTCATAGTGATAATACAAATGCTGTGATGGATGAACGGTTGTTACATTACATATTCATGAATCTACTCTCCAACGCAGTTAAGTATTCTGCCACTGATAGTACAATTTGGTTTGATTTAACTTGTGACCCAATTGCAGGGGTAGCGATTTTTCGGATTCAAGACCAAGGAATTGGCATACCTGAAGCAGATCAAATTCGACTTTTTGAGTCATTTTATCGAGCCTCAAATGTGCAATCAATTCAGGGGACTGGGCTAGGATTAGTAATTGTTAAAAGGTGCGTTGCAGCACATCATGGTCAAATTGAGGTTAGCAGTCAAGTTGGAGTCGGCACTACCTTCACAATAATTTTGCCATTAGATTTTCAAGCATGATTAAGTGAAGCTTGATCAAATATCTTGCAATTTCTTCCATAATTCAAGTGCAAGAATTTGACCAAGACCAGTAAATTGAGCATCTGCTGTTTCTATTACTATCCATTCCCCACTTTTGATTCATTTTAAACAATCATCAAATACCAATTTTCATAATCTTTGCAACACATTGACAGTAGAGGCGTACAGATGTACGCCCCTACTAAATTCACCCTTTCACACAAACAACTTGCTTGAGTGTAGCCACAACTTCAACTAAATCGGCTTGATTTTCCATCACTTGATCTATCGGCTTATAAGCACCAGGAATTTCATCTAATACGCCATCATCCTTACGGCATTCTACACCTTGAGTTTGGGCAATCAAATCATCAAGAGTGTAAACATTTTTGGCTTTATTTCTAGACAACAAACGGCCTGCACCATGACTGCAAGAACAAAAGCTGTGGGCATTTCCTTTACCTTTAACGATAAAAGATTTCGCCCCCATCGAACCAGGAATAATGCCATAATCTTCAGTCTGGGCGCGTACTGCACCTTTGCGAGTAACGTAGACATCCTCGCCAAAATGCACTTCTTTTTCGGCGTAATTATGATGACAATTTACCTGCAATAAAGGTTTAGTTGCCTTCCCACCTGTCAAATGCTTTTCAACAATGTGTTTGAAACGTGCCATCATCACATCACGGTTGAAACTTGCATAGTTTTGCGCCCATTGCAAATCGTTCCAGTAAGCCTGAAATTCGGGCGTACCAGCGACAAAATGGGCTAAATCTGGGTCAGGTAAGTGATTACCTGCTAGTTTGGCTAATTCCTTAGCTGTTTGAATGTGACACTGTGCTAGCTTATTGCCGATGTTGCGTGAACCTGAATGCAGCATCAGCCAAACTTGGTTCTCTGTATCGAGGCATACCTCAATGAAGTGGTTTCCACCTCCGAGAGAACCCATTTGTTTCATTGCTTTAAGGAGCAAGTCTTGCACACCTGGGTGCAAATCTGAAAAATCACGCCAGCGTTGCCAGTTGGTGACTAATTTTTCAACGTCTTTATTTTCGTTGAAACCAGTAGGAATTGCTGCTTCAATATCCAAACGGATTTTCTTTAACTTGCCTTCCAATTGTTCGGCTGTAAATGGTGTTTTGATGGCGCTCATACCACAGTTATGCACGAATACGCCAGCTTTTAAGGCAAAGTTATGATACTCCGGTACTGTCAGGCAGTAAACATCTTCAGTGTAATTTAGAGGAATTACTGCCACAACTTTGTGATTACATTGATGTTCTTTTCTACGGTGGTTGTGAAGCCCAATTGGTGTTTTGATTTCTGAACCACAAATTTCACAGGTATAGTATCGATTAGCAATTTCCTGAGATTTGGCTTTTCCTTTTTCGCTTTGATTGTATTTAATTAGATATTGCTTACCCCGAAGACCATTATCTGCAACTGCATTTTTAAAATGTTCTGGTTGCTGCTGCATATATTGAAGGATGTTTTTAGTCCCCCTTTCTGCATAGTATTGGTATCCTTCTGGAGTTAGTGCTTTTTGAGCTAGGGAGGCAATTCTTTTTTCTTCAAATTCTAAAGATTGCCAGTGTTGATTGCGATCTACTAAAGAACGGTGGTAAGCAGAATGATCGCGATCGCCCATAAATTCTAGATTTTCTGGACGGTTATCAGATTCTTGAAAATTACGGTGATGAATCACTGTTTTTTGACCCTCAAATTGAGGAATTTCCCCAAGTAAACCCGACCTAGCTACAATCCAATGTGCTTTTTGCCATCGGCTAGAGTATGGTTGAGCAATCAAAGTATAGCCATCTTTGTCAACCTGAGAATAAAATGGCATCAAGGAAGTTTGTGGTTGGAGTAACTCAGCTTCTTGATAACTGCTATCCCGCAGCATGAATTGATGGTCAGGTGTGCAAATAATTTCTTCATTGTTATCTAAAATTACTTTCACTAGCGGAGCATTTTTTCTGGTTAATTTGGCAGTTGCTTCCGCAGCAACAATTTTTCCTGTTGATGTGCAAGCATAAACAAAAAACTTTTCATTCTGCTTTGCTAGGTCTTGAATCCGATAATATTTACCATCAACTAGAGGAACTAAAGTCTCTCCTGCAAAGCAACCAATGTCTACACCGACAGCAGCAGGTATAATTGCTTCTTTTGTGGCAATTACAGAACCCACTAAAGCACCTTTTCCTAAGTGGACATCTGGCATCAAGGCTACATGCTTAAACACAAATGGTAGTGATGCCACATTCTTTGCCATCTTGGTTTCTTCATGTCCCAAAGGATGATTTGCCCAAGAGAAAACGGGTGTCGGTGTGGTAATTTCTAACTCTTCGTAGGGCATAATTTGCGATATTTTGAATCGGTAACGTGAAATTTGAGTTTAAACTCTGAATTTGGCAGCTGCTCAGTAGCTATTTATAAAAATTTATATATGGCATGACTTTTAGGTTTTAATTTGTATTATACATGTAGTATATATTTTTTCAAGTGTCAACGCGATCGCTTTTAGTAGTCCACTAACCCAAAATTGTCGGGTGAAGGTGGGGAGTAGGGGGTGGGGGAAGAGTTTTTGTTTCTCACATTTACTTATCCCAAGCAAAGTTGGCTTGACAGACTACAACGAGCGCCCTTATTAAAATCTATAAAGCAAAAGGCTGTACCCTCAACTATGGCAGTGCAACAAAATCCAATTTGGGAAAATTTTCTTTCGCCGGTGGTGCGTTTTTTGATTGATGAGGAAAAGTGGCGGCGTTACGCGGATAGTATCGACTGGGAAAAACAAGGCGATCGCTTGCGTCAACCTGATGTCATAATTCCCTCATACTACGATAGCCAAAACTTTCACGGTATTGAGGGCGGATATCTCAACCCCCAAGCGGCGGTTTTCTACGATCCTATTACTCAATACGTTTTACTACCCAATGAAACTTCAGTACGTCAAGCTTTGATTGATGCGGTTAAAGTACAGCCGCGACGTATACTTGACTTAGGCTGTGGCACAGGTTCAACTACTTTAATGTTGAAGCAGGCTTTTCCCCAAGCGGAAGTCATCGGTTTAGATTTATCACCTTATATGCTGGTAAGGGCAGAAGATAAAGCTAAAAGTGCTGGTTTAGATATCAGATGGCGACATGGGAATGCTGAAAAAACAAACTTTCAAGACGCTGCTTTTGATTTAGTCACGGCTTGTTTGCTGTTTCATGAAACGCCGAGTGTAGTATGTCAGGCAATTTTGCGAGAAAGTTTTCGGTTACTCGTCGCTGGTGGGCAAATATTGGTTTTAGATGGTAATCAGAAAACGTTACATCAGTTAGACTGGCTCAATGATATTTTTCAGGAGCCTTATATTCGGGAGTATGCTGCTGGTAATTTGGCTGGGAGTATCAGGAAAGCAGGGTTTGCAGCGGTGGAAACTCAAGATCTGTGGTGGGTAAATCAAGTAACTAGTGGTGTTAAACCCATTTCTGCAACAGATGTAAATGCTCAAAAAAAAGTACAACAGTACAATCGCATATCAATAGATAGCACAATAGATAATAATGATTTGGAGGACTTTGGATCTCCAGTTTTTGGCATAACAGCATGAGTTTAAAGGCAATTCTATTTGATTTCAATGGCATCATCATTAAAGATGAGGCCATTCACTTGCAATTAATAGATGAGATTCTCGTTGAGGAAAATCTTCAACCCCAAAAGGTGAGTGAGCGTCAAGCAACTCTTGGACGCAGCGATCGCGCTTGTTTTGAACAACTGCTGGCTAATCGTGGTAGACTTGCAACTGAAGAGTATTTAACCGCGTTGCTCAACCGCAAGGCACAAGCCTATGCCGTAGAAATAGAAAAACTCGAAAAACTGCCTATATATCCAGGTGTAGAAGACTTGATATATCAGGTGCGTTCGCGCAATCTGAAAATAGGGTTAGTTAGTGGTGCAATTCGCAAAGAAATAGAATTGGTACTCACTCGCGCCAAGCTGGCTGAATATTTTCAAGTTATCGTTTCGGGTGACGATGTTACCAACAGTAAACCTAAACCTGACGCTTATTTGCTGGCAGTAGAACGGTTGAATCAAAAATATCCTGATTTGAATTTGCATCCACAACAGTGTTTAGCAATAGAAGATACTCCAGGTGGTATTCAAGCGGCGAAACGAGCTAATATGCAAGTTGTTGGTGTAGCGAATACTTACCCATTTCATATGCTCCAGCGTTGCTGTAACTGGACTGTGGATTATTTAACTGATTTAGAACTAGAACGAGTACAGGAAGTCTTTTTGCAAAAAGAGTCTCAGCCTACAGCAACTGAATGTTAGAATATTATACTGTGGTAGTGCATTGAGTTAACAAGACTCAGCACTAATTAAGGGGAATTAGCTCAGCTGGTAGAGCGCTGCGATCGCACCGCAGAGGTCAGGGATTCGAGTTCCCTATTCTCCATATGTACATTTGTACAGTGACACATTATTTGTCCGTGTTGACAAATTCATGTCCATATTGTCAAATTGCTGTCTGCTATGCCAAATTAATTGTCCTTTAACTTATCATCAAGCTACTATACATACCTAATTCTGTGTACGATCGCAGCGCTCCTTTCAACCCACCTTAATTCTACAACTGTAACAGTGTTTTAATCTATTAGACTTTCAAACAGAACAATGCTGACTTTCAACCAGCCTCAAGTTGTGAGGGGTATTGAAACTAAAAAAGGTGGACTTGATAGATGCTATTCGTCAAGCTTTCAACCCGCCTCAAGGTGTGAGGGGTATTGAAACTTGTGCCAGTCAATAATAGTAATTTCTTGAGGAGTTTCTTTCAACCCGCCTCAAGGTGTGAGGGGTATTGAAACCTTGCAGGCTCCCCATTGTCACGATGGATTATTACTTTCAACCCGCCTCAAGGTGTGAGGGGTATTGAAACTTGCAGCGCAAAACATTATTATTAGAGTCAACAGCATCCTCTTTCAACCCGCCTCAAGGTGTGAGGGGTATTGAAACTCCAGCGCCTCAAATCCTTCACTAGCTAAAACTTCCAGAAGCATTTTTGTCAGGTCTGCCAAAATTGCCTGTCCGTTAACACTTGAAAAAGTAAATTAACTGACATCATAAAAGCTATAAGCCTTAATCAATAAGCAATTTGAAGTTTTGGCAGATCCCCAGGGAAATTGACCCCGCTTCGATTCGCCAAAAAAATAATTAAGGTGGGTTCCTCCTTGGTCGGAGGTGATTCGGTAGCCACCACTGCGGTAAACCCGCACCTCTATTACTGGGGGCGCACCTTATTCCTGTCCTCAAGGGACAGCAGCATCAAGGTGGGCAGCTACCAGGGTCAGAAAGCAAGACTGTTTGACAACAGTCAAACTAACCCACATTTACACAGTACAGAGGCTTTTAACAAGCATGAACTGCGGCGCTATTACTTATACCTATTCTATTTTCAAGGTTCGGTTTTTTGTCAATCAGGTTTTTTGACGGTAATTGTAAGCAGCGATCGCTAACTCTTTCGCTTTTTCCTGTGGACTACCTCGGATTGGCTGTTTTGACTCCTCTATGACAATTCCAGCTTTAGCCGCTGACGAGCGGATATTTGTAATCAATCGACCATAGCTCCACTGATGGACGCTAACTCGGTACTCTTTGGCATATTTTTGTTGAACTTCTATTAAGTCTGATTTCTGTTCGGCTTTGGCTTTAATCTCACTTTGAACTTGTTCTCGCATATCGCCCAACTTAGGGAGGACAATAGAGCCAGCTTTATATGTTTGGGCGATCGCCACAATTTCTTTAGCTAGTAATCTGTCTACATATTGCCCTAACTCTGATTCTCCCATTTGAATTGGTGCAGCCAGCATTTGAGCTATTTGGCGTTGGTGGGATAAAGAATGCTTTTGTTGCCGCTGTTGGTTTAGTAGTTTGTAATTATCGCCTAGTAGTTGTTTAATACTGCGGTAGGTAATGACTGTATTTGTAGAACCATCAACTACTGCTACCGTTGCAGGCTTCTCTAAACCAAGGCTAACTGCAACAAGAATATGAGATTGACCCTTATATAATGGCTTGCTGGGACGGGGAAAGGGGTTATTAATTCTGGCTAAAGATGAGTTTTTCCGTTTTATATGAGCAAGTTGTTGATCGTTGAGTTCATCTTTGGCTTTTGTCTGGGTAATAGTTTTAGCAATTTCTTCTGCTTTTTCTTCCCTGACAAGGTTTGTCCCTTCAGCCGTCCATAGGCGAGTATCTACAGAACAGTAGAAGGTTAAGCGGTTAACGTTCCACTCTTCGCCTTTACTGTCCCCTTCTTGCCAAGCAACACGCCCAGTACGGAGAGTAAAGAGGCTGCTAGAGTGTTGATTTTTACTGTTACGCTTGATTTGCTGGTCTTCTAAAAAGCGTTGAAACCACTGTAAATGGCGAGAATCACAATAGACTTGAAAAGTATGCTCACTCAAACCATTAAATTTTACACAGATACGTCCACGCTCGTTATTAAACCAAGTCATGTCTTCGTTGGTTTCATAAGCAACTGAGAAAGGTATCTTGCTAGATTTTTTTAGAAGACTGTCTTGCCAAAATTTCGCCTCCGCTTCATTTTCAGGAATATTATGAGTGGCAAGCAAAAGAGTTTCTAACCATTTGGCATCAGTTAAGTCTCGACCTTTGGGAATTCGTGCCTCTAGCTGTTCTCTCAAGCGTTCAATCTGAATTTCCAGTTTACGGCGGCGTTTAGCAAATTTCTCAGCGTCTTCCTCTTTATTGTTGATTTTGCAGCCGTTTTTGAGTAAGTAGCTAATCGCACAACGTATTAATATTTCTTCTGTGTCGCGGTAAGCCTCAAACAAAGTTTTAGAGATACTACGATCGCTATCTGATTGTTTAGATTTTTTGGTTTTCTTACGTTTCGTTCCTTTCCCTAGTTGTGGTTCAACTGTATCTAACTGGGGGGCAAGTTGAGCCAAAATTTCAGCAGCTTTAGTGTGAAGACTATCTAAGCTGACACCACTACTTTCTACCAATTCAACATCACTGTTGAGCATTCCCCACCAGCGAATTTTGCCTTCTAGTTGGGATTGCGATCGCTTCATCAAAGCAAACCAAGATTTATATATGTAATTCACCAATGCGATCGCACTCGTGTAAAAGCGTCCGGGTTGACCGATGAAGCGGGGGTCAGTTTTCAAAGGTTCGCATAATTCTTTGACAATTTTGCCTGGGTGCTTGCCTTTTTGCCGCCAACTCTCAAACTCTGGCTGTTGAGCTACCTTTAGCAATAGTTCGTTAATCAGTGGCGTATTTTTCTCTGCCATCAGCTTCCATAGCTGTTGGCGGGTAGATTCACTTGCTACTAAACGACACTGAATAGTAATTTGGCTCATACGCTTACGAACATATATGTCTAATAATATCATAAATGTTTAATTAGCTGCTGTGCCTACAATGATTTCATGCAAGAAACGTTTTTTACGAGTAAACAAGCGGCTGAAATTACAGGTTGCACCCTGCGCCAACTCCAGTACTGGCGGGAAAAGGGTGTGGTTGTTCCTGTTATTGGTGAGACGGGAACAGGACGTAGTATTTATTACTCAAAGCCGAATTTGATGGAACTGGCAGCAATGTTATATTTTCTGTCGATGGGATTAAGTTTTGATATTGCCAGTACTACACTGAAAACCCTCAAAGACAAGGAACCGGAGTTGTTTGACTCTGGTAAAGGTAGTCGGTGGATGCTACTTTTACAGGGGCATAAGCGATCGCTAAATCTTGTAGTGTATGACCGAGAACAAGCGATCGCATCTTTAGATGAAGGTAAGCCTGTAATTCCCGTTTGGTTGGACGTGATTTATCAGCAGTTGACGAATAAATTAGCGCGATAGGACAAAACTGTTATTTGTATATCCTAGCTCAAAGACAGTAATTTTACTGAGATTAATGTTACTTGCACTTCTTAGAAAAAGGCATGAAAATTTGTGTAAGTGCATAGTAACCCAGTGATGAAACCAGAAGAACAAGCAAGGCAAAAAATTGACCAATTACTCACCGCCGCAGGATGGGTTATCCAAGACTATGAGCAAGTTAACTTGGGTGCAGGGTTGGGAATTGCGGTGCGGGAATATCCCCTGAAATCTGGTTATGCTGATTACTTGTTATTCATCAATCGCAAGGCTGTTGGAGTCATTGAAGCGAAACCTGCTGGATTTGCTTTAAGCGGTGTTGAAATCCAATCTGACAAATATTCCTTTAACTTGCCCAAAAGTCTTCCCTGTCATCAAAAGCCTTTACCTTTCATCTACGAAAGCAGTGGTATAGAAACATTCTTTCGTGACTCCCGTGACCCTGATTATCGCTCAAGGCGGGTGTTTACTTTCCACAAACCGGAAATGCTACAGGAATGGCTAGGCAAGTCTGACACCCTCAGAGGGCTTTTGCAACTGTTACCCACAATTGAAACTGAAGATTTACGAGACTGTCAGCAAGAAGCGATCGCAGGTTTATTTAATTCTCTCAAAGAAAATCGCCCTAGAGCGTTGATTCAGATGGCGACGGGTGTAGGCAAAACCTATACTGCTGTGAGTTTTATCTACTGGCTGATTAAGTTAGCTGGGGCGAAACGGGTTTTGTTTTTGGTGGATCGGAAGAATTTGGGAGAGCAAACGCAGAAGGAGTTTCAGCAGTATGTCACCCCTGATGATGGGCGCAAGTTTACTGAACTCTATAATGTGCAGTTGTTGAGTTCCAATACCATCGATCCGGTGAATAAGGTGTGTATCACCACGATTCAGCGTCTTTATTCAATGTTGCGGGGAGAAGCTGAATTTGAGGCAGAAAATGAGGAAGCATCACAGTTCGATGGGGAAGAGGAAAATCAGCAACCCAAGGATGTGGTTTATAACCCGAAAATTCCTATTGAAACCTTTGATTTCATAATCACCGATGAATGTCACCGCTCGATTTACAATGTGTGGCGGCAAGTTTTGGAATATTTTGATGCTTTCATTATCGGACTGACTGCAACGCCTTCTCTGCAAACCTTTGGCTTTTTCGATCAGAATTTGGTGATGGAGTATTCCCACGAACGGGCGGTAGCTGATGGGGTGAATGTGGGGTATGAGGTTTATCGCATTCGCACCCAAATTACAGAACAGGGTAGCAATATCCAAGCAGGATTTTACATTGATAGACGCGATCGCCAAACTCGTGCCATCCGTTGGCAGCGTTTGGATGAAGATGTCAGCTATGCGGAAAGGGAGTTGGATCGTTCTGTTGTGGCGATGGATCAAATTCGCACGGTGATTCGCACTTTTAAACAGCGATTATTCACCGAGATATTCCCTGGTAGAACTGAAGTTCCTAAAACCCTGATTTTTGCCAAGGATGACTCCCACGCTGAAGATATTGTGCGAATTGTCCGCCAAGAATTTGGCAAGGGGAATGAGTTTTGTAAAAAGATTACCTATCGCACCACTGGGGAGAAGACAGAAGATTTAATCGCCAGTTTCCGCAACTCCTATAACCCCCGCATTGCTGTCACCGTCGATATGATTTCCACGGGGACGGATATCAAACCTCTGGAATGCTTGCTATTTATGCGGGATGTGAAATCGCGGATTTATTTTGAGCAGATGAAAGGGCGGGGAACCCGCACAATCAATTCTACAGATTTTCAGGGAGTGACACCGGATGCTCAAGTTAAAGAACAATTCGTGATTGTGGATGCGGTGGGTGTGTGCGAGTCGGATAAAACTGATTCTCAACCTTTGGAGCGCAAACGCAGTGTACCTTTTGATAAATTAGTGCAAGCAGTGGCATTGGATCAGCGAGATGAAGACACGCTGATGTCCTTGGCGGGACGCTTGGCAAAGTTAGAAAGGCAACTGAATGCGGATGAACGCACAGAATTAAAAACTGCTGCTGGGGGCAAGTCTATTCAACAGATTACCAGAGAGTTACTCGATGCTGTCGATCCAGATAGGCAAATTGAACAGGCGATCGCCCAGTTCCAAACTCCAACACCCACAGAAATACAACAGCAGCAAGCAGCAGAGGTATTAATCAACCTTGCTTGTCAACCCTTTGATAATCCCCGGTTTCGGAATTTGCTCAAAGATATTAAAAGTAATAATGAGCAGCTAATTGATACAGTTAGTCAGGATGTGGTATTAGCTGCGGGATTTGATACCAGCGCCAGGGATAAGGCGATGGGGACTGTGGAGACTTTTCACAAGTGTATTGAGGCGAATAAGGATGAAATTACCGCGCTGCAAATCCTGTATAATCAGCCCTACGGACAGCGGCGGTTAACCTACGAGCAGATTAAGCAGTTAGCGAATGCCCTAGAACGTCCACCGTGTAACCTGACAGCAGAGAAGTTATGGCAAGCTTATGCTCAGTTGCAAGCAGATAAAGTCAGGGGTGCAGGGGTGCAAAAGCTGTTGACTGATATCATTTCTCTGGTACGCTTTGCGATGGGGGAAACGGAGACGTTAGAACCCTACGCGGTGACAGTTGAGGAGAAGTTTCAGCAGTGGTTAGCAACAAAAGAGTTTACCTCACAGCAGGTGGGGTGGTTGGAAAAGATTAAGGAGCATATAGCCACGAGTTTGAAGATTGAGCCAGAGGATTTACAGGAAATGCCACAGGAGGCGTTTCAGGGTTATCAGTTGTTTGGAAATGATTTAATGGATATTTTGGATGAGTTGAATGAGGCGTTAGCTGCGTAATGGGTGAGGATTTGTATGAGTTGCCGCAAGGGTGGGTGTGGGTAAATTTTTCTACAGTTATTAATAAAGTTAAAAGAGGCCCTTCTCTTAAGTGTAACCAAGAAGGTCTAGGGATAAGATATATAACATCAGGAAACTTAGCAAATGGTCAATTAAATCTTAATTTAGACCAAAAGTATTTACAAGGTTTTGACCAAATAGAAAAATGTAAGTTAAAGCCCGGAGATCTAATTCTAAATTGCGTTAATAGTATAGAACAAATCGGGAAATCGGCTGTATTCAAAACTTGTCATGGGGAAGCTATTGTTGGGTTCAATAACTATGCTCTTGAGTTAAAAAACGAAGCTATATTATCAGAATTTGCTAATTATTTTTGTCAAACTATTATTGCTAAAAAACAAATTTACTTTCTGATTAAGAGGGCTGTTAATCAGGTCAGTTTTGCTACCAGAGAACTAGATTTTATTTCTATTCCCATTCCCCCAATTGCTGAACAAAATCGCATAGTCAGCAAAATTGAGGAACTATTCACCCAACTTGATGCAGGGGTAGAGTTACTCAAAAAAGTAAAAGCTAAATTAAAACGCTACCGTCAGGCGGTGCTAAAAGCCGCAGTCGAAGGAAACTTAACTAAAGAATGGCGGGAAGCGAATCAAGGAGAATTAGAACCCGCCTCAGTGTTACTTGAACGCATCCTCAAGCAGCGACGGGAGAAGTGGGAAGCTGAACAACTGGCGAAGATGAAAGCACAGGGTAAAACTCCCAAGGATGACAGTTGGAAGCTGAAATATAAAGAACCAGTTAGACCAGATATATCTGATTTACCTGAGTTACCCGATGGCTGGTGTTGGGGAACTTTTGACCAAGTGTGTGAACGTGTAACTGTTGGTCATGTGGGTTCAATGAAAGATGAATATATAGAAAATGGTATACCTTTTTTACGCTCTCAGAATGTAAGAGAAAATCGATATAATTCAGAAGGAATAAAGTTTATTTCTCCAAATTTCCATACACAGTTGAGAAAATCTAGCCTTGAACCAGGTGATTTAGTTGTTGTTAGATCTGGAAGCGTTGGTGTATCTTGTGTAATACCTGAAACTCTGAAAGAAGCTAATTGTTCAGATTTAGTTATAGTCAAACAACCAAAGGCAATTAATCCATACTTTGCTGCTTTTTACATGAACTCAGTAGCGCGATCGCGTGTGAATGCTCAACAAGTTGGTGTTGCTTTAATACATTTTAATACTCAATCAATGGCTGCAATGCCTGTTCCTATTCCTCCCATTATTGAACAATTAAAAATCGTTGAGGCAGTTGAACTTTTATTATCCGTAATCGACCAACTTGAAAAAACCATAGACGTAAACCTAAAACGCGCTGAAAGACTCCGCCAAACCATCTTAAAACAAGCATTTGAAGGCAAACTCGTACCCCAAGACCCCAACGACGAACCCGCCGAAAAACTTCTAGAACGCATCAAAGCAGAGAAAGCTAACCGCGAAGCTGACAAAAAACCAAAACGTCAATCTACAATTAAATCCAAGCAACCCCGTAAATCTAAAACTACAGCTACACAACTAGAGTTGAAATTAGATGATTAAACGACTATTCCCCGTTCCCAATCATCTGGGCGAACAACTCCCAACCCTCACCCAAGACAAAAAGCAACTTCTCCAACAGCAAACCATCACCCAAAATTCCCCAGGAACAATTCTGCGGGACTTTCAAACCATCTTAGAATTTCTCCAACCTGACGGCGTTGAAGTTAGCAGCACTTATTATCAATTCTCCCTCAAATACCTCCAGCAACTCAATTCCCGCTTGAGTTACCCCATTGAAACTAACCTCAAGCGTCCCCAACAAAAATCCTACCCCTACATTTACGGGTTATATTTCGTCCTCCGCACCTCTGGACTGTCTCAAGTTATCACCCAAGGTAAAAAAACAGAAATTCCAGATGAAGGCTTAACCTTTAACAGTTACTCAGAACAAGATAAATTAGTTTATTACCCTGGCTTGCACAGTCTTAGCCTATTTCATTTATTTGGCTTCCTCGAACTCATCCCAGCAAAACCCGAACCTGCTAAAGGATGGCGTATCGCTGCTGTAAAGCACCGTCCTTGGGGAGATGCAATGATAGCTTTAATCTCCGAAATTTATGATGAAATTGAACCAGACAGAGAAGAGGAGGAAATTACCCTTAACTTCCGCATCGCCTTTGAAAAATTAAAACCATCACTCCAAACCTACTTTCCTGAATGGGAACAAACCTTAGTCATTGCCAAAGGAGAGTTCACCGAAGCAATTTATACTTTTAAAGTCACCCTGCTGGATGCTTGGCGGCGCATAGCCATTCCTAGCAACTTCAATCTCGATCAAGTCGCCGCAGCATTTGTTCAAGCATTTGATTTTGACTTTGAACACCTCTACCGATTCATTTACAAAGACCATTTAGGGCGTACCTTTGAATTTTCCCATCCCTTTGTTGATATTCCCCCAAACACCAGCGATTTTCGCTTGGGTGAATTACCACTAAAAACAGGAAATCATCTGCAATTTATCTTTGATTTATTGGATGAGTGGGAGTTTGATTTGCAGCTAGAAAAAATTGAACCTGCTAATCCCAAAATGAAAAAGCCCAAAATTCTTGAGATTCATGGTGAAGCACCAGTACAGTATGGCGAAGAGGAAGAGGTTTACTGATGCGATCGCTCTCACCATATCAGTGTCAGGTCAAAGGTAGTGCATTTGTCATCCTAAAATGTATAATTCCTCGTTGCTAATAAAACAACCTTTATCATCACTCAATGGCTAACGAATCCTCAACCATCGTTCAAAAACTCTGGAATTACTGCAACGTCCTCCGCGATGACGGCGTTAGCTACAGTGACTATGTAGAACAGCTTACCTATTTGCTGTTCCTGAAGATGGTCGAAGAACAAAACCAACTTCCCCTACCTTTGGGCAAACGTTCCACCATTCCCCCAGAATACAGTTGGTCAGCACTGCGATCGCAAGATGGTGATGCTTTAGAAACCCAGTACCGCCACACTTTAGAAAACCTGGGTAAAGAAAAAGGACTATTGGGCGTTATCTTCCGCAAATCGCAAAACAAAATTCAAGACCCCGCCAAACTCAAGCGACTGGTAGAACTTATCAACTCAGAAACTTGGATTGGTTTAGATATCGACGTAAAAGGAGAAATTTACGAAGGACTGCTGCAAAAGAACGCTGAAGATGTCAAAGGCGGCGCAGGGCAGTATTTTACGCCAAGGGCATTAATTAAAGCCATTGTCGAAGTCATGCAACCCCAACCAGGACAACGCATCTGCGATCCTGCTTGCGGTACAGGTGGTTTTTTCCTAGTTGCTAACGATCACATCAGCAAAAATTACAGACTCGATAAAGCCCAAAAGCAATTCCTGAAAAATCAAACCTTTAAAGGATTTGATGTCGCTGATGGGGTAGTGCGCCTCTGTGCGATGAATCTGTATTTACACGGTATTGCTGGCGATGAAAGTCCAGTTGATGCTAAAGATAGCTTAATGGCAGATCCAGGCGATCGCTTTGAATTAGTATTAACCAATCCACCCTTCGGTAAAAAAAGCAGCATCACAGTTTTCAACGACGATGGCAAAGCAGACAAAGAAAAGGTCGTTTATCGCCGTGATGACTTTTGGGCTACCACATCTAACAAACAGTTAAACTTTCTCCAGCACGTCAAAACCCTACTGCAAATCAACGGTAAAGCTGCGGTTGTCGTTCCCGATAACGTCCTGTTTGAAGGTGGTGCTGGTGAAACCATCCGCAAGAAATTACTGCACGAATGCGACGTACACACCTTGCTGAGACTGCCAACAGGTATATTCTACGCTCAAGGTGTCAAAGCTAACGTCTTATTCTTTGACCGCAAACCCGCTAGCGCCGATCCCTGGACTAAGAAACTGTGGATTTACGATTTCAGAACCAATCAGCACTTTACCCTGAAAACCAATCCTCTGCGCTACGACAACTTGCAAGACTTTATCCAATGCTTTAATGCTCAAAATCGCCAGGAACGCCAGGAAACAGACAGGTTTAGAGCTTTTAGCTATGAAGAACTGATGCAACGCGATAAAGTCAGTCTGGATATTTTTTGGCTGAGGGATGAAAGTTTAGAAGACTCTGATAACCTCCCTGCACCGGATGTTTTAGCTTTAGAGATTGCTGAGGATTTAGAAGCAGCGTTGGAACTCTTCCAAAGTATAACTGAGAACTTGGAAGCGAAAACCGTCAATGAAGTGTAAATGGGTTTGCTGCGGGAGATGAGAGGCGATCGCTTGAAAAACGGATTAGTCCTATTGATTAGGCGAAATTATTGATCATTGCTTTTTGTTATTTTGTATAGTACATTTGTACTTAAGAGATTCTGAAAATATAGAGTTTAGTACCTATAGACGCTTTTTAAAGTTGTAAAATAGAATGTTGTACTTTATGAGAGCCTAAAAAACTTGTCAGATTAAATGCCTTATGTCAACAGCTCGCCATATTATTGCGCTCTTGAAGAGCTACCTAGAAGGTGAGGAGCAGCAATTTTTTTCTGTTGCTCTACAGATGGCTGCACATGAAGCACGACAAGGACACACCAAAGTTGCTCAAGACATTCAAATTCTCATTGATAAAGCAAAAGAGCGCAAATCTGTTATTGAGCGTAAAGGTTCCCCTGTACCTCTTGTCCAACCCAAGGGAGAACTAGTAAATCTTGTATCGGTTCAGTATTCAGACACAAGACTTATTGATATGGTTCTTCCTCCAGTTTTAGAAAAAAGATTACAGCGTATTCTTATAGAACATATCAAGCAGCATCGTTTAGCTGAGTATAATCTCAAACCTCGTCGCAAAATACTTTTAGTTGGCCCACCAGGTTCAGGTAAGTCGATGACTGCTGCTGCTCTTGCTGGAGAACTACAACTTCCTCTTTTCACAGTTCTTTATACTGGTCTAATTACAAAGTTTATGGGTGAGACAGCTAATCAGCTTAAACTCATATTTGATGCAATGCTGGTGACAAGAGGTGTTTATTTTTTTGACGAGTTTGATGCCATTGGCTCACAACGTGCTTCAGTTAATGACGTTGGAGAGATTCGCCGGGTTTTAAATTCCTGCTTGCAGCTTTTGGAGAATGATGACAGCCAAAGCCTAATCATTGCTGCGACTAATCATCCTGATTTATTAGATAAGGCTCTTTTTCGACGTTTCGATGATGTTATTGAATATGAGCTACCAAATCAAGAAGTTGTTCGCAAATTACTCAAAACACGTCTAGCTCCTTTTGATACTGAGTGGCAAAATTGGGAATATATTATTGAGAGTGCTAATGGTCTAAGTCAAGCAGAATTAGTTCGAGCCGCAGATGAAGCGGCGAAAGTAGCTGTGATTTCTGATCAAGATTCAATTTCTGAAGAAAACATGATTTCTGCGATTCTAGAGCGCAAAAACACTATCTTTAAGTGACTACGGTATTATTTTAATAAAGATGTATTCAAATTAACCTCTCGACCCAATGCCAGACTACCAAAGGAATCTCCCTAATCTTTACATAATGGTAAAGGGAGATAGCAAAAACTATACATATCCAAGAAAAGTAATAGATAAAAAACCCTTGCCACGGCGTAATCGTATAGAACATGCCGAAAGGTTGCAACAAGCTTTTGAAAAAGCCCTTGAAAATTATCAGCAACAAAAATTATTACGTGAACCAGAACTTGCAGTTGGAGAAGTTGGTTTTTATTTAGAGTTCCAGCTACCAAAAAGCGAACTTAAAGCACTTGATTTCTTGGAGAACAAGCCTAAAAACATCGAGTTGCTTGCTGTTCACTCATCTGATGAAGCAGACGAAACCGTATCAGTAACCGTATTTGTACCAGAAAAAGCATCGGATTTTTTCGCTTCAAAAATCGAAGCTTACCGTGATAAAGAAACAAATAAAGGAAAGCCAAAAAATGAGCCTTTAATCGCACGGTTGGATGATATTAGCTTAGGTACAGTGCGTGCGCTATTCACAGACAATCTTGAATTTCCATCTGAATCTCAGGAGGTATGGTGGGAAGTTTGGTTACGTCATGGTTGTCGTGAATCTTTCCAGCAAATAGCTCAAAGACTCGATATTAGGACAACAGGAAACTCAATTACTTTCCCTGATAGAGAAGTAGTCTTGGTATTGACATCTGTAATAACCTTATCTCGAATTATTAACAACACTAGCTTAATTGCTGAACTTCGCCTTGCTAAAGATTCACCATCTATGTTCTTTGAGATGGATATGCAAGAACAGACAAGTTGGGTCAAAGAACTGTTAGGGCGTACTATAGTAGCATCAAATACTAGTTTAGCTGTTTGTTTATTAGATAGCGGCGTTACACGCTCCCATCGTTTAATTGAGCCAGCTCTTGATCCTCATGATTTGTTTACGTGCAATCCAAACTGGGGAGTGGCGGACAGTAAACATTGGTTTGGACATGGTACTGACATGGCTGGACTAGCCCTTTATGGCAACCTCTACAATTCACTAGCAACAGCAAATAAAGTACATCTTACCCACAGGTTGGAATCTGTAAAAATACTTCCAGACCAAGGAGAAAACGACCCCAAGCTTTATGGAGCAATTACGAAGGAAGCTGTTTCTCGTGTAGAAATTAGCAACCCTGAGCGCCAACGTGTCATTTGTATGCCTGTCACGAGTGAAATCGACAATAATAGAGGAGTTCCTTCTTCTTGGTCAGCAGCAGTAGATCAAATCTGCTTTGAATTTCAGCGACTCATGGTTATTCCGGTTGGCAATATCGGTGGGGATATCATATTTAGTGAGTATCCTAATCGAAATGATGTAAGCCAAGCAGAAAATCCCTCCCAAGCGTGGAATGCACTTGTTGTTGGTGCTTATACCGATAAAGTCAATATAAATAATCCAAAGTATGCTCAATGGCAAACTATTGCTCCTGCTGGCGATCTTTCACCTCGAAGTAGAACTTCTCTTTTATGGACTGATAAATGGCCTATTCGACCGGATGTGACTTTTGAGGGGGGCAACCTAGCAACTGATGATCCTCATTCTCCTGGTATGGATATTGATGACTTACGACTTCTGACAACTTATTATCAACCTAATGTACGGCAATTTAACCTTTCTGGAGATACTAGCGCCGCAACAGCTTTGTGTAGCTATATGGCAGCACGTATTTGGGCTAAACACCCCGAATACTGGGCAGAAACAATTCGCGCCTTAATAGTCCACTCCGCAGAATGGACTCCGGCAATGCTTGGTAATTTACCTAGAAATCCCTCGCAGAGTAAAAAAATATCTACATTATTGCGTCGGTACGGTTATGGTGTTCCTAGCCTAGAGAGGGCGCTTTTAAGTAGTAAAAATGACTTAACAATGATTTGTGAAGATCAGTTGCAGCCTTTTCACAAAAAGGATGGTAAAGGTTCGGTAAAAACAAAAGAAATGAACCTTCACATACTGCCTTGGCCAACACAAGAGCTAGAAAATTTGCGTGAAGCAAAAGTAGAAATGCGGGTAACACTTTCATATTTTATCGAACCTAACCCTGGAGAGCGAGGATGGGAAAATAAACATTCTTATGCCTCTTATGGTTTAAGGCTTGCTGTTAAGCGTTCTACAGAGACTTTGGCTGATTTTAGAAAACGAATTAACAAGCAAGAGCAAGAAACTGAAGAGAATGTTACATCTACTGGAAGTAGCGACAGTGGATGGTTCTTAGGCCCCAAAACATGGAATCGCGGTTCAATTCATTCTGATATTTGGCAAGGTACTGCGGCTGAATTGGCTCAGAAAGATTCTATTGGTATATATCCTGTTAGCGGTTGGTGGAAATATAATCCGAGGTGGGAAGGATGGAATAAAACAGCTAGATATGCTCTGATTGTTTCGATCCGAGTTATAGATGAAGTTGAAGTTGATATTGATCTGTATACTCCTATTTCTATTTCCCCCAAAATTAAACAGACTGTGCCTATTAATCTGTAGGTTCTAAGCCGGATTTTGTAACTCTGCCATCTCTCCAAACATCATAAAACACCTTTGACACCACCCATGCAGCCACAGTTTGGACATTCTGAAAGCAAGCTTAAATTGTGGCGATCACTTTCTCAGGAAACATTAATTTACAGTCCTAAGCCGCTTCATCAAAGGGACAGCCTATCTTCTGCAAACACAATACGCGATCGCCTCACTTCCCTTTTCCTTGATTTGACGAAATCGTTCCATCCGCCTGCGCTTGTCTAATCGCTCGTCTCAGAATTAACACTGCCATTTGCGACAAAGAACGCTCCTCTGCATCCGCCAGTTGTTGCAGAGCTTCTTTGTCTTCTTCTTCCATGTAAATACTCAGCGTTACTTTCCCCATGTGACTATCATCAACTTTTCTATGTATTTTTATATTAAATCACTAATAACAAATAATTTTAAATAGAAGTACATGAAATCTATGTATAATTACTGGTAAGTCAAAAGCCAGCGCGCAACTTTCTCAGGGCTGACGCACTGGCTTCTGGCTCCCTCTCACAGGAGACATATTCCATGTTAAAACCTGTTTGCCACAAAACAGATAAATACAGAGGCTATCAACAAGCCTTAGATGACTTTGGTATTGCTGAACTATTGGCGAAACTCAGCAATTATTGTGAACAGCAAGAACAAGAAAGTTTAGCAGCGTTGTTGATTTCCCAATTAACTCACAGCATTGATGCTGAACTGATTGCTAATTATTTGAGTGCGATCGCGCTCAATCGCCAGGATTTACTGCCAAGATTAATTACCCAGAAATTTTCTCCTAGTTTTGTTGATTTACCTGAAGACTTTCCAAATACAGCAAAGACACCCCGCTTTTTGTACGGCGATAAATTGCGTTGGATTGGTTGTGACACCGATTGGGGAACTGCGATCGGCAGATTTTATAGCTTTGCTCCCCATCTTTGCTGCTGGACTTGGTGCTACCTGATTTGGTTGAGCAAAGATAGCCCCAGTGCTGCTTGGACATATGCCGATATTGCCTGGGAAGAAGATTTAGAACCACTGGAAGCGGAACCAATGCTATGACTAATCCGCGTCCTTTACAAGCACGAGAGCAAAATTTGATTGATCTATACAGTCATTGTCAGCTGGGAATGACACCCAAGAATTTTTATGCCAAATGGGATGTCAATCATGAAGCGATCGCTCGGATATGCTCTCGTTCACTTTCAACAGTTCGGCGTTGGTTCTCCAAAGGTCGTAATTACCGTAGTCCTATGCCGAGCGATTTACGCCATCTTGCCCTCATGGACTTCCTACTAGAACACTTCGAGGAAATTCCCGAAGAATTTCTGAAGATACTCTGTTCTCTAAAAGGGCATAAGTAGGAATCGAAAAGTCAACAAATTGCAATGTCAGGATGACATTTTTTACCAGCCACTCTCACAGTAGGGTGGCTTTAGTTTGGGGAATTTTTAAGCAAGCTTTGTCTATTATTCAACTGCAATTCCCCAGCTAAATTATAGGTATTATCAGGAGGTTTTTGTGACCTACATTGAAAAGCTAAATCCTTGGTGTATAGTCCGCTATTTTCCTAATATGCAACACCAAATAGTTGCTCGGTTTCGCCGGCGAAGTGATGCGGAAGCTCATTCCCAAGCTCTACACCGACTGATACCAAATGCAACTTTCACAATCATTTTTAATCCGGTAGTCGAGCAACCAGAGCAAATTACCCCATAATTCAATCATTCTGGGAGCCAATTTAATTTGTGGCGAATTATCTTATGTATTAAAGCATAAAATATCCCCCCTTACTACCTCTTTTCCATCAAAGCAAGGGGGGATAATTAATGGCTGAAATTTGAAAAATACTATTATGTTTTCAGAAACTCATTTAAAGGCTTTTGATACTTTACCATATCAGCAAAAGTCAGAAAACACCGCTGACACCAACCATCCACCCAAAATGCAGGAACCTTAAATCTTGACCCACAGTTTAGACATTCTGATAACAACGTTAAATTGTGGCTTTTGCATCCTTGTGTTACCTTAAACTGCCACTCAATTTTGTGACAAGGCGATTCAACATAGCAAGCTGCACATAACCGAATCGGCTCCATTTTCAACGCCCTAAAAAGTGACTCAGGCTTTCTCCTTGTAAAGGTTCTATTTGAAACAGCCAAGGTTGAATCTCTACCATTTCCATTATTTGTACTCCGCAGCGACTTCCTTTAGAGTTTCCAAATCGACCTTCTGTAATCCTTTCTTCAAAGCCCTGATTGCTGATTCTCTCAAAATCATATCCAGCAAACCAATGTAACCAGTAGTTGCTTCACCTAACGTCTTCAGCATCGTCTTGTTGGAAAGATTAGAGGCAACTGGCAGTCTTAAAATTTGTCGCTCCCAAATCTCTACTGTTCTTTTAAAATCTTCTCCTGACAACTTACCAAACCTATGACAAGCCCTAAATCGATTGTAAACTTGTTCATCCCGCTTAATTACTGCATCCAAGCGATCAGTTCCCACTAAGACAACAGAGATTTCTAATTCTTCACCAATGTCTCTAACATCTTTAAATGTATTCGGCTTCAAGCGATCAGCCTCATCAATAATCAGCATTTCCACGCCACACCCTTTCAAAACCCGCCGAGTCCGTTCTCGAATTTCCGCAACTGTTCCCTTCGTCATTTGATATTTCAAATGCTCAATAATTAAGCTGAATAAATCCTTAGAACTGCATTCTGGAGGAACTAAAATGTAAGCCACAGGAACCGTTGGTGGTTTACCTGGCTGTTGCGTTGGTTTATGCCTCAACCTGTAAGCATCACAGGCAATAGTTTTGCCTGTACGCGACTCTCCTAAAATTCGACAGCACTGACGTGCTTGACGCTTTCCTTCCAGCCATTCATGGAGAATCTGTACTTGTTCAAGTGGGATAAAACTCTTTCGGTTCAATCGTTGAATTTATGCTTGTAATTTTTCACTATTTTGTGGAATATTACCTAATTGTTGAGCTACTTCTTGGGCTGGTTTGGAATTCATATTCTAAAACCCGTAATCGTCACGCATTTGTTCGTAATCAAATACTTCTGGCATCTGGTATTCTGGCTCACCGTTCAGAGATACCACGTCTATTTCTTCTGCTTCAACAGGCACAGGTTTTTTAGCCTTTTCAACTACAGCCTGTTCTGCTTTTTGGCGTTCCTTTTTGGTTTTCTTTTGGGTAACGAATGTTTCGCGATCGCGTACTTCTGCCAACATTGAGCGATTGCTAATTGTTTTTCCTGCTTGCCTAATCTTGCGACTACTAGCTTTCGCCTCATCCAGAGATAATTGCTCAGTCTCCAAATCCTGAGCAAATGCCCTTGCTAGAAACTCTTCTTTATTACCTTTCTGGCAGTACACCAACACAGTGGTAATATCTCTGGGGTCATAACGCAGTACAACGCTTTCGCCCGCATAACCTGCCAAGTTTTCGCCCCGATACGTCAGATTTTCAAATTGCAGATATCCACCTCTATAAATCGAGCGTCGAGTTTGCTTCATCAAGCAGATACGTAATTTTTCCTCTGAGATTAAATTAGGTGCAACAATTAATCCTGCTTCCCAACGTTGATAGCGAGTTTGATCGCCCAAACGAGCATCAGGACGTTGATTGTATTTATCCACGATGTAACGCACCAGTAAACGTTCTAACTCTCTCAAAGTCAGACACGCCTCTTTCTCAGCTTGCTCTGGGCGTTCCTGCACATTCGATCCTGTATATCCAGGCAAAGTGGAAAATAAGTCAGTGTTAAAAGTCCCAAAGGGACGCTCAACAATACCACCTTCACTGGGGCGATCGCGTAAATGACAAACAAATCCTAATTCCACTCCTATCTGTTGCAAATGGTTAGAGCGAAAATCTTTACCGCCATCAGTATAAAAATGTTCTGGTTTCCCATAGGTTCCCCATTCTTCATGGAGTCCATATTCTGACCCATAATGCTTAGGCAAAATTGCATGACGCAGCGCTAATGCCACTACCTGAGAACTTGGGGCATCAAAGCCTAAGTTAATTCCCATGATGCAACGGGAGTAAGTATCTACAACTGTTGTCAGCCAAGGACGACCCAAAAGTTCACCATGCTGATCTACTAGTAATAGGTCTACACGGGTATGGTCACACTGCCAAACATGGTTGCTGTATTCCACCGATAAGTCTTTGCCATCGCGGGTTTTAACTGATAATCGAGAACCATGCCAACCTCGGCTTCTAACACTTGCTTTTTGTTCTTGCTCCTCAATAATCGGTTGTAAGACTCGATACACAGTCCTATAGCTGGGATATTTTTCTTGTCCCAATTCAGAAGCCCTTGCTTGTACTCTGATGGCAACTTGTTGGGGAGTAATTCGCTTACTACCTTTATTGCCTTCCTTATATGTCTTGATAATGAACTGTTGCCAATCAGTGTCGATTCGATGCTTGCCTTTGTCAGCCCTTGTCGTGGTTTGAAGTGCAGCTAAACCTTCCTCTTCCCATTTTTTGACCAGTCGCCGTACCGTCCGCACAGACTTGCCTAGTTTGGCTGCAACCTCCCTTTGTCTCTCTCCATAGGTGATGCGATCGCACGGCTGTTGCAATTTATGAATTAAATCCAGCAAATGCCTATCATCTGCTGAGAGTTCAGCCACTATCTCGTTAGTTTCTGGCGTTTGATCGCCATTGGCAGGATCATCCAGCATATTTACATATATGTACAATACAAACGTGGTTGTATTGTACTACTTAAGGGACATTTATTTTGTCAATTTTGGTAAAAATGTTGGCTGAGAGCGTTTTTCAAGAGAGGACAAGTATTTTGGCAAATTTCCAAAAGAGGACAAGTATTTTGGCAATAAGTCTCTCGAAGGTTATTTTGTGGCTAAAATAGTAAAACCCTTACTTGGTAAGGGTTTTAAGCTAAATATTTTTAAAGACAATAATTTGTCAAGTGGTCATTTAATTTGGCAATCGACATGTACATTAAATAATTATTGTCTGTTTTAAAGAATTATTGTCCAATTTGACAGTGCTAAACGACATAATTTACGTATTTCCCTAACTTTCAGCTATCAACCCAGTTTTAAAGAATTATTGTCCAGAGTTGAAACCAGTTTTAAAGAATTATTGTCCAAAATTACTAGGAAAATTAGTGACAGACATGGACTCCAATCAAGAATGTTACAGCCAGGCTAATATTATGTAACTAAAGATTACTTAAGTGCTTTTGCATTCACCTTGTTAGTCTCAGTCAAGAAAAGGACTTACTTCATATAAAAATGCTGCGTTACATCGTGCGATCGCAGCGCTCCTTTCATACCACCCTAATAACTAATTATACGATATAAAACCGCCTAGCGTGAGGGTTGTTGAAACTTCGACTTTAAAACAAGACGCGCCAATCCCCCGTGCTGCTTTTAACTCACCGCCTACCGTGAGGGTTGTTGAAACCTAATGGAACCCACCTCTTGATTTAATTAGCATTTATCTTTCAACTCACCGCCTACCGTGAGGGTTGTTGAAACGTTTCATAATATTGTACATTTTATCTATCATATGTACTTTCAACTCACCGCCTACCGTGAGGGTTGTTGAAACCCGGTGGTCATGTTGAGATGATTGACAACCGTTACTTTCAACTCACCGCCTACCGTGAGGGTTGTTGAAACCTTAAAGCCTTTCAAATTAAAAGTTTCACGCATAATCTTTCAACTCACCGCCTACCGTGAGGGTTGTTGAAACAATTGTTGATATGCTTGGCAGGCACTCATGGTACTATCTTTCAACTCACCGCCTACCGTGAGGGTTGTTGAAACTGAAGTGGGCATCGGCTCATGGTCAGATAAAGGGTATCTTTCAACTCACCGCCTACTGTGAGGGTTGTTGAAACTCCCATAGGATACGCTGCTGCTTACGCATTGCCGGAACTTTCAACTCACCGCCTACTGTGAGGGTTGTTGAAACCCTGACTTGTCAAACGCTTATCTTCACTGTTTTTCACAGGCAATTTTGACATCTACTTAAAAGCGTATTTTCTATCGCCAATAAATAAACTTTGATTCGCCTTGAAAATTCTCAAATCCAGTCAAGATAAGAGTTTTAGCAATTTGGCATATCCCAGGGGATTTTGCCTCTGCTTTGACTTGCCAAAAATAAAAATTAGGGGGTGGTGTTCGGTAGCCACCGTGACGGTATACCCGTACCCTTACTTTGCTATAAAGTAAGAGATAGAAGTTCCTCGTAAAACCAAAATCAAAGATTTCAGTTATACAGGCCGCTCTGGCACCCAACACCAAGCTAATAGAGTTTGATGTCAAGAGCTAAGGTTCTGGGTTGTTTGGAACCCTAACACCTTATACTTCCCATGCGTCTCGGTGCGAGTCCTTTCTCATCTAAAAGCAGCATTTGCTTACCCAAACAATTACTGCTAACAAACATTTAGATGAACGCACAGGTAGAGTCGGCAGCTACCAGGGCCAGAAAGAAGACACTTTTTCAAGCGTCATTAAACTAACCCATTCTTACAGTATCTCAACAAAGGGGTGATACTGTTGCATCATAATAGATGGCACCGATTGATTACACTAAATAATACAATATACAGGTAGAAATTTATCTACCCACAGCAGGAATTTTGCCTTACTAAGCAGACAATGCTAGATTTATTGCTTGTTCTTGTAGAGTACTATGAGATGGCTGCTTACCAAATTTAATACTAATTTTCAATTCAGCAGCTCTTGACTTTATAGATTCTTGAAGTCTGCTGTAACTCCAATTGTGTATCTGGCGATTATATTCCTTTACATATAATTCTTGTGCATTGATATCGCCTGGAAATTTAGTTTCTGCCTTTGCTTGAATTACGCTAGTACGAATTTCCCTAATACCTTTTAATCCAGGCAATACAATGCAACTAGCTTGATATTCCTTGGCGACTTCCACTATTCTTTTTGCCAGTAGTCTATCAACATATTCCCCTAGTTTTGACTCTCCTAGATCACATGGAGAATCTTTTTTCTGAGCTTTTTCTCTCTCCTTACGAAAATGCACTTGTTGCCTTCTCCTACGGCTTAACAGGGGAAAAGCATCACCTAGTAGCTCTTTGACCGTTTTACAGATGAGTATTTCTTTTGTATTGATATCAACTACAACGAGTGTTGCTAATTCGACAGGATGGAAACTAATACCAACAATTATATTAGATTGACCTCTGTAAAGTGGTTTACTAGGACGAGCAAATGAATTCTTAAGCCGAGACAACGAAGATTTATTTTTAGTCAGCTTTTTCTGTTGCTTACTATCGATATTCTCATTACTTTCTGCTTGATTTACTTCTGCTTGAGCCTTATCAGTCTTTTCTTGTCTCACTTCTTCTGTACCTTCTGCTGTCCATAAACGAGCATCATAGGTACAATGCAGGGCTAATTTATTGACCTTCCACGGTTCACCTTTACCTTTACCTTGCCGCCATAACAAATGTGCAGAACGTAGTGTAACCAAGCTACCTGAAAGCTTTTCTTCTCCTTTTTCACTTGCTTTCAAAGCTTTGTAATATTTTAAAAAGCGTTCAAAAAAACGAAGTTGGCGTTTATCACAACAAATTTGAAAGTGGTATTCAGCCCAGCCATTAAAGTAAACAAAAATGTTTCCTTTCTCATCTTTATACCAGCTTAAATCACCACTGGAATAAAGTATTGGGTATGGTAAGGATGATACTTTTTTTAGTAAAATAGCTATCCATTCTGCAAACTCTTCATTATCTTGAGGCACTTGATTAACTAATTTTTCAAATGCTTGACTATATTTTTCTCCTGTTATATCCCTACCATTAGGTAATCGAGTATTCTGTATCTGTGTTTCTAAACGTTTAATTTCGATTTCTTTTGCAGAGCTACGTTTATTCAATTGTGTGAGATTTTCCTCTGCTTCACTAACTTTATTATCATTTTTTATTAGGTAAGCAACCGCACACTGCGTTAAAATATCCGGTGATTTTCTATGAATTTCATATAGGGTATTGGTTAAGGTTTTATCAATATTTCCAATAAAAAAACGATTTAATATTTCTTCGATAGCCTTATTGTTTTTATTGGATTTATTAATTTTTTTCTTTGCTGATGTGGTTTTATTTATCTTTGGTTTATTATTAACTTGTTCTATAAACTCTTCTACCTGGCTCAGTATCTCTTTTGCTTTACAACGTATTGTCTGTAAATCGCAATTACTCTGTTCTACAAGCTCAACATCACTTTTAAGTATATTATTGAGAAAATATTCTTTACCTTCTTTTTTGTTTTTTCGTACTTGGTATAGTCTAAGCCATGAAGAATACACCTCTGTGACTAGAGAATCTGCTGATGAGCGAAGACGACCTGACTGTTTTTTCAAATCAGAATCCTCTGTTATATCTCTACGTAATTCTGTGATTTCTTTTTTAGTTATTGTTCCATTCTCTTTATTAGCTTCAAATTCTGGTTGCTCACTTACAGATTTCAATAATTGAACAATCAGAGGAGTATTTTTTTGGGACATTTCTTCCCATACTTTACGAAGTACATCTTCTTTAGCACTTAAATTACAGCTTATGGTTCTAACGATTGGATTGGTGGGATTTTTTCCACTAGTGGAACTCATAGCGGCAACAACTCCATAAAATAAATATTTTTTATCTGTGTAATTAGGCTAATTGCTGATTTACCTTTACCAAAAAACCTTTTAAAAATTAAATTAATGCTTGGTAATGTTTTCAATTTACCACAAAACATTGCTACACATTGTTAAACATTATTTAGCCTTGTAACAAGGTTGTAAGGTTATGATGGATTGGCGATAAATCCTTTTAGAGTTAATGAGCCAGAGCGATCGCGTACAAACTTCGATATACTTCCCCAAAGATATCCACGAGGCTTTAGTCAGATGGGCGCAGGAAGAAGACCGTCCCATCAGTAATCTTGTGGTGCGAATTGTCAGTAAGGCGATTGAAGAACGAGAAAAGCAACAGAATCCACAGCAATAATAATCACGCTTATGCCATCGTTATTTCACCTTTGAGCAATACATGGATTTTGTTCATAGGCTGTGCAACAATGAAAGCCGCGAAATTTTGCTAAAAATAGTAATGCTAGAGAAAAGTAAAGAGTTTCAGAGGAGGGTTCCTCAAGACCTAAAAATTACTTTTGAAATCGACTGTACTTGTCTGCAAGTGTCGCAGGCTTTAAAAGAGTCGATTAGAGATTGGCTGCAATAAAGATTCCCTTGTTGAGGTAAAGTGATATCGCTTATGACTACCATTACCCACGATATCGTCGCCAAGCTATGGAATCTTTGTAACGTCCTCAAGGATGATGGCGTGACGTATCACCAATACGTCATTGAATTGACGTACCTGTTGTTTTTGAAGATGGCAAAAGAGACTGGCACAGAAAACGTGCTTCTTGAGGGTTATCGCTGGGACGACCTAGAAGGCAGAGCAGCAACTGAGCGTTTGGATTTTTACAAACTTCTGTTGCTCTACCTTGGTAGTCACGGTTCAACGCTCGTTAAAGAAATTTTTGCCAATGCCACTTCCTCTATCAAAAAGCCCAACACGCTTTCTGTACTTGTCACCGAGATCGACAAACTTGACTGGTACAGCGCTCGGCAAGAAGGACTGGGCGACGTGTATGAAGGGCTGCTGGAAAAGAACGCCAATGAAAAAAAATCCGGTGCTGGTCAGTACTTTACACCCCGTCCGCTGATCGATAGTATGGTGCATGTTATGCGCCCTACGTTGGAGGACGTTATTCAAGACCCCGCAGCAGGAACAGGCGGTTTTTTAATCGCCGCCAATCGCTACATACGCGAAAACAGTGACCCGGATACCTGGACAGAAAAACAGCAACGCAAGTACCGTAGGAATACCTTCTACGGCATGGAGCATGTGCAGGACACGCACCGTCTGGCGTTAATGAATCTAATGCTGCATGGGCTGGAGTTTGTCCCGCAAGGGGCAGGTATCCGCTATGGCGATACGCTTTCACCAGACGGAGAAGCATTGCCGAAAGCAACGCTGATCCTTACCAATCCACCTTTCGGCTCCAAGAAAGGGGGTGGCCTACCTACTCGCAAGGACTTCACTTTTTCTACCAGCAATAAACAGTTTTGCTTTCTGCAACACATTTATGGTGGTCTCAAGCCTGGTGGTCGTGCTGCGGCAGTTTTTCCAGACAATGTGTTATTTGACAGCAATGTCGGTAAGCAGATTCGCGCTGAATTGATGGAAAAGTGCAACCTACATACCATCTTGCGTCTACCAAGTGGTATTTTTTATGCTCCAGGTGTTAAGACTAACGTGCTGTTTTTCACTCGTGGTAAAAAAGAAAAAGGTAATACTCAAGAAGTGTGGGTATACGATATGCGTGCTAATATATCGCAGTTTGGCAAGCGCACCCAACTGACCCGCGAACACTTTGCCGATTTTGAAGTTGCCTTTGGCTCTGATCCTCTTGGTAGCCCTGCAAGTCTTACCAAGCGTGTAGATACTGGTGAACAGGGACGTTTCCGCCTCTTTACCCGCGACTGGATTGCTGATCACAACGATAACTTAGATATCAGCTGGCTTAAAGATGAAAGCGCAGACGACACTAACGAACTACCCGAACTGGCAGTACTTGCACAAGAGGCTATGGTCGAACTAGAGGCAGCTCTGGCAGAATTACGAGGGATTTTAGAGGAGTTGGGTGAGGAGGTAGAAGCGTGAGTGAGCTTCCACAGGGTTGGGCTATGACCAGCCTTGGAGATATCTGTGGAACTGGTCAGTATGGCTGGACGACGAAAGCTGTGAGTCAAGGATTTGTTAAATATTTACGTACAACCGACATCACCAAAGGCCAAATAGACTGGCACTCTGTCCCCTATTGCCAAAAAACACCCTTTGATCTTAAAAAGTACTGTATTCAAGAAAATGATATCTTGATATCACGGGCTGGATCAGTCGGATTTAGCATATTAATTACAGATATTCCCTGCCCGATAGTTTTTGCATCGTATCTCATCCGATTTATTCCTTCTAAAAATATTGAGCCACGATACGTAGCATATTCTTTGAAGTCTCCCAAATACTGGCAACAAATTTCCAATGCTTCTACAGGAATCGCACTAGCTAATGTCAATGCTAAGAAGTTAGCAGAATTAAGAGTTCCTGTTGCCCCCCTCAACGAACAAAAACGCATCGCTGATAAGCTCGATGCTCTGTTTAGGCGGGTGGATGCCTGTCAAGAGAGACTAGATCGTGTGCCGCGCATTCTCAAACGTTTCCGCCAAAACATTCTTGATTTAGCAGTATCGGGAAAGCTAACGGAAAGCTGGCGAGAAGCCAATACTATCAGAATCAGTAACACAGTTGAATCAATACAGATCGAACCTATAGGTGATTTTCTTAGTGCAATCAATTCGCTTGATTATGTTATTCCTGATGGTTGGGTATGGCTCAATCCTGACTTAATTAAATTTTCTGAAAAGCACTCACTTTCAATTGGTCCATTCGGAAGCAACTTGACTGTTAAAGATTATAGAGATGCAGGTATTCCATTGGTATTTGTGCGAGATATACGCACGAAAAATTTTGGTAACGAAACAACAAAGTTTATAAGTGGAGAAAAAGCTCAAGAACTATGGGCACATAGAGTCGAACCCGGTGATCTACTAATTACTAAAATGGGTGATCCACCTGGAGATGTTGCAGTATTTCCTCTAGACAGACCTATTTCAGTGATTACAGCCGATTGTATCCGGATAAAAGTTAATCCTGAAATAGTAATTATAAAACTGTTGTCACTGTTTATCGAGAGTAGTTTGATTAGATCGCTAATAAAAGAGATAACTGCTGGCGTTGCCCAACAAAAAATAAGCTTGCAAAGATTTCGTTCTATGCCCCTACCTATTCCGCCACTTGATGAACAGCAAGAAATTGTTCGTCGTGTCGAATCGCTGTTCGCTTATGCTGATCGCCTCGAAGCCCACTATCAAGCTGCCTGTACTCAGATCGAGCGTTTGACACCAGTACTATTGGCTAAGGCCTTTCGCGGCGAACTGGTATCTCAAGACCCTAACGATGAACCAGCATCAGCACTGTTGGAGCGGATTCGCATTGAGCAAGCAGCACAATCCGCCAAAGCTAAGAGAGACATGACTTCTAGAAAACCAGCCATGACCAAAATGACCAAAGAATCTGTTAAGGAAGCAATTCGGCAATTACCCAAGGACAAATTTTCATTCGATGAACTGCGTGAAAACCTCACTGGTGATTATGACTCACTAAAGGATATCCTGTTTACACTCCTTAGTGAAGCCGAGCCGATTCTTACCCAGGTCTTTGATCAAGAGGAGCGAGCAATGTGTTTTTTTCGGGCAGGTAAATGAAGCTTTTAAGGGTTCGCATCATTTCTGCTAAAACTTGCGGGGGGCTACTTGATGGGCTGAACTTACAGTTACGAAGTCCATTTAGTGTCTATTCTGGGTTTGATCCTTTATGTCTTATTGGGCCGAATGGCGCAGGTAAATCTCAATTCTTACAAGTGCTAACAGAAATTTTTCAGTCTGTGTTCCACAGATGCATTCCCGATGAAGAACGTGTAGAAGGAAATCCCGACTTGCTATTCGAGCTTGAGTACCTCATTCACCCAGAAGATGAGCAGCTACCTGTCCGTGTTCGCATCTCACGGAAAGCCAGTAGTAAAAATCGTCCAAGCCTTGTAATCGAGCGGAGAGATGAAGATGAATACGACTGGATAGAATGTGACCTCAACGCTCCTCAAACCCGTACACTTTTGCCTCAAAAGATTGTTGGCTACACGTCAGGCGATAATGAAACGCTCAGTTTGCCGTTCCTCTTAAGTCGCAGCGGGTACGCGAAGGATGTAACCGAAAGTGCATTACACGAGCCAAAACGCGTTCCCGATACTCGGCTAATGCTGATTGACTATGGAACGCACCTTGAAGTTTTTGTGGCAAATCTCCTGTTGGGTGATGCTTCCCAGTGGGATTTTCTGCTACAGGATGCAAAACTGCAAAACCTGCACTCATTTCGTTGCATAGTCCAACTTGCACACAGTGCAGCCCCGAAGATTCCAAGTAGGAGAGGCTCACAAAGTACGCGAAAAGGAATACAGCTTACCAACGAACTGGAAGATTATCTCGATCAGCTTAAACGTTGCGCTACCTGCTACACCTATGACGATAAAACAGAGACGTATACCTTTGACTATTGGATAAATGACCAGACAAGAGAAGCGTTTCGCTCGTTTTGGAACAACACGCTTGATTTGTACTCGTCATTCCACAAGTTCGCAATGTTAAACGACTTGGTACTTCCCAAGAAAACCCGCGAGCGGTTTCGGAAAGATACCAAATCGAGAAGGTTTGCTTCACGTCTTCCAGAGCCTCAGGATGAAGATAAGGTTTTTCGATTTGAACGAGTAATGTTTACTGCTCAAAGGACTGGCAAAGAGGTAGACTACGTATCGCTTTCCGATGGCGAGCATCAGCTTGGGCAGATTCTGGGAACGTTTTGTATGTTGTCATTTCCTAACGTACTTTTCCTGCTTGATGAGCCTGAGTCACATTTCAATCCGCTATGGCGGGTGAGGTTCATTTCACGCATATTGGATCTGCCTACTACACATGGCGATCGCAGAGAATCTGCTAAAGCTACTGAACAAGAGTGCTTACTAACCACACACTCGCCTTTCGTCCCCTCAGATATGCACAGAGACAAAGTTTTTATTTTTAGCAAAGACGAAGAAGGGAAGATTCAAGTCCAAAATCCCAATATTGAGACATTTGGCACTACATTCGACACAATCATTGAGGAATGCTTTAACGTTCGCCCGCCTATGTCACAAGTTCCTCATGATGAAATTAAAAGGCTTATGGAGAGTGAAAATCCTGAAGAAATAAGGGCAGGGATGCAGCATCTGGGTGATTCTGTCGAGAAAGCATTTCTTGTTGATCGACTGTTACGGCTAACAAATAGGGATGAGGTGTAGGATGCTGTTTGGGTATCCCGTTTCGGCAACAGCGGAGAATTGGCTTCACGAATGCTTACGCGAGATTCTGTGTTCAATTCATACAAGCCTAAAAGCAGCAGCCACTCTGCCAGCATGGCCTGAAATTATTCCAGCGCAATACCGAACAAGGCTGGAAAAACGCCGAGGGCTGGAAGATAGGTTGAATGATTACAAGAAAGTTTTAGAAAAGCTTTCCACCGCAGAACAGAACCGAATTCTTCAAGCACTTTATGACCAAAATCAGATTGATCTTCTCTTGTCTTGCCAATTGAACTGTGAAGCTATCGGTGATTTGCCAGAAGCCATTCATGAGCCAGTAAAAAAACTTTTTGAATTTGGGTTTGAACTTCTCACAAAACTGGAAATCCGCGATAAGCACTACAAGGTAATTTATGATGCAGCTCCTTCTCATACATGTCCTTTCTGCGGATGTGAGAACTTTGATGCACCAGAAGCACCCCGTGAAGCATTGGATCACTACCTTGCAGAAAGTAAATACCCGTTTGCAGCTTCAAATTTGCGTAATCTAGTGCCAATGGGCAATAAATGCAACTCAAGCTACAAGCGTGCTGAGGATATTCTCATTAGAAAAGACGGTACTCGTCGCAAGTCATTTGACCCATATAGCAAGTCATTTGACCCATATAACTGTACAAGAATCAGACTCTCTCTCAAAAATAGTCAACCTTTTGCTGGTACACTTACCCCAATTGGTCAAATACCAAGATGGCAAATTGAGTTTGAGCCAAATACTGAAGAGGTAATTACTTGGGATGAGGTGTTCCACATTCGGGAACGATATGAAAGAGACGTACTAAACCCGAAATTCAAGAGCTGGTTGGATGATTTTAAGCATTGGTGTAAATCTGCCCAGATAGCTCCTAGTTCTGACAAAGAACTGATGGATGGGCTAAATCGTTATGCCACTTTATATGAAGAAATGGGGATTAGCGATCGCGCGTTCTTAAAAGCCGCTGTATTCCGAATGTTGCACACACATTGCCAGCAAGGTGATCAACGACTTATTTCATTCATCATAAGTATTGTGAACCCAGGACAAACCAATTTGCGCCAAGCCCCATAAATTGAAATTTGGTGTTGTCCTTCCATTAATTAAATACTTAAAGTTTTTATTTTCAATAACTAAAACTCTTGATTATAAAAACTAAATTCCACAGATCGAACCTAGTAAACTTTCTGTCGCTTTTTCATGCTCCTAAAAGGGGTATGGCATTTTTTACATTCTCCCTGTTCCCACAACGCTGGAATAGCAAAACGCTCTTTGCAAAAAGGGCATTCTGAAAGCAAACGTAGCTGATGGCGATTACATCCCACTGTAGATTGGAACTGCCACTCTAATCTATGATACGGCTGTTGTGCATAACACGCAGCACACAAGCGTATTGGCTCAAGTTTCATTTTTTCACCCTTGGGCGGGAGCATTTGAGCAATTCGGTCTGCATCCAAGCCAATTAATTTACCAATTGCTTCTAATTCTTTTTCACTGGGAAACGGATTTAACCGGAATTTTTCCCACCTTGCTAACACTGGGCCAATTCCTGCGGCTTTACTTAAACTCCCAGGAGACGATACACAAACTGCCTCGTGCCGCCTAAATCGACCAAAATAGTGACTAATACTCTCCCCTTCGTTGGGTTCGATATACCAAGGTGGACGTTGAACAACTTCTTGCTCCATAACCTCAATTTTAAGACCTAAAGGGCTGCTATAAAACTAGGAAAGTAAAACTGTTGAACAACTGCCATCGTAGTTCAGTCAGGTATCTTAGCAGCAAGCTGGTTGAAATCCTGGATGCTTAGAGTCTTATTCGGTTAACCGAACAGTTACATTCGGTTAACCGAATAACACTATGAGAGAGTGCGATCAGGAATTTCAAGAATCTTTTCTCAAAGTTTTTAGACATCCGCTCCTTAACCGCCTTACCAACTACCCTCACGACCAGATTACTAATGGGGATAGTCTTCCTGCTATACCTAACTCACCAAAGCTTTGTGATCTCTCTAAGGAAATATATAGAATTTTGTTGGTAATCACTTTGACTCATCAACTTTATAAAGATTTATCATCAGTTCATAATATCTCAGGACTTACGCAACTGGCATAAGCAATGGCGTGCGGAGCGCGCCGAGCGCCTAAAAAAACTAAGCTATCGACATAGCAACATCTGGACGTTTTAGTTGCTCGATTAAATAATTAGAAAGCAAACTATGCTTGATTTTATAAATAGTTTGACCTGTGCTATTAGCTAAATTTTTGAGTCTTAGCCAAACCAACATAGCACAAGCAATATGATTTCTTTGAAGGCGAGCTTTACGACATTGACATGATTCAATGCCAGTTAGTTGCTTGATTTCTCGATGAAACTCACGCCAGTCGCTACAACGGGGGGAACCCCCGCAACGCGCTGGCTCCTCTATTTTTCAACGGATTTTACACACCTGTTGTGTAACATCTGTAGAACTTTGAGATAAGTCGTTAGTTGCGACATAATCCGTTCTATCGGTAGAGACAGTAACCCGGAATAGTTTCACCTTTTTATCAGCAGGAAACCCCTTTATTTTTATAATTTTACCACATTCTAGTTCCTCATTACTCCATGATAAAGATTCAATATTCTTATATTTTTCTTTACCGAAACTATCATCTACTAAACGATTAGTCTTGAAAGGGCAATAATAAATTTTATTTAGACTATCGATATAAAGCATTAAATTATTAACTGCATACCAAGTATCCATTAAAACTGTATCGAAAGGTAGTAATTTCTGATATACAAGCCCTTGTAGCATATTTTTTACATGATCAATCTTGGTCAAACCATCATTATCAGGGTGAAAAATCCGATAATCTATTACCCAAAATTTGAGAGTTTTAGGATTAACATATATGCAACTTACTATTCCAATCCCTTTGACAATGCCGTGTTCATTACCACTATACTGTCTTCGTACTATCTCGATTTCTTCAGAAAATCTTTTATCTAAAACAGGATCATCAAATATAATATAAGCATCCTCATCAGGGACAATTAAATCTTTGACATTATCCCAAAGTATTCGAGGAGTTAACTTTTCATTTTTCAGATAATAATTAATTTTATCATGACTAATATTTTCGCTGAGGCTCTGCTAAATTAGTCATGGTATAGTTAATTTGACTACTCAGTAGATATTGACAATAATTAAGTTTAGTAAATTTCATTGCTAATCGATTTTTCGATGCACCCGCAACTTATTTTCTCATAAAATCTTTTTCGGAATCTACTTGATTAGTTGCTATCAACAATTTCAAAAAGGGCTGATTTCAAAAACCCCTTTTTATAGTACTAAAGTACCAGTAATTAGCGATCGCCTGTGCCAGTTGCGTCAGTTATGTAGTACTAAAGTACCAGTAATTAGCGATCGCCTGTGCCAGTTGCGTAAGTCCTGTTTATATACAGTTACATGAGAAGGGTACTTACCCGCTATTAAATCTTTTCGCACCTGAAGGTATTCTTTAAATCTTTCATCATATTTCTTGTGTAGGAGTCCTTCTCCTTTAGAAGCTAAAGCCTGTAAATACCCAAAAATCTGATTATGATTGATTCGAGAACCTTCCTTGTTACCCCATTTATGAAGGTTTACAATAAAGTCATGCCACTGCTTAGAAATACGATATTGTCCCTTATCCTTACGTCCAACAGCTAGGGTTGCAACTCCTACCTGTTCAACTTTCTTTATCATGCGCTGAATCGTTCGAGTGCTTTTACCCAAAGCTTTTGCTGCATCTGCGATCGCATCTCTACGAGCTGCCTTGTTAGGTGCTTGATGGATGGCATCTATCAATTCCACCTTTTTTAAGTATTCTGGTGATTCTTCGTTAACTAGCAGATACTCTGTTTCTTTTTCCTCAATTTGTGCTGTGTCTTCAGTCTCAAATACTGAAAAGGCTTGACTGGTAGACTTTCTGGGCATAATCTTTTCCTAAAAAATATGACATCATTTACTTTAAAATTTTAGAGCATTTATGACATCATTTGATTTAAAAGTGTCCAGAGAATAATTTTAGATTGAAAATCGCTATAATCCTTGATATATAATGGTTATAGCGATTTAGATGTGGTTTGCAGAGATGACAATAATTCTTTAAAGTGGACAATAATAATTTAATGGACACCATATGTACTGTAGAGCGACAAATTATTTGTCTGTGGCGACATATTAATTGTCAAAATAACCAAAACGACAAATTATTTGTCCTTGTGATTTTTTACTGCCCAACTCACTAATTAAAATGCTGTGCGATCGCAGCGCTCCTTTCAACCCTCCTAATAATTCAGTTATAGTCTTTAACCATTTTAAAGTCTGGTTTGTGCAAGTAAATAGTCTCTATATACTTATTTTTGCAACACCTTCTTAGCTTAAATGGTTGTTGAAACCAAAGCATCAGCTTGTTAACGAAGAGTCTTTCAACCCACCCCTAGCCGGGATGGTTGTTGAAACTTTTTTGGAATTGTGGTAAACCACTTGATAAATTAAGACTTTCAACCCACCCCTAGCCGGGATGGTTGTTGAAACTCAGGGGTGCGATCGCCTCTTTTATTCAGTGGCGATCTTTCAACCCACCCCTAGCCGGGATGGTTGTTGAAACGATAAGGAAATAGAGCTAGAAATTTTTTATTCTGCCAGCTTTCAACCCACCCCTAGCCGGGATGGTTGTTGAAACCCCTCATTATTTAATGTGCAATTAACATAAGTAGCCTTTCAACCCACCCCTAGCCGGGATGGTTGTTGAAACTGTTCCCGCCTAGACCCTTGTTATACAAGCGTTTCAGATGTCTATTTGACAAGTCTGTTAAAAAGCTGGTTTTGATGACAATGAAAAAAATAAATCAGTTTACACACTAATTTTTTAATTCAATACATGACAAGGGTTTTCAGAGTTTGGCAAGTCTCCAGGGTTTTTGACCCCGCTTTGATTCGCCAAAAAAATATTTGGGAGGGTTCCCCCGACGAAGGGGGTGATTCAGTAGCCACCACTGTGGTAATCCGCACCGTTACTAAAACGGCTAGAGCTTAATTAGCCTTACTCCTTATTGCAGGGAGCGCACCTATCCTGTCTTGCGACAGCAGCATCAGAAGCGGGCAGCTACCAGGGTCAGAAAGCAAAACGGTCTTCCAACCGTCAAACTAACCCAGATTTTTCACAGTACATTGACTCAAAAGAGCATGAACTGCGGCGCTATTATTCTCTATTATATTAGATTTTCAAGGTGCAGAATTTTTTTACTAAACTAAAGCGGCTTGCCGTTCTTGATAAGCAAACACAGCTAAGTCTCTTGCTTTTTCTTGTGGACTACCTCTAGTTGGTTCTGACCCGATTTCAATCAAAATTCCAACTTTAGCAGCTTTGCTTTGAATACAATCAATCAATCGGCCATAGCTCCAACGGTGAATACTATTACGATACTGTTTGGCATACTCTTGCTGACCTTCCTTGTAACCTTTAATTTTTTGCTCTGCTCTTGTTTGTACTTCGCTTTGAATAATTTCTCGCATATCACGCAGTTTGGGTAAAACAATACTACTGGCAGAGTAATTTTTAGCGATCGCCACAATTGCATCAGCCAATAATCTATCCACATATTGCCCTAACTCTGATTCACCAAAGGAGTTAGGCGCATTCTGTTTTTGAGCTTTGTGGCGTTCGTGGGAAAGACGTTGCTGTTGCTGCCGCTGGCGATTGAGAAGGTTGTAGTTTTTACCAAGTAGTTGTTTAACACTGCGAAGGGTTGTCAAGCGTTGCTGTCCATCAAGGATTAATAAGTTTGGTGCATGATTTTCTGGTTTTAAGACTCCATCAACTAGGCGGGGTTTGAATTGTCGGCTTTGAATGCTTTGTTGAAGCATCATGACTGCGCCAATCGGGTAAGCCAGAGATATACTGGCAAGCAAACGACGCACATGGGTATCATCCCAAACCCAATCTCTTTGAAAATCTGGAAGTTGGATGCGTCCAGTTTTAATATCTTTAAGGACATCAAGGAGAAAATACTTAGTGATGTCAAAAGTAGAGATTGAGTTCATTTGGTGTTCTGCCATTTGTGTCATCAAGAGAGATGCGACTGTTCGTCATCTGAGTACCTATGTACCTCAGCCTAAGATTCCCCTTGTATTAACAACAAGAGGTTTTTGGGGCAATTGGTCGTGAGTAGCGATCGCTTTTGCTTATTCTTGAGGAAAGCCTGGAGGTAAAGTCACAATTCCTTTTGCAACAAGCTCTCTAAATTGGTTAATTAAGTCAGCTTGTCGTAATATGCGGGTAACGTATTTAGGTCGTCGGTGAAAGTTAGTTCCCCAGTCCTTAACAGTTTTTGGGCTAGTACCTGTGACTTGAGCGATCGCATTGATACAAGTTTTGCGATAATTGCGACCTGGTTCTGGACTAACCCAGCGACGACAATACTCCATCGGTTCGAGGGGCAACTGACGGAGCATATCAATTTGATGATTCTGATGGGAGTTGCTCCCAGTCTGCATTTTGCATCTTTGTGAGTCGGATTAAGCAAGCAGAGATAGGGAGTATTTAAAAGCTCCTGAGCTAACCAGTTACTCTCAAGAATCCTATGCTTGCTGAACCCAACTTAAAAAAACTCAGTTCACATTACAAGTATTTTAGTCACGAATCACGACTAAATTATTTTTGCGGATAATCAGGAGGTAGGACTATTTTTCTAATTTGGTTAAGCATATCTGCCATACGTAATATATGCACTACATAGTTAGGTCGTCTCTCAAAGTTTTGTCCCCAATTCCTGATAGTTCTTTCACTTAACCCTGTTGCTTCAGCTAGAGCAGCAATACAGGCTTTTCTGTATCCCCGCTCATCAGGGGACATCTCAACCCATCGTTGGCAGTATTCTAAAGGCTCCAAGGGCAAGTCACTGAGCGCATCGATTCTATATTGATTTGTCTGAGGATTACTGTCTATTGCCCAGTTTGTTTTTAGCAAGCTTTCAACTCACGAATCGTGACTTTTATATTAACAGATATCATGACTGATGATAACTCATGCTAAATAGACTATTGTATTGCTCTGTTTTCAGGCGATCGCATGCTTTAATTCATGAGAAGAAAGCAATTAAAATTTGTCTGTCATACAGTTCTTAGTAAAAATTAGTACATATATACTAACATTTGTTCGCTATATTACTGTTGAACTTGTTGTTGTTTATTGTCAGTATACTTAGGTTTCATCTAAAAAAAATCTAGTGTTTACTCGGTTAGCTTCACTGAATTTTCCGAAATACAACAGTATTTATTAGCACTTAATCACAAGTAACTTTGAACCCCACTCCAGGCTCTATAGTGAGTTGTCGCAATCGGCAATGGGTTGTATTACCTGCGGAAAATGAGGATGTTATTCGCTTGCGTCCCATTTCAGGAAACGAAGAGGAAATAGCTGGAATTTATCAGAAGCTTCAGGAGTTAGGCATAGAAACGCTTGAAGCAGCAACTTTTCCCTTGCCTACTTCTATCAGTATCAAAGACCATACAGCAGCAGTTTTACTGATGGATGCAGCACGTCATTTGCTGCGAAGTGGAGCGGGGCCATTTCGGTGTTTGGGACGTTTATCATTGCGTCCTCGTCCCTATCAGTTAGTGCCTTTATTGATGGCGTTGCGATTAAAGACAGTGCGGCTGCTTATTGCTGACGACGTAGGAATTGGGAAAACCATAGAAGCTGGGCTAATAGCTCGTGAGCTTCTAGATCGAGGTGAAATAAAGCGGATAGCTGTTCTTTGCCCCCCTCATTTATGCGACCAGTGGCAGCAGGAATTACGCGAAAAGTTTCATATTGATGCGGTGGTAGTACGTTCTGGAACAGCTTCTAAATTAAAACGAGCGATCGCAAATGGCACTCATATATTTAGTTATTATCGACACCTCATTGTTAGCCTAGACTATGCCAAGGCAGAACGCCGTCGTGCAAGTTTTATTACACACTGCCCTGATTTTGTAATTGTGGATGAGGCTCATACTTGTACCCGTCCCAGTAGCAAGAGTACATCTGGGCAACAACGCCATCAATTAATTCAGCAGATTGCCGAGAAAAATAATCGCCATTTACTACTACTTTCTGCTACTCCTCACAGTGGCATTGAAGAATCCTTTTTATCACTGCTAGGATTGCTTCAACCGGAATTTGAACAATTAACCTTAGACCGCCTAACAGAGAAACAGCGAGACAAACTAGCAAGCCATTTTATTCAGCGTCGGCGGGCAGATGTTAAACAGTGGCTGGGCAATGAAACACCTTTTCCTGAAAGAGATTCCCAAGAAAAGCCTTACAAGTTATCTAAGGAATATAAACAATTATTCGATGATGTCTACAGCTTTGCTCGTGGGCTAGTAAAAACTACAACAAACGATATGAGCTATGCCCAGCGTCGGGGACGTTATTGGTCAGCATTGGCGTTGATTCGTTGTGTAATGTCTTCCCCAGCCGCCGCAGTAGCAACATTAAACCGTCAGGTGAGTAAATCAGGCGACGATAGTTTACTTGCTGATTTAGACGAAGACTTAATGAGTTCTTACGTTTACGACCCTACAGACCAGGAGCAAGCTGTTGATGCAACTCCGACTGTAGTTATAGAACAGGGGCAGCAAAGCTATGGCGATACAGATAAACGCAAACTCCGAGCTTTTGTGCAAGCAGCCCAAAAGTTACAGGGTGATAAAGACCAAAAATTACAATCATGTATCGCTTCCATACAAAGCCTGCTTTCAGAAGGTTTTAATCCGATTATCTGGTGTCGCTATATTGCCACAGCAAATTATGTTGCTGATGCTCTCAAGCAAAAACTAGAAAAGAGAGGCAGTCAAGTTCGAGTGATTGCTATTACTGGGGAACTTTCAGAGGATGAAAGAGAAATTCGCTCTTCAGAGTTAAAGTCATATCCTCAAAGAGTTTTGGTAGCTACTGATTGTTTGAGTGAAGGGGTAAACCTGCAAACTCACTTCAGTGCAGTGATTCACTATGATTTACCTTGGAATCCCAATCGCTTGGAGCAACGGGAGGGTCGTATTGACCGCTATGGACAAACAGCAAGCCAAGTTAAGACCTTGTTGCTTTACGGTTCAGATAATCCGGTGGATGGTGCAGTTTTGGACGTGCTAATTCGCAAGGCTGTACAAATTCACAAGACCTTGGGAATTACTGTTCCCGTACCAATGGACAGCACCACAGTGTCGGAAGCTGTTTTTAAATCTTTGTTTGACCGGGCTAATGATGCGGTGCAATTGTCTTTGTTGGATTTGTTGGATGAACAGGAATCTGCTGTTGAGCAAGTCCATAAAAATTGGGACAAAGCAGTAGAGCGAGAAAAGATTAGCCGTACCCGCTTTGCTCAACGCTCAATCAAACCTGCGGAAGTAGAGCAAGAACTAATTGAATCTGAGCAAATTCTAGGTAGTGAACAGGATGTGCAACGGTTCGTATTGTCAGCCGCAAATCGCCTATCTTGTTCGTTAACCAAGAAAAAACAGGGTTGGTTACTGTCTACAATTCCTAATTTTCTCCAGCCTTCACTGGGGGATAAGCCGCGCTTGTTTACTTTTACAACCCCAGCACCTGAAGGGGTGGAATATGTAGGGCGGAATCACCCATTAGTAGAAGGTTTAGCACGTCACATTATTGAAGATGCGCTCTCAAATAATCAAGACCCTGTAGCAGCAAGGTGTGGTTTTACTACAACCGATACTGTCACCAAGCGCACGACTTTACTGTTAGTGCGGCTACGGCATTTGTTAAACAGTCCCAAACACCAAAGTTTGCTGGCGGAAGAGTGTGCAGTAGTTGGATTTACTGGCCCGCCATCAAATCCTATTTGGCTGACACCAGAGGAAGCAAAATCTTTGCTGGAACAAGCTAACCCTGTGGGCGATGCGCCTCCAGGTATCAAAAAGGGCGAAATTGAAGACTTACTCAGTCAAATCACAGAGATTGAGTCTGATTTAGAACTATTTGCTAGAGAGCGATCGCATTCTCTTTCCCAATCCCATCGGCGAGTCAGAGCCATCACCCAAGAAGGGCAGATTCAGGTTAAACCCCAGCTACCGATGGATATTCTGGGCGTTTACATTCTTCAGCCAGGGAAAAGAAAGCAGAGTTAGGCAGTTTAATTTTTATTTGTATTTTTTATTTTTAGTTGCAAGGGTGTGAGAGATGAGTGTAGCAGGGATTACATTAACAGGCGTTCAGATTGAAGGTAATTTGTTAGCAGCAGATATGACTGCTGAATTGCTGGCTGGTAATCTGAAAGGGCAAGCACCAGAAGATTTTGGTTTTAGTAAAAGCGACAAACTAGCAGATGAAATTGCGATCGCTTGGGGTGATGCTAAAGCTTATTGGGCAGCATTTCAAAGGCAATTAGACAGGTTAGATGCAGATGACACCGCCACCAGCGTTACCCGCGAACTGTGGGTAGTTCCCTTGCTACGAAGTCTCGGATATGACCCTGTTTATACTGCAAAAGCGGAAGTGGTGGAAGGACAAACCTATGCGATTTCCCATCGTGCAGAACCGGGAGAGAATAAGCCACCTATCCACATTATTGGTTGTCGTATCAAGGTAGATCATCGTCCTCCCAGTGGCACACCCAGGTTATCAGCACACGCACTGGTGCAGGAGTATCTTAACAAGACAGAACATCTGTGGGCGATCGCCACTAATGGTTATCGCTGGCGGTTACTGCGCGACTCTTCCTTGATGACTCGTTTAACTTATATCGAATTTGACTTAGAACAGATTCTCAACGGTGAGAACTTTGCCGAATTTGGGCTATTTTATCGGTTGTTTCACCGTTCCCGCTTGCCTGAAGGTATGGATGATGCCGATAAGTGCTTGCTGGAATATTACCACCAAGAGGCACTGCAACAGGGCGGACGGGTACGCGACAGACTCCGAGATGGGGTAGAAAAAGCACTAATACAGTTAGGCACTGGTTTTCTACAACATCCCAGTAATGAGAACTTGCGGCAGAAGCTTGCTGCTGGTACAGAATTAACAGATATCGGATATTATCGCCAACTGTTGCGGCTGATTTATCGCCTACTGTTTTTGATGGTGGCAGAGTCCCGCAATTTATTAATTGGAGATGATGTAGAGAAAGCACGAATCTACCGAGAATATTACAGCATTGAGCGACTGCGAGAGTTAGCCGAGCGTCCCCGTTGGCGGCGGGAAGGCTTTCAAGATTTGTGGCAGGGTTTGCGGGTTACATTCTTGCTGTTTGATGAAAATTGGCAGAGAAAATATTTAGGATTATCACCATTAAATGGCGATTTATTTGGTTCGTACACTCTACCAGCTTTAGATGATTGTGCTATTGATAATCATGATTTGCTAGTAGCGATTCGGGAGTTATCTTTATATCAAGATAAGGGGCAATTACGACGGGTAAATTATGCTGCCTTGGATGTAGAAGAACTGGGTAGTATATATGAAAGTCTCCTTGATTTTCATCCAGAAATCTCTCCTAAAAATTACGAATTCAAATTAGTATTTGGTAGTGAGAGGAAAACTACTGGCTCTTACTATACGCCACCGCAGTTAGTAGGACAACTGATAAAAACAGCTTTAGAACCTGTTATTGAAGAGAAATTGAAGAATTCCCTCACCCCTAGCCCCTCTCCCACGGGGAGAGGGGAACAAGAACAAGAACAAGAACTCCCCTTCTCCCCAAGGGAGAAGGGGTTGGGGGATGAGGGTAATGAGAGTAAAGAGGGTAAACAAGATAAATGGGAAGTTCCTCTTACTGTTCGCAGAAAAATGCAAGAAATTGCTCAACAGTTACGCAAACAGCCAACAAAGAGTGAAGCAATTTTATGGCAGGCATTACGCAATCGCAACCTAGACAATCGCAAGTTTCGGCGACAGCATCCAATTGGTACATTTATAGTTGATTTCTTCTGTCAAGAAGAACGGCTGATTGTTGAAGTTGATGGAGCAATTCACGAATCTCAAAGATATCTAGACCAACAACGTCAAGAACTCCTGGAATCATTAGGGCTACGTTTTGTCCGTATCAGTAGCCAACAAGTTGAAACAGATTTAAATGCAACTTTAGAAGCAATTCTTGCTGCTTTTCTCCCCTCGCCTAGTCGTCATGTGGAAAAACAAACCCAAAACCTAACCCCCCAGCCCCCTTCCCTACTAGAGAAGGGAGAGAATTCAAAGCCTCTCTCCTTGCAGGAGAGAGGTTTGGAGAGAGGTTTTCCAGATTCGGTAAAGCCTCTCTCCTTGCAGGAGAGAGGTTTTCCAGAGGAGAGCAAGTCCCTACAAGAGCAAGCTTTACTCAGCCTCAAAATTGTAGACCCCGCCTGTGGTTCGGGCCATTTTCTCTTAGCCGCAGCACGTCGGGTAGGAAAGGAATTAGCTAAAATTCGCACTGGGGAAGCTGAACCAGGTAGTGAACCTTTAAAGTTAGCGATTCGAGATGTTATTCAAAATTGCATTTATGGGGTGGATTTAAATCCCTTGGCTGTTGATTTGTGCAAAGTAGCCTTATGGATTGAAGGTTTTTCTCGCGGCTTCCCTCTTAACTTTTTAGACCACAGGATTAAGTGTGGTAATTCCCTTGTGGGAGTGATGGATTTGAGTTGTTTGAATGAAGGAATCCCTGATGAAGCGTTTAAGCCAGTAACAGGTGATGATAAAAAACTATCTACACAGCTTAAGAAACGGAATAAAAACGAACGAGATAAAGCAGGACAACTATCAATTGGTGAGAAGTTAGAAACTGATAGCGTAGATTATGCAGAAATGTGGCGACAGTTGGGGGTAATTCCTGAAACCACACCACAACAAGTTAAAAATAAGCAAAAGCAATATAAAGAGAATCTGCAAGAATCTAGTTGGTGGTTGAAATATTCTGCTTGCAACTTATGGACAGCAGCGTTTTTTATGTCACTAACTGAGCATCATTTACAATTACTACCTACAACTGAAGCATTAAACCGTTTAAAGCGTGAAAAAGTAGAAAAAATTCGTAAATCAGAGGATAACTACGAATTAAAGATTACGAATTCTGAATTAAATAAGATTGTAGACGCAGCGAATAAGTTAGCTGAATCAAAACGCTTTTTTCACTGGTGTTTAGAGTTTCCTGAAGTATTTGAACAAGGTGGATTTAGTTGTGTGTTGGGTAATCCACCTTGGGAACGAATTAAGTTACAAGAGAAAGAATTTTTTGCTTCTCAAAGTGCGGAAATTGCTAACGCTGTAAATAAGGCAGCACGAGAGAAGTTGATTAAGGAATTACCTAAGAAAAATCCTGAGTTAGCACAAGCGTTTGAAGAAGCGAAGCATGATGCTGAGGCACAAGGGAAATTTATTCGGGAGTCGGGTAGATTTCCTTTAACTGCGGTGGGAGACATTAATACTTATGCTATTTTTGCTGAGACTACGAGAAAGTTGATTTCATCTGATGGAAGAGTTGGGGTGATTGTTCCTACCGGAATTGCAACTGACGACACTAATAAGAAATTTTTTGCTGATTTAACATCAACAAGTCAGTTAGCTAGTTTATATGACTTTGAAAATCGTGAGCATTTATTCTCCACACTTCATACAAAGACAAAATTTTCCTTATTAACACTCTCAACCTCACCTAATTATCAGTGTAATTTTGCTTTTATGTCAACTAATCTTAATAATTTAAAGGATGATAGGCGTGTATTTAGTCTTGTCCCTAGAGCAATCAATTTATTTAATCCTAATACTGGTAATTGTCCTCTTTTTAGAAGTAGTGTTGATGCAGAATTGACCAAGAAAATTTATCAGCGTGTTCCTGTTTTGGAGAATGAGAACACCGGTAGCAACCCTTGGGGTATTTCGTTTATGACTATGTTTCACATGACGAATGATAGTGGGTTATTTAAAAATGAGGCAGGTGATGGCTTAGTTCCACTTTATGAAGCAAAGATGTTTTATCATTTTGACCATCGGTGGGCGACTTATAATGATGGAGAAGTAAACAATATAACTGATCTCAATAAAAATAATCCCAATAGTTTTACAACACCTCGTTACTGGATAAATAAAAAAGAAGTTGAAAATCGTTTAGAAAACTGGGATAGAAGTTGGTTGCTAAGTTTTAGAGCAATTACAGATTCACGTAATGAACGAACTGCTATTTTTAGCATACTTCCCAAAGTAGGTGTAGGAAATAGTGCGCCTGTCATTTTACTTGGAATAGATAAAGCTACTCTAGTTTCTTGTTTACAAGCAAATTTAAGTAGTTTAGTTTTTGATTTTGTAACTAGACAAAAAGTAGGCGGAACGAACTTTAACTTTTTCATAGTCAAACAACTCCCCGTCCTTCCCCCAGAATTATACACCGCAGAAGATATCAAATTTATTAGCGATCGCGTACTCGAATTAGTCTACACAGCCTGGGATATGCAACCCTTCGCCAAAGACATGGGATACGACGGCGAACCCTTCATTTGGAATCCTAACAGACGCGCATTATTAAGAGCAGAATTAGACGCATATTACGCCAAACTCTACGGACTCACCCGCGATGAATTGCGATATATTCTCGACCCTGCTGATGTCTACGGTGCAGACTTCCCCAGCGAAACATTCCGTGTTCTAAAGAATAACGAAATTAAGCAGTTCGGTGAATACCGCACACAAAGACTGGTATTAGAAGCATGGGATAGAATGTTTTCATAATTACGAATTACGAATTATGAAAACAGATGCAATTTTTTACGAACTAATTAGACAACTGCCACAAATATTTTTTGAACTAATTGGGAAGCCTGACACCAATCCTAATGTTTATGAATTTATTGCACTAGAGATTAAACAAAAAAGCTTCCGATTAGATGGTTTATTTTCTACCATTGCAGGTTTTGAGAATGAACCATTATATTTTGTAGAACTCCAAACATACAAAGATGAAGAATTCTACGAACGACTGTTTGGTGAAATATTTCTTTATTTCCGTCAATATAAACCAGCAAATTACGAATGGTATGCAATTGTTATTTATGACAGACGTATTAACGAAACTCCACCCCACCCACGTTATCAGTTTTTGATAGAACATCATGTGCGCCGTATCTACCTTAACGAACTTAACAGCGAAACAGATGACTCCATAGGGATAGGAATTACAAAATTATTTGTAGAAACTCCAAGCAAAACTCCGGCTATTGCCAAAAAACTTATAAACCAAACAAGACAAGAGTTAACTGATGAAAACCTTCGGCTGAAAGTGTTAGCATTTATCCAAACCGTTGTTGTTTACAAATTTCCAAATATGACCTTGGAGGAAATAGAAACCATGCTTAACTTAGGTGAAGATATAGAAAAAACTGCTTTTTACCAAAGTATTTTGAAAAAGACCAAGTTACAAATTGTACCAGCATTACTGAAGAAAGGTCTAAGCATTCAGGAAATTGCTGAATCATTAGAAATAGATGTGGAAGAAGTAAGAGAAATTGCAGAAGAACAATAAGTATTTTGTTAGTTTCTGTGTCTATAACGGGAAACATAGTAGATAGGGTGCGTTAACGAACTAACGCACCCTATTTACTAATAGCTAGAATTAAATTCTATGAAAATCACTATAAAATTACAAGAATTATTACAGCAACCTGAAGATGCAATTTTATCTATTAGCAATTTATTAAGTCAAAAATTAGCATTCCTAGATTGTACAGGAGTCGTGGCAGTTACACCAGAGCAATTAACTTTGCTATTTACAGGTATTCCTCAAAATTGGGATATACAAGAAATTCAGGAAATCTTTGACTTTTCTACTATTACTCAAACCTTTAACTACCAACTTCGAGAATGGATTGACCAACGCTTAGGTCGAACAACTCATCAAGTATCACTAAAGAGTAATTCATCTTCTCCCACTAATTCTCAGTTTCTTGATATTTTTAATTTCCGCAACGAAGTCATTGGCGACTACCGCCGCTATATTGAAAGCTTCCTTAAAATCCGTGACGAAAAAGTAAAAACCTTTGTCGATAGCGAGTTAGAAAAAGGTCAACTCTGGACTGACCCTTTAGTGCAACTTAACCCTAAATATCGTCCAGGCGCATCTGTCGCCACATTAGTACAACAAGGAGTTCTCCATCCAGACTGTAAACGCTACTTCTCAAAAGATGGTGAACCTTTTACCTTCCACTACCACCAAAAACAAGCCTTTGAAACTGCACAACGTCAAGAACACTACGTTGTCACCACAGGAACGGGTTCTGGTAAAAGCCTAACTTATGTTGTCCCCATTATTAATGATTTACTTCACAATCCTGAAATCAAGGGAGTTAGGGCTATTTTGGTTTATCCCATGAATGCCCTAATTAATTCTCAAGAAGAAGAATTAAGAAAATTTCTCAAACAAGTACCTAACACCCACATTCGCGTTGAAAAGTATACAGGGCAAGAAAAAGGAGAGAAGAAAGTCGAAATTCAAAACAACCCGCCTCAAATCTTACTAACAAATTACGTGATGCTAGAGTTAATGCTCTCTCGCACTCACGAAGATAAGTTAGTAGAATCCCCCGATTTAAAATTCCTCATACTAGATGAACTGCATACTTACAGAGGACGGCAAGGCGCAGATGTCAGCATCTTAATTCGCAAACTTCGGCAACGCTGCGGCCAGAAACTTTTGTGCATTGGTACTAGTGCCACCATGTCTTCCGAAGGTTCCCGCCAACAACGCCGTCAGGTAGTCGCAGATGTTGCTAGTAAATTATTCGGTGTGGAAATTAAATCCAGCAACGTCATCGATGAAACTTTAGAACGTTCTATCCAAAGTGCTGCACCCACAACAGAAAAATTGCGTGAAAGTATTATCGAAGGTTTACGGCCAAAGTCAGAACAAACCTTAGAGGCTTTTCAACAGCATCCCCTGAGTCATTGGGTAGAGATGAACTTTGGTTTAGAAGAAAAAGAAGGTCATCTCGTCCGTCGTACACCCATCACCCTAGAAACAGGTGCAGAACAACTCGCAAATCAAACCCAACTGGACGAAGAAACTTGTTTAAATATCCTCAAACAGATATTTCTGTGGGGAAGCAAAACTAAGGGGTTGGCATTCCGCCTGCATCAGTTTATTTCCCAAGGGGGTAGCGTTTACGCCACCATTGAAAATCGCAACCAACGACTTCTCACCCTCGAAGGTCAATACACAACCACCAAAAACCGACTGCTATATCCCCTCGTATTTTGTCGGGAATGCGGACAGGACTATTACGTTGTGCTATACGATGCGGAAAAAGACATTGTACTGCCTCAATTACCCACAGCCTTAGATAGCCTTGACAATGAAGACATCAAAGAAGGCTACCTAACCCTTGATGAACCAGGACTTTGGGATAAAGAAGACGAAGAGAGACTTCCTAACTCATGGTTTAAAGAAACTAAAAAGCAAGGGCGTATTCCTGACAAAAAATATGCAGCTTTTATCCCCCGTAAGTTGCAAGTTCTCCCCAACGGTAAAGTTATAAACTCTGTATTAGAGGGAACAACTTGTTGGTTTATTCCTAAACCCTTTCTTACCTGTCTTCACTGCGGCGTACTATACGACCAAAAGAAAAACGAATTTACCAAACTCTCTCGTTTGAGTAGTGAAGGACGTAGTACCGCAACTACCTTACTTTGTCTTTCTAGCGTCAGTCGCCTCAAGCAAGTTTTCACTGACGAGAAAGCCAAAGCCGCCAAAATCCTCAGCTTTACCGATAACCGTCAGGATGCTTCATTACAGGCTGGACATTTCAATGATTTTGTCCAAACCAGTTTCTTGCGGGCAGCTTTGAATAGTGCCATGCAGGAAAATCAACAATTAACTCACAAAGGACTGGCGGCAGAAGTTGTCAAAAAAATGGGTTTATCGCAAGCAGACTATGCCCGTCAAGTTGCCGAATTTGGCATTGGTAAACGCAAGAATGAAGAAGCTTTTAGCAACTTAATTGAATATCGACTATACGAAGATTTACGTCGCGGTTGGCGAATTGTTCAACCTAATCTAGAACAGTGCGGCTTATTAACCATAGAATACGCTGAACTATTAGCAACTTGTGAAAATACTCAACTTTGGCAAAAATACCGCCATCCCATTTTACTACAAGCCTCACCTGCACAAAGATATTTTGTCATCAAAACCTTTCTTGACCACCTGCGGAAGAAATTAGTAATTGATGCCGAAATTTTACAGAAAAATGGCATAGAACAACTACGGAAAGAAGTATCCCAAGCACTAAAAGACCCTTGGACAATTGATGCTTTTGAACAGGACTTACGCAACTGTCACAAGCAATGGTGCGGTGTAACCGCGCCGTGCGCCTAAACAACTACGCGATAAACATAGGAACAGCCGGACGTTTTAGTTGCTGAACTAAATAATTAGATAGTAGTCCATGCTTAATTTGATAAATTGTTTGACCAGTTATATAAGCTAAATTTTTGAGCCGAAGCCAGACTAAAATAGCGCAGGCGATATGATTTCTTTGAATACGACCCTTACGGCATTGACATGATTCAATGCCAGTCAATTGCTTTAATTCGCGGTGAAACTCTTCAATTTTCCATCGAACCTTACACACTTTTTGTACAACATCCGTAGAATCTTGAGATAAATCGTTTGTAGCGATAAAATCCGTTCTGTCGGTCGAGACAGTTACTCGGAATAGTTTCACTTTTTTAGCTTGAGGAAACTTTTTTATTTTTATTATTTTACCTGATATCAACTCCTCCTCATTCCAAGATAATGATTCAATCCTTTTATAATTTTCAAGACAATTAGTATCATCTACAAGTCGATTACGTTTCAAAGGACAATAATAATATTTTCCTAAGCCATCAATGTATAACATTAATTTATTTGTGGCATACCAACTGTCCATTAACACAGCTTGGAATGGTAAAACCTTATGATATACAAGGTTTTGCAGCATTTCTGTTACATGGTCTATTTTAGTTTTACCATCTGAGTCTGGGTCATAAATACGATAGTCAACCACCCAAAATTTTCCTTCTTCATGATTGACATATATACAATTTATTAAGCCGATACCCTGGATTACACCATGTTGGTTGCCACTATATTGTCGTTTACTTGTCTCTATTTCTGTGGCGTATCGTTTATCCAGCACCGTGTCATCAAAAACTAGATATGCAGTATCACTCACTTGGACGATATCTTTAACATTATCCCAAAGCAAACGAGGTGTTAACTTTTCATTTTTGAGATAACGGTTAATTTTATCATGACTGATCTGATCTAAATGCTCTGCCAAATTCGTGACTGTATAATTAATCTGACTGCTCAACAAGTATTGGCAATAGTTAAGTTTAGTAAATCTCATAAAATACAAGGTTTATTTTATGAATCCTTAACTCTATTTTCTCATAATTTGAACAAGGCTTCACACAGAGACACGACTTTAACTAATTTTCGCAAGCCCCTTGTTAGTAAGCTCATCTTTGCTAGTACATATGTCTTGTAGAAATGCGATCGCCTGTGCCAGTTGCGTCCATTATTCAATACATCTGTACTCAATTTTAGCGATCGCCTGTGCCAGTTGCGTAAGTCCTGTTAATGGTGAATAATACCTGCAATATCCTAGTTGTGGAACCATTAAATGTCCCCACAGACAACAGAGAAGCTTTTATTACTACCCTACAGTACGCCTTAGAAACTGCTATCCAAGCAGTTTACAAACTAGAAACAGACGAACTCGACTCCGAACGCTTGGGAGATGGTAAATATTTGCTGTTCTGGGAGGCTGCGGAAGGCGGTGCTGGTGTCCTTTCTCAACTATTAGAAAAACCCGAAGCTTTTCAAAAAATCGCCGATGCAGCTTTAGATATTTGCCATTTCCAAGAAGCTAAAGATAGCTGTGTTCAAGCTTGCTATGAATGCTTGCTTTCTTACCGCAACCAGTTCGATCATGCTTTGATAAATCGCCATCTCATCAAACCCTTACTTGACGAACTGCAAAAAAGTACAGTGCAGGTAGAAGGAATATGCCGTGATGAACAGTACCAACAACTGCTGCAACAAACAGATCCAAATTCCCAATTTGAGTGTATAGTTTTAACAGCAATTTATCAAAGCGGATATAAACTACCTGATTCTGCACAGGAATTAATTCCAGAGGCGAACTGTAAGCCAGATTTTCTGTATAAGGAAGATGGCATTGCTGTTTTCTGTGACGGTTCAGTTCATGACAGCCCTGAAAAACGTAGACAAGACACAATTGAGCGAGATAATCTCAAGTACAATACCACTTACCATATTCTTGTCCTCAGACATGATGAAGATTGGCAAACAGAGTTGACCAAACTTGCAAGTTTGTGAGTGGTTTTAGAGTGCGAGTCATGCGATCGCTTCCTTTATTTCCTTGTTTATAAATTTTGAGGCTTAAGTTATACCAGTATTCACTTTTTCGCACCTGTCCTTTGTCTGCTCTAGGGACTTCCGCTAAAGCAGCCATACCTTTTTCTTCCCAAGACTTAATTAAACGTCTAACCGTTCGTTCTGATTTACCAAGCTTTTTGGCTGCTTCCCTCAACCTTTCTCCGTAAGTCAGGCGATCGCAAGGTTCACGTAAATTACGAATTATTTCTAGCTTGAGTCTTTATTCTCCTGACAGTCTGAGTTCTGAGTCCTCTAAGTATCTCTGATCCAAAAACTCAACTGATTTATCTTCTGCTATGGAGTTCTCATCTTCACTCAATGATTCAACTTCCATTGACAAGTCAAGTATATCTGCATCCTCATCATCAAAAAGGAAGTCATTTTCATCTCCCAGTTCAAACTGGTTATCTACATCTAAATAACTCATAGATGTGATTTGTCTTTGATTATTTGGGTACATTCATACTACTATGAAACTGCGAATAATTGACATTTAATTTTTCGCTAAATTAATAATTGTCATTTAATAAGTCGCATTTGTTTGAAAAGGTCATATAATTTGTCGCCCAAAACTGAATTAGCTTGATTCAGCTTTCATTGCTGAAAACTATTGATATATATGGATTTTCGGTTCAGATAATGCTGTGACAAATAATTTGTCGGAATGGTCAATTAATTTGTCGCTCTACATCTTCATATGGAAATGGTATTAGTATCTTCGTGTCTTTGTGGTAAAAATCTTAAACCACAAAAACGAGGGCAGCCGTGTGGGCGGGTTTGCCGACTTGAACGGACTACTCGTACTAAGACACAAAGAGTTTTGATTATGCAGCTAAGTGGTTTAAGTCGGCTGGAGTCAAGTTGGAGTGTACCACTTGACCATCGCGGAACCAAACTATGCGCTGGGTTTGACGGGCAACTTCTGGTTCATGAGTAACCATGACAACCGTGATACCACTAGTATTAAGTTCGGTGAAAATATCTAATACTTCTTGAGTTGTGCGGGAATCAAGGGCGCCAGTGGGTTCATCGGCTAAGAGGACAACGGGACGGTTGACAATGGCACGAGCGATCGCTACCCTTTGTTGTTGTCCACCTGATAGTTGCGTTGGTTTGTTGTTGAGACGCTTTTCTAAACCGACTTTGATTAAAGCTTCCGTTGCGCGATCGCGTCTTTCGGCAGTGTCAATATTAGCATACACCATTGGCAACATCACATTTTCCAAAGCTGTCAGTTGCGGTAACAGATGAAATTGTTGAAACACAAACCCCAATTTCTTATTACGAATATGTGCCAAATCTTTATCATTCATCTGCGCCACATCGATGTTATCTAGATAATAATGTCCCTCACTAGGACGATCTAGACAACCGATAATATTCATAGCTGTAGATTTACCCGAACCAGAAGGCCCCATAATTGAACAATATTCGCCTTCATGGATAGTCAAATTTACATCATTCAGTGCTTTGACTTCGGTTTCACCACTGCCATACACTTTAAAGATATTTTCTAAACGAATAATTTTTTGTTGATAGTTATTTGTCATTTGTCAGTTGTCAGTTGTCAGTTGTCAATTGTCAATACTTGTATTTGCGTCTAACTATAAAATAACCCAAGACACCAAAATGTTAATAAACAGATGTGCCGGCAAGCTTTCCAGACGTTGAAATAAGGCTTGCCGGCTCACAGACAATAATTAATTTTCAGCGATATCAAACACAACTTTGAACTGTACGTTGGGCATAGTGCGAGTCAAAAACTGTAAATGCCCTTCTGCATCAGACCCAATACGAAAGAACCTGAAATCTCATTTCCCCCCAATCTTCGGGGGGATTAAGGGGGGTAATTCTACTTGTGTGTACACCGTAGCCCTGTAAACGGGGTGGGGTTAGGGGTGGGGTGCAATGACTGTGAGAAACATAACTAATTAACTAGACATGATATTAAAACTAAACTCTGTCGTTACCACGGCTTAAGCTGTGGTTATGAATAAACCAGCTGTCGTTACCACAGATGATTCATCCATAAGGAACCTTTAATCTGTCGTTACCACTGCTTAAGCTGTGCTTATGAATGAACCAGCTGTCGTTACCACAGATGATTCATCCATAAGGAACCTTTAATCTGTCGTTACCACGGCTTAAGTTGTGGTTATGGATGAACAAGCTGTCGTTATCACAGGGTTTGTATGATAAGTAAACAAAACTCTGTAGTAACCACAGCTTAAGCTGTATTTATGAATGAATACTTTGTCTTAGGGATTACCAAGAAATAAATTATCCAATCTTGTGGGGTGGGCGTCTCGCCCGCCCCATAATAAAATGCAAATTTTTTTACCTCGCTCCCTCGCTCCCCCGCTATAACTGTCAAGACACAAAGATACGAAGTCTTTCTTCGCACCTTTGCGTCTTTGAGTCAAACCTAAATAATTCCAAACACAGACCCGACAGTTGACTTAATCGAATCTTTTGCATCCTTCAAAGTTTGGGCAATGGGATGCTTACTTTGTAAAAACGATCGCGCACAATTGCGTCCTGGCATTCCAGAAATTGAACCACCCGGATGAGTACCCGCACCAGTCAAATATAGATTTTCAATGGGGGTTTTGTAGTTGGCTATTTCTGGTAAGGGGCGGAAAAATACCATCTGATCTAAAGTCATATCAATATGATAGTAATTTCCCTTATACGCACCCAATCTTTCACCTAGTTCCGCTGGACTTTCCACACGGCGGGCGATGGTAGCATTTTTCACATTGGGTGCATAAGTTGCCAATTTGTCAACTACCCGATCTGCAACTTTGTTTTTTAATTCATCTGTCCAACCAGTACCTTTCAACCCTGTGCCTTCTGCACCTGCAATTTGATAAGGTGCGAAAAATTCAATCCACACAGTATGCTTACCAGGTGGTGCCAAACTAGGGTCTAAATAACTAGGCATCACCACATACATTGATGGGTCAGAATCGGGTATCTCGCCCAAGGTACATTTACTATGAGCCTGTTCAACGTGAGAAACAGAATCTGCAATCAAGATAGAACCAACAAGATATTCATCTTTGTGGGCGTGGTAGGGAAAACGCAAGGGTTCATCTAAAGCCAAGTCTATCTTGAGGATAGTTTCATTATTGTTGACAATACGGCGGTCTAATCTTTCCCACAAGTCGGGATCTGCTGCATCTAAATCGCTTTTATCAGTCATTTGTAAAAATAACCGCCGGGCGTCAATGTTAGAAATCACACCGCATTTAGCACGGTATTCTTTACCACCAGCAACCCGCACACCCACAGCTTTACCATCGTCAATTAAAACTTTCTCAACATGCTGATCTGTGAGGATGTCGCCGCCTTTACTTTTAACTAAATTTACCAAAGCTTGCACAAGTGCGCCAGTACCGCCCCGTGGTCTTGCCATTCCAGGGTCATGACGCATTGCCATCATGATTGCACCAATGCCAATAGTTTTTTGCGATGGTGGCGCACCCAGTTCTGATGCTAGTCTAGCTAATGGCGCTTTGAGAAATTCTGAATCAAACCACTCATTGAGTAAATCTTCAGCACTGGTCAACATGGTGCGAATAAAGTCCAGTGTTTTGTTGGGAGAACCAATTACTGAAAATAAATCTTTGAGTTTTGTGATATCATAGTTACCGACAATATCTATAACTGATTTTGGTGGTGCATTAAATATGGGTATCATTGCACCCAACGCCCGCTGCCAGTAGTCTGTAAATTCTGCGTATTTTTTGGCATCGCGATCGCTATATCTGGCAATTTCTGCACAAGTCTTTTCCACAGATTTATGCCCCAAGAAATATTTGCCATCGGGATGGGGACAAAATACAACTGGATCGCACTCCAGATATTCCAAGCCGTATTTTGTCAGTTCTAATTCTTCAACAACTGGCCCCAGGTGAATAAATTCATGATCGATCGCACACAAATTAAACTTAAATCCTGGCGCTTCTTGTGGTAAACATTCTTCAGTTGTTGCTGCTCCACCCGGAACGGAACGCTTTTCTAGTAGTAGAACGCTATAACCAGCTTTCAGCAAATATGCTGCACACACTAGGCCATTGTGTCCTGCACCAATAATTACAACGTCATACTCTTGCATATCTGTTAAGTTAGAATCAACTAGCTTCTTTAGTTTAAGAAACTTTTAAGCAATCTCCATCGCTCATTAGTTACAAAACTTAGTATATATTTTAATACATATCATACTAAGGAGATAGGAAATCAGTAGATGAGGGGATTTGTTTCACGTAAGCTTCTACCAAAAGTTTGAAACTATTCTTCTCTGCTTTCAGATCTTTAATACTAATCGTCATCTCTTCCCACTTTAAATGTCGGATCTTGAGGAGTTTTTTGACTTTCTTGATCAACCCCGTGATCAATTCTAATGATATGCCCTCCCCTTCAATACAGTTGAAACTCTCTACCATCAATGTTTTTGAGTCAAAACGTGGGCTAATTCTGACTGTGTAAGCTAATGGTTGAGTATTTTCCCTTTCCTTGATTAGTAGTTTTCCCCTCAATTCAATTTGATTATCTTCAGGTAAAAACACCTGAGTTTCTTGCAAATCTAAACTCAGAGTTTCGCCATCTACATCTAATTGCAAGTTTTGTGTAAAATTCCGAATCAAATCTGTCTTCAAGATCTGATTAATATCAGATTCTGTGACTGTAATGCGAGCTACAGCATTAACTGGTTGATCTAATTTAATTTTACCGAAAAGAGCGCTGAAGGGATTGATAGAAATATTATCTGTTTGCAGTTTGATTTCTTGGACGCGGATATCTTCTTGTATTACTAAACCTTGACCTTTAACTGAAACAGCCTCTGCCTTTCCCTGAACCATTTTCAGCAGATCAGTTTGCACATTGATATCAAGATTTTCTACATCATCGAGTTCTTGGGATACTCTGATTTCGGCTTCGTGCGATAGTATTTTTGCTTCTAAAGGTTGATGATCAGGCATGAATGAAAATTTCCTCATGTTCTATTACTGTTTACTTTAGACGCTGGATATCAACAACGTATCTATATCGCGGAATAATCAAGTTGGATGAGAGAACAATTATTTAACGTGAGTTCGACAAGTGCTGTTTAGACCTCTCCCCCAACCCCTCTCCGACGCGGAGAGGGGAGCCAAAACGTGTAAGTCATAGTTAATTAAGGTTTGCCGTGTTTCAAATCGTCAACAATTTTCTCCAAATACCAAGCCTTAGACATCCCTGGTCTAAGTTGGCGTTCATGCTTTAACAGTCTTTTGGCTTCAGCATTGTCGCCCTTGAGGAGTGCTAGTAAATCAGATTGCAACTCCTTAGTCCTGGAATAGTGACTTTGTTCGGTTTCTCGACGGTTAGCCGATGGGTCAGTAAAGTTAAAATTCAGAAATCTTTGAACTGGCTTTGGTAGCAACCGCATTATTAACCAGACGCAGGTGAAAATGGCGAGAATGAAGACGCAAGGCAGAAGTATTTGGAAAATCAAGACTAGAATTGTAATATCCATAGATTAAGTAACACTTAACTTAATCTAGATTGCGGGTAACATCCTGTCCGATACATCAGAGATTTCCGCATATAAACAAAACCGCCCTCACCCAATGGTAGGACGGCTTAAAGATTTTTGTCAGCTTGTGCTGTTTCTAACTGAAAGGTTAGAGCGCAATACGGTTCAGAAAAGTAGTAGAAAAGTAGTCAGGATTTTGTTGAGTTGCGCTGCACTTCACCCAACCTACATCAGTAGAGCCTTTTTTAATCACTAAACTTCCTGTAATATGCGAGATTCGACTCGACGCTTACCCTTGACAACCATCTTAATGGGACGGTTAGGCCCTGTCACCAAACCACGACGTTGAGGTTGTACTTTACCATTGTCAACTAACTCTAATTCCCGATTGATAAGGATTTGAGCCAGTGCTAACTTCATTTCCAACTGAGCAAAGGCTAAACCAATACAGCGTCTTGCACCACCACCAAAGGGCAAATATTCATAGGGAGAAAATTGCCGTTCTAAAAAGCGTTCTGGTCTAAACTGCTTGGGTTCGGGGTAAATATCCTGCCGCTGATGGGTCAAATAAATCGAACCAAAAATGACAGTACCCGGTTCAAGTTCATAACCGCCCAGCGTTAACGATGTTTTCATAACCCTGGGAAAGATCATCATAGCGACTGGGTGAATTCGCAAGGTTTCCGAGCAAACAGCATTGAGATAAGGTAATTTCAAAATGGCACTGGAATCTGGATTATCGCCCAAGCTATCTAATTCTTCCAGTAACTTTTGCCGCACTGATGGTATTTTGTGAATCCAGTAAAATGCCCATGCTAGGGCTGTTGCTGTGGTTTCATGTCCTGCTACCAACAGCGTCATCAATTCATCGCGCAATTCTTCATCGGTCATGGGTTGACCTGCTTCATCCCTAGCTGACATCAGTAAGCTAAGAATATCTGTACGCGATGAGTCTGGTTGTTCTCGACGTTCTTGAATTTCTTCGTATATGAGTTTGTCAGATAACTGCTGGCGCTGCATCTGCTTACTCCAGAAATTAATCGGGCCAAAATCCCTTTGCAAAGCTGGAAAATAAAGCAAAGCCACCCTCAACACACTACTGCCCTTTTCCAGCATTTCACGCAAAGATTGTTGTAGTTTTTGGGCGCGTGGCCCTTCATCTAGCCCAAACACTGCTTGCATAATTACTCTGAGGGTAATAGCTTGGGTCGCAGACCGGATATTGAATGATTCCCCAATCTGGTATTGGCTGATGACTTTCTCGGTGATCTCAGTAATTACCTGACTGTAGCTTCGCATTCTTTCACCGTGAAACGGTGGCAATAACAACTGCCGTTGCCGCTGATGTTCTGCCCCACTGATGGTAATTACCGAATGTTTACCAAGTAAATACTCAAACACTCTATTTGTATCACCAGGTGCTTCAAACTCCTTGGTATCGTTTGTCAAAATCTGCTGTAGCACTTGGGGGTTACTGACAAATATCATCGGCGGAGATTTGCTTTCTAACCTGATGGTGAACATATCTCCATATCTTGCAGCACAATCTTCCATAAATGACATGGGGCTGGTAATCCAGCGTAGCGATTGTACAACTGCTGGGCTTTTGGGGCCATTCGGGAATTTCATAAAACTCTTTTGTTATTGCATATCTTGTTACTACTCTAACTAACTGAAAGTTGGAAATTACGGTACTGCAAGAAATAAATTATCCTGACTGATGACTGTTGACTGATGACTGTTGACTGATGACCATTTAAACTACTTATCCTGAAGTTGCAAAAAAGCAATAAACTGTTACAACCTGAAAGATGTAAAATTTTTGTTAAATTAAACCAGCATCTTCGATCATTTCCCTTTTGTATAAGGTACTCAGCATGACGGCAATCACCCCAAAGGCATCTTCAGCACTTCCCAATTTTTGCGAAGGAATTCAATATTTTAGTGAAGTGCTACCAGGTTTTGAAACCTATGGTGCAACACCTGCTGTAGAGTCGGACAAAATAGCGATCGCATCTCCGACAGAACCAAATGCTGTGTATCAGACTTTACTTGCTGCCGATGCTTTACGTTACCTGACATTACAAGTAACTGGTAGTAAAGCTTCTGGGCATCCAGGCGGATTTGCCAGCCAAGCGGAAGCTTATGCAGCTCTTGTCATGCTGGGATATAAGAACATTATCACAGAAGTCGGACACCACGCCCCCGGATTTTATAGTGCCATGTTCCTCGATCGCTCTTTAGAGGATATGGGAATTTTCACAGTACAACAATTGCGCGATCGCTTCCGCGAAAAGCACGGACTTTTAGGACATCTTTCTGGCTACATACCTGGTATTCTGGCACCAGCGGGGCCTTTGGGGCAAGGACAACACTTTGCAATGGCGGCTGCATTGCTGCATCAAGATAAGTTATTTCCCTTTACCGTTGGGGATGGCGGATTGGGTGAACCTTATATTGTAAGTGCGATCGGTCACTTCCACACCGCTTATCCCAGTGTCACCAACTTTTTGCCTGTATTAGTTTGGAACGGTTACAGCCAAGAACATCATAGTATGGTTTCCCTCAAAACCAACGCACAGATGCAAGCATTTTGGCAAGGTAACGGTTTTGATGAAGTCGTCTTAGTAGATGCCAAAGAATTTGACGATCAAAATCAACCAGGGGATTACGTTGATAGTACCGTCTTTTCCTTCGAGCAGCGCTTAGCCTTTACCAAAGCTGTACTTGTTGGTGTAGATAAAGCAGCACGTTCTGCCCTCAATGGCAAACTTACCGTCTTCATCATTAAACAACTCAAAGGTGCAGGAGTCCATGCCAGGGGTGCAAAATCTCACAACCTCTATCCTAAAGATACCCTCGATGCTCCCCATATAATTAGTGCATTGCAAGCGCGTGCTTTAGCACCAGAAGCTTGGCAACTTGTACGGACAAATGCCGAACGTGCTGGCGGAGGCCCGGCTGCTAAAACTGTGGTGACAGAATTTGAATTACCATTACCAGAGTTAGGTGAATTACCTTTAGAAGAATATGCAGTCAGTGGAGAACCGAAAGTTTCCACAACAGCAATGGGACGATTAGTAGGAATAGTGGGACAGAAAGATCAAAATTTCCTTGTCACCAACGCTGACGGTAACGAAGCATCGGGAATTGCTAACATCAACCAAGCACTCAAAATCATCCACCCCACAACCGACGACTTATACAACCAAGCACCAAACGGACAAGTTTACGAACCTTTGAGTGAAGATGCTTGTGCAGGTTTAGCTGCTGGTTTGTCGCTGATGGGTGCAAGAACTTTGTGGTGTTCCTACGAATCTTTTGCCATCAACGGATTACCAATTTGGCAAACTGTCATCCAAGCAATGGCAGAATTGCGCCGTCAAACTCCCTCAACAATTACTTTATTCACAGCTGGCGCATTAGAGCAAGGGCGTAACGGTTGGACTCACCAACGACCAGAAATTGAAGCTTACTTTGCCTCGCTGATGCGAAATGGTAATGTCTTCCCATTATTTCCCCCCGATGCTAATAGTATTCAAGTTTGTTATGACTGGGCGTTGACAACTAAGAATAAGGGAATTGTAATTACAGCAAGTAAATCGCCCTTACCAATTCGCACAACTTTTGCACAAACTCGTCAAGGATTGCAAGATGGTGCAGTGGTATTGCATGAAGTTGCAGGAGATAAAAAAGTTGTGTTTGCTGTCATTGGCGACATGACATTATTACCAGTATTTGAAGCTGCTGCTTTCTTAGAAAATGAAGGTATTGGTGCCAAGATTGTTTCTGTAATTAATCCTCGCAGATTGTATCGTCCTGATGATACTGCCTGGGATACTTGTTCAGAAGCAGATGGTGGTTTTTTGGATGATGCCAAATTTGCCGAATTATTTGGTGGTGATGCATTAATTGGTGTAACTGGTGGTGCAGCGGCTATGCTGGAACCGATTTTGTTACGGACTACAGCCAAGCGCGATACCTTCGCCTGGAAGCGTGGGGAAACTACAGCCAGTGCTGGCGAGTTGATGGCGTTTAATGGTTTGACAGCGGAAGCGTTGACGAAAAGAGCGATTCAATTAGTGCATTAAAGCTGGAATAGTTTCTACTTTTATCGCAAATATACATATATTAACGCTGATAAATTGCCTTAATATTTGTATATTTGCGTTTTTTATTGAAAATAACAGGTTTACGAGTCATATCATGTCCGCCTAATCATTTATCATACGTCATTGCGAGCGCAACGAAGTGGAGCGAAGCAATCCCATAATCTCTGTGATTGCTTCGCTTCGCTTGCAATGACAACTAATCAACCGGACATGACATCAAAAACTTTGTTTATGAGTTACAAAATCTGATTGACAAACTAGGACGAAACAGGATAGCTTCACTTGTAAACATACGGTAAGTACAGCAAGTGCTAGTGAATTGATAACGTTTAATGATTTGACAGCCCAGACATTAACTAAACGGGCGATTCAGTTAGATCATGTCCGATTAATCACTTATTATACGTCATTGCAAGCGCAACGAAGTGGAGCGAAGCAATCACAAAGTCTCTGCGATTGCTTCACTGCGCTAACGCTTCGTTCGCAATGACAACTAATCAACCGGACATGATATTAGTGCATTAAAGTTAGATAGATATAATATAATGTGATACCTCAGCCTACGTGATTTCCTAAGTGGGATTAAATATAAACTATGCACTGCAAAATATTCTATTCTTGGCAGTCAGACTTGCCGAACCCTACAAATCGTGGATTGATTGAAAAAGCTCTTGAGGATGCTGTTAAAGATATCCGTAATGATGACTCCATACAAGTAGAGCCAGTTATAGACCGTGATACAGTTGGTGTACCTGGCTCACCTGATATTGCCCACACAATCTTTGGCAAAATCGAACAGGCTCAGGTTTTTGTATGTGATATTTCAATTATTAATCAGAATACTTCGTCTCGATCCACTCCGAACCCTAATGTCTTAATTGAACTTGGATATGCAATCAAGGCTTTGGGATGGGACAACATCATCATGGTTATAAATTCAGCTTTTGGTAAGCCAGAAGAACTGCCATTTGATTTGCGAATGAGACGAGTAATCACTTACCATATGCCGAAAGAAAGTGAGGATCGTGCTACAGAGCGAAAGAAACTTGAAAAGACATTTACAGCAGCACTTCGGAGTATTTTAGAAGGACTTAATTTGCAAACTACTGGCGAAATTGTCCAACCCTTAAGCATAGGCGAACAAGTGAGAATTGCAGTTGAAAATTCTCAGCCAAATCAAGTATCTTTAATTCGTCGATTTATGACATGGTTAAGAGATGAGCTTGATGCACTTAAGCCAGATTTTACAACAGGAGGTATATTGGATGAGTTGCTTTTTCAATCAATTGAGCGAACAAAAGATTTAGTTATCGAGTTTGCACTTATTGCAGAATTAATTGCAACTATGAACAACTACGAAGCTGCTGAATCTCTATATAAAGAATTTAGCGTTATTATTGACTGTTATAATCCTGATAAGCGTACTTTATCTGGATATCTAGATACTGATTTTGATTTTTATAAGTTCATTGGTCACGAATTATTCGTAACATTATTTGCATTTCTTATTCGAGAAAATCGTTGGGAAATAATTGCAGATATTTTGGATCAAGATATCTACATTGAGAACTCTTGGAAAGGTTCAGCATCTTGTGGTTCTGGTATGGTAACATTTATCTATGTATCTGAGTATATTGAGTTATTAGATACTCGTAAAAGTCGTTTACAACTCAGCGGAATACCTCTACATCCAGATATATTAAATAAACGTCATACACAGGGAAAGCTTGGAAAAATAGCTCCTATGCAGCAAATTATGGATGCTGACTGTTTTTTATTTTTACGCTCTGAATTTCAAGATCCAGAAGCAAGTAAGTGGCATAAGTGGATTCCTTGGACTAGGTTTTGTATGCAGCAAATACCAAGATTCTTGTTGGAGGCACAGCGTGTTCAATATGCTCAGAGATTATTGCGTCCTCTTGGGTTAGAAAATATTCAAACTCTACAATACAAGCTAGCTGAAGGAGTTAATAAATTGGCAAATATTTTTCCAGAAAGCTGTCGTCCTTACCCTTTTAGCAATTTTGATTCACGTAGTGTTGCAAGCAGATAACTATTTAATACTATGTAGCTACGAAAAAAAATTTTGTACATAGCACCATGTTATCTACCTCTCCCGCACAATGAAGAGAGAAATTAATAGACTTATTGCAAAAGTCGTTATTTTCACTCTCTCCTCTGCGCCTCTGCGCCTCTGCGTGAAACAAAAATTATGTTAGAAATGTAATCATATTCAAATATTCTCAATTTGAAATTCTCGTGGATTTTTCAAAATAAAAATATTATCTTCTTTAACTAAATCACCCATACATCTTACAGGTAAGCGTTCTTGATAAGATTTTATTGCCAAAATATAATCATGGTCAATCAGTTCAGTTTTAATTTGGCGTAACTTCTCAAATACTGGACAAACAATGGTAACTTCACCGCTTAATTTATCTGGGTTAGGAGTTGCAATTTGCGTGACAAAGCCTTGAATTTGTAAATGAGGATAATTTTTAATAAATTCACTTAAAATTTCCAGGTGAGAAAGATTTTCGGAATCTGCTATTGTTTCGATAAGTTCACGAACTCTCGGTAAATAATCTCCTATATTTTTTGTGCTTGGTAGTAAAATTTCAAATTCTCCTTTTTCCGCTTGCTTGTGCCAGATTGTGGCATTATCAAGAAAAGGTCGGTCTTCGTGCCAACCGTGAGATTGCAAATATTCTCTGAGTTGTTGTGGTTCTATATTTTTGATAATTTCCGCATCTTGCACTGTAACTTTCATGGTTGTACTCCTTGACCGATACCTTGCATAATTGACTGGAGAGTAGCGACTGTAAATTGATTATTTCTTGGGATGGTGACAGTCACAGTCGATGTGTTTTGTGTTTCTGGCATAACTCGCAATGATAACCAATACCCACAATACCTCATACAAAGTTCTTGTTGTGATTGTTGCACCCACTCGTCTAAGTTGTCAGGAAGTAAAACTACAATTAAGATTCTAGGAACAGCAAAGTCAGCCATTCGTAAATCATTGTAGTTTTTCAGTTTGAGAGGGTAGCGGATAGCGTTATCGTTGAGGACATCCCTTGATGTTGATTTTAGCTGTAATTCCAAGCGAGGCGCACGGATGCGCCCCATAATACCTGTAGCTGCTATTCCCCAGTCTACGCTATCGTCGTCTACGGCTGGTTTGTAGAGAGAATAACCTGCAACACTGGTGATGGCTTGGAGATATGCATTGCTAAATTGTTCTTTCTGTTGATTGATGTCCACTAAAAATTGAGTTTATTTTTGATGCCATTTTGAGTTGACAAGGTATTATTTCTACAAATCGACTGTCGCTGACTAAATTTGTAACCAAAATCATCTATGTAGCAGAAAATTTGCGTGATATCGAGGCGAGATGCAATGGTAGATATAGCCGAAACCCTGATTTTTATGAGATATTCTTAGTCTCGGTATTTTTTTGTGACTTTGTTGCTGATTCTTAATCTATCGTAGCGATCGCTTGAATCTGTCGAGTTGAGTAAATTCATATTTAGCAACCTTTTTAAGCTTTCTTATTCGTCGAACTCACGTTAACAAAAAATCCGGAAAACCACAAATTCAAAATGTAGATTTGATTGTAATCTACAATGGAAATTATTCTATGTTATCAGAACCAGCTTTTATTGATTATGTCTTAGGTATTGCTACTAAAAATCTTCGTTTATTTGATGATAAAGACCCTAGAATTGATGGAAACATTGCAGGAGAAGATTTACCTTATGATGCAGGTTTCAAATTTAGAACTTCTGTTCAGGGAATTATCAAAGCTATTAGAGCCTGGATTCCTGCTACTGATGATATAAACCAAAGCCACAAAGCACGATTATGGGATGTAGAAACTCAGCAATTATTAACTGAAGCAGAATTTACAAACATTGCGGGAGACTCTTGGAATGAAGTAACCCTTAGTACACCTATCCCAATTCAGCCAAACAAAATTTATCTTGTCTCTACAGAGATTTTAAAAAGGCTACCAAGAGCAGGCTCTTTGTTCAATAATTCTTACACCAAAGATGCAATTACTGTATTAGGTGCAAGCGAGTCAATCAATGGTGTTTTTGCGTACTACGCCGCTGGTTACAACAATCGAGCCACACAATACCCGGCTTTTCCTACTTTTAGTTATCAAAACAGTTACTACTATCAGGATATTGTTTTTGATCCGGCCAGTCTAACCCGAACTATTCATGTTAGAGAACACGTAACAACTCATCCAATCTTCTTAGAAAACCTGAAGGAAGGTACAGAGGGATGGGACAATATTAATTATGCTCAAAATTCAGAGATAGCCGCTTTTGTTTCTTCTGAATCAATTAATAAAGGAGAATTTATTGATATCAAAGCTAGTTTATTAATTCCAGGAAATATCAAGATTGAGGTATTTAGATTAGGTTATTATGATGGAGTAGGAGCTAGACTAGTTTATTCAGTTGATGATATTACTGCAATTACCCAAAGTACAGAAATAGTTAACCCAGCAACTAAATTAGTTAGATTTAACTGGTTGACAATCTACACACTACAAACAGATTCAACTTGGGTAACTGGTTGTTACTTAGTCAAACTAACAGACAAAAGTACTGGTAAGCAGTGTTTATCCTTCTTTGTGTTGCGTGATGATAACTTACAATCAGATATCCTGTATAAATTTGGATTTAGCACCCATTATGCATATAATGGTTTTGCCTATAATACTTCTAATCGATACTCTGCCTACTCAGGTGGAGAGCGATCGCTCTCTATTTCTGTAGATCGACCTTGGGAAGGAAACACAAACAACCCTGGTACACCTAATAGTAACCCACTGAGATGGGAATACCAAACAATTAGATGGTTAGAGAAAAATGCCTATCGTGTTTCTTACTGTTCTGGACAGGATATTGATAAAAATGGCTCAGGTTATGTGAAAAAATATTCTGCCTTTATGATTAGTGGTCATGATGAGTATTGGAGTTTTAAAGAGTATAAAGCAATTAAAGAAGCAATAGAATCAGGTGTGAGTGTTGTTTCACTATCAGCTAACACTTGTTATTGGAATATCAAATGGAGTAGTGATTATAGAACTGCTGTTATCCACAAACGCAATGAAGATTTAGCTGGCGGTAGAGTCAGCAATTATCAACTAGATACATTAAATATTCCGCCTACTTATAGATTCCGTGATCCAGAGCTATTTGGTAAAACAATTGATGGATGTACAATTACAGCAGAGCTAGGATTATTAGGTGTTGGATATATAGGTGATACTAGTAATCTTTACGGTGGCTATTCGCTACAAATTAAAAAAGATGATCCGGTATTGAGAGGAACTGGCTTAAAGCCAGGGGATCAGATTCCTTTGTTAGTCGGTTATGAATGGGATCATATTGATCCAGATCCCAGCGCCCAGCCACAGACAAAAATAGGCACACCAAGCTTTACAGATTCAATTATCTTTGAGTCAACAATAACAGATCCAATACCTAACTCGTCTAACGTCTCACAATCATTTATTGGGGATTTACCCTTGAGCGCAGTACAGACAGCACAGGGAGTTTACTTTACTGCTCCTAGTGGAGCTAAAGTATTCTCTGCTGGTTCATTACAAACTTCTTGGGGATTGGATTCTTGGCAAGTTTCTCCTAGTAGAGAATCAAAACTTTACCAACGAATTATTTACAATGTCCTAGAAGATATGGGAGTTTGGCCAGGTTTTGAGCCACCACAATCTTCTTAATCAATTAGCAGTGGGGGAACCAGCACCGTGCGGGGGTTCCCACGCCACTTGGGCGGCTGTCAGCAAAGCAGATAGTTCTTTCCATTCCCAATTCCCCCAACATAACAATAGGCGAAACCCTTATTGTCACGTAGCAGCAATTAATGAATTGCCGCTACAACGTGTAGTTTTGCATAAGTGTGATTTTTAATAAGCAAAGCTAATATATACCATCAGCTTTACAAAAGCTAAAGTACTTGATTAAGTTTTGTAAATGAGTGTAAATTACTATCACAGGCGAAAACAAAAACGCCTGATACATACATCACAAACGCAATCATCAAACCATGACAGCAACCATTCAACAGCGCAGTAGCGCCAACGTATGGGATCGCTTCTGCGAATGGATCACCAGCACCAACAACCGCCTATACATCGGTTGGTTCGGCGTACTGATGATTCCCACCCTACTAGCTGCAACCACCTGCTTCATCATCGCCTTCATCGCCGCACCCCCCGTAGACATCGACGGAATCCGCGAACCAGTAGCAGGTTCCTTACTCTACGGAAACAACATCATCTCCGGTGCAGTTGTTCCTTCTTCCAACGCTATCGGTTTACACTTCTACCCAATTTGGGAAGCAGCATCTCTTGATGAGTGGCTGTACAACGGTGGCCCTTACCAACTGGTAATATTCCACTTCTTGTGTGGCGTATTCTGCTACTTAGGTCGTGAATGGGAACTATCCTACCGCTTGGGTATGCGTCCTTGGATTTGCCTAGCATTCTCCGCACCAGTTGCAGCAGCAACCGCAGTCTTCTTGATTTACCCCATCGGACAAGGTTCCTTCTCTGATGGTATGCCTTTGGGTATCTCCGGAACCTTCAACTTCATGATTGTGTTCCAAGCAGAACACAACATCCTCATGCACCCCTTCCACATGTTAGGTGTAGCTGGTGTATTCGGTGGAAGCTTGTTCAGTGCAATGCACGGTTCTCTAGTAACAAGTTCCTTAGTTCGTGAAACCACCGAAAACGAATCTCAGAACTACGGTTACAAATTCGGTCAAGAAGAAGAAACCTACAACATTGTTGCAGCACACGGTTACTTCGGTCGCTTGATATTCCAATACGCTTCTTTCAACAACAGCCGTTCGTTGCACTTCTTCCTCGCTGCTTGGCCAGTGATTGGAATCTGGTTCACCGCACTGGGTGTAAGCACAATGGCGTTCAACTTGAACGGTTTCAACTTCAACCAGTCTGTGATTGATTCCCAAGGCCGTGTGATTAACACCTGGGCTGACATCATCAACCGCGCTAACTTGGGTATGGAAGTGATGCACGAACGCAATGCTCACAACTTCCCTCTCGATTTGGCTGCTGGTGATGAAGCTAGAGTTGCTTTAACTGCTCCTGCTATCAACGGTTAAAAACAACTCGTTTAACTAAATAAAAAAAGCGCTCTCCAGAAGGGGAGCGCTTTTTAGTAAGTAGGTGGGTGAAAATAAACATGACTATGTTACGAAAGGTAAATATACCTGAAACCCTTACTACTGACAACTGACAACACAACGACCACGCTCAGTGCATCGCTGACAACTGACGACCCTCACTAGTTAACATCTCGGCTTCGCTCGATGTTAAAGCTTCGACTTCGCTCGATGTTAAAGCTTCGGCTTCGCTCGATGTTAAAGCTTCGACTTCGCTCAGCTTTAACTTTATTCGCACCGACCTACTTATCAGTTGTCAGCCAAAAGATTGCTGGCTATGAATCAATACGGTTCAGTTAGGGCTAAAGACCTGATTTTATGTCGCTACAATTATCCTTAACTGAACCGTATTGGGCTATGAATAGTTGTTGCATTGTGCTTTAAATTACTTTCTAAAGCATGGCTCAAGGTGTTAAAAGAGTTGTTGTTGGATAATTTTGCCTAAACAAGAGTCCAGCAAGAGCTAATTTTTTTTACCGCCTAAGAAACTTTCATGCTGAAATATATATGCGCGATCGCAGCTGTCTTTATCTTCACTTTGGAGTTTGCATCTACAGTTGAAGCTGCAACTCCCCGTTCCAGTTGGGTAGTGAATGAAATTTACCAATATAACCATCCGTTTGCATCACAATTGCCTCAAGAACTAGCGACGAAAATGCAAAAAATGACAGCTAGCCCCTTCGCCTTTTATCGCGGGACGGCTCACATATTTTATCGTGATATGCAAACTTTACCAGGTTCAGCATTTGTCAATTCTCCCACATCAGCCATCTGGTTAGAGGGGGATATGCACATGCAAAATCTTGGAGGTATGAGAGATAGCAATGACAACAACGTTTTTGATACCACCGACTTTGATGAAGGCTATCTTGGCCCCTACGTTTGGGACTTACGACGTATGGCAGTTTCTATTCTCTTGGCGGCTAAAGAAAACGGTTTGAGTTCTAGTGATGCTCAAGATATTGTTCGGAATTTTTTAGATACTTACCTCAACAAGATGAGCGATTTTAAGGGAACCAACGATGAACTATCTTACCGTCTCGAATCCGGCAATACAAACGGTGTAGTCAAGGATTTGATTCAAAAAGCATCAAATAACAGCCGTTCTGACTTGCTAGATAAGAACACTATATTAAATAACAGTGGTAATCGAGTTTTCCAAACAACTTCTGTACTTCAGCCTGTATCTCTTAGCACCTATTCAGACATTACAAATGCTCTAAGCAGCTACATCGCCTCAATTCCTACTAGTAAGCGCTACAGCAATAGTTACTATACCCTGAAAGATATTCGTCTCAAATTAGGTTCTGGTACTGGTAGTCTTGGTAAGTACCGCTATTACTTGCTGATTGAAGGCCCGAGTTCAGCAACAGACGATGATAGAATTTTGGAGATGAAGCAGGAAGGCAGTAGTGCAGTAGCGATCGCAGTTCCAGGTCTGCTACCAACTTCAGTCTATGGTAATCATGAAGGTGAGAGGGTCACAATTACCACTAAAGCCATGCTCACTAATACTGATCCCTTGGTTGGCTACACCACGGTCAATGGCATCCCATTTATGGTGCATGAAAAATCCCCTTATCAGGTAGACTTTGACTATACCTTGCTCACCACCAAATCAAAGTTCATGGATGCGATGGGTTATGTTGGTAAGGCAGTTGCTAAGAACCATGCAATCTCTGATAAAGACTACGATGCTGCGATTATTCCTTACAGCGTTGACAAAGAAGTAACTGACATTGTAAGCGGTAATAAGAGTGGATTCAAAGATGAGATTGTTAACTTTGCGGTAGATTATGCAACTCAAATCGAGTACGACTACGCTAGTTTTGTCAATGCTTATAATCAAGGCGTGACGCTTTATTAAGGGAGATGAGCAATTTTTAATAGCCAAACTGGCTTAGTTCAACTAGTGAACGAAGCCAGTTTGAAATATTACAGTAAATTACTGTAGCAATCAACCAGAACTTTACTGCCATCGAACCGCTCTGTCTAAGACTTTCACCTTAGCCTTTGGAGTAACTAATGTGGAGGAAGCGACAAAAACTCCACAACATTTCTAGTCAATTTTTCTACTGTTCGTGTATCTGCCGTCGCTCTCCTTCGACACACGACAATGGGTCACAGCGATATAACACCCATCCAGTAATGTTAGTGAACTAAAGCAGTCTGAAAATTACAGTAAATTACTGTAACAATCAACCAGAACTTTACTGCCATCGAACCGCTCTGCCTAAGGCTTTCACCTTAGCCTTTGGAGTAATTAATGTGGAGGAAGCGACAAAAACTCCACAACATTTCTGGTCATATTTTTACTGTTCGTGTATCTGCCGTCGCTCTCCTTCGACACACGACAATGGGTCACAGCGATATAACACCCATCCAGTAATTTGTTGTTACGAGTTAATCATAGCAATTTCGTCACTTAAACCTAGTCTTTCTAGGGTAATAACTGCATTCAAACTGGGGAAATAACTGTATTAATTGCTACTCTATATCAAAGGAAATAGTTGAATTATCAAATAGTATAAATATTTTGGCGATCAAATGCCAGTCACTAATTAGTGATGATCTGATTAATGATTATTCCTGGGTCTGTGCAGAAAGCTGAAAACCGATCCTTTGCTCCCATGCTGCCTTAATGATCAGTCTTTGACGGCATACAATATGATTAGGACTGACGCAAGTGTCATATTTTTTTCTTTGTGGGTTGTCAAAAGTCAATAGTCAATAGTCCAAAAATCAAATAATAGCGCTTGCCTAACTAGCAGCAAGCGCTATTATTGCGATTTAATTCAGGGATGGAAATAGTTAAAATTAATTCCCTGAAATTTAACATTAATTGGTCAGTTTCTAATCTATTAGGCTGCACTGCTACGAGTTAACAAGTTCCACAAGAAAACTGCGACAAGTGCGCCAATAACTGCTACTAAGATACCAGGAATACTTAGACTAGGAGCAGCTAGGGCAAAATTTCCTGTACTGAAGAAAAGACCCAAACTACCACCAATAAAAGCACCGATAATTCCTAGAACGATTGTTCCTAGTATTCCACCACCTTGATGACCGGGGTAGATAGCTTTGGCAATAGCACCAGCAATTAGACCTAAAACAATCCAAGCAATAATGTTCATTTTGAGTTAATTTTGGTAAATAGCTTTTTCTGAACAATTACACATTAACGATTCAACCCTTGGCGTTTAATCTACCATCAGAAATAATTCTTATATCCTGGAGGAATAGTTTAATAACTGTCTTTTTTTTCATCTACGTCTACTGGATATGAATAAGTGACGCCTGATGTCAATTGAAAACGTCTTTTATCTGGTAAGGGTTTTGATAATTATCCCAAATCATGCTTTTGGAGCTATCAACGAAATTACAATAGTTTCAATACTTAATTCACATTAGACATAATTTATAAAAAAAGCTCCTAGCCGGTCTAAGACTAGGGGCCTATCAATTCATTGCTTGGTAATTGCAGTATAAGCATTTTTCATGGTCTTATCCTCTACTTGAAGAATTAAGCTAATGTTTCAACTCAATTTTGGAGGAAGCAAATAATTATTCAAGTTGTATTTTTAGGTTGAAGCCAAATTCTCTCTGTCGGAGAGAGGACAAGATAGCACCGATGGAACTCACGTTCAGTTAAGGCATAGTCAACAGTATCCTTCGAGGCTGTTGGTTTACCAAAGCGGGATGCACCATTAAACTAAACAATCGACATAGAAGCTAAGTTTCCATTGAACCCAGTAATCTCTATAATGGCGTCAGTTGTAGCTGAAAATCCTTTGGTAGAATCATTGAGAGCTAAGAATGTCCGCTGATCATCACCTGTACCTAAATAAAATGTTGCCGCTTTATTAGCAGCAAAACTAGATCTGTGCAATAAGTTTTGTATTTCAGCCTCAGTCAGCGTGTTAATCTTGCCGAGGTGAGCAACTTTAGCTGCTGAAACTGCTCTCGGGCCATCAATTGTATCTACACCAATATTTAGATCCTTAATCACATCAAAATTGGATAGTAATGAATCTGTCAGATACTGAAAACGAAATTGATCACGCCCACAACCACCAGTTAGAATATCAGCCCCAGCACCGCCAACTAAGGTATCATTACCATTACCACCATAGAGTTGGTCGTTACCATTACTACCAATGAGTTTATCGTTACTCTCCTCACCGTAGAGGATCAAACCTTGTACTAAATCATCGTTAATAGACTTGGCTATCAGTTGATTTTCGCTATCATAAGCGTAGCTGACAAGAGTATCATTAACACCATCATTATTATTGTCAATCTCCTCAGATATGAGATTACCGCTGGGATCATAGTTGTATGTGGTAACTTGATCAACGAAGCTGTCGTTATTCTTGTCCAGGTTTTTAGTTTGTAGATTACCATCAGCATCGTAGCTGTAAGTTGTGACTGCATCTATAGTGCCGTTATGATTCTCGTCAAGTTGTTCGGATGTCAGCTTGCTGTTACTGTCATAGCTGTATGTGGTAACTTGATCAACGATGCTGTCGTTATTCTTGTCCAGGTTTTTAGTTTTTAGCTTACCATCAGCATGGTAGCTGTAAGTTGTGACTGCATCTATGCTGCGATCGCTTGCGTTGTCAAGCTGCTCAGAGATTAACTGACCACTAGCATTGTAAATGTAAATGGTGACTGTATCAGGTGTGGAGTTGCTATTGTTACTGGAACTTGCAGAAGTACGACCGTAACTGTAATTAGTGATATTCTCAGCTTTGCCATCCCCATCGTAGTCGTAACTGATAGATGTGAGATTATTATTGGCATCATAACTGTAGTTAGTGATACTCTCAGCTATGCCATCGCCATTGTTGTCAGAACTTTCCGATGTTTTGTTGCCCTTGGTATCGTAAGTATAATTGGTGGCATTATCAATTTTGCCATCACCATTTTGATCATTACTTACTGATGTGAGGTTGCCACTGTGATCATAGGTATATTTGATGACTTTATCAAGCTTGCCGTCACCATTGTAATCATAGCTTTCGGATGTCTTATTGCCATTGGCATCATAAGTATAATCCGTAACTGAATCTAATTTGCCATCAGCATTGTAGTCAACACTGACAAATGTTAGTTGACTGTTAGTATTGTATTTATAAGTAGTGAGATAGTCAGTTTTTCCATCAGCATTGTAATCAATGCCTACGAATGTCAAATTACGATCGCCATCGTAGTTATAAGTATATATTTTATCAACTGTGCCATCGCCATTGTAATCGTAGCTTTCTGATATGCGATCGCCATTAACATCGTAAGTATAGCTATTGATTTTATTAGCAATGCCGTCACCATTGTCATCATAGCTTTCTTTTATTAGCTTGCCATTACCATCGTAGGTATAGGTGTTGATTTTATTAGCAATGCCATCACCATTGTTGTCATAGCTTTCTGATGTTTTGTTACCGTTAGCATCGTAAGTATAAGTGTTGATGCGGTCAACAATGCCATCACCATTATTGTCATAATTTTCCGATGTCTTGTTACCTTGAGCATCGTATGTATAAGTGTTAATTCGGTCAATTGTGCCGTTGCGATCGTCGTCAAAGCTTTCCGATGTGCGGTTGCTGTTGGCATCGTAGGTATAGCTATTAACTGAATCTACCGTACCGTCGCCATTGTCGTCATATTGTTCGGATGTGCGGTTATTGTTGACATCGTAAGTATAGATGTTAACTGAATCTTCTATACCGTCGCCATTGTTGTCATATTTTTCGGATGTTAAATTGCCTTGAGCATCGTATGTATAAAGATAGATACGGTCAACTGTACCGTCGTTATTATTGTCAAAGCTTTCAGATAGCTTGTTGCCCTTGGCATCATAAGTCAAGGTGGTGAGACTCTCAGCTATGCCATCGCCATTGGTATCATTCCCTACAGATGTGAGATTGCCATTAGCATCGTAGATATAAGTATCGATACTATCAGCTATGCCATCACCATCATTGTCAAAGGTTGCAGATGCTAGATTGCCATTGCCATCATAACTATAGATAGTGGTGCGATCGCTAATGCCGTCACCATCATTATCAAAGCTTTGGGATATTTGGTGATACCGATAAGTGATGACTGAATCTACAATACCATCAGCATCAAAATCGGTACTCTCAGAAATCAGGTTGCCGTTTGCATCGTAGCTATAATTTGTGATGGATGTCATTTTTAGATCAAAAGCTAGACTTTTATGGCAACCATAACGATGCATCCCATATTTTGCAGGAGTGAATATACTTAAAAACTTATAGGAATCCGATTTGATTCCTGAACCACTAGTAGAGACAGGGAACTCTTAACAGTAAAAAGGAATAAAAGTGTACTGAGTTTTTTTCAAAAATCAAATATGAGTCCTAATAGAGGAGTCGTTGAGAAGCCCACACTCACCCTGAAAGGGGGGTGTGTGGAGTACGTCACGCAAAACGACGACGGCTAAAACTGGGTTGGAGCAACTGGCGTTCAACAATCAAAATTGTTCTGAGGATTCCTGTTGTAGTGGAATCGTAATGACAAATTCTGCTCCTTCTCCTGGGGCTGAAAAACACTGTAATTGCCCACTGTGTTTGTTGACAACAATTTGGTAGCTAATTGATAATCCCATGCCAGTACCTTTACCTACAGGTTTCGTGGTGAAAAAGGGGTCAAATAAATGTTGACGCACTTTTTCAGTCATTCCTGGCCCATTATCAGCAATACGGATAATTACCTGCTGGTCAGCTGTGAGTTCAGTACGAATGCGAATTTGAGGTTTAGTCAATAGTCCATAGTCCATGGTCAATAGTTCACAATTGTTGACTGATGACTGTTGACTGATGACTGATGACTGTTGACTGTTGACTATTGACTCCTCTAAAGCATCGATGGCATTTGTCAATAAATTCATAAACACCTGATTGATTTGTCCAGCGTGACAGACTACCCGTGGTAAGTTGCTGTACTCTGGGATCACTTGGATTTCTGGCTGTCCTGGTTTCCCTTTCAGGCGATTTTGCAATAACAGCAAGCTGCTATCAATACCTTCGTGGATATCGACTGGCTTCATCCCTTCTTCATCAAGGCGAGAAAAGGTGCGTAGAGATAGGACAATCTGCTGGATGCGTTTAGCTCCCATATTCATAGAATCTAGGATTTTGGGCAAATCTTGGCAAATAAAATCTAAATCAATTGCATAGATTTGCTGGTGAATCTCTGGTGCTGGTGGACAGTGGTGTTGTTGATAAAGTTCTAGTAAGTGCAGTAAATCCTTGACATATTGACTGGCGTGGTTGATATTACCGTAGATGAAATTAACGGGATTATTGATTTCGTGGGCAATTCCTGCTACTAACTGTCCTAAAGAAGACATTTTTTCAGTTTGGATCAGTTGAGCCTGGGTTTGTTGCAGTTGCAGTAAAGTTTCTTCTAGCTGGTTTGCTTTTTCTTGGGCTGTTTGGGCTGTGAGGCGAGTTTGGGTATAGAGTTTGGCTTGGTCAATGGCGATCGCTATTTGATCTGTAACTGCTTGTAGCAATTCTACTTCATCATCCAACCAAGGGCGAAAGCCATTACAGTAACCACAGCTAAATGCACCAATTTCACCAGATTGAGTATGTACTGGTAGTGAAATAAAAGCAGTAAACCCAAAATCGCCTAAAAACTGCCGTGTGATGGGATCATCCACAGTCTCAACATCATCAATGCGGATGATTTCTTTGTTCAAGGTTTTTGCAGCGATGAGTTCAATTTCTGTAAAAATGACTTGATCTGTAAGCAGACAAGGCAAAATAGAACTTTTTGCTTCGTATACACTTTCCCAGTAGGACGAATCATTGTTTTGGCGATACCAAAAGAAGACGCAGCGATCTATCTGGAATAAGTTGCGGATTTCCTGCACTGCGGTTTCTAAAATACAATTGAGATCTAAGGAAGCTCGAATTTGGCTAGACAGACGATTCAGTAGTGCTTCTTGTTGAGCGATCGCTCTAAATTTAGCTTCTGAGTGGCTGATTTGCCGGACAATAACTATGATTTGCTGCTCTTGTAAGGGAAATAATCTAGCTTCAAAATTACTATTTACTTCTGGTAGTGGTAAATTATATTGAAAACTAACTAAAGTTTTATTTTCAACTACTCTCTTGATTGCTTGTTGAAATTTAATTTGGAGATTTTTTGGTAAATAATCATGAATTTTATTACCTGCAACAACTCCTTCTAATTTATGTAATTTTTGAATTTCTCCAAGGTGATAATCTAGGATGGTTCCATCAGCATCAAGGCGAAAATATAAATGAGGCAGCATTTGCAACACTGCTTCGAGTTCTGAGTTTTTTTGGTGTAACTGTTGTTTAGTTTTTTGGTGTTCTACAATTTCTGTTTGCAGTTCCTGGAGTGCATTTGTTGTTTCTGTTGTGCATGTCTCAACTCTGATTTCTGATTCTTGATTCGCTTCACAGGCTTTGTAGGGGAAGATTGTCGCATTTTGCTGTATTTCTTCCTCTAAAATTAGAGTTTCTGCGATGGGATTTTGCAGCTTTTCAGTAAACACTTTTATCTACCTGCTTTGCTGAATTTGATTTATAATTATTTTTGAGATGTAACGCTTTAATATACAGTCTTTTTAGCGTATAAATTATTAAATTTTAAGTTTTGCTGAATATTTCATAAAGGCAGGTTTTGGTGATTTTACCTATGATGAGTATAGAGACAATTGATGAATTGCCTCTACAAAAAAAGTTATCAATTTGCTATGAAAGTAATTGCACCTGAATTTCAGCAACACTCATATCAAGTTCGGTTAATTAGTTACGATATAGTCGGTTTGCTTGGTAATGGGTAATAGGTAATGGGTAATGGGTAATACTCAAAACCAATTACCAATTCCCAATTACCGACCTCCACAGATATCATAAGTGTTTAAACGGACATGATATCAAAACTTTTTCTACTTGTAAGTTAAGTTTAGTCAAAATTAAGCCAATGGGAAACACATGGCTTAATTTTGACTAAATTTATCAATTATGTATTAAGCAGGGAGACTGTAAAAAAGTAATGGTTTAGGAGGATTTTTACAAGTAGTTATCAGCGCTTAATTGGAGTTTAATACGAATTCAATGAAGTTAAAGTTAAGTTCTTTGTTATTTCTATTTTGTTATCTTGAAAATTTCATAAAGAAGACATAAAATTTAATGAATTTACATTAAAGACTACCAAGTAATTTTACATAGATTAGCAGTTATAGGATTTTGTCTTTAGTAAAGAAAAATTAAGGGTTGGGGCTGGGCATAGGGCATGGAAAATTGACTGATAACTAATGGCTGTCAACAGTCATCAGTCAACAGAATTATGTAGAACAGCTGATCAACTCGTTGTCCCAAGGGCTGCTAATCGCATTTTTTGTGTTATAAAACTCACAGAAATTGATCTCGGGCGGGCAAATTCTCTATGGAACCAGGAAAACTGGAATGTTTTAAAGAGTACGGCGAATTTATTCTCCAGAAAATAGACTCAGTGCCCACTTACCCCTCTCAACAAGCAGATTGGGTGCCGGCTAGCCTTGATGACTGCCTAGTACGCCTGCGGGAAGCTGCCCATAAAACTGTAGAACTTGCAACTTCGGCTGTCAAAATCGGTGTGATGGGAGAATTTAGTAGTGGCAAAACTTTACTTTTGGGCAGCTTGATTGGATTTGCCGATGCTTTGCCGGTGAGTGAAAATCCCACTACAGGTAATATTACAGCAATTCATCTCATACCGCAAGATGGTTTTAGCACGACTCAGCTGAGTAATTTTACTGTTGAATATCTTGATCACCAAGGAGTGGATGAGTGCTTAGGCTTCATGTTGGGGGAAGCAAGGCAACGTGCCACAGCCGCAGGACTAACCCCAAGGTCTGTATCAAATATTGATATCGACAAAGATGTTATTGGCTGGTGCGAAGAATTATGGAACAGCAGTAACAATTTAGAATTACGTTATTTGCTGCGGGAGTTGGTGTTATTTGTTCGTGCTTATCACTCCTATGGTGAAGCGCTTTGTGGCGGAATATACCAGATTGATGCAACTACAGCCCGTGAAGGGTTACAGTTAGCTGAACAGCCAATGGCTATCCAAACCCTCAGCTTTGCAGATTTACCTCCTGGTCATATTCGATTACCGAGTTCTCCCCAAAGGCTTGCAGCAAAGCTGTTACAGAATAGTTTTCCTCTGATTCGCCGCGTGGATATTGAGGTCAAAATATCACGGGAAATTTGGGATGTCACGGGTGCTTCGGAATTTGTTCTCCTCGACTTTCCGGGATTGGGTGCTGCTAATTCTGGTGCGAGGGATACATTTTTATCATTGCGAGAATTGGCAGAAGTACAGACAATTCTAGTATTGCTGAACGGCAAATCTCCCGGAAGCGATCGCGCTAATAAAATCTTTACCATGATGCAGCAGCAGCGACCGGGACAAGATTTAAAAGATTTAATCTTAGTAGGTGTGGGACGCTTCGACCAGTTACCCTTAGACAGCGAAGGCGGCGAAAGAGAACTCGACCAACTCATCGACGATACCGCAGCTAACAGTCCTTTGCAGGAAGATGCTGTTTTCCAAAAACTGAAAGTGCTGCAAACCACCATCGATGGTGCAAATGCATTTACCACCCACAAAGACCGTATCGTTTTACTATCGCCGCTGTTGGGACTGGCGGAATTAGCCAAACGTTCGAGTACTGTTAAAGCTGGTTCACCAGAATTTTTAGCAAACCTGGATTATCCTGATTATCTAGAAAGGTCGAAGCGGTTGCAACAAAAGTGGGGACGCTTAAGCGAACGGCTGTTAGAATCAAATGCGCGTAGCCATTTAGGTAGACAATTAGGTTACTTTGCTCAAGATGGAGGTATTGCCAAACTACGAGAATTAATTCAAAATCATGTTGCGACTCACGGACTGAAGCAACTGTATGAAGATACTCGTAGGGCTGCTGATCATTTGCGTCAACAACAAAATATACTAGAAGACATTATTGCAGAAATTGACGAGCAAGGCATACCCACCGGAGATAGTACAGCTTTAATCGAGCTGCGGACTGCCATTGAAAATTTAGATAAAACCTACAGAAATTTCCAAAAAGATTTAGGCAAAGAACCACTCAAAGACCGACGGGGAGAAGTCGTCAGCGATGTGGTGAAAGATGAACTCACCTATAAAATCATCAGTTGGAGTCAGTGGACTTTGTTGTTTAACAAAGCCCATAATGGCGCGATCGCTCTTACCGAATCGAAGGGTGCAGCTGGTAAACTATTTGATCGCGGCAACAGAGTGAATACTGCTGTTCCTACTAAAAGCGACGATTTTTATCCAGCTTTTGCCAAGACTGTGGCAGAACTAGAAGAGTTTGCCCGCGATCGCATCCGCCAAGCAGTGGTAGACTTGTTGAGCAAATTATCCAACCAAATAGCCCAAGAACGCGACCAACTCAAGGCAATTCTCAACCCAGAAATGGAACAAGAGATTGAAGCCACATTTAGCGGCGAAGAAGCCGATTTATTTTATAAGTTGCTGCTGGGTTGCGATCCCAACCAATGGAAAGAAGCAATTATCTCGGAAATTACTAGCACAGAGAAAGCGATTTCACCCGAAATCATGTTTCCCTTGGCGCGTCAAGACGAAAAACACAACATTGGACAAATCTTTGATTGGGCACCAGAAAGAAGCCAAGGCTTAACCAGATCCAGCAATCACCAGCTTTTGGTTTTGCGGTTGCGCGATGAAATCACTGCCAGTGCCAGTTTACATCTTGTGCAGTATGTCAGCGAAGTCAATCAGCGAGTCAATGCTGAACTTGAGGGGATTTTAGATCAAATTATTCCCACTTTACAAAATCTCTCCAAAAAAGAAGAGTTGCTGAGATATCTTGCGGGTAAAGACTCGCCAACTGCGATCGCAATTCCCACCTGGTTACAGATTCTCTCAGAAATCACCACCATTTCTCACTCTGATTTTTCTCATAAAGTTGCTGGATAGGGAATGGGGAATAGGGAATAGGGAATAGGGACTGGGGACTGGGGACTGGGGACTAGAGCATCGATTCAGTAATCAAAAACCTAACCCCCCAGCCCCCTTCCCTACAAGGGAAGGGGGTAGCTCAACTCCCCTCTCCTCGTAGGAGAGGGGTAGGGGGAGAGGTTATTCCAGGATTACTGAATTGGTTTTCTCAATACCCAATACCCAATACCCAATCCCCAGTACCCAATACCCAATACCCGCAACCAAGGAAAATATGAAATGCCTGTAGAAATTCGACTTTCTCCTCGATTTCAAGTGCGTGTTAACAAAAAAGAATATTTGGAACTTCCCAAAATTCAACTTGTTGCTTCTGGCAGTAACATTCCTCACATTTCGCGTATAATTTGTACCGTGAAAGGAATGCCAACTGAAGTAGCAGCACAAATTCAACAAACATATAAACAATTCCACTCAGTTACACCAAAAATTTCTCAAATCGGACAATTAGAACAATATCCTTGTAAACTAAAGCAACCTTTAACACAACCAATAAACTGTATTTTAAAGGTAATTGTCGAATATTTTGATTCTGACTCTAGAGGAAATCCATTATTATCTAAACGTAAACAAATAGCGTCTTCATGCCATCTTTGGTCAGCACCAATTTATGACCAGCAAACAATTTCAACGGATACTGCAATGAATCCTTTTCAATTAACCAACTCTATTGAAAAAGAACCAAACGAGAAACAACAAAAAAGATTTCCAGGATGGTTCGCCCTAGATTTTGGTACGTCCAATTCTACAGTTACACTTTTCGATCCCATTGAAGTACCAATTGCGGAAATTTTACCGAAAGAACAAGAATTAAGATTGCGCGATCGCTTGGCGCAATGGCTGAGTTCTCCTGCCTCGGTTGCCTTACCAAATGTCAGTGCTGCTGACTGGGAAAAGTTTATCACTGATATTAGTAAAAATTTAGAAATCGAACCCAGCCGCTTGAGTGAAGTTTTTACCAGTGATAATAAAGAGCGATTTTTAGAAGCAATTCGTCAAATCGAATTGTGTTTGGGTAATAGCGATCAATTTCGGCGGGCGGTGAGCAAAAAGCTTTACCAAATATATCATGAAGTGTTCCGCGTACCCACCCTAGAATCACAAAATTTAATTCCAGTTGTCCTAGATATTGACCGCCGCAATACAGAAGTACCAAGCGAGTTAGAAATTTCTCGTTTGTCAGAACTACAATTAAAGATGGGTAGGGAAGCTAGGGATAACAGAAAAAAAGCGATCGCCCAAGGTACAAGCGCTTCTTTAAAGGAAATTATCAGCAGGTTTCATCATTCACCCAAACGCTATTTTGGTCAGGATCGGAATTTTCCAGTAATTTTGGATGGTGAGGAAGAAACAATTAATGTTAACCAACTAATTCAAGCAGCTTGGGGACATTTAATTGAGTTAACTGAAGATTATCGCCAACGGGCAAAACGCAGGTTTTCCGAGGGGGAATTCCTCACAGCAGTTGTCACCTATCCCACCGTCGCCCCGCCAGTTGTTCGCAAAGAAGTTAAGGAATTAGTGGAGGAGTTGGGAATTGATGATGTCCAAACTGCTTACGATGAAGCCGTTTCCGTAGCCATCTTTTTCTTATGGCGAGAATTTGGCGGCAATTTGAATATTGGCATTGAATCTTTTAAAACTCGTTGTCGCCAAGATGGGAATAAATGGTCGCAAAATGTTCTGGTTTTAGATATCGGCGGTGGAACCACAGACTTAGCTTTAATTGAACTCACCTTAGAGGATAAAACCCCTTTCTTTGCCGACAATGAAGACCGGGGTTTAGGGGGACGCTACTATAAACTAACTCCCAAACTGTTAGGTTCTTCCGGACATTTACAGTTAGGCGGTGAGTTAATTACTTTGCGAATTTTTAGATTATTGAAAGTTGCGATCGCAGACTTTTTATTATCAGCAGTTTTCAGAGGTGATATAGAAAGTGAAAAGCTAGAAGATTTAATTAACTCCGAGTTAAACGAACGTTTTTTGGAACAGGGAAAATTTCAAAGTGGCAGTCTGATCAAATGTATAGATAAAGAAAATCCTGAAGGTGATGCTGCTTATAAAGATGCCCTAGATACTGCCGAGAAAGTGTTACCAACTCGTTGGCAACAAGCACCCCAACGCCTGCAAACATTTTACACCCTTTGGGATCATGCAGAAGCAGCCAAACTCAGACTCGGACAAAAGCCATCCGCTGAAAATTATCCCTTAATTTTTAATCTCTCTGAACAACAAATTTCCGAATTGCTTACCCAAAGTGCAATAAAATTTCAGGTAAAAGACCCTGAGAGTATCTGTGTTACACTAGATAATCAGCAATTTGAACGCGCTGCGGCTTCAGCAATTAAAGAAGCGATCGGCATTGCTAAAGGATTGATGGAAAGTCGCTTACGTCCCCAAGATAACAATATCGATGCGTGGAATACACATAAAGTTGATTGGTTAATTCTGTCTGGTAAAACTTGCAATCTCGACTTAGTGCAACAGCAAATTTACCAAGAATTTAGCAAATCACCTTATTTCGTTTGGAATCCAGAAAGAATTACCTTTGTATTAGAATTTACCAAATTAGCCACCTCCGCAGGTGCATGTTATGCCGAAAAATTGCGAAGATTAAGATTCGACCCTGAAGAATCTAAAGGATTGTTGCGTAAAGGAGCCAACCAACTAGAAATTGATGTAAAAAACTTATTTTATTATCTGCCGTGCAACTTCAAACGTAAAACCCAAAGCAACGATTTACTCACAATCTTCAAAGCCGGACAAGAACTTTATCAACTTGCATACTGGGAAAATGTCGCCAAAGTTCGTACCCAATGGCAAGGTATCCAATTGATTAATATTATTTACCGTCAAGACTATGAAGATGGAGATTTACGACTTTGGGGAAGTTTCGACGGCAAAAACCTCATGGAAAAATTGGGGATGGAAGAAGTAGAGTTTCTCAAAAAAATTAAAGTCCAATTTGAGATTGATCAAACACTCCAGTTTAACGTGTTGCTGTGTCAAGGAAATCCTCATTATTTGATTGACGTTCCTGGTATTGATATAGGTTCTGCCTTATCAGCAGCTTCAGAAACATCAACACTGTTTGCTGATGGTAAATTAAAGTGGAATATTGCTGTAGAACGCCCCAAAAAAGATTTAAATGATGGCGATATTGCCATCAATGTCATTGAATCTGCAACTGTAGATCAACCAGATGCCTATCATTTAGTATTTGAAGTAGACAAAGATGATAGTAAATTCCAGCAACAATTTCATTATCTACGTGATGGGGCACCGGAACCAGGAACTGGTTTAATTAGTAATTCCTTACCTCCCTTCCCGCAAAGTGGTCAGCACACGTTCTATGTTTATCAAACAGATAGTGAAACTAACACGAAAAAATGGATACGTATTGGCGCACTTAGCAAACCAGAAGTGACAACAGATTACCCTTGTCAATATCGTGTCACGCTTGACAAAAAAGGCATTTTGCGTATGCACGTTGGGGAAGTGCCATACTGGACATCAACAAGTTTAGAATGTCTCAAGCAAGAAGGATGCGTTTATCGTGCTGAATTAGAATTGCAACCTAACGAAGTTGATAAGGAACGCGATCCGTTTAGCGGGATACATTAAGATGATTACCTCACGCAAAGTCGCAAAGACGAGCCAGTGCGTTGGGCGGCTCCGCCGACTTAAAGCAACTGGCGTCGCTAAGAAAACTTTTGCGCCTTTGCGCCTTTGCGTGAGATAAAAAAAAGGTTATATTCATGCAGTATTTAAGTAAGTTATTAGAGATAGAAAATTCGGAGTTAGCCAGGTTACTGCGGTTTAGTTTGCATGGACTAGAGGCTACTTTAAATCAGGCTCGCACACAATTATCTTTAGATCCAGGGGCTAAGATATGCGATGAGTTGTTGGAAGAACTTCATAGCTTGTTAAAGCTTGTAGATGAGGAGGTTTATGTACCATCAGATGAGATAAAGTTAAGTCATTTGCGCGATGCTTTTGATTCTGACTCAGAACTGAGACATTATTTAGGAAGTTCTCCACTGCAAAGTCAGACTGACTCGGAATTGTGGAATGAAATTCAATGCAAGCTGTTGAGGGTTCCTGAAGAATTGGCTATATCTTGGCAACAGCGTGCTTTGGAAATGGCGCAGTCAGCTGGTGCAATGGTGGATAATTCACAACTCTATCAACTTCCTTTTATTCGGGATGAAATTATCTATCCTGGACTTAGCGGTACTGTGGAAGCTAAGGGTTTGTGTTTAAATAAACACGCATTTTTAAATTCTAAAGTTACTCAAAATAATGCTTCTGAAGATATAAATTTACTAGCTGGGTTGGTGCTTAGTTATATCAATTTTATTGAAATAGACCCAGATTTACATCATGCATTAAAGAGTGTTTTTAGTTTTGATGTCATCAGTTTATATTCTAAACCAGAACAGCGATCGCTATATATTGATGCTTTAACAGACCGTTTCCAACGTACCCTAAAAGCTGAGGAAAATGCTGATCCGCTTTTAACTCTACGTGCCTGGATAGACATGGATGAAGCTATACATTCTTTAGTATTTGTCCCACCAGCGGAACGTTATTCTTGGTGGGGTAAGCTGCAACAAGAATCACGACGCATCCTGAAAAAAGTAGCCGACAGGGCAAATCAAGCTGGTCATGATGTGCGAATTCGTCAATTATCAGGACTTTATGCTGATATTTGTAATTTATCAAAAGATGATTTGCAACTAGACTGCGGCGGCGTTCCTGGGGAAGTTTTAACTTGTCTACGAGTATATGCGCGAATTAATCAAGAAGAATCTCTAGGGCGCGTTATCTTTCGCTCATCACGCTAGTTTATATTAGATTTAAAGATTCCAACAAATCTGTGAGTTCAGTCACTCACTGGCAGAAAAAAACAGAGGTAAAATAAAAGCTACAAAAATTCCACCTAGCACAATAATTTCAATAATTGTTAAAGAGAGATTATTGTGGATTAAATAATTTATTTGTACTCTAAAATTAGCTTGCAAACTACTCAACCAATCACGGAAACGGCTAGACCATTTAGTAGGGCTATCTTCTGGGCGCACTTTTAGCGAATACATCGAAATTAACAAAGGCACACCACCTACTTTGCTAGACATCAAAAGATGAATTGCCAAACAGCAAACCATCACAGCCCACGCACCCAAATGAAAGAAGTACCAAATGTGATTCAACTCTCCTGTTGGTAGCCATTCTTCTTTCATCATCCTGCCAGATATCACAGCTAAAACAGAAGCTATAAGCATGAGGGTGTTGGCAATTCTTTGCAGGCTAACCCACCAACTCGGTCGCCCAAACACAGTTAAGTTCCGTAAAGAATCTGGTTGTAGGAGACGTTTGTGCCCAGCATGAAAGCTATACAGTGCAAAAACTGGCAATACAAGCAAGAAAAATAACGCCAAAGTGCCGTGAATGTCTTGAATTTCCCCAATTGCAGGAATTGGTAATTTCCCAAATCTGCGATCGTAAGTGTTGTAAACCAAAAATCCTGTAATAATTGCTGCACTTACTAAAATTCCACTTACGCCATGAAGAATTCGTAACAACAAAGGTTGATAGGGTACAGAACGAGACATGGAAAATACTCCTCTTCCAAAGCAGACGTTATAAAATCTTAAGTTGCATTGTCTTATTTAAGAATTGTAACTTTAACTGCTGATCGATTAAGCGATCGCTCTCTATGGCGCCTTAGTCAATACAATTACGGTTTATGCCCTCTCGTTAACGATGAGGGCTTTTATTTATTCAGCTAAATAAGAAACAAAAATTGAGCCAATTTTGAATTGCAATCTGTATTTCATGCTTTAATAGCCAATGTTGAGCTATTTATTGGCTAATTCAGATAAAAATATAAGGCAATGATGGAAGTTCTACACTTTACAGGATTTATCAAGGGAATAACCTACCAAACTTGTTTAGCGGAGAATTTAAAAGAGATTGATTTTGATTTTTTTGATATCAACCAAGTAAATACTTATGGATTAATTAAGTCACCCATAACTGAAATTGCCTATTCACAATGGGTATCGCCTAAAAGAACTAGAAGTTATCCCTTTGCTAGAATTTATAATACTTATCATTCATCTAAAGTCATAACGGTTATACCTGTAATTAAAGATGAAGGTAAAGATGGTGACAGAGATAAAATTCAATATTCTACAATATCTTGGATGAATTTGCTGAATATATATATTGTGCTTGCGTATTATAAAACAGCAGAAAAAAGTAATAAAAAAGGACAAAATCAAAAACATAAATTGAGTAATCAGAAATTTGATAATGAATTTGTTAAATTTCAAATATCTGAAATATTAGCTTATCATCAAAGTGCCCTTCATTGGAATAAAAAGTTATTTGAGGAAAGATTTATTCAAATTTTTGAAAAAGCTCTAGATTGTTATGATTCCATATCTAATAAAACTGGAGTAATAATTCACTCAAGGGCTGGATTGGATAAATATTTGATTTGCAAAAAATCACAGAAGAGTTTGAAGAATTTAAAAATATTTCTCTTAAAGGTTCCCAGAGTGCTAGCAAGAGAGAAGCCCTGACTGCTCATAAACTAGAATATTTAGTAGATGGCTTAAAGGCGACTTTTAGTATTGAAAACTATCTAGGAGGAATTTACTATTTGACTCCTGATGAAATATTCTTCAATAATGGTATATATACTATACAAGAGTCCAAAAATACTTCAAAAGAATCTTTGCCAAAGCTTCCTGATATTCAGGATGGCTTATTCAAGTTAATTTTATTTTCTAATCTAGATTCTCTAACACTTAATGGACAAATAGTATCCTTTGTTACTAAATTAAAACTGACTGGTAAAAATATTATTAATTCTATTATTTTTCCAGATGCAACAACAGAGGAGCTAGAATATTTTTTAATTGCCAACAATAAAGTTTTTAATCAAAAGCAAAAAGCAATTATTAAAAGTTTAGCTTTAGAAGCAAACCTAAATTATAATCTAAAATTGCAAATAGAAATAACTAATAATTCCGAAGCTTAATTATTGTATTATTGTGTGAGCCATAAATATTTACAACTATTTTTCAAATTTTAGTACGATTATGCTTAAAAGCCCACTCCGCTATCCTGGTGGTAAATCAAGAGCAATCAATCAGATAGTCGAATACTTGCCAGATAATTTTTCGGAATTTAGGGAACCTTTTGTAGGTGGTGGTTCTGTATTTATCTACTTAAAGCAAAAGTTTCCTGATTTAAAGATTTGGATTAACGATTTAAACCGTGAACTATTCCTATTTTGGAAGTTCGCACAGTCCGATTTAGCTCAATTAGTTAAAGAAATTCGCCATATTAAAGTTAAATACACCGATGGAAAATCACTATTTGTAGAATTAACTACTGTAGATGTAAACAATTTAACTGATTTAGAAAGAGCAGTGCGCTTTTTCGTCCTCAATAGAATTACATTTAGTGGAACTGTAGAATCAGGTGGATATTCTCAAGAAGCTTTTTATAAACGATTTACTGAATCTTCAATAGAAAGACTAGAAAAATTAGATAATATTTTATCGCCAAATATCAAAATTACTAATTTAGATTATAGTCAACTTTTAAAAGAAGCAGGCAAAGATGTATTTTTATTTTTAGATCCACCTTATTTTAGTGCCACCAAATCAAAACTATATGGTAAAGATGGTAACTTGCATACATCTTTTGATCATCATAGATTTGCAGAAGTTTTAAAACAATGTCATCATCGTTGGTTAATAACTTACGACGATTCGCCCCAAATTCGAGAAAACTTTCAATGGGCTAATATCTCAGAATGGGAATTGCAATATGGCATGAATAACTATAAACAGAGTAGTGCTGCTAAAGGTAAAGAATTATTTATTACTAATTACCAAATTCAATTAAACAAAAATAAAAAACTAGAAAATAATAACTTGCATAACCCAATTCAAATGAGCCTTGAATTGAAAATATAGCAATCCTAAATAACTCATGGAAATCTATCTTTCTGCTCTATTTGCGCTCTCTGCGTTTCAGCGGTTCGATACAATTGCTACCTAACATAACACCAATAAAAAATTGATTACCAAAAATAGAAAGCAAAAATCGAGTAACAAGAACTCTTTAGCAATCCAAAATCCAAAATCCAAAATCTAAAATCCAAAATATTATATCTTTGCTCGTTGCCAATTTTCCGGTAGGATAGCAGCCATGCCTTTCAACTAAGCTACACCCTACAACATACACAAACTTTAGCTATGGCAACTACCCAAATTCCTGCTCAAGAATCCTCTGCTAGCTGGCATACCCTGCTGCAACAATTAATAGATGGTGAATCATTGTCACGCGCCCAAGCGGCTGAATTGATGCAAGGATGGCTAACTGAAGCGGTTCCTCCAGAGTTATCAGGAGCAATTTTAACAGCGCTGAACTTTAAAGGCATTTCTGCCGATGAGTTGACTGGTATGGCTCTTGTTTTACAATCTCAATCAAGGTTGGGGACTGGCGAATATAATTCTACCCAATCCCCAATCCCTAATCCCCAATCCCCAATCCCCCTAATAGACACCTGTGGCACTGGCGGCGATGGTTCATCAACCTTTAATATTTCCACAGCCGTTGCCTTTGTTGCTGCTGCCTATGGTGTACCCGTTGCTAAACATGGGAATCGTTCAGCATCAAGCTTAACAGGAAGCGCCGATGTCTTAGAAGCTTTGGGAGTAAACTTAACTGCCCCCAGCGAGAAAGTACAAGCTGCACTACAAGAAGTGGGGATCACCTTTTTGTTTGCCCCTGGTTGGCATCCAGCACTCAAGGCAGTTGCCTCATTGCGGCGCACTCTCAGGGTGCGGACTGTCTTCAACTTACTTGGCCCTTTAGTCAATCCTTTGCGCCCCACTGGGCAAGTGGTGGGGCTATTTACTCCCAAACTTTTGGCAACGGTTGCCCAAGCGTTAAACAATTTGGGTAAGCAAAAAGCGATTGTGCTACATGGACGCGAAAAACTCGATGAGGCAGGGTTAGGAGATTTAACTGATTTAGCGGTTTTATCTGAAGGTGAGGTACAGTTAACTACCGTGAATCCCGAAGATGTGGGAGTCACACCTGCTACCATAGGCGCACTCCGGGGTGGTGATGTGCAGGAAAATGCGGAGATTCTCAAGGCGGTGCTGCAAGGGAAGGGAACTGTTGCACAACTTGACGCAGTGGCTTTAAATGCATCGTTGGCGTTGCAAGTAGCGGGTGTAGTGCCATTACTGGATCATGCTCAAGGTGTGAGTGTAGCTAAGGAAATTCTCCAGAGCGGTACTGCTTGGGTAAAATTGGAGCAGTTAGTTCAGTTTCTACAGAATTGATTTGCGATCGCGATTGTGGGCGAAATTCTACGACATTGCGTTTGATGGTGACATCATAATTACCAAAAAAGTCGTGTCCCAAAAGTCCAGTTTCTAGTTCTCCAGTAGCGATCGCTACTGGTAATCTATTCACAACTACTCCGCCAACTGCCATCGAATCTACATAACCAACGGGAAATTCCACTGCTCTAGAACTGGCGGTATTTGCCTTGGCTTTCCCCACTGGGATCACACCCAAATCAAGGGCCATCTGTTGGGTGATCACACTGCCACTAGCTCCTGTATCCACAATCATATCGAACTTCCGCTGACCGTTAAAAGTCACTTCCACAATGGGGGTTCCGCCTGCCCGTCGTTTAATCGGGGCTGTAAATACCTCTTTGTCTGGGGTAAGCAATTCTGATGAGGGTGAGATCAGTTTTGCTGTTGGCTGTTTTGTGAGTACAGGTGGAGTTAGGGGTATAGTCAGCTTGGGCGTAGTTGATGTTTGGGGAACCACAACCACTACTTTCTGTGGTTGTTCTGTTTCTGCTAACGCCTGACCGCTAGGAGTAGCTTTGCTGAGGGAGTACTTGTACTTGCGTTGGTATTCGGAAATTTTGACTTGGGCGATGGCAAAATCAGGGCTTTGTCGCCGGACTTTTCTCATCAGCGCGATCGCTTCTTGAAATTGACTCGCTACCAAATACCAATCATCTGGCGATTGAGCAGATTGACTGATACTCACAGCACCCGCTGCTTTATCTAATCCCAGTTCAAAATAACTTGGTGCTAATTCTGACGGTGGCACAGATTGCGGTTCTGGCATAGCTGGTGCTGCTGCTGGTTCCACCGCAGGCGGTACTACTGGCTTGTCCTTGACTACAGACTGTTGAGTCCGAAGAACCGCAGTCGTCTGTTGATCTTCACCACAGGCAACAGCCAAAACTGCTAGACTGCTTGAGAGAAAAACCAGGGCTGCACGAGATAAAAAAGACTGATGCATAATTAATTTCAATTTTACCTGTTTTAGGGACTGCAAATCCACTTTCGCCACCGATTCCCCTGTAAAGATTTTGCACGTTCTATTCTTTATTTTTACTTAATTTCCTTGAGAGCGCGAAATTTTTCAACTCATGGGATAATAAGCGATCGCAGTATTAACTAAAATAGTCACTAAAGACTGCTCACTGTTAACTGTTGACTAGTGACTGGGGACTGGGGACTGGGGACTGGGGACTAGGGACTGAGGGTCAGGGAAGAGTTTTCCCAATCCCCAATACCCAATACCCAATCCCCAATCCCCAATACCCAATACCCAATCCCCAATACCTAATCTATCGCCTATGTCCCTGACTGACGCAATACCTGCTCTACTTGTCTTAGCAGATGGAACCACTTATCGCGGTTGGTCTTTCGGTGCGACGGGAACCACAATCGGGGAAGTGGTATTTAACACTGGCATGACTGGATACCAAGAAGTGCTGACTGACCCAAGTTACTGCGGTCAAATAGTGATTTTTACCTACCCCGAATTGGGAAATACTGGCGTTAATCCCGAAGATGAAGAATCACAACGACCGCAAGTGCAGGGTGCGATCGCTCGTAATATTTGTTATAAACCCAGCAACTGGCGCTCAACACAATCCTTGCCTGACTACCTCAAACAACACCAGATACCAGGTATCTACGGCATCGATACCCGTGCCCTCACCCGCAAAATTCGCATGTTCGGAGCCATGAACGGTGGCATATCCACAACAATTTTAGATGAGGCCGAGTTGCTAGAGCAGGTACAAGCAGCTCCTAACATGGCGGGATTAAATTTGGTTCGGGAAGTCACCACCCCCACAGTTTATCAATGGTCAGATCCGACAATCCCTATTTGGGAGTTCAATTCACAGTCCATTGCCAACCTTGGGGAAGCCTTTACCGTTGTTGCCCTTGACTTTGGCGTCAAACGTAACATCTTGCGTCGCCTAGCCAGTTACGGTTGTCAAGTGATAGTTGTTCCTGCCGATACACCACCAGAGGAAATTCTCAAATACAATCCAGATGGTATTTTTCTTTCCAATGGCCCTGGTGATCCGGCTGCTGTCACCGAAGGCATTGAAACGACCAAGGCGTTGCTACAAAGCCAAAAACCCATCTTTGGCATTTGTATGGGACACCAAATTTTGGGTCATGCCCTAGGAGCAGAAACCTTTAAACTCAAATTTGGACATCGGGGTTTAAATCAGCCTGCGGGTTTAGAGCAAAGGATAGAAATTACCAGCCAAAACCACAGCTTTGCCATCGACCCAGATTCTTTACCAGCAGCAGTTGTGGAAATTAGCCACCTGAACCTCAACGATCGCACCGTCGCAGGGGTACGTCACAAGTCCCTACCCATCTTCTCGGTACAGTATCACCCAGAAGCCAGTCCTGGCCCTCACGATGCTGATTACTTGTTTGAGGAGTTTGTGCAAGCAATGCGATCTGCAAGAAACGGGGCTACAGCCGAGGTAAGTTAAAAAGGGACTGGGGGCTGGGGACTGGGGACTGGGGACTGGTGACTGGTGACTTAGGAAAGGATTTCTAAATCCCCAATGCCCAATGCCCAATGCCCAATGCCCAATCCCCAATTCCCAATGCCCAATCACTCAGCAGATTGTAGACAAAAAGCACAAAAACCATCTATACTTGAGCGTTCACTTTAACGATGAGGAGGGAATTATTGCTGAGCCACTTAATCTAACCGTGAGCCTGAGAGGCACTCGTGAAGTCCGGGATAACTGTCAGCTATTCCGCCTCACAGGTTTGTTAGATGCTTTTTCTGAGCCTACGTTTCGCAAGGTACTTGAAGGCAAAGTTGACGAGGGTCCAAAGCATATTATTCTGGATCTCTCAAAGATTGACTTCGTTGATAGCTCTGGCTTGGGTGCTTTAGTGCAGTTAGCCAAGAAGGCTCAAAATGGCGGCGGCACCTTGCAAATTGTTTCAAATGCCCGAGTCACTCAGACGGTCAAGCTTGTTCGCTTAGAGAAGTTTCTCGCGCTGCAACCCTCAGTAGAAGTAGCTCTAGAAAACATCAACCAGGCTTGATCGCTTGACTGGAGAGATCAAGTTAGCTATCCGCATGTATTATCTGGGTGGCTTAATTTGTAGAAACGCTGGCAGGCAACCTCTCTCCTCGTGGGAGAGGCACAAAAGCCAGCACATCTCTATATGAGCATACGCCCTCAGGGACTTAGTTGATCTCAATTTCACAAAATCAAGAATGAATCCACTCATTCAACAGCAGCGTAGCCTCTAGCTATAATTCCAAAAAAATATAGCTTCCAGATAGGAACGACCGAGAAACGTTGAATGTGAATTAAGTATTAAAACCCTTGTAATTTCGTTGATAGTTCCAAAAGCATGATTTGGCACAATTCTCAAAAACCTTACGGAATAAGAGGCTTTTTTAATTCACATCTGACGTAACAAATTATTTATATTGTTACTTAATTTAGATATTTGACACTTAAAACGACTATTGGTTAGGGAATTTACTACCACAACGAGAGAATGAAATATCTGAGAAGATGCCCTATGATCTGAGTTGACGGTAGTTGCACTCAACGACGAAAGACCCGCCTCGCGGCTGTCCTGGCAATCGGCTGCCTCCTCCACTAGGAGAACTACCCCGTTTGATCGCCAGACCGAAGAAATAGCAAAACCGTCTGTAAGTTCCATAAAACAGATTAATCCTGAGTGCAACTTCCCAGTTAAAAAAGATAAAATTTAGTCAGTAATTTTGATAGTGTTGATTATACCAGGTATACCAGCATAGCCTGCTTTAGTAAAAATAAATCTGTCTGAAGATGCCTTTTAAATATAGCCCGCTAAGGAATGATTAACTTGTGAAGTCAAAGGAGGAAGAGCTATTAGGTGGACAAGATGAAGCTCCCAAGCTAGATTCATCTTTGACCCAAGCATTCAGTGCAACTACAGTGCCATTAGCACAACAGATTTCCCAGACACAACTGCAACAAATTTCCCCTGGGGCTTTAGCATATTTGGGAGATGCAATTTATGAACTGTATGTTAGAATGTCTTATCTATTGCCATTGCAACGGATAGAAACCTACCACCATCTAGTAGTAGCACAGGTCAGAGCGGAAACACAGGCGCTACATTTGCGATCGCTGATCCCTCATCTCAAGCAAACCGAATTAGAAATTGTCCGGCGGGGGCGTAACGCTGCCACAAGGCGTCCAAAACGGGTTGATCCCGAAATTTATCAACAAGCAACTAGTCTAGAAACTTTAATTGGCTACCTGTATCTCACCGATTCCCAGCGTTTAACTGAACTGTTGCAACAACTTCATCTAGAGAAATAGTTAGTAACTCCATCTCACGACGGGAAAATCAGCAGTGTGTCCTGATAAATTCTTTGAATCGGGAAGCCCACCCCTAAGCTATACTCAAAACTTATTATGTCGAATAAACCAAGAAAAATTAAGACTTCTGGCGAACCAAACCGTGGGCAACCCGTAAAAATTAAGAGCAAGCCTGTGGTTACTAATTCTATTCCCAGCCCCAAACACAGGGATGGGGATAGAAAGCCAGTATTAAACAATCCACGCCCAAATCGTCAGTTTTCTCATCCATCAAAAGCCACAAAACCCGTAGAAGATAGCGATATGATCTACGGTCGCCATCCAGTTTTGAGTGCCTTGGAAAGTCAACGCGGTCTCAACCGCATTTGGATTACCCCCCGCCTGCGCTACGATCCCCGCTTTCATCATCTCATCCTCCAAGCTAAGGACAATGGCACAGTCATTGATGAAGTAGAACCTAAGCGCCTAGACCAAATTACCACCGGCGCCAATCACCAAGGTGTAGCAGCACAAATAGCCCCCTACGCCTACATCGAATTGCCGGATCTAATTGAACAGGCTAAATCAGTCACTGAACCCGTGATTGTTGTAGCTGACGGCATCACCGATCCCCACAACTTAGGAGCAATTATTCGCACTGCTGAAGCAATAGGCGCTCAAGGATTGGTAATTCCCCAAAGAAGGGCCGCTGGTATCACTTCTACCGTGGTCAAAGTGGCAGCAGGTGCTTTAGAAAATTTTCCTGTAGCTAGAGTCATCAACCTCAGCCGCGCTTTAGAAGAATTGAAAGAAGCAGGCTTTTGGATTTACGGTACCGCCGCCACTGGGAGCGAACCCCTGCACACAGTCAGTTTCAAAGGCCCCATCGTTTTGGTAGTTGGCTCTGAAGGCGAAGGTCTAAGTATGTTAACACAACGCTCCTGTGATGTATTGGTATCAATTCCCCTGCTGGGTAAGACCCCTAGCCTCAATGCCTCAGTAGCCGCAGGTATGGCGCTTTATGAGATTTATCGTCAACGGTCGTTAAACACTTTGTACTTAGATAAGTTACAAAAACCTCTTTGAAAAATAAGAGGAAAAGAGTATAAAGAAATGTAAATCAAAAAAAACAGCAAAATTATCGTTTAACACTCAGTACCACGTTGATAAATCGGCAACAACCATGAAAACAATTTGGGATAACCTGAAAGAAGCTTTAATTAGTACGTTTAACAATCTCGGCTTGGCTTGGTGGGTAGAGATTGTAACACAAAATCCCCGTTGCACCTACTACTTTGGGCCATTCTTGAGTTCTTCTGATGCCAAAGTCGCAATCAAAGGATATGTGGAAGACTTGGAGATAGAAGGAGCGCAAGGAATATTGGTAAATGTGAAGCGGTGTAAACCGAATACTTTGACAATTGCTGAAGACTTGGGGGAAAGGATTGACCGCAAAGTAAAGCCTGTCTTTAGCGGTCAGATCTAAGTAAGGCATGATAGTCAATAGTCAAGAGTTGGGAGTTAGGAGTTAAGAGTTATTAGTCAAGAGTTTTTGACTAATGACTAATGACCATTGACTAATGACGATTGACTATTGACTATTGACCACCAATCACTTGGGGATGTTCTTCCAGCCAGCGGTCAATATCGCCTAGTACCTGCTGGGGGATCTCCCACGGAAACAGATGAGCAGTATTAGGATAACAAAGCCACTGGCTATTTTTGAGGTATTGAGCAGTCTCTAAGCTAGACTCAGCTGTGATGTGGCGGTCTTGGGCACCAGCGAGTACCAAACTAGGACAGTCAATTTGCTGTAGGTCTTTTAGTCTGTCGTAGCCAGCGCGTAGGGCAGTATTAAGGGCACGAGTAGCAGTAGGAGAGGTTTGTAAATAAGCTTGCATTGCTTCTTTGGCAATGTAATTATAAGCAGTAGGTGTATGTTGTTGGATCAGGTAACGAAAGAGCGATCGCTTGCCAAAAGTCTCTCTATTCCACTGCCAACTCGCATTAATAGAGTTTAAAAGTGCGGCAGCACCAGTATAAAAATTATCCTGCCAAGTAATCGGGGGATGATTGCCACGCGGTCTAGCTGCTGTAGCCACCAAAATCAAACCAGTGATACGTTGTGATAGGCGTAGTGCTAATTCCATGGCTAAAATACCACCAAGTGACCATCCTAGTAAGAGGCATTTTTCAATCTGAAAGCGGTCTAGGAGGGCTTCTAAGTCATTCAGATGGTGAGACATCTCAAAATAGCCGTTAACGCGACTTTTGCCGTATCCACGCAAATCAGGGGCAAAAGTTTGGTAACGCTGTGATAAATGATTGGTAAATACAGAAAGACTACGACCCGAACCAGGATGACCGTGTAAAGCCAGAATAGGAAAGCCTTGACCTTGGATATAGACGTTAAGACGTGCAGCAGTTGATGTAGTCTGAGTAAAGCGATCGCTCATCACTTCCGGTTCTCCTGTCTATCGAACGAATGTTCTATGACACCTTGAGTCTATATTCTCAAGCCTTTAATTTTAACTAATTTGCTTGAAAATAGGGCATGGTTCATGCCCCCATGCCCCTTGTTATCGATTGCAGTTGATGACGGCTACTTTTCTGTATACCCTCCAGCATAAGTAATTACGCACATCTGCTTGTATGTGGCGTGAATGCCAAAAGCAACTCCTGTAACTTTAAAAGCAGGGTTAAAAATGTTGTGACGATGACCGCGTGACGGTACACCATCATCAATAATTAACTGCATAATAATGTCTTGGGCTGTACTAGAACCGTAGCTAATATTTTCGCCAGCAGTCACTTGCCAAGTACCGTAGCGGCTAATGCGAGTAAAGGGATCGCTACTATCACTGCCATTGTGACCCGTTGTACCTTTTCGTCCTTGGTCTAGGACATGATCCCTAGCGGCCAAAGACATACCAACAGATATGCCTAATGCTCCCACAGGACGGGCTGACTTGAGAAATGCGATCGCCTCATCAACTGCTTTTACTCCTTCAGTAGTTTGCAAATAAACGCGATCGGAGATTTTGACTTTTTTGCCATCGAAGCGCTTTCTATAATTTTCCATAATCGGGAGATAGACGGCAGGATTTGTCCGCACTTTGTTCATTTCTGCTATCACCTGTTGTTCTAAAACAGAGAGTGCATTCTCCCGTACTAATTTTTCAGCACCTGTTTGTGAGATTTCTGGCAACAATTTCCCAAATTGTAACTTCATAATAATTAATAATTTGTAATTAAGACGCAGTTCAACAAACTTGATCCACCCTGTTTCAAATACTTGACTCTATTCCTAGTCCAATAGACCCCCCAATTGGGTATACCTTAGTAGAGAGTCAATATATCAGGACTTACGCAACTGGCACACATATTTTCTGCGACGTGTGTCAATAGGAGCCAGCGCGTTGCGGTGAGGCAGTCCGGTCTTGGGTCTCCCCAAGTCGAGGAACTGCCGAAGCGCGAAGCGGTAGCGTTAGCGAAGCGTTAGCGTCGGGCTTAGCCCAAATTTAATGGGGATTAGGGGCAGGGAGACAAAGCTACGCTTTGGCGGGGCGGGGTTATTCGGGTTTAATAAGTAATCAAACGGGCATGATATTATTCCTGCCAGTAGTAGATAGTCCTTCTACTATCAAAGATGGAGTATAACAAGAACCATTCCAATCAGCATCACTACCTAATTTCACTAAGTTTTTCAGGGCTGTGTAGATATTGCCTGTAACCATCGTATCTTTAACACGCCCAATTACCTCACCATTTTGTACTCGATAACCCAAATCAATATTGATGGAAAAGTCTCCAGAAATGCCGTTGCCATTACCCAGCATTTGATCCACAATCAAGCCGTCATCCATCTGTTGAATTAAGTCTGGCAGTAATGTAAAACCAGGCTGGATGAGGAAATTAAATAAGCCAGGGGTAGGATAGCTACCCAAGCCGGGACGAAAACCATTACCAGTAGTGCTAATACCCAGCTGTCGTCCAGTGGTGCGATCGCAGTAAAAATTCTGTAAAATCCCGTTTTGGATAAATACTAAACGACTAGTAGGAGTACCTTCATCATCAAAAGGGCAACTGTAAGGGCCTGCTTCTGGGTCTTGGTAGAGGGTAAGGCTGGGTGAAATCACTGGTTTTCCTAGTCGGTCTGCCCAAGGAGAAGCTGCCTCCAGCACGCGCTTGCCATTTAAAGCTGCTTGTGCAGTACCCCAAAGCATATCAGCCGCTTTAGAAGTGAACAAAATCGGCACGCGACCGCTAGGTGCCAAGACATTTTCTCTCGCCCAAATTAACCGTTGTATAATTTGATGAGCTAACTTCTCAGGTTGTAGGGTGTCTCGCTGAGTTTGCCCATCAGAAACACTTAAAAAATCATCACCACGTATCCATTCTGCTGATATATAGCAACTGAGAGTAGTGTCATTATAGTAACAATCTAAACCTTGACTATTGACAAGTCTAGTAGTTTCCACATCACATTCCCAGTCACTACTGCAAACTACATCGGGATAAACTTCACGAATCAGTGCGATCGTTTCTTTGCCCCAATTGACCAACACCTCAATGGATACAGCCTTACCCAAATCTGGATAGGATGGCTGAAAGTTACTACCTAATTCCATTGGTTCTGGTTGATTGAGTTGACTCAAAGCCAGAGCGCGTTCTACCATCGCTCGTGGTGACACAGCACCGTAAGCCACTGTGAGTCCTGGGCGCCCATTTCGCCACAGCCGCAGTACTGTGCCTTCAGATTGGCTGGTTTCTAGCTGTTTGAGCCGATTAGCTTCAAAAAACACAGGTCGAGAGAGCGATCGCGACTGATACACTTCAGCTGCTTCTGCTCCCGATTTGATGGCTAGTTCCAGCAGCTGTTCTGCTAGTGTATCTTGTGACAAATTTTCAGCACCCATGACCCTTGATAAATTGTGGATTTCGGATTTTCAACTGCGGACAAACGCAGATAATTATCCCAAATCATTGGTGTCTATCTACATGTATGAGCATTTGATATTTTGAAATGCAGATAGACGCTGTTAATTATCCCAAATCATTGGTGTCTATCCACAGATCATGGTCGCAGAAATTTATCCCCAAATTACCAGCATGTATCAGTCTGTATCAGTGGTTAACATTTTGGAGCCAGAATTAGTCTCCTGTGTTTACATACACTATTTTGGCAAAAGTTTATGACAAATTCACCTCTTGTAACAGCCAAAACCCAGCAAAAGATTCTGCTTGCGGATCGGACTGTACACCGAGAAAATGCACTCCGTTGGCTTTTTGTTTAGCTTCTTCAAAACCTTTGGCTTCTGCTAAAGTTTGGGGATTTTTGATATTTGCCAAAATCCAGCTTTCAGTCACACCAGTTTCTAAAACTAATCTATCTCCTAGGCTAGTATCAAACTTCAAAAAAGCCAACTCTAAACCAGACATCCAACCTGCTATGGGCAATGCTCTGGGTGAGAAAATCAAAACACCAGGAATGCGGGTTTCGGGGGATAATTGCGGCAACTCTAGGGGAAACGCTTCCCCAAAGCCAATTTCCCATTCTGGCATTTCTGCAAAATCCGCAGCTTGTAAACTGACAAATACCCACTGTTTTCCTTCCAATGCATCTGGTAAACGCTGGGCTAAAGGTCTTTCCAAGCGTACCGAGGGATTAGTTCCCCCTTGATACCCCGCTTCTTGGGGATACACCTCTTCCATCCGCTGTTTCAGCCATTGGTTGAGAAACAAAGTGCGGCGGCTAGGCAAGGCGGGAATACCCGCATCTTGGCAAGCTTTAGTAATCATATTATTCATTTGGCGACGGAAAAAGCGGATTTTGATTGGTGCTTCTCCCGCTTTGGTAATTGCCTCTTGCAATGCCGTCCGCAACCAAACCGAATTCACCTGGGTGCTAGAACAATATTGAGCATAGCGAAACAAGGAATCTGTACTTGTCCCGACATTCAGAGGACTTTCGCAAATTAAGACTTCCCAAACTTTTTTTTGATTTGCGTCCAGAATTGGACGGGAGTAAAAATCGAGTTCCCAAATACTGCCCATGTAATGCCCGTAAAAATTTGGTGACTTTATATTTTGCTTATATTTTCAGAGTAATAAATTGTCTGCGATTTTTAAACCCTCTCACTACTGAGGGGGTTTAAAAATTGCATCAGATTTTACACAGTTCGGCAAACAACAAATTCACGACCTTGGCCATTAACTTGCGCTGAATGTGTTTACCACCTAAAAGTTTATCACCTTACTCACTCACTTTTGATTTGAGCGAGTCACAGTAAGCGATTAACTCTTTGGTAATATCGCTTGGGAGCAACCTACCAGTTTCGACACGAGTTAAGACGTATTGCCACAGACTCATCCGACATAGAGCCGAGCCACTGGTTTTTTCTACCAATGAATCACCCGATTGCTCCAGAACAGTACCCATTCCCAACCGCATTTTGAACGTATCCCGGCTGCGGTTGCGTTTGATACGTTTGATTTTCCCAGCCTGGCGCTTTATGGTCGTCTCTCCATTTTTGCGATCGCAGCCTAGGACAGCTTCCTGGCTGAGCAGTGGTCTGAGTAGAGGTTGAAAGTATTGATAAATCGAACTTTTTATTTTAATCAGCCATGATGTGATTTCATCGGCTGATTTATTTTGATAAATTCCCTCAATGCAGGAATGAGAAGGAGTTGCAATAAGGTGAAGTAAAAATTAGCGATCGCGTTTTCTCTAGGTGCGATCGCACTTTGACCTATGTAATTATTTAGCTAGGTCAATGGAGCAGTTGCGTAAGTCCTGATTTATAGTTTACCAGTGAATACCCGTTCGGCTGGGCCTGTCATGTAAACTCTTTGGTCTACTTCTGACCATTCAATTTCTAAGGGGCCACCAGGTAGTTCTACAGTGGCAGTGCGATCGCATTTTCCAGTCAATACACCCGCCACCAAGGAAGCACAAGCACCAGTGCCGCAAGCTAATGTGATGCCAGCACCCCTTTCCCAAACCCGCATTTTCAGGTAATCTCGGCGTACCACTTGAATAAATTCGGTATTTGTGCGTTGAGGAAAAGCTGGGTGATGTTCAAATTCTGGCCCGATGGTTGCTAAAGGAATTACTGCCACATCTTCTACAAAGGTAATACAGTGAGGATTACCCATACTCACACAAGTGATTTCCCAAGTTTGCCCTGCTACCTCTAACGGCTGATTAATAACTTTTGCGTCAGCATCACCTAAAGTAGTGGGAATTTCCCTAGCTAGAAGCCTGGGTAAACCCATATCTACCTTCACTTGACCGTCAGCCATGAGTTGAGGCGTAATCACACCCGCTAAGGTATGAATGCGATAAGTGATGGGGTAGGAAGACTCTTTCCCAGTCCCTAATCCCCAGTCCCTAGTCCCCAGTCCCTCTAAATCCGCCAAAAAACCAGCTAAACAGCGAATGCCATTACCACACATTTCTGGTTCTGAACCGTCGGAGTTAAAAATCCGCATGGTGTAATCAGTGCCGTTTTCTCCAGGTAGGGCAAAAATCACACCATCTGCACCGATACCAAAGTGGCGATCGCACAACTTGATTGCTTGCTCTGGAGTCAAGACAGGCAATGATGTTGAGCGATTGTCAATCAAAATGAAGTCATTTCCCAGACCGTGATACTTAGTAAATTCGATTGCCATTTCCCCAAGGATGAATTATCAATAATTAGGTATTGGGTACTGGGTATCGGGGATTGGGTATTGGGGAAGAGTTTTCCTAGTACCTAGTCCCCAGTTCCCAGTCCCCATTGCCCCTAATCCCCACTCCCTTTGGTCGTGGGGGCCCCGAGTTCCCCAGTCCCCAGTCATATCATTACCTAAAATGCATACAACTGAATTTGATACTTCATTGCCTAGCATTCGGCAACTGCAAAACCTGATTAAACAAACAGCAGTGGTAGAGTTGAAACTGATCACGGGTGATTTGCTGACGGGTAGGGTTTTATGGCAAGACCCACAATGTGTATGTCTTGCCGATGAAAACAGCCAGCAAACGACGATTTGGAAGCAAGCGATCGCCTATATTAAGCCGAAAATTCAGTAATATTATGTCCGTTTAAACACTTATGATATCTGTGGAGGTCGGTAATTGGGAATTGGTAATTGGGAATTGGTTTTGAGTATTACCTATTACCTATTACCCATTACCCATTACCCATTACCTATTACCCATTACCTATTACCAAGCAAACCGACTATATCGTAAGTAATTAACCGAACTTGATATAACTAATAAAAACTCTTTGTGTCTTGGTGTCTTTTGTGAGGCAGTCGCTCAAAGGGGGTTTCCCCCATAAGGAACTGCCGTTAGCGTTAGCGTTAGCGTTAGCGAAGCGTTAGCGACGTTCGCGTAGCGTCTCCCCTTGGGAGAAGGAGCGTCGGAACGAGCGTCACCCGAAGGGTGGTTGTTTATATTTTTTACCACAAAGGCACAAAGTCACAAAGTTTTTTGACAGGCTCAATCACTTACTTGATCCACAGGCAGAAACTCTGTAACGACTTGTGGTTCCCCAGCACTCACCTTTGGAATAGCTAAACTCACTTTGTTGACTGTGGCAAACAATGGTTGCAATTGATTCAAACTTGGGAAGCTACCGCATAATAGCACCTGATCGCCATCTTGCAAATCTTGGTTGCCATCGGGAGAGCGGATAAATTTGCCATCTCGCCGGATAGCCTGTACCTTGACGCCAGAATCCTTGTGGATATTTAAATCTGCAAGGGTTTTACCCAAAGCTAGAGAATCAGCATTAACTATAGTCCACTGGCAAGCGCTATTTTCTCCGGGAACAGCCACCTGTCCTTGAGCGAATTCTTCCAAAGCTGCCAGTTCTTCAGATTCTCCTACCACCAACAGGCGATCGCCGTCTTCTAACATAGTTTGATTATCAGGATAATCGATTTCCTCACCGTTAGCGCGGCGAATTGCCATCAAACTTACCCCTGTTAAGTAACGCATATCTGCTTCTTCTAAACTCATGCCAATGAGGGGTGAATCAGATGGTAGGGGATACCAACGGCGATTGAGGTCGCTAGTTGCTTGCCTTAAATCGCGGGAAACCTCGGATGCAGAACGCTGCGGTCGCAAATCCAAATAATGATCGTTGCGGATTTGCTGCATTTGCTGTTGTACCACCACTGGGGAAAAGCCCAAGCAAGTTAATAAATAAGTTGCCATTTCGATACTGGCTTCAAACTCTGGCTGTACCACTTCCCTAGCACCCAGTTGGTAAAGCACTTCAATATTTTTATCTTGGGTGGCGCGGACAACCAAATCTAATTCTGGGCATAATTCCAAAGCGCGTTTCAGGCACAGACGGGTACTCATGGGGTCAGGTAGAGCGATCGCCATTCCTTTAGCATAGTTGACTCCAGCGGTTTCCATCACGTGCAAACTGACGCAATTACCATATACATAAGGCACTTTTGTGTCGCGTAACTGCTGAATTCTACTTTCTGATTGGTCGATGACTACCACGGGCAAGTTGGCAAGTTGTAACAATTTGACTAAATTCTTACCTACTCGCCCATAACCACAGACTACCACATGGTCTTTTAAAGGTAACTCTTCTGAAACATCACGCGGCTGTTCTTCTTCTAAATACGGTTTCAGCCAGGGCATTGATTCGGCAAAGTTAAATAAAAATGGTACTAACCGCAGTACAAAGGGGGTAAGTATCAAAGTAACTGCTGTAGTTCCCAAAATCAGTAAATATATCTGTCGGGACACCAACCCCAACGCCTGCCCTTCACTAGCCAGCACAAAGGAAAATTCCCCAATTTGAGCCAGTCCCAACCCAGCGATTAAAGCTGTTTTCAACGGATAACGGAACAGCTTCACCAAAGGCGTGATAATCAAAAATTTACCGACGAAAACGATCGCCACTAGTCCTAAAATCAATTCCAGGTTTTTCCACAAAAACACTGGGTCAATTAACATGCCAATGGCGGCAAAAAATAAACTAGCAAAGATATCTCGCAGTGGTTCGACATAAGTTAAGGTTTGGTCGGCGTACTCCACTTCGGATATCATCAAACCAGCGACAAAGGCCCCCATCTCAATGGATAGCCCCAAATGTTCTGTCAATAGGGCAATGCCCAAACACAAGGTTACTACCCCTAGTAAAAATAGTTCTCGGCTTTCCGTGCGGGCTAGCAGTCGCAATAATCGGGGTATCACCCAAATCCCCGCCGCAACTGCACCGGCGGCAAACAAAGCAATCCGCACCAGTGCTGTTAGCACAGCGATACCAATGGCTTCGCCGGGTTCGTGGAGAGCAGGTAATACTGCTAGCATCAGTCCCAGCGCTAAGTCCTGCACTACCAAAATCCCTAGCATTACTTGCCCGTGGGGTGTTTCTGTTTCGTTGCGTTCCATCAGGCATTTGAGGACAACTGCTGTGGAAGACAAAGACAAAATTGACCCCAAAAATACGCCCTTGGCAGGTAAGGTTCCCCAGGCTCCTGTGACTCCACACACCAAAACTGTGACACCAATTGTCAGCGCAATTTGTAGCCCGCCACCTCCTAAAGCGATCGCTTTTACTTTCTTAAGTTCTGCCAAGGAAAATTCTACACCCAAGGCAAATAACAAAAAGGCAACGCCGAACTGAGCCAAAGTTTCGACTTGAATCACTTCTTTAATTAGTCCCAGTCCGGCTGGCCCGACAATCATCCCACCGATGAGATATCCCAGTAACACGGGTTGTCGCAACAGCGACGCCAACAGTCCACCACAAGCTGCGACGGCGAGAACTGAAACTAAATCAACAATTAGCCTAAAATCTTCCTGCACAACTTTTTCAAAGAACTATTAAAATATATTAATTTAGCATAATTAAGATAACAGAAAATTATATTTTAAAATAAGCAATAGACTGTTGGCTATCAACTATAGGCAAAGCGTGCTGAGTAATTTAAATTACTCAGCACGCTTGTGCAATCAAGTATTTATAATGCTGTTTGTGGAAATGGCAAAGTAACATGATAGCTTGAAATCATACCACAAAAAAGCGTTAATTAACCAAGTTTTTTAGGTGAATTTTTCTGGTTGTGGAAAATGCGCGATCGCACAGCAAGATTGTTTTTTATCTCAAGACCAAAAAACTAAATCACCTCCGGGCATTTTTCCAATAAAAGAGCTAATTGTTATACGTTCTCCAATGGCTGGTACAACTTCATGAAAATTACGGCTGTTGAAGATGACCAAATCTCCTGTGACTGGAATATTATGTTTTACTTCTGAGTTAGCTACTAAGGAATAATCGTAGCCATAGGAACCAAGAATTTTATATTTTTCATCATCGGGCTGCCACTGACGGTTGTAGACTTTGCTGACACCTCCAGTGCTAGGCGCTTTTACATGGAGATTCCATACTAGCTGTGAGGTGACATTTCCTATTTTCCAATCTGGAGCATCTAATTGAGCAAAGTCTATGTGTAGCAAGGCAATATTAATATGACGTATCAATCCTGCAAAATAATACCCATAGACTTCATTTTCATAAGCAATTTCGACTTTAGTTGATACATTTTGGCGCAGAATTGTTGTCAAACGTTGTAGCGGGTCAAAAGATGAGGAAGTAATCTGATTATAAGTTGTTTTGGCTTTTTGAACCCCATCAAAATATCCCGATTTACTTGCATTTATATATTCAAATTGGTTAATTCCAATTTTTGCTATTGGTGGTTCTACATTTTTGTAAAAATCAAATCCAAATTTGTCAATTGCCACAGCTAATTTGTGACATTCTTCCGATGAGGCAAATTTAGAAATCCGAATTGATGGAATCTCATTACTCAGCAATGCTTGTAAATTTGCATAGTTCATTTCACAGTCATTTAAAGTTAGCCACTTTGTTGCTTTGAGCATGGGGAATTTTTCACTCCTCACTTTTTGTAAATGTGATTAAGACAAGTTAAACAGTATAAATTGATCTGGTATTTCTAATTTTAGAATAATTTTGTTATGGAATAATGACATTTAAAAAAGAATAAATCAATATTTTAAAATTATTTATCTATACTTATAAGCAGAATTATTAGTAATATTATAACGAGCAGCATTACATGTATTAATTATTTTTTAAAATGCTCTTTGCACTAGTTTTATTGGATACCAAAGAGGCCCAGCGACGGGTTTTATATCTTTCCCAAATAGGGTAAAACCTGAAAAACCATTTGTTCAGCGTTGAGCTTGAACAACTTGGGTTGGCATATTCTGGAATTCAACTCAAATCTTGTTAGTGCTGAATAATCAGTAATAATTACCGAATCAGGAACCCCAATCAGCACTAGTTTTTCAACTGATATCACCTAACTGTTGAGTGCGGCTCAAAGCAGCAAGCACTGCATTAGAAATGACAGTTCGCATACCACCTTTTTCTAACTCGTAAAGACCAGCAGCAGTCACTCCCCCAGGACTAGTTACCTTGTTGCGTAAGACGGCTGGATGTTCATCAGTCTGAAACATCAGTTCTACACTGCCAGCAATTGTATGCAATGTTAATTCTTGAGCTTGGGCGCGAGTTAAACCCATCTGAACGCCAGCATCAATCATCGCTTCAATGTACAGAAATATAAATCCAGTCCCGGCGCTACTCAACGCTGTTGCCATATCCAGGTAATGCTCATTTTGGGTAGCAAATTCCTTGCCTAATGCTTGTAAAATGACTTGGGTATGCGATCGCTGTATCTCTGTCACGCTTGATGATGCGCTCCACACCGTAGTCCCATGACCAACTTGTACTGCAATGTTGGGCATTGTCCGGACAACAGCAGGATGATTTAACCCTTGGCACAGAGATAGAACATTCACTCCACCCACAATACTAATCACTAAAGCATCAGGTGAAATTTTATCCTTCAGCATAGCCATCACAGAGGCCAAAACCTGCGGCTTCACCGCCAATATCACAATGGATGCGCCTTGCACGGCTTCTATATTGGAAGTTGTAGTACGTACTCCATATTCCCTCTCTAAATGAAGGCATCGCGTAGAAAGTGGCTCACTGACTATAATTAGATCGGGTTTTTGCACAATTTTCGTCGATAACAATCTACTAATTATCATTTCGCCCATCGTGCCACCGCCGATAAAGGCAATTTGTAAATCTCCCAGCATATCTTCTCCCTATTTTGATATATTGTTGGCATCAAGATAGATTGGGCACAATCACAGCTTTTAATACAGAACCTTGCTCTACATCTGCGAGCGCTTGATTAATTTCTTCTAATGTGTATGTACGAGTAATTATGCTTGACCAAGCAATATTTTTGCTGGCATCACTATGACGTTTTAGTAATTCAATCATTCTGTAAAAATGGCTGAAATCAATTCCCCAAGTTCCGCGAATATCAATATGTTTGAGATTAATCTCTAAGTGGGGATTGATCAGAATCTCACCGGTGTTAGTGTAATGCCCGACAATAACATAGCGGCCTCCATTTCTGGTCATATTCAAGCCCTCTTTGACAGCAATAGGAATGCCTGTTGCTTCAATAGTGACATCAGCACCGTGTCCGTGGGTCAATTCCAAAACCCGCTCAATATGTTGTTGTGGATTGTTAGCCTCAATTACCAGGGTTTCATCTACACCGAAGGATTTGGCAACTACTAATCGACTCTCATATTTATCAATGACAATCACTTTGCCCGCACCAGAGAGCAAAGCTAGAATTGCCACACTTAAACCTACAGGCCCGCAACCCTGCACCACAACAACATCACCAATTTGAATCTGCGCTCGATCGATTGCATGTAGTGCAGTTGGTAAAGCACACCCCCCAGCAATGAATTGCTTTGGTGACACTTCTTCGGGCAAAGTGAGAACTTTAACCCCTGGTTTGAGGTAAATTAGTTCAGACCAACCACCCAATAACCCATCTTTGGCTGAGTAGGTGACACCATAAACTTTGCGTTGTGGACAGCGAGTGGATGCTTTGGCTACTAGACAATACCAGCAGTTGTAACAGGTTTCATGAACATCCAAAAAAGTGACGATCGCTCCAGGCTGAATTAATTTACCATTGACATCACTAACCCCTCCACCTGTTTCCACCACACGACCGACTGAGAAGTGACCGGGGATAATTGGATAAGGTACTCCCTCTAAATGCCCACGTAGTAAATGTACATCAGTCCCACAAACCTCAGAATATAAGGTTTCAATAATGATTCCACCCTTTTCTAGGATAGGGTCTGGTAATTGTTGCACTTTAACTGGCTGATTCGGTGCAGTCATCACAGCTGCTAAGGGCATGAATCATTACCTCGCTGTATTTTCCAAATTGCCAATTGTCTCACCAAGCTATAGGACTCCTATTTCATTGCGTGAAAAACTAAGACAGATCAAAGCTTACCCCATAATGAGTTCTTAGTATAGTTAGGAATATTCAATTAGGATTCCTATAGTAGGTAAAACAATCATAAATAGGGAGACAAAATTAAATGTCAAATGCCAATTTAATTATCTGAAAGAGGCACTTTTTTTTCTGGTTTTTGTCTCGTACTTCCTACTTATCAACTTTAAGACCAGAAAATAATTTCACCGTTAGGAAGTAATCCAATCATGGAAGTGAAAGCCACACGTTGTCCATCCATCGGCTCAACATAGTGAAAATTAGTTGTATTGAAAAGCAATACATCTCCGACACAAGGCTGGAAAGCGATCATCTCTGCATCTGCAATTACTGTATCACTATATCCGTAGGAATCGAGTTTATATTGCTCATCTGCTGGTTGCCACCGACGATCCGAAATGCAGGTTTTACCATGATTGTTGGGAGACAATTTCAAGTACAAAGTCCAGGAAAGTTGAGTAATAATTTTACAAACTTCCCATTCAGTTTGCTCCAATGGGGCATAGTCAATATGAACATGAGTACCATGCTCTATTTTTCTGATTAGTCCTGCATAATAACTACCGTAGAACGGCTCAGAAGCAATTCGCACATTGGCGTCTGTACATTGTCTAAATTGTGCCATGATGCGCTCCAATGGATTAAAGGAGGCTGCCGTAATGGAGTCTCTTAATTTAGTTGCTTGTTCTGCTCCACGAAAATAATCTGCTTTACTAATGCTGTTATATTCAAACACTGTAATGCCAACTCGCTCAATCTTGGGAGTCACATCTTGATAAGCGTCAAAATTGAGCGATTGAGTTTGAGCATATAACATCTCACACTCTTCGGGTGTTGCGAATTCTTTGAGGCGAATCAGAGGAATTCGCTGTTCAAACAGCATTTTTAAAGATTCTGTAGTTAAGGGATACTCTTGCTTATTGTCCCACGTTGTCGATTTAATTTGGTTAGAAGCAGCACTCATAATCCAGTTCCTTCATTTAAATTTCAACTCAACTGAACCCACTTAATATCTAGTGAATACGGGTTAAATAAGAACTTTGTCCAATAGAGGCTTGAGTGGTGTATGGTCGCGGCTCACTAAGAATTCTGGTCTGGGTTGCCCCTTGAAGCTTGGTATATTTTCGACGCTATTATAAGTGATAATGAGGAGCCTGCGGTCGTAGGGAGAAATGTTGGGTGCTGATCCGTGTACTAAATTACAGTGGAAGAAAAGGACAGACCCTGAAGGGCCTTTTGGTGCGACCATACCTGTTTCATTAGCTAGTTTGGCGATCGTTTCTTTACCGAGGGAGTACTTGAGAGCAGCACTGACATTAGTTTTCCAGTCATTTTTTTGACCATTAACTTCAGAGGACTCTATTTGTCCTAAGTGAACAAGGCTCTCTTTGTGAGAACCAGGAATGAAATACATAGGGCCGTTAAATTCATTAAATTCATCCAAGAAAACTGCTACATTTAATGCTTTAGGGGATGGCATACCATCTTCTTGATCCCAAAATACAAAATCTTGATGCCACGGCCATAAATCTCCTCCAAAAGCTGCTTTAAAGTTGATTTTAAATTGGTAAACATATACATCACTATTGAGAATTTCGCAGGCAGATGTTAGGAGACTGGGGTGTCGAACCAAGGAATCAAAAATTTCTGTGGTAGTGTGGCATCCATGAAGAGCGCGCACTGTTTTATTGTCTTTTTCTAACATCCGTCCTGGTGTATCTTTTGTTATCAAATCCTCAACAGCAGCGTGCATTGCCTCTACTTCTTTTGTCGAAAAAAGCTCTGGGATAAATAGTAGCCCATGTTCTCTATAATATTCTACTTGGTCTTTCGTTAATTCCATGGTTTTCTCTGTTTGATTGGTATAGGACATAGATAACTATTGCGTTGATGCTACAAAACAACTCATCAATAATAAAAACTTATGTTGCACACTCAGTCAATTGCAAAGCTTTACTCAATAGCGATCGCTCTTTCAAATAAAAATTCTCTTGATAGACCATGCTGGAGGGTTTGATCTATGTTCCGAGTTGCTTGCAAGACATTAGAGGCTATGACTACACCAAAGCTTTTGTGTCCGCTTTTCAATTTCTGCGAGGATGATTGCGGGAATAATGCCACGAATACCGCCTGCATCAACAGCAGATATTTTATATTTGTGATTGGCTGTTCTATTCATAATTTTTTGCGATCGCTCCTCAATGAATGTTTGCGGTTATTCCTGCTGTTGTATCCTGACCAGAACTTCGCTTACTTGACGAGAGATTTTTGGAAAGGAAAGATTAATTTTTAGTTAAACTCGTCTTTTTCAAGAATATGCTTAACATCAGTTCAAAATCATCTCAGTTTCATCCACAAAATGCAATAGGAATCAAAAAATTTCAGCAGACAGTTAAGACAGTTAAGAGGACAGTTAAGACAGTTAAGACAGATCAAGGGACAGTTCAGCAGTTAATAAAAATGTTTACAACATTAAATAAAGAATAATTACCAAATCTCACTTTATCTAACTTTTTTACAATTAAACTGCGGATATAATGCCTTTTGCGTTGGTTTGTATGGTGGTGAGTCAGATCTTCGCAAGAATTGCGTAGCGTCTCGCGCCACCCTTGCGTCACTCGTAAGTAGGACTTACGCAAGTGTCATATTTTTTTCGTAATGGTAGTCAAAGGTCAATAGTCAATAGTCCAAAAATCAAGGTTTTTGACCTTTGACTGTTGACTATTGACCCCCATCGCAGAAAATATTTGTGCCAGTTGCGTAAGTCCTGGTAAGGGTAAGTTTTGGGTGGAAGCAATGGAATTTTGGGCTAATTTAGCTCATGATTTGATGCGCTTAAAGCCCAATAACTTACCCCAATAAGGATGGGTCTACGTTATTGAGTCTACTTTGTAGCTTCTGTGTCACTCCCTTTGCGCCGTCATTGTTGCAAACGACCAACATATTTTTGCAGTTCTATCTGGCGGAAATTACAACCAGCTAAAAAGTGTATATAGCATTTTCCAGTAAGCGCCAAGTATATCTAATAACCTCACCCCCAACCCCTCTCCTTACCAAGGAGAGGGGAGATAAAGCACAGCTTTATTGGGGTGAGGTAATCGTGATACCTCAGTTGCTTAGGAAAGGCTATAATACTTTTTCCATAAGTACAGGCTAGTTCTTTCCTTGAATTGGTGGCAATTTCATTGCTACAACTCTGATATGGTAATTATGGATATGTCCTGATCTGGGCATGTACTCATGGATCATCTTTCAATAGGGATTGTTATTTTTTCCTTCACCAATGTCATAGCTATCAAGCCCCAGAACCATACTCTGCGCTCAGGCTTAATACACTATTGTCGGTTCGTTTTTAACTGCCAAGATAATTATTCATGTACCCGTTGAATAGTCGCCTCAAAATAGTTTATTTTGCTATAATAGGCCAGGGCTTTAAATTTCCACTCCTATATGGCTTTATTCCAATTACCTGTTTTATTAAACATACTTATATTTCAGCATTCACGGGGTATTTAAATAGTTTATTTATTGTCTTTATCTAAATAATCGTTATCAAAGTAAAATTGAGATATTTATCTATGTCCACAGTACTTGTTTATCTTGAAGATACCTATAAATTCTCTGATAAAGCTCACGTTGAGTATGTTGCCAATGATGAGCGGGGTTCTTATTGTGTACTCGATAGCACTGTGTTTTATCCACAGGGTGGTGGTCAGCCTTCAGATATAGGCACTATTGAAGCAAAAGAAGTTCGGATTCCAATCTCTTTCGTAAGTTTTGTAGATGGAGAAGTTCGTCATTATGGAGATTTTTCATCTGTATCCTTAGAAAAAGGTGAAGAGGTAACTTTATATGTTGATCAAGCCCGTCGTATGCAAAATTCTAAGGCTCATACGGCTGGACATTTGATGTACACTATAGTCGAATCCCTTGATAAAAATCTAATTGCAGTTAAAGGATATCATTTTCCGGATGGTTCCTATGTAGAGTTTCAAGGAAACCCTTCATTTGAAAATATGGAAACATTTATTGCTGAAGTTAATACAAAAATTAGTGAAGCTTTAAATCAAGCTACCAGTATAGAGGCTTCACTAATTACACCAGAAGAATTAGCAGTACGTTGGTCTAACATCCCCAATAATTTACCTCCAGGAAAACCTTTGAGAGTAGTGACAATTAACAATCTTCATCCAACTCCATGTGGGGGGACTCATTTAAAATCACTTAATGAATTAAAAAGTGTAGTAATTACTAAAGCAAAACGTCAAAAAGGAAATCTCAAGATTAGTTATAAATTCGAGTAATTTCATGCTTTTTGTTACCAGGTAAAAATCGCGCTTTCGTAGTACCAAGGTGGGAGCGATTTCATTTTAATCCTCGTCCTAGAACACCAATTCAGTAATCCTGGAAGAACCTCTCCCCCTACCCCTCTCCTCGTAGGAGAGGGGAGTTTAGCTACCCCTTCCCTTGAAGGGACTCGGTACCCCCATTAAATTTTGGCGAGCGCCCTAATTTAATGGGGATTAGGGTCAGGGGGCTGGGGGGTTAGGTTTTTGATTACTGAATCGATGCTCTAGCTATGCTGAGTTTATCTTGATAATTTTTGAGTTCAATATCAGATAATCGCCTAATTGTATTCGAGACTGTTAAAGAATTTTCTGGCGATATTTTTGGTACTGATCATCATCTTTCTTAGGACTTACGCACTGAAGCTTGAAACCTAGATCCCCCCTAGCCCCCCTTTTTAAGGGGGTTGGGGGATCTGAGTGCGTAAGTCCTGTTTATGTAGCGTGAAATTGCTGCTATTACTCAGTAAAGGATGTTCAGGCGATCGCATTGGTAATATTAGAAAAAAGCCGTGAAACACAGTGTTTCACGGCTTTTCATGTGGTGTGAGGAGCTTAACTACATATCATGATAAGGCAACTGCACACAGGCAATAGCCTTGTAACAATTTTGGTAACAGCTTAAAAAGGTGGAAACTTCTAAAGCCTCCTGAAAAAGCAGTCCTGAAGAGAGGTTTCAGGTTTTCTGTCTGTCAGTTCTACTACGGTTCTTCACCCGCTGGCGGTTTTATAACCAATTGCACAGATGGTATTGCAACCACATTCAGGCTCATATCATATGTGCATAAGTCTGGTATTGTGCTGACATTGTGTATAGACTATTTGTATGCAGCTTTGCGTATTATGGAATAGTTTTATCCTCTGTAGAACAGAAAAGTTCAAAGGAGCCTTTTAAAAGGTAACTCTTAACGGGGAACGGGAAACACAATTTAGTAAAAGCGGGTTGATAAATCTCGTCATTCGATCAAGTGAAGATATTTGTGAACCCGCCCCTACTCTCTAACCCAATATTCGGGCAGGATTTTCACCATTGTTGCCTGTTCCCTATTCCCTCCTTGAAGGGCTTGGTCAAAAATACCATGAATTCACAAAATAAAAGCCGTGTAAATTTTGAGGATTTCACGGCTTTTTGGTGTGGTGTGAGGAGACTTAACTAATCTGATCATAAACCCAAATTACGATTAGCAATGTCAGTTGAACAAATTTTGTTACAAAGTTGTTTTTTGATGACATATAATAGACTTCTTGCATAAATTTTTTTTGTCTCACGCAAAGGCAAGGCAGCGCGTTGGGCGGCTTTGCCGACAGCCTTTGCGACTGCCGCGCAAAGGCGCAAAGAAAAGATCGCAAAGAACGACTTTTGCAAGAGGTCTAATGTCTTGTTACGCCGTCAATTAAAAATCAATTAACTTTACACCAAAGCGCCGCCACAACTAGAACCACACCCAGCAGTACAACCGTAGCAATAAGCAGCTGTTTGTACTTCATTAATCAAATCTAAACTCCCTGCTTCTAGAAATTTTGCAACTGTCAGACTTTCACCGTTGTGAGTTTTCGCAGGCAAATTCATCATTTGGTTAAAGTCGCAATCATATACATTCCCCATATAATCAACTGAAAGTTGATCGCGACACATTAAATGTTCAACTGTACCAGAATTGAAATGCGATTCTAGAAATTGCAAATAACTGGCATACAGCTTTTTGCGTTCTAAATGCATTTTAGTTCTGCCAACTGGTAAGTTGGTAATGGTGAACAGGTGATTAAACATAATGCCAAAATGTTCTTGTAAAAACATTTTGTAATCTCGTTCTAGGTTAGTCTGTTCAGGTGCTAAAGAAAATTTTTCACTTGTAGGCAACTGTGGATTATACACCAAGTCTAAAATTAAACTTGACTCTTTGCCATAACCAAGTTGATTAAGCCATTGCAAAGCTTTAATTGAGCCATCAAAGACCCCAGTACCGCGCATTTTATCAACATTGTCTGCTAGGTAGCAAGGCATGGAAGCAACAACTCTGATTTGATGTTGGGCAAAGTATTCTGGCAAATCACCAAAGCCATCTTCAAAATAAATAGTTAAATTAGACCGGACAATTACTTGTTTACCCGTTGCCTTTGCAGCTTCTACCAATGGCTTAAATCCGTAATTCATTTCTGGTGCGCCACCAGTCAAATCCACAATTTTAATTTCGGGAAATCTGTAAATTAACTCAATCAGCTGTTCGCAAATGTCTGGTGAAAGTTCTTCTGTACGTTTTGGCCCTGCTTCCACATGGCAGTGTGTACAAGCAAGGTTGCAGCGCTTACCTAAATTAATTTGTAAAACAGTGATTCCCTTTTTTGTTAAAGGAGAACTGAGTTTGGATTTAAATGGTGTAATTGCTGTATCTATCATGGGTGTTAATTTAGTTTGCATAGTTACTACTCTTCAATATGGTAAAAATATACTTGATTGTGTTATCTTTGTAATAATCTATAAATTATTCCACTAATAATTGCAGCAATAGGTAATGTTAAAATCCACGAAAGTAGAATCTGATAAAAAATACGCGTGTTAACTTTTGTTCCCATCAGTCCCACACCAAAAATGGAGCTTACAGAAACTTGAGTGGTAGAAACAGGAAGCCCAAATTGATTAGCTCCAATCACTAAAAGTCCAGTTATTATATTGGCAGATAATCCTTGAGTAGGATTCATAGAAGTAATTTTTTCACTCATGGTTTCGGCAATTTTCTGGGAATTGAGTAAACCGCCTAGCCCCATTGCCATTGCTACAGTAAGCATTCCTCCTTGAATTGAGAAATAATCAATAATCAGAATGAGTGAGACAATCTTGGGAGTATTATTTAATCCTCTGGCAAAACTGATCAGACCAGAACTGAGAAAATGGCAAGCATCAATAATTTTCTGATTAGCTTCCAGGTTCCATTTATAATTGATGTACTCCAATAAACTGTAAATTCCCACTCCCAAAGCAATAGCAATGATTGGACTGAGCAATAAAGGTAAAATAAACAAACTTGCCAAAGCTGCAAAATTAACTTTTAGTCCGATCGCTACTAATCCAGCCCCAAGCAAAGCACCAGTTAAACAGTGAGTTGTAGAAATGGGAAATCCTGTGAGGGCGGCGATTAGCACAGTCAACCCAGAAGCGATCGCTACAGCAGTATGAAATTCTGGTGCATTAGCGATCGCATCTGGTAATATGCCTTTTCCTGAAAAGTTTCTCACTAGGGTGCTAGCAAAGAAAATCGCAGCTATCCCACCAGCAAAAGTTGTAAAAGTTGCCCACAAAATTGCTGTTTGATAGCTGGTTGTACGGCTACCAAACAGTGTTGCTACACCTTTAAAATTATCGTTGGCTCCATTGGAATAAGCTAAAAAAAGCGTAGACAGAAATAGGCTAATTAAAAACATTGGGGTAATTAAAATTAACAGCAACCACCGCCGCTATAGTGCCAAGTCGAATCAGTAACCATAATTTCCGCTGGCTTACTAGCTGCAAGTTTAGCAGCAGTTTTATCACACACTGCTGCGGGAATACCACGCTGAAGTAGATGCCCTGCTGAGTCATCAAAAAAAGATTCTCCACCAGCATAAATCGCTGTTTTACCAGTGAATATACAAGCACCATCTTCTGGAATCGCAACTTTGAAACAAACAGAATCAAGACTTTCTAGAAGTAGATTTTCTGGGAGATTGTACGTTTGGGAATCTAGCAAACGGTAAGGGCGACGGGCGCGAATTTCGATTTGACCAAAACCAGCATTGATGATACGTTCAGTATATTCTTCATAAGTGAGTGCGCCTGATAAACACATGGCTCGCAGCCGTTCATCCTGTTGCAAATCTTCTGGAATCGGACGAGTAGCAATAGGATCGCTCATCTGTAACCGTCCACCTGGTTTTAATACCCGAAATGCTTCTTTTAAAGCACGAGTTAAATCGTCTGGTTCAAAGATGTTGAAGAGGCAATTTTGGGCTACAATATCTACTGAAGCATCAGCCACCGGTAAATTAAAGGCATCGCCTTCTTTGATTTCCACAAAGCTACTGTCAAACCAAGGGTTTTCTGTAGCAGCAATTTCCAGGTTACGTGTAGCGGCTTCTCGCATAGCTGCAACTGGTTCAATAGCAATCACACCACCTGCACGGCGGGAAAAATAAGCAAATTGCAATGCTTCTAAACCGCCGCCAACACCAACATACAGCACGGTGGGTTGATTTGAGAGTTCAGTAGGGTGGACAGTGGTGCCGCAACCATAGTTCATTTGCTGCATTAGCAAAGGAATTCGCAGCCCTGGGAGTTGCAGGGGAGTACTTTGAACGCAACAAAGCCCTAAAAGCGGTGTTTGGGCAACTTCCTCATAAAATTGAGCCGCAGTTTCTAGATAAGTCATTGTAATCTGGATTTTGCCTGTTTTCGTATAGCGTCTACCTTGTGCATCCTAATATAACTAACTATCAATTACATGAGTTTTGGCTCTGGGCGGGATAACAGTAAAATCTTATTAAAATTGGGCATGGGAAAGAAAGCAGGGGAGCAGGGGAGCTTTCGGAGCAGGGGAGCTTTCGGAGCAGGGGAGCAGGGGAGAACTTACAATAAATCTTTCCCCCTCATCCCCCTCATCCCCCTCATCCCCCTCATCCCCCTCATCTCCCCATCCCCCCACCTCCCATTCCCCACTACTCACCCAACCCATAACCGACGCCAACCACGGTTTGAATGAGGCGCTTTTCGTTATTGGCTTCGAGTTTTAGGCACAAGTTACGAATGTAAACTTCGATAACGTTGACATCGCACATGAAGCCGTTACTCCAGACTTCTTTTAAAATGCGATCGCAGGTAATTACTTGTTGTGGATGGGCAAGTAAATATTCTAGTAAATCAAACTCGTTGGTTGTTAAATTTATTAAACGCTTGCCTCGATACACTTGACGTGTACGACGATTTAAACTCAGGTCTGCAAATTCTAAAATCTGTGGGGTGTCTGCTCCTGGGATTCTTTGCAGGTGGGCGTAGACTTTGACTAATAATTCATCAATACTGAAGGGTTTAATTATATAATCATCCGCATCAGTGTCCAAACCTGTAACGCGATCGCTCACTTCATCATTAGCGGTTAATAAAATTATCGGCACTCTATTGCCCGTACTTCGCAGGCGGCAGTAAACTTCTGAGCTTGATAAGCCAGGCAACATCCAATCCAAAATGATTAAATCTAGGCGCAACTTCTGTGCTGCGGTCAGCGCAGTTAATCCATCGTAGGCGACGCTGACTTCATAGCCTTCATAATTGAGTTCTAATTCTATAAATCGCGCCAGTTTGACTTCATCTTCAATCAGTAAGATGTGCGTCATAGATCATTATGATAATTTCAGCAGGGTATAGTAATCAATAACACAGACTAAGAACTCTTGAGAGAGTACTAGCTACTAGATAGCCAGTCATCTAATTAGATTTCCGTTAGCTTAGTATACATTTAACTAACCAATAATTGTCAGTCTGTAATTACCGATAGCTGCTGCCTCAAACATTATCTCACTTTAGCAATAAGCTGTCACATCTTCACCGCATTCATCTGCAAGATAACAAAGCGCTTTGAAACGCAAAGTTACTATTTGCTCATAGAGGGGATTTAATTTACACATTGGCGGAATGTGAAACAGCTTACGACCGAACAGCTTAACATCTCGTTCAAACGGACATTGGGCAGGTATAGTTTTGCACAATAAATGTGCTAGTTTGGCGCTATGAATTTCTATTCCTTCTAACCACTCGCGGACTGGGTGTAGTAAATCGTTGTGTGAGCGTAGTTGAGTAAAGCTTGTCATAATTCCTCACTTTGAGAATTTCAAACTTGATTAGGTTTGTGAGGTATGAACCTCTACATATACATACGGTTGGGTTTTAAAATTTTATGCAGTCATACATAGCTGATTTTTTGATGCTCCAGAGAAATAGGGTTGGTGTATCTCCCAATCTCTCAGAACATACTTAACTACATATTCATGGCATTGCATTCCAGATCAAGTTAAACCCCGTTTGTCTAGGCGAACGCATAGCTGTTGTGCCAAACGCTAGGCTAGATATGTCAGATTGCAAAGCTGCATAATTAACTTCTTGGAGGTGCAGCTACAAATTTAGGAGTATCGGCTACGAAAACTGATGACAGATAACTTTCTCAGAAACAAAAAACTAGTTTTTGACACCTGGGCACCAAGCTATGATTGGCTGTTTCCTTCGGTGATTTACCAAGCTATCCACAAGCGATTGCTACAGTATATTGATTTACCAGAACGAGCAAATGTACTTGACATCGGCTGTGGTACAGGACGCCTGCTTGAGCGCTTGGCAACTCAATTTACTGACTTGCGTGGCACTGGGTTAGACTTGTCTCCTAACATGTTGCAGGTAGCAAGACTGAGCAACCGTCACCATCCGCGTTTAATTTTTCTTGAGGGTAAAGCTGAGTCTCTTCCCTTTGCTGAAGGTCAATTTAATGCTGTTTTCAGCAGCATCAGCTTTTTACACTATTTAGAACCATTACAAGTGCTGAGTGAGGTGGCGCGGGTGCTGGTTCCTGGTGGACGCTTTTACTTAGTTGACATTAGTACTAAAATAGACAATTTACCTCAACTGCTACAAGTTTCCCCTTTTAGAATTAGACTCTACAGCCCTAACCAACGTGAACTGCTCGGCTCTTCTGCTGGGCTATTGAGTTTAAGTCACCACTATTTACTAGGGCCTGTCTTGCTGACGATTTTTGCTAAACCTCTGTGAGGTTAACAGACAACCTAGCCGTCATCATCTTTATACTGCATGAAGACTACAGGAACTCCAAGCAGCTTTTTGGCTAACTGAGAAAATTTAAATTTAGGCAGGAGCGATCGCGGCAAGTCTTCAAAAGATATTGCCACAAAACCAAAGCGATTGTAAAATTGCGCTAGTCGCTGGCCAAGACATTCAAGATACAGTGGTTGAGTTGCTGTATTGATCAGATGCTGTATGAGAAAGCTACCCAAACCGCGACCTCTCCAAGCTCGTGCAACAACTAAACTGCCGAGTTCTTGTGCGCCTGAGAAGTTACGCAGTTGTCCGCAAGCTACCAAATTGCCATTACATTCAATTACCCAAAATTGCTGCCAACGTAATTGAGTTGGTTCGAGTTTAGCTGACAACACCAACCATCGAATCGACCAATTATCAAAAGACGTTGCCCTACGGAGGGCACACCCAGATGGTAAAGAGAAATTAATCTGTTTCATTTATTTTGTGCTTTCCTCCAAGGACATATAAGTAGTACTAAACAATACTTCAGATAGAGGGATCAATCAACCATTACTAGATTCTAGATAGATGACTTAGCACTGACAATCTTTTTAATATAATCCTAAGACTAAATGAAAGGAGTATAGTGATGGCTGAAGAACAAACAACTAACAAACAAGAAACTAATTCTACTGTTTCTAATTCTGGTGACTACGAAACCGCTATCGACGAGAATGTTCGCAAAACTGGTGTAGATGACAAAAGCGATGCTAAAACAAGTGCTACACCAGAAGCACCAGAAAATGATACCGTACCCGGCAGCCCCAATCAAGGAACTGAGTCACGTTAATCAAGTTGAACTATCCCAAGTTTAAATAATTTCATCTGGCTCTTTGTCATAGACTTGTTCTAGTATATTCGGAGTGAATAATTGTGAGACAAAACACAATTATCCACTCTTTTTTTTTCGTGGCAGAACCATATTCGAGGAAGAACAAAAGAGCGATCGCTTGGAGGAAAATCCTATAGATCCACAAGCAGTTACTAAACAGTTGTATCATTAATTTTAGGAGTAAGCAGCAGCTTGCAAGCAGGGTTATCAGCTGCACTTGTGCGAGAACTCATGAACAGACTGTCACAAAAAATTGTTGCAGGCAGTTTTGGATTAGCACTAATGCTGCTGTTTGGCGTTGCAGGGGCTTCCTACCTCAGCATCCAAAGGTTGACGCAAGAAAAGCAATGGGTAATCCATACTTATCACGTCTTAGAAGTCCTAGAAAAAATGGAGGCTAGCCTCAGCAATGCGGAAATTGGACGGCATAATTACATTCTCACTGGAAAATTAGTTTACTTGCAAACCTACCAGACGCAGAAGCAGAAAGTATTTCAGGAATTTCAAACCCTGCGGCAGTTAACTAAGGATAACCCCAACCAACAAAGCAGACTTGATGCACTTGAACCCCTGATTGCCCTAAGATTTACCCTGGTTGAGCAAACAATCAACCTGTTTAAACAAAACAAATTAGACAAGTCAACTCAAGCTGCTGTTACAGTTCGAGGCATAGAGGTACGCGAACAACTCCAGGCAATCTATCAAGCAATGGAACAGGAGGAAAAAACCTTATTGCAACAACGAACAGCAGCCACAGATACTAGTGTTGACGAACTCATCATTGTGGTGGCTTTGGCATATGGTTTGAGTTTAGTTTTGCTAATTGTGGTTTACTTTTTGCTGCAAAAGCAAATCCGCATTAACAAAGCTTTATCTGAAGAAACTATTCGTTTAGAACAGCAAGCTGCAAAAGCAAAACTCGCAGATATTTTAGAGACTGTCACAGATGCCTTTATTGCCCTCGATCGCAATTGGTGCTATACATACATCAATCAACGGGCAGGACAAATTTTTCAGCGCAACCCTGAAGATTTAATTGGCAAAAACATCTGGAAAGAATTTCCTGAAGGTGTAGGACAAAAGTTTTATCACGCCTACTACCAAGCTGTGGCAGAACAGCGAATCATTGAAATGGAGGAATATTATCCACCGTGGGAGCGCTGGTTTGAAAATCGCATTTACCCCACACCTGAAGGATTATCAATTTTCTTTCAAGATATCACTCGCCGCAAACTCGCAGAAATTTCCTTAGAGAAGAATGAAAGACGCTATCGTTCACTGGTGATTGCCACTTCTCAAGCTGTGTGGATAGCTGATACTAACGGGTTGCTAAAAGACTTGTCATCTTGGATAGCTTTGACTGGACAAAGTGATGCAGAAGCTAAAGGGTGGGGATGGCTGAATGCCATTCATCCCGAAGATCGGGAGTTGACTAAGTTGTTGTGGAATCAGGCGTTAGAAAGTAAAAATATTTACAAAACAGAGCATCGCCTGCGGGTTGCCGATGGCAGCTATCATGATTTTGCTGCACGTGCGGTTCCCGTCTTAGATGCCAACAACGAGACTCAAGAGTGGGTAAGTACTTACACTGATATATCAGATCGCAAAAAAGCCGAAGCAGCACTGCAACAGGCGAAGCAGGAATTAGAAATTAAAGTTGAGCAGCGGACAGCAGAATTACAAAAGCTGAATGAGGAGCTAAAACGCTCTAACCGAGAACTAGAGCAGTTTGCTTACGTTGCTTCCCACGACTTGCAAGAACCATTGCGAGCTGTGACAGGCTATAGCCAACTATTAGCAGACGAATATAAAGAGCATCTTTCTGAGTCTGCCCAGGAATATCTAACTTACATAGTGGATGGGGCAAAGCGGATGCAGCAGTTAATTCAAGACTTGCTAGTTTATTCACGTGTGGGGACTCGCAGTTATGGGTTTGCCCCTACCGACTGTAATATTATACTCAATCAGGCTCTTAATAATTTACAGGTAGCGATCGCCGAAAGCAAAGCCATCATCACTCACGATCCTTTACCAACCTTACTGGCAGACAAAAGCCAACTGGTGCAATTATTCCAAAATCTGATTGGCAACGCCATTAAGTTTCGTAAACAAGAACCACCGCAGATTCATATCGGCGCAGTGAGAAGAGCAGGGGAAGCAGGGGGAGCAGGGAAAGCAGGGGGGCAGGGGGGCAGGGGAGCAGGGGAAGAATTCCTAACTCCAAACTCCTCACTCCAAACTCCTCACTCCAAACTCCTCACTCTAAACTCCTCACTCCAAACTCCTTACTCCCTACTTCCTACAGAGAATGAATGGCTCTTTTGGGTACAGGATAATGGCATTGGTATCAAATCTCAGTATCTTGAGCGTATTTTTGAAGTTTTCCGCCGCCTTCATACCCGTCGAGAATTTCCCGGTACAGGCATTGGTCTAGCTATATGTAAGAAAATCGTCGAACGACATGGTGGCCGAATTTGGGCTGAATCTCAACTAGGTGCAGGAACAATTTTTTACCTTACTTTGAAAGAAAATTAAGTTACCTTATAAAGTGTGTGTTGTGCATACGCCTAACAACTGGATGATGAATAATCTAGCTTTCCATAACATCGAAATTTTGTTAATTGAAGACTCTCCTAGCGACGCAAACCTGACCATCAAAGGTTTTATTAATGCTAAAATTGCCAACAATTTGCGCTGGGTGGAAAATGGTGAAACCGCTATGAACTACCTACGACAACAAGGAGAATTTGCTAATGTCCCCCGTCCAGACTTAATCTTGCTCGACCTGAACTTACCAGGGATGGATGGGCGCGAGATACTAACAGAAATAAAATCAGACCCAAATCTGAAAATGATTCCTGTTGTGATACTTACCACCTCAGCTGATGAGCATGACATCCTACGTTCTTATAATCTCAATGCTAATTGTTACGTCACAAAACCTCTTGATGTCTACCAGTTCATCCAGGTTGTGCAGTTAATTCAAGATTTTTGGCTGGCAGCAGTGGCATTACCAAGAGAACTTTAGGATTAAAAATTTTGAATTTTGCTTGCAAATCATTAAGATGAAGCCGTTTTTGCTAACTAGAAAATCAGATGATTATCGGGCAATCTATATAACCATATCCTATGGAAAAGGTAATAATTCACACTCTACTGGTAGAAGATAGCCCTACTGATGCCAGGCTGTTACGTCAAATCTTTATGCGTGCAGACCAGGAAGACTGGCAGATGACACATGTTGAGCGACTATCTGAGGCTATTGATATTAGCTTAAAAAGCCCCATGCTCACAGATGATTTTCACACAGAAAGTTTCAGGCAACGCAGATTTGATATAGTTCTGTTAGACCTCAGCCTGCCAGACTCCACTGGACTGGACACCTTAAAAGAATATCGAGCAGCAATACCTGATATCCCAGTTGTGGTTTTAACAGGGCTTGATGATGAAGATTTGGCATTGCAAGCGTTGGTAGAAGGCGCTCAAGACTATCTCGTTAAAGACCAAATTACCATACAACTGTTAGTGCGTACTGTTCGCTATGCCATTGAACGGGGAGAAATTCTCAACAAGTTACGCGAGAGTGAGGAACGTAGCCGTCAGGCGTTGCTCAAGGAACAGGAACTCAACGAACTGAAATCAAATTTTGTCGCAATGGTTTCCCACGAGTTTCGCAACCCCATGACTACGATTCGGACGGCTATAGAAATCCTGGCATATAGCAGTGATAAACTGACTCATGAGCGGAAAAATCAATACTTTGAACGGATTCAAAATGCTCTTAAGCAAATGCTTCAGTTATTAGATGAAATATTGTTTTTGAGTAAAACTGAAGCAGCGAAACTTGAATACAAACCTGCCCCTTTGAATTTAGAAAACTTTTGTAGAGAACTGACAGAAATGATTCAATTCAGTGTAGGTAAGGAACATATTATTACTTTCACTTATAAAGGTGAATCTGCCCAAGGTCAAATGGATGAAGATTTACTAACTTGCATTTTCACTAATTTACTCTCCAATGCCATTAAATATTCTCCTCAACATAGCATAGTTCGCTTTGATTTGAACTGTAAAGATGGTATTGCAACTTTACGGGTTCAAGACCAAGGAGTGGGCATTCCCCTAAAAGACCAAGCTAATCTATTTCAAACTTTCTATCGCGCCAGTAATGTGGGCCGAATTCAAGGAACAGGTCTAGGACTGACTATTGTAAAAAAGTGTGTAGAGCTACATGGAGGTCAGATTCAACTAGAAAGCCAGCAAAATGTTGGTACAACAGTAACAGTAAAATTACCATTGCACTTTGTTAAATAATCATCAAGGGGAAGGGAGGAGAAACCAATTCAAAAATAAAAATGAAGAATTTATTGTTTTGACTTTTGACTACTGGCTCCTGTTTATAAACTGGCGTAGGCAAAAGTACTATTGAATTTGCGACACCAGATAACGACAGATTTATATTCTGCCAACTTGAGATTATCAGGTAAGGTATAGCGTTGAGTGCCGCTTGTCTTTTGTAGGGGAGCAAGATTCACATAATCTTTTTCTTTAATGCCGACTACTGGCGGTGCATCAGAACGATGCAGAATCACAAATAAGTCGGGGCCTTTACCTGTTTTGAATTTCTGATCAAACTCTAAGTAGCGTTTTCCTTGTTCAGTGATAACTCTGGCTGTTCCTTGAGCCGAGTATTCCCCAGCCTTAAAGTTTCCAGACTCAGTGACAGATGTAGGGGTTGGGGTCTGAGTCTGGGTCTGATTGCTGGTAACTTCTCTTGTACAGCTTGTGGTAAAGGTAGCAACAATAACGATACTAACAATAGCTAAATGCTTAAACTTCATAGCTTTGATATCTTCAAATTCGTCAGTTATATCAAGTTCGGCTAATTACTTACGATATAGTTCGGTTTGCTTGGTAATAGGTAATGGGTAATGGGTAATAGGTAATGGGTAATGGGTAATAGGTAATGGGTAATGGGTAATGGGTAATGGGTAATAGGTAATGGGTAATGGGTAATGGGTAATGGGTAATAGGTAATGGGTAATGGGTAATAGGTAATACTCAAAACCAATTACCAATTACCAATTCCCAATTACCGACCTCCACAGATATCATAAGTGTTTAAACGAACATGATATAATGGGTAATAGGTAATACTCAAAACCAATTACCAATTACCAATTCCCAATTACCGACCTCCACAGATATCATAAGTGTTTAAACGAACATGATATAATGGGTAATAGGTAATACTCAAAACCAATTACCAATTACCAATTCCCAATTACCGACCTCCACAGATATCATAAGTGTTTAAACGAACATGATATAATGGGTAATAGGTAATACTCAAAACCAATTACCAATTACCAATTCCCAATTACCGACCTCCACAGATATCATAAGTGTTTAAACGAACATGATATAATGGGTAATAGGTAATACTCAAAACCAATTACCAATTACCAATTCCCAATTACCGACCTCACAGATATCATAAGTGTTTAAACGAACATGATATTAGTTGTCAGGAGTTAGGAGTTATATCAAGTTCGTTTAATTACTTATTAAAACCGAAGAACCCCACCCCACCAAAGCTATGCTTTGTTTCCCCTCCCCGCTAGTTCGGGGAGGGGATTAAGGGGTGGGGTGCAATGACTGTGGAAATTATAACTATTTATCCGAACTTGATATTAGGAGTTAAGAGTTTGGAGTTTGGAGTTAAGAATTTTCCCCCATCCCCGTCATCTCCCCATCCCCCTCATCTCCCCTTCCCCCTCATATCTTTCACCATCCCCAAGTACCAGGGCTACCTTTGAACGGCCCAACAATATCACTGGTTATCCAACCGCCGTAGAAGTTGCCTGGTTGTGGTTGCACCTTTTCCTCATCCACATAGCAGACATCCATGAGATGAGCATAAATAGCTACATAATCTTTGATAGTTGCAAAGGCTGGTGTGGGGTTGGGGTAAAACCAAGCAGCATTCTGCACTTCTTTATCACCAACACGGATTGTATAGTAACCAGCATTTCCTTTCCACTCGCAAAAACTAGATTGCGGTGTCCGCAGCAAATATTCCATTTTGATATCCGCAGGAGGAATATAGTAAACGGGTGGATGACTAGTTTCTAAAACACGTTTGGCACTATGAGTATCTGCAATTTTTACGCCATTAAAAATAATTTGGATATGTTTGCTTGTATCCTCAAGGCGAGGTGGACGGGGATAATCCCAAACTGATTCTTGTCCGGGAGCGGGTTCGATGCGTTGGGGGTAGACCATAGGATGATGGGGGGATAAGGGGCTGGGGCGCAGGGGAGAATAATTTGGTTTAATTCTCCACTTTACCGCAAATGCGATCGCCTGGGGTCTTTACTCTAGAAACGCAGCCACACAGGCGGCGCGCCACCCGCTATGAATCAAACAAACACTTTCTTCCCCCACTCCCTACTCCCTGTGTTTCAAAGAAAGACAGTTAAGCTGTAATCGGAATTGAAATTACAAATTCTGTTCCCTCTCCCAAAACAGAATTTACCTCAATTGTTCCACCATGTTTTTCTTCAACAATTTGACGGGCAATAGTCCTGGAGTTGATGAGGATAACATCTTAAAAACTGTTAAGAGCGCCTGGTGACGAACTACCCTAATCATTTTCCTTGTTGACCAAGGGTTTATGTTTAAGAATCTGCTGATTGCGCTTGAAGATTTTGTCTGACTGTGTTCGGGTAACGGATGTCCTTGTGCCTCTAAAAATAAAGTCAGCATCGCTTCTAAATTATCTTTCTGATACTGCGTCGGCATTAATTCTTTGAGGGTGTAAACTAGGTTTTGGGCGTGGGCAAGCATTGAAAAGTGCTTATTTACGAATATATTTCACGCCCTTTTTCTCATGTTTTGAGTCAATTAAGCAATTCCAACATTTGCTCCTAAGAGCGATCGCACTCAACGGATGCTGCACAATGCGTCATCCTAGCATCAAGCCGTTTTTGAAGCTTTTTATGTAGTATAGCTGCTTATTAAAGTTACATACTTAACTTTATTGTACTTAATTAATGTTCTTGACATACTGTGATATTTTGCGCTTTTTATTTCCCAGTTGCGGGTTTATTCGGTTAGGTGCAAGATGTGAGTTAAAACATCCTCTACAGTTAGCTTGTCTTAATCAAGCATTATTACGGTTCAGCAAAATTCACAATTTTTAGTAATAAATTGTTTGTGTTCCTCCAGTAATTTCTCTGAATATAATCACTAAATGCTGATTTTAGGGGCTTCAAAAAAATAAATTATCCGAAATTATTTTTATATTTGTAGGAACGCACAGCTGTGCGTCTCTACGATGGGATGTTTTTTTCATTGGAAGTCACTTATAAAGAAAATAGGTGTTGCTGATTGATGGAGCGATCGCTTTAACATTGATGACTAACATTGTCGTGTTGATGACTAACATCGTCGTGTTGATGACCAACATCGTCATGTTGATGAATAACATCGTCGTGTTGATGACTAACATCGTCGTGTTGATGACCAACATCGTCATGTTGATGACCAACATCATAATGTTGATGACCAACATCGTCGTGTTGATGACCAACATCGTCATGTTAATGACCAACATCATAATGTTGATGATAGTTTCTTAATACTCATCTACAAACTGAGGATGAACCCACAAAAATTCACGGCGTTTGTTTTGCACCCGCACCAGACCACCAAAACTAGGATCTTTTTCTTTGAGGAGGGCGTGTAATTCTCGTAAAATAGATCCTTGGGCGCGGATTGCATCGCCTTCCAACAAGGAAGATTCACTTTTGGACTTTCCAGCCAAAGCGATATCGCTCCCTTTCAAGGTAGACTCGATGGTTTTCTGTCCCAAGTCGAGTTGTTCTTCAATGCCTTTGTAAGTGGTGTCATCAAGCATGAATTTGGTTGCGGAAGCTGCGACAGGTAACACTAAGCTGAGAGTTCCCGTCAACAGTCTGAGAAAGGGAACAGCTTTGGTAAACCACTCACGAGGCAAATCTAATTCATAGACTCCTTTTTTTTGGTCGTTGGGATTTAAGGCTGGAAGTGGTTGACGTGCATGTTCACACCAGAGGGTGAGTTGAAACTTAGCACTAATCCATTTAGGGCGATCGAAAAATTTTGGATCAACAGGTTTAAAGCTAAACAGGCGCGGGCCATCTTTCGCTTCATCGGTGAGCATCTGCATCAGTGTTGCAAATTCCTGATCGACTTGGCTTAAAATTATGCGCTGCTCTTGAGACAATTTCTGAAAGCGTTCTTCATCTCGACTATCTAAGATAACTAAATCTCGACGGATGACTTTTAACTCCTCTTTCACAATGACTCGGAACTGTTCAATGCCAATTTCTTGAGATGGAGGTTGAGCTGTTGGCGCGTTATTCAAAAGTTGATCGATGTTTTGCCATTCACCACACCCTGAAATGGGACACGGGTAATCATGGCGATTTTTCTTTTTGCTTTCAATGAGTTTCTGTACTTCAAACAGTCCATGTCCAGGTGCATTCATGCCACAAGATGCAATGCAAGGAACCATCACGTTACAACGCAACCCTTCCCAGAAATTTTCAACTAGCCATTTAATCTCTTCGGTGAGATAAGACAGGAAGCGTTCGGGATAAGCTGCGCGCACTGTGATTTTTACATCAGTGCCAACATACTCTAGCAATGCCCGGCCGTTGTAGTCATTGTCAAGCATCAAGCCGCGTTGCCAATGAATGCTGTTTTCGTAATTCGTCCGCCCCAGTGAGTATTTGTGTAACCGGACAATTAACTGGTAAAATAATCCCTCTGCCACTGCAAACTGTCCGCGATCGTCCACAATGCGGCAGATTTGCACCTGTTGTCTGTCTCCAGGTTCTGGTTGCTCTCCCCAATTGGGTAATGGGTCTGGGCGTTGGTCAGGAACGAGTTGAGCAATGAGGCTGGTATTACTGGGTTCTGACGGGTCGAAAACCACTTTATAAGACAGATCAAAGCGTTCCATCAGCCGTAAAAAAATTGGATGCAGTTCTTTCGGGTAGCCTTCTTCGCCTGCAAATGGGGGGTTACTCCACAACTGGCTGAGATGGTCAAATTCCACCAAACCGTTACGTTTGCGTGTCATTTCATCATCTAGCACAAAGCTGATCGCTTTTGCCAGCCAGTCGGGTTTGAGGATGACGATATCGCGTAGTGTTGGGTCGTAATGGTAATGAATGAAATGCCCCAGAGTATGGGAGATGCGAAGAAATAGTTCTGCCTGCTTCTCATCAATTGCGTGTTCAGCGCAGATGGCAATAACATTATCGTAGGGCAGATAAGGTTTATCGCTTTTCTGCAAGATTTCTCGTACTTGCTGCCACTTAGCGGGAACAGAACGCCCCATTTCAGGAAGAGATGCGGCGACACGAGCAATAGATTCTTTTAATTCTGCAAGCCCAGTGCAATGCGTCGTATCGTCCTTGGGTTTGCTGTCTACATGGAAGAAATCAATTATCGTATCTTTGCCGAATTGATTTAAAATCTCCTGTCTGTCAATGTCCGGTTGTCGCTGTCCGGGGCCGCCGTGGGTTGCAACCACTAATACCTTTGCATCCGGTTCTCGATTCTTGATTAGGGTAATCCACTCTTTGACAAAGCCCTGTTGCGGGCCTTCCCGTGGCTTCCACACCACCAGATACACGGCTGGCGCACTGAAAAACAACTGGTGTGTCGGTCGATAAACTCGTTGACCGCCAAAATCCCAACCATTCAAGGTGATTTCTGTGCCACTGTCGGGATCGGTGACGATTACAGGTTTAATCTCAATCCCGTGAGTTGTGGGGCGACCATCTACCCATTCGTCCCCTCGCAATGCTCCCAACAGACAACTTTTGCCTACCTCACCCTCACCAATTAAAATTAGTTTGGCTTCGTTTAGCGTTACTTGTTCTTCTGCCTTTGCTTGCAAATATTGCAAGACAGCATCAAGTCCCTGTTCGTATGCCGCAGCTAATTCAGCGTTTAAGGGGTTTTGGTCAAGATTAAGTTCAACTAATTGAGTGAGTTTAGTAAAACTGTAAGGCAGTGATGTGAGATGATTTCCATGAATTGTTTCTCCAAAAACTTTGTTATGGGAAATTTGCTTTCCTCCTAAATGCAGTTTTCTTAACTGTGTTAAATTACCGATTGCATTGGGAAGCTGCTCAATTTGATTGCCGATTGCATAGAGTTCGCTCAAATTTTGTAAGTTTGTGATTTCGTTTGGAAACGAAACAAATTGATTTTCAGAAATTGACAGTAAAATTAGTTTCGTTAGTTTTTTGGTTGATTCTGGCAATTCCATCAGTTGGTTAAAGCAGAGGTCAAGTGTTTGCAACTGTGTCAGGTGGCCGATCGCCTCTGGCAGCTGGGTCAGTTGGTTGCTGGAGAGGTCAAGCCATTGCAACTTAGTAAGCGATGCGATCGCCTCTGGCAGCTGGGTCAGTTGGTTGCTGGAGAGGTCAAGCCATTGCAACTTAGTAAGCGATGCGATCGCTTGTGGCAGTACCGTCAGTTTGTTATTGGAGAGGTCAAGCTGTTGCAACTGAGTCAGGGATGCGATCGCCTCTGGCAGTTGGGTCAATTGGTTGTATGAAAGATTAAGCGTTTGCAACTGAGTCAGAGATGCGATCGCCTCTGGCAGTTCCGTCAGTTGGTTCATGGAGAGTTTAAGCGATTGCAACTGAGTTAGGGATGCGATCGCCCCTGGCAGTACCCTCAGTTGGTTGTATGAAAGGTCAAGGGTTTCCAACTGAGTCAGGGATGCGATCGCCTCTGGCAGTTGGGTCAATTGGTTACTGGAGAGGTCAAGTGTTTGCAACTGTGTTAGGGATGCGATCGCCTCTGGCACTTCAGTGAGTCCCAT